>NZ_KI517375.1:0-1224 GCF_000478505.2 Pseudomonas sp. HPB0071 | reverse complement strand
CTTAGAGGGTGTAGACAAAACAAAACCTTTCAAGCCAGTCTATTGAGCAAGATACGCGCATTGGCCAGCCATACCCAGGCTGCAGCGACCGAGAGCTTGCGATCATGGTGCATAAGGGTGCGTCGCCAACGTTCGATCCAAGCGTGGGTACGTTCTACGACCCAACGCTTCGGCAGAACAGTAAACCCAGCCCCTCTCTCAGGCAGAGCCAGAGCAGTTTGCAAGGTTCCGGTAGCGCCATTGCCCGGTCGCCGCACCACTTCGACCACAAGCGCATGAGCGTTTTCGATCGCCCGGGCACGACTTCCTCCATAAGCGCCGTCAGCATAGAGCTTCTGCATACATGGCACCTTATTGCAGGCCTTCTCAACAACAGCCGCTGCCGCATCACGATCCTGAACATTAGCCGCTGTGATCGTTATGGCTACCAATACGCCCAGGGTATCGACGATCAGGTGGCGCTTTCTACCCTTGACCTTTTTGCCAGCGTCAAAGCCGCTTTCACCGCCTTGAGGAGAAGCACGAGTCGATTGCGCATCAATGACCGTAGCGCTGGGTTGGACGCCGCGGCCCATGCGCTTGCGCCATTGTTCGCGAAGGCGATCCTGCAGTTGCTCGAAGGTACCAGCCTCTACCCAGCGTGCGAAGGATTTATAGACGGCCTGCCAAGGTGGAAATGATGTAGGCAGCAGACGCCAGGCACAGCCGGTACGCAGCACATAACAACAGGCATCGACCAGCTCACGTCGAGCGTAACGGGGCGGAGTTCCACGGGTACCAGGGTCACGTTCGAAAAGATCAGCAACCAGAGCCCACTCGGCATCAGTGAGGCTTGTACTATAAGGTGTCACCTGTTCACGACGATGGGCCTGGGTATAGCCATAGCGTTTACCTGCCTGAGCGGGTGTGTAGACGTGACGTTTGACCTTTAACCGTACGATGCCCTGAGCACGTAGGCAGCGTCTAATCGTAGCGGAACACACCTGTAGCCCGCTCTGGCGGTAGAGTTCGTTAGCGATCTCATCGAGCGATGCCTGTGGATGCTCAGCCACGATTTTGAGCAATACTTGAATATCGGAAGGCGTGAATGCTCGAGGGCGACCACCCCGATTGACCATAGCTGAGGCTTTTTCAGTCCTGTTATGCTTAGTCATAAACAGACCCCAAAGGCTTAGAACCAGAGGGTCAGCTTACTCCAGGTATATTTTGTCTACACCCTCTTAG
>NZ_KI517374.1:0-7292 GCF_000478505.2 Pseudomonas sp. HPB0071 | reverse complement strand
GGCTTCGTTCATGACAGGACTGGCTGTGTTTGATGGCCGTCAGTCTGCCGCCTCGATCCTCATCTGCTTAGCACCGCATCTTGTAAACGGCCGATCTACAACCTCGGCTCGTTGCCGCACGTCCCCCACAAAACGACCATGCCCTCACTGCCACCGCACCCCGCGATCCCCCGCATTGAGGACCTCACGGCATGAGCACTAAAAAGAAATTCCGTTCCAAGCAGTTCCGTGTCGCCGTCGAAGGCGCAACCACGGACGGCCGCACCATCGAGCGCAGCTGGATTGAGCAGATGGCCGCCAATTACGACCCCAAGGTCTACGGCGCGCGCATCTGGATGGAGCACTTCCGCAGCACTCTGGCTGATTCCCCCTTCCGCGCTTATGGAGATGTCTTGGCCTTATCTACCCAGGAAGTCGAGATCAATGGCGAGAAAAAGCTGGCCCTGTTTGCCCAGATCGAGCCTACCGACGACCTGGTGAACATGGTCAATAACTTAAAGCAAAAGGTGTACACCTCCATCGAGGTCAACGAGAAGTTTGGCTCCAGCGGCCAAGCGTATCTGGTGGGTCTGGCTGTGACTGACAGCCCAGCCAGCATCGGCACCGAGATGCTGACCTTTGCTGCGCAAAACCCTGAAGCCAGCCCCCTGAAAGCCCGCAAACAATCCCCGGACAACCTGTTCACCGCCTGCGAAGAAACCTGCATCGAGCTGGAAGAAGTGCAGGAAAAAACCGGTCTGGGCGCTGCGCTGTTTACGCGCATCCAGGACATGTTCAAGAGCAAGCAGGCCGAGGACAACCAGGCGTTTGCCCAGTTTGGCGAAGCCGTGGTCGAGCTGGCCGGCCACGTCCGTGACCAAGGCGAAGACCTTGCCAAAGTGCAGACCCAACAGGGTGAATTCAGCACAAGCCTGGACGCGCTACAGGCTCGATTCAACGAGCTGACCGACACCCTTGGCAAAACCGCCGACCACAGCCAGCAGCAGCGTCCGCCGGCCACCGGCAGCGCTGGCCAGATCCTCACCGCTTACTAAAACCCGCCGCATCTCTGGGAGAACCCCATGCGCAACGAAACACGTGCTCTATTCAATGGTTACCTGGACCAGGTGGCCAAGCTCAATGGCATTACTTCGGCCATTGTGAAATTCAACGTCGCGCCCAGCGTTCAGCAGAAACTGGAAACTGCGATTCAGGAATCCAGTGCGCTGCTGCAAAAGATCAACGTTATCACCGTCACCGAGCAGGAAGGTGAGTCCATTCTGCTGGGCGTGAATGGCCCCATTGCTGGCCGTACCAATACGGCCGGTGGAAACCGCCGTAATCCGGCCGACCGCAGCGCGCTCAACAAGGACAGCTATAGCTGCAAGCAGACCAACTTTGACAGTGCCTTTCCCTATCCGTTGATCGATGCCTGGGCCAAGTTTCCAGACTTCCAGGTGCGCCTGTCCAAGGCCATCACGGATCGCCAGGCCCTTGACCGTCTTATGATCGGCTTCAATGGCATCAGCGCCGCTGCTGCGACTGATATCGCTGCCAATCCGCTCCTGCAGGACGTGAACAAGGGCTGGCTCCAGAAGATCCGCGAAGGTGCAGCCGACCGCGTAATGGACGAGGTGGTCGAAGGCTCGAAAAAAGTCACCATCGGCGCAACCGGCGACTACAAGAGCCTGAATGGCCTGGTCTATGACCTGGTGCAGCTCTTGGATCCGTGGCACCGCAGCCGTCCGGACCTGGTCGTCCTGGTCTCCCGCGATCTGATGCACGACAAGCTGCTCTCGGCCGTCGAGAAGGGCGCAGCTTCCAATGTGGAAGAAAACGCTGCTAACGAGATCCTGAGCAAGGCCCGCCTGGGTGGCCTGCCGGTAGTCGATGCACCGTTCTTCCCTGGCAAAACCGTGTTCATCACCACGCTGGCCAACCTGTCGATCTACGTACAGGAAGGCGGCCGCCGCCGTTACCTGAAAGACGAGCCCGAGTACGACCGCATCGCGGACTACCAGTCCTCGAACGATGCCTATGTGATTGAAGACTTAGGTCTGGTCGCGCTGGCTGAAAACATCGAGGCGGTGTAACCCATGCTGACCCACGCCCAACGCATGCAGCTGCGTAAACGCGCAGCTAAGGAGGCCGCCGAGGCCTCACCGCATGGCTCCATGGAAGGGGCCACCCGTTATGAGCTGCAGCTGGCCAAGCTGCTCCAGGACCGTCTGCGCCTAAAGCAGATCCAGTCCACTCTGGGCAAGGCCGAACTCAAGCGGCAGCTCCTGCCGGAGTACGCCGACTATGTGGCCGGCGTTTTATCAGCCGGGCAGGGTGCCCAGGATGAGGTGCTGACCACGGTCATGATCTGGCGTATCGATGCCGGCGACTTTGCCGGTGCGCTGGACATCGCGGCCTATGTGTTGGGCAAGGGACTTGTCATGCCGGATCGCTTCGCCCGTACCACCGGCTGCCTGGTGGCTGAAGAAGTCGCTACCGCTGCGCTCAATGCGCAAAAGACCGGCGACACCTTCGACCTGGACATCCTGAAGCGTACCGCCGAACTCACGGCCGAGCAGGACATGCCTGACGAGGCCAGGGCCAAGCTGTACCTGGCCATTGGCAAGGCCGAGCTGCAGGGCATCGATGACGACAAGGCTGGCCAGCCTGGCCAGCTCCAGGCGGCCATCGAATCCCTGCAAAAGGCCATCGGCCTGCATGACCGCTGCGGCGGCAAAAAGGATCTGGAGCGCGCCGAGCGCCTCCTGAAGAAACACGCCGGAACCCCCGGCTAAACAGGCGTCCCACGCACCCCGCCGGCTCGGCGCGGATCGAAAAGGCCTGGCCTTGTTTCGTGAAGCGCCGACCACCGGCGATCTCTTTCTAAGGCGGCACCATGAGCGGTTTTATAGCAGTAGCCCAGGCCTCCGAACTCACCGTGATCAATGACGGCTGGTGGCCTGACATCGATGCCGGCCAGCTGCGGGCAGCCCAGCGGATCGACTCAAGCGTCACCGATACCCGTCTGCAGGTGGCTATTACCGGCGCAATGATTTCTGCCAACCGCGACCTGGTCGCGTTCAAGGCGCGTAATACCGTGCTCGGTTATACCTCGCTGGCTGAGGTCCCATCGGATCAACTCAACGGAATCAGCCTCCTGCTGCAGCTCTACAACCGCGCCGTGTCGTGCCTGGCCTGCTCGGAACTCTACGAGCGTTACCGCAGCTATGACACCACCAAGGCAGGAAGCCAGAACGCTGACGAACTCACCCCCAGCATTGATGAGTACCGCCGCGATGCCCGCTGGGCCATCCGCGACCTGCTCGGCCTGGGCCGCAGCACGGTGGAGCTTATCTGATGGCCACCACCGTCCGTGCGCAGCAAAACGACACCCTCGACCGACTCTGCTGGAGGCACTACGGCGCAACCGCCGGCGTCACCGAGCAGGTCCTGGAGGCCAATCCGGGCCTCGCCGAGTTAGGGCCTGTCTTGCCGATCGGGCACCCCGTCACCCTGCCAGACGTATCCACCACAGCCGCTGAAGCCCAAGAGGCGCAGCAGGTGAACCTCTGGGATTGATCACCATGAACAACGAGAAGCCCACCATGCCTCCCGAGAATTTTGATATCTACGCCTGGCTGATCGCCCGGCTGCAAGCCGAGTGGAGCACGATCTATGCAGGCCTTCTGGGCTGCTCGGTTGCCGCTCTGCGCGTCCTTTACGGTGGCGGAAGCTTTCGCCAGGTCCTGCTGGAGGCCCCGCTGTGCGGAGCCATTAGCCTGGCCACCAGCTCCGGCCTGGACTTCTTTGGTATTGCCCAGAGCGCTGCGCCGTTCTTTGGCGGCGTTATTGGCCTGCTGGGTGTAGAAGGCGTCCGCCGCCTGGCTGACCGCTACCTGAGCAAAAAGGTGGAGGACGCACAATGACCGCTACCTTGAAGCACGGCGACAAGGGCCAGCCTGTTACCGACCTGCAAAACCTGCTGAACAAGAACGGCGCGCAGCTGCGCCTGGATGGCCTGTACGGTGACGACACTGAAAAGGCCGTTAAGGCCTATCAGGCCAAAGTTGGTTTGGTGGCCGATGGCATTGCCGGCCCCAAGACCCAGGCGCGTCTATTGGGCATTAACGATGGCAAGCACCTGCAGCACAGCGATCTGGTCAAGGCAGCAGGTCAACTTGAGGTATCGCTGGCCAGCGTCTACGCCATCAACGAAGTGGAAAGCCAGGGCCAGGGTTTCCTGCCTAACGGTAAGGCCAAAATCTTATTTGAACGGCACGTCTTCCGCGAGCGCCTCGAGGCGGCTGGTCATGATATCGGCAAGCTTGAGGCTCAGTATCCCAACCTGGTCAACGCCACAGCCGGTGGCTACGCCGGCGGCACGGCCGAATGGCAGCGCCTGGCCCTGGCCCGGCAGATCGATGAGACCGCTGCGCTGGAGTCCGCCTCCTGGGGCGCGTTCCAGATCATGGGCTATCACTGGCAACGCCTGGGCTATGAATCCGTCCAGGCCTTTGTGGCGGCGATGAGCGAAAGCGAAGGGCAACAGCTCGAGGCCTTTGTGCGTTTCATCCTGGCCGATTCCGCTCTGCATAACGCGCTCAAGGCGCGCAAATGGGCCAAGGTGGCCGAGTTATACAACGGCCCGGCCTACAAGCGAAACCTCTACGACATCAAGCTCGCCCGCGCCTATGAGCGTCACGCTACCGAGGATCTGGCCAAGGAGGCCGCATGATCGACGTCAACCAGATCCGCCGGCTACGGCCGCAGGATGGCGATGTGTTTGTGTTTTCGGCAGACACACCGTTCGAGACGGCCAATGAGTTTGGTGAGGCCTTGCACTTGGCCCTGCCTGGGATCAAGTGCCTGGTCGTCCAGGGCGAGCTGGAGCCGCTCGACCGCGCGATGCTTTCTACCGAGCACGCGGATTCTTCCTGGTTAGGGTGGGCGCACGCATGAAGATCTCCATCTTTATCAGCGCTCGGTACGCCCGGATTTTGGTCAAATTACTATGGCTTAACCTTGGTTTGACAGGGCTGCAGGTTGCCCTCGATCTCTTGGATGTCTATCTGGGGCTGGGCTGTGACGCATTATGAGCATGCTCAAACAACTCGGCTATGGCCTGGCCCTGCTCGTTGCCGTGACTGGATTTCTCTGGACCCAGCACCTGCGCCTGGAGACGGCCGAGGCCGCCCAGGCCAGTGCCGAGAGCCGAGCCACCCAGGCCGAGCAGGACAGCCTGAGCCGGCAACAGACCATCGACACCCTTACCCATACGCTGCAGGGCGAGCGAGACGCCCAAAGGCATCTGCAAACCGTCCAGGCCGACCTGCGCCGCGAGATCGATGTACGCAAGGCCCGACTCAAGGAACTGGAAGATGAAAACCAAGCGTTTAAAGACTGGGCTGCTGAGCAGTTGCCTGGTGTTGCTCGCCAGCTGCGGCAGCGTCCCGCCCTCACCGGCGCCGCAGCTTATGGTCAGTGGTTGTCCGGTAGTGACCCGCTGCACCCTGTCCCAAACCAGCCCAACCCGTAATGGCGAGCTACTCGAAGACATGGATACTATCGAGCACGACTGGGCTGTCTGCGCCGCCAAGGTCGACATGATCGTTGATCACCAGGAAGGCCAGCATGAATAAGCCGGAAAGCCTGCGTGCTCACCTGATGGCCGCCGTGCCCGAACTCAGGCACAACCCCGACCGGCTGCTGATCTTTATCGACCAGGGCAAGGTGCGCTGCACCGCCGCTAAGAGCCTGTCCTTTGAGTACGGCTATAACCTGCAGATCATCCTGACCGATTTTGCCGGCCACCCGGATGCCGTCATGCTGCCGCTGCTGGCTTGGGTACGGACCAATCAGTCGGAGCTACTGGCCAACCTGGAGAAGTCAGCCGAGGGCATCCAGTTCGAGGTGGATATTCTGGACCATAGCAAGGTGGATATGGCGATTACCCTGCCATTGACCGAGCGGGTCATTGTGAAAAAACAGGATAACGGCACCTATTCCATCGAGCATGCCGGCGAGCCGCAGTACACCGAGGCTGAGGCGGCCGGTAATTACCAGGTGTATGCCGGCGGTGAACTCTTGGCCGAATGGCAGACACCAGACGGCAGTGAAACCCTGGCTCTGGAAACACCCATGCCCAAGCGGAGCAGCCAGCCATGAGTGACGATCTGACCGCACTAGAAACCTGGCTCAATCCCCTGCTGGCCAAGCTCGAGCCGCAGGAGCGGACCAAACTGGCCAGGGAGGCGGCGCGTGAGATCCGCAAGAACCAAACCAAGCGCATCACCGCGCAAAAGAATCCGGATGGCTCCGCCTTTGAGAAGCGTAAGCCGCGTGACTTACGCGGTAAGCAGGGCCGGATCAAAAAGAAGATGTTTCAGAAGCTAAAGATGGCTCGCTACCTGAAAGCCCAAGGCAGCGAGCAGGCCGTAACGGTCGGCTTCACCGGCCGGATCGCTCGGATCGCCAGAGTACACCAGTACGGCTTAAAGGATCGAGCCGAGCGCGGTGCGCCGGATGTGCGTTATGCCAAACGTGAGCTGCTGGGCTTGTCTGAGGATGATCTGGAAATCATACGCGGTGCTTTGCTTGATCACCTTGTCTTGTAAAACCGCTTTCTACAACCTCCGCTAGCTGCACGCCTCGCTCGTCCCTCTCATCCTTGGCGGCATGAATGAATACGCCGCCCTTTCCCGCCTGATCGAGAACCTGATCCGCCTTGGAACCGTTTCCGAGGTGGACTATGGCAGTCTCGAAAACAACCGACCTCCACGCCTGCGCGTCCAGAGTGGCGAGCTGCTGACCGGCTGGCTGCCCTGGTTCGCTCTGCGCGCCGGGGCCGATAGGACCTGGGATCCGCCCACGGTAGGTGAGCAGGTCGTCCTGTTCAGCCCCTCCGGACTAACCGAGCAAGGCATTGCCTTAACTGGCCTGTGCAGCCTGCAGTATCCGGCCAACGCCGACCGCGCCGGCCTACACCGCCGCACCTATGCAGACGGCGCAGTGATCGAGTACGACAGTGTCGCGCACCGCTTGCGGGCCATCCTGCCGGAAGCAGGCATTACCGACCTGACCAGCCCCGGCGGCATCAACATCATCGGCCCGATCAACCACCAGGGCGACTACACCCAGACCGGCAATCAAAACGTGACCGGCACGGTGACCGTTTCCAAGGACGTTATCGCGGCCGGCATCAGTCTGGTTAAGCACCCGCACGGCAATGTCGAGCCTGGCTCCGGACAGTCGGGAGCGCCGCTCAAATGAACCGCAGCACGGGCCTCTCCCTGACCGACCTCGAGCACCTGCAA
>NZ_KI517373.1:0-15875 GCF_000478505.2 Pseudomonas sp. HPB0071 | reverse complement strand
GAGCTCGATTCTCCAGAAGGTAGCTGGTGACACGAGTGTTGAGCCCACCCAACTAGGGTGACGGAAATTTCTGGGGTTCCGGCTTACATCCCCAACCTGCTGCTCATGTTGCTGGTTTTCTGTAGCGATTCGCTCACGTGCCTGGAAGTCACGGCGGCGGGCTTGTTTGGCCATAGAGGCCTCGGCCTGCTGTAGGGCTTGCTGCTGGGCTCGGCGCTGGATTTCCTGGAGCTTTAGCCGGCGCTTTTCTTTCTTACGCTCCCGAGCCTGCTTGAGCTGGTGAGCCAGGCCCAGCTCGATGAACAAACGCTCCCGCAGGATAATCATGGTACGGGTGATCCAGCGCTTGCCATCATGAAACAGTCGCTTCTGCTCGCGGCGGATGTAGCGCGCTTTTTCCAGAATTTTTAGCGTGCGCGAAAGGGAGCACTGATGGATCTCGGCATCTACCGCGATACCGTTCTGCAGGTTCAGGTGGAATTGACCGTCATTATCCATCCAGCCAAGCACCATTGTGGCGATATCGACACGGGCCATCATCGGCTCGGCGATGGCCGCAATCTTGCTCCACACTTCCTGCCTGACACGGCGGCCAGACTGGTGAACGCAGTCAAGCGAGCGCAGCCATGCTCCCTTACGCTCGCAGGCCTCTATTTTGATTCGTCTTGCAGCTTCGCCCAGAAACGTCCGCCGTTGATCATCGGATAGCGTGGCTACCCTAGTCTTGTCCCGGTCAGGTAACGGTTTGCCCCGCTTGGCCACTGGCAGATAAAACGCAGAGGCCGGCGAATCAGCTGGAGCACGGCGCGTTTTACCTTTGCGCTGCAGGACCTTTGCAGCGGTGTTTTGAGCGGTTTGCATAACGTTTCCTTGTACAGCGGGCAAAGCTTCCCCAAACCCATTGAGAATTTTGGGCTGGTATTAGTGAGTTGAGCTGGGTTTAGGCGGCAGATCCGGATCGTCGATACAGGCCGCGAAGACTTCCGCTATAGGTATTCGGTAACGCCGGCCTGATTCCGGATCCACAAGCACGGCGACCAGACCGGTGCTGCTGTCTACGTCCAGGTAGCGATGCTCGGGCTCGGGCTTGAGTTCGGAATAGGCACGCTCGACCAGGCGCTTGGCCGTGTGTTCTGGCACCTGCAACCGCTCGTTGAGGTGGGTCACGGCGCGCTCGATCAGCTGATCCGTATTGCTCAGGTGCTCGGCTTGGTGACGAATCAGGAAGGAGAGGGCAGCGGCCTGCATGCGGTCCAGGTAGTGTTCAGAGATCTGAATATTCATGGACGCTGCTCCAGGCCGGGTTTATCCAGCAAAGCTGGCTTGGTTGTACCCTGCGGGATCTTGGGCTTGAGCTTGCCCGTCACGGTCGGTGCCATAGGCACTTGCATGAAGGGATTGGCCAGGCCAGAGGGCCGGAGTTGATGAACAATGACTTGATGACCAGCGAACGTAGCCCCACACTCGAAGTTTGTGCACTCGAGCCAGATGTTTTTGAAACATGGCACTTCCTCTTTCGTGGTGCGGTTACGGAGCTTTTCACGGCAGCATGGGCATTTCATTGCCATTGCTCCCATGGTTTTGCAGCTCCCCTATCCTCGGAAGCGGTGGCATTGAGGCCAAATTCTTCAGGTACGTACTTCATTCTCGTTACCTTTGATACTGCTGGGCCTGGTTAACTGGCGAGGCGATTAATGCCTTGAGCCTGGTGGTTTCGAATGCAACGCAATAACCGAGTACACCTCGGTGCAGCGTGCGCTCATGTGTTGACGGTGTGCAGCTAATATTTGGGCTATCTCGCTTTCGTCCACGACGCCATCTTCTAAAGCCTTGGCGATGATCTGATCGACCAGGCCACGCTTGACCGTAGTGTTCACGGCAAAGGTATACAGATCGATGTTGTCCAGGTTGCCTGCCTCGTCGAGTTTCACGAACACACCGCCGTATTGGGCCGCGATGTAGTCCGGCAAATGCGTGGTACCCGCATCCTTTTCCAGCTGGACGATCTGGTCGTCAGTCAGAGGACGGCTGCCCGCGTTCTCATACAGGTGGTTATCGAACTTCTTGAGCGGCATGCCCAGACGAGCGGCTGCACATTCGCGCCCGCCTGGGTAGTCACAGATCACTGCGCTGGCCACCTGACGGCGAGTCTCTAGAACGCTCTTTTTCATGTTCTCGTTTCCCTCTTATCCGCCTGGTCTTACTCTGTTGCTACGGCAGTGATGATGTCGCCGTCCTTGATACCTAGAAGTACTGCAGCGTTATGGGCCATACCTCTTCTCCCTTTCTTCTTGCCTGCTAGTACTTGGTAAACAGTCGGTTCATCTAATCCGTGTTCACGGGCGAACTCAGCAATACTTTTTCCTTCCCGCTCGAGAGCTTCCCGAGCTTGTGCAGGTGTGCGCAGCGCTGGCATAGTTCAAAACCGTTCAAAACTGTTCAATTGAGTTAAGTCAAGCGAACTCTATCACCCATTTGAGTTAAGTCAATAGGTCAAGTTTATTCAAATGAGTTCAATCGGCAGCCGGTTGCGTGAAGAGCGTGAACGGCTTTGTTTGTCCCAAACCCTCTTTGGTGCCATTGGCGGAATCAAGACCAATGCCCAAGTGAAATATGAAAAGGATGAGCGAAGCCCAGATGCAGAATATTTGTCTGCACTCGCCAATAAGGGGGTTGATGTTCTCTATGTGCTCACTGGCCAACATGTCCCTATAGAAGAGGCGAGTCTGTCGGCTGAAGAAGCTAGGCTGCTCGGCTTTTATCGCCAAATGTCGAGCTTCAGTAAGGAGTCCATCACGCATATAGCCTTCGCTGTTGCATCGATTAATAAAGGGTCTGAAAACGATCACTGATATAGCTATACCAGTTCCGGCCAAGGTGGCTGGATGTTGTCGGAAATAAAAAAGGAACCCTTCTAAATGGCTCTTACTGTATGCAGGAAATGCAAACACCAAGTAGTTTCTAATGCGAAAACCTGCCCAAATTGTGGCATTAAAACGCCTGGAGCTCGCTGGTATTATTTGGCTCTTACTCTTGCCTTTTTGGGAATTACCATCTGGCTTTTGAACAGCTCTGAATCCACTAATACAGCAGAGCCTGCCAATACCATAAGCAAGAGCGAATACGGTGAGAAATGGCCGCTCACGGTTGATCAAGTCGAACTGGCCTGTGAACCACCTACGCTCATCACCGTAAAAGCCAATGGCGTGACTTATGCGCTTAATGGCTCCGCGCGAACGCACGCCAAGAAGTATGGATGGGAAGATTTTGAGCAGATCTGGCGTACTGATCCCGCCTCGGAGGCTATGGGGACTTCTTGGAAGATACCCCCGACGGGTCTGATAGCTAAAGGTATGGAGCTGTGCAAACAGGCTTAAAAACTGGAGAGCCCAACTGACTTGTTGGGCTTTTATGTTTACAGGATCTGCAATAAATCCGTTATGCTTGTACATCAGTAAAACAACTCCTTTTGTAGATCCTGTCACACAAAAATACTGTATAACCAACCAGTATTAGATGAATGGTAGTGTATATAGATACAGTTCACAATACTGTATAAGCACTTTTTGTGTGTCTATTCCGCCGCTTTTGCTTCCTGCAGCTTTTTCCACTCCCGCTCTACGGCGCGCTTTGCCGTGTGCTTATTGGCATACAGGTAGTGCAACCGCTTAGGCTTGGTCTGATCACCTGCCGTCACCGCTACCTCTTTGCCGGTCGCCTTGTCACGGTAGTACGCAATCACGCCGGTATAGTCGCCCTGGACTTCCTCGAACAGATCCGAAACCAGGTCTTCGGGAAGCTTCGCCTCCAGATCCAGCCGCGTGGTGTAGCCACCGTCTGCGGTTAGGTTGTGCTGGACGTTGCCGCCATGCCAGATGATCGCGTCGATCTCGGCCTTGACGCCCATGAGCGTGTAGCTGAGTTCGGGTATCAAATCCGGCCGGCCCAGGGCCAGCTGGTAGGTGAGGGTGGCGGTACCGCGCTGCAGGCGATTCCATTCAGCGCGTGCGGCACGCAGGGCACTGGCCTGGTCGCTGTAGGTGTGTCGCAGGTCCTTGAGGTTGTCTCCACCACCGGCAATGGCGTGCTGTTTCTTTGCGCTGTTTACATCGTAGTAATACGCGCGTACGCCTTCGTAGCTCTCCCGGTCGGCCTGCAGGTAGCTGTGCTGGTCGCCGTCCTCGCGGGTGAGGGTGATATGACCCAAATCTGCGCCGCTGGCTGTCTTGCCCTTTCCCTGTTGGATAAAGATCAGCCGGCCGGCCTTGATGGTGGCCACCGCATCGTGATCTTCGCCCAGGCGGGTGAGCAGGTTGGCGTCGGATTCGCCGGTCTGGTCCAGCTGCAGCACCTGGAGCGTGTCCAGCTCCTTGGCAATGACCGGCATGAGGCCTTGCCGGGTGGCGATGGTGCGCAGAATCGTACCCAGGGTGGTGTTGGTGTAGCCGGCGTCTCGCTTAGCCTTGAGCGTCTTTCTCAGGTCCGCGCTGCGGGCACGAATGCTCAGCACGTCCGGCGCGCCGCTGTGCTCGGTCTCATCGACGATATAGGTGCCCTTGTCGACCAGGCCGGTGGTATTCCAGCCTAGCCAGAGGCGCACCTTGGCTCCGCGCGGTGGGATAGCGAGCAGGCCATCATGGTCGCTCAGCACAATGCTGAGCTGATCGGCTTCCAGGCCTCGGTTGTCGGTCAGGTCCAGGCTAATCAGCCGCGGCGCTATCAGGTTGCTGATGTCCGTCCCGTCGACGGTGAGCTTATAGATAGCGACTGGATAGCTGGCACCGTTAACCTCTTGGTCGTACAGCTTGCGCAGTTGGCCAGTGGCCTGGTTAATGGCTTCACGGATCATAAGATGCTCCGCAAGATGCCATTGGCCGAGGCGATACCGGCACCCAATATGTCGGTGCGGTCGTTATCGATGCGCTTGAGCGACAGGGTGAACTCGATACGCCGAGCCGCACCGTCACGAAAGAAGATCGTCCTGGTCTCGCTGATGTTTTCGATCACCCACACGCCCATGATGCGGCCGGTGCCCTCGATCATGGGCCAGGCCGAGCCGGACTCAGCCATATAGCGCAGCACGTCCAAGCTGGCAGCAGTACCCGTAAGCTCCGGCGCGACCCAGCCGGGCAGGGTGATGCTGTCGTCGCCCTTACCCACGAACTGACGCGCCGGCGGCGCACCTACACGCGAGCTGCTCGCGTGCCGGTACTCGGTTTGCCGTTGCAGCTCCTGGTAGGCCAGGGTGGAAAGGCTAAAGATAAAACGTCCTAGGGCCATCATCATGGCGGGTTACTCCTGGTCTCGTAGACTGCTGCGGCCGCGTGCGGATTGTTCAGACTTGGCCCTGGCCAGCTCGGCGCGTACCGCCTTGGCGATGGCCTGCGCGTCCATGCCTGGAGCGGCATTGATCGTAAAGTGATAGGTGTCGCCTGCCACCGGTGCCGGCGCAGCACGCTGCGAAACTGGAGGCCTATCATCAAAGGTAATGCCCGCCATGGCCGGAGTGGCTGCAGTACCCACGCCAACGGCGACCGCACCGGCAGCGGTCAGCCGCTTGGCGGTATTCGCCATTTGCGATAGAGGACCGTCTTCGCCCTTGGCTAGACCTACAGCTAGCCCCTGCATCGTGAAGTCGCCCAGCTGGGCAAATACGCGGCTGGGCGAGTGAATGCCCATCTTCTCTTTAAAAGAGGTCCACATCGCCCCGGCAACGTTTACAACCGAGTCCCTAAGCGCACCCAGCTGGCCGGTCATGCCGTTGATTAATCCATCAATGATCATGCCACCAAAGCCGGTAAACTTGGCGGGCAGCTCAATGCCCAGGTAGTTCAGAACGCCGGACCAGGCGCTATACATAAGCCCAAGCGGACTAAAGTTGGCCAGAAGTCCAACAACGCCTGCGATGCCATTGGAAAAGCCACTTTTAATCTCCTGCCAGAGCGAGGCAAACCAGGGCCCAACTGTCTCCCAATTCTGGTAGATCAGCGTGGCGGCCAAAGCAATGCCGGTGATGAGGGCCAGGATCGGGTTGGCCATGGCGGCCGCCGTCACCAGTCGGATACCGGTGGCTACCATGGGCAGGGCATTCTTGGCCAGGCTGAATAGCCCGCCGATCAGGCTTGGGATTCGCACACCTAACTGGGCGAACATGAAGCGAATGGCAAGGCCTGGACCGAGAATACCGGCTAGGCCTAATGCCAGTGTGCCAAACGCCATGGAGGCCGCCGCAACGCCGGCAGTGACCTTCAATAGGGTAGTAACAAGTGCAGGATTGGCCGCAGCCCAGGCGGTGACTTTTTCCAGGACACCGTTGAGCTTGTCCATGATCTCGATCAGGGCAGGGCGCAATGTTTTGCCGAGGTCAGCCGACAGGTTGAACAGACGGTTTTGGGACATCGTCGCACGCGCTGAAAGCGCATCGCCTCGAATATCACTCTCGCGCTGCATCGAGCCGTTGCCCTTGGCACTTTTCGTCAACTCCAGCTGCCGGCGGTATTCCTCCAGGTTGTTGGCGAGCTTCGAGGCATCGTCGCCGTATTCCTTGCCAAAGAGCTGTGTAGCCACCGTCAGCTGCTGCTCCTGCGGTAGTTTCTTGAGCGCATCGAGTACCTTGAGGATGGTTCCGGTCGCGTCTTTGGTCATGCTCGTCTGGATCTTCTTGGACTCCATGCCCAGGGCTTTTAAACCGGCCTGGAACCGCTTGGGCTGTTCGTTGGCAATGGCCAGCTCGCGGATCATGGCGTTAGTGGCTGTACCAGCAACCTCGGCCGAAGATCCCAACGTCAGGAAGGTACTGCCGAGCGCAGCGGCGTCCTTGTAGCTCATTCCGACCGAAGCTGTTACACCGGCCACGCGCTGCATCACATCGATGATGTCCGCGCCTTTGGACTTGGCGTTGTCGTCCAGGTAGTTGATCACATCGCCCAGCTGGCTGACGTTCTTGATAGGGACCTTAAAGAGATCTGCAATTCGAGCCAGGTTTTCACCAATCTGATCGGCCGGAATTTCAAACGCAGTGGAAGCATTGGCAGCAACGCGGGCAAATTCGAGCAGGTTGTCCTTGCCCTGAATACCCATCCGAGCGCCGCCTTCGACCAGGGCTGCAATCTCGGTCGAGGCCATCGGGATGGTCTCGGACATCTTTTTGATGGCCTCGCCCATCTCGTAATAGGTACTGGTGAGCTTGCCGTTATCATCGCGTGCGCCCTCAACCTGCTTGGCTACGCCCAGCATGGCATCTTCAAAGCTTGAGTAGTTCTTGACGATGCCCACGATAGGGCCACCGAGCGCAGCTCCTGTAGCTGCGGAGCTAGCCCCCAGCATGGCCGCGCTACCGGCCAGCTCCTGGCCTTTGGAGTAGCTGGCCTTTACCCTGGCCAGCTTTTCCTGCTTGGCCGCTACGGAAGCCAGGCGTTCCTTTTGCGTTTTATAGGCTTCGTTGGCGGCATCGATGCGCGTCTTGAGCTGCTTTTCACTCTCGGCAAGGTTACGGGTATCGATCCCGGCTTCACGTAGCTTGGGAATCAGCCGCTGCAGCTCGGCGCGTTGCTCGCCGTGCTTGGTCTTGAGCCGATCCACCGCCGCGCTGGCATTGATAAAGGTCTTTTGAAAGGCTGCAGACGGGGCGTCCATAGCCTTGAGTTGCTCCTGGTACTGCCTGAGCCGCTGCTGTGCGCGGGCAAGTTCTTCGCCGGTTTGCCGGACGGCATCATGCTGCCGGTTATAGCTTGAGATATCAGACTGCTGCGCATTCAGAGCCTTGACCTGATCGCGGGCGGCCTTGAGCGCTTTGGCCGTGCTGTTGCTGCCGGCCATGATGCGTTTAAGCGGGGCGGTCACTTTGTCGAGTGCCGATAGCAGCACTCGGATCTGTAGGCTATTGGCTGCCATCGGGGCTCACTCGTTGCCGGGCGCGTTCACGCCATTCCATCAGTTCGGCCAGGCCCAGCTCATCCAGCTGGGCCGGTGGCCAGTGAAAGGTGATGGCGAGATCCGCCATCGCATCCTCTACGCGTCGGGGGAGAGCTCCACCTTCAGCGACCTCTGCAGCAAAAAATCGGAGATCTGCACCCCCACCTGGACCAGATCGGCCGGATCCATGGAACGGGCCTCGGCTTCGCTAATGCTGGGCAAGCTGATACGCGGCAGGACCTTCATTACGGCCAGTACATCCAACTTGAGCAGATCGGACAGGGCAATGCCGCGCAGCTCGCCGGCCTTGGGTTTGCGCAGGGTGATCCGGTCAATGACCTGCTCGCCGCGCTTGATGGGCTCGTCCAGGACAATGGTGTGCGGGTTGGTTTTGACTTCAGCGGTAACGGCCTGGTCTTGGGCTGGGGTAGTCATGGGAAAACGCTCCTTATCAGAGTGCCCGCCGAAACGGGCACATTTGTAATTTAGAAATTTCTGAATCGAAAAAATGGCTTACATGCCCAGCGCTTTGCGCTGGCCTTCAAGACGATCAACGCCGCCAACTTTCTCAATGAAATTGAGCAGATCGATCTCGATCACCACTTCGCCATCAACGGTGAGCTTGTAGTAGGTGCAAGTGGTGGTGATCTTGTGCTCGGTGTCTTCGCCTGGAGCCGCGTCGCCCATCTCAATGGTTTCGTGACGGCCGCGAACCACGATCTCAACGGACATATCGGTAGCGGTATCGTCCTGCTGGTAGGAGCCGGCAAAGCGCAGCATCACGCCGCTGGCATTGGTCACGCCGAACTGCTTGAGCACGGTGACGTCCAGGCCACCCAGCGTCCACTCCAGCTGCAGGCCATCGTCGCTCATGCCAAAGTCGACCTTAACGGGGCCGTTCATGCCGCCGCCTCGGTAGCTTTCCATCTTGCGGCCGAGCGAGGGCAGGGTGACGCTCTTGGCTTCGCCGAGGTAGTTGTAGCCCTCGTTGAAGAAATTCAGGTTTTTCAGTTTGCGGGGTAGGGCCATAGCGGCAGCTCTCCTGGGGCGCGCTCGAAAGCGCGCGTATGCAAAAGGGTTAGGAATTCACGCGGTCAGCAAAGCTCGTCAGGTACGAGTCGGTGATGCGCTGCCGCAGGGTCAGGTCTTCCAGGGGCGGGACCGGGGTGTAGTCATAGTCCAGACGCAGCTGGCCAGCCTTCAGGGTTTCCTTGGTGTTGGCCTCTTCGTCGTACCAGCACTCGCCGCCAAGCAGGTAGCCCTGGGCGGTCAAATCGCGCAGCTTGGCGTTGATGCCTTCGATGATGTCGCGGGCCAGGCTGGGGTGCATGGGCTTGTCCACAAAGGTGAAATGCGCCTCGGCCATGGTGTCCATGAGCACCTGAGCGGTACGGGTGTAGTTTTCGAAGGCAAACAGCGAGTCGTCTGTGGTGGTGCGCGAACCCCAGAAGCGATAGCCGCTCTGGTTGATCAGCGTGGTGACCTCATGGCTGTTGAGGTAGTTGCTGTCGGTCGAGGGATCCTGCAGGTCGAAGAACACATCCTTGCTAATGCCGGTGACGCCATTGACCGGGGCGTTGGACAGGGTCTTGTGCCAGCCGACCTCCTTATCCAGTTGCGCACGCAGGCCCAGGGCTCGGGCGGTTGCGTTGGCGGTCACGGTGGCATTGGATGAGGTGCTCCAGGCCAGGAAGTCAGGCCAGAGCAGCATCAGCTCTCGCGCACCGAACTGGTTACGGTAGGCCACGGCCTCTTCCATGGTTTCGCAGTTCCAGGCGCTCGCGTAGACAAAGGCGCGTAGTTTCTGGGCAATGCTGACCAGGGCAGAGGTGACAGCCTGAGTGTCCAGGCCGGGCACGCCCAGAATGCGCGGAGTGACGCCCAACTGAGCCTTGGCGGACAGCAGGGCCTTCATGCCGGTGTACTTGCCGTTCGCGGATCCGCCAATGATGTTGGAGACGGTCTCGGCCTCAGTTGCGCCTTCGGGGACGCGGACCAGAACGGTGACGGGCTTGGACTGGTCAGCAATGGCCTGCAGGGCCTCGGCCATGGTGCCCTTGGTGCCAGCCTTGCCGGCAGCGGTCTGGACGTTGGTGATCAGAACGGGTTTGTTTAGGGGAAACGCAGCGGCGTCGGCGTCGTCTGCAGTGACGACCATCCCGACAATCGCAGTAGAAACGGTGGAAATGGAACGGGTGCCTTCGTTGATTTCTTCAACTCGGACGCCGTGTAAGTAGTCGGCCATTGGAGGTGTGCCTGCACAGGTGAATGACACCGGCAAGGCTGAGGGAAACCCGCGCCGGGTTCATCAGGCGCGGGTTGTAAGACGGGGATTTACAAGATTAAGACTCAATTAGTTCAGGCAGAATCGCCTTAAGGCAATAAAGATCATCACACACTTTTTCAAAGTGATAGTGCAACTCACGTAGCTCTAACTCTTGAGTTGTCCGAATTTTACTTTGCATAGGCTCATCCATCAGCCGTAGACAAAGGACTCTAAATTCGGATCGGGAATTATCAAATTGCTGGTGTTTTTCTTTAAGGCTGGGAAAGTAGAGATCAATGAGCATTTCAATCTCCACGAACGGCGAAAGCTCTCCTTCTTTTACAGGCGAATAACTGATTTCGTTATAGAGGCCATCCGAGGCATAAAGCGCATTTTTCTGATCACGCGATAGTTCTATTTTCGCAACTTCTATAAGCCTATAGAGCGCTTCTATTCTTTCCCTGTCCCTTTGATTTTTGGCGGTCTGTCTAGCTGCATTCTGGTTGTAGTAGGTAGTGAGAAATGACGCCAAAAACCCCAATCCTGCGCCGACTAATGTGGCAATAACAGGAACCCAGGAAACAACTCCGTTTACTTTGTCCATTTCAGATTGATCCTTCCAATTTCCCTATTTGAACCTGGATATAGACAGCTAATAAGATCCGTAGACAGACTCTTCTTAGCTATCAACACCTCATAACCTTTAGCGGCGGACCACGCTAAACAGCGTGACCAGAACAAACGGGATGATTGAGCAATACGCCCCGATATCTTTGTATTCGTGTTGGCTGTCCTGCATCGCGATTATGTACCAGAGTGGAAGTGACGCGGCTCCTAGAGCTATACACCCAAGCCAGAGTGCTTGCTTGGTCTGACCGTGTTTTTCATGATCCGGCATATCAACTTGCATTCCTAATCGTTAGCTACCTAGGCTATTAAAGTCTAATTTGAGTGCCCAGGACATAGTTTCGAATAGGCTACCTGGCGAATACCGCTGCGGCTGCTCCAGCCCAATCACCTGAGCGCAGAACTCCGAGCAAAACCAGCGCGACTGGCTCTGGATACCAACCGGCAGGATCTGGCTGCCCAGGATCCCGACCCAGTCATAGCCTGCGCCTTGCTCGGCCTGCAGCAGCTCCTCGACTACCTCCTCCCTTACCCAGGGCAGCGGCAGGAAGTCCCAGACCGCTGGATCCGGTTCGATCAGTTTGGCCCGTACGCCACCGTCACGTGGTGAGCTGCTGGCAAAGCGGCCATCGGCCAGGACCAGCTCGCAGTGCGAATAAGGGCTGCGCGTCCAGATCCGGATCAGTTTGTCGTAGAGGTCGCCCGGTGCCTTGTAGAGGGCCAGCTGGATCATGCCGCTACCTCATCTTTAGGCCAGATGATGGCTGCTACTTCGGCTGCTGTCTTGGCGGCCTCCACCTGCTGCTCGAGCACGATCTTTTGCGCAATGGCGGCGTTAATAGCGTTCTTGCCGTCCACACCGACCTGCTGAATCTGCGCGGCGGTATGCGCCTGGTAGGCCCATTTGCCCCCGGTATCGGCGCACCAGAACGGGGTCGTCCAGCTCTCGTCGACGCCGGGCAGGATCGAAGCCAGTACCGAGGCCTGCAGGTTGGACTGGTCGGTCGGCCTGGCCGGGTAGGTGTAGGTCTCGCCCAGCGCATCGGAAGTGAAGCCAGCTGCGATCTG
The DNA here is from genome assembly GCF_000478505.2 of Pseudomonas sp. HPB0071. Classification (NCBI taxonomy): domain Bacteria; kingdom Pseudomonadati; phylum Pseudomonadota; class Gammaproteobacteria; order Pseudomonadales; family Pseudomonadaceae; genus Pseudomonas; species Pseudomonas sp. HPB0071. Next base: position 4,000 of record NZ_KI517373.1, on the reverse strand, counting down.
GGCTGCACAGGCGGTTTCAAGCTCAGCCAGCTTGGCCGCAACCGCCTGTTCAAGCGGAATCACCAGCTTAGGGGCAGAGGTGACCAGCTTGCCGCTGTAGTCCACCCAGCAAGTCGAGCTGGAGTAGGTATCCCATTGCGTCTGGGTTAGCTCGATCAGAAATTCTGCAGGCGGCAGGTTTACCTCAAACGCTTCGGTATCAAACCAGCCCAGCACTGCGCGGTTATTAGGGTCAAAGTAGGCGTAATGCATGATCAATTACCACTCGATTATCATAAAGCCGGGCATGCCGGCGGAACCTGCACCACCTGTACCAGCCGAGCCGTAGCAAGCACCGCCACCACCTCCGCCGGTACCAAAACCCACCGCGCCGGTTGCAGAGGCACCCAGGCCGCTGCCGGCCCGACCCGAGCCTCCGCCAATGCCGTAGGGACCGTTACCGCCGGCTCCGCCGTCGCCACCAATGGAAGGCGAGCGACCATCGGTACCGCAGGAGCCGCCTGGGCTTCCGGCTGCACCGCCTGCGCCGGTTTGCGCCGCTGCGCCGCCGCCCCGGCCACCTGTACCGCCCATAAGGGTCAGGATGCTGGTCGATGCGCCGGCCAAGGTGAGCGAAGTATTGCCACCGGCTACGCCATCACCGCCGGCTCCGCCATTCGCGCCGGAGATACCCGCCGCGCCGCCGGCACCAATGACGATGTTCCAGACCTGGCCAGGTGTGACGGCAACCGGGACGCGGAGGGCAATATAGCCTGCGCCGCCACCTCCGCCTCCGCCGGAAAAGTTCGCGTTGTAGCCCGCTCCACCGCCACCGCCTCCACCGCCGGCACAGGCCGAGACATACAAGGTGGTCACGCCGGCCGGAACGGTAAAGGCTCCGCTTGCGATCAACCGGATCATGCCCTTGAGCTGGCTGATGCCTTTTTTCAGGAACAGAGGACCGTTGCTGTAAACCATCTTCCAGGTGCTTCCGCCGGTGGAAACCAGGGTGACGGTCTCGTTGGGTACCATCTTGTAAGGCGAGATGTTGGCGTCCAGCCCATCCATCACCAGCACATCCGTACCTTGGCCGGCCAGAGAAAAGCTGTTCATGGCTGCCGAGGCATGCGCGAGGGTAAAGGTCGTACCGGGCGGTACCGAGTTCGCCAGGGGTAGCGTGCCAACCACATCGCCAGTGCCTACGTTGGTGACCAGGTGCGTGCCGCAATCAGCGCCGGTAAACGTGGTATTGGCCGAGACGGCATTCCAACCGCTGAAATGCCCGGAATTCTGCTTGAGAAACTCGCTGGTAATGAACTGTTTGCTGATGTCGAAACGGGGCGGTGTCTGGCCTTTGACCGGCCCGGTAAAGGTGCCGCCACTGGTAGGCATGTAACCCTGAGTGATATCGGCAAACACCAGCGCGGTGCTGCCCAGGGTAATAGGCGCATCGGTGGTGAGCTTCCAGATCGTGTCGGCCTGCGTTGTGCCTTGCTCTACAAATACGGTCAGTCCCGGCGTCACCTCAGCGTTTTCGTCCGAATCGGCCGCACGAAGCCAGCCGCCGGTGCCGGCCACATAGATCCCGTTCCCGTTGGCCGTGGTCTGGTTCTTGACCAGGACGCGGTCACCGGCCACCAGGGCAATGCCATCGACGGTCTGCAGACCGCTCAGGGTGATATTGGCGGTCGTGGCAGCACGGACCGACTGCTTGTTGTCCAGCCGGTTGATCGCCACGGTGATCGCATCGTCCACATAGCCGCGTGTGGCCAGCACAACGCTCGGGTCGATCTTGAGTTCGACGTTTGAGGTGCTGCTGACAATCAGGACCATGCGCAGGACTTGGGTGCGGCCGGAACCTTCAGCCAGCTGCGGCTTGTAGCTGGGCGGGGTATTGGCTACCGCAATCAGGTTGCCATCGGCATCGATCAGACCCATCTCGCGGATCCAGCTGCCGCCGGTAGTTTCGGGGATCACCAGCTCAGCGATGACCTGGCTGCTGTTGGCCTTGTCCACGGTCAGGCTGTTTAGCCCGGCGCGATACCATTCGCCCTTGAGCGCGGTTTGGCTACGGTCAGGGGTAGGGACGCTACCGCCGCCGTCGCCTACGGCCATCTTGCTGATCTTGAGGGTAGTGTTAAGCGCGGCCGCGTTGGCCAGCTTGGCCTCACCGATAGCGGTGAGAATGGCGTAATAGGTCTGACTCATGGGTAGATGCTCAGGGTGTCAATGTCGTGAGAGATGCCGCCGGCCGAGTAGCTGCCGCCGACCACAATGGCTTCGGGTTGATAGGCGTAAACGGTGAGCGTCTCGCCCTGGTAGGTGGCAACGCCCATGTAGGGCGTGCCGCGTGTTTCGAGGCTGACGGCAAGGCCGGTCAGGTGGCGGCTGAGGGGCTTGGCGTCATCGATCAAGAGGCCTAGGCCGTCATACATTTCCTCGGTGATGCCGCTGTCCAGTACGCCGATATCGAGCTTGAAGGTGCCCGGCATGGCCTGGGGCGACTCCTGCCACCACTCACGGACACGGATCAGGTAGCCCAGCGGTTCGACTACGCGGCGGATCGCGCCGATAGTGCCCTTGTGCGAGTGGACGAAATACGAGGCCTTGATGACTTCGCGCTTGGTCTTCTCCGACCAGGCGCTGTCCCAGCGATCCACTGAACGCGCCCAGGCGAGATAGGGCAACAGCTCCAGTGGGCAGCGGTCCGGATCTACCAGGTCACGCAGCGGAATGGGCACGCGCTTAATCTGGGCCAGGGCCTCAGCGGCGAGCCGTTCAAGCCTGGTGGAATTAGGTGGCAGCAGGCTCATGCCTGGTCTCCCAGGGTGACGCTGGTTCCGGTGCAGTAGGCGGCTTGGGCGCTGGTGGGGACAATATCGGTCCAGCCATCCAGCTCGACCTTGGCGACACCGGCCACATGCAGCGCGGCATCGATGCCGGAGCGGGCCACGATCACGCCGAGGCGGCGACGACGGTTTACATAGGCAGCCAGGTTTTTCTGGGCGCTCTGCAGGATCAGCTCGGACTCGGCCCCGGTGTTTTCTAGGAAGAGCCGGGCCTTGACGCTGTAGCGCAGGATCTCGGCGGACTGGACGGTGACACGATCCCCCAACGGGCGCACGTCTTCATCGTTGAGCGCCTCGGCCACGATTTCCAGCAACTCGGGCGAGGCGGTGCCGTCGCCGTCATAGGCCTGAACGGTAACGACCACCACGGCAGGCGAAGGGCTGACCGCCGAGGCGTCGGCCACCTGGCCGCTGCTGTTGCGGGCATGCAGAATATAGGCATTACGCGGGCCGGCTACGCTCAGGCCTTCCCAGGCCATCTGTACGCGCTCGCGAAGGGCATCGTCGCCTTCCATCACCGCCGCAACCGGCGGCACGCTGGTGGTATCAGCCGGGGTAATGGTCAGGCGGGTCAGGTTGACGCCGCCGGCGATCTGCTCGAGGTCGGTTCCGGTGGCCTTGGCCAGCATGGTGCCCAGGGCGGCCTCGTTGACGCGCTGACGCAAGAGCAGCTCGCGGTAGGCATTCTCCTGCAGGAGCTTGACCAGCGGCTCGGATTCCAGCTCCAGGCGCGCAGCTATGGTGGCCTGCTGATCGGCCGGATACAGGGCGATCAGCCCCGCTTTACGCTCGGCATAAATGGATTCGAAGTCCAGCTGCTCGACAATGGTGGGCTCGGGCAGCTGGGAGAGGTCAATCGGTGTAAAGGTGCTGGCCATTTCAAACTCCACCAAAGGCTAAGGGAACGCGCAGGCTCACGGCCGCATCGCTAACGGTGCTGTAGCCCTCCAGGTCAACAAAGGCCTGGCCGGGCCTGTCGCCCATCGACAAACCAATACGGGTCAGGCGCAGGCGCGGCTCCCAGCGCATCAGGGCCATGACGGCCACGGCCTTGGCTTCCAGCGCGGTGGCATCGTTCAGGGGTTTGTCGATCAGCTCGAAGAGGTCACAGCCGTAGCTTCTACGCATGAGCCGTGAGCCCACCGGCGTGGTAAGGATGTCGCCTACGGATT
>NZ_KI517372.1:0-20243 GCF_000478505.2 Pseudomonas sp. HPB0071 | reverse complement strand
ATCGGCCGTTTACAAGATGCGGTGCTAAGCAGATGAGGATCGAGGCGGCAGACTGACGGCCATCAAACACAGCCAGTCCTGTCATGAACGAAGCCACCCTTACCCTGCCGATGGATACACGCCGCCAAGCCAAGTTTCTCTACTGGATGGGGTGGCGGATCTCCGAAATTACTGAGGCCACCGGCGAGAAAGAAAAGACCCTGCACAGCTGGAAGACCCGCGACGAATGGGACCGGGCCGATAACGTCGAGCGCATTGGCGGAGCGCTTGAGGCACGCCTGGTGCAGCTGATCCTGAAGGAAGCCAAGACCGGCGGCGACTTCAAGGAGATTGATCTCCTGCACCGGCAGCTGGAGCGTCAGGCACGCATTCAGCGCTTCAAGGACGGCGGTACCGAGACCGAGTTGAACCCGAATCTTGCCAAGCGTAACGAGGGACCCAAGAAGAAACCCTCCCGCAACGAGTTCAGCGAAGAGGACATCGAAAAGCTGACCGAGGCCTTCCTGGATGGCTGCTTTGACTACCAGAAGGACTGGTATCGGGCCGGCAACCAGCGGACCCGCGCGATTCTCAAAAGCCGGCAGATCGGGGCCACCTATTACTTTGCCCGCGAAGCCCTGATCGATGCGCTCACCACCGGCCGCAACCAGATCTTTTTGTCCGCCTCGAAAAACCAGGCGCACATCTTCAAGGCCTATATCCAGTCGTTTGCCCGCGAGGTGTGCGGTACCGAACTGAGCGGCGACCCGATCATCCTGTCCAATGGGGCCGAGCTGCATTTCCTGGGCACCAATGCCCGCACCGCCCAGGGCTATCACGGCAACTTCTACTTTGACGAATTCTTCTGGACGTTCAAGTTCAACGAGCTGAACAAGGTCGCCTCCGGCATGGCGATGCAGAAGCAGTACCGCCGTACCTACTTTTCAACGCCTAGCTCCATGGCCCATGAGGCCTATAACTTCTGGACCGGCGAGCGCTTCAACAAGGGCAAACCGACCGCACAGCACATCAAGATCGACGTGTCCCACAGCGCCCTGCAGCAGGGCCGGCTGTGCGAGGACCGCCTGTGGCGTCAGATCGTCACGATCCTGGATGCAGAGGAACGTGGCTGCAACCTGTTCGACCTGGACGAGCTGCGCCTGGAGTACGCGGCCGAGGCTTTCCAGAACCTGCTCATGTGCGAGTTCGTGGATGACGGCGCGTCGATCTTCCCGCTGGCCATGCTGCAGCCGTGCATGGTGGACAGCTGGGTTGAATGGGCCGAGGACTACAAGCCGTTTGCCATGCGGCCGCTGGGGGATCGTCCAGTCTGGGTAGGTTATGACCCGGCGGAAACCGGCGACACCGCAGGCCTGGTCGTGGTGGCTCCGCCGCTCGTGCCCGGCGGCAAGTTCCGGATCCTGGAACGTCACCAGTTCAAGGGTATGGACTTTGCCGCCCAGGCTGAATTTATTCGCAAGGTCACACAGCGCTATTGGGTGACCTATATCGGTATCGATACCACCGGCATGGGCTCAGGCGTTGCGCAGCTGGTAAAGCAGTTCTTCCCCGCCGTAACCACCTTTAGCTATTCGCCCGAGGTCAAGACGCGCCTGATCCTCAAAGCCTATGACGTGATCAAGAACGGCCGCCTCGAATTCGATGCTGGCTGGACCGACATGGCCGCTGCGCTCATGGCCATTCGCAAGACTGTGACCGCAAGCGGCCGGCAATTCACTTACACCGCTGGGCGCAATGAAGAGACCGGCCATGCGGATCTCGCCTGGGCCTTATTTCACGCCTTACACAATGAGCCGCTCGAAGGGCAGACCGCTGCCAATACCGGCTTTATGGAGATTCATTGATGAGCACGACCACTCAAACGCCGCCACCAGAAACGGTGCTGGCGACTGGCTCTTCCTCAGCCGGTATCGAAGCCTTTACCTTTGGCGATGCCGTCCCGGTACTCGACAGCCGCGAGGTGCTCGATTATTTGGAGTGCTGGTTTAACGGCCGTTACTACGACCCGCCGCTTTCATTCGATGGCTTGGCTAAATCCGTTCGGGCCAGCGTTTACCTGCAGTCGGGCCTTAACTTCAAACGCAACATGCTGGCCCGCACCTTTATCCCGCATAAGCTCCTGAGCCGCGCAGCCTTCGAGCAGCTGGTCCTGGACTGGCTGACCTTTGGCAATGCTTACCTTGAGCGCCGCCGCTCGATGCTGGGCAGTACGCTTACCCTCTCCCCTGCCCTGGCTAAATACATGCGCCGTGGCAAGGACGATCAGTTCTACATGGTCCAGGCCTGGAGGGAGGAACATGCCTTTGAGCTAGGCTCGATTTACCACCTGCGCGAGGTAGACATTAACCAGGAGATCTACGGCCTGCCCGAGTGGATCGCTGCGCTGCAGTCGGCGCTCTTGAACGAGTCAGCCACTCTCTTCCGCCGCAAGTATTACAACAACGGCAGCCACGCCGGCTTCATTCTCTACATGACCGACCCGGCCCAGAACGAGGGCGATGTGGACGCCATGCGGCAGGCCCTCAAGTCAGCCAAGGGGCCGGGCAACTTCCGCAACCTGTTCATGTACTCGCCCAACGGCAAAAAGGACGGCATCCAGCTGATCCCCATCAGCGAGGTGGCGGCCAAGGATGACTTCGGCTCGATCAAGAACATCAGCCGCGACGACATGCTCGCTGGCCTACGGATTCCGCCGCAGCTCATGGGCATCGTGCCGCAAAACGCCGGGGGCTTTGGCTCAATCCGGGACGCGGCGCTGATCTACGCAGCCAACGAACTCGAACCCGTCCAGGCGCGCCTGGCCCAGCTCAACGAGTGGATCGGTGATGAGGTAATCCGCTTTAAACCCTACGAACTTGCCTTACCGCAATAAACCAAATCAACACACGAAAAGGACTTCACGATGACTTCCCCAATCATTCCCTGGATGGGTGGCAAGCGCCGCCTGGCTGACCGTATCTTCCCGCTGTTTCCGCAGCACTCCTGCTATGTCGAGCCCTTTGCCGGCGGCGCGGCCCTCTTCTTCCTGCGGCAAGTACCGGCCGAAGTCGAGGTGCTGAACGATGTCAACGGCGACCTGGTGAACCTGTACCGGGTTGTGCAGCATCACCTGGAAGAGTTTGTCCGGCAATTCAAATGGGCGCTGTCCAGCCGACAGGTGTTCAAGTGGCTGCAGCTCACCGATCCGCAAACCCTGACCGACATCCAGCGCGCGGCCCGCTTCTATTACCTGCAGCAGTCGGCGTTTGGTGCCAAGGTTGAAGGTCAGACCTATGGTACTGCCACCACGACGCCGCCCGGCCTGAATCTCCTGCGCATCGAGGAGAACCTGTCCGCTGCACACCTGCGCTTGTCCCAGACATACATCGAGCACCTGTCCTGGCAGGACTGCATCAAGAAATACGACCGGGAACATACGTTCTTTTATATGGACCCGCCGTATTGGGAAACGGAAGGCTATGGTGTGCCGTTCGGCTTTGAGCAGTTTGAGGAAATGGCCCGCGTGCTAGGCCAACTTAAAGGCAAGGCCATCATCAGCCTGAACGATCACCCAGCGATCCGCGAGGTATTCAGCGCTTACCACATCGAGAAGACCGGCCTTAAATATACGGTCGGCGGAGGCGGTAAAAGCGCGAGCGCTTCTGAAGTGTTGATCTTCAGCTGGAACCCAGAGGATGAGCCCCCGGGCTTGTTTTAATAACATATTTTAACAAACGGAGCTCCTGTGCTATTACTTAAACATTAATCATAGAGGCTCCGTCATCCATCCGTCTGGAAGACAAGTAATTACATTAAATAAAAACTAAAATTAGTTATGTGAATTTTTTTGGTAACCAAATTGAAAAACTGGCTTAAAACAGTACTTTTCGTATCATCATTTTCGCCTATACTGCTAGTCCTGATATGCGTCAGATATTATTCAACCGGCGAAACCGACACATTAACATGGCAGCTATTAACAATATCACTCATCGGCATAGCGCTCCCTTTCCTTATTTTAGAGTAGCTTAAAAGGGAATCAGAAAGCCTAAATTTTAAGGCTAAAAAAGTAGAGTCTGCTGACTATTTCCTTATCGTCTTCATAGTAAGTTATGCGACTCCAATCATGATGAAAATGATGGAGGTAGATCTGTTGTACACCTTCATAATAGCTGGAATCATATTTATTACGGCATGGGTTATTTCAAATATTCCCTCTCACCCAATTCTATATTTATTTAAATATAGATTTTACAAAGTAGAATCTGATGACGGCATGGTCTATATACTGATATCCAATAGAAAAATATTGTCCCCTAAAAGTATAACCTCTGTAAAAAAAATTTCCGATGGAATGCTAATGGAGTAAAAAATGTTAACCCTATTTGCTCTAACATCCGATCCAGCCAAAAGAATCGTCCGCTTTTCTTTGTCACAGCCAGTTCAAACCGAATTCACAGAATATCTAAAGCATCAAGAATCTATATTTGATGACATAGAACAAGAAATAGAGTTTGATGGGAAATACAAACCAGACCATGGCGAAATGCTTTATATAGAAAACTTTGATGACATTGATGATCTCATACCAGCCATTGAGAATCCTTTGTCTATCGAGGAAGTAGAGCCTACAGAAGATTTTTTCAAAGAAATTAAAGCGCTATTTACAGGTTATAGAACAACAACAGGCAGTGTCAAAGTTTTACTACAAAATTTTGACAGGAGAAAAATAATCTCAACAAATGGCATGTCCATCTTTCATTCATCTAATGTTTATAGGAAAGTTGATGGAATTGGATTAACCATAGATCATAAGCTAACTGCTACATTGGAAAACAAACGGTTAAAATTTTTCAGCTTTCATGCTGCACGCCATATATTTGACTTAAGCGAACATTATAAATTAGCAACAGATGAAGATGTCACTGATTTTGTAGCATCAAACGTAATACAATCAGTAAACACTAATGTAATTCTCGAAATAGCTGACTCATGGGTCAGAAGAAAAATATCATTAATTCAGCAAAGCGGGATTCTTCAAGCTGTCCCTTTAAATGAGATAAAGGCAGCAGCCATAGAGTTTAACATTCCTTTCCAAACGGAGATGGAAGGCATTACAGAAGTTATAGTAATTCCAGAAAATAAGGCTGATCTGAAAAGGCTCCTTAGATTTCTAGACGAAGACTATTACAAGTCTCCGCTTTCCAAAACAAACTTTATAAGTAACTCTAAAAGAGTTGCTGACCAATCCACCTGAAATATCACCACCCAAAATCCAAAATATTCATTATAGCCCAAATGATTTATTGGATCTTCATGAATATTTTTGGATTTATACTGCTTAGGTTAAATTTTCAGCCCTATCCGGATTTTTTAGTTTTTCACGAATACCGCCACTAAACCACAAAGAAAGCTTTGCAGTTTAGCCTTTTAAATTTAATAATTAGTTACTCTGTATAAGGGCCGAGGAAGCGAACTCCGTTAAAATGGATTAGGTGAGAAGGCGCATCTGCCACCCATACCTCGGTTTCCCAAGCAATCTCACTAAGATAGCGCCCCATAATAGCCCGGTTAGGAAAGGCTGTAACATAGACTAGTCCAGCCGTTGAGCTGGCAAAAAGTTTAGCAAGCTCAGCGTGCCTCTTTCCATCCACTGGTCCATGGCTAGTAACTGACTCCACCAATAGCAGCCAATTCTTTTCTGTAAAATGTAAAACCACGTCAGGCATCTTGCCGTGTGTATCTACATCAACTCCTAGCCCGGCCAGTAAAGGAGCATCGAAGTAACCCCACTTATCACCTGTATCACCGGTATAAACCAATACACTACCCGGTGCGAAGCGAGGAGCAAAGTCTTCGATAATAGCCCGTATAAGTTCACTATGTTCGCCAGGACTGAGGGTGATTTTCTGTCCAGGTGCGATCTCAACCGGAATGCGGTTTTGCTCACGCTCTTTGGCATAACGGACAATCAATGTTTGTCGGTCAGCTAAATAAGCGGCGAGGCTGTCATGCCATGCAGGAGAGTTAAAAGTACGTAATAGAGCCAGTGCAGCAGGTTCAATCTGATAAACCGCTTTTGGGCTATTTACTGGGCGATCAGGCTTATCTGGGTTATAGAGAACGATGCCGGCGTCGCAGAATTGATGCATAGAAAAGCGGCGGAAGGTTTCGCGGCTATTGGGTGCGTACTCCTTACCATAATGCTGCTGTGCCCATTCCATTATTGGCGTAATGCCTATAAGTGGGTTCTCCGCATCGCTCCATGCCTTATCAGGTGTAAGATTCAAAAGAGCTAATAAACATAGAGCAGTACGTTCATTTTGCTGTGCACGAGGTAAGCCCAGGGAAACAATAATTTGTTGCGCGGCCTCGATATAGTCATTTTTATTATTCATGCAGTTAGAGTTCCTAACTTATCGTCGATCAACTCTTGCGTAAGCATTTCCTGCTGCATAGCCCACTTGCCCAGTTCTATCAAAGTGTCACGACTCGGGTATCTCATTAGTTTGAGATCAGTTGCATTAACCTGTGTATGGCCGTTGAAGCGCCGGAAATGCTCATCCACTGCCGTCGTGTTCAGAAATACGGTCAGCCCATGAGCCAGAGCTTCAGGCAAGCCCTGTTTGTTCATATGAAATAGATTCATATGATTTTCAAATCCAAGTACCGGATGATCACCAAAGGCAGCAGGATCAATTACACTTGCTACTACACGACGCTTTTCCTCCTTTGAAGAGAAGCGGCGCACTACGCAATAATACCCATTTGGATAAAGCCACTTTTCAGTTTCTTCATTGCGCATGATAGCGTTCGGCTTTTTTAAGCCTGGGACAGGCCAGACGGTACCGGTTTTTTTTAAGTGCCCAGGATAAATCAAGGGTACCGAGTCTGGTTCGGGCATATCACGTAGATGCGCTTTCAGACGGAAATCGACTACAGGCCCAGTTGACACCTTTACGCCGATTTCAGCCAAGGAATACCGCACGGCTGGCGATAGTTCGATGATACTTTTCTCGGTTGTCGTTGGCACATGGATAAATCGCTCTGGATCATCCGGAAACACTATTCGATCGAATGGATGTTCATTAGAGGTTAGATCGGAAAAGCTGTCATCCGTAGAAGTAGAAACTGTGACTGGCCCTTGCTTGCCGCAGCGTTCCAAACGAATGATGATATTTTCCTGCAAAACCTCATCATCCTTAAAAGCTTTGTTTCGTGAATCGAACAAGTGCATATGGCGGATCGCTGTATGCTCAAGGATAAAGTCACGAAATAGCCGGTAATATGGTCCGTTACAAAAACTGCGTGGAATAATGGCTACGATCTGCGCTCCCGGTGATGATTGGCCTACAGCCAACGCCACAAAAGCAGAATATAAGTTCACCGTTTCGATACCGACGCTACGTAGGGCTAGCCGGTGGGCAGATTGACTATTGATCTTCTTATAAGGTGGATTAAGTATCGCATGGGTATAGCCTTGATCACCTAGACCCTCTGTAGTCGCCAGTTCAATGTAATCGCCAGCAATGACGCGGGGCGTTACATTACGGTATCCGCCCAAATGCAGCGTAAGGTGCCCACGTAGATTTTCGTCAATTTCGTAAGCTGTAGCCTCAACCGTCTTAAAGTCAAAGCCTCCAGCCATCCAGCGGTCTAGAAAGGCGCAGGACAGAGCACCTACCCCAGCACCCGCATCTAGTAGACGACAGGTTTGCAGAGTGCAGGGAGGAAACAAGGACGCCATAAAGCGGGCCACGCTCGAAGGCGTCATGAATTGGCCGAATTCAGCTTTATGTTTCTGCGCGGTACGGGATGCTACCTCACGGCGCACGCTGTCTGCAGTGTCTAGTTGTTGGGTCAACTTAAATCCTTATTGACGCGATGTGATAACACAGGCGCCTTGTAAAACATGGTTCTGGATAGGCCATAAAAACAGCTATCTTGGCTACTTACATGTGTAGGACATTCCATACACCCCGTGACATTTTAACCTGGGTTTTCTAGCCCTAAGTCCCTTACAAATTCCTACTGTTACTGGCCAGCAGTATCGCGCTACAGCGCTTGATCGGTTCGCTACCCTTTTGCTTCAACAAAGCCTCCAAACGGAGGTTTTTCTATGAACTGTCTTTGGATAAATGCGTTTTTGCACGGCCTACCCATTTTGAGTTGATATCCTCAAGGTCGGTTAGTTGACCGGCCTCGGCCTCGGCCAATCCCTCTCGAATTGATCCTGAATGCCATGAGTCGGCATTCTCTGCCAGCTCGGCCACGCGTAAATCGTACGCGCTCTGAAGGTTCATCCAGAACTTAGCTGTAGTACCTAAAGCATTACTGAGTAGCAGAGCCAGGTCAGGTGTTATCTCCTGACGCTCAAACAGGATGTCGTTCAGTGTGGTTTCTGGGATAGAGGCAGCCTGAGCAAAGCTTGCGGTTAGCGTACCTGACGGACTTAAAAACTCTTCTCGCAGAATCTCTCCTGGATGAATTGGGCGCATCCCATTTTTGTGCATAGCCATAAACACCCATTCAGAACCAAAAGCAGAACTACGGCACTGACCATCAAAAGACCAGCAATTTGAATTTAGATAGCCAGAGCCGGCAGCGCTTACAAATTACCATACCTGCAAAGACCTGATCTTGAACGATTTGCATATGTCATTAGGGTATACCCCAGCGACTACACCCAAAACAGGCCTTTCAGGTGTTGCGATAAATAGGTAAAAGGACTTATACGACTACACCTATAATTCGCTACACCTAACGACTACACCCGAGGCCTTAAATGTTCATCCGCGCCTACCTTCGAGCCAGCACTGACGACCAGGACGCTAATCGCGCTCGAAAGACGCTCCAATCCTTTGCAGCAGATCAAGGTGTCCGCATCGCTGCCTTCTATATAGAGAATGCCTCGGGCACGACAGTGGACCGATCCGAGCTGCTGCGCCTACTTGCTGACGCTTCACCTGGTGATGTACTCCTGGTCGAATCAGTCGACCGTCTGACCCGCCTCCCCAGACCGGCCTGGGAGCAGTTGCGTAACCAGATCGCAGCGGCAGGCCTCCAGGTCGTCGCGCTCGACCTGCCCATCACACATGCCGTACTCAAACCTACGGGCGAGGATGGAATTCAGGAATGGATGCTTAGAGCAATCAGCCAGATGTTTCTAGAGTTCATGGCTGCGTTTGCGCGTAAGGACTACGACCTGCGGCGCGAGCGGCAAATACAAGGTATCGAGAAAGCCAAGAGCACCGGCCTATACCGGGGAAGGCAAACTGACCAGGAGCAACGGCGTAGGATTCAGGAGTGTTTGGCTAAGGGTTTCTCCGTCCGTAAAACGGCGGATCTGCTCGGCTGCTCGACCAGTACAGTGTCCCGGTTCAAACGGGAGGCTGCCGCGCTAATGCAGTCGGATGACCAGCTTTCTATACTGTAAGGACTTCAAGTCCTTTAGAAAGCATAATGTTGTGCAGTCATGTATGAGGGTAGGTAATGACAGGGATACAACAACAGGACGATCAGGCTAATGAATGGATTAAGGGAGTTCCTTCTGAAGACATTCAACGCGCTTGGTTGACGCTTCGTGAAGATAACGGCGGAGAGACTCGCTGGGTGGTCTTAGCCAAGCGTATTCGAGGGAGATGGGTTGAATATGACTATGATCAACGTAACAAAGCGGAATATCTTGCCTTTGAGATAGAGGACGAAATCTATTCCTGGCAGCGCCTCGAAACGCCTAGTGCAGCTGTACACATGCCGGAGCCTGATCTGCGCCTCGAATAAATATACCTAATGACTATGAAGCCTCCTATCAGGCTTCATAGTCATTCAAAGTTAGTTACCACTCCTCATGGGTGGCGATCCCCTCCCCTACTGGAATCCACTCCGCCTCCGGCATCCCCGGAGCACAAATCGCTACGCTAACCTTCTGGTTAGCACTTGGGTCTGATGGAAGTATCGCGGCATGTCGGAAAGGCGTGTAGTTCGGCGGGCGCATGTAAGAGTTAGCCGCACGGTGAAATTCCCAAATCCCATGCTTTCCCGCACTGCCTACAGATCGTTCAAGGTTTAAGGTTACGCCGCTTTCTAGTCGAATGATGAGCATTGCTTCGTACCTTTATTGCCGCTTTCCTAGATAGGAAAGAGCGGAGCATATTGGATTTAGCTAAATAGCGAATTCGCTATTTAGCTAAATCAGAGTCATCTTTATCCGAGGCAAGCAGGGCATCAATCTGGGCTGCTAGATCCTGAGCCGCTGTGTTTTTCTCATGGCTCGCATAATACGCCACATATACCTGGGCTCGTTTTAAAAGCGCTCTCAGCTGCCTACTACAGTCTTTTTCTTTTCCCATTTGCCCCCCTTCGCCAGTTGATTCAAAAGCAACACGCGAAACCGAGGGCGCAGCTTAGCCATGTATATGGCAAGGTGCCAGTACGGCAATTTTCTGGCATCAGAGAGGGAAGTATTGAGCACTGCTGTATACTGCATATGTGACATATAAAAATCTCTCGCAGGATGTTTGTGTGTTACAGATCAGCGGGGAGGTCAGAGCCCCCGCTGATCACATCGCTAATTCGCTAAATCGCTATTTAGCGAGAATTTCCAAAGAAAAAGGTCAGAGCTTTTTCTCCGTTTTGAATCAGCTGTTCACTTTCTTATCTAGTTCAAGCAAGTACTCCAGGTATGCCCTACCCGACTTCATGCGGTGGCGTAACCGCCTCTCTTGAAACTCAAGACGAAAGTCTTCAGGGACCTTGAAGTTCAAATCGACTAAATCCTTAGCTCCGACCTTTTGGGTATTCTCTGAACCCACAACTGTAGCACCTGCCGGTGGTGGGGTCCCTTTACTAATGCCAGGCTTTTTGGTTGGTCCAGCCATTACATATCTCCGGTAATATAGCTATTTAGCGAATTCGCTAAATAGCGTTTTAGCTAGTTATTCAGTAATAGATTCGAGTTTGAGAATTGCGGCTTGTATGACTTCGTCCGCAGCATCTCTAGGTCCCTTGAATCGAGCCTCTATGATTGATAGGCCGCTGTCCTGTGCTTGGCGCAATGCTGGCTTTTCAGGGATCGTACCGGCCAGACATTCAAAGCGGGTATATCCCAAATACTCACGTGCTGCTTGTTGCTCAGCTGGGGACCCAGTTGTTCGAGACAATGCAAAAACAATTCGCTTGGGATCTACACCATCTTTATCAGCCAATGTATTAGCTAGCACTGTCGTAGGCTCAAGATCATCAATGGCCAAGCCGGTAGGAAGGACGACGAGATCAGCAGCTTTTGCGATTTCTGCCGTTGTACGGGTAGCCTGCGGACCACCATCAAAAATCACTACGTCATAGCTGTCTACAAGCTTTAAAGCTTGTGCAGGACTACCAAAGGTCTGGACATCAATGACAGGTTTAATATCAGCCTTTAATCGACGCTGATGCCAAACACGTGAAGTCGTTTGATGAATATCCATATCAGCAATCAAAGTAGTCCATTCAGCACCGGCATAGGCTGCGCCTAATGCACGTGAAAATGTTGATTTGCCTACACCACCTTTCTGAGACACGACGGCAATTTTTAAGGCCATCACTACCCTCCCTTTGTGAGTCGCTATTTAGCGAATTAGCTAATTCGCTAAGAACGGTGCAAGCATAGCTTCTTTAAAACTGAATGCAAGAAATTTAGCGATTTCGCTAAAGAGCTAATTCGCTAAATCAAGTTTGCCAGCGTTTATGCAGGCTTCAAGCTGCTCTATCTTGATTACCGGCGCGCTTTGCGCGCCTATGCCGTAAGGCGGCACCGTGAAGTGGCGAAAAGCCAAAGGCTTACAGCCTCTGGAGCGGTGCGAGTTCAGGAGGACAGAAATGGTTGGCTTAGCTGAGGGGACCCCCTCGCGCTTTAGCGCGACGATGGGGAGCATTCTTAATGGAGCATGGCTCCATTGCTGTTCTGTTTCTTTAACGGACTGATTAATGAATGACACCTAACGTCAATCATTCCGACACTTAATTGAAATTGGATAACAGGGATTGGTCCTGCCTTGCTGCAACCAGAGTACGGTGCATCGATAACACATGCTCAAGGGCAGCTATTCAAAGGGAAAGGCTCGGTGAAAAGGCCTTTAGTCACGGACAGAGAGGGTAGGGGACAACTCAGGCTGCGCCGTATCGCTCGGCGAGTATCCGGTCGGCTTCTTTGTTTACTGCAGTAGCAGGCCAGTCGGGGTGCTGCAGCTGCAGCGCAATGGCTAGCTCGGTCCTGGCCTTCGACCAGATCTGCGGATCTATCCTGGTTCGACCTAGTCGACTGGATAACTTGTTGGCTGCTCGATCACTCCGGCCACCGAGCACCAGGTGCGTTCGTGCCCATTGAGTCAGTGTACCGCCGGCCTTGCTTGCCTTCTTGGCCAGGCGCTTGGTTGCACGCTCTCGCTCATGCTTGAGCCATTCGGTCAGGCCAAACGCGGTAAACAAATGCTGCGACACGGCTTTGACTGCAGCCAGTCCTTTCCAGGAGCCATCAGCCTGCAGCTGCCTGGGTTGGGCAATGGTCACGATGTTAGCGCGCTTCAGATCGGCAAGGGCGCGTTCCATCCGGCGCTGGCTCATGCCAGTAAAGCTGCAGAGGTATTCAACCGTAAGAGACATAAAGCCGGTCGATGTTGGGACACCACATCGAAGGGAGGAGAGGTCCAGGAACTCAATGATAACGGAAAGGGCAAGCAGACAAGCCTCGCGCCGCTCACTGCGCTGCTGTCGAGTGCTTTGATTGGCTGCGTTCAAGGAGGGGAGGCAGGCAGGATTACTGAAATAGTAACGAGTCCGCTCCTGCAGGGCGCGCAAGATCTTAGGCCGCTGCTTGTCGGTGCTGCTCCTTAAATCGAGGCGTGGTGCTGCAGGATCGTGGCCGCAGAAGTTGCCGCCGTTGTTGACCCGTGTCACATACGCCCTACCACATAATCGCGTCATTTACAGCCCAAGGGGGCGCAACTGAGCGATGAGTGGACTTTTTTTGGCTTGCACGAAAGTGCACTGATTGCCATACTAAGCCTCAGTCATACGTTGTGTTGGACAGGTCGTTCCGCCAAGATTGAGCCTGTTCCGAATTGTTCAAAAAAGCCCGGTTACCAGCCGGGCTTTTTTGTGTCTGCAATATTTCTCTACGCGCTACGCTTTTCTCCCCTCGATTGGCCAGCTGTTACAGGCCGCTCCAGGTGCAATGAATTCTCTTTGCCGGGCGCATCTTCAGCCTCAGCCGTTTGGTCCAGACAAAAGACCGCCGCTTATGATGCACGGCGGAGCGACCCGGCGCAACGATGCCGCCACTCGACCAGTCGCCATCTTCGCTGGCTTCCCTTGCTTTCCAGCCCCGCTACCGACCAACGGTAAGACCTAGGCCAGCCTCACGCGGCCCGATCACGGCAAAAGCCCGCGCGGCCGCACTGGTGCAATTTTGAGAAATTTTCCATGCTCCAGCACCCGGCGCGCGCAATCGTCCCCCCACGACGCCTGCGGGCTAAATAGGTCGCTTTTTCTGCACCCCTGCATAGGCCTCTATACGGCCCACGGCGGGGGCTGCGCGGCGTTTTTAGCCTTGGGAAAACCCTGCAAAACCCTGCAGAGGTCCCCCTCACCACGGCCCCCCTGCGCGCCCACATGGCCTGTTCCCGCTTTTGCCTGCGTTGAGCGCTGCGCTCTTCTGTCAGCGCGCTCCGTTTGGAGCAAGCGAAGGGCTTTCAGCCACCTCCGTCACTGATTACCCCGGCTCGCTTGCGAGACGAAGCCAAAGGCGCGCCGTGAAGCTGCTAAACGACGCTTGCGGCGTGCAGCAGCTGGAAGGGCGCTAAGACCTTCAGGCAACTCTGCTACTCCAGGAAGCACCTGGGGACCCCGCGCGCCTGTAGGCGCGAAGTCGGGGAACATAAATACATAGAAGCCTGGCCTTACACCGTGCCTGGGTTATGCACAGGGCTTAAAGGCTCTGTTCTTTAAGCGAAGCTGGTACCACTGCATACTTTTTTTTGCATTTAACTTAAAACAGCACAGAGCCGAACTGATCGATGCGCCTTGATTACGATCTGGCACACGAAAGCAGCAACTGTTTAGAGCGAATCTGGGGCGTTTTGAGAGGTTTTGGGACAGCGGGAGGGTAACGACAGGGGTACAGGCGAGCAGAGGCCCCGCTGGAAAGCGGTGCGCTTGAGAGGAGGGCTATCGTCGAAGGAGGGCGTCTACCGCCTGGGTAAGGGCGCTGCCTGTCAGGCTGGGGTTTTGCTGATGCAGTTGAACAGCCAGCTCGGCTCTTCTGCGGTTAAATTCAACCTGGGGTTGTACGCCGGAATCCCAGAAATTTCCGTCAGCCCAGCTCCAGTCCCGCCACGAGCGCATCCAGGTCGATGAACTTGCCGTCAGTCTGGAAGGTGTAATGCCCGTTCAGCAGGATGTGCCGCCAGGCCGCTGGCGACATCTGCGTGATCAACGCCAGCGCCTTGGCATTGCCAGCTGCCTCGTACTTCGTCAGCAGCAGGGACAGGATCGCCGAGTTGTAGAAGATGATCGCGTTGCCGATCAGCCTGGCGCACTGGTTGCTGATCTCGATTTCGATGTCGGTGCGGCCGGTCAATTCCTTCTTCCCACCGACTTGGGCGATGGTCGAGCGTAGCTGGTGATAGGACTCAATGCGGTTCTGCGAGCGGTGAACATTACGCTCCAGTTGCGGGTCGCGCAGGTAGCGCAGTGTGTAGATACTGCGGATGAGCTTGTCGAACTCGAAGATTGCGCGCCGCGTCGGGTTCGGCGCCGTATAGGTGCACAGCTTGCGGATCAGCGTGCCCTGCGTCATTTCCTTCAGGCCCAGTGTGGCGACGATTCGGTCGATGTTCGCCTTCTCACCGACGATGAGTTGCCGGTCGATCTGGCCAGCCGGCCGGATCAGGCATTTCTCGTACAATGCCAGATCATCGGCGCAATACAGCTCCTGCAACTGGTCGTCGAGGTCGGTGAAGCGCGGCTCGAAACGAAGTCCGAACCAGTGCAGGATGGCGAAGTTGGCCTTGTTGATGCTGTGCATGTCGCCGGTGATCGCGCTCGGCACGATGTCCGACGTGTTGCGGTACCAGATGTCGAACACGTGGTGAGCCTCGTACTCGTGTGCGCCTATCAGGTAGCCGTTCAACGGCACGTGATTGCACAGCAGCGTGTAGGCGACGACGCCCTTGCCGCGGCCGAAATATTTGCGCGAGTAGCGCGCCTTCACAGTTGGTCGCTCGACGCCGAATTTCTGCCCATCAACGGCACCGTACAACGAATCGAGGTCGAACGAGTAATGCGGGAAGATCGGCAGTGCGGCGATGGCGTTGCTGATGCAATCGTTGGCCACATGTAGCGTCGCCTGGCGCAGGTACTGCTGGTAGGTACTCTCCAGGACGTGGTACGGGATGTCGCTGGTACGTGCCATAACCTGGTTGCCGTGGTTCATGGCTTGGGCAATGATCACCGCCATCAGACTGTCGGCGTCGGCTACCTTCTTCGCATAGCGTGGCTGCAATGGTGTCAGCGCCGACAGGAACTGGCACTGGCCGTTGACGAAGCGAAACACGTCGGCGACATCGCAGTATGGCAGTTGCTCGTAGAGAGCTTGCTCGCGCGCCTTCTGGTTCTCCCCCTTGGGCTTGCGCCAGGTCAGTCTCTGCGTGTCCTTGTCGTATTCCAGGTGCGTCAGCTTGCCCTGTTTCAGCTCGCGATTGAACGCCACCCATTGCGCACGCAACTCGGCCGCCAGTGCATCGAGCTGGGCACTGACCGGCTGCCGCAGGAAGGGGATGTCCATCTGCGCGAGCACGGCGGCTTTCTCGTCCATCGAAACCAACTCGTCGGACAAATGCCGGTGCTGCAAGCTGTCGTCAATGTAGAGCTCGCCCGCCTGGAAGCGTTTCCTGACCTGACGGTAAAGCCAGAATTCGTAACGATCGGCATGCAGGCCTGTCGGCGTGCCTTCGGCATCGAACATCAGCAGGTACGGACGCAAGCGTTTCGGCAGCGTTGCCGCCGGACATTCGTCGAGTGGCCGTTGTGATAGGCGCTGCTGCTTGGCGAACACGCTCTTGGCCCAAGTCAGCGCCGCGAGCCATGGGTTATCGGGGGCCGTGCCGGCGAAGTCGAGCGCGACGTACAGCGGCCGTAGATGGCGTCGAATGCGTTCGGCCAGGCCGTCCACCGCCTGCCAGTGCAGCGCCAGTTTGTTCAGTGGCTTGACGCTCATGCGCTGCGCCGTGTTTTGCAGCAATTCCCTGGACATGATTTTGTAGGCGCGTTGGCGCACCTCGCCGAACGGCGTCGGATCGGCCACGCTGTCGTCCACGTACAGCGACAGCAGGCGGCCAACCTGCGGCGTTTCCTGATGGCGTCGCAGCTGTTCGGCGACAAAGGACTGTTTCGCACCCGTGCGGCTCTCGTCCTCAAGTTTTTTCATGTGGAAGGCCATCGCGTCGACCAGGTTGTCGGTGAGCTGCCGGTAACGTACCCAGGCATAGCACAGCAGGTAGAGCCGGGTCTGCTCCGCCTTCAGGTGGCGCAGGTCATGGACGGTATAGAAGTTCGCCAGGCTCGCGTAGTACAGCAGGTTCTGCTGCGAGATGCCGAGCTTGGGCAGCAGCGCCTTGGCGATCCCGTGCAAGGACTTCAGCGTGGCGCGCTTCTCGCGCTCCCCTGCCATCTGACGCCAGCCGAAATCTTTAGCGTCCTGCTTGAGCGCTGCCAGTTGAGACAGGGTGTCGTCACGCACCAGGAGCTGGCCCAGCGCAGCTTTGGCCGATTCGTCCAACACTTCTGCCAGCAAGCCGCCCAAGCGCCTGCGTTCGGTGGACAGGGCTTCACTGACCAGCTCTTGTAAGGTGGTGTGGCCGGGCCGGATGATTTTGTGCTCGCTGAGCCAAACGATCAGTTCGGCGGCCACGAATCCTGGCATTACGTCGCGCCGCACGATCTGTTCAGCCTGCTGTGCCAGTTGCGGCAGGAAGCTAGCCGCCCACGACCGGTAGCCGAACAGTTCGGCGATCTGACCCCTCTGGCTGTAGTGCTCATGCTTGGTGATCGCCTTGCGTTCGAACGCTTCGCCGTGGAAATAGCGACTCAGCACGAAGGCGCAATCGTCCTCGACCTCATGCCAATCGAAGCGGAAGAAAGCATGCTTGGCCTTGAAGTAGCCGATCTGCAAGACGCAATAGACTTGGGCCTGCAGGCTAGGCCGGCTGCTGGCGAACGCCAGTTCAGATTCGGTCAACGCCAGGTATTCCAGCCGCTGAGCATCGTCGAAGTCCGGTAGGCCGTACAAGGCTTCCTGCTCTGCGTCAGAAAAGACGGTGAGTAGCTTATTCTTGTTGCTCATCGACCGTCCTTCCCGCACCACGCCAACCTGCTCGCGTCAATGTTTCGATCAACGTAGTGCGCTTGACATTGAAGTTGCGGCACACCGCCGCCTTAGACATACCGCCATCGAGCGCGGCGACGATGGCGTCCAGCTTCTCACCAGTGATCGCCTGCGGCCGGCCGCCGATCCGGCCGCGTTTGCGTGCGGCGGCCAAGCCCGCGACGACGCGCTCCTGAATCAAGGCGCGCTCGTACTGCGCGAGCGCACCGAACACCTGGAACAGGAATTCGCCCGAGGGCGTCGTAGTGTCCAGGTTCTCTGTCAGCGAGCGGAACGCCACCCGCTTGTCCTTGAGCGAAGTCACAATGGCGAGCAGGTGCGACAGCGAGCGACCGAGCCGGTCGAGTTTCCACACCACCAGCACATCGCCGGCTCGAACGAACTCAAGCGCCCGCGCCAAGCCGGCACGGTCATCCTTCGCGCCAGAGGCACGATCCTCAAACAGGTGACGCGGATCGACGCCGGCGGCGAGCAGCGCGTCGCGCTGCAAGTCCGTGCTCTGGCGGTCGGAGTCCGACGACACGCGCATGTAGCCAACCAACATAGGCGGATAACCATCAAAAACAGGTTTCCGCATAATAGTGAATAGCGATAGAGTTTTCCGTACATTTTTGAGGGGGTGTTGCACAGGTAGCACAGCGGCGGCTGACAGCCTGTCGCAAAACAAATGTTTTACGACACCTCCTTGAGGTTGCCGCGTTTACATCATTACCTGAACAGGTATAAAATTCCGTCATGACAAACAAAGAAAAACCGCTCGAATGGATCGCGAGCAGCCACAAGGATTTGATGGCGTTGCCGTCCGACGTGCGTCGCCGTTTCGGTTACGCGCTCTCGTTGGCGCAGATAGGCGATCAGGATGACGCAGCAAAGGTGCTCAAGGGGTTCGGTGGTGCCGGCGTGCTGGAGGTCGTCGAAGACGATGCCGGCGGCACCTATCGAGCGGTATACACGGTCAAGTTTGCGGAAGCGGTGTTCGTCCTGCACTGCTTCCAGAAGAAGAGCAAGAGCGGAATCGCCACGCCAAAGGCCGACATGGACATCATCCGCGCTCGGCTGAAGGTGGCCGAGGTATTGGCACAGGAGCTACGAAATGCAAAAACGAATCATTGAAGGCGTCGAGGTTCAGCGCAGCTCGGGCAACGTCTTTGCCGACCTTGGACTGCCTGACGCTGAAAAGCTCAAGATCAAGACCGGCCTGGTGGTCGAGATCAGGAGGGCCATGCGCGCCCTTGGGCTGACTCAACAAGCGGCGGCCAAACGCATGGGCATCCCGCAACCGAAGGTGTCGGGCATGATGCGCGGCGACTTCACCAATCTATCCGAACGCAAGCTGATGGATTGTCTGAATCGCCTCGGCTACGACATCGAAATCAAGGTACGGCCAGCAGCCGAGCCGATCGGGCATCTAACGCTCGCAACCGCTTAATCGGAGCTCTCCTGATGGCAGCCCGCATCACCGACGACGAATGGGACGAACTGACTCCCGAGAATTTCGATACCACGGCACTGCTGCGTGCAGTCGATGCCGTGGACGTGCTGCGCGGCGATTTGAATGACAGCGCAGACGGCGCACCTCCGCAACTGCGCACCGACCTGTTGAAGCTGCATCAACTGGCAATGGCCGCGTTCAACGAGGGATCACGCAGCCGAGTGGCTGAGCTATTTGATCTCGCCGTGGATCTTCAGGATCAGGTTGATCATCTGATGACCTCGCTGGAACAAGTGCAAGAAACCCTGTCCCGGTTGACGGCGCTCTACCCAGAAAGCCTGTCCTGAATGTTCTTGGAGACAACCACATCATGAGCCGCAGCCGCCGCAAAACGCCCATCGTTGGGCACACGACCTGCCGTAGCGAGCGCGAGGACAAGAAACTCTGGCATCAGCGCTGGCGAACCCACGAGCGCACCGCGCTGGCCAGCGCGTCGCCGGAAGCTCTATGCGCCCATCTGCCTCTACTGGAAAACCAGGTCAGCAACGTCTGGTCGATGGGTAAGGATGGCCGCTCCTACTGGCCCATCAAGCGCCAGGCCGCCACGGCGGATCGCATTGCCAACCACAAGGGACGCAATCCGCAAGAGCGCGCCTCCCTGAAAAAGCGTCTGCTGCGCAAGTGGATGAGCAAATGAACCTGTCCACCATCGAGGCGCTGGCTATCGCTTGGGCGCGAATCGCTGAAGAAGCAGAACTCCCAGCCGGCTACGAGGGCACGGCGACGCCAGAGGCGCATCGGGCCTGCGAGGTGATCCAGGAGCGGATTCGAGAGCACGTCGTCGCCACCAATGACATGCGGCTGTTCGGCCTGCTGCACCTGCTTGGGCAGGCGTCGCTGCGCATGGAGCAAGCGCTGTGGCCGGAAGAATATGCGCGGATGACCCGCGAGGTCGAGGAAGCTCTCCGAGAGGCCGACGACCCCAACGCCAAGTCGTACACCCACGAAGAAGTCATGCAGGCGATGCAGGAACGCATCGACCGAGCGCGAGACAAAGCCATGTTGATCGGCTGACGGAAATTTCGGCGGTTCCGGCTGATCCAAGAATCTTGGCGTGACCTTACCTCCGCTCTACCGCTGGGTGCCAGCCTCGGCGCACGCCTAACCACCCAACTCAGAAAGGAAAATAAGTTGGTAAAACGCATTCCCGTATCCGAGCTTCGTCTCGGCATGTACATCCACAAGCTCGCCGGCTCTTGGGTTCGACACCCATTCTGGCGCGGCAGCTTCCTGCTGACCGAGCCTCAGGATCTCTCTGCCATTCGAGAATGTGGCGTCGGGGAGGTCTGGGTCGACTTGGCCAAAAGCCAAGTCGACCCAGAGAGCCCAGAGAGCCCAGAGAGCCCAGAG
>NZ_KI517371.1:68534-79197 GCF_000478505.2 Pseudomonas sp. HPB0071 | reverse complement strand
CTCTGGGCTCTCTGGGCTCTCTGGGCTCTCTGGGTCGACTTGGCTTTTGGCCAAGTCGACCCAGACCTCCCCGACGCCACATTCTCGAATGGCAGAGAGATCCTGAGGCTCGGTCAGCAGGAAGCTGCCGCGCCAGAATGGGTGTCGAACCCAAGAGCCGGCGAGCTTGTGGATGTACATGCCGAGACGAAGCTCGGATACGGGAATGCGTTTTACCAACTTATTTTCCTTTCTGAGTTGGGTGGTTAGGCGTGCGCCGAGGCTGGCACCCAGCGGTAGAGCGGAGGTAAGGTCACGCCAAGATTCTTGGATCAGCCGGAACCGCCGAAATTTCCGTCAGCCGATCAACATGGCTTTGTCTCGCGCTCGGTCGATGCGTTCCTGCATCGCCTGCATGACTTCTTCGTGGGTGTACGACTTGGCGTTGGGGTCGTCGGCCTCTCGGAGAGCTTCCTCGACCTCGCGGGTCATCCGCGCATATTCTTCCGGCCACAGCGCTTGCTCCATGCGCAGCGACGCCTGCCCAAGCAGGTGCAGCAGGCCGAACAGCCGCATGTCATTGGTGGCGACGACGTGCTCTCGAATCCGCTCCTGGATCACCTCGCAGGCCCGATGCGCCTCTGGCGTCGCCGTGCCCTCGTAGCCGGCTGGGAGTTCTGCTTCTTCAGCGATTCGCGCCCAAGCGATAGCCAGCGCCTCGATGGTGGACAGGTTCATTTGCTCATCCACTTGCGCAGCAGACGCTTTTTCAGGGAGGCGCGCTCTTGCGGATTGCGTCCCTTGTGGTTGGCAATGCGATCCGCCGTGGCGGCCTGGCGCTTGATGGGCCAGTAGGAGCGGCCATCCTTACCCATCGACCAGACGTTGCTGACCTGGTTTTCCAGTAGAGGCAGATGGGCGCATAGAGCTTCCGGCGACGCGCTGGCCAGCGCGGTGCGCTCGTGGGTTCGCCAGCGCTGATGCCAGAGTTTCTTGTCCTCGCGCTCGCTACGGCAGGTCGTGTGCCCAACGATGGGCGTTTTGCGGCGGCTGCGGCTCATGATGTGGTTGTCTCCAAGAACATTCAGGACAGGCTTTCTGGGTAGAGCGCCGTCAACCGGGACAGGGTTTCTTGCACTTGTTCCAGCGAGGTCATCAGATGATCAACCTGATCCTGAAGATCCACGGCGAGATCAAATAGCTCAGCCACTCGGCTGCGTGATCCCTCGTTGAACGCGGCCATTGCCAGTTGATGCAGCTTCAACAGGTCGGTGCGCAGTTGCGGAGGTGCGCCGTCTGCGCTGTCATTCAAATCGCCGCGCAGCACGTCCACGGCATCGACTGCACGCAGCAGTGCCGTGGTATCGAAATTCTCGGGAGTCAGTTCGTCCCATTCGTCGTCGGTGATGCGGGCTGCCATCAGGAGAGCTCCGATTAAGCGGTTGCGAGCGTTAGATGCCCGATCGGCTCGGCTGCTGGCCGTACCTTGATTTCGATGTCGTAGCCGAGGCGATTCAGACAATCCATCAGCTTGCGTTCGGATAGATTGGTGAAGTCGCCGCGCATCATGCCCGACACCTTCGGTTGCGGGATGCCCATGCGTTTGGCCGCCGCTTGTTGAGTCAGCCCAAGGGCGCGCATGGCCCTCCTGATCTCGACCACCAGGCCGGTCTTGATCTTGAGCTTTTCAGCGTCAGGCAGTCCAAGGTCGGCAAAGACGTTGCCCGAGCTGCGCTGAACCTCGACGCCTTCAATGATTCGTTTTTGCATTTCGTAGCTCCTGTGCCAATACCTCGGCCACCTTCAGCCGAGCGCGGATGATGTCCATGTCGGCCTTTGGCGTGGCGATTCCGCTCTTGCTCTTCTTCTGGAAGCAGTGCAGGACGAACACCGCTTCCGCAAACTTGACCGTGTATACCGCTCGATAGGTGCCGCCGGCATCGTCTTCGACGACCTCCAGCACGCCGGCACCACCGAACCCCTTGAGCACCTTTGCTGCGTCATCCTGATCGCCTATCTGCGCCAACGAGAGCGCGTAACCGAAACGGCGACGCACGTCGGACGGCAACGCCATCAAATCCTTGTGGCTGCTCGCGATCCATTCGAGCGGTTTTTCTTTGTTTGTCATGACGGAATTTTATACCTGTTCAGGTAATGATGTAAACGCGGCAACCTCAAGGAGGTGTCGTAAAACATTTGTTTTGCGACAGGCTGTCAGCCGCCGCTGTGCTACCTGTGCAACACCCCCTCAAAAATGTACGGAAAACTCTATCGCTATTCACTATTATGCGGAAACCTGTTTTTGATGGTTATCCGCCTATGTTGGTTGGCTACATGCGCGTGTCGTCGGACTCCGACCGCCAGAGCACGGACTTGCAGCGCGACGCGCTGCTCGCCGCCGGCGTCGATCCGCGTCACCTGTTTGAGGATCGTGCCTCTGGCGCGAAGGATGACCGTGCCGGCTTGGCGCGGGCGCTTGAGTTCGTTCGAGCCGGCGATGTGCTGGTGGTGTGGAAACTCGACCGGCTCGGTCGCTCGCTGTCGCACCTGCTCGCCATTGTGACTTCGCTCAAGGACAAGCGGGTGGCGTTCCGCTCGCTGACAGAGAACCTGGACACTACGACGCCCTCGGGCGAATTCCTGTTCCAGGTGTTCGGTGCGCTCGCGCAGTACGAGCGCGCCTTGATTCAGGAGCGCGTCGTCGCGGGCTTGGCCGCCGCACGCAAACGCGGCCGGATCGGCGGCCGGCCGCAGGCGATCACTGGTGAGAAGCTGGACGCCATCGTCGCCGCGCTCGATGGCGGTATGTCTAAGGCGGCGGTGTGCCGCAACTTCAATGTCAAGCGCACTACGTTGATCGAAACATTGACGCGAGCAGGTTGGCGTGGTGCGGGAAGGACGGTCGATGAGCAACAAGAATAAGCTACTCACCGTCTTTTCTGACGCAGAGCAGGAAGCCTTGTACGGCCTACCGGACTTCGACGATGCTCAGCGGCTGGAATACCTGGCGTTGACCGAATCTGAACTGGCGTTCGCCAGCAGCCGGCCTAGCCTGCAGGCCCAAGTCTATTGCGTCTTGCAGATCGGCTACTTCAAGGCCAAGCATGCTTTCTTCCGCTTCGATTGGCATGAGGTCGAGGACGATTGCGCCTTCGTGCTGAGTCGCTATTTCCACGGCGAAGCGTTCGAACGCAAGGCGATCACCAAGCATGAGCACTACAGCCAGAGGGGTCAGATCGCCGAACTGTTCGGCTACCGGTCGTGGGCGGCTAGCTTCCTGCCGCAACTGGCACAGCAGGCTGAACAGATCGTGCGGCGCGACGTAATGCCAGGATTCGTGGCCGCCGAACTGATCGTTTGGCTCAGCGAGCACAAAATCATCCGGCCCGGCCACACCACCTTACAAGAGCTGGTCAGTGAAGCCCTGTCCACCGAACGCAGGCGCTTGGGCGGCTTGCTGGCAGAAGTGTTGGACGAATCGGCCAAAGCTGCGCTGGGCCAGCTCCTGGTGCGTGACGACACCCTGTCTCAACTGGCAGCGCTCAAGCAGGACGCTAAAGATTTCGGCTGGCGTCAGATGGCAGGGGAGCGCGAGAAGCGCGCCACGCTGAAGTCCTTGCACGGGATCGCCAAGGCGCTGCTGCCCAAGCTCGGCATCTCGCAGCAGAACCTGCTGTACTACGCGAGCCTGGCGAACTTCTATACCGTCCATGACCTGCGCCACCTGAAGGCGGAGCAGACCCGGCTCTACCTGCTGTGCTATGCCTGGGTACGTTACCGGCAGCTCACCGACAACCTGGTCGACGCGATGGCCTTCCACATGAAAAAACTTGAGGACGAGAGCCGCACGGGTGCGAAACAGTCCTTTGTCGCCGAACAGCTGCGACGCCATCAGGAAACGCCGCAGGTTGGCCGCCTGCTGTCGCTGTACGTGGACGACAGCGTGGCCGATCCGACGCCGTTCGGCGAGGTGCGCCAACGCGCCTACAAAATCATGTCCAGGGAATTGCTGCAAAACACGGCGCAGCGCATGAGCGTCAAGCCACTGAACAAACTGGCGCTGCACTGGCAGGCGGTGGACGGCCTGGCCGAACGCATTCGACGCCATCTACGGCCGCTGTACGTCGCGCTCGACTTCGCCGGCACGGCCCCCGATAACCCATGGCTCGCGGCGCTGACTTGGGCCAAGAGCGTGTTCGCCAAGCAGCAGCGCCTATCACAACGGCCACTCGACGAATGTCCGGCGGCAACGCTGCCGAAACGCTTGCGTCCGTACCTGCTGATGTTCGATGCCGAAGGCACGCCGACAGGCCTGCATGCCGATCGTTACGAATTCTGGCTTTACCGTCAGGTCAGGAAACGCTTCCAGGCGGGCGAGCTCTACATTGACGACAGCTTGCAGCACCGGCATTTGTCCGACGAGTTGGTTTCGATGGACGAGAAAGCCGCCGTGCTCGCGCAGATGGACATCCCCTTCCTGCGGCAGCCGGTCAGTGCCCAGCTCGATGCACTGGCGGCCGAGTTGCGTGCGCAATGGGTGGCGTTCAATCGCGAGCTGAAACAGGGCAAGCTGACGCACCTGGAATACGACAAGGACACGCAGAGACTGACCTGGCGCAAGCCCAAGGGGGAGAACCAGAAGGCGCGCGAGCAAGCTCTCTACGAGCAACTGCCATACTGCGATGTCGCCGACGTGTTTCGCTTCGTCAACGGCCAGTGCCAGTTCCTGTCGGCGCTGACACCATTGCAGCCACGCTATGCGAAGAAGGTAGCCGACGCCGACAGTCTGATGGCGGTGATCATTGCCCAAGCCATGAACCACGGCAACCAGGTTATGGCACGTACCAGCGACATCCCGTACCACGTCCTGGAGAGTACCTACCAGCAGTACCTGCGCCAGGCGACGCTACATGTGGCCAACGATTGCATCAGCAACGCCATCGCCGCACTGCCGATCTTCCCGCATTACTCGTTCGACCTCGATTCGTTGTACGGTGCCGTTGATGGGCAGAAATTCGGCGTCGAGCGACCAACTGTGAAGGCGCGCTACTCGCGCAAATATTTCGGCCGCGGCAAGGGCGTCGTCGCCTACACGCTGCTGTGCAATCACGTGCCGTTGAACGGCTACCTGATAGGCGCACACGAGTACGAGGCTCACCACGTGTTCGACATCTGGTACCGCAACACGTCGGACATCGTGCCGAGCGCGATCACCGGCGACATGCACAGCATCAACAAGGCCAACTTCGCCATCCTGCACTGGTTCGGACTTCGTTTCGAGCCGCGCTTCACCGACCTCGACGACCAGTTGCAGGAGCTGTATTGCGCCGATGATCTGGCATTGTACGAGAAATGCCTGATCCGGCCGGCTGGCCAGATCGACCGGCAACTCATCGTCGGTGAGAAGGCGAACATCGACCGAATCGTCGCCACACTGGGCCTGAAGGAAATGACGCAGGGCACGCTGATCCGCAAGCTGTGCACCTATACGGCGCCGAACCCGACGCGGCGCGCAATCTTCGAGTTCGACAAGCTCATCCGCAGTATCTACACACTGCGCTACCTGCGCGACCCGCAACTGGAGCGTAATGTTCACCGCTCGCAGAACCGCATTGAGTCCTATCACCAGCTACGCTCGACCATCGCCCAAGTCGGTGGGAAGAAGGAATTGACCGGCCGCACCGACATCGAAATCGAGATCAGCAACCAGTGCGCCAGGCTGATCGGCAACGCGATCATCTTCTACAACTCGGCGATCCTGTCCCTGCTGCTGACGAAGTACGAGGCAGCTGGCAATGCCAAGGCGCTGGCGTTGATCACGCAGATGTCGCCAGCGGCCTGGCGGCACATCCTGCTGAACGGGCATTACACCTTCCAGACTGACGGCAAGTTCATCGACCTGGATGCGCTCGTGGCGGGACTGGAGCTGGGCTGACGGAAATTTCTGGGATTCCGGCGTACAACCCCAAGAAGGCATTTATTTCGCTTAACGGAAATGCACGCTATGCACCGGCAGATAGGTATCTTGCAAGAACTACTTGGCGATCGCTATCGAGTAAAGCTGACCCATATTCAGGATCCTACCTCTGTGGAACAGGTAGAGATCTGGGTGATAGACAAGTACTCTGGACGTTGCGCCTTCTCAAGCCTTGAATGGAGTGACCTCCTCAACTTGCTGGCCTTACAAAAGAAAAGCGAAGACATCTTGAATACCTTAAAGGCTGTGTAGGTCTCCTAATATTTCCTACCGGAACCTCTGCGTTGCGTACATGTCTGTAGGGCTTATAAATTATATTTGACCTCACGGAAGAACATACATCGATACGTGAAGATCCTTGCAGGGCTGTTTAGTGACGGGTGCGAGGTGCAGCTAACCCAAAGCCTAGAACCCATAGGTACTTTTATCATTACAGTAACTGATAGAGCGTCGAGCCATCAGGTCTCTCAGCGTATCAACCGCTTGGATATTGTGGACCTTAATCGGCTTATCTCCTTGTCCCATGCTCTTAGACGGGAACTGGCGGCAATCCAGAAGTCTTAGGTGTTAGGTCCCGGGAAGAAGGGGTTTGGGTCGGTTAAAAAGAGCTGTGGTTGTTTATGCCATTGCTAGAGGAAAAGCCAATGGGTGTTTGCCTCTCCAAAGAGCGCAATGGACGAGCGCTGTTATACGCCCACAGATAATCTTTTATATGCTCCTGCAGCTGTTTAAGCGAGGCATAGTGAAAGGTCTTGCTAATCGTGCGGTTTATGCGTTCCACCTGGCCATTGGTCCACGGATGGAAGGGCTTGGTTAGCCAATGCTCAATGCCTTGCCGATAGCAGACCGCATCGAAAGGATGGGCTCGATAGCTTTCCGTACCGTTCTTCTTGGCAAACTGCATTCCGTTGCCAGTCAATACACTAGTTACCTTATAAGGTAACTTCTTGAGCGTAGCCTCCAGAAAGCTGACTGCATCCTTTCGCATCATCTGCTCGTGCAACTCGGCATACACAAACTTCGACGTTCGATCAATCGCCACGAACAGATAAGCCTTTCCTTCTGCAGTATGCATTTCGGTGATATCGATATGCAGATAGCCCAGCGGATAGCGTTTGAAGGCTTTCTTCTCACGTACCGGCTCAGCTGAGCGTGACAGGTTGCTGATGCCGTGTCGCTGGTAGAGCCGATGCAGGCCCGAGCGTGAAAGCGTGGGCATGAAGCGCTGCAGCGTCTTCTGCCAGAACGTGATAGCAGAAGCTCTTCAGCCAGGGTCAGTGAGGTTGAATGCGGCCTATGGGCTGTGGTCCTCAACAGAGTCGCGCTTACACCATTTAATTATGGTCTTGGGAGCCTATAGCGCGACAGATCCTGCGATCGATGTAGTTCTGCTCGGATGGCGTGCGTGGTCGTGGCAAGTGTATGTAGAACTTGAGCCATGGATCATCCTGCGATAGAGGTCTATACCATAGACCCTTTCTCCCTGCGATCAAACACCTAGAACCGACTCACATTGCCGCAACTGGCAAAGCTACACAGAATCTACTTTTAACAAGCATGGGGACAAAGCCGGGAATTAGCCTGAATTGAAGCAAGTGAATTTTCCCTATCACTAACAACCTTAGCAGCAGCGTCTAAGCTGTCTATGGCAAACTTTCTAGCTTGGTGTAGAGACTTACGAAGAGTATCGCGGCAGCTTGGGTCTAACTGGCCTGAACTGATTTGCTCCATTAAAAGCGCTAAAGTGGTCTGCTTGATCTGCTCCTCACTGTATTTACTAAACAAAGACCTCTCCCTGGTCCAATAGTGGCTATATGAGATTATATCTTATAAGGACTGTTGAAAAAGTTCCATGCCGTTTATCAGATTTTATGTAGACCCATGAAGTAAGCTTAACCCCCGCTAAAGTGGCTACGCCGATGTACTCTTTCGCGGTTTGGCCAGGAGAGGGCCCAAGGAATCATGCTATTTGTCTGTCAAAGCTCTAAATTGCAAGCTGACAGTTGCTGGCCGGCACAAGCAAGGTGCGAATGTAATAAAAAACACTACTGTAACAGCTTACCGCAAGAAAAAGTAAAATAAGCGACCCGCCTGAGCATGCTTTCTGAGTCGCCACTTTGCTTTGAAGTAGCTCAAAGCAAAGTGGACGAAAAATCATGGATTGCTTCAGACTAGCCTTGGAGCATCCACCTTATAGGGCACCTCTAAAAATGCACACCGGGATAGCGCCGGGAGCCGACAAGTACTGCTCCAAGCCTTCAAGCGCTGGGTCAAGTGCTCGTAAAGCATCCATTTAGCCGGTCGCGATACGCAACCGGTGGGCAGGTTCAGGCCGTTTCCAACAGGCTCGCCATTCGTTTGAGGTTGTAGACCGCCGACTTGAGCGTCAGGCCAAACTCTGCACGGGCCAGTTCGATGCTTCGTATCATCTTGCCGCCCATCTGCGAGAGGCTGGCAAAGACGTGTTCGACGCGGGCTCGGGGACTGGCTATGCGCCTGTTCCGGGCCTTGCCGTGCTCTCCAACAGGTCTGCCAGCTTGGCCCTTGTGCTGGATACGCGGCCGCCAGCCAATGAGCCGGAGCCAGCGCTCCCTGGGTTTGTTGTGATAGCCGCGATCGGCCCAGAAGTCCCGGCTGCTGTTGCTACGGTCGAGCATGTCCACAAGGTGCCGGGTATCGGCCTCGCTGGCATTGCTCACCTTTATAGCGCGGATGAGCTTGTGCCGCCGGTCCACGCTCACGGATAGCTTGTAGCCGAAATAGGATTTGCCGTGTTTTTTTGTCCAGCGTGCTTCGACATCCTTTTGCCGGCGTTTGGCCGGTGACCATTCGGCCGGTACGGCCTGCTCCTTCACCACCGCCTGCTCGGCAGCCGTGTTGTGCTGGATCGGCGCTCGAACAATGCTGGCATCGATGATCTGCCCGTCACGAGCCCGGAATCCGTGCTACTGCAACTGGCGATGCACCTCGGCGAAGATCTGATGCTCGACATTGGCCTGTAACAGGCGCTCGCGAAAGACACAGATCGTGTTGCGGTCCGGGACTCGGCCGGCGTGCTTCAGTCCGGCGAAACGCTGAAAACTCATGCGGTCGAGCAGCTGATACTCCATCTGCTCATCGGACAGGTTAAACAGGTGCTGGAGTATCAGCAAACGCGTCATCAGCTCCGTTGGATAAGGAGACCGACCACCCTTGGCTCGGCTGGGCCTGGGCGCCCAGCGGTCAATCTCGACGGCCAGGGCGGCGAAGTCCACGTGCTTATTCAGCAGAGTCAGTGGATCACCCAGACTATCCAGTTTTGCTTTACGTTCCTGGTCGGCAAACAGACTGAGCATGGGCATAGCTCCTAAGGCAAGGACGCGTCAATTTTACCGTGAAAAGGCAGGTTTTTAGAGGTGCCCTTAACTTATTGAGACGAAAAATAATAACCATAAAGTACTCAAAGTCTGGATAGTCCAACACGACACTGACGTAGTGGGAGGCTGGTTGCACAATAAAGTCTAATCTTTGATCTCTCTTGGCTAAGACCAGTTGTACTCCCTTAGGCAGACCTGCCTATAGCGAAAGGCTTACATAACCTAGGTATGATTTGTTGTATTACCGTTTCGGTAGATCTGAATAATCTGACGCTATTAACTGCAGCACAGGATGTGCTTAGCCATTTCAAGGATACGTGATCATCGCTAGGATGGCACAGACAATGGGCATGGTCGTCAGCCCGCTTAGGCGTTTTTTTCTGTAAATAGCACCGCGACTGCAATTATTGAAGCGATGGGTCTATCCTGACAGCAAGCAGGCCATCCCTAACCCACAAATACGCAGATGGGTTGGGAGCAGCCTCCAGACGGATTGTATTTATCCCGCTAAAGCTGTATGAACTCCTTATCATGGCCACCTGAAGAGCTTGCCTGGTACATAAAGCTTGCGACCTTGCGCCTGCTTTTATCTTACGCAGTTCTTTATCCGCGGCCATTCCGTGCAATGAAGGACATGGTATGGAAAACGTTCCTGAAATAATGTCGCAGCTATTACAACAGTCTGAGCTAACCTCCGCTCTACAGACCCCAGTGCAGGAGGTCTGGGCCGTTATTTATGCCCATGGCGGCGTGATTGTAGAATTTACCAATGAGCAAGAAGCGCTTCTGGAAGCGGCCCAGTGGAATGGGGTATGCCTGCGCCTAGTATCTTAGTAACCATGAGAGGAACCCAAGCAGGCGCTAATATGGCTTAACTAATCGCCAAAAATCATTCATGGCTGATTATGTCCCAGACCTTGTGTGCAAGTGTGCTGATAGAAAAGGGCTTGGTGATAATGCCTATGCCATTGCCCGAATACTCATCCAGACTGCCCTCCGCATAGCCCGTTGCAAACAACACCTTTAATCCGGGGCGATACTGACGTGCCAGTTGAGCCAGCTGACGGCCATCCAGTCCCGGTAGGGCTATATCTGTAATAAGAGGGTGTAGACAAAATATACGTGGAGTAAGCTGACCCTCTAGTTCTAAGCCTTTGGGGGTCTGTTTATGACTAAGCATAACAGGACTGAAAAAGCCTCAGCTATGGTCAATCGGGGTGGTCGCCCTCGAGCACTCACGCCTTCCCATATTCAAGTATTGCTCAACATCGTGGCTGAGCATCCACAGGCATCGCTCGATGAGATCGCTAACGAACTCTACCGCCAGAGCGGGCTACAGGTGTGTTCCGCT
>NZ_KI517371.1:19093-66439 GCF_000478505.2 Pseudomonas sp. HPB0071 | reverse complement strand
CTCGGTCGCTGCAGCCTGGGTATGGCTGGCCAATGCGCGTATCTTGCTCAATAGACTGGCTTGAAAGGTTTTGTTTTGTCTACACCCTCTAAGAGCCGCTAACAAAACCTCTCTAATGACCGTAGACAGATGATGCTACACGCCAGCGATAACAGGGCTCGGTGAGTATCTAACCTGCGCTCAAAACGGATACGCAGCTTGCCCATACCGGCCAACCAGGCATGGGTACGCTCCACCACCCAGCGATGCTGGCCAAGTCGTTCCTTGCTATCTACCCCTTTACGGGCGATTCGATCAGCGATCCCTCGCGTGCGCAGATATCTGTGGCAGCGCTCTATGTCATACGCTTTGTCAGCGTGTAGCTTCTCAGGCCAACGCCTGGCTCTACTGGGTTTGTCTCTAGGTGTAGGTAAGGCATCAACCAGCGGCTCGAACATAATCGAGTCATGTCGATTAGCTCCGCTGACATAGAAGGCAAGCGGCACACCGTTACGGTCGGTAATCAGGTGCCGCTTGCTGTCAAGTTTGCCTCGATCTGTCGGGTTTGGGCCGGTGCATAGGCCCCCCGGGGGCTGGATACGCTGGCAGCATCCACGCTGGCCCGGCTCAGATCCAAACAATCGGCGTCGCGCAGCTCTTCGAGCAAGACACGATGCAAGCGGTGCCAGACACCGCACGCTTGCCATTGCTTAAGACGCCTCCAGCAGGTCATACCGCTGCCATAGCCAAGTTCCTGGGGTAGATCTTCCCAGGGAATGCCGGTACGCAGGACAAATACGATGCCATTAAGGGCGAGCTCATCCTCCAGGCGAGGACGACCGCCTTTGGGTGAGAGTTTATGCTCTGGTAATAGCGGCTTGATGCGCTTCCACAGCGCAGCCGTAATCTCTTTGCGATGTCTCATGCCTCTATCGTGGACATAGCCAAGCTTAGATTCAAGGGGGTTTTGTTAGCGGCTCTAAATACACGGGCTCAGCTTGGTCAGGCTCAACCAGTGAAAGAGAGGCGGCGGCTTTAGCCCCCAGAACCGTAGCGACAGCCTGCCCCAGCAAATCATCAGGGGCCTTGGATAAGAAGGCTAAGGTATCACCGGCTACCTGTTGGATAACCTGCGTGTGAGGGTCAACTGCCAGCAAAACACCGTGTGGTTGAACTGATCCAGGAATATGAATTGGCTCTTTATCACACTGGGAAAGATCAAGGGGCTGGGTTGTTTGATCCATAACAAAAGGTACGCCTGTGGCCGGTGTACGGGTAAAGCAACAGCCTCATGCACGCCTGGCTGCGGCTTCGCTTGCTCTAGGTCTGAGTCAAGACGCCACCATTGGTTCGTTAAAGTTTGCCTTTTTGGCAGGTCTGCTATTTTAACAAAACATTAAGAGCGGAGATGGTTGGATGGATAAGGCAAACTTGTCAGCCGCGCGTCTGTATCAATCACCTTGACCAGAAGGCAGTGCTTTTCCGTTTGCTAGGCTGGGTGTACGAGGAGAGAGATGGGTATAACAATAGAAAAGCGCTTTCTTGAAGCTGACTGGGTTGTCAGACTCAATCATATGAAAGTGGCATTTTCAACTGAAGCGCAGGCCCGGGCCTATGCGGATCGGTTGCATGCTCGATTAAGTGCCACTCATACAGCTCCCATAGGGGGGTATGAAGCATGAGCTAAACAAACCCTCAGAAAACAGGAATAGCCTGATCAATTCTGACGGTTCCGCCTGTTAGCCTCTTCAGCTATGCGGCGAGCCCTTTTCTCTAGGGAACTTGTGCTACTCGTCTTTTTTGTAAACCAAGCCTTTATGCATAAAAAGAAAATAAACAGGCCACTAAAAATTGAAAGTGCTACTACCCAAGTGTTATAGGCCGCAGCGCTGGGAATACTCTCAATTAAAAGCCATGGCAGGAGCACTACGGCAATCAATATAAGAGCTAATGGAATGGTAAAGCGCATCTTGTCTTCCGGGCAAAGCGAGCATTTTACCATGTG
Organism: Pseudomonas sp. HPB0071; assembly: GCF_000478505.2. Taxonomy (NCBI): domain Bacteria; kingdom Pseudomonadati; phylum Pseudomonadota; class Gammaproteobacteria; order Pseudomonadales; family Pseudomonadaceae; genus Pseudomonas; species Pseudomonas sp. HPB0071. Next base: position 64,455 of record NZ_KI517371.1, on the reverse strand, counting down.
CCCTATATCCAAGCCGAGTTAATGGATTGAGGCAGGCCACAGAGGCAAACAAGGTAAATACAGATTAACGGGGTAGAACCCCTTGAGATTGGCCTGAATCAGATTGTCGAAGGCGCCTCCATCAAGTCGGGTCAGCTTGGGCATGTAGCGCGAGTAGACGCGGAGCAGCATCTCGGTAGTCGGGGACCCATCTGCCGAGCGATCCACCCCGGCTTTTCACCCGCAGCCAGCCATAGGGTCGCGGCTGTATGGCGAGTCTGATAAGGGCGCCGCTCACGCAATCCTAAGTGGCGAAGCAGAGGAAACCAGATCCTGTTATTGATGTTGCGATATGAATAAGGCGTGCCTTCTCGAGAACAGAAAACAAAATGACCAGTGCCTTATGGACCGGCCCATGGCTAACCTGCAATTTTTATTCAAGTAATAGCACTGATTGGCAAAGCGTGTTTAATGCCTAAAGGCAATTATACTTGCTCTAGCTATTAGCCTGCTTTAAGCATTACCCGCGTGACAACATCCTTAAGGGCCTTGTACGGTATCAGGGGGTATTTTGAGAAACCCCAGATAAGCGACTCGTAATAACTGACCGCGGTCAGCCTGTGATGGGCACTCCTATAACGTGCATCGCCCGCATGAAGGGCACGTAACAAGCGGTTCGCGCCGTCAATGGCCGAGCAAACACTGACCAATAGGGAGTCGTGCTGCATCTCGGCTAGGTGGTCCATAAGTAGGCCTGAGTCCACTGGCTCAAGATAGCCTTGCTTTGGCATGAGCAAACCGCATTCCAATACGATGCGCAGCACGCGGCCGCCAAACTGACGATGAATACGCGAGACATGAGTGGGCTGATGCCCGTGGACATGGCCTAGAAGTAGGGCAGCGATGACCTGTTCTTCATCACCGCCGTTTTCCATCACCAGCGCAGCGGTACCCATGGCTTGAGCAAGATTCTGCTCACCTCTGTTATATGCGGCTACTGCTTGGGCAAACGCAATAAAAAGGTTGCCAGTGCCATAGGCGTCCTTGCTTCTCTGCATCAATGTACTGCTCAAGATTGTTGCTTCCTGACTATTCGGTAAGTCAAACGATATGTATCCTGAGACGACACGTCTACCGTGTAGACGTGTACAGGTAAACAATTCGTACAGATGAGGAAGACATGAAAAGGCAGCAGTCCTTGGACCAGATTCGCTGGGATCTGGCCCTGCGGTATCGACTGATCGAAACCATTGCCTGGTGGGAGGGACGCCTGACCACAGGACACCTGATGCAGAGTTTTGGCATCAGTCGCCAGCAGGCCTCAAAAGATATTAATACCTACCTCACCGAGCATGCGCCCAATAACCTTACATATGACCGATACCTAAAGGGCTACAAGCCTTCGGCTACGTTCAGGCCACGGTTTATTGATGGCAGTGCTGGGGCTTACCTGCACATGATCAATCAGAACCGTGAAAAGGCGGCACATATCAGCGGTCTGGCGGTTGCCTATTCTCACATTGAGCTACTGGACGTACCTGATCGGACCATTAGGCCCGAAGTGCTCCGGCCCATCCTCAAGGCCTGCCGGGAAGGGCTGCGATTAGAAACCGAGTACGTCTCGATGTCGACTCCAACCCGAGAAATCCGGGTCATGGCGCCCCACACTCTAGTCTATGATGGGCTACGCTGGCACGTCCGGGCCTACTGTGAAAAGAACAAGGGCTACCGGGACTTCGTACTGAGTCGCTTTCGCGGTGAGCCGGATCTAATGGACCCCACCACCCATGGCCAGAGCGAGGATGAGGGCTGGAATACCGAGCTTGAGGTGATCCTTGCTCCAGACACCCGCTTAAGCGATGAGCAAAAGGAGATTATCGCAGCCGACTTTGGCATGGAAAAGGGCCGGCTCGTCATTCCAACCCGCGGTGCGCTGGTGCCTTATGTACTCAAACGCTACCAGTTAAGCACCGATAGCGTTGCAGCAAACGCTGTTGCTCAACAAATCTATGTTGAGAATGGAGAGCTATTAAAGAAGTGGCTCATCTGAAATAAAGAGCGCCACGTTGGCGCTCTCCTTAAGCCTCTCGAATAGATCATGACCCTACGTTCTGTCTGAAAAATCGATTTGCTAGGCTGTCTTGTCTTTTCCAGGTGGAAATCAGAAATGACAAGCTGTTACCGGGTGACGTAACCATGAATAGCAGCTGCAAGAACGTGCAGGCAGAGGGGACGTACGGGCCCGTTAAGGGCAGCGTGTATAAACCATCTGGATGACGTAGCGGCAAATTTGATTACCGGCAACGTGAGTACTTTTATCACGCATTATCTGTATATAACTGTATATGAAAGAATATCCCCTAGAGCCCCATATAGCGGTCCTTTTAGCAAGTCTGTTGTCGTTTCGGACTCAGGCCAGGCGCTTCAAAAATAGATCAACAACCTAAATATCGCATGTTGCGATAAATCTAGTAATGTCCTATCCTTTGTTTATCGCAAATTGCTATACGGGATAAGGGATGCGGATCATCAGTGAAGCCCATATTCGGGAGGCGAAGGAAAAGTGGCCGCATGCAGCCAACGCATTGGAGAAATGGCGAGAGCTGATTAAGAAAAGTCACTTCAAGGACTTTGCGGCGCTAAAGCAGGCCAATCCCGCACTGGACCTGTTTAAAGGTAAGAACATCGATCTGCATATTTTCGATATCGGCGGTAACAAGATTCGCATCATTGCCAAGGTAGATTTTGAGTGCCAGCTACTGTTTATCAAACACGTGTTAGATCACAAGGAATACGACGCCGGTAACTGGAAAAAGACGTAGTAAGGGTATGCCAGAGCTGGCAAGACGCCAAAACGCTAACCTGAAGGATCTGATTATGAGCGCACTACTAAAACAAGCTATTGAACATTGGGACTTTGTAGCACCACTGCTGCAAAAGCCCAAAAATGACGACGAATATCGGATCATGGCTGAGTCCGTGGACGAACTGCTGGAAATCATTGGCAGGGATGAGAATCACCCGCTGAAAAGCCTTCTGCTGCGGATGGCGGATTTACTGGAAGCCTATGACGCAGAAACCTACCCCGATGAACCTTCCGATCCCAAGGGAATGCTGGCTTTCCTGATGGAACAGCACAAGTTGCGTCAGAGTGACTTGCCGGAAGTAGGTACCCAGTCAGTTGTTTCCGAGATCCTAAGCGGCAAGCGTGAACTGAACGTCCGCCAGATCAAGGCACTGTGTGAACGTTTCGGCTGTAGCCCGGCAGTATTCATGCCGTGACGAATAAGGAGCTGCTTATAACCGTCGAACCCCGGCCAGTTGAAGAGCTCAACGGCCCGCAAGCAATACAGTTTAGCGGACCTGATTGTGCAGTAGTTCCTATATCGACACTGAACGTAAAGAGCTAGGCGCTTGAGCCAGCATGGAGCCGATACGGCTTGACCAGATGTATGGAGCCTTGGGGACGTGGTTATAGTTGACCTGACAGGCAACTTGACCATCTCTTGAGTTTAATTAGGCCCAAAGCCCCTACCCCCGGCATGCATTAACCAACTCCGCTTGGTCAATCAAAAGGCCGAAGCTCTTAAAGTGAAGCAAGCTTAACCTCAGCCGTGACTTGCATGGCCATAAAAGTGGTCGGAGCAGGAAATTCTAGTAAGAGGCAGGGCACTGGCGATGTCTGATATTCAAGCTGGACATAGCCTAAGACCGTTCGGAAGCATCCATGACCTGAAACGCCTCCCACGGGGCGTAAACATGCGAAGAATTAAAGTTGAATTCTACCAAGACGATACCTTCTGCGGCGTTGGAATTTAATCATCGGGTCATAGGTTGTCCTATTCAAGCTTGGTCGAAAGCAAGGCTGCTTAAAGGGAAGCTTGACTCTTCCACTCAGTACTACAAGGAGTTGTCGCAATGAGCGACATTGATTACAGTAATACCCGACAGCTGTTGCAACAAGCTAGCAATGAGGACTTGGAGCTCCTTGTCGAGTACATCCTCAAAGCTAAGACCGAGTCTCTTTCTAACAGTGTGGGCTTTAAGCGCTGGCATCCTGACCACCGGCATTATGCTAGCGAGATTTTCGATGAGCTACGTTTGTTTGGCGGCAATAGTTTCGCCAATGTGTGGCGCAAGAGCGGACCTTCCTACACCGAGTTAGTCCGAGATGTCGCTGGCAAGTTCAAGGTCAAGAATACTTCCGCGTTAGAGCTGATCGAGCTGGAAGAGGCTTTGGTGCAATCCATCCTGAGACAGGCATTGAAAAAGTCGTCCGGTGAAGATCGCCGTGCCCTTGAGGAGATTTTGCGCGAAGCGGGTCTCGACAGCACGAAGATGATGGCTCTACTAAACGGCTCATCACTTTCCGCTCTAGTTGTGCCAGCAGTGGCACGGATGATCCTTTTTCAGACTTCGACAGTGATTGTTAATTCTATGGCGACCCAGTTGCTAGGACATGGTTTGCGCAGTGCAGTAGTTGCAGGTGGCACTTTTGCTGGCGGGCGAGTTGTTGCAGCGTTGGCTGGGCCTGTTGGTTGGGTAATCGCTGGCGTGTGGACGGCTGTCGATCTTGCAGGGCCGGCTTATCGTGTCACCATTCCTTGCGTGCTACATATCTCCATGTTGCGTTTAAAGACCCGAGCGTTGGCAGCTACTCAGTTTATGGAAGGCAAATTTGATGGCTGAGCTAAATGTAATCTTCGATGTGCCCGAAACGATTGTCGAGGGGCTGAAGAATGGAGTACTTGAACGAGTTGGCGGTGTGATCCGTAAGGTGAGCGATAAGCAGATCGTCATGTGGCTACAAGAAGGCGTGTTGCTGGAGCGCGATACAGCCGAGCAGTTGCTAGAACAGGGATCGGAGCAGATCCAGTTATTGCGTGAGCAGGCTGATCAATTGCAACTGCTTGGCGTCCATCAACAGATTTTAATGGGGCTGCAGGTTGCCAACCTGGCAGTGAGCGTCGCTGGTTTTGCACTGACACTTTATAAGCTGCAAGGTATTGAAAATCAGCTCAAACACCTGGATGGTAAGCTTGATAGTATCCGCCGTGGAGTAGAGTGGCTTAATGCCAAGCAGATGATCGAGCGCTTGGCCCCGCTAGATGCTGCATTGCAGCATCTGCGCGATGCAGAACTGTACTGCAATACTAGCTTGATGCAACAACAACTACTCATTGCCAGCGACCGGCTGGCCGAAGGGCAAAGCTATTTTTCGGGACTGATCCGGCAGGTTCAGGGCCAGGGTCTAGAGTGCGTCCAAGCTGCTGAATTGGGCGCGGCCTACCGTGGCTGGGTTATGTCTGCTCAGGGACGAATGCAGGTTCTTGCCCGTTTAGGGGAAGTGCCTCTCGCTGCAAAGGTGGCCAGTGATTTCAAGGCGTTACATGGAGATTTCGGCAGGCAGCTGCAGCAACATCTTGCTGATCCGTCATCGCTAGTGCGATCCGGTGATAATCACGAGGGCTACAGTCGCCTATTAGGTATGGCTCGGCAGGCAGTCGGCGCACATGAAATTATTCATGGCAATATGCTGCAACTGGAGTTCATGCGTGACGAACGTTTGGAGTTGCCGGCCATTAATGCTCCAGTAGGATATCAGGGGCTGGCGTTCTGCCGAGTTAGTTGAAAACTGTAAATTGATAATGTAGTGGGAGTACTTGCATCTGTTCACAGCGTTTGTCGTTACGGTGTTAATTTCCCGTCGCGATATTTCCTAACGAAACTCAAAAGCCATCTACTGACAACCCGTCTCTAAATGACGAGCCAGTTTGATGGCTTCTCGTTTGTCTTTTAAGGCTTCATTTATCGCGCTTGGATGTAAAAAAACAACTTTGACGGCTTTTGGTTTCCTCAAAAAGCCAATCCAGAAGTTCCCCGCTAACACTTAACACATATGGCAAAGGTGTTTCGCATAATGCGTATTGAGTTAAATAGGCAGGGCGGCACAGGTACGTACCGCCACGCTTATGTAGAAGCTTAAGCCAGCTCTCTAGAAAGTGAGGTGCTGAGGCTAGGTCTATCGCTAATAGCCGCAAGAAAAGTATCGAGGCCATTTTTCCCGTTCCGACGTGGACGATTCCACCATGCGGAAGATGGATGAACGGTTGATTTAACCGTTACCCCATGGGAACGCAAAACATCATCCAGGTCAGCCGATCTCGCTGCCTTCCAACCTAGCGAGGTGCAGAAGATGGCTAAGTCTGGTTTAAGGACTGATACTACCTGGGCAACAACCTCTGCGCTGCGTATGACATCAAGCGGGGCTACCCGTATCGAATCACCAGTAATCTGAGCGGGACGCTGGAAATAATTCATATAAGCGATTTCACCAAAAGGCCCATCAGCACATCCGTGCCCTATCCCTTTTGTCTCTAACGCTTTGGCAATGTTGCGATAAATCGCTTTCGACTTACGTTTCCAATTCGTCGCGATACAGTTAGAAACGGTGCCTCTCGTTCTAAACCAATTTAAGTCTTCTTCAAAAACATTAGTAAGGTCAACGCCGGCATACCAAGCTATTGGATCCAGATGATACGTGCTGCCATCCTTAAGGTAATGGCTTTCCCCAATGACAAGTAGCTTAGAGTTGGCATCACGGTAGTTTTTACCAATCCAGGGTAGAAGGCTTGGATAGAGAACAAAATGATCAATCGCTTCTAGCTGTGCGTCGTAAGAGGCGTCATGAGGTACTGAAGACATCTTTATCCCTGATATCAAAATAGAAAGCGTAAGCTGACTGTTTAAATGATTTCATTATGATATCGATCAGGGTGAAAGAAACTGTAACTGGGTTGGATGACTAATCTGCTTTCAATCTTTTCAGAGCTCATCGATCACGAGGCCTACCAATGAAAATTTACCTGGATGATGAGCGTGCTACGCCTGATGGGTGGCACCGAGCATATTGGCCCGAAGAGGTTATCAGTCATCTACAAAATGGCTATGTAACAGAAGTCAGTCTCGACCACGACCTGGGAGACGATGTCCACGGTACCGGCTATGACGTCATCTTATGGATCGAAGAAGCTGTAGCACTAAATGGATTCATTCCACCCAAGATTCATGTCCACTCGGCTAACTCATCCGCCGTAGCAAAGATGTTGGCTGGAGTTGAAGCCATAGAAAGACTAGCTTACTCAGGTCAAGCTTTTCTTAGTGAGAATCGCACGGATAGCTAAAGGCTTACACGGTATAGCGGCAAGCTGCTCTATTGCACCCTCAGTAAAGCCCGTAATCTACACCTATCAACTGCAGCACAGGATGTGCTCAGAGAGATCAAGGATGATTGATCATCGCCTGGATGGCAGCTCGACAGGACGTTGAGTATGATCAACAAGAACCCGCTTCGGCGGGTTTTTTGTTGCCTGTAAGAAACAGTGAGTCATATTTATATGAAGTTTTCCGCGGCAGCTATTTACGTCCTAAATTGAGCCCTAGGGTAAACATTCCTAGCTGCAGTATCTGGTGAAAGACATGCCCTTACCCATGACGGACCGGCAACAGGATTTGTTAGCTGTGCTTTTAAGACGTGCCCCAAAAGCAGGCTATATCGCTTTGGTAGTAGGTGATGCATTGGATTCTGCACGAGCTCCTATTAATGACGGTTATCTACTACGAGACATTACAACTGCTCTTTTTGAGCGTTGGGCAAAGGACCCTGCCGGAATGACTCCTACTGTTCAGGAGCATTTAGAAATCTGGCGTGACTGCGGGGCATTAAGCAGCGCCTCGTATGAATCATTGATAGAAAAAATAAAGTACAGATAGCTGATGGTTAACAGGGTCATTGCCGTCCAGCCGTACGTAACAAACCTAATAACGACTGTAGCTCAGCACCTGGCGCGCGCAGTCGTCCCCCCACCACGCCTGCGGGATAAATAGGTCGTTTTTTCTGCACCCCTGCACAGGGCTCTACGCGTCCCACAGCGGGCCTGCGCGGCGTTTTCAGGCACAGGCAAACCCTGCAAAACCCTGCAGTGTTTTAACTTTTTGACTGAGGTCTATGCCATCGCTGGTATAGTCATTAGACGTAGCGATTTAGAGGTGTAGCCGTATAAGTCGCTTTGCCTATTTATCGCTACATCTGAATGACCCATTTTAGGTGTAGTCGCTGGAGTACACCCTAATGACTACAAGGCCCTAAGTGGCAGCTATCGGCCAAAAGCGGTCATTCCCCAAGAGCTGTTTTCGGCCCCAAGATGGCGAATCTATAGATGCGTATCTACCGCTGCGCGAAACCAAACCTCCGTTAGGGCTTGGCTCGCGCTCAGCTTGCACTAAAATCGACGCCCGAAATATATCTGCATTATTGAATGCGCGGTTTCCAGCCCCCTTCTTGCGCAGTGACACCATTTTCAGTCGGCACGAGCGTCCAAATCTTCGCCTCAATCCCATCGTTTTGCAGCTTGCGCAGGAAGTAACGCGCCTGCAGAGCATCATGGGTAGCGATCACGACCTGAAAACCATGATCAACGATGTAGTCACGCAGCAAATCGAAAACCGCAGAGGCATGCACCAGGTCGTGGTGCTGAGTCGGGTCGTCCAACAACAGTGCTTTCCAAGGAGACCACGGATGACTCATGGCCATTGAGAGTAGGAAGGTCAGTTGAAGATCCGTCAACTGTGCCTCACTCGCGATATCATGTACTGGTACCGCTTTATCGCCAAGCGGTACAGAAACGCCGGCACGATCCTTGTTATAAGAGCTGAAGAACTTCAGGTTTGCCTCATGGAACCTGGACTCCCGCACAACTCGTTTCAGCAGCGCCTGCCAGCGGGGTACCACCTTGCCGACATGCTTCTGAACGTTCTCAATTTCTTTCTTGAGTGAGCCATCCAGCAAATCCATCGCGTCCGAGATCAAGGTCAATCGCAAGAAGCTGGATCGTGCCGCGTTGATGCTGTCATTGAGGAAAGCTTCAAAGGCCTCTTCTGAACGGTCAAGACGCTGAGCATCAATCAGCCGCTGGGCCAGTTGTGATTCATTCAACTTGGCCCAAGCAGAAATTTCTACCCCAATGCCTTCGAGTGTTGAAACATAGCCCTCTAGGAGGGTCAACGTAGCGCGCAGCGTTGCTTCACGGGCTTGCGCAGCTTCTGCAAGTGGGTCGCCGGTCAACTCCAGCTCTTGCCAGCTTGCCCGGAATTGAAGAAGGAGCGTTTGAACCCTTCTGATTTCTTCCTCAATCCCTTGGACAACGGCTGATGACTCAAGCAACTGATGCTGTTGGGTGTCCAGGGAGGATTGCACAGTCCCGACCTTACCGTTGAGATCGCTGATATGCTGTTCTAGCTGAGCTTTTGCTGCAGTGAGTTGCTCAAGCGTACGAGCCAGCGGTTCCCCAGAGGTGAGCGCGGCCAGTGCGGCGACTGCTTGATCCAGTCGTGTGGCCGCTTGGCTCTGTTGAACTCGGGCCAAGTCAAGCATGTGCTGTGCCGAGTTGAATGCTCGCTCGGTTTGTTCAAAGGCTTCAGGGGTAGGGAGAACGTCCAACGCCGCTCGCTGATCAGCCAAACGCTTTTTGGCAGGAGCAATACTATCGAGTTGCTGCCTGAGCGCCTCCCTTGCCAACGGGAGCGAGTCACTAGCCAAAATCGGGTCGGTACGAAACTGCGAAACTTGCCGTCCCAGCTCCTGGCGGCTGGACTCCAAAACACCCAACTCTCCTCGACTGAGGTCTATCGCTTGCTGCGCTTTCTCAACCGCGACCTCACTGGCCGTTAACGCTTCCACCGCAGCCCGCAATTGCTGCTCAGCTGAGGTCAAACTAGGATTGATCGCCTCAAGGGCTTGAGCCACACGGAACTGAAGTTTGGCTGCACCATGCGGCTCCAGACAAAGCGGGCATTTATCTTGGTCAGCGGGAAGATGTTGCGCTATGGCTGCAACAGCCTGACGGATTGCGTCGGCGGAAGAACTGAGCATCTCATAGTGTGATCGGGCAGTGGCCTCCGCAACCTTACACGTCTCATACGAGGAACGTTCGGCATCTCGATCGATGCTCTGTTTATCGATGAGCACTTCGAGAGCTGTGATTTGCTGAACAACCTCGCTGATCCGCTGCTCAGTGGCCTGCCAGTCGGCAAGCATTAGTCGACCCGCGTCCAGGCGCTGCTCGGTCTGACTAATGCCCTGAAGCTGGGCGTCAATTTGAGCATGCTGGTTACGAACACGTTGGTTGTACTCATGCTGCTCGCGAAGTACGCGAGAACCTTTTTCGGCCTCACGTAGGGCAGCAATCGCTGACGTCAACGCATCATTACGGTGATCGATCTCCTGTTTGGCAGTTGTTTCTCCGATTAGGCGCTCAAGTTGCTGCGCGATACTGGCGAGTTCTTGCTGTGCAGAGTGGATACTGGCCTTATGCTCCTGCAATGCGGCACTGCTTTGAGCCCTTGTAGTTGTGTGGCGGTCAAACGTTTCACTCACTACTGTGAAGTCTGCATTGAGCTTTTCAAGCTGCTCCCGCGCCGCAACGTAGCTTTCAACAAGATCATTTACCAAGGCGAGGTTTGAGATTTGCGTCCGAGCCCGCTCGACCTTTCCTTTCAAAATCTCGGACAGTGCGGAATGTGCAATTGTTAGCTCCTCCTGGCTCACAGGCCCGGTCAACAAGCCAGGCGGAATCTGACTCAAGCTTTGCGTCTGGTTCGCAGCGTCAGAGAGAATGTCCGCAATTCGATCGCGCGGACGCAATGCACCTACTGCACCAGCAGCGGCGATGTCACGCTCTTCAAGCAGACGATTCCACTTGTTCAAATCAGCCTCATGCCCCATCAGCACTTCTTCTGCGCGGGCTTTTTGCTCCGTGAGCGACCGTCGCACAGCTGCGAGGTTGGCGCGAGCTTTAGAACCGTCGCGACTAATCGGCAGCTTCGCCAGCTGGGATCCGGCTTCCTTTTCTTCCGCATTGACGATCCATCCGTTCTCCCTCTGATCCAAAAGGTGGGTTAGTCGTAATAAGAATGGGATGTCACTTGCGGACACATTAGGAAAGACGCTGCTTAAGTCTCCGTCCTGGCTGACCTTGCCCGCTGCAGTGACACGTGATGTCGCGGTAAGCTCAGAAAAATTCAGTCTGACTGCCGCTGCGGTCTGATCATCACGAATGATGTGGGCAATGTCGTCACGAAGCCGTGCGATTTTCCCGGTCAGACCAAACTCGATCGCCTCAAATACGGTTGTTTTGCCCGTACCATTCGGTGCGAGCAAAATAGTCGCTCCAGGACTCAGCTCAATGGTGACGTCAGACCCGAATTTACGCAGGTTCGACAGGGTGATGGAATTCAACTTACTCACGACTGAGCCTCGCTTTCACTCAGCGAATCGGTAAGGACACGCACCACATCCGCTCCGTTTTTGTTGGTCAGAAGCTGTGCTCTCCAGGCAGCGATGTGTGGAGCCGACCAAGGGTGCGCATTGGACAGCGTGTTCAACGCCGACACCAAAGGGTCGCTAAGCGTCTCGACATCGCCAGCAGGATCCAAAGCCGCCAAGAATGTCCGGTTAAGAAAATCACCAGCCGCTTCAGATTCGCGCACGACAACCTTGCGGCAAAATCTGTCATCAGTCTCAATCCGAGCAGCATCATCCTTGGCGATACCGCTGATCATCAGAAACATATAGAGGTCTGCAGTCTCAGGCTCCGGCAGCACATCTCGGACATCGGCGGCCCACTGGTTGGCTGCCTGCAGGGCCTTTAGTGGAAGCTCGATGAGCAGAACCGTCCGCCAGCCCGCCCGTTCGATGTAGGAGCGCTTGAGCCGAAGAACATGCGAGTCGTACTCGACCTCAGGCAGCATAAGCTCCGTTACGTCCCGGGGACACACGTCATACCGACCCTCTACACGCTGAATGATTGCGCTAGCCAATTCCTGCACTGTCAGCATGATAAGTGCCCTTCCCCCTTAGCTTCGATTGCTGCTTCGCGCGCGTCGCGCCAAGCATCCCAATGACGTTTGAATTGCCGCTGTAGCTGGGTGAGTGTCCCGGTACGCAGGTACTTGAGCACCTCAAATCGTGTCACCAGCAACCTGGGCTGTCGCTCAGCTGCCATGCTGTTACTGGTTTCAAAATCATCAGCCATTCCGGACTCGAGCAGGCTCGTGGGAGACCCTTCGACGCCCGCAAGAATGACTACCGGTGCCGGTGAAGGCCCTAAAACAGCCGTTAGCTCATCGGCAACAGGCCTGGCACCGCTGTTATCGCCGGATGCGCCTGACCAGTTTTTCAACGCGATGCTGCGAACCTCCCCTAGATCTGGGATTTCGAGCCAATTGCCGTCGTCATTACCGATCGCGACGCACACCAGAAGCAGCATTAAAATGGCGGTTTCCATCAGATCTGCAGTACGAGGCCCGACGCGCAGCGCGTGCTTCCCGTCCAGACCTTCTGTTTTAGGGTACATCAGTTGCTCAAACAACAAATCACGCGCAGTGGCGTCAGCTGTAAGCTCAGCGGCCCAAGAGCGCCACTTCGGTTCCAATGCTGCAAGTAATGGCGTGTCGGACACCGAGTTCAATCTAGTCGTGATGCGGCTTTGTAGCTGCTCCCACACAAGATCATTCATTGCCCTGTGAAGTGCTGAAGATTCATCTCGTGCCTCCAGGATCGTCGAGAGCTCGCGACCCGACGCACAGGACAGCGCTTCTGAATTGTCTATCCAAGGAAGCTCATCGAGGTCACTTTCGCTGATCCCAAGCGTTCTACCCAGTTCGTTCCCGGCACCTTGGCGCCAGAGCGGCTCACCCAAAAGCAGGCAATGACTACCGCTTTTCAAGTGCAGAGCCAAGCGAAGGATAGCGGAGGGAAGGGCCACTGTATTTGGCGTCGGCGGGCAATACGTAGCGTGCAGCCGCAGCTTTCTGTTGTTACCGCCCGCCGTCCAGTGGTGACCGACAATTTCCGTAGCTGCATGGGACACTGGCAAGCCCGTCGTACCATTTAGGTTGTGGGTACCGGCGACCATCCAACTCGACCCAGCCAGCGGCTTCATGAGGTATTGCGTCCAGGTCATAGCATCTGACCGGCGTGCGTCTTTGAGATGGTTGGCCATCGCATAACAGCTGATGGCGTTAACATCCGTGGTACTTGTAGAAATGTATCCCACTAGCTTCTCAAGGGTTGCCCGCGGATCATTGAAGTGCCGTCCTAACGACTCGCACGCACGCTCTTCAAGGTTTTCTTCTCCCCCAACGGCATGGATCGTGAGTGTCCGCATCGTTTGTCGAACATGATCCCAGTCGGTAAAGCCGCACCATGTTGTCAACCATTTGTAGACGTTTTGCGTTGGGATATCGGGGCGGCTAGATAGGGCAGCCAGATCAAGGCCGTCCTGCTTGCAGAGCCGACAAAACTCATGCAAGTGGTTGGCGGTGATGAAGTCGCTCGATTTGCCCTTGATGACGACTTCCAAGCCGAGCAAGATGAGTGAAAAGGCACGGGCTGGCGGCTGCTTGGACTGCGGAGTGAGACTCCAGACAGACAAGCTCTGCATGGCCTTATCAAGCTCAGAGTCGATTTTGCTATCGAGCGGGACAGCTGACGCATTGCTGCCGCCCTTGGGCTTATAGGACTTAATGTAGTCGGCTTTATCGATGTGCTTATCGCTGAAGGGAGTCGTCTGCCGCTTGATCTGGAAGTGCTCGTAGTGCTCATCCGCATGGTAAATAACCACGTCATCCCATTCGCCGATACCGCCCTGCTCGGCGCCGATCAGCAACGGTGCAGTGCGTCCATCCAGGTATTTGTCCACCATGTCCGATAAACGTTGAGCAATTACCAGCTTCTCGTAGTGGCCTTTTTGCTCAAGCCGGAACCTTCTAATCATTCTGAATCCCTTCAAGCATTTCGGTACTCAAGGCACCAATGGCAGGTGGCTACATGATAGCGAGACGGCTTGGCCGAAGGACAGGGCTCTCGACGTCTCGCCGTATTTAGTAAGCAGCTGGCTTTAGAGTCTAGCCTGCGAGCAGTCAACTCAGCGCTGTAAGAAAGCTGCCTGGTTCAGGCTTGTTACGACAGGCTGCTTTTGGCCGATAGCGGTCACTCAGGTCACAAGGGTAGCCCCAAATAACTATTGGGCTGTTACAGGGCGGCTACGCGCAACGGACGTTATGGTAAATCCATATTGGTTATGGTAGACCACAGGGTGTATATAGGCTCCGTCGTTTCAATCATGCGACAGGATTAGCCGAAGGTACATCAAAATCATCTCCAGTTAATTCTGAGTGCAGCCTTTGATTCAGCAATACTTGTATTATTGTTCGTGCCGAGTCGACTGATGGAATGATCCTACCTTCATTATCAAAAGCTATGCTCCATTGTCGCTCTTGGCTGATTTGACGCAACTTTTCCATGAAGACCGCGTCATTATAATAGCCCCGCTCTTGAACTACGGCCATTCTTCGCAAATGCATTGTATTGGTTCCTACATAATCAACAAGAATTCTTATGTCTGAGAAGATGGCTTGAAACCCTGCATCAGCTTGGAGATCGGCAAATGAAGTTACGTATGTTTGCTTATATTCTAAAATCGATTCAAAGTTACCTTTATTTAGAACTAAGATATCTTTATTTAATACAAAAAAGTCGAATCGCTTGGGGATGATAAATGCCTGATCATTCGCCAGATCAAGTTGGTTACGGTTAAGTACAAGATTAAGGAGTTGCGCGCGTTTTTTGACTTTCCAGTCGTTGCCCAGGCGGCAGACGCAATAGAGTGTATCCTCGCCAATGCTCAGCCGAATTAGATAACCTAAGCTTCCTTCCAGATCTGAAAGATTTTCAATGCGATGCTCTTGGGGCGGTTGGCTTACAAGCTCCTCAAGCTTAGGAAAAATGGTCTCATCGGACTCAAGGTATAAACAAGAACTTTCATTAGTCATTGTGAGCAGACTGTAGTCATCAATCTCAGTGCAACGATCAATGCATTGACGAGCGATACGGCTTAACTCATTTTTCAAATCTGAAGTTACGACAACTGATAAGGCACGGAATTTAGCATTTTTGCTAGCGCTCTTTTTGAATGCCCAAACGCTGACTATAGCGTTTTGAAGATCTAAACCTTGGAGCTTGTTCAACACATCAATTGCAGCCATCGCCTACTCCTTTTTTGTAAGAACGTAAATTCCTTGAATGACGCATGAATTGAGAGTATTTCCTGGATAGACTCTAGTTTTGGCAAGCGCGATTACACTACGTTCTTTACCGGATGTGATTATTTCCAACTCATGTAATTGCCAACCTATTGCTAGCAACAGGGGATTCATCAATATTTGCCCTGAACGATAAGTTATAAGAAACATCCAGGATAAGAAGACTAAAAAACCATAGAATTTACCGTTACTTCCTAAATCAAGCCCCATAAACGAAACGACGTAAGGGAAAACGTAATTGATAAGGTCATTAGGTACCGTTTTCGCTTCTCTAACGGTGAGTTCATCATCGGATGGTAAACTTTTTAAAACCCAAGTAAAGAAGGCGAGGCTAATTAAGCAAAGGATGAATAACGGTAGAGAGCGGTCTGGGTTCATTAATGTTGGAAGAGTGCAGTTGTCTAGTGACCAACAAATAGATTGCTTCCAGGTGGCTTCAGAGACATCTTGAAGCAGTAAGATCACGCTCAGAGGAAAATAAGAGCCTAAAAACAGGAAGATTGCTGGAAGGATCTTGACCTTCATCGCGTCCGCTCCCTGGCGTATACATCAATGGAAGACATTTAGAGAGATACTAGATCAGGCTCGCTCTAACTGCTATGAAAAAGCGACTAAAGCGCTTTGTTTGCTATTTTAATTAGCGGATAGGTTTAGACTTAGTATCAATATTTTAGGCTTTCGTACTGTTGTAGTTTACTGGTTTACATACGAGCATAGGGGTTGCCAAGGAGGCAGGGGTATGAAGGAATCGTACAAGCTGGTGGAGTCACTCAACAAAAACCGACTTAAACCGCTTATTGATAGCAAGAAGCTTCTTTTTTCTCCGCTCTATAGCGAGGCTTTAAGCTTTGCAATCGAGCAATTCCTGACCCATAAAAACCTGACGTGTCTGGAGACACTCATCAACGTCTTTGAGGATAGACAGTACAAACTGTTTGCAGCGCACTGGGTCGAAGAACGACTCGGTCTAAAGTGTTCAGCCAAGGCTGAGTCATACAAGCTATCCAGAACGGATGCCCTGCCCAATGACAAGCTATCCTTAAAGGTAAGCTTAGAGCTGTTTGCCAAAAATGGCTTCAAGTCCAAGGAAAGCCCGCAGCCGAGTGCAGGTAAACCCGGTTCGGGTAAAGCCGGCAGGAAAGGGGCAAAAAGAGTCGACATGTTAGACTCCTGGGCCAGACTGCCTGGGTGCTATGGTACAGGCAAAAGGCAATAGGCTGTCTTCCAGGATGCCTAGGCTAGTAAAGGATTTTGGAGTTCATGGATAAAAAGCAGCTATCCGAGCGGGACATTTGTACCAAGTTCATCACGCCGGCCATTGAACAGGCGGGATGGGATATCCAAAAGCAGGTCCGTGAGGAAGTCAGCTTTACCAAAGGCCGCATTATCGTGCGGGGTAAACTGCATAGCCGTGGCGAGTCTCGGCGGGCAGATTACATCCTTTACCATAAGCCAAACCTACCCCTTGCGGTTATCGAGGCCAAGGATAACAAGCACACCGTTGGCCACGGCATCCAGCAAGCGCAGGCTTATGCCGAAGCGCTGGACGTACCTTTTGTATTTAGCAGTAACGGCGATGGTTTCCTGTTCCACGACCGGAGCGATACTGGTACCCAGAAGGAAACCCACCTGAGCCTGGCCCAGTTTCCAAGCCCTGACGAGCTCTGGCAGCGCTACTGCCAATGGAAAGGCCTGGAAGGCGACGCCCAGCAGAAGGTCGAAGCGCCCTACTACGATGACGGCTCAGGCCGCATGCCCCGCTATTACCAGACCAATGCCATCAACCGTACGGTAGAGGCCGTTGCCAGAGGTCAGGACCGTATCCTGTTGGTAATGGCTACCGGAACCGGCAAGACCTATACAGCGTTCCAGATTATTTGGCGGTTGTGGAAGTCCAAACAGAAGAAGCGGATCCTGTTCCTCGCTGACCGGAATATTCTCGTTGACCAAACTCGGAACAACGATTTCAAGCCCTTCGGTCAAGCGATGACCAAGATCAGCAAGCGTCAGATCGATACCTCGTATGAAGTGTATCTGTCGCTCTATCAGGCGGTGACGGGTAACGACGAAGAGCGCAATGTCTACAAGCAGTTCTCACCGGACTTCTTTGACTTGGTGGTGATTGATGAATGCCACCGGGGAAGCGCCGCCGAGGATTCAGCCTGGCGTGAAATCCTTGAATACTTCAAGAACGCGACCCATGTTGGCCTTACCGCAACGCCCAAGGAAACCAAGGAAGTATCCAGCATCACTTACTTTGGGGAGCCAGTGTATAGCTATACCCTGAAGCAGGGTATTGAGGATGGCTTCCTTGCCCCCTACAAAGTCGTTCGTATTGATTTTGACCGAGACCTGCAGGGGTGGCGTCCGCCTAAGGGCATGGTCGACAAAAATGGGCAGCTGATCGAAGACCGGATCTATAACCTGCAGGACATGGACCGCACCCTGGTTATCGAAGCCCGAACGCAGCTGGTGGCACAGAAGGTCACGGAGTTTCTCAAGGCAACCGACCCTATGCAAAAGACCATCATCTTTTGCGATGACATTAACCACGCTGAGCGTATGCGTGAGGCCCTGGTTAACCTTAACCCCCAGCAAGTAGCCAAGAACCGTAAATACATCATGCGGATCACCGGCGATGAGCTGGAGGGCAAGGCTGAGCTGGACAACTTCATTGATCCTGAGAACCCCTATCCCGTTATTGCTACCACCAGCAAGCTGATGACCACGGGGGTGGATGCCCAGACCTGCAAGCTGGTGGTGCTTGATCAGCACATCAAGTCGATGACCGAGTTCAAGCAGATCATTGGCCGTGGTACCCGGATCAATGAGGAGCATAACAAGTTCTGGTTCACCATCATGGATTTCAAGAAGGCTACCGAGCTCTTTGCTGACCCGGCCTTTGATGGTGAGCCTGTCGTGATCTACAGCCCTGACGGCGGCGAGCCTCCTGTTCCACCGGAAGACACCACCAAGGAAGGTGATGGCGTTACTGCAGGCGGCACCGGCTCTAGTGATATCGAACCTGAGCCAGAGGAGGGACAGAAACGCGTCAAGTACGTTATTGATAACCTTACCATCTCAGTGATTGGCGAGCGCGTCATGTATTACGGGCCTGACGGTAAGCTCATTACCGAATCTCTGCATGACTACACCCGTACCTGCGTTAAAAAGCAGTACGCCTCACTCGATGACTTCCTGCGTCACTGGAGTACCGCTGAACAGAAGAAAGCGATCATTGATGAACTGGCCAGCCAGGGCGTCCTGTGGGAAGCATTAGCGGAAGAGGTCGAGAAGAAGCGCGGTGCCACACTGGATCCGTTTGATCTGATCTGTCACATCGTCTTTGACCAACCGCCCCTTACCCGCAAGGAGCGCGCCGAACAGGTCAAGAAGCGCAACTATTTCACCAAGTACCAGGGTGCAGCACGGCAGGTGCTAGAAGCCTTGCTGGAAAAATATGCGGATACCGGTATTGAACACATTGAGGACATCAAAATCCTGCGGCTTGATCCCTTTCGCTCACTGGGCTCACCCGTAGAGCTCCTGACTGCATTCGGCGGCAAACCTGGCTATCAGCAAGCCATCCAGCAGTTGGAGCAGGCACTGTACGACGCAGGCAATGGGGCAGCTTGATGTCGTTTAGTGATTACATCGTGTATGTGGACGAGAGCGGGGATCATGGCCTCGCGTCGCTAGACCCCAACTACCCTGTCTTTGTCCTGGCATTCTGCATTTTTGCCAAGCAACACTACAGCGAGCGGGTAGTCCCTGCGCTCCAGGCCTTCAAGTTTCGTCACTTCGGCCATGACCTTGTTATTCTGCACGAGCATGAGATCCGTAAGGAGGCTGGGGACTTCAAGCTCTTCCGAAGTCGACAAGAGAAGAATGCGTTTCTCAATGAGCTGACTGTGATCATTGAAGAAGCCGACTTTACCCTGGTTGCCTGTGTGATTGAGAAAGAGCGGCTTCTCCAGCGCTACGCCTCTCCCAACAATCCCTATCATCTGGCCCTCGCATTTGGCCTGGAGCGGGTCTATCGATTCCTGGAAAGCCAAGGACAAGGCGATCGGCTAACACATATCGTTGTGGAGTGCCGCGGCAGGAAGGAAGATGATGAGCTCGAGCTTGAGTTTCGGCGCATCTGTGACGGCGCAAATTGGTTTAATAAGCCACTGCCCTTGGCTATTCGCTTTGCTGACAAGAAGACCAACTCTGCAGGGCTACAGCTAGCCGATATGGTTGCCCGTCCCATCGGTTTATCGGTTTTGCGCCCCGACCAGCCCAACCGGGCCTATGATGTGCTCCGCAAAAAACTCTATGGCGGAGAAAAGGCGGGATGGGGATTAAAATGCTTCCCCTAAAAAGCGAAAGGCCCCGGTGATCACACCGAGGCCCAGACGCCGACCGGGTAACTCCCAGTCCATTTGTACCTAATTCTACCAGAAATAATTCACTGGCCAAGGTGCTTGGTCAGAAACAGGATTTTCCATGTCTATCAGCTCTACGATCAAATCTATCCAGGACATCATGCGCAAGGACGTAGGCGTCGATGGCGACGCTCAACGTATTGGTCAGCTCGTGTGGATGCTGTTTCTCAAGATTCTGGACGATCGAGAGATGGAGTGGGAACTGTTTGATGAGAGTTACCGCTCGCCATTGCCTGAGAGCTGCCGGTGGCGTACCTGGGCGGCAGACCCAGAAGGGATTACGGGCGATGAGCTGAAGGATTTCATCGACAACAAGCTGTTTCCCGAGCTACAAAACTTGCATCAGTACAGCACTACCCCTATGGCCTATGTCGTCCGCGGCGTTTTTGAGGACGCCTACAACTATATGAAGTCAGGCCAGCTGATCCGCCAGGTGATCAACAAGATTCAGGAAGGCGTTGACTTCAACCGTGCTCAGGAGCGGCATGAGTTCGGTAACCTCTACGAGCAGCTCTTGCGTGACCTGCAGAGCGCAGGGAATGCCGGTGAGTTCTACACGCCGCGCCCAGTTACCGAGTTTATGGTCCGCATGGTAGATCCCAAGCTGGACGAGAAGGTAATGGATCCAGCCTGTGGTACAGGCGGCTTTCTAACCTGCACGATTGAGCACAAGCGTAAGCACTACGTTAAGACTGCTGAGGATGAGCAAACCCTCCAGCACAGTATCTTTGGCGTTGAGAAAAAGCCGCTGCCGCACCTCTTGGCAACAACAAACATGATCCTTCATGGGATCGAAGTACCTAATCAGGTCCGTCATGACAATACCCTGTCCAAGCCACTGACCAGCTGGACATCCAAAGAGCGTGTGGACTGCATTGTGGCGAATCCGCCCTTTGGTGGCATGGAAGAAGATGGGGTCGAAAACAACTTTCCTACAGCCTTCCGTACACGGGAAACCGCTGATCTCTTTCTTGTACTGATCATGCATCTCTTGAAAGACGGCGGCCGCGCTGCAGTAGTGCTGCCAGACGGCTTCCTGTTTGGTGAGGGTATCAAGAGCCGTATCAAGGAAAAGCTGCTGACCGAATGCAATCTGCATACGATCGTTCGCCTACCTAATGGTGTGTTCAACCCTTACACAGGTATCAAGACCAATCTGCTGTTTTTTACCAAGGGCACGCCGACCCAAGCTGTGTGGTTCTACGAGCATCAGTACCCGGCTGGCTACAAGAACTACTCCAAGACGCGCCCTATGCGTATTGAGGAATTTGACATTGAGGCGGCCTGGTGGGGCAGCGAGGCAGATGGCTTTGCGACACGGGTCGATAATGAGTTCGCCTGGAAAGTCAGCCGCGAAGAGCTTGAAGCGCGTAACTGGAACCTCGACTGCAAGAATCCGCATGTTGGTGAACAGATCAGCCATGATCCGGACGAGCTTCTACGCGGTTATGCGAAGCTGCAAGATGAGATTACTGATCTGCGTGAGCAGCTCAAGGCCGTGCTTTCCGAGGCTCTGGAGCGTCAGGTATGAACATGCTTAACGAACCAGGTTTGATCGCTTCTGAAACGACAAGCCCATCGAACTTGTTGACGGGCAACCTGCCGCTGCTAGCCGGCGCGCCGAATGGAGTACAGAAGCTACGCAAGCTGATTCTGGAACTGGCTGTACGCGGCAAACTGGTACCACAAGATCCAAGTGATGAGCCAGCAAGTGAGTTGCTGAAAAAAATTATTAAGGAAAACTCTCAATCTTTAAAAAGGGGAGCGGCCAATGAAAGAACTCTACCTGCTGCAATTGACGAGGCGGCCTTTCCATACGAGACCGCATCCAATTGGCTATGGATAAAGCTTGGCGACATCGCCTTAATCGAGCGTGGTGGCTCGCCTAGGCCAATCAAGGATTATCTTACGGAGAGTCCTGACGGACTCAATTGGATAAAAATTAGTGATACCGATAAGGGTGGCAAATACATAACTTCTTCGCGTGAAAAAATAAGACGTGAAGGTCTAGCTAAGACACGTATGGTATATCCAGGCGATTTTCTATTAACAAACTCAATGAGTTTCGGTAGGCCATATATTACGCAGATAGCAGGATGTATTCACGATGGATGGCTAAGAATTAGCCCACCATCTTTATTGGTTAAAGACTACCTTTACCTCTTACTTTCCTCACCCTATGTATATGGGTTCTTTGTCCAAGCAGCGGCTGGGGCTGTAGTCCTAAACTTGAATGCTGACAAAGTTAGAGAGCTTCCTGTCCCCATTCCTCCTCTCGCCGAACAACATCGTATCGTCGCTAAAGTGGATGAGCTGATGGCCCTATGCGACCGCCTAGAAGCACAGCAGGCCGATGCTGAAAGCGCCCACGCTCGGCTGGTACAAGCGCTGCTCGATAGCCTGACTCAAGCCTCTGACGCCGATGACTTTGCAGCCAGCTGGAAGCGCTTAGCTGAGCACTTCCACACGCTGTTCACCACTGAATCCAGTATCGATGCCCTCAAGCAGGCACTGCTGCAACTGGCCGTGATGGGCAAGCTGGTGCCGCAAGATCCAAGCGATGAGCCAGCTGCTGAGTTGCTCAAGCACATCGCTAAGAAAAAGGCACAGCTAATAACGGAAGGAAAAATCAAAAAGCAGAAGCCTCTCGTGGAGATTAGTCAGGAAGAAAAGCCTTTCAATTTACCTAAGGGATGGGAATGGGCGCGATTTGGAAATATTTGCTCTATCAGTAGCGAGCTGGTTCGCCCAGAGGACTTTCCTGAGCTGCGCCAGGTTGCACCAGACTGTATTGAAAAAGGCACAGGGCTACTTACCGAAAGACGAACAGTTAAGGAGTCAGGGGTTAAAGGTCCTAACAATAGATTTTATGCAGGACAAATTATCTATTCGAAAATACGTCCCTCTCTGTCGAAAGCTGTTTTGGTTGATTTTGAAGGCCTTTGCAGTGCTGACATGTATCCTCTGGACGTATTTATTGATCCGCAATTTCTGCTGAATGAAATCCTTTCCGAAGTGTTTCTTCGTCAAGTTAGAATTGCGGAAAACCGAATCAAAATGCCGAAGCTAAATAAGGAAAGTCTGGCTAGCTTTGTGCTGCCGATCCCGCCTCTTCTCGAACAACACCGCATTGTCAACAAAATCTATCAAATAGTTACCCTTTGTAATCAACTCAAAGGCCATATACGCCTAGTCCAGCAAGTGCAAGTACGTCTGACTAATGCCTTAGTAGAACAGGCCGTAGCTTAAAAGGAGAACGCAGGGATGCCTATTCGTACCCAAATCTGGGCTGTCGGAGCACAACCGGAGCTGTTGAAAGGTGCGCAGCTCATCAGTGAACAATTGCTGGAGGATATGATTGTGCAGGCGCCTAGCCTGCTGTCAGACGACTGGATGCTGATCGGCCGACAGGAAAATACCGGTCATGGCGGGCGTATTGATCTGCTGGCCCTTGCCCCAGATGCCTCATTAGTGCTGATAGAGCTCAAACGTGATCGCACCCCACGCGAAGTAGTCGCGCAGGCTCTGGACTATGCCGCATGGGTGGAAAAGCTGAAGGTGGAGGAAATCGCTGCTATCTATCGCCGCTTCAAACCTGGAGGCGATCTGGTAACGGATTATGAGACTCGCTTCGGCTTGGAGTGGAACGAGGAAGCGCTTAACCAGAGCCACCAGATCGTAATCGTTGCTGCTGAGCTTGATGCCAGCAGTGAGCGAATCGTTGCCTACCTGAGTGAGCGCGATATTGCTATTAACGTCTTGTGCTTCCAGGTTTTCCAGCTGGGCGACCAACAACTTATCAGCCGCGCCTGGCTACGCGACCCGGTGGAAACCCAGCTCAATGTAGTCAGCAAGCCCGCTGGTACTAATGAGCCCTGGAATGGTGAGTACTACTGCTCGTTTGGGGAGGGGCCTAGCCGCTCCTGGGAAGATGCTGTGGAGTTCGGCTTCATTTGTGGCGGTGGTGGTAGCTGGTACAGCCGCACCCTGCAATTGCTGGAGCCTGGTAACCGCGTATGGGTCAACGTACCGAAACAGGGATACGTAGGCGTAGGACAGGTTACTGGCCGTGCGACCTCAGCCGGAGAGTTCTATGTAAAGGCTCAAAATGGCATAGAGCGGTCAGTGCTGGAAGCAGCCACTCGTGCTAATTATCATCTCGAGTTAGTCAATGATCCCGAGCACTGCGAGTATTTTGTGCCTGTTCAGTGGCTGCATACGGTCCCGCTTACGCAGGCTGTACGCGAAACAGGGCTTTTCGGTAACCAGAACACCATCTGCCGCCCTACAACGCCACAATGGCGCATCACCGTAGAGCGGTTGAAAGAACACTTCCAAGTTTCGTAGTTGAGCAAGGATATTAGGTAGTTCCTTAAATATGTATCCGTTCGACTTCCCCTAAACTGATGTCATCGCGGCGCCGGTCATACAGCTGGGTCGTCTTGGTTGAGGAATGATTAGCCATGGCTGCCGCGATCTCAATCGTGCCCCCATTTTTGAGATACGCCGTAATCCCTGTGGCTCGAAAGGTATGGTTGCCGATCTGAGTCTCGATCCCCGCAGCCTTGGCCCGCCGGCGTACCATGGCATGCGCATTGGACTGATGCAGCGGCGTGTTGCTGAGCTGATCAGTCCCCCGCTTGATAGTTCGGAAAAGCGGCCCTTTAGGGTCACTTCCAATACCGGTTTGATCCAGATAGGTGTGCAGGTACTCCTCTAGGGCGTGATGGCACGGCATCTCATGCCGTTTGCCGCCCTTCTCTTTCAACCGCACCCACAGCCGGCGATTCTGGATATAGAGATCCTCCACCTTCATCGCCAGCGCGGCGCCGATACGGGCAAAGGAAAACACCATCAGCCCAATCAGGGCGCGGTCTCTGAGCCCAGCCGGCGTACTGATATCGATGCTGTCTAATAGCTGCCGCGCTTCCATGGCGTCTAAAACAGGCGTCTTGCCCTGACGCGCCGTGTGCCGTGGCCCGCGCACCGAAGCCGCGGGATTCGTCGGAATCACCTGCCCTGTTACCAGCCAGTCAAAGAGATGTTTCAGTGCTGCTAGACGCTGCTTGACCGTAGGTGCCGAGACCTGTTGCGAGAGCAACTCGATCCAGGCTGCTACGTGTAGCGGCTGCACCTGGGTAATGGAGCCAACTCCTACTTCCTGACACCACTGCAGGAAATCTGCCACCGCTCGGCCATAGGCGCGTCCGGTATTCGGATTGCGGATATTCGAGGTAAAGAATTCCAGGAAGCGAAGTTGCGCGCGATCCCCTGCGTCATGGATGAGTGCCGGCAGTGAAGGCAGGGAAGAAGCGGAAAGCAGGCTAGGCAACATGGAATCTATTAATCTCGTCTTTCTGATTAGAAATTTTCATACAGGAGCCAAAACGACCCTTTGCCTCAGGATAGCTGAAAAGAGCGTTTGATAAAGGACATTATCACATATATATGATAACCAGACACTCTCTCGCTTCGTTTATTTGATTGTTTTTGTTTCATTTATTTTGTTGTTGACACGAAACTGGATCTGCGTCAGAATGCGCTTCTTTCGATAACCTGGTAAAGGTGCATGAGCAACGTTCAGTTCATTCTTGATGAGGATAAAACTCCTATTTATGCCATCGTGCCTTATGGAGATTATTTAAAACTCTTAGAGGGAGGCTCCCCAGGTGATTTAGCCGCTGGGCCTACTTTACTCAGTGAAGACAGCCTACAGATCCGCTTGCCTTATGGCGGAGAGGCGTCAATAGACCTAGTAAGACTGGTTGATTACTGCGATCACTATGCTATTTCGAGTATAGCAATCAATAAACGAACACAAGCTCTTGAACGTTTCCCTGCTAATCAGCGAGATACACTGGATCCTCTTTTGAGAATCTGCTTTTTGCCAGAAGACTCACCTTATAAAAACACTATGCAGGCAACCTCAGAGGTGGTCGATGCCCTTGTTGAGACAGGTATTTTCAAGCGATCAAAGCGTATTTTCAAAGATGTGTTCTATCGTCCAGTAAACGCTATTGATTACCAGTCTGAGAAAGGAGCCGCCTTTCTTAAAGATAAACAGCCGCCGGAAAACCCTATTAGAAGGGAAAAAGATTTAGGCCTACCTGAATAACCTAGCAATCAAAGGATACTGACATGGATAAACGAGTAGCGGCTTTAAAGAACCCAGAAGATTGTCTTCGCTTTATAAAAAACGCTCTTAATGCAGGCCGAGAGGATCTTGTACAACAGGCTAGGCAGCGTCGAGTAACTCTTCTTGCAGAAGCAACCGATGCAAAAAACGAAGCGGAACGCGATGCTTATGCCGTACTGTATGCCTATGAGGAAACGCTACTACAAAAGCATGGCAAGAAAATGCGTGCTACCTATACACGGCGAATGATTAAGGAGCTAGGGATTCTTCCTGCCGTTGAGCGAGCCGTAAACAAACCTACTGAAACCGTTGGCTATAAGGCGCTTCAAGAAATGGGTCTGCAATCATTTTCTTTTGAAGCAGTAGTTTTAAAGTATCCAGAGCTTTTTTCAAAAGAAGCCACTGCGCGATGTTTAGAACGCATTAATAAGCAGTACATCTAAGCCGCTAGATATATAAATTCTCTTTACGCTCAGGAAAATTAATCTTCTCGAAATTTCTTGATTATTGCTTTACCAATGAAAGCTAATAACTCAGTAATAGGAATTATATAAATGAGAAGACCATGTTTCAAAGGGCTTGAAGCCGATATGCTTGGGATGCCCGCTTACAAATACCAGTCTTACGCAAGCGGAATGCACCCAAACGTATATGCTTATAAATACTATTGGTGGGTATTTTATAAAGATAGTCCATGTGACGGTTACGATTTTCTATCTGATAAATATCGTCTAACTACTGCAGCCGCATTTGGGCTCATGCAGCAGCTTCAAAAAGCTGGTCACCCTTATTGGGTATATAATAAACGTGCTCCTAGAAAGCCTTCCAAATTCTCTCCACCCTGGAATTTAAACTCTCCTCACTGGAAAGATACGGAATGGGCTCCGTCTTATCCAGACGATAGCGACCTGACATACAAAGGGCATAAATAAATCCCTCTAACTATTATCTAGTTAGTCTATTTTGCAAACAACTTATTATTTTGTTTGGCTGATGTCTATAGCCCGGAATTTGTATTTATCGATATATACAACGCTTATTGTATATAGGCTCTATTAGCAAAATACCGGCGTACTAATTATAGGGAAGAAATATACCGTGCAAAAACAGGATCTATCAGAGCTGTTGGATAAGGTAATTGCTCTAGTCGAAACTGCAGGCGAACGACTAATTGAGGAATGGCAACGTGACGGCGGTCCTCGCGGTATGGACGATAAGGCTGAAATTGATGAGGAGCTTGAGGTTTTCTTTCAAGAGGAGCTGCCTGAGTTACTAGAGGCCGATTTCTGGGGTGAAGAAACACTGCCCCATCTAAGCGGCAACCCTTATTGCTGGGTAGTAGATCCACATGACGGTACCCGTGACTTTCTTTATGGATTAC
Organism: Pseudomonas sp. HPB0071; assembly: GCF_000478505.2. Lineage (NCBI taxonomy): Bacteria > Pseudomonadati > Pseudomonadota > Gammaproteobacteria > Pseudomonadales > Pseudomonadaceae > Pseudomonas > Pseudomonas sp. HPB0071. Next base: position 37,367 of record NZ_KI517371.1, on the reverse strand, counting down.
CAGGTAGTTCTATTTCGGTAGCCCTGTTGTATCACCAGGTACCAGTACTAGGCGTTATCTATGCGCCTATTAGCCCTGACCGCGGTAAGGACTGCATTGCCTGGGCTGAAGGCTTGCCCTATCTATTACGCAATCGCGAACCGCTTAAAGTTAATCTTTCCAAGCGTGAGCTGGGACGTGACAGCATTATCTTTCTTAGCGCTGCAGCCGCTAAAAAACCTTACGTTAATGCTGAGCTATGCGAGCCGGCGCGCTTTATCGCCATGCCCAGTATTGCCTATCGCCTAGCTCGAGTAGCGGCAGGTGACGGTATTTGCGGGGTATCGCTGGTAGGTCTGTCTGCTCATGATGTAGCAGGTGGCCACGCCCTACTGCGTGGAGCCGGCGGCATACTCGTGGATCAACAGGGCTATGAGATAAATTACCAAGACATGGATAGGGTCTCGACCCATTGTTTTGGCGGAGCGCCTGATGCCTGCGCCGAGTTGTTACAGCGCCCTTGGAATCAAGTTTACAGCACACCTACAACATCTCCTCGCCGCTCCATAGGATCGCCTACGTTTCCTCGGATAACGCTGATGCAACGAGCGCAAGGCTGCTTGGCTGGCCTTCTGGCTGGTGACAATTTAGGTGCGCAGGTTGAATTCATGAGCGCGGCGCGAATCGCGCTGCGCTGTGAGACTCAGCCCCTGATCATGGAAGACGGCGGTGCCTGGAATATCCAAGCAGGTCAGCCTACCGATGATGGAGAGCTCGCTCTAGCCTTAGCGCGAAGCCTCGTTAGTAGCGGCACCTACAACGTAGAGGCAGCGGCTAAAGCTTATGTTGAATGGGTTCACTCATCGCCTTTTGATGTGGGAAACACCATACGTCAGGCCTTACTGGGCCCTCTTCGGCATCCTGATCTTTCAGTAGCTGAAGCATGCCGATTAGCTGCATCACCAAATAGCCAAGCCAATGGTGCATTGATGCGTGTTGCACCCATAGGTATTGCAGCCTATGGTCGTCCTGACCTTGCTGCCGCCTGGGCTCGGCAGGATGCCTTGCTAACCCACCCGCATCCGGTGTGTCTGGAGGCCAATGCTGCTTATGCCGCTGCGATTGCTGCAGGTGTTCAAGGATATACGCGAAAGGAAATGTTTGAGGCCGCTATGGATGTGCTGGACCACAGCCCATCCGCAGAGATTGTTAAGGAATGTCTTCTGTCTGCTGAAGACGGGTATATGCCAGAAGACTATATGGAGCATATGGGCTGGGTACTCATTGCCTTACAGAACGCTTTCTGCCATCTCATGGCAGGCCATGGCGTAGAGAAAGCTGTTGTCGAATCGGCTCTTCAGGGCGGTGATACCGATACCAATGCCTGTATTACAGGCGCACTGATTGGCGCTGCAGATGGAATAAAAGGCATCAACAAAAACTGGCTTCTTCACTTACAAGCCTGCCGGCCGCATAAAGACAGCCTAACCCCTCGTCCCTTGTGTTACTGGCCAGATGATTTTCTCAAACTGAGTAAAGCCTTATTAGCTTGAGCTCCCTTAATAATATTTTGCCAAAAAGAGGATATTTATAATCATCTTTTTATGGCATATGTGTAGTCCTTTGGAGATATATAGATGAACACTGCAGAAGTACTTAATAAGGTTTGGTCTGATATTAAAAATCTTACCGGGCTAAATACCCCAGATAAAAATGTGCCATTTACAATCCATACAGTTAAAAATGATCGTGTAGTAATAATAACCAATGGCGGAAGCCCTATCGTCTTGTGGCGATCAGCATTCGAAGCTGTAATTCAATATCTTCATGAAAATAAAATTTACGGAGAAGAGAACCGAGTTGAGATTGGATCAAGCAATAAAGAAAAAGAAGCAAAATCTCTATGTGTGGTTTCTCGCGAACACCGTAAAACCCGTGTCATAAACTATATTCTTCCAATTTTGGAAAAATTTGAAATAGTTAAAACAAAAAAGAAGAATAGCAAAGAAAAGTCTAGTGCCTGGTTAAACAAATAAAATATAAAAATCCTAGAGCCATATTAGGTTCTAGGATTGAATTTACTGTCGCTACCTTTGCCTTGTACTGCACTATTATTCAGGGAAAATCGATTTTTGATTGATCAGTTACCTCAAATGGAAGCGCCCAAATGGATAATGGAAGCGAATCGAAACTCTATCTTATATAGTAAGTTTCCGCTCGACTCTATTCTTCAAAATTCGGTTTACTATCCTGCTTCAGGCACTGACGGCGACCCTATTAAATATCTGGCAGGTAACTTTTACAGTTTTGTGTACGTAGATTATGGATACAACCGAGAGGAGCTAAGCAAAGCATTAGCTCAACGTGGCTTTCGAGGCTATAAACCTATAGCAATCCGTGACGTTACAGAGCAAGAACTCTTAGCCTGTCGGTCACTGCCCCTATTTTTATCTGCCAGGAAGAACCGCTTTCGCTTTTCAAATCAAACATTCGAACCCTTTTGCTATTGGGTTGTTTTTCAAAGACTAGACGCCATGCCAGATAGCCATGGCCCTAAACGGTTTAGTCTCCTCTATATATGTGCAGACGGGGTGGCTACTTACGAGGCGCTTTACACGGCTAATGAAATAGCGCCTAGCTGTATTGCTATTATCCAGCCTGGCCGTGGATTTGGTGGTAACTGGACTAGTTTTGAAGACCCACACGACAGCTTGGCTTGGCTTGTACGAGGGAAGCCAGGATGCCCGCGACCACGCTATCTCATTAATGGAGGTAGTGGTCTAAAAGAGTTTTACCGTACTCCATGTTGGCCAGAATATAACCGTCCGATTCGCCTGTTACTAAAGGCTGGGCAAGGATCAATTCGAATTTGGGAAAGCAGCTTGAAGTCACCTGCTAATGATTAATAGTTAATCCTATAAGGCTTTTTTTTAAAAACTCCCTTTAGACTTCCAGATCTAGGAATAACCTAAGATGACAAAGCTAGTTGAGACAAGGAGCGAGCCAGAATTTTAGCCGTGTAAAGCTATTACTTAGTGGTTCATAAATAATTTCATAATTGCATGGAGAAATAGCTTTGACAGCCAATAAGAATTATAACGAAGGAAAACAGCTAGCCGCTGATAGCGAAACAATTAATTCTTCTCAGACAAATCAGCTCGACGTTTCTGATCGTTTAGAGATTGATGATTACAGTAAAGATTTTGTCGAACGTATTCTGAGCCAGAAGGAAAGCGATTTCGTAGAAGTCGATTGCGACGCGCTTATCGCCATGCTGGATCGCATGATTGATGAGGCTGAGCGAATGGAAGCATTAGATCGTAAAGAACAAGGTGAGTAGCCTTAAAAGGAGAGCTCCAGTGTCAGATTGGAATACAGCAAAAGAAACTGCTCGAGGAATTTTAGTTAGACACGCCAAAAGACGCGCAGCCCAAACTATTACTTATGGTGATCTTGTAGCGCAGCTGCCTATTTCACTTGAGGCTAATGATCCAAGACTAAGCGTAATGTTGGACGAAATATCGAAAGAAGAATACAAGGCGGGACGTGGATTCCTAACTGTCCTTGTCGTCCATAAAAGCGGTGATCTGATGCCTGGTCAGGGGTTCTTTAAGATGGCGACCGAGTGCGGAGCGGTCTTTATTGATCGTGAGCGCTTTTGGTGTGATGCATTCAAGAAAGTTATTACTTACTGGCAGAACAACTGAACATTGTTAAAAAAGCCAAACGTATAAGATGGCGTCCAGACAGCAGCTGTATCTACCTGTGTGAATGACAAGACATGAAGTTAACTGACCGGCGTTACGGTTAGTCAACTTCATCTATCTTGCCCGGATCAAAGATCGGATTTTATGAGGCCACCGTCGATTAATGAGGCATAACGAAAAGCCCTCTAAAACAGGATCGAGACGCTCTAGGCAGCGTGATGAACAAGGGTCCCGATGACGCCCAGACGGGTGATGAACAATTCTCAACCTAATTTCTAATTGATAAATTATTGAAAAATAGAGAACAGGATCGAACTTGCATTTCTATTTAGATTTTGTTTCTTAAGGATGGTCTGAAGTAGCCCTATATTTCCGCCGCCTTCAGTCCCGCCGATTTGGAAAGCGGCGAATCAATCAAAAATGATCGGATCGTCTGCTCATTTCGGTGTTTCTGGTCGCCGCGACAGCCTCCCTGGGGCTATTCCTCACCTTACAGGCGCACCTCTCCTGCATTCGTTATCAAATGTCGGCGAGCCATCCAAAGGTTCGCCAAGGCGAACAGCGTCACCAACTGTGTGGTGTTCTTCAGCAGCCCGCGAAAGCGCACCTTGGTATAGCCAAACTGCCGCTTGATCACCCGGAACGGATGCTCGACCTTGGCGCGCACCTGAGCCTTGGTTTGCTCGATCTTGCGCTTGGCTTTGTATAGCACGCTGCGTTTGCCAAAGTGCTTGTACGTACTGCGGCGGGCCGCGATTTGCCAGATCCCTTCATGTTCCGGGCGCTTCTCTACGCCAGTGTAGCCGGCATCTGCGCAGACCACATTCTCGTCGCCATGCAGCAGCTTGTCGACCTGGGTAACGTCTGCAATGTTAGCCGCCGTGCCGACCACGCTGTGCACCAGGCCGGACTCGCCATCCACCCCAATGTGCGCCTTCATCCCGAAGTAGTACTGGTTTCCTTTCTTCGTCTGGTGCATCTCGGGATCGCGCTTGCCATCCTTGTTCTTGGTCGAACTTGGCGCATGGATCAGCGTGGCATCGACAAGGGTGCCCTGGCGCAGCGAAAGGTCACGATCCCCAGATAACCATTGATCGCCGCCAGAATCCCAGCCGCCAACTCGTGCTTCTCCAGCAGACGACGAAAGTTGAGGATGGTGGTTTCGTCTGGAATACGCTCCAGGTTCAGCTCGGCAAACTGACGCTGGATGGTGGTCTCGTACAGCGCTTCTTCCATCGCCGGATCGCTGTAGCCGAACCAGTTCTGCATCAGATGCACACGCAGCATCGCTATCAATGGATACGCCGGACGGCCGCCTTCACCCTTGGGGTAGTGCGGCTCGATTAGAGCAACCAAGTCCTCCCACGGCACCACCTTATCCATCTCGATCAGGAACAACTCCTTGCGGGTCCGCTTGCGCTTGCTAGCATACTCGGCGTCGGCAAAGGTCATCTGCTTCATCAGGATACTCGGGCAACGGGCTCGGCGTATTTCACCAGAGTCGGGAAGTCTTCTCCAGAGTTTCCCTAGATAGCAGTAACTGATAGAAGCTAAATAGCCTGTAGCTATAAATTAATGAAGCATATCGAAACGAGCTGTCCTATCGGGCAGCTCGTTTGAATAATTAATTTTGAATAAGCGCAGCAGTATTTCCAGTACCATTCTGCGTTAGGCTTATATTGTTTTTACCTGAGCTTTGGCTAATCGATGCAGTATTGTTCAAGCCGGACTGATTGAGAGCAACTATATTTGCATCGCCGGTCTGTTGAATATTGGCCACTTGGCCGATATCATTTTGAATTACTTCAAGCGAATTGACGCTCCCGTTACTAAAGCCTGAAAGCTCGTTTCCATCACCCGTCTGGCTTACGGTTAGAGTATTACTATCGCCATTCTGCCGAAAATAAAGTTCATTCCTATTGCCAACCTGATCGACTGCTAGCTGATTACCATTTCCGATCTGAGGTAGGTAAGATGGAGAATTACCATACTCAGCAATTAAATTATTATTTCCCGTTTGATTCAAGCTAGCTGTATTACTCTTTCCATCTTGAGAGATACGACCAACGTTTTGATTACCTGTCTGCGTGATATTTATCTCGTTAAATGAGCCATTTAGCCTTTGAATTGCACCAGCTTGGTTCTGATTTCCGTACTGTGAAACTGAGCTGAATGAATATGTTGTAGTAGCCTGCTCACTAAAGCTATCGTTTGAATTACCAACTTGAGTTGTTTCCATTACGTTATAGGAGCCATGTTGGTAATTTCCTGCGAAGTTATCATCTCCCTCTTGATATATTGATGCTGAAGAAAAAGGTGCATCGTATTGAGCGTTAGAGCCGGAATTGTTATCGCCATACTGGGCAACTACGCCATAGCTATTCTCAGCATTAGACTGGCTTGTGCCGCCGCCATTATTGTTGCCCTCTTGAATAATCGCGATTGATGAAGAGGTAACGTTGCTTTGAGAGTTGTAATGTGTATTATCATTTCCAACTTGAGAAGCAGTTATATAGTTACTACTGTTTACGCCGTAGGAAAAGTTAGCAGCATCATTATTCGAACCTGTTTGATAACTATGAATTTCATTGCTATTTCCATCTTCGCGGATAGTCGCAAAGTTGTTGTCTCCGTCCTGATCGACAATTGCAATGTGTTCTGAGCCGTTTTGCTCAACTTTCACATCGTTGGTTTGTCCGAACTGGGTAACATCAGCGCTATTATTTTCAGCGTAGGCTTGCCCTGCTAAAGCTCCAAGCATGGCTACTACAAGCAAATTCGGCTTGAACATTTGACTCGCTCCATAATTCATAAGATACCCACGTCTTCCTTACATTTGATAGGAAGCTAAATGTGGCAGCCAAATGATCCCCTCTAGAGCGATAACTACAATCCATCTAAAGATGGATAATTCGGGAACAGTGGTCAAATAAATTGACAACCAGATCACAGAATTTCTTTTTTAAAAACTATTTCCTCTGATGGTCAAAGCTTTAGGTGTGAATAGCCAGAGTCCAGCTCTCGCCTTTCATGAGCTGGCCTTAAAAGAAAATATTTAGATATTTATAAAAACTATTAAGGATTTTCTGAAAAATTAATTTCCCATGCTGTCATGTCTTCTCCACAGTCACATGGGAAATGACAAGCAGCTAGCCATAACAGTGTTTTAAAAATGTATTCGGTTACATATTAAATGTAAATTCGAATAATTCATGCGCAGTTTAATTATGCATAATAAAAGTATTTAATAAATATTGATGTTTTCAAGAGCCCGCAATACTTCATCAAGATGGCTGTTCTGCAATCAAACAGAACGGCCATACATAACCAAAAATCAGTAGGCCGCTACCTTATTCAAGCCAGCCTTCGACCACATCAGCTCCATGCTCGACTTTCCAGGCCTTGATCGTTTTGTGGTTGCCGCCTTTGGTCTCAATAACCTCACCGGTTTCCGGATGCTTATAACGCTTGATACTACGGACACGACGAGGTGCTTTTTCAGGGTGGACTACCAACCCGCGAGGCTTTTTAGAGAAGGCAGGGTCAATGATCGCAATGATATCGGCCAGGTTTTTGCTGTACTCCTGCATAAGCTCTTGAAGTTTGCTTTCAAACTCCATTTCACGCTTAAGTGACTCGTCATTTTTTAGTGATTCAAGAAGCTGCAGTTGTGCTTTCAGCTGTTCTTCGGCAACGCGGAATTCGGCTAGCTTGGACATATGATCTCGTTTTACTTGAATTAAAGTTGGCTCGATTTTATATAAAATAGGAGAGAATGCCTAGTAAGGCATTGCTGGAATAGTACATAGCTCTTAATTAATAATGCTAGATATTTTTAAAAGCTTTTCAGTTTGCGAGTAAACAACCCGCTTTTTATTTAAGTCTGCTGAATCTTTACTATTCAGATAAAGACCATAATACTGCCCACCTTCTACCTCATAAAAAGGGCTCTGATTCCCCCTCACCATTCTCTACCATCGAGGCAGTAATTAACCGCTCCATCTTCCAACTGGGGCTTTTGTTCAAATATTTGAGTGTTATCAGAAAAATCTCCTGGATCCATTCCTGCTAAGTCTATGGACTTGCCCCTACCAAACCGGACACCAACTCCCCGTTAAACTGATGCTGCTGCCAAACGCCTAAACTCTCTCGGCGACCGATATTTCAAAGTGCTGTGCGGATGCTGCTCGTTGTGATGCGCGAAGGCAATCGCCAGATTGCGCAGCGCCGTTTCTCGATCCGGTTTAGGTATATGTGCCACATAATCACGCTTGATCGTTTTCACGTAGCTCTCTGCCATGCCGTTGCTTTGCGGGCTGCACACCGGCGTGGTCACCGGCTGCAAGCCGATCTGGCGGGCAAACAGGCGCGTCTGCTCGGCGATATAGGCCGAGCCGTTATCGCTCAACCATTGCACCGGCGTGCCTGGCCTCTAGAAGATCCCATGGCCCCTGATATAGACGCAGCGCCCGCTTCATTCAGCTAGAGCTGAAAGTGTATTACCACGAGTCGAAATTCAGCAGATACAGTTATCTGTGTCTGCTTGCCGGAACGATTTATTTTAAATCGAGGCAGAAACACTACACAGACTGTATCCCAGTTTAGCCAGCCAACAGGAATAACTTAAGTAGCGACCAGGCAGATCCCAAGTCTTTGGATATCAGCGTGTTTAGCCTTTTCTGAAGCCTTAGCTCCCAAAACCTCAGAGCTGTTAATGTGGTGCAGAGCCTTTTCGTAACAAACAGATTTATGTAAGTCCACTTCCCCACCTACGAAATTATCTCAGCGCGTGCTGCGTAATAGACCGGCACAGCCAGGATTGAGCGGCATTAAGGCTACGCCAACTGGTACCCCTACTTCCTAAATGGCTGGCTTTACAAAATAGCTGCCATTTTTGCTGGGTACATTATTGCAGGTTATAAAAAAGGCAGGTAATGTAGGCTCTAGTTCTCGACACTTCTATGAGGTTGCCATGCAAGAATTCGATGCAGGTTCGTTCTCTGATGTATTCAACACACCTATAGGTCAAGCGGTATGGGAGTTTCTTCATAAGGAGACGTCCATTGCCTGTCTGGAAACTACTACATACCTGAGACGTCCGGCACTGGAAGGGCTTCAGCCACACCTTCAGGCCGCATTTGGTAAAGATATTGAAGACGACCGGGTGAAGCGTATGACCGGCAAGATGGTTCGGCAGGTCATGGAGAGCATCGGGTACGAGCTTGATCAGCGAGACGTTGGCATACGAATTAAGGGCATTTACAAAACAGCTGCTCGATATAAGAAGGTAGGGGGTACGAGCCATGAGTAAGCTGATCTGGAACGAAAAGAATCTCCCAACCCTCGGCCTCATTTACCTGCGCACCATGCGGGATAATATGCGAGAGGAAACATCAACCGTAAGGCTTGGAACAACTGGGAAGGGTATTGCCCCACACTACGAAATTACGCTTGCGTCCGGTGTGCATAAACGAAATGGTCTGAATCACTGCCTTTTTAAAGACAACGATAAATTCGACTCAAGCAATCTATCTGAGCCATTTTCATACGCGCAGATCACGAAGGCATACTGTGCATGCCGAGATAGGTAGAGTCGACAGCAGCCCGGCCCGGCAGGCTAGTTCAATTACCTTCGAGCCGGTTTGCTCTGCTTTTGAATGGTTCATGTGTTTGTCCTTATTGCCGGGACGATTAGCGAAACTGGCCTGCAGCTTTGAGAGCCAGATATGTAGGTGAAATAAAGACTATAAGCTCCTGCCAGGAAACGGACCTTATGACTACAGAAAGCCCCGATGCGTTTTACGGTTATACATTCAAACCGAGGTCAGTAGAGGACGGCGAATGGTTAATAAAATTAGGCTGACTGCAAGGTTTAGCTTTGGCGTACGGACATTATTTTATTCTCATGTCTGTAACCGTAGAAAGCTGTTAAGCGCTCTGGATAAAATAAAACCATAACTTATTGATTTTAATAAATATTTACTATAAAGCAGCATACCTAAAAGCACCTGATTTTTAGCTAATACTTACTTTACAGAACAGTCATTTTGATAAGTAACTAATATTTATTAGGAATGCTCACCTAATAAAAACGTAAAGATTGACATGCATAAAAAAGCCCCGTCTAAAACAGGGCTCTTTACATTTTTCATTTACGTAAAAATTACGGCTCTTTACATGAAAAGACTGTGGATTACATAACCTACAACCAAACCGCCTGCAATAATTCCTGCCGAACTGGAAATCACTTTCAAGAACAACGGAAAGCCCTGATAAGCGCGCTCCTCTCGACGTTGCTCTTGGATCAGCTCATCGAGCATTTCAGCGTCCGACTTTACGTTTTGTTCTGATGTAGTCATCTACGGCTTCCTCAAAGGCTTGTTGAAGCTCGGCTTCGGTATCGCAATGAAACCCTACGATGTCGTTATCAGTAACGACAAGATGCCCCACGAAACAAGCATCCTTGTCGCTGTATTCAATGGTAGCTACATATCCCTTGTAATGGTCTACTTCCACAACTTGCCCCGCGCCTCCCGCTGCAATCGCTTCGTTCATCTCTTCAATGCTAACACTACGGTTCCCGGCTTTTACTATGCCTTTTAGTACTGAAACCGAATTAGTTTTACTCATCAAATCGCTTCTCATAAAGGGATTACCTCTATTGATGTTAGCATTTTATGATTAGGCGACTTCTAAGCTCCGACTCACTTTACTGATAGCGTCTTGTACCCGTCGGGTAAAGTTTGAGGGTTCACGGTAGGTCATGACTAGACGGTCAATAGCTCGGGGCATGGCGACATAGAGCAGGCGTGCCTCATCGGCATCCGGCTCGCCTTCTTTAGGCAGCTCGCCCAGGCAGGGAATCATTACCAGGCCAAACTCCAGCCCTTTGCTCGAATGCATACTGACTACCTTGACCGAGTCTTTCTCGCCATACAACGCGCCGCGTTTACTGGAAGATACACCCGACTGGTAAGGGATATCCGCCTGGGCCAGGACGCGCTCGATTTCCTTACCTTGGCTGGTGGTACGGTAGATCACAGCCATATCGCTCAGCGCTCTGCCCTTGCCTTGCCTTGCCGCTCAACCAGACAATTCCATTCCTGCCAAGCGGAATCACAGCGAATAAACTCAGGAAAAGCTCCTAGCCGTCCGGCACTTTCCGGGATCAGCACGGGTACGCCATCCTCAGCGGCTTCACGTCCCCTCAAGAGCTCTGTCGCAAACCCTCGAGCCACCGACAGCACCTCAATGGTGTTGCGGTAGTTGAGCTTTAGGATCGTGGTTCTCCCCTGGGCCTGAATACCCACACTGGCAAAGCTGAAATCCAGTCCCCTCTTCCCCGTCTTGCTGCGGTAGATCGCCTGGGCATCGTCATACAGGACCAGAAGCGAATTGGTTTCCGGATCAATCATCTGCACAACGGGCTTGAACCACTCCGGTTGGAAGTCATGGCCTTAATCAATCAGCACCGCCGCATACTGCGCGTGAAATCGCATTAGTGTCTACGGGTTCTACCCCATTTCCACGGACAGTTTGAAAAGGGCTGCAAACTTTAGATCTTGCCGGGCGGCTCTACGATGCATTCATGGATTATGAAACCGCTCGATGACTCTCTGGCAAAGTACGCTGCTGGGTCTCTTAAAAATCACGCTCCTTAGTCACTCGGGTTAACTCGAGATTAAGTCGGGAGAATTCCTCATCTCGCCGGATTCCCGTTCCAGGAAAGGGCTTCCTTATGCCCGGATGAGCCTCTCGAACCCAGCGACTGAGCATGTTGGCGCAACGCCGATTTCCTGGCTTGTCTGCTGCCAATTGGCACCGGAGCAACGTACCAGTTCAACCGCTTCCCGCTTGAGTTCAGAGCTGTATTTCTTGCGCTTCATGAACATTCCTTTGGCTCAATGTGAGCTTACTCGAAAGTGTCCGTGGAAACGGGGTAGAACCCTCTGCAGTGATGCCTCGATCATGGGGCTTGCTCGGCAACAGATTCTTAATCCGTTCCTGTTGTTTATCATAAAGAAGCCTATGGCGGCTCATCCGTTGCTCCAAATCGACTGAAGGTTACGAATTTCACCTTTTCGATTCAAATGGGAACTCCTCTTAGCAGAAGTGCCTTGTACGACTCACATCACCATAGGCTAAGCGATATAACTTTTTAATCCTGCAAACACCCATGACGAGTGTATGTAAAATGCCTTTTTCAGCTATTAGTATTTCATAGTTTTCCCACTGTTAGCCTATCGCTAGATAAACTTTGTCACAGCACAGCTTTGGTTCTCAAAAGGTTCCAGGTTGTACCCAATGCAAGTTGTTACAGTGTCATTGTGATTGCCCGTGTGCTTTTCATTTAAAAGCAACCTCTGGAATCAAATAACAAAACGGGGCGCTGTCCAGCGTCCCTCACGTATCAGTTTCAAGGCAATATTTATGGCTTTAGCCAAGTTGAATTTGGCAAGACTTCCCTTCTCTATTGCTACTGCAATTTCGTCCACATAACGCCATGGATCTGAATTAAGTGCTTTTCGCTGCTTAATTTGCCGATAGATCCAAAACCGAAGCCCGCCGGGCTCGTTTGTTCTTTTGTTATTGTCTTCCTTCGGAATACTTTCTTGGCTAGCAAATCTGCTACCCCTATCAATTGCAAGTTTGCCACCCTCATCGTCCTCATCATGTTGCTCGTACACACTTCTATCTGGTGATGTAAGGGCTCGCCTTTGCCCCTCATGTTTGTACCCATTGGACCCTAGCTTATTTACTGTCTGTTGTTGAGCCTCTAGAAGATATCCGGCTCTTGCTCGAATAGCATTTAGCCGCTGGACTAATTTGCAGTCACGGGTATGCGAATCGCTTGTTTCTACATGTGTAGTCGACGCAACGTCTACGTCTTGTTGTATTTTTGAACACTCTTCCAAATTACCGTTGTCGTAATTTACAGATTCAGAATTTTTAAATTGATAATTTACTTCTGCGTCTACGTGCTTAGTACTCGCAGTTATCTCACTGGATTTAACTTCGATAATTTGATCAGTACGTCTACCTTTTCGATCAGGTATCTGCTTTCTTAGCATTGCGACAACCTGTTCTGGAGCGGTAACTCTATAGATGGAAGGTAACTGTCTTTGGTTTACGTCATACTGCTCGTCAATTGCTAAATAGCCATTACTTTGTAGTTGGTTGACGTAACGTCTAATAGTATCGACTGACTTATCAAGTCTCTTGGCCAAAAAGCCTAACGTCAGCTTACGTTTACGCTCGGTCTCTAAAGCACATAGCTCCCAGAGTGAAAACCATAAAACCTTTGCTCCGTCAGTTAAGGTTGACGTACTAATTACGTGACGCATAAGGGGAGCGCTTAATATCCTAAATTCCTTGTCTTTTAACAGATCGTCTATAGCCGTAGACGTAGCAGCTAGGTTCATGGACTTTTCTCCAGGTATAAAAAAACCCGCCTGTTGGCGGGTTCTGGGGGAGAGCTTTGTCAGCCCTGGGCCAGGTGGTATTGGTTTACCTGGCGGGGCATTTGGCGGTAATGTTGGTGAGCTTATTATTCGATGCTCACTAAAGGTTGTAGGCCTACAACCTGAATCAGCAGCTCTAGTTGTAGGCCTACAACTCAGTTTATTGATAATTATTCTCATTTAAAGGCGGCCTTCAGTCGAGCTTCAACTTCTTCTTCAGAAAGGTCTCGAGTAAGGTCTTTCGCTAACGTAACACTCCAAACACCACGTTCTGTTCGGCGCATAGAAAAAAGTTTATTGCCGGAGGCATCAAGAACAGATTTGGTCCCGTTAGGGTAGGGACTAGAGGTACGTGCAGCCTCAACGGTCCGCGTCAATGCTTTGTCCGCCATTTTTCCGCTTTGAATCAGGGCGGCGTTTGCAATGATGTGTTCGATATTGGCCTTGTCTTCGGCAAGACTAAGAATAGCCTTGACCGTTCCTATCCCTACCTTTGCAAATGAGCCTACTGCCGAGGCAATTTCATTAGGGATACGGTTGTAGATCATGATGTTCGAAAGCGTGGCTTTGTTAAGGCCCAAATGAGCAGCAAGGGCTGCCTGACTAGGATAAACACCCATATCCAAAGCCTTCTTGTAGCTCAAGGCGCGTGCCCAACTGGATATATCTTCCCGTCCGGCATTCTCATTGACCATGGCCTGATAGGCGCCTTGATCAGTGAGCTTACGAACAAAAGCCTTAACCTTCAGCCCTAATTCCTTGCAGGCTGTCCACCGGCGACGTCCATAGATCAGCTCGTAGCGTCCGCCTTTTTTTGGCCGTACCAGTATGGGGACAATCTGGCCATGCTGATTGATTCGTAAGGTCAGGTCACTTATGTCGCCGAACTCATCAACAGGCCGGTCATTTAACTCCCACTCATCAATAAGATCTGGATCAAGCTCAACAATAGTGTCTTCGTTGGCTACTTGTCTGGAAGATTTATCTTTGGTGGGCTCTACTGCGGCTGGAGTAGTAAGAGAGAGGGGGACTTTTCTTACCTCTTCCTCGAAACGCTCTGCAGCTGACGGGGCGGAAGATCCTTCTTTAGCTGATGCGGGTTCAGCCTGCACGCGCTCTGGCGAGGTATCTGCAGGGTGAGAATCGGCGTAGGGCTTCTTTATCCGAACCTGCGCGGCCGCACGCTTTTCCTCTCGCTTGCGGTTAAGGTCGTTGATAAAGTATCCAGCAATTCCAGGTACTGCCGGGTGATCACTCATCACTCAACTCCCTTGGCCGCTTCGGCCTGTCTATTCCAGAGAAGTTTGAGATCATCGATGATCTCGTTGTTTACCGCGTCTATAATGTCGATGGCTCTCTGATACTGACGACGGTTGTTCTTACCCTTCACTTGGTCATAAACAGAAGACATTTCTGCACTAGCCTTCTCTATCTCCGCTGTCATGCCCACGACATTATTCAGTACATACTCGCCATAGAGTTTGCGAATACGATTCTCAACAAGCGCAGAACCTTTGTTACCAGGATGCTTGGTAATAACGATGCGAAGATAATCAAGGCTCTTCTCAAGGGAGGCGAACAGAGAAGTCAATGTGGTTGAAAGCATCACGAAGGACGCATGGTCGTAAGTGCTGGGCGGTATCGGGATAAGTACGGCGTTGCACGCAGCCATCGCGTTTAGCGAAGCAGCACCCATGTTTGGGCCGCAATCGAGCAGGATAATATCGTAATCCTCACGTACCACTTCAAGCGCTCTTGATAGTCGCTCAGCTGGAACACCCAGGCGGTCTTCGTTTTCCCGGTCGGTGTAGAGGAACTCCAACGACTGAAGATGAAGATTCGACGGTACTAGCCGAATGCCAGGAAAGTAAGAATCGCAGATAACAGACTTGATGAGCTGCGGATCCTTGGTCATCGCATTATTGATGATGTCGTCTGGACCCAGCTCCATGTCTGGGATTAATGGCCCAAGGTTGAACGTCGTGGAAGCTTGCGGATCAAGGTCTACTACTAGTACACGCAACCCGTCGATTGCGGCCTTCTGTGCCAAATGCACCGTTGTAGTGGTTTTGGCCACTCCACCTTTGAAATTACTAACCGCCAGGATGGCTGCCTGAGAACCTGTGGGCCGCTTGTACCGAGTGCCATATTTCTCACGGAAATAATTGATGTCATCCAGTGAGTAGACCCACGCACCACGCGCATCTTTCTGACGGACATCTTGATTCAATCGCAGACTGTTAGGATGACGACCAATTAGCTTGGCGGCTTCGGTAATGGACCAGATACGAGCCTGCTTTTGCTCTTCTGGACTGATGATAGAAGTACGAAGAGCTTCTAATTCCTCGTTTCCCTCAGCTGAGAACTTAGCGAAAAGCTGCGCAGCATTCTCAACGCCGAGGACTATTGAGGAAAGAGGCTCTTTAGTGACATCTCTCATGCCGACTCACCTTAGCGTAATTGGTTAAAAATAGATTATCGATGATAGACAGAACGGCATTGGTAAGTAAAGCATAGATATGTGCGACTTACCTTACCAATGTTAGACAATATGGACTATTACATCATAAGCTTAGCTTGTGAAGGTCAGACCTTTGGGGTCTAGTCTTAATAGATTGTCAATCCTAGGCACTGGAAGGTATTGGCTTGGAAGGCATAGCCTACCCTAGGCGCAGGGCAGCCAAAACTCGTGGTTATTACCCACGCGGGTACCAACTATGAGTTCGCGGACTGGCAAAATTGATTCAGACTATTTTATGCGAAGTAGAAAATGAAAGGACGGGTCTAACTGCTTTGGCATCTGCCTCTAAGAACCAGCAGGCAATTGCACGAGGTGACCGTTGCACGGTGTAACACTAGGACTGAGCCTAGAGGATGTCGCACGGTGCAACACCTAATCAACCGGAAGGTAATGCCTTTAATGCCAATAGTCGGCCTGCCGTAGCGCGTAAGGCGCTAAGACAGGTTATGGTATCCAATCCCATCTGGGCACTGACAATATTCAGACAGAGCCCTCCAAGCTGGAACACCTTGTCAGGTGTAATGGGAGCGTTAAGCATGGTATTGGGCGCCATTACCTTGGCAAACAGCACGCCGGCTTCGGGCTGGTTGATCAGATCCAGTCCCTTATTTTTCTGTGGGCCGTGATTACGGGCCTGAAAAGTAGTTTGCATACCCAGTACACAGCAGAGCAGAGCAGGCAGCTCTCGTTCTGAAAACGTCAGTGTAATCCGGTTCTGCCAGTCAAACGTACCGGCTGATCCTTGTAATGGCCCTGCTCGAATTTCAACGCTGCGCTAGTGGCGTAGACATGAAAACCCTGAGGCTTTTCGAACTCAAACATACGCATCCCCTGGTTGGGTAATTGGCACGGCCAGCCACACATAATGACAGGCAAGCCAAAGCCAAAGCCAAAGCCAAAGCCAAAGCCAAAGCCAAAGCCAAAGCCAAAGCATCTTCTTTAAATAATACCACCCCTATGAAATATCCACTTACACCCCAAAACCTCCCACCTATGACTCCTTACCCTGACTGCACGCGCTTGCGCGAATGAAGGATAGATGGAGAGGAAGAAAAGGATAAAGAGAGGAAAAGGTAAAGGATTAGTCTAGGGGGAAGGGAGCTTTATATGAGTTGAAGTGAAATTTATAAGGGCTGGTATTACATAGATCCTAGCAACAAGGATACATAGCCTAGCGCACAAGCGAAACGGTGGGGAGACGAGATTGTTATAGCACCAATGTGGGGAGCGAAATTTAATGCTTTAGGGCCACTTCAATACATAGACGTGGAGGAACACAACATGCTAGGAAAGCTTGTTTATGCTGATTCGCCAGTCGGACCTCCTAAATGCAGGCCAACACTGTTCTATGCAAGCGCCGTTTTGTGAGCTTCGCATAATATTAAATAGCTAGTTGTATAGCTCCCCTGTGCTTTTCTGGCTTATAGCGCTACTGCGAACCCTGCCATACTGATCTGAACTATAGAGCGCAGTCCTATCGGTATCGTTGTCCACTAGGCGGCCTCTTTCTTCACGCAAAACACATATCGAAGAGCCTTGCGACCTATCCATTCGAATAGATACATACCGGTGTCTGGAAACTCACAAACCCGGGTCAATGCGTTCGCATAGCTGGACAAAAAGGGCCAGTATTATTCCAGCACGAAGCTTGTCTTCCAGTGCCTTAATGGCTACGCGCACCAGTCGACTTACCAGGGCTCGATGACCGACTTGGCCTCCCAAGCCTTTAAGGAAGCCTTGGACCAAGTGCCATAGGTCGCATTGGGGAACACTATCCATTCGCTGCCCCACTTGTCCTTTTCGCTGGCCACTGTGCTGCGCTGATGATCCAGAGGCGTCTTGCGAAAACGCACGTCGAAGTCATGCAGGGTATCGCCCAAGAGCAGCACGATCTGATGGTCGGCACTGACAATGGCGCGCCGCTCAAGCTTGGGTGGCCCTAGCAGCAGCACGCTATCCTCGGCTACCTGCGGCAGGCCAAGTTTGCTAAGGGTGGCCAGGGTGTAGGGCTTCTGCTTGTCGGCCCGGTCGGAGATATAGCGAATGGTCACACCCAACTTGTCGGCATGCTGTAGAAACTGTTTGGCGCCGGGAATCAGCGCGGGGGTGCCGTCACGCTCCCAGGGCAGCCAGGTGTCCCAGGCATCGTAGGTGTGACAGTTGGCCAGATCGCGTGCTAGCAGAGCGCTGTTGTCGATCACAGTCTCATCCAGATCAGTCACCACAGCGAGCTTCGATGGATCCTTGGCCGCCGCTACGGCCTTGTCCAGCTTTTCAGTGGCGATATTGTAGGCTTGCAGTTGCAGCGCTTGGATTTCTGCCGACTGCTGTTGGAAGCGCAGCCCCATGGTGAACTCGGCAACCGTGCAGTCCTGCTTGTCCTGTGCATCGGCAAAAGCCGCCGGGACGGCCAGTAAGGATAGTGCAAGGCCCAGCCAGAGACGGCCGTTTTCAATCTTTTCGGTCATTGAATACTCACTCTTCCTTAATGGTTCACGGACCTACATGCCCTAGGGAAGGTCTGAAGTAGCCCTGTATTTCCGGTCGACTTCAGCCCTCGCTGCTTTTGAAAGCGGGCCGTCGATCAAAATCGACCAGGTAACCCG
>NZ_KI517371.1:5156-18113 GCF_000478505.2 Pseudomonas sp. HPB0071 | reverse complement strand
GGCGTCGGCGAAGGTCATCTGCTTCATGGAAAAACTCGGCTGGCGGGATCGGCGTATTTCACCAGATTCGGGAAGTCTTTTTCAGACCTTCCCTAGGTGATCGCCGGGCAACCGGACACTAGCGTTACCGATAGTACAAAGCCTGATGACCGCGCTCATGCTTGAGGGCGACCAGGCCTTATCTGTGCTCCATAAATTTGAGGCTCTTGGCAAAGTACTGGCTGCTATCCAACGGCGGTCATTTTTACAATGGCCGCCTCTTCAGCTTGCTCGGTCAACAGCCGCTTGAGCCGAGCTGTTCGGCAGCCTTGCTGCGCCAACTCGCTCAGCCAGAGCCAGCGCTACGTCCTGTAAGCTTGGGAGTGACGGGTACGGTCGAGCTTGCTGATCTTGCCATGGTTCACCTTGTGCAGTGTATCGCTTAACAGGGTGTCCACGATTGCTGGGCAAGATCACCTAAATGGGTATCCGTAATTATTAAACCACTACAGATAGAACGTAGGTTCTTTTCTGCTAAGCCCCTAATAACACTGATCAGAAGGTTTCGCTGCTCGTAAGTATCGGCCAGCCCTAGTTGGGCCTCTGCTAAAAACAAATGACGCGGGGAAATAAAAGGCATGCTTTGGCAGGGTCAGTTATGAGAAGCCCATACAAACGAGAGATTGCAGTCCGGACAATATAGAAGGCTAAGGGTATACATACGTGCAAGCTCAGAGGTGCCGCATGAAGGGCAATTTTCAATCGTCGTCATGGGCTACCTCTTACAGCTTGAAGCCGGGCTACTTCTAGTTAAAAAGAACTGCCGAGGCTGAGAGGGTAGTGCAAGACCTGCGGCAGTTTACACAAGCAAAAGCAATGTCCATTGCTTCCATAAGAAAGACCGACTCTTTGTCGGCAGGGTTTCGACCGTTGGTCGTCAATGCGCCTGTCATTAGTTGTACGTTCTATGAGATATACCTTAGCCACTGGGCGAGCCGCCAGACAGAGGATTGTCTGCTTCCAGGCAGGTTTTCCGCCAGGCAATACGCTCGCATCGTCTAAGACTGAGAAAGAGCTGCAGCCAATTCGATACATGGCCAGTAATTTAAGGCTGCGTTTGGCTGATAAACCCAGCCAAGACGGAATACACTAGATGCCCAATTGCCCCTGCCATAAGTATGGCTGTCTTAATAAGGAACTTGCCTCCATGGCCTCCCCAGATAAACAGCAAAAACGTGCACAGCGGGCCAAAACCAAGGCCAAGCAAAACCGTTTGGGAAAATCTAAAGATAATTTTGTACATCCGGTGCTAGCCAACCCGCAGATCAACGAGCCGTTTGATGATGTTGCAACTGATCTAAGTGCATTCGACTTCAAAGACATCGAAGAGAACGGTTTTGACCCGGCTCTTTTCGATGACTTGTTTCAGGCCATGAAGGTTGGCGAAGACATCAGTCTGCTAGCGATGTGCCTAGTGTTTCTGCAATATCCCGTATTAGAGCTGGTGGTCGCGGAGGAAGCGGAAGACGCGGCCACCGACTTTATGATGGGCCTGCTGATCACTTATCGCGGCATCTATCATAATGAAAGCGAAGACAAGGCCGTAGATTGGATTAGTGGTGACACCTTCCAGCATGCATTCAACGAAGCATCGATGATACTGCAGAAGAAAAACGCTCGCGGCATCCCAGGCGCCCACGTTTAGCCGCACGCCAAGTTAGAGCAGACGAGAGCGGTCATTGCGCTAAATCTACCCCTCGGCTATGGATTTAAACATTAGCCGCTGTAATCGTTACGGTTACAGGTATGCCTAGAGTATCAACGATCAGACTGTGCTGCTTTCTCCCTTTAATCTTTTCTCCGCCTAAAAACCGCTTTTACCGTCTTGAAGCGAGGCACAAGCCAATTATGCATAAATAACCTTAGCGGTTAGTTGAGCGCGGCGGGCCCATAGGCAGGCACTACTGCTGTGAAGACGATCCTGCAGTTGCTTAAAGGGGCCGGCTTCACCTCGTGTAAAGGATTTATAAACGGCCAACCAGAGTGGAAACGTTTTGGGCAGCAGACGCCAGGCGCAGCCTGGTACAGCGCATTGACACGCTCACGTTGAATATAGCGCTGTAGCTGTACTAACGCTTATCTCTAATTTGGCAGCTGAGTGACTACCAACTAAACATGCATTAGCCAGACGGATATCCTGGACTGCCCTACATAACCGTTACGGTTAATCCTTTCTCTAACCTTCCCGAGACGCCTTGCAGCACCTGTTTTGCGCCCATTTATGGTGCATTTCCTTCTAATGCATAAAATATGCCAGAGATGAGTTAAATAGGGTAAAATAATAACTCCCCCCAGAATTATTAATGTCCCACTAAAACACTCGGTTATTTTTTACCGTTCGTCTGTGAGTAATGGGGATAAAAATGTTTATAAGCTGTTGATAAGTGCCAAAAGTGACAAGTCGATGAATTTCAATTACACCGCCTGAAAGCCACGCGGCACTAGGGGTTGAAGCTAATCTGAAGGTTAAAAGTGTAAAAGTGGCATTAAGTTTCTATTAGAGCCCTCAATAATAATAACTAGTAGTTATTATTATTGAGTTAGCCTATTAGAGAATTGATTGCACACTTGCCACTTTTTGATTTTTTCGGCCCGAAACTCGCGTGCTAGAGCGGCTGCGCGGAGTGTAATTGAAATTTCCAACATTACACTCAAATACACGGCTTTTACGCTTACTGCCTCGTCTGGATGGCCTAATGGGTGTTGAAACCCGCGCCATTGCTGGGCTGCAAGCCTGTTTGGCTAATGCTTTCCCTTAAAACTGGCCGTTAACAGATGGCTTGGCACGGCAAAGGAGCGCAAGCCAGGCGGTGCATCAGGAGGGAACGAGGCGCACGTTGTTACGCGGCCCGCCTATACGAATGACGCTGCCAGGGAAAAAGCCTGACATGCGTGCTTTGCTCCATGCCCTAAGGCGTTTCGGCAGATGACACTACTGGAAGGCTAACCCTTGACTAGTGCTTTCCCAGGCCACTTCTATCATAGTGTGAGCTCTATCTGCTCATCTCCTGCCATGACATAGCATTTAAAGCGCCCATAAGAGCCGCTGTAACGATTTCTTGAGATAGGCAAGGGGTTCGTATAGCCTAGATCAGAAAGGCCGCTCCATAGCGTTATTAGAGCCCCTATCAGAGAGACGCAACACTGCGCCTATGATATTTGACGCGTTTAAGAGGGGATAGGCTGCCTTATGAGGTTAGTTTTCAAGCATTCTCAGCTAATCCATTGGGCTACCCCTTACACTCCAGGCGATGCCAATACTCTTGCCCTCCTCTAATGGATCCGCAACAAAAACAGGCCTCAAATAGGCGTAAGGTTTTCCACTTAAAAGGTGAGTATGCTTGTGGAAAACCTGCGCTTCGCCTAGGCCTATGCCTGCTGGGCAGGTCCGGTTGAAAAATAACCAACCCTGGTTGAGCAAGGGCTCCGCTACCATAATCTCGCTCGGGCGCCTTGCTTTTGTAGCTTTATAGGGTAACGCATTAGTTCTAGTGCAGCTGCTGGTACTGGCCATGCACGCATTCGAAAACCAGGTTGTTTCCCTTATCCGCTACCGTTTAAGCGCATACCCCTGTCTAAGAGCGCATGGCCATAGCAAAGGCCCAGCTCAGAGACTATGGATTATTTGGGCGCAGCGCTTCAGCAAAAGATCTTGGCAGAGGCGCCCTTAAGTGAAAGGGCTCGTCTGCCGATACAGGCGTTACAGATACCTATTTACCGGAGTAAAAGAAGGTTTGAGAGTTTACGATGCGATTGTGGCCCTGGCACTGGTTGCGGAATTACAGGCCACCGACCGGGCAGTTATCGAAGCAGCCAAGCGGTTTTCTAAACAATTGCCCAGGCGCTATCGCCCGCTGATGTTTGACATCATTAATAGCCCTGCACCGCTGCGGCAGGTTAGAACGCTTGTTACAACGCTGCCGGATGAGGTCCTCCAGTCCTATCGGGACGCTGAGCCAGAAGAGCCTGTAGCGGCTAACAAGCCCTTAGAGCAGAGCTAACCTGCCTGTCTTAACCGGACGCTGCTAGCTACATCCCATCGCCTCCGTTGGTCTGCACGGGCGCATAGCCAGAGGCACAAGCTAGTTGCCCACGTCTTTAAGGCGCTATTCAGACACGGCTTATGCCAGAAACAGCCTCCTGATAAATCTGGCGGTAGGTTTTTTCTGGCCTTTTCAAGTACTGCTTAAGCTGAGGGACCTAAATTTACCTTTTAAGGTAACAAGCGTGGGGTCATAAGTGTGTTGACCACATCACGATGGAGTTGCTCATCTTCGGTATGCAGGTACAGGCTGGTGGTTTCCAGTTTTTCATGGCCTGCGAGAGTTTTGACCATTACCAGGTCGCCGGTTTCCTTGGCCAGGTGACTTAGGCAGGAGTGGCGCAGCCAATGGGTTGAGGCCTCGCCTAACCGCGAGGCAAGCTCGGGCATTTCCTTTTCCAGGGCAAGCTGGGCGGCCCCTTTCATGATGTGCTGGATGGCCTTGAGAATGGTGCTGTCGCTAGCCCGCTTGAGCTTGCTATTAGCGGCCAGGATAAGCGGTACGCGCTCGTCGGGTCTGATAACGTCAGGCAAGCCAAAGGCCTTTCGATAGGCCAAGAGATCCTGATAGAGCGCCTCGGAAACCGGCACGCTGCGCCGCTTGCTGCGCTTACCCAGGACTTCCAGCCAGCGCTGTCCAGACGCTGAGAGACGAATGCTGCTCATGTACACGGCTGATGCTTCAAATGTGCGTAGGCCGGTCAGGTAGAACAAACTAAACATAAAGTGATCCCGCGCCCGTTTGAGAGGGTTGCCGGTCCTCTGGATGGCTTCAAACGCCAGGGCGATGCCCTCGTGCGGCAGGAGTCGTTTGATGGCCCTGTCACGAACCACTGTAGGCTTTTTGACCAGCCCCACCGGGTTACCCTTTAACCAGCCGCCGGCCACCAGCCATTTCATAAGGCTGTTGATCTGCTGCAGGGCATAACGTTGTGAGACCGCGCTTAATGGGCCTGCAAAAGGCCGCCAATAGGGGTGACTCCGAGAGTACCGGGTACGCGAGACCCAAACCGTTTCTGGTTGCGGATCACTAATAAAGCGCTGATAACGGCGAATATCGGTAACGGTTAGCTCTGCCAGGCGCTTGCCATGTGTATGCCGGTTCCAAAGCAAAAAGCGCTCAATCTCCTTGCGCGCCGCACGCCGGGTCTTGGGGTTTTCAAGGGTTTCAAGCCAGATGGCCGCCGCCTCAATGTCCGAACGGGCCTGGATCAGGTCAGGCGCGGCCTGCGCCGGTATCGAATGGTTCTCTAATAGGCCGGCTGGATCACCGGCCTGCGTTAGAAGCGTAAAGTCGAGGGGCGTGGGGCTTGATGCCGGGCTTGTAGGGCCTGCAGGGCGATCGGAGAGGGGGGTCATGGTTATCTCATCAATCTAGAGAGCGGGTACGCCCGTTGGACACCGTATGGTCGTCCAGCTGGCCGGGGGTTAGCCAGAGCTGCGCGCCGGAGGGGGTTTCGCACAGGTATTCCTCCTGTGCCGCGCCCGTGTCGTGTATACCGGTGCGCGTCTCCAGTACCACTAGGATGTCTTCTTCCTGAGCAACGCTACCTAGGGCGGCTATTACTACCAGCTCGGAGCCAGGCTCCAGATACGCCTGATAGCGAAAACCATCCAAGGCAGTTGTGGAAGGGCGGAGGTCATCCGGTTCTAACAGATCGTCAAAGCGCTCGACCTGCCCTTCCAGACCCGAGTCTGTAGGAGGGGAGACCTGGGAGCCTTGCTCAGCCCGAGCAGTAGAAGCAGCAGAAACAGCCGAAGCAGGCGAAACACGTCGAGGCCTGGGCGGCGCCAGCTGCAGGCGCAGCCGGGTAGCCGCGGCTCGCTCGGCGCGGGTGAGCGGGGGAAGTGAGCGCACCAGGTCATCCCACTGGACATCTCGGTTCTCATCGGCCGCGACGCGGCTTAACGTTTCTGGGCGAATCCCCCAGCGAAAGGCCGCATCGGCCATTCGCCAGCCGCGGGCAGCCAGTAGCGCCTTAAACTCCAGGCGGCTCAGCCGAGGCGGGTAGAGCAAAGGATAACCGCTTGATACTTGACCCATAGCGCAAGTCGTAGCCTTCTATCTTATTGATATTAAAGGAATGTAGAAGTGTAGCAGGTTAACGTGGGCTACGCTGAAAACAGGAGCCCTGCTAAGCAGGCGTCAGATTATTCCTGATAATAGACTGTTATCACGAATTTATCTTACGAATAATAACTAAATTACGATAATTGATAATAAATAAGTACTGGGTTAGAGTGCGTTTGGCTGATAAATGCCTTTTGAGCCTATTTTTAGGGGTTTAAAGGCTTTTTTCTCTTTTAAGCCTGCAACTATGGCTTTTGCTTTCACTCCGGTACCCCCTCATGCCCGCCTTAGATAACCGTGACAACAGCGACGAAAAGATTCCGCGTACGCGTGAGCTGGTGCAGCGTTTTGCCGCCGCGCTCTTGGAGGAGGGCCAGGAGGTAACCCAGCTGGAAATTCGGCAGCGCATCTATGAGGGCTATGGCATTACCGCCTCGCCCAACCTGGTCATTGACGAGCTGCGCAAATTCTGGACTAGCCAGGGCCCCCGCCTGGCGGCACGCTTGCAGCGGCCAGGTATCCCTGATGCGGTCATGGAGCGGGTTGATCAGCTCTGGGATGAAGCCCTGGGGGCGGCTAAGAGCACCTTTCAGGCCGAGCGCAGCCGTTTCGAAGCGCTGGCCAGTGACGCCCAGAGCCGGATGGAAACCGCCGTGGCCGAAGCCGAAGCCCTGAGGCAACAATTGGTCCTGACCCAGCAGGAAGGCAGGCATCGCTTGGAATTCTTAGAAACAGCGCAACAGCAGATCGCTACCCTGAAAAGCGAAGCTCAGGAGCACCTTGAAGAGTTGCGTCGCCTACGGGCGGAAACCGCTCAACAGCAGGCACGCCACAAGGCCGAACGGGATGAGCTGAAAAATGTCTATGAGGCTGAGCTTCAGCGCCTGAGCCAAGCCCATGAAGCCGCACTCGAGCGGCTATTAGCCGCGCACATGGAGGAAACAGGCGCACTACGGATCGATATCTCCCGCCAGGCCGAGATCTGGGAGGGAACGCATAATCACCTCATGAACGAGACCAGCCGCGTACGGGATGCCGCCCGGGCCGAGGCGGAACGCTTGGGGCGTGAACTACGGCAGGCAAGAGATCTGATCGACCAGCTACGCGTGCAGCGTTCAGATGCCAAGGAAGAGGCAGCTGAACTAAAAGGGCGACTGGCCTCAACCCAGCAGCAACTGGCCAAGGCTGAGGCCGCGCTGGAGCAGCAGGTACGTAAACCTAGCGAGGCCATCGAAAATCCAGATACATCGCTCTCCTAAAGCCGGTTTATCTAGATTTCCGCTGCTCCTGTTAAAGGTTTTTGACGCCCCCACCCCCTGGGTGTCCCTGAAAATAGCAGACCCGCGTATTCTCTGGGCTGCAGGCTTATACAGTGTCCCTGTTGTCCCTGTTTTCATAACGGTCTCAAGTGAGACGATTTGTATGTGATTGGCTTTCTCGTTTTTAACGTTAATTCGTCTTATCAGTGGCAAGTGTAGAGGTCGATCGGATAAAGGCCTGGTAATGCGGATAGTAAAGAAAATTAATGCTACTAACCTAGCCCTCTCCGGCTATTCGCACAGGCAATAGGATGGAAGCCATAAGGCAAGTGACCTGCCTCCCGTTTTAGTATCGATGCCTATAGCCCTGAGGTCAGCCTCATAAGCAGGTCATAATTTAGTAGACGATGTTTATTGTTAGCTTCCTGCTTCCAAGGTACGCATCTTGCGTCCTCATGTATGGTTAAACCATATATGAGGATTGAGGAATGTACGAAAAGGCCAAAAAAGCTTCGCTGGCATCCCTTATTGCATTGGCAGTGTCCAATGCTTGGGCTGCGCCCTTTATGCTTGAGGAAGCAAAAATCAGCCAAATACATCATGCATTTGCGACAGGTGATTTAACCTGCACCCAGCTTGTGCAAGGCTACTTGGATAGGATCAAGGCTTACGACCAGCAAGGACCTGCCTTGAAAGCAATCCTAACCATCAGTCCAACTGCTTTAATACAAGCAAAGGAGCTGGATGCCAAATTTGCGGCTGACCCTAAGGCTGTTGGCTCGCTTCACTGCGTACCGATTATTTTAAAAGACAACTACAACACTGCTGATATGCCGACCAGTAGCGGCAATCTAGCTATGAAAAATTCCCAGCCCCAAAAAGATGCGTTTACGGTTGCCAAAATGCGCCAAGCCGGTGCGATTATTTTGGCAAAATCGAATCTGCAAGAGTTTGCCCGAGGCGGCGTAACTATCAGCAGCCTGGGCGGACAGACCTTAAATCCCTATGACTTAACCCGAAATCCAGGCGGATCAAGCGGTGGTACCGGCGCGGCTGTTGCCGCTAACTTTGGCATGGTGGGTACTGGCAGTGATACTGGGCAGTCGATCCGGTCGCCATCGTCCGCCAATAACCTAGTAGGGGTTCGACCTACACGGGGATTAATCAGCCGCAGCGGCATAATGCCGAACTCGTTTACACAGGACGAAATTGGCCCGCTGGCGCGTACCGTCATTGATGCGGCGATGATGCTGGATGTAATGGTCGGGTTTGACCCAGCCGACCCCATCACGGCCCTAGGGGTAGGGAGGACGCCTAAGAGTTATGCCGAGTCCTTAGATCCTCAGGCACTTAAAGGTGCCAAAATAGGACTCATAACTGATCTTCTGGGCAAGGATGATCGCCATCAGGAAGTTACTAAAGCTTTAAACAGTGTCGCGGAAAAGATGGAGAAGCAAGGCGCAACGATTGTTAGATTTTCATTGCCGGAGTTGGCCAATCTATCAAAATTAGTAGCTACAGACACTTATGAGGCCAAGGCAGCGTTTGAAAGCTACTTTGCAACGCTTCCCGCTAACGCGCCGGTCAAATCCTTTGGCGATCTGGTTGCAACCAAATCTGCATCCCCTGACATTCAAAAAACTTTGGAGAAGGAATTTGCTATTAAGGATGGCATGAGCAGCGATGAGTACAAGACTCATATGCTGAATCGCGAGAAGTTACGTATTGTTCTTGCGGCGAAGATGGCTGAACTGGGAGTAAGTGCAATCCTATATCCGATGCAGAGTATTTTAGTAACCCATACCGGCCAGCCGAATCAGCCAGAACGTAATGGCGTGCTTTCTAATGCGACCGGCTTCCCTGCAATGACCTTCCAGGCTGGTTTTTCTGAGCCAGACGCCAATGCGCCTCTTGGTGTTCCGATTGGCGCAGAGTTGCTGGGATTGGACTATACAGAGCCTAAACTGCTGTCGTATGCCTATGCCTTCGAGCAGGCTTATCACGTGCGAAAGCCTCCGATGAGCACACCACCGCTTAATAAAGAAGGCAACTAAAGGTTTTTGCGGCAAGCTGAAAGTAAAGATGTTTTTATACAAGAAAGAAATCATGGTCTCGAACCTGCTGGTGAGTTTCTTGAAATGGGTGGCTTTTCGGCGATGCTCCTTAACACAACTACAAAGACTTTCGATGGCATTTCGCTTACTGTAAGACGGTCGATCAAACAATCTAGGTAGACCTACTTTGGACAACGATGCATCTGACGTAACGGGATTATAAGCTTGACCCTGAAGCGATCCTACAAGAACTGGCAGAGCTTATTCTTACCATACCAAGACCGTATTAACCTTACGAGGTGACGTTCTAAGCGTGGCTTTCAGACACTCTGACCGCGTTCTTACGCGTCATTTATCCATACGGCTTGGCATAGAGTTGCGATCGATAGCCACGAAGAGGTAGGACCCACCCTTATGCACCTAATAGCCCAGCGGATAGGACTTAAAGGCCTTCTTCTCTCATACCGGTTCAGCCGAGCGCAGAAGGCTCTTTAGTTGGTATATAAGCAAGTTTGCATGGGAAATGCATGCGCCTTGGATTTTCTCAGCCAGTCTTTAAACCAGGCTGAAAATCTTTGAGTATTTTACCAAGGAAAGATGCATGACTGATCATATCTGTAGCCCCGGATGCGCCCATAGCCTGACACCTGAAGCGGAAAACGATATCAAGGAGGAGTTTCAAGAAGGAAGACGTCGCTTCCTTCGCAATAGCATGATTGTTAGTGGCAGTGCCGTTTCGCTGGGTGCTTTGGGTAGTTCTTTATCACCTAGCGCTTTTGCAGAAAGTGCCAAGCAGAGCCAAGGCCAGACCCGTCACTATTATATTCCAGCCACTGCTGAAACTGTTCTCTGGGGCTATTTTAGTAAGTCAGCAAAGCCCGTAGTTGAGCTTGAGTCGGGCGACTACGCCACCATCGAGACGCTTACTCACCATTCCAACGATGATGCAGAGCGTATGGTGAAAGGCGATGCCGGAGCTGAAAGCGTCTTTTATTGGGACGCACAACGTAAGGGTATTGATCGTCGTGGAGCTGGTGCAATGGATGCGAAAAACGGTGCTGGCGGCGGCGAGGGCGTACATATTTGTACAGGTCCAATCTATATCAAGGGCGCTGAGCCGGGGGATGTCCTAGAGGTACGGATTGTTGATGTGGTTCCACGGCCGAGCGGTAACCCAGCGTTCAAGGGTAAAACATTTGGAAGCAATGCCGCAGCCAATTGGGGCTTTCAGTACGGTGATTTGCTGACTGAGCCTAAAAAGCGTGAGGTTGTAACCATCTATGAAGTAGACGCCACTGGAGAGCGTAACTGGGCTCGCGCCGTATATAACTATCGTTGGACGCCGCAAACTGATCCCTTCGGCATTGTTCATGCAACCATTGACTATCCTGGGGTCCCGGTCGATCACAGTAAGATCACTAAAAATCACAATATACTCAAAAACATTAGAGTTCCTATCCGACCTCACTTCGGTACGATTGGCGTCGCTCCAGCTGAAGCCGAGATGGTTAATTCAATTCCACCCAGCTATACCGGTGGTAATATTGATAACTGGCGCATAGGGAAGGGGGCAACAGTCTATTATCCGGTAGCAGTGGCAGGAGCCATGTTTTCGGTGGGAGACCCTCATGCTTCGCAAGGTGACTCAGAATTGTGCGGCACGGCTATCGAGTGCTCATTAACGGGCACCTTTCAATTCATCCTACATAAAAAGTCAGATCTACCAGGCACACCCTTAGAACAGCTGAACTATCCGCTGCTTGAAACACAGGATGAGTGGGTTTTACATGGATTTAGTTTTGCTAACTACCTTGCTGAGCTAGGACCTACGGCATCTGAATTAATTTACTCTAAATCCTCTGTGGATCTGGCGATGCGCGATGCCTTTCATAAGATGCGGCATTTTTTAATGACAACCCAGCGGCTGGACGAGGATGAAGCGATCTCATTAATGTCAGTTGCTGTAGATTTTGGTGTTACGCAGGTGGTAGATGGTAACTGGGGCGTTCATGCCGTTATCAAGAAAAGTATCTTCCCAGCACGAGACGTGTAGATAATATAAAACCTTTCAGGCCAATTTAGTAAACAGGATACGTGCGTTGGCCAACCACACCCCGGCTGTGGCAAATGAAAGTTTCCGATCAGGGTGCGGGGTGATGAGCCGCCAACGCTCGGTCCACGCATGGGTAAGCTCTACTACGGGTTCTACCCCGTTTGTATGGGAATAGGCGCAGTCCATTAACACGCCTGCAGTATAATCAGGCATAGGGGTATTATCTGAGGGGCCCATGCTGATAGAGTTGCTTGTGAAGCTAAAAGGCAACTCCACCTTATGCCTCTAACCTTTCCCACAGTTACGGCATTTATTGTCTTGCTGTGCTTTACAGGATTATCTCTAGAACTAAGCATTGTTTTGTTTATCTATGAGCTTAATTTGCTCTTAATATAATTTAGAATACTTTTACAATGGAAAGATCAGCTGGAAAGGGCTATTCCTTTGCGAAAAGGATATATGGTCCCAGAATTATTGGCTTAGGGCTTGGTTTCTGGTTTGTAGCCATGGTGTTAGCTACTTCTGACAAGCCCACTTGGGTATGGATACTTCTTGTGGTTCATTCCTTTCTATGGCCACATCTTGCGTTAGAAATGGCCAAGCGCTCATCCGCACCCTTCAACGCTGAATGGAGAAATCTAATCTTTGATTCTTTGCTTGGTGGTTTTTGGGTGGCAGTTATGCAATTTAACTCATTACCCAGTGTGATGATCATTTCAATGATGGCAATGCATAACATAGCGGCTGGGGGCGTTCGCTTGTGTGTTCTTGGCCTTATCAGTCAGCTTATTGGAGCCTTGATCGCCATAGGCTTTTTCTCGTTTTCTTTTGAGCCCTATACAAGTCCCAATCAGATCTATGCCTGCCTACCAATGCTGTTTTTTTATCCCCTTATCTTAGGCTGGGTATGTTATCGACTTTCCATACAGTTGGCTGAACATAAGCGTACCTTACGAAAAGCTAGTTCCACAGACAGTCTTACAGGATTGTTAAATCATGGCTCTTTAAAATACGTGCTTGAAAAGGAGTTCCTGCGATGTAAAGCGTCAAATGTCTCAACATCTATCGCGCTTTTAGACATTGATAACTTTAAGCAGATAAACGATACCTACGGGCATATTATGGGGGATAATATTATTCGATACTTGGGTGAAGTTATGCATATGAATCTTAGAACTACGGATTCATGTGGCCGTTATGGAGGGGATGAGTTTTGTATTATTCTTCCTCATACCTCGCCTGAGAAGGCATTCCAGATCATGGAGCGTATACGTTTTGTTTTCTCTAAGGAAGGTCTGAAGTAGCCCTGTATTTCCGGTCGACTTCAGCCCTCGCTGCTTTTGAAAGCGGGCCGTCGATCAAAATCGACCAGGTAACCCGCTCAGTTCTCCGTTTTTGGCCGCCGCGAGCACCTCGCAGCAGCCATTTTCCGCATTACA
>NZ_KI517371.1:0-4571 GCF_000478505.2 Pseudomonas sp. HPB0071 | reverse complement strand
AATCAATCCCTTCCACGGCACCACCTGATCCATCTCGATCAGGAACAATTCCTTACGGGTCTGCTTGCGCTTGCTGGCGTACTCGGCGTCGGCGAAGGTCATCTGCTTCATGGAAAAACTCGGCTGGCGGGATCGGCGTATTTCACCAGATTCGGGAAGTCTTTTTCAGACCTTCCCTAACGCATCCCTTGATACAGGAGCTTTAACTAGCTTCACGATTAGTATAGGTATCTCGGCTTTTCATGTAGAGCTACAAGATGCTACAGACTGGCTTAACAAGGCTGATCAGGCTCTTTATGCGGCTAAGAGGAGCGGTCGAAATCAGGTCTCTCAATATACGTTAAATGACATGTCCCGGTAAGAAAGGGGTTGGGTCGATTAAAAAAACTATAGCTGTTTATGCCATTGACCTAGGATAAGGCCAATCGGTGATTGGCTTTCAATGAGCATAACGGACGAACGCTATTAAAGGCCAAGAGTTAATCCTTTATATGATCCTGCACTGTTTTAGCGAGACATAGTGAAAGAGCCTGTGAACGAGCCCCCTGAAAGACAGGACACCGTTCCCCCTTGAGATAAGGGATAGGCAAACAAGCATGTTTATGACTAACAACAACGAAGGGTGGTGAGTTGCTTGGCCAGGAGCGACGCCGCTATTGGAATACGGAGCAAAAAGTGGCGATAGTTTGAGAGTTTTGAGCCGGGACAGAACGTTTCAGTGGTTGCCAGGCGAAGCGGTATTAACGTCAAGGGTGATCAGAGGAGAGTTAAAGAAAGCAGCCGCAAGCGCAAAAGAAATTGGTAAAAGCTTACGGCTGCCCCTGTAGAGGTCGCACAGATATCACCTATTAATCAAAACGCTAGAAACGCTATAACACTCTAGGGCTGGTTAGTGGGAAAGTAGGTCACGAATCTCTCGTGGCGTAACCGGCTTCAGAGGCAGCACTTGCCTTCCTTATTTTTAGATATAGCTCTTACCTGAGAGTCTTTCAAGGCCGTCTATCCGCTGTTTATTTGCAGGCCAGCTGTAGTGGATCAACTGATCCTAAGAATTTTTCAACCTTCTCTCATGCAGCCTTTTTCATGGTTAATGAACATTAAGTGAATCAGCCGGCATCGGTCGGCCCAGATAAAACCCTTGCGCCTGATTACAATGCAAGCGTGTTAAAAGATTCAACTGCTCCTGAGTTTCCACTCCTTCAGCAGTAATAGTAAGTGACAGCGCCTGCCCTAAACCAACAATGGCCTCAATGATGGCCTCGCCACTAGTCGATCCGTCCAGGGCCGCGATAAAGCCACGGTCGATCTTGATACCATCGAAAGGATAGGTATGGATGTAGCTTAATGATGAGTAGCCGGTACCAAAGTCATCCATGGACAGCCGAACGCCCAATGCCTTGAGCTCATTCATGATAAGCAACGCTTCATTAGCACTTTCAAGCATGACACTTTCGGTTATTTCCAGTTCTAGCCGCTCAGGTAACAACCCGGTTCCCTCCAGCACGGCCTTTATCCGAGGCACCAGATTGCCTTGCTTGAACTCTATCGGACACAAATTGACCGATACAAAAGCCGAATCCTGCCACTTGGCGGCTTCCAGGCAGGCTTGTCGTAAAACCCAGTCACTTAGGGGCACGATGAGCCCACTTTCTTGGGCAATCAAAATAAAACTATCCGGACCCAGATAGCCGCGGATCGGATGCTGCCAGCGTACCAGGGCTTCGGCTCCCATAAGGCGGCCGGTTTGTACCTCGTAACGAGGCTGAAACTCCAGACGCAACTCATTTCGCCGTAGTGCAAGCTTGAGGTCCGTTTCAAGCTGTCTTTGAAGCAATAGACGACTGCTCATTTGTGGGGTGTAGAACCGCCAGGTGTTGCGGCCAGCCGCTTTGGCTTCATAAAGTGCTATGTCGGCAAAGCGCAAGAGGTCATCTGTCCGAGAGCTGTCGTTGGGCGCTAAGACGATTCCTATGCTACAGCCTACATTCACCTCATGGTTGTCTATGACCATTGGGCTTTTCAAGGTGTTAAGCAGACGCTGACAGAAGTTTTCTATGATTGGCCGGTTAGACATACCACGGGCGATAATAACAAACTCATCACCACCGATTCGGGCGACGAGATCATCGTCGCGCATAACTTGCTTGAGGCGACGTGCGATCTCGACCAAAACCTGATCACCGGCAGCATGGCCAAGCGTGTCATTAATGGGTTTAAAGCTATCCAGGTCGAGATAGAAGAGCAGCAGAGGATCTTCTTGGGTAGGCTCTAGTTTGAGCCTGGCCTTAAGAAAGCTATACATGGCACGTCGGTTGGCTAGACCGGTTAAGGCGTCCTCTTGCGCATCCTGCAAGCGCTTTTTTTCCTCAAGCTTGCGCTGGGTAATATCTTGAAGGAAGGCGGAGAAAACGGTGCGGTCTTCGATGTGAACTGCAGTAACACGCAATTCTACGGGAATAAGCACGCCGTCCCTGCGTAGCGCAAGGCGCTCAACTACCTTGCCTATAGTGTCGCTATGCCCCTTGGTAAGATACTCTTTTAGATCCCTACGATAGGCTTCACGTCTGGCTACCGGAATAATAAGCTCTTCAACAAGACGACCAACAGCCTCTTCTCGATTCCAGAGAAAAATCTCTTCAGCCCGGCGATTCCAGGCGGTAATAGTGCCGCTCTCATCCATACCTATATAGGCGTCACTGGTATTTTCCAGAATTGCACTAAGCTCCGCTTCACGCTTGCGTAAAACGCTCGTACGCATCTCCACTGTCTGCTCAAGCTCATGCTGCAGAGTAATCAGCTGCTGTTCAGTGTTTTTGCGATCCTGTATGTCTTGAATAACACAGACGTAATGGGTTAGCTCTCCCTTATGGTTTTTCTGCTTTGTAACCATAAGATGTGTCCAAAGGGGGCTGCCATCCTTTCTGACATAACGCTTTTCCAGCTGAAACTGATCCATACGTCCAGTAGCCATCTTTTCGACTAGGTTCAGCCCCATGGACAGGTCTGCCGGTACGGTGATGTCCTGAAAGGTCAACGTACGAAACTCTTCTCGGCTATATCCAAGCATTGAGCATAAGGTACTATTTACATCAAGCCATTCGCCTTTGAGTGAGACTAACGCAATTCCAACGCCGGCTCGCTCAAAGATAGTACGAAAGCTTGATTCATGAGCGTGAACCTGTTCTCTGGAGTTAGATAGCTCACTGTTTATGAGCAGTAGCCTTTCTCGGTTCCTGATTTCATGCGAAACCATATCGGCTAGAACTTGCAAGATTTGTGTTTGGCTGTCTGTCAACTGGCGGGGGCGGGTATCCATAACGCAAAGCGTGCCCAGCGCATGTCCCTCTGCGGTAGTTACAGCAGCACCAGCATAAAAGCGAATCTTAGGGTTACCTACAACAAGGGGGTTATCAGCAAAGCGAGGATCATTTGACGCATCAGTAACAACTAGGGGCTTATGCTGTCTGATAGCATGTGCACAAAAACTTTGCTCACGTGGGGTCTCGATAAGATCTATACCCACCCGCGATTTGAACCATTGCCTATGCCGGTCAACCAAGGTTACTAGGGCAATGGGAGTCCCAAAAGTGTATGCGGCCAGCTCCGTGATGCGATCGAAAACTGGCTCAGCTTTAGTGTCAAGCAAGTTCAACGCACCTAAATGAGCCAAACGCTCAAGCTCTGTACTAGCTGGATCAGACTCTCCTGAATCCTTAGGCATAGGGCTTTACCTCAACTGTTGGGGTGTACAGGCGAAAGGCCGCGCTTCAATGATAGCTTTATCACATAACTCTAACGGTAGTAACATATATAGTGAGCGGAATTTGATAAAGCTGTACCTACTGACCACACTATTTTTGATCGCTTGCAGGTGTTGTGGTAATCAAAGCCCTTAAACTAGATCAGCGTCTGCTGCTTGCAACTAGCGGTATACATCTGTTTACCAATCGACCATTGCCAGTTGTATCGGCGCATCAGCTATGTGCTGTTGCGTTGCCTGGCTATGCTGGGTAGCACTACGATATTGCCTTTTAGCGGAACGGGTAAACCTACCAGCTCAGGAGCTACACCTCTGTGGCAAAAATTCTTTCCTATGCAGGTTATTGGGCCGCTATAGAATAGGGCTAGTATGATCATTTGGGACAGAGCACCAGCCTAAAAATAAGAAGATATAAGCAGATACCTGTATTTTCTTACTGAAGCTTCAAAGCAATCCAAAAGCAGTTATCTAATTTGGACTAGAGAGCTTTGTCTGAATGTTTATCTTTAGGGAAGGTCTGAAAAAGACTTCCCGAATCTGGTGAAATACGCCGATCCCGCCAGCCGAGTTTTTCCATGAAGCAGATGACCTTCGCCGACGCCGAGTACGCCAGCAAGCGCAAGCAGACCCGTAAGGAATTGTTCCTGATCGAGATGGATCAGGTGGTGCCGTGGAAGGGATTGATTGCCCTGATCGAGCCACACTACCCAAAGGGGGAAGGTGGTCGTCCAGCCTATCCGCTGATGGCCATGTTACGTATCCATCTGATGCAGAACTGGTTCGGCTACAGCGACCCGGCCATGGAAGAAGC
>NZ_KI517370.1:69541-248481 GCF_000478505.2 Pseudomonas sp. HPB0071 | reverse complement strand
CTCTGGGCTCTGGGCTCTGGGCTCTGGGCTCTGGGCTCTGGGCTCTGGGCTCTGGGCTCTGGGCTCTGGGCTCTCTGGGCTCTCTGGGCTCTCTGGGCTCTCTGGGTCGACTTGGCTTTTGGCCAAGTCGACCCAGACCTCCCCGACGCCACATTCTCGAATGGCAGAGAGATCCTGAGGCTCGGTCAGCAGGAAGCTGCCGCGCCAGAATGGGTGTCGAACCCAAGAGCCGGCGAGCTTGTGGATGTACATGCCGAGACGAAGCTCGGATACGGGAATGCGTTTTACCAACTTATTTTCCTTTCTGAGTTGGGTGGTTAGGCGTGCGCCGAGGCTGGCACCCAGCGGTAGAGCGGAGGTAAGGTCACGCCAAGATTCTTGGATCAGCCGGAACCGCCGAAATTTCCGTCAGCCGATCAACATGGCTTTGTCTCGCGCTCGGTCGATGCGTTCCTGCATCGCCTGCATGACTTCTTCGTGGGTGTACGACTTGGCGTTGGGGTCGTCGGCCTCTCGGAGAGCTTCCTCGACCTCGCGGGTCATCCGCGCATATTCTTCCGGCCACAGCGCTTGCTCCATGCGCAGCGACGCCTGCCCAAGCAGGTGCAGCAGGCCGAACAGCCGCATGTCATTGGTGGCGACGACGTGCTCTCGAATCCGCTCCTGGATCACCTCGCAGGCCCGATGCGCCTCTGGCGTCGCCGTGCCCTCGTAGCCGGCTGGGAGTTCTGCTTCTTCAGCGATTCGCGCCCAAGCGATAGCCAGCGCCTCGATGGTGGACAGGTTCATTTGCTCATCCACTTGCGCAGCAGACGCTTTTTCAGGGAGGCGCGCTCTTGCGGATTGCGTCCCTTGTGGTTGGCAATGCGATCCGCCGTGGCGGCCTGGCGCTTGATGGGCCAGTAGGAGCGGCCATCCTTACCCATCGACCAGACGTTGCTGACCTGGTTTTCCAGTAGAGGCAGATGGGCGCATAGAGCTTCCGGCGACGCGCTGGCCAGCGCGGTGCGCTCGTGGGTTCGCCAGCGCTGATGCCAGAGTTTCTTGTCCTCGCGCTCGCTACGGCAGGTCGTGTGCCCAACGATGGGCGTTTTGCGGCGGCTGCGGCTCATGATGTGGTTGTCTCCAAGAACATTCAGGACAGGCTTTCTGGGTAGAGCGCCGTCAACCGGGACAGGGTTTCTTGCACTTGTTCCAGCGAGGTCATCAGATGATCAACCTGATCCTGAAGATCCACGGCGAGATCAAATAGCTCAGCCACTCGGCTGCGTGATCCCTCGTTGAACGCGGCCATTGCCAGTTGATGCAGCTTCAACAGGTCGGTGCGCAGTTGCGGAGGTGCGCCGTCTGCGCTGTCATTCAAATCGCCGCGCAGCACGTCCACGGCATCGACTGCACGCAGCAGTGCCGTGGTATCGAAATTCTCGGGAGTCAGTTCGTCCCATTCGTCGTCGGTGATGCGGGCTGCCATCAGGAGAGCTCCGATTAAGCGGTTGCGAGCGTTAGATGCCCGATCGGCTCGGCTGCTGGCCGTACCTTGATTTCGATGTCGTAGCCGAGGCGATTCAGACAATCCATCAGCTTGCGTTCGGATAGATTGGTGAAGTCGCCGCGCATCATGCCCGACACCTTCGGTTGCGGGATGCCCATGCGTTTGGCCGCCGCTTGTTGAGTCAGCCCAAGGGCGCGCATGGCCCTCCTGATCTCGACCACCAGGCCGGTCTTGATCTTGAGCTTTTCAGCGTCAGGCAGTCCAAGGTCGGCAAAGACGTTGCCCGAGCTGCGCTGAACCTCGACGCCTTCAATGATTCGTTTTTGCATTTCGTAGCTCCTGTGCCAATACCTCGGCCACCTTCAGCCGAGCGCGGATGATGTCCATGTCGGCCTTTGGCGTGGCGATTCCGCTCTTGCTCTTCTTCTGGAAGCAGTGCAGGACGAACACCGCTTCCGCAAACTTGACCGTGTATACCGCTCGATAGGTGCCGCCGGCATCGTCTTCGACGACCTCCAGCACGCCGGCACCACCGAACCCCTTGAGCACCTTTGCTGCGTCATCCTGATCGCCTATCTGCGCCAACGAGAGCGCGTAACCGAAACGGCGACGCACGTCGGACGGCAACGCCATCAAATCCTTGTGGCTGCTCGCGATCCATTCGAGCGGTTTTTCTTTGTTTGTCATGACGGAATTTTATACCTGTTCAGGTAATGATGTAAACGCGGCAACCTCAAGGAGGTGTCGTAAAACATTTGTTTTGCGACAGGCTGTCAGCCGCCGCTGTGCTACCTGTGCAACACCCCCTCAAAAATGTACGGAAAACTCTATCGCTATTCACTATTATGCGGAAACCTGTTTTTGATGGTTATCCGCCTATGTTGGTTGGCTACATGCGCGTGTCGTCGGACTCCGACCGCCAGAGCACGGACTTGCAGCGCGACGCGCTGCTCGCCGCCGGCGTCGATCCGCGTCACCTGTTTGAGGATCGTGCCTCTGGCGCGAAGGATGACCGTGCCGGCTTGGCGCGGGCGCTTGAGTTCGTTCGAGCCGGCGATGTGCTGGTGGTGTGGAAACTCGACCGGCTCGGTCGCTCGCTGTCGCACCTGCTCGCCATTGTGACTTCGCTCAAGGACAAGCGGGTGGCGTTCCGCTCGCTGACAGAGAACCTGGACACTACGACGCCCTCGGGCGAATTCCTGTTCCAGGTGTTCGGTGCGCTCGCGCAGTACGAGCGCGCCTTGATTCAGGAGCGCGTCGTCGCGGGCTTGGCCGCCGCACGCAAACGCGGCCGGATCGGCGGCCGGCCGCGGGCGATCACTGGTGAGAAGCTGGACGCCATCGTCGCCGCGCTCGATGGCGGTATGTCTAAGGCGGCGGTGTGCCGCAACTTCAATGTCAAGCGCACTACGTTGATCGAAACATTGACGCGAGCAGGTTGGCGTGGTGCGGGAAGGACGGTCGATGAGCAACAAGAATAAGCTACTCACCGTCTTTTCTGACGCAGAGCAGGAAGCCTTGTACGGCCTACCGGACTTCGACGATGCTCAGCGGCTGGAATACCTGGCGTTGACCGAATCTGAACTGGCGTTCGCCAGCAGCCGGCCTAGCCTGCAGGCCCAAGTCTATTGCGTCTTGCAGATCGGCTACTTCAAGGCCAAGCATGCTTTCTTCCGCTTCGATTGGCATGAGGTCGAGGACGATTGCGCCTTCGTGCTGAGTCGCTATTTCCACGGCGAAGCGTTCGAACGCAAGGCGATCACCAAGCATGAGCACTACAGCCAGAGGGGTCAGATCGCCGAACTGTTCGGCTACCGGTCGTGGGCGGCTAGCTTCCTGCCGCAACTGGCACAGCAGGCTGAACAGATCGTGCGGCGCGACGTAATGCCAGGATTCGTGGCCGCCGAACTGATCGTTTGGCTCAGCGAGCACAAAATCATCCGGCCCGGCCACACCACCTTACAAGAGCTGGTCAGTGAAGCCCTGTCCACCGAACGCAGGCGCTTGGGCGGCTTGCTGGCAGAAGTGTTGGACGAATCGGCCAAAGCTGCGCTGGGCCAGCTCCTGGTGCGTGACGACACCCTGTCTCAACTGGCAGCGCTCAAGCAGGACGCTAAAGATTTCGGCTGGCGTCAGATGGCAGGGGAGCGCGAGAAGCGCGCCACGCTGAAGTCCTTGCACGGGATCGCCAAGGCGCTGCTGCCCAAGCTCGGCATCTCGCAGCAGAACCTGCTGTACTACGCGAGCCTGGCGAACTTCTATACCGTCCATGACCTGCGCCACCTGAAGGCGGAGCAGACCCGGCTCTACCTGCTGTGCTATGCCTGGGTACGTTACCGGCAGCTCACCGACAACCTGGTCGACGCGATGGCCTTCCACATGAAAAAACTTGAGGACGAGAGCCGCACGGGTGCGAAACAGTCCTTTGTCGCCGAACAGCTGCGACGCCATCAGGAAACGCCGCAGGTTGGCCGCCTGCTGTCGCTGTACGTGGACGACAGCGTGGCCGATCCGACGCCGTTCGGCGAGGTGCGCCAACGCGCCTACAAAATCATGTCCAGGGAATTGCTGCAAAACACGGCGCAGCGCATGAGCGTCAAGCCACTGAACAAACTGGCGCTGCACTGGCAGGCGGTGGACGGCCTGGCCGAACGCATTCGACGCCATCTACGGCCGCTGTACGTCGCGCTCGACTTCGCCGGCACGGCCCCCGATAACCCATGGCTCGCGGCGCTGACTTGGGCCAAGAGCGTGTTCGCCAAGCAGCAGCGCCTATCACAACGGCCACTCGACGAATGTCCGGCGGCAACGCTGCCGAAACGCTTGCGTCCGTACCTGCTGATGTTCGATGCCGAAGGCACGCCGACAGGCCTGCATGCCGATCGTTACGAATTCTGGCTTTACCGTCAGGTCAGGAAACGCTTCCAGGCGGGCGAGCTCTACATTGACGACAGCTTGCAGCACCGGCATTTGTCCGACGAGTTGGTTTCGATGGACGAGAAAGCCGCCGTGCTCGCGCAGATGGACATCCCCTTCCTGCGGCAGCCGGTCAGTGCCCAGCTCGATGCACTGGCGGCCGAGTTGCGTGCGCAATGGGTGGCGTTCAATCGCGAGCTGAAACAGGGCAAGCTGACGCACCTGGAATACGACAAGGACACGCAGAGACTGACCTGGCGCAAGCCCAAGGGGGAGAACCAGAAGGCGCGCGAGCAAGCTCTCTACGAGCAACTGCCATACTGCGATGTCGCCGACGTGTTTCGCTTCGTCAACGGCCAGTGCCAGTTCCTGTCGGCGCTGACACCATTGCAGCCACGCTATGCGAAGAAGGTAGCCGACGCCGACAGTCTGATGGCGGTGATCATTGCCCAAGCCATGAACCACGGCAACCAGGTTATGGCACGTACCAGCGACATCCCGTACCACGTCCTGGAGAGTACCTACCAGCAGTACCTGCGCCAGGCGACGCTACATGTGGCCAACGATTGCATCAGCAACGCCATCGCCGCACTGCCGATCTTCCCGCATTACTCGTTCGACCTCGATTCGTTGTACGGTGCCGTTGATGGGCAGAAATTCGGCGTCGAGCGACCAACTGTGAAGGCGCGCTACTCGCGCAAATATTTCGGCCGCGGCAAGGGCGTCGTCGCCTACACGCTGCTGTGCAATCACGTGCCGTTGAACGGCTACCTGATAGGCGCACACGAGTACGAGGCTCACCACGTGTTCGACATCTGGTACCGCAACACGTCGGACATCGTGCCGAGCGCGATCACCGGCGACATGCACAGCATCAACAAGGCCAACTTCGCCATCCTGCACTGGTTCGGACTTCGTTTCGAGCCGCGCTTCACCGACCTCGACGACCAGTTGCAGGAGCTGTATTGCGCCGATGATCTGGCATTGTACGAGAAATGCCTGATCCGGCCGGCTGGCCAGATCGACCGGCAACTCATCGTCGGTGAGAAGGCGAACATCGACCGAATCGTCGCCACACTGGGCCTGAAGGAAATGACGCAGGGCACGCTGATCCGCAAGCTGTGCACCTATACGGCGCCGAACCCGACGCGGCGCGCAATCTTCGAGTTCGACAAGCTCATCCGCAGTATCTACACACTGCGCTACCTGCGCGACCCGCAACTGGAGCGTAATGTTCACCGCTCGCAGAACCGCATTGAGTCCTATCACCAGCTACGCTCGACCATCGCCCAAGTCGGTGGGAAGAAGGAATTGACCGGCCGCACCGACATCGAAATCGAGATCAGCAACCAGTGCGCCAGGCTGATCGGCAACGCGATCATCTTCTACAACTCGGCGATCCTGTCCCTGCTGCTGACGAAGTACGAGGCAGCTGGCAATGCCAAGGCGCTGGCGTTGATCACGCAGATGTCGCCAGCGGCCTGGCGGCACATCCTGCTGAACGGGCATTACACCTTCCAGACTGACGGCAAGTTCATCGACCTGGATGCGCTCGTGGCGGGACTGGAGCTGGGCTGACGGAAATTTCTGGGATTCCGGCGTACAACCCCATTAACAGTCATCGACCCGGCTATCCGTATCACTTCTCCTGTTTAGGGTAATCAACATGCCTCAGGTAACGAAAGCCATGAGCACATCACAAGAACTTATCGCAGCGCTTCGGCTGATGCACCCGGAAGTTCGCTGGGGGGAGTACCCGCTTGGCGACTATGATCAGTATGCGGAGGCGGATGCTCCCGATGTCCTTGTCACCTTCAGTAGTGAGGATGGAGAATTGGAAGGATTGGCCGATCCATGCTCCACCTTTTACGGGGAGTATTGCGAGCCTTCGCATTGGGGGCTTTCCAATGAGGCCGCGAAGCTGATCCAGACCCATAACAAGGTTTTTGTAGCCAAGTATCCTAACTGTGACGGCCCAAAGCTTCAGTCTGCTAGTCATTCATCGTCCGGCCCGATGTTTTAGGAAACACCGCCTTGCTCCGCTGTCGTGACGGCACGTTTAGTCTGAATAGACATTAGGGAGGCCACGGCCATGAGTGGAGCGAAACGATTTTACGCCACAATTGATGGCGAAGAGATAGAGGGCTGGGTTGGTAAAGATAAAGGAGGCTTCCGCGCAAGTGCAGACTTCCGGGGTAAGCTCGTCGATGTTAGGGGAAGCTCCGAGTCTGATGCCATTCGTAAATGGCGTGACAAAGCTAACCATATGGCGAATGAATAGGAAAGCACCGTGAAGAAACTGAGCAAGAAAGACTCTGCCGCGCTGGTGGCTGCGTGGATTAAAGATTGACACAAAAGGTTAAAGTTTGACACAAGCTATTAAAGTTTGACACACCGCGCAAACCCCCGTATTTACGGGGGTTTTCCGTTTCTGGGCAAAGCCGTTGGTCCGGATTCGCCGCTTCGCTTGGCTGCGAGAGTAGTCTGGAGATCCCTTCGACGATGCCGCCGAAAGGAGCATATTTTCCTATGACTATTTTTTGAGTATCAGGTGAGGCAATCCGGTTGGACTGAGGAGGTAGGGGTTGCGCGGTCGTAGGTTTGCTTCAAAGCAGGATATTGAACGGCACATTGCCAACGGATTTGGATCCGGCGCCGGAGTCGGTTACGTGCCTTGGTTGCGTGTCCAGGATGTCCCTTCGATGGGGCGCTCCCACAAAATTCCAGGCGTTAAAATCGAGCGCCTACATCATCTTTTGTCCGATCTCGAACGAGCCTACCTCCTGGTCTGCGAGTTTTCTGAAAACGTAGTGGACATCCGGGAGCAATACCCGTTGCTGCCTGCGGAGAGCACTCAAGCCATCGCAAAGGCGATTGGCGTCCGTTATCCCAGATACAAATCTACTGCCCTGCCGCTGGTAATGACGACAGACTTCTTACTGACGGTTAGGCAGCCAAACGGAGACTTTAAGTCCGTAGCTAGGACAATTAAGTATCAGCAAGACCTCAATTCGCTTCGGACACTGGAAAAGTTAGAGATCGAGAGACGATTCTGGATGAGCCAGGGAGTGGACTGGGCCATTGTAACTGAGGAGATGTTTACGCCAGACCTAATTAAAAATCTTGGACTTCTCAGGCGGTATGCGAAACTTCCTCGTGTGCTGACTAGCTCTGTACTTCATGCTGAATTTCTTGAACTTCTAGAATCTAGCAAAGCTTACCCTTGGGCCACGTCTGAATGTCTAAGAAGAATTGCTACACGGTTAGGAATAGCGTACGGAGATGCTAGGGATATTTTCTTCAATCTGATCTGGCGCAAGGTAATTCTGATTGATTTAAGTAATGCCCCCTTGCATCTCAAGTCGCCCCTGCCTGATTTCAAGGTTATTTGCTCTTCCGAGCTGAACGCATTAGGGGAGAGAACGTTATGAGTATTTCCATCAATGACGTATTTGAACCCGTCACAGAAAATTCGGTGCTTACTACCTTAGCCAGGGTCCTTCATCTAGATGAAGAGCACGACGCAGCTATCGTGATAGACCTGGTCGAGCCACCAAGAAAGCCCTACCCATTGGGGCTAGATGAACTCAGGCTCTCGCTGGAGACCGGCGACACCAAGTCCGTCGTTACGGGCGTTCCCGAATTTCTGCTGGTCCTGGAATGTGATCTCGATGAAAGCACCAAGCGCGATAGAGATGAAAAGTGGGCGGTGATTGCGCCGCTTCTGGACCGAGCCTATCCAGGACAGATTTTTGTTCGTGGTGAAATGGGTCGCCTCGTTGGAGTCCGAGCAGCTGAGCTAGGCATGCATCGAAAGACTATTTATCGGCTCTTGTATAGGTACTGGTTTTATGGTCAGGTGAAAAATGCACTCCTTAAAAACTATTCAGCGGTGGGTGTTGCCAACAGAAATTATACGCAGGATAGAAGACCCG
Organism: Pseudomonas sp. HPB0071; assembly: GCF_000478505.2. Lineage (NCBI taxonomy): Bacteria > Pseudomonadati > Pseudomonadota > Gammaproteobacteria > Pseudomonadales > Pseudomonadaceae > Pseudomonas > Pseudomonas sp. HPB0071. The sequence continues at coordinate 240,138 of NZ_KI517370.1, read as the reverse complement.
GTCCTAAACCAAAATTTCAAGGAGAGCTGGTCTCGCCTTCCAAGTTACTAAGTGTCGTTGATAAACGGTGTATTCGGGTAGGTTACGCACTTTATGTTAACGATAAGGCGCCCTCGATCCGTATCGCTTATGAAAAGATGCTCAAGAGATTTTACTCCGTAAAAGATTTTTCTAAAAACGCAGAAAATCGTATTCGCTTACTCCCAGATTCGGAAATACCGAATTACAATCAGTTCGATTACTGGGGCAAAATATTCTTTGACGAAATCGAGACTGATCGCGGACGTAAGGGTTTGACGAAGTGGCTCAAGGATTGTCGTCCGCTGTCCGGCACCGTTCGCGATTGGCTCCGGGGCCCTTGTCACCAATTCGAGATTGACGCAACGATTGCAGACATTTACTTGGTCAACAGTTATTCCCGGCGGATGCTGATTGGCAGGCCTGTGGTCTACATCGTGGTGGACAGCTACTCGGGGATGATTGTTGGCCTGTATGTTGGTCTAGAAGGGCCGAGCTGGAATGGTGCGCGGCAGGCATTATTTAACGCATTCACCTCCAAGGTGGATTTTTGCGCGCAGAACGGCATCGCTATCACTTCCGAGGATTGGGACTGTCATCACTTGCCACAGAACATTTACGCCGATCGAGGTGAGATGTTGTCTTTGGCAGCGGAAGGACTGGCAACTGGTTTGGGCATCGAGATGGGCACAGCGCCTCCGTACCGTCCGGATTGGAAGCCCATGGTCGAAAGCCGGTTCGGGATCCTCAATGATTTAACCGGTATCAGGTGGTTACCGGGCGGTGTGGCCGCGCGGGATAAGGAGCGGGGCGAGCGAGATTATCGACTCGACGCCACTTTAAACCTGAAGGAGTTCACCCAGATCGTCATCGAGTGCGTCTTGCACTACAACCGTTATCATCGACAGCCTGAACGGCTTACCCAAGCGATGATGCACGATGGCGTCGAGCCTACTCCGATGAGCATATGGTCCTGGGCCTCGGAGAATGACCTGATCCAGCCCAACAATCGGCCTGACGATTTAATCTATCTCCACCTGTTGCCTCGTGAACGAGCCACGGTGCAGAAGGGCGGCGTGATGTTCCGCGGGATGCACTATGTATGTGAGTTTGCGATCCAGGAAAACTGGTTTGCGAAAGCTCGCCGCAATGGCGTGTGGTCGATCGATTGCCGGTTCGACCCGAACTCTGCCGCTCATATTTGGATTCAAGGTGAGAACAAGCAGTTTTTGCGCTGCGATCTTCGACATTCGGATGCGAAGTACGCCGGTTATCGCTCGGACGAGATCTATGATCTGCTGGAAGCGTATCGGCAAACACCACCCGCTCATAAACGCGCGGAGCTGGAAAGTCGTGTGGGCTTGGTCGACACCGTGGAGCAGATCATCAGCACCGCTAGGGCCGAGCGTAAGCTTGAGCCTCCTGCGAGTAGCAAGTCTGAAGCGGTGGCCAACATCCGCGAGAATCGTTCTGAGGAACGCCAGCGGGAGCGTGAAAACGCCACTGTCCCAGAGGGTGTCCGGGCAGAACCCGAACCCGCAGTGGAAGCCCCCACCATTGCACACGACTCGTATGCGGGCCCCCGCAGCGCGCAGGTCATCGATCTGCTCAGAAGACTTCGTCCGGGACAGAGCAAATGAAAGGCGCACGAATTTTCGCGAGCTACTCCAAGCAAGCCATATCTGAATATGCGGGAAACCCGTTGATCGAGGCCTTGCCGCCAATCCTTGGGGAAACGACGGCCATCGAGTTGATATCGAATTTCCCCCAGCCAGTAACACCTGAAGAGCTAGAGCTTGACGGAGCGACACGGATCCACTGCATTGAACGACTGAGGACAGTCGTGCAGCCGTTCCTGCTGCATTTGGAGCTGGAGTCCATGTTCTCCCTATTGGTCCGCCGCGGATACGTTGGACGCAATCCAACCTCACCCGACACGGTCAGGCACCTGCATTCGTTGTCGGGGGCTCAGCGCTATCATGACTCTTTCAAATCGACGGCTGACTCCTTCAGCGTTGTAGGCCTGAGTGGGATTGGGAAGTCCACAGCGCTCCACGCCATTCTGAGCCTCTACCCGCAGACGATTCGACACGAGCGCTATGAGGGCAACCAATTTGTCCACACCCAGATCACCTGGCTCAAATTGGATTGCCCGCGCGATGGATCGCTGGCTGGATTCTGCCAGCAGTTTTTCCACGCCGTCGGTCAAGCGCTCGGCGACCAGGATTATCACAAGCGGCACCGGCACCGGAATATCAACGATGCGCTGCAGCAGATGGAGCAGGTAGCCAGTACCTTCTTCATTGGAGCCTTACTTATTGATGAGCTGCAAAACCTCCACCTGGCGAAAACGGGAGGTAAGGAAAGCATGCTGAACTTCTTCCTCCACCTGGTGAACAACATTGGCATCCCCGTCGTGTTCATAGGCACGAATTCGATGATCAGCTTGTTCTCGGACGTCATGCGTGTTGCCCGACGCAGTGGCAGTACAGTCGAGTTCAAGCGGTTCGAAAAGGATGATGAGGAGTGGCGGTTCCTGGTTGAAAACCTCTGGAGTTATCAGTGGTGTAAGCAGACGACTGAACTGACCCCCGAGATCTTTGACGCGTTGTACGAGCACACCCAAGGCGTAACAGACTTCCTAGTGAAGCTACTCGTGCTCTGCCAGCGCTACGCCATTCAAAGTGGCTCCGAATGCCTTACTGCGGAGGCGATCGGCAAGGTGAGCAATGCCAAGATGCAAATTCTCAAGCCAGCGCTTTCAGCTCTGCGCAGCCGGGATCCTGCTCGTATGCGGCAGTTCGATGACCTGCTTCCCATTGAGGAGCAGTTAATCGACATGATGTCGTTTGATGGGCTTCCACGAGCAGACCGGCTTGCGCTGCTCCGTGGTGTGAGATCGCATACGAAGCCAGTGGTCCCACCTTCAGCAGTGGCTCCAAGTATACACATAGCTCCCGCTGCACCTGCAGTTGTCGCAGTGGAGTCATCGCAAGCAAAGGCCCTGAGTGAGCAGCCTGACACCATAGCAACGCTCAAGTCAGCGGGTTGGATAACCACGGATCTCTTTGAGTTTTCGCCGGCTTACCGCAAACCATGATTCGAAGGTGGCGAAATGGATCTGAAATTCCATTTCTTCCCAACGGCTTTTCCCGACGAGACACTTCACAGTGTCCTCTCTCGCTATGCCCGGCTTTGCGGTGGAAGTAGCGGCAAAGCAGCGTTCTTTGGCGAGAGAGCCGCTGCCTCGTTCACTCAAAACGTAGCGTTTCCACGTCGACTGGGTGATTTGGTCGAGGCACTTCCCTCTGGCGCTCGTTTCTCGGTGTCTCAAATCATCGCGCGTCATACCCTGCTACCTTATTACGCCCCTTTTCTCACCAGCATTCAGTTACAGCAAGCCTATGCCTCGATGGCCAGGGATGGCAAAGAGTTGATGTTGAAATTGGGTATCAATGCCAGTCGGATTGAGTGGGCTTCGAGAGCCCGGTTCTGTTCAGAATGCCTTGAAGAAGACATCCGCCGAGTTGGTGCAGCATACTGGCACCGAGCACACCAGCTTCCTGGGGTGTTGGTATGTCCCAATCATGGCACTCTTCTCAAGGTTGTGGACCCTAGTTGGAGCAGCCGCAACTCACGTCAGCTCAATCTTCCTGACGATGACGGCGTGCAAGCCCATGCGATCCTGCTCGATGCTGCCGAGGAGACCCTACCAGGGCTGCGGCAGATCGCATTGAGTTCACAGCGGCTGCTGGGCCTGCAGCCTTGTTCTCTTCAAGCTGATGCAGTGCGCGCCAACCTCCTGCAAGGCGCTGCATACCTGGAACTGACGACTGGTGCTGCGCATCGGTTAGACTTGCGCCGCTTGGGTACGCACATGGTCAGCTTTTTCAAAGCGCTCCCGGCCGCCTGGGAGTACTCGATTCTTCGCGAGTGCCCAGCAGTTTTTCCGGCGACCTGGGTCACCAAGCTGCTTCGTCGGCCAAGAGGCACCCACCATCCACTCAAGTACGTCGTTCTGGCCTGCGCTTTGGAGGTAGACCTGACGCGAATCCCCTGTATCGAGAAGCCATCAAAGCCTGCTCGTGTTGCCAGGTCTTCCCAGACAATGCGATCTCAGCCCGTAGTCGAGGGATTGGATGGCTTGCCGGCTGAGATTTGGAAGCTGGCTCTTGCGGGGAGCGAAGCACGGCAGATCGCCGATGCAGTTGGTGTATCTCAGGTTTATGTGTACCGGGTCATTCGCGCAGTAAACCTTGGCCCTAACACATGGAGAGAAGCGAGATTGCTGAGGCAACGCTGGCAGCGCCGGACATCCTTTGAGGATGAGTATCGGCATCTGCAAGCTCACCAATGCCGGGATTACGCGTGGCTGTATCGATGTGACCGGGCCTGGCTTTCGGATTGCATAGCTAAAAACGGAAATCTCCATGCAGGCCAGCCGGACAGCACTGACAGATTCAACGCAATTGACGCGGAACTCGCCGAGCAGGTCTGGTGTTGTGCACAACGGCTTCGTGCTTTACCAGGAAGGCCTGTCTGGATCTCGCGGACAAGAGTTGGGCGAGATTTGCATGTCCAAGCTCGCTTCGAGAAACAGCTCTCAAAGCTGCCCCTTTGCAGGATAGCGTTGGACCAAGCTTGTGAGTCCGTCGGGCAATTCCGCGCTCGGCGGCTGTTATGGGCCGAGGCGAAGCTGTTGGATGAGCAGAGAAACGTTACTCGATCGGCGCTGTACCGTACTGCTTGCATCAGGCCAGAGATGATTCGTGAGGCCGATTTAAAGCGGTAATCCCTTTCATCGGCTTCCCCGCCATTGCGATTGTTATCAGGATGCTGTTGGTCATATGCTTGCTAAGGCAATTTGCCACTACAACACTGAGCATGGAGTAGCCTGATGAAAATCCTTTCCCTCGTGATCGCCGCAGTCCTGTCGCTTTCCTCGGTTGCTGCCTTCGCACACAGCGGCGGTACCGACTCCAAGGGTTGCCACACCAATCACAAAACGGGCGAGCGCCACTGCCACTGAGGCAGTCCGCAGGTCCTTCAGTGCTGGTGTTCTTGACCCTGAGGATGCCAGCCATAAAGGTAAAGCCAGCAGCTAAAGCAAATTGCGAATACCCAGGAGCGCCACCAGGTGGCCGGGGTAGAACCAATAGCTCCACTGTTTGACAGGCACGACCTTGAACGGCAAGGGGGCCCAGAACAGGGCCAAACCGAGCAGAGGCGCCAGGGCGGCAGTCGACAGTGCGAGGATGGCGAACGGCTCTAGTTGCGCCGCCTGCTCGAAGAGGCCAGTTCTAGAGTTGGCAGCAGCGCAGAGTGCGACGGGCAGTAACGCGAACAGTTCGGGGCGTTTGATCGCGAGCACCAGAGCCGCTGGCACGAACACTCCATAAAAGCCGAACATCAATGGCTCGCTCAGCAGATAGGCAACCAGAATCGCCCCGCCAGCTAGTACCAGGCTTTCGATCGTCCGGTGCTGCACTCCCCAAGCGACCAGCAGACCCAGTGCCAACGTGACCAGGACGTTGAATGTTCCTGAGGTGCTGACCAGTCGGTATGGCACTTCCGATAGCGCCGCAAACAACACTAACAAGGCGAGATACCGGCCATTACTCCGGGTGAACAACTCACCAGGCTGATTCCGCGAAACGTTGATGGCCACTGCCAAACAGAACAAGGGGAAGGACAGTCGGCCTAGGACAAACAGGTCGCTGGTAGCCGGCCAGGCCAATCGCATGTGATCGAGCACCATCGTGATCAAGGCGATCCACTTGATCAGGTCCTGGCCCGTGTGCCGCTCTGTGGGACGGATGGGATATGACGTCACGGCATGCTCCCGAGCACCAACAGAGTCAGCAGCAAGTAACGCCCACCCTTGGCCAAGGTAACCAACAGCGTGAACCGCCAAAGTGGTTCGCGCATGACCCCCGCCACCAACGTAATCGGATCGCCGATAATGGGTACCCAGCTCAATAGCAGTGACCAGTATCCGTAGCGCTGGTAGAAGTCTTGTGCCTTCTCCAGTTTGGACTCACTAACCGGGAACCAGCGCTTGTGCTTGAAGTGCTCGACGCCTCGACCCAAAAACCAGTTAACCACGGAACCCAGCACATTGCCGGCGGTAGCCACCGCGACAAGCGCCATGGGCAGGTAGAGCTCAGACACGAGCATCGCGGCCAGCGCGGCTTCTGACTGCATGGGTAGCAGCGTGGCGGCCGCAAAAGCTGCCAGAAACAGGCCGAGGTAGCTGGTGAGCTCGAACACGGCCTTAGAGGTACTTGGTAATTTGCTTGAATTCGTCGATTGCAGATCGATCACCCTTGCTCAGGGCCGTAACCGAGTCCTCCAGACAGTGGTCGATATGGTCCTGGATGAGCGTTCGCTTGGCTTGGCAGACCGCCTTTTCAACCGCATGCAGCTGCTGCGCAATGTCTACGCATTCACGCCCATCCTCGATCATGGCAATGATGCTGCGCAAATGACCGTCAGCACGCTTCAGGCGCTTAATAATCGCCTCATGGCTCTGATGAGTGTGGGCGTGGCCGTGTTCGGCATCGTGCGCGTGATCATGGGAGTGATCGGACATATCTTGAGTCTCTGTCGGCGATACATTACGCTGGCGATGCTATCCCCCCCTGGGGGTTAGGTCAAACGTGCAGCTTTGCTATTGGAACAGCCTCATAGGCACCTGGATGTCTCGTCGTTTCCTGTCATCGACCATGATCGTCGCTCTGGCTGTGGCCTTTATGCTGGCCTGGACAGGGCACGCCTATTCGTTGGCGGTACCGACCCAAGTCGCTGCCCCAGAGGCAGTGGCCATGAAGCATGGGCATGACCACGGTGAAGCCTCGTGGAGCTGCTCGCACTGCACTGACCATTACCATGCCCCGCTCACACCCGACCATCAACACGAAACGCCTCAGCTCTCTTCTGCTGCGCAACTGATGCCGATCTTTGGTCCGTCCACGCCGTTGGCCTGGTCAGGCGACTCAGTGCCACACCCGCCAATCTTCCGAATCGAACGCCCACCTCGTCCTGCTTTTGCTTCCTGACCCTGGCCGCTTTGCGGCTCTCGATCACTGCAAAAAGGATTGATCCATGCGTTTACACTCGATACCGGGTGGGAGCTCGCTCGCGGTGCGTGCACGCCATCCCATCTTTCTCCTGTTCCTGTTCGTCGTGTCCTTGCTCATTGGCATGCCTGAAGCATTGGCACATGCCGTAGCGGAAGGCGATAAGGGGTTCATCCAGGAAAGCTCGGGGGTCATGCTGATCCCGTTCATCTACATGGGCGCCAAGCACATGATGACAGGCTACGACCACCTGCTGTTTCTGTTCGGCGTCATCTTCTTCCTCTACCGTCTCAAGGACGTGGGCCTCTACGTCACGCTGTTCGCCGTTGGACATTCGGTCACGCTGCTGTTCGGCGTGCTTACTGAGATCAGCATCAGCTCCTACATCATCGACGCGATCATCGGTTTCTCGGTGGTCTACAAGGCGATGGATAACCTGGGGGCCTTCAAGCGCTGGTTCGGTTACCAGCCGAACACCAAAGCCGCGACGCTCGCCTTCGGCCTGCTGCATGGCTTTGGCCTGGCAACAAAGATCCAGGAGTATGAAATCTCGGCCGACGGCCTGATCCCCAACCTCATAGCTTTCAATGTCGGCGTTGAGATCGGACAGTTGCTCGCGCTGAGCGCCATCCTGATCGTGATGGGCTTCTGGAGAAGAACCGGTGGATTCTGGCGCCATGCCTATACCGCCAACGTTGCCATGATGAGTGCCGGCTTCCTGCTGATGGGTTATCAGCTGACCGGTCTGTTTGTTACTGCCTGAGGAGCTTCATATGTTCAATTCCCCACTTCCTTCGGCAAGTGAACTGCCGAGCAGCCGTCAACTCGTCCGCTCCACGGCAATTGCCTTCGCAGTGGCCATGGGTTTGCTGGTTACCGTTGTCATGCCTTCTGAATACGCGGTCGATCCCACTGGCCTCGGACGGGCGATGGGCCTGACGCAAATGGGCGAAATCAAAATCTCTTTGGCCCAGGAAGCGCTGGCGGACGAGGCGGCAGCCAAGAACTCTGCCCCTGTTGTCTCCGTCTCGGCACCTGCCCCGGCAGCCGTCCCTGCACCGCCACCAGCCAGCGTGCCGGCACCAGTGCAACAAGTAGCGATCGCGAAACCAGAAAAGCCAGCGGCCCCGGCTGCGAAATCGGATCAGGTCAGTCTGACCCTTAAGCCGGGTGAAGGCCGAGAGATCAAACTCGAAATGCGCAAAGGAAGCGTTGTGACATATGAGTGGAGCGCCTCAGGGCCGGTCAACCATGACACCCACGGCGAGACCTATGACGCTGCCCAAGGTGACTTCCACAGTTACAGCAAGGGGCGCCAGGTGAAAGGTGACAAGGGCGAGCTGACCGCGCTTTTCGATGGCACGCATGGCTGGTTCTGGCGTAACCGCACTTCGGGCAATGTCACCATCGTACTGAACACTGCCGGCGACTATCTGGCCGTTAAGAAGTGAAAACCATGGTGCTCGCCAGAAGCGGGCACCACTCAAATTCAAATGGAAAACCGACTATGACGACCAAACTCTTGCGCACCGTTTTTCTCGTAAGTCTGCTCAGCCTGCTTGGCGCCTGCAGCGAAGAGCCTGCCGCTAATAATGAAAGTGCTGGGCACGGGCATTCCCACGACTGAAGGAAGTGAGCCAAGGACGGCTCTACCTCGCTTGATATGAGACCTTAGGCCGCCAATCAGGCTTTCCATGGTCTATAAAGCGATATGCACCAGTTGACCATAAAGGGGTCGAGGGCATGCGTTTCAGGGAGTGGCTGGGGATTAAGGGAGACACCGACGGCATCGTGCAATACGACCTGCTGCGCTGGTTTTCACTGGTCAGTGTCCTGATCATCACCTTCGTCGCGTTGGGACTCGGATTCGTTGCATCGCGATTCGTGGTGAATGAAAGCATCCAGCGGGATGCGGCACTCACAGCTCAGTTCATCCAATCCCTGGCTTCGACCGAAGCTGGCACCCACCATCTGCCACAGCATCAAACGGGCGAGATGCTCGATCCTCGTGCGGATCTGGTGTACTCCAACGTAACCCGATCGAGGCGTCAGGTAGCACGTCGGGAGTTTCTTGAGCACATTGAGAACATCGCCCGGCAGCCGGATACCTTGCTGGTGACCATCTACGCCCCTGATAACGTGGTGATCTGGTCAAGTAATCCAGCCCTGATGGGTACCAAGGTGGACCAGGACGATCAGCTCAACGAATCATTCGCTACGAAAAGTCGCGTGTTCGCGACCTACCATGACGTAGTACCAGAACGCGAAGAGCAGAAGTTCCCACGCCCGCCCAAGGGCTTTTTCATCGAAAACTATATTCCGATGCTCAACGCGTCGGGCAATGCAGTGGCGATGATCGAGATCTACAAAGAACCTTCAGATCTGGTTGCCAGAACCCAGCGAGGCTACATCCTGATGTGGCTCGCCACCTCCGTCGGGGGAGCACTGATTTATTTGGCCTTGTATCGGATTGTGCGCCGCGCCTCTGCGATTCTGGCGGCTCAGCAAAAGCAGATTATGCAAAACGAGGCCTTTGTTGCCATGGGCGAGATGTCCGCTGCGGTGGCTCATAGCTTACGTAACCCGCTGGCAAGTATTCGCTCCAGCGCTGAGCTGGTTCAGGAGCTTGCGCCTCCCCATGTCCATCGCAACGTCAGCGACATCATCTTCCAAGTGGATCGAATGGCCTCGTGGGTGCGCGATCTCCTTGCCACCTCTAGCCCCGCAGCAGCCGCAGCCGAGCCTGTCGATCCCATCGCCGCTATTCATGAAACGTTAGCCGCCTACCAGCCCCAAATCAGAGCTTGCCAGGTCGACGTCGAGTTGGCCCTTCCAGAGACAGCCCAACCGGTAGTGAGCCAACGGGTCCTTCTTCTTCAGGTGCTGAACAGTCTGGTTTCCAACGCGCTGGAGGCGATGCCAAAGGGCGGAAAGCTCAGCATTGAGTTAGCCCGAGCGGAATCTGGTCGGAAGCTAGTACTCATCGTCACTGACACTGGTAATGGCATGTCTGATACCCAGCGCAAGCGGCTATTCCAACCCTTCACCACAACGAAACAAGGTGGCCTGGGAGTAGGACTCGTTATGGTGAAGCGAATCATGGAACGCTTTGGCGGCACCGTGGGCATTCACAGCAAGCAGGACGAAGGCACCCGCGTTGAGCTAACGCTGCAGCTGGCCAGCTAGGATTACATTCTTGGCGTGTCCAGGCTCTCCAGACATTTCGCCAGCTCATCCCCTACGCGTGAAATCAGCTGTCCGTAGCCCCCAGCGTTGGCAGCGACGCCGTAACCCAACGCATCGAGTTCAGCAAAGCGCACCGGAAGTCCCGCCGCCAGCGTGTCACTCAACTTAGGTCGAACGGGAGGCTCGCTGAAGAGGCAGCTTGGCCCCGCAGCCTCAAGCTTGGCCCGCATCTCTGCGACATGTCGCGCGCCTGGTCTCACCTCGCCACCGATCGCCAGGACGCCTGTGTGGTTGAGGCCGTACGCTTCCTCGAAGTAGTCGAAGGTCTGGTGGAAGACGAAGAAAGGTTTGGCCGCAAGCGGCTGCAGGCGGGCCTTGAGCTCCTGATCCTGTTTGCCCAATCGGGCACCAAACGCCTCGACGTTCGCTTGGTAGCGAGCGGCGTTCTGAGGGTCAGCTGCAGACAGATCCGCTGCCATCTGCTTGGCGATCACCAGCGCGTTACTCGGGCGAAGCCAAAGGTGGGCGTCAATAGAACCGGGGCGATGTTGATCATCATGATCGTCGCCCGCAGGGGCCTTACTCAGTGTTTCGTCGTGACCATGTTCAGCATGCTCATGTTCTTCACCGAAGTGACGTAAGTGCAGACCTGGCAGGTTCTGAATGGCCACTGTCTTTCCGCTACGGGTGTTGAGACTTTTGGCGAGATAGGTTTCGAGATCCGGGCCAATCCAGTACACGATATCTGCAGCTTGAATGTCTCGAACTGTCGAAGGCTTGAGCGTGAAGCTATGCGCTGACGAACCAGCGGGCACAAGGACCTCAGCCTCACCTACACCGTCCTGAACCTCAGCGGCGATGAGCTGGAGTGGCTTGATGCTGGTAACAACTTTAACTTCGGCAGAGGCGGTAGCGCTGGTTATGGCCAGAATGCAAGAAGCGCTGATCATCGATACGGTGTGATGGGTTTTCATGAGTGTTCCACTTGGACAATGCTGAGGTGCGACGAACGGTGTGCTAGATGCGAGGCCATTTTCGATGTTCGTCATCGATCACAAACGGGTGAGCATGGGATTTACCATCCGCCACATGGGGGTGGTCTTGGGAAAGATCGTCGTGATGATGCGCCACAACCTCGCGATCATACTCAGGGCGCCAAATCCATTTGCTCAGTATCCAGGCGCCCCCTGCCAGAAGGCCTAGACCAACGAACGCAGCGGTGAGGTTGACGCTGGCTCCCAGCCATCCGGCAAGTGGATAGGTGATCAGCCAACAGGCATGGGACAACGCGAACTGAGCAGCGAACAGCGCAGGGCGATCTTGGGGAGAGGAAGACCGTCGCAGAATCCGCCCTGATGGTGTCTGAGCCAGGGAGTAGCCAGCGCCCAGCACCACCCACAAGACAATCAGGGCCGAGTAGCTGGTGACAAAGGCCCCGACCAGCAGGCCAACCACTAGGATCGCTCCGCCAGCCAGCATAGCCTTGCGATCGTCCAAGTGTTCCAGAAGTCGCGGAAGTACAAGCGCTACCACCATTGAGCCGCCACCAAAGGCCATCAATGCCATGGCCATCGCCCTCTGATCCAGCTCAAGCTTCGCTTGAACGAGCACGACCGTATTCACAATCACCATCGCGCTGGCTGCAGCAATCGCGAGATTCAAGGCCAGAAGACCGCGCAGGCGCGGGGTATGCAGGAAGATCCGCAGGCCCTTGGTCGTGCGCTCGTAAATGCTCCGCTTGGGCCCGCGAACGGCCACCGGCAATACCGTTGAACCCACCATGGCCGCTGACACGAGAAAGCCCACGACGGTGCCACCGAACAGACTGTGGAAGCTGACCACGGTCAACAGGGCTGCCGCGAGCATCGGGCTGATAACGCTCTCCAAGTCATAAGCCAAGCGCGAAAGTGATAGCGCCCGGGTGTACTCACGCTCGTCAGGAAGGATGTCAGGAATGGTGGCCTGGAACGTTGGCGTAAACGCGGCAGATGCAGACTGCAGCACGAAAATTAGCACGTAAACCTGCCAGATCTCGGTGACAAACGGGAGCAACAGCGCCACGGCTGCCCTGACCAGATCGAGGGTGACCAGCATGGCTTTTCTGGGCAGGTGTTCAGCAAACGCACCGGCAATCGGCGCCACGCCAATGTAGGCCACCATCTTGATTGCGAGCGCAGTACCCAGGACGGCGCCGGCCTGCGCACCGGCTAGGTCATAGGCCAGAAGGCCAAGCGCCACGGTCGCCAGGCCGGTGCCGATCAAGGCAATCACCTGAGCAAGAAACAGGTGCCTGTAAGTGCGGTTTTTCAAGACAGATAGCATGGCACCTCTGTGCACGGCTGAAGGCGATCTCTGTCGCCTGGACTTCATCAGATCCATAACAGCGTATCCCCCCCAGGGGGATGTGGTCAACGCGATTCCATACGGCTCGACGGGCTCGATGAACACCCATTGCATTTTGCCGAAACTGGTTTAATGTAGAAAACGATACATTTTATGTTGAGTTTTCTACATGATTAATTGGTCGCTACTGATTTTGGGGCTGCCGACAGCAAACGCCACCGAACGAATGCGCGCCTGGAGAACCCTGAAGGCCTCTGGCGCTGCCGTGCTACGCGATGGTGTGTACTTGCTGCCGGAACAAAGCGCGGGCCGCGAAACGTTCGAAGCCGTGGAGCGAGATGTGCTGGCCATCAACGGCACGGCATTTCTGCTGTCGCTGCCAGAACGCGAGGAGCGCTTCAGCGGGCTATTCGACAGAAGCGATGAATACGCCAAGCTGATGGAAGAAATTGCAGGCTGCCGAACTGACCTATCCCCGGATAATGCGCTGCTGACAGCCCGGCAGGTGCGCAAGCTCAGGAAGGCCTTCGGCCAGTTGGCGGCGATCGATTTCTTCCCAGGTGTGCTCAAGACCCAAGCCGACGCGGCCCTGCAGGAGCTTGAGACTGCGATTAGCCGCGCACTGTCTTCCGATGAGCCGAGTGCGCACGAAGAAGTCATCAACCAGCTGGAGCGTAGCGAATACCAAGGTCGCCGATGGGCAACGCGAAAACGCCCATGGGTAGACCGGTTGGCCTGTGCCTGGCTGATCCGTCGCTTCATTGATGCCGATGCCCAATTCATTTGGTTGGACAGTCCCAGCGACTGCCCAAGCGATGCGCTCGGCTTTGATTTTGATGGGGCCCGATTCAGCCACGTTGGCCAGCGGGTTTCCTTCGAAAACCTCATCGAGAGCTTTGCCGTTCAGCAGCCAGGCCTGGCACGCCTGGCAGGCGTCATCCACTACCTGGATGTGGGAGGCGTACAACCTTCCGAAGCACCCGGTATCGAGCGTGTCCTCGCCGGCTTGAGAGAGAGCATTGGCGATGACGATCAACTGACAATGGTCGCAGGAGGCATCTTCGATGGCCTGCTGACTGCTTTCGCAAGCGAGGAAGCCCAAAATGGTTGATACCACCTCCGCAGTAAGTGAACAGCCTCCATCGCAAGCGACTCAGCAGCCGATCGGTCTCTATGAAGCCTTCCTGTTCTGGCTCAAGTTAGGCTTCATCAGCTTTGGCGGGCCTGCCGGACAGATCTCGATCATGCACCAGGAGCTGGTCGAGCGTAGGCGGTGGATCAGCGAGAAACGGTTTCTACACGCGCTGAACTACTGCATGTTGCTACCCGGCCCGGAGGCTCAGCAGCTCGCCACATATATCGGTTGGCTCATGCACCGCAGCTGGGGCGGGGTAATTGCCGGCGCATTGTTCGTGCTGCCTTCACTGTTCATCCTGATCGGTTTGTCCTGGGTCTATGTCGCCTTTGGCGAGGTACCGGTAGTCGCGGGGATCTTTTATGGCATCAAACCAGCGGTCACGGCCATTGTCGTCCACGCAGCCCACCGGATTGGCTCGCGAGCCCTGAAGAATGGCTGGCTGTGGGCTATGGCCGGCGCCTCGTTCGTGGCAATCTTCGCCCTCAACGTGCCGTTCCCGTTAATCGTGCTGGTGGCCGCCATTATTGGCTATTTGGGTGGCCGCTTCGCCCCAAGCAAATTTGTGATCGGTGGCGGTCATGGTGCGGCGAAAAACAGTTATGGCCCTGCCCTGATAGACGATGACACTCCAACCACTGAACATGCACGTTTCAGATGGGGTCACCTAGTACGCCTGCTGCTGATCGGCGCTGGGCTCTGGGTCCTGCCTATGGGGCTGCTGACGCTGTCGTTTGGTTGGGACAGCACCCTGACGCAGATGGGCTGGTTCTTCACCAAGGCCGCCCTGATGACCTTCGGCGGTGCCTACGCTGTGCTGCCCTATGTTTATCAAGGAGCGGTTGGGCATTACGGCTGGCTGACCCCAACCCAGATGATCGATGGCCTCGCCTTGGGAGAAACGACGCCAGGGCCACTGATAATGGTGGTTGCCTTCGTCGGATTCATCGGTGGATACGTGCATCCGATGTTCGGGGCGGAGCACCCGTTCCTTGCCGGTGCAGTCGCGGCGAGCCTCGTCACCTGGTTCACCTTCCTGCCCTCCTTCATCTTCATCCTGGCCGGTGGCCCGGTGGTGGAGTCGACTCACAACGAGATGAAATTCACCGCACCGCTGACAGGCATCACTGCGGCTGTGGTGGGGGTGATCCTGAACCTCGCCATGTTCTTCGGCTACCACGTGCTTTGGCCGAAGGGTTTCAGCGGGGCGTTTGACTGGCCTTCAGCGATGATAGCGATTGCTGCAGCAATTGCCCTATTCCGCTTCAAGCGGGGTGTCATTCAAGTTCTATTCGCTTGTGCCCTAGCCGGTCTGGCAGTCCATATGTTGCGTGTTTGAAACCAACTGCCGGCCGACATCATCGGCCGGTGTTTCATGACCCATCGCCTGCCGGCGGGAGGTGTCCGATGAAATGGGTAACGCGTGAACGTCCAAAGATCGATCGGATCGCCTGTCCTTGGCTGATCCAGCGCTTCATCGATCCAGCCCCGATTTTCCGCTACGTCCCCAGCAGCGAGGTCTTGCGCGTGGCAAGAGACGAAGGGGCCACCCCCTATGACATTCCAGGGGTAGAGCTGAGTCATGTAGGGCCGCTGTGCAGCTTCGACGCCTTCCTCAAGAAGTACCAGCTCGAGGATCCCGCTCTGGCCAAGCTAGCCGAAATCGTCCGTGGCGCGGACACATCCAGGCTGGATCTGACGCTCCAATCGGCGGGGCTCTACGCCATTTCGTTGGGTCTGTCTCGCTGCTATTCGGATGACCATGAAATGCTGAAGCAGGGCCTGGTGATGTACGACGCCCTCTTCGCATGGTGCCGTGACGGCCAGGGTGAAGCGCACAACTGGCCACCGCAGATGTGAGCACTCGGCGTGTTGGACAATGGAAATGCTATCTGACGACGTACTGGCATTTCTGACTTGGGTGGAACCATGGCGGGTAATTGGCGCTACTCAATTGTCGGCATTGATTTATCAAGAAGTCACAATTGTTTTCCCGCAGTTTTGAAGTGCATGGACTACGCTTCAATTTCCAAATCAGCTGAGGTTATTCAGTATGGCTAGCGGGATTTTTCATGTGGAGTTTCGCGCGAGCACCGGTGATTACGGTGATGGGCTGGTGGTTGTGAAGGATGGCGCGGTGAACGGAGGCGATCCTCATTACCTCTATCAAGGGGAAGTCCCTAAAGCCTCCGGTGATTTCGAATCCAAATTCACCGTGCGTAAATACCGCGATGGTAATGTGAATGTCGTCGGAATCGATAATTATACGTTGTTGGCCAAAGGTCGGGTCAATTACGAAAACGGGACCATCGAGCTGCGCGGAGCTGTTGAGAATGCTCCGCAACTCACCATTGAGTTACGTGGTCGCAAGATTCAGCCAGCGGTATGATCAAGATGCGGTGCTACGGCACCGCATGTCTAGCGAATCCCTAAAGCAGCGAATACTCACCCTATCGACGAGCCTCGGATCAAAGCAGAGCGCAAGCCTCGCGCATTGAGTTTATGTGAACCCTCACAACGGGGAGGTCGTCGAAACCAAAGACGGCAAACACAAACGGCTCAAGTACTGGAAAGCTGAATGCGGCGCTCGCACCTTCGAGTCGTGGCTCAGCCGTGATTCAGGAGGAGGAGGCTGACCCGCAAATGGGCTCCAATCATCGCTTTTAGCCGCCTAGAAGCCGCTCTCAAATGAACTATAAAATTTCCGTGTAAGCCGCGGAATTCTTGGGCTGTGAAGGGAAATTGAGTTTGCCTCCATCTAGATAAAGCTTCGCTGGTTCTTCACTGTTAGGGCCTGATTAGTTATCGGAGCTTGCAAAGGTGAAAAGCCTCATTAGTTTTTTGGAGAAGGCTCTCTCTTCCAACCCAGTTAACCTTGCGTTGTGTTGCGTAATGCTTAGCCTTTCGCTGGCGTTCTTCGTCGTCTGGCTTGCATGGGGGAAGGTGTGATGGTGGCTAAGAGTGAATGGGCCAAGATGCCAATCCGGTGGATTCACGAAGAAGGCCTCGTAGCCTTCCGTAGTCGCTCGACGAAGGCGATCAGTAACGCTTTTCTGCCTGCATGGCCGCCGGAAGCAGACCACCCGCAGCTGCGTAACGAGAGCCTGGCGGCACTCAGGCTCTACCTGGTGTTGTGCTGCCGCGCGGACTTCTCCACCGGAATGGCCAAGGTCACCTACACAGAGCTGTGTAAGCTTGGTGTGATGTCTAGGGCGGTGGTAGCGCGGTCTCTTAACCGGCTAGAAATAGCAGGTTTGATCAAGCGCGAAACGGGCGCCCTTAAGAGCGGCTCGCTGATTCGTATTGAGAACTGGAACGATGCCTACGGATGGGGAAAAATTCCGAAGTTGTGGCTCTACGACGGTAATCACGGACGCATGTTGCTGCTAAGCGAGTTCAACTTCACTCAGCTCTCGTTCCACGCCATCAAGATCTTCATCGCCATACTGGCGTACAGGGACCGCCGAGGTATCGCAACCATCAGCTACGATCGCCTGTCGGCTTGCACTGGTGTACCAAGGCACCATATCGCCGATGCGGTCACGCGACTCTATGACATGCGGCTGATTTCGTTCCGTCCGGGAGAATTCCATAGCGAACATGAGTTCGATCGCACCAACCGATATCTGGTACGCGGCTTTGGTACACGTTGGTCGGCATTGGAGGAAGAAAAACCAGCCCCCCGAAGTGGTTCCGCACGCCAGCGGCCATCGCCAGTCGACGTGGCCAGTACCCTCGCATTCGTCAAACCAGCTGGAAATTGAGCGTGATGCATCCGGGCCCTATTTGTACGTTTCTACAGGCGTACTTTTGCGAAAAGGTGTGAGGGTATCTTGGGGTGGTGGATTCACGTGTACCCCCCGTAGTTACTGATGTATACGTGACTTGTATTGGGTAGATACTGACCTGGATATAGCTTGCAAATGTGTCAAAGTTTTAGGGCTAATTGACGTCGTGCTTTGTGTAAATTTTCAAAAGTCCTGACCCCGATACAGGATTTCGTGTGTTACAAGTATGCCGATCACTGGATGTGCGTCCTTTCCGAGCCCTACCTTGTAAGTCGGTAACTGATGTCTGATCTAATATTTTTCCCTATGTCGATGCCGGACGAGATGCTGCACTCTCGTATCACGCGCTACCACTTCCTTTCAGGTAACAGAACCGTAGGGGAGACCTTTCGCGATCTGTTTGGCTCGAATCCCTTCAACGTCGGTATGCTCCCGAAGAAGATTGAGGTGCTTGCTGCCAGGCTTCCAGGTGTCACAGCAAGCAATCTTGACGAGCTGATCTGTGCCAACACTACCTTTCCCGCTTACAGACCATTTCTGGGGATCAGTGAAGGGGCGGAAGGGCTTTCGACAGGTTACAGCTTCACTGGAGTAGCCCGAATTCCCCGCAGGGAGGGGACGGTCCACTGCAAGGCAAAACTCTGTCCAACCTGCGTTCAGCAGGACCTTCTCGAATTGGGTTATGCGTACTGGCATCGCTCGCATCACTTGCCTGGTGTGTCCGTCTGTTGGCGTCACGGTGACCTGTTGATGCAAGCATGCCCGAGATGCTCTCACCCATTCTTCAGAAAGAATCGGATGCTACCGAGCCTTTCTGAGCCGTGTGTATGCGGTTGGAGCACGCTCACTCCTGCGCCGGTGAGTCAGGGTACTCAGCTTGAAAAGAAATTTGCCAAATTCGCACACGAATTGCTACAGCGCAATTTACCGCCGATGAGTAGTGATGCTTTGTGTTCCAGCTATTTACGACAATGCAAAAAACGGGGCTTCATACACGGAAGGTTTGCTGGAACAGCAAAACTGTTCGACAGCATTCGTGATACATATGGCGATCAAGCATTGTCGCAGATGTGCAGCGCCTACGCCGCGGGAAAGCATGAGCAATGGATAAGGTTTACTTCCCACAATGGACAGATGGATATGCCCCTTGCGCGGCATATGATTATCGCGCT
Source organism: Pseudomonas sp. HPB0071 (assembly GCF_000478505.2). NCBI lineage: Bacteria > Pseudomonadati > Pseudomonadota > Gammaproteobacteria > Pseudomonadales > Pseudomonadaceae > Pseudomonas > Pseudomonas sp. HPB0071. The sequence goes on along the minus strand of NZ_KI517370.1, from coordinate 221,417 downwards.
GCACTTGTTCGGCAGTGTTGATGCGTTTGAAAGTGCCTTGAAGAAAGAAAGCGTACTTCAGAGTATTGCAGGTGCTAGGCTGCGCGGGCTGCAGAGTAAACCACTGGTGGGCAAAGAGGCCCAGTTCCGTCAGAAAATTGAAACTCTCCTGGCGGTTCGTGCGGCCGTTAGCTTGGAGTATCTCTGGCTGAATGCCTATAAAGCGACACGGTGGCTTTACGAGAATGACAAATCTTGGCTGATGGCGAAGCTCAGCAAGCCAAAGCCCGCGCCTGTTGAGGTTGAAAGCGCCACGGACCCTCGTGACAAAGAGTTTGCTGCCATCTTGATTAAGGGGGCTGAGGAGATGTATCGGATTTCGAGAGGGCAGAAGCGAGTCAACATTACCAATTTACAGAATCTCCTACCGATCAATCTGCCGAGGCATTGCGCGACCCGTAAGCACAAATTTCCCCTAGCTATAGAGCAGGTTGATCTCCTCTTAGAATCGGTCTGGCACTTCCGATTGAGGAGATTGATATGTGCTGTTGACGATATGGTTAGACTTAACCTTCCGATTAACACTGGCAGCCTCCACGTGGTTTCTAGCGTAGCAAACCCGGTATTTCATGTCTTAGTGAGCTTCTTCGAATGGGATTTGGAGGGCTTCGCAAAAAATGGCGTAGATCCGGAAGCCCTACTCAGATCAACCGGCGTACCACGAGATTGGCAGGGACCTCCCGGCTTCAACGTTGTTCTCGGTGGAAACGCTTACTACCGCAGTAGACCAGCAAGCGGATTTTTGGAAAATGCGAATGATTAGGAGTGATCGACTGCGGTACAAGGTCAGCAGCAGCTTTGATCGCCCGCTTGCTCAGCGGTAAGCTCAATAAAAGCGTAGGAGTCGAAATCATGATCAACGGACAGCGCCTCAGCGGCGAGCAGTGTTCGGTCGGTTTGAAGGTCGCGCTTCGGATCATCGACGCCTGGCGAGCAACACCGGCACAGGCCTGCAGCATCCTACGGATCTCTCTATCGACGTATCGCCGCGCTGCACGGGGTCTGGAATGTGGGCAAAGACTCGATTTGGATCAGCAGCAGCGGATTGGCCTGGTGATAGGTATCCACGGATTCTTGAGAGCTGTATTCAGCAACCAGGATAACGTGAAGGGCTTTCCAGGGTTCAAGAATGCCAATCCATTCTTTGAGGGGCGCACGCCTCTGGAGATCATGGCCCAAGGAGACCTAATCTCTTTGTACGAGACGTACCGGCGTATTGAGCAGATTCACTGCGGCGAAATCATCGCTGCTTGACGATCAGCCGCAGTGAGGAGAAGGCGAGGGTTAGGCTACCAACTGCAGGCGAGGAGCGATTGCAAGGTAGTCTTGCGGCATGGTCGATAGGATCGCGGCGACGCTCTCCTGTGGCAGCCGGTTAGAGAGCAGCGCTTCAAGTTTTGCCAACCGTTCTTGAACGGCGCGGGTGCGATCCCACTGAATGGCAAAACGCTTGGCCGCCACCTTCTGCTCCACAAGCACCAGATGACGGTTGAGGTCGTAGGTGTAGCGCATGGTGACCTTGCTGGACGATCCGTCTTCATCTGCCTCTTGGAAGATCAGCTCGAACACCAGGCCCTGAGAGGTTTTGCGAGCCGAGGACTCGACGTAGTCCTCCTCGAATAGATTGTCGATGAGCTCGCTGGGCTGAACGCCACGGGTTACGTGGAGAGTCGAGAGCTCATCAACCAGCATTTTGATGGATTCAAGACTCATTTCAGTATTCTCCTCAGATCGTCGATGATCACTTCCACGTCCTCAATTGACTTGGTCAGCAAGCCATTGTCACGGTCAGCAACCCTACCGAATTTCTTCGCCAGCTTGGTGTTAATAAAGCTCACCAGTATACCGTCATTAGGTGTATTGGCTTTCACCATCGGCAGGTGGTTTTTAAAAATCGGATAAAGGGTAGAAGCTTTTTCTGGGATCTGCATGTCGCTAAGCAAGGTCGCGACCTCGTCTTGAGCCTTCTTCGTCAGGAGCTCGCGCAGTTGCTTGCGGGCGATCTCTGGCCGCTTTTCTACAAGGTTGGGGTCTATGATCTGAGCCGCTTTTTTCGTCTCGGCGTTGAGAAACACGTTCTTGAGCTGCGCTAAAACATCCGCGTCATAGCCCTCGAGACCAGTAAGCGCTTGGACCTTTTGGGTCGCGATGGATTCGACCTCAGCCCTTTTCTCGGAAAAAATCTTGTTGAAGTCCAGGTCTGCAAGGTAGGAGTCCTGATCACTCACGAACGCTTCGGATGTGGAAACACCACCCAGCTCCTGCTCTTTGCGGGTGTAGTCCTCATCCGTAATGGTGTAGTCGCGGGTTCGCTGATGCTTTGCCCGATCAACCTCAGTCTGGAAGGCCGTCCACATCACGTCCAGACCGGTTTCCTTGTGATAGATCACCACGGCGTTGTTATCGATCTCAAAGGCCGTGATTTCCTCTTCCGGAATCGCTCGCAGGACCCTGCCGACGATCTGCGCAAAGGCGTTTTCGCTTCGGTAGGGCCGGAAAAGCGCAAGGACAGTGAGGTACCGATGGTCGTAGCCTTCCATCAACATGTTCACGGAGATGACGACATCGCATTGATGGTTGTCGATTACCCGAAACGCTGCAGCGACATCGGCCTGATCCATGTAGCTGTGCACAACAGCCACTCTCAGGTTTTTGGACTGATACCAGGTGCGCAGGTCTTCGGCATGGGTGATGCTGCAGCCAACAGCAAGAATCTTATGCGGCACCTTTGGAGAGGTTTTCCGAAGCTCATCTAGCTTCTGAATGCTCAGGTCGATAACGTCCATCGAGCATTCCGGAGACAAGGCGACGCTACGCTCTACCCATTCCAGGTCCTTGTATTCCAGGACTTGTTCCTTGGAGAGCCGGGTACCTGGCTGCTCAGCGATCGTGAAGTAGAGCTCGTGAGCGCTGACGGTCTCTTTCCTCAGCCACTTCACGTATTGATCACGCATCACCTCAGAAAGCGGGGTCTTGTGAATCAGCTTTCCTGGCACTTCCTGGTTGTCGCCGCGGAATGGGGTGCCCGTCACGAAAATCTTCTTGGCCTTGGAGAAATGGGCCAAGGTCTTTTGCCAACTGCCCGCCGGCGCATGGTGCCCTTCGTCGATGATGATCAGGTCGAAGAAGTCAGGGGGCACCCGCTTTACTAGCGATTGCCCGCGCTCGTTGTACACCTGCTGGATGTTCGAGTAGACGAAGTGAGCCTGTTCCAGGCTGGCCTGATGTGTTTCCGACGTGAATTCACATGTGACTGGCAGATCCCCAGCACTGAAAATCACATCGAAATTGATCCAGAAGTTGTCCTCCAGCAGATCCTGGGTCTTGCGGATGCTCTGCTTCGTAACCAAGCCCGGTGTGATGATCAACACGCGACCCTTTGCCAGGCCAAACGGCACGATGGAGATCAGTCCACTTTTACCTGTGCCGGTTGGCAGAACGATCAGGGCATCCTCATTGGAGTTTTCGAAATGCTCCAGCGCTTTGATGTAGGCCTCGATTTGCGGGCTGCGCAGCTTTTTATTGCCGAGGATGTTAGCTGCCGTTTCGGTGAAGTAATTCATAGACAGTCGAGGTTCCTATCGGCGGCGCGCGCCAAGGTGCCCGCGCGCTGGGCTATTGCTCGGCGACGGGGAGGAAAGAGTTGGAATTGTTCGAGGTGCAGCAGACGGGGGCATTGAAATATCCATATTTCGGGCCAGGCATCATCAGGCGTTCGTGATGACTTAGCGTGAGTGCTGTGGCTGATTGTAGCCCAGTGATATCACGCTTTGGGACCTGATTTTCCTGTGAATGCGGTTCACAGCACCGTACCAATGAACATTTGGACCTTTCATGGATAGGATGAAATGCGTGCCATGACGATATGCTGAACATGCCGGCACGCAGTGTGACCTGCATCTGGCTCAGCGAAGGGGCCTCCTAGCACGCTTTACCTTTCCGACGTACAGCCCGCCCAGGTCATGTGGAGATGGGGCGGACGACCTTGAGGATTAATGGGCTGACCGCTGATAGGCTGGTCACTGGTTGTGTCAAACTTTAATCCGAAAAGCGAGTGGGCTTTTCCGCCAGTGTGCTTGGCTGTGTCAAACTATGTTTCGTTTGCGGGCGGTGCCCCCTGCGCTGAACCCAGCGGATTCTGCGGGGCTCTGTGTCAAACTATGTTCCGAGCACCCAGCTGGCCAAAGGCAAAACCGAAGCTGACGCCTTAGTCGATACCCTAAGTAAGATGGTCGGTGCCGATAACGGTCTGCTTGGTCTGCATGCGCAAGACCTCCAAGTCATGGCTCTGAACATTCAGAGCAAGTTGCGTCTGATCCAGACCGTCTCGACTGTGACCGAGGAATAGATCGCTGCACACCACCGGCCCTTTATTGGGCCATTTGCAACCAGGGCGCGGTTTTCGCGTCCGCGAAGATCAAAAGGAAGCCAGATGGCACACAACGTCTTCACAGTCCAGTTTGCGGACGGCAAACAACTTTTTGGTATCAGCGAAGATATCGGCGGCTGGGTTTGTCGCCAGTTGTTCGAAACCGCCGAGGAAGCTCGGAATGTTCCCCGCTACGGCGAAGGCGTGACTTTTTCGGAACCGGCGACCGCCAAAGCAACTCAAGAGGCGGTTGTCATCGCTGAATGGGCTAATGCCCCGGACTGGCCATTCAAGACCAGGGCGTCACGTCAAGCGATGTGGCTCACCGGGCCTTGCGACTCTGACGAGATCGAGGCGGAACGACCAGTGGATTTCGGGATTTACGGGGCAGATTCACTCAAGGAAATTGCCCAGGCAATCCCGGTAGATGCAGACAGCATAAACCTAGAATGTCCCCTGTGCGGCGCCGTAGCCACTCACCGCGCAGCGTAATGGCCGCTAATCAACACGCAGGGCATGTTTATTCACTCCCCTGTCGTGACATACGGCGTGACGTGTCACGCATGCAGCCGGGATTTCGTGTTCAGACCACTGGCTGAATAGTTCGAGGACAACGCTCATGAAGGTCGCTGAATTCCGCGCGCTAACCGCAGACATGCTCAGATTGGTGAATGACTGGCAAGCCTGTGTCGACGGGCAAGAGCAAAGCCTGTGGCGTGAGCGAGCTCACCGCTTTCTTGCTGGGTTCATGAGTGCAAGCTGTGACCGTGCCACCCCACGGGACCATGAAGCTCGGCTTTCTGCCTACCAGCAATACATAGCTATTGTAGTGAGTACAACGGCTACGATGCCTCTCCAGCGGACCTCAACGTCGCGAGCAGGCCGTTATAACAAATCCCCGGCGAGGGCTGTACGTCTTGCGCGTGCTTCGCGTAGTTGTATGCGCCGGGGGTATTTCTAGATGTTCAAGAAGAACAGGAGAGCATAGCGGATGAAAACAGAAAAGGATTTAGTTGCAGCTTTACAAGAAATACATGAGGAACGCTCTGTCGGGATGGGAAGCACCACTATCCCTGCATGGTGTCAGTTTCTTGCGCTAACCAGCTTCACTTTCCAATCGAAAGTTATCCGCTATGGGGTAGTGGCTGGGATTATTCTATTTATAGCTGCTGTCTTGTTCGCGGCTCATTTTGGCCCAGATGCAAGCCGAGAGGCTGTTGCTTGTATAGGGATTATTGGATTGTTTCTTTTGTTCCTACCGTTCATCAAAGCTGGCGAGATGAAATTTAGGCTAGGGATGCTGGGCGTGCTTCCAGAGTTCATGGCAGTGCTATTCGCTGAGCGACCTTTTCCCAGATGGATTGCCTCGAAGTTCGGCAAAGCTTTCTCATGAAGAGTCGCTTACACCCCATTTAACCAACCTCAGTGAGGTAGAACGATGCAGGCTGTAGATGAAATCGTAACTAACTGCTTTCAAGGCTGGGACCAAAAACACATCAGCGAGCCTGTGCTGGAAGTTTTATGCATGACCGAACTTCAGAGGGATGACTCGCAGATTCTTTGCTGAATCTCGGTCACTCTGCCATCCAAGCGTTTGAAGCAGGGGAGGTTTTCGCGCCCCACATAGGAGATACCCGATGAGTCAAGCTGTTGAACAAGCAACGGCGGCGCTGGCTGCGGCGAGAGCTGCGTATCTGAGCGAATTGGAGCGCGACGCAGAGCGTGGGGAAGGAAGCGGCGCTCAGGAGCGTCGTCGCGAGGAGCATCAGCAGTCGTTACGCGACGCAGTTGCTGAGTGTGAACGCGATCTAGAAATAGCTAAGCGTCAGAGCTCTGGCAAATAGGAAAAGATCGCTGCACACAGACCCAACCGCACTTACAGAGTTATAGAAAAAATCGCACCAGGTACACGCCAAGCCCAGCCATCGAGCTGGGCAGTGCCAGCAAAAGGGCGCTGATTTTCGCGCTCAAGACAACTAGGGGAATGACTGCTGTGAACGAGCTGGAGCGCACTACACACCGTTCGAATCTGATCATGCTGATATGCGGTTTGGTTTGCTTGATTAGCTCAGCAACATCTGCTGTAGCCATCTGGGCTCATCCATATTCAGGCCCTGATCTACGCAGTGAGTTTTGTCTTTTTTTGGTGCCGGGTTTTGGGCTTGGCGTGGCATTCACAATATGGGCAGCTTGTGAGTTGAGGGCCGCAAAGAAGAGAGCGTCCGTTGCCCAGCTGGTGACGCGCTCAATCAACTATTCAAAGAGTTAGGAAAGTGCACATGGCGATGATTTCGAAGCGGTTGAGCAAGGGCGAAAAAGTATGCCTTGCAATGGTCGCTGTTGGGCTGGCCGCAATGTTGTGCGGAGTCTTGTACATGATGGCCATCGTCATGTTTGCCTCTAGTGATACGGCTATGTCGGTTTGGTCTCTCGTGGCTTTGACAGCAGGATTTGTTTTATCTGCCGTGGGCATGAAGCTGGAACGACGCGTGAACGCGCGCCGTATAGCCGTTGAAGCCATCACCAAGGCCCGAGGCAGCAGCCGGGCATGAAACTGACTGGCTTCGGCAAACATAACTGAATCCACGGAAAACTGTATGTCTTACGAACCTACATCACCAACGAATCCTCAACGGTTGACGGTCAAGCAGCATTTTCACATGAAGGCCATCTTGAAGAGATTCGATGGCCCGCAAGGCATCAAGGTTACGAACAAGGCTGACGGCGCTGTTTCCTACCACGAAGCAGATGACGAAATTTTTCTCAGCCGACGCGCTTGGTCGCAAGAAGCTGAGGCAGATATCAGCCACCCCATCGAAGAACAGTTTGATAGGGAGGTTAAGCGCATCGAGAGTCGAGGGACGGTAGTCAAGCACGATGCTGTTTCTCAGTACCACCTTCTCTGGACTCTGCGCTATCACTTCGCTAAAAACCCGGTCCCAGAGCAAGCAATTTTTCCACCTGGCATAGGCAGTGAGCTACCTGTCGATTTTGAGGAATTGCTTGAGGCCCACCGGAAAGTTCCGATACGCAAAGACGGAAACATCGCCGGTCGGTTCATCACTTCAGTGCATCTTCGTCAGGATTTATCGGACCCTGGTAACCAAAAAAACTACGAGGGCATTATCTGGAATTTGATGCGGTCGGACAGTACAGCTCTCATTTCCGCAGACTGCTATGGCGACTGCCTGTTGATGGTTATAAGCCCTCGATTTGCATTGATAGGCTCTAGGAAGCCCCGAGAATTAAATGTCCTCAGTTCGGCAGAAGCAGAGCAGCTGAACGGTGAATCGGTCCGGCGAGCCCAGGAATTCACGTTCGGCTGACACAGCCTTTGATGTAGGAAAACGACATGGAAAAACAAATTGCAAAGGGGAAAACCGAATTCTTCGACAAGCTCAGAAAGCATCTAGCTGAGCGACAGGCCGGATTGTGCTGGAAGGACGCCTGGGCGCTTCGACTGAGCGATCTGGGTGGAAAGAACCGCCTCCCTCGTGGCTTCAATGCCAAGAGCCTTCGTTAGCGTGCTGTTGGCCGTGAGGTTCTTCGCGAGATCAAGCAAGCCACGACCGAAATTTACCAAAGTTAAGGGAAAGCACGGCGCCATGACCACAATGTCAAAGGAAGAAGCTGCTTGGGTTAAGCGGTTACAAAGAGTTCTTGATGAGTGTCCTTCGGACAGAATCGGGGCTTTCACCGTTGGGGACCACACCGTCACGTTGTACGACCGGAGCCGAGACGCGGATATCGACGCAGTTGGGGATGTGGACTTCTGCAAAGCGGTCGATCTGCTAGATGCGGAAATGGGCCAATTGAAGTTCCCATTTCAGATGCATTCGACCGCAGGCTGAGCCAGTCGCAAAACGTTGAGGAAAACTCATGAAAACGAGAATCTGGACGGTTGGACGCTTCCCCGCAGGCGTCTGGAGCGGTGACGGCAGCCGGAACGACCCGGACTACTCGGAGTGCGAGGTTTACCTGATCCCCGCTGAGAACCTGGACAAGGCCAAGAAGAAAGCTCAGGCCTTCCGTGCATGCCTTGAAGAAGGGCAGTGAACTCCCAACCCAAGCCTCTCCCTACCAAGCGAACTGATCAAGGAAATGTCGCTGCACTCACCAGCCCGCTTAGTCGCGGGCTTTGGCATTACCAAGGCGCGGTTTCCGCGTCCGCAAAAAGGGAGTCCGCAATGCTCGACGTAAAGAACAGCACCGAATACGAGAAGGTTGCCCAGCAGGTCTACCAAGCGATTCTAGCCACCGATGAGGTTGAGACGATAGAGGTACTGCATAACGTCCAAATCACCGGGCGTTCAGGCGTAGCTCACCAGATCGACGTATACTGGCGCTACTTCAAAGACGGTGTAGAGCATCAGGTACTGGTGGAGTGCAAATACTACAAATCCACTATCGACCTCATCCACGCACGCAACCTGCTTGGCTTGCTCACCGATATTCCCAACAGCCAAGGCGTCTTGCTCACCACTATGGGGTTTCAAAGCGGCGTAGTGAACCTATGCAATTTCTACGGGATAAGCCTCAAGCGGCTTCGTGATCCCAAGGGGTCTGATTGGGATGGCTACATACAGAAGGTCGAGATCGAAGGCATTCTTAACCGGACCGAGTATGTCGATCTTGCTTTCAAGATTGATAGTAAAGATGAAGAGTCAATCGCGACGTTGGCAGGTGATTACGGCGTCTCTGTGAACATCTTGGAGGCGCTTTTCCAAGACGGCACAGCTTCACCTGTGCCAGCAGTCACATGGCTGGATCGAAATGTACCTTTCGACGAAAACCAAATTGGCGCGCCACTTATCACTACCCTTACACCGCCAAGCACCTTCATCGTCCTACCATCAGGGCAACGCGTCAAAATTCACAGCCTCGACGTTCAGTATATGCATTCGAGCAGGACGCTCAATTTCAGCTTTGATGCGATGGGTTTGGTCAAAGGCGTACTGGAAGACTTCAACACTAAAACTATCGATTATACCCTTCACCACTGACTAAACAGCGCAACCTGCGGCCACGCCCAAGAGTCACGGAAAAACGATGCCTGCTATCCCTCGCTTCCTGCCACACAACATCACCGTCCCAGGCTACGATGCCTATCAGGTCAGGATCGTGCGAGGTGACTACGAATATTCTGCCACATTCGCCTGGTCGCGATTCATCAGCAAAGAAAAGGCGCTGCGTGCGGCAGTAAACTGGCGAGACCAGATGCTTGCGAAACTGCCCAATGCTGGGAATGGACGTGGCAGCTTCCGCACTTTCCCAATGGCGCACAAACGTAGCGTCGGGCGCGTCGGAATCACCCGCTATCTGAAAAAGGACCGTCGCCGTCTCGGCTGTCCAGTTTATTTGGTGTATGGGGTTAATTGGACGGATTCCCAAGGCAGAAGTCGGGTAAAGCAGTTCCAAGTAGGCCGCATGGGCACTTTCGAGTGGCATCAGGAGTTGCATGCCTCGCTTACCGCTGAGGCCTTTCGAACCGAATGGGAGTTTTGCCGTAGTACCGGACAGGTCTTTGAGCCTGATCCTTACCACCGCTGGAAAGAGGTGGAGCTGTATCCATTCTTGCCAGCGACTGATCAAGGAAATTGAGATGCGCTCGTTCTTCGCAAAAGCCAAAACAGCAATTTATGTTTCGGAGCCGGATATTCAGGCAGCGTTAGACCACCTGCGTGCTCTACCGTACTCGAAAGCCGAATCAACGCCTCGGGCATGGGATCGTAAAGTGTTGTTGGTAGAGCTACAGGAGCAGGTCAATAAGGGCGCGTTTTAGAAGGTGCACGACATGCATGCAATCGGTCCCGGTGTTTGGGCATCGGTAAAGCCGCTGGGAGCAGATTTATTGCGCATGCCCGAAAAGCCAGAAGGACTCCAAGTCTGGCTGCTCATACACAACGTTGGTACAGACCCAACCGCACCCACAGAGTTATAAAAAAATCGCATGACCGAATTTCAGAGGGATGCTAGACCTAGAAACGCCTGGGAGCGGCAGTAGAGGAACGTTCATTTTAGCTTCCGCTAAAATTCAGAGAAATTTTGATGACACTTACAAAATCTGTGCTGAGTGATCCCTACGAGTACGAGCCGCCAGAGGTATGGGTTCGCCGGTTTAAATCGACTAACGAGGCGCTTAAAGAGGCGGCTGCTAGTGGACGCTTATCACCACGTGGGAACAAACTCCTCAAAGCTGGGACTGACTCCGACCGTGGGGAAATCGCCTTCATAGAAGGCCGGGCTAAAAAACAGGATAGCCCCCACATAGCTTTTAGAGACTTCACCCGAGCCTTCATGGCATATTATCTGCCAGCAATCTTTGAGATTGAGAACCTCCTTCGGACACGGTCAGCAGCAGAACTCGGTATGTCCCCTGAGCAGTTTGTTGAATGTGATGAGCAATGGACCAATATTGCGGAAAAGCTCCGCTGGCAAGAGCTTGAGATAGGGTTGCTCACCGGTACCAGACCAATCATGTGGCAGTCTGTAGCAGGAGCCCCTAGCGCTTCAAACGTGCGCTGGGGCGGCGGCTCATTATTCATGATGCAACGTGGCAATCAGCAATTTGCCGTCACTGCCCGACACGTCGCTACAAATGTAGGCGCCAACACTGAACACTTCCGTCTTTTGCTACCTGATACTCGCCAAATTCTCCCTGTTTTGCCTCCGATTGCGCTGGAAGCGCAAGACCCTGATTACGGTGAACACCAAGGAGATGTTCTGATCTGGCAGATCAACGTTGAAGACGTCAACGAAACCGCAGAGTGGTGGGCGTGGCGCCTGGAGGGTCAAGTCAAACCGGCTTCGGACCTCACTCCTGGCCAGAAGCTCTACTGTGTTGGCTTTCCAGAGTTCGAGGAAAATTTCGACGCTGAAAACTTCGACCTAGTTGAAAATCCATTCATTATGAGCGGCGTCTTAAACGAGTCTCAGTTTGTGGACGGCTTGTTCACCATGAACATAGACGAACACCTACCGGAAGTAGATTTGAATGGCATGAGCGGGGGGCCGGTGTTTGCCCGCTTTGATGAGCGATTTCATTATGTTGGGCTAGCGATCCGAGGTGTAGGGAAACGTCTGAATTTCATTTCTTCTGAGCACGTTCTGAAGCTCCTCAACCGTGTAGAAAATGGAATAGTCGCCTTCTAGGAAAATCTAATATACAAAGCTCTCTACACATGCCTAACGGCTTTGATTATTTCCACTGCGACCAATGCAGCTAACTTTAAAGGCAGAGCTATGCAAAGCAGCCATAGCCGTTGAAATAGGCCGAGAGGTCAAAACAATGAAAGCAGGCAAGCCTTTAGGTGGCGACGCGACTATCTCTTATGACCGTGCTGATGATAAGAAATCGTTTAGATATAGATGCCGTATTGAAGGCGATTCGATTGTATGGGCTACGTATTTTGATGACGAAGGCAGGTGGGAACGTTGGCTTAATAGCTCGCAAAGACTACCTATGAGGCAGAGGGTAACCGGTTGACGATTAATAATGATCAGGCTGTTCAGCAATCCTTTCTTGTATCAGACTCCTAAGTAGGGAAGATTGATCGAGCAGAACGTAGCTTCCGAACAGAATTATGGTTATTCGGCCCTTGAGTAGCTATTGAGTTTGTCCACGCTACTCTGTCGGCTGTATTCTTACTTCCTCACAGCAAACCTAGTAAGGATACTGATGATTTTCCAAGACGGGATACTTTGCCTAAGCCCAAGCAGTTCAATCACCAAAGCATCATTCAAGTTTTGGCTTGAGACAGAGCTAAACACCTTTCACTCCTGTAACCGGTCAGAGAACCATGTGATTGCATTCGTCTTTGTATCAGAGGCGTTTGTTGAGCAATTTCAACCTGAACGGCTAGACAAGGCCCTGAAAAAAATCGGTTCAAAGACAAATAAATGGTTGTCTGAGATAGACATTGTCGCAGGAGATCATTACCAAAACGAAGAAGCCATCCAACTGTTCATAGATGAACTCATAGAAGAGGGCAAAAAGTTTGCTCTTAGCGAGCAAGAGATATTTATTGGTTATGCTAACGAGAGGGCTAAAGGAGAAAGCCCATTCGATGAAGCGCATGATCCAGTCTGCGTAGTCCGCCAAGTTACAAAACACATGATTGAGGCCATGAGTCAGGATCAAGCTGAACTTGGCTACCAGGAGGGTGATTGGAGCGTTTCAGGTGGCACGCATGAAAACATGATCATTAGTAAGCCTTTCAAGACTATGGAAGAGGCAATGGACGCGGCCAAGGAGCGCTTTGGGGCAATTAGATTTACCACCATGCCACAGTTTGATGAGTTTAGCTGAGTATCAGGGAAAGCCGCCATGAAGGACAAAGAACCAATCGCCGAAGCGGCCTCAGCAGCGGGTAAAGCTCAACTGCCACTGACCAAGGCGTTTGAAATCCTCCAAATCCTGGGATGGTCTCGATTCGACAAGTATGAATCGGACATGCAGGATTTGGGCATTGACCCAACGTACAACTGATCACGGAAAGCAACCGGTAATGCCTTAAGGACTAGAAGCTATTGCTTTAAACTATTCCAAAGGAATCTGATGTTGCGAGTCGCACTCGGGATCGTCTTTTTCGGCGGGTATATAGCAGCTCAACTCTTTACGCAAAGCTTGCAATGCTTCGACCTCTTCCAGAGACATAGTGAGGGTTACACTCCTGCCATCTTCAGCACCTTCAAATTATCTAAGGGGAGGGTGGCCAGACGGGTACGCATAGCTTCAACAAGCTTCTTCCCAATACGGGGAGAAGAGGTAGAGCTAGAGGATACATTCTTCTTGGTGATTTTTTGCTTACCCGACTCTTTAAGTCCTTTTCTCACCATTTCAATAGCCGCTTCTCCATGCATGGCATAGAGCTCAGCTGCGTAGCTAGATGAAACAGCTCCATCTTGTATTAATCGCTTTAGGTCCAGAGGAAGTTCGAGCAGAGACCGTAGCTGGCGAACATGCTCAGCGGTACGACCTATGTTTTGCGCTATCTCAGCATCAGACCATCCCCATGCAGCGAGTCGACCATAGATAACAGCCCGTTCCAGCTGGGATAGCTTCATCCCGTCATTACTGGTTACGATCAAAGCTGCTTGGGCAGCCTCATCACCTTTTATCTCAAGGACTTGGATTTTTTTAATGTCTGCTCCTTCTGACTTAGCCAGGAGGATAGCGCGCCGACGACAGTGACCATCTCGGACAAGAACATCTGCGTTACGTACTTTCACAACTATTGGCGGCACGTAGCGTCCTGCTTTATACGCATCAGCCAGGCTGCGAATATGCGCTGCCACCTCAGGCCGTTCAAAGTAATTTTCAGTGAACGCACCTCGGCTATTGAAGCCTTCTTCTTCAATCAACAGCTCAGGAGCGATAGAGAATAGATCGCTCTTAGATACATCATCCGAAAATGTATTTAGGGCTTTAAGTGAATTGATTTGCTTCATTACCCAGTCCTTAAAAGGTGACTCAAAGAAGAGTGCGTCCATGATTCAGGCGAAACAATTGACAGCCTGCCAGGTGGTCGCTGTGGTCGACTCATTATCAGCGACCACGGAGCTTAAGTCAATTTATCAATCTGGTATTTATTAACTCTTTGCCTTAAAAATATCTTTAATGAGAGAGTCACTGCGCTTGTCATAAATCCTTGTTGTCGTAAGGCTTGCGTGGCCTAGCACACGCTGAGCGACAAGCTCACCATGCTCTGCAAGTATCTCTGTACCAAGGGTTCGTCTCGCATCGTGCGGCCTTACCAGAAAGGGGAGTCCCGCCATAATTGACCGCTGCTCAAGAAGATAAAAGACACCACGGCCAGTCAAAGCTTTACCGGATAGCTTTCCATTTTTACCGATACCACAAAAAAAACTACCTCGAAAAAGCCCATTTCTCCGCCTAACTTGTCGCCATTGAGCAAGGTAGGGCAATGACCATGCGGCAAGATATTTCATCACGCTATCGCCACCTTTTACCCGAACGGCCATTTCACCTTCTTCAAGGTTAATATCTTCATCTAGGACGCTAGCTGCTTCGGCGCGCCGCACGCCAGTACCGAAAAACATTGCTATCAACGCTGCATCGCGAATACCCTGAATTCGCTCATCTTGCATGCAGTTTTCTATCAAGGCCTCGCGGTATTGGAGCTCAACTGATCGGCCCCGACCAACCTTATTAATGCCTCTTGGCATCTTAACTTCTCGAATGAGCGCATAGGTGTTGGCACCCATTAGGCCATTCATGTAACACGCCCGAGCCACGCCTCTCACCGCAAAAAGGTATAAACGAATAGTTCTCACTGATAGATTTCCACGCCAATGATCTATCAAGTGGTGGAGGCTTTCTGGTGTGAGTGCATGCCATGGGACCTCTGCGAGATCTCCGGATACTGACAGGAAGCCCAAATCCTCAGCACAGCGACTAAGCGCATATTTAATGGTCACGCGACTGTTCGGGTTAAACCCTGAGTAAAAGCTGCGTAACGCTTTTGCCACTTCTGCCTGGGTAGGCGGCGTGACTGTCCGAGAGACACTCGATCCAGCCAGAGCTGGCGCAAGCTCATGCATACCATTCTCCTTTTATAAGCCCAAGCACTGATCAATCCTGGAGCTGATAAGGGCATGTCATAAAGCGCCGCTACGTAAAATGTTCAGTACTGGAGCCAAGAAAGCACAGTAGATTTCACGTAGAAGCGCGAGTTACAAAGAATTGCTAGCTTTCGCACATAGATTGTATTTCTTTGCTGTGTTAACCAATTTATTAGAATATTTATCGGTCTTAGCAGTAACCATGATCCCTCGACAGAAAATTCAGCCCAGATCTAACCAACAGCCAGCTAAAGCATACCCCAAAAACATTACTTCCCTAAAGAACCATTTAGGGAAGTAATCTACTTGAAGGTCGCAAGCCTTGGTTGACAGTGCAGGCGGATTCGAGAGTGACTGATCACATACCTGACTCTCAGTGTCTTGGGATATTACTGTGCTGGACCATAAGGTCGACTGTCACGAGTCGATTCATTTATGCAGCGCTTACACGATTCAGGTGCATTGAATGCAGTTGAATCGTGTACTTATCTATCAATAGCCTATTATAGATTAGACGCTCTCAATCGTTGGGCGCCAACTGATCGAACTTGCGTTTTACGGCGCTGTACGCAGGAATAGATAGCGCATGCCTGAACCGTCTAATCGACGCCTGCGAGACACCATATTTCAAAGCAAGTGCTAGATCGGTAATGGTTCCAAGCTCTGCTCTAAGCTCATCTGTAAGTAACTTAGTACTTTTGAACGCTGGAATATTTCTCCGTTTACGCTCCCTGTAGATAACCTCATCACTAGCTTGGTATTTCTTGGCCAGAATCGAGTCAGGACAGGTACCTAGCTCAATAATACATTGCTCAGCAAGATTGGGATGATTGCGTTTTCCTTTCCTGCCTTTTGGCTTAATACCGAGCTTAGTTCTTTTTTCCCATACCGAACGCCTGGCCAAGTTAAGCATGTTTGCAACCTCAACGTCAGGGTATTGGCCTAGTAGAGCGAGGTTTTCCGGAGTCCATTCAAAGTCTTTGCTACAATATCTAGCGGCTTTTATTCCAAGTGACTCACGCTTGCGAGCTACAGTAACATGAGATATACCCAAGTCTCTTGCAATATCAGCATCAGCTGACTGACCGAGCCTTGATAGTAAATCGTCCGTCCAATTTACCTTTTTTGATATAGCCATCTTAAATTACAGGAGTTTAGTCAATGAGATTCTACGATGCGATTCTAACACTTGCACTTGCGGCTGAAATCCATGGCACCGATAAAGCAGTATCTCAGACAGCCAAGCGCGTAGCTAAAGCCTTGCCTGGCCGATACAGGCAGCATATGTATGACGTGATTAATAGCCCATCGCCGTTACGTCATATCAAGCTTTTTCTAAAAACAATGCCCGAGGATATTCTCCAGCATTATGCATAGGCGCTTCTCAGATTGATAAATGCTAACAAAATTTCAGTATTGAGGGAGTGCAGCAGACCAAGGATCCGAAACTTCAAGGAGTATTAAGCTTGTACTGACCTACATTTGCTAGTCCTAGTTAGATTATTTTAACGGCTCTAGGTAGTCTAACAGGTTAATTTACAAAAACACTTAACGAAGCCACTAAATCAAGCCGCAAGACAGTGGAACTCATGGAACATATAATCAAATCAGTTATCTTTGGGCTAATATCATGGAGCTGCTCTCTGCTGGCAAACGCAGATTCCTCGTTACTCGACCGGTACGCTACTAGTAACGCTGCACTGGCCAACCATATTGCCAACTTGCCTGACGACATCATCCTGGATGAAGAAAGACGTATGGGGCCGAAAGCTACTCTGATCCTACGTTCGCTCATACCAATTATTAGTCAAAAACCTAGTGGAGTAGCCATCCAAGCCTATCTGCTACAGCAGTTCAAGGCTCATGACTGGCAGCCAGTACTTGTGGGTTATCAAGGCTATCCGGCTGCTGTTCCCATATCAATCAAGGATGGAGTCCTCAACGGACTCCCTAAAGCCACTTCTATACCAGAATCCACATTAGTTAAAGTTGAATTGGTAGCTGCTTCAAAGCAGGCCTACGTAGCTCAAGCTTGGACTTTTCCAACAGAGAAGGCTACTAAAGAGCAATTAGCGTTACTTGCAGTAGCTCGAAAAGCACTGAGCAATGGAATCAAACAAATTCGTCACAACGCATATTTCGACGACATTGGAAATGCTATAGGGGTGGTACTCGATGCAAACAATGTTCAACCAATTATCGAATTCTGTGGCTACTCAATGGGTAAGGCTCGTATACAGCCGCCAGAAATCATCACGTATCATAACAATTATCCCACTGGCAAACGTATGCAAACAGGCCAAGTCCTTAATATCTATGTGGTAGCTAAACTCGGAAAGCGCGGCATACGTATAAGTACAGAGAACTTCTTTGAGGCTTTCACCAAAGACGGAAGTGACAGCGTCGTGCTTTCTTCAATGGTAGAGGTTAAAGATGACGGATACAAAATGTTAACCAACTACGTAGACTAGCCGCCATCAATAAATATTTACAACACTTGCCACTCTTAAAGCTAGAAACGAAAGCTAAACAGAGAATGACAGGATCTTAAGACGCAGTGTAATTTGTTACTAGCTTTTCAAACTATCAGCAGAAACGCTGGGTTAATAATTTCCGATTATAGCCTTAATCGGAAACCTAATCAGCTTTGATAGTAATAGTGTCCGAGACCGCTTAATCAATAAGCCTACCTCATAAGATTCACATTGTTTTTTCGCTGGCAAAGTTTTTATAGTTATTCTGAGGCTCAAAAGAACTTACCTTATCTGCTGGAGCAATCTGCCCCACAGCAGGCACATATGCCCATATTTCAAGCTCCCCTCTTTCCCTTGCGGCTATAAGTAATGTACCTCCACTTATTACTTCGCATCCCCACCCAACAACCAGTGGTCTAACAACTGGTGCACTGTTTAAGCCAAGTATTAGATTCTCGCTTCCTGATCGATAGAAATCATCGTAGCCCTCGTCTACTAATGAGCTGACCTGAACATATTTGAGCTTGGCATGAGAGTGACGGAAATATTCCGTAAGCACTGTTTCTGGGATAGATCTATGGGAGTAAGACCTTATGAATCTCGCTATCTCAAACTCATTATTGAGAAATGACGGCCAGTTCATATCATAGCCCAATGCGTTAGCTCCGATCTGCTGTCTTGATCTCTCTGGTGGCGCCAGCGTCATGAAGCCTCCTTCTGGATTAGCGATAAGTACCAACACCATTTTTATCGTATATTATCATTGTACCAAACATAAATTACCCTTTATCTATGTCACCCCTACCTCTTGTCGCTTACGAGAGCCTAGATTTCTCTTGATCGCAAGCCAGTTGGGTGTGGTGACCCATAAACAAGCTACCCCTGTAACTCAGGGGAATGACTTAAATTTATCTTACGGCCATAAGGAAGCTGCTAATGACTGATCATGATGATCATGATGATCAAATTGAGCTGCAAAACAAAGCGTTAGCGGTTTCGCGCATCTACTTCCAGAACCATCTTACTAGCCAGCCCGCAGTAACCTACCTGGGTAAAAGGAGTCTCGGAATGCGCGAGACTCGTGCTTTTGAGCTCGGGTATGCGCCGGACTTGGCCCGAGGCCTTGTCGATCATTACTCTTCGCATCGAGTAAGGCTCGCTGCTAAAGACGCAGGCTTACTAAGCACTGTACGTGACACCGCCAGGCTAATCGACTTTTTCCGAGGCCGCCTCATGTTCCCCATCAGGACCGATGATGGCTCCCTGGTAGGATATGGGGGACGAATTGTTGGCGATCAACATGAAGGAATCCCTAAATACATCAATACTCGTGAAACAATGCTTTTTGACAAAGGTAAAATTCTTTATGGTCTTTACCAGCAGAAAACTCAGATTCATGAGCGCCAAGAAGCGATCCTCGTGGAGGGATACCTTGATGTAATACGCCTTTATGCTAACGGGTTCGACTACGCAGTCGCTCCAATGGGCACCGCAATAACTGATTTTCAGATTGATCTTCTAATACAGAATGGCGTAAAGAAACTCTGGGTATGCCTCGACGGAGACGGAGCTGGTCGTAAAGCAGCCCAGCGCAATATTGAATCGATCATGCAACGCTATAGGCCTGAACTTCAGATCATGATCGTCAATCTACCGGACGGAGAGGATCCAGACTCTCTCATCCGAAGCTCAGGCTCTGATTCATTCCAAAGATGTTTGGATAATGCTGTGCACCTACCAGACTTCATCCACCAGGTCTGCATTGAAGGGTTACCTTCTGAGCCTTTCTTAGAGGATAAGGCTCTCTACCTTAGTAGGATGACACAGTACATCGAGCGCTCAGGTGGTTTTCTTCAATATAAGCTCACCGATATTGCGAGCCTTTACACTGGACTTCCGTCAGAAAGCATAGAGGCTGGAAAGAAGCAAAGGATTGCAAATGCAGAGATTTCTAACTGGGCTCCACTTGTGATGATGGCCTCACGCTGGATGATCCATTCGGAGAGCTCAAACCGAATTGCTGCAAAGCTGGCCAATATTTCGGGAACATCACATGGGATACCTGAGCTCGTAGACTTGGCAGCACAGCTAAGGAGCGGCCAAAAGCCAGATGGAGAGCTATATTTATATGCAGTGGCTCACGGCCCGCTTTATGACGAAGAGTTTGATGCTCTTCAATCCAATTGGTCCATGTGGATCAAACGAGTTCAGCTTGACGAAAGCATCCACGCATTGAGTAAGATGCCTCTTAATGAAGAGGCGAAACAGAACATAAGGATGCTTCTACGCTAGGTAATATTGCTCTGAACACTGTTCAATAGTCCTTAGCGGGTATGTTGACTACTCATGGCTCCCAGAGTTTGCACATAAGCTCAGCTCCTTGTGTTTGCCATCTTTACCCTGGGCATGCCCTAAGCCACGACCTTA
Organism: Pseudomonas sp. HPB0071; assembly: GCF_000478505.2. Classification (NCBI taxonomy): domain Bacteria; kingdom Pseudomonadati; phylum Pseudomonadota; class Gammaproteobacteria; order Pseudomonadales; family Pseudomonadaceae; genus Pseudomonas; species Pseudomonas sp. HPB0071. Next base: position 201,524 of record NZ_KI517370.1, on the reverse strand, counting down.
CTTACGAAAGTCTTTTCGAACTGTTCGAGGAGTGAGGTCATAGCGCTAATACCCTCCTCAGGCGAGAAGCCTGAGCCTTTATTAACCTCAATGTCTATTGAGAAAAAACGGAACTGGCATCGCTGACTTTCTGGCACGAGCAAAGGACCGTTTGCTGGATCACCACGATTTAATCGGAATTCAAATGCATCCGCTTTTTTAGACACTCCGTCTTGTATAAAGCCTTTAGCGTTACCGGCAAAAGACAGATCCGGTATGTTCGTATAAACATAAACAAGACCTTTTTTAGTATCCACGCATCCCCTTCTCCAGATATCAATCAGGCCTGGCAAGCAGACAATGCAAGGAATAGCTTCATTGGATAAAGGTAGATCAAGCGCTCCAGCTAGCTCGTCATAAGGGATGAGACCAGCTGGCTTGCCCTCTATACGGCATTCAAAAGCAGCAAGCTTTTGGTTCCAACGCATTCGCACCTGCCGTTCAACACCACTCCTCTCCTTTCCTACAAGGTCAATAGTAATAGTGGCCACAGCCGTCTGAAGTCCGTCCAGTATGGCTTGGATAGCTTGATCTTCGAGTTGAATCTGAACCCACCCTCCTACCTGGTTTAGGCCATGTTCTTGGGGCGAGAGGCTTGCCCGATACATAGAGGTCTCCTATCAATACATCTTCTATCGTATTATATTATTATATCGAGCATAAACCTATACTTCTGAGTAATGCTTAAATGTACACCTACAGTCCTGATTCATTCGAAAAGCTCTCAGAGCTACTCGTTGAACGAGCAAGATCATTGGGGGCATCTGGCTTTTCAATCCATAACGAGGTTATTTCCCTAGAGACCTCGATGGACTCATGCGGGCCGGTCACCTGGGCGTTAGTGCTTCATGCTGATGCTATGACCCGTTTAGCGGGAATCGCACCGCCTAATGCTACAAATATCCTGCCCGTCACCTGCGTAGTTAATCCAGCTGCGCCATTTGGCAACGAGGCTATTTCACAGCCTGGCGCACTCGCCATGTCAGTTGCTTTGAACTGGCTTGACTCCGCATTGGAGCACGCGATCTGTCTTGGCATGCATGCCTACAACTACTCGCCAGCTGAATGGTTGAATCTTCCTGAGGCACAACGAGTAGTCCCTTTGGAGCCATACATTACAGATCTTCAAGAAAACTGGATTACAGAATCCACAGATAATGTTGCACCAAACCAGCTTGTCGATGCTTGGCCGCAGCTTTATGACCATGACCGATTAGAAGCAATTATGTCGAACCGGGGAACCCTCGGAACAAGTAGCCGCGCCCTCAATTTCCCCTCGCTTCGTTAAAGGCGGTTGTGATGTCTATGCTTTTAGATGAATACATGCGTGGGTCTGGATCAGAAGGCTATTTAAGCGATGATGATCTTGAGCGTCAGCTGCAAGCAGGCCAAAGCTTACCCTCTCCCCCTCTTCCTAGCTCTAGGCCCGCTCGAGCTGATTCTGAGCAGGATGCAGCTAGCCTTCTGACAAATGCATTTGCTCAGATAGCAATTCAAGAAGACAAAGAACAGACTGTCGACACGGCTGTGAAAGCTGCGAGCCATGGAGTCAAAGTTCTTGCCCCCCTCCTTACTGCCATAACGAACTGGGTAGACCCTCAAGCTCAAAGCGAGCAGCTTGAACAAGTCATGGCAAAGACTCTCCAGAGGGTCAGCAAAGATGCATTGTACGTCGTCAGTGCCTTTGGATTGGCCTCTGAGGACTCGCCCCCTTGGCTGACGTCTCAAATAAGCGGCCAAATCATGGAAGTGCTTATCCGAGCAATCGAGCGCAATAACGGGTTGGTACTGGAAGATCAAAACAGAGCTTATCTGGCACCTCTTGTGAATCTTGCGAAGCAGGCCGAGGGTATCGCGACCAGTTTTTACAGCAACACCCATGACTCTACATGGCAGATTGTTAACGCCTTGACTTTAGCTAGCGCTGAGGTGATGACGGAATATCAAGCATTTTCATACTTCCATAGTGATCCCCAAGGCATTGCCCAAATGATCACTGATCATCTAAATGAAAGAGTTGTGCTTGGAACACTCGAAGCCATGGAAAAGCGCTTTGGCCTAAGCGAAAGCGAGCGAGCCTACTTAGGTAACTCTTTGATCAGACAGGCGGGACGAATGCTTGCTGAGGCTTGGTCAAGAAATATCAGCACCACGCTAGAAGCAGTAAAGGAGATGCCGAGGGATCTACGAAGAGAGACTGTAGTAAACGGTTATCCGTTAGACCAAGTATTTAGTGATTTCGAAAACATGTATCAAGGGATTGAAGTTTCAGCGATTAGTGCCATCCGTTCGCTTTCTCCTCATCGTGAGAAACAGTCTATGAGGGCAGGTTATGCTAATCGGATGGGCTAAGCCTTTTGTATTGGCTCTCGTTACGGTAGTCGCCTCAAGCTTCGCAGCGCAAACGATGGCTGCTCCTTTAGTCCCCTTAACAGCTCAATGTGTTGAGACGGCAGCGAAAAGGAATGGCATTCATCCTGACATTCTTTGGGCAATATTAATGGTTGAGGGTGGATCGGTTGGCCGAAATAGTAAGGCCAATACTAATGGTACCTACGACATTGGACCTTTCCAGATCAACTCAACGCACAGACAAACCATTGCTCAGCATGGAATACCAGAATCGGTCTTGAGAAATAATGGCTGTGTAAACGCTGAAGTAGCTGCCTGGCATCTGAGCCAGACCTTGACTGATGAGGTTATGAGTTCGGTTACTGACGATGAGTCGTACCTGCGCGCCATAGCGAGATATCACTCAGCGACACCACAGTACAACATCATTTACGCAAAGAAATTACGCATTGCTTTTGAGCGAATTTATGCTTCTCAGGAGGCTAAATGAACGATCAAAGAGGCAGTGGCATGGCAGAGGTCGCTTTCTTTGGCATTTTGCTGATCCTTTTCTTAGGCGGTACCTGGTACATCCTCTCGCCTTACATCATGTGGCTCACCTTGTATGTGAGTTATTGGGCATTTGCTATTTATGAACACCTTTCCTGGTTGATGAGCCAAACCGAGTTAAACACAGTTATTGCTGCTCGTAAGGCAATACCGTCTATGAGTCCGGCTCATCATGGAATTTCAACACTGCTTAAGCTCATGGAGATACATGGGTATGTGTGGCGCTGGATTGCTATACCCTCCATGCTATGGCTAGGCTTCGTGGTTAATAAAGGTGTAGTACGGTTCAAATATAAGCGAGAGATTAAAAACGTCTACGATTTAATCGAGATACAACGGAAGCATTTTCCGGCCTCGGCAATCATCTACAAGAAAGACCTATTAGCTGAGCATCCGTATATAGGGCCTTGGGCTACATATGCTCTACCTTTAGACTTTGCACTAGACAATCAAATGCTTTGGACCTCCAAGGAACCTATCTCGGCAGATACTCCTGTTGATGAAAAAAAGATGGTTGTTATACCGTCTTTTAGCCCTGATCAAAAGAAAGTGAACTTTCCGACTAAGCGAACCCTGTTGCCGCACCACAGGTATGTTGCATTCAACATACCACAAGCCTTTAAAACATTTTCATCGCAATTAGGACCATTGTGGAGTGGCTTCGAAAAACTACCCCCTTTAGAGAAAGCTCTTTATGCAATTCTTTGTATATACGCCGCTGGTGACGAAGCAAAAGGATGGGAAGTTGTAAAGCAGATAGCTTTCAGTTTTAACGAAGGAGAGCGTGATAAGAAAGGTAGACTTCTTACACCTCATTTCGCTGATACTACAGGTATTGATGAAATTCTAGAGCAATATGGAAGCAACCCTGAAGTCACGAAGATAGAAAAGTTACATGCACATAAAATTAATGTAATGACAGGAGTTCTGCGCTTGGGTAGAGATAAAGGTAGGTTGTTTCATTGCAACTTGCTTTGGCTTAAACCTGTCAACAGAACTCTTTGGTACGCTCTTTCTGGTCAGGGAGGAACTGCATGGTTTTGGGAGCAGGCAGGTGCGTGGTCACATGCTCAAGTAGAAATAATGATTGGTAAGAAGATATTAAGGCCAATGGTTGCTGGTGCTATAGATCAAATGCGTGATGTGCTCTCACGTGAACATTGGATAGATCCTGGTGAGTATTCCGAAGCTGCGCAACAAAGACTCGTACAAGAGGCTAATGAGGTCATAGAGATTGCTCGACAGCAAGCGGCAGCTGCCGCCAAGACTAAAGCTGGCGCCCCCTTCGGAATGAGCTCCTATACCGCCCCGCCCATCAACACAAACCGCCACCGAAAAGAGGATGACGAGCCATGAGTAGCGTTATCCGTAAGCAAGACGAAATCAAACAAAACAAGGTTATTATTGACCCAAGGTCCTTTTGGGCAAAAATCTGGGACGGACTGGCTCTTCCGTGGCTACCATTCGCGTGGGGCTTCACCGCTTCGATGATAGTACTTTGGTGGCCTGGATTCATATTGGTTGGGTTCATTATCCAACTCATCCTTTGTTTTGCAGTTTTGTCTAAGCCAGACGTTTTACCTATACATCTGCCTATAGAAGCAAATAAGGTTGATAAAAATGATCCCAAACCAGCTGGTTCGGGGTTTTATAACGCAAGAGGCAGTTTTTATATAGGCTACGTAAGAGAGCTCAGGACAGAGATTTGGGTAAATTTTAAAGCATTAACACAACATTTTTTCATATTTGGAACTACTGGCGCCGGAAAGACAGAGAGTATTGTCTCCTATATTGCAAACTTTCTTAGTGTTGGTTCAGGTGTTGCTTTTCAGGATGCCAAAGCTGCTCCTAAAGCAATGATCCAGCTTGCCACGTTATGTCGTATATTCGGTAGAGACGACGACTTCCGAGTTACTAACTATATAACAGGGCTTAGTTCGGAAAGACGTGACCCCGCTGAGCGGGTCTCAAACGATGCTGCGATTTTTGCTCGTGGCTCGGCAGAATCAAACACTCAGCTACTAGTTTCTCTAATGCCACCAAGCGAGGGGGATAATAAGATATTTGCTGAGCGTGCTATTGCGCTGGTATCAGCAGAAATGCCCGCATTGACTGACCTACGCGATTTAGGAAAGTTACAGATTGATCCTGGGATCATTCGCCGTTACATGGGCTTCAAACAATTTATGGAGCTCTACCGTAACAATAATATCTCTAAGAAGAGCCGGGACGCGCTGCTTGGTTATCTTGAGTCCTTACCCGGCTATGACGACACAAAAGAGATAAGTCAGCAGCCAGAGGAGGTAACACGCCAATTTGGTTTTGCCCAAGCTTATTTTACACGTGCGCTATCATCTCTTTCTGATACCTACGGCCACATTTATCTCGTTGGCCAAGGGGAAATCGATTATCAGGATGTCGTCCTTAATGGGCGAGTTTTGCTCACGCTATTGCCGTCTATGGAAAAATCAGGCGATGAATTAGCAAACCTCGGCAAGATAGTACTCACAGCAACCAAAAACGCCATGGTTGTAGGCTTGGGTACCGTCTTTGAGGGCAGCGCTGATGACATTGTGCATAATCTCCCTACCAACTCCGAAATTCCCTTCGGCATCATGAATGATGAAAGTGCCTATATGCTCGTTGAGGGCCAGGAAATGGCCAATGCCCAAGGACGTGGACTTGGCTTTGCTGTATTTACTGGCACACAGGATGCCCCAGGCATGCTGGAGAAAATTTCGCGAACCACTAAACAGATCATCTCGAACAGTGCTTTTAAGCAGTTTATGTATCTCGATGACAAAGAGACAACAGATTTAGCGGTAGAGCTTAGTGGCAAAGCAGATGTGCTTGTACGAAATCGCTATGAAGTTGGCGGAGATCTAAGCAACATCTATTCAAGTAAAGACATAAGCCTTGAGCGTAGGGATCGCTTGGATTCTACTGCTATTAAATCGCAGGGCCTTGGCCAAGCCTTCATCTCATATCAAGGAAAAATACATCCGACTCAAGTTTTCAACCATGGAATACAGGAAAAGCACTCTGATCCACGTATGTGCTATCTGAGCCATTGGTACTCGGTTCGTATGGCTAAACTCCGTCTACCTGACGAGGCAATGGTCAAGCGATTGATTGCCCATGACCCTCGCCCTGAATGGTCTGATCTCTTACTCATGGTGAACGATGATTCACGGGCCATGCTTAAGGAGATGACCACTTACTTCAGCTCAATGCAAACGATCAACAGGATAACGGATCGCTTCAAGATATTTGAATACGAGAAGCCAACCGGCATCCTTAAGACTATCTGTGAGAACCCTCCAAAAGCTTATACAGAGACAGCTCAGCTTTATGCATTGTTGCTGAAATCTCATGAAACAGAGCAGACGCAGCTGCGCAACCTCGGCGACCAGGCGGGGCTGGATGCAGCCTTGAATGATCCCGATATCTTCAATGCTCCTCCCGTTGTATTCCCTGATGATGCTGGTGATGGCGCAGGATCTGGCGACACAACTATGCCTAAAGTGGCGCAGGTCGATGATCCGCTAGCGAGTTTCCTTAGCGGACTCGATGCAGAAGATGATGCAATACCTGGAACGCAAGCTTTCCCTGACGAGTACGATCACTGGGCTCAGATAGGGCAGGATCAGACCACTGAAGCGAGTGAGCCTTACCCTGTAGAGGAAAATGAACTGCCGAAGTCTGCGCTTGCATCTGCGGTTGAGCGTAACCTAATCAACATGCCCTGGATGGCCAGTACAGTCGATTACACGCAAACTCATCGTGCCCTAGTGGAAACGGAGAGATTTTTTAATGACGACGCTGCGGAAGCTGATAAACGGGTTACTGAGTCTCTTTCCTTACTTGGCGATAGCTTCGAGTATCCAATTACACAGATGCCAAAAGAGAAATTTGAGCAAACAAAGATCTTAGACATGCTGGAAAGCTTCAAACTATCGAACCTCGGCAGCGACCGTTGATTCACACCCCCTGCATTCTCTGATCGAGCGAATGCTGTATCTAAATGATACTCATTCGCTCGATTGAGACTATTGTTTCGATGCTGACTAAAAAAGTAGCACTAACAGATACTGGCTAAACGATAAAAGGCTTGCTGAGATTAACGTATCTTTTGTAGGCTGTGCTCTGGAAAAAATTTGAAGGTTGACTACTCTTAATTCTCATATTTCATCGTTACCGAGTTTGTTATTCAGAAGTAATGATAGCTGCCGTTAAGACAATCTCAACCAACTGGTTATCTTGATCGGCTCGAACACATCAAAGATCATTTAACTAGGTAGAAAGCAGTGACTAGCGGAACATTTAGCTGGCTACATATTAGCGATTTTCACGTTGGGATGAACGGAGCAAGCGAACTTTGGATTCAGGTCAAGGAGCAATTCCACAACGATATAAAAAAGTATTATGAAAAGAATGGAAAGCTAGACCTGGTTATTTTTTCAGGCGATCTAACACAGAAAGCTGATCCTAAAGAATTTGAAGCTGTAATTGAAGAAATTCATGAACTTTGGGAACTATTTAAATCACTCGGTGAGCCACCTAAGCTATTTGTTATACCTGGAAACCATGACTTAACTCGCCCAGGCGCTGACTCAGCACTGCTTCCAGCTCTTGATAACTGGCGCAAACGCGAAACGAATATAAAATCTTTACTAGAAAAAGATGAACATCCTTTTAGGAAAGAAATAAAAGCAGCATTTCAAAATTACACCTCTTTTATTGAAAAGCTCAGTGATAATGACATTCCATTACTAATTGATCATCATGGCGTCATTCCTGGTGATTGTTCAGGTGTTTTAGAAACTAATGGCCTTAAGATAGGCCTAGTAGGTCTTAATACTGCCTGGTCTCAATTGGAGTCGACCAAAACGAAAGGAGAGTTGGAGTTTTCGCATTCACAACTTCATAAAGCTGTAAATCAGTCAATAAGCAAGTGGACTCAAGCCAATGATATCAATATCTTAGTGACACACCACCCAGTAAACTGGCTTACTAAAGCTGCTATTGAGGAGTTTAACGATGAGGTTAATCCGCTAGATCGTTTTGATGCACATTTGTTTGGTCATATGCATGAGCATGATGCTCGGATCCAAGAGTATAGTCAAAGCTCACGGAAAAGAGACATTCAAGTTGCCTCGCTTTTTGGCTTAGAGAAAGTAGGGATCGACAAGACTGATAGGGCCCACGGGTTTTATTTCGCCAAAGTAATTGGTGACTCCAATCAACTGTTGATGTGGCCAAGAATAGCAAATAAGATTAATGCTGGAGGATGGCGTATATTTGCAGACAACTCTGCTCTCCCAGAGGGCGGTGACTGTATTACCCATACGTTCCATATTAAGAGTTATTCAAAAAAAAAACCCTAGTTAATGAATCAGCAGGTGATTTGGGTAATCTTCTTGCTTTTCATAGTACGAAACATTTCCATATACTTGCAAATTTGCGTCACTCGATTCCTCTCTTTCAAGAATATATGCCCATTAGCTCGGGCAAGCATAAGATCGATAACGCAGTCTCTTGCCTTCTGGAGACTCGAATTTGTTGGGTCGTTGCTTCTTGGGGAATGGCTGGCGAGGATTTCTTATCGTGTGTTGAGAAAGAGCTTGGGGATGGTAAGCGGACCTGGTACCGCTTACCTACATCTGGCTATTCAAGCCAAAAAGATTTTGAGCAGCTATTAGATCGGGAGTTTGGATGCTCAATAGTCGATCTATGTAATCTACTCTCAAGCAAGGATGATGTTGTCTTATTATTAGATGATGCTCCATGTAAAAACATGCAGTCTGGTAAGAGTGGGGTTAATGAAATAACAAACCTTGCTCAAACAATCCTTGATTATTGCATACACTTACGTGTAGTTATAAGAACTACCGGTTTAGCTGAGGATTGCGAACTCAAACCCATCGTTCTTGAACAGATGGACGAAGCTGATTTTAATCAATATTTGATAGTTCATCCACAAGGGAGCCGTGTCACTGAGTCAGGTATGCGCCCCGAGGAATTATTTAACCTTTCCAAGGGAGAGCCGGAAACTATAAAGAAATATCTTGGACTCCTAAAATTTGTACGTCCCGAAAATTTGGACTTCGAAGAATCATCAGCTGCTGAGTATAAAGGCCCTGAAACAAGCGTAGCTCCCGCTTCTCTGGTTTCGTTGATTCAGGAATTGAAACAATCCAACTCTAATCGACTATATTTATTGCTTGAATGTTTGTCTGTATTTTCAAACGGGGAAGATATTTCAAATATACGTAACTTTAGGCAAGATCAACCGTTCTTCCCCAAAATGGCAGAAGCACTATCTGATCTTGGGCTTATTGACGTGGCCCGCTTCTCGTTTTTTAAAAGTGAGAATCAAGTAGCTCCTAAGGTGTCGGTTGTCAAAAGGCTAATTCAAGACTATATAAAAGATAACTTAACGAGAGAGGAATTAACTAGCTTAAACAACAACGCTCTCGCCTTATACTTTGGCAGGGATTGGATGCTTGGACGCTTCAAGTTAAACGCCGAATTCAATCTCGACAGAGCGAATCAAACGTCTTTCGCATTTCAGAACGCAGCAACTCTTATACGCCGTTTGGTAAATGATTCATTAGCATCTGGCGATAATCGCGCCATTCAGAACAGCTTATCGCTATTAAATTTTTATATTTCTAAGCTGAACAATGCATCACAGTTCAGGTACATCTGTGACACATGCCATCAGCTAATAAAAAAGCTGATTGAATATGGTTACTCCCCAGCGGTGCAAGATATTGTTTTCTTGTACTCTAAAAGCTTACGCATGCTTGGAGATTCTGAGCGGGCATCATCAATTAACTTGGATTTGTTAGGCTCCGCGCATCTTGAAAAGAAATTCAAGGCAAAAGTATTGCTCGACCTTGCGTTCTGCTATGAAGCATTGAATGAGAACAGCAATGCCTTGTCGGCAGCTAAGCAAATTCTTGGTATTAAAGACCGATCCGCATATCACTATCAAGCCAAGGCAATTATCGTAAGTCTCGGTAGCGCCCCTGACAAACTTCACCAACTCCGCTCAATTGAGAAAACCTGTAGGAATAAAGGCTACACAATTGCAGCAAATAATATTGCGCTGCAAATAGTTTCTGAATATGAAACTGAGTTTCGTCGCAAAGATCTATACAAAGAAATAGCATTATTGGCAAAGAATGGCAACGATGGCTATAACTTTATAAAGGCCACAGTGAACTACTCAAAATTAGTAATTTCTCAGCGAGAAAATTTATCCTCCAAGGAATTGCTCAACTTAATTATGTCTTACCATTATCTATGCTCGCAAAGGATGAAAACCCTTTTTAATAAAGCTCACGATTGCCTATGGGAAGAATTCGAACATAGAGGTGATCCATCAAGCTTAATAACATTATTCAAACAGAGCTCACTTTTATTCAGACTTCAATCAGACGATGCCCGTGAGAGAAAATATTTAACGCGCCTCGCTAATATACCTAGCCCACAATTGCAAGCGACTCTTTCAATGGCAACAGAGTCAGAGAAAACCTACTTGGTTAGCCGTTTTGTGCGTCTAGGTTATATGTCAATTAAACAAGGCAGCGAAGCCTCTCAACTTAAACTGCTTGGTACAGGTAAGACTTCACAGAACTATGTTTAGGCCGTGAGGTATTTCTCTATTGCCCTTTTCAAATGAGAAAGGGCAATAGTTTTTTTCAGTTACAGTCTATACGAGATGAATTAAATGCCGCTCACTCAACTTTTGATTCAATCCTTAGGTCATAATAAGAATCAATCAATATTTGGATATTCGAATTCTAAAGCAAGATATTATCAATTTTTGCTTCTAATTGATTGCGCCTTAATTATTAATTTCCTTTATCTTCTTTAGCTTTTACTCTGCAACCACCTCAATACGGCAGCATACTCTTGTACTTTACTAAGCGACTAATCTAGCCCCCATATCACGGATCACGCCATGCACAATTCGACGGAGCAATCGATGCTCTCCAGCTAAAGACTCTTTCTGAGTGTAAACAAGTAAATCACTCGCAGCTGCTATCGTTAAGCTTACAATCTCATCTATAAGTTTTCCTGCAATCCTAGTTGTTAAACCCACACAAGTACCCATATACAATACTCGCTCCCTTGTTACGTCGCCGAACGTATTCATATTTTCGACCTTCCATGTCATATCAGCATTGAGCCAAGGGGTTGGATCGTCTTCGCTCCTTGAATATATGGCAGTACACAATAGATCATAGTGTGGCGCCAGCTCATAGCCATTTGGCGTTACATAGAAAGACAAATTCTTCAGGTGCGAATCATTGTTACCAACCAAAATGTTGAAAACGAGCCATTTGAATAGCTGTATGCGCGCATCCCCTTTACGACGACAAAACTCAATAACGCGGTTGAGAGTTTCCATCGTAGCTAGTTCGTATTTGTAATGGCGATCTAAGGTTAGGAGTTGGCAGGCGTCCAACACATGGAGGCGCTGTATCTGGTCGCCTTCAGTTGTCCGGTCGAAACGCTCTATCAGGTATACGGGATCTGGCACACGACGCATATGTACAGCAGGAACGTTCAGTTTTGCTCGCCTGGCCAAGGTCATCACAAACCATTCATTAGCCACGCTATTATCGAAATGGTCTACGTTTTCATGGTTGGGCTTCAAGATATGAGTCGATGGCTGACTGCCTACGGGCTCATACAATGTCCCGTCCTTGACCACTACTGGAAGCTTATGCTGCGCCCCTGCAAGCGACATACGCTTAGGAGCACCTGTAGCTAGGGATACCCTCGGTAAATTTCGGATTCGCTCGCTGAGCGCCTCGTCAGGCAATGGCTGCATTCCGCCCTCGGGAATGACTTCTAAGCTATTCAACAGAGTGATAGCGCCTGCGGACTCTGCCCCATAATGACTAAGAAGGCTAAAAGCATCGGCCTTGTCAATTTTGGCGTCAGCAGCGAGTAGGTCCCGAGATTGCTCTTCGGGCAAAAGATTATCGAAGAACCACTGTACCGGCCTTACTGATGACCCATCCATGATCTTACCAGCAGAGCGCGACAGGTCAGGGCAGAGATCATAGGACGTGGGGCTCTCTATCCACTTATTCGTGTATTCAAGCGCCCAAATACCGTTTTGATCGGTCAAACTAGCGACATGGGTGTCATTGATAATTAGCCTTAGCCGCCTCATGACTTGGGCACATCCAAGTAAACATGAATGCCCAGCTCATCGAGCAGATGCAGAACCGTACCTAGAGACACTGAGGGATTTCCCTTCTCAATGCTTCTTAGCAGGACGTGGCTCTTCCCAATAATGTCGGCCATGTCCATTTGCCGTAGGTTTTGCTGCTCTCTTGCTGCTAGCGCAATTTTGCCGATGTCTTCTGCTGTGCGAACCCGCACGTAAGTTGAGTTAGTCATAGCCTGTCCGAATGTAAACTATAGCTTACATTACGTGTCTGAAGCTGGCTAAGTCAACGAAATATAAACTATTCTTTACATTGCTAGGGATTAAAGACAGTTCTCTAGCTTTTCTAAAGCAAAGTTTACAAAGCGATGTGACCTTACAACTAAGATCAGCGGTAACCACTAGAAATCATGGTGCGCTTTTAGAAGGTAACGGCTGTAGGGATCACTCAGCTAAAGGCTAGGAATTCTGTAACTCAACATGCCACCGGCTCGACTCTTTATCACCAGGGTAGCGCCAGCCAGAACCTGCAATCATTGTCAGCCCCTCTGATGGATCAGAATAAACACGGCAGGTTAGCTCAGCTATTTCTCCATCCGGCTGTGATATGGCGGTCCCCTTAAATAAGGTGCCATCTACACGCTTGACTCTCACCGTATAGCGATAACCATCGCTGTGATTCAAATCGAAAGCAATTTCAACGCCGTTGGACCCAATGATGGCGCCAGAGACCTCTTCGCCTACACCAAGATCATAGTATCTAGCGCTTATAGTCATAGTCTGTCCTCTCTAATCTATAAAGCGTTGCAATGTCCTAACCTAGCGGCAGTGACTGTCATGCTTCTGGTTGGACCCAAGAATCAACAACTTCTTTTCCATACTGCGAGATCCAAGCTTTGAGGATTGGGTGTCTCAGTGTTTTAGCTACGACCCGTTCGCTTGTTCGAGGGTTGATATAAACCTTTTCACGGGATCGCCGCTGCTTACGCTCGCTTCCATTCAAAATATTTGCAGGGTCAATAATCGAAATGATTTGCCCTAAGTCAGTCCCATATTCAGCTACTAGCCGTTTGAGCTTTTCAGCGAATTCAAGATCTCTTTTGAGGGCATCGTCTTGTTCAAGTGCGGTTATCTCTCTAGTAAGCGCTTCAAGGGCTCGTTTCTTTTCAAAGTAAGTCTGTAAAAGGCTCATTGGTGGTTACTACATCGTAATGGGTATATTGAGTTTCTCTACCTGGTAAGAGCAACCAAGCGTTAGCAAGTACTCATTATATACTTCCGGGTCGGCTGCCTTGATGGCTAGAGGTTTACTAAGCATTCCCGGAATGGTTTTTGATAAGTACAGGTTTGATTCATATAAAAACTGGCTAGCAGAACTGCCATCAGCTTTCAGGTCGTTAGGGTATCCGCGCTTACCCGCTCTGAGCCACTGGTGAAGCATCGCGTCTGGTGGCGAAAAAAGGTATAGGGCTTTTTTTGCCCTGGTCATCGCAACATAAAAGAGTCGACGCTCGTCTTCCAGATGCCTATCCGCCTTGTCACCTTCTAGCTTTCGCTTTGGCTTATGAGGGAAGGCGCCCTGGGCTAACCCAATCATGATTACACAAGGCCACTCTAAACCCTTAGACCGATGGACGCTGGTCATATGGACGGCGTTAGTAGACTCCTTTGCCTTTTCAGTGAATGTCTGTAGGTCAGCGATGTGCTTTAGGAACTCAGGTAATGTCCCGTTACGGCTTTGCACGTACGCTATGAAGGCCTCGACCAGCTCCCACTGATCGCTTGCGTCATCCTCGCTCTTGGCATGCTTGTAGATACTCCTTTTTATATCTAGCTCCTCTGCTAGATAACCAAGTAACTCTGATGGATTCAGACTTCGAGCTTTTGAGGACAAAGATCGACATTTACGCCAAAGCACACCCAGCCTGGATACCCGAGTGGCCAGTTCACCTGATGTTACTGCGAGCGTACTCGTGAACTTAGCAAAACCATCAATGCCTTCAGGCTGTTTTAAGACCTCAATTGCGAGCTGGCAAGAGCTATCCCAAGATAGCCCAAGCGGGGGACAATCCAGTACGGCTCTCATATCCTTGATAGAGCCAAAGTCAGGATCACCTGCATATGGCCGTTCCGCAAACTGCCCCGCCGCAAGCTTCAGCCAGCCGAGTAAGGAGACTACCCATTTATTGGCTAGCACCGAAGCCTCGTCTCCACCCTCTAAGCGAAACGGAATGCCCGCTTGGAGCAAAGCAAATTGGCTAGCGCCAGACTTGGAGTAGGTCCTGACTAGAACGGCGATATCTTTCAGTGTCCCCCCGCTTGCTAACCATGCGCCAACAGTCTCGACTAACTTTTTCCCGTTACCATGATCCCATTCAAGGTATAGCTCAGTAGATGGAGCTTTATCACCTGAAATACAAAGCTTGAGAGCCCGATCTGCATTACCCGTGATTACATGGTTAGCTGCAACGGACAGTGCATGTCCATAGCGCCATGTGCGCGTTAACTTGTATACCGTGGAGTCTGGGAAATCTCTTTGAAAGTCTCTGAGAATGTATGAGGGCTTGGCGCCACGCCATGTATAGATGGTCTGATCGTCATCCCCTACCACCATGACTCGGGCTTTCTGCCCCGCATTGAAACGCACAAGGGACTGCTGCGATTCACAAATATCTTGGTATTCATCAACAATGATATGAGCGTAGCGATCAGCCGCGACTCTTGCGGCGTCCGGGTCCTGTCGCATCAAAACCACTGGATCATAGATCAAGTCCGAGAAAAAGCGCTTCTTGGCCCTGGCGCGTGCCTGCTCGTATTGGGCAAACATAGGCACAAACCATTGGTACTTAGCATCAAACTCACCGTCAGCCCAGACCTCTGCTGGAGTCCTCAAATCGCTTTTTACACGGTCTATAAAGCTCAGAAATACATCAGCAACAATGCGAGGATATTTATGCCCATACTTCAAGCAGACGTTTTCAATCACTCCTGTGGCGAATCGCTGTGCAATGCTGGGGTTAGCAACAAAATCCCAAGGCTCCGCTTTGCCCTCACGAATAAGTCGGTTCAGTGTGAGCGTACCTAACGCGTGATACGTCATGGAGGCTGGGGCGTTACGCTTACCTAGACGATTAACCAACCGGGCTCCAAGCTCCAAAGCCGCTGCCTTGTTAAACATCACTGCAATGATGTGATTAGGCTCTACACGCTTGGCCTCGACAAGATAGGCGATACGCTCCGCCATGGTCGTCGACTTGCCTGATCCTGCAACTGCAAGGACTACAGCATGACGGTCTATGGGGTGATTAACGATTACTTGCTGCTCCGCCGATAGCGCCATCAGTTAATACTCCTTCTGATGTAAAGCATTTAGAGAAGACCTCTTATTTCCGAGGACATTGGGCTAGAAAGCCCGGTCGCCTGTGAGGCTTCATGTCAAAGTAGCGCTTCAGGGGAGCAGCACATGAACTCAACTCCTTTCCAGAGGGGTTACTTAAGCAAAGGATCATTTGGCAGGCGCTTCCTGCATTGCCCCCTAACACTTGTGAGGAGTCTGCATGAGTCTCAGCGGAATCCGGCTGTTGTTGATCACTGTCCTCAGCCATAGCTACTACTGATGGGACAACTACAAGGGTGGCGGCTAAAAGAAAGCTTTTCATGAAGTACATCATTTACTCTTCATAGATAATGCAGAGAAAGGCCCCTTGCAGGGCCTTTGTAGATTTAATGAGGTCCGAGAGCCCTGTTGCCAAATCGAGTAGAGGTAACTGCTTCTTGAGCTAGGCTCAATGCATCTACATCAGGGTCTGGCATTTCGAAATGAATATGCCCCTCGCCTTGCGACTCATCAGCCTGCGCTGCCGCATTGTCCGGATGCGCGGGTACTGCCTCAGGGGCATCTTGACCAAGTTGCTTGGTGCTCTCGCGGAACTGCTCGAGCATTCGCAGGAAGGGGTCTGGCCCTTCAGCTTGCTGATCAAAGTTTTGCTGAGAGAACCAATGATCAAGCTCACGCTTCCGACTCCATAGTTCCTGGTGCTCAGTTCTATGTGGCCACTCGGATGAAAGGTCGATATCCCCGAGCACTGCCAAGTTCTTTTTCGCAGCATCAATAGCCTGAGTTAGCTCAAGAATTCGCTCGTCCGCTCTGAACCAGTCACGTAACCGCTTACCAGTCATCTGCTCATTTTTTGAAGGCTGAACAATGTTGATAGGGAGGAGCTTTCCATCAAGCTTGCCTTTGATTTCAGCATATTTAGAGGGGTTTAAAGACACCACGAGCTCGATATCACCAACTCGCATATTGAGGGGCGCTTCAACCTCGTTGTTGCGCATCAACTTGGCTTCGATGAAGGGAAGTCTGCTCAGCACTGCCTGCCCAATCGGCGTTGCATAGAGCCAAGTTGCATCTCCATCTTGAAGATCTTTGACTGGGCCTGTAACGGTTACATGGCTAAAGCGGCACTTAGGAAGAGCTTCCTTCACTTGTTGTTCGACTTCTAATCGTTGGATGTGGATCGACTGATCTAGCTGGAGGCTTCTAGCCAGCGAAGCCTTGTTGGCTCGATCTGCATACCAAGCCCTCTCTTTACGGTCTAGCTTGGCAACCTGATCATCTAGCTCAACCTTCTCGCGTATCTTAGGATTGCCTGTAGTCACTGCCATAACTTCAGCATATCCAAGGTCCATCTCCTCACTGACCTCACGGCTGGCAATCGAAGGATCAGCAAGCGCCTGGCTGATGAAAGCTGCTTTACGCTTGTTGGTCTCCCACATGAAAAGATCGAACGAATCCTTGGTCGTGTACCGATACTCTTCAACCTCAGCGAAAAACTTATTACCTTGCCGTTCAATACGGCCTTTACGCTGTTCTATATCTGATGGGCGCCATGGGCAATCGACATGGTGTAGGGCACAAAGCCTCTCCTGGACATTTGTACCAACCCCCATTTTCTCTGTAGATCCAAAGAGAATTCGTATTTCACCCGAACGGACCTTTTCAAAGATCTTCTCTTTGGCATCGTTGGTCTTCGCATCATGGATAAATGCGATATCCGCTCCTGGCATGTCCATATCAACGAGTAGATCTTTAAGAGCGGCATAGCATGAGAAGGGCTTGTCTTTACCTGGCGTTCCGAGATCGATGAACACCAGCTGCGTCCCCTTAACCTCAGAACTTTCC
This sequence comes from Pseudomonas sp. HPB0071, assembly GCF_000478505.2. Taxonomy (NCBI): domain Bacteria; kingdom Pseudomonadati; phylum Pseudomonadota; class Gammaproteobacteria; order Pseudomonadales; family Pseudomonadaceae; genus Pseudomonas; species Pseudomonas sp. HPB0071. The sequence goes on along the minus strand of NZ_KI517370.1, from coordinate 184,209 downwards.
TTCCATATTCTGTAAAGGTTTTCAGCCACAGCCTTTAATTTGAGTGAGCTGTCTTCCGGCAAGATGTCTTCAACCAACCGCATGTCCAAGGAAGCTTTGCGGCCTGCGGTAGCTACTGAAAGCATGTTGTCCTCGTCAGGCCTAACCTTGCCTTTTCGAACAGCGACGGCACGAATAGCTAGGTGCTTCATGAATGCCTTTTGCCAATCGCTTTGCTCAACCGAAACGGTATGGGAGTGAACCTTCGGCACTGGCAGATTGAGTTGCTCCTTGCTTTTCACATCAGCGAAGGACCTGAACAACCGTATCATTTCGGGCAAGTTAACGAATCGAGCGAAGCGCTCGTTCACCCTAAAGCCCCCTCCCTCTGGAAGAGCCTCTAACCCACTGACAATATCTCCAAAACGGTTTGCCCATTCATCAAAGTGGGTAATGCCCATCTCATCCAACAGTTCTGGACGGAGCATCTTGTTATGCACATAGAGCTCACACATTGTGTTTGCGACCGGTGTGCCCGTGAAGAAATGCATACCGAAACTCTTGCCATGGTAATCACGTAAGTACTCACCAAGGGCGTTAAGGTTGAAGGCGCGCTGCGAGCTCGAGGTAGTAACGCCTAGCACGTTCATAGCTGAATTGAGGCCAAGGTTCTTATACAGGTGGGCCTCATCGACTAATAGTGCATCTACGCCCAGTCGGTTGATAGTGATCATCCCTGATCGTTTAGACGCTTCATCAAACTGCCTGATTGTATCTTCGCGCTTACCTGTCACTGTTTTCAGTGAAGCCTGTAGCTGGCGCTCGACACGGCGGTTCTCGGTCTCTGCGATCTTGCAATTAATAACGTCGATTTGCTTGTCGAACTGCTTGAGGACAATGTCTAGGGGCGCTGAGATCTGGTTGAGCAAAGAGTGAGTACATACAACAAGGTCCCATTTGTTGTTACGTGCGATAGCAAGGAAGCGTTTACGATTTGCCCCTCTTAAGTCTTCCCCGGTCACCATTAAAACTCTGGCTCCGGGATACATCTGCTTCGCTTCTCGAGATATCTGACCCAGCATATGGTTGGGTACTGCAATCATGGGCTTCTGATACATGCCCAACTGTCCGAGTTTGATAGCGATAGCGACCATCTCAAAGGTCTTGCCAGCACCGACAGGATGAGCAGCCATGCTATTGAAACCCATCATAGCCATGGCCACTTTGTCACATTGGTGGTCTCTCGGGCGCCAGCTTGGTGATAGACCAGGGAAGGTTAACCGTGAACCGTTAGGCGTGGGAACACGTATGACGTTGGTAGCTTGGTTATACAGGTGAGTGAAGCGCTCGATCCGATCAGGATCACTCGCTACCCATTTGTAGAAAGCATCGTTCAGCTCGTCCTGCTTGCCTCGAGAAGCCATTGTCGCGACTTCGTTGAGTACGCTTTTGCCGTCGATTTTATCGTAGTGAGAGGGACGCTGACTGTTGAGAAGCTTTTCAAGGAGTATTTCTAGGCTGGCATTCTGTGTCCCAAAGAGAGCCGTTCGAGCAGACTCATGCTCACGCTTAAAGGAGTCGGATACATCAATTGTCCATATACCCGCACCGGCGCTATAGCGAACCTTAAAGTCAGCCTCAGTCAGCTTTTGGTTAACAAGACTAGATACGAAGCCTCTAATATCATTGGCAGGTATCCAGTTGGAGCCTAGCCGTATCGTGATTTGCTCAAACGGGATTGGTGCAGGCTGTGCTGCTTTCAACGCTTCGACATTAACCTTGAAGCGCTCATCCAAACTAAATGCCTGGCGGGCCTCTTCAAGTTTTTTGACTACGTTGCCGCTCAGGTAGACCTCACTACTAATGTACTCGTGACTGTGAGGGTCAACGAAGATAAAATTGCCGAGCAAATCATTGATAAGAGCCTCACGTGCGATTCCGCTGATCTCAGTCATAAAATCGAGATCGACCTTACCTCTCCGGTCAATGCTTATATAAAAAGCATCTTCAGAGTTGGTTGCATTTAGTATCGCGTCACTTCGTACAACACGGGCAGTGAAGGTATCAGCTAAAGCCGTAACCTCCTCGAGCTCATCGTCCCAGAGCTCCAAGGACATGACCTCTGTGCTACCTGGATCGTCTTCAAAAATCCGTACGTTGTATAGCTTATTGACCGGACCGTGGGCTTTTACGAACTCATCATAAGCTCGCTGAGCGACACCTTGAGCCTGGGCCAGTTCGTCGTCGGTACCATTAATCTGTGCGTTGATTAGTAAACGAGCAGCATCTCGTAGTGGAAGATAAGCGCGGAGAACCGCCTCCTTTTTCGGAGGGAGCTTTATCTCCTCGACCAAGTGATGATGGCCATTACGAATACCGTTTTCGTCAAATTGGTCGACGATATCTAGTACTAGAAAAAGACTTTCATCGATCAGAGTGTAATCACCAACCAAACCTTTGAAGTCTTGAATCTCTACTGCGCTGGCATAGTCAAAGTCACGCTCCCGACCCAAGTCAGAAAGAGCCTGGACAAACTCTGACTGCGGCCATTTAGACCTATTGGCAATACCTGGCGCGATTGATTCTTCAACTTTTTTGTCCAGCAGCGCAGCAATGGCATCGACCTTTTGATAGATGGGCAGTCCCCTAAGGTCATCACTTGTGATTACTTGTAGCTTAGGACCGAAGGCTGACGAGGCGACGTCATAATTACCCAGCACATGCTCTGGGTGATCAACAAAATACTGATTAATAAAGAACTTATGTTCTTCTTTGTCAGCAAAAAATGACTGCGGTATAGATTTAGTGAAATCAAAATCTGGCGCTGTATGATCAGGCCTGCGTTGAAGAACCAACAGGTCAGTGGTTACTGAGGCATCCTGGTCAGAAAAAATCTCAACAGGTAAACGGAAGGCAGCTACTAAATTAGCGCGAGCCATTATTTGCTGACGGATCCGGTCGTCTTTCTTGTCTAATGTGCCGCTTGAGGTGATAACGCTCATGATCCCACCTGGCTTTAGGTGGTCAAGGCTGCGAACGATGAAGTAGTCGTGGATGTGCTTCGCATCTGGATAACGCGAGTCGGTGATCAACGTTTCCCCAAAAGGAACGTTGCCAATTACCCCGTCAAATCCTTTGTCTAAGACTGTCTGCTCTAGTCGCTTCTCCAGAATCACAGCATCTGGTGCATTAATGCGGGCCATACGAGATGCAAAAGGGTCACATTCAACACCAACAAGGCGTGCTTGTGACTGAACTTCTTCAGGGGCGCATGAAAAGAAAAGACCTGAGCCGCAGCCAGGCTCTAGAAAGCGGCCACTTGAAGCTACACCAGCCTGCTTGAACACTTTCCAATTCGAACGGATTAATGGGGCTGGGGTGTAATAGCTTTCAAGTCTGTTTTCAAGCAACTGTTGATTAAACACACCCTCTTCAACGCTGAGATGGTCTGCGACCATCACCCCAAATCCATTTATTCGGTTGATCCGATTGTCTGTTCTGAGCTCAGGCGCTACGCCCCCCCAACCTTTGAAGCCCGTTAAATCAACCTTCTCGCTTTCTTCTAGCGAAGCTAGCCCTGAACTCTCAGCCTTGGACATTGCAGCAAATGCTTTCAGCACTCGACTTACATCTGAGAAGGGAGTGCGCTGCCCCTTGAGGACCTGATCGTAGGTAGTACCTCTCCAGATGCGATCTGGTGTCTCCTCTACTTGCTCGGCATCTATTACACCGCTCCGTTGCGCATCATTATGAGTGGAGCTAGCTGATTCATTAGTGTCTAGCTCAGGCTTCTCTAGGGAAATAGATTCGTTTTGACTAGCGCCCCATATAGCGGAGGCATGGCTTTTGATTTGATAAGCAATATGACTTGGAGATAACTCGTAAGAGTCAACCACGTCAAAAAGGGGCTTGATAGATCCTTTCTCTGCGCCTACATATACCCAGCCGTCCTGGCTGGCCTCACGGTAGATTTCTTGTATCCCTGCTCTACTCCACTTCGCGCTCCGATCAGGATCTGCTTGGTCGTATAACTCATCTCTAGCCCAGCCTGCATGGAGCAATGCAGCCTCTATTTGGTTTTCATGGTCAACCAGAGCTTCAATTGTTGCAGCAGCCAGAACATTTCCCTGCGCCAGCAATGATTGAAGCTTGGCAAAACCTCTAAGCTCGCCCTCCTGAGCAAATAACTCAATGGCGCTAGAAGTTAGCGAAAGCTCACGGGAGAGGTAGGTTCTTTGTGCTCGTGATAGACGCAGTGAGGCTTCGCTACCACCTGCTGACGCGTGCATCTCCTCTATAAATTCCTGTAACGATAGAGGATTGGCCGTAGGATCTTGTTTGAATAGAAAGTAAGCATCAGCAGGCATATCCTGCTCAAAAAGCTGCCTTACTTTTGCTTGCAGGGCAGTCACTTCATCCGAGTCTAACTCTGCGTCAGAGGCATTAGGTAAAGACGAAGTTTGGGATGCTTGGACAGGCTCCAAAAATAGTGAGCTATCTGCTTCGTAGAAGGTCACCTCTCCGGTTAGATCATCGACTATTCGTGACTCTATATTTGTAGAGGCGTGATTGATGTTGTAGCGCTCAATGAACCGGCGCAGAACTGTCGGAATGGACTCCTGCAACTCAGAATGGCTAGAGCTGGTTTCGACTCGGAACCACTGCTGGGACTGGTCAATCAGAAACTCGAGTGCAACAAAGGCGCTTGGAGAGCTTGGAGCCGCTGTTAGCTCTTCAGACTCAAGCTTACTTCCTGCATTAGAATCTCTTGGGCCGCCTGCTTCGAGTGATTCATCCATGCGAGGCGGTCGAAGTACGTTGCCGTCTTCGGTAGTGGGTTCATCCTCATCCAGTCCTTCGCCAGATTGCGGGCTTTGTCCGCTAGTGACTCGCTCTGCTTCAAGAGGTAGGGCATCAGCTCGTTCTTGTCTGATAGCGACTTCATCATTGACGGATTCAGCTCGTACATCATCTCGTGCATTATCCTCCCCCACATTGGAAGGGACTCGAGCTCTGGCATCATCTGCGCCTCGAACGTCATGTTCAGGTAGCTCTCGTGCATCTCGGAATTCAGCGCCATCAGTTCTATTCTCTTGGGAAATGGGTTGTGGGGCGTTTCGTTGTGTCATGCCAGCTCGAAGGGCAGGCATGATTTTATCAATAGCCGTTAGCTCAAGCTGAGCTTGAGGAAACAGCCGTTGTATGTTGGCAGGACTCAAACCAGCAGCAGAACGAGTCCAGTACTCTCTATGGACGAACCGCTCATCGCGTTGAAAACCAAGGCTCTGCAACTCTTGACGGTGGTTGGCCAATCCGGGGCCAACCATGACGAGAGTGTGAGCACCCTTACCATTAAGATCTCGGGCAAGAAAGAAATTCAGCCCGTAAGGTTTCATGTTTAACCAGTGCTTATGCGCCATGACTACAAATCCTATAACGCTATAAACAAAGGCGGGTTTTCCCGCCTTTGTAGATCTCCTTTAAAAAAGGTCCGACTACATGCTTGGCCGGGAGCGGCGCATGCTCTGTCTAGCGGCAGCTTCATTAAGGAGGCTTTCAACGTCTTGATCATCGGAAACACCTTGGGGTGAGGTGCTATCCATCATCTCCATAGCCGCTAAATCCTGAGCAAACGACTCAAAGTCATCTTCAAAACCAGTTGGCTCATCGTCGAAACCTGCGCCAGGCTCATCAAAAGCATTTGGAGCCATCTCTTCATCAAACTGAGGTTCAGGCGCTGGCGCGGCTGACGTAGGCGCCGGGCTACGGCTGATCTTGGTAGCGCGTTCATTTGGGGCTTGTTGGCGAACAGCTTGTGCAGCTTCTTTGGTTTTAGTTGGTGGCTGTGTGGCTTGTTGAGCGCTTTGAGACTGGGCTGCACTTGCTGGGGCACTTTGTTGAGCTTGTGCTCGGGCCTCACGCTCAAGCTTCGTAAGCGGAATGGATTTAGTAAGGTTTCCACCCGCAGCAGGGACTGCATTTACAGCCATCATGCGGCCTTTCCGCGATTCCTTAACATGGATATCGGCCAAGCGAAAACCAGCCTGGATAGTAGGTTTCCCGTCCCCATCGAGTTTGTCTTGGTTGATCCAATCGAAGGCTTCAGGAATACGGATGTAATCGTTTAGGCTGTCACGGCCCACTGTTATGGATAGCCCTGGGATGACGTAGATGTCTAGCTTGGATAGAGCAGCCTCGGGGAGGCTAGCTGCAATTGACTTAAGGTTATTTATATTGGCGTTGGCCTGGATCCTGGAAAGGATTTCAGAGTCTTTAGGCAATCGATATTTGGGAGCATTTTCAGGGCCTTCTTTAATCATGCCAGTGCCGTAGACCTTGAAGGACTGGCCCTCGAAACGAATGACCGCAAACGGAGTTAGGCCTGGCTTAGCCGTTTTACCGTCACCCCAGACAGGTGAGTCTTTGACGTCATGTGTAATCTTGCTCTTATGCTTGGCTGCCCATGGTTTCAATGCTGTAAATACGACCCTGTCTAACTCAGTAATGATCTTGGCTGCATTCAATTGCTGGACATTACTTTCGATATCAAAAGCATGAACTTGGGCACTTTGCATTTGTGTTTGGCTGTTTGTGCGCGGCTTTTCAGCTTGAACAATAGCTCGGAGACACAACTCATCTTGTCCATATGCATGGAAGTATTCAGCTTTATAGAGCGTTAGCTGACTTAGCTTAGGATTGGGAGGTAGTCGAGAAACCTTGTCGGCCCTAAGTATTCCCCCGACTTCAGGAAGGTGCTGGCCTGAGCTAGACTTTTGAGACGTAACAGCCACAGCAGCCCCGTTATCTACTCTCGTGCCAATAGCACGAAACGAGTCGCTGTTATTTGAAGCAATCTGGACCTTTTCGACCTTCATAAGGAAGTATTTGGCTTGGTCTTCCTTGCGCATCTGGTTGAATTGGCTTTTAAACAGCTCGCCGATATCCATGGTAACTCCTAGCGCATTCCTGCGCTTCTCGTGGGGCGTTTAGTTGAAGTAATCTCATGACTGCCTTCGCGATGCGCGTCGGCAAAAGCCTCTTGAAGAGTCCCCGTGGCCTCTCTAAAAGGCTCCTCGATGGCATCCATGCCATCTACGTGTTGATTGCATGGGGAGTTTTCGTCCATCCATTGCTCAAGCACGGTTGCAGCTGAACGTTCGAAAACGCCAGCCATTTCCTTGTCCTGTTTTTTGGTTGAAAGTCGAAGACTTATCCCCGGCTTATTGAAGTCGCGCAAATCAACACCAGCCGCTCTTAAGTAGGCATCAGCCTTGGCGATATCCAGTGATGATGAATAGAGATGCTCTGCATCAGGGTTACCATTGAGCCGCTTAATTTCTTCAATCAGCGCCACTATGGAATATTTACGCTCTTCAGATGCAAGCTCAGTTTCAGTGGCGCCCCGCGCAAGCGCCTCCTGAATTACCCTTTCCTTGTCGCGTCCATTTGGGGCGATTTTTACGATACTAAGAGGAAATTCTTTGTCCTCTATATCAACGTCCTGGAGCCGCCCGGTTAAACCTTCACTGGCCTTCTGTAAAACCTTCTCTAGGTGGCTGATGCCAGCCTTGGCCAAGGCATACTGATACTGATATTGAGCCACGTCGAAAAGGGCTAGCTCGTCTAGCTCCAATTTTTCATTGTTACTTAAAGAGGGAACTTGGCCCTTTAGGACGAATTCATTCCAGCAGTGATAACCACAGTCAAGAATATCTAGATGCATGTCACGTTTGATATCCACGACATGCGAAACGACTCTGAACCCTGGCATATCGAGCTTGGCGATACTCTTGGCTAGGTCATGTAGATCTGGCTGGCTGAGAGAATGAATCTTTTGAACTAGCGAAGCAGCGATCTCTGGCGCCAGGTCCAGCTTCGTAAGCAGAAGGCCTTCTACCTTGATACCAGCGAAGCGGGCTTGAAGATGGTAGTGATGCAGCTGGACTTCATAGTCAAAATCGATGTCATCGGTATAGGTTGACGGAACCTTATAATCATTGAGGAACCGTTTACCGTTGATGATTACGAAGTCATCAGGGTTTCCGATACACCACTCGTAACCTTCTCTCTGTTTTGCTGAAGCTATCGAGGTCAAGGCATTCGTATCTTGCGTCGCCTGGTACCGATAGAGAAATGACAGCCTTGCTAGATGCTCTAACGCGTTTCCACGACGCATATGAGCAGTTTCAAATGAGGGAAGCCGCATCATCAGCTTGCTTTCCACAACCTGCTGAAGGTTCGAAAAGCCGCCTTTCCCTTTGAGGTTCTGAATGCCTCGAATCACTGCCCCCATTTCAGAGCCGCCAATACCACCTAAACGCTTGGCATGCCAAGGTGCGCGGTCAGCGTGCCACCGCATCACTCCTTCCAGCCAACGGGTAGCATCCTCTTGCCTGATTAAAGCTGCTTGAGGAAGCGACTCCAACGTCTGTTTAAGCAGCATTACTTACGTACCGTATCATTGTACCGAGGTAAAGAAGGTTAAAAAAACACTTGCCTTTGGCTCAGTCTACCACGGCATTTTCTATAAAAAACAGCCCAAGCAGTGTACCCGCTTGGGAAAAAGTTAGAGAATAAGGTCAATACCTTCGAGCTGATGTTCGGTTTTATAAGTCTGTATGGCATCAAGATCGAATACAGTGACAACTTGTACGTCACCCACCTCTGCGGAGGTTACGTTATAAGCAATTGCTGTTAGGTGGTTAAAGGCGGGGTCATCATGCAATTTATCAAAAAGATAAGGGAATCGAGTCCCACCGCTTTTAGGCCAATCCTCCGTGGAGGCTACTTCGGACCCAAGCTCTTTAACCCAGACATTTTCGATATGAGATGCAATGTCGCGTTTGGCCCGGACCACATTGAAAAACTTTATGTGCTGCAAGCCTCTTTCAGGATCGTCGGAGAAATCGACCTTTTGCCGTACCCAGGGACCAATTTCGATATGAACGTCAATGACACTCGCATCGAGATTTGACAAGGCAGCTTGCTCAAGGAAGAAAGGAATAGCGGGGTTTCGATGACCATAAAGAAACGTTATGCCCTTGCGCGGAAACGTTAGCGCTTTGAAGAGCTTGTCGGCCCCTACTAACACCAGCTCCTTCTCTAACGGGCGATGCATAGCGTCCCCGCGATAGAATAGAACCGTGTTTGCCGTGATTACTGACATGAGCGACGCACCTTGCTCGATGTATTTAGTGATTTATTAATTAATATACATAAATTGACGGATTTCGCGATGACAAAAGAGACATTTTCTGAGCTAGTCCCGGCTCACATGAAAGAATTGAGTGAGCCAATTACATTGAAAGGGACCCAAATTGACAGAATTATTCAACACAATGACCTACATCTAACAGAAATTAGTATGGCCCTAGGGGTCAATACCGCAGCACTGTACAGCAAAAAATCTGAACCCAAAGACCTACAAAGCAGCGTTTCTCTCTTACTCCGCCTTTTCTCTGCCTTCCCGGACAAACTTCCGAGAATACCTACAATCTCTCTGGCAGAGCTCGGAGGCATGATCGAGGCTATAGACCCAAGCTTCACCTCTTCCTACAGCATAGGCCCTCTCCTAGGACTAGAGACCAATAGCAGCTACCGATTTACCAAATCTGGTTTCAACAAGACTACTCAAACGACGAAGGTTCTTGCTTGGCTCATACATACGCTACTCAAAGAGAACCCAGAAAATTGGTGGGTAATTAAAGAGGTTGTTGAAACAGAGGCTGCTGCCAGAAAAATCAACCCTCCTGCCAGTGTTTGGAAGCAAGGTGGATGGAATAAATACAAGCGTAACGATGCTCAATCTGAAAAGACGCCTCAAACAAGCAGTGAGCCCAGCGAAGCGCCAGATACGGCACCACCTTCCAATTCTATTAAAAACAAATTGATACGTCGCCGCACTTGAACACCAAAAAGCGCATCATGAAATAATTTGAAACCGTAGTGTTGGATAAATCATATGCATGAAGCTCTGTTGGACCCAATTGAAGCGTTCGATTACCTCAATAACGCTCTTGAGGCGCTTCATGAGTCCCTATTCCAAGTACGCTCCGCAATTTTACAGCCGGGCGCGGTACTTCAAGGAAAGGCATTTGACCAGCATAACGGCGATATTATTGAGGGTCTCCCTGCCGAGCTGCTATTAAAGGCACTTAGCAGCTGGGAGATAGATGCGAATTCTACGAACGGAAGCGTGAACCGTTACCCAGGCGTATTTGAAGTACAGAGTCCGGCAATTGAGGCTCTTTCACTTTTGAATGAACGGAAGCAAGACTTTGAGACCTGTGTGAAGAGGCTTGATGCCAGCGGCGTAACGCCTTACAAAATGCGGACTTTTTATCGTCGCTTAGGGCACGGACGGCTCCATGCACTCCAAGCGTGGCGCCAAGTAAACATTCTGCCCCGACAGAGCTTGCAAACAGTAGGGTTCACCCTGGCTAAGTCGATGGAAAGCATTGAGGTCCTTGCGCCAGAAGAGGTCTTCTCGCGTCTGGGAAAAGCTGGCGCATTTGACGTTATAGAGCAGCTGAGGGCCGCCATGGCAAGCGGTCCTATTCGATGGCATACGCCGGTGAATAAGCACCTAAGGGCCAATATCACATGGAAAGAGAATGAGGCTCGTAAGTCAATAATGCTAAATGCAAGCCTGCCCTTCATTGTTTACGAGGGGCACTGGCCAACGCGACTTAAGTTTAACGCCCCTAGAAACCATGCCAAGCGCAGCGACACGAATAAGGCTCGGGTAGTGATAGATCTACCTTTTCGAGAGGGTGCCTACCTTTCGGTCATGTAAGCACCTTTCTCTCTTAAGATTAGCCTAGCTTTGGAGCTCTTATTTGAGTAACGGTAGCTTGTTGATTACTTCTACTTTGGACTGAGTCCATAAAGCTGCGCATCATGGCCGCTGCACTTGGGAAAAGATCAGCAAGGTTATTGGTACGCTGATCGATAACAGGGCGGTTCCCAACGATTGCAGACCAGTCAGTACTAGCCCGGCGAACATGCAACTGCGATCCGTTGACCTCTATCAGAGAGGCGGATCTTGGTCCGCGCCATTCAAACGATGCGCAACTGGATAATAAATCGATGGGAGCGTGTTTCAACTTATCCTCTCTTTCAGCACTACCTGGTCAACCTGAGAATGTCCAATGAGACACTCGATCACGGTTGAGTCAGACTGATCAAGAATCCTTAGACTCTGACCAGACAATAATAGTTCAACTACATCAGAGGGAAGATCAGGGAATGTGATCCAGTCAACAGGAACGCCATCCTGTACAAATTCTTGCACTAGGTCTTGACGCGACATCTTACTCACCAGATCGCTTCTACCTGGTGAGCAATCGAGAGGTATTACGTTATCTACCACCAAACAAAGGCAACGACCTTCATTGTCCCTACCGACCAAGTAGTCAGTGACTAACATCACAATTCCCCGCATTTCCTATGTTTAAAAGCGATGCTAGCTGGCAAACTGAAGCAGATCATTAGCTATGAGTCTGACTGCTTCGTTTGTACTGAGCTGTCCATCGTGGTTGGCTTGCTTGGCCTTAATAGCTTTTTTCACGTCACTAATGTTTTTGGCTAGTACGCGTCGAGCCCAAGCTGTCGACGGTCCCTCTGCATAAAGTATGCCTCTTAACCCGCGCTCCTCGGGTTCGTTGGCATAAGCCCACCTTTTTATGTTTCCCATCTGGAAATGCAGCTTTAGGTGTTGAACACCCATTTCTGTCTTATGAATTACAAACACCTCGGCGCCCTTTTCGGGATTTGGCTTTGTAATACCTTCCAAAATTTGACGCTCATCATCCGACAAGTCAAAAATTTGTTGTAAAACCTTAGCGTTTTCAGCAGATTGACTTGCACCGAATATAAAAACAGAGCTTGCTAACTTTATCATGCTAGGCGGTAAATGTTGAGGCATTTGAGTGCCCAGAATCATACCAACTCTGTATTTACGCCCCTCAAAGCCCATTGAATCAATGAGCTCAAGTGCTCCTTCTACTTTGCCGCACCTGTGTAGCTCATCAGCCAGAAACGCTTTAATTATCTGATCTTGCCGCTCGAAGTAGGCGATATGCCAAGCTAAAAGATCATCTGATAGCCCAAACTTGTCTTGGTTATCAGCTAATTCATTACCACTAACAATTTTATTAATGAATAGGTCTTCAGTAAGCAATCTATACACTGTCGCAAAGTAAACACTGCGTAGCCAATCGTCGTGAGGTGTACTCCCTCTGCCAAATGCTTCACTCATATCAAAGATGCAGACGCGTGATTCTGAAATATCAGTGTTCGTGATGCCCGTGAAGCATGGAAATAACGCGTTAGCATTCATAAGAGCGTTGGCCACTGCCGAGACCATCGAGGTGCCTGCGATTTGGGGCATCTTCTTAAACTGATCCTCGAGCATGTTGCAGCTTTTGATTAGGTCTTCAAACTTTGGCACAGCGTTACGCTGAGCAAGCTTGGCGGCATGCAAGGCGTCGTTATCATTGTGCTTAAGCCCAAAGCTGATCAAGCCATCAACTATTTCCCAGTAGTGTGTAGCATCATCTAGGGGCAACTCAGCCCTTTTGACCATTTTGACTACAAAGGGATTTGCTGTGGGCTCATGGTAAAAGACGGGTTCAAACAAATGACTTTCTGGGTTACGTCTTTCATAAGCACGTTGAATAGTAGCGGTTAATACAGCTACTACATTGGAGACGTCGCCATCCTTAATGAGACTTTCACAAAGAATTAGTAGCCAGCTTTGCAGGAACCGTAAGTGGTCGCTTAGAGGTAAACGCAGACCTAACCGAGTGTCTAGCATGTTTTTTACCATTTTCCCGTTGTTGCTAAAACCTTGGAAAACAGCTTCATGCTTACGGCCATCGGGCAGGGAATCACGGATCATGTCGACAACCCCTGCTGCTGATGCGCCGAAGTCAATTCCTCGGATATAAGGCATCTCCTCTATGTCAGGGTTATACGCAAAGTTGAAAATATGCTCTGATAGCAGATTCGATTTACCGTAGCCCATCCCCCCTAGGACCATCGACAACATCGCGTTCTGTTTCGAGGTAAACGGCTGATAAGGATTTAACACTCCCTCAGCTGTTCTGAACCAAATGGCTGCTTCGGGCTCCCAAATCCGCGAGGAACGCATAATTGGAAGCTGGGCGATAATGTCCAGCTCGATTTGAGGCGCTTTGGGGCACGCCGGTGGCATGGCATAGCCAGGCGTAGCACTCATCAATGCTTCAACGCTACAACCAAAGATTGTATCTACCTGTTGATTGCCCCAATGCTGAACCAGGGTTTCAATGTCCTGGGCCTTTTTTTGTAGCGCCTTGACATCATAGAAAGCTTGTCCTTTGTCGTCATAGACAACTTGTGTCGGCGCCCAAGTAGTAATTGATATACCGTAGCCAAGCACGGCTCCATTACTTTCTTGATATGCCTTCATTGCCCTGTCTGCTTTTGCAATCTGCCGATTGCTTGCAGAGGCGAAATTGAACACACCCGCAAAGAGCCTATTCCAGTAATTGGCTTGCTCACTGTTTGACATCAGCGAGTAAACCATTCGGATTGGAAGCCTACGCTGGTAACACATGCGTAACAGCTCTTCTAGAGGTTGAGGAGCAACCGCAAGTTCGCTCACATACATTGGCGCATAGGTGCGCTCACCCACTACGACATAGGGTCCAAGGTCCACTACCCCCTCAGGCACCATTTGCTCAGAGAGCTGCGGAGGCATAATGAAGGACCAATCGTTAGGCTTGTTTGAGGCTTGTGTTACCTTCTTAGAAACAGGTACTTCATCGGTTGACCTGAAGCGGCAATCGTTCATAGTTAGGCGGGCTTTCCAGCCAGGACCGGTAGTTCCTCCGGCGAATGAATGCCTCATAGCCCAAAGAGCCTCATAGCAATTCAAGCGCTCGAACATGTACCCCATCATGGTTTCTTTGAGAAAGACCTTAACCTTGTTGACATGCTGCTCATGAACAGCTTCAAGTCCCTTAATACCCGCCTGGGGGACAATGCAATCAACTCCTTTGGCTGCGGACTTCCTCTCATGGGCTGCACGTTTAAGCGCATGGATCTGGTCAGCTTTTGGAAGTGACTCAATATGAGTCACAATCATTAAGTACTGTGACTCCATCGCGCAGACTTCTCCATACAAGTCTGCTTCTTCTTCCAAAATATCTTTGATATCGAGCCCCCTACGCTCAGATGCCTTAACCATCCTCTGTCTGAAATGATGTGCAGCATCATTCATTCCTTCAGGATCGAATTCGTAGGACCAAAATAGATCAAACCCTTTAGCGCTTTTGTCTCTGCTGATGGTCTGCATAAACTGAGACCATTTTTTAGTCAGTTTCTGGTACTGACTAGGAAAATACTGGCCCATATAACCCCTGATATCCAGAACGCTCATAAGCGAACCGTTATGCAGGGCCAGCACATATTCGTTGTGCTTGCATGCAATGGGGAAATATTGTGTGTGGTCGCCCTTAGTCCATCCCCTTATTCCACGGCGCAATTCGTCCAAGGAATCCATAACTCGGTCGGCAAATTTGATACTCATTTTTGAACCTTATAAAGCAAGCTTGGAAAAGGCGCGCTTAAATGCTTCAGCGCTATCCTCTTCCCCAAAAACTTCTAATTCTTGATGGGATGGAGATATTTGAGATTTGACATCCAGCCCCATCTCAAAAAGGAACCGAGACGGTTCGTATTGGCGATCCATATTATTTCCGGGGAAGAAATATTTATCAGCATGGAAAAAAGTACAGGCTGTCTTGGCCCTAGTTAGGCCGACATAAGCCAGTCGACGCTCCTCTTCTATATGAGAGTAGCCAGCGTCTTCTTCTGATAGATCACTTTTACTATCAAGAGGTAGCAACCCTTCACTAGCGCCAGCAATTATTACAACAGGCCACTCTAGTCCTTTAGAACGATGTAAAGTGCTTAAGGTGACTTGTCCGCTTTCTGCTTCGCTTTGCCTCGCATCACGCAAAGCAACCTCGATCATTACGTCACGCCACGTGAGCTTAGGCTCCGCCTGCTGTCGCTCGCTGACTTCTTCATTGATATCCCTTACCAATGCTTCGAGATGATGTGCCCTTCGCTCTCGTAATTGATCATCTTTCTCACGTTCCAAAACAGCCATTGGCCCATCGACGATCCAATTCACAAACTCGTCAACAGTTTCCGAAGTCACTGCAATGAAAATCAATTCAGAGAAGAAATCATTGATTGCTTTGATTCGACGCTGTGAGATTCCTGGCAGCTCAGAAGGCAGGACCTCTAACGTTCTTTCGGAATCAGCTTCGAGCCAGTCTATAACGGTATATGCACTACCCTGACCAAAGCCATCAATGAAGGGTGTGATGCTTTTTAACGCAAAAATATCTCTTGGATTACGAGCTAGCCGCAGTGCACAAGTAACAGCCATTACCTCAGCCCGATCAAACAAGGACATCCCCCCAACGACATGGTATGGAACACTCCATCGACGGAGACTCTGCTCAAGGAGCATGGCCATCCGGTTAGTTCGATAGAGAACCGCTAAATCCTTTGGAAGCACGCCGTTTTTGATATTCACTGCTAGAGTGGACGCTATAGCATCAGCCATGGCGTGGCTGTCAGGGAATTGCTTTAGATCCGGAGACTCTCCTTGCTCCCCCGTTGAAAACGGGCTCTTGTCTAACCGACTCTCATTGTTTTGAATGAGAACGGAGGCCGTCTGAACAATCCTTTGAGTTGATCTATAGTTTTCTTCTAACCGAAGCTCTGCGGCGCTGAAATGGCTAAGGAAGCGACGCAGGTTACTTACCTCTGCTCCTCGCCAGCCATATATGGATTGATCGTCGTCACCGACACAGGTCACCCCGCAATGGGAATGAGCGATTCTCTTAATAATTTCATACTGAATACGATTTGTATCTTGAGCTTCGTCGACAACTAGATAGCCAATGCTCGTCTGAACCGTTTTCCGATATAGTTCATCCCGAGCTAAACGAATTAGAGGGAGATATAAAAGATCATCAAAGTCCACACTCCCGGAACTTACCTTTTCTGCCTCGTATCCTTTAAGCGTACTCCATGCAAGCAAAGTCTCCTCTGCTGAAAGGGCATGAGAGGTAGCTAGCCTCTCGCATAAGACAGTTTTGTTATTCGGGTTTCTGACATCGTATCCTGCCTGACGAGCGAGACTCCAAGTATTTAACCAAGACATGGGATCCAGTCTTTTACGATCCTCTGGTGCCACCTTACTGGATAGGCCAAATTTCTTGGCTAGTCCACGAATACTTCGTTTAGTATCCGTTTCGTTCAACAGGGAGAAGCCCTCTGGTAATGCGTATCCTTGAGGGTCATTCTTTAGCAACTTGATGCCAAAGGAATGAAAGGTATCGAAGCGAATACGACTGAGATCACTGGCCTGACCTATCCGCTTAACCCTTTCTTTCATTTCAGCTGCGGCTTTATTGCTAAAGGTAAGCATTTGTAGCGTTGTCCCCTCTGGGATCAACTGGCTAAGCCGTTTGGCCCGGTGGGCAATGACAGTAGTTTTACCTGAACCAGCTCCTGCCATTACCAGCGCAGGAGTATCCATCGGAAACTCAACAATCTGAACTTGCTGATCATTTAAGCGCATGGACAGAGGCTTCCAATTCTTTGAGAGCGGCCAGATCTACTCTAATTATCCGACCATGGTCTCGTTCATTAAGGAGGTGCTGAAAGACATGCGTTGGGTTGTTCGACTGCGTTCTATAAGGAGTTAAACCTTCCAGACATGCTGGATAGAGAAGTCCTTCCTCAAGCGCGATTTGCGGGATCAGAGCACGCACAGAGATAGGGCAAGCAACTCTGATCCTTCCGTTGCCATAATGGATAATTTCCATGCCAAGATTGTGTAAACGCTCAGCAACACGCAGGCAGCGCATACGATCAATAGCCTGGAGCCAGGCGGTAGATAATGTACGAGCCACTCTTCCACTGGGATTCGATTGCCGAGTCAGGCCAACCCAGAGGTTTTCGGCAACTAAACCGTAAGCATATGAAATAGAGCTCAAGCGACTGTGATAGAGATGAAGTCCCTTACCAGACCAGCCCTCCGCTATGGCAACCTGGAGAACACTGATATCTCCAACTTGACTCAACATATCTAGTTCAGGGAGGCTGGCCCACTCTCGCATATTGCGCGCCTGATAATTACCAGTACCCGAATCTGTGCTTCTATTGATTTCTTGTGCACCAGCACCGTAGTTCATCAGTTTGCCTACGGTTTCCTCAAGTCCTTGAATTTTGATTCGAGCAAAAAGAGGCAGTTGGTTTTGAGTTGCCCAATCCACCAGCTCTCCTACGTTCTGCCCCATACTGGGCAACATATGAGGAGGAACTGTCTTGAGATTGCCATCTATAGGTTTGGGTAGCTCCAAGAGATCATCAGCGTAGGCGAATCGGGGAAACCAAAAATCAAAGATCTCTGGATTCTTAAAGGTTTTGTCTCGCTCACAGGCGGTATATCTTTGACAAGCCTGCTCAGCCACTCTCGCAACGGCACTACCAGCAGGAGGCTCAATGGGTCCGTGTAGTTGGCCTACGGCTTGCGCTAAACCGTAACTAGGATATTGCGTCAACCCAAGCTGTAAGCGGGCCATCTCAGCAGCGTCGCCAAGAATCTCAGACAGAATGGCTGCTCTTTGTTCTACAGGAAGGTTGTCTAAACCGAGCTCAACACTCATTTGAGCTATACGCGTACGGTAATAACCATCATGAGCAATTTTAGGATTACGGTGAAGACCAGCATCAATCAAAGAGCTTAAATTAACGTTAGTAACCCAAAGAGTTTGCCCAGGTAACTCACTGGCGGAGCTGAAAGCAAAGGGTTGCTTACGGAACTCACATGCCACATTACCATCTCTAGAAAACGGGGAGCCATTTTCATAGAGCGCGACACCAATCCTGGGCATTGCCTGCATATGAGCCTCTTTTGATGGGCAGGAATAATAGATATTTAGAATTTATTAAAAGTTGAATAAGTCCAATACAGGCCCTGCTCCTGCCAATAGGACATAGTAGGCCACCATCGTACCGGCGAAAGAACTTCGTTCCGTTTTTCATACAAATCGACTGGAATTAAAGCCAACGCCCGAGCAAAGTCTGCATCATGTTCACTTCGATAAGGTTCAATATATAAAGTGAGTTCCTTTTGAAGTGAAGACATGACACTGTCAACCTTCACGGCCATATCACGAATTGGAGAGCTTTCCATTATGCTGGTACTAGAGAGGATACTTAGTGTGTGTAATGCAATCCTATTAATCTCATGCTGGCTCAAGTGTGGAAGCAAGATCAACATTCCTGGCGAAGGGGCTTCTTTACCAGACCTGACCGTTGGAACTACAGACCAGTTGATGGTGAGAGTTGATGTGCAAAACGGACAAAGACAAAGTCCAGCTTCGCTCGAAAGAGCGACTAGTGATGGAGAATTCAGATCAACCGGTATCATCCATCCGTGCGGTACTTCTTTAGACGGTCGGCTTTTAAAACCACATGCTCGGCAAGTATAGTTATGTTGCTTGAGGACGGACATTCCAACCTCAAGCAACTCTTTATGCGCCAACCAGCCACCAGAAATAAGTTTTCCTGCGGTTACTGCGTCAAGTGCAGTGCTTACACTAATAGGTAGAGGGCGCACATCGATCCTTAAATACCAAGATCAGACATTACTGATGATGCGTTACCCTTATTGCTACTGAGGGAGCCAGCAACAGCAAGGATCAGAACCGGAATAATTACCGCTACAGCGCCACCAGTGATACCCCAAACTTGCCACTCCAGAGGTCTTTGGTTTTTCTTAGCTATAATGGCACTAATCACTGATACAGCGGCAAAGCAAATTCCAAGGAATGCAACTCCAAGTAGGAAGACAGGGAGAATGGTTTTAAATTCTGCTTTCCAATCATTGGCGAAGTCTGAAATTTTAAGGTTGCCTGCCGAAGATGCCATGGATATAGAGGGTATCAGCAAGGGTGCTAGAATCGGCAGACAGCGGCCCGTCCAACGCAGCATTTTGTTTGTAGCGCTGTAGACTTCTGTTAGCCACGAATAGTTGATGCGTCCGTGTTTCATTGTGGTATCCAATTGAATCCAGTTGAGTTATCAAGAGCTTTAGAAATATGCATCGCTGCAACCAGTGCTGAACCAGAAACTAGCCTTGCGATAATACTGCCAATAAGCGAGCTACGACTTTCAGGAGACAAGTAGCCTAATTGTGACGTCATTATATAGGCGCGCCCTAAAGTTACATATCCCACCAACACTAAAAAACCGAGAACCGCCATTATTGCAGTTTTTGTATAATCCTCCCCAGCGCTAGCTGCATATTGAGAAATATCCATGGGATTAGAAAGGCCCCATAATGATGCAGCCCAGACACCAGTCCAAAAAGACAGGTCAATCAAACTAGCCCCAGCAATAAATTTCCAAGCTATGGTACTACCCGGCAGGTTATTAGCCCCTGAGCGATTACCTAACTTGATTATATCAAAGACAGCACTTACGGCTATAAAAACACCTATAGCCGCCAACACTACGAGTATCCCTTTTAATATCGCGGGATACTCGCCACTCAAGCCAATAAAAACATCACCGATGGATTTACCTAGCTTGCCGAAATCTAATCCCGATTCAGCGCTCATAGTTAGGCCTTATCGCTTAATAAGGCCTTGAGTTGTACAAACAACGCGATTAACAGGATCAAAGCTTATTACATCACCGAAGCCTGGTACGCTTACCCCTGGCTTGATTAATAGACCTTGTTGGTCTTGCACCCGAACAACATAAGCCGCACTGGCATTTACACCTTTGAGGCGCCAGTTAGCTGAAACCATTCGCCCATCACATTGTGCTGGCAATGTCTGCTTATTTTCAGGGACAGGCTTTTGCACGGGCACAGCAGCCAACTTTGGACGCTCAGGTACCGGTTTAACAGTCATACTGGGCTTGTCATTCTGGCTTTCAACCTTTTTAGCTTCCAGCTTGCTAGTCTTGGTCAGCTCCTGCTCAGCCGCTTTAACTATTCGATCCGCCTCTTTTGATTCACGAGAGTTTCTCTGTGACGTGTTCATAGAAGCTACTTGGGATGACTTCTTAAGTTGCTCAAGGGACGCCGATGTATCCGCAGTTGTCTTTTTAAGGTCAGCAATCTGCTTGCTTAACTCTTCCTGACTTGAATTATTGCGGTCTATGACTTCGCCAATTTGTTTCATTTGATCTGTAATGGTACTGATAGCACTTCGTACTTCGGTAATGTCGTTTCTAGTCTTGGTGATTTCATTTTTCATCTCACCAATTTGCTTGTTTGCCACTTGGTTTTGAATCGCATTTTCATCGATCTTGATGGCACCTATTGGCAGATCGGAGCTTGCCAACTGTCCAACCAATGAATCATAGGCCGCATCTTCATCACTTACTGCCACACCTGCTGATGCAGTGTTGGAGGATACTATTTGTTGAGGCTCTGTCTTTGCGGCAGCACTAGGCGCATCACTGATCCCACTGTTCACTATAAGAGGCTCGGTCTTGGGCACAGCATTCGGAGATGAGCTTTGTGAAGAGGCTTCTAGTTGAAAATCTGTCTGGGATTCACGTTGTACGGGTCGTGTCGGAAGGCTATCGCCTCCGATGTCGTCAGCAGAAACGCCTAATGTTTTACCGAAAGAGTTAACAGTGTCATTAGCAGAGCTAGCGCCTGCATTGTAATCGATCAAAGTAGAGTGTTGTGGTTGATTAGTGCTGGGTACTAGCACTTTATAAGCGACAAAGAGAAAGCCACCCATCACAATGAGAAAACCAATTACAGCCAAGGCAATGTAAAGGCCAAACTTGCTTTTATTAGATGATTTTACATCAGCGGCATCGTGATCAATTCCCTGCTGTAGATTACGGTCAATCTCATCAAGACTTATCTGCTCATCTGTAAAGCTACTACTGGCATATCCACCGATATGCTGATTATGATGACCATGGTCAGTTATTCCAGCCCGAGCTTGCTCCTGGTCATGATAGTTGTTCTGACTGTGGTGCTTTTCGTGAGCGGACTGCTGAGCAACTTCATGCACTTCTCTAGAAAATTGTTCAACATTTACTTCTTCCTCAAAATTATATTGAGGATGCGGGGAGCGCTGATCGTTATGCATCGGAATGGACTCTTAAATTTCTTACTTAGTAGGCAGGCAAACGTCATCTAGGAAGAAGACGCCCAATTCATCATTAACTTTCAGGCTAACCGTGATAGGACGATTGATCCTTTCTTTCATAACACTTCCTATCTCACTACCTAACTCTCCCAGAGCACTTTTTAACTCTCTCGAAGAATCTGCCTGCATACTTTTTATCACACTACCATCTGTAATTATGATATTACTATCCGCGTTTTTTTCGGCAGCGGATCCAATGGCTGATAATACAGTCCCAACTCCCCACCAGCCATATCTATATAATAAGTGCTCATCAACTTCACCTTGAACAGCATTTAGTGTCGTATCAAGGTCTAACCCGATCGCTTTGATAGGAAGCGTATGGGTTTTAGTAGCCATTTTGTTTAAATCGATACGAACCCACTGCTCCTTTCGCTCAAATGTACCGAGCAATTTGCTACCACGTAGCCTGCCATTCTGGATGGTTATTGAAACAGGCCCGCCAACATCACTATTTAGGGCTAAATCAGTGGTAGCCATATACATGCTTGCCGCACGCGCAGCTGGGTTAGAACACAACTTATTTTCAGGCTCGGCTAAATCAAGACTAGTGCTTTCGTGGGATGAGACTGACTGCCTGGTTTTAGTTTCAACTACCTGACCATTATATTTCCAGTCAACCGTGTAAAGCTGAGGCGTATTCTCACCCTCACTGCGGATTAGATCTTTTATTAACTCGTCATACTCAGTTGTGCTTGACGCGACCCGTACGTTGTTAGCATTCTGTTGGTTGTTATTCCCATAGTTATCATGCAACTCCTCATGATAATTAGGCCTTCCGATATCACTTATCTTTTCAGGCTTACTGAAAGTAGGAGACTCTTTGAATACTGGGTTGTTTTGCTCGGGCTCAGTTACCAAAACTGGATGCGCAGAAGGGTTGGTTATCTGCACCTCTTTAAGTGTCTCATTGTTATACTGATTAGCCTCGGAAGTCTGCACGGCACTTGGATTATTATTTTTCTGCGTCATCATACCTGGTGAACGTACAGATCCTGCCGAGCCTTGAACGTCTGATGGCTCAAAGCTTGTAAATGTATAGACTATTGCTACAAGAACTAAGAATCCAATGCACGAAATAAAAATTAGTCTCTTGCGGTTCGCCGATGCAAATATCGACTTTAGCCCTGCTCCAGCAGGGGCTACTGAGATAGTATCGGAATATGCTGATCTTGAAGTACGATCATCAGGGTCAATGCTAAGTTCAAGATCATCATTGGTGATATCGTTGCTGCCCATCAGTTCTTCACCTAATTATTACCAAACGAGTTTGACTCGTTAATATCAGTTGAGGGGTGACGCAGCACTTTAAGAACTATAGTAGCCCCTTCGTTATTTGTACCCATAACTGTTGTCGTCAGAGGCAGCTTATATGCTTTAAAACGACTTGATCCTGTTGACGCTCCAAGAATCTGTGGCGAGAAAACAGCAAGCGGTGTCTGTAAGTACAGAAATTTCCCTTTGATCCATGCCTTTCCTTCGGCGCCTTGAACTACCATAGGCTCACTTCCTGAAGGCGTTACACCATATAAAGCATTATTCAAATCAACGTCGCTTTCGGTACCAATCGAAACAGCACGATCTTTTAAAATCTCGATTGGATCCGTTTGAGGACCAACATCGCTTACTTTCATAGTTGCCACCCTATGGAAGACGTTACCCTTGCCGACGAGATTGATACTTATAGGTGTTGATAGGCCATACAAATAAACAGTTATATTACCTGCCACCCCATGCTTAAGCGCAGTAATAGTAAAGGATCCAGCTTGTGGATCTTTCAGTGTATTATCAGTATTTATTCCATCCTTCGAATCCGGATTGGCATCCGGATTTTGCCCTTGCGTAACATCTGGTATGGCTCTATCAATCAGAACACGCCCATTAAGGAAATTAGATATCTTTCGAATGGGCCACGGCTTTCCGTAAGCATCTATGAACGATATAGCAGTACTCTGGCCGCGTGATAAAAGTACTTTTGGTGCAGCCTGATCAGGCTGTAGAGATATTTCAAATATATCCTCAAGATCTAACACTTCCTGTGGAATTTCATCTGAATAATCATCCACGATAGGAGCTTGTTGAGCGACTGCACGTGTTTGTATCTTTTTACGGATCCTCAAAATAGTTTGCGGATCGGCCTGTAGCAGCTGATCTGCGCGCACCTCAACAGGGGATTGTTCATCCATCCCTTCAGAGGGTTCCATGGGACTTGCGTGCAGGCCCTGAGCAAGAATCAATCCAGCCCATAATGACCTTCTCAGCAATCTGGTCATTGAACAGACCCCGCTGGCCTTACGAGATAGTCATCAACCCACAGACCATCTTCTCGTATACCTAGACCCACCCTTCTAATTCGTTGCGTCATAACAACTTCAAGCGAGCCTTTCTGCCGTCCGTCCATGACGATCCTATAAGGAACGTCTACGACCCATTCCCTGTAACCGTCACCACTCAGCCTGGCCTGCCGTAAAATAGCGGCTCTAGGAACGGCATACATGGTCCCTTGGTTTTCTTCATTTAAGTACTTGAAGACCCCAATTTGCTCCAATGACTTAACAAAGTTCTGACGGCCCTTATCTGAAAGGCAGAGTGAGTCGTTTTGTAGCTTTGTCCGCCAGTCCACATAACTAAGGTTATAGAGCTTGCCTACACATCTCTCAGCCCAGCCCAGAATCTCTTTGTGACCATATAAGGGCTCATCAAGAGTGGGCAGCGGCCTGATACGACCGTCCACTGTCTCAGACACTAACTTCGGCTCGGGCCTCGTTATGTACTGGATGACATTGAGAACCAAGGAAACCGTCAACGCTGCTGTACCAAACAGAATTAGTCTGTTTTTCCCTCTGCGCTCGTTTTCACTGTTTAAGCCAAGCTTTATCAAGGCCCCTAGGCCACCATGCTCAAGGAACTCTTGGGAAAGTTCATCAGAAGCAAGCGCCTGACTACTTTGGTCCTTTTGACGTTTAAACATCATTTGCCTCTTCGGCCCAGCACTCAGGCCTTAAGTCATGCCGAGTCACCACATTCTTGGTGAGCTCTTCTGTTTTCTTTATTGCAGATAAGTCTGCCGGGTGACGCCTTACTAGTTGACGCCGCTTCGCTTGTGACCACCCGTCTTCTGGTGGCCATGCTTCCCATTTACGAACCAGAGATACAGAGCAGTTATGGGACTCCGCGAGTCTTTCCCTAAATGCTTGCCGCTGTCCCAGGGGCAGTGAGCGTACGTACTCTCCAAGTGTCATCACATCGCCTGTTTGGTACTCGACCTTATGCTGTATCAGGTCTATTGCCACACATCGTAGCACCTTATTTATCTTTGGTTTAGTATCATTGCACCAAACACATATGGATCATTTCTATGCGTCATTCGCTGATATCCTTCCTTTCACCTTTCAAGCTTGCCGTTATCCTGGGGGGGATCGGGATCGGAGCTGCAATAGGAATATCTCCTATCGCAACAGCGGAAGCTGCTGACTCCTTTTCAGGTGATGCTCCCCTTCAATTAAGAGTGGTGAAACCGGCGGTTTGTCCTCAAATAGCCACTGAAAAGCAAGCGAAGGGCCTTTTGACTAGGCTGATGCCAGCAGCAGAGTTTTTAAGTTTTGAGCCGTTTCCACTCGATGACGCTAAGAGTGTTTGTTTACTTGAAGTTGAGATGTTTGCCGATAGAAACAACAAGCAAACCCGAGGTTTCGTTTACGTTCTGCCTGACGGAAAGCAGTTCCTAAACGGTCCGCTGATGGATAAACGAAGTCGAATGATGGTTATCGATAACTCTAATTCGTCAGCCAGCATCCCAGAAGCTTCAGCTCTATCAAACAATGATACTGAATCAGGTGTTGCTGCGTCGTCTTCTCTGTCGCCTAACGAAGGTAGGGAGTCACTAGCTGTATCAGGTTATAGCCCAATTTCCACCCCACCCAAAAATTCGACACCTCAAATTGCTCAGGATGCTTCAGGCTCTTTGCGAGAGTCATTGCTTATCAAGTTAGAGAAGCTGCCTCATATTCAAAAGGGGCAGCCTAACGGCAGGGATGTTTATGTGCTGTTTGATCCGCAATGCAAATACTGCCATAAGCTTTATGATCAGTATGAGTCAGTGGCGCAGCGACTTAACCTTCGCTTCAATTGGATTCCTATGTTTCTCAATGAGCAGTCGTGGGCTATGTCTGCTTTTCTCCTCAAAACTGCTAAAAGATCTCCTGGGGAGGCATCTGCCCTTTTTGACAAGATGATGCAGACAAAATGGTCTGCGATAGAGGATGCCGAGCAGATTAGTGGGCTTTCGCCTGAAGACTATGAGTACGCTAAACCTTCAGCGATGGCTTTTTATGAGTTATCAAAGAATGATCCAACCATTGGCACGCCACTAGTCGTTTTCCGTACGCCTAAAGGCAGTGTTGATGTGATAAGTGGCGTACCGAATGATATGGACTGGTTACCATTCGTTAACGTTGTCAAAGTAGACGATAGCCCCAGTCAGCCTGGTAAATGACTAAGACATCAAGGCGGGTAGCATGCCCCTGCCTTGATATCTTCTGATCAAATACCTATCCTCATGCTCTTGGTGGTGTTCGCCTGCTCGGCTACCGAAATGACATCATCTACCATCCATACAAGCATGCCGCTTTCACTACCCTGTACCTCCATTCCCTGGTTATCCGGAACCGACGCTACATGGTTAGCTGCCACCTGTAATGTCTTACGTCTAGCTAGCTCTCCTGTCATAAATCGTCGAAATAGCATTTCTGCTTCATCCGCCCCCACCAGATCCGCTACTCTGATAACGCCATCCGCAAACGATTTTGTGCGATAAAAAGCTTTGATTTCACTACTATCAAAACTGAATTTTGCCTCTGTCCAAAGCTCGAAGGCATAGGCCTGTGCCTCGCCTGGGCTAGCACATGCATGCTCGATAACCTTCTCCGAATACCCCTCTGCTCGCATGGTATTCGCCAATGAAGCTACAACCGGACCTCCCGCTTGAAACAGTGCTGCCAGGCCTGCTCTCTCAGGACTCGACAGGAGTTTGGCGTTACAAACGTGCCAGGCTTCGTGATAGAAAGTTTTCCTATCTGCGTATCGGGAATTAAGCATTACCAGATCGGCGGCTAGATCATACGATCCTGCTTTTGCTAGAGGATCAGATGAAAGCGCTAGCTTAGGTATGTAGCTATCAAACAGGCGCCCAAGTTCGTTGTGTGCCAGTTGATACAGGTCATTCGAAGAGAGTGGAGCTCTGCTTCGGTGCTCTGTATGCAGGATCGGCATCTCTATCTCACCTAAATATGGGTGATTAACTGCACGAACCTCTGATCTCACAGCCTCGAGCCATGGGGACATGAATATATTGATCCTAGCAAGGTGGTCTTCGCTTGGATAAAGCGCAGATACTTCCTTTTGCTTGTCGTATCGAACCAAATAGTCGTTGCGCTCCCCTAATTCAGACATCCGCTCTCGGAACCATACCTCCATAGCTCTAGCAAACATCTCACAGGGATTTGACCAGTAATCATCTCTGGAGCCCTCGGCATCAAGTGCTTTAGCTGCCACGAGCATAGGACTTAACGCGGTATAGTTCTCGATGGTTCTTTCATCACTATCATCGGTCGGGGCGCGCATGATGGATACAGCAAGATCATAGAAGCCATCTCGTACTTCCTTTCTCAACCCATTGGTTGGTCTGGGAGGTAGGTTTGTACCTTGCTTGAGTGGATATGCAAAGGTATCAATCATGTCGATGGGGGTGCCTGTAGCGAGTCGCCCATAATGATTTGCTACAGCATGAAAATACTCGTGAGCAAGGGAGCCATCACCACGCATTCGAGTTAAATTTATTACCCGGTTTACAGGATCAAAATGAGCAACAGGTGCATTTTTACCGCCATGCCCTCTGGATCCAATGCATAAACCTAGTTTTCCTCCTAGGCTAAGCGTCATAGGCTCCCAGCCCATAATGCGGGCGAAATCCAGCATGGAGTCATATGCGAAGTTTAGATGCTTTTCCCTTTCCTTTTGGCTGGTCCAGTTCCCATACTCAATGCCTGAAAAGCCGAAGGTCCTGATGAAGTCCTCACCAGTCACAGACTTTCCGCCTCGGTAATCAGGCCCTACTCTTTCAACGTTACCCTTTGCTACTCGGCTCCCGCCACTTGATGGCTTAGAGATCTTTTTTTCCCTGAGAACGTCGCTCCACGATAATTTACTCAACTTAAAAGTCATTGAGTAAGATTTATCGGGAGAATAGTGGGACCAATAGCAGGTCGTGCCTCTGATTTTCCGCTCTTTGAAGGGGTATATTTTGCCCAGTGATGGAATTTCCCCAAAAACAGCCCTGGTTGCTTCATCCAGATCTCTACTAAAAGACCTGTATGAAGCCTCATCTGAAATTTTCAAATCTCCTTGATTACTATAATGATCGAGCAAAGGTGCTATCTTCTCTTTCATTAGTCCCAGAAGATTAATAAACAGTGATGTGTGATCCCTGCTTGTACTTTTTGGTTTTGAAGGCAGCCCTTTCCACAGGAGATCATACGTGTAAGCAATATAAAGGTTGATTCCTGCCTCTTTCATCTCCTCAAAACTTTTGCGAGGCCAAATCAAATCCTTTGTCAGGTATTTTGTTTTTTGGGCGTCGTTCATACTGTCCGCATGAACTGCAAGCGTAGCTCGGTCGTAGCTGCGTATATCTTTGATGGCCAGACCGGCAACTACACCAGTATCGGTATAGGTACCGACAACGCCGCTTCTCTTTTCTTCTTTGAAGGTAGCCTCGTCACCGTTCAATAAGCTACAGAGCTCAGGGTCAGCCAAAGCAATGCCGTCAATTACAGCGGAGGTACCTCGAGCTCTAGTTCTCGTTTTGTAAGCGACAGCCGCACCATCTAATTCTGCTTTACGACTTTGGCTTAGCGCTTCATCACGGAACTTAATGACATCGAGTTTCATACGATGCCAGCCGCCGGTTGATGAAGCGATTATCACAACCCCTTGCGCATTCGGCTCACGTAGGAGGTTGATGATTGCATTAACGCGTCCTTCGATGAAATCCTCTGTCCAATTTGCTAAACGTCCTTTGAACTGGCGGGCCATTTCAGCTTTAACAAATGCCGCTAGAGTCGCATGATCTATACCTCGAAGCTTTTGGCTTGCTTCAAGGAAGCGACTTTTCAGGTGCAAGCCATCCATTACACTGATGATGTTTTTGAGCGGATTGCTGGACATGGAGCTTGTTACTGGTTCAAGCTGATCCAGTAACGTTTCATAAGCGCTCATCGCCTCATCGAGGCTGCGGAAGATGACACTCTGATGCTTATCTCTACAAAGCCTGTTCAAACAAGTCTGATCTAGCTCAGGCAGAATTGTATTACCGGTAAACAGCCCTTCGATAGCGTAAACCGTCATTACGGTTGTTGGTGCAAAATCTAGCCATCTTATGTTCTCGCTGCTTAGAGTTAGTGCTTCACAAGCATCTTCTAGCGTTAGAACTTTGGCCTGATGCTCAAAAATTTGAATCGAGACCGCACCATTACCCCTATCTGGGGGCAGGACTATATCTAAAGCTAAGGAAGAACTAACTGGCTGCCTCGCACTCTTGCGCAAAAGATAGTCAGCCTGATCGCCTCCCCCATTCTGCACAGTAAGCATACTTAAGAGGCTATCAATAGGAATCTGTTGGTTAAAAAATCTTGAAATCTTAGGCCACGTGCTAGGCCTTCCAGTTGCAAACGCTGTGGCAGCAATTATGTGACCATCAAATCCAAATTTCTGAGCAAGTTCTAGACTCGACTCTCGCATCAATCTTCCACGAGAGGCCCGCAACTGCTCAAGCTGGCTTGTGCTTGCTTTCAAGTTGAGATAATCATCGTCAAAAGCATCAATGTGCCCCAGGTTACTAACCTGGATTGACCCATCAATATTGATAGCCAGCGTTAACTTTTCCCATCCTGGAATACCATGGCCTTGGATAACAAAGCAAATTGGATCATTCCCGTAAAAGTGTTTACTCAGACGGTGTAACGCTGCTTCTACTTGCCCAAGCCATTCCACACTATTATCGAAGTCTTCCAGATTAGCTTCATGACTAATAGTTTCTTCACGTAGCAGAGAGCAATGTTCACGCCAATCTTCGCCGGGAAAATAGCCCCTCACTGATAGAATTCGGTTTAGCAACCCCTTTTGGGAGGCATTCGCCACAAATTCTGTTTGTGCGGTCTCGTCACTTGACAGATGATTTTCTGTGGCTGAGTGATCAGGATATTCATAGTCATACTGTGACCCGTGGAATTGAAGCTGTGGTCGCTTAATCCATAGGGGGGATGTAACTAAATAGCCTCCAGACCAGCGTGGTGCGTCCTTATATACCCAGCACCCAATGTCATTCACATGGACCTTTTGTGCGAGACGCCCTTCATGCACTACCCCTTCTGAATCCGCCCACCGGACAGATTCGCCCTTGGCCAGCAATAACGTCCCTTTAGGTGAACCTGCATGGTTTGGGATCGTAGATTCCCAACCTAGCTCAATGGCGTATGCCAACGCATCAGGACTCATGCGGTTGTCTCGGGTCATCTTTGTAAAGGCTAGACCGAAGAGGGTCTCTGTTTCAGGCGTAATTTGTCCAGCTATTGCTGCCTCAACAAAAGACCATGCTTGGGCGCGCGTGGGGTTTATATCATGCTCCATAGACAAGGCAACAAGTACAGAGGCTGCTTGTCGCTGCCACAGCTGGATGATGGTGTCACGAATGTCGAATGGAACCTGAATGGAGTAGAGAGCCTCCTCCTCTGAAGCGGGAAGATCTATGACCTCTTCTGCTCTGAGACCGATAAGATCGATCTCAGGGGACAAATAAGTATATTCAGACGGAGTTAAGGTACCCAGTCTGAGCCAGGCCTGATTGGTGCGCTTAAACCCGAGGATGGACAATCGATCCCCCCATGCCTCGGGCGCATCCAAAATAGATGTAATAAGGCGACCTTTAACCATAATTGGATCAATAAAGGCCCTATCATGCCGCCCCCAGATGCTAGGAAGTTCATCCATAAATAAACTCTTCTTAACCCATTCTGGGACTTGCTGTTTTTTCGTTGCCTTGGCTGAGACCTACAACAGACAGGATTCGCTCTACAATCATCTTGATTGCATCCAGCACACTGTTGACAACGTTATTCATACGATCCATCAGTGATACGCCAGCTGCATCTACTGATTCAAGCAAGTCTTTGTTGCTTTCCATCAGTCGCTTAAGCGGGTCTACAGCATGTCTTACTGCCCAATCTTCATCCATGCCCGCTGAAAGTCCTTGCTTGGCAATTTTTCGTGAGAGCTTTTCAACTTGATTGATATCCATAAGCATCTGGTCAAGTTGTTCTTTGTGCCCAGGCTCATTAAAGAAATCTTGAGCTAGCTTCTTCTTTGCCTCGTGACTTAAAGCTGGATCTTCAATGGCGCTAAGTCCATCCCTTTTCCAAGCCGCTAGGCCACCTTTAAGACCGGCTATTGAAGAATGGAACTGCTGCTCTGTGCGATCAAAACGATAGGTATTTACAGCTTCGGATATGGCATTCCCGCCCTTACCTATCATACTGCCTAAACCAGATAACCCCTTGTATCCCATCATCACCAGAGCGGTGCCGATACCTGGTGCTACATAACGGCCAGCATTCTCAGGAAGCATTGACTGGTCAGTCTGTAAACTATCTGTATTAGAGTCATTCAGACTCATGGTTGCGTTAGATTGAAGGCTTTCAGCTTCGTCCACCGCATCTTCAAATTCGTCGTCGAGCCCGATGTCATTTTCAGCTAACAGGTTTTGATCATCGTTCTGAAGGTTAAAAGCGCCAGCTAACAAGCTTGAAGCATCTACCTCTTCGTCAGTATTACCCGTAGGGTCAAAGCCATCCGTGCGTCCGTCCTCCAAACCCTCTTCCGCCTGGAAGTCACTCTCTGCCGCAGAGATGAATTCATATTCAGACGCGCCAGTTACAACCACATCTTCAGCATGGGGAGTTGCAAAGTCTTCATGGTCGACAAACAGCTGGCTGAACGACTCAGCGTACTCAGTATATTCATCCTTATCTGAAGCCTCATTTAGCTCCGCTAGAACAGTAGCCTCTGAAACCTCAGACATATCCATTTCCTCACTACGCATGCCGTTTAGGCGGAACAAGTTCCCATCATCATTAGGGTTAAGCGAAATATGTCGATCCTCATTACTCAACTGAGCTAGATCTTGTTGCTTTTCCAAAGCCATCGTCTTATCTCGTTTGCATGCCGTTTTGGGAGACAGTACGAACCTCAGCAAAACTTGCCACTTTAAGAAGTTCGCCTATAGATTTTTTGAGCTCCCACGTCTGATTCAACATTTCCGCGCTGATGAGTACTTGTTCGCGCTGAAGCATTTCCGTAGAGGGTGAGGTAGTGACTTGCTTAACCCAAGCCTCAGACCGAACTCGATAGGTAGCTAGAAGCTCATCAAGCTGGTTGGGAGATAGCTTTCCCGAGAGCATTTTCTTTTGTTCATCGGTTAAGTAAGGCGTCAAATCGTCTAGCATGTACTTTAGAGAAGATGCATCGAGGCGCTGTACATTTTTCTCAAATGCAGCATCGTGAACATACTGGCCGACTTCCTGTCTGCGTTGCACCGCAATGCTTTCAGCTAAGGCCTTCTTCTCTCCCGGTGAGCCTGTTTTCTTAATCCTATCAATGTCGTCTTGGCTAGGAGTCTCAACAGGGAACGGGTTCAGTAGCATCTCTAACAGCGTCCTTTTCTTTTCGAGATCGCTACTGGAGGGATCTATTGGTTCGTCAGCCATGACGACCTTTCCATACTCATTTATTGATGGGTCATCCAGCACCTTGATGACTTGACCAACGTTGTAGTCAAGTCGTGGTTCTTTTGGCGCTAGTGATTTCGATACTTCATTGTGGCGCTTGGTGCGTAAGGCAAGAATTTTCCTAAGTGCAGGAGCGCTATTTTGAGCTACCGCCCTTACAGTGGCTGCCCCCAGCTGCCCGCAAGCACTCCTCGGCTTCGCCCCAAGTGATGGCTCCATGGCATACGAGTTTTTGATCTTCTCTTGTGTTGCAGCAACAGCCGTATCACGGGCAACATTCAGCTTCTGCTGAGTACGCATGACATAGTCCATCCCATTGAGCAGCGCTTCGGTCTGGGATCGTTGACCATCCAGTATCGCACTGGCTGCGTTATAACTGCCCTGTTCACAATTGAAGCAATAGACGGGAATACCGGCTACAGCAGCAGCATTTGCAGTAGACCCAATGCAAACGAATAAGGCGCCCGTTATAGCGAGTGATCTGAACTTCATTACAGGCCACCTAGAGCTTTTCTTACTTCATCATCTACCGTGTCGTTTATGGTAGGCAGACGATTTTGATTACCAATAGGGAGGTTGTTCATGGTCCTTCGCGCATCGTTCGAGTAACCGCTGACTTTGTCTTTCACAGCACGCTCAGTTGCATCCTCAACAACTTGGCCAAAATCATAAGTCTCCGTCTGAACCCCACTAGCTCCTCCGGTAGAAACACCGACCCCAATTGAGGCTACGCCAAGAGGGTCGGATATATTGACTTGCGCCTGCCTTGCTACTGAAGCTAGAAAATCATTAGCCGCATTACAGGCCATGTCTCTGATCTTGCTAAGAATTCCTCCCGTAATCGTTCCAACAGAAGGAATCTTCATCCGAATCAAGGAATCCATTGAGTCAAGGATTGGTAGACATGCCCCGCTTTTCACATTTGGGGCCGCGTCTATACTCGTTCCGATCTGCTTCGTTACCTGGGCATCAAGAACGCCTACCGCCAACTTATCCATGGCTACACGGTTTGATTTCATGATCGTATCGATTTCACAATCACCAGCAGCCGACTCAGTTGTGGCGGCAAGCGCTGACGTCAGGTGGAGGCAAAATGAGGCAGTTACTACGACTATCAGCCCAGCCTTCTTGCTTAGAACTGAACGGATCATCACTGGCTACCCTTGATTACCTGTATGCAGTTGGCAATGG
This sequence comes from Pseudomonas sp. HPB0071, assembly GCF_000478505.2. Taxonomy (NCBI): domain Bacteria; kingdom Pseudomonadati; phylum Pseudomonadota; class Gammaproteobacteria; order Pseudomonadales; family Pseudomonadaceae; genus Pseudomonas; species Pseudomonas sp. HPB0071. Next base: position 150,944 of record NZ_KI517370.1, on the reverse strand, counting down.
CCTGGCTGCGTTTAAGGGAGAAAACTTGAGCCAATAGTTCACAGCGATGAATAAGCATTAGTCGCTCATAAAACAGCTCAGCAAAGACTTCGGACTCCCCTCCTAGCCGTCCCAGCGAGAGGGTTAAACGCGAGACGATCCCAGGAGATCGTTTATCCAACATTTCGAGGACCCGTAAAAAACGGCTGGAATGCAGCGTTGCGAAGATCAATGCAACCTGTGATGCGTTTTCTCCGTTTTGAAGCCTACTTGCGAAGTCTGGGTCTTCTACTCGCTCTATGACCTTTGCTAGAAGATCAAGGAATTCTGAATCAACCCCTACAACCCAGCCTTCTTTTGAGTCCATCCAATTCATAAGTCGAGATAGAGAGGCGCTAACCTCGCTCCATCGCTCTGCGATGCTTTCACTTTCAAGCAAATGACGATTGACAGTCGAATCGGTCATCGCCTCCTCCATACAAAACATATTTACTAGGTACAATAGTCTTATATCATAGTACAACCAATCAGAATAAACCGCCCTTGCAACAGCAAAAAGGTTTCCCAGTCAGAACGAAAGGTGACGCATATGCCTCAACGAGACCGCCCGGATACCGAAATAGTACCTGCGGCAGACCCGCCTAATACCCACCCCCCTAAACAGCGAACAGCTGAGCCAGAAACGAAGGCTACCGAAGAGAAAAGGCTTTTTGATAAGACCCGTAAAACGTTTCGCTTTTTGTTAGCTATAGATGCTTGGAAAAGGCAGGGCCAAATCCTTGCCCATAGAGCTTCGTTTCCTCTTTTGAGGCGTGTGTTGGCAGTTGAACGGAAGAATAGCCGAGCCATCTTTCAGCTCGACTCCATACCAATCAACTTGCTTGAAAAGTCTAAAGTTGGGCATCTGATAATAATGGCCTTCATGGGGCCTGCCTTTATCTGGGCGTTGATTACCTTGACGAAAGGTATCGCAGCGCTTGTTAGGTATCACGTCCCGTTTAACACATGGCTTTTCTATGGCGTTCCACTTGCCATCTATACAGGCTTTAGGCTGCGATCAAGTTTTCTTGCCTATAACCTTTTCAGCGAAGAGATCAGTAAGCGCAACACTGGGAAAACCTGCGTCTCTGAAGGCCTCAAGGAGTGAGTCAGGATGCTTAGCATTCGATTGAAAAAGGTACATCTAGGTCTGATCGCCTTGGCAATGATTGCCTTTAGTTCTCCGGCTTCTGCGGATGATTTTGCTGTAGATTTCGGACTCAAGGCGTTGCACTGGATTGCTTACGGTACAACCTCCCCAGTCTGGGGCGAGAAATCTCTTCTCTCAGTACTTTCAGTAGTTTTAAATGCTGTTGCGCTTTGTGTCATGGCTTGGCTGGCCGTTATCGGTGGTACCAACTTTGTTATTCAGACGGCCAACAAAGGTGTACCTGGTGGGCAAGTCATTTCATCCTTCTGGATGCCATTACGAATTGGCATTGCCACAATACTGCTCATTCCCCTCACCAGCGGCTTTAGTACCCTACAATACGGCGTAATAACTGTTGCTGAAAAGGGTAACGAGCATGGCAACTATCTTATGGGTGTTGGGCTTGACTACCTTTATGATTTCGGCGCCTACCGCTCACCTGCTCTTCAGGATGGCAGAAGCACAGTCTTGTCGTGGATCGAAAGCGAAGTATGTAGACAATACATAAATAGCTATACGCATAAGCAGACGATAACGCCTACCGTTAGCAAGCAGACAAAAACTTACAAGATCATTAATAAGCTCGCTTATGGATATAACGAGGAACGAACCTGGTCATGGTCATCGAATCCTCGAAATGATTACTGCGGTGCGATTGAGTTCTCAATAGAAAAGTCTTTAGGAGCGCCAGAAAAACCTGTCGCCATTTCCTTCACATCTGACCAAACAGCTGCTTATGGTGGGCCTGCCTTTATAGGCCAAAAGCAAGCAGAGATCATCACTCAGGTGCAACCACGTATTGCCGAAATAGCCAGTATGCTCCTTGCTGATGAGAATGCTTTAAGGGCTTTGCAAGAGAATGGGCAGTCTTCTCAATCCACTTATGAGCAAGCTGCTAACGAGGTAAACGGGAAGATTAATCAAGCTGTCTCAAAATTCAATGAAGCAGTAATTTTATATAACAGCCTTACCCAGGCTGCTGTGGCCTCGGTTGTAAACAAACTCAACGATGCTAAAAATGCTCATAAAAATGATAACGCTGGTGGATGGCGCGAGCAGACAAAATCGGTTGGTTGGCCTGCCCTAGGTACAATTTTTTGGCAGATCAATATCAATCAGAGCGAAATCAATAAACTTGCCAGCACGATGGCCGCCATTGTGACGCCTCCACAACTGGATAAAGAATGGCTAGATGATCCAAGGTTGTCTGAGATATCGGGAAGAATCAGAGGGCTTAACAAAGCGTCGGGGGGAATAGAAAGCACACAGGTCTCCGAGACAAACATACCTTCTCTATCTGCTATAGCAGACGCTGGCGCAGAAGGCGAGGGAGTAATCGATAGCATAAAAAGTGCAGTTTATAGTGCGTTTGCCTGGACCATGAGAGGCATGCTGTACAAAAACAGCCCTGACGATATGCTGATTAACCTTCAATACTTTGGGTCAGCCGCAGGCACTGCATCCGAGGTAGGTTGGTGGGCCAAAACGATAGCCGTTTCTACAGTAGTCGGGACTCTGGATGGAGTAAACAAAAGTGTAGAGGCTGCGGCAGGCTTTTCAGACTATAACCCAATAGGATGGGTCGCCAAGCTAGCCTCAGGCCCTGCGGCAGGCCTTGTGTCAGGAATCAAGCATTTCCTAGGCGAAGTCTCTCAGCTTGTAGATTACTTACTGATGGCACTGATTTTTGTAGGCTTTCTCTTAGGTGTCGTTTTGCCAACTATCCCACTAACCTCATGGTTTATGGGGGTAATGTCCTGGCTACTATTCTATATCGAATGCCTTTTAGTCAGTCCAATGTGGCTGTCTGCGCATGGTACTGCCGAACGTGAAGGATGGGGCAGTGAGCATACTCGGCAAGGCTATATGCTTATGATCGGCCTATACCTCAATCCAATCCTTCGTGTAGCAGGCTTCTTCGGCATCTTTATGCTTCTGCGCCCTGCTGCATACTTGGTGTCATGGTTCATTGACTATCTTCAAGGTGTTGTTGTCAGTGGCTTCACTTTTTTCTTTATAACCATCGGCGCACTAGTTGTTAGTGGAATTTTTGCCTACAACTTGCTGAGCCGGATTTTCAATCTTCACTCTGAGCTTTTCGAGAGAGGGTTGAGATGGGTGAATGGCGGACATGAAGTTACTGGCGATGGATCTAGCGAAGAGAAGGCCCGTCATAACATGATTGGTTTCGTAAATAATGCTAAGACGGTAACAATGAAGGGCAGAGGCATGCCAAGTGGAAAACCAAAGGAAGCTGGTGGCAAGGGAGAGATGAAGCCCATTCAACCTGGCAGCAATGACTGACATAGAAACCTAAGGAATAAAAAAGCCGCACCAAGGTGCGGCTTTTTTATGCCAGCCAAACGAGCACTGGACTTACTGAAAGCAAGATAACGAGGAAATACAATAATGCCCCTACCACTACCTGAGGCCTACCCTCCTGATTTACTGCAATAGCCTGAAACGTACTACTAAAGGCTTTAACTACATCGTCATTGAAGCTAATACGTGCCTTTATCAAAACATCGTAGGCCTGCTTGGCACCTAAATACCTGATAGAGGCATGCCAAAAGAAAAACGACAGGCAAGCGAGAAACACAGCTACGAAGGCTAAGTATCCGAGTGCATAGGGGATGGTTAGTAGAAAACTTGAGTTAAAAACGAACCTGTCCAGCAGGGTGTTTATCAGGAAACCTAACTCCGATACGCTCCACTCTCTAAAGAGCCCAAATATGGTAAACATGAGTCCTAGCAGCCCCATTGGTAACGCTATCAGGCCAGCAGACTCGACTTGCTGCTTGCCTGTCGTTGTTGAGGACGCAAACTGGTTACCTAGTGCCAGTAGTGCCCGAGGTACAAACAGTAGAACCATCATCAAGCCAATCAGGAACAGCGCGAGATTTTGACCAGGATACTCTGAACCGGTACGGATGGATCTCGTCAAAAAGGGGCCTAGGCTATTGGCTGCTACCGCATAAGGAGCAGCTATGAAAGCAGTTTTCCATGTGCCCCAGATTTCAGCAAACCAAACTCCTGCCAGCTCACGCCGGTAGTAACATTTGTATTGCGCTCTACCCCCACTTCCCCTTCTTGCTACCCCAAAGTTTCTGCTTGAAATAGCGGCAATTGCATTCAATCTACCCGTAAGATTGAGCCTGTTACCTCTTGCCCAAGGTAATGGAACACCTGAGTCGGCAGGCAGGGTAAGACAGTCACGTAAGACCTTATCTGCCAGCTCATTGCATGGGCGATAAGCATTTGAGAGCGAGCCTAACTCAAATGTTTTTTCTTGGAACCTCATTCCCAACTCCTCAATGCAGATTTGGCGTTTTGATAGGGCCTATACTAGCAATACAGATTTACTTTATCAATACAGTATTGATAAAGCAACCAGAGTTATATCTCCTCTACTAGGATCTACATGACCACTCTCATTGGCAGACCAGGCATACCAGGGCAGAACTTCACTTTCCGGCTCAATCAGGATTGTCTTGATATCGTTGAGCAAGGGGCCAGTTTACTGGCTCGCGTTAATAAGAACGCACCCAGTCGTGCCGCCTGGCTTAGGGACCTGATCGATCAGACCTTCCAGCAAACACCGCTTAGCGAGACGATGGACGAAGTTTTGTTAGCCGAGAAATGGAATGACTCTTGGATCAGTATTCCAACTCCACATAAGGTCACTGTCAGGCTTGAGGAGCGACACCGAATACTGCTTAGGCAATTCGAATGTTATGTACAGTCGCTAGACTGGATGAGGGAGTTGTACAGGAACGAAACTACTCAGATCTTCATTGCTTCGCATGGCCCTGTATTCAACAGGCTGCTCCTGCTGAAGATTAACCGCCAAGACGATGTTGAAAAATAGTTATGCCTTCAACAGTTATTGACTTGAATTCCCACGAAACCCAGCAAATAAAAGGGGCCAGATGGCCCCATTACTATCCCATAAGTGAGAATGCAGACTCAGGCAATCTCCGCGTCGGTGCCCCTATGCTTGAGTTACCCTTTTCGCTATGGCTGCTCTGCAAATGATTTGCTTCGCCTGGATATGATGGGATGTTCCCAGCGCTTCCAACAGTCAAGCTATCAAATTCGGTAATTCTGTCTTCACTCTCGCGGTTGGCCTCTTGAGTAACACTTTTGGTCACTTGAGTAGCGCGGCCAGATGAGACCCCTCGTAGGTCGTAGTTTCCAAAGTCGCTCATTTCAGAGGGATCGAGTTCACCTTGGGCAATCATCTCTCTCTGCACGTGCGCTAAGAGAACTTGCTTGATCCATTGATCAGTTGTCCCAAGTTCAGACGCTTCTGTCAGTCTCTTAACCAGTCTTTGTAAGGCTCTTGCCTTAGGCCCCTCCCCAGCAGGAGCCTTAAGCGATAAAGAGATCCTTTCACCAAATTTCGAATGAATCACTCTCTTACTCATTACACATCCCTTTACCGGTTACGCTTTTCCATGAGGAATTTGAGAGCACCTTTTGCGTTAGCAAATTCATCCAAGAATGTTGCGTTGTTGAACATTTGCTTTAGGGACTCTCTAAAAACAACAGCGCCACCACCAACGACAAGGATTGCGAAGTAGGCATTTGGATTACCAACCTTCGTATTAATGAATCTCGTAATACGGCTTGCTACCTCTTGGCAGGCTTGGGCTCGAGCATGCGAAAAGTCCCAGCGCTTCTGGGCATACATTACAGATCCAGTTTCAAAAGCACGTCCTATCACGTTCTCTTCTAACTGGCCTGTGTGTCCTTCAAGCATGTTCATGCCCTCGCTAATCATTTCTTGGCGCATTAGGGCTTCAAGCTTTCGTTTTGCATCGAGCACACCAATAGTTTCAGTTCCAGACTTAGCTTGGTTGATGAGCATCTGTCCTTGCGAAACTTCATTGGAAATCTGTATGGAGGCCAAGTCTGTGGTCGAGCCACCTATGTCGACGATCAGAATCTCACCCTCGACATCACACAACTCATCATAATTTTGCGTGAGCTGCCCTTTATCATCCATTGCCCAGTCAAAGAATGCGGAAAGCGCCTCGGCATAGACCGAAACATCCTTTACAAGAGGTTTGGCTGCACTATCAAACAGCGATACATCATTCTTGATGAAATTCGATGCTGACTTTTCCTTGAGCTCAGTATTGATAGTGCCTTTCTCGCTAAAGTAGTCACGGAAAGGTAACGTAACAGCTACTTCTACAGGAGTATCGAGCAGACCAGCACGCGCCAAGGCATGGGTAAATAGAACTCTATTCTGGACGGAAAATGGATAGTCAGCAGTACGAAGATTTAGTGGCTTCCTCACTTTGGAGGAACAGGTGAACTCCTGCCCTTCAACAGCATATGCGCCCTCTCGCCCACCTTGCGCTGAGCCGAAGGTTACGCCAGGCTCGATTAAGGAAGGAACCTTGAGGGTCATTATATTTCCGCCCTCATCTAGCCACGCCAGTTTATGATCAGCATAGCCATTATCATCGGCGACTAAGCGTGTTAGGGGCGAGGATGCTGAATTCTTTTTCATGAAGTGTCCTTAATGGTTCATTCTGCGTTGCAGGGATCGACGCGTTTTCTTAAACCGATAGCGCCCTGCAAAAGAGGTACGTAAACGCTTGAGCGCTATGCTCAGTGTCCAGCCACGACGTTCCAAGAGAATCAGTACGAGTATCGAAAAACACGCAGCTTTAACTGTTATCCAAAACGGTAGAACTGGAATGATGAGTAAAGGCACCAGAACACTCGTGTGAGCCTCAAACAATTTCAGGCTTACTTTCGATTTTTTACTGGCATGTGCCGTGATGATCGTATTCCCCTCGTTATCCATTAACGGCATTACAACCTCTCTGACTTGAGCTCTGCCTCAAGGGAAGCCATCTCATCTTCATGAATCAATCCAGCATCAAATTGCCTAACAGCATCCTCAAATAGATCTATACCAAACTTCTTGGTAGCTTCAAAAATAGCCAGAGGAAGCTGGTCGATGGGGACTCTTAGCAGTTCGCTACGAAGGTCTTGTGAGAACGCCAGCGCTTGCCTAATCGGTGTTCTTCCTATTCCTTCTGGTCGCCGAAGAAGGCGCTGATGAACGATTAAGCGGACATTGTCTATTAGTGCATTGGTGATACGTACACGATCTGCCCCACTAAAAACATCTGCCAAGCGAGGTATAGCCATATGCACATTTGGTGTATGCGTAGTTGAGTAGGTCACATGCCCTGTCTGAGAGGAAAGTACTGCCCCCTCAATAGTTTCTTTGTCCCTTGCTTCTCCGTAAGCGATGACTTGGCCATGTCGACGTAAGCTATTCCTTGTGCCTTTATCGAAAGACTTAAGATGGGCGCCATAACCTGGACGTCCAATCTCAGTTTGAGCAATCAAACCGGTGCGATTAGGGATAACGTTCAGGTCATTCTCTATGGGAGCATAATAGGTGATGATATGCTTTCCATCTGGATGTGTTGCCCATGAACGCATGATGGAATCAAGTATCGTTGTTTTACCTGAACCAGTAGGGCCGCATATCAAAACAATTCCTGTCTTAGGCGTGGCAGCTTTCTTTATATAGTCTGGTAAACCTAAGTCATCCATTGTCGGGGGGACCTTCCCACCTGGACGCATGACAATCTCCAACCCCGGTTGACCATTCACTCCTAAACAACCGGTAGCATTACAGCGTATTCGTAACGTTCTTCCTCGTCCTACGGGTAAGCTGTAGTTAAAATCAATGTCATCAGCCTGGCTAATATCGATAGCGGCATTGGGATTCCCTGTCATTTTGACTAGCAAGGCTTCCAGCTCAGCAGTTTCGAGTGGTCGCTGGCCTAGAAGACGCACTGACTCAGACCAGATGATGCCCCACGGGTTACCACTTAAAAGCACTAGGTCATCAGCCTTGTTCTCAAGGCAAAACACCAACATCTGGTTTAGAGCTTCTAAGTCCAGAATTACTGGATCATTAAATAGTGGTTTTGGAAGAGCACTCATTGCTCCGAGGCTGATAGAACCTTTTAACGCGTCCATACAGGAGCCCAATCTTTGGCTGGGGTATATCCTGCCTCGTTACCCACGGTGTAGATGGTTTCTCCTACGTTCATGGTCCGTCCATTAAACGTTACTTTATTCGCGACAACTCGTAATGAGGCTGGAGAGAACATCTTCTTGTTTTCAAGCGTTATATAGGTGTGACGACCTTCAACCGCTTTCGTTAACTGAGCCAGACGATCTGAATAGATCTCATCAGCTTGAGAGACTCCTGCTTTCCAACCCTGATCAACAGCTTGGCTCCATGCTAATGATTCAGCATCCGTACGCGGGAGAAGTGAAGGATGGGGCATTTCAGGCATTGAATATTCTTGCCAGAGATAGTCACGCCATGTTGGAACGACTGAAACTATACGGGCCTCTTCTTCTACTGTCACAGCGTTGCGTACAACCCTGGCCTCACCTTTCTCAGGGTCAAGCTGAAACTTATTTCTTACTTCGACCACAGCTGGTACCAACAACCGACCATCTTTTATGAACCCATTGAAGCTATAGGTAACGTTCAACTTGGGCTCAACCTTATGAAGGTATTGCATGATCAGGCCATAACGATAGGCAAGACCTGATTGAGCCCCGACTCGCAGCCCCTCCTGTCGTATGGCTTTATAACGAAGGCCTCCCTCCTCTTTTTCCTTGGCCGACTCTTCTTTAGTGCCTCGCAACGACTTCAGCTCTGTAAGTACTGGAGCCGATGCCATACCAGAGGGGATTGATACCTCGGCTACAGCGAAATCCATTTTTACACCATTTAATGATATTGCACGATAGAAATCATGATAGTGCTCTTCATAAATGGTGGCAATGCCAGCACTCAATATTTCTGGCAAAACTGCCAAATTTGGAGAAAACGGAGCTGCTTTAAGGGCTTCATATCCTTACTTCGGTGGAAGAAATGCCAGAGCTGACTGATTTTTCAATTCTGGCAACTCTGCCAGAGCTGGTAAATCTGGCACAAATGGCACGACTCGGAACGACTCTGCGAGCAGTTATGCCTACTTCTGAGTCAAATTATCCATATTTGGCTGAATCGGTAGAACTGGCGGAAATGGCAAGCCTGCCAGAGCTGGTAAAACTGGCAGAAATGGCATGATTCGGGACGACTTCTGAGCAGTCGAGCTTGGTTTTGAGCCAGATTCGCCATATCTGGCTGAATCGGTAGAGCTGGCAGAAATGGCAAGCCTGCCAGAGCTGGTAAAACTGGCAGAAATGGCATGATTCGGGACGACTTCTGAGCAGTCGAGCTTGGTTTTGAGCCAGATTCGCCATATCTGGCTGAATCGGTAGAGCTGGCAGAAATGGCAAGCCTGCCAGAGCTGGTAAAACTGGCAGAAATGGCATGATTCGGGACGACTTCTGAGCAGTCGAGCTTGGTTTTGAGCCAGATTCGCCACATCTGGCTGAATCGGTAGAACTGGCTGAAATGGCAAACCTGCCAGAGCTGGTAAAACTGGCAGAAATGGCGCTCTATGGGATCTCTTAGTAAGGTTTTGGATTGTTTTCTATGCCCAGCCTGCCAGTCTCGCCATACCTGCAAAATCTGGCATGACCTGCTTCAGACTCCCGGTAGTGACCCAGCATTGATCTTGGCAAGCCCAAGAGACGATCCGCCATCACTTACACATGCCACCGTTCAAGGCCGCTTATAAGAGCAGAGCTGGAATACATGCTCTATGGTCCACTAATGAAGTTACATCAAGCTGGGAGAAAACAAGGGTGTAAGTGATGTTTGGTTTCGAAGGGTTGTGTCGGGCCGATCTGACGACACGAATGCTTTGGTATAGAAAGGTTTCCTACCTTTCTCAAACATACGAGCTTAGCGTTTCGAAGAAAATATCCAGCTTTAACCTGTATCATAGCTTGGACGGCATCTGTATCAGGTTATGGACACCTACCTGTATCAGGGGTTGGACGGCATCTGTATCAGGTTATGGACACCTACCTGTATCAGGGGTTGGACACAAGCTGTATCATACCTTGGACACACGAAAAATGTGTCCAGTTATATTACGGTAGGTCTGTTTTGGGTGATACAGCCAAAACGGAGCTACCGCCCGAAACCGAGAGCTTGTTAAGCCCTCTAGCACCAGACTTAGAAAACACAGGAATTATGGATGCCCGGAGTAAGCGAAAGCCTTCGCGAACGAGCAAAAGGACTACTCCAACGTTACCGAGCTGACACTAACGATAACGATCTCAATATAGGCTCCCTGGTCAACTGGCTTGATGAGCGCGTTACCGTTCATGGGATAGGGATCACCACGGCCAAATGCTATAGGCGCTGGCTTGCTTCATATGTGGAAAGCATTGGTCATCCTGAGGCAGCAAAAATTAGAAATTGGGTACCGCCAGGATCGAAAGAAGAAGCCTTGGTAACTGATGCCGAAGACGCTAAGCAGTTCGAGAAAGTCATGGTCGCAGGTGTGGCTCAGAATAATGCCCTATACCTGTCTTATATCCATGCCAACGCGCTAGACGCTTTGCTCGATGACCTGATGGTTTGTGATGAAGCAGGCACCCCTAAATATAGCTCTGGACCTTCGGCAGCCCTCTTCTTCACGGCAACCTTAATGATGGGATTACGCCCCCATGAATGGCGAGACGCCCGGTATCTAGAAACATTTTACGATCCCGAAACCAAATTGACGTTAGGGCCAGTTTTGGAAGTCATCACCCTGAAACAATACCAACGCCGTGAAGACAATCCTTTACGCTCCAAACGTTATTTGTTGCTTGATGAAATACCTGAACAAAGGCGCATGATTATCAAAGCGCTGTTAGCCGAGGTGCAGGCCCAAGCTGAGGGATTTGAGGACTATTTAGGCAGGACCAGGAAAGCCCTTAGCCGTGCCTGGAAACGAGTGATCAATCGGAACCCATCTTTCGATGTGTTTAGCGATAAAAACACTGCCAACGTTAAGAGAAAGGCTAAAGGGAGCGAGGTAGAGAAAAAGCGACAACTAAGCGTAAGCCTATACACCGCTAGGCACATCTTTGCAGAAGAAGTGAGGCGCAGTCATAAATACACCCGCTTCGAGTTGGCAGCAATGCTCGGCCATACGATGCTGACTAACCAAATATACTATGGCCCAAGATCAATCAATGTCGAAAGAGGACATAGTTTTCCCTTACCACGGCCATGGCCTGGTGATGCGGAAGATATTATGGAATGGGACCATAAGGTAAACCCTCTTCGCTTCAGATTTGCGCAAGGTGATCTGTTTGGAGGCCATACTGAGCCATCAAGCACATCGGAAGACCGTGACGGTGCTTCAAGCTTCTATATGCGCTAGTTGCCCTTACCAAGGCTGGGCGCCTTATCCCAGCCCCCTTTCTAGAGCCAAGTGGCGAAGCGAGATACTTCAAGTAATCTGATATCTAATCATGCATCTCAGTGAGGCATATCATCCTCAGAAACTGATGAGTCTGGCCACATAAACCTACTCATAATTGCTTGGCTCTCGCGTACCTCTTAGGGGTCAACGTCAACAAAGTATTCCTATCGCTAACGCTTTAACCTTTTAAATTGCCCTCCTCTTTCGACAACCTAAGCACATCTTGATATCTCAGCGCTGGCCTACACTCTCTTCGCTAACCAGTCTCTATCAAGGTCCTCGTCCTTCATCTAGCTCGTAATGAACCGAGTAAACGCTGTTTCCTTTGGCCTAGCCGGTATCCAAAGCATAAAGCGCTAACCAAAAAACAATAGATACAATATGCTTATACCAAACATGTGGAGCAGCTACAGGTGATTGGTATCTCGATAAACCTACCTCTACCTATCCCCCATACTAGCCTCCCAGATCTCACGTTCCGAAATTGGATATCAGTAAACATCTACCAACATCAGGCCTTAATCATCAGCCTTTGTTTGTGAACGACGGAGTGAATATGACACGCGAAAGAAACGAGTCCATGCATCTTGTAGAGGCGATGGAAAGGCTTAACCGGATGCAATCAGCCATTGCTAGTAACGATCTCAGCGGATCTACGATCACCAGCCAAGACGCTAAAGATGTGCTCACAAATATCTTAGCAACCGCAGCAGATGCTGAGTTTGATCCTTCAGCAGCGAAAGAAGCGATAAGAAATTTTGCACGGATGAGTCGCTAAGGATCGCATCAATGAAAGGACACGATAATTTCAGGGCGATTCAGCTGAATAACAATTTCCAGTTATCCGATAAGGCCATCATCCGAGAAGCTGAGGCTCTTTTTACGACAATGGCAGCTGTCGAGGGGATGCCAGAGGGTGACTATGGGATTGATCACCTGAAGAGGATCCATAAGCACCTACTCGGCGAAATGTATCCCTGGGCAGGTGATCTAAGGACAACGGATATCATCGTTGGTGACGGGTATAGTTCGGCTAGCGCACCTGCACCGCTAGTTGAGATGGAGCTGGGCCGGGTATTAGGTAGGCTTCAGCAAGAGTCTTTCTCTACGCTTACACCGGCTGAATTCGCAGAGCGAATGGCCACCTACTACATCCAAATTTACAAGGTCAGCCCTTTCGCTGACGGCAACGCAAGAGCAGCCCGCTTCCTTTTAGAAAAATGCGCTGACGATCATGATTTTGAAATCAATTGGAAATCAATCCCCTCAGAAGCATTTCAAGCAGCGACTTCTCTAGCGCTTAATGGCGATGTGCGAGCCTTAAGGCAGATATTCAAAGGTATTACAGAATATAAAGATCTTGCAGCGCACTACACTATAGATGCCGTAGCGCAAAAGATGGGCGAGATCGTAGCTACCTCTGGCCTTCGCCAAGAGCTTTCGCCAGCAACTCTTCAAAGAGCTGACTTCAAAACACTACAAGAGCTTGCTGCCCACATTAGGAGTCAATTGAGGGATGACTTGCAGAGATACGCGACTGGTGATCCCAACACAGAACGCGATTGGGAAAAAACAAGCATCAAATTTGAGTCAGAAAATACTAATCATAAAGCAAGCGGATCACAGCAATTGAGAGACGCCTTAAATCATTTTGCTGCTTCAAGCACGTCAACTCTTAAACCCCGCTACCCCGGCTTATGATCAAGGCTCTTTTGCAGATCCTAAGTTGATCCAAGAACGTTAGGTAAACCGTTCACTCAGCGAACGGTTTACTCGGTCACTTCAACAGTCCCATTCAATAAAATAAGCATAGGCTTAACGTCATCAGCATGCCCACATCAATGATGGCCACTGTGAGTAGTCTGTCATTCATTAGGTTTCACTGATCAAACGAATCAAGCGGAAAGATGTATATGCAGCGGCTTAACCTGCAAAGCTCATAGCTCATCTCAGGCGGTACACATTATATTCCGCTCACTCTGTCTTTCTCCCTCTTATTCTTATCCGCTAACCTCTTTCGGATAACCTCACGGATTACGGCTTTAATGTTCTTCCTACTCACCGAGTGATTCTAGCCGCCCCTATAAAGGAGGGTTTGAAGAGTCGTTGTTTGCCTTAGGGATACATCCATCATATCCACCTGGCTAGCAGGCTTTTAGAGGAGAAGTCTATGGTAGGTACCACAAGAGACTGAACGCCACGAAGCTATTTGCATAAATACAACAGCAAGGAACAGCTGATGAGCGCCTGGTGTGGCATCTACAGATGATCTAGGAAACAACCCTCCTCCCATGGTCGCGCTAGGATTAAACGGCACCGGAGATCTTTGTCTGGTCATCGAACTCGCCCCTTTGGTAGCAGCTCAGCCTTGTCTGATAGATGCACAGATCTTTCACTATGAGCCAGGTTTGCTCGGTCAAAAGAGCCGACTCCAGCGAAGGGATGTAGTTTCGTTGCTGATACCCCAAGCGCATAACCACAGGCGTGAGCTGCTTCGCTTAGGGGATATGTGGCCTGGCCGGAGACCTCGATCAGTGAAAGCAACGCTGCTAACGGCAGATCGAGCATATCAAAAGGTTGAAAGTTCGAAGCAGAGCCGCGCTTGAGCTTACCTAGCTCCCGATTAGCTCTGGAGATGTGTAGCTGCTGGAGTTCATGAACCGCCCTCTCCGATCTTACACTGTCACCGACGACGAGATGTTGAATAGCTTTCCCCCAAAGCATTCCTTCAGTACAGCCCAGCTTATCGAATGCACCGCAATTACATGCTTCGGTTAAAGCCACCGCAATATTCGGGGGCGCCGGGATAGTCTTTGCTCACTAATGATGCCAATGACAACGCCTGAAATTTATCGAGCGTCAGGGTTCCCTTAATATCCCTGCTCAAAATGGCAGTGCTCAAGGTTTTTGCAATCAGCTGGCGCTTGGCTGTGAGCGCCAGGGATAGCTCAACAATCAATATCTCGTTGATAGGCTGAAATCTCTCTAGGAAGACTACAGCATGCCCGAGTAACGCATCACGGGCCGAACAGAAGCGCTGGGTATCTCCCATTATGTGACCCGCAGCCATGTAATCTAATAGTTGGCTGCGGATTGCTAATAAGCCAAGCAAATCCTCGTGGCGAACGGTCTGCCAACTTGCCTTGAAAAGCAGCAATGGCCTATCAACATCGATAAGCATCTCCTTAGCACTCTCCCGTGCCATATCGAGATGCTTTAGTTCTTTCTGCATAAGTAGTATTCCAGGCTGTTCTCAGATCTGCTGTCCTAAGGTCATTTTCTACACCTGACGACCTTGCTAGAGAAACCGTTATGTAGGCAGGCCCAACAGATCATTAATAGTGAGAGCCGTTTGGCTGTTTGATTTTAGGATGGCGCAACAAGCAGACGTGACAGCAAGAGTTCATCTTGGGCAGCGCTTTACCGGGCCGAACGGGAGTGTCAGTCTAGCTGACTAGAGGTATCGGACGGATAACCTTCATATGGGTTTTCGTTAAAAGACGATGTTGTTATCAATGACCTCTGCAAGCTTCGTCTTACATAAATCGCTTCACTATCGTTAACTCTCATGAGCTCATAAGCGCTACTGTTAATAGCTCTGTATGTATAGGTGTATGTAATAATCAAACTATGCCATATCCTAAGCCGTTCGCTGAGTGAACGGTGCGTGCGCAATGATCTGACGATAATGGTTGGTTACTAGGTCGAATTTCGTAAAAATTATTTCCCAAACCAGATAAGCTGAAAGAAATCCGTTAGGTTTTCATGATCCGCTCATTCGGGACATCTCTAGAAGCGTTGAGATCTTTAGGTGCTGTTTTAGATAATCGAAAGTAGGGGCACATTTTTAGAGATGTGCTGCTATCCGCATGAAATGAAAAGAAAATTCACTCATTTGATATTTCATGTCTGCTAGGTCTTCTTTCGCTTATAAAGCGCTTTTGAACAGGCAATACTAAAAGGCAAGAGCAATACGTCTTCTCCAATACCTAAATCTGTTCGCAAAGCGATAGACTGAGCAGGTCAATGGTAGATAAGCGTGTAGGTCCACTACAAAGCCATTGCATTACATGCGTCAACCCAAACAGGGTTTGCTAGCGTCTCTAAAGCTGTCTCGATTCGACGTCAACTGGTATCGACGCTAGGCCAGTACTTCTGCGTTTCCTTTCAATTAAGCTGCGCTTAAAAAGTTCACTGCATAGTTCTGACTCTTTTGGGCAGATTGGATGGTGATCGTTACTGCCCTAGTCTCTGAGAACGAACACATGGCTAAACTCAGTCATGAGCTACTGGCTACATCGCTTAGTTGATCAGTGAAGCTTTAGGGACTCTACCTCTAAGCAAAGTAAAACGTCCGTGACATTTGTGCTGCTGTGCCTTCTGTCACTCAGTAACAAAACTATTCTTATGTTATCAAGCAGTTCACTCAGCAGTCCCTGCGTGGAGACCTTGTTCTCTACCCAATGAGCGTCTCGAGCCAAATGATTGCTGACACCGCTGGGCTTAAATTCTTTGTGCGCAGGTGATGCTGTTACGTGTTTCGCTTGTAAAAAAACAGAATTGTCAGCGACCTATTCTTTATTTCTCTTACTACTACGGGCGACAGAAATTTAGATAAAGGGGTGACACATATTTTCTTTCTGCTTGTGGAAATCGAATGTTGAAGTGGTTGTGAGTCGCTAGATCACTGTGTATCTGGCTTGATGATATGAGCAAATACAGTCAGCAATCTAAAAAGTCAGCTGATTTTGTTCTTGATAGGGGCTTGAGAGAAATTGCGGGCGTGACAAAACCATTCGCTGAGCGAACGGTTTTAGATAGATGAACTAAAAGATTATCTACGGGGGAGGGCGGCTTTTTAGACGCTTACGTATCCTGGCAGGCATCAAGTCTAGGCAAGCCTCACGTATGGCGGTGTTTCTTACACTCTCAGCTCTAGTTCGCGCAACGTTAGGAGTCAGAACTGATTGGTTTGGCTCAGTATGTTGAGCATTAGAACAGCTAGTGTTTTTATGGCTCAGAACCTTCTGGGGTTTAATATCATTGAGCGATGCCTTCTTGCTCAACCCAACCAATTGTTTCTGTAAGCGTAGGTAAGAGATATCTAGTCTTAGATCCCGGAAAAATGTCAGCGACAGAAAGTATCGGTTGCCAGTTCGTATAAGATATCCAGAGCGTACCAAAGAAGCGAGACATCGCTGAACAGTACGATCAGCGAGACTGGTTTCCCGTGCCATTTCTGGTACATAAAGCGGGCGTCTGATTTTCCTTTTAGGGTTAACAAAGAGGCACTCGCGAGTAGCTATATCAAGCCTATGTATAAGAAGTTTGAATAAAGCTACACATGAGTTTCGATGCTGAGTATGCATCTGATGAGGCTTATGCGTTCGCTGAGCGAACGGTTTGTATCTGACGGGCTTGGCGCCAGGCACACTTAGATCTGTCTGAGGCAAATATCGAGCATGAGTAAGTCTTGGCAGAGCATGCGCATTAGCGCAAAACTCTGTCAGGCGCTCTATAGAGCGGGACTTAAACTCAAGGATGCTAACCATGCCGTATGTGCTTAAAAAAGCATTACCGGTAATGGCTGGGTAAAAAAAAGGGTGAAGAAGTACCGAATACGTAAAAAGATAGCGAAAAAGCGTTGACGCCTGATCGCGACTTTGGGAGGATTGGTATGCACATTTAACCACACCAGGTTTCTCAGGCTTGGTGCGGTAAAAATCCTCCCGGTATGCGGTGGCTTCGTCCCTCTCACAAGACAGCCATCCTTACCGGGTTCTTTTTGTCTGCTATATCCTTACTGTATATTTATCCATACACTCTTCGTTCACTAGCCTACTTCAGCTAGAAAACTCCTTTTTATCTGTCATCTCAGTGGTCTGTATGATGCCGAGTTTAGCCTCGATCTATTCATAACCTGACAGATTCTGCTTAATCATTTCACTATCGTTCAATAACATCATACGATAGAGGGTAATACGTAACACATGAAACCACTAAAGACCTTAGCAATGCAATACGCTTTGCTTCGCATGATTTTCTGAGCTTGGTGGTGATCTCACCAGAGTAATACGATGCCCAATTTTGAATCTGATCTGCGTGGAGGCAAAGACTTGAGTAGCGAAAGAGCACATGAGCTAACAAGACCCTCAAGCTATGAAAGAGGGTTTTGCCTACTCAAAACAAGCTTCTTTGTAATTGAGCTGAACAAGGTAACTGCGCAAAAGGGGGAGACTCTCCACGATCATCCTTGGTCAGCGATATGCTTGGTTGTTCGTGGTGGCTACGTTGAAAGAACCTTGTCCCCAGGGTTGGTGCTTAAAGAAAAGCAAGTCAGGTGGTTCAAATACATCAGTGCAACCCGGTTCCACGCCATTATCGGAGCTAAGCCGAACACGTGGGTTCTTACGATACGCCAGACACCGAAGAAGGGGAGGGGATACATATCTGATATCGAATCAGACCAAGCTAGTTACCAGGTAGCGGAGACCCATCCAAAGGAGCAATATGAGACAAATAAACATGTCCTATGAGGGGCTCGATTGAGTGACTTAACGACTAACCTTAGGACTCCGCCTTACGACAAGGTTAGCCAGGGGTAGGTAGAGAGCAGACCTGATTGCGATTAGAGCTATATTTAGGCGCTCACTTTATAACCCCAATACCCCTCAGCCTTTCGTACCAGAATTCTTCCTTAACCTTATCAGCTCCGGAGATCGAGTAAAGTTTCCCGTCTAGCAGCCGTAAACCTTGAGGCTGGACGTTAGCAGCGTAGCCTGCGCTCTAGTGATGCTCAGCCCTGTTAAAGAGGCTTTTTGTTTTCTGAGGAGTTGTTTGGGTGTTGGTGGGGCTAGCCGCGTTTTACAGTTTTTGCGGCCTTTACTGCGTATGTGTAGACCCTTCTGATTCGGTACTACAACTCGAAGGGTTAGGCCTTCTTGTGGTAGCAATCCTTATAGCGAAAGAATTCCGCATAGAGCGGCAATCTCGCAAAAAGGATAGAGAGCTCGATTAACATAACCGCCTTGGTCAATCCAGCTCAGTATTGACCACTATCTTGAGGAGGCACAGCTACATTCACCTCCGAACTCCCAAGCTTCCTCTACCGTGACCTGCTTTATCGAGCAGCCTTGGGCTGCGTGTTGAAGCACGGCCTGGGTATCGGCAGTAGTTGCAAAGCGGTCGATGATCATCTGTACCGGCTCATTACACTTGCCGCAGATAATTACGGTAGCGGGTTCGGTCTTGAGGACTACTGAATTCATGATCAAGTAATAATGTGAAGTTGATAGCAATTTGGCGCCAGCATAACGGAAAGTAAGGTTTATGGCTCGAGGCAAAAGCTTGTTGTTTCATGAGGGGAGGGGCCGATGAGAGATCTATCGTTGTACCTTGAGAGCCAACACAAATCCATCACGATGGTTTCTCAGGGCTTAAAGTGGCCTGAGGATCGCGATATACCAAGCTCACCAGGTTGGTACTACATAAGTACCGATACACCTATTCATGTACTGCAACGCCAGAAACCGGTTCAAAAGCAATACACCAGAAAAAGGACTCAGCAGCGGGCAGGGGTCCGTAACTATGACATTGGAGCTCGAGCAAAGCGCTATACTGAAGATCTTTCCGAGTACTACAGCAAGATAGCTGTGTATTCAGGGATGGCCTCTAATCTGAGTTCTCGAGCCAGAGAACATTTATGCGCCGATCCGGGCACTGCAAGCTTAGCGATAGCTAACTTCCCAGAGTTGCTTAAGTACGAATGGTGCTTCCATTATCTGACTCTTGAGGACTTCATGAAGAACTGCCAAAACAGCAGCCTGCTCCTCAGGCTGGGTGAGCAGCAGTGGAGAGCAAAATATGGTTGGCCATTACTCAGCTCAGCTTAATGTCAGGTCGGAAGCAAAAATGCTGAAGACGGAGCGCACGAGCTCACCGTCATATTTAGATATCGATAATGACTGACGAGGCGCGACAACACATGGCCAGCAATGAACCAAACGTTGATGAGCTTCAACCGCGCCTTGATCGCTATGATCAATACTTAGAGTCACCTGAGTCCTATTTTAAACGAATCCAACATCTAATCCCTGGACTAGACTGCGACGTAGTTGATCAGTGGCTTTACGAACACTGGCAACAGCATGAACAATTCAGATGGCTCAATTTCAAACAAATCTATTCAACTCGGGAAACATGGACGCTAACAGAGATTCTGGAATCAGGTCTTCAGGATCACCCAGTTATCCAGCAGTACAAAGACTTCTACGCCAATGGATGTTACTCACCTCGGCTCAGACGGATCGCCACTTTTTTTGAGCTAAATAGAACCTGGCCGAAAGCCCCGATTATCTTAGAAAACCTGAGCGGTAAGTTAACCCTGCCGAACTACATGGCGCTTGAAAGACCGTTTCATCTTCTTGAAGGCCATCACCGGTTTGCTGTCTTTTCGACATACGCTGAACGTGGGCAGTTAGCCCCAAACCATGATGTGTGGATTATCCGAGGCTAATAGCTTATGGCAGGTAAGAGGGAGAAAACATGCGTCTAACAGAGGCAACAAATGAGCTATCAAGGCAGGCCTTCGAGTTTTTCTACTGGTTCTCACGCTTTGAGTTTGCTCTTAAGGAAAATAGCTATCTCAAAGGCAAAGCAGATGGGCGCCGAGCTGAGCCTGATTGGAATGGATTCATTCAAGACTGGCAAGAGAGTTACGTCATAACACCCGAGGCAGAATCGCTGCTAGCAAGTCCTCCTGAAATTCAGATTGTTACTAGGGAAGGTCTAGCATGGAAACCTGTCTCACATCGAAGGATGTCACTCAGACCTTGATAAAGTAGTGCGACTGATTAAAACCGTACGCAACAATCTCTTCCATGGAGGCAAGCATGGGAATTCTGGCTGGGACGATCCTGAACGAACTGCAAAACTACTGAGCGCCAGCAAAGCAGTGCTGGATACATTAGCGCGAATGGCCGAAATGGAAGCGGATTACACCCAGTTCTATTAAGGCTTGCGTTTGATATTGCGACCCGAACTTTTGAGCAAGTGCTACTTACCAGACAGCCGCTGATATACCTGCCAGGCGAGCCCTATACGCTGGCGCCATGATAGATTCAGTTTGGCCGGGTGGTGATGGGGTAGGGTATAGCCATTAAGCGGCTCGAGCCGCTCGTATTGCGATTTTAGATAGCGTTCCGCTCGCTGCTGCTCGCTTTCATCTGTGGCATACCATGTGCGCTCTTTGGCAAGGTATATCGATTCCAATCGGTTTTCAGCGCCAGCTGTTATAGACACCGCATCAACGGGTATAGAGATCAGGCCTGTCAACGAGCGATCTACGATAACCCATTCGCCATCCTCAACAGCTGCGCCACGAGGATTATTACTTCTACTGGCAATGACGCCGCTACACCAAACGATGTTTTCAACCGGATGTTCGATAGTTATTGTGACGGGATAGCCACCATAGTAACCACCCCCTGACCATGACGTTAATATATTAGACGGCATGTCAAATGAACGCCTACCAAGAAACTTGGCGGCCTTAGCGCAACCTGCAATACGACTTGCATATCCCTCAGTATCTGAGCCTTGAGCACCATCCGCTAAGCTCCGCTTCAGCGTTATCGTTGACCTGCCTTGGCGTCTAAAAACGTCCTGTGTGAAATCGTAGATTCGTCGAATTTCAGCAACGGCAGCCTGCACTTTTTCATGGCTATCAAACTGCTCACTGAAAAGACGGAACGTTTCTTCCTCTTCGGCTCCGTATGGTCTAGTCGCCTGGCAAACGTCAGGGTGCCAGGGAAGGCGATGAACATTCAGTGCCTGTGACACTAACCAAGTCAAAATGCCTCTTGGCGCCAGTCCCCAGGAATTCCAGTTACCAATTCTGTATGGCGCATGCTTGCCCAGTGATTCAGCATCATCTCCATAAGTCATCAAGCTGTAGAGCAGGTCATGGTTGATAGAGATGCGATCTTCAGGGGTGAATTTCATGGCAACTTCTTCTCTTACAAAACACACCAGGACAAAATCATTTGCACGTTATAGGCGCACCGCTAGACCAAGAGTCGTCATGAAGCAACAACCGTACTGGATATCACTACAGCCATAATGCTCAGAGCACTCTTTTTAATGAGAGAGCAATACAAGCTACCAACTCGGGTCCCACTGCAATTCGGGATCATCAATCATTTCGCTTACTAGATTCCTAGCCGTTTCTCTGCTTCGAGGACAGCTGCATGCATGATGGCTCGGCACTGGGCACCTTCTGGATCATCCTGGTAGTACTGCATAGGGCCTAGGGGCGTAAGTCCAGATAATCCCTTGGGCTTGTTCGGCATGACCGCTATACAGAGTCCATCTTCAGGCACTTCATCGTTGTCATGAAGCTCAAGTTCAATACCTAAGAGGCTAGCCAATCTCAATGCCTGATCCAGATTTTCACGCGGGTTCCAAACCATAGAAGCGCCGGATTCTACGTAGCCCCCAAGTCTGAGATCCCACTTGATCATAATCCCTGCGGCCTGAGCAGCTAGTTTGAGGCGCTCGTTAGGATCTTGTGTTTTGACCAATATCTTCACTATTTCCCCCTGTGATGCATTAGAACCAAGACCGTTTCGCCTAGCACAGCCGTGCTTGCATTAGGAATGGAGATATCAGAATGATTATCCCATCGAAGCTCCTCATATAAGGTAGCTACACGGCAGCCTCCCTTCATGGCTTCCACAGAACCGATTAGCGTCGCCTAAGGCAAAAATGGATACTTACTATCAGTAAATTTAGCCTTCATGCGTAACAGATTGGCTCAACGGATTTACTGTAATTGTGTAAGCACCCGTATCGAACGATACGTACCGTCCATCAGTGAGAAGATCTACTGCGCGTCCACGCTCATATTCGCTTGTGTCATCACTGGGATTGAGGATGTCGCTAGGGGTGTCAGTGAAAACCCAACCAACGATTTTCATTTGATGTCCTATCATCCCGATACAGATTTTCTGAGTTACCTTGACCTCTTGGCCCTGCATTGGGACTAACTTGGACTTACCCATTCCACACCCACCTTCTTGAACTTCAACGCTCAAAACTGGCTGATCAACTTTCAGATAGCCCGAAGCAGTTAAATATTTCATAGAGACCTTTACTGACCATGCGCTTACAGCTTGGCCGCCCTGGTTAACTGCATACGCCAATTGTGAACTCGCATTTGAGCCCTGCGGCAACGCATCAACAGCGGCTGTTGACACATTGTTATCCGCCGCCCCATAGGAGCTTAGGGAGAAGAGGGCAAGGGCAAGCATCGATCTATTCATGAGCATCTATTTTCAACCTTTAACTGCTTAGTTGATTGGCCAGCGGTCAGAGCTGACTTTCTGGGGGGGTCACTAGGCGCCTAGGCATCCATGTCTAACGACTTGAATTATTCAGGGGTTAGGACTTGTCCACGGGGCGAGCATGGTTGGTACACACCCTTAACAAGCCTCTTGATCCGTCTTGGGTCTATCTCATATTCAAATTCCCCTTCCTGGATCACGATGCGATTCCATGGATGATCAGAGACCAGCTCCCTAGCAGTCAGCGCTTCTTCTAGTGATAAAAAGGCTTCTCTGTAGCGACAATTTTCCACACCGCCTTTACTGTTTCCAGCCAACACGATGTACTTACCCTGAATGCCTGTATCGATTGTGGGCCTAACAAATGGAGTTAGGGTCATCAAAACCTCTGAAGGGATTGCATCAACCCACTCTAAAGCCATAGAGAGGGCTTCTTCATAAGTGAGTTCTGGGTAATCTCCAAGGTCATCCTCGATAAGGGAATCAATCCAATCGCGATCAAATCCTGGCATCGCAGGAAGGGAGGCATCTGAAGGGACCTTATCGATCCACGCCAAGGTATGAACTAGAGCCTGCTTTGGAGTCATTACTTTTACTCGTATTCCGCTGAATGAATGAAGGCTGGCCCTTATTTCAGCGCCAGCCCTGGCAAGTGGGAACGCTTAAGCTGCCGCTTTTAGTTGAAGCATAGATCTTGGCATCGGTGGCGCCTCGATAACGTACAGATGCTCGAGTCGGTGAAGATTAAAGATCTCTGTAAGACGCTCGACAAGCGCCTTGGCATCGTGCAGGTATGGTTTTAGACCATGCCGGTGAATTTGGTTACCTACCCGTAAAATGCGATCCCATTCTGAATGGCCACCTTTATTGATTTGCGCGGCGCCATAACGAATCAGGTAATGAACAACTTCAGAAGGAGCCGTATCCGTGTGAGGTCCATAATATTCAAGCGCACGGTCAAGTTCGAAATCGAAGAAGAGTTCGACGCCTTCGTCATCAAGACTGAATTCGTCTGCGGTATTGGCATCGGTGTAATAGATTCCATTCTTCTCAACAAGACGCTCACTATCACCAACTGCTGCCGAGCTATCCCGTAGACCTTCAACAAAGTCATTGAAATGGCGATCAACGAAAGGGACCTCCATAGATAAGGAAACATCTAGGTCCTTCCGCTCATAAATCTCATAGTCGTCAGGAATTGGATAGCGTTTGCCTTGCTCAAAGATCTCCTTGTATTCACGCAGAGCTGTGAATGGCTCCTGATAAGCGTAGCGGCCCCAGAGCAGTGAAATGGCCATGACTTCTTTAAGGCCCAGTAACTGGAAGCGCGGGGCTTTCCTATTAGCCTGAGCCCAAACGGCCTCTTCGGCATCAATCGAAAGTGCATAACGAAGCAACTCAAGAGTGAAGTCTGGTGAATAGGCATTCGGAGAAACCTTGATCATGCCTGTTTGTGGATTCACTGTACGCGCCAGCCAGTTACGGGCCTTGGGATCATAGTGGCGAGCCTTCAGGTAGTTTCTAAAGGCATTAAGAGGCTTCATCCAAAGATATTTGCCTGACTCTTCCTGCAACATATTTTCCATGCTGCGATCAGTGCTTACACGTGTGCATGTCCAGCAGCCATGTCTGGCGCCACAGCTCGTTTTGCTTTCAGCGCGGCCTGAAAAGTATATGTTGACCATGCATTCGCCAGCGGCTGAGTCACGATATACCTCAGTTAAGGCCTGGAAGTCAGAGAAGGTCTTAATGCGATTGGATGTTACGTTACCTAGAAATTCAAATACATCCAGGGTAGTAAAGTCTGCTATTGGGCTTAGAACCCACCTATCGCCGCCCTTGTCCTCATCAAGATTGACGGGCTTTGAGGCACTCTCGCCTCTCAGAGACATATTCCGGGCTCTAGCCTGGCTCTCATCACGGCTAACCTAATCTAGGTCAAGGGAAAAAAGTGTTACGTCCTTGTGAGCAGAGGACAAACCGGAGGTAACACTCTTGGAGTCTATTGGATAGAGACGGAGGATAATATCTCTTTCCAACAGCAGTAGTGTTACATCCTGCAGGTAGGCAATCAGACAATGCCTGTTGAAAAGGCAAGGAGCGGTTAAGAAGGGCTGGGGGTAAAACCTTATTTCTGTGGGTACTGCGCGACAATCTGCTCAGCGCCTTGCTTGGTCAGACCAAGCACTTGATACGGCTGTTGCTGATCCCCGTACTCCATACCAGGCGAACCGACTACCATGCCCGGAACCGCCATTCCAGCCAGATCACTACGTTTAGCCAGTTCTTTTACCTGCTCTGCCGGCACATGACCTTCAGCAAACTTTCCATTCACGACAGCTGTATGGCAGGACGCCAGGTGCGGCGTTACGCCTAAACGCTCCTTAACCGCACTCATATTGGTTTCGACATGGTCATGCACCTCAAAGCCATTGGCTTGCATGTGCTTGACCCAGTTTTTGCAACAGCCACAGTTAGCATCGCGATAAACATCAATACTTAGCTGTTCTTCTGCATGGCTAAAGGACTGAAATAAAGGAAGCGCGATGCTAGCGACCAACATCAGGTTCGCTAAACGGACACGTGTGTTTTTCATGATACTGCTCCGGTTGATTTTCATGAGCCCATAGCGAGAAGCTACTCCATGGCCATTTCTATCTCAGGACTCAAGGTACCCAACCAGGCAACCAGTCCAAGGATCAAAATGGCAGCGCCTATTTCCATAAAAAGACTACGACGCAGGGCTGTTACAGCCTGTTGATGCTGATAATGCTGAATGGAACGCTCAAGCAAAGGGCTCAGGCGAAAGCGATTGGCAGCTGCAAGTACCAGCATCAAGGCGAACAAGGCCAGCTTTGCAAGAAGAAGTTGTCCATAGAGGCTGGATAACAGGCCATCAAGCGTAGGGCCAACGATGAGTCCATAGTTGATTACCCCCGTTATCGAGAGCGTTACGACAATAACGGTTCCGGTGGTAGCAAAGCCGTTCAACACGCGACTAAGCAGATGCATATGCTCAGACGCTACAAGGCTTCCTGGGCGTAGTAGCAGGCCAAAGGCCGCCAATGCTCCTAGCCAGGCACCTGCTCCAACAAGATGGAAGATGTCGCTCGTAAAGTGAACATAGCGACGGGTGCCTTCATCCATTGCGCCATGTCCCGCCCAGGCAAGTGTAGCCAGGGCTACTGCCCCAAACAGGCTAACAAGCCCAAGGCACGCCAACGGCCAGCGCCTAAGTAGTAGGGCTGCCAGCAAGGCTAGGACCAGCGCGGCGATTCTGATAATCCAGGTAAAACCGACATCAGTACCTGTGATGATCATTTCAAATACATGCCGCTCCAGCTCCATGAACTGCGAGACGCCGCTCATGGACTTCGCCAGGACCAGCATGGCAAGCAAGGACAGCATGATTCCAAGTACTGCTGTCCCTGTAATGAGCGACCCGAACCGTAACGCTGTACCAGCTAGGCGCTCCCCTCCACGCAAGGCATAAAGACTAAAAAGGGGTAAGCCAAACAGCAGCATGAGGTCAGCGTAGAGCGCAAACCGAACAGCAATATTGATCCAGTCGCCCATGGCATCACTTCACTTTGAAAACAACACTACCCGTGATGGGATGGGTGTCAGAAGACACTGCGCGCCAGTCAACCTTGTAGGTGCCTGCCACCAAAGGCTTTGCCGGGGTAATAACCATAACCTGGGGATCATTACTGCCAGAGACTTTGGCCTCTATATTCATGGGCGGATGCTTCATGCCTGGCATTTCAGTCATGGTGAGTTTTGCACCTGAAAACTGGGTAGAAAGCTTTTCCGAAAATTTGAGCTCTATGTTCGCAGGGGAGGACACCTCGGCATTGGCTGCCGGGGTTGATGCAACAAGCTCAGGGTGAGCCTGGGCCAGGCTGCTCAGCAGCAAGCCAGACGTCATCGCTACACTGCCAAAAAGGGTACGTACAGACATGCAAGGCTCCTTACAGATAGGACTGTATAGTGAGTTAAAGACACTGTTTTCTGGAACAACTTAAGTGATCGCTCAATCGCTAAACAGGCGATACCGAACCGCTAGAACCACATACGGACACCTGCGACAAAGCGAGCTTCGCTCCTGTCCTCGCCTTCCTCTCGGGCATAGTCGGCCGTGTTTCCATAGGTACGGTTCCACGTCACGCCAATGTAGGGCGCAAACTCCCGGCGGATTTCATAACGAAGCCTGATTCCGATCTCAGTATCAGAGAGACCTGAGCCGATACCGCGGGCAGGATCGTTTTTTCCGTAGAAATTGGCTTCGGCAGTTGGTTGAAGTATCAGGCGGTTGGTCAGCAATATGTCGTAATCGCCTTCGAGGCGGGCGGCGGTCTGTCCATTTTCACCAATGAAAGCCGTGGCCTCTGCTTCAAAGTTATAGAGAGCCATTCCCTGTATGCCAAAAGCAGCCCACGTCTGTGGAGAGCCAGGTTTGAAATCCTGCCGGATACCACCTACTACATCCCACCAGGGACCAATAGCATGGCCCCATAAGGCCTGTACTTCTGCTTCTTCCGTTTTGCCATTGGTTCGCTCACCTTCAGAGCGAATCCATAAGCGATCAATATCACCGCCTATCCAGCCTTGAGCATCCCAGCTTAGGGCGTTGCCTTCATCAGCATCCTGCCACTCAAGCTGATCGAGCAGCAAAAAGGTATTAAGAGCCTTATCGTGTACAGCGTGGCCATCAGAGTCGATGAAGACTGCTGCGCGATCAGCGTCTGTTAACTCAGGAATAGGCGTGCGGCTCTGAGTCACTTTCTCCTGTCCCATAGTCTGCATCTGACTATGATCCATACCTTGCATCTGGCTATGATCCATACCCTGCATCTGGCTATGATCCATACCCTGCATCTGGCTATGGTCCATACCTTGCATCTGGCTATGGTCCATACCCTGCATCTGGCTATGGTCCATACCTTCCATCTGGCTATGGTCCATACCCTGCATTTGGCTGTGATCCATGCCCTGCATCTGAGCTTCTGCCGCCAAGGCTACAGGTATCTGCGCAGCGCCCAGCATTACAGAGAGGGCGCCGGCCAGCGTGTTCTTTGATCCAATCAGGTGCGACATATCGATATCCTCATTCTTCCACACGGACTTCACGGAACATGCCCATTTCCATGTGGTACAGGAGGTGGCAGTGATAGGCCCATCGCCCGAGGGCATCTGCTGTCACACGATAGCTGCGCCTTGATCCAGGAGGCATATCGATGGTGTGTTTACGCACCATGAAGTTACCGCTCTCATCTTCCAAGTCGCTCCACATTCCATGAAGGTGGATGGGATGCGTCATCATGGTGTCGTTCACCAATACGATCCTTACACGCTCACCATATTTGAGGCGAACAGGCTCTGCGTCCGAGAACTTCACACCGTTAAAGGACCAGGCAAATTTTTCCATGTGTCCGGTAAGATGCAGTTCGATTGTCCGGCTGGGATCACGGCCATCTGGATCCGGAAAGGTGCTTCTGAGATCGGCATAGGTCAGAACACGACGGCCATTGTTTCGAAGTCCCAGACCTGGGTCGTCGAGTTTTGGGCTGGTGCTCATTGCCTGCATGTCCACGAGGGGATTGTTTTGCTCGGAAGCGGGATGGGACTGCATAGCTCCCATTCCAGCCATACCGCCCATTGAGGACATGCCCTGCATTTGGCTATGGTCCATGCCTTGCATTTGGCTGTGATCCATTGCCTGCATCTGCCCACCGTCCATACCGGTCATGCCCTGCATGGAGTCATGGTTCATACCCTGCATCTGACTATGATCCATACCCTGCATGGACTGGCTGCCACTCATGGTAGACATGCCCTGCATTGAATCCTGAGTCATGCCCTGCATTTGGCTATGATCCATTCCCCCCATACTTCCATGGTCCATCCCACCCATCCCCATATCATCCATGGTGACAAGAGGGCGAAGATCAAGAGGGGGGACGGGCGCTGATAAACCCTCACTAACCGCCAGGGTGCCTCGGGCAAAACCAGTGCGGTCCATGGACTGAGCAAAAAGGGTATAGGCCTCCTGGGTAGGCTCAACAATCACGTCGTAGGTCTCGGCGACAGCAATTCTTAGCTCATCAACGGAAACCGGATTCACATAAAGCCCATCAGCAGCCACAACCGTCATCTTTAGGCCCGGAATCCGAAGATCAAAGTACGTCATGGACGAGCCATTTATGAACCGTAGTCGTAAACGCTCACCCGGTCGGAAGACACCTGTCCAGTTATCATCCGGCGCTTTGCCGTTTAGCAAGTAGGTGTAGGTATAACCACTGACGTCGGCCAGATCCGTGGGGTTCATCTTCATCTCGGCCCACATCTTGCGATCAGCCATGGTTGCAGACCAACCTTTCTCACTGACGTCGTTGATGAAGTCGCCTACGGTGCGCTTGTTAAAGTTGTAGTAGTCCGCCTGCTTCTTGAGCTTTTTCATCAAGCGGACAGGATCCTCGTCGGTCCAGTCGGTCAGCATCACCACATAGTCACGATCGTAGGTAAAAGGCTCAGGGTCCTTGGCATCAATGACCAACGGCCCATATACCCCTGACTGCTCCTGGAAACCGGAATGACTGTGATACCAGTAGGTACCGTTCTGCTTGACCTTGAACCTGTAGACATACATGCCATCGGGCTCGATGCCATGAAAACTAAGCCCTGGTACGCCATCCATGTTGGCCGGCAGGATAATGCCGTGCCAGTGGATGGAGGTTGTATCCTTCAAGCGATTTCGGACTCGAAGCGTCACCGTATCACCCTCACGCCAGCGCAGCAGAGGGCCTGGCAGCCCACCATTGATGGTCATGGCGGGTTTCGATTTACCGGCGATAATGACTGGCGTCTCTCCGATCAGGAGGTCAAACTCAGTACCGGTCAATACATTCGGCACGCCAGGATTTGTGATCGCCCAAACTGGGTTACGCCACAAGCCCAGTCCACCCAGTAGGCCTCCGGCGGCCATACCCTTTACGAACGTTCGCCTTGAAGTTTTGGATTGCATGCCGTGTGTCCAATCAGTCATTGAGTCAGAGCCGTTATGAAAGGAAGGTGTACAGGGCAAGGCAGACATCACCAGCCCTTATGTCAACGCTTCCCAGCCTACAAGCGCGACGAAAATGCCATATTTGAGTAAGCCGCATGATTACATTTCTGTAAGGTTGGCCTGCTCAAGCGCTTAGCAGTGCGAGTGCTTCCTGGTCTCCTTATCCTCCGCGACTATGGTGGCTGCTTTGGACTCCTGAGTTTGCATGGCAGCGACCGATGCTTCACGGGCCTGAGCCATACGGTCAAAGACACGATCACCACCGCTTTCGGCCATAGCCAAAGAGGAGAGCATTAGTGCAGAAGCAATAAAGAATGATTTAACAGCGTTCATTTTCAGTACCTTCATGTGATTAAGTATTCCCTGTTCGCCTCTAGGTAATCGCAGGGAAAGCGTTAAGCTCGGGATAACCTTAATCACTCAAGCCTGTCGGCAGGATGAAGTGAAAATTACAGTTTAGTCAGCTGTGGGAAAACGCTGGGCGTCCCTGTCAAGAACTCAATAGGATTGCTTTGAGCGGCCTGCAGACCTTGCTGTAACAAACATTGACACTAGACGAGCAACCTGACTGCAACCTTAGCGGCACATTACATTTCTGTAAGGTTCTCGTCAGCTCCACTACGCTAGAGGCACAATCCTCTTTTCTACCTGGGGTACTGTCGTATGAAAATCCTTATTGCTGAGGACGAACCCAAGATAGGAATGTACTTACAGCGAGGACTAGGCGAGGCAGGCTTTACCGTTGACCGCGTGACCTCTGGTACCGAGGCACTCCAACAGGCGCTGGGCGAGGCTTATGATCTATTGATTCTGGACATCATGATGCCTGGTCTTGATGGCTGGGAGGTACTCAAGGTACTGCGCGCGGCTGGCAAAAGTGTACCAGTGCTTTACCTGACGGCTCGGGATCAGGTTGAAGACCGAGTCAAGGGACTTGAACTGGGCGCAGATGACTATTTGATCAAACCGTTTGCCTTTTCCGAATTACTTGCGCGTGTCAGAACGCTGTTACGTCGGAGTACTAGCGCACCAACCCAGACCCTGATGAGCATTGCCGACCTTGAGGTCGACCTTATGAAACGCAGGGCATTTCGGGGTGGAAAACGCATCGATCTGACGTCCAAGGAATTTGCGCTGCTTGAGCTTCTCTTGCGTAGACGGGGTGAGGTCCTGCCTAAATCGCTGATTGCATCCCAGGTCTGGGACATGAATTTTGATAGCGATACAAATGTCATCGAGGTAGCCGTGCGGCGTCTACGGGCAAAGATTGACGACGGCTTTGACGTCAAGCTTATTCATACTTCACGAGGTATGGGCTATATGCTTGAAGGACCGGAAGAAGACAATGGGTAGGCAGCCCTCATTAACAGCCCGCATCAGCTTGATGTTTATGCTGGTCGTTGCAATAGTCCTTACTGCAGCTGGGCTCATTTTCACCCACCTCAGCCATAAGCACTTCCAGATGATGGATCAGATGGCTCTGGAGGAGAAACTGCACGCCGCTGAAAATACGCTTAAGACCTTATCGAGCGTGGCAGATATTGGGCTTTTACACCCTCAACTAAAAGCCCTTTTAAGCGCTCATGAGGAACTCGTGGCCGTTATCCAGGATCATGCTGGAAATGAGCTGTTTGCAAGCTCAAGCCAGCGAACTATTCCCGCACAATTCAGCTCAGAAAAAGCAGGGCAAATCTGGGAATGGCATGATCAGGAGCATATGTTTCGTGGCCTTACCGATCATGTCACCCTACCAGAAGAGCCGCCCCTCACCATTATGGTTGCGCTTGATGTGACCATGCACATGACCTTTTTTGAGTCCTTGCAAAAGTGGTTCTGGATCGGATTGGTGTGCAGTGCATTGATTAGCGCAGCATTGGGCTGGGTAGTTGTACGCAAAGGACTTCGACCTATTGGACAGGTAGCCAGGGTTGCAGCGTCTGTATCAGCCAAATCGTTAAAGGCACGCATCCCCTTGGCACCTGTTCCGTATGAGTTGCAGGAGTTGGTGTCATCATTCAATGCCATGCTTGATAGATTGGATGACTCATTTGTTCGACTGTCCAACTTCTCCGCTGATATCGCACACGAGCTACGTACGCCTGTAGCGAATCTAATAACGCATACCGAAGTGATCCTTTCCCGCAAGCGGAATATCGAAGACTATGAGGAAAATCTCTACTCAAATCTTGATGACCTCAAGCGCATGGCTCGCATGATTGATGACATGCTGTTCCTGGCCAAAGCGGATAATGGATTGATCATTCCTGCCCGGCAGAACGTAGATCTACGCGAAACGGCGGAAAAGCTTGCGGAGTACTATCAGCTGCTTGCCGATGAAAAGGACATCAAGTTGATCGTTGAGGGCTATGGTTCAATCAAAGGGGATATCCTGATGATCCATAGGGCTATCTCAAACCTGCTCTCAAACGCGCTGCGCTATACCCCTGAGAGAGAAACTATCAAGGTAGAGGTCAGGGAAGATAATGCCTACGTGGTTCTGACGGTAAAAAACCCGGGCCCAGCCATTGCCCCCGAACACCTCGACAAGCTGTTTGATCGGTTCTACCGGGCAGACCCTGCACGGCGAGAGGGTAGTCCACATAATGCAGGTCTAGGACTCGCGATTACCCGTTCCATTATTGAGGCTCATCATGGACGTGCAGGATGTACCTCGGCAGGGGGAGTGACCCAGTTTTTCTTCGAGTTTCCAAAAGCTGTAGAGTGCACATACTCAAAGACACATTTGGCGCAATAATTTTGCAAAACGCATAGAGCGATTAAGTCTGGTCTTGGAAGCATTGTGGGTTGTCTGAGATTTGGCTAACATCTGAGAGTGAATGTATTTATAAGGTTTTGCCTACTCTTGGTGCTTAGTCTAACGCTTCCCATGGCCGGGACGGCGGGCGCGGCATTTGTAGCTGAACCTTGCCCCATGCAGCTGCAGCACAAGGACATGTCGAAAGGCATAATAGAAGATAGCTGCTTTGATAAAGAAAAAAGTTTTCATAGCGGCAGCAAAATCTGCAAAACAGGTGAGCAGTGCCAAGCCAATAGTGCAATTCAAGTCACTTCTCTGAAAATCTTTCCTCCTCTAGAGTCACTGGTTATTCACCAGCCTCTTGCTGAGTTTATTCCATACCCTAGCCTTGATACGGTCTGGCGACCTCCCCGCGTCTAATTCCTGATTTGTCCTAAGCTTATCTTGCGCCTCGATGGTCGCAGGGATGTCTATGCACGCATGCATGGCGTGCCAGAACATGACGGAATTGTGCAATGATTTTTCAATGTAATCATAACGGGCGCCTGTCTTGGGGCGTTCTAGCTGTGACGTTTATGGCTGTGCCGAGGTTGGCTCCGGCATTAACCCTTGATGAAGCCTTACTATTGGCTGAGCATGAGGCGCCTTCGATGAGAGCCAGGCGGGCGGACATCGAAGCGGCTCGCAGCGCCGCCATCCCGGCTGGTGAGTTACCGGACCCCAGGCTTTCTCTCGGCCTGCAGAACGTACCTGTCGAGGGCCAGGACCGGTACAGTCTTAATCGAGACTCCATGACCATGCAAATGGTTGGCATCATGCAAGAGGTGTCTAATAGTGATAAGCGCCGCGCACGCGTCGAAGCCGCCCAGGCTGAAATACTTCAGGCAGAGGCAGAGCAACAGGTAGAACGGCTTAGTGTCAGGGTAGAAACCGCCCTGGCCTGGATAGAGGCCCGAGCGATCG
The DNA here is from genome assembly GCF_000478505.2 of Pseudomonas sp. HPB0071. Classification (NCBI taxonomy): domain Bacteria; kingdom Pseudomonadati; phylum Pseudomonadota; class Gammaproteobacteria; order Pseudomonadales; family Pseudomonadaceae; genus Pseudomonas; species Pseudomonas sp. HPB0071. The sequence continues at coordinate 117,277 of NZ_KI517370.1, read as the reverse complement.
AGCAGAAACTGGCGCTCTTTGGGAGTCTCTACAATGAAAACCGCCTCTTTGGCAAAGCGGTGCAGGCTACCATTGCAGGCAATGCAGGAATGGCGGCTGATAGCGTCATCCCTAGACAGGAAGCTGCCACTCTAGCGGAAGAGGAGGATGAGCTACATCGCGCTCTAACGCAGGCACGCGCTGCACTGCGCCGCTGGGTTGGACCCGCCGCAGACGAACCGCTATCAGGAAATCTGCCCCTATGGCCTGTTGATACGCATCATTTCAAACATAATCTCAGGCAGCACCCTAATGTAGCCGTTTTCGGGCCCAGAGCCAGCGTAGCAGAGGCTGAAATACAGGAAGCTGTTGCTGAAAAAAAGCCTGACTGGGGCTGGCAGGTAGATTATCAGCATCGCGGTCGCGAGTACGGTGACATGGTCAGCCTTCAGGTCAGTTTTGACTTGCCGCTATTTACTACTTCCCGACAGGATCCCAAGATTGCAGCCAAACGGTCGCAGCTCATTCAACTTGAAGCCGAGCGCGAGGCCATATTGCGCGAGCATGCGCAGATGTTGGAGAGCGACCTGGCTGAATATGAGCGCCTCCATAATTCCCTTGAGCGTAGCCAGAAAACCTTTGTTCCTCTAGCCAAGGAGAAGGTGGATCTTGCCATGGCAAGCTATCGCGCCGGAAAAGGCGATTTGGCCGCCGTGGTCGAGGCGCGCCGTGATCTGATTCAGGCTCGTCTCAAGCTTATCGATATTACCCAGCTGCAAGCGCTGACCAGTGCTCGTCTGCATTTTGCGTACGGAGCACATTCAAATGACTAAACGAATCCTTATAGGGTCATTGTTCGTGTTGATGATTGCTGTGCTTGCCGGCCTTCTGGGCTATTGGCTAGGCAAGCCATCGCCTGCCCCCAATCTGCCTGTGGATCAAAATCAGCCTTCCTCTGTAACCGCTGATCAATCTGAAAAAAAGGTGCTGTATTGGTACGACCCTATGTACCCCCAGCAAAAGTTTGATAAGCCTGGTAAATCGCCATTCATGGATATGGAGCTCCAGCCGCGCTATGCCGATGAGAGTGGAAATAGCGCTGCCGTTACAATAGACCCAGGCATTACGCAAAACCTTGGAATGCGCGTCTCTCCTGTGACTCGGGAGTCTCTCGCTCAAACCTTAAGTGCGTCGGGAGCGCTGACCTATGATGAGCGGGACGTAGCAGTTTTGCAGACACGCAGCGGCGGGTTTGTGGAGCGGGTATATGACCTTGCCCCTGAAGATATTATTAAGAAAGGCGCACCGTTAGCTGACCTGTTGGTACCGGAGTGGGCTGCTGTGCAGGAGGAGTATCTTGCACTTCGGGCATTGAACGAGCCAGCATTGTTGGCAGCGGCTCGCCAGCGGATGCGTCTTGCCGGTATGCCGCAAGTACTGATTGAACAGGTTACGCGTAGCGGCAAGGCCAGTCCTGTATGGACGATTACCAGTCCAATTGAGGGGGTACTTGAAACCCTAGATATACGTCAGGGAATGACGCTTGCTGGCGGTGCGCTCGTTGCCCGGATCAATGGTATCAGCAGTATCTGGCTTGAAGTAGCCGTACCTGAGGCGCAAATTTCTGCTCTGTCTGCTGGACAACCCGTTCAAGCACACTTACCTGCCTATCCAAGTGATGTACTTAACGGCACGATCAAGGCGATTCTGCCGCAAGCTAACCCTGAAAGCCGAACGGTGCGGGTTCGAGTAGAGTTGCCTAACCCACAACAACGTCTACGACCCGGCATGACGGCTGAAGTCATCCTCAGCAGCGATCAGTACGATGCCTTGGTCATACCCGCCGAAGCGGTGATCCGTACTGGCAAACGAGCAATAGTCATGCTTGCTGAGAACGCTGGCCAGTACCGCCCCGTAGAAGTCAGGGTAGGCCGTGAAATAGCAGACAAAGTCGAGATCCTACAAGGTCTGGAAGAGGGCCAGCAGGTTGTTGCCTCGGGACAGTTTCTGCTGGATTCTGAAGCTAGTTTACGCGGACTCACCGCTCAGCCGCTTGAGCCGTCAGCCAGCGCCTCCAAGCCCGCCCTGCATGAAGCTGAAGGCACCATTATTGAGCTTGGTGACGACATGATTACCCTCTCTCATGGGCCTTTCATAACACTTGGCATGCCTGGAATGACCATGGGCTTTCCACTGGCAGACAAATCCCTTGCCGCCAACCTCAAGACAGGTGATCAGGTCCGGTTTGCAGTACGCCAGACGGATGATGGCCTACTGATCGAGCGTATTGAGCGCCTGGGAGGTCAGCCATGATTGCTACAGTCATCCAGTGGTCTGTCGGCAATCGATTCCTGATCCTCCTGGCGACACTGTTTGCGGTGGTATGGGGCATTTGGTCAGTGAAGAACACGGCCGTTGATGCACTGCCTGATCTTTCCGACGTACAGGTCATCATCCGTACGCCCTATCCCGGGCAGGCGCCCCAGATCGTTGAAAATCAGGTTACCTATCCGCTGACCACTACCATGCTGTCGGTTCCTGGAGCCAGGACGGTACGGGGCTACTCTTTCTTTGGCGACAGTTACGTCTACATACTGTTTGAGGACGGCACCGATCTTTATTGGGCCCGCTCGCGAGTTCTGGAGTATCTCAGCCAGGTGCAGGGGCGTTTACCCGCCGCGGCAAAGCCTGCGCTGGGGCCGGATGCTACAGGCGTAGGCTGGATTTTTCAGTATGCCCTGGTTGACCGCAGCGGAGGACATGACCTGGCCCAGCTACGATCACTACAGGACTGGTTTCTCCGCTATGAGTTGAAGACATTACCCAATGTGGCGGAAGTCGCACCGATTGGTGGGATGGTCAAGCAGTACCAGATTGTGCTGGACCCTATTCGTATGGCTAATCGAGGCGTGACTCAGCAACAGATCGCTGAAGCTATCAACAAGGCCAACCAGGAGACGGGGGGAAGTGTGCTTGAGCTGGCTGAGACCGAGTTCATGGTTCGAGCCCCGGGCTACCTGCAGACCCTAAACGACTTTCGTGCTGTTCCTTTGCGGTTGGATACCAGTGGTGTTCCTGTAACCTTAGGTGATGTCGCCCATATTCAGCTAGGCCCGGAGATGCGGCGTGGTATTGCCGAACTTGATGGCGAGGGTGAAGTAGTGGGAGGCGTGGTGATTCTCCGTAGTGGCAAAAATGCTCGGGATACGATTGCCGCCGTCCAGGCAAAACTGGACAACCTCAAGCAAAGCCTTCCGGAGGGCGTTGATATCGTTACGACGTATGATCGCAGCAAGCTCATTGATCGTGCTGTAGAAAACTTAAGCTTCAAACTGATCGAAGAGTTTGTCGTTGTGGCGCTGATTTGCGCCTTGTTTCTCTGGCACTTGCGTTCCTCATTTGTAGCCATCGTGTCACTGCCTGTAGGGGTGCTAATTGCCTTTATCATCATGCAGCGACAGGGGGTTAACGCTAATATCATGTCTCTTGGCGGAATTGCCATTGCGATTGGCGCAATGGTCGACGCCGCGATTGTCATGATAGAAAATGCTCACAAGCACATCGAAGCCTGGCATAGACACTATCCTGACAGGCCGCTTAAGGGTAATGAGCACTGGAAAGTAATCACTCAGGCCGCGATTGAGGTAGGGCCAGCGCTTTTCTTCAGTCTGCTGATCATTACTCTTTCGTTTATACCGGTTTTTACCCTGGAAGCTCAGGAGGGCCGTTTATTCGGTCCGCTGGCCTTTACTAAAACCTATGCCATGGCGGCAGCGGCAGGCCTTTCGGTTACGCTGGTTCCTGTACTGATGGGCTACTGGATCCGCGGCAAGATACCTGAAGAGCATCGTAACCCACTCAACAGGTTACTCATCCGCCTCTATCAGCCCGTATTGGATACCGTGCTACGTTGGCCCAAAATAACGCTTCTGGTAGCACTCCTGGTTTTTCTTACCGGCATTTGGCCTGCTACCCGCTTGGGAGGAGAATTCCTGCCACCGTTGGATGAAGGCGATCTGCTCTACATGCCCACAGCGCTGCCAGGGCTTTCAGCGCAAAAGGCAAGCGAGCTCCTGCAGCAGACCGACCGCTTAATCAAAACCGTGCCGGAAGTGGCACATGTATTTGGCAAGGCTGGACGTGCTGATACGGCAACAGACTCAGCGCCACTTGAGATGTTTGAGACAACTATTCAATTCAAGCCCAGGAATGAATGGCGAGCAGGCATGACCACCGAGAAGCTTATCGAGGAGCTGGACCATACGGTGCAGGTGCCTGGGGTAGCTAATCTCTGGATTCCACCTATCCGTAACCGAATAGATATGCTGGCCACTGGGATCAAGAGTCCAATCGGCGTAAAGGTCTATGGAACGGATATTGCGCAGATCGATAAGGTGACTCAATCAGTTGAGCGTATCGCCAAAACAGTACCAGGCGTTACGTCAGCGCTGGCTGAGCGCCTGTCGGGTGGACGCTATATCGATGTGGATATCGATCGTAGCGCTGCCGCCCGCTATGGTCTGAATATCGCTGACGTACAAGCTATCGTAGCCGGTGCCATTGGCGGTGAGACCATTGGAGAGACGGTCGAGGGCCTGGCACGCTATCCGATCAATCTACGCTATGGGCGTGAATGGCGAGACTCTCTGACAGCGCTGCAGCAGTTGCCTATTTACACTCCTCAAGGTAGCCAGATCACTTTGGGGACCGTGGCATCGGTCAAAGTCAGCGACGGGCCACCCATGCTGAAAAGCGAAAACGCTCGTTTGACTGGTTGGGTATATATAGATGTTCGCGGTCGCGATATGGCGTCAGTTGTAGCTGACTTGAGTCAGAAGATCGAAGCTGAGGTCAAGCTGAGCCCAGGGATGAGCGTTAGCTATTCTGGACAGTTTGAGTTCATGGAGAGGGCTAATGCACGGCTCAAGCTTGTGGTGCCTGCCACGCTTTTGATCATCTTTGTTCTCCTATATTTTATCTTCAATCGTTTTAATGAAGCACTTCTTATCATGGTCACGCTTCCCTTTGCTCTTACTGGAGGTGTCTGGTTTCTTTATGTACTGGATTATCACCTTTCAATTGCAACAGGGATTGGTTTTATTGCTCTGGCCGGAGTTTCGGCGGAGTTTGGTGTAATCATGCTGCTTTATCTGAGAAATGCATGGCATGAACGGTTAGAAGCAGGCCATAACCATGAGCGTGCGCTGGTTGAGGCTATTCGTGAGGGTGCTGTACAGCGTGTACGTCCTAAAGCAATGACCGTTGCGGTGATCATTGCCGGCCTTCTGCCCATTCTCTGGGGAACCGGTACCGGAGGAGAGATCATGAGCCGCATCGCCGCACCAATGGTAGGCGGTATGATCAGTGCGCCCTTGCTTTCCTTGTTCGTCCTGCCAGCAGCCTACCTTCTGATGCGCCGTCGACAGTTTCGCGATTCCTTCAAAACAGATAACCCCCCTGGAGAACACTCATGAAAATCGCAAGTATCGTTTTCGCCTCATTGCTTGTTTCACCTGCGCTATTTGCTGCGGAAAAACAGTCCATGGAGGGTATGCCGATGGATCATAAGGGCATGGACATGCCGATGGATCAAAAGGCGACCACAAAGACGGGCAAGGCTACTGGTGTTGTCAAAAAGGTTGATACTGAGAAGGGGTCCGTGACGATTGCTCATGGGCCGGTCGAAGCATTGGGCTGGCCATCCATGACAATGGGCTTTAAAGCCGAGGCCACCCAGTTACAAGGTCTCAAGCAGGGCGACAAGGTAAAATTTGAGTTTGCCTCCACGGGAATGGACTCAACCATTACCCGTATTGAAAAGCAGTAACTGAAAGGGCCACCGTTCACGGTGGCCCTCTGACATGGCTGTTATTTAACTAAACGCTTGCAGCAAAAACTCTTAGTTGCACCTAATAATAGGGGTGTGTATGAATGCTGCTTCTGGTTGGGTAAGGGTAAATGTCAGAGAGCATCAGCGGTTGACTTGGCACCCTCTAGATCAGCCAGCCCTTCATACATATAGCTCATTGGCTTAACCATGCTCTGGTAGCTGTTCTCAAGCCTGGCTATTCGAAAACCGCTGTCCCTGAGCAGTTCATCAATGGAACGATCCAGATGGCATCCGCCTACAAAACGGCTCCACATGGGCGTCAGCTTCTGCTGCCAGCGAGCAACGCCTGGATCCGACGCCAAACCATGTTCGCAAAAGGCGAAATACCCATCAGGTTTGAGTACTCGACGAATCTCATGGAGAGCCATGCGGATATCTGGAACGCTACATAGTGTCCAGGAGCAAAGTGCAGTATCTATGCTCCGATCAGGCAAAGGAATATGCTCAGCCGTGCAATGCAGGATCTCGATGGGAAAAGGCGCATGCGATACGTCCTTCTGACCCAGCTTTAACATATTGGCGTCAGGCTCAAGCGCATAGAGCCGCTCAACCTGATCCGGGATGTAGAAGGGCAGATTGCGTCCTGAACCAAAGCCAATTTCCAGTGCTACCCCCTTGGCCTGAATCGCTAAACGCCTTCGGTAGGCGTCAAGGCGCCGGGAGTTCATTACTGAATGAATCAGACAGGGTAATACGCACTGGTCGTACACTTTCATAGCTCAGCTTCCACACCCAGGAGCGATGGCTCTACCGATCAAGATTAGCTATTTCCTTTTATCAGGAAAGGGATAGCAAAGGGTATTCCCAGCCAATTTACTCAGGCCATCCCTGGCGCCGAGTGTTAAGTATGTAGGCCAAGGCCCATAATTATTGTTTAAAAGCAGTGCTGAGCGTTAAACCAGCTGGGTCTCATGAGGGGCCAGTCCTTGCTCTACCTGAAGCGTACAGTGATGAATTGAATACCTGTCCTTGAGCGTATGCATTGTCTCATTCATGAAGGTATCTCCCGGATAGCCATTGGGCATCACCAAATGCACCGTTAGGGCGTTTTCTGTAGTACTCATCCCCCAAATATGAAGGTCGTGTATGTCTTTCACGCCGTTTAGCTGCAGGAGGTAGGTCTCGATCTCATTACGATCAACGCTGTTGGGTACAGCATTAAGTGCAAGATCTACAGAGTCACGCAATAGTGACCAAGTGCTGATTATGATGATGGCTACAATGATCAGGCTCAGGATGGGGTCGATCCAGTGTGCGCCGGTAAAGTAGATAGCGACACCTGCAAGGACCACGCCGAGTGAGACGCCTGCATCAGCTGCCATATGAAGAAATGCGCCTTTGACATTAAGATCACTTTTGCTGCCCTTGATGAAAAGAAGCGCTGAGGCACCGTTTATGAGGATGCCGATGCCAGCTACTATGGAAACGGTCAGCCCGGATACCGCTCCGGGGTTTGAAAAGCGGGTGACTGCTTCCCAGGCAATGGCACCGCAGGCAACAAGAAGCAGCACGGCATTACCTAGTGCAGCAAGAATAGATGTACCCCTCAAACCATAGGTGAATTTATGGCTAGGGGCTCTTCTCCCTAAAAGAGCAGCTCCCCACGCCAGTATCAAACCTAATACGTCAGACAGGTTATGCCCAGCATCAGCAATAAGGGCCGTTGAGTTTGCAGCGATGCCGTAAACAAACTCGACAATAACAAAGCCGGTATTCAAGGCTGTCGCTATCAGGAAGGCCTTGTTATTCGTGTCAATGTTTCCATGTGCATGTGCATGTGCATGTGCATGTGCATGGCTGTGCTCGTGATGATCCATAAAGGCCCTCTAAAAGACGTCGTGAGTAGGGGTAAGGCTTGAAGCACGGACCTGTCCTATGGGGAATATCAGGCGGAAGCGAGTAACGTGGCCAGGAATGCTTTCGACCTCACAGCGTCCTTGATGCAGACTCATGATGGAGCGTACGATGGCCAGCCCCAGTCCTGTACCGCCCTGTTCATGCGTCCGCCGGCCATCAACCCGATAGAACCGTTCAAAAAGATGCGGTAGGTGATGTGCACCAATACCGGCACCCGTGTTCTCAACAGTGACACTGGCCTCGTCTGCTTCTTCCGTTAGAACAATGGCCACCGTGCCGCCGTAAGGCGTATGCCCAATAGCATTTGAGAGCAAGTTGGACAGAGCACGTTGGATCATTAACCGATCTCCCATCGTGGAGGCTTCTCCTCTGATGCTTATCGATATGTCCTTGTCTTCGGCACTGATTGCAAAGAGGTCCATGATTCGCATGGTCTCGTCGCGCAGAAAGATGGGGGTGAAGGGAATCAGTGTATGGGGATGACTTACCTGGGCGAGAAACAGCATGTCCGAGATAATACGATTTAACCGTTCATACTCTTCTATAGCAGACTCCAGGACGTGGCAATATTCCGCCTCGGAGCGTTTACGCGAGAGGGTAACCTGTGTCTTGATCATGAGATTGTTAATTGGGGAGCGCAATTCATGAGCAAGATCGTCCGAAAATTCAGAAAGCTGTTGTACACCTGTATCTAGCCGGTGGAGCATAAAATTCATGCTATGAGCAAGATCCTTCAACTCCCTGGGCAATCTGTCAGTTTTGATTCGATGGGAAAGACTTTGGGTCGATATCTGTGCGGCAACACTGCGAAACCGTCGTAACGGCCGGAGTTCCTTTTGTACAAGCAACCAGGCACTAATGCCGATGAGTATCAAAAGTACCGGTACGGAGACTAGTGATGACTTTAAAAAGGCCAATAGCAAGTGGCGGTCAGCTGAACGATCCAGAGTCAGCAGTGCTTTAACCAATTGACCGTCTTGAGTCGGGATAACCTTGGAGACAGTCAGCATCTCCTGGTTGGTTGCTGAAAGCCAAGAATGAAAGGCGATAGAGGTGCCTACTGCCAGGGTACGAATCTCGGGAGCAAGAGCATATTGCCCGATGCCCAGCATGACAGCAGGCGCCTGATCGGCGTCAAGGATACTAAGGCTCAGGTTGTCATGGCCCAGGATGAGATCCAGCAATGCGTGCGGCTTGTTTGATAACTGCTCAGGTGCTACGTCTACCTTAAGGTTATGTTCGATACGCTCGAACTTGCCAGTCAGGTTTTCATGAGCAGAGAGATCAAGCTCACGATCAAGCGTTATGTAGGAGAGCCCTACAACAAGCATGACGAGCATTGCTCCCAGCAGGATAACCTTGAGGCTCAGGCGAAACGACAAGCTGGTCGAAATCATCCACGCTCCTCAAGAATATACCCCGCACCACGAATGGTATGGATTAGCTTTATCTCAAAGGGATCGTCGATCTTGGCCCGCAGCCGTCTGATTGAAACCTCAACGACATTGGTGTCACAGTCAAAATTCATGTCCCAAACCATCGAGATGATCTGGGTACGGGTGAGCACCTCACCCGTCTTGCGCATGAGCAGATGCAGGAGCGCAAATTCCTTGGTCGTCAGGTCAATACGCTGGTTGCCACGAAAGGCACGGTGCCGATTCGGATCAAGCTCCAGATCGGCCACCTTAACAACATCCGATACCTGGACTGCATCACTTCGGCGAAACAACGAACGGATACGGGCCAGTAACTCTGGGAACTGGAAGGGTTTGACCAGGTAATCATCAGCGCCCAGATCAAGACCTTTCACCTTTTCTTCAAGACGCCCTCGTGCTGTCAGCATGATCACACGCGTCTGCTTGCGCTTTCGTATGAGTTCGAGTACTTCCCAACCATCCATCTCTGGAAGATTTACGTCCAGCAGAATAAGGTCATACGTCTGCTGGTGAGCTAAATAAAGTCCATCGATGCCAGTATTGGCACAGTCAACAATATAACCACTTTCAGTCAAACCTTGCTTTAAATATTCGGCAGCTTTTGGCTCGTCCTCAACAATAAGGATTCGCATGGTGTACTCACTATTAAAATAATAAACACTTAATTAAGGATGAATTTTTATTATTTGTTTTGATAGCGCTGGAGTTTATAGTTCAAAGCATAAACCCTGTAGCGACTACAGAGTCAAGAAAGCTTTTTAAAAAGCAGGCGCCATGGGTCAAGAACGCGGCTTGAAAGGCTCTATCTCAGCAGCTCTCATATCTCATGCATTGCAAAAGCAGTGTCATGAAATAGGTAAATTGTAGCGAGGTATTGCCCTCTTTTTGAACATTACAGATTTGTAATGTTCAGGTCACTTCCCCGATAAGTTCTGTCTATACAGTGATAATCGAGATAGCTTTATTTCATTGCTGGAAATAAGGGCGCTCTTTTTATTTCTCATAAAGCCTAACTGTAAACCAAGATGTCGGGAGCAATTTTTGTCTGTACTAGATACTTTTTGGAAGTTTCCAAACACCAAGCTTATTAGTTATGGATTAGGGCTTCTTGGTTATTTAATGGCATCTCCATTGACTGCAGGCCCTTCGATGGGGGCTTTGACACTGGAAAGCGCTTTATCCAAAGCTTATGAGAATAATCCAGAGTTTTCTGCTGCTCGTCAGGAGGCAGACGTATCGCTTGGGCTTAGGCAGCAAGCGGGATTGATACCCAACCCAGAACTCTCCTGGGATGTAGAGGATACTCGCTCCAACAAACAGATCAGCAGCATTACTCTTACTCAACCTATTGAACTTGGAGGGAAGCGCCAGGCAAGGGTAGACGTGGCTAATGCCTCTCAGGTGCTCGCTTCAGCGGATATTGACTACCGGACCAACAGCTTGCGCGCCGATGTCATGCAAGCCTTTTATGCTGCACTAAAGGCTCAGGAAGGCCTGCAGCTTGCCAAGCAAGCGGTAGAGTTGGCAGACAATGGCCTTACCATCGCCAAGGGCCGAGTGGAGGCAGGAAAAACCTCACCCGTAGAATTATCTCGAGCGGAGGTTCAACTTTCTACTGTACGCGTTGAAGTGCGCCGGGCTCAGCTTGAGCGCGATAGTACCTACAAGCAGTTGGCAGCACTGTTAGGCGAGTCGGTGCCTGTTTTTTCTCAGGTTCAGGGCAGCTTTGAACATCTGCCCGGCCTTCCAACTAGAGATGAACTGCTGGGTCGTATACGCGGCACGCCAGAGCTGCGTCGTGCTTTGCTACAGATCGATCGAAGCGAGGCCGAGCTCCATCTGGAGCGCACTCAGCGCATACCCGACATACGCGTCAGTATCGGTAGCCAGTACGATGAGCAGGAACGAGAGCGGGTCAACCTGGTCGGCATTTCCTTGCCGCTACCTTTGTTTGACCGTAATCAGGGCAATATCTATGCAGCCTCACGCCGGGCGGATCAGGCACGGGACTTACGCAATGCAGCAGAGCTTCGTCTAAGGAGTGAAACCCTGCAAGCTTATGAGCAATGGGAAATAGCTGTTGCCGACATCTCGGAGTTTCGCCAATCGATTCTTCCTGCGGGCAGGCAAGCCGTCGAAAGCGCGACCCGTGGCTTTGCCATGGGCAAATTCAGCTTCTTGGATGTCTTGGATGCCCAGCGAACCCTGATTTCTTCGCGTGGCCAGTATCTTCAGTCTTTAGAAAGTGCAACTGACGCCCTAGTACGCCTTGAGCGGATTTACGGCGACGCCGTTTCTTTTTATCCATCCCAAATCACCCATCCGATTTCTCGATAACGCCGTCGCGCTGACCATGTATTTCCGGGAGCATTCATGAGTAAGAAACAAAGGGTCTCTATTACAACCATCCTTGCGGTGGTTATAGGACTGGGGCTCAGCTTAGGTATTGATGGAGCTGTGACAAAACACGAACTCCGAGCGCAAGAACATGATCATCCGCATGGAGAAGATGATCATTCCAGTGAGGTGAAAAAGGAAGCTGCTTCTGCTGCCCATCATAATGAGGAGGAAGGCGCGCATGAAAAGCATGAGGGTGAAAGCCATGCTGAGGAAGAACAAGGTGATGAACATGGAGAAAACCACGAAGGGGAGCACGGAGACGAGCACAAGGAAGGAGCGATCGAGCTCAGCGCTGAACAAATCAAGGCTGCAGGTATCACGTTAGGCACAGCTAGGTCCGGGCAGATCAATAACGTGCTGTCGCTACCTGGTGAGATTCGCTTCAATGAGGATCGAACGGCCCATGTAGTACCTCGGGCTGTGGGTGTCGTCGAAGCCGTGAAGGTCAATTTGGGTGAGCAGGTAAAAAAGGGTCAGGTGCTGGCCATTATTTCCAGCCAGCAGGTCTCCGAACAGCGTAGCGAGCTGGCAGCAGCCCAGCAGCGTGCCGCACTCGCACGTACGCTTTTCAGTCGGGAAAAAAAGCTCTGGGAAGAAAAGATCTCTGCTGAACAAGACTATCTGCAAGCACGGCAAGCCTTGCAGGAGGCAGAGATAAACTTGAAAAATGCCCTGCAAAAAACGCAGGCCCTAAGCGGAAGTAGCAGTCTTTCCGGAGGAAACCGCTATGAAGTCCGTGCCCCCTTTGATGGTACGGTTATTGAAAAACATGTTGTCCTGGGTGAAGTTGTCAACGATACATCCAATGTATTTGTGCTGACAGATCTCTCCCATGTATGGGCAACGTTTAACGTATCAGCACGTGACTTGGGCAGAGTGGTGGTAGGAAAAAAGGTTGAGGTGGTTGCGGCCGAGCTTGGAAGCACCGCTCAAGGGGTTGTTGCCTACGTGGGTAGCCTTCTGGGTGAGCAGACGCGTGCAGCAACAGCACGCGTTACATTGGACAACCCTGAGGGCGCTTGGCGTCCGGGGCTGTTTGTCACAATCAATGTAGCAACGTCAACACAGAAAGCCGCTGTGACCGTTCCGGTACAGGCTATTCAGACCCTTGAGGATAAGCCCTCCGTTTTTGTTCGTACACCAGAAGGTTTCCAGGCTCAGCCTGTGCAGCTGGGCGTACGAGACAGCGGCTTTGTGGAAGTCACTAATGGTCTGGATGCAGGTACTCAGATAGCCGTCGAGGGCAGCTTTATTCTCAAGTCCGAATTAGGAAAAGGTTCAGCCGAACATTCCCATTAAGTGCCCCAGGTCCTGCCACGAGTATTTTCCAATGTTCGAACGTATTCTCAGATTTTCCATTGAACAGCGATGGCTGGTCATGCTGGCAGTGCTGGGCATGTCTGCGCTAGGAGTTTTCAGCTATCAAAAGCTACCTATTGATGCTGTACCCGATATCACAAATGTCCAGGTTCAGATCAACACGGCCATGCCTGGCTTTTCGCCTCTGGAGGCCGAACAACGGCTGACCTATCCCATCGAAACGGCTATGGCCGGATTGCCTCATCTTCAACAGACCCGCTCATTGTCCCGTTCAGGTTTTTCGCAGGTAACGGTTATCTTTGAAGATGGTACTGATCTTTACTTTGCCCGTCAGATGGTTAACGAACGCCTGCAAGGCGCTCGTAATCAGCTTCCAGAGAGCGCTGAGGCAATGATGGGGCCAATCTCAACCGGATTAGGTGAGATATTCCTGTGGACAGTCGAAGCGGATGAGCAGGCGCGAAAAGAGGATGGTACGCCCTATACACCTACTGACCTGCGCGTCATTCAGGACTGGATTATAAAACCACAACTGCGCAATGTTCCTGGCGTAGCGGAAATCAATACCATTGGTGGTTTCAACAAGGAGTATCAGGTCGCTCCCAATCTTAAGAAGCTTGCCTCTTATGGCCTGACTTTAAATGATCTTTTCTCTGCGCTTGAGCGCAACAATGCCAACGTCGGAGCAGGGTTTATCGAGCGTGGCGGCGAGCAGCTGGTTATTCGCGCGCCTGGACAGGTAGGGTCGGAGCAGGACATTGCCAATATAGTGCTTACGACAGTAGACGGCTCTCCCATTCGCATTCGTGATGTAGCTTCAGTAGGAATCGGAAAAGAGCTTCGATCCGGCGCCGCCACGGAAAATGGTCGTGAGGTAGTACTGGGCACAGTGTTTATGCTGATTGGTGAGAATAGCCGATCTGTTGCTCAGGCGGTGTCGAAAAAGATTGAGGATATCAATCGTTCATTACCCGCTGGTGTTTCAGCGGTTCCGGTGTATGACCGCACCACCCTGGTGGACAAGGCCATTGCCACCGTCAAGAAAAACCTGGTCGAGGGCGCTATTCTCGTTATCGCCATTTTATTTCTGTTCCTTGGCAACATACGTGCTGCACTGATTACAGCAATGGTCATTCCGTTGTCCATGCTGTTTACCTTTACCGGGATGTTTGCCAACAAGGTCAGTGCCAATCTTATGAGCCTGGGGGCGCTTGACTTTGGTGTCATTGTGGACGGTGCTGTAGTGATCGTTGAGAACTCAATTCGACGCCTTGCTCATGCGCAGCACCACCACGGACGCATACTGACTCGCTCCGAGCGTTTCCATGAGGTATTTGCAGCAGCCAGAGAGGCCCGACGTCCGCTTATATTTGGTCAGCTGATCATCATGGTGGTTTATCTTCCGATTTTTGCCCTGAGCGGCGTAGAAGGAAAGATGTTCCATCCCATGGCATTTACCGTAGTGATTGCACTACTGGGTGCGATGATTCTTTCCATCACATTTGTTCCGGCAGCCATTGCCCTGTTTGTGACGGGTAAGGTCAAGGAAGAAGAAAACCTGGTTATGCGAGCGGCGCGGCAGGGCTACTCTCCCATCCTGAACGGGGTAATGAAGCATCGCCCGGCAGTTTTCGCAGCTGCCGTACTAGTGGTGGGTCTGTCTGGTTTTCTAGCAAGCCGCATGGGCAGTGAATTCGTACCCAGTCTGAGTGAGGGAGACTTCGCCCTTCAGGCACTCAGGGTACCTGGGACCAGTCTTACGCAATCAGTAGATATGCAGCAGCGCCTGGAAAAAGCACTGATTGAGCGCGTCCCTGAAGTCCAGCGTGTCTTTGCCCGGACAGGAACAGCCGAAATTGCGGCTGACCCCATGCCACCGAATATTTCGGACAGCTATGTCATGCTCAAGCCACGCGAACAATGGCCTGACCCGGACAAGTCACGGGATGTGCTTATCGAGGAGATTCAAAAAGCCAGCGCGACCGTGCCTGGTAGCAACTATGAGATGTCCCAGCCTATACAACTTCGCTTCAACGAGTTGATTTCAGGCGTGCGCAGTGACGTTGCGGTCAAGGTATACGGGGACGATATGGAAGTTCTCAACCAGACGGCCGCCAGAATCGCCTCAAGCATGCAGAAAGTAGAGGGCGCATCTGAGGTAAAGGTTGAGCAAACCTCCGGGCTCCCATTACTTACGGTCAATGTGGATCGTGACAGGGCTGCCCGCTTTGGCCTGAACATTGGCGATGTTCAGGATGCTGTCTCCGCAGCCTTTGGTGGACGTCAGGCCGGTACATTGTTCGAAGGGGACCGCCGCTTCGATATAGTGGTCCGGCTCTCCGATGAATTGCGAACTGATCTGGATGCAATGTCGCAAATGCTTATCCCTGTTCCTGCTTCAAGTAGCGATACGACAGGCCGGATAGGATTTATTCCTCTCTCTGATTTAGCAACACTGGATCTGGTACTGGGACCAAATCAGATCAGTCGTGAAAACGGTAAACGACTTGTCATTGTCAGTGCTAACGTACGAGGCCGTGACATTGGTTCATTTGTTCAGGATGCCGCGACACGTATTGAGCAGGACGTAAAGGTACCCGCAGGGTATTGGACAAGCTGGGGAGGGCAGTTTGAGCAGCTTCAGTCAGCGGCGCAGCGGCTTCAAATCGTTGTTCCAGTGGCCCTGCTTCTTGTTTTTGTACTTCTGTTCATGATGTTCAACAACATTAAAGACGGACTTCTAGTCTTTACAGGGATTCCCTTTGCCTTGACAGGCGGGGTGATGGCTCTGTGGCTTAGAGACATACCCTTATCCATCTCGGCAGGGGTTGGCTTTATTGCCCTGTCTGGTGTAGCCGTGCTTAACGGTCTGGTTATGATTGCGTTTATACGCAGCTTGAGAGACAACGGCAGCTCCCTTCATGAGGCTGTGACGCATGGCGCTCTGTCACGTCTTCGGCCTGTGCTCATGACTGCGCTTGTGGCCTCACTGGGGTTTATACCAATGGCACTGGCAACAGGTACAGGCGCTGAGGTACAGCGGCCGCTTGCCACTGTTGTAATAGGGGGAATTCTCTCCTCAACAGCACTGACGCTGCTTGTGCTTCCAGCGTTGTACTTTGCGGCTCACCGCCGCTCAGAGCAAAGGGACACGGCTGGCCAGTAACCCAGTCGATCTAGCGGGCAGGCTCTTTAACTGGCCTTGCCAGGATAGACACCTCTGGTCGGAGGTGTCCATGTCTAAACTCAAGCTCCAAGCCTTTTCATCCCTACCTCTCTGGCCGAAACCATAGGTTGCTATCTGCCTTAGCTAGGATTTGGCAAGGGCATTCCCCGCGGCCTTATTCGTGTGGACTCTCACACTGCATCCAACCGCAGCAGGACGAGTTGAGGCGGCATACGGTGGCGTCTATGCCTTTGCAGCGATTCTCTGGCTGCTACAGGTAGGCGGTATCAAACCATCGCTGTGGGATGTTATCGACCCCTTTGTCACCCTGTGTGGTATAGCCTCTATTGAGACTGGGCACACTGCAATTATGTCGATAATCAACGGGACGGGACTGTAAAAAGGGAATGGCGGAACCAGGCGCAAAGGGCGTCTATCGACGTCGGGCTCTGCGCTTGGTTATAAGATGCTTATTGAAAGGGATATCTTTTCTGATAACCAGAGGTGAGATTAATTTTGATTAGAGCAGTAAAGCCCTAGTGTCCTATAGCTGATGGCCTTCACGTCGCCTGCAGCATCCTTATAAACCATTTCCGCAGGCTGCACGCCACATCCTGATGCATTTGAGCCAATAAATAGAACTTCCTGGATATCCAGCTTCATTCCATACTGATATTCCACACGCTCTACTTCACTCAGTTTGGAGAAATTGTTTTGTAGAACATGAACTCGTGCCTGTTGCATGCGGTTAAAGACGCGCTCGCCGCCATTATCTGCGAGGGCTGCTAATGGCAGAGCCATGAGTAATGATGCCGTGAAAATTTTGGCTAAATATTTTGGCATGGTCTTCTCCTTTAATAATTAATTGAACTTTAATGGAGTCAACCTTTCGAGGTGCTTAGAGCAAAATTACAATTCTGTAATCTGATATTGTGCTGTGAAAAAAATAATAGGCACAATAAAAAAGGCGCCTGATAGGCGCCTAAAGCACATCTTCCGGCCAAAGGAGCAAAAGAAGATGTGTTACTGCTCAGTTAATCTTTCCGTCTGGTCTCACCCAGTTGCCTGCTCTGTTTTCGCTGACTATCAAGGTGTTCACGCTGTAATTTCTGCTCATGCCTTTTTTTCAGTTCCAGGCGAAACGCCTGATTTCGTTCAATTGAGCGCTCGCTACCATCAGCAGCAATCGCCATGCTTGATTCTAGAAAAATGCTACACATGAGAAGGGCAATTAAAACTTTCATATTGATCACTTGACTGTTGAGATTACTCGCTGAGTACCTTGCTATCACTCGTTGCGAATAGTGATAGGGTAACTAAGACAAGTTATCGCCAAGGTGAGGAGAACATTACAATATTGAAAGCTTTTGACCCCCAGCCGGTTGTATGGATGAGTTACAGCGTTGATATTCAATAAATAAATGATTTAAAGAATTTCCAAAGGGTATTCAACTATCAATCTGACTTCATCAAGGTCGGACTCAAAGCTGGTAGCACGAGTCGTAGCCTGTCGCATCCGGAACGACATATCTTTAAGGGTGCCGGTCTGAACGACATATTTGATCTCAACATTCCTCTCCCAACGCTTCTGATTGGTAAGCGGATTACCTTCATCATCCGTCCGCATATACACATCGTTTGCCTGAGAGTAATCAGCGTCCCAACCTCGGGCATAGCGAGTCATGAAGGAAAGACCCGGTACTCCATAGCTGGTCATGTCCAGATCATAGCGAAGTTGCCAGGACTGCTCCTTGGGCGAGTTGAAGTCGCTATACTGGATAGAGTTGTTGAGGTAGATCGAGTCAGCCTGACGAAGGTAGTCAAAGTCGTTATTGCCGTTGTTGCGCTGATAGGCGACTGCGACGGTGTGCGCCCCAAACTGGATACCGGTACTGGCGCTCCATATATTGGTATTGAAGCGGCCAAGAAGCTCTTTGCCTTCATCAACTGCCTTGTAGTAGTTGAAGGTCCCAATCAGCGCAACAGTATCGGACAGGGGATAGCTGGCCGAGGTACCAAAATAGTATTGATCCCAGGCATCCTTTAACCGACTGGTATAGAGGCTGAATTTTACATAGTCATTAACGGTGTAATCACCTCCGAGATACCCAATCCATGGAGAGTTTACCTGTCCTCCATAAAAGGTAACAAATTCATCGCGCATGCTACTCGTATTGGGCTGACTCATGGCGTGCAGGCGTCCACCCTGCAGCGTCAACCCTTCAAAGGAGCTATTTTCAAGGGTAATACCCTTAAAGCTTTCGGGTAGTAGACGTGAATCACCGTATTGCACAACGGGCGTTATCGGAAAGACATCACCCACTTTAAGCACGGTATCGAACAACCGGACCTTGGCTGCTCCACCCAGTTTGGAATAGTTATCTGCAGCCTCACCACTACTGTTATGTGGAAGTAAATCAATGCTTCCTCCGGCGCCGGACCGGCCACTACCAGTGTCAAGCTTCAGACCTAGCATGGCAAACGCGTCGACACCAAACCCTACAGTACCTTGTGTAAATCCAGACTCAAATACAGCCATTACGCCGTGAGCCCACTCTTCAGAATAACCGTTGCCCGTTGCGCTTGACTGTCCATGCCGGAAGTCTCGGTTAAAGAAGAAATTTCGGTTCGTCAGGGTCAGACTGCTTCCTTCAATAAATCCATCGCCTTTTCCTGTCTCCTGGGCGACCGCAGTCTGGGCTGCTCCCCATACAACTGCCAGGGCTACAAGCGAAAGCTTAGCCTTATTGCTCATCACTGATGCTCCTATTAATCGGCAGGTCGATTACGAAATTGCCTTGCGTCTTATTATTGGGCTCTTCAAAAGGCTGTCTTCTGAAGACCAGGCGCTATCGTTACAAGCCTTGGATAACAGGGAGGTGAGCTGAAAATTACAATTTTGTAAGAAGGGTCAGGGCTCAATAGGGCAATGTACTCTGAGCCTAAAAGAGAAGCCCCTGATGGTCAGGGGCTTGTAGTTCTCAAAAATCAGAAGGGTACTACTGTCTCAAAAGCCGCAGACCATTGAATACAACCAGTAGACTTACACCCATGTCGGCAAACACTGCCATCCACATGGTGGCATGCCCTGTTAATGTAAAAATCAGGAATATAGCCTTGATTCCAATCGCAAAACTGATGTTTTGCTTCAGCACAGTAGCTGCCTGACGCGATAAGCGAATGAAATCCGCTGCTTTTCGTAGGTCATCGTCCATGAGTGCAACATCAGCTGTCTCAATAGCAGTATCTGTACCTGCAGCGCCCATCGCCAGGCCGATGTCAGCCTGAGCCAAGGCGGGGGCATCATTGATACCATCACCGACCATTCCGACTACATAGCCCTTTTGCTGGAGCTCCTTTACAGCGCTAAGTTTATCGTCAGGCAACTGGTTACCACGAACCTGATCGATACCGACCTGTGATGCTATAGTCTGAGCAGTATGAGGATTATCCCCTGTTAAGGTCAGGGTTTTGATTCCCAGGGTTTGTAAAGCACTAATGGCTTCACGGCTTGAGGGTTTAACCGTGTCTGCAACGGCAAACAACGCAAACACACGGCTTTCATCCATCAACATCACAACGGTCTTGCCTTGTCGTTCCAGTTCCTGGGTCTTGGATTTCAGCCAATCGGAAACAAGCTTTCGCTCTTCAACCAAACGGTAATTACCAAGCAGATAGATATGACTGCCGATCTGTCCTCTAATACCACGTCCAGCCAGCGCTTCGAAATGATCTACCTCCTGTATGGAAATTCCTTTTCGCAGCGATGCGTTAGCGATGGCTTTAGAAACAGGGTGGTCCGAGCGGTTAGCCAGACTTGCAGCCACCGACGCATACACATCGGGAGAGCCCTGCATTTCGACAGGAAAATAGTCAGTCTGCTCGGGTCTGCCATGAGTAAGCGTACCGGTCTTGTCAAAGGCTAGATGGGTCAGCTTGCTGCCTGTTTCAAGATACAGACCTCCCTTGATCAATATACCTTTGCGGGCCGCCGCAGCCAGTCCGCTCACTATGGTAACCGGCGTAGAAATCACGAGCGCGCAGGGGCACGCCACAACCAGCAGCACCAAGGCACGGTAAATCCATGTAAACCACTCACCGCCCATAACAAGCGGGGGAAGCACCGCTACGGCCAGAGCAAACAGGAAAACGCCTGGCGTGTAGATCCTTGAAAACTGATCAACAAAGCGCTGAGTAGGCGCCTTATTGCCTTGAGCTTCTTCTACTGCATGAATGATGCGAGCAAGCGTCGACTGGCTGGCCGGCGCAGTCACCCTGAATTCCAAAGCTCCCTCCTGATTGATTGTCCCTGCAAAAAGCATATCGCCGGGAGCCTTCTCAACAGGAAGGCTTTCACCTGTAATAGGGGCCTGGTTGACGCTTGAGCTACCTTGCTCAATTATACCATCCAGCCCTACGCGCTCACCGGGCTTGACACGAATTCGATCACCTACCCGTACATTATTGACGGCTTTTTCAACCCAGTGGCCGTCGGCTTGCAAGACAGTAGCCTGGTCGGGTGTTAACTGCATCAAGCCCTCAATAGCATTACGAGCTCTATCAATGGACTTTGCTTCAATCAGCTCGGCAATGGCAAAGAGCACCATGACCATTGCGGCCTCTGGCCACTGACCGATGAGGATAGCACCTGTGACCGCAATACTCATCAAGGCATTGATGTTCAAATTTCGGTTTCTAAGTGCAATCCAGCCTTTTTTATAAGTGCTTAAACCACTTCCCAGCACAGCAACCAGGGCCAGCGCAGCAACTAACCATTCAGGGGCGGCCTGGGTAAAATGAAGGAGTTCAGCACCTAACGCACTCATCCCCCCTAATGCCAACGGCCACCATTTCTTTGCCGCGGGCAATGAAGCGGTTTGTTGAGCCGTATCGGCTTCAAGCTCTGGTGTAAAACCCAGGCCGCGTATGTTGTCCAGCATCGGCGTAAGCACTTCAGGATCATGGTGTACCGTCAACACGCGCTGGATCAGGTTGAAGTCCAGTCCAAGTATGCCCTCCATCCGTGAAAGCTTGTCACGGATAAGCTTTTCCTCAGTAGGGCAGTCCATCTGCATGATCCGTATGCGTGTACGGGTCGTATCGTTGACGGGTTCAGCCTTCATGCCCAGTGATAAAATGGCTTTTTTTATAGGCTCTTCTGAGGGCAACAGATGCCTAACACCAAGGGTACGCTTGAGTAAGTTGAATTCCAAAGACTGGACTCCAGCCATACCTTCAAGCTTGTTCCGGATCAGACCTTCCTCAGTAGGACAGTCCATTTGTTCAATTTTGAAAATGGATAATTGTCCGCCTTGAGAAGCAGAGGGCGTAGTATGAGTATGAGCAGTTTTAATGGTAGAACCGCCACAGCAGCTTACAGCAGCTACTGGGTTCGGCTTCGGTGCGCAGCAGCTGGTGGGATGCTTTGATCTTTCTAATGGTTCTGCCTGCATGTGCAGCGATTTTATCGCTTCAATGATTGGCGTTTCAGAAGACAAGGTATGTCCAACCAATAGCGTGCGATTGCTCAGGTCGAAATCTAATGATGAAATGCCATTCAAGGCTTTCAGCTTTTGCCTGATCAAACGCTCTTCAGTAAGGCAATCCATAGCCTCAATCTTTAACGCAATCTGGCGCACCTGTGGTTTAGTAAGCTTTACAGGATTAAACACCGCAGATTTTAAACCACACTCAGGTGAGGTAGCCGTGGAATTACAGCAGCTGTCCTGAGCCTTCTTGGGGGCAGGCTCATGGCCACAACAATTTGACATCAGGATGTCCTCTATATAAATCACGTATAGAGTGAACACCCTGTAGCAGCTACAGGGTCAAGTAAAAGAGGAAAATCCATGCAAATAGGGGCACTGGCCAAACGAACAGGCTGTCAGGTTGAAACAATCCGCTATTACGAAAGAGAAGGTCTCTTGGCGGAGCCTGAACGCAGCGAGGGAAACTATCGCCTGTACAACGCTGAACACGTTGAACGTTTAATCTTCATTCGCAACTGCCGTGCACTTGACATGACCCTGGATGAGATTCGTAGCCTGTTGCGTTTCAAGGAAAATCCTCGCGACAACTGCTCAAGCGTTAACGATCTGATCAATGAGCATATCCAGCATGTCAGGACTCGAATCAACGCGCTTCAGGCGTTGGAGGAGCAATTAAATGACTTGGGTCGGCGGTGCGCAGTAGAGCAGTCTATCGGAGACTGTGGAATTCTTCAGCGGCTTACCGATATAGACGTCGCTGATACGCTTCCCGAGGCTGCCGATACACATGTCGGTAAGAGCCATCGTTGACGCCCATCATGGATGTGCAGTTTGCAACTTGCCAGGGGATGGCTCAGTTTTTCTTCGAATTTTCTAGGGGGCATAATAGGTTGCGCAAACTCGATAAAGACCTAGGGCAATGATCCGTTAGATACAAGATCATTTGGCTTGCCCTTTAGTCTGATGGAGATGTATGCGCCCTAACCAAAATCTTAGAGCAAGCACGACAAGGCTCTGCTACAACCATCTAAGCAGCACGCTGCCTAGGCTTAATGGGCGTCAGTAGCTTAGTCAGGCGATCACTCTAGAGTGTTTTACCTGGTTTAGGTTGTATCAGGGCTTGCTCAACCTTTCTACAAGTCTGTTTCTGTCTTCAAGTAACTGATCATACATAGAGTACACTTGCTGGAGATGGGCTAGTAGTTGGTTAAGGTTTTTTTCTTCCTGTCTTTTTTCTTGCACCTCTAACTTTTTTAACAAGACCTTATTTTTAGCTAACAAATTGTCAATTAGCTGTTGATCAGTCGTCGTTTTTTGCCGGTCTTTCTGAACACGCTTGAACTCTTTGATCCTTTCTTTGAGGTCCGGGTAACGGTTATAAATGAGTGAGTGCGAGACACCACATATAGCCGCAACCGCACTAATACTGATGCTACCACCTGAATTTACAAGCTGATCTATAGCCTGAAGAAGCTGATCTCTAGTATTTGAGCTTTCATCCATCACGTCGCCCTTTTTGTAGTCATGTCATCAGGAAGGAGGCGGCAAATGATCTTGTTAGCCGCAAACAGGTTGTCCTCCAGTGACTGCTTGAACACTTGAAACTGCTGCTGTGTGTGATCAGGCATTGCCGAAATACGGGCAAGCTTACTCTCACAATTGCTTTTTATAGCCTTCCAGTAGGGAAGATGCTTTGGGGTTGTAAAATATGTGTCGCAGTAAAGGCAGTGGGAGGGATCAGCTATATTCTTGATCTTGCATGACGGTCCCTTGATACAGTACCCGTGAGGTAGGCCTCGAATGGAGTCGCTGTGTCGAGTCATGAATTTGATTATGTCTTTTATTTCATGAAAGTGCGGCTGTATATCTGTGCCAAATATCATTTCCTCCTCTGTACTATTAAGAGCCTGCAGCATACGGGTCAATCGCTCACCGCCACCACCGGCGACAATACCTGTTTCAGCTGCTTGCACAATATCGTCTAGTGAGCGCTTATTCAGGAGATTTCCAAAATGCTCAATCACAGCTCTGAGCTCATTAAATGACTGGAAGCCTCTTTCAGCGTAGACAAGGCTCATGGCGCGGTGCAGATGTTTGAATTGGTATTTGATATCGTCCAGATCACCTAGACGATTAGCTATGATGAACCAGGCAAAGGTATGTCGGAACTGATGAGCCGTAAACTTGAACACATCCCCGACCCTGTAAGGTACTCCTCGGTTGCCACTATTGGCAGCTACAGAGCGGTAGTTACACGCCATCGTTTCAAGCTGCTGTAAATCCTGCTCTGTCACTAAGATACGGTAAAGGCCAAGGCGTAAGGACTTCACGCAATCACCGCCTTTTGTGCACACTACGAAATTAGATGTACACACCGTTAGGCGCAGGCCAAATAACCACTGGTTTTTCAAACCAGATGTCAGTTTATTGCGTGTCGTCTCAGTTAACCTGTGCGATTGATGCTCCAGAATTAGTCTGGCACGTTCATAGTAAAGGGCGTTGACTTTTGATAGTAACGTTACAGCACGATAGATGAGCTCATTAGCTATCCAATCCAGCTGGATAGCATTATCCGCCGTTTTGGTCATTACGCTGTTCAGGTAATAAAATTGCTCTCCGTCTTCGATACGGCTATGGGCCGAACCTGTCTTCAACGCACCTACCTCAGCATCACGCATACCAGTAAAAGCTAGGATTAGAGTATATGTGTGTCGTTTCAGGTCTCTAAAGTAACTATAAAGCGTTTCTTTTAGTTGCTTTACCAAGTCATACTCGGCTGAAGAAATAATGTGCTTAAGCGTCTTGCAATTTCCCTTGATAATTGCGTGATGCGTCTGACGAAAAGCTTTCGAAAAGTCCTCAAACCGGTTTTCTGCATTTTCTAAATAGGATGAGGCTTCAGCAATCAGCTGCTTCATGATTCCAGTCGGAATGATTGCATGACGAAGTCGGTTCCTTACTTCGTGTCGGTCTATCTCCGCCAGGGTCAGTTCATTCAACAGCTCCATTACTGGGCAAGGTATTAAGCCGTAATCGACCAGATGTTTAAAGGCATCCCTGAAGCTTTTATAACAGGAGGTCGCTAGCTGAGCATTCATACCGCTACGACGATCGTTACCAGTTAGAAACGCTAGCAAAAGGTTTCGAACTCTTAATGTCTGAAGGGCAGGAAAATCTCGAAATGATGCTAATCCTGCCTTGGCGCAGTATTCAGAGAACTTGACCAGCGTGCGTACTCTTTGCGCTACAGTATGCCACTTATAAGAAACGCCCCCTTCTCGAAGGCCATGATGGAACAACAGGAGCATGATGGCCTTTAATTCATAATCAAACTGTTTGCTGCCTGTGGAAATAATGACGCCTTTTCTTGCGCCTTGAGGAGAGAAGAGTTTGTCTCCAAATACATATCTGACCTGACCGCTACGCGGATCGCTATAAGCCCAGATAACCCTATCTCTTAACGAATCAATTTCATCAGCGGAAAGGTCATTCAGGCTTATGTGGCTATCTATTCGGGTGATCACATCCAATACATAAGCCAGATCGGTCATCACGGAATGAGTCCTATAGGGCACTTGTTGATGAGGGAGCATCCGTTAACGCAAAAGACCAGTCTGGATGCATCCCGTTGTCGGCTAGTAATGCTTCCCCCTGGACAACTACTCCCGGAGAGATAGCATCGAGTCGACGGAGAATCTCAGCTACTCGCGTTTTGAGGATAGCAAGGTGGATTCGTTGATCTTCAGTCTCATCATTAGGCAGCACAGACGACTCCATAGACTGCAGAAGGTATGCTCGATAGCTCAATAACTTCCAGACATGTTCTGGGTCTGCCACCGACCGGAAGAATTTGCACCAGATACAGCTTAGAAAATCCGCACAATAGCGCGCTGAAGTGCCTCTTTCAGAGAGAAGCCGCCTGTGTTCGGCTCTATATCGCAATGCTTCGGTATCATCACCGGTTGATGAGCACTGCCCGGCTGGGGTGTGCTGTAAGACATCACTTTGATCAGTGATAATTACAAAATCGGCGGATATTTCCTTACCCGCAAAGTACTTGCCCATAACATCCAAAGCCTGAGCCAGGGTGTATCTGGACTGATTCTCATCAAGACGAAGGTAGCTGGCCTCAAATGTCTTCAACTCATGCCTAGCAGCTGTCTCATAGTCGCCAGAGTTTTTTTGTATAGCACGATACACATGGTTGACCCCGCCTTTGCGGATCTTCTTGGAGTCGAATGTAAGTGAGCAACCACGTCTGGATATCAGTTCGGTGACGACCTTCGTTGCCGCCATGGAAAGCCGCTCTATCTTTCCCTTTCGCTTAATGAGAAACACATAGGACTTGTACAGGGAGTTCTCAGGCAGGGACGCCCTCAAGTCCTTGGTTAGGACATCACGCACATAAAGCAGATCAGCAGCTGCACTACGAACTGCGATCGAAGGAGATATGGGTTCCTTGAAGGAATAGGCATCCGATCGATAACCAGCTCGTGCTTTTTGAAGCACTACCGTTATTGCGCCTGGACTTCCCAACGTTGCAGTCGGAGTAACATCCTCACATTTAAGGCCCAGTGTTGGGGAAAGATTCCAACCAGTCTTTAGAAGGATTCGAGCCAGCATTAGAACGATACGACGCTCGCCGATTATTTCCGGCTCCGCGAGTAACGCCTCGATATGATAAGCCAGTTCACGGCACTGCTCGGCACTATAGTAATCGTCAGTATTTAAGCGCTTTAGGTGCTTATCTGTCCTGTTTATGGAAATAGGATAAGCATCAATCGCAGAGACACCTCTTTCGGTTACTAACCATTTAATACTTTTCTGATAGGTATAGGCTGTGTAGGTAGCAATAATGCTCGCTCGGCCTGCATTCTGTAATAACAGGAAGATAACTTTTTGCAAATTACATATACGGCTATCGAATGCTTTTAGGCCATGCTCGCCCAACAGGAATTTATATTCTTGACCTAGCTCTTTCCAAAGCAACACCATTACGGCTTTGAACTGTGTGAAATGGTGATACACCGTTCTCATGGAGTAGGGGCGCTGAGGTAAGTTGGCTTTTAATTCAGCCAGGAAACTGCTCATATCCTGGTATAGAGCAACGGATATCTCTCGTATTGGCGCGTAGTCGCAAAAGATAGGACGACTTGAATACTCCATTTCAAAGCAAAGCTGATAAGCAAGCAGCTCTTTCATATCCTTTTTAGAGGCTGGAAAGAGCGTATCTATGATTTCTTTGATAGGTCCTAGAAGAGCCGCTTTGAGGGCAGGATTTTTGTAAGCTTGAGACAAGGCCTTGCACTGATCCTCTGCAAACACAATCAAGCCACGCTCTTTGATATCAGTGCGCAGTTGTTCCGGTAGAGCTGACAGGATGGCAGGCAGTCCTCGCTGAACCGTAGTGAGCAAATCACGTATGGTCTGAGCTTTACGTTCGGTTGTTAGGCCTTCGTTTATAACATCTGCAAATCTTACTAAATCAAGGTAAATAGGCTCGGACAGAGAATACAACCTGGTCAGGTCAGCGGTGAGTCCATGCACCTCAATTGTACGGCGTGTCCAGCGGGCTGGGTTATAAAGCGCTAGAAGAGTAAAGAGGGAACTGGAATATTGCCAACTTCGATACTCCTCAAACTGGTCAAGGAGCTTTGGATATCTGGCAAAGGCATCAAAGCCATGTTTTGAGAGAAGTGCTCTAGCTTTCGGATCCTCGCATGCAATAGCAAATAGTGAATACGTTTGGTGCTTAAGCCATAAGCCTGATTTGTCAACGCGGCCGCTGGCATCAAACTGCAGTATGAGAGCTTTATATGCCAGCATGAAATCGGCCGAAATACGATACAGCTCTGAAAGGTCAGTGTG
This sequence comes from Pseudomonas sp. HPB0071, assembly GCF_000478505.2. Classification (NCBI taxonomy): domain Bacteria; kingdom Pseudomonadati; phylum Pseudomonadota; class Gammaproteobacteria; order Pseudomonadales; family Pseudomonadaceae; genus Pseudomonas; species Pseudomonas sp. HPB0071. The sequence goes on along the minus strand of NZ_KI517370.1, from coordinate 89,872 downwards.
ACCTCCACGAAGCTTAAGGTAGCTGGGCGCTTGGAGGCTAAAATCGTTCCTGTGTAATGCAATAAGTTTATGAAAAGCCCCTATGTATGCACCTCGGCGCTTATCTCCCTCGTAGTGGTGAAAGATGGAGTCAATCAATTGCGCCCATGAGGCCTCGCTCTTGAAAGCATCCATTCCTAGGCGCATCATCTTCTTACGCAGATCAGGTTGAAGTGCTGCTGCGATCCTCGACAGCGCAGGCAATATGTATGACAGCGCAGTGCGTATGGTGGCCGGTGACCACGGCCAACTTGATGGATTAGCGCTGTATCGATCGACCCCAGCAGCAATATCTAGTGCAAGCTTTCTAGAGAGACGAGTAGCGTGATCAAGCCGTATCCTTTCGCACCTTGGATCAGGCCTAACGGTAATCACAAGGTCACCTGTTCGTAATGCGCGGCGTCTTCAAAAGAAGATCGTAATCCTCCGAAAACTTGCTCTACCCAACCCTCCATCTGGTGTTCAAAAGTTATTGTCCGTGCGAAGTTGATGTACTTCTGAGTAGTGGAAAAGTTCGCGTGTCCCATAAGCGCCATCAGCCTGTACTGGATGAAACCTAGGGGCATCTGTTTTTCCAGCATAAATTTGGCAAGAGCAGTTGCGAACGTTGCACGTAAATCATGAAAGGAGCGGTTGAAGGTGATGTCTGAATGCTTGAGCTCCTTCGCTACATACGAAGTGACGTTGGTGATGGAGGCACTGTTGATGGCCTTCCCGGAGCGATTCAGAAAGAGCGGGCGAGCCTGATGGGTGCCACTGGCTAAGTCCCATAAACCTGCGCGGTGCAAGCGTTCAGGAGAGTTCTTGAACTGCCAGAGAGACTCCATTAGGCGTAACGGTACGACGATCCTTCTTTCCTTGTTGAATTTACCCAGCACCTTTACTTCAAAAAACGCCTTCCCAGACAAGGTGGGATTCACAACAATATTCTCAGCTAACGTGGCGATTTCCTTAGCCCTTAATCCACATGCATAGGCCAGTTCCGCCCACAGCCTGCGGCTGCTTAGTCTCATATAGTGAGTATTCAACATCCAGCGCAGCTCAGTTGCATTAAACGGAGTCAATGCTGCGCTATGAGCTTCCTGCTTTGATCGGTAACGTTTAGGGATAACCAGATCTGAAGTCTGAATAAGCAAAGCCTTCTCATTCAAAGCACTACTGAAAAGAAGGTCGAAATCACCATCCTGACGATGCTTTTTAATGGCGATAAACTTGTACTTAAAGGGAACACGCTCGATTCTGCGAGTTGTTAAAGCCCACTCATAAAACTGGCGGATATGGCTGAGATAAAGATTAGCGGTATCCCTGGATATTTCGTTGTTACTGATGCGCTCGATAAGAGCCATTCGGTAGCGATACGGAGGAAGCCAGGCCTTGGCTTTTTCACTATCAGGAGCAGCATATATTTCACGCCAGTCTGCATTGGCTTTGACTAACCAGGCTAGGAAGCCACGTAAGGAATTAGCAATGCTATACAGCGTTTCTAAGGTTACTCCACCCAATAAATTTCTTCTGCCACCTCTCTTAGGGGGCAGAAATTTGCCCCTATACCGATGCTCCAGGAAAAGATTCATCTCCAGGCTATCGGGAACTCTTGTTAAGCAGAACAACAAAGGAAAGCGATCTACGATATGGTCACGATGGTAGTTCACGTTTCGGAGCTTGGTAGAGTCAAACTGAGCGACAGCTTCAGCTCTCACCTCGAAGTAAGGCAGGTCGCCTAAGTTGATAGAAACCTTGTAGAGCCTAACTCCGCAGTTACCTGGATCCTCAGCGCTATCTGCAATTCTCTCCTTAATCGACTGCGTGTTCTTCATGAAGCCCACCCAATGGTCTTTAACGGTTCGAGAAGCCCATACATTAGTTGCAACCTGACACAGCATCCTTACAAAGACGTAACAGGACGCGCTGTACAGGCAGATGCAGTTAGTTCATAAATCGTGTAGATGAGATTACGCGTCTTGTACCAATCAACGTGATGAGATCACTCTCAACGAAACCCTCCCCAAGTTCGACCTTAACCAGTGCACGTATTTTCCGCTTGGTACGTTCAAGTGGCACAGCTTTGAGTTGTTGCTGACATTTGGCGCTTGAACCTGGCATCGAGGCAATTGTGCGACCCCCAATGATGTTGACCAGGTAATTGTTTGATAAAGATGGACTGCACACCCACATCCGTACTGGAAGATTCTCTTCTTTAGCAAAAGCTTTCAAGGACCGGATCATGCCTTTGCTATAGGTATGAACGACAGGATTCTCCAACAGGGTATCGGAGTTCATCACATGAAGCTCAGGAACCACTACGCCAGCAGCCTTTAATTCCTGCATAGCCATCAGAGTTAACGCGAGAGTCACTGAACTGTCCTTACCAAAGCTGCAAGCCACAACAAGCCGCTTGCCCTGCATGATTTGCTGCTTAATAACACCGACAGCGCCAGCAACCTTTTCCTCAAAGGATGCCTCAGCGAATGCAGCTGTCATAGGCGTGCTATCAATCTCAGTCAGTTCAATGTACTGCATGCCGAAAACCCACTTTCAAGAAAGGCCATATAGGAATGGAGAATGGCCTAGATGGGAGCGATTATGAACTATAGTTCATCTATCGGCAATCATTTTATTGAACTATAGTTCATCATTAATGCTTGATAGAGTGTGAACCATAGTTCATACTTAATCCTGCAAAGCCAGTGAATACCTGAGAGCAGAATTATGCTGACGGTGAGTTCACCCAGGGTCAGCGTTCCAGCCTAGTAATAGGCCAAGCTGGACCTGCTGGCACTTTAGACCCGACGAATGCGGGCCATAATTCAACAAGCTAAAACGGGGTTAGGAAGTGGCTATTAGGATGGTAGTCAAAAAGTACGCTGGAACATCGAGTGACCACATAGTTGTGCTCAATATTAGCGCCTCTGACTTTTGCTCGAGACACTTGGAGCCAGCCGGTTTTAAAGGAGCTTGCAGCGAGTTGATTCAGTCCCTTGAGACGGGGGGGACTGTCTCAATTGACCAGTTTGCTATTGAGCTTTCTCAGATTTCTTGACCCTTTCAGCCCGGCTAGCCGGGCTCTCTTGATGAGCGAATAAACCCATGAAAAATGCAGTACTCATTAATGCAAAGTTCGAAACTGGCGCTCCTGTTCTGTCCAATGGGGTCATCAAACTGTTTGGTTCGAAAGAATCTGCTTTTGAGTTGTTAGTCACCCTACGCGAGCGTCACGAATCAGGTGATTGGGGTAATGTTTCAGACGAAATCAAACTTGGGAATGACGAAGCCCTCCTTCATATGGGTGAAGTCGTCTCGGTCTTTGCTGTTGATCTGCCTGATGGTAGAAGCGCAACTGTTTGCATGACTACAGGTGCGCGGCATGATACTACGCGCTTACATTTACCTGGCGAGTAGAGGACTGTGAAAGAATCACCAGACCGCCACTATAGAGGGCTTACGCTCTCTATAGATGGCCCGCATTACAAGGGCTTCAAAGCATTTGCTCGTGAGTTTTGGTACGGCACTGTAAATAATCGTATCGTTACTGGGCCTGAAGCCTCAGCAGATGCTGCTTTACGTTATGCACAACGAGCGATTGATGACGGGAGCTATATAAGCTCTCTTAGAGCTGAATTTGATTCCCTGAAAATAGGGTTACAAACCCTAGGACCAAAAGCTAATCAAGCTCAAGAGAGACTAACCACCTTGCAGGCTGAGCTGGAGCATGCGGAGCATCTCGCAACCCTGGCATTAGTATGAGATGAGTAGGGGAGGGAGCTGGGCTTATGCAGTACCTTAAGGTGCTCGGCCTGGGTTCTAAGCATCGGACCTATTTGCTCCTCCCTCCGGCGCAGCCCCTTGTCCTCTATACGAATCACTCAGCTCGGGGCTTAAGCCGTAACACAAACCAATGCAAGAGCAACAGGAATGCAAACTGCGCAAATGACCCCTTTAGAGGTTAAATCCTTTATCAAACAAAAAGGTTGGACTGGTCGCGCCCTTGCTGCTCGTTGGGGCAAGAGTGAAACGTGGGTAAGCAAGATCATCAATAACCCCGAGCGCGACTTAGCTTGGGATGACGCAATTCGTGGCTTACCTAAGATGCGGGTACCTAGGAGTCCTGGTCGCAACCAATCGGCTTGGAAAGGCATGAAATAAGTGCGCTGTTATCCCAACTGGCGCTTACTCATATTTCGGGTCGATGGGGTTTAAATTCGCGCCATCTCATCGCAAAGTGCTTTCGTCGGGTAGTAGAAAGTTCCTTTTTCTATCCCGTTGGCGGTCTTATATTTGACTGCTACCACTCCGTCTCGATAGTTATCTGACGGGGTTGCAATGATTCCCTGGGCAGCAAGCTGGCGCAGCTTGTCAGCAGGAGAGCCGAGGTTTACGCATTTATTGTAATCATCAAGGGTGTACCAAGTTTTGACTTCAGCATTCGAAGCCAATCCGACTGCCATAAGCAGGGCAGCGGCGATATGTCTACTCTGAGCTATGCGGTTCAACTCTACTTCAAGCAATGACAGTGGAGGCAAAGTCTGCTGGTGCTTTTGGGTGATGTATTTAGTGCCTGATGATCTGATAGTGTATAACAGTTTGGTGTTTCTTCATCCCCAAACAATCACTCATAGCTCTATTGCAATCAGATTTTCGAATTATCTGGTCTAAATATCAGTTTTGTAACAAAGCGATACCCTGCTCAGAAAATATTAACTGGTTAAAATAAAGCTTGCTTGATAGTCTCTTCAAGACTATGCCAAAACTAATTACATGGCCCAAATTACCTACTGACTAGAAATCATAAAGCATAAAAATAGATCAAACTGATTAAATCTGAATAGGGAGTGTCTAATGAAAAGCTACTTTGATGAAATATGTAGTGATATAAGACTGCATAGAGTCCTAGGAAATAACGAGCAGCGATGCCGTATTCAAATATGGATTCTTCAGACAAAAAAGGAAGACACCAAGTCTCGTCCGCGATTGATTTATGCGAGAGCGCTACCCAGTACAGAACTGGAAGATAAATGGACTGCCCCGATGAAGGTTAAATTTGAGCCTATTGTTGGAGATCTATTAGCACGCGTCATTCCTTTAAATTTATATTGTAGCGCAACCAAGCTAAAAAAATTAGTTGGAAATCTAATCCAAGGAGAAAATCTAAAGAATTGTGCCGCTTCAATAAGCATAGAGCTTACAGAAAAGTTAGCAAAAGAAGTAGGCGATTTTAAATTAGACAATAATTTAACTATAAGACCTGTCGTACATTTACCCAACCGTGATAACTTCCTATTTGAATCTAAGCGCTTAAGTCCAAACTTTTATGCGAGCTATGACAGCGCCGCGATTACAAGTCTAGATAAAATAGATATATTCTCAGTAGATAACATCACTTCATCCGAGCTATTGAAGTATTGCTGCAAGCATATAAAAGCTGAGACTGGGATGAACTTTTCGAATATTGACTCTTGGAGGATAGGTGATATTGAATTTTTAGTGGCACCTGGACTATCTGATGACGAAAAGCATCTCTACAGTGTCGAAGCTACAAATTCAGAGGTAACGGTTACATTACATCAGCGTATAGCAAGCTACGCATCAAGTCTATTGATAAGAATACAAGCTTTCAATGATGGCACAGTATATCAATGCTACACAGATAACTTACCCAACGATGCGGTATATCCAGTTAATTTGGTTTATAAATTTGATAAACCAAATGCAAATATTATAGATGCTTTTACCTTTGACCTTGAAGCCTTACAAGAAGATGAGAGGAAATCAAATCTTTGTGTACGTTATGCCGTACGTTTGGTCCGCCAGGTCAGTCTTAATACAAAAATTAGTAGTGGACAAAGATTTAAAAGTGATTGGCTAGCTCTGAATGTTCCAAACGAACATGAGGCAAGACTATCTGAAGTACAGCTAATAACAAGAGGAAATAACATATCTTCATCTACTATTGGAGGGCGAACTGATGACCCTTGGGTCATAGCAAATCGAGCGATGACTAATTTTATGGGAAAGGTAAACCCGCCTGTTTCTGAAGCACGCTTTTACCCTCGACTTGCAGATAGCAATAACGTAAGCCGCATTGATCTAGCCGACTGGCTTATAAAACTGTTACAACGGAACGAAGGTAACCAAGTCTACTGGTTTGATCCCTTTATGGAAGACGTAGGTATAAATCTACTCAACATGCATGGATCTATGACTGGTGATTATATAATTTTCACTACATGTCGAGAAAGCAAACCCAAAACAGCACTATCAACAATCCCTGTAAGCGTTCCGCAAAAAATAATTGGACGTTACAGACATCCTAGATGGTTAAATAAAGCAAATAATGAAAACCAAAAAAACGCTGTAGATAACCGTATAAGCAATCTAATAGAAACTTGTAGAGCTTGGTGTGAAAAGCATGGGAGCATTCGTCTTAGAGTAATAGCTCTTCGGTCGAAAGCTCTGCATGACCGGATGATTATTACTAGATCCAAAAATTTGGAGCCTGTCGAAGGCTTCCATATATCAAACTCAATTCAAAGAGCAAATCTAACTTACCCTCTGTTGGTAACGCCTATTCCAGATGATGTTCTTTGGCTAACACTCGACTACGCCAATACCATCATGGAAAAGGAGTTCAATAAAAAATCAACGTCTAATGGCGATGAAGCTAAAATTTTATTTGATTCCAATCATCATGATTCTCGGCCTAAGAAACAAAATTTTTCGCGGACTTCAGCCTTTTTCTACCGAGAAGCCGGCAATGTGCTTGCCTGGTGGCTCTCGCTAGGCAACTTAAAAGGACTTAGAGGCAATAGTTTAATAAATAAACTAAATGAAATGGGTTTAATGGCTGATGATTCATTAAGAGATAAAATCTTTGACGACCTACCTAGCTCATTTTGGACCGATGGGTTTCCCTTTGAAGACTTCAATGCAGCGTGGGATGTGCTCGGAAATCTATTAGCAGTGACCCATGCTGGGGATTTTTATGATAAAAAAATTAACCAAGCTATAATCCCTTTGTTTAGTAAAAAACTAACTAATTATCTAGATTGGAGAAGAGAGGATGCTCTGCCGACCCCAGAGCGAAGATACGATATTGATGTTTATAGTCTTATAGTTGAAGATTTAGAATCATTATTACATGAAGTACATGACCCTTACCGTGCGTTACATCATACAACTGAAGTGTCCTGGCCGGATTATTACGCTATCAAATTATTATGGTGTAGTGATCCTATATACTTTATCAACTGGATTGAAAATAAAGCTCAAAACCCTTTTCCTAATAACGAGCGGGACAGAGCCACAGTCACTTGCGCTTTAAGGCACATCGCTACACAAATTAGTCAAAGTGGTATCGATGTCCATCATGCTGAGGCCCTTTTAGCTAGTTGTAATGGATATTTGCAATGGAACGGCTTCGTAGCGATAGCAGAGCTGATTGAAAGCGGGAGATTACAGCTATGTGAATTAGATAAATTAAACTATGCAAACGATCACCAATACTTGAGACTGATCGCTTGGATGCTCCAGAGGATAAAATGTAAGCCAAGTTTTAATGAAGAATTACTAGTAAAAAAACTTATTTCATTACTTCCCGAGTCGTTATCTGAGAACGATTTTGCAGACCTCCTGGAGATGCTTAGGGGTCATATGAATGAATTTTACGACTCTGAGGTATGGATTTTAAAGAAAGTCCTAGCACCTTTAATTATCAAAGGTCGCTTAGCTATTGATTATGTTACGAAAAAATGGCTTGAATGCCTCATTCCTAAATTGAATTTATCTAATGATAGGCACCATGCTACGCTTCTGCCGACAGACATGCTTTTTTCGACTGAGCTCGCATATCTTATTGTCTTCTCGAGTCCACTCGTACAAGAGTCAGTCTTAAAGACACTACGCCAACATTTTGATGCATGTATTCGCTATATTCGAGTACCTATGGCCAGACAAATCAATTACGATCTGTATCATAAAGCCTGCCATATCTCTATATGGATCTCTGCTATAGCTAAGCGCACCTCGTTACTTATATTAGATCCTGGCAGCGATACCGCCAGAACATTACAAGATATAATCGTTTCAGCTGGTGAGATTATTTCTAGTTTGCCTGTGCAGCGCATGGGTCTCGAAATAGTAGTCGGGTATGCTGACATCGATACGCAAGTTATAACGGCTGATCCGTTAATTTCTCAACTTAGAGCAGCTGTAAACCTTACAGAGCAAGCACAGAAATCTTCCTAGCATAAAAGTGAACTATAGTTCATCTAACCGTATCATAATGATGAACTATAGTTCATAATATGCCTCATTCATCACCCAGAGGCTTTGAGATGGCTACAACACCTAACGACACATGCATCAGCATCTGTGAACGCGCTTCCGTTTCTTATGCAACAGAGGCTAAAGGAGATAAAGGGTTCTGGGAAATCCTTGATGCGTATCGTTTAATTCTCGAGGCGAACCCAGGCAAAGCCTTACACTTGGGAGATGATTGTTACGCTTTTATAGATTTAGAAGGTCATCTTTTGAATTGTGCTGAGGACATCAACGGAAGGCCAGACTTGGTTAATGCCAGCGATTTCAGCTCTACCGCATGGAATGATGAGCTTAATTGTTGGGACTGCGATGCAGGGCCGAGCGAAACGATGAGGCACATCCAGAACCCCACTCTGGTTGCTTTGTTAAAGTCTTGTGGAAGCTGCAATGCTGACTTAAAGCCCGAACAAAACGCCAGATGTGATTCTTGCCTTTAGGGATCATGTCGTGATCAATCTTTGCTGTAGCTCCGATACTGATACATATGGAGGGATCGAAGGTATGTGTCCTTCACAATCCGCCGACACCAGCGCCCCATACATTGGGTTCGATATCACAAGAGTTACCCCTGAACTTCTGAAAAGCGCAGCTGTTATGGATGATATGGATGAAGCACTAGCCTCTATCCAAACAGAATGCGGCATTGAGTCAGGAGATGTAGCAGGTCTATTTTTCAGCGGACTAGAATGGTCCGATGACTTCGGCACGCCTTGGTCCGAACGTGGTGAAGCAGAACGCCTAGGTTGGCTCGTTAGTTACCTTGACCATGAGTGCATGTATCGCAAGGCCTGTGACCGTTCCTGAACGATTAGATAAGCTCTAGCCCTTTGGATAGGCTAGAGCTAAGTCCGCTCTATAGAAAGTTAAGTTGAAGGTGGTGCGGCTTTGATCAGCACCCCTGCAACACCCTCCGCTTAAGCATAAGTTGATCACCTTAGCGAAACGGTTAGCCCAACCTAGGAATTGGCAGCAAGGCTATCTTGTATCCCGTTATACCCTGACTGTGCCCTTGCTCATGCTTCTCCTCCTCCGGCGCCAGCCGCCTCTGACATCTAATAGGTAGGAAAGCAGGGCTATAAAGTGAACCATAGTTCACTTTAGTCCTTTACCTAACATGAAGTATAGTTCATACTATTTTTCGTAAAAGCTTTTCAACCTAACGGGAAATGGTTATGCGAAATGTCACGCGCTTGGTGATCTTGGATCAAGTGCAATCTGATAGTAATGGCCGTGGTCGTTACCCCAAATCTTCAACAGTTTTCCTGCCACCATCGGCGCCGGTTTTCTACCTTCGGATCAAAGCTGCTCGGGCCTTGATTGCCGATAAAACGGATAAGGCACTGATCATCGGTCCTCGCCGAGCCGCTGTAATAGATGCTTTAGGAGGGCTTCAATGGTATAGCCTAAACGCTGATGGAACCAAGTTAGATGGATGTAGATTTGGTTCAGACTTTATGGCTGGAGATATGTTTCCAGCTAAATACGTTGAAAACCCTACTTTGATAGACCGTAAATTTATGGAGATAGTCTGGGATGAAGAGATACCCTTTTGAGTAACTTAACAAGACTCTGTGCCTAGAAGCAAACAAGCCTGAGGATGAGTCAAAACATGCTTAACGATTTCAATCAAGCGAATCTTCAAAGTCTCGTTACACAAGCCAAAAAAGCGCATCGTGATTATCTTTACTTTTTAGATGGCGGAGACTACATGGCTGCCGATGGGGCTTTATGTTTAAGAAATGAAGCCCTAGATGAAGCTCGGCGCTTGAAGGCAACAGCTTTAGGCAAATAAGAAAAATGCATACGTAATACCTAGTTCCGAAGCCGTAACTCCAAATAATATGAACTATAGTTCACATATCAATTGCACTAAAATGAACTATAGTTCATACCAATTCATGTACTAACAACCTTCTTGGATAAGTTACATGAGTGACTCTAAAGCCTTCGAGATTGTCCACGCAGCGCTAAACCGGATGCGGTTAGCCGATCTCGAATCAATCATTAAAGCTGCTCAAGGACAAACGCAAGAGCAGCTAAACGGTAACAGACCCTCACAAGCTGAGGCTGACAATGGCCTTAAAACAGCTGTGGCAAATGCCTTCCACTCCATGCTCCCTAGCGATCAACGCTACCTGGACACACTAGCCAAGTGATCTCAGGGCTGGCTTGAGCCAGCCCTCTATTAGCAATCACCCTAGGAAACTCATCTATGAATTTGAACCGAGCACTATCAATACTTGGTAAGGGCAATTCGGCACAATGCCCATTCCACCAGCTTCAACGCAAAGCCCTCGAGATCGCTGATGATCTTCTTCGCCAGCCAAAGGGTAACCTTGCTGTTATCAGTAGCAATCAAACGATTTGGATTGCCCCATATGCAGGACAACTAGAGGTCTTTTACTCTGATAACTACTCAGACGACAGAGAGCCTTACGAAGTAGATGCATTTCAGGTGCGCCAGCTTTCTGGGCTAATGGACAGTGATATGGAAGAGCTTTGCGAGCTGATGCAGCAATGGCTTATGGCTCCGGTGTATCACCAACCTACAAACGCAAACTTACCTGCTCTTATAGCCGCAAACATTGAGGCTATAGAAGGAGAGGCCGCGCTAGGCTATGAAATGTTCACCAGCTTTGGCACTGGCGCCTAGTACCTCGATAATCTACCCACCGCCTGGCGAAGCCGGGCGCCTTAATCAACTGCTCTTCAAGCCGTGAATCTGTCCAGAGCCCTTGATCTGGTTGATTGGTATGTAGTCGTCTCTAAAGACGTCGCGGCCTATGGTGAGTAGGCGCAGCTGCTTACTGAACACCTTTACTTAAAGCTGTGACTATGCATTGTGATAGAGCACATAAATCTTGATCGGCTTTGGTTCAGTACTATCAAATGATAGATTAAGCCCTTCTTCGATTATCTCAACGTGGCTCAAGTTTTGTTATGACTTTAATGAACCCCCGGCTAAAAGAAAATTTCAGGCGGAAAGCGTCTGCTCTGATATTCGCACTCGTACCGGTTATGGCCCCTCTGGTCCAAGCTTCTACACCCATACCTACCGCCTCCTATGAAGTAGGTTTCTCACCAAAAGCTGGCGCTTTACCGGTTATCTTGAAAGGTATCGACAGCGCTAGGAGTGAGATCCTGGTAGCAGCATATTCATTTACCAGTAAGCCTATATCTCTAGCGCTAGCAAGTGCTGCTAAGCGAGGCGTAGCTGTACGAGTCATTGCAGATAAGCATTCTAATACTGGGAAATATACCTCCGTAACCTACTTAGCCAACCAGGGTGTACCCGTTAGACTGACTGATAAATTCGCCATCATGCATAACAAGTACATGGTTATCGATAAGAGAACTGTTGAACTGGGTAGCTTCAACTATTCGTCGTCGGCTGATACCCGCAACGCAGAAAATGCGCTTTTGCTAACCAATGTTCCTGAGCTGGCGAATGACTATGCAATGGACTGGCTGCGTCTTTGGAAAACCGGAGAAGAGCTTGCGCCTAACTTCTGATCGTTCAAACACGCAAGCCAAATCATCATCGCCCAGCTGTTAGCTGGACCGCTTCTTTTGTCACTTCTACTCCGTACTGATTAAGGTTTGCTCTTTGCTTCTTTCATGCCGTGATGCTAGAAGCATCAACATCTTAAGAATTTGTATGGTTTAGTTATATTCCAGAATTGTAATAATGAGCCACTCACTTTTTATCAATGGGAAAGCCTTGTGTTCTGGAGAGCCAGGCTCACTCCACTCTCTATTCCGACTTCTAGTCGAACCTGGTGTTGCAGAGGGATCTCCCACGTTAGCGTTGGCTAGGTTGGAGCAACGATATGACGTTGGCAATCGAGACTACATAAAGCTTACAGCGGGCTCAGATGTCACGATTGGGGAGAGCGATGCCTCTTCTAGTAAAGCCAATGTCATTAGCCAGTCAGTGATAGTGCCGCATTCGGATCTAATGCGTTTCGAAACCGCTGTCTGTCTAGATCACGGATTGGACGTACCTGAATCCTGGATTGTCTTTACGTCAACGCGCCCTATCCTGGGCCACAAGACTCTTGAAAATGGACTCTTTGTACGAGGTCGCTTTAGAGCAGCTGTAGATCCTAAGGACAGCTTGGCAGATCGTTATATTGAGGAAAATCGTAAGCTGAAGGCTTGCGCCGTTGTAGCGTGTAGCAAAGAAGAGATGTTGGCTATGGCGTTGCTGGCATCCAACTATGCTGAGGAGTACCTTGATAAATTCAAAGGTGAAGAGCTCTGGAAAGTCCTTTTGCCTCAAGTCAACGATCTAAGTAGCTTGGAATTAGGAGATGTTTTAAGGCTTCGCAATCAAGTCCAGAAGCTTGGTTTAACCACGATTGTCAGCGAGGCCTTAACTCCTGATGAGCATCCTAATCAGATGCCTCAAGCGGATGCGTCAGGCAATTTACCGCCAGGTAATGACTTTGCGAATTTGAAGCCACCAAAGCACGATGATGATGGCTCGCTTCCGATAGATCCAGACCAAGTCCAAAACCTTAAACAAATTCACGTGTACCCTGTACTGGATCAGTGCACTACGTTTGATGACTTCAGTCGCCTTGGAAGCTTAATTTCTAATGAACGCCAGGATCTCGTTGAGGCGGTAAAAGAGGCATCACGTCACATAGCCCTAAGTAAAGGATGGGTTGCTCAATATTTTCAGTCAACAGCGCCAGCTTGGGCTGATTATGTCTTCACAGTAGAGCACGATAAAGAGAATGGTCCTTCTAGAGCTAACCCTGATGCAGTAGCAACAGCTGCTAGCGCCATAGCTAGCACAGTCACTCTAGAAACGAGCGTAAGACCTTCTGGCCGTACTTGGCATACCATCTATGTCTCGATGGGGCAGGGTAAGTATCAAAGTCATGCGCTAGGCACCTCATTACCAGAGCTGATTGAAGATGAAGTAAAAAAGGCTTCTGAGGACTTCCACTCCAAGCAGCAATTTTGGGAAGCGGCTGCTCTGCAATCAGAGAAATATGCTCGGCAGGAGCGAGCTGTTGCCGTCGAAAAAGGCTTCAAGGTTGGCCTTAGGCTTGGGAATATCATTCCTAACACTGGCAAGCTTTTGAGGGCTGCTTTCATTCATAAAGATCACGGCAACGGAACCTATGACATACAAGGTGTTGCAGGTCCTAAAGATGCGCTTATTAGCGGCATGTCAGCTAGTAGTCTTGTCAGCGCTATAGAAAGAGCTCAGATGAAGGCCGAAGCTAAGCGGAGCCAGGAAATAAAAGTCGCTCCCAAAGAAGACAGGCTTGCAGGTCATTTAGATTTTGACCAAGCCAATAGTGATCCGATGAATGTTCCCAGTGATGCAGGCCTGCCGCCAAGCCATACGGAACATCGTTTCGCGCCAGCACTGGTTCCCACTTTTAGTACATACGCTCAGGCATATGAATGGATCTCCAAAAGATCTCTAGAGCTGGGCATTGATAAAGAAGCATTTAGTGGGACAGTTGAGTACGAGCAGGCGTACCCACAGATCCAAGCGCTTTATACCGCCGAAGTCTCACAGGCCGAAAAGTTACGGCAGCTTACTTTTACTGAGGCCAACCTTGTTGAGGGAGATAGGTTGACCATAACCGTTCACTCAGCAGGTAAAAGCGAGATTCTTGCAGGCAGCCTTTTCCTGCGAGATATGACTCCATTTGTAAGACTTGACACCCCAGTCATGTCACCCAAAGGAGCGGTGAGCGAGGTTCCATGGGATGGTCGTTGGACCAAAGAAAACAGCTGCTTTATGGATGAAAGCGAAGCGTCGGTCACTACTGCCGAAAAGTCTAGTGCATCGTTAAAGATGACCTAAGCGAGATTGAATAATGGACAGTCTAGTAGCTTTGTGAAGCTAATGAGGACTGGTGGTTATGAGCAGCGCCAACGAAATTTACGTTACGTTTGTAAGCTGTCTGATAAAGGACTCGCTCGGTGATGAACCTGACCCCACGCGAATTAGCAGATTACCAGCATGCAGCTAGGGAGCAGCCTGCCTCTATACCGCTCCCTGGTATCAATGAGTTGAGGATCAAGCCCATAGATAAGGATGATGTCATTTCTTTCTTGGAGTGGGAGCCAAGCGCCTATGCGGACTTTGAATGGCGAACCATAGCAACTTATAAATTTCGAGACGATTATGCTCTGGATTTCGCCATTTGGGCTAACGGAGAACTGTGTGGTTTGTGTTTTGCCTGTACCACACCCTCCTTTGATGCGGTTCATATAGATTATCTGCAAGGCGCCTCCGCAGACGATCATCCTCTGAAAGGACATTTAGCCAGGGTTGCCATCGAGGTTGTTGACGCCTATGCCTCTCTGCTCGGAGCTGAGTGGGTTGTCATTCAAAACCCACTTGATGGTGCTTTGCCCGTGTATAGGGGACTCGGCTTCGATGACATAGATGGCGAAGGCCTTGCACGGCCAGTAGCCAAGGCCTAGTATGATCTCATCAATGGAGGACAGTCCTATGGCTGAATCTACCCCTAAAATCCGTAGCAAACCGGCTCACAGCGACGCCTACGAGACTGCTAAGGCTAGGCTTGCAGCAAGAGGTCTTAACTTCAGGCCCGACCTTTCAGCTGCATACGAAGCGGAGATGGCCATGGATAGCTCAGCATTTGCCTGTAAATCCTCTGCTCGCAAAAAATCACCTAGTGTCCAAGCAAAGAAATAGGCCTCTACGTTCGAACTCTGGCCACGCGAACCGGACAGTAAACTCCGGCTGTTACACTTAGAGGAACGCCCCTTAACGGGGCGTTTTTGTTTCGAGAGATAGACAGCTTTTGCAGGCCGCCTTATGAAGGCTCTGCCGCTAGGGCCTCCATAAAAAACGCGTTCGCCAAGATAGTTTGAACGGGGCAGCCATACAAATCGGCAAGCTCCTTTACCTGCTGGAGCGTCTCAGGAAATAACCGTATGGTTAGCCGACCTTTACCGACACGCGACTCTCGAGAGTTACTCTGCAATAAACTCTGTAGCTCCTCATGGCTTTCGCGCTTCAGCCTGGCTACAGCGTTAGTGACCCAGTTCGCCCAGCTGAGCTTGGTGAGCTCGAGGGAGACTTCCACCATTTCTTTGGTTTCCTGATCCAGCCAAACGAGATGGGGCACAGTCTTTTTTGATGAGGTTTTAGTGGTTTTTACTCGGCCAGTGGCTACGTTGGCCGAGAGGGTGGTTGGATCGTCCACCTTCAAAGCTCTACGAGTCATGAAGAGGCCTCAGCGGTCTCGTGCTGTTGCTCCTCATCAAACGTATCTAACGCAGTAAACATCGACTCAAGTAGATCAGCCAACAGTGTCTTACGTACGCTCTCTGGCGATGCTGTCCACGCTTTTTTTACGCTGTCGAGCTTGCTAGTTATCTCAGGCTGAAGATTCTCAACAGAAGAAAGTGCATTCAAAAAGCGAAGCCCGCCTTCGGTACCGGGTATCCTCGTTTTTATGACAGGGAAGGGCTGTACGGCCTTTGTTGACTTATTTTTCTGTCGGAGAGGATTCTTCTGTTCTTGTCGCTCATGCCCTGCATCCTGCCCATCCTGGATTCCACCTGTTAATTCCTTAACTCGAGCAGCGGCGCTTTCATAAGCAGCCTTCAAACTGGTGATTTCACCATTAAGGATTTGTTCTAGAACAGGGTCATTATCGGGCAGATTCGCGTAAGCCTTGTAGTAAAAGCTGTGAGTACGCCCACAGCTGAACACCTCACGAATCTTTTTCGCACGGATCGGATTGAGAGGGCCACATGGGTTGCCAGTAACATCCACGACAACCATTCGGATGGAATAGACCGTTTCGGCAACCGACATATCACTACGTGACATGTTCTCAATCAAGCGATACAGGTTCCTCATACCCTCAGGAACCTCTCGAATAATCACGCGATTATTCTTTTTCCCAGCCAGGAGACTTGCAGTCCACCGTCTCTCGCCAACCAGAATCTCGCCATCGCGGCTGGCAACGATTGGCTGAAGAAGATCCCCTGTATAAAGGGAGTTCGCGAGCGAAAATAGCTCTTCCCACACGCTATAAGATTTAGCTTGGGTAGGTGTTTCATTTGGCAGCGATTCTAAGAATTTATCCAGCCGCTCAGTCCAATCCTCGTATTCCTCCCTCGGCTTGATAGAAAGCTCAGCTATTCGCTCAGGAGTAACACCAGCAGCCGTTAGGGTTATACGGCGAGGATTACGAGGGGAGGGCTTCAATTGCTCGAGAGGATATGAGATCTCGAGCTTCTCTTCACCCTGTAGCAAAGCCGCCAAATGATTCTTGGCTATTTCACCTTCTTCGCCCAAGCCAACGTTTGAGGATAGGAGTCTGCGGCCTCTTGGCTTGTCAGTCATACTTTCGCTTCCTGGTTAGCCGACTTCTGAATACGAGACACTACGTATTTTGCAAATCTGCGGGCCTCGTGTTGGATGTTTGTTCCCTCAAGGTCTGTAACCTGATCCGGAACGCTACTCCAATCGTCAGTTTCCGCATAACTAATGCGGTCACTCAATTTCACTGGCATCAAATAGCGACCAAAGACAGGATGCTCACCAAGCTGCTCGATCTTCTTCATTTGGAGCTTATGAAGCTTGGTGTTTTTAACCTTATTGGGTAGTAGTCCTAAGATTTCTAAAGGAACATCAGAGCCACGTTGCTTGGACAGATTGTAGATGTAACTGATGATTGAGTAGACCCCTTCAACCGCCTGGGGCTCAGGTACAAATGGGACGTAAACGTGGGTAGCTGCAATTAACGCAGCGTCAATAAGCGGTGTCTTTGTCGGTTGAGTGTCGACGATGACTGCACAATAGGTTTCCGCAATTTCTTTGGATCGCAGCCAGGATCGCATCGCTACCCCTAGCTTGGGTCTGTCTTCCTTGCTGACAGATATTGCCTCAAACATCAGCTCCTCATGAGCAGGGACCACATGGATCATTGGATTGCTAGTGGTGTATGGCTCAGGGATCAATGCCTCACCCTGGCCAAGTAGGTTGAGCCACAGATCGCAGATAGAGGAGTAGCTGTCAGCCGACTCGCCAATGTTAGGGTTGGGCTTTGGAATGTAGCTACCGTTAGGCTGAGGTGTAATCAGGCGCCAGCGGCGACTCGTATTGCCTTGGGGGTCAAGATCGACGAGAAGAATAGGCTTCCCCTTCGTGAAGCTCTTAATCTCGGCTAGCGATTGCGCCAAGGTCCGACTTGAAGTCGTTTTTCCTACGCCACCCTTGTGGTTGGTCGAAACGATGACAGGTGCGATGCTCACTCACTGCTCTCCTTGCCTGAAATAGGTGTATAACGTAATACACCATATTCTAGCCGTATGTACTACTATTTTCTCGCCTCAGCTGGCATGAGTTGCCTCAGTAGCGTTGATGGGGCCTTTGTTAGGTGAGCTGTGAACCAAAAAAATAGCCAAAAAAAACCCCGCCGTAGCGGGGTTTCTTCGTTCGTAACGCTTACAGCAGAGAAAGCGTGTAGTTCAGAATGATACGGTTCTCATCCTGGTCACGAGTGCTCGGCACACCGGCAGTGGTTGTTGCCGGTAGCTCGCTACGGAATGCTGCGTTCTTCCAAGAAACACTTAGACCTTTAAGAGCAGACTGCTGGAAGGCATAAGTAACAGTGAAGTCGCGCTCCCACTCGCTGTAATCACCACGGGCAGACTTGATGTTATTGCCCTGCTGATAAACCACACCAGCTGTCAAACCTGCTAGGCCAACAGTTGCGAAGTCATAGGAGTAACGAACCTGCCAGGTATCTTCACCCGCGTGGATGAATTTCTGGATCTGAGCATCGGTATTGATATAAGCAGCAGCGCCTTCTCCAGTGTTGATGAAGGGGAAGTCACTGTCACCGCTGGTACCCTGATAGCCAGCAGCGATAGTGTGGCCTCCAATGACATATGTAAACAGGGCGCTGTACAGCTGGTTGTCTACTTTGCCGCGAAGAGGTGCTGTACCGCCATAGTAGCCAGTAGTGTCGTAGAACGCATCGCTACCGTTGGCGCCATCATCCTTACTATTGAAATAACGCAGATCCGTCTTGAAGGTACCTTCACCAAGCTTAACGCTGTGGCCCAGGCCCAAGAAGTGCTGCTTGTAGAAATCTTGCAGATTACCGTAGTAATACTGAAGCGTCAGATCTTTGGTCAGTTTGTAATCTGCGCCGCCGTACCAGAACTTGTTAGTATCAGCACCACGACTGCTGGCGCCAGAAATGGTCAGGTTATCGCTGCTGCTGGAACCACGAACTTTAGTCTTAGAAAGCTGACCGGCTGTGAAAGTAAGATTCTGAATCTCTTTGGACTGGATCTGGCCACCCTGGAAGGTTTGGGGCAACAGACGACCGTCGTTAATTGTCACAACTGGCAATTTTGGAGACAAAGTGCCGTAACGCAGCTCAGTCTGGGAGATCTTAGCTTTAGCTGTTAGACCCAGGCTGCTGAACTCATCAACATAGCTACCGTCAGTTTCGCGCGGGAAACTGCCGCTGGCGCTAGGCTGGCGCTCAGCTGTGGACTTACCCTGACGGCCACCGCCATCCAGACGTACGCCAAGCATGCCAACCGCATCGATACCAAAGCCTACTGTGCCTTGAGTGAAACCAGAGGCATAATTAAGCATGAAGCCCTGGCCCCATTCCTCATTCTTAGAGGGATTGGCAGTACCTTCGCGGTTGTCGGTATTGATGTAGAAGTTACGCAGACCCAACGTAAGGGTTTGATCTTCAATGAAACCATGCTGGCCAGAGTCAGCTGCATGAGCCACAGTCGCTAGAGAAAAAGAGATTGCAGATACTGCCATGGCCAGACGGCCAGCTTGAAACTTCATTGAGTGCTCCTAAACATTACTTTTTTTAATGCTACTCAACCGAGTAGTCATCCTTCTTGCTTGGCTCGATCTTTTCCCCAAGATCGAGCCAAAATCTTCCGTTAAATTTTTATTGCAATTTAGCTGCCAAATATGAATTTCTTGTTACATGTTTTTTAGGGAAGGTCTGAAAAAGACTTCCCGAATCTGGTGAAATACGCCGATCCCGCCAGCCGAGTTTTTCCATGAAGCAGATGACCTTCGCCGACGCCGAGTACGCCAGCAAGCGCAAGCAGACCCGTAAGGAATTGTTCCTGATCGAGATGGATCAGGTGGTGCCGTGGAAGGGATTGATTGCCCTGATCGAGCCACACTACCCAAAGGCTGAAGGTGGTCGTCCAGCCTATCCGCTGATGGCCATGTTACGTATCCATCTGATGCAGAACTGGTTCGGCTACAGCGACCCGGCCATGGAAGAAGCGCTCTACGAGACGACCAT
Source organism: Pseudomonas sp. HPB0071 (assembly GCF_000478505.2). Lineage (NCBI taxonomy): Bacteria > Pseudomonadati > Pseudomonadota > Gammaproteobacteria > Pseudomonadales > Pseudomonadaceae > Pseudomonas > Pseudomonas sp. HPB0071. The sequence goes on along the minus strand of NZ_KI517370.1, from coordinate 70,202 downwards.
CCTGCGTCAGTTCGCCGGGCTGAGCCTGGAGCGCATTCCCGACGAAACCACCATCCTCAACTTCCGTCGTTTGCTGGAGAAACATGAGCTGGCGGCCAGCATCCTCGGCGTAATCAATGGCTACCTGGGGGATCGCGGCCTGTCGCTGCGCCAGGGCACTATCGTCGATGCCACACTGATCCACGCGCCCAGCTCGACCAAGAACCAGGACGGCAAGCGCGACCCGGAAATGCGCCAGAGCAAGAAAGGGAACCAGTATTACTTTGGCATGAAGGCGCACATCGGCGTGGATGATGAGTCGGGGCTGGTACACAGCGTGGTAGGCACGGCAGCCAACGTGGCGGATATCACCCAGGTCGACAAACTGCTGCACAGTGACGAGAACGTCGTCTGCGCCGATGCCGGCTACACCGGCGTCGAAAAGCGCCCCGAACATGCTGGCCGCGAAGTGATCTGGCAGGTCGCAGCACGCCGCAGCACCTACAAGAAGCTCGATAAACGCAGCGCCCTGTACAAAGCCAAGCGCAAGATCGAGAAGGCCAAGGCACAAGTGCGAGCGAAGGTCGAGCACCCGTTTCGAGTGATCAAGCGCCAGTTCGGTTACGTGAAGGTGCGCTTCCGTGGCCTGGCCAAGAACACCGCTCAGCTGGTGACGCTGTTC
>NZ_KI517370.1:0-68976 GCF_000478505.2 Pseudomonas sp. HPB0071 | reverse complement strand
GAGCGGGTTACCTGGTCGATTTTGATCGACGGCCCGCTTTCAAAAGCAGCGAGGGCTGAAGTCGACCGGAAATACAGGGCTACTTCAGACCTTCCTTAACACTCTCAAAGCTCAGGAAATAGCGTTTCCCATACTCTATAGACGACAACTGCGTAGCACTGCTGGGTCGATGTTTAGAGTTGTAGAACGTCTCGATCTAATCGAAAATATCACTTCGGGATTCGTCACACGTTCCGTAAATCTTTTGTCGAGTCTGTTCTCGCCTCAAAAGCTGGAGAAAGCTCTCGGCTACGACATTATTTCAACAGTTTCATGCTGTTGATTATATTGTTGGCCTTCAAGAAACTTTACCCACCTGAGCTACGGAGCTGGCTGTTCTGGTCTGAGTGAATCACCACTTGCTGTTTTGCCTTGCGTCGCCACATATCCATCAGCACGACTGTCGATGGCTAGGTCGCTGCACATTCTGGGCTTCATTGACCAACCAATATCTTTGCGATAGATCAAATCCAGCACTACCGCTAGTAAAGCCTCATTTTATAGGTGCGGATGTAGGTGATATCGGTCATCCAACTCTTATCGGGCTCACTCACATTGAACTGTCGGGCCAGGTGGTTGGACGATGCTACTGTTGACTTTCCGCCATAAAAAACCAGGACGATGGCGATAATCCGTTTGCGAACACTGCCCCTCTGCCTGCATAAAGCAACTGATTCGATTTCATTCAACGTGCTCTCTAGCTCTTACAGATCAGCGTGAATCTTACAATAGCCATACACGCATCTGCTTTCTAACCAGGCGTGGTTGTTTAGGCCGAGCAGTCGTTGATATTTTTTGGCCCGGACAGATTGAGGCTCGGCCAGTAGGATCAATATTCGCAGGGATGCACCCTGAGGGTTTGGCACAGGCCACGCATCGGGTAATCAGGAAAGTACTTTTTCTGAAGGAATCCTTCAGCCGTACTCCCTGGCAAAGTACACGGCGGCCTTTTTTAGCTCTTCAGTCACGAACTTGAGATCAGCACGAAGCCAACCTAGCTCGGCTTACTGGTCATCGCTCTTCTTGGCACTTGCTGTGGCGTTTGATCCATGCCTAAAGGCTGTGAGCGGACATCCCTTGGCGCTTGGCAACATCGGCGACAGGTTTGCCTTTCTCGGTCAATTACTTGAGCGCCTCGATCCTGAACTCTTCAGGGTAACACTGACGACTCAGGAGACCTTTTATCTAGGCCTCATTATGAAACTTGGAGATGTCTAGGAAGCCCGGAGCGCTCCTAGCTTAGCCAGTATTAGCTTCATAACTATTAATCAGCTGTGCATAGTATGCCCAGCTGATTAAGCATCAGCCTCGCTTCGATTTCATGAGAAGAGTAGTCAAATACATCGATACTCCTGCTGTCATAGCACTGACCAAAGCACTAGCGATTAGTGAATCCTTTGCAGGTAAAAGGCTATACAGCGCACAACCCGCTGCGGCTCCTGTCACGAAGGACTGTGAAACCAAGGCCAACTGCTGGCGCTTCAAAAGGAGGGCGACTCCTAAACTAATCAAATGCATCAGCACCGCAAAAGCTAGTACAAATGCAATATTCAAACACCACTCTGGTGTATCCATGGCGATCATTACAGACGTGGGCCTTTAGGACCGGGTTTAATAGTGGGCTGATTACGATTGTCTAGCTTTGTTGCCATCGACTCAAGCGATGCGTTGAACTGAGCTGATAATGGTCCCTTATGCGGATCCCGTGTCGCTCCTGAAGGCAAAGCAGGATCTCGGCTGGCGCCAGCACTAGCTGAGTGTGAACTGTTTGTTTTCAGCTCCTGGATCTGCCGCTTCATGCTACTGAACTGCTGAGCCAGATGAACGCCAGCGGTCGTCATTATCGGTAGCGTTGATAGAGCCATTAGCGACAAAGTTTGCATGGACTGCCACTTGGAGGGCGAGGTGCCTGCCAAAGCTTGGCCTATGGCTTCCAGCATTGTGTCAGGCTTATGCTTCATAAAGGCAGCAAGTGCTTCTGGCCCTTGGCTTGCTAGAATATCCTTGTGCTCAAGGATATTCATAGCAGAGGCAAAGAATGTTGTTGGCATGATCACAGCGGCTACGATAGCCCCTGCTGCTGCTGGATGAATCTGTGCAAGGGAACTTGCGAAGCGCTTGAAAACGGACTCTGATTTAGTCTCAAGCTCTTTATTGATGTCAGTCATAGAGTCGTTCCTTATGAGCTCTATAGGAATGTTTTGATCAGATCGCAGAACTCTTTACAGGCACCCACCATCGTTTCTAATGTGGGCGCATCAGCCGTGATCTTTTGATTCTGAAGATCGGTAAGAAACGCCGCGTATACCAGGGCGTGGTTTTGCAGATTTATGCGAAGCTTATCGTTGAGCCTATCACTTGAGCTAATCAGTTCACTGCACCCATCAAGAGTGCTACTCAACTCGGCTATGCCAGCCATATCAATCATGTCTTTGGTTCCCTTCTAGCTTGAGGTCTGATTCATGCGGCCTAGTCAAATCGGTAGCGAATAAAGTTGTTGAAGCATTACTAGGCACGTCAGCAGTTGGCGACAAATGCAGAATCAAGCGTAGGGACGCATTTGGCCCAGGAACGGCTAGCGAGTACGCGCTCACGCTCCAATGTATGCATGTGAAAGGTTTCCACTCGCCTGGTAATGACTCCGTCCACTATCGAATCGGCTATCAAGCCGTTTCGCTTTGGGAGCTGAGTTAACTGAGCTCTTGGACGTGCACTAGCGGGGGACCAATGCTTCGACACCTCTGGCCAGCGTACTTCGAACATCTGGCCTTCATGGGACCAGCTGTACCAACGCGCCATATCATCGCTTGCCGCATCATGCTCATTATCGAGGATGATGTAATTCACTTCGTGAGTTGCGATGCGCTCAGCTCCAATGGACCATCGAGCGATGCTAGTAAATTCGCTTACTCTTTCCTTGGTCTCAATGAAAATACCGATCACCGCTGTTTGTCCTTTCTTGCGACATGCTACTTGGTAGCGTTTGTTGGGATATGGCCTGCGGGTAACGATATCGACCCCACCTTTTAGGGTTAGGCCAAACTCCGGGAGTACCAGCTCAACAAGCTCGCAGTTGGAGCCGGATTGAGAACACGCAAGGAAGCTAGGCGTAATGTGGATTATCATTTTTGCGACTCTTCTATAGGGCTAGTTGTGTACTACAAACCAGGGCTTCGTGGGCGCGGCGGAGGAGGTGTCTCCCAGAGTGCCTCGCTAGTGAAGAGGGCTGTCTGAGCTGGCGCAGCTGTTATAGATCTTTTCTGGAGTTCGGGTAGGTCAGTTGATTTCAGCGAGGCTGTTTGCGATGGGGCTGGCGTACTCAAATGATCCACTACGGGTTCACCTGAAAGCCTTGGATATTGAACACGCATAATCTCGCCGAGGCGCACATTTTTCAGGGCATCAGAGCGGTGAAGGATGCCGACGCCGTTTCCTACATCCTGAATGACCATGCCTAGGTCATTTACCGATACGACCCCTTCATAAACAACTCCTGCCAACGGCGCCCGGATTTCAGTGGCTACCATTGCTGCGGAGTCTGTCATCTCACTACAGATAGCCTCTACAAGGTCTCGAGTAGATGTAGCTTTGACCTCATGGGCGAAGGACAGAATAGATTGTCCAAGTAACTTGGAAGCGGCGATAAAGGGTCCTGATACGACGCCCTGGCCAAGCACCTCATGAGCGAGGGTAGAGGAAAGGTTTTGTATGATGGATGGCGGGTATTGCTTGATCCGGGCATGTTCAGCAGGTGTAAGTTGGCGCAGCAGGTTGGGATTGGAGGGATGCCGAATTTTAGGGTCCGTACTACGGACTTTTGAATAGCCCTTAGTGATGGTTCCGATCTTTTCATCTTCAGCAGAAAAGATCTGCATCTTAAAGTTTTTGCCTTCCTCCTTATCTCTTGCCTCTTTCGCCTTAAGCCCCGACATCTCGCTCCACATAGGATCGTCTAAGGAAATATCGTCCAGTACATCGGAAAGCTTCAACCGCTCCCTGGCTGGGATTTGGAGCATGCTCCAATCAAAATGCATTCCTTGTGTTACTGCGACCATGCACCAGCGATCACGATGCTCAAGAGCATTGAACTGTTCGCCTTTGAGTACGGTTTCATGGGTTTCATATCCCAAGTCGCGCAACTGGTTGCGGAGGATGGAGGCGCTTGCACTTGAGGCATAAGGCACGACATTTTCAAACAGTACGAATGCTGGATTTGCCTTAGCTAGAATTACCAGGGCGGCAACAACTAGATGTCCAACCTCAGGATGCTCCTCTGGATGAGACGTGCCTCGTTTGGCTCGACCCGCTACTGACGCGCCGGAGCAGGGCAGCCCCATTTCCAAACCCTCAAGCTTGGGTATATGCCGCATCGCTGCCTGATCAAATGCAAGCTCCTGCATTGGAGCTGCAAGGGGAATTGTATTTAAAGACCAATTCTCACCATGGGAAGCATGATCGAGTAACTCCGGCCTGATTTCATTTGCAAACCTATTTACTGAATCAATACCGGCTTGCTTTAAGCCTTGGTGCATTGCATGTGCAAGTAGGCCACCACCATGGGACAGACTACCTATCTCGAGTGATTCGCCGTTAATCACCTTGGTTTTGAGACGACTCAGTCGCTCCTTTTTCTTGATCTCAGAAGCTAAAGGCAGGAGATATATCTCTCCTTGGCGTTGAACAAGGCGAATAGATGACATCCCGTCAAACAGCGCCAGCAACTCCTGGCTATTGATATCAATGACTGGGTTTTCGCGGCCTTGCTTGTCTAGTTTCCGGCTGACTACACGGGAGCCATCCGGGTTGGCGCGTAGAGTGACCGTTCCGCCTTTGAGATGAATATCAAACCGATCACCTGGCGCCAGCCCCGCATTTGAGACCTCTAGGTTTTGAAGCCAAATCCTGGGCTTCCCCCGATTTGCTCCAATCTTCTTGATAAAGTAGCCGCGCATTGCATCACTAGATGATATTAAACCGTAGTAAATAGATTATCATGCAGCCTTAATGCAAGCATTAACCACATTGCGCTTGATTTGTTCTTTATTCTAGAATAGAACGATATGATAGAAATGGTTCGATTTTGCCTTTCGGATACACATGCTTGAAAGGCATCAAGCGAGGTAGCTAAATGAGTGAAGCAACTATCTATGAGTTTCGGCCCAAAGGCCTTACTCCTGCGGCATTAAGGGGCAGCGCCATCCTCAAGCAGATTCAGGATGCCCAAGCTTTGATCTTGAACCATCCAATTGAGGTGACCAATGATGGAAAAGGCCTAGCCTATGGCGCTTATAACTGCCCTATCTACTACCTAAGCGATGGTCGTGCGCATCACACAGCTGGTGAGCATATCGATCAGATGCGTAGTACTAGAGCTAACACCCATAACGCAGTTGAGTTGCGATGTGATGCGCTCGGGCTGGCTATTTATGTATCAGGGGTCATTCAAGTAGATCAAAAGGTGTTTGGACCCCGTCAGCAAGGCAATCCGGTGGGCAGAGGATTTCGAGTTGCGGTTTATCACTACGGGAAGAAAGAGGCTACCTTATGCGTAGCTGTTGTCTCGGCTGCGGATCTTCTCAAAAAACTGCATCAAACATTGCTTACCACCTTCAACAATATCGCCGCTGATTACAATCTGACAGGTATGTCTGAGGAGTGCCTTGTGTTGCGCTCCAGCCACAACTTTTTCCCTGACATACCCTTAGGACTGGCCGACCTGGAGCATTGCCGGTGATAAAGCATGTAAGAAACCATAACGCCACCTATGCATCCTGTCCGGTACTTAGCGACAACGAAGCACTGCATTATCTTGCTAGGGGGGAAATTCCGTCAGGCGCCCACTACCTAGAGGTGCCACCAGGAAAGATCATCAAAAGTCGTGGGTTTTGGCTTAACCCAACAAACAAAATGCATCACGCTGCAAACGCCTTTCTAATTTCGACCAACGCACCAACGCTGAACCTTGATGACATCGCTGAGCGTAAACCTGTCCTGTGCTATCGCTCCCAAGTCGACCCAACGTTTTACCTGGGTTATAAGCAGGGCGCCTATCTAGAGCCGCTTACCGAAGGGCATTACCCGCCTATCCCCCTTAGCAGGCTTACTTACGTTGGCCATGTAATTGCTTCGATTTAAGAGATCTTTATGTACAAGCTGTCGGCTATCTCTGCCACTCTCATCCTGCTTGCAGGATGTGCCTCTGATAACTCAGCCAATTACCCAGTCTATGGTGTCCAAGATTCTTTGGTTGCTCCTGTTTACGAAGCAAACTCTTCTTACACCACGCAAACCCAAGCTGATCAGAGCGGGCATACAGTAGAGGCCAATGACAATCAGGGTTGGACCCCTGTGACGCAAGATGTCCCAGAAAGCGGCTTCGCTGAGCAGTCAGATGCTACAAATGAACAGTTAAGAGCAGAGGCAGAGCAAGCTTGGCAGTTAGGAGACACAGCGTCTGCCCTTAACTACTACAACCTGGCAGCTCAAGCAGGGGATGCTCTTGCACACTACGAGTTAGCCCGTATCTATACCAAGGGTGAAAGAGTAGAAAAGAATACAGTTATCGCTACTGAGCATTTGAATAGCTCTGCTTCGCTTGGCAACCCCGAGGCGCTGCGTGTACTAGGATGGCAGTACGTTCGCGGGGATAACGGTGTCATAGATCGCGAACGCGGCGTTACCTTCCTTCAACAGGCCTCAGAGTCCAGTCAACGGGCTCAGCTGGAGCTGGGAATGCTGTATGCAGGGCTTTATAGCTCGCTAAGCTTAGATGATGTTGAAAAAGGAACCGCTTATCTACAGGCAGCGGCGCAAAGCGGGGATTCGGAAGCCAATTACCAACTAGGCCGTTTACTCAAGCGAGAGGGCAGGGAATTGGAAGCTATCGCCCCTTTATCTATTGCTGCTAACAACGGTAATTCTCGTGCACTTGCTCTATTACATGAGCTCGATCCTACTGCCACAACCATCAACAGCCATAGAAGCCCTGAGGCTCTTTACCAGCAAGGCATGGCAATTCTTACACGCAATGTCAAAGGGCCTATTGCGAAAAAGGCGGAGGGATATGCTCTGCTTTCTGCGGCAAGCGACGCAGGCTACTCAATGGCCACATCAGAGCTGGCGCTACAAAGCGCCATTAAGTTTCAGATGGATCAGACAAACCCTAACTGGCTTGAAGAATTTAAAGATCGGCTAGGAGTGCTGAGTACTATTCAAGCAAGCCGTTAATTCAGGCCTTGATTTTTAACGTAGTGCTGGCGCCAGGCAGCCATCATTCGTCCATTGTCAGAAGAACTAAATACCAAAGTCATAGTGAACCTGAGTTCACTTTAAAATAGACTGGTTGATTAACTATACTTCACCATTATGGTAGGCTTACAAAGCCTTACTACCGAAGCCGCTCGAGGGTAGCCATTAGAGTTGTAGCACCAGGTAATAAGCGCGAGGGCTATCTAATGGTTTTGAAACTCGAGTAAGCGGGGCGTAGTAAGATGAGTACGGACACGAGCACATTTAGCGCGGCTGAGGCTTTACGAAAAGCGTTAGATCGAGCAAACCCTACACAAAGGCTGCTTTCTGAATTACAGAAATCTCGGCTTGATCATATAAAAGCGATATTAGAACCTTTTGAGTCCATCAAGAGGCAGCTATTGGAGCGAAGTGAGGCACAGAAAGCCTTACTGGAAGCAGCAAATGCTCCCTTAGTAAGGCAGATTGCAAGTGTTCAGGCCATATTGAGGAAATCCCAAGTACAGAGCTATCTTGAGATCGCAAACAAGGCTAGCGAAGCTTTTGGCGGTATCCTTAAGGCTAAACCGTACTGGAACGAAACACTCCTCTCTAACAGTACAGCCATAGCTAAGGTTCTTAGCGATTTTCAACATAGTGCTAATACGTTCGAACAAATTGAGCGCTCGCACCTTCCATTACTCAATGTCTTCAGAGATGCCGACCAGGAACGCATCAATTCATTATTTCAAAGCTTCGCTTCAGACAGTCTCATTGATACTGAAAGCGATGTTTTGAAGGCATTTTTGGATGAGCCTCCAACAGAAAGTCAACGCAGTGCCGAAGCTGAGGTCATTGATAAGCTGCGAGGCGTATCATCTGAAACAGCCCTTTCGGCAAGCGCAAAACTGCTGCTGTTCATCTTTTTTTCGTTGTTTTTTTCAGTCATCCAGAAAGTCCCGGCAGTTACTGCTAACTTCTTGAAGGAGTGGAAGGACTATCGTGAAAATGCTTGTGATATAGCTGAGCGTCTACCAAGCGTGGCCTCTATGGCGCAGGTACGTAAAGAATTTCGCAAACATCTTTGTGGAACACCTATTGAGTTACAGAGGCTTACGCGTATCGTAAAACGCGACAAGGTTAGGCTCAGGCTGGCGCCAAGCATGAAGGCCAACATCATAAGAGAGTTGCCCATTAACTCTATCGTACGTGTCCTCGACTCAGAAGATCGTACCTGGCTGCATGTTGTTTACCATGATAAGGAAAACGACATCGATATGCAGGGATGGGTAACAAGAAAGATGGTTGAAAAAATAACCGACTAACAATCATGCGATAGGCGGAGATTACACGCCCCTCTGGAGATCAAGGAAAGAAAATGGAAGCACAGATGAGCCCCGAAGAAATGAAGGCTGAACTCAAACGTAAGGGGTGGACCAATAAGGATCTATCGGTTCGTTGGAAGGTAAGCGCTACTTGGGTCAGTAAGATCATCAATGATCCTGAGCGTAGCCCCCACTATGATGATGCAGTCCGGGGCCTCCCAACTGTAAAAAAGCCCAAGAATAGTTAGATAACCCCTTTGGTCGCTATCGAGCTACAGCTTTTTCATAGTTCTACCTTGGGTCGGAGTTCCGCCCTTAGCCTATATCGGGGACAGCGAAGCTCGAGGATTTTTTTATGGTAACGCCTCCTGGTAGCTATGCCCCTGAAGATGCCTGCCGCTTACATGTTATTTACAGCGAAAAGCTGTCTCCCGAGCAAAATGAAATGCTGGCACAGTTCGAGGCCCGTACCTTACGTCGCCCAGTTTGCATCTCTGAATTTGAAAATGGCCTTCTAAGCGCCAGTCAGTTGTGGGAAGCAAATTTGAGGATGATACGCTCGCTCTCTAACGATCTTCATAAGCTTCGCTTTCCACCTATAGGTCATGAACCAGCCAGGTCTCCACAATTCAAACCTTATGCAGTGGAGCGGGGCTTAAATGTTCTGATGGTAGCGGCGCCAAGCAAAAAAGCAGCTGCTGAACTGATTGGTACGACTAGCTACATACTGACCCAGTGGGCATATGCCTTAAAAGAAGCTGATGAAGCAGTGGCTCTGGCTGAACCTGGTGTGGTGTTTCGCAAGCGCATGTCAGGTTTTGACGGCTGGCAAAGAGTGTCAGATCTAAATAGTAACCTTAATAGGTAGCACTGACTCATAACAACGATCTAACTAAATGTCTGATGGCGATTTGACGCCTAACTGTTTTGAAGACACAGACGTTTGTACTCTTTAACTTTGCAGAGTGACTATGTCCCTTCCTCAGTACAATTCAGTCAATCTTTTTAGCTACAGCCCCCATCGCGGGGTCCGCTATAACGTCACCACAGATCAACATATTCTTGAGGACATAGACAAGCACGGCACCTTGTTTTGTCGAAGCACTGTAAGCGTCTGGCCAACACACCTCCCCGGTTCTTCCAGCTAGCGGCATGGTGTCCACCTGTTTTGATCTGACCCCCAGACCTTGGACATCATCAAAGGGGAAGGCATGGAAAAATACACAGAGCTGGTGAAGCTCTCAGCGGTGAAAGACTACTGCTCGGGTAGCGCAGGCCACAGAGAGGTCGCGCACCGACATGAGGTTGATGTCTCGTCCCTTCGGAAGTGGATCGCGGCGTACCAGGCGCTTGGTGAGGCGGGGCTGAAACGCAAGAAAAAGAAACACTACAGCCCCGAGTTCAAGCTAAACGTATTGCAGCGCATGCGTGATGAAGAGCTGTCTTATCGTCAAACGGCCGCACTGTTTGACATTCGAAAATTCGACATCATTGGCCAGTGGGAACGTCGCTATGATGAGGGCGGTTTAGATGCATTATCCCGGCATCCAGGAAGTGGACTTCATAGCAAAATGGCGAAAATCCCCCAACCTTCTCAGCTCGCCTCTACGGACGACGAAGATCGCACCCGCGATGATTTGCTGGGCGAATTGCAGCAGCTGCGGATGGAAATAGATTATTTAAAAAAGCTAGAAGCCTTGGTTCAAGCAAAGGAACGATCTGCGCAGCCGAAAAAGCGCAAATCGTGATGGAGCTGAGGCAGAAATATCATTTAGATGGCCTTCTGAAACTGGCAGGCCTCGCCCGCAGCACGTTTTATTATCAACAAAAGGTGCGACAAGCGGGTGATAAGTACGCGATGCTTAAAAGCTGTATTCGCTCGATTTTCGATGAGCATAAGGGGCGGTACGGGTATCGCCGTATCACTGCTGCCGTCAGGCGGGGCGGCCACCTGGTGAACCACAAGACTGTCCAGCGCCTCATGGGCGAGCTTGAATTGAAAAGCTGTGTACGCATCAAAAAATACCGCGCTTACAGAGGAGAGGAAGGTCAGATAGCGCCCAACCTACTGAAGAGAAAATTCGTGGCAAAACGGCCAAATCAGAAATGGGTAACTGACGTGACAGAGTTTCGAGTTGGCCAGCACAAGCTTTACCTCTCGCCGATACTCGACCTCTACAACGGCGAAATAATCGCCTTCAAGACTGCCAGGCGACCACTTTTCGACATGGTCGGCACAATGCTGCGGCAGGCTTTTGAGCGACTAAAGCCTCGTGATAAGCCGATCCTACATTCAGACCAGGGATGGCAATACCGCATGCCAATCTACCGACGTGTCCTGAACGAACATGCGGTGAAGCAAAGCATGTCTCGCAAAGGCAATTGCTATGACAATGCGGCGATGGAAAGTTTTTTTGGCACCTTGAAATCTGAGTTCTTCTATCTGAACAAATTCAATAACCTAGAAGAGCTTGAAGCCGGGATAGCAAGCTACATACACTACTACAATAATTCGAGAATCAGGCTAAAGCTGAGTGGCCTGAGCCCTGTGGAGTACAGGACTCAAGCCCGGCGGGCATAGAAGGCGTCCAACATTTCGGGGTCAGATCATTTTTGGTGGACACCATTTCAAGCCCCCCTGCAGAGGATCTCCCGTGCCAGGCCAACGCCGCTCCTATCCCAAATCTTTCAAGGCCCAGGTCGTCGATGAGTGCACCCAGCCCGGCGCCTCGGTTGCCGGCGTGGCCTTGAGCCACGGCCTCAACGCCAATCTCGTGCATAAGTGGATTCGCCGCCAGCAGGCACAGCTGCCCGCTGTGCCTTCAGGTTTTATTCCGATTCCTCTCGTCCCGAGCCTGCCGGCTACCCGGAGTGCGGCCGACATGGCCATCCAGATCGCCATTCCCCATCGGGCCGGCAAGCTGTCGGTGCAGTGGCCGGGCAACGACCCTGAAGGCTGCGCCCGCTTCCTGCGCGAGCTGCTGAAGTGATCCGTATCGAGCGCATCTGGCTCGCCACCGAGCCGCTGGACATGCGCGCCGGCACCGAAACCGCGTTGGCCCGGGTGGTTCAAGTGTTCGGTGCGGCGCAGCCGCACTGCGCCTACCTGTTCACCAACAAGCGCGCCAACCGGATGAAGGTGCTGGTGCACGATGGCTTCGGCATCTGGCTGGCTGCTCGCAGGCTCAATCGAGGGCGCTTCGTCTGGTCGGGTAATTGGCAGGGACAGCAGTTGGAACTCAGCCCCGAGCAGTTGCAGGCCCTGGTGGTCGGCCTGCCTTGGCAGCGTCTTGGGCCGGATGCCGAGATCAGGCTCCTGTAGCCGGGGTGCAATTAGGCCAATGGCCTATCGCCGAGGGGGTCGACAATCCGCACACTCGGCGCCATGAATCCTGCCGCTTTCGATCACCTGACACCCGAGCAACTGCGCCAACTGGCCGCGCAGTTGAGTCAGCGCGTCGATCGCCTGGAAACACTCAACCAGCGGTTGAACCACGAACTCGCCGTGCTGCGGCGCCACCGCTTCGCCCGCCGCAGCGAGCAGCTCAATGCCGACCAGCTCAATCTGCTGGACGAGATGATCGAGGCCGACATCGCCGCCATCGAGGCAGAGCTTGAAACGGCCCGACCAGAGCCCGCCAAGCGCGAGCCACGGCAGCAGCCCAAGCGAGCGCCGCTGCCGGCCGAACTGCCGCGCACGCTGATACTCCACGAGCCGGACAGCACCCAGTGTGCCTGCGGCTGCCAGCTCAAGCGCATCGGTGAAGACGTCAGCGAGAAGCTCGACTACACCCCGGGCACCTTCACCGTCGAGCGGCATATCCGTGGCAAGTGGGTCTGCGCCTAGTGTGAAACGTTGATCCAGGCCCCAGTGCCTGCGCAGGTGATCGACAAGGGCATCCCGACTGCCGGGCTACTGGCTCAGGTCATGGTGGCCAAGTTCGCCGATCACCTGCCGCTGTACCGCCAGGAAAAGATCTTCGCCCGCGCCGGGCTGGCCATCGCGCGTTCCACCCTAGCGCAATGGGTCGGCGCTTGCGGTGTCCAGCTGCAACCTCTGGTCGATGCCCTGCGCGACTGCCTGCTCCAGCAGGACGTCATCCTCGCCGACGAAACCCCGGTGCAGATGCTCGCCCCGGGCACGAAGAAGACCCAGCGGGCTTACGTCTGGGCCTATGCACCCAGCCCCTTCGCCGACCTCAAGGCCGTGGTCTACGACTTCAGGCCGAGTCGGGCCGGTGAGCATGCGCGCAGCTTCCTGGGCGACTGGCAAGGCAAACTGGTCTGCGACGACTTCGCCGGCTACAAGGACAGCTTCGAGCAAGGCGTGACCGAGATCGGCTGCATGGTCCATGCACGGCGCAAGTTCTTCGACCTGCATGCTGCCAACCAAAGCCAACCAAAGCCAACTGGCCGAGCAGGCCCTCCAGTACATCGGTCAGCTGTACGAGGTGGAGCGCGAAGGGCGGGAGCTGCTCGCCGAACAGCGCCGGCAACTGCGCCAGGACAAAGCTAGGCCAATCATTGATGGCCTGCATTGCTGGATGCTTGGGCAGCGGCAGAAGGTGCCGGAAGGCAGCGCGATCGCCAAGGCACTCGACTACAGCCTCAAACGCTGGGCAGCGTTGGTGCGCTACCTGGATGACCGCAACCTGCCCATCGACAACAACTGGACTGAGAACCAGATCCGCCCCTGGGCCCTGGGGCGCGCCAACTGGCTGTTTGCCGGCTCGCTACGCAGTGGCCAGCGTGGCGCAGCCTTGATGACGCTGATCCAGTCAGCCCGCCTGAACGGACACGATCCGTACGCCTACCTGAAGGATGTGCTCATGCGCCTGCCGACGCAGAAGGCCAGCGCCCTGGCCGAGCTGCTGCCGCACAACTGGGTATCCGCCGGCAAGGTGTGATGCCCGTTCGCTTACGTTGACCAGGCCGAAGACTTGAGTCCACAATCGAGTCCATTCCGTGACGCTTGGATCGGAAAAGACGTTCGTAATAAACGAGTTAGCGACCGGGTGCTGTTCCCTTCGCCCGCTCCAGACACCTAACGTTAAGGCCCTGTTTTTACAGGGCTTTTTCGTTTCTGGCTTTTGCTGGTGTCGAAGAAGTGTCGAAAAGGTACAGCCGTACAGGCCGAGATCAGACCGAAGAAAGCGCCTGGATGACGTTCTTCGGATCGTTATGGATGGCGCGCAGCAGCGCTTTTGCGGGTCCGGTCGGTTCGCGTCGGCCTTGTTCCCAGTTACGCAGCGTACCTAGTTGAACGTCGATCATCGCCGCGAACTTGGCCTGGGTCAGACCGGTCGCCTTGCGGATCTCTTTCACCTGCAGCGAGTCGACGACGAATTCCCGCGAGGGTTGACGTTCGCCACGGTGAATCTCGTCCATCTGCTGGACGCTTTCCAGAAGGTCTTCGAAGAATTTGCTCATGGTGATTACCTCCACCGCTCGATGATTTGCTTGAGCACCTTGCGCTCATCTGCCGTCAGGTCGTCCTTCTCGTTCTTCGGATAGATCAACAGTAATGCGATCTGCGAAGCCGCCGTGAAGTGGTAGTAGATGACCCTGGACCCGCCTCGCTTGCCGTGACCGCCAGACGCAACGCGAACCTTGCGAATGCCGCCAGTACCTTCAATCACATCGCCCATGTCCGGCCGGTCAGCCAGTTGCCGCTGAAACTCCGCGTAGCTGTCATCGCTAAGCAGATCCCGCAGGCGCTTGGTAAAGATCGGTGTCTCGATAAAGATCATAAACGCATAGTACGCCAGTGGCGCACCTCCTTCAATTGATTCGATTACTGGCTGGCGAGCGGTAGCGTGATGCCGGCCAACGGTCCTAACTTGATCGCATCGTTCAAATGCTCTGGCGCAAGGTGCGCATACCTCATCGTCATATTCAGCGACGCATGGCCCAGGATCTCTTTCAGCGTCACGATATGGCCACCGCCCATGATGAAGTGAGCTGCGAACGTGTGGCGCAGGACGTGGCTTGCCTGTCCGCGTGGTGGCTTGATCGAGGTCGAGAGCAGGACCAGCCGAAACACACCAATGCAGTTGGTGAATGGCCCGTGGGTTTGCCAGTGCTTCTTGATCGCCGCGACCAGCTCCGGCGTTACCGGGACCATCCGCACCCGCTTCGACTTCGTATTGGCGAACACCAGAGCGTTGCCTCGAATCCGCTCCGGTCGCAGCGCTTGAGCCTCACCCCACCTCGCCCCGGTCGCCAAGCAGATCCGCGCCACCATCGCCGGATGTGGAGACGTGGTCCGCGCCTGCCCTTGGAGTAGGTGAAGGTGTCGGTCCACAGGTCGCCCAGGCGGAAGCCGATCATCACCTTCCTCTCGGCGTCGACCGCCTGAATGCAGCGGCGCACCAGGTGCTGCGCCTCCGATCCCGATACGCGCGTGTCGAAACGCACATACGAGACGTCATCGCTGGGACCATTGAGCGCTGCGATATCGCAGGCCAGGAACGCATCGCCTTTCTTGGGCTTCACTTCGCGGATGCGATTGAGGTACCCGAGGCCGGTGATGTGCAGATCGAAGTAGGACTTTTCGGTGGAAGTGGTCATGGTGAATCTCCTGAAGAACAAAGAGGCGGAGACACACCCGACCCAAGGCGGGGAAGGTGTGAACCCCCCGCGTGGGTTGATGGAACAGCTTGGTGGCATCGCCATCGAGAACCGATGGCCGTTCGCGCATGGATGCCGGTGCGAACTGGAGTGATCAACGCGGTCGGAACCGCGTCGCAGCCTTGAAGATCGTGGCTGCCTGGGCATGTCGCTGACGGACGTCAGCGGAACATGGCCGGAAGCGTGGCGCCAGGGCAGCGCGCAGGCGAGCGGCAATCGGCACTCGCGGCTGTCCGCATTGCCGGGAAGAATGAGGCCCCCGGAGCGGGGGCCAGGGATGGGCGGTCAGTTGCCGCTGGGCGTGGAAGGAACCGCCTGCAGCGACAGGTGTGTCGCGGTGGCGGACACGTCGAGGTCGTCCTCGCTGTGCAGGATGCGCGCAAACACGCTCTCCTGCGGATCGAAGAACTCGCCGAAGTCGTCGCGACCGAACGCGGCGCGCGCCAGCTCCCACCAGTCGTCGAACGCATCGACATCTGGGTTGCAGCCGGCGGCATAGGCGATGGTCTTCAGGCGACCATCGGGTCGGCGCTCGCGGCGCTCGGCCAGGAAGTACACGCCCTGATCCTTGACAAGGATGATGCGGCATTGATTGACCACGGCCTCGGCAAGTACGGGCCGCAGGTCGGTACCTTTGAATCAAACAGACATGGGTGTGATCTCCAGAGAGGCAGGAAGAGAGGCTTCCCGCCGCGAGGGCGGGAAGCCGCCGGGAGCATGTGGTACAGCATGCCTTCCACGGTCATTCGTAGATCAAGTAGATGGCCTTGTGCAGCAGAATTTCCCGCAGCTTCGACCAGTGCTCGTCACTGAGCAGTAATCGGCGCATTGCAAGCTCGTATTGGTGTTGTGTGAGAGCTACAACGACACGATCTTTCTATTACATATCAATAACTTATAGCGAAACGGCAACAAACCCTAGGCAAAAGCGGCGGGCGCCATTGACATTGATCAATGTGATGTGGGTGCTCCTTGAGATTTGCAAGAAAGCGTCTACGTTTGCAAATGGTTGCAAGAATCGGCAATTGATGGACAAGGTTGAAGAGTTGCGTGGTGAAACCATGAAAACTGGTCCGGATCAAATCTTCACGCTCGACGAGCTGGCGGCGTACTTGAAGGTTGGCAAGCGCACGCTATACCTACTGGTAGCGCAAGAGGAGATCCCGGCGTTCAAAGTGGGTGGGACATGGCGGTTTCGGCGAAGCGACATCGATCGCTGGATTGAAGATCGATCGCCAACCGAGACAAGAAAAGGAGGTGATGCGCGAAGGTGAACAGCTTGACTCCGACACGTACGCCGTATGGCCTGTGTGCCTTGGCATGGATCAGCAGACAAATGAATTGAGATATTTGCTTAACTATTTTTTGGAGGTGTGACATGAGTTTCGATCTGAAAAAGTTGGCCCCCTGGAACTGGTTCAAGAACGAACAGGAAGAGCAACAGGCGGCTGCCTCGCTGCCTGTGCAGCGCAATGACCAGCCTGTGGCAGGCGGTGCAGTCAGTCCGATCCTGCAATTGCATCGCGAGATCGACCGCCTCTTTGATGACGCATTCCGCGGGTTTGGTTTTCCGACTTTGGCCATGCCGCGTTGGCCGGCAGAGTGGCCAGGCATGCTGAAGCCGGCCGTGGACATCCAGGAAACTGATACGCAGTACAGGATTGCTGTGGAAGTTCCAGGTGTCGAGGAGAAGGACATTCAGATCACGCTCGACAACGACGTGCTGGTGGTGCGCGGTGAAAAGCGGCAGGAGCAGGAGAAGAAGGAGGGTGGCTTCCATCGGATCGAGCGGTCCTATGGCAGTTTTCAGCGTGCGCTGAACCTGCCCGGCGATGCCAATCAGGACTCCATCAAGGCCAATTTCAAGAATGGTGTGCTAACCATCACGATGGACAAGCGCGAGCTGCGTTCACCCCAAGCGGGACGAACGATTGCGATCGAGTCCTAACAAGCGCTGGTGAGAAATAAACCGTTCAATTAAGCAAAGAGAGGATGGTAATGAATATCATGAACCAAAAGACACTTTACGCCTCCCTGCTGAGTCTGGGCTTGATTGCCTCGTCGCCGGCCTTTGCCCAAGACACTGCGCTGCCACACAAGCCGCAGGAACAGACCGAGGTGGGCAAATCGGTCCAGCCACAGGTGGATGCGAAGGCAACGGAGCAGGCCGCGGAAAAGCGCAAGAAGATCACCGCCGACGCGATCGCCGCGGTAGCCGAGACCAGGAATGCCTTGAAGCTGCTCGATGAGAAGAAGGCCGACGAGGCCTTGGCTGCGTTGGAAAGGGTGACCGGCAAGCTGGAGCTGATTCTGGCGCGTGATCCGAAACTGGCGTTGGCGCCGGTGGACGTCGAGGTCATCACCTTTGACCTGATAGCGAAGCTCGATACCATCAAGGCCGTCATCAAGGAAGCGGAGGATTATCTCGAAGACGGTGAAGTCCAGAAGGCCCGTCCATTGGTAGCCAATCTGGCGAGCGAGATTCAGATCCGTACCACCAGCATCCCGCTGGCCACTTATCCGGGCGCGATCAAGGCCGTCGCGCCGTTGATCGACGCGGGTAAGGTCGACGAGGCAAAGGTAGCATTACAGGCCGCGCTGAATACGCTCGTGGTGACCACTGACGTGATTCCGTTGCCTGTCCTGCGTGCCGAGACCCTGCTCAGGAATGCCGAGGCGCTGGCGGAAAACAAGGAGCGTACGGACAAGGACAACAAAACACTGGCTAACCAACTCGCCGAGGCCAGGAACCAGCTCAAGATGGCGGAGCTGTTGGGTTACGGCAACAAGAAGGCGTTCAAGCCGATGTACGAACAGATCGATCAGATCGAGGAAAAAACTGCAGACGGCAAGAGCGGCAAGGGCTGGTTCGACAAGATCAAGCAGCAGTTGTCGGACTTGATGTAAGTCTCTTATGAAATGGATAGGCGCTGGCGGTAAGGGTTGCCGGCGCTCATCCAACTAATGTTGAGGAGTATCAGAAATGAGCGACGAGGAAGTAACCGAAAACACTTTGGATCAAGCCAGCGGGAACGCAAGTGAAGTCGCCGGCGCCGAGCCCAAATCCGCTATGGTGGAGGCGGTGCAACCCGCCGTGGATCAAGTGGTCGAGGGCAAGACTGCCGAGAAACGCAGGCAGACGATCGGCGAGGCGGTCACCGCGCTGACCGAGACCAAGAATGCCCTGGCGGCATTGGACGAAAAGGACACGACGAAGGCCCTGGATGCCTTGGCACAGGTCACCGGAAAGCTGGAGCTGCTTCTTGCCCGGAGCCCGAGGTTGGCCTTGGCGCCAGTGGACGTGCAAACCGTGGTTCACGACATTTTTGCCGGCGCGGACACCATCGAGGCCATCTTGGATGAGGCCGAAAACGCTCTTAAGCACGGCGAGGTGCAAAAGGCCAGACACCTGCTCTCCGGCGTGGCCAGCGAGATCGTGATCACGACCACGAGTCTTCCCTTGGCCACGTATCCCAAAGCCATCAGCGCCGTTGCCCCCCTGATCGATCAGGGCAAGATCGACGAGGCCAAGGCAGCCTTGCAGGCGGTGCTGGGTACGCTTGTATCCAGCAGCGTGGTCATTCCGCTACCGGTGGAGCGTGCCCGCGCCATGTTGAAGGAGGCCGAGTCCCTGGTGGAGAAATCCGATCGCAGCGCGGAGGAAGACAAGCGCTTGGGCGCTCTGCTCGATGACGCGCGCAAACAGCTCGAAATGGCGGAGTTGCTCGGGTACGGTCGCATGAAGAAGGACTTCAAGGATATTTACGACCAGATCAAGTCGGTCAAGGAAAAAGCTAAATCTGGCCAGTCCGGCAAGGGTTTTTTCGATGACATCATGGCTACCTTTCGCTCGCTGTTCGATCACAAAGAGGATGGATCGTTGCCGCAAACCGATGCTGACAAATCCCGCCAGCATGGCGGCAAATGAGCCAACAGGAGACGACGATGAGCGGAACACAGACGATCGGGCAAGGTGGCGACACCCTGTGCTCGATGAGCAGAAACTGGTGGGCCTTCGTGCTGCGTGGCGTGCTGGCGCTGGTATTGGCGGTACTCGCCTTTCTGATGCCGGCCGAGGCACTGCTGGCGCTGACCCTGGTCTACGGCGCCTTTTCGCTGGTTGATGGCGGGTTTTCACTGCTCGCGGCGGTGCGCAAGATTCGTCGCGGCAGACGCTGGGGTTGGTTCGCCTTCCGTGGTGTCGTGGGGATCGTTACCGGGATCGTGGTCCTGGTCGTTCCCTTGGTGGCGACCTGGGTGCTGGCAATCTTCCTGTGGACCAGTATCGCCGTATGGTCGATGCTGACTGGCTGGGCGGAGGTGTTTGCCGCCTGGCGCCTGCGTAAGGAAATTCGCGGCGAGATCTGGCTCATGCTCAGCGGATTGTTATCCATTGCGCTCAGCAGCGTGCTGGTCTGGTTATTGTTTACCAGGCCGGTCGAAACCTTTCTCGCGATGGGCTGGGTGCTGGGTGCCTATGCGGCCTTCCTTGGTATGCTTCTGATTTTTCTGGGTCTGCGTTTGCGCCGGAATCAATCTGAATGCAAAACGGACGGTTCAAACGCTCCGACCGGCGTGACGGCCTGAGCGCAGTTTCTTACTGACCTGATTAGCCCCAACGCTGAGCTGCAGAGCGAGTATCGCGACCGACCATCTCACCGAATGGAGCGTTAGTGTAATTTTACCCAGGGGCGGCGAGTCGAGGTTTTTGGAGGTGCCCTGGCGCCCGTCTTCGGTGCCATCGCGTCGGTCATCATGGGCGTTCGCCATGCGCGAGATAGACTCAGGGCGTTGGGGCCTCTGTCGATTTTTTGCGCGGGAAGTCAATGTGCGCTTGCTGGGCGCGATCAAGGGCGCAGCGGCACTGTTGTGGCGGCAGCAAAAGATCCATTTTAAAGGAAGAAGAACATGAAAATACAGACTTATTTTGAGGGTGTTGGCGACGAGATCAGGCATCGCTGGCCCGCGCTCCTCGAAGCGCTCGCTGCCAAGCAGATCCTCCCCCTGCTGCAAAAACATGGGGCGAATGACACCGTGCTCCATGCCACTTTGGAGAAGCGCAAGCGCGGCGAAAAATCCTTCACGGTCAATCTGCACATGCACCTGACGGGCAAGAAAATCGTCACCGCCCATGCGGAGGGCAAGGACGTTGATATGGCCAGCCAAAATGCCATGAAGGTCTTGTTCCGCGAAAGCAAGAAGCACTTCGATCGGTTGCGACATCAGCATGAGTACAAACGGCATAGCCGGCGTGAGCGTCTGCGCGCCCTCAAGGCGCAGCTCGACGCCCTGCCGTCTGCCACGATCGAAGCGGCACAGAAGGGCATCGAGCCCTTGAAAGCGCGCCTCGAAACGGTAGCCCGACGCGAATTGGCTTATCTGCGTGCCGTCGGTGACTTGCCGGCCGACTACCCAACGCTTGCCGATGTCGTTGACCAAGCGATCGCAGAGACCAAAGTCGCCTGGCAACTGGGCAAAACTCAGGATGCGGTGTATCGGCAACTAATAAAGAACCTGTTCAAGGTCATTGACCGCGAAGTGGCAGCGAGCCGTCAGTTCGGCGAAAGCGTATCGTTGGATGTCCCGGTTCCGGCAGACGCCGAGGACCAGGCCGAAGCGATGGTGGAAGAAGAAATCTATGAGTACTACCAGCCAGATGACAGCCTCCGTCTGGCCGACATCTTGCCGGCCGGAGACGAAACAGCGGCGTCACTTGAGAGCGAAACGGCAACTGATGCCGAAAAAGTGGTGCAGGAAGCCATCAGCGAAGCAGCCTGCCTCACTGACATGCTCAAGGTGCTACCTGTGTCCTGGCGTCGGGCGCTGCTGCTTGCCGAACTCGATGGGATCACTCCTTCTGTCATTGCCGAGGTGCTTGATGCCGCCGAAGATTCGGTGCAATTGTGGATCGAGCAGGCAACTGCCTTTGTCATCGCGCGCCTGGCCGATGCCGGCATTACCGTTGCCGACCGTGCGCATCCGCTGCAGCTGTTACGCCTTGATCAAATACATTCAACGGGAGATAAGTGATGAGTCGGACACAATGCCAAGTCTGCGGCCAACCCGCCACCGTGCGGGTAGAAGCCAATCTGAATGGTCGCCACAGCACCATGCTGCTGTGCGACGACCACTACCGCCAGCTGGTACGCCAGCAAAAGCGCACCGTTTCTCCGCTGGAAGCCCTGTTTGGCGCGCGCAGCGGTCTGTTTGAGGACTTTCTGGGCAGCGACTTTTTCCGTATTGGTGACGAGTCGACGACTGTTACTGCCAATACCGATGATGTGGTCGATGCCTCCTTTGGCGAACCGGCTTCGGCGGGATCAGGTGCACCGCGCCGTCGAGGTAGCGGACTCGCTAGCCGCATCAGCGAGCAATCAGAGGCGTTGCTTCAGGAAGCCGCCAAGTATGCGGCCGAGTTCGGTCGTCCGGAAGTGGATACCGAGCACCTGCTTTTGGCACTGAACCACACCGACGTAATCAAGACCATCCTCGGTCAGTTCAAGATCAAGGTCGATGATCTCACGCGACAGATCGAATCCGAAGCCAAGCGCGGTGACAAGCCGTTCGAGGGCGAAATTGGCGTGTCGCCGCGCGTCAAGGATGCACTGAGTCGTGCTTTCGTGGCGTCCAACGAACTGGGTCATTCGTATGTCGGCCCGGAGCACTTCCTGATCGGCTTGGCAGAGGAAGGCGAAGGTTTGGCCGCCAACCTGCTGCGCCGATATGGCCTCACGCCGCAGGCGCTGCGTCAACAGGTGAGCAAGGTGGTCGGCAAGGGGGCCGAGGACGGTCGCGCTGAGACGCCGACCAACACACCTGAGCTCGACAAGTACTCGCGTGACCTCACCAAAATGGCGCGTGACGGCAAGCTCGATCCGGTCATCGGCCGCGCACAGGAGATTGAGACCACCATCGAGGTGCTGGCCCGGCGCAAGAAGAACAATCCGGTACTGATCGGCGAGCCGGGGGTGGGCAAGACAGCCATCGTCGAGGGGCTGGCGCAGCGCATGGTAGCCGGCGAAGTGCCCGAGACATTACGCGACAAGCGCTTGGTGGAGCTGAATATCAACGCGATGGTCGCAGGGGCCAAGTACCGGGGTGAGTTCGAGGAGCGTGTACAGAAGGTGCTCAAGGAAGTGACCGAGCACCAGGGCGAACTCATCTTGTTCATCGACGAGGTGCACACGATCGTTGGCGCCGGCCAGGGTGGCGGCGAAGGCGGGCTCGACGTGGCCAACGTCTTCAAGCCGATGATGGCGCGCGGCGAACTCAACTTGATCGGTGCCACCACGCTCAACGAGTACCAGAAGTACATTGAAAAGGATGCCGCGCTGGAGCGTCGCTTCCAGCCGGTGATGGTGCCCGAGCCGACGGTAGCACAGACCATGATGATCCTGCGCGGCTTGCGCGACACCTTTGAGGCGCACCATAAGGTCAGCATCACCGAGGATGCGATCATCGCCGCCGCCGAGCTGTCCGACCGTTACATCACCGCGCGCTTCCTCCCGGACAAGGCCATCGACCTGCTCGACCAGGCGGCCGCCCGCGTGAAGCTCTCTGCGACGGCACGCCCGGTCGCCGTGCAGGAGCTGGAGGCGGAGCTGCATCAGTTGCGTCGGGAGCAGGACTACGTGGCTGCCCGCAAGCAGTACGACAAGGCGGCGGAAATCGGCAAACGCATCGAAGCCAAGGAGGCCGAGCTCAAGAAGCAGGTCGAGGACTGGGAGCGCGAGCGCGCCTCGGGCAGCGCGGAAGTCAAAGCGGAGCACGTGGCCCAGATCGTGTCGCGCCTCACCGGCATTCCGGTGAACGAACTGACGGTGGAGGAGCGCGAGAAACTGCTGCACCTGGAGCAGCGCCTGCATGAGCGCCTGGTCGGGCAGGACGAAGCGGTGCACGCCGTCGCCGATGCGGTCCGGCTGTCACGCGCCGGGCTGCGCGAAGGCAGCAAGCCGGTGGCCACGTTCCTGTTCCTCGGGCCCACCGGCGTCGGCAAGACCGAGCTGGCCAAGGCGCTGGCCGAAGCCATCTACGGCGACGAGGGTGCACTGTTGCGCATCGACATGTCGGAGTACGGCGAGCGCCACACCGTGGCGAGGTTAGTGGGAGCGCCTCCGGGCTACGTCGGCTACGACGAGGGCGGCCAGCTGACCGAGAAAGTGCGTCGCAAGCCCTACAGCGTGCTGCTGCTCGACGAGATCGAAAAGGCCCACCCCGACGTCTACAACATCCTGCTGCAGGTGTTCGACGACGGCCGTCTCACCGACGGCAAAGGGCGCGTGGTGGACTTCACCAACACCATCATCATCGCCACGTCCAACCTGGGCTCGGACATCATCCAGCGGCGTCTGAAGGCGCGTGGCGCGCCCGGTGAGGAGTATGAGAAAACCAAGACCGAGGTGATGGAGGTGCTGCGCGGGCACTTCCGCCCCGAGTTCCTCAACCGCATCGAAGAGATCATCGTCTTCCATGCTTTGGGCAAAGAGGAGATCCGACACATCGTCGGGCTGCAGCTCGACCGCGTGGCGCGCAATGCCGCCAGCCAGGGCGTGACGCTGGCCTTCGACCAGTCCTTGATCGACCACTTTGCCGAAGAAGGCTACAAGCCCGAATTCGGCGCCCGCGCGCTCAAGCGCTTGATCCGCAGCGAGCTGGAAACGGCGCTGGCGCGCGAGATGCTTGGCGGCGGCATCGGCAAGGGCGATCACGTCATCGCCCGATGGGACGACAAGGCCGATCGGGTCGGCTTCGAGCGCACGGAGCCGCCCAAGAGCGAGGTCGAGGCCGATAAGCCTGACGAAGCCAAGCCTGATGAAGCCAAGTCGACCGATGCGCCGAAGAGCGACGACGGCAAGGGTTCCCGGAAGAAGAAACCGGCGAGCGATCCATCCTGATGCATCGGGGGCTGTCATGTCTGCTTCCCATGGCCTGGCATCGGCAGCCACCCTGGTCTCACTCGCGGCGGCGCTCGCCGCTGCGGGGCACGCGGTCGTCTACAAGCGTGACCCGCGGTCGGCCGCGCTTTGGGTGCTGCTTATCGCGCTGCTACCGCTTGGCGGTTCGCTGCTGTACCTGTTGTTCGGTATCAACCGCTATCAGCGGCGGGCGCGGAGGCTGTGGTCGCGCATCGCCGACCACAGACTGTATGGAGGTCCCCGCCACGCTGCCGTCGGCGTTCGCCGGCCTAGCGCATCTGGTGGGACGCGCCACCGGTCAGCCGCTGACCGGTGGCAATCGCATCGAGCCACTGGTCGATGGCGAGCAGGCCTACCCGGCCATGCTCGCCGCGATCGACTCGGCCCGTCACAGCGTTGCCCTGACGTCCTACATCTTCGATGGCCAGGGCATCGGTACGCAGTTTGTCGAAGCCCTGCAGCGTGCCCATGCGCGCGGCGTGCAGGTGCGGGTGCTGATCGACGATGTCTCCGCACGATGGGTACGCCAGAGCGCCCATCGGCGGCTGAAGCGCAGCGGATTAATGGTGGCATCGTTCAATCCGACGCTGATCCCCGCACGGCTGCATGCCGCGCACCTGCGCAATCACCGCAAGCTGCTGGTGGTCGACGGCGAAACAGGCTTCACCGGCGGCATGAACATCTTCAGCCCGTACTGGCGGCCCGATGCGCCCGAGCAGGCCTGCCATGACTTGCATTTTCGCCTGCAGGGGCCGGTCGTCGCCGATCTCAGGCGGTGTTTCGCCGAGGATTGGTGCGACACCACGGGGGAGCGGCTCGATGAGTGTTTCTGGGGCGGGCTGCCCACGCCGGCTCCCGACCCGGGGAACAATTGGGCCAGAGGCATCGAGGCCGGCCCGGACGAAACCCTGGACCGAATACGCTGGACCTTCATGGGGGCCTTGAGCGCGGCACGGCACTCGGTTCGTATCTGGACACCGTACTTCGTGCCGGACCAACCCATGATCGCAGCGCTGGGCACCGCCGCCTTGCGCGGTGTGCGCATTGATGTACTCACGCCCGCCAACGGCGATCACCCGGCCGTGCAATGGGCCGCCCGCGCGCATTACTGGCAAGTGATGGAGCACGGTGTACGGATCTTCGAGCGGCCCGGCCCCTTCGACCACACCAAACTGATGTTGGTCGATGGCACCTGGTGCTGCCTGGGCTCGGCCAACTGGGACGCGCGCAGCCTGCGGCTCAACTTCTAGTTCAACGTCGAGGTCTACGACGCCGCCCTGTGTACACGCCTCGAGGCGCTGTTCGATGCCACACGCGACGCCTCGGCGCTCGTCACGCCGGCGGCAGTACATGCCCGCCCGCTTGCCGTGAAGTTGCGCGACGGTGTCGCCCGCCTGTTCACGCCCGTTCTTTAGCGAAACGACCCTCGGAGGACCCTGCGGATGGAAAAGAAAGACCAATGGAACGTCGGGTACTGGATCGTCGCCGGTCTGTTGCTGCTGATGCTCCAGAACTACTGGCAGGCGGCGCAGACCGTCGAGCCCGTGCCGTACAGCGAATTCGAGAAGGCGCTGGCCGAGGGCCGTGTCGCTGAAGTTCTGGTGTCGGACCGTACCGTGACAGGACGCCTGAAAGCGCCTGACAGCCGCGGCAAGACCACGATCGTAGCGACCCGCGTCGAACCCGATCTGGCGGAACGCCTGTCCAAGTACGAGGTGCCGTATGCACGCGTCGTGGAAAGCACCTGGCTGCGCGACGTACTGTCGTGGATTCTGCCGGCGGTGGCGTTCTTCGGTGTCTGGCTCTTCCTCTTCCGCCGATTTGCCGAGAAACAGGGCATGGGCGGTTTCCTGAGCATTGGCAAGAGCCGCGCCAAGGTGTTCATGGAGAAGAACACCGGTGTGACCTTCGCGGATGTGGCTGGCGTGGATGAGGCCAAGGCTGAACTCGTCGAGATCGTCGATTTCCTGAAGAACCCGCAGGACTATGGCCGCCTCGGTGCGCACATCCCCAAAGGCGTGCTGCTGGTAGGCCCGCCGGGCACGGGCAAGACCTTGCTGGCCAAGGCGGTCGCCGGTGAAGCCGGGGTGCCGTTCTTCCATCTCCGGCTCGGAATTCGTCGAGATGTTCGTCGGTGTGGGGGCCGCGCGCGTGCGTGACCTGTTCGAGCAGGCACGCGCCAAGGCACCCGCCATCATCTTCATCGACGAACTCGACGCCCTCGGCCGTGCGCGCGGTGTGGGCGGACCGATTGGTGGCCACGATGAGCGCGAACAGACGCTCAACCAGCTGCTCACCGAGATGGATGGCTTCGACAGCTCGGTGGGACTCATCATCCTGGCTGCCACCAATCGCCCCGAAATTCTCGACCAGGCGCTGCTGCGCGCTGGACGCTTCGACCGCCAGGTGCTGGTGGATCGGCCGGACAAGAAGGGGCGTCTCGACATCCTGAAGGTCCATGTCAAGAAGGTCACGCTCGCCCGTGATGTGGACCTAGAGCAGGTCGCGGCGCTGACCACCGGCTTTTCCGGCGCTGATCTGGCCAACCTGGTGAATGAGGCGGCGCTGGCCGCGACCCGGCGTCGCGCGCAGGCGGTGGAGTTGCAGGACTTCACCGCAGCCATTGAACGCATCGTGGCCGGGCTCGAGAAGAAGAACCGCGTGCTCAGCCCGAAGGAGCGGGAAACCGTGGCCTACCACGAGATGGGCCATGCCCTGGTGGCACTGGCCTTGCCAGGGACCGATCCCGTGCACAAGGTGTCGATCGTTCCGCGTGGCATCGGCGCGCTTGGCTACACGCTGCAACGCCCCACCGAAGACCGTTTCCTGATGACACGCGCCGATCTCGAGCACAAGATCGCCGTGCTCCTGGGCGGACGCGCCGCCGAGAAACTGGTGTTCGGCGAGCTGTCCACCGGCGCCGCGGACGATCTGGCGCGCGCCACCGACATTGCCCGCGACATGATCACCCGCTTCGGCATGGATGAGGGCTTGGGGTACGTTGCTTTTGAGGCACAGAGGCCGCGTTTTCTTGATGCGCCTGAACTGGCACAGGGTGGCTGCCGAGTAGCCGAATCGACTCAGGCACGCATCGACCAAGCCATCCGTGACATCGTGATGGGTGTGTTTGATCGTGCATACCGAATTCTCGAAATTAACCGAGATGTGCTGGAGCGATGCGCGCGCGAACTGCTCGCACGGGAAACGCTGGATGAATACAGCATCCGGCAACTGACGCAAGGGCTACAGCTCGAACCCCCATGTCACAGTGGTCCAACTGCCGGAGCCATTGCTTCCTCTGTGTCCCAGGGAGCCCCTCATGAGTGACAGTCTTCATATCGTCTGCCCACACTGCCAATCCATCAATCGCGTTCCAGCCAACAAACTGGCTGAGCCGCCCAATTGCGGGCGGTGCCAGCACCCACTGTTCACCGGAGAACCCATCGAGCTGACCACCGCGACGGTAGAGGCCATCACCGATCTCAACAGGGTCGAGCAGGCGCTGAACTCTATGCGCCTACAGCGAGAAGAGTTGGCCAGCCACGTTCCCGGTATGCTTTACCAATACCGTCTTCGTCCGGACGGCAGCTCGCACTTCCCTTATGCCAGCGCGAGGATACGGGAAATATACGGGGTTGCACCGGAGGATGTTGTTGAAGATGCCACTCCTGTGTTCGCGGCGCTCCATCCTGAAGACCGCGACCGTGTGCATGAAACCATACAGGCGTCGGGGCAGTCACTCGCGCTTTGGCATGACGAGTACCGGGTGCAGTTTCCAGACGGTCGCGTGATCTGGGTCGAAGGCGAGGCGTCGCCTGAAGCCATGCCTGATGGGAGCATCCTCTGGCACGGTTATATCCATGATGTCACCTTACGCAGAAGGTCCGGGGAAGAGCTTCGCCTTGCGGCTAAAGTCTTTGCGCACGCAGGAGAGGGCATCCTCGTTACCGACGCTCAGGCCCACATTGTCAACGTCAACCGGGCGTTTACCGTGATCACTGGTTATGCGCGGGAGGAAGTATTGGGCCAGACACCCCGCCTACTCCAGTCCGATCGCTATGACGATGAGTTCTATCAGACCGTTTGGCAGGCTCTGCTTGAGCACGACTACTGGCACGGAGAGCTCTGGTGCCGACGCAAGAACGGCAGCCAGTTTGCCGCGCTGCTGACGATCAGTGCAGTCCCGGATATGCAGGGCCAGATCGAGCATTACGCTGCCATGTTCTCCGACATCACGGCGCTGAAGGAGAACCAGCAACAGCTTGAACGCGTTGCTCATTACGACCTGCTCACCGGCTTGCCCAATCGACTATTGCTTGGAGACCGCCTTAAGCAGGCCATTGGTCAGACACGTCGGCGTGGCATGCACCTGGCGGTTGTCTTCATCGATCTGGATGGATTCAAGGAGGTCAACGACCAGCACGGCCACGCAGTCGGCGACAAATTGCTGTCCGTCCTGTCCAGGCGTATGACGCAGGTGTTGCGCGAAGGCGATACCTTGGCCCGTCTTGGAGGTGATGAGTTTGTCGCTGTTCTGGTCGACCTGCCGGATGTTTCCATTAGCGTACCGATTCTCGATCGCCTGAGCGAGGTGGCTGCGCAGCCCGTACCGATTGGTGACGCACTGTGCGAAGTGAGCGCGAGTATCGGTGTGAGTTACTACCCGCAACTCGAAGACATCGACGCCGACCAACTACTGCGGCAGGCAGATCAGGCCATGTATTTCGCCAAGCAAGCTGGCAAGAATCGATATCACGTTTTCGATACGGAGAAGGATCGTACGCTGCGCACCCGTCACGAAGGATTGGACAGCATAGCGAATGCCCTTGCCAATGGGCAGTTTCTGCTTTACTTCCAACCTAAGGTCAACATGCGCACCGGTGAGGTGCTGGGCGCCGAAGCCTTGATCCGCTGGCAACATCCGACGCGTGGCTTGTTATCTCCTGCCTCCTTCATACCCATCATTGAGAACCATCCGCTCGGGATTGACGTGGGGAAATGGACCATCGAGGCTGCGCTGACCCAGATCGAAGTTTGGCGCAATGCCGGCCTTCATGTCCCGATCAGCGTGAATATCGGTGCGCGGCACTTGCTGCAACCGGACTTCATCATGCATCTACGGGGTATGTTGTCACGACATCCCGGTGTCCAGCCGCAAGACCTTGAACTGGAAATCCTCGAAACCAGCGCCGTGGAGGACTTCGTTCAAGTGTCTCAGTTGATGGCGCTGTGCGAGAGGATGGGATTGCGTTTTGCCCTCGACGATTTCGGCAGCGGCTATTCATCGCTGACCTATCTGAAGCGCCTGCCCGCGTACCTGCTCAAGATCGACCAAGGTTTTATACGCGACATGCTCGAGGATCCGGACGATATCGCCATCCTGGATGCGCTACTGGCACTGGCAAGGTCGTTTGGCAGGAACTGCATCGCGGAGGGAGTCGAATCCATTCAGCATGGTGAAATGCTGCAGCGTCTGGGATGCGAGTGGGGCCAGGGTTATGCCATCGGGCATCCGATGCCGGCGCATGAATTCGAGCAATGGCTACACACCTGGCAGGTACCTTTATCCTGGAAGGGATTCAAACCTGACAGTCGCTCCGCGCTGCCCGTGCCGTTCACATACGCTGACCACCGGGTCTGGATTTCCCAGATGATCGACTATCTGTCAGGTAAGACCCAAGTGCCTCCTCAATCCGAAACACTCCAATACTGGCGGGATCAAAGTGGTCGCCCTACGTTCTTCGGCAAGGATCCTGATGATCAGGTCGATGTCCTGCATCAGAGCATCCAGCAGTTGGCTCACACCCTGAGTGAAATGAAAGATGCCGGCCGTGTCGAGGCATTGAGGGCTGGCATCGACAAGTTGCAACTTTTGCAGGCTGATCTGCTAGGATTACTGCCGCCGGAGCAGAAGCCGGATTGATGCCATGCATGGGACGAAGGGTTGACGTGCAAGAGGCTGATCCACCCATCGGCGGCGCCACGGGCGCGCAGGGCATATGCCGCTGGGTGGCTTTGCAATTGCCCCGGTGATGCAGGTGTAATCGAGTCGCCTTTTCGGACTCGCCGTTCCATTAAGGTTTCATCGAAAGAGAGAGCAACGCTTATGCATAAAGAATCTGGCCACAAGGCCCTTGACGAGATGCGCTCCCAGTGGCGGTTGATGACGGTTTACGAGCGCTTCGAGCAAGTCGTGGCGCTGGTTCTGTCGGCGGTGATCGCCGTGATTATCGTGGTCTCGCTGATCCAGCTGATCTCCATCGTCTTCTTCCTGCTCATCATCGAGGCGTTCAATCCGCTCGACCACAAGGTGTTCCAGAGCGTGTTCGGCATGATCATGACGTTGTTGATTGCGATGGAGTTCAAGCACTCGATCGTGCGCGTGGCCTTGCGCCGCGAAAGCATCATCCAGGTCAAGACGGTGATCCTGATCGCGCTCATCGCGCTCGCGCGCAAGTTCGTGATCCTCGACTCTGATGTCAGTCCGGCCAAGGTCGCCGCACTGGCGGGCGCGACCTTGGCCCTGGGGGCAACCTACTGGCTGTTGCGCGAGCGCGATGACAGAGTGGCTGAGGAAACCCCGCGTGAACGCTCGTGACTTTGACGACATCGGAGGGGCCTGGTCACGGCATCGCTGGCTAAACCGCCTGCAGTTTGCCTTGTCAAACGCGGTACATGATGGCCTCGTCGCCGAGCCGGTGTGGACCGATCCGCTGTCGGTGATCGTGCCCGCACGCCACTCCTTGCTGGCGCACGTGCAGGTGCCGCTGCCCGAAGCCCTGAAGTTCCCGTTGGTTCTGTGCCATCCCGAATCGGGATCGGGCTGCCGCCATCAGATTCAAGCGCTGCTGCGGGACGCAGGCGCGCCACTTAAGCTGGTCGATGAAGTGACCAGCCTGGGCGTGATGCTGACCTTGGTCGGCGCCGGCTACGGCATCGGCTTCGCCATCGCCTCGCAGGTGCAGACGCTACAGCGCCCGGACATCTCCATTCGTCCCCTGGCCGGCACCCCACCGATGCTCTCTACCTACCTGCTGCGCCGCCATGGCGAACCCTCCGAGCCCATGAAGCGGTTCATCGAGCGGGTGAAAGACGAGGCCGCACCGGTCGATGAAGAGCCAGTCCTTTAAGGACGCAGCTCGCCTGTTCGTTGCGACCTGTGGCGTGGTGTGCCAGTAGACAGATAGACTTCCGAATGAAATCCGATGCTCTGGCTGTTGATGGATGTGCTTGGCTCGCTTTGGATCACCCGCAACGGCTTGCGTTGACCAGTAAGCGTCTGGCCAACACACCTCCCCGGTTCTTCCAGCTAGCGGCATGGTGTCCACCTGTTTTGATCTGACCCCGAAATGTTGGACGCCTTCTATGCCCGCCTGCAGAGGATCTCCCGTGCCAGGCCAACGCCGCTCCTATCCCAAATCTTTCAAGGCCCAGGTCGTCGATGAGTGCACCCAGCCCGGCGCCTCGGTTGCCGGCGTGGCCTTGAGCCACGGCCTCAACGCCAATCTCGTGCATAAGTGGATTCGCCGCCAGCAGGCACAGCTGCCCGCTGTGCCTTCAGGTTTTATTCCGATTCCTCTCGTCCCGAGCCTGCCGGCTACCCGGAGTGCGGCCGACATGGCCATCCAGATCGCCATTCCCCATCGGGCCGGCAAGCTGTCGGTGCAGTGGCCGGGCAACGACCCTGAAGGCTGCGCCCGCTTCCTGCGCGAGCTGCTGAAGTGATCCGTATCGAGCGCATCTGGCTCGCCACCGAGCCGCTGGACATGCGCGCCGGCACCGAAACCGCGTTGGCCCGGGTGGTTCAAGTGTTCGGTGCGGCGCAGCCGCACTGCGCCTACCTGTTCACCAACAAGCGCGCCAACCGGATGAAGGTGCTGGTGCACGATGGCTTCGGCATCTGGCTGGCTGCTCGCAGGCTCAATCGAGGGCGCTTCGTCTGGTCGGGTAATTGGCAGGGACAGCAGTTGGAACTCAGCCCCGAGCAGTTGCAGGCCCTGGTGGTCGGCCTGCCTTGGCAGCGTCTTGGGCCGGATGCCGAGATCAGGCTCCTGTAGCCGGGGTGCAATTAGGCCAATGGCCTATCGCCGAGGGGGTCGACAATCCGCACACTCGGCGCCATGAATCCTGCCGCTTTCGATCACCTGACACCCGAGCAACTGCGCCAACTGGCCGCGCAGTTGAGTCAGCGCGTCGATCGCCTGGAAACACTCAACCAGCGGTTGAACCACGAACTCGCCGTGCTGCGGCGCCACCGCTTCGCCCGCCGCAGCGAGCAGCTCAATGCCGACCAGCTCAATCTGCTGGACGAGATGATCGAGGCCGACATCGCCGCCATCGAGGCAGAGCTTGAAACGGCCCGACCAGAGCCCGCCAAGCGCGAGCCACGGCAGCAGCCCAAGCGAGCGCCGCTGCCGGCCGAACTGCCGCGCACGCTGATACTCCACGAGCCGGACAGCACCCAGTGTGCCTGCGGCTGCCAGCTCAAGCGCATCGGTGAAGACGTCAGCGAGAAGCTCGACTACACCCCGGGCACCTTCACCGTCGAGCGGCATATCCGTGGCAAGTGGGTCTGCGCCTAGTGTGAAACGTTGATCCAGGCCCCAGTGCCTGCGCAGGTGATCGACAAGGGCATCCCGACTGCCGGGCTACTGGCTCAGGTCATGGTGGCCAAGTTCGCCGATCACCTGCCGCTGTACCGCCAGGAAAAGATCTTCGCCCGCGCCGGGCTGGCCATCGCGCGTTCCACCCTAGCGCAATGGGTCGGCGCTTGCGGTGTCCAGCTGCAACCTCTGGTCGATGCCCTGCGCGACTGCCTGCTCCAGCAGGACGTCATCCTCGCCGACGAAACCCCGGTGCAGATGCTCGCCCCGGGCACGAAGAAGACCCAGCGGGCTTACGTCTGGGCCTATGCACCCAGCCCCTTCGCCGACCTCAAGGCCGTGGTCTACGACTTCAGGCCGAGTCGGGCCGGTGAGCATGCGCGCAGCTTCCTGGGCGACTGGCAAGGCAAACTGGTCTGCGACGACTTCGCCGGCTACAAGGACAGCTTCGAGCAAGGCGTGACCGAGATCGGCTGCATGG
Source organism: Pseudomonas sp. HPB0071 (assembly GCF_000478505.2). Classification (NCBI taxonomy): domain Bacteria; kingdom Pseudomonadati; phylum Pseudomonadota; class Gammaproteobacteria; order Pseudomonadales; family Pseudomonadaceae; genus Pseudomonas; species Pseudomonas sp. HPB0071. The sequence goes on along the minus strand of NZ_KI517370.1, from coordinate 35,756 downwards.
TCCATGCACGGCGCAAGTTCTTCGACCTGCATGCTGCCAACCAAAGCCAACCAAAGCCAACTGGCCGAGCAGGCCCTCCAGTACATCGGTCAGCTGTACGAGGTGGAGCGCGAAGGGCGGGAGCTGCTCGCCGAACAGCGCCGGCAACTGCGCCAGGACAAAGCTAGGCCAATCATTGATGGCCTGCATTGCTGGATGCTTGGGCAGCGGCAGAAGGTGCCGGAAGGCAGCGCGATCGCCAAGGCACTCGACTACAGCCTCAAACGCTGGGCAGCGTTGGTGCGCTACCTGGATGACCGCAACCTGCCCATCGACAACAACTGGACTGAGAACCAGATCCGCCCCTGGGCCTTGGGGCGCGCCAACTGGCTGTTTGCCGGCTCGCTGCGCAGTGGCCAGCGTGGCGCAGCCTTGATGACGCTGATCCAGTCAGCCCGCCTGAACGGACACGATCCGTACGCCTACCTGAAGGACGTGCTCATGCGCCTGCCGACGCAGAAGGCCAGCGTCCTGGCCGAGCTGCTGCCGCACAACTGGGTATCCGCCGGCAAGGTGTGATGCCCGTTCGCTTACGAAGCACTATCGAGCTTGCCAGACTAACCAAACTAGCTGATCCAGCTCAACGCTTGCAATTTGGCCTGAGAGCTTATGATCGAGCACCAGACGAAAGCAGCCAAGAAAACATACCGCTCGTATGGATGCTTCTTCACTATGTCCGTAATTTGGAAGAATGGAATCATCTCCAGCCTGGCGCAGCACTCAATGTTGTCGTTATAGATTGGCCCCAAGGAGCTGGATATGAATTGAGAGCGTGGCTTATGGCAAGCGATACTGCTCTTGAGCCTGCTTCCGTTCCAGCGCTGTATGCTGCCAGGCGAAGCTCCAAGAAGGCTTATCAACCACTTGATCTGCCTCCTATTAGCCATTCCTAATAGCATGGTTCAGAGCATGCATTATGGGTTAGTACAAGTACTGAAACAAATGCTTTCTCAACGCGGGGATCATCGGTGGGCAATCGCCTTTACCTTTATAGTTGCCTGACAAATCGGGGGCGACATAGCTATGCGTTAGCTGGCAAAATTTCCAAATGCCTTGGTCTAACCATCGACCTACCATGGCACAGTGGCTATAACGCTGTCGCGTGTGAGGCCTTTGAGATAACCGAACCGATAACTCCCTATAAAGGCGAAGGAAAAATAGCGCTTAAGCGCCTATTGATTCTAAATATCTAAGCTATCGTTAGGAGTATCGCGTGCCGTCTAAACCTTATACTTTGTTAGAGCTCTCTCCTGACCTTCGCAAGCGGAGGCGCTTATTAAACAAAATAAACACCTTGGTACCACCACGCTCCGAAAAAAGAGATCCAGACCACACGGAAATTTACTCCATCGTATGGATGCTTCGCACAGATCGGCAAATGCAGTTGAGGTACCCGGTCCAAGTAATACACACGGATCGCCCAGATATTCAGCTCCGGTCTTCAGACGTAGTTATCGGGATTGAGATCACCGAGGCGGTTTCTAGTAACAACGCTAGTATGGATGAACTCCGCGAGAAAGAACCTCACCTATGGCATAAACCTGATGAGGAGTTTGCCATCTACTATCCACGTAAGGCAGTCCCTGGCGAAGACAAGCTCAGTGCAAAGGTCAAGCGCCAAATAATCCGCGACAATGATCCCGGTGAAGGGTGGTGCGGTACCGGAGCTGATGATTGGGCAAACGCTATTTCGTACTTCGCTGCGGAAAAGGTGAAAAAGGTGAAAGGCTATACTCGATTCGATGAGAACTGGTTGCTGATCTATGACAATTGGGATGAACCTGGACGGAGGGTCGAACTTGCAGATTCCGCCCTCAGTCGTACCCTTCATGATCAAGCTGTCTTCGAGACATTCGATAGAGTATTAGTTCTTGACGATCATTCTCTTGCAAGCTTCAGCCAAGCAGGGTTCAGGCGGCAGGGTTCAGGCGGCAGGGCAGGCCACGGCACGGTAAGTAACGAACCTCCAGACATTAGATTCTAAGGATTTACGGTCACGTTTAAAGGTTAGCGGCTAATGGCAGGACAGCGAGGCTTAGAGGAACGTGAGCGCTTCTGCTCTCTTAAACATTCGAAGAGGCTTTCTATATGTGTAGCGGCCTTGCCTCATAGGCCTGGCCCTTTCGGCTTTACATGGTCGGGAGCTTGATCCTGACCATGACTCAGTCCCAAGACATTCAAGTAGAGATCTAGCGATCTCAGGGCTGCGTCAGCAGAAAGCACGGTGATAAGAGTGAAATCCCCGGTTACGCAAGCCTCATCAAGGGCTTCGTAATATGTAGCGCGCTCTTTCTCATTAATGATCGCAGGCGTTATCCCGTTTCGCATTAACTCAAAATTCAATAGAAGACGAGCGGTGCGGCCATTTCCATCAACGAAAGGATGGATTTTTACAAACCGTGTGTGAAGTTGCGCTGCGCGTTCTACCGGATGCAAATCTGTAGAAGACTGATACCAATCAATGAGATCAGCCATGGCGTCTCGTAGCTGAAGGTGATCAGGAGGTATGGTGCTAGCGCCACTGATCACGACGTTCTCTTGCCGATAAACACCGGCATGCTCTTGATCGATTCCTTTCAATACGACGCTATGAATATTCCTGATTTGCCATTCACTAAGCGGCTCTTGGTTAGCAACGATGTCCTCAATATAGTGAATTGCCTCACTATGATTAATCGCCTCCAAGTGCTCAACAATAGATTTTCCGCCTACTGTTATACCTTCAAGAACGACCTTGGTCTCTCTTAGCGTAAGCGTATTTCCCTCGATAGCATTGGAATGATAAGTCCAATCCAGAGCTAGCTTTGCTCTAAGTGACGCTACAGTATGACTAGGCAGAGGCCGAGCGTTATTAAGGACTTCGATACCCTGGTCTATCTGGGCAAGTAGACCGTATAAACGCTGCCTATTTCTCATCATATAACCTATTGAGGATGTTAGAGCACTTTACTGTTTGGTAGATCATTCTCTTGTTAGGAGATGGATTTGTAGAAGGAGTGATGATATTACCCAAACGCTAATAACGCTAAGTAGGTATTCTAGTAGGGATCCATCGTGCCCAATAGATATCAAGCAACAATAAACGAAAGAAACAAATACAAAGCAAAAAACGAGCATCAATGCAGAACCAAGGATGATTCCCCTGGCTAAGCCTGATTCTACTAGCCACGCCCATCTTGCCTGAGAACGATACATTTCCAGTTCGCTCTCACTGGCTATTCCATTAGCGATACGAGACTGCAATATCTGCCGTTGGCTTTGCATAACGCGAAATCCTTGAGATTAGACTGTAAGAAGCGGCTGCATCGAGTCGATATTATACCCTTTGTGACGAACATCGGGGCTAAAGCATGGTTGCTGACGAGCTGTATTTTGTTCAACAGCATTGTAGGTATGATATCCCGCTTTTTTCAGGAGAGACCCGATGTCTGTGGATCACAACACGAGCGCTAGCCCACGCACTAGCTACAACCTAGCCAACCATCCTACAGCGTATCGCCAAGCAATCGAATCTCATAAGGCAGAGACGTTTGCGTTTTGGCAGCAGAACCTGCAACGCAGCTATGCTGAGGCAGGCCGTATCTTTGGTGAGAAAGAAAAGAGAAAGACAGCTTTCACTAGCTGGGCTGAGTCAGAACTCAAAGCGCTTGAGCCCGCTCAATTTCAAGGGATGGTTAGAGCCGAATTAAGCCGTCTGATCAGCGGGAAGCCACGTGCTGAGTAAGCACTAGATTCATCGAAGCCGCATAGATTTGTTGCTGGCTGCTGTAGAGCTGCCTTTAAGAAACAAGGTAGATTATGTGGAGCTCAGCAACAGCTCGAAGTCACTGTCTAAACGCTCAGAGCACTCTTTTTAGACGCTCTTCTCACAAAATAAGGGGAAATGGAATGCACCCTATACTTGCCAAAACATTTGGCGGCCTCTCCAAACAATACTGTATTCGCCAATTTATTTCGGGCTGATATTTCCTGCATTACTCATCATAGCTGGCTCGCAATCTAGCCATTCTGATCCGATGAATTACAGCGCAATAGGAATGTTTGCGTTAAATACCTTCTTGTACCCTTACTCACGTTTCGTTTATGAAAGTATCGTTGGTTATGTAATGGGAAAAAATGTATTTTTTGTTAACGCGCTAATGATGCTAATTGTTAAGTTTATAATTATGACAATCTGTTGGTCTTTTGCATTGCTTATTGCGCCCCTAGGACTACTGTACCTTTATATCCATCATAGCCGTCAGCCCACAAATTGATCCTAACGCCAGCGATTGGCTGGCGTTTATCTTATCGGCGCCGCTCTCCGGTTAGCTTCTTACACACCATAACTGATCCAGCCTAGTTGTGTAGCTCTGACTCATGAATTGGCGCCGCATCGCCCAACTCGGTTCTGCGGCCACTCGAACAGGACGTAACGTACCTCTTCCGAATTTCTGATTGATCTTGTCCATGGTGCCCATCAGCCGGTCGGCGCTAGCGGACTGCTCTGGCTGGAATAGGTCGAGCGAGTACTCGCCCCGTTGCTTAAGGTCCATCAACAGAATCTCTGATTTTGAGTAGGCGTAGCCTTCACGAAAGATGTGTTTAAGTCCGTGCAGAGCGTATTTCACAAGCACTCGAGTATCGTCGGTGGGGTAGGGCAGATTCAGGACGGCTCCGTTGGAGTAACGTTCCTCTGGCAGGCCGTGCATGCCAGTTTGGATGCCTACACGCATCACCTGGCAGAGCGATTGCTGCACCCTGAGCTTTTCTGCCGCCCGAGCCGTGTAGCTAGCCACCGACTCGGCCAAGGCGGAAAAGGTGTACACCCGCTGGCCAAACATGCGGCTGGTACAGATCATCTGCTTAGGTTGCTTAACCTCTTCAAGATCGATGCAGGAAATGCCGCGCAGCTCTCGTAAGGTTTTTTCTAACGTTACGCTAAAGATTTTGCGGATAGACCTGGCATCATATTGTGCGAGATGCCATGCCTTTTCGATGCCCATCATCTTGAGCCTTTCTTCCAACCTACGCCCCACACCCCAGACCTCACCAACATCAACATGCTGTAGCGCTCTGTTGCGACGATCTGGATCCCTTAAATCCAGCACTCCACCAGTAGAGTTGTGCCATCGCTTTGCTGAGTAGCTGGCAAGTTTTGCCAACGTTTTTGTTGTGCCTATACCGACCCCAACAGGAAGTCCAGTACACTTGTAGACACGTGCTTTGATCTGTCGCCCAAGATCTTCCAGTGAGCCACGCATTCCACTCGCATCTACGAAGATTTCATCTATGCTGTAACATTCCGAGCGATCAACCATAGATTCTATGATTGTCATCATCCTTGCGCTCATATCGGCATACAGCCCGTAATTTGAGCTAAACGCTTTAATATTCAATCGTTTAAGCTCATCACGGACTTGAAAGAACGGTACTCCCATCTTAATGCCCAATCGTTTGGCTATCTTACAGCGGGCTACAACCGCTCCGTCATTGTTTGATAATACGACGATTGGTGTGTTTTTAAGGTCTGGTCGAAATACTCTCTCACAGCTGCAATAAAATGAGTCCGCATCTAAAAGCATGAACGCCTTCGATTCAGAGATGGCCACGGTGAGTTCTCAGGCTGCACCGTACAACTCCCCATACTTCAAGGTCATCACCTTCAAGTATCAACCTGGGCTTGTAAACAGGATTATCTGAAAGAAGCGCTAGCGTTTCACCCACTTTTCCCAGCCGCTTAACCACTGGCTCACCATTGATAGCGGCAATAATCACGTCACCTTGTACCGCGTCAGCGGATCGATCCACGACAAGAAGATCCCCATCGTGTATACCGCTGCCAATCATACTGTCACCGTGGGCGCGTACAAGGTATGTGTGCGGTGCTTGAATCTCAAGCAGATGGTCTAGAGAGACGCGTTCTTCGATGTGGTCTTGGGCAGGGCTCGGAAACCCAGCAGGAACGCGGTACCCGTATAGTGGAAGAGTTATATCCGTGGCCGAAAGTGGGCCTATTATGCTGATTTGGTTAGTGTGCATGTCGACATCCAAGCGGCATGGTTATCTGTATCTTCATACAGCATGGTGATACATACAGTTTGCGTCAACATAAAGACTACCCAAGGGGTTCAAAACAGCTGCTGCTGTAAGACCATGATGAAGGCAGAACAACACACATTCATGACCTTTTGCAGCATATGAGATCAAAATGTCATCAAAACCATCAGCGGGTTTATTTTGCCGCCAACTGATGCACATTAAGGTGCTGGGCCAATAAGCGGGAAATAAAACGGCATGCTGGCCTTCATTCTCTTTTCAGAAAGCCAGTAATTGCCTAGGTGCGCATTCAACTCTTGCAAGTTGTTTGATTATCTGATCTTATTCTCGAGTCAGCCGTTGGTGCATGGTGGCCGTTCATGTATTCAACCTGATAACTCAACGATGATTAAACCTAATTTGACGTCCAGCTTCGCATCTAACGGTCCTACAAGCGCAGCTACCCACGCCGTCAATCTTTGGGATAGTCATGTCTGCAAAAAGCCCGCTGTATTCGCTCGCAAGTAAACTGGTTGATCAATTCAGCAAGTCTGGTCTCGTTCTTACGAGACAGTCCTGTCATCAGTTACTTCATGCCGCTATTGGCTCTGTCTCGCCTGAAGTCGCTTCTAACAAAAATATACCTATCTACACGTGTCGTTACCCTGAGACACGTCAGTACAACCTATACGCTACGATCAAGCGTGCGGAGAAATGTCTTGGCGTAGGCTATTTTCAGGCAGTTGGGATAGCTGAAGAGATTATCGAATCTCTCCGATCAGCGGGTGTCGGTGTAAATCAGGTTCAGCTTTTACTCGATCCATCTTTCTCCCCAGCGGTAAAAAAACAAGCATTCAAAGCACTGAGGAAAAATCTAGAGCTTAACGATGACGGAGTAGAGCTGGAGCCTATGACAGCGACTCTAGCTATAGCCTCTAAAAAACTCCCGAGACCAGACATTACCTGGGATAGCAGGCTTTCGCTTGCAGCTGCTTACCCCCCTCGAGGACCTAGCGATCTTGTTGAGCTTGTTACCTCAACAGAATGCTATCTATGGGCATTTCCACCAGCAGATAACCGAGAAACGTCTCAAGCTACTATAGACAGATACTTTGCGAGCCCGCTTGGAGGTACCGCAGAACTAGGCATGGGATTTAGTATTATCACCGCAGGCTGGGTGCGTCCTAAACACTTCAGGCAGCGCGATCAACCATACGATACGTTCACGCAATATGGTGTTTATTCGCCGATGTGGTCATGTCGGGTTTCGAACACTAGTACTAGCCCTACGTGGTATTTGGGAAATATCCTTTACTCATCCATTCGCGATGGCGCTCCATGGTCAAGTGACCGATTGAGCGATTTGCTCCCTAATGGTTTAGCCTCGTTGCCACGTCTGCGCGGCTGCCACACGTGTCGGATGCTTTTCATAGATGAAGCGTCAAGCGAACTAGACATACCTACTCGGTGTTTATGCGACGAGTCTAGCCAGACTAAGGGCAATACTCCACTTACCACAAATAAGCAATTTTCCATGAAGCGGTAGGGCTGCGAGTATATGGTTGAACTGGCTATGATACTTGGAGCCGTTTACCAAAACTCAAATGCTAGCCCTTTAACCCTGAGCAATAACAGCTAAAGGCTTGAGGAGTTAAGAGATGACAAATGATACGAACAAGAAAGCAACTCTGGATTTCATAAACGCAGTGTCAGAGATGGCCTATGACCAAGGGTTCTCAGGAGGGTTTGAGGTTGGGAAGCAAGTCGGTTTTGTGATGGGTGTGGCAAGCTTGAAGTCCGCATTATCTTGTGGCCTACGGCATGGCTCGCCTGAATGTGGAAAAGCGTTAGAAAGCCTTAAACGGCTGAACCTTGAATAAATAATTGGACACTTTGGACCGTGAGGAACTCTATGTGCACGGTCCATACCGCTAACATAAGTATCACTGTGACAGAAAGATAATCATAAATAGGGACTAGCCATTTCGAGCACCGCGTGTTGCGAGGAATTCTGGTCAGAATTGTTCGCCTTTACCATGCAGCTAAAAGAATGGCGTTAGGGGCGAAACTATCAAACCTCAGCAGTGAGCAACTACGGTATAATGATATCCAGTAATGATCAGCATTAGGCTTGTACATGCTTGACGTAAATGTAACCGCAGGAAAGGTGCAGGCTTATTCTGTAAATTTGGCGGTTCGAGATAAATCGTTAGATTTAATTAAGTGGCTTGCGCTGGTCACAATGGTGGTCGGCCATCTGCGGATACTCATGCCTGATACGTTGAGCTGGACTGTTGTGCCAGGAAGAGCAGCATTTCCACTCTTCGCCTTGATCCTAGCTGCCAATGTCTTACGCCAACCACAGGGAAGATGGAAGACACGTACTAATAGTCGCTATCTGATGATGCTCGCTACTTTTGCCCTGATTTCGCAGCCAGGCTATGGCTACGCTTGGAAGCACTCAGGCGGGAACATTCTCTTTACCCTCCTTCTTGGTCTCTTACTCGTGCTCATGGTAAGACATGGAAAATCTAACAAAGCCAGCTTCTTAAGAGCAGTTACTCTAATCATCCCGGTTTGTTTGATTTCGGATAATTTAGAGTATGGCTTGAGCGGTGTTTTATTACCCTCGGCTTTTCTCATGGCATTACAGAAGGAGGGAAAGGTATGGTGGCTTCTACCAGCAATGCTAGCGGCGATGGCCAATACATCAGATTTCGAAACAGGGTTGGCCCTGATCATTATTCCGCTTCAGATCATTGATATGGGCGAAGCTAAAATCTATTTGGAGCTGCTGGTTGCAATTGGCGGCTCGTTGCTGGGCCTCTGGATCAAAGAAAAGCGTCTCTCACTAGATATCCCGCCAGTTGGAAGTTGGGGTTATGCGTTTTACCCAGCCCACATGGGATTACTGGTATTGGTGCATGCCGCATTCACTTAAAACTAGGGTGATCTTTGTGACTTTTCAGGTGCACATCATGCTGACTTTAACTATGCAACGAACCTATAGGTTTGCTGCATAGTTCCTTACCTAAGCTATGTAGGTTTGCTGCACACTTCGCAGGTGGCTTCTAGGTTTTGCCAAAAAAATCGACTTCCTAGGCTGCGCTGACTTTTCCGTGAGGAGATTGCAGATGATAGGCCGTGACGAGGTAGATGATCGATCAGGGGTGCTAGAGTTAGCTACCTGGTTTGGCCTTCGTGTTCGAATCGTTTACCTCTCAATCAGCACCGCACAACTGTATGCGTGAATGATTTGTCCCCTCTCACTTATTCAGGCAGGACCACGTTGGCACCTTCTAGCGTATTGCGCAAAGGCTGCTGCATTCCGGAATGTGAATCTTGGACGGATCTCCGCAGTTAGCTCAGAAAGCGATTTTAGCTTGCCAGGGGAGCCTGACTACCTAAAGTGGTAGAAAGTTGTGTCTGTACGTTTAATCCCCTATGAACGGCTATCCGTTGAGCAGATTTGAAGGGTGAGGGAGAAATACATGGTGGAGCGGCTGCGCTTGTGTTGAGCATACGAGCACCGCTAAATCCTATGTTATCTAGTCATTTAGAGCGGCAGTCGATCCAATTCGTGAGAAGGCGCCTGAGCATCTGCTGATGATTTCAGATGTGACTGACTAGCTTGTTTAAGGAGCATACCTGGATTCTGACCCGGTTCGAGAAGCTCAGCCGCATCTTTGAATCAATGCTTTCTTTGCCTTGACTGTTTGACTATGTAGGTTAACTGCATAGTTTGTTTACGGGCCAGTGCGTTGTTTTCTGTGATACCAGGAATATCACCAACCTGGCGTGTGTCCTTTTCGTAAAGGCTACACGTTTAAAAGCAGTTTAAAGATTAAAGAAAGGATAAAAGAAGGTTAGGGGACCTTTAAATCATGGCCAGCCCTTATGGTTACTAGGCTAAGCTCAATCTAACTATGCAGCGAACCTACAGCTTAGCGTGCAACGAACCTATAGGTTACTGTGCAATGAACCTACAGGTAGGCATGGTTATCCACAGAGGAGACCGTTTCCTAGAGGCTATCGAGGGCATCTCGTGTTGAACTATGCAGGGAACCTACATATCTATGCAGCGAACCTACAGGTTCACAAGGCACTGAGTTGAGCAACCTAGGTATTTTTTCCCTTCGCTATAGCCTCTAATCGACAACTATGCAACGAACCTACAGGTTTCTATGCAATGAACCTACAGGTTAGCGGCTCTGCCACTCTAACTATGCAGTGAACCTACAGGTTGTTGCATAGAGATCGGGCTATAGAACTAGTCTCGTAGAAGCAAACTGTTTGACTAGGTATCTGGCATTAAGCGCCAGCAAGAAGCGTGGCGCATCTACCTAGCTCCGGAACTAGCGGCAGCGTTCCTGATAAGCATGAGCTATGCAATCAACCTACATAGCAAACCGTTACTGGCGAAGCTTCGGTTTCTTCAACTATGCAATGAACCTACATCTAGGGCTTGCCAAGTGGTGCTGTCTTAGCTTGGTGCAGCCAACTATGCAACAAACCTATAACTTCGGGCCGTGCCTAGCGATTCCTGTGACAGCTAACTATGCAATGAACCTACAGGGTAGGGTGGAGGGCATAGTTCGGTAACCCAACCGGAGCCTATTAACTATGCAGCAAACCTACAGGCCAAGGTAACGCTTCATTTAGGTTTTCGAGAGGCTTTTTTTCACCTTGGACATCTCAACCTTAGCGGTAATCATGTTCTTGTGATGATTTGCCCCCTTTATCTGCTTAACAAACTCTTCAGTGGGCCACACCTTGTAGCGTACATCGATGATAGCCCGACCCTTTCTGATTGGTTCATCATCGTAGTGATCGATCACGCCTTCGGTGATCAGTACCTCGAACGCATTTTTCATGGCGCGTATGTTTGAGCCCATGTTTTCAGAAAGCCCACGAGGACTCTGGCTGAGAAAGGAAACTAGCGAGGGGGTATAGGGAGATGTCGCGCTGGCCTGTGTCCAGTAGTGGCTCATACGCTTATAGAAGAAACGCGCCAGCGGCGACTTGATCATCATTACATGCGAGTACTTGTAACGTCTGAAGGTGAGCTCTCGGATTGAGCGGCTGACCAGGGGGTTGAACGCAACGTAGCACTTTGTCTCGCCACCATCGCTCCGGTAGTCGCTGATGGTGCGTAACATTACGTAGCTGAAGAGGTTGGAGCTAACGATAGTCCGATTGTCTTCGGTTGAGCACTCTATGGACGCGCCACGGCAGACGTTGATTGCTTCTTTGATCTCATCGAGGCTGTAGGTATGACCCAGGCTCTTGAGTTCTTCACGGAGCTGATAAAGCGTAAACGTCACACCCACATCGTTCTGTTGAACATGGCCTTGGCCAGAGACAACGAATTTACGCAGCGCCTCTTCAATAAACTCCTCGCGTTGGCCAGGGTAGATGAGACTGCTAACGCCATTCTTCTCGATGATAGCGGGCTTGATGACCAGGTTGTAAGTGACGCCCCGCAAGGTGCACTGCCTGGTGATCCGAGCATTCTTAAGATCATGGAATTCTCGATTACCACTCCAGCTGTACTTGGGCAGCGCATCGTACAGTTCGATGGTGTTTGAGTACCGATCCTTGGCTGTAGGGCCTTCTATCAGTTCGAACAGGTCGAGCTGTCCGTTACTTGACGCAACCTCAATGTCATTATCAGCCATACCGATCCACCCGATCCCAATTTGCCGCTAGTAGGTATCATCACAAGGTTGTTGCGAAGCGTACAGGGCAACCTTGCATATACAAAATTATACCATCCCCAAAGGGGAGTAGGCCTATAGACAACCTGAACCCTCCTGTTCAACCCTACCCATGTATGGTTTTACTCCTGAAATATCGAGCTAGGCTCCACTCCTCACTGAAACTCCTTTTCGTGCGCGTAGCGCACCCACCATCCGCTTTTCAGTGCTGCTTTAATGGCGGTTACGCCATTTTCGATAGCGTAAGATCTTGGTTTACGTAATATGTAATAGAACGATACCGTGTAAATCGTTACCGTTTAATCGTTAACGATTTGAATTTACGTCCCCGCAAATTATTTGCGTTATCTATGCATTGACCAATTACAGGTTTGCCTTAGTGAATAGGATGGAAAGCTAATGAAGGAAAGAGGAAGGAAATAGAAAGGCAAGGGGAAGAGGAAGAGGAAGAGGAAGAAAGGGTAAGCGACTTCAAATGAAATCGCTTACCTGGTGAGGCCATATTTGCTATTTGTGTTAGGGCTGCTCTGCACGTCCTGGTTAAGGACTGGATAACGAACAGTGGTAAACCACATTTGACGGTCACCAACGGAAACCTTGCAAGGAGAACGTTCACCAAGTTTGCCCCAATGGTTTTCTATAAAGCTGTCGCCGTAGATTTCTTGTGCTTCCGTTAAAGAGTAAACATTGTCTTTGTAGGGTTTGTTGTCACCCATCTGTTCAACCAGGCGATACCGTAATTCGTAATGCGTCCCATCTTTAGCATCGGCTTCTGGATTGGGGTCAATGAAGCTGTCAAACGTTGGCAGAGCTGAAAGGTGTTGGCGATTAGCTATGCTCTGTATGGCGATGTTTTGTGCTAGCTCATTCATTGACTCCAACATCTTCAGAAAACGCTCTGTCGTGTTCATGTCCTCAGCCAAATATACGTTAGCGTTAGCAAGCACGTGATCGAGAACAAGATCACGTAAACGTTCTGAGGTGAGTGTGCCCGTATTGTCCATTTGGTTATCGAGCGAATCGATATCGTTCATAACGTTGCCTAGCTCTTTTGTACGGTACAATAACATAGTATCGTAAACGCAAAAGATAACGGGGACGAGAGCTCACAAAGCGTTACCGATGAAATGACGCGTGTAGGGCGGTAGTTTCAGGTGCGCCTGCGGCGGGGAAGGGGCGGCAAGATAAGAGGTAGGGAGCTCTGGCGGAGTTTCAGGAGAGTTGTCTCTTGTTCATAGGCTCCCTTTAGGGGATGGTATAATTTTAGAGCCAGTCTCACTTTCTTTCAAGCCACTTCGCTACACACCCCCGCAAAGAGCCGTCATCAAATTTATTGGGGCCTGTTCAGCAGCGCGCTGCACAGGCCTTTTGCACACTTGCTTGCTCGTAGCTCAGCAACCGCAACGCAATGCACAGAAAAGAAACGGATTGACCTATGCAAAATGGCATCATTATTCAAATCAAGGGGCTCGGCGTTCCCGTTCAGGTTCCAACCAGTCGTAACGAGGAAGGTTACGAGGTTCGTTGGTCATCCGATCCCGAAGTCGATTCTGATGCGCAAACGCATTTGCTCATTGGTCACGATGAGCTCAAGCGGTTTATCGATCTGGCGGTGGACCGGCGCTTTGTGATTGCCGACCTGATCTCTCTTACGCAGGTTAGCGTTCAACCAGGTCAAAACTCACTGTCACGTGAGAGAGCTATCGAAGCAGGGGTCAACCCTGATAACTGGGATACGGTCCGAGTGGCGCTGGTAATAAGCGGCAATAGCTCACGAGGTCCCGTTATGGATGACATCGAGTGGATAGGGTCCCGGCAAGAGTACGCTGAGGGTGAGCACTTAAGAGAGGCCTTTGTACACGCTACTCGCCGAGGCATAAAGGCACCTTCAATCTTTACGCATTCTGATCATGACTGTGGCCACCTATTAAAGGCTGCTGAATTCATCAACTCCTTCCGGCGCCAGCTTAAACCATCCCTACGTGCTGCTGATGTCATGACACGGGCTATCGTGACTAACCTCTGCTCCATGGATCTGACCAATATCAATGCAGATCGAGCTGTCTTCTATCTCCGAGAGATACAGCGAACCTTCATAGCCGCCGAGAAGCAGAAGCTTCACGAACTGGAAGTTACCGGTCGAGTAGATGTTTCCAGCATGCGCCATGCTCAGGACCAAATTGACTCGCTAAATCCCCCACAGCCTACACCTCGTAGCTCAGCTCCAAAGATGCATTGATAGGTTGAAACGGAGTTCGCCATGCAAGTTGATCAGTCTTTAGCCGCTGGGCAAGCCCTTACGCATTCCATTTGGCAACAGCAAGTCGAACAACATGGACTTGCTGGTCTGGTGGGTAAGCATGTTCCCAGCCTCAGGCGCCAGTTCTTTGACCACCCGACTTTTGCTTGGATTGAGGCCAAAGCGCAAGAGCTAGGGTTGGATCCAGAGCAGCAACAGGCGTTTAGTCTGATCACCGATGCCTGGATGTTCGAAGCAGCGAAAGATAGCGATGTAAAACAGCATATTCTTCCGCTCCTGCGGCAAGAACACTCATCTTTTGCTGGCCTTGATGACAATGCACTGCTCGCGCTATGGCGGGCCTGTGCACCCGCATTCCTCAACAATATAAAAAGAGGACTCACGCCTCGTACCCCTGCAAGCCCTAGCCTTCCAGCGGACCATACGCTGGCGCCAGAAACTATGCGGGCAATATTGGAAGCCCATTATGGGCACCGCATCATCAATGTGTTGGAGTCAGCTGGGAAGCTGAATATTGTCGCTAGCGTTAATGAGCTTCCTGCTGCGATACGTTACGAGAACTCCGCAAATTTGCCCTATATCGCTGGAATCACAACTGGGCAAAATGAAATTTACATGGTGGCCAATCGGATAGGGGCCGATCAGGTAGCAGGGCTTTTTCTACATGAGGTAGGAGAACATGCAGGCCTTGCACACATGTTGGGTGAGGACTATGGGCGTCTTTCGGCTCAGTTCAGGCGTCTCCTGCGCAAGGGCGACACATACGCTACTTGGGCAGCTATGCGCGTGCCGTCAAGTACACCTTCCCATCACGTGCCTAGTGAACAGCTAGCCTATCTAGTCGAGCGAGTTGCAAATGATCAGGCGGCACGTCCTGGCGGTGAGGGCGGTTATGAGCTAGGTCACCAGTGTCTGTCAAAGCTCCGTACCTGGTTGTTTAGAACACCATTATGTCGTTGGCTAGACGAAATTGGAGCGCTGGAGGATCTCTCCCTTAGTCCTGCGGATCTTGCCTCCCTTGCTCGAGAGGCAGTTGATCACTTTACAAAGCAGATAGACCCCCTAATCGAGCCTATCCATTCAAACGAATGGAATAGTCACCTGGATACCGCTGAGCTTGAGCGGCTCTTTAGTGCTACCTCGTCAGACCGAATCCTGTCACTTGCTACAGCGCCAGCACATCAACTAGCAGGTTACCTGTTTGCGTTAGCGTCAACTAATGCACCTCACATAGGCGAAACCATAGAGCATTTTGAGTCTACGTTGGCGGAAATGACATCCGGGATCCACGGCGACGATTTACGGATGATTGCAGGGGAGGTCATGGCGCTTGGCCGCGCCCAGTTTACTCAAAATGAGGTACGGAATCAGATAGCTCGCGCTGGTTTTGCGCTTTGGATGGATGACACAAGCTCCGTTAGTAAAGCTCAGCTTCGCTTTCTAACACCCTCAGCTGATGGCTCTAGTGTGTGGCAGATAAGCCACTATCAGCGTGATTTAGGGGCGTATAGGTCCGAAGCCTTCGAATCACTAGATGTAGCGTTGCAGACTGTAAACGCAAGCAGCTTCTCAGTGCCGGATAGCGAAGCGTCTCAGGTTTTACAGCAGTGGTCCAAGACCTTTGTAAAGCCTGACCAGGTAAAGGACTCTAAAGCGTTCCAACAGTGGTTTCAGGGTAGTCGAGCAGTTAGCGAAAGTGGAGAGGCGCTAGTTCTTTACCATGGTACGGGTGCTGACTTCAGCGTCTTCGATGCAGGGTTTGCATTCTGGGCGTCGGCCACACCTGAACTTGCTAACGAATATGCAGAGTACCGAGGCGAGTACGGCAATGGTGCTGCGGCTATCATGCCCGTGTATATGCAGGTGAAGCGTCCGTTCGAAGCAGACCGGCTAACTGAACGTTCAATGACGATCAGCACCTTCTTCAAAGAAGTGGCTCGTCAAGCGCAGACGTATCGCCAGACATATAACGCTGACGAAGCCATCTTGCTCGTAAATCATCTTCGTGTCTGCGCAAGGCGAGAGGAAAGCGGTCCATATTATATGCATCAGGATTTTTGGAATAATCCTGCCATGTTGTTCGGGCGTGATGGCGCCACCACTATCAAAAGTCTATTCACTATGATGGGCTTCGACTCAATCATCTTTAACGAGCGTGGACACTTAACCTACGGGGTCTTTGATAGCACTCAGATCAAAAGTGCAGTAGGGAACATTGGTACCTTTAATTCGGCGGTACCGGACATCCGTTTCGCATTTGGAGGGGAACTCGGAGCTGACCTGAACCTGGAATCGCTCGATGTCGCTCAGATCATGCTGGCGCAAGGCGATGATTCAGAAACGATCCGACAAGCTACTGGTTGGTTTACAGGCATCGATGGAAAGTGGCGCTTTGAGATCGATGACAGCCAAGCAGAACTCGTTGACGATGGTTGGTATAGAAACGGTGAGATTGATGGCTTCCCAGTAGAGTCGCTTAGCGGATCATTGGGTGATCAACTCATAACGCTTAATCCCTATGCAGCTGCTCAGCTTGGGTACTCACAAAAGCTTTCGCCTGGCCTTCTAAAGCATCCAAGGCTGTTTTCTCTATATCCCGGTCTCGCGTCGCTCGAAGTAAAGGTTTTTCGCAGCGAGGGGTTTAACTATGCAAGCTCCGGAAGCTACGAGCCTCATAAAAATCTGCTGACCGTTAATATCAATCCTTCTTTAGGTGGGAGCGCTTTGAGTGTCGTCTTGCATGAGGTACAGCATGCAATACAACGCATCGAAGGTTTTGCCCGTGGTGGCAATGTGGAGATGTTTGATGCATTGCCTGAGTCAGAAGTATTTGCGGCTAGACTCCGGGAAATTCTGGACCTGGATGACCTCTCCAAGCAGAACAACGTTTCGCCTCTCTATTTTGCCGAGAATGCCGCCTACAGTGCTGAGTTCGTCGAGCGAATAAGGTATTGGCAATCAAATGGAGAATGGGATTTTGTTGTTGAAACAGCAGCTGATCGCCTTCTGAGTCCTGTTGAAAAATATAGGCGCCTCGCTGGTGAGGTAGAAGCTCGTAACGTGCAGACCCGCCAACGGCTCACCGAAGCTGAACGCAAAAACATCTCTCCTGAAGCTACTCAAGATATACCTAGCGAGGCTGTCTACCTCTGGAAGAACGGACTTGCGACATCAGCCGATGCGCTTTCTGCTATTGGCATTAATGGATTTTTTGGCTCAAGAAATACCGACATCCGATTTGCATTTGCAGGCGAGGAAGCGGTAAGCGCGCCCTTAGAGTTGTTAGCGCAAGCCAAGGTCATGCATAGCCAGGCTGCTGACTCTGCTGATATTTGGGCTACGACAGGCTGGTCTATTGGAATGGATGGCCGCTGGCGCTTTGAAATCGACGATAGCACCGCGACGCTTCATAGCAACCGGCTTCACTCACTGAGTTTCACAGGCGAAGATTCATTTTTCATTTCTTCAGTGACGTACCGTCGTCGCGTTGATGGCACGTTCGATTTGGTGCTGGCTCGTGAGCAAGCGCAGTCTCCAGCTGACCTCCTATCATTTTACTCTGTTAGTGAGCATCGACTGGCCAGCTTTTTACCAAGCGACGTTATTGACCAGATTAAGCAAGACAGGGGCGAGGAGTCGGTCATCGGCTCCATTGAGGAGATCTTTGATGCCAAAGAAATCGCAACGACCTTCATGTTTACAGGGCTTAAGTCTCTTCCCCTAAGTGAAGTTCTTGATCACCCTGCTTTATACGAGGCATATCCTCAACTCAAGACTATGCCAGTCTCGGTCAATCAAGCATTGGAGTTCGGCGGATCATTATCTCTGATACATGGACAGTGGCATATCACGTTAGGCACCAGGAGCCAGCTCGACACCCTGATCCATGAGATTCAGCACGCTATCCAAGAAATAGAAAATTTCGCTAAAGGCGGCAGCGTAAGGAACATCAGAAATGTTGTTTATCCCGAGCTTGAGTCTCGGATCGAGCAGCAAGACAGACTGATTGAGCGGTATCAAAATGAGCGTAGCGACATAGTACGAGTCATTTTGGATCATTTAAGCGACACCGATAAACAGAGGCTTTTGCTAAACCCAAAGCTTACTGAATGGCTTCACGAGGCTTTTGGTGGCAGTGCCGATGATGATTTCTGGGAAAGTACTATTTCCAATCTTCCTCAGTATTGTGACGCAGCCGACCTGAGCTCAGTAGCAGCCGACTTGTATGCGAACATTTTAGCGGTCAACAAAAGGTTAAACGAGGCGTATCGCTTAAGCTCGGGGTATCGAGAGCAGCTGCATCGCCTGGAGTACCAAGGTAGCCAGGAAACGTATATGCGGCTCCCTGGCGAGATAGAAGCACGCAATGCGTCTCATCGACGTCTGCTTACCGCTGACGCCCGCAAAAGCCTGACACCTGAGCAAACACAAGACAGGCCTGTATCTGACGCCTTCATGGTTTGGCATGGCAATGAGGCTCCTTTGTATCAGCACGATAGGCTGTCGTTGCATGATCGAGCAGTGATAAGCCCGTCGCATACCAATAGCAGTCGATTTAGTTTTGCTGGCCCAAGAGCATTGTCTGCCGAACGCTCTAGTCTGCTCAAAGCCAAAGAGCGGCACGCAAGCGGAGAGTCAGCCCAAGCGATTAGGCAGGTTACCGGCTGGTTCTTGGGAGCGGATGATAAATGGCGATTCGAGATTGACGATAGCAAGGCTAATGCTCGCGAGAGCTTGGCTCTCCTTGATCAAGATCGTCAGGAGTGCTTCGTCCGACTAGGGGAAGTACTGGATCACCCGCTCTTGTTCGAGGCTTACCCCCACTTCAAGGCGATGGAAGTACTTGTTTCACATGAATTACCTGAAGGATATGCATCCTATAACTTTCATGAGCCTACACCATTGCGGCTCTTCAGTTCGCTTAAGCATGGGCAGACCCGTCTAGACGAGCGGCAACTGAGTGCTCTGCTCCATGAAATACAGCACGCTATTCAGAACTATGAAGGCTTCGGATACGGTGGAATGCCTGACGAGATGCCAAGTGAGCTGTATTCCTTTGAAGATGAGATGCTCATCAATGCGCTTGAGCATGACATCGACCGCTTGATCGATGAAAAAGATCTTGAACAAGTAGATCTCTTACAAACAACCCTCAACATAGCTGAGGGTAATGCCGCACTAAAAGCCTATCGTCGACTTTCGGGAGAGGTCGAAGCTCGCAATGTGGAAGCTCGGATGCATATGAGTGCAGAGGAGCGAATCTCCACAGACCCATTTGTGACTCAAGACGTACAGGACGATGATCTCATTCCATGGGGTCCCTTTAAGGCTTACTCATATCCCAATCATATTGATAGGGAAGAATTTCGCGCCTGGTTTGGCACCAGCAAGGTGACCCAACCTAATGGGTGGCCTTTGATTGTCTATCACGGGACAGGGGCCGATTTTACAACGTTTGATGCAGCCACGCGTGGTGATAACACCGGAGCAGCAGATGCTCGTGAAGGTTTTTTCTTTACCACCAGCGGGCGCGACGCAAGCGAATACGCTTGGAAGGGCGGAGAGCCCGGTCAGGTCATGCCTGTTTACCTCAGCATCGCTAACCCCTACACCACTGACTTTTTAGTGACGCCCACCAACCAGCGTGAATTCGCTGAAATTGTACGCCAAGCCAAAGCGCTGGGGCATGATGGAGTGCAGGCCAGACTCGATACATTTGGACGTGAAAGCGACGTTTATGTCGCGTTTGAACCAACACAGATCAAGTCTGCGTTCGGTAACTTCGGAACTTTTGACTCCAAAGATCCAGATATTCGTTACTCATTTGCAGGAGTGAATGCACACACTGCTCCTCTTCTTGCGCTGGCAGATGCAAGATTAAGGCTTGAGCTGGGTGAAAAAGCGGAGTCTGTATGGCAGGCCACAGGGTGGCTTCATGGCTCCGATGGAAAATGGCGCTTTGAGATCGATGACAGTGCAGCTTCAGTATTAACCGCTACGCCTTTGCGTGCTAATGGCGAGGCTGTTCAGCTTGATCAGGTAATCGACCATCCTATCCTGTTCAATGCATACCCAGAGCTTCGCTCAATTACTGTTTCGCTAGACATGACCCTTTCTGACGGAGCGTACTATCCTGATAAGCGTCATATCTCCCTTGGAGCCGAGTCACCCAGTCAACAGGGTATCAGCGATAAGCAATTGTCCGCACTCCTACATGAGATGCAACACGCTATCCAAAGCAGCGAAGCCTTTGCCACGGGTGGCAGTAACAAGGATTCAACGCTTACTGACAATGAGACGATATTAAAGCGTATCAATAGGCAATTCAGCTTAGAAAAAGAAGGTGCTGAAAAGAGCCTGGAGTATCAGGAGTTCGTCACCGCAAGACTGAATTCATTTCCTACGGCAGAACGATATCGTAATGGCAGGAACGGTTTATATGACTACGCCGAAGTTGTGGCTAAAAACGAAGCATATGACCGGTTTATCCAGCCTATCGAGGATAGGCGCCTCAGCAAAATTGACAAAATTCTTGCCCTTATAGGCCCCCTTGAGCCGTTGTCCGGACGCACTGTAGCCTACTGGCATCTCGCAGGAGAGGTGGAAGCACGTAACACACAAGCGCGTAGGTCATTTTCCATTGAAGCGCGCAGGGCTGTTGCGCCAGCCTTGACAGAGGATGTCGACGCAGAAGATGTGATCGTTCGCATACCTGAGCTGGAGGAAACTCAGAGCGAAGCGGTTATTGCCTGGAACGGTAAGGACATTAAATCGGTCAGCTTGGGAGCTCAAACGCTCAAGATTACCGACACACCAGAATTTAAAGCCTGGTTTCAGAATAGCAAGATAGTCAAGGCCAACGGTGAGCCGTTGGTGGCCTACCATGGTACGGATGTGTCCTTCTCAGCTTTCCGTAGCGGAGTGGCCTATTTCACTCCTCGCCACGACTACAGCTACATACAGCATTCGCCAATAGTCATGCCGGTGTATCTGTCCGTCCAAAATCCATATCGTCCCTCAAATAAGTCGGAAATAGAGCAGATCCGCTCCAACCCGGCTCGGATAGCAGAGCTTGAGGCATTGGGGTATGACGGTATTCTTTGGTCTAAAGCCAGCGACATCATGCGTGGCGCCAGCGGGTGGGGAGATGATTACCCCCAAATTGTGACCTTCCGACCAGAGCAAGTTAAATCCGCGATAGGCAATGCAGGTTCCTTTAGCGCCAGCAGCACCGATATCCGCTTCAGCTTTTCAGAACTAGGCCAGACCGCCACGCCTGAGTTCAAGGCATGGTTTGGAAAAAGTCATGCTCTAGACCATAACGGTGAGCCCAAGATCTTCTATCACGGTACTTATGCCGGAGAGATAGATACCTTTGATCGCATGAAGTCCACTGAGCGGCGACGTATCTCAATGGATACGGTTGGCATTTGGTTTTCTGACAGGCCTGGAGACACAGGGGCTGGCATGTACGCTAATGGAGTGGGGGCTTCAATCTACCCCGTATACCTGAGGGCGGAGCGAACCAAATATTACGACCGATTCGATGATTTCTTACGTGATATGCATGAATCAGAAGGCCGTGAATTTGAAAATCAAAGTCCTAAGGGTGTTGGCTCAACGGAAGGTTTACGTGCCAGGTTAAAAGCTCAAGGCTATGACAGCATTGGATTTACTCGTACCGACAATGGAACGCTAGAGCAAGAAGTCTTTGAGGCAGCTGAAGCGGTGCGCCGAGCCAAAGACGAAGAGTTTTCGGTACCGAGAGCTGAGCGCGAGTTTTATACGATAAAACGCTTACAGCTTGAGGAGAGATTAACTCGTCTGCGTGAAGAGCAAAGCTACCTAGGCTATAGCACTGAGCTTGACGGACAAAACGTCTTGGTTGTCTTCGAGCCAGAGCAGATAAAATCTGCCATAGGAAACAACGGCGATTTCAGCAGAACCAATACCGATATACGGTTTAGCCTTAACGAGCCTCCTCGTCCGACTGTTACCGACTCCGCTGCGTTTAAACGATGGTTTGGCGGAAGCAAGCTCACAGATACCAAAGGCAGCCCGCTGAAGCTCTACCATGGTACCAATGCTGATGTAACCATGTTTGATGCCAACCGAATTGGGTCTGAGACGGACGCTGGCTGGCTAGGTAGAGGCTTCTACTTCAGTACAGAAAAGAAGGTTGCAGAATCTTATGGTGACCGGCTGCTTGAGGTTTATCTCAGTATCAAAAACCCTTTGGTTTTAGAAGGGCCAATACTAGCGCCAGGGACCCTTGAGCGACATTTTGGTGTGGATACGCTGGCGGAGGCACAGCGCTTAGTTTCCGATCAATACGATGGCGTCATATTCAAATATCCTGACGGGGAGCTGGAGGTAGCAGTGTTCCGGCCAGAGCAGATTAAGTCTGCTACGGCGAACAATGGCGAATTCGACCCGACAAACCCAGACATACGCTTCCAGTTAACAAATCACCTTCGCCTTCCAATAACTGATAGACCAGCGTTTAAACAATGGTTTGGCGCTAGCAAAGTGGTAGATAACCAAGGGGCACCTAAAAAGGTCTATCACGGTACGGGCAGAGACTTCTCATTATTCAGCAAGGCTGCCATTGGGACAGCGGCAGATGAAGCAAGAGACGCAACAGGCGCCTTCTGGTTCTCAGACAGCATCACAGTAGCAGACTCGTTTGCCAGGCTCTCTAACAGTCCGCTACTGATGCCCATGTACTTGAAGATGAATAATCCGTTGGTAGTGGATTGTGAGCAATGGGCTCAGCGTTACGACACCCTCGATGAGGCATTCCGTTTCGCTGATCAGTCATTAGCCTACAACATCAGATATTTCAAGAATGCGGCTATCGCACTGGCCAAGCAGCAGGGGTGCGACGGAGTAATTTTCGAGGGCGGTTATGATGGCGTACCAGTCAAAGGGGCGGTTGTATACGCTGCTTTTGAACCAGGGCAAATGAAATCAGCTTTGGGAAATCTGGGTAATTTCAACCGATTGCACAATGACATCCTGTTCAACGCTGACTCTGCCCCTCAGTCAGTGTCGTTTGATCAGTGGTTTGAAGGTAGTCATGTCACCAATGCACAAGGACGCCCATTACTGGTCTATCGGGGTGAGCATGGCATAAGAGATAAAGGGGTCGGGGCAGTCTTTCAATCTCGGCTCGGCTCCCTGAGCTTTGGCGACTTTGATACCGCCTTGCTTTATGCAACCGAGCCAAACGACTATAGGGACAACGTTTACGAGCCTAGAGTCATTCCCGCCTATCTCGCAATCAAGTCACCGATCCTGGTTACCGAAGATCCTTATATTGACTTCTCAACTCTAATCACAGCACTAGGTTATGAAAAAGCTCTTCAGGTCGCTATCAGCCTAAAAGATGCGATCACCGAAACTCAGGCCTGGCATGATCTACAGACTGGGGAAGAACTTGAGCCCTACCTGGCGCAGAATCCAGAAGCGCTTGGTAGCCTTTACGCCCTGACGTATCAGGTTCTGGATAGACACCTTGTTGTCGAGTGGCTCAAGCAAGCCGGGTTTGATGGAGCAATTTATGGCGGCTCGGGGGCAAATACAGGCAAAGTTGAGTATAGGGTTTTCCATCCTTCTCAGGTCCTAAACGGCGCCCCGATGCCTGCACTACATAGCAGTCGCTTTAATTCAGCAGGGCCAGTTTCATTACGTCTCCCACAAACACACGAAACCTTTGGCGGGGCATCAACGCCTCGAAATCATTTCTCAATACAGCCAAATTCCAGCGTCAATATGACGTATGGATTTGGGAGATACCTATCGCAGAGAGTGCTGGATCAGCAAGCTAATAGCTTATGCCTGCTGGTTAAAAATTGCTTTAGAGGAGAGCCGCTGACTCTGCATCGTATCAAGCAGATCATGAGCGACCCTAAGTCTCCATCGAGTCTTAAAGCATTTCTTGAGGCATCCCGAGAGGGCCTTTTGAAAGGTCAACACATTGAGGTCTTGGTCCGCGATCACATGCGCCAATGCCATACGTTAATAGCTGATCTTGAAAGTGATCTGGCAGCGGCAATGCGCGGGGAAGAACGCCCTCTTAGCGCCCGCACTTATAGCCAGCAAATCCGCGAAATAAAGTCCGATCTAGGTTGGCTCATCAACAACGCCCAGCACTTTGAGCAGAGTCGACAGAAGTCAGTCCCCTATGAAGACTTTTTGTACTGGCACAAGCCGTTGGAGGAACAAAGCCAGAGTGTACGTGACGCGCTGGCGCTTCTGACCGGTCGTAACGATAGCTTAAGCAACACAAAAACTGGTGAAGCGATCTACGGCGCTTTGACCGTGCTGATCGGAACACCTGAACAAACATCAAAGAAATTGCTTGAGCTGGGGGTTCTAGGGGTTTGTTATACCCCGTCTTCTGCCTCAGCAGGAGACGCCTTTGTTGTCTTTGAGCGATCATTAGAAAGAACTCAGACGACTCAGTCCGGCTGGGTAACCTTTGAACGGCAGCGTGGAAGGCTCTCAAAAAGCCCAAGTGTTGATCTAGACGAATTGCCTGGGGTGTCGTTACGTGGCTCCTTAGACTTAATAAAACAAGGGCTACAAGCGACACACGAGCAAGTCATTGAGTCGTTAGGGGGACGATAGAGAATTCGGAAAAAATCGTACGCTAAGCTTCGCGAGTTCTTGTAACCAATTCATTGTTTTTTCAATGGATGAAAGAAAATGGCGAAAGCTATTTGACAAACAAATCGGGATCTTATAACTTACCTACCAAGTAGTCGGTAGATGAAATAAAGCCATGAAACTCAATTCAGATCTTTCGCAGCGTGTTGTCGTCGAGCCTTCAAGCTTACAGTGGGTCGATTCGCCAGCGACCGGGATTCAACGCCAGTTACTGGAGCGTGATGGCGACGAAGTGGCGCGTGCCACCTCGATCGTGCGATACGCGCCGGGCTCCGCTTTTGAAAATCATAAGCACGACTTGGGCGAGGAGATTCTGGTCCTGGACGGCGAATTCAGCGACGAATCCGGGACCTTCGGGCCTGGGACTTACATCAAGAATCCACCAGGTTCTTCGCATGCACCGAGCTCCGCGACGGGTTGCACGTTGTTCGTCAAGCTGCGCCATCTTGATCTAGCCGACAGCCAACGCACCGTGGTCGACACCCGTAACGGCCCCTGGTTTCCAGGCCTCGTGCCGGGTCTGTCGGTGATGCCACTTTCTGAGTTCGACACACAACATACGGCTTTGGTGCGCTGGGCCCCGGGGACACGATTCAATTCGCATCGTCACTACGGCGGTGAAGAAATCTATGTGTTGGAAGGCGTCTTTGAGGATGAGTTCGGAAGCTACCCTACCGGCACATGGATGCGCAGTCCGCATTTGAGTGCTCACCGTCCCTTCAGCAATACAGGCTGCACCATCCTGGTCAAGACAGGCCACCTGCCAGTCGCCGAATCAAATGAGGCGCTTGCATGAAGCATTTCTCCGAAATCTCGCCGACCGCCGAGCGGGTGGTCGATGCCGCTGAAGGGTTGGTACAGCAGCACGGCTACAACGGCTTCTCATACGACGACGTGGCCCAGTTGGTAGGCATCAAAAAACCAAGTATCCACCACCACTTTCCCAAGAAGGGTGAACTCGTGGCCGTGGTCGCACAGCGCTACACGCACCGGTTTCGTGAGGAGTTGCTGAGCATCGAAGGGCAGCATGCGAAAGCGCCTGACAGGCTAACTGCGTATGCGGCACTTTTCGAACGCACCTTCGCCAAGGACCGGCGCCTTTGTGTCTGCGGCATGTTGGGTGCCGAGTCGGACTCGCTGCCGGACGCCGTTGTGAGCGAGGTCGAGCGATTCTTTAAAGTCAATCTCGACTGGTTGACTCTTGTCGTTGCCGATGGTCAGCGTGCCGCGCTGATCACCTCGAATTCCACCCCAGAGGCTCTCGCAGAGGCATTCTTGTGCGCGTTGGAAGGCTCGATGATGGTGGGCCGTGGCATGCGGTCGTCACGCGGACCGGCCGAAGTTGGAAACACTTTTCTTTCCACCGTGTTGACCTGAGGTCGGCACTTTTTTTGCAACACAACCCTACCATTTAGTTGGTAGTTAAGGAGATTATTATGAGTACTGAATTTAATGGCAAGAAGTTGTTGGTCATCGGCGGCACTAGCGGGATGGGACTGCAAACTGCCCGCATGGTTCTTGAGCAAGGCGGAAGCGTCGTCATCGTCGGTCACCGTGAAGACAAGGCCGAAGAGGCCCGCAAGGCGCTGTCGTCGTTGGGCACCGTGACCGCCCTGACTGCCGATCTCTCGCGAGCCGAAGATGTGAAGCGACTCCTGCATACCATCGATGAACACCACAAGGACATCAATCTTCTGGTCAACGCGGCTGGGGTGTTCTTCCCGAAGGCGTTTCTTGAGCACACGGAAAGTGATTACGAACAATATTTGACGTTGAATAAAGCGTTCTTCTTCATCACACAAAAAGTCGTGGCCAATCTCGTGGCCAGCGAGCGTCCCGGCGCCATTGTGAACATCGGCTCGATGTGGGGCAAGCAGGCGATTGCGGCTACGCCGTCGTCCGCGTATTCGATGGCAAAAGCAGGTTTGCATTCGCTGACCCAGCACCTTGCGATGGAGCTGGCATCCAAACAAATCAGGGTCAATGCCGTTTCTCCGGCGGTTGTCGAAACGCCGATTTACGAGGGATTCATACCCAAGGCCGAGGTTCATGGCGCCTTACAGGGATTCAACAGCTTCCACCCAATCGGCAGGGTTGGGACGCCACAAGACGTCGCCGAGGTCATCCTCTTCCTGTTGTCGGACAAGGCAGCATGGGTGACGGGCGCAATCTGGGACGTTGACGGCGGCGTGATGGCCGGGCGTAACACATAATGGGGGAACGAGAAATGAACACAAACATTAAAGGAACTCCCGGCAACGGGATCAACGTCGGCGCATTGCGTGAGTTTGCAGATCAGGTCGCAGCAAAGCCCGCCGCAGGCATCGCGACGTTCGGCGTCGTGACAACCTGGGAGGGTGGCACCCGGACGCGTGCGCGAACCATGCCGCTCGTACTAGGTGACACGGCCTTGGCGCGCGGCTTTGTCATCGACGCGGACGAACCGGCAGAATTGCTCGGTACCGACACGGCCGCTAATCCACAAGAATTGATCCTGGCTGCGTTGAACGCATGCATGACTGCAACCTACGCGGCAAATGCGGCGGCAATGAACATCGAGTTGCAATCGCTGACTATCCGCACGAAGGGAAGCCTCGATCTGAGAGGTTTTCTTGGAATCGATCCTGGGATCAATCCAGGGTACGACCAGGTCGAGTATGAGGTCGAAATGGAGTCGTCGGCGGATTCGGCGGCGCTGAAAGCATTGCACGCGCAGGTGCAGCGAACATCGCCGAATTACCACAACTTCGCGAGAGCCATTGATCTCAAGGCCAAGCTGACCATTCTCCAATGATCGAGTCAGTGTTTCCCGTGGTTGGCTGACGGGAGGCCAAACCAGATGCGCTATGACGGAAGGTTCAACCTTCCGTCATCACGTTCTCTGGAATACGCAGTGTCAATTTGAGGTATACCCTAACTTGGCGTCAGACCATCCGGCGCTAAATCGTCAGAATAGAGTTGCCTTCCGAATTGATTGACATACGCCGTCAAGGGTCATAGATTTCTTCCTGACACATTTCCCTCAGGAGGATACCTTGCACGGTCAGCGCATCGGTTACGTCCGCGTCAGCAGCTTCGACCAGAACCCAGAACGGCAGCTCGAACAGATCCAGGTGGATAAAGTGTTCACCGACAAGGCGTCGGGCAAGGACACACGGCGGCCCGAACTGGAACGGCTGCTCGCCTTCGTGCGCGAAGGCGACACGGTCGTGGTGCACAGCATGGATCGTCTGGCGCGCAACCTCGACGACCTGCGCCGCCTGGTGCAGGGCCTCACCCAGCGCGGCGTACGCATCGAGTTCCTTAAGGAGCATTTGACCTTCACCGGCGAGGACTCGCCGATGGCGAACCTGATGCTGTCGGTAATGGGCGCGTTCGCCGAGTTCGAACGCGCCTTGATCCGCGAGCGGCAGCGCGAGGGCATCGCGCTCGCCAAGCAGCGCGGGGCCTACCGTGGCAGGAAGAAATCCCTGTCGTCTGAGCGTATTGCCGAACTGCGCCAACGTGTCGAGGCTGGCGAGCAAAAGACCAAGCTGGCTCGTGAATTCGGAATCAGTCGCGAAACCCTGTATCAATACTTGAGAACGGATCAGTAAATATGCCACGTCGTTCAATCCTGTCCGCCGCCGAGCGCGAAAGCCTGCTGGCGTTGCCGGACACCAAGGATGAGTTGATCCGTCACTACACGTTCAGCGAAACCGACCTCTCCATCATCCGGCAGCGGCGCGGCCCGGCCAACCGGCTGGGCTTCGCCGTGCAGCTCTGTTACCTGCGCTTTCCTGGTGTCATCCTGGGCGTCGATGAGCCGCCGTTTCCGCCCTTGTTGAAACTGGTCGCCGACCAGCTCAAGGTCAGCGTCGAAAGCTGGGACGAATACGGGCAGCGGGAGCAGACCCGGCGCGAGCACCTGGTCGAACTGCAAACGGTGTTCGGCTTCCAGCCCTTTACCATGGGCCACTACCGGCAGGCCGTCCAGTTGCTGACCGAGATGGCCTTGCAGACCGACAAGGGCATCGTGCTGGCCAGCACCTTGATCGAGCACCTGCGGCAGCAGTCGGTCATTCTGCCTGCCCTCAACGCCGTCGAGCGGGCGAGCGCCGAAGCAATCACCCGCGCCAACCGGCGCATCTACGATGCCTTGGCCGAACCGCTGTCGGACGCGCATCGCCGCCGCCTCGACGATCTGCTCAAGCGTCGGGACAACGGCAAAACGACCTGGCTGGCCTGGCTGCGCCAATCGCCCGTCAAACCGAATTCGCGGCACATGCTGGAACACATCGAACGCCTCAAAGCGTGGCAGGCGCTCGACCTGCCTTCTGGCATCGAGCGGTCGGTGCACCAGAACCGCCTGCTCAAGATCGCCCGTGAGGGTGGCCAGATGACGCCCGCCGACCTGGCCAAGTTCGAGGCGCAGCGACGCTATGCCACCCTGGTGGCGCTTGCCATCGAGGGCATGGCCACCGTCACCGACGAAATCATCGACCTGCACGACCGCATCCTGGGCAAGCTGTTCAACGCCGCCAAGAACAAGCATCAGCAGCAATTCCAGGCGTCCGGCAAGGCGATCAACGCCAAGGTGCGGTTGTTCGGCCGCATCGGCCAGGCGCTGATCGAGGCCAAGCAGGCGGGCCGCGATCCGTTCGCCGCCATCGAGGCCGTCATGTCCTGGGATGCCTTCGCCGAGAGCGTCACCGAAGCGCAGAAGCTTGCGCAGCCCGAGGACTTCGATTTCCTGCACCGCATCGGCGAAAGCTACGCCACGCTGCGCCGCTACGCGCCGGAATTCCTTGCCGTGCTCAAGCTGCGGGCCGCTCCCGCCGCGAAGGACGTGCTCGACGCCATCGAGGTGCTGCGCGGCATGAACAGCGACAACGCCCGCAAGGTGCCCGCCGACGCGCCGACCGAGTTCATCAAGCCGCGCTGGCAGAAGCTGGTCATGACCGACACCGGCATCGACCGGCGCTACTACGAACTATGCGCGCTGTCGGAGATGAAGAACGCGTTGCGTTCCGGCGACATCTGGGTGCAGGGGTCGCGCCAGTTCAAGGACTTCGAGGACTACCTGGTGCCGCCCGCGAAATTCGCCAGCCTCAAGCAGGCCAGCGAATTGCCGCTGGCCGTGGCCACCGACTGCAACCGGTACCTGAACGACCGGCTGACGCTGCTGGAAACACAGCTTGCCACCGTCAACCGTATGGCGACGGCCAACGAGCTGCCGGACGCCATCATCACCGAGTCAGGCTTGAAGATCACGCCGCTCGACGCGGCGGTACCCGACACCGCCCAAGCGCTGATCGACCAGACGGCAATGATCCTGCCGCACGTCAAGATCACCGAACTGCTGCTGGAGGTGGACGAATGGACGGGCTTCACTCGGCATTTCGCGCATCTGAAATCGGGCGACCCGGCCAAAGACAAGAACCTGTTGCTGACCACGATCCTCGCCGACGCGATCAACCTGGGCCTGACCAAGATGGCGGAGTCTTGCCCCGGCACGACCTACGCCAAGCTGGCTTGGCTGCAAGCCTGGCACATCCGCGACGAAACCTACGGGGCGGCGCTGGCCGATCTGGTCAACGCACAGTTCCGCCATCCCTTCGCCGAGCACTGGGGCGACGGCACCACCTCATCGTCGGACGGCCAGAACTTCCGCACCGGCAGCAAGGCCGAGAGCACCGGCCACATCAACCCGAAATACGGGAGCAGCCCAGGGCGGACGTTCTACACCCACATTTCTGACCAGTACGCGCCATTTCACACCAAGGTCGTGAACGTCGGCGTGCGCGATTCGACCTACGTGCTCGACGGCCTGCTGTACCACGAGTCCGACTTGCGGATCGAGGAGCATTACACCGACACGGCGGGCTTCACCGATCACGTCTTCGCCCTGATGCACCTCCTGGGCTTCCGCTTCGCGCCGCGCATCCGCGACCTGGGCGACACCAAGCTCTACATCCCGAAGGGCGACGCCGCCTATGACGCGCTGAAACCCATGATCGGCGGCACGCTCAACATCAAGCACGTCCGCGCCCATTGGGACGAAATCCTGCGGCTGGCCACCTCGATCAAGCAGGGCACGGTGACGGCCTCCCTGATGCTCCGAAAGCTCGGCAGCTACCCACGCCAGAACGGCCTGGCCGTGGCGCTCCGCGAGCTGGGCCGCATCGAGCGCACGCTGTTCATCCTGGACTGGCTGCAAAGCGTGGAACTGCGCCGCCGCGTGCATGCCGGCCTGAACAAGGGCGAGGCGCGCAATGCGCTGGCCAGGGCAGTGTTTTTCAACCGCCTGGGTGAAATCCGCGACCGCAGTTTCGAGCAGCAGCGCTACCGGGCTAGCGGCCTCAATCTGGTAACGGCTGCCGTCGTGTTGTGGAACACGGTCTATCTGGAACGGGCTGCGCACGCGCTGCGTGGCAACGGCCATGCCGTTGATGACGCGCTGTTGCAGTACCTGTCGCCGCTCGGTTGGGAGCACATCAACCTCACCGGCGATTACCTCTGGCGCAGCAGCGCCAAGATCGGCGCGGGCAAGTTCAGGCCGCTACGACCGCTGCAACCGGCTTAGCGTGCTTTATTTTCCGTTTTCTGAGGCGACCCCCTTCATCGCGAATTGCACCGCCCAAGACGATCTGCACTGAAATCAATACTTTCTGATGCCTCTTGATTAGAGATGCCAGCCATAATAATCTCATCGCCAACGCATACGGCGTTCGGCAGCCAACACACTCTCACTCACTACTGGAAGCTCAGACATGAAAACCATAGGCATTGAAAACTCGAAGTCCAGCGTACAGGCCCACTTAACGCTTGGAACCAAAACTATGGGGCTAGGTATCTATGGCGCGTACTTGGCTCTCGCTATTATTTACTTCTGGTTCGGCGGCATGAAATTTACCCACTACGAGGCCGAGGGCCTGGTTCCACTGGTGAGCAACAGCCCGCTTTTGGGATGGGTGTATAGCATTTTTTCGGTCGACATGTTCTCCAGCCTGCTCGGCATACTAGAGATTTCGATCGGCACTCTGATCGCAGGCCGCATGCTGTCGCCCAAACTATCCGTGGTAGGAGGCGCTCTGTCTGCAGGCCTGTTCTTCACAACCCTTAGCTTTATGTTTTCCACTCCGGGCGTCATTGAGCCTAGTTTAGGGTTTCCGGCGATTTCCGTTGCGCCAGGTCAGTTTCTGCTTAAAGACTTAGGGTTGCTTGCTGTTTCGATATTTGTGGCAGGCCATTCGCTGGTTGAACTGGAAAAACGTAAAATTAATGCATAATTTTTTCAATGGCTTAAGGCAGTAATGCCTTAGGTCTTTTTGCCATCATTTTCCCCCGCCAGATCTTTCAACCAGTCACGAGGGCTCAACCCCGTCTTGCGTCTAAATGCGCGAGACAGCGCCGAAGGACTTTCGTAGCCGACTTGAGCTGCAATCAGCGTAATCGAGCGCCCTTCTCGCATCAGCTTCTGAGCCAGGCTAACTCGCCAACTCAACAAATAATCAGCAGGCGTCTGTCCGATGACACTCTTGAAATGCACGGCATACGCAGCGCGTGACATATTTGACTCACTGGCCAGCTCTGCTATTGACCAGGCATGTTCCGGGGAGTTGTGCATCTGTAAAAGCGATCGGGCAAGCCGCATGTCGGCCAGTCCAGCCATCATTCCGGTGCGCAACTGGTGATGATCGAGCAGGTAACGGAGCAACAGAATGATTAGGAGCTCAAATAAGCGCTCAAGCGCGGCTTCCCTTCCACAATGCACATTTGCCGCCTCGGCAAACATCCACTCCAACGTGTCTGCCAGCATGGGCAGATCATCGAGTGCGAGCACCAAACAGTCCGGTAATGAAGCCGACAAAGGATTATCAATTCCGCCCTCAAACTCCATGGAAGCACACAACAACTTTGCGCCATCGGACTCACCCGCAAACAATTGATGCTTGGCGGGGCGTGGCATAAAAATCAAGCTAGGGCGAGTGAGCTGCAAATCCTTGCGATCGGGACCAAGCAACGTCACGCTGCCGGCCTGAAGCAGATGGATATAACCTCGCCGCTCGGCGCCATCGTAAGATGCAGAGCCGCATAGGTCGCCGTCATAGAACAGATTGGCCCGCACGCCGAACCGCGAGAGCAAATTAGACAAACGATCCATTGGCCGATCCTTGACGAGTCAGAACGCACAGACCATACCATCTGCGTTGTCGTTCAGTGCCTGTAGCGAACATGCCGGCGTAAATCAGCCAACGGATAAAGTGATCACTGAGCAGCTCAGCCTCCCTTTCCAGTTCGGCTGTTAAAAAAACAACACCGTTGTTTGAAAGCACCAGCAAATCAAGTGCTCACTCTTCTATTTTACAGTACCTGGCAACAGCACTTTGAATCGCCCCGGGTTTCGTGGAGGCTGTTTCGTTTAAGTCAGGCCGCTATGGCCTGACCTGTTTGTTGCTGGTGGAAGTTTGCCTCAGCCTCCGCAGGCGGGATATACCCGATTGAGCTCAACAGCCGCTGGTGGTTGTACCAGTGCACCCATTTCAAGGTCGCCATCTCAACAGCTTCGCGGCTCTTCCATGATTGACGGTAAATCAGCTCGGCCTTGTACAGTCCGTTGATGGTTTCGGCCAAGGCGTTGTCGTAGCTATCGCCCTTGCTGCCAACCGAAGGCTCAATGCCGGCCTCTGCCAGCCGCTCGGTGTAGCGAATAGAGACGTACTGGCTGCCACGGTCGCTGTGATGAATCAGTCCACCGGCACGGTGTGGCTGGCGGCCGTACAGGGCCTGCTCCAGGGCATCCAGTACGAAGTCGGTCTTCATGCTGCTACTGACTCGCCACCCCACGATGCGCCGCGCAAAGACGTCGATCACGAAGGCCACATACAGCCATCCCTGCCAGGTCGACACGTAAGTGAAATCCGACACCCACAGCTGGTTGGGGCGGTCGGCCTGGAATTGGCGCTGGACACGATCCAGCGGACAGAGCGACTTGTCTCCGGCCACCGTTGTCCGCACGACCTGACCGCGCCTTATGCCCTGCAATCCAGCTCGACGCATCAACCGTTCCACCGTGCATCTGGCTGCCTCGATACCTTCTCGCCGGAGCTGCTTCCAAACCTTCACCGCGCCATAGCACTGCATGTTGGTGTCCCACACGCGCTGGATCTCCAAGCTCAACGCCTCATCGCGCTGAGCACGGCAACAACGCAGTGCCGGATTACGCAGTTGGGCCGCATGTCTGCGGTAACCGGACGGGGCGATCTGCAAGACACGGCAGATCGACTCGACCCCGAGACGGTCACGGTACTGATCGACAAAAGCCCTCAGGACTTGGTGCGGCGGTCGAGCTCCGCCTGGGCAAAATACGCACTGGCCAGACGCAGAATTTCATTGGCCTTACGCAATTCCCGGTTCTCCCGCTCCAACGCCTTGATGCGTTCACGCTCTTCGGTGGTCGGGCCTGGACGCTGACCTGCGTCGGTCTGATGACGGCGAATCCAGCCATGCAACGTTTGCGCTGCACAGCCAATCTTCGGCGCGATGGCTTCAATGGCGGCCCACTCGGAGGAGTAGTCGTTCAAATGCTCCAGAACCATGCGCACGGCACGTTCACGGACTTCAGGGGAGTAGGTCGTAGTCTTTCTCATGGTCTCATCTTCTCAAGAGTTGAGGCCTCCACGAAACCCGGGGCGATTCACTTTGCGGTGCAGTCGATCAGATATCCGGAAGGTTGATCGTAAGCTTCAGCCTAGCGCTCTTCGAATTTAATGTCGTCGAGCTTCGGCCCAACCATTCCCCCGACCTACTCTTCCCTCCCCTAGAGACCCTAGCAGTCACTTGAATCGCGGCTGTCTGGGGATGTAAGCCGGAACCCCAGAAATTTCCGTCACCCTAGTTGGGTGGGCTCAACACTCGTGTCACCAGCTACCTTCTGGAGAATCGAGCTCGGCCATCCCTCCCTGGACGGGCATCGCTCGACGATGTTCAACGGCTCCCTCACGGGGCCGTCGTTTTGTGGGGGCTATTCCATCCACAAGTCGTCGAGGTTCTTGAAGTTCCAGAGCGTCGGGTCTTCGGGGCCAGTGATACTGTCCTTGCAACTCGTGGCCGCCAGGTCGATGGTCTGCATCGGGATCGGCTCTCTCGAGCGTAGCGAGAAGAACACGCGAACCTTGGGAGTCAGCAGTGATTCCATTCCCGGCTCAACGACAACGGCCAGACGCTGAGAGGACAGGCGAACCAAGGAGCCGACGGGGTAGATGCCCACGGCCTTGACGAAGGCGTGGAAGATGCGTTTGTCGAAATGGCCCTCCCACTTGGCCATCTGCCGCATCGCCGCGGACGGGTCCCACGGCTTTTTGTAGGCTCGCTCCGACGTCACGGCATCATAGACGTCGCAGATTGCGCCCATGCGGGCCAGGAGTGAAATGGCGTCACCGGCCAAGCGATCCGGGTAGCCGGTTCCGTCGATCTTCTCGTGATGGTGCAGGGCAATGTCCACCACCCCGGGCTCGGCCCCGCCTGCGCGCAGCATCTTTGCGCCCTCCACAGGGTGGCGCTTCATGATGGCGAACTCGGCATCGGTGAGCTTGCCTGGTTTGTTAAGCACTTCCAGCGGCATCGCGGCCTTGCCTAGGTCGTGCATCAGTCCGCCGATGCCAGCCAGGCGCGTTTGCTCCTCGTCTAGATCGAGATGCCGGGCCAGCGATAGCATCAGGGCGCAGACGGCAACCGAGTGCAGGTAGGTGTAATCGTCGTGCGTTTTGATGCGTGCGACGCTGATGAGGGCATGAGGTTGGCGCAGCACCGAGGCAGCGATTTCTCCGACCAGCGGCAACGTCGTGCTTGGGTCGACGGCCTTGCCAAGCCGGGCTTCCTGGAACATGTCCATGACTTGGGACTTGGCCGCAAGACAGAGTTTCCGTGCATAACACATTTCGCTCTCCATTGAGGTTGCGCCGTCACTTTTCTTGCTTAGTGGACTAGACGGCAGAGATTGCTCCTCCGACAATTCTCTGGGCTCTGGGCTCTGGGCTCTGGGCTCTGGGCTCTGGGCTCTGGGCTCT
>NZ_KI517369.1:315374-318103 GCF_000478505.2 Pseudomonas sp. HPB0071 | reverse complement strand
CTCTCGGTCGCTGCAGCCTGGGTATGGCTGGCCAATGCGCGTATCTTGCTCAATAGACTGGCTTGAAAGGTTTTGTTTTGTCTACACCCTCTAAGTCTGTTCGTACAGTCTGCTGCTTGAACTTAAATGATGAGTATAGCGTCCAGCGAGACATGAGAATTTTGACTCTAAAGTAGTTCAAGACCGGCCGATGCTTAGCTCAACATCATTTCTCTTGGATTAGCCATCACGTTGTCTTTTTAAGTTACGCACAGTGACACGCTTGACGCACAGCGGCTGGCCTTCTATTGCCTTGCTTACTTGAGTTGCCATGTCTAAATACCGAAACGAAACCCGCTCATCTGATAGGGAGTCGGAGCGCATAGCGCTATTGCGTGCGCTTAATCTCCTGGATACTGCCCCTGAGCAGGTCTTTGACCGTATCACTCGGCTATTGGCCAAGGCACTGCATGTGCCTATCGCGCTGGTTTCGCTGGTAGACACGCATCGGCAATGGTTCAAGTCCTGCGTAGGCCTTGCGATTCAGGAAACGCCTCGAGAGTACTCCTTCTGCGCCCATGCCATTGAGCACAGCGAAATAATGGTGGTGACTAATGCACTGGATGATGAGCGATTCAGATTAAACCCTCTTGTTACAGCATCACCTGACATTCGTTTTTATGCAGGTGTGCCACTGCGTACCCGAGACGGATATGCGCTAGGCACCCTGTGCGCGATTGATACCCGGCCTCGTTATCTGACGCAAGCTGAACTGCAAATACTTCAGGATCTTGCGGACATCATTATGCGAGAGATTCAGCTTCGGGAAGTCTCGCTGCTTTCAAATAAACAAATCGTTAATTCGGACTTAAAATTGAAATCGAGCGAGGCTCGTTTTCGCTCCATTTTTGAGCATGCCGGTGCAGGCATTGCGTTCATCTCTCCCCTGGGATTATGGGTGGATGTTAATGACGCCTTTTGCAGTACTGTGGGTTACAGCCATCAAGAGCTGACGGAACTTACTCTCTGGGATATGACTTATCCTGAAGATTTACGGCTAAATCTGCAACTTTTCAGTCAGCTTAAGGCAGGTGAGATCAATCACTATCAATTGGAGAAGCGCTACCGGCACAAGCAGGGGAAGGCAGTCTGGGTAAAGGTTACGGTTACCAGGCAGATTGATTCAAATGAGGGGCAAGGCTTTATTTGCGTGATGCAGAACATTCAGGCACGCAAGGAGGCTGAAGAGTCGCTCATATTCCTACATCAAAGTCTTGAGAGACGGATCGATGAGCGTACAAGAGAGCTCAATAGCGCTAACGCAGCGCTCACGTCGATGATGAAAAGGCAAGAGCGTGAAGCGATGGAGGATTCGCTTACCGGATTGCCTAACCGCCGTGCGGTGTATCGGTATCTCCAGGCCAGGCTGGATATCCAGCCGTCGAAAGAACATCCCGTGCAGATCCTTTGTCTGGATCTGGACGGATTCAAGCCGGTCAATGATAGCCTTGGTGATCGCGTCCTGATGGAGATTGCAGCTCGGCTAAGCACCTTTATGCAAGGCTCCGATCTGGTGGCCCGTCCAGGAGGCGACGAGTTTGTAGTTATAACCAGCGGCTCTGCCAGCAGGCCTTCGGTTGAAAAACTGTGCGAGCGGCTGATTGAAATCATAGGACAGGGTATTCAAGTCGCAGAGCATGAGGTCTTTATTGGCTGTAGTATCGGGATTGCCTCTGCGCCCCGTGACGGTAGTTCTGCTGACGAGCTTCTTCGCTTTGCTGATATTGCCCTCTATGAGGCTAAAGCGGCCGGACGCAATACCTGGCAATTTTATACCCAGGAGATGAATGCACGACTGCTTGTTCGCCGGCAGATTGAAAGTGATCTCAAGCTGGCCTTGCAACGTGATGAGCTTCGCCTGGAATTTCAGCCCCGCTATGCCATTGATGGAATGTCTCTGGTGGGCGCTGAAGCCCTGGTCCGCTGGCAGCATCCCTTACGCGGCCACATGAGTCCTATAGAATTTATATCGATTGCGGAGCAAACCGGACTTATTGTTCCTTTGAGTGACTGGGTCATGCGCCGCGCCTGTTTTGAGGCGGCTAACTGGGACGATAGTGTTTTTGTTTCAGTTAATTTATCGGCAGTCGAATTCAAGCGGAGTGACCTAATCGCACGGGTTAGAACTGTATTAGATGAAACTGGCCTCTCTCCCAACCGGCTAGAGCTTGAGGTTACCGAAGGCGTCATGTTAGATAATGCTGAGGAAGCTTTGACACAGATGAAAGGACTTAAGGAGCTCGGTGTTCGGCTATCTATGGATGACTTTGGGACGGGGTATTCCTCCTTAAGCTATCTTCACCGTTATCCCTTTGATGGTCTTAAGATAGATCGTAGTTTTATCAAGGCATTATGCGAATCGGAGGAGGGGCGTCCCATCATTGAAGCCATTATTGGTTTAGGGCAGGCCTTAGCGCTTGTGATTACCGCTGAGGGCGTTGAAACCCAAGAGCAGCTCCAAACGCTTGCTCAACTGGGATGCGATCAGGCGCAGGGATATTATTTAGGGAAGGTCTGAAGTAGCCCTGTATTTCCGGTCGACTTCAGCCCTCGCTGCTTTTGAAAGCGGGCCGTCGATCAAAATCGACCAGGTAACCCGCTCAGTTCTCCGTTTTTGGCCGCCGCGAGCACCTCGCAGCAGCCATTTCCCGCATTACAGGCGTACCTCTCCTGCGGTAGTCAGCAAATGT
>NZ_KI517369.1:268777-314734 GCF_000478505.2 Pseudomonas sp. HPB0071 | reverse complement strand
CCTGATCCATCTCGATCAGGAACAATTCCTTACGGGTCTGCTTGCGCTTGCTGGCGTACTCGGCGTCGGCGAAGGTCATCTGCTTCATGGAAAAACTCGGCTGGCGGGATCGGCGTATTTCACCAGATTCGGGAAGTCTTTTTCAGACCTTCCTTAGGCAAGCCTATGAAGATAGAGCAGTTCAAAGCATTGATGCAGGGCTCTTCCGGTCTGAGTGTTATCTAACAGACAAGAACTCTATGCACTATAGCGTGCCTGGAAGCCTTCAGCCGGAATGTATATATGAAACAAAACTTAAGCCCTCGCTACAGCGGCCACTCTGAGACAATATAAATTTACTGTTCAGCCACACTGTAAAACAAAAGATAGATACCTTATTAGGTAACAGAAAAGAGAGTTGCCTGGATTTTAGGGTGGTCAAACCTTGACCACATGAAGGAAAGGTTGCAGTCGGCACAGTGAAGAATACCAAGGGTTGGCATGCGTACCAGTTCAGAATTGCCACACTCAGGGCAACAGCCTGTTATCGCCATGGTTGTATTCGCCTACGCCTTGGGTTGGATAAAGGAAGCTGCCTCAGGCTGGGGGACCTTCGGCAGCTAACACAAGAAAAGCAATGTCCATTGCTCCCATAAAAAAGAGTGGCTTATCACTGGAAAGGTTTCGACCGTTTATCAGTAGCAACCTAGTAAAGACTCTGGCATCTTGAAAAGCTCTAAGGATAAGGATCTTACAACCCTAGCCTTTACTATCATTATGCTGATGGTCGGCGACAAACTTGGATCAACTGATCTAACATCCATGGCTCTGGTAGAAACGATATCTGTTAAGCCAAGGTAAACCATGGTTCGCGCAGCAAGAGGCTCATATGGCAGATGCCCTGATTCACTGTGAATTTCCGTCCTCAGCTGATCGGGCATCTTCCCCACTAACTTAGCGTTGAATGACAGTCGCGATATTACCAGTACCGGTTTGGCTCAATGCTGCTGATGAGGTACCCAGCTGCTCGCCAGCGCTCTGAACAAGCGTTGCCTGGTTAGCAATACCCACTTGTGTCACGTCTGCCTGATAATAACCGGAGTAGCCTTCCTGGTTCACGGCAAGTATGTTGCCATCCCCTGCCTGCTCAAACCGTACGCTGCCCGTTTCGATATCTTGGCTGATATCGACAGTATTGGTTTGACCAGTAGAGACACCTGAAACCCTAGTAGATCGACCGCTGGAGGAGATGTTTGCCAGGTTACCTATGCCGTCCTGGGTAAGCGCAATATTTCCAAACTGACTCGTTATCCTGGTAGTGGCCTGGTTATCATCACCGTTCTGTGTAACTTCAGTCTGGTTTGATCCCAATCTGTACGAGGAAGCGGTCACATAAGCTGTATTGTTATTACCCGTCTGGCTCACCAGAGCGCTGGTAGATGATTGTAAGCTTGAGTCGATAGCATTATTGTCGCCTACCTGAGTTAACATAGCGCTTGATACGCCGCCATATTGCTCACTACGAATCGAATTATTATTACCGATTGAAGAAGCTATAGCTCCGTCTGCGGAGCCTGTCATGCTAATATCTAACGTATTGCTATCACCGAATTGAGTCACGTGAGTAGTGTTTTCAAAGCCCTGCATCTGATAGACAGAGGCGCTGTTGGAGACACCGCTTTGAGTAATTGTTGCTTGGCTATTGTCTTGAGCCTCCTGCTGCAGGTAAGCATAGTTACCGCTACCCTGTTGATCAATGGCACCGATGTTGTCATTTCCACTTTGCAGCAGCTGGGCAGAATTCATTTCAGCCAGGGCGTGTGAACTGACCGCTATCAAAATGGCTACGGCGAGCGGTTTCATATTCAGCATGTTCTATCAACCTTGATCTATGAGCATGTCGAGGTGGTAAAGCATTACCACGGAAGGTTTTTATAAGCTCCTGCCGCAAGGAGATAGCTAGGGATACGTTCCATAAGGGAACATGCAGCCTAACCAAGAATTACCTCCAAGAAACACCTAGGCAAATTTATAGCTAACTTCTTGTTAGCAGGCTATAAATCTTTAACTGTATAATGGACTTTAGCCATCACCCCAAGGATTGATTTCATCCTCTTTTTTAAAAGCAAAGAATTAATACCAAGCTTAGTTAGCCTCTGACTCGAATGTCATGTAAGTCTTGAAAAACAATCAGGATTTTTGCTAATTATTAAGCTTCCTAGCTATTAATAGACGGGTTGAGAAGTTAATATTCTAAGTGTTAGGTCCCAGAAAGAAGAAGTCTATACCGGTTAGAAAGAGCTGTGACTGTTTATGCCATTGCTGGAGGATAAAGCCAATCGGTGTTTGGCCTTTCAAGGCACGTAACGGACGAGCGCTGTTATAGGCCTACAGATAATCATTTACATGAACCTGCAGAGGCTTAAGCGAGGCATAGTTAAAGGTCTTGGTGGTGGCCTGCTTGATCGTCCGGTTCATGCGCTCAACCTGGCCATTAGTCCAGGGATGGAAGGGCTTGGTTAGCCGATGTTCAATGCCGTGCCGATAACAGATCACATCGAAAGGATGGGCCCGGTAGCGTTCAGTACCGACCTTCCTGGCAAACTGGATGCCGTTGTCGGTGAGTACCCTATGCACCTTATAGGGTAACGTCTTAAGCGTGGCCTCCAAAAAGTCGACCGCATCTTTGCGCATCATCTGCTCATGTAACTCGGCATAGACAAACTTCGACGTGCGATCGATCGCTACAAAAGGATAGGCCCGGCCCTCTGCAGTCACCTCGGTGATATCGATATGCAGATAGCCCAGCGGATAGCGTTTGAAGGCTTTCTTCTCACGTACCGGCTCAGCTGAGCGCGGGAGGTTGCTGATGCCGTGTCGCTGGTAGAGCCGATGCAGGCCTGAGCGCGAAAGCCTGGGTATGAAGCGCTGCAAGGCTGCAGGCAATCGTCCAGAGGCAGCAACGTCTTCTGCCGGCAGCGGCCTCTTCAGCCAGGGTCAGGGAGGTCGAATGCGGCTCCCGAGGTCCCATGGGCTGATCTTCAACCGAGTCGCGCTTACGCCACTTGATCACGGTCTTGGGGTTTAAGTTGTAACGCTTACTCAGCGTCGCGATCGAATCCTGCGATCGCTGTAATTCCGCTCGGATGGCGTGCGTGGTCGTGGCGCGTTTGTGTAGAACCTGA
Source organism: Pseudomonas sp. HPB0071 (assembly GCF_000478505.2). Lineage (NCBI taxonomy): Bacteria > Pseudomonadati > Pseudomonadota > Gammaproteobacteria > Pseudomonadales > Pseudomonadaceae > Pseudomonas > Pseudomonas sp. HPB0071. The sequence goes on along the minus strand of NZ_KI517369.1, from coordinate 311,570 downwards.
GCCATGGTTCCTCCTCCGATAGAGGTCTATACCATAAACCCTTTCTCCCTGGGACCAAACAGTCGTGTAATGAGAACGTGTCATGGCAGACGTCAACAATGCTATGCGTGATCAGGTGGGATTTGATGCTGAGGAACTGTCCGAGCACATGCAAAGGACAGGCGAAAGCATGGGCCAGGCTGAGGCGCGGCTGTACAGCCAACGGTCAGGGTTGAAGACCGTTCATTAACGTTTTGATCCTCGACATACCAGAGAGGAGTTACTAGGTCCACTACTCTCTCCAGGGAGTAGCAGAAGCCATCGAAGCAGCTATTGATGATGCCTTTGACGACAAGGGATACCAATATCTACTTAGGAGTCCTTCAGGCCATCTTGTCGGCCGAGTGAATCTTAGAGCTGTTCAGCGCGCGCATTATCATTCAGCCGTTCTCGGCTACCGGATTGCGCAGCATGAGACGGGCAAAGGTTACGCAACCGAAGCTGTCAGGCTTGTACTTGACCTTGCATTTGGCAGACTTAATCTAAAGCGTATCGAGGCGGATGCTCGATCTGACAATGCAGCATCACTGGCTGTATTGCGGCGTAATGGGTTCGTTCAATATGGGCGTTCCAGGAAGAGCTTTGAGCTAAACGGGGAGTGGTTTGACAGGTTTCACTTTGAAAGGCATTGTCAATGACTGTCGGATATCCCAACGACCCGGCCCCTTTGTTTTAACAGGGGATAGCGAAACCAATAGCAGATCGAGGGAGTTATCAAGCGCTCCTTTGCCGAGCATATCTGGGTAGTGGCTGAGCTAAGCGAGTTCAACGTCCGTAATGGTGGTACGTGCTGGTTTACTCTGATCGAGAGCGCTGATGGCAAGGAAATCGCCAAGTGTTCGGCTGTGATGTTTGGCAGTGTCTCGAATGTGCAGCTAAGAGCCTTTGAGCAGGTAACCGGCTCAAAACCGCAGCCCGGTATGAAAGTGATGCTCAAGGTCTGCGCCACGCTCCATCCCCAGTATGGCTTCCAGCTCCAGGTCTATGGCATTGACCCGAGCTACACGCTGGGTGAGATGCACGCCAAGGTCGAGCAGATACTGGCGCGGTTAAAGGAAGAGGGCATCCACGACCGGCAAAAGACGCTCGCAGCGCCAGCGGGCTTCTGGCGTATAGCGGTTGTCTCGCCTGATCAGGCCGCGGGTCTTGGTGACTTCCGGCGCGAAGTGGATCTGCTAACACAGGGCCATAGGCGCACTGTTATCCAGGCGGGTTCTACCCCGTTAGCACGGACACTTTCGAGTAAGCTCACACCGAGCTGAAGGAGTGTTCTAAGAAATACAGCCCCGAATTCAAGCGGGAAGCCATCGAGCTGGTTCGTCGTTCAGGAGCAAGTTGCCGACAGGTGGCCCTTGAGATTGGTGTGGCTCCTAACCTGCTCACCCGCTGGCTTCGGGAAGCGCAACCGGGTACAGAGAAGGCCTTTCCTGGAGCGGGAAGTCCGCGGGATGAGGAGCTTGCCCGCCTCAAGCGCGAGCTGGCCCGAGTAACCAAGGAGCGTGATTTTTTAAGAGACGCGGCAGCGTACTTTGCCAAGGAGTCATCGAGCGGTACACGGTGATCCAGCGCTGCCGCAACGAGTACCCGGTACGACTGATGTGCCGTTGCCTGAAGGTTTCTGCCAGTGGCTATTACGCCTGGCAGGATCGCGAGCCAAGCCCACGCGCTCTGGAGAATGCGCGCCTGGTGAGGCGTATTCGGGAGATCCACGAGGACAGTCGTGGTGTGATCGGAGCGCCACGGATGCACGAGGATCTGCTCGACGAGGGCGAAACCGTCAGCCTGAACCGCGTTGCTCGCCTGATGGCCGCTGAGCGAATTCAAGGCTGGCCACGCCGGAAGAGGCGTGGCTTTGGGAGAGTCACCGGCGGCCGTCCAGCAGGCGTGAAAAACCTGCTGGAGCGTAATTTCACCGCGCAGGAACCGGAGCGCAAGTGGGTCACAGACATCACGGAGATAGCTACGCTGGAAGGCAAGCTCTGTCTATGCGAGGTGCTCGACCTGTACAGCAAGCTGGTGATCGGTTGGTCGATGCATCACCGTCAGGATTGGCAGATGGTGATTCGAGCGGTGGAGATGCCAATCTGGCAGCGCCAGGGTGACTGGTCCGTGATCCTACATTCAGATCGCGGTAGTCAGTTCACTAGTGCTGACTACCGCGATCTGAATCGCAACACATTGATCTGCAGCATGAGTGCCGTCGGGCATTGCGGTGACAACGCTGCCTGTGAAGGCTTCTTCGGTCAGCTCAAACGGGAGCGCGTTGTCCATCAGTCGTATCGAACTCGTGATGAAGCGCGGGCGGATTTATTCGACTACATCGAACGCTTTCATAACCCACGAATGCGTCGTAGAGTCGCCCGGCAAGACCTGAAGTTTTCAGCCCTTTTCAAACCGTCCGTGGAAACGGGGTAGAACCCCGGGGAGGCTACTGAGGTTGGAAAAATCTTACTTTAGTAGTTTAGCGTCAAGCCCCACCGGTACTAGGGTCAGAAGGAACTGGAGATAAGGCCATGAGCAGCACGAGCATTCCCATTGGTATGAAAGACGGCTTGGCATTTCGACCACACGAAGTCGAGAACGGGCTGTTGTGTGGCTGTATTTGCCTAGCGTGCCGCCATCCTCTGATCGCAGCAAACCAGGGCGTTAAAGTTGAGCCATACTTTCGCCACGCCGCCGACAGTGATTGCGTGCGTGGTTATGTAAAAGGGGTGCTGCTCGCAGCCCGGCAAGCTCTAGAAGGCGTCAGGTGCTTTGAGCTACCCACGCATTGCGAGACTGTGACCGCCCGTTACCATGGCGTGCCATTCAAGGAAGAGGTAAGCATAGCCTCTAGAATGGTTACGATCGATGAGGTCATGGAGTTCGGTGACGACGAAGCCGACCTCACGCTGTTCTGCAAAGGCCATGAGCTCAATGTCCTATTTGACATTCGCGGCCGTCGAATTGAAAGGATGGTGAGGCGCCTTCATCAAAACGAGTGTTCTGCACTGCTCATTGATCTAACCGGTTTGAACACTGCGGATATCCTAGACACTCAGAATTTCTCAAAACGGGTCCAAGATGACCTTGTTATCCGCAGTTGGATTTTCTCCCGCGTCATCCAGCGGGAGAAAATCCATGCGCAGCAGCGGATCGATGAAAAGATCGATGAGTTTAAGAAGGGAGCCGCGCTGCATGCTGCAGCGACATGTGGCCAAGCGGGCCAGCGTCAGCAGTCTCCTCCAACGCTCGACGGACCGAGTCTGATTAGGCATACCGCCGCCCAGCCCCCTCGCTATACTCAGGCGGCGCAGCAAGCCGCAAGGAGAACCGCTGTACAGCTTCGTGTACGGCAGATTGCTGACAGCTACACCGAAGTATTTCACCGGCACCAAGGCCAGGGTGTGCTTTGTGGCCACTGCTGGTTTGTAATGCCTGCGCCGCAGGTTACCTGTATATGGTGTGGTCGGGCAGACAAGTTGACGGTCCAACACATTGATGCAGCCCTGACCTCTACCATTCAGTATCGACTCAACTGCAACACCCGCCCGGACGAGTCGCTCACCGTTCTGCCTTCGCTGGAATTGTTCAGCGGCGCTGGTTGACGTTCGCTGCCAAACTAGCCGCCAAAGAAGCCTCGGCAAAAGCGAACGGAGAGAGATGCAAATAGAGTGGCATAAGGGTAGATGTAGAAGACTGCTTTCGGCCGATTCCGTTGAAAAAGTCGGTTTCTGAGAGAGCTGCTTTTCGGTAGCTCAAAAATTGCTCGATTTTGGTGTTGCTACGTAAAAACCAAGACAGCTCAGTCTTCTGAGCGAACCAGACTTCAACGTCGACCATGTTCTTTCGTGAGCAAAAATTGCGGCGGGATTTTCTCAACCGGATCGGCCAGAAACAGACAACATCCGGGGAAACCGATCCTTCTTTTATCCAATCAGCCCCCATTAGCGCTGGCGATCACTAGGGGCCGTGCATTTATCCGGGACTGGATCGGATGCCTTGACACCATCTGGCGGGATGTACAAAACGACCTTCGAACTGTCCTGGTATGTCGATGAGCATGTCGTGTAAGTCAGCCTTGTCGGCATCGACTAAGGCCGCGTTAGCGTAACGTCTCTTAGAAAGACGCTCTCAAAAATTAAGATATCGATGAGGCCCTTGGGCGAGTGCATGGCCCTTGATAACTTTACCTTTTGACTTGTCGAGACATATACCTCGGCTACGCTTATCGCAGCTGCGAGCGGGAAGGACGTCACTGCTTAGGCAGGAGTGAACCAGGATATCCTTCCCTGCCTCACATCGTTCGACCGAAGATCTCGTCCAGATCCACTTCCTGTTCTTCTCCCACCGAGAGATCCAGTGTGTTCTCGATGTGAGTCAGGTGCTCTATCACGAGTCTGATCGTTTCTTCAGTTTCGCCTGACTCAATGGCCTTCACGATTTCAAGATGCTCGTGATTTGGGCATGCCGGCACATTAGGTGAGTCGTACAGCAGGATGATCAGACAGGTCAACGAAGACAGCTCCCGCATGAGTTTCAACAATGGCGGACTGCCAACCATCTCTGCAATCCGTAGGTGGAACTCGCCAGATAAGCGAATGACTGCTCGCTTATCACCTTCTTCCCGCGCCGTTCGCTCCAGGGCGACATGGTCATAGAGTTGAGCGATCTGTTTTTCACCCGCTTGCGCTACGAGCGTGCGAATGAGGGCCGGCTCTAGAATCCGGCGCGCATTGAAGATATGCCGAGCTTCCTCTACGGACGGGCTGGCCACGAAGGCGCCACGATTGGGAATCGTGGTGACAACACCTTCATGAGCGAGACGGACGAGCACCTCGCGGATGCGGGTGCGGTTGACCCCAAACACGCCGGCGAGCTTCTCCTCTACAAGTTTGGTGCCAGGGATCAGCCGGTGCTCCATCACAGCATTCAGGATACGTTCATAAATGGTGTCGCGCTTCTCAGCTGTACCAAGAATTTGGCCAGTAGTGCGAGCTTTGCAAGGACGGGGTGAAGATGAGTTATTGATGAGCATGGGCGTCTGCATAGTTTGTTACGAAAGAGTGCATGATTGTGACATAACTACTGAGAATTGTTCAAAAGTGAACCATGAGCGACCACAATTCTTGGGTGTGCACCGACTACGAGCATAAATCGGCCATTTACCCTTGATGCTTAATGAGTTCCGGATGGCTGATACTTGGGCCATTAGTGCTCTGATTCTTAGGCCTACAAAGCATCCGGCAACTCCGTTAAGGCCCAAAAAGCAGTTCTGTCACATTGGCTGGCATAGGGCTTGCTTATGATTGTCACAAATTCTAATTATTTAGCGACAATTATCGGAGGCTGAATGCCAGTAACTGGATTTCTCACTACCAAAGCCTTGGGGCGCCATTCTAGAGCGGTGGAGGTGGGCCAGAGGTTCATTGGCGTTACGTCTTCGTATTTGAGAAGGGCTTACTCAATCATCTCTAATCGAGAAACCCATACCATGAATACGAAAGTAATGCGGTTCCTTCTGAAGCCGGCTGCGCACGCGTTGGCAGTCGTTACTTTGCTCAGCGGGGCAGTCGCTCCAATCGCATTCGCTCAGGATGCGAACTCTATTTTGGTTGTGGCAGGGCCTCGGACTCCTGAATCGCTCGATCAGGAATATCCGCCAACCGAAGCCACCCACGAAGCCAAGCGCAACATCTACGAACGCCTTCTGGCCTACGACATGAAGAACGTTGACGGTGTGCCGGTTGAAAATTTCGACAAGTTAGTGGGAGCACTGGCACAAAGCTGGACAGTGTCAGATGACAAAACCTCCATCACCTTTCATTTACGCAGTGGCGTCAAGAGCGCTGCGGGGAACACCCTGTCCGCCGACGATGTGATGTGGTCGTTCAAACGGGGTTGGAACAAGAACGCGAACTTTCGCTGGTACATGAGTCAGATTCTCGGTATCGAATCCTTCGAAGATGCGTTCAAGAAACAGGATGAAATGACCGTCATGGTCACTTTGCCCAAGACGTCTCCTCTGATCGAGCGGATCTGGGTCAATAATGACTTGGGTATTCTGGACGCCACTGCCGCCCGCAAGCACGTCACCAGTGACGACCCTTATGCATCCAGTTGGTTGGCGACTCACTCTGCCTCGTTTGCTCCCTATCAGGTGACGAAATTTCAGTCAGGTCAGGAAGTCGTTTACGAAGCCAACCCGAATTATTACCGGGGGGCGCCGCGTCTTTCGAAAATCATATTCCGCGAGATGCCGACGTCGGCCAATCGCCTGGCAGCGTTGCAAGCCGGGGCCGTCGATGTAGCTGAATGGCTTTCGCCTCGCGAGCTGGCGATGCTGGAGAAGAATCCTCAGCTGAAGATCTGGCAGGTGTTTGGCAACTACATTCATCGCGTTGAAATGAACAATACGACGCCTCCGTTTGATAACCCCAAGGTTCGCCAGGCGTTGAATTACCTGGTTCCCCGTGAAGACATCCTGAAGGCGGTGTATTACGGGAAGGCGCGGGCAACCAAGAGCCCTATTTCTGAAATCTACCCGTCCTACACCGATGAATATTTCAGCTACACCCAGGATGTCGAGAAGGCCAAGACACTATTGAAAGAGGCGGGCCAGGAATCTGGCTTCAAAACCCAGCTTGGCTACCGTACCGGTGATCAGATCGAGGAAGAGATTGCCGTCATCCTCAAAACCGCGTTCGCCCGCGCAGACGTAGATGTCGAGCTCGTGAAGTTGCCAGCGTCGACTCTGGTGGAGAAGTACTCCAAGGGCACGATCCCCATGTATTTCTTCCGCGACATGGCGATTGTCCCTGATGCAGCTTACGTAGCGAATCTCTGGCTCAACAGCGCCTCACTTATCAACTACCCAAAATTCAAGAATGCCGAAGTCGACAAGCTAATTAACGAAGCGTTGTCGAGCACGGATGAGGCTGCGAGGGATGCGGGCATGAAGCGCGTCCAGCAAATCGTTGTGGACGAGGCCCCCTGGGTTTTCCTGATGAACCCAGGCTACCAGCTTGCTACTCGCGCCAATGTCGCTGGTTTCAGCTGGTATACGCCCAACAGCAACAGTTGGTACGACTTCTACAAGAAATAAGTAGAGCCAGTAGAGGGGGGATGCTTCGCCCCTCTAGTTGCGCAAGGCTACTTGCAAGGAAAACAGTATGAGACTTAGCAATTCATTGCGGTCGCTACCTCGCCCACTACGTATCGTTCTGGCCAGGTTGACTATTCTTGTTCCGCAGATGTTTGGCGTTCTGCTTGCCACGTTTCTGCTGATTCGTTTACTGCCTGGCGATCCGGCGCTGCTGATGCTTGGCAATATGGCGACGCCCGAGCAAATCCTAAGCCTGCGCGAGCGACTGGGGCTCAACAGCAGTATCTGGTCGCAGTTCACGAGCTACCTTTCAACTGTCGTTCACGGTGATCTGGGAACGTCAATGTTCACATCCAACCCCGTGGCCGTTGATTTGCTCGACCGTGTTCCAGCAACGCTTGAGCTGATTACCTACACGATGATCCTGACGATCATCGTGAGCGTGGTGCTGGCGGTTGTTGCAGTAACCAAGCCCGAAGGAATGATCAACCAGTCCAGCAAGGTATATGGCCTGGCGGCGGGCGCCGTCCCTGACTTCTGGGTCGGTCTGCTGCTCATCTACTTTCTATTCAATGTCGCGGGCATTGCTCCCGCACCGTTCGGCAGGCTTGATCCGATCATCACTGCGCCACCTGCTGTGACTGGGTTTCTAACTGTAGACACGTTACTCGCGGGCGATACAGCCGCGTTCGCCTCGGCTGTAGGCCGCCTGTGGTTGCCGGTCCTCACGCTGACCATCGTCAACGCTGGTGCGCTGATGAAAATGACCCAGATCGTTTTCGCCGATAACTATCGCAGTGAGTTCATTCGCCATGCACGGGCGAGCGGTCTTTCCGAATGGCAGTTGGTTCGAATCACGTTGCGCAATAGCTTGCCACCGATCATCACTATGGTCGGTTTTCTCTTCGGGTTTCTGTTGGGCGCGGCGGTGCTGGTTGAAACGATCTTCGCCTGGGGCGGCCTCGGACAGTACGCGGTGTCCGCAGTAATGAACAGCGACTATCCCGCATTGCAGGGATTTGTGCTGGTAGCCGCTGCTTTCATTCTCATCGTTTACACCGTCGTGGATGTGCTCTACGGCATCGCTGACCCGAGGATCGAAGTATGAAACAGGTGTCTGCAAAGCGCAGAGTGGCTGGCAAAGCAACCTTGATCATAGGTCTGGTGCTACTGGCAATTCAGTTTGTGGCGATCATCTTTGCGCCATGGATCGCCCCGTACTCACCGGAAAATGCCGATCCGATCAATGCCCTGCAAGCGCCATCACTAATGCATTTTTTCGGCACCGACGTGTCGGGTATGGATATCTACTCCCGTGTCATTTTCGCGACCCGAATCAACCTGCTGATCAGCGTCACCGCTGTGGCCATCGCCTTTGTCATCGGGGTTCCAATCGGGCTCGCCATTGGCTACTACAAAGGCTGGGGTAGTTCCTTGGCCATGCGGTTTTTTGACTTTATCCAGTCCTTCCCCGTGTTTGTGCTGGGCATGGTGCTGGTGTCTGTCATGGGGCAGGAAATCTGGAACGTCGCCATTGTGCTGGCGGTTCTTTTTACTCCTGTCTTTGCCCGGCTGATCCGTGCGGAGGTCTTGTCGCTGCGTGATCGCCCGTTCATCGCAGCCGCCAGATGCAGCGGTGCTACCAACAGCTCGATCATGTTCCAGCACATTCTGCCAAATGCGCTGACGCCTGCAATAGTGCAGATATCCATCAGTATCGGCATGGCCATTCTGCTGACGGCGGGCCTGTCCTTCGTGGGTGCCGGCGTGCGCATGCCTACCCCTGAGTGGGGCCTGATGGTAAGCAACGGCGCGCAGCAAATGATCCTCGGTATCTGGTGGGTAGCGCTGTTTCCAGGGCTCGCGATTGTTTTTTCAGTACTGACGTTTGCGCTTCTCGGAGACGCGGCGAAGCAAATGTTCGACCCGCAGACAAGGAGCACTTCATGAAAAAAATCCACGAACCCTTGCTCGAGGTACGCAACGTCTCTGTTGGATTTTCTGACGGATCAATGCCGCCTGCACTACGAGACGTAAGTTTCTCTCTGCAAAAGGGTGAGATTCTCGGAATCGTAGGCGAGACGGGGGCAGGAAAGTCGCTTCTCGCGCGAGCCATTATCGACATGCTCCCAAGTGACGGGCGGGTTGTTGAAGGCCAAATATTGGTCAACGGGCAGCCTATTTCCACGATGACACCGCAGCAAAAACGCGGTTATCGAGGGGGCGAAGTTGCGCTGATCGGAACCAATGCGAAAGCTTTGCTGGATCCGGTTGTGAAGGTAGGTGAGCAAATTGCCAGGATTCTTCGTGCTCATCGAGGGATCAACAAAAAGGATGCATGGCAGGAGTCAATTCGCCTTTTTAAACAAGTCGGAATCGTGAATCCCGAGAAAAGGGCGCACGCCTATCCGCACGAGCTTTCCGGTGGCATGGCGCAACGCGTCGTAATCGCCATGGCATTGATCGCTCAACCGAAAATCCTGCTCGCCGACGATGCAACCTTGGGCCTTGACGCGACAATCCAGCTGCAAGTTCTGGATTTGCTAGTAGAGAAAGGGCGCGAGCTAGGACTGGCGGTAGTTCTGATTACCCATGACCTAGGAATGGTGGCCAGCTACTGCGACCGGGTCGGCATCATGAAATCCGGACGTTTGATCGAACTTGCCACCATCCGCTCTTTTCTCAACGATGGTCCTAAGCATCCATACAGCCAGGATTTGCTGGATGCTGCCAGAGTGCGCCCGTTGCCAATGGATTCTGAGCCAGCACAACACGGCACCGAGGCTAGACCGCTGCTGGAAGTGACCGACCTGGTGAAAGTGTTCCATGTCGAGGGCTCCGCCGAGCCGGTTCGTGCGGTCGACCATGTCTCGTTGACGATCCGCAAAGGCGAGACACTGGCCCTCGTTGGAGAAAGCGGGTCGGGAAAAACCACCACCGGCCAATGCCTTGTTCGATTACTTCAATCGGACTCGGGTTCGATCCGGTTCGATGGCCAAGAAACGCTGACGCTCTCTGACAAGCAGTTCAGAAGCGTACGCCGCCGGATGCAGATGGTGTTCCAGGAGCCTTATGTTGCGCTGAACCCCAGATGGCGGGTGCGCGATCTCGTGGCCGAGCCCCTCAAGTTGGGCGAACCGTTGACCCGCACCGCAAAAGAAGCGCGGGTCATGGAGTTGCTCGATCTGGTTAGCCTTTCCAGGGCTAAGGCAGACGTTTACCCCCACGAGCTGACGGCCGGTGAGCAGAAGCGCGTAGGTGTGGCCAGAGCCTTGGCGGTCAGTCCTGATTTCGTGATTTTCGATGAGCCGACGACCGCGCTCGATATACGGGTTCGTGCACAAATTATCGATCTTGTACGGGATTTGCAAAAACGCATGGGGCTGTCAGCGCTGTTCATTACTCATGATTTAAATTCGGTCCGGTCTTTAGCGCATTACGTTGCCGTCATGCGTAACGGTAAGATCATCGAGCAAGGCCCGACGGAGGAAATTTTTGCCAACCCGAAGGAGGCCTATACCCGCAAGCTGCTTGAGGCCGAACTCCCTATCGAGGTTCGAGAAGAGGTCGAAACTCGGGTTCCTCAGGCGGAGCTGCGCGCATGAATTTCGATCGTTACATAACCAAACCGGTACTTGTCACCGGAGCGGCAGGGCTGGTAGGTCGACAGGTGGTACGGCGATTGGCTAAGCAAGGCCGACCGGTGTTGGCACTGGATCGCCTCTCCTCGATTACTCAGGAAGGAATCCAGATCACAGCCTGCGACCTTGGAGACGTCCATCGTCTGCATGCGATCGCTGTAGGCGGCATCGATTCCATCGTCCACTGCGGTGCGTTTTCCGGGCCAATGGTAGCGCGTGATGTGCCGTATTCGATGGTGCAAGTGAACATTGTCGGTACCGCCAACGTACTTGAGGTGGCGCGCGTTCACGGTGTTCGTCGATTTGTATATTGCTCCTCGACGAGTGCTTACGGGGCGGTCGGGTCAGGCCCTGTTTGCGAAGACGTTATGCTGAAGCCAGCGAGCCTATACGGCGCGAGCAAGGTCTCATCCGAGTACATCATAACGGCTTACGCAGAGCAGTACGGATTGTCCGCTGCGAGTGTTCGCCTGTCTTGGGTCTACGGCCCTGGTAGAACCACGGACTGTGTGATTCGGACGATGCTTGAGGACGCCCTCGCCAAGCGCGCCACCCGAATGCCTTTTGGATCGGACTTCCCCAGACAGTTCGTTCACGTTGAAGACGCGGTTCAGGGGCTTCTGTGCGCGCTGGATGCTCCTGTGCTGCCGCGAACGACCTACAACGTCACTGGCGATACCCGCGTAACGCTCGAAGAGGTCGCGCAGGTGGTACGCAAGATCTTTCCGGATGCTGATATCGCGCTTCAACCGGGTCCCGATCCTGTCGATGAGCTCCAGCAGAAATTCAGTATCGAAGCGGCGCGTCGTGATCTTGGTTACGAGCCAAGGCTATCCCTTGATGACGGCATTAAAGCGTACGCGCGCTGGCTGGAGTCGGCTCACCTTCCTCATATTTCCAAGGTGCAGAAAACATGAGTGACCTTGAAAGAGATTTCGTCGGCTATGGCCGTAATCCTCCCGATCCCAAATGGCCAGGAGGCGCCCGGCTCGCGCTGAATTTCGTCATGAACTATGAGGAAGGTTCGGAGCCGTCAATTCAGGATGGCGAGAAAAGCACGGAAACGTGGTTCACCGAAAGCAGTGGGCTCGACACCGGTGTACAAGGTAGGGATCTGGCTGCCGAAGGGCTGTTCGAATATGGCAGTCGAGTGGGTTTCTGGCGGGTGATGCGCCTGTTCCAGGAGCGCTCACTGCCGGCGACCATTTATGGCTGCGCACTCGCTCTTGAGCGTAATCCAGATGCCTGTGGGGCTATTCGCGAATCTGGGTTCGATGTGTGCTCCCACGGCTGGCGGTGGATCAAACACTACCAGCTTAGCGAGGAACAAGAACGGGAGCACATCCGTAAAGCGGTCGAATCCCTTGAGCGTACAACCGGTGTTCGGCCTCAGGGTTGGTACTGCCGATACTCCCCTAGCGTTAACACTCGTAGGCTGTTGGTCGAGGGAGGGGGATTCACCTACGACTCGGATTACTACGGCGATGAGTTACCGTTCTGGACTCAAGTAAGCGGTAAGCCTCATCTGATCATCCCGTATTCATTGACCAATAACGACGGGCAGTTTGCCGCAGGCGTAAGTACCGGCAGTCAGTGGTTCAGCTTTCTGAAAGATGCTTTCGACATGCTCTACAAGGAGGGGGAAACCCAACCCAAAATGATGTCGGTCGGTCTGCATCTGCGCTTGGTGGGACATCCGGCCCGCGCAGCTGCATTGGAGCGGTTCCTCGATTACGTTTCGAGTTTTCCGGATGTATGGATCACTCGACGCATCGATATTGCCAACCACTGGCATAGCGTCCATCCCGCACCGAAATACTAGGAGTTGGTCATGAGTAACGTGTTTGATCTTTCGGGCCGCAAGGCAGTTATCACCGGCGCAAGCAGGGGCATCGGTGCGGCGATCGCACAACTGTTTTTGGAGCACGGAGCAGAAGTCGCCATTTGTCATGTTGGAGATCATCAGAATGCAGAGGCTTTCCAACAGCGCCTGCGTTCGCAAGGCCTAGAGCTGCATGCCAGCGAATGTGATGTCTCTGATCCGGCTGCGGTACAGCGCTTTGCTGGTTGGGCGCAAGAACAGTTAGGGCACGTAGACATTGTCGTCAATTCGGCCGGCGTAGGTGGAGGTGACCGCCCATTCGCCATGACGGACGACCACGACTGGGATCGTGTCGTCGGGATAAATCTTCGCGGGACGATGCTGGTCACTCGCTCCTTTTTCGCCGCGATGCTTGAGCGACAGTATGGTCGTATCATCAACGTCGCTTCACAACTGGCTTACAAGGGGGCGCCAGGGCTGGCGCATTACTGTGCGGCGAAAGCCGGGGTAGTGGGGTTCACCAGAGCACTGGCCTATGAAGGTGCGTCACATAATGTAATGGTCAACGCGATCGCGCCGGGGCCGGTCGATACCGAGTTGTTGCGCAATCACAGCGCTGAATGGCTTGAGGCGAAAAAAGCACAGTTACCGGTGGGGCGCTTCGGCCAGGTAGGTGAAATCGCACCTACCGCTTTGCTCCTGGCTTCGGGCGCTGGAGCATTTTATGCCGGGCAAACACTGTCTCCCAACGGCGGCGACGTAATGCTTTAACTACGTAGTGCGCGTCGACGAGGCATGACTTCGAGCGATGCATTATGTACCCGTAATTCTAGATACCACCCGTAGGTTCGAACGGCTTCGAGCACCCGGGCGCAGCTTTCGGCGCCCTGAATAATGGTGGTTGACTCCTGTTTGAAAGAGGTTGATATGCAAATTCTGGACACCGTTATCCGTAATGCCCGTGTGGTCACGGCCGCTGACATTTTTACCTGCGACATCGGTATTCGTGATGGACGTATTGTTTCGCTGGCGACTGACTTGCCCCCTGGAATGAAAGAGATTGACGCGGCGGGACGGCACGTCACGCCGGGTGGCGTCGATAGCCATGTGCATCTCGATCAGCCGACCGGCGACGGTTCTGTCATGGCAGACGACTTCTACAGTGGCACCATATCTGCTGCCTGCGGTGGCACTACCACTGTCATCCCTTTTGCTTGCCAGCAGAAAGGCGAGAGCTTGCGTGCCGCCGTCGACGACTACCATCGACGCGCTGGCGACAAGCCCGTGATCGATTATGCATTCCACCTCATCGTGACTGACCCAACGCCCGATGTGTTGCACAGGGAGCTACCTGCCCTGATTGCCGAAGGCTACACCTCGTTCAAGATCTACATGACCTACGATGCGCTGAAGCTGGGTGACCGAGAAGTTCTGGAGACGCTGTCGGTTGCGCGTCGGGAAGGGGCCATGGTGATGCTGCATGCCGAGAACAGCGATTGCATTGCCTGGCTAACTGAGCGCTTACTGGTTGCTGGCCTTGATGCACCGCGTTATCACGCCAGCTCGCGGCCCATGCTGGTTGAGCGCGAGGCCACTCACCGAGCGATTGCATTGGCCGAGTTGGTGGATGTGCCAATTCTGATCGTCCATGTTTCCGGTCGTGACGCGGTCGAACAAATTCGCTGGGCGCAGAGCAAAGGCCTCAAGGTCTACGCCGAGACCTGTCCTCAATATCTGTTCCTGACGGCCGCTTCGCTCGGATGCGATGACAGCTTTGAGGGAGCGAAATGCATCTGCAGTCCTCCGCCTCGCGATCCGGCCAACCAGCAGATTATCTGGGACGGCCTGGAAAACGGTTCATTCGAGCTGTTTTCATCGGACCATGCGCCGTTTCGGTACGAGGGGCGCGACGGCAAAAAAGCGCACGGTGAAAGCCCGACGTTTGAACAAGTAGCCAATGGTATTCCTGGGGTCGAAACGCGAATGGCGCTTCTCTGGTCTGAAGGTGTTCGCAGAGGCCGGATTACCCCTCAGAGTTTCGTCGCACTCACATCTACCAATGCCGCCAAGATGTATGGTTTGTACCCACGCAAAGGCAGCATCGCAATCGGGGCGGATGCTGACCTGGTCATCTGGAATGAAGGCGACCCGGTACGGGTTACCAACGAAATGTTGCATCACAACGTTGATTACACCCCCTATGAAGGCATGCAGCTGAGTGCATGGCCTGCAGTAACGCTGGCACGAGGCGAGGTCGTCTGGGACGGCAAACCAAGGGCTAAGCCGGGGCATGGGAAGTTTTTACCATGCAAAAGGCCTGTTCCGGCCCAATCCCGTCGTCGTCAAAATGAACTGCCGCTATGAATGGCACGACCGAGGTAGCAGCGGCATTGCTTCATGCTTGGCGAGAGCGGCGAAATTTGCTGCATGATGGGCTCGGTTTGATGGCCGAAACCGACGCTTATCGGGTTCAGAAAATCGTCGCCTCGGAGCTTGGTTGGTTCAATGAGTCTTCGGTGACAGCCTGGAAGCTTGGTGGAAGCCCAGGGGAGTTGGTCAGCGCCGCGCGTGTCTCGAGCCGCGCAATTCATCTATCAGGCTGGGAGGTTCCTGATGGCTATTGAAACCGGTTCGGAATCGAGGGTGAACTGATCGTGCAACTTGGACGGGATGTCGATAGCGATGCCGATCGCGCGGTAGCATATGAAGCGATCGAAGCATGGCAGGTCGGGATTGAGTTGTGCGATACGCGTTTTCAAAATGGTGAGCGAACTTATCCATTGCTTCGTCTGGCCGACCAACAACTCAACCGTGCGTTGGTTTTAGGGGAAATGATCCACCCTCCCGCAGACTGGTCGGAGCAGGCTGTCTAGGTGTGGGTAGATGAGAGACTGCAGATCTCCGATATTGGAAGCCATCCCTTCACGGATCCCTTGGCTTCGATACGATGGTTGGCGAGGCGTGCAGCGTCTCAGAACCAGCCATTGAAAGCTGGTGATTTGGTCGCCACAGGAAGCTGGACAGGCCTGAGGCGCAAATGTGAAAGTTGCGTTTCTAGGCTTAGGAGAGGTGTTGCTCTCAACCGACCCCACTTAGAAACGATTTGAAGACGCCCACCTTGGACTTCATGGCGTTGAATCACGACGTTCATACCAACACGGTGAGTTATGGCGAACTGCGCATCTGATGACAACGCTGCGCGACAGCTTCTGAAGGTGAGGCGAGCAAGCTCGCCTCTGGTTTTTCGGACAGCCCGTTTCGGCTGATTTTGTTGAAAAAGTAGCTACTTCCCCATGCCGTCGTCAGAATTGCTCTGTCAGCGAGCGTAGGGGCGAATAGCATGATGGGACTGTTAACGAGTGGGCAGCAGCGCCTGTTCTACTCGTTCAATTTGGAAGATCACGTCCCGCCCCAACACCTCCTGCGCAGCATCGATCAGTGCTTGGATCTTAGTGGTCTGCGCGCCTACCTGGCGGATTTCTATAGTCCTATCGGGCGCCCTCGATTGACCCGAAATTGGTGGTGCGCATGTTGGTCGTCGGTTACTGCTATGGCATCCGTTCCGAGCGGCGATTGTACGAAGAGGTGCATCTGAATTTGGCCTATCGCTGGTTCTGCCGGCTGGGCCTGGAAGACGAAGTTATGATCACTCGACCTTTTTGAAGAATCGCCATGGCAGTTTCCGTGACAGCGATCTGTTCCGCTGGTTGTTCAATGAGGTCCTGCGGCGCTGCATGGCAGCGGGCCTAGTCAAGGGCGAAGGTTTCGCTGTCGACGCCAGCATCATCAAGGCGGATGCCAGCCGGCAACGTGGGGTAGCGGGAGATGAAATCGATTGGCGCGATCCAGCACTCAGCAGCCGCACCGTACGCGAGTACCTCGAAGCGCTTGATGAAGAGGCGTTGGCTGAAGCTCTCCCCAGGAAGATTTCCCTCACCGACCCGCTGGCTCGCTGGCTCGCTGGACTGCAGCACCAGGTGGCCCGGCCTACTTTGCCTACTCCACCAACTACCTGATCGACACTGAGCACGGCGTTATCCTGGATGTAGAAGCGACCCCGGCGCACCGTGCCGCCGAAGTTGATTCGACCAAAACGATGGTGGCGCGCGTCGAAGCGCAGTTTGACCTCACGCCAGAGCGCCTCATCGCTGATACCGCCTATTGCACGGCTCCGATGCTGTCCTGGATGGTCGAAGAAAAGAACATCGATCCGCTTGTCCCAATCTGGGACGAGACCGAGCGCAAGAACGACAGCCTCTCCAGTAAGGACTTCCACTGGAATCCGGAGGCCAATGAATACCGCTGCCTAGCCGGCAAACCTCTACGCAGTGAATGGCGCACCTTCACCCAGAAAAGATCGCGGGTGACCAAGGCCAACACCATCATCTACCGCTCCAGCCAAACCGACTGCGCCACCTGTCCGCTGAAAGCGAAGTGCTGCTCCAATACCGTATTCCGTAAGATCGCTCGGAGCATCCATGAAGCTGCCCGCGACGTAGCGCGACGCATCGCCAAGACACCGGAATACCTCGTTTCTCGCTGTGAACGAAAGAAGGTGGAAATGCTGTTCGCCCACCTCAAGCGCATCTTGCGCCTAGATAGGCTTCGACTTCGTGGCCTAAGTGGTGCGCAGGACGAGTTTTTGCTGGCTGCCACTGCCCAGAATTTGAGGCGAATGGCCCTGTGGCTGATGCCGAAAGTGCAAAAAGGGGTAAATGGCCTGGCGATCTGATCGGAACAGGGGCTTTCGCCTTCAGAAACCTTGCTCGATAGCCTGAAAAATCACTACTCGCCTGGAGCAACTTGGCGCCGGGCCGGACGCCGATCAGTTACGAGGCGAGTTTTTCAACGGAATAGGCCAATAGCGGACACTCTGTCTGGCACGATTTCGCAATTGAGCATCAATTGATAATATCCATTTTTTTCCTGTATGAAATTTTATGCCACTGTATGACGAAGCTACGCTTGGAAAGCCCAACGAAGATTACATTGCGCAGAAGATAGTCGGCTGGCACAAGGGAGATAGACAAGATGCTCTTGATTTAGCTGATTTCTAAGCCCGCTTAGGGGAAACCGAAAAGACCTTTTTTTTGGGCGGAAAAAGCGTGACCTGCTCCCCGATTTCAATACCACGCCGAACTTAGTAGAGCCCGTTTTCCGAGCAGGAGACGGCAGTGAAAAAGCGTTTTACCGAAGAGCAGATCCTCGACTTTCTTAAGCAGGCAGAAGCCGGTATGCCGGTGAAGGAGCTGTGCCGGCGGCACGGCTTCAGTGATGCCTCGTTCTACACCTGGCGCGCCAAGTTCGGCGGCATGACCGTGCCGGACGCCAGACGGCTGAAGGATTTAGAGCTGGAGAACAGCCAGCTGAAGAAGCTGCTCGCCGAAGCACACCTCGACATCGAGGCGCTCAAGGTAGTCGCCCGGGGAAAAGGGTAAGCCCGACAGCACGGCGGGAGGCGGTGCAAGAGATGCAGGCGCGAACCGGCATCTCCGAGCGCCGCGCCTGTCAGCTGATCGGGCTGTCCCGCTCGGTGCTGCGCTACCAGCCTCGTACTAGCGAGCAAAACACCGGGCTGCAAGCCCAACTGGTGGAGCTGGCCCAAGAGCGTCGGCGCTTTGGCTATCGCCGCCTACACATCCTGCTGCGGCGTGCCGGCGTGCAGGTCAACCACAAGCGGATTTATCGCCTGTATCGCGCCTCCTGCTTGATGGTGAAGCGCCGCAGGCGCCGCCACGGTGTCGCGTTAGAGCGCGAGCGCCTGAGTTTGCCGAATGCGCCGAATCAGGTCTGGTCAATGGATTTCGTCTTCGATGCGCTCAGCACAGGACGGCGGATCAAATGCCTGACAGTGGTTGATGACTTCACCAAGGAGGCGGTTGGCATCCTGGTGGAACACGGGATCAGCGGGGTTCGTGTCACCCGGGCATTGGATGAGATGGCGCGGTTTCGCGGCTATCCAGAAGCGATCCGCACCGACCAGGGTCCTGAATTCACCGGCAAGGCGCTCAATCAGTGGGCCTACCAGCGCAACATCAAGCTGAAGCTGATCCAGCCTGGCAAGCCCCACGCAGAATGCCTTCATCGAGTCATTCAACGGCAAGTTCCGGGATAAATGCCTCAATGAGCACTGGTTCTGTTCGCTAGCCGAAGCCAGAATCCGTATCGCGGCCTGGCGAAGGGATTACGCCGAGCACCGTCCGCACAGTGCAATCGGCAATCTCACCCCGGCAGAATTTGCTGCGAGTTGGCGAGCCAGCCGGCAGCAGCTGAAGCAAGAAAAACCAATATCAAACCCAGGGCCTACTACGGTACTAAAGCGGGGGGGGCAGGTCAGTGATGCTGAGGCCGCTGCACTTTTGCTTAGTATCCATCATTTAGAGTATGCCCGAATAAGCCTGCGTAAATGAACGCACATTAGCTATTTTACAAGAAAACTTACAGAGGTTGAATCTATCTAGGGGCCGTTAGACAAAGCCTGAAAGGCCATTCGAGCTCGGCTCCAAATCTCAGCAGAAGCATGTTTTCTTTAATGGAGGGGAATTTCCTCAAAAGATTGTACATCACATGTACATGGCGCTTTATCGATCTGAATAAGCTAGTGTTTTCATCTTAGGAGTAGGCGCAACATGCACTCTCGTTTCCTGTCCTTTTTATGTGCCTTCATAACAACTACTTCATATGCAGTCTCGTTTGACTGTACTAAAGCCTCAACCTCTGTAGAAAAAATGATCTGTACTGACCCCATGCTTAGCAGGCTCGATGATGCCCTTGCTGAGAATTATAAAAGCATGCTCTTATCTGATTTTGGAGGCTCTAAAGCTGAGTTGAGAAATGAACAACGCATATGGCTGAGTAAGCGTAATAAATGTAAGGATAAGGCATGCTTGGTTGATGCCTACCGCGTACGCGTGGACGAAACATGCGACTATGGGGTCGTATCAGGTATTCACCCTGTGTGCACTTCTTCTGAAGAAATCAAATAAAAGCTCAAACCGTAGGTCATGGCATAGTTGTATGCGAGTTCAGACAAGGTTCAATGTTAATGAGCGGCCAGAGCAATGTTTGAGTACATGGGCCATGCTGAAGCACGGCTGTACGGTTGAAGACAGTGCATTAGGAAAGGTGGCGATGTTTTTAGCTATAAAACAAAGAGCTGAAGGGCAGGCAGAAGTGATATCGATTTAACATAACTTATGTTATGCGAAGTGTATCGATAGCCATACCGGGGTTACTCAGGCAAGTCTGTTTCAAATTCTGGCAGGTAAGCTGAGCATATTTTAATAGCATGGCTATATCAGATTTAGAGTCTACTTACTATCCCGATTGTTCTACCTCAGTTTCCATTGACTTGTCCTATATTCAGCATTCGTTCTGCAACAGCAGCGAAGGCGGAATAACAAGTTTGAAAATCCGGCTTATCGTTTGTATAAAGTAACGGCTTCAGGCGCTGCTCGAAATTCGCTTTCAGCTCCTCATGGGTGGCTGCTGCGGCCAAGCTACGCCGAAGTACCGTATAGGGATCTTTGTCAAATTCCGGATGCTGTCCCTTGAACTCCATTACATCCTTATCGACCAATTGCGCAAAGATCTGGCAGGCGGGATCGATGGCATCAGGCTGACTAATAGTAATACGCCAGACATCATAGACGTGACGCACTAATGCTGTATCAAACTCACCGCGTTGATACCCATCCCAGTTCCAGGCACAGCGCCGCAATAGCGACAGCACTTTCTCAGCTAATGTCTCCGCTACCGTGATGCACGGCATGGAGAAACGGAGGGCCGCTTGCCGAGGGATAAATTGGTCAAGCATATATCCCATCTCGCGCATCTCTGCGGCTAATATCGGAGGGCGGTGAATCAGTTCAAGCTTGAGTTGAGGGCGGAGTACGCCAGACACATCCTGAAAATGTGCATTATACGAAACCAGCAGACAGTAGTAGCGTCTTCTGTCACGCGAGACTGGGTTATCCTCATCATCATGGACTACGTACTCAAAGCCCATTTCTGTCAAGCGCCGCTCAACCTCTTGCTGCAAATCCTTTAGACGGCCCCGACTTCCTATTCCATTGGGCAAGACATAGCCTTCCGGTACATCATCCAATATGACCTTGATGTCAATATCCTCAGACATGCGCTCGATTAGACTATGAGCTTTTGATAGGCAGGTTCCACCAGCAAAAACTAATCGCGTAGCAACGTCGATCGATTCTGGGGCCTGATCTTCCTTACGGCGATTCCTTTGTCGTGCAGTATGCGCTACTTGGATTTGAGCTAAAGAGCGAAGTGCGTCGGTAATGTGCTGATCTTTTTCAGCGACGACAGCGGGCAGGTTGCCTAGGAGTCCTGCTGTAGCAGCATCTTCGATATCAGACCTAAGCTCGTCTGGAATTTTTTTCATAGGTCAACGTGCTGTTTCCTACCGTAACCTTTCGTGAAATACGCCGACGTCCTGTATTCACAGTTGTTGCCATCGGAATTTGAGTTGATTTTCCGCTGTTGTACTCCGTCACAAGCGAGCTTGGTTTTACGGAGATATTGAGTTTGCGAAAAAGCTCTGCTGCAATCGTCTCCAGAGTGCCGGCAGGGGTAGGCTTGCCGGTAAACTTATTGATACGTGTTTTGGCAAATGCACCTTTACTGACACGGATGAGCTTTCCTTCCGCTACGAAGCGAGCCAAGACTCGGCCTATTTGAGAGTCGCTCGCCATGTGAGCAAAGTCTGAGCGCAAGATGACCACGCTTGTGCGCTGTTTGATTGAGCGGTTCATGCGATCTTCAAGTTTCATACCTTACCTCTAACCCAAAGCTATAACTCACAAAGTGACTCTAGCTCTAGATTGCACTTTCTTCCAGTATTTAGAGGGGGTTTAGGCTACAAAAACTGTGCATCCATGCACTAGCTTATCATTGAAGACAACGTGTGCTGGCGCGGGTCATACCGAATCACAACAAAGTAGTTAAATCTTGCTCGTTTGTCGCTAGCTCAAGCTTTTTTAAAAGCGCGGTCATTATTCGTGTGCGCGGGCTTCAATAACACCTTCCGACTCTTTTCCCTAATCTCTACAGCCCTCTCCAGCGCCTTGGCAAAATTAGCCTCCCAGGTCTTTGCCGTCCCTATATAGACATTGGCAGGCTTTCCTCTCAAGGGCTTCACCTTGAAGCTGTAGAGCAGCTATGAGTCCTTGCCGCACCGGTAGTCACCTTATGGCTGGCCGGGCTATCCGCCTCCGACATGGAGGCCTTTAGATGATCTTTCCTGAACTCTACCTTTGCAGTACTGGCGTGCTTCATAATCCTCGGGAACAGGTTGAAACCATCTTTTCCCTTGGCGCGCCAACTGCTGAGATAATGGCTATCCCCAAAGAACAACAGATGCAGCTTGGCACGTGAGCAAGCGACGTTCAGGCGTTTGCGATCAAGGATGAAGTTGAGGCCACCTTCAGTGCGCACGGTAGAGTAGCAAACAACGTCCGCCTCACTGCCTTGGAATGCGTCGACAGTATCGACTTCGATGCTCAGCGGACCGAGCTGGCCATTTTGCCAACCGATATTGCGTAGCTGCTTGCGGAGGCGCTCTTTCTGGGCGCCGTAAGGGGTGATGACGGCCACGGAGGTGGGCCGATTTACGTTGTTGGCCAATTCAATCAGGAAGCCGGTAATTTCTTCAGCTTCGTGGACATTCTCCTGGCTCATGCTGTTGTGGGGCTGTTGCTGCCGCCCTTTCACGTCCACCCAGTAAATGCTTTCGTCAAGCAGGTAGCTCTTTTCAAAATAACTATCTGGGTGGCCGTTGAACAGCATGCGCTGGCCTTCACGGCTGTAGAACAGGTTCGCCACCAAATCACCGATGGGAGGCGCCATACGGTACTGCTTGTCGAGGACTTCCCGACACTCGCCTGGCAGGCGTTCAAACATTAGCTCAAAAAAGCTTCCACTGAGGAAGTTTTCACGCAAAAAACCCAGTGCCTGGGTGGCTTCATCCTCGCGTAGCAATGGCGCGATACTAGGAGGTAACTGGTAGTGGTCGCCTACTAGGATGACCTTTCTGGAGCGCAAAATGGGAATGAGGATTTCCGGTACCGTAGCGCGCCCAGCCTCATCGATAATGGCTACGTCAAACTGCAATTGGTCAATGCCGCCCTTGTTGGTGGCCAGCCCGACACAGGTAGCGCCCACCAAATTGCGGTCAGCCAGCAGCGTAATGAAAAACTCGTCCTGTCCAGCGCGGGATTGGGTCGCCTGCTTGAGGATGGTACGCCAGATATGGCAAAGGTTGCTTTCGGCTTCAGGCAGACGCACAGCTGCCTCGACGGCCCGCGCATCGAGTTCGGCAAGGAAGTCGTCATGCTGACGGTCGAAGCCCAAAGGCTGAATGGCCGAACTCATCTTTTCCGGATTGCCGATGCGGATCGCTTGAATGGGCTGCTTCAAACTGTTGCCGTGCTTGTCTAGGAACTTGCCCAAGGCGTTATCCACGGCTGTGTTCTGCTGGGAAACCACCAGCACGCGACGGTTGGGCCGCTGGCAGAACAGTTGGTAGAGCATTTCCACAATGGCGGTAGTTTTGCCTGCGCCCGGCGGCCCTTGAATAAGAGCAATATTGCGCTCCCTGAGAGCAAGTTCCACCACGCGCTTCTGGCTGTCGTCCAAGGTGCTAGCCCAAGCGATGGGCGCGTTGGGCTCTTCCTGCTCGGGCAGATAGTGTTCTGGGGCAAGCAGGATGTTCTTTAGCGCCGGGTTGACCAAGCGATCTTGGAAGAAGTCGTCCAGCGCCTGGCTCTGCCGCTTGAGAGAGGCACTTGGTACGCTCACCAGCAGGCGCAGCATCTGGGCGTCGTTATCCAGCAGCAAGAAATTGCCTTCAATGCTGATGCTGTCTTTCTGCCGGATGTAGAGCGGCCGGTTACGGCGGTCGAAACGCAAGGACGGGATATAGTCGCTACGCTTGGCGTCCCAATGTTGCAAGCGAACACAGTAATCGGGATTGAGGGTATTGTTCTCAGACAACACCTCGCGCAGCTTGTCAGATACGAGATCGAACTGCTCCCTGACTTCCAAGGGCAGTCGATTGCGCTGCAGGGTGAGGATGCCCTCCGCTCGCTGGGCAAGTTCTAGAGGGAACTCTAACGAGAGGTTCTCCTCTAGACTGCGCTGGTAGGCAATGACCTGCTCCCAGCGCTGGTAGAAACGGCTCTGGGCTAACCTCTCCGGAGAATCATTAATGTCTAGAGCGGCTTGGATGCAGAAGCGCAGGAACGGCAATGTCAACTTGAAGGGGGGGCGGTAGAATGGCGAGATGAAAAAGAGTACCTCGCCGTATCACGGTTTCCGTTTTCCATCCGCAGTCATCAGCTGCGCGGTGCGCTGGTATTACCGCTTCAACCTTAGCCTGCGTGACATCGAGGAATTGCTGCTCGAACGCGGCGTCGTGGTCAGCTACGAGTCGGTGCGCAACTGGTGCGACCGGTTTGGTGCGATGTTCGCCTGCCGGGCCAAAGCAGTTCGGCCGCGATCGGGCGCGACCTGGCATCTCGATGAGGTGTTCGTGAAACTGCGCGGGGAGCCATACGTGCTGTGGCGCGCAGTAGACGAACATGGGACCGAACTGGATGTGCTGTTGCAGAAGAAGCGCGACAAGGCCGCCGCAAAGCGCTTCTTCAGAAAGATGCTGCGCTCGTACCCGGTACCGCGCAGGATTGTTACCGACCAGTTGCGTAGCTATCCGGCGGCAAAGGCCGAGGTGCCACAGTTGGCCAATGTGAAACACGTGTTCGTGAAGGCGGCGGCCCGGGTAAACAACCGGGCGGAAAACAGCCACCAGCCAACGCGCCGACGTGAGCGCCAGATGCAGGGTTTCCGTGATCCACGACGCACGCAGCGCTTTCTGTCGAGCTTCGGACCGATCCGGCAGCACTTCGCCTTACCCCGTCATCGCATAGACGCTGCTACACACCGTGCCCAGCTGAAGCAACGTCTGGACAGCTGGTATGGCTGGAGCGCAACCAATCTGGGCACCGACACCCCATAATCAGAAGGAATCCTACACACTGTCGATTCGTACGGCCATCTGCCTTCAATTTGACAAGGCCCTCTGCTGGCTGAGATCAAGAAATGTCGGATTGTTTCGGGTCGAAGCTTGACTCTTCAGTTGCTCGTAGTTATAGACGGAGTAAGGGGTTGCAGGATGAGCTGCCGCATGTTTCAAGCGTCGCTAGATACGATAGGGGCATCAGAAGCAAAGCCATGGAGTAGAGCGGATAGTGCAGACCGGTTTCTCCTGGGCGTACGCGAATGGACACGCGCTGCTCGGGATGCAAGGGTGGTCGGCAAGTTGTATGTCGCCTTTGAGTTGGGCGACAGCACTGGGGATCTCTGTCTCGGCGAAGGCGTTCGCTCGCCGAGACGGGGTACGGTGTACGGTGGCGAAACAGCGGCACTCCTTAAGACGATCGGGAGAGCTAAGATGCGATCGAGATTTCTTCCATCGATTCCTCATGCTCAAGCCTCTCGCGGAGGTCCGCGTCACACCGAACTCAAAACGTTCCTGAAAACGAGCCGCCATCCATCAAGATGTTCTGACCAGTCAAGTAGCCCGCGTGTCCGCTGCACAGGAAAGCGCACATCGCGCCGAACTCCTGCGCCGTGCCGAATCTCCCTACCGGTATTGCCTGACGTTTCGCTTCGAGCACAGCGTCATACGCCTTGCCCTGCGCGGTAGCGGCCGCTTGGGTGGACTGCTTCAGGCGGTCGGTATCGAACAAGCCCGGCAGCAGATTGTTGATGGTCACGTTATGCTCCGCGATCCGTTTCTGCCGGGCCAGACCCGCGACGAAGCCGGTCAGGCCGGAACGCGCGCCGTTGGACAGCCCGAGCACATCGATGGGCGCCTTCACCGCACCCGACGTGATGTTGACGATCCGGCCGAAGCCTCGCTCGGCCATCGCGTCGACGGTGGCGCGCATCAGTTCGATGGCCGTCAGCATGTTCGCATCGAGCGCCGCGATCCAGTCGGCTCGGGTCCAGTCGCGAAAATCGCCCGGCGGCGGGCCGCCCGCATTGTTGATCAGGATGTCGATGCGCGGCGCCGCGCTCAATGCCCGCATCCGTCCCGCGCTAGTCGTGATATCGCCTGCCAAGGCGATCACCTGAACGTGGGGATTCAGTTGCCGAAGCCCGGCTGCCGTCGATGCCAGCGCGTCCTCGCCGCGCGCCGTCACCACGACGTTGACGCCTTCAGCGACCAGCGCTTCGGCGCAGCCCTTCCCCAGCCCCTTGCTCGCGGCGCAAACGAGCGCCCATTTACCCTCGATTTGCAGATCCATTGCGCGTCCAACCTCCAATCAAATGACAGATTCTTCTCGTTGAGTCATGGCCTCAGCTGTGCGCGCGCGGAAAGCTTGTGCAACACGCGGCTCGTGAAAGTTGTGCGGCCCGATCTCGCCGATCGACCGGACGCCGGTCAGCGCCATCGTCACGTCGAGTTCGTTCCGCACAATCTCGAGCATGCGCGCGACGCCGGGTTCGCCCATCGCGCCGAGGGCATACATGAAGGCTCGGCCGATCATCGTGCCCTTCGCGCCCAGCGCGAGCGCCTTCATCACATCCTGGCCGGTGCGGATGCCGCCATCGACCCACACTTCAGTGGCGTCGCCCACGGCATCCACCACGGCGGGCAAGGCCTCGACCGTCGACGGCGCGCCGTCGAGCTGCCGTCCGCCATGATTGCTGACGACGATGGCATCGGCGCCCAGCGAAGCCGCCATGCGCGCATCCTCGGCGCACATGATGCCCTTGAGCACCAGCTTGCCGGGCCAAAGACTGCGGATATGCGCGATGTCGTTCCAGTCGAGGCTCGGATCGAATTGCGATGCGACCCACTTGCTGATCGCGATCACATCGTCACCGCCCTTGATGAAGCCGGCGAGATTGCCGAAGTTGCGTCTGCCCGAAGCGGCGCGCATCACCCAGCCCGGCTTGCGCAGAAAATCAAGCAGGTTCGCCGCCGTCAGGCGAGGCGGCACGGTCATGCCGTTCTTGAGATCCTTGTGACGCTGCCCGTTGATCTGCAGATCGAGCGTGACCACCAGCGCCGAACAACCGGCGGCCTTCGCGCGCTCGATCAGCGACTGGTTGAAGCCCCGGTCGCGCATGACGTAGAGCTGAAACCAGAACGGCGCCTTCGTATGAGCCGCAACATCCTCGATCGAACAGATGCTCACGGTCGAGAGCGTGAACGGCACGCCGAAGCGCTCGGCTGCGCGCGCACCCAGGATTTCGCCGTTGGCCCATTGCATGCCCGTCAGTCCGGTCGGTGCGATGGCCACGGGCATTGCGACCCGCTGTCCGAGCATCGTGCTTGCGGTGCTGCGCCCTTCCACGTTCACGCCTACGCGTTGCTTGAGCGTCAGCCGGGCGAACGCGCGACCGTTCTCGCGATAGGTCGATTCCGTGTACGAACCACTATCGACGTAATCGTAGAACGCCTTGGGCACCCGTTTTTTCGCCATGACGCGAAGGTCTTCCACACACGTTATTGTTCGCATTGAAGCTCGAACTCCTACAAAGATCTTTTCAAGAGGCACATAGGGCGTAAACCGTGCGAATCAGGAAAGCGCGCCGACGGAGGTTTCCCCGACGTCTTCCGACACCGCGACAGGCCGGTGCACGAGCAGCAGATACGCCACCGCCGAGAGCAGCGCGATGACCGCGCTCACGATGAGCGAGGCGACGAACGAATGCGTCCGGTCCACGACGATGCCGGTGACGATCGGCGCAGCAGAGCCGGCCAGGAAGCCGCCGAAGTTCTGAATGCCGCCGAGCGAAGCCACCGCCTGGCGCGGCGCGGCGATCGAGATCAGCGACCACGCGCCGCCCGATGCCAGATTGATGAAGAACATGGCGCCCGAGATGTAGATCACGGCGAGCGTGGTGGACGGCGTCAGCGCCGCCGGAACGGTGAACGCCGCCGCGCCCACGAGACCGATGCAGATCGGCCACTTGCGGCTGGTGATCGCCTGCAGCCCTCTGCGGTACAGGCGGTCTGCCGTGAAGCCGCTGCTCAGCATGCCGAGCGTGCCGAAGACATAGGGAATCGAGACGACCCAGCCCGCCTTCGCGATGCTCAGACCGCGTTCGTGTTCAAGATAGGCCGGCAGCCATGTGAGGTAGAGCCACACGGTATAGATGACGCCCATGAAGCCGAAGAAGATGCCCCACGTCGTCTTCTGCCGGAACAGGCTGCGCCATTGTGCACCGCTGAGCGGCTTGCTGTTCTCGTTTTCCTGCGAGTCCTGGTTCAGATAGGCGGTTTCCTCAGCCGCCAGCTTCACTTCGTCGCGATTGCGATAGGCCACATACCAGCCGATCGCCACGATGACGCCGAACACGCCGGTGGCGAAGAACATGTTGCGCCAGCCGAGCGCAAGCATCATGGCGGTGAGGATCGGTGGCGCTATCGCCGGGCCTACGGTCGTCGACGCAACGAAGATGCCGGTCGGCGTGCCGCGGTCGCGCACCGCGAACCATTCGCCGATGACCTTCGCGCCGGCCGGAAACTGCGGTGCTTCGCCAATGCCGAGGCACACGCGCGCCAAGAAGAACTGCTGGATATTGCCGACGAGCCCGCAGCAGGCCTGCGCGACCGACCACAGGATCATGCCCCAGCCCAGCATCACGCGCGCGCCGAAACGGTCGAGCATCGCGCCGACCGGTAGTTGCGCGAACGCATAGGCGAGCGAGAAGGCCGACAGCAGCAGGCCCATCTGCGAGGCGCTCAAGCCCATCTCGCCGCGAATCACGCTATTTGCAATGGAGAGCGCGCTGCGATCCAGATAGTTGATGCTGCCGGCGAGGGTCAAAAAGAAGATCGAAATGCGCTGGATCCGTACGATCCGTTTGCTCTTGTTCATGCGGTGTCTCCGTCCGTGTCATGCGCGGACGCCTCGTTGGTCGGGCGTCCGTCTCTTCGTCAATACGACGCTTCCAGCAAGCCGAGGTAATCCGCTTCCGATGCTTCGCGCGGATTGGTCTTGTGACTGTGATCCTTGAGCGCGCCCGACACGATGCGCGGAAACATCTCGCGCGTGACGCCCAGCGCCCGAAGGCCGGTCGGCAAGCCGAGGCGTGCCGTCATGTCGCGCAGCGCCGACGAAATCTCCGTGTCCTGACGCAACTGCATGGCGCTCGCCATGCGCTCCATCTTTTCTTCGTCGCGCATGGACGGAGCGCTTCGGTTGAACTCCACGACCGCCGGCAGAAAGATGGCGTTGAGCGTGCCGTGATGCAGTCGCGGGTCGATTCCGCCGAGCGAATGGCTCAGGCTATGGACGCAGCCCAGTCCCTTCTGGAAAGCGAGTGCGCCTTCCATCGAAGCCATCATCATGTTTTCCCGCGCGGTTTGGTCGGTCGGCTCTTTCGTGGCCCGTTCGATATGCGCCCAGGCGCGGCGCAAGCCGTCCAGCGCGATGCCGTCGGCCGGCGGATTGCGCATCGGCGACATGAAGGTTTCCAGACAGTGCGCGATCGCATCCATGCCGGTGGCGGCGGTGAGTTGCGGCGGCAGGCCGACCGTCAGGCCGGGATCGCAGATCGCGACCTTCGGCACGACATGCGGCGAGATCACGCCCACCTTGCGGCCGTCGTCCAGGATCAGGATGGCGCCGCGTCCGACTTCGCTGCCGGTGCCGGCAGTGGTCGGCACTGCGATCACAGGGGCCGTTGCTGGAGTGATGCGAGCCAGGCCACCTTCGATGACAGCGAAGCTTTTCAGCGGGCCTTCGTGCTTGGCGCATACGGCTACACCTTTGGCAAGGTCAATAGCGGAACCGCCGCCGATGGCGATGATGCCGTCGCAACCGCATTCCTTGAACATGGCCACTGCTTCACGAACAGCATTTTCGTTTGGGTTGGGTGGCGTGCCGTCATAGATCGGCAGCTGAACAGTGGAGTCGGTGAATTTGCTCAGAGCTACATCGACGATACCTGCCGCACGGACACCACGGTCAGTGACGATCAAAGGGCGGGTAATACCAATGCGCTGACACTCTGCAGGCAGGAGCGAAATAGCTCCGACTTCAAACTGGATCTGGGTGATGTAATTGATCAGGGACATGGGGTCTCCTCGAGCCTACTGGCTTTGTTATTTTGGGCCGATCTCAGGCCAATCCGCTGCACCGAGTGCGACATCGTGCCGCGCCAGTATAGAAATCTGAATTCAGCCGTGGTATTGAGAACAATCCATACAGGTATAACTAGGATTCATACCAAATGACCCCGTCCCTCAACTCGATCATGTCCAGGCTCCACGCTAGACACCTGCGATTGCTCATCGAGCTGGACGAGCACCGCTCTCTTCTCGGAGCCGCAAATAGCGTGGGGCTGACACAACCTGGGGCAAGCAAGGCCCTTCAGGAGATCGAGACGACTTTTGGTACGACGCTTTTTAATCGCAACAACCGTGGGCTTGAACCAACGGCTGCCGGCTATTGCGCCATCAGGTACGCCAGGGTGGTGCAGACTGATATCTCGAACCTGCGGCACGATTTGGATGCGATCCTGAGAGGGGTCGGGGGACGCCTTGCGGTGGGGGCGATCATGGGGGCAGTGCCGCTGTTGATGAAGGCGGTCTCCCAGCTGACTGCCATACAGCCGGAAATGTCATTCGAGATCATTGAGGACACCAGCCAATCGCTCTTAACCCAGATCGAGAGCGGGCGTCTGGACATGGCCCTGTGCCGGACGAGTGTGAGCAGTTCGCCGCATCTTTTCTCGAGTGCGTTTGTTCAGGACGAGACTCTGGCGGTCATCGCCAACATCGACCACCCCTTCCAGGCCGCTGGAGCACTTCGCTTGGAGGAGTTGGCTGAAAGTCGGTGGATCGTCTACCGGGCCAACATGCCTATGCGGGTGCAGCTTGAGCGAGAGTTCCATGATGCGGGCATCCGCTTCCCTCTGCACCTGGTGGAGACCACGTCGATTCTGGCAACGCTGTCACTGCTGCAGAACCAGCCCGAATTCGTTGCGCTTGTGTCAATCGATGTGGCCAAGCAGTGCGTCCAGCACAACCGCGTATGCATCTTGCCCTTGGCCATCAAGTCCGTAAGCGACCCCTACGAGTTGGTAACACGCAGAGGT
Organism: Pseudomonas sp. HPB0071; assembly: GCF_000478505.2. Lineage (NCBI taxonomy): Bacteria > Pseudomonadati > Pseudomonadota > Gammaproteobacteria > Pseudomonadales > Pseudomonadaceae > Pseudomonas > Pseudomonas sp. HPB0071. Next base: position 280,846 of record NZ_KI517369.1, on the reverse strand, counting down.
AGCCAGGCCACACCGGCTATGGAGCAACTGAGGGGGTTGCTGATACAAGTCGAGCTCGACGATGCTGGCCGCCCTAAAGCGCTTCAATCAGAAGGTGGTCGGGCACTGCGACCGAACCACAATCCCCACTGACCTACGTCAAAACTCGTCGCAGCCTGAAGAGTTACGGCGAACTATAATGAAAATACTTTGTCACGTTATTGGATCCGAAACTGCTTTCGGAGTCTAGCTCGCTCGAATGAGATTCAAAATAATGATCCCATCGGCGATTAGGACGACTTCAGCTGGAGGCTGTTCTCCATGGACGCGATCAAAAGCTGCTATCACCCCATCGATGCGGCAATTCTTTGGTGCGATCTGGCCGATCACACCGCAGAGATCTTACAGGTCGAAATAGCCCACTCAGGTGAGCTACTCAAGCATTTTCCGCAGTGGCCCTGTCTCCACTTCTATGTGGAGCGCATCTACGACGCCATTGCCTCGGGTGAGCTACCGGCAACGTCCCTCGGCGGGCCCATTACGCTCAACGACCACGCCGAGCGAGTGTATTGGTCCATACGCCGTCCGGATCTGCGGGCCTGGTTTGCGCTAAACCATCCGGAGGAAAAACCCGAATTCCTGTTCCCCAAAAATATCGACCACCTCGAATGCGTGAGTTTGAACGCCTTTTTGGCTGTGCAAGCTGAACGGGACTTCTACGCGCGTGAGTTTGAGAAAATGCATCAGGCCTACGATTCTGTTGTCGAAGAGATGACGGTCTACAAGCGCCATGAAAACGAGCTAACGGCGCAGCTTGATGCAGCGGAGCCAGCCCCTGAAGCCTCCGCCAGCGTCCACTACACGATCATCGGCGCCCTACTGGCAATCACCGTAGGCAAGTCGAAATCCGGCCAAGTGCAGTCGATCTATAAAAATCAGACTGCGGTAGTCCAGGCTATTTTGTCTCAATTTCCCGGCCTACATGGTTTGAGCAAACACACCCTTGATCGGAAATTTGCGTTGGCTCGCCGCCATTTGGCCCAAGCGGAGCAGGCCTAACTCCGAATAGCCAGGCAATGGCGGCCATTGCCTGGCAATGATTTTTCACCCCCACGGACCTTCACTGACTGTCACATCCCACTGCGCGCCACATGGCGCTAAGGAGTGACACCATGCAACCGGCCAGCCCTGCCCCAGCTTCCGCCGATCGCCACATCATGCGCCGCGATGAGGTGGAACAAAAAACCGGCTTCAAACGCTCGCACATCTACAACTTGATGAAGGCCGGACTATTCCCGCAATGCCGGCGCATCGGCACGCGCGCGGTCGGTTGGGACTCGCTGGAGATTGAGCAGTGGGTTCAGGATCGCCTGTCTGTTCGGGAGTAGTGCCATGAAAGTCCTTTCGCTGATCTCGACCAAGGGCGGGGCCGGCAAGACCACGGTTGCCGCCAACCTCGGCGGCCTGCTTGCCGACGCGGGCTTGAAGGTGCTGCTGCTCGACCTAGACAGTCAACCGACGTTGTCCAGCTACTACGCTCTGTGCAAGTCACGTGAAGCGGGCAGTTACGAACTGATCTCGCAGCGGCTCACGGTTGCCGAGCAGATCATTTCCGTCACCACCATCCCGCGGCTTGAACTGATCGTTTCCAACGACCGCGCGGGCCACCTGGGCACCGTACTGCTGCACGCGCCCGATGGCCGACTGCGCCTGCGCAACCTGCTACCCGCATTTGCCGATCAGTACGATGTGCTGATCGTCGACACCCAGGGCGCGCGCAGCGTGGTGGTGGAAATGGCCATCCTGGCCTCAGATTGTGCGCTATGCCCGTTGCCACCGGAAATGCTCGCGGCACGCGAACTGCGCCGCGGCACGCTCGGCCTGTTCGAAGAGCTGGAACCCTACCGCTACCTCGGCGTGTACTTGCCCCCGGTGAAACTGCTTCTCAATCAGGTGAACGCCAACCGGCGCGATACCTGCCTGATCATGCAGAGCCTGCGCAACACCTTTGCCGCCGACCCGCATGTCAGCGTCTGTAAAACGGTGATTCCCGATCGCGTCGCGTACCTCAATGCCGCGTCATTGGGATTGCCGGTGCATCGGATCGAGTCGAAAGCCGCCCCTCGATCGCGCAGTCGCTGCGCGGCCGATGTCATGCGGGCACTGGCCAATGAACTGTTCCCGGAGTGGGAGCAGCGACTGGCCCAGCCCAGGGGCCGTGCGCGCTCTTAAGCTGGAGTCCGAGGAGCTGGGTAGAAGCATTGAGCTGGCCAGGCAGCTGATCGACCAGACCCTAAGCCGTGAAGAGACCTGTCTCGTCAGCCTGCACGGGCAGTATCAGAACCTGTCCCAGCAAAGGTTAAGCAACGAGACCTTATCGTTGGCCGAGCTAAGCCACTGCTACCGCCGAGGCGTGGATGACTGCCTGAACCGGCACGAGAGACAAGTGACCCTTTGGCAGGCCCAGGCGCACTCCATGGTGCGCGAATCGCTGCAGAGCGCCAGCGATCGCTTGCACAACTATCAGGAGCGGTATCTGGCGCAGCTTCCAGCAGCCGTAGCTGAAGAAGAGCAATGCCTAGGCAATCTCCTCACGCAATACACCTACCTTGCCGAGCGCAAGGCTGCTGATTCCGCGCAGGAACTCATGCAGATAAGGCAAGCCTTGTCCATGCAACTTGATGCTCGACTGGCTGAGGAACAGCGCTGTGTTGATTCGCTGGCTGGTCAGTACCAGCTGGCAGCGCAGGGAAGCCTTCAGCAAGAGGAAGCCTCGCTTCAGCGGTACAAGGATCTTTATACCGTTCTTGATCCAAGAGCGATCATGGCCAAGGGGTTTGCGCTGGTGAAGCGGCAGGATGGACAGGCTATAAGGTCAGCTAACGATGTGATGCCAGATGAGCCTATTTGCATTCATTTCCATGACGGTATAGCAGCCGTTATAGCAGTTCAAAAGAATATATAAAGATCAGGATATAAGGGATGTCTAGGAAAACTTTAATATTTGGCAATGGACTTGGAATGGCACTAGATCCTACTCATTTCTCGCTCACGAATGCGATGGCTGACGTATGGGATGATGATGAAGATCTTTCGGATACTCAAAAAAATCTGATTAGCGAATGTTTAGGTGGTGGGGGCCTAGTACCTGAACAGGAAGACCAGCTCGATCCTCTTCACCAAGTTATATCAGCCTGCAAGATACTTAATAGCGTAAGCCAGTCTCAAAACATGGAGGTGCATTGGCTTTCATCTGAAGGTCAAGAATTTCCTAGGGCAGTAAGCAGGTACATACATAAGGTGGCAACAAGATTGCATTTGTACGAAGGCGCCCTACCTAGAGATTTCGTACAGCCCTTAGCGAATTTTATCAGAAGGACTGACTCACACGTCGCAACGCTGAATTACGATCGGTTGCTATATGACGCTCTCATTGATGAAGAAGTGATAACTAACAATTACTACACCACTTCTTTAGTAGATGGCATGGTGCGGGATGGATTTAATTCGGATGCAATGCAGCGAGCTTTCGGCAACACGTTTGGCTATTACTTGCATCTTCATGGCTCTCCTCTGTTCTATGACGATCAATATGGCGCGATACGCAAAAGGCAGAGGCATGAGCTAACTCCTACTTCAGCAAATGGTTCTGACCACATCGTATTAACGCATGTAAGGCATAAACGCTCTGTAATTGGTGCTTCACATGTGCTATCGACTTACTGGGATTACTTAAACCTTTGCCTAGAAGAATCTAGCGGAATCGTCATCGTTGGCTACTCTGGCTGCGACAACCATTTGAACAACCTACTTGCTGCCCATGGGCGGTCCAGAGATATTCATGTAGTGGAATGGAGCAATCCTGCCGAGAGGCGTGCCGAAAGACAACAATACTGGGCACGTAAGCTCAAAACTGAAGAATTCACATTACAACGGTTAACTAATATTCTTGACTTTAATAGCTGGGACTAATTATGACTCAGAGCTGGCACTCTCACTATAGAGCTATCAGGGCAAGTTATGGCCATATCACTTGATGAAAATCAATCCAAAGTCAATACGCTGTTTGAGCTGATCCAGCTGCTCCATATGGCGCTCAAGCTGGATAGTCTAGAAATCCAGGAAGAGGAAATCGTCGACCTGATTATCGAGATAGCCAACGAGCTGGACGATACGAGCCCAGCACCATATTTGCACAACGCCCTGATTGATCCGACCGAGCCTATGGAGCCCATCTGCTGGGTCACGCTCTATATGACTCTGTTGCCTGCCGTAGGCCGCAAGCTAGGACTGCTAGATACGCAGAGCGCCGATCCACGGGCATGGGTCAATGAAGAAATGACTCACACGCAGAACCTTGTCAGCGAATGGTCGCGTAATGCAGAGCGTGTCATCGCTGACGTCAACCATGCCATGCGTAACCAGGTGGGATTTGATGCTGAGGAACTGTCCGAGCACATGCAAAGGACAGGCGAAAGCATGGGCCAGGCTGAGGCACGGCTATACAGCCAGCGGTCAGGGTTGAAGACAGTGCATTAAGAGCCGCAGCGATGTTTAGCTATAAAACAAAGAGCTGAAGGGCAGGCAGAAGTGATATTAATTTAACATAATCATTATTATGCGAAGAGATAGGTCATAACGGGCATGGCAATCAGACCAAAAACAATCCATGGGATAGAGTCATTGAGTTCCTCCCATTCGCTCTGGCTAAGCTGATCCCAGCGGCACATCAGAATCTTAACAATCATCTCGATTGACCTATTCACGATTGTAGCAAGGATCTCTAGGAGGCTTGGAATGCTAGTCAGATTAACAGGTTATAAAGAAGGAATATTCCACCACCAATGACCGGAACCGCAATCGCAGCCGCTTGCAAAAGCGGAACAAAGCTATTTCTTTGGTTTTTCTGCATCTGATGGATGATGCTTTGAACCTTCTGCGGATCGTTCAGGTAAGGGCTCTTGAACTGTTGTTTGGTGCTCATAGTAGACCTCTCGTGCTTTAAGCGTGGCGGTTAAGCCCGTAAAGATGGCCGCTAATACAGCCCCAATAACCGTAAGCCACTTGCGGATAGACTCCTTTCGGTAGTCTTTCACTTCTACGTCAAGCTTGCTGATGTCAAGATCCAGCTTAACGATGTCCAAAGCTGTTTTCTGGTTATCCAGTTCCAGCTTTTCAAGCGTCTTCTCGAGAATTCGAATTTCGAGTCCCGTCTTTCTCAGTGTATAGACTGCCTGCTGGGATGCAATATCCTCTGGCTTGTCTGGTATGTCTGATTCGCTCATTGGAAGTGCAATCCTCAACGGACCCCGTGCTCAGTCAACATCCACACAACTGTGTAGCTAATCGATGTAATCACAAGCAACAACACCCATGCTCGCCAGCCTTTGCCAAGGCTGATGCCAAAGGAAGCTGAAATGACTCCAGCAGAAACAGCGGCCAGACTTGGAAACAGGCTATCCGCACGCTCTCCATTGAGCAGGCTGAAAACCAGAAACATCATGATGATGAACGTGGCTAGGCCCAGCTCCTTGGGCGAAGGGTGCTTGATCTCTACACCAAACAGGTTCATGGGTTAACTTTCCCCATTGAGCAAACGTGGCGAGCCCAGGAAGCCAACGTTGCCATTACCATGAATGGTGCAGCACCCAACGATGTAAGAGGCACGATCACCTCAGGTGTGTAGTCAAAAGCGAGATACGAACCATATGTTTGTGTGGCTCCTGGGAGCACAGTCGTCAGGAGTAAACCGAGAGGAAAGAGGACGTGGACGATGAGACCAAGAGCGACTACGGCAGCCCCGATTACTACCGCCTCTGAAAACCACCCTTTAACAAATGGCTGCATCTCGCGCACCCACCAAATGCTCAGGCCGCGGCTGATAGTTTTTACATCGCAATTCGTGGCGTGATGCTTACGTAGAGGCATTGCTGTTTCCTAGGTCAATCGGCTTGCTTTATCAAAAGCGCGGGTAGTATTCGTGTGAGCAGGCTCTAATAATGCCTTCCATCAAGCGATCCCCTGCTGGTGACACAGATAGTCCAGCGCCACCTCGCTATAGCTGTCTCCAGCCTCTAGCTTGATCTTTCCCTGCGCTTCAAGCTCTTTACCCAATGCGGCCAGCTTTTGCGATTGCGGATACAGCTTAAGGATTGAAGACATCCAAACAATTGCGTTCTCTACATCCAATGCAAACTGATCAAGCTTTTTACTCTTAACGAGGGAAAGAGGATCTGGCCGGTCTACACCATCTTTTTCGGACTGTAGTTTTTGGCAAAGCTCCAAAAGCTCAATGCCTCGCATTACCTGAGATTCGTATGTCGTTGTCACTTTGATTTCCTCTAACTCTTCCGTCCGTTGGTATGAAATCAGCTTCTCACGAGTTTGGTGAAATGCAAGTCAGGCAGAAACTAGGCTATCAAGCGCGGGCAGTATTCGTGTGAGTTGGCTTCAGCAAGAGCTCCCGACTCCTTTCCCTGATCGCTAAAGCCTTCTCCAACGCCTTGGCAAAATTTGCCTCCCAGGTATTGGCGGTACCAATGTAGACATTCACAGGCTTTCCTCTCAAGGGCGTGACCTTGAAGCTGTAGAGCAGCTGTGAACCCTTGCCCCCTCGGTTAACGCTTTTGCGTGTGGCCAGCGTAATGCCGACAGGCAGGTCAGGGCGGGCTTTATCGCTGCGCTGGTTGGCCTGATTGCGGATCGGTGCAATGTACGGACGAAGCTGATCGTTGAGTTCCTTGGCGGCTATATAGCTAGCGCCAGGATCGAAGTCATAGGCCGCATCGAAAAAGGCTTTGGGAGACTCCCCGCTCCGGATTGGTGCTACATACCAGCCGTCGTCGGTCCGGCTTCGAGTGATTCCATGGTCTGGATTGTTCTCGTTGAGCATTACTTCACCTTTGATACCAGTGTGAGGTTTCCATACACCAATTTTTAATAAATGCAATAGGGTCAATCTTGCTACTCCCTACCCGCGCGGGTAGGCAGTACGCCCATTGGATGGGTTCTTGATCCCTTAACATTAACGCCATACCAGGTGCCGGTTCGATTGCCAGCCTTGGTCTACGGCTGAGATGTTGGGGTGTTGTCTTCTCCACGGGGCACTCAGCGTTCAGTAACTGAATCTGGCTCTGCTGGAGGCAACGATGAACCTACCCATGATCTCGGTTGAGCACATCAAGACCGAGACCCTGCCCGCCCTGTTTCTGGATAGCGATGCCATCGGACAGTACGGCGCTGGCGCCATCGACAGCTCAAGCGTGGATCGTTACTCGGACCTCATGGAAACAGCAGCAGTGTCCAGACTGGCTGGGTTGATCGGCCAGATTGTTGAAAGGCTCGCTGACGCTGATCCGCGCAAGATGGCAAAACAGCCTACTCGGCTTGAGCGCTGGACAGGCAAAGGGCTTGAGCGCCAGGCGCGCTACTACTCCGCGCGCAAGAATCTTGAGGATTTGATCGAAGAGGCTCAGGTTCATGCTCAACGTGTCACGGATACGCTCAAAGCGCTAGATAACCTTCTTGTCAGCCTTCAGGAAGAGGCCGCCCGGCTACGCCTGTATATCCAGGCTGCACGTGAATTCCTGGACGAGAACCCTGAACTTGGCCTTCACCAGCAAGCGCAATGGGAGTTCGACAACCCGCGAGACCGCCTGACGCGAAAGATCGTCAACCTGACCACCCTCCTCTCATCCCACGACATGAGCGTGATCCAGATGCGACTGACCCGTGCGCAGGCGCTGGACATGCTGGACCGTTTCAACGAGACCGTGACCGTTCTGGTGCCGGTCTGGCGCCAGCACACCCTGACGCTTTTAACCACCCGCCACATGAGCGCGGAGATGGTGGCCGAGGCTACTCGTGCCCACAAAGACCTGCTGGGCAGCCTTTCCAAAAGCCTAGACGGCATCCATTAAGCAACGGAGAACACGCATTGTGAATACCTATATTCAGCCACAGCAGTCTCGCCATGCCGCTACCGTGTTTACGCTGGATGCCAACAGCCTCAGCGCTCTTGGCCTTGGCGATACGGATATCGAACAGATCAAGACCGTTGCCCAGACCATCAAGCTTGATGACCTCGTAAGCGTGGCCAACTTTGGGCGTGAGGTAGCGGCACATACGTCCAGCTATGCAGACCCTCTATTGGACCAGATCACCAACAAGGACCTCGACAGCGCCGGCGAAAAGCTCTCCCAGATTGTCACCCTTGCCCGCTCGGTCAACATTAACGGCCTCACCCAAAAGCGCTCACGCCTGCCGGTCATTGGCGGCCTGATCAATCGAATCAAGTTGCGAGGAGGCAACGCTTTGGCTCGCTTTGACACCACGCGTGAGCAGATCGAAAAGCTTATCGGCGAGGTGCAGACGGCTCAAGGCAACATTGCCGAGCGCAATGCCTCCCTGAACAGCATGTTTGCTGCCGTGGAGAATGAGCATCATCTCCTGGGCGTACACGTAGCAGCCGGACACCTTCGGCTCAACGAGATGCGCGCACAGGCCGAAGACATGCGCCAGAGCGTCAATAACGATCCTACCCAGCTTCAACGTCTGGCGGATCTTGACGCGCAGATTGCCAACCTTGACAAGCGCATCGATGACCTCAGAGCCATGCAGCATTCGGCGTACCAGAGCCTGCCCGCAATTCGCATCATTCAGGCCAACAACCAGATGCTGATCGACAAGTTTCACACGATCCGGGAGATCACAGTTCCCGCATGGAAACGCCAGTTCATGCTGGCGGTATCGCTCAACGAGCAGCGCAACGCCGTCGAGCTGGCGCAATCGATCGACGACACCACCAATGCGCTGCTGCGTAGCAATGCCGAGCTGCTGCACCGCAATGCCGTAGACACCGCCAAGGCCAACCAGCGGCTGGCCATCGATCCTGAAACGCTGCAGAAGGTACAAGACGAGCTGATCAGGACTGTACAGGATGTTCAGGCGATCATTCGCAAGGGCGCGGGTGAGCGGCGTAATGCCCAGAAGCAGATTGAGCAGATGCGTACTTCCCTTCGTACACAACTGGTCGGGAGCCAGTCGGAAGGTGAGGTATGAATCAGCAAACACAGATATTCAGGCAAGGCTTGGCCGAGCTGGATGAGCGCTGCTGTTGGCTCAAGAGCAAGACAGGTCTCCTGTGGAAAGCAGCCGCCACAGTGTTGGCTCTTTATCTGATCGCCCTGACTGCCAGCTGGATGCTTGGAGATCTGGGCAAGATCAGCTCTATCGACATACCCGCAGAACTGGCACAGCTGTTCAAGGACGTGGGCAACACTACGGGTCATGATCAGGGCATCGGGCTTGTAGCCTCAAATGAGTTCGAGGCTATCCATAGTCAACTCCTAGGAATGCTGACCACTTATATCGCGCCCGTGGGGTTTGCCTTGGGTCTCATGGTTGCCGGCATCAAGTTAAACTTTGGAGAACCTGCGTCCGCCCTGAAGGTGGCCGTGTTTTCGCTCATGATCTTGGGAGTACCCAGACTAGCCGCAACATCGCTTGGCATTGATGACCTATCAAGTTCTGATACATCGAGCTACGCCACCTTTACTTCGGCGGTTGAGGAGGGACGAGCCCATGATGTGGAGTATCAGCTCAAATCGATTGCCCAGAGCGGTAAGAGTGTTGATTCGCTCCAGGTTGATTACCTGCTTGCCCAGATGATTGTGCGCTACCACAGCCATCCAGAAGTCAGAGAAGGATCGTTTGAGAAAACCAGGGAGTGGTATCGCTACAACAGTGGTATTGCCAGGCGCTTCGTCGATGCTCTGGTCGCCAGGCAAGGACAGGCACTGTTTGAGATTGACGCACAGAACCTCTTTGCCATTGCTCACTTCGTCCATAGCAAGCCATACCCACAGGCAGCGATTGATTATGAAGCCAGCCAAAGCTGGAAGCTGGCGATCCTTGCAGCATTGGAGAAACTGCTGATCGCTTTACTCGCAGTGCTGGTGATGCTCAGTACAGGTGTATTGCTAATCAAAGCCATGCTTGAAGGTCGTGCTGATCGCATCCGTAGTTTGTTGGGCGATGTCGTGGAGCAGGAGCAGGCGGTATGAGCCACTTTGATCATCCACTCAGCCCTGATGTAAATGAGCTTGAAGCTCGCAGCCGCCTGCTTAAGCGCAAGGCGGGCCAGCTCTTATGGGCGTTCGGCTGTCTGGCGGCGGTTCAGGCGGGTGTGTTTGTCTTCGGCCTATTGATCAAACCAGGTCACCCGCTGGCTCGTATCGACCTACCTGCCAACCATCGCTTCAGTTAGAGGAAAACTATGGCCGACTACCTATTGAGTGTTTTCCTGGTTGCACCGATAGCTATCTTGTGGCTGGTGCTGTTAATGCCGTCCGATCAAGAGTTAGCGGTAGCATCGATTGAGAGAGAGCGTGAGCGGGTAGCTATACGGGTTTCGAGCAAAAGGAGGCTTATGCACCGCTTCCTCAAGGGCTGGCTTGCTGCCTGTGTAATGTGGACCGCGCTGGTCGCAGGCGCCACGTACCTGAGCTGGCCAGAGCAGACTCGACCCATGCCTGTCCTGCCCGAGCTGCCAGGCCTCGAACACTACGAGCAGGCGTATAGCAGAGGTCTTACAGAGGAATCGTTCTTTGAATTCCATGCCGCAGCAGTAAGGAAGCAGAACACCATCCTTGCTACCCATCAGGAATTTGAAGACGGGTATGGGGACAGGATCAAAAAGTTGCTGCTTGTAGCTTTAGGGATCTGGATAGGCCCCTGTGCAGCGCTTGGAGTAGCCTTAGCACGCGTGGAAGGCAGACGATAATGTGAATCTTTGGGGTATCAATTTCTTTCCATAGTTTGGCGGCAATGAGCCATTTGAGGGTTTACACATGGAAACCATGAGCAATTACAAATATCTGGTCACTTACGGAAAGTTGCTGTACGACAAAAATGATTTTATTCCATTCTTGGTCGAAACCACTGCCCCAATCAGCACAGCTTTGCATTTCAAGGTGCTGAAAAATAGGGCAGTTGCGGCGCACCCCCACCGGTCAGATGACTTAATTCCTATATCAGTCAGCCTTCTACTGCCGGGAATATCTCCAGCTGTACCTGCAGATTTTTCTGTGATCAGCTTTGAATTGGTTCACCCTGAGGCGAAAAGTCAAAAGTAATGAGAATTCAATAGCTGGATAGCCCACAGAAAAAGAACTGCAGTGGCTTGCATGTAACATTAGAGGGAATAGGATGAACGAAACAACAGTAGTGAATATAGCTAGCGTATGTTTTGTGCTTGCAGTACTGAGCACATACTTTCCTTTGAAAAAGGCCCAGCTTGGTGTCAAAGGGGGACTCGGCATCGGAGAGCTGATCTGTTACGGGAGTTATACCGTCAGTTTTTTGCTTTTCGCATGGAGTGATTACGCCTCGTTCAAGATGACGCCAACACCAGCAGATGTTGCTGGTATATGTTTGACCCTTGCCCTAGTGAGTTCGTACTTTCCACTCAAGAGAGCCTACCTTGGCATCAAGGGAGGAAGTCGGATCGGTGAAATCGTATGCTATGGATTCTATTTTGTTAGCCTTTCTATAGCGGGATGGTCCCAGTTCTACTCGTAGACACGGCTGTGGCGGGTATCAAGAAAACCGCTCCACTCCTGCATCAGCCCCCTTCTCTTTTCCAGCAGATCCCCACGGTTATAGGCCGCCTCCACCTTACTGCCCAGCATATGCGCCAGCGCCATCTCGCAGACCTCGCGGGGGTAATTTGTAGTCTCTGCCGCCCAGGTTCTGAAGGTTGCACGAAAGCCATGCGGTACTGCCATGTGAGCGTTTAGGATATCCAATACGCTGAAGATAACATTGCCGGTATACAGCCAGTGCGTCTGCGATTGCGTAATACCACTTAGGGAAGGTCTGAAAAAGACTTCCCGAATCTGGTGAAATACGCCGATCCCGCCAGCCGAGTTTTTCCATGAAGCAGATGACCTTCGCCGACGCCGAGTACGCCAGCAAGCGCAAGCAGACCCGTAAGGAATTGTTCCTGATCGAGATGGATCAGGTGGTGCCGTGGAAGGGATTGATTGCCCTGATCGAGCCACACTACCCAAAGGGTGAAGGTGGTCGTCC
>NZ_KI517369.1:132540-268077 GCF_000478505.2 Pseudomonas sp. HPB0071 | reverse complement strand
GGGTTACCTGGTCGATTTTGATCGACGGCCCGCTTTCAAAAGCAGCGAGGGCTGAAGTCGACCGGAAATACAGGGCTACTTCAGACCTTCCTTAGAGTTAGCTACCGCGTCAAACCTGTCAACTCAGCCTTACTGTCAGTTGCCAGAAAGACTGGTGTATTTTAAAAAGATACTGGACTCGTTTCATCACAGAGGAGTTATCAATTTCATTAACAGTGCCGGTATTATTGAATCATGTATTTATCAATAGTATTTATGGTTACGGCCTTTATTTCTGGCCAATCTCTTAGTTTCTTCATGGAGAAAAAGGCTTCCCCACGAATATAATTTTGGTTATAAAAATTTGCGCGACAAAGACCTTCCCTATCAGTAACGCCAAGACTCATATTGCTTTTTGTGTCGTCAGATATACAATGGATTTTATTCTCTACCAGCCCTTCTGCATTCTTGGAGAGGAAGACAGAGGTATAACTGTTTCTTTTGTATTCTAAGAGTCCTAATTCAGGTATGTTGGATGAAAATTTAAAGTCCTTTTCATCGAATTTTGCAAGCTTAGAATCCGGGAAGCGTCCGGCGGTTATTTCGATTCTCAACGGGTATCTATCAGTGCTTTTCAAAAGCACATAAAGATATAGTTTGTCAGCTTTGCCATATTCTATCTTGCCCTCAGTATCTACTTCGAAGCCGACGCCGACGCCGGGAGGAAGTCTAAAACTTTTTTGACCTATCGCAATAATATTTTCCTTGCCCTCCTGAATACCATGTAACCGCCTATACTCTTCAGTGCCGCCTAGCGGCTTATATTCCTTGTTCTTTTCACAGCCATTGAAGAACATAAGAATAATGACTAGATATACTGGCCGCATGAGACATGCAGAAAAAAGCTTCATCAACACTCCCTATTGAAATATTGCCTAGGACTCATCCAGCGCAGATACTAATGAAACCTTTATTGAGATGAGGGCTGGGTCCGACTATCGGTGGACACGAGGTGCCAAGCAGGCATTCCTCCTTTGTAAAGTCCATCCGACCCAGAAAGAACAGGAGGTCTGATGCAGAGGATAGGAATATGGTCTCGACGTGCTGCCTTGGCAGGCTGGACCTCTGTTACGCTTCTCCCTGTTACACTAATGGCCATTGTATTGAGCCCTATGGGTGCAGCTATAAGCGTAGGCATGCTTCCTCTACGCCCCTACGATTCTTTAATCACTCTGTTTGTTATTCTTACTGGCTGGGCAGGTATTATCGCTGCATGGTGGACGCTCATAGAATGGTTCGCTGTAGAGCCCAACTTTGCTTATCCTTATGACAAAGTGATTGGTCTCCTGCTCGGGTGCCTATCGGGGGTTACGCTAGCTCTTTCTATAACGGCTCCATTGTCGTTAAAGCTATCCTTGTTGACTGTGCTCCTGGCTTCTGCAATCGGCCTAATCATAAGGCTTTCACAAAGTATCTATGAATGCTCTCGTAGAGGAAGCTAACCCAAGCTAGCGTCACGTTATGGCTGTAAATCAGTGCCAGCCACTCGATAGAAACTTACTCCACTCCTGCATAAGCCCCCTTCTCTTTTCCAACAGATCCCCACGGTTATAGGCCGCCTCTACCTTACTGCCCAGCGTATGCGCCAAGGCCATCTCACAGACCTCGCGAGGGTAATTCGTGGTTTTCGCTGCCCAATGTACGAAAGCCATGCGGGCCAGCTAGGCTAAACATTCAACTTAGAGGGTGTAGACAAAACAAAACCTTTCAAGCCAGTCTATTGAGCAAGATACGCGCATTAGCTAGCCATACCCAGGCTGCAGCGACCGAAAGCTTTGGTCACGATACATGATAGTGTGTCGCTCACTCATTACCGTCTGCCTGCAAAGGGAATTGAGATTGAGCTTAGCGTACCCAGTGTTTCCTGAGCAAAACAACGTTTGAGCCGTTGTCAGGGTCCAGTAGTTTTTGCATACGGTAGGCTGCACACAGCAATACGAGCGCTCGAATAGTCTCGTTTGTATCGACCTCATTGAGTGGCACCTCCCATTCAAATAGCCCCTTGCCTGGTATGCCGGCAGTGGGGCAACTGACCCTGGCAACACGGCCGGCACTCTCCGAACACATGGCGAAGGTGAGATGAATTTCCATGGCTATCTGAAGCTGACGAGTCACCATCATCAAGATGCGGCCGCCATGGCGCAGGCTTGTCCGTTTTGCCTTCCACCAACGGGACTGACCCTTCCTCCACCCAGTCCACGATCCTGTAGCCGCAGCCAAGTGCCGCCAGTTTGAGTTGCCGTTCAAAAGGTAACAGGTAGCTCTCAAGGTCATTGCTCATAGGTAGAGGTCTCGTTGTGGCAAACACGCAGGCGCGATTGCGAAACATTATCCGTACAAGGCGAGGTGACACGCTCTTGTCGTCAAAGACCCTATTTACGTTAACCTCATCGAGCTGACCACCCATCAAGCAGGAAAAGTTACAGGCGGAAGGCTCTGGATCGCGACTTTAAGCACCGCACCTACACATACAGAAGGTAGAAATGGGAAGAACGCAGAGGTGATGATGTATCACCCTATAAAAAATGCCCTGCAAAGCAGGGCTAAACCTTTAGAAGTGTCTTTCAGACGATAGGATGCTAAGCATTCCATGTTACATTTCTATGCATAGGTTGTCATAAGATCACTGCCAAGAGCTTGAGGCGCTGCGCCTTTATAGCTCAAAGAGCAAGTATTGCGTTGTAAGGGATTTACCGATGTACGAGACAGATGCAGACATAGACGAGGTACTCATTCGTCGTGTCGAGTGTGAGGAATGCGATGAGGTAAAGGTATGTATGTATATCCTGCATCCTGAATGCGACACGTTGAGATGGATTTGCCCCGGTTGCATTGCTGAACTCCGGCCTGAGTGCCAGTAAGTGCTTTTGCAAAGGAAGCAGTCATGCCAGCTCGTCCTGCTAACGTACAAGATAAAACTCGTCTAGTAAAAGCCAAGGTCGCCGCTGATACAGCGAGGCCGCCCAGATCTGGGCTCATCATTAAGCCCGTCAAGTCCCCATTGAGAAAAGCGAAGGCGCCATCTGAAATATGGTCTGAGCGGTGATATCTAATCGTCTGGCAATCGATGAGTCAGATTCACCGCTAGCGCAAGAAAAAATGATTTCAGTTCATAATTTTATTTTAGTTCACCACACTTACCCCTTCATTCCGTGACCTAACACCTAAGCACTATTCTGCTGGAAGAGGTTTCAACGATTGAAGCGCTCTGCCAGATCACGCAGATAGACTGCCATCTGCTCAAGCTCACCACTGAGCACGGCACCTTGCTGTGACTGCCGAGTACTATGATCGGACAACTCGGCAATGCGGGTGATCTGCTGATTGATGTCCTCTGCCACATGGCTCTGCTCTTCTACCGCCGTAGCCATCTGCTGGCTCATGGCCGTGATTCGCATGACCGCCTGGCTGATTCCCTCCAGTGCCTCGCGTACAGCTGCCGTGTGTTCTTCACTCTGCCGTGAGGCCTCTTCGCCCTTGGCTGCTGTAGCAACGGCGCGCTGCGCGCCTGAACGCAGGTTCTCGATGATCTGGTGAATCTGCTGGGTAGAATCACGCGTACGTGAAGCCAGCGAGCGCACCTCGTCTGCGACCACGGCAAATCCGCGACCAGCCTCACCTGCTCTCGCCGCTTCAATCGCAGCATTAAGCGCCAGTAGATTGGTCTGCTCGGCAATCGAAGTAATCACATCGGCAACACTGCCGATCGACTGGGTGGAATCGGCAAGCTCACCCACCGCCTGTCCAATTTCACTTACGGCGCCAGCCAGCTGCCTCATGGAGGCTAAACTCTCATCCGCCACGTCACGACCATGCAGGGCCAGCGACTCCGCCTCGCCAGCAGCCTGAGCCGTCTGGTTAACGTTTTGCGAAACCTCCTGAATGGTGGCAGACATTTCGTTGATTGCGGTGGCTGACTGGTCGGTCTCATAGCGCTGACGATCAAGCAACTCGGCTTGAGCACGTGCAAGACGCGACGACTCTGCTGCCTTGCTCTGCACGTTGTTGCCTGTATCCACCAGGCGAGTCAGTGCCGTTTGCAAACGTGACTCCTGGCTTTGCAAGGCGAGATCCATCTGGCCTGCCGCGCCAAACTGGTTACTGTACGTAGGCGCAACGATGGCGCTGGTAAACATCTTCGGATTGGCCTCGAAGATCTTTTCAATGGTCCAGCGCTGACGCTTGAACTGCCAGAAGGTAATGCCTAGTGCACTGGCAACAATCACACCTGCCTGGGCAAGGTCGTTGAAATAGAAATGACCGCCAAAGATAACCGCACCGCTGAAAAGCGTAGGCCATGCAATTTTGACAGAATGCTTGATGGCTTCTGTCACTGGTACTGCACGCTTTCCTTCACGCAGCCGTGTATACATGACATCGGCCCGTCGGACCTGATCCGTGGTGGGCAGCACACGTACGGACTCATAGCCCACCATCTGGCCATTTTCCCAGATAGGGGTGACGTATGCATTCACCCAATAATAGTCACCGTTCTTGCAGCGGTTTTTGACGATACCCATCCAGGCTTTGCCCTGTTTTAGGGTATCCCACATATGGCCGAATACACCCTCCGGCATATCTGGATGACGAACCAGATTATGTGGACTGCCAATAAGCTCTTCTCGTGTAAAACCACTTATTGCGACAAAAGCGTCATTGCAATAAGTAATTTGTCCCTTGAGATTCGTCGTTGAGATAAGACGCTCACTTTCCCTGAATGTACGAGCCTGTTGTGTCACTGGCAGGTTTTTGCGCATGGCGGAAGAGCCTTTATTAATATCGAAAAGATCTAATGTTTATTTACGCTGACAGACCATTACTATCATCGGCCTTATAGAAAGATTCTGAAGTAACGCCGTTGTATAACTGACGAATGCACAATCGAATAAATTAGCTGCACTCTGCCAGCCTGTTGCTGCGTACGTCTGAGATGTCTACTAACCAAAGTCTATGTGCCAATAGACTAGAGGCGGGAGGTAAAAGGCTGCTTGCCTTCGCAGCGACTTTAGCGCTGGTCCACAGACGGCCTCTTGTCCCGCTCGATATAACGAGGAAGGCGCTCAAGCGGGTCCTCTTTCTTCTGCCGTGATGCAAGGCGATACTGGATATCAGCCAGCCTGCGTGCAAGTTTTTTCCGGCGCACGCGCTGTTCAAAGACTATGGCAGTCAGCGTCATCGTCAATAGCGAGACGGTGGCAAGTGAAACCAGTGTTCCTAGCCAGTAGGCATGAATGCCTTCCAGCATACCCCCGCTCACGCTGGCTTCATGGAAGTGCGCGCCAGCCATGCCCGTGTAATGCATCGCAACGATGCCGAAGCCCAGAAAAATAGAGGCGGCAAAGCGCAGCATCCAGACATGAGGCAAGGGACGTTTGAGATGAAAAGCCACACACAGCGCTGAGGTTGATGCGAGTATGGCAATCACAATGGATACGCAAAACCAGACGGGATCATAGCTAATTGCCGGATGCATGTTGAGCGCCGCCATGCCCGTATAATGCATACCGGAAATACCGCATCCCATCACCAGACCGCCCACTGCGAAATGCCTGGTCTTAAGATCCGTACGGCAGACGATTCTGAGCGCCAGGGCTGAAGCTAGCACGGCGAGTCCCAGTGACAGCACGGTAGTTGAGATCTGGTAGCCAAGCTCAATTGGCAAACTAAAGGCAAGCATCCCAATAAAATGCATTGCCCAAATGCCGGTCCCCATGGCCAGGGCGCCACAGCTCAGCCACATTCGGGCAGCCGTACCGGACGTTCCAAATACGGCAGACGCCAGTTGCAGCGCAGTGTAAGAGGTCAGCACCGCCACGATTACAGAGACCAGCACCAGAAGTGGGTCATAACTACCAGCAAGCATACGAACCACCAAAGTTTTAGACCCAAAGCTTAACGGCTGCCGTACGCCATACTGAAATCTTAGCTACGATTTTCATCGCAAAGACTTGTACGCTCATCTGTTGAAATAACTATTTGGGAATTCGAGTTAATTAATAAGCTATTTAGCCGATAGTTGAACAAACGGTCTTTCTTGAAAGACGCCCCGCTGAAACTGCCATTGCCCGGATTGATAAGAAAAGGCTTCCATGAAACAAACCAATCGTCTTCGGCGTGTGTTTATTGCCTTTTCTGTGTGCTTTACGCTGGGCCTTGTTAGTGTCGTCTCGCTGCAGCTGTTCAGGAGCTATGAGGCGACCCTGCGCGCGGCTGAAACCAATGCTGCTAACCTTGTGAAATCCATGGCGCAGCATGCCTATGACAGCTATGAAGACCTGGACCTGGCCAGCTATGGGATCGTCGAACGTCTGGAATGGGATAATGTTGGCGCTGGGTTATCGGGCGATGATGTGGCGCGGTTGAAACGACTATTCAAACGCCAGGTTGCACAGATGAACCAGGTGCATGGCTTTTTTGTATATGACAAGGATGGCAATTGGATCGTAACGGATAAGGATGACTATCCCGCCAGCATCAACAATAGTGACCGTGAGTACTTCATCTATCACAGGACCTTTATGGATCGAGCGATTCGTATTGGTACCCCTCTGCGCAGCCGCTCCACAGGTGACCTCGTCGTGCCGGTCTCGCGCCGGATCAACAACCCGGACAACAGCTTCGCGGGTGTTTTTCTTATCACGGTCAACATCGAATACTTCAATCAGTACTATGCTGACTTTCATCTAGGCCCAGGAGATATTATCTCGCAGGCCTTACGCAGTGGCGAAGTCATCTCACGGCTTCCTTATTCAGAAAAGAACATCAACTACAACCTTTCCAAAGGTGAGGTCTATAGCAAGTACCTGCTGCAAAGTCCGTCGGGGGTAGCGCGCATCCGGTCCGTTGTTGACGGTATAGATCGCATCCAGGGCTATCAGGCCCTTGAGCGCTATCCTGTGGTCGTTCAGGTCGGATTCTCCCGACGCGATGTGCTGGCGGCCTGGATAACCGAGGTTGTTATCTATACAGGCGGCCTGCTTGTCATGCTGGCTGTTTTATTTGCAATGGGCCTGCTGGTCTTACGCTATATGCGACTGGACCGGGAGCATCAGCTCGAGCTTGCGACAGCTTATGAAGCAGTTGAAAAGCTGGCAATGGAGGATGGTCTTACCGGTCTTTCCAACCGGCGTCACTTTGATGTCATGCTGCCGGTTGAGCTTAATCGAGCAAAGCGACAGGGGTACCCTGTAGGGCTGATTATGCTTGATGTTGATTTCTTCAAGAACTTCAACGACCGCTATGGGCATCAAATGGGAGATCTGTGCCTGCAAGCGGTAGCTCAGGTCGTCCAGAACAGCGTACGGCGTGCAGGAGATCTGGTTGCGCGTTATGGAGGAGAAGAAATAGTCATTCTCCTACCCAATACGGATGAACCGGGTACCCATCAGATCGCTATGTCTATAGTAGAAGGTATCAGGGCGCTCAATATCGAACACCTGGACTCTCCGCTAGGACGTGTGACGGCCAGTATCGGATACTATGTGGTCGGCTGCGATGGCTTTGCTCATAGCCCGACGGAAGCGCTTGGGCTGGCAGATCAAAACCTGTACGAGGCAAAGGGGTTGGGCCGGAACAGAGTGCACCCTGCGATGTGCCAATCATAAACTTATTGTATGACAAATGCTGAAGCATAGGTCTCTAGTCAGACTTCTTAATCTATGCAGGGTGAGGACTTGTCCTTGCCAATGCCTAGGATCGACAAGATAAAAAAGGGCACCAGTGAGCAAAAGGCAATGAGCCCCTTATGCTCGTAATTACTTTCCTGCGCTCCCATTAGAAAACAGACGGGAAGCGAAGCGGCTCCCAATGCTATACAGCCAAGCCTGATGGCGTGTCTAGCCGGATTGCGCTTTTTTAGTCTCTGCATATCGCCCTGCCACAATCGTTAGTCAGCTAGCCAATTAAAGCTGACGGAGGCCACCTATGCCAGGATGCATCAAGTCTTATACAGAATTATCGATGGGAGAATCCGCTGATCCTATACCGGCAAGCAGTAGCATGGCCTAACTCATACCTCTGCCCGCCAATGAAGAGGCGCGGCTTCGCCTGCTTCATAGTCTCGACCTGCTTGATACCCCAGCGGAAGAGAGCTTTGACCGTATCATCCGGGTGGTCTCCGAGCTTCTTCAGGTCCCTATGGCCCTGGTGTCACTGGTGGATGAAAGTCGGCAATGGTTCAAGTCGGTGGTGGGCCTTGAGGTGTATGAGACGCCACGAGATCTGGCCTTCTGCGCCCATGCGCTTCATGTCGAGGACATGCTGCTGATTGAAGATGCATGGCAAGATCCACGCTTTGCGGACAATCCGCTGGTTACCGGCGAGCCCTATGTACGGTTCTATGCTGGTGTGCCGCTGCGCAGCAGTCAGGGTCTGGTGCTCGGTACCCTGTGTGCAATCGATACCCAGCCCCGAAGTCTAACTGAGCGAGCCAAAGCCAGTCTCAAGGATCTGGCCCGTGTGGTTGAACGTGAACTGATACAACGAGAGGCGGCCAGGGAAACCCGACTGATCCAAGAACAAGATGCTCAGGCGCTGCGTTATCGTGAGGCGCGTTTTACAGCGATGTTCCAGCAGTCGCCTATTGGAAAGACGCTGGTTGACCTTCAGGGACGGTTTGCCGAGGTTAATCCAAGGCTGTGCGAGATACTGGGCTATACGGCCGAAGAACTCAGGCAGAAGACATTTTCAGACGTAACCTATCCCGAGGATCTAGCAGCGGATCTGAATCTTGTTGCTGATCTCATGTTTAATCGACGCCAGACCTACTCGCTTGAGAAGCGCTACATTCACAAGGCTGGACATCTGGTCTGGGTAGCAATTGACGTTACGTTGGTAAGAGATGGCGCAGGCAATCCGTTACACTTTATCGCAGCGGTGCATGATATCCGCCAGCGTAAGGAGCACGAAGCCCTGCGGCTGAACTATCAGGCTGAACTGGAAAGGCGTGTCCAAGAGCGGACGCTTGAGCTGCAAAGTAGCCGGGAAACCCTGCAAACCATCACGGACAACCTGCCTATTCTCATTGCGCAGGTAGACCGTAACCTGTGCTATCGCTTCGATAACGACGTGTATCGTCAGATCTTTAATATCGATCCGAAAACCCTACTGGGTAAACCCCTGACGGCGATGTTGCGCCCTGAGCTCTATAGGGAACTGCTTCCGTGTTTCCAGCGGGCATTGGCAGGGGAGCGGGTCAGCCATGACAATATCCAGTACAGCCTTGAGCAGGAGCGTATCTGGAGCGCTACCTATATTCCTGACGTGCGTCATGGTGAGGTGGTCGGCTTTTACGTTATGTCCCAGGATGTCACAGAACGTAAGCGGGCAGAAAAGGCTCTGGTCGACAAGGCCATGCTTGATCCACTGACTGGCCTACCCAATCGCCGCGCCTTGCATGACAGGCTCGAACAGGTGATAGCTGCCGCCCGGCATGATGGCGTTCCATTTTCCCTGTTTTTCCTTGATCTTGATGGGTTCAAGTTGGCCAATGATACCCATGGCCATGAGGGTGGTGATGAGATCCTGAAGCAGGTAGCGCGCAGGCTCAGTCAAGCGATAAGAAAAGATGACTTTATAAGCCGACTGGCTGGTGATGAGTTTGTCATTATTGCCAGTGGCGTTGCATCAGAACCTATCTGTAGCCGTATCGCCAAAAGTGTATGCGATGCGATCAGCGTTCCTTTTTCTCTTCCTGATGGACCAGCCAAAATTGGTACCAGCATTGGCATCGCGCTGAGTTCTATGATTGAAAATCTCTCAGCGGAAAACATCATGGCTCGGGCTGATGCGGCCATGTATACCGCTAAACGCAAGGGCAGAAACAACTATCAATTCGCTTCAGACTCGGCGGAGCTGCCACATAATGTACGGCCGATTACTCTGCGTAAGCAGGAAGACTAGGCCACTTTGCAGATCCTTGGCCATAGTACCAGCGAAGCCTCAGCAGCGGTCTATACTCTGAAACGAGATAACAGCATTGTTTAGCTGATAAGAAACCTATTAGCCTGAAGTCTTTAAGGAACCTGTGATGAGCGAGCCTCTTTCTCCTGAAACCATTGCCATCGTTAAATCTACTGCTCCTGTCCTTCAGGAGCATGGCGTGGCAATTACCACTCGAATGTACGAGCGTCTCTTTGTTGATCCTGAAATCAAGGCGCTATTCGATGAGGCAGCTTTCAAGTCCGGCGAGCAGCCCAAGCGACTGGCTGGCGCTATCTTGGCGTTTGCTAAAAATGCAGATCGGGTAGAAGCCATTCAGGGCGCTGTAGACAAGATCTGCGCTCGCCATGTTGCAACCCATATCAAGCCCGAACACTATCCCGCCGTGGCTAACGCGCTGTTACCCGCCATCAGGGATGTACTGGGCGATGCGGCAACTGATGAGATCCTAGACGCCTGGGGCAAGGCCTACTGGTATCTGGCGGATATCATGATCAATCGTGAAAAAACTTTATACGGCGAAGCGCATTAATGGTTGTGGCCCGAAGCTTATCCTGTGTGTGCCTATGAAGGCTGGAGCTCTGTTTTGCAAAAAGGACAGAGCCAGGCAAGCGAGTCACTTTCAGGATGAAGCGTGTAATGACATGGCCTCATCTCGCCGCATTCCTCGCATTCGACACGACGAACAAGGGCATCCTCTTCATCGGGCAGCACAGACACAAAGACCTCCACGTGATGGATGGTTGGAAAAGTGCGGTCTATAAGAAGGCTGCTTAGGAGCAGCCTCCTCTGCCATTAGCCGCTCGTACTACCACTAGCGCTTGGTGCGATCGGTAAGGTCGGTGTCTGAGTCATGAGTACCGCTCAGGTGCGAACGAGTACTATTCTTCTCGATATCCACATCAGTACGGCGTACGGTATCGCGTACCGTTTCGGTGTGCTGTGTGGTTTCCTTGCCCACTACTACTTCTTCAACGACTCGAGCGGTCTTGGCCACAACAGCTTCTTCAGCAGTTTCCTGAATCTCAACCGTACCCTCACGGAATGCAGACACGTCATCGGTTGAGACCGGACGATCTACCGGGCGACGCTCGATCACTGCATGCTCTTCACGCAGGTTTACGGTTTCTTCAACGGGGCGCTCGGTCATATGGGAAACCACACGCACTCGTCCCAGGCGATTCTCTCGCTTACCTACTTTCAGGTCTTCTTCCATCACTGGAATGGCCGTCGTTTCAGCCGGCATCTGATCGGCTAGAGGGGTAGCGTTTACGCCCATGGTAGCTTCAGTGGTTGAGGTGGCTGTTGGTGCCATGGTGGCATCGCTGGTGACTGCGCTATCGCCCATGGTATTGGTATAAGCCGTTGCGCCCTGGCTGGTCCAGGTAGCGCTGCGCTCATCGATATCGATTGCACCGTTACGCTCGAGGATGCCTTCAACTACCGGGACCTGAGCGTCATCATTAACGGTCACAGTTACTACGGTAGAGCCTCGACGAACCGCTTCGGTGTAGGTATCCCGATAGCCTTTGTGCTCGGTGTCATCATCACTAAAGAGTGAGCGGAAAAAATGGCCTACTTTTTCAGAGACCGAGCCATCGTGAGTATCGGTGTGGGAAGCGTCTGTGCGCATGGACGTATCGGTTGTGCCATCAATCACGCCAGTTTCGTTGGCAGCTGCAATCTGGATATTGGTCTGGGAAACGCCCTTGGCCAGGAGTTCGCGTTTAACCAGTTCAGCTTCGTTATAGCGATCAAACGCGGCTACTAGAGTATGCTGCATAGGTCACCTCTGTGTGCTCTTCAACAGCCTTGGCTGTGATGGGTTTAAGTGGTGTGCTTTGCACCACGCCTGGTATCTGGCATCCAAGCTAGTCAGTCTTTAAGCGCAACGGATCTGATGTCATCAGGACTGTCCAGATGCGCTGGCTGGCATCATTGCCTCTATAGGTCTGGAGTCAGGGTTTGCCGCTTTAGTTCAGAGAAACCTACAAATGGCAGGGCTTTCCATAGCAGACCCTGGTCTGGTTCAAAGTCTTATATGAAAGGCCGCACTCAGGGGAAACCCGGCAAGCTACCGATACTCACTATGAATGGCGCCTGCTAAATGCTGAGCAATGTTAATCAGGTTTGGCGCATCTTAAATCGCCATACGATTTAGCTCAGATATACTTCTTTTGGGTTCTACCCCGTCAGGAAAGGAAGGCATAAAAGGATCCTTACGAGAAAGACCTTTTATGCCCGAGCGGCTACTAACGGAGGGAGCTTTGGCCGCTCTCTCGATCCTAGGGCCGCGACAGCCTGAGAGTAGAATCGAGAGCAGGCATCATACGAGAACCTCAAGACCTGTGCAATTTAGGTGGGAACCCATTTCCATTACCATGTTGATGCCCCCAAAGATAATCCAGTGATGAAAAGCCCCACACCTCGGGTGATTCACGGCTCATGATGCGGCCGTAGCCTTTTTGAGCCAGCAGATCCATGGCGTCGCCCATTTCAACAACGCGCCCCATCCGAGCATCTTCCAGCATGCATTTGTCTGCCGTTTTAGCGCTGTCACACAGCTGCCTGGCCCGCGCTGCCTCTTCAGCCATTTCAACCTGGATCGGTAACGGCGTGATTTCAGGCCTTGTCTGAAATTGTGGATCGACCTCATGACCTTGCGCCAAGTCGATCCACAGGCTCTCGAATATTGCTGTCAATATTACGCTTGAGCTCATCAGGTGTGCGAATAACAAACCCACCCGCCAGAAGGGATGATCGGCCCGTGGCGTGCAGAATTTCTTAACATACACCCCAGACGAGCCTGATTAATTGACCACTACAGAGTGTGTTGGGAAAGGATATCCAGTAGCGCCTGCTCGTTGGCACTGATGTGCACAACAACCCGCACGCCAGCCTTTAGTTCAGAGGGCAACTTGGCCAGCAGCTAGTGCAAGGCATTGAACCCTCCTGCAGAGGTGCCGATAAGAATCAGTTGCCCAGTATATAGATGAATTAATACACCTAAATGTTATCTACAAGGTATTAAAACTCTTTTTACCCTGCTGATCCTATCCGAGCGCAGCAATGCCTAACCAGAGCCAAAACCACATAAAAGCAAGGCTTGTCTCAATGCAGCAGCTCGGACTGGCTTTTGTCTGTTTAGTGATTTTTGCATTAACCGCAATGGAGTGCTGGCAGGTCTGGAGCGGCTATCGTCAAGCTCTGCTGGAAGCAGAAACTAGTACGTCCAACCTAGCCAGGTCGGTCGCTCAACATGCTGAAGACAGCATTAAAGAAATCGATACTTTAACGATTGGAGCACAGGAACGGCTGGAGTGGGACGGTCTCGGAAATATTCAAACTGAAAGACTTAGAGCGCTTTTCAAAAGACAGGTGGCTGGCATTCCTCAACTGCATGGCTTGTTTGTCTACGATAAGGAAGGCAAGTGGCTTGTTACTGATAAGGATGTGGTACCTGAGGGAGCTAACAACTCGGATCGAGAGTATTTTATTTATCATCAAAACCACACCAGTTCTGAGCTTCGAATAGGCCCCGTCGTTAAAAGTCGCTCTACAGGTGAATTAATTTTGCCTGTATCGAGACGGATCAGTAACCGTGATGGAAGCTTTGCAGGCGTTCTACTGGCGACCTTACGGGTGGACTATTTCGTTCAGTTTTATTCTGGCTTCAAGGTCGATGACAAAGGCGCCATAGTGCTTGCCTTGGCTAATGGGACTATTCTGGCGCGTAGACCATTTAACGAGTCCGTTATAGGCAGCAGTTTGTCAAAAAGTGAGATCTTTACTCGATACCTACCTCACTCCCAAAGCGGTACAGTACTCATTACAGCTGTAGTTGATGGTGTAAAGCGGATGTACAGCTACCAGCAACTGACCCGATACCCTCTGATAATCGAAGCCGGCCTGTCTAAAGAGGCTATCCTTGCCTCCTGGCGAGCAGATGCAGAACGGTCTGCTGCCGTTGTCGCCTTTATGATAGCCGGGGATGCTGGCCCTAGGCGTCACTTTGCTTCGCCAGATTAGACGTACTGTGCAAACTGAAGAACAACTTCGTCAAGCGCATAGAGAACTGGAGGAGCTTTCCTTACATGATAGCCTCACCGGTCTTGGCAATCGCCGACAACTAGACCGGGTGTTGCCTATTGAGATAAATCGCGCCAGACGTAGCCATGATCCGCTTGGCGTTATTATGATCGATATTGACCATTTCAAGCGCTATAACGATCTTTATGGCCATCTGGCAGGCGATGCCTGTATTCAAGCGGTAGCTCAGGTAATCAGGGACGCTACGAGGAGAGTTTCTGACCTGGCGATACGGTATGGGGGAGAAGAAATGACGATATTGTTACCAGGAACGGACGAGCTTGGAACATATCAGGTAGCTGAGCGCGCTCTTACAGCAATCCGCAGTTTACATATTCCTCACCAGGGCAGTGAAATAGGTGAGGTAACGGTTAGCGCTGGGGTTTATACCTACCGTCCCACAGAAGAGCATATTGCTCCTGAGCTTCTGATCAAGGCCGCTGACAAAGCATTGTATATAGCCAAAGAGCATGGCCGTAATAGGGTCTATCCTGCGATTTCAGCAGATACAGTTTGATCCAATCAAATCTTCAGGCTCAGTTTTCATCCCTAACGGACACAGCTTGGAATAACCTCAGACTCGTTCTGATCTAACAGCACATGTAACAGTCGGTTTAAGACGTAAAACAGTTGTCGAAGCTGCGATTATTATCTTAAGAACAGCTACATGCACAATGAGATGTTACCCCTTAAAACAGCTTGACAGTGAAGCATAGGGATGTAGGCAATAAAGGCCATACAGAGACTACAGCTTTAGATACTTTTGCTCATTTTGCCTACTCTATTCCTCAGTTTTGCTCGGTAGAGCTTTTCCTTTCGTATCAGGCCTGGTGATTGAAATGCTAGATAAAGAAGCAGCGCTCGCGGTGCTTGAAGCACTGCCGATACCGGTCATAGTTAAAGACCTCAATCACCGGATCGTTTTCGTCAACCAGGCGGCTTCCGGCTATTTTCAGGATCCTATTGATACGCTTGTAGGCAAAACTGACTACGACTGCTTTCCAGCAGAGCATGCAGCTACGTATTGGCAAATGGAAGAAAAGGTAATTGCCACACAGTGTCCGTGTGAAAACGAAGAGACGATCATTGGTCCAGAGGGAAAACCTCAAATCATCATTACTACTAAGACGCTGGTAACAGTTGCTAATGAATCACTACTGGTCGCCTACTTTATCAATGTGACAGCTCAGCGCCAGTTCGAGGAGCAATTGCGCCAGGCCCAAAAAATGGAAGCTGTAGGCCAGTTGACTGGAGGTATAGCCCATGATTTCAACAACCACCTCGGAGGCATTATCGGCTCGCTTGGAATCATGCAAAAGCGCATTGCAAAAGGAACATGTGTAGGCCTTGAACGCTACACAGACAACGCAATGGCTTCGGCGCAACGTGCAGCCTCCCTCACCCACCGTTTGCTGGCTTTTTCTCGCCGGCAATCGCTCAACCCAAAGCCTTTAAAACTCAACGACCTTTTTGATGAATTCCAGAGCTTTATTAATCAGTCGTTAGGGCCTGAGTATCGGTTTGAAGTGCACTATGAAGGTGACCTTTGGACAACATTCTGTGATCATCACCAGCTGGAAAATGCCGTCTTGAATCTGGCAATAAATGCACGTGATGCAATGCCCAACGGAGGGATCATCATTTGCCAGATCACCAACAGTGCTTCCGTTCCCGGCTTATTTGAGGGTGAATGTGTTTGTATCAGTATTGTCGATACCGGGACAGGTATCGCGCCCGAGATAATGAATCGGGTTATAGAGCCCTTTTTTACCACGAAGCCCATAGGCGAAGGCACAGGCCTAGGTCTTTCCATGGTTTATGGCTTTGTGAAGCAAAGCAATGGGCATTTTACTATTGAGTCGACTCAGGCCAAAGGCACAACGGTAAGCCTTTATCTGCCACGATATATTGGAGAGACCTGTCAGCATACTTCTTCAACTGACGAGCCTTTGAAAGAAGGACTACAGCAAACGGTTATGCTTGTTGAGGATGACGAGGTGATACGTGAGATCATTATCGAAGTTTTAGAGGACCTTGATTATCATGTTCTAAGCACAGGCAATGGCCAGCACGCATTAGAATTGATAGTTACGGCAGCCAAACCTGTGGATCTCCTTCTGACCGATATAGGCCTGCCTGGCATAAACGGCCGTGACCTGGCGGCACATGTGCTGGATAGGTTTCCCAAACTAAAGATCATGTTCATTACCGGATATGACAAAACAGTAACCTTGCCCAAAAGCTTGTTCCGCCATGATGTCGAAGTTATGACGAAGCCTTTTACGATTTCAGAATTAGCCTCAAGGGTACAACGACTACTCGAGCAAGATTAATAGATGCGCTGGCACAATAGTTACCATGCATGCACAAAAATTTATAGCGTCAACTGTATCTCGAATGTAACCTTTTAAGGCGTTTTATGAGACTGCTTATATCCGCGTAAACTTGAATCTGCGGGTTGTGGCCGGCTAAAGAGATAGCCCTAAAACTGTAAGTATCCCTCCTCCTTGAGCTTTTAAAGCTGTTCAACGCCCTCGGCAGTGATTCTGATACCAAGACTCAAGCTTAGACCGATGATAGCCTTCACAATGGATAACGCTTGTGGGCTGGACTCCATTTGATGAACCAATGACTTATCAATTGTGTTCTTGTCTAATGGAAACGACTGAAGGTAGCCCACGGAGGAATAGCCGGTTCCAAAGTCATCCAGCGTTATTATGGCGCCTATGAGACTACAGCGGCTAACAGAGATCTTTGTAGTCTGTCGTAATTAGAAAAAAGCTGCTCCACTCCTGCACCAGGCCTCCGTTTCTCTAACAGATCCCCTCGGTTATAGGCCGCCTCCACCTTGCTGCCCAAGGTATGCGCCAGCGCCATCTCACAGACCTCTCGAGGATAATTCGTGATTTCCGCCGCCCAGGTTCTGAACGTTGCGCGAAAGCCATGCGGGCCTGCTAGGCTAAACATTCAACTTAAGCCTGCTTTGCCTCTGCCGATAGCTTTTAGCTCTTCTCATCAAGCGGCTTGTTTATAAATGAATGATGACGATTTTCACAGGCAAATAGTCATGGAACTCACCCTACAAAGACCTATTCCCACTCTTTGGGCTAAAGCTGTTTCAGAGGCGAAAGGTGACGAGACACATGCCAAGGCATTGTACCTGGGGTACCGGATGGGCCAGCTCAGAGCTTTACACCAAGGCCCAGTTGAATACGCAAAGAGTATGGAAGTGACGTCACAGAGAAATTGTCATGTTCAACTATTACTTTGTTGCGCCTCCATAGCGCTCTTCACTTTAGCTGCAATCAGTATGATTCTTCTCTAGACATCACTGCTAACAGCCACATCCTACGCCAGTGGTCGACAATCCAGCGAAGGAAGATTGCGCTATCTAGATCAACGTCTATGACGCAGCTATGCAATGTCTATCAGAGCCTGCCCTATAGGCTGCTTTTTACAAAGTCTGGGTCCACGTTACCATCGAAACCCTGTATGAGATGATATCTTTGCGTAGTCGGGGTGGCAGCGCTAAACCTTATAATGTTTTGCATGGCTAATCATATTCAAGGACGCTAGAAACGTGGGCAATATCCCCAATCCTTTTCACTATGTCATTGCGCCACGAACGGATGCTGAGCGGCTGGAGGTTGAAGCCTGGTTGCTGGCTGACCAGCTGATCAATGTCTTGAATGATGGACAGCCGAAGGCGTTTCAAAGACGGGACCAGATAAGATGGCAAATTGAAGGTTTCATGAACGCATTGCAAGCATTACAGACGCCCGAATCCTCAAGGATTTATATAGCGATGCAGGAGCTAACCATACAAATGCGCCAGCAGAGTGTCAGAGATTTCTATCAGGCAGCCAAGCTCTACTCTCGAAAGCAGTTGATACCTGAATAATTCCATAACCAAGCCTCGCAGGTGCTGCAGATGAATACGAGCACTCTTTGTCCAAGGCTTCTTTTACAGTGGTTGATGTAAATCTTTATAGTCTGTGGAATCATGCAGAAAGCCGCTCCACTCCTCCATTAGCCCCCTTCTCTTTTCCAGCAAATCCCCACGGTTGTAGGCCGCTTCCACCTTGCTGCCCAGCGTATGCGCCAGCGCCATCTCACAGACCTCGCGAGGGTAGTTCGTGGTCTCTGCCGCCCAGGTTCTGAAGGTGGCGCGAAAGCCATGCGGCACTGCCATGTGAACCTTTAAGGTATCCAATGCGCGGCCAATGGCATTACCGGGTATACAGCCTGTGCGGCGACTGTTTGGGAAAACCCACTCCGGATGCTGGCCCTTCTGCTGGCTGATCACCTCAATCATGGCCTCGGTCAGAGGGATGCGGTGCGTCTTGCCCGTCTTCATGCGCTCGCCCGGAATAGTCCAGAGCTTTTGCTCAAAATCCAGCTCGGCCCAGCGGGCACCGCAGGTCTCGCTGTTACGGGTTGCGGTCAGGATCATGAGTTCTGTTGCGCGTGCTGCAGCACCCTCCAGGCTATCGAGCCGATGCATGAGCCGTGCGGTATCCTCGGCAGACAACGAGCCAAACGGCTTGACCCTGCTGCCCTGTTTGGGCAGGAGCTTGTCCAGGTGCCCGCGCCAGCGCGCCGGGTTCTCCCCTTCCCTCAGCTTTCTGGCCTTGGCCGCATCGAGGACCAGTTCAATACGGTTGCGCAGGCGACTGGCCGTTACCGGGATAACACTCCAGATAGGCTCCAGCACTTCCAGCACGTCATCGGTGTCGATCTGGGCCAGCGGCATGGAGCCAATCACGGGAAATACGTACTTCGCTAGTGAATTCTGCCACTGTTGCGAGTGCTTGGTGCTCCAGCTGGGCGAGTGCGTTCGAATATAACGTGCAGCCTCAGTCTGAAAGGTCTTGGCTTCCAGCTTCTCAGAGGATCTGCCCTCACGCTCTTTCCGGCGCTCAAGGACTGGGTTGATTCCACGAGAGATTTCAAGCCGGTACTTGTCTGCAGCCAGGCGCGCATCACGTAGGGAGACTGCTGGATAGCTGCCCAACGAAAGATCATGCCGCCGGCCATTGATCATGTACCTATAAATCCAGCTCTTGCGCAGCTGCGCAGAAATGCGAAGCTGAAGGCCCCGGCCATCCTGATAGCTTCCGGGCTCGGCAAGGGCTTTTACAAGTTTTGGGGTTAGCTTGCTCATAGACCTGATACTGCATTGCGCTGAGCAGCTATCTGCTCTCTGGCAACACTCAACTCCTGCGCCTCGTTCTCAAGACGTTCGCAGCGTCTGGAGAGCCTGTCCAGATCATCATTGATCAATAGCCGACCCTGATTCAGCTCGCTCTGGACTTGCTCACGATGGCATGTAGAGCCAGCCGTAAACTGAGCGATCTGCTCGGCGGTGGCAGGTTGCTCGCCATAGCTGAAGTATTCATCAAGCGCACCGAGTGCCCAGTAGACCAGCCCCAACATGACCAGGACCAGCACAAGCATGGCCGGAGCTGCGCGCAGTGTCTCCCGTGCTTCGGCTTCAACCTCGACTTCGCTGCACAGGTTTCTGAAGGCGGCCCAGTATTGATGGTCGTTCTCTCGTATCGGCTGATCGAGCCGTACCTCGGCCCGGTGATCGGGACTGGTACTGACAATCACACCGTTACCAAAACGAGTTACCACACGTACGCCCGGTAGCGCTGTTGCGTTGTCCAGAGCCATCTTTCTCTCCATGGCAAATGTAGTCTGCTGGCGCTGGGTGCAGCATCAGGCCGTGATGGACCAGCGCCAGACCGTGCGATCAGTCAATATCAACAAAGACAGGCTGAAGTACCCTGCTGGCGCTCTGCTCTGGTGTTTCGTCCCAGCACCAGCAACCGCGACTCTCCCACCACGACTCAAGAAGATCACACGAATGATCAATATAGGGAGCGCCGTCGTAGTATGCACCGCAGTTGGCGACGTAGTTCTCCCCCAGCAGAATGGCAAAGCTCTCATGCTCGATGACCAGCGCCTTGCCCGGATTGGCCTGTAGCAGGCGGAGGTAGGCTCCTATCATGCCGTGATAGGTCGTCAGGTCGTGTTCGTACTCGCTGTCCCAGGCCGCAGGCCGTGCAGATACCTCCCGCTTCAGTTCGGCGGTGGCTTCTCTACGGTTTCCGAAGAACCGGCGACTCCCTTCCGGCCAGGACAAGATCCATTCCTCCTGTCCTTTGGGTTCGGCCATGTAAAGGGCACCGCTTGGATGCGTAAGTTGGATTTCAGTTTGTTCTGTCATGACAAATCTCTCAGGTTACGGACATTGTGCTTGCTAACACAGCAGATTTAAATGACTTGTATGAGGATGGGGTATCCTCATACATACATACCTATAAGCCCCATGAAAACTGCGACTATGCAATAGTGCCTAAAGGTGTCCCACACCTATTCCCCACAGCTCGCCTGCCTCAAACGGCTAGCTATGTCCCAGCGCCTGAGCCAGCGTCTGTCGGGCTACCTGAACAGGGCGATCCACCATTTCAGTGATGAGTGGCGAAAGGGATATGGCCGAGACGGCGCGCTCCAGCCGGTCAAGCGAATTAACCAGTGCCGGCGCAGCCCTGCACAAGGCATCGATACGTGCCATATCCTTTACCCGGATACCGGTGGCGTTCCACTGCTTGAGCAGCAGTGAGCCAAGGTCATCATCCAGACACAGGGCGCCAGCCCTCGCATGTGTCTCTTCAGGCAGATCAAACAGGCACAGCGGGCGACTATCCAGGCACAAGGCATGGTAGTGATCTGTCTTGTACTGCCCCTCGCTGATGGTCCCCACTGAGATTTCCTGAGCACTAACCCCCAGATAGCCAGCGAGGGACTTAAACCACGGGGCACTGGCTAGAGAGTGCGCCAGCCCAGACGCCATGCGGCTTTCAGGCTGGCCGCAGATGATAAACGGCCTGCCATCACACAGTACCGCTATACGCTGTTTGCCATCCACAAGCGACAGGCGTTTGAGCTTCAGGGGCGAGCCTGCCAGCGCTTCAATGACTCGGCTGGGCGCGAGAACACAGGTCTGCTCAGGATCAACCAGAGGCGTGGGCTCTTCCCGGATGGCCTCTTCACTTTCATCCTGAATCGGCTGACGTGCGGGCCTCGCCTGCTCCGGCACCACGCCATGGCTGGTGAATTTCTGGAACCATCCCGCTACATAGAGCCGCTCGCTGGTGACATTGGGACGGCCCTTGGCACCCAGCTCAATCAAGTCATGCTCGGCAAAGGCCAGTACGCGATCAACGAACCGTTTAATTTCACGCTCGCTGAGCGAATGTTTGGAGATATGGATGCCCCCTTCAAGTTTACCGGCATGGGGATTGAATTCACGTGCTTGTTGAAAGACGACTTCATTACGCCCGTTCTTCTTTAATAACCCTTCGGACGTTATCTCAAACGTAATAGTCTGAGAGCGCATGATCGTTCTTTTAAAATCAATTTCCGTAACTTTAAGCGAGGCCATGTCCAACATCACATCAACTACCTGCCCAGACTCCCTGACCTTTTGTTTAGTCTTGTAGGTGCGGTAGTGAACATTGCTGATACAACTGGTGAGAAGTGCCGGTTCCTTGATTGAATCAACAAGTGAGATAAACATGGCTGACCTGCCTGAACACTGGAAGTTATTTCCACTGTCTCATGCAAATCCGGTTATGCAAGTACTCCGAAGGGATAAAAGTTAACTAAGCTGGAAATAAAAAAGCCTGCGCGAGCAGGCCTTGATAATAAAAGGCAGATCAGGCCACACTTTCCTTTAATTGCTTGCCCGGCTTGAACGCCACTGACTTGCTGGCCGCAATTTCAATAGGTTTACCCGTTTGCGGATTGCGTCCGGTACGCGCCGCACGCTCCCTAACGGTAAAGGTGCCAAAGCCCACCAGCGCGACATCCTGACCGCTTTTCATGGCCTCGGTGACCGACTCGATCACGCTGTTAAGCGCAGCCTCGGCTTCCTTGAGCGTCAGCTGCCCCTTCTCAGAAATAGCCTTTACCAGTTCAGATTTGTTCATGCTGTTTCCTCTTGTGGTTGAGACGTTATACCCGATCCTGAGGCCTGCGTTCAAAGCAGGTGACTACAGTTTTCTGCTCGCCGTCCCGGATCAGGAGATACAGGAATTTGCTGGTCTCGTGTCCCCAGGTCTCCACCTCATCCACGCTGCCAAACTTGAATAGCTTGTGGCGCCTGATCCGCTCTGGCATGGGTACCAGCCTAAGTTCAGGATGCGAGAGCCTGCGTGCCAGGCTTGACCATGGACAGCGGGGTTTGCCACTGCTGACACGCTCAAAATAGGCATCTACTGCGTGCTGGGTGAGACTGATTCGGCCCAGGGCAGGCGTTTCCAGCATGACCTTGCACTGGCGATATTCTTCCGTGGGATAGACATACTCCACTTCGCCAAAGTCAGGGTCATCACGATTGAACGGCAGATCCCGCTCATTGGGCACCTGTGTCTTGGATCCATAGAGTCGACCCAGTAACGCCGCATAGGGATACAGGTGCTTGGGTGGAAGGCCATTACCCAGGATCTCAACCATGGCCTCATCCGTTACACTTAGATAAATACCGGCCCCTGTTATGGGGTAACGATTAAATACCTGCTTGAAGTAAAGAAGATGTCTAATGGCTACCAGTTCGACAGCCAGTTTGACATCCTTTATATAATCCTTGAATTGGACAGAAAGTACACCCTTCTTTTTGAGACCTGTCCACCAGTAGACAAGGTAACTACCATCTTCTGCCAATACCGTACGTGTACTTAATAACATCATGATAGCGTTCCCCGTCACCGGAAAGTATGTTTGATATAAACCTACCACCAAATTTCAGAATGCAAGTCATAATGTACCTCTTTGTAAAATTGTTAGCCCAAGAGACACTTTGCCGCTAGGCTGAATCTGCCCCTGACAACTAACCGGATTAATCAAGATGACATTATTGAATGAGTTTAAAGAAACGGAAGCAGAACTAAAGCGTTTGCAAGCGCGTCTGGAAGAACTGACTTCAAGCGAAGAACTTAAAAAGGATCTCCAATTTCTCGACGAGCTTAATGAGCTGATGGAGAAGTATGGCAAACGCCCACGTGATGTCGTTGCTGCGGTAGCGCCAGAACTCCTCCAACAGAAGGCCAGTGCTGCGCCAGCCGAGCAAAGCAATCCCCGCCGCGCCCGTAACATCAAGGTCTATCGGCATCCGGATACCAACGAGATCATCGAAACCAAGGGTGGCAACCACAAGGTACTCAAGCAGTGGAAAGCCAAGTACGGCGCCGACACCGTTGAGAGCTGGATGTCCATCAAGGACTAGGTCCGCTTCTGCTGGTCAGTTAGAAAAGAAAACCAGCCCGAAGGCTGGTTTCTTTTTGTCACTTAACAACAAGGTTGTAGCATTCCTTCCCGCATTTCTTCACCAGACGGTGAACGATGCGAGCCGCCATCGTGGCATACGGCCCTGCACAGGTCACAGGACCCTGAGCCGCATACTTTATGATGAACAGAATGCGCGCCTGTGTTTCCCGGGCATCGAAACGATCCCGGATCAGGGCAGCATAGTCCTGCTCGCTCCCCTCCCAGCCGGCCGGAGGCGCAAAAACGCCTCGTGTGGCCGAACCCGGAGTGGTGTCGAGCAGATCAGCAGGCAGGTGTGGATTGGAGTGCATGGCTTAACCTCCTACTACGCTGCGAAGAAGCGCCAGGCTCGGGAAACCCGAAATGCCCTGACGAATCATCACATCGTTCCAATCGATTCCTTTACTGCCGGAAGGGATCGGTGCGGTAGGAAGTATCACGATCACCCTGATACCCTGCTGCTGCAGACGCAGCTTGAGCCTCATGGCCGCCGATTCACCCGTGCAGGATCTGTCCTTGTCGGCCCAGACCAGTACTGTGTGAACCCCTGCTGGCGGGGTAAAGCCTTCAAGCAGTGTTGCATTGACCGTGCTCCAGGTAGCAATACCTGTTGCGCGGTACGCCGAGAGCGCTGTTTCCAGCCCTTCGGCAACACCAAGCACTCCATCAACCGGAGTACCCATCTGGATCGCCGCGCCTCTGATCGATTTCCCCTCGGGGACCGGCATCATCTTGCGCGGACTTTCTACATCGGCCTTGCTACCCGTACTGCTCAGGTAGGTTCGGTGAAGGGTCAGGATCTCACCCTTGTTGTCTACAATGGCGCAGATAAGCGCTGGAAACTTTCCTGTCTCAGCGTTGATTTCCCGCTCTTCCCCGGTCTCCATATCCACTTCCGTCACGGTTTCCCGGTACGGGAGTGCGGGATGAAAGCGTACGCAGTCATTGTCCAGCCAGTCAGCGCCAGCTCGCGGCAGCACCTTGCGTCCCTGCAAATACAACCGAGCAGGTTCGGCCATGGCTGAAGTCAACGGCAACGACTCACGCCAGTGACGCTCGACGTTCAGGCTGTTGTAGTCTGACCTCGACGCAGACACGGGCTTACTCTTCACCAGTGCAAGCTTGGGTTTTTCCGGCTCGATAATGATGGCCGGTGTCACCGGTGGAGCTTTCACAGGTTCAGGTTCAGGCTGAGGTTCATGCTCAATGACTTCGTAGTCAAAGCGCTCAGCTTCATAGGTAGGTGACTCATCCTCTGGCGAGGACTCCTCTGTGCCTTCCTGTTTTGCCTTGAGTGCCTCGGCGCGCGCCTTCAGATCAATGGGACCACGACGACCGGGTTTAACCAGTCGAGCCCACTCATCATTGCTCGCCTCCTTTACAGCCGCTTCACGAACCACAGCAGTTTCCTGCATGGCACGTGGAGCGTTGTGGTCCTCAGCTGCCTTTTCCCGCGGACGGGACTGGGCAGGACGAGGACGCCTCTCGGACGCCTCACGACGTTGATACCGTGGGGGTTCAGGATCAACCCTCAGGAACTCGGCAACCTCTACAAGCGCTTCCGGAAAGTCTATTCCCTTCACAAAGCAGAGCAGGGAAAGACCATCACCAAACGCACCGCAGCTGTTGCAGATCGCACCGCCTCGGACATTGAAGTCCTTGAACAGGCGAAACCCGTCCGTTCCACCATGGACCGGGCAAGGCACATGACGACCGAGTCTGGAGATGGCGCGTTCCAGATCAGGCGCCAGTGCCCGCATGATGCCTACCCATCCATACGCCGACGCCTGATCCTTGACCTTCCTGCTGTCGTAGAACTTGCGTGACTCTCTTGCTGCATTACCGTTCATACGCTCACCACTTGAGTTGGATTGTGTTGGCCCCAACCCGAAAGGGAGCCTTCCCCATAAAGGGGAAAGCCCCCTTTATGGGTGGGTAATTGACGTGGCTAACGAGCGGCCACGGATTGCACCTGCGCCTCAAACTCCATGAGGAGCCTTTCAGCACTGGCAAAGCAGATTTCGCCTGCGTTAAGCCTGCGAATCAGGTCGACCTTGTACATGCCGATCGCCCATTCCCTTGTCACGCTGAAGCGTTCGAGGGCACCACGAGAGATCCTGACGTAGCCGGCCATGATCAGGGATTCGAGCACCTGCTCTGGTGTGGCCCAGGTCATGTGCGCTTTCATCCCCTTGCTGTCGAAGTACTGCGCGCGATACATGCCGGGTGTTGATGGGTCAGGCATGATCACGGCGTAGCTGCGAAGCTTTGGATGTTCCAGCTCAAGGCCAAGCAGCTCACCGTTGGTCTCGGTCAGGATTGCTCGCCAGTGCCGGTTCATTACGACGGCCTTGGGCATCAGATGCCGGATAAACCAGTCGTTGGAAGTGCCTTCTGCAAGGCCCTGTTGTAGCTGTACAAAGTGCGGATGGTCGCTTACGTGGTTCATGGCTCTTCTCCAAAAAGAAGGGGCACGAACCCCCAGGGGGCTGTGCCCCATGGGGTATAAGCGGTATCGCTACCGCACCAGTCGTTGAACACGAACCTTTAACGCTTCCGGATCACATCCGCTTTCCTGCGCGCAGATGATGAAACTGAAGGGTGTCAGGTGATCGTCTTCAACCCACTCGATCCATTCGTCTCGGGTGGAATTACAGGTTTTCGTCGAAGCCAGTGCATGCAGGCCGTACTGAAGCATCCGCTGCCGGAGCAGGCTGATTTCTTCATCGGTCCACTGGATGCGACTCTGTTCCTCGGAGGAGGCGTCGAGTAGCTCTTCGAAAAACAGCAGATCCAGGCACAGCTGCAATTCATTGAAGCGTGCAAGGGCTCTTCTCATGGCGTGCTGCTCCAAATGAAGGGCAGCACGACCCCAGAGGGGCATGTCTGCCCCAAGGGGTTATTGAAATCACACGGCAACACCAGTCAACGCATCACTCATCAACTGGAACAGTGTGTGTTTAAGGTCATTTACGCTTTCGATCTGAATCGACGACGCAAAAAGCCCTGCTACCTTTGCACCTGTGCCGACACCAATACCGATCATCTCGATACCGCTGCGCTGGCAGAGCTGCACGACCTGCTGGCAGGACCCGACGTTATTGGGTTCGCCATCCGTTACCACCAACACCATTTTTCGTCGCTCCCGGGTCTTGCTCAGCTCGAAAGCCGAGTACCAGATCGCTTCGGTCATGGGTGTCCCGCCATCCGGTGAGAAACTGAACCGGCCTGCATTACGGCTGACCTTTTGTCCATGCTTCACCACACTCCAGACGGGCTGACGGCTGTTTTTGCAGAAGAACGTAACTGCCGGGTTTACCCCGTTGATCTTCTCCAACCCCAGCGCCAGTGCCATGGCGGCATCACGAGCAACCTCATAGACGTGTTCACCGGAAGGCATGAGCTTGTCCATGGACGAACTCATGTCTACCAGTAGATGAACCGCCGTATCAGGATGCTTTCGTTCAGCACTACGCCGAAACACGCGCGTATCGCCACTGACGAGCCGATGGAGCCGGTTCATGTCCAGATGCCTGCCGTGACGCCCCGGTGTATACCCGTTGCGCTGGCTGGCCTGAACCAGGCCCATGAGTTGCGACTGAATCCGACTGGATGCCGACGCAACCTGCTTAATCAACATCTCCCCGGACGCCTGATGATTTATCGCCTCAAGCGCTGTGGGTACGTTGATAACAGGAGCAGTTTGATCAGCACCGGCGTTGAGGTCAGCCCGAAGGGCATCTGTCTTGTCCTTGAGATGATCGTCTGCTCGTGCATCAAGGATTTGCTGGAGAACATTACCCCCGGCATTTCCAGCACCAGTACCAGAAGCCCCTACAGCTCTGTTTCTGGCAGGCTTGGGTTCGTCCGGTTCCTTTGGCTTCTTCTGCTCCTTCTGGGCTTCCTCTTCAACCATCCTGAGGACTTCCCGTGAGAGCACCAGCGCATCGGCCGTACTTTTCAGCTGCCCTGCTCGCCCCAACAACACCGCCAGACGAACCTGCACACCTTTCGGAATGACCTGTTCATAGACGGCTGTTGTGGCGACCAACGTGTCCTCGATAACGTGCTGCCCTACCACCTTGCATCGCAGGAAGTACAGGCAGTACGCCTCAAGTATCCTCGCAGGATGAGTATCCTGTGTCGGGGTCTCGAAATGCCTCTGATCAACCATGTACGCGGCTACCGCATTAAGCGTTCTGGCTGTGCCCGGATAGAGCTTTATCATCTCGCGCTCAATCCGGCAGTCCTCAAAGATGTTGAGCATCGCTCCCAGAAAAGCTGAGCAAGTCCCGGCATCTCTAACGTCATCAAAGTTAGTCATCCTGACGTGCGCGGCTTCATGTGCAAGGTAGCCCCAGAGAGCATCCCCAAACCTGTCGCCTTGTACGTTAGGTACCACAATGGTCTGGCCATCAGTCATCGCCTGCTGGCCACCCACGATTACCTTCACACCAAACTTCTCGCCATACGCAGCCGCCACGATGGGTAGTGCCGCGAAAATGCTCTGGGAAGCCTTGCTGGAAGCAGTTGCAGTCATGTCAAACCTCATTTTTTGAAAAAAGGAGGACAGACCATCCCCAGTAGCGGGAATGGCCCGCCATGGGGGGAAAGAAACAGCTACTAGAGGTAGTAGTTGTCCTCAAGCTCGGGCATTTCGAACGCCGGAGCATTCGAAGGCTGAGCCTGTGTTACCGGTTGTGCCACATCCTTGACCGATGACTCGGAAAGAGGTGATGCAACCGTAGGTGAAACAACCGCGGAATCTGCCGGAGCAGGTGCCGCAGGCTTCTTCACAGCCCTGTCAAAGAACGAATCCATATCATGGAGAAGCTCGTCCAGATCAAAGCTCTGTTGAACAGGCTTGCCTTGTCCAGGCACCAAAGGAGCCGATGCCGGGGATTCAACTGCCGTAGGTACTGCTTCCGGCAGGATCTCAAGGATCTCAAGCGCGTAATCCTCAGCGACAAGCAGGGACGGGGTCTCTGCATGCTGACGAGGATCAAAGAAGGCAAATACCACATCCTTGAGTGCCAGCTCGCATACCTGACCCTTGGCGTCATGCTGAACATAAAGCTCAGCATCGAACGGTTGGGACCAGAGGATTTCACGCGAGCCGAGACGTCCAGTCCTTACTCGTGCACGAGTTCCATTGACGATTGAGGGAAATGTTCCTTGAGCTACCGTGGGCAGCTGTAGAGGAATATCAACGTCAAAGGCGTCGTCGTCAGGCTGAGCAGCAATATTGCCGTCTGCAAAGTCCTTCATCTTCGCCTGATCACACAGGATCGTGACGACCGAATGGATCTGAAAGAAGAATGGTGCACCGATGGGGCCTTGATCAGCGTGCTGATCGTAGCCATCAACGGTTTCCCTGAGCAGTCTTACGACAGGCTCGAAAACCCGGTTCAGAAAGCTCAAACCATCCACCTTGTCAGCCAGGCATTCCAGACGCTTGCGGGTACGGACACTGATCTCAGCCTTACCACGAAGGTACTTCTGATAAAACTCGTCCGCTTCCGTTTCGATTTCCCGAAACAGTTGACCTGCAAGGCCCTTGGTCTGGTCTGCCAGACGCTTCTCAGCGTTTGGCTCGCCGGACACCGGCTGGATATGAAACACCTGATAATCGAACTTCAGACGTTTCTCTACGCTACTGCGGTCCAGTACGCCGTTACGAATAGCCTCTTCGTAGCCGACATTGTTCGCAATCCAGTTCTGGATAGAACTGTCGTAGTTGCCCAAAAAAGCCTGCTTTTCCTGCTCGAAGGTGATTCGAGCCGTCTCAAGCTTGCCCAGTATTTCCGAAAGCTTGCTGCGAGGAACGGCCCATCCGGTCAGGAAAGGAAGTCCATAGCCCTCCAGCATCCGGCGTGTCGCACCGCGAAGCGAGCGAAACACCTTGAGCGATGCCGGATCGCAGATCGTCTTGTTACCCAGCTGAGCCACACGGTCAGGGGGTAGCTCGCCGCCTTCACCCAACTTGATATCCTTGTCTTCCAGGCGAACCTGTCCGCTCCAGATATCGTAGTCAGCGTTCACAACGACCAGCTCTTGCAGTAATGCCTTGTCAACTGTCATGGATATATCCTCGGAAAGCCGCAGACATATCCAGCCCATACGGGACAGATATGCCCCGGTAGGGTGGTTGAAGGTGTCGCTAAAAGGTCTTGCTAAAGGGTGTCGCTAATCTTGCATCGTTAGGAGGTATGCAGCCTCTTTTCGCTCCACAGGGGAGAGAAATCTTCTTTCCGCAGCGCCCTTGTCAGGACGCTCTGGAAAGGCGAGCAAAGCTCGCCTACTGCATCAGTTCAGGTAAAAGGACTCCGGCTCAGCCGAGGCGTGTTCAAGAGGGGCCAATACCGACGCTTCCACAACACTTTTGGGCGCCAGCTCCTCACGAACCGTGACTCGAACGCGATCCGAGGTCTTTTTCCGGTACTTCTCGAAATCCACCATCTGTTGTACACGGGGATTGGCATCGATCGCCTTCTTGTAGTCGATCTGGCCCTGAACCTTGAAGCGGGTGATCTGAACACCGGCATAGTCGGCCTTCATGAAGTCACTCATCATCTCGGTCATGGTTTCAAGATGCTTGTCCTGCCAGGCTTCAAGGTCCTTTATCTGAGCCTTGAGTCCAGCAATACGCGCCTCATACAACCGATAATGTTCCGACTCGTAGATCCAGCGGGTGGCTTCCTCACCTAACGGCAGATAGAAGTCCTTTTCCGGATCCTTGGGCGGTTCATTACGCAGGCTTACGTCCTGCCAGAAGCCTTGAGCCTCGGTCATGAGCTGCGCGAGCAGGTCACGGTCAAGGGGGATCTCAAAGATCTGCAGCGGATCATTGCCGTGCCAGAAG
Source organism: Pseudomonas sp. HPB0071 (assembly GCF_000478505.2). Taxonomy (NCBI): domain Bacteria; kingdom Pseudomonadati; phylum Pseudomonadota; class Gammaproteobacteria; order Pseudomonadales; family Pseudomonadaceae; genus Pseudomonas; species Pseudomonas sp. HPB0071. The sequence continues at coordinate 237,815 of NZ_KI517369.1, read as the reverse complement.
ACCAGCCAACCGCGGCGGGACCCTGTACACAGCATCTGGTGCTGCACCTGACAGTAGTAGAGCTGGTACGCCTCCGATTCGGTACCGAGCCGGCAGACCTCCTCCCACGTCTTGTCGGAAGGACACTTGAGCTCGACCGGCTCGCCAGCGTTGTTAAGACCGTCCAGGGAGGCTCGCAGGAGCATGTTCCTGTCCGACTCGACACATACCGGCAACAGCAGATCACCGGTATGGTCCTCAAAGGCCTTTCGGGCATCGTCCTCGTGCTTGATGCCATAGCGCACCAGAGGATTACCGGAAAGGTCCACTTCTTCACAGTACCCAACCTTCTCGGCCCACAAACGCCAGCGGGTCTTGTAGGGGCTGCGTCCCAGAAGAATGCAGGCGTCGGTTGCGGTAATACCGCTCTTACGCCAGTTAAGCCATTCATCAGAGCCTTGCGACAGATTGATGATGTTGTAGCCCATGTGCTCTACCTCTTTTAAGTGATGCGAAAAAAAGGGGGAGCACCCCATAGGGGAATACTCCCCCAGTGGGTGGGTTTACTTACTCAAGGATTCACGGGATATAGGCGCCTTCGGCGTCTTCCAGTGAGTCCTTGATGTCAGCGAAGAGCCCGGCAAATTCCGAGTCCTGCTCTGACATGTCATGAGCCGTCTGATCCATCCCAGATTCAGCCTCGTGGGCATCATCAAAGGATTCATCAGACTGCGTGGTCTGTACACCTGAGGTCACATCCTCGGCAGACACGGGGTCGGCCTCGGGTATGGCTTCGGTTGCACTGCATAGCTCAGCCTCACGCAGGCGGTTGATGGCGTATTCACGCTCAGCCCCTGAGAAACGCTTCCCTAGCCACTCATAAGCGCTCTGCCAGGCATTTACCGGCTTGGCGCGCTCAATCAGGCGATCAACAACAATCCCGATATTCAAGCACTGTCCAGTAGACAGAGCCGGTTCGGCTGTTGCCCTGGCTTCTCCCTCAACGACTCGACTGACCTTGTTGCTGATGTCGACTTCGCTGATACGTTCGGCCTCGTCCTGATCAAAGATCCCGACAAACCCAAACGCAAGCCGTGCACACTGGATCATGGCCTTGTGACGATGCATCCGCTTGGGGTGCGTACGCCAGGGCCCGTCGATGTTGCGATAGACCTCATCCAGATACTCACGAACAATCGTGGGATGTTCCTTGTCCCGGCGATACATCACGCACTCGATCCATTCATGGGCATCCACTTTCGCACCATCAGGTCTCACCATGGACGCGGAGTAGTTAAACGTCATGCCCTGATACTCAGGATGTGAGTTCACGATCCGCGACCAGCCATCTACACCCACAACCGGAACAATCCCGTTGTTACGGTCCGGAAAGGCATAGATCTCCTTGGTGAAGGGGTTAAGCTGGTACTGCTCGGCCACAGTCATCAGTGCCATCATCTGCACGTCGGTTGGACCTGAACCGTTCCGCTGCTTGAAGGCTGTCGCTTTCAAGGTAGTCATCAGTTTCGTTTCATCTACGCCATATCGCTCAGCTACTCGGGTAAGCAATCGCTTGCCTTTGGCTTCGGACAGGGTTTCAACGTTTTGAACTGTTTGTGTTGCCATTTCAGTGCTCTCCATACAAAAAAGACAGAGGCACTGCCCCTGACAAGGGAGTACCCCTGCCGGGAATCGCCAGTAATGGCGATGGTTAAGTCACGCTATTTAAGGCCAAGCCTCATGGCATCTCTGACAAAATCAGCATGCAATACACGATCAGGCCGCTGGTTGAAGTACTCACCCAGAAAACCTACATCTGTCTCAAGCTGCTCCGAATCGTCCGCTTCAAGCAGGAGCTCAACCTCAAGCCCTGCTTTCTCTAGATCCCTTGCAGCCTTGATCAGCATCAGCAGGGGACGATAGCTACCCACGGTAACGCCTATTTCGCCGTGTCCAGTCAACGTCTCAATACGGATGCTGCTCCAGTTACTCCAGGTCCAGGTTCCTGTTGCGCTGTTATGGTTATAACCGCGCGGTGCCAGCAAAATGGTGTCTTCAAACCAATCACCGTCGTACAACATGTACGGCAGATCGGATTGAGCAATACCCAACCTGCTGTGGGACTTACTGAACGAATCGACCAGTACATTGCGCATCCGGGGAAAGCTTTCCGGCGCTTGCGCATGCCGGAACCACCAACAGATATCAACGTTAACCAGGGACGCTTCGTTACCCACACAAGAGGTTTCAGCAATCTGATTCATAAGTACCCTCCTCACTCAAAAAGAAGGGGGTACCCACCCAAAGGGGTAAGTACCCCTGTTGGGAATCGCTGTTGCCAGCGACGGTTATAAGTAGAAGTCCTCTCCAGCCACACTTTCGAGCTGAGCGGCCCATACCGACTTATCCAGATCCAGGGTCATGGCATCGGCAATGAATCCACCCAGCACAGCAGGATCAGGACAGTTCTGATCTATGAACTGAGTCAGGGCCATGTAGCTTGCCTCGATCACTTCAAAGTCAGCGGTAGCACTAAGCAAAATCTCCAGCAGATAGCCTGCCTGCTTTACATCCCGCACTGCTTTCAGCAGGAGTAGAAGCGGACGATAGACGCCATCCTCCAGATCGATTTCACCTGAACCGTTCAAGCTCTCAGGGCAGACGTTGTTATCTCCAGCCCCAGGGCTACCCAGCATTGCCCGTGTAATGGAGGCCTTTTCCAGATCATCCCGGTACAGCAGATGAGACTCATGGGGCCTTGCAATACCCAGTAATTCCAGAGAATCCATAAACGAGTCGACAAACACCTGGCCAACCGCAGCCAGTTCCTTGCCAGACACCGTATTGGACAGCATCCAGTTGACATTGCATGAGCGTTCGGAGGTTGCACTTACCACAGGGGTATCCTCCTTAGGCCCATTCGCTGCCAAAGACATCTGATGCTAATCGGATGATCGCCGTTACTTCCTCGGGCTTGGCACGACGCAGGAGCGCCATTTCAAGACCGTACTTCAAAGCAGTGGGATGTCCCTTGAACATGCAGGTAAGCGTGGCCCAGCGCTTCAATGTCCGGGTGGACATCGTGACGCTGATACTGCCGCCCTGACCGTTTTCGCCCTTGAACAACTGGCGAACATGCTGGGCTACCTTGATCATGCCGTTACGCAGGATGGCCGGAAGCTTTGGAAAGGCTGACTCAAGAATGAGGGCATCCACGGCTTCGTCATAATCCACGACAGCAACACGATAACGGTCCATTGACGCGATGTTTTGCATGGAGATGCCCTGATACAGCCCCGAGGCGTCACCTTGCCCAACAGAGTTACCCGTAGCCACCACCCTGAACATCGGATGAGGCTTGATGATCTCGCCGGCGTTCTGAGCGATCACCAGAGGGCGACCTTCCAGAATGTCGTTAAGACCTGAGAGCTCCGAAGGGTCCATCATGTCGATTTCATTGATCAGGAGCACATGTCCATGCTTCATGGCCAGAGCCAGAGGCCCGTGCATGAACTGCATGGTGGGTGCTGCGCCAGGTGTCGCGCTCACAAGAGCGTGATGCCCGATCAGATCAGACAGCTCCATACGTCCGTGAGCTGTTACCTGCTGAACCGGCCAGTTAAGCCGACCGAGTACCTCGGTGATACCACTGGTCTTGCCGGAGCCCGTAGGCCCGGTGACGTAGTAGGCATCGCCATCAGGTTGGTGCAGAAATGCCCGAAACTCGATTACAAATTCCTTGCGGAACACATAGGACGAGTTGATCTCGGGGATAAAAGGGTTGGTGGTATCCGCAAAGCCCATGATCGACGCATTATCACGCACTTCGATATTGAACGTGGACGCCAGCGGAAACTTAACCAGACCGTTGTTTGTTGCTTGCATGGTGAGACTCCAGAAAACGGGCACACCAGCTCCTTGGGGAGTCAGGTGACGCCCCGAGGGGTTGAAGGGAAACGCTAAAGGGTGGTGCTAAAAGAGATTTCTAATCTTGCATCGTTGGGAGGTATGCAGCCTCTTCTTTACTCACGGGGAGTAAAAAACCGGATCACGCAAAGGCACTGGAGGCCAGTACGCTTGGGGGATCAGGTTAGCCGATGCTGGAAAGCCGCTGGGGGCTTGGAGGGGTATCGTCTGATCCGTCACCCCAGGGGGATGAACAGATCAGAGCGATACCGGAGGAGACATTACACAGAGATCAAGAGACCCCGGCGCAAGTAGGTAGGCTTCTCTAAGTGGTCCCAATTCATGCTCTCGTTGGAGAAGCAGGGCGTTGCGACCGCTTCCACAACATCAGCCGGAGCTGGCGCCGCAGGAGCCTTTACTTTACGAGTAAGCAGATGCTGGATCAAAGCCCAGCTTCTTTTACCAATAACACATGCCAGTTTACGACTGAGCTTACCCAGCCGTCGCAGTCCGAGGACGATGCCTTGTTCAAGTGTCTGGGTCAGCCATACGCAGTACTTGACGAGCAAGTAAGCCACACCAAAACCTATACCCAGAATGAACACTACAGCGCCTACAAACAATACGAGGTGAAGTATTGAATACATGGTGAGTTTCCTTCAGTGAAGGGGGTACTCACCAGTGTCTGGGAGTGGTCCCCCAGATTGGGAATATTGCTGAAGCTTAAAGTGGTAGCAGCCACTATCAGTTCGCAGAGCGAGTGATAGATTTACAGTAGCGTATTTTTTGAAAGGCAAAAGCTGTGGTTGATACCCGCGCGGGCACGAACTTGAAGAAAAATGCTCGAGCACTTAGCTACGATAGCCGAAGGTCAACAATCTTTATGCTAAAGCCAGGCCGCAGATGGAGCAGTCGCACTCAGTTAATACCTGCCTTGGCAAACTCAATATAGCGAGCAGGCTTGAAAGTCGTATCATTGGCTCCTCCATAAATCATGAAAAGGATTTTGAATGACTGAAATCAAGGAAATTGATGAGAGCATTAGAGAGCAACTGGCTGAACTGGATCAGACTGCTCGCACCCATCTCTCCATAGCTTCTGATGAGTTACCTGATCAGGTTGTAGCAACCATTACCGAGTTCATTCGGGAGGCTAAAGAGACTGGACTATCACTTGATGATGACATGATCTTTGCTCTTGGAGCACTACTGGGTAACCAGTACGTCCGGGGTCTAGGATGGCATTGGGGAGATGTAACGTGGGACCTTGATACTGCCGCGATTGGAGTGCTCAGCCCTGATAACTCATGTTTCAATAACCCGATTGGATGGGTAACTCAAACCCTCGAGTCGAGTGGCGGTGTTCCCTTCATGTTGAGTTACAACATGATCAAGGCCAACAGTATTCCTGTGTTTGAGCCTGATAGCGCTACGGGCCTGTATTAAATAGGCGTGAACACACTCTCTTCCTAGAGCATGGCTCGCTACAAATTGTGGACATAAAAAAACCGCCCAGAGGGCGGTTTTTTGATATTGCGTATCACCCTAGATAGTACAGCGCCAGGATGGTCAGAACAGAGGTGGCTCTAACAGAACCGACAACGGCGGCTATGTCTTGCCAGGTAATCCGGGAAGCCTTTTCGTAGCGGGCATTGCTCTCGGCTTCTTCCCTTCGGAGTTCCCTTTCCAACTCTTCCTGCATATCTGAAACGCTTTTCATAATTCGAGCCTCAACCAGTAGAAGGCAAAAAAAAAAGCCCCTAGAAGGGGCTTTTTGTTTCAAGCATCAGGAATGCCGTTCGCGAAGCACCTTGCGGGCTTCTGATTCAGAACGCTTCTGGCACCATAGTGCGTACAAACCCGTACCCCCCATGGTAAAAAAGATAATCGCAAAGACTAATAGACCAGCTGCTGTTTGGCTCATCTCTCAGTCCTCCTTTGTTAGGTAGATGCCTAAAACCCATAGGCCTGCACCCAACAATGTAGCGCAGATGGATAGAACAGTCGAGGCACTCACAAAGACGCTGATCAGGCCTGCTGCTACAGCCGTCGTACCGATTTTCCGCAGATCTTCGGCAACAGCTTTAAACCGAACGGTGGTGATCATAGTGTCGCTCCTTAATCTCAGAGCGCACTTTTCCCCGGACAGGGCAGTGACGCCCCGAGGGGTTATTAAAAAACATCTAAAGGATGTTGCTAATTTTGCATTGTTAGGAGGTATGCAGCCTCTTTTCGCTCCACAGGGGAGTGAAACCGATCAACCAAAGGCACGGAGCGACAACTCGGACCCAGGGTACTTGGCGGATCGGTTTCAAGAGGGAAAGGCAAAGCCAGACGCACGAGAAAAAGCGCGGGCTGGTGGTGCGATAACGTTGAGCACAATGCTCACGTGGTGCTGCTTAAAGGATGCTGAGGCTTAACGTGGTAGCTGCCACGTGAAAGCAAGAGTAGCGTATTTTTCTGTGTTGAACAGCGGTGGTTGATACCCGCGCGGGCACGGGAACTTAAAAAGTTCTAGCAGGTGCAATCAAGCATGTGAAGCACCGTGGGCGTTAATACAGCTGTACCCGCCAACGACCTTGAGCCGACTTGCATCCAGAGGTTTCGGGGGTACGGTAGTAGTGACATTACCGGAGAACTTCAAATGCAAGATCCAGCTATCCCAGACACAGAACGCTGGCCTACCACTGTTGAGGCGGCTGTCGAGCAGCTCCTGGCCATGCTCAGTGAAGAATCCAAGAGTACCGTTCGCGAAATGCCGGAAGAAGAGCTGATCCATTGCCACTATGGGTTGGGCATGGCCATCCGCAACGAATTCGGCCTCTGGAAGGGAAACGAGAAGCTGCTCAAGGCTGCCTGTCCAGCGGGAGGGCACCCTGACGATGCCTCGATGGCTATCATTCGGGCGCTATGGGTTTGGCTTCGTTCAAAGCAGGTCATAGAAGGCGTCTACCAGACCCTCCATTAACGTGTACGGAATGCAGGACAAGTCCAGGACCGCCGATCTGTCAAACCGAATTTTCGAAAATATTTGACCCCAAAACCCGTGGTTGGTACCCGCGCGGGTATCAACCACGAGGCTTTGGACGGCATTTCCTGTAGTACGGTGATCCTTGCACTAATCCACAGGGGTTGCCTTATGAACGATATGACCATTCCGCCCGGTTCAATACCCGAGCCATCAGGAAAAAAGACCATTCAGCTCACCCGCACGTCGGTTATGCCCAGCAGCTATTCCCGGCCCATACTGCGACGGTCAATTGAGGTTGCCTCTGACCACGCGCAAAAAATGTTTGAACGTACTTTCAGTCGCACCTCCTATTCGTGCTTTTCCATTGAAGTGATCCTGCAGATCATTGGAGAGGAAAAGTTAGTCGACAAGGCGCTTCTGACCATCAGTAAACTCATCAAGAACAGTGAAGATCTGATCGACAAGCAGATTGCTCAGATTACCGAACTCAACAAGAAGCATGAGCTTGATGAGAATTCCGGCTACTCGAATCCGGCCATCTACCATGCAGACATTACAAGTCCTCTGGCCATGCAGTACGCCAAACTGCTGCTCAAGTTCGACCACATGGTCAAGATGATCGACGTCCTGTGGATGAATGGCTTTCTGGAGTCACGTCAGCGTACCAAAGCCCTGCATGACTGGCGCAACAATATCTCTCGCCTTTCCAGCCGCATCATCAGCATCGAGAAAAATGCCCGCATTGACGCTCACAAGCGGGGCAAGCAGGAGGAGGTAGACAAAACCGCTCCTGCGCGAGCAGATGAAAACGATGCCGCCGCCTCGTTGAACGAAGCAATGAACCCTCAGGACGGTATTGACGATGCGCTGCCGGGAGCCAGCGAGTCCAGTCCAGGGGACTTGAGAAAGAAAGGTGATCCCGATTCTGAGGACGACCTTACAGAGCCGGTGCCGGTTTAGGCGAGATCAATGAAGAGTGTCTATATTGAGCGGCTTAGGTCGCTCTTTTTTTGGCGCCAGACTTGCTCACAGGACATCTACTGGTAGTTTCAAGGGAACGGGGGAGAACAGCCATGAACACATTAAAGATTGCATCTGTACTGCTGACCGCGGCCATCATGACCGGATGCGCCAGCACTTCTTCAGAGCCTACCGGCAGTTATGCCAGGCAGGTAGCAACCGCAGGCGGACTACGCCTTGAGGATCAGAAGGTACCCAAGGCCGAGTACGACGCCTCGTTGAGTTCTGTAACCGACGCCGGCCTTAACACAAGCGTGCTGGCCTCCTCCCATGGCTTCAACATGGGCGGTGGTGCTGCGCTTGGAGTAGGTTTGGCTGCGTGGTTGTTTAGCCCTGCGGCACCGGAGCAAAAAGATGCAGTGATAGCATTCGCGCCGATGAGTCTGGGGAACAAAGACCAGGCCTCAGACAAGTTCGCGAAAATGGTAGGTGAGGCTTACAAGAAGGCCTTTGAAGAGATGGACGGTTTCGTAGCCTCTGCGGTTGGATACCAAGACTTCCTTGGCAAAAGATATTTAGTAGCTGGGGTTGGTCCGGGCTGTGCAAAAAGTGCCGATTCGCCTGATAGAAAATGTGTCTTTAAAGCAAGATTAAAAAGCCCAGATGTTTATCAAGCCCCTAAAGCTTTAATGACAGCCGAGAAAAAGGTTTACCGTTTCAGTGCTAAAGATGAAGTTCTTTTTGAAAGTACATACGACGCTGATGCTTTTGACAAGCAGTCTTTCCTGCTAAACGTAAGCAAGCATCTTCCTGACTGGGCATATGTCTACGCTGCGCCGGTGCGTAAGGTCTCGCCACCCATGATTTTTCATAAGGGCAAGGTTCACTATTTTGTCGTACCTGAAGCTTAACCGAGGCTCAGGTCATGACAATGAAGTCGGAACAGACGGATGAGCTTCAGGAAGCGATCGAGGCGTTGGCCAGACTGCGAGTCAGAGGGCCGGCGCTGCTCAAGATCGAGCCGCAAACCGTATCGGTGGACCCCTATGATCCAGAGCTGCAAAAGAATCTAATTGCGCACCTTGGCACAAAGGCCAGACGGTTGATCAATTTTACCGTTGGCCAGTGCTACACCGAGCATGGCTTTCCGGTCTTTGTCGCGGCCAATCACCGGAAGTGCGTGTTTGGCCGCAAGTCCCTCGCGCCTGATCAGATCATCTCGGTCGAAGTCATCGAGACCTTGACCGAAGAAGACAGGCAGCTGTTTCCGTGGGAGGAGCTTCAGAGCAGGACGCTGTTCATGGTGGCGGTTAAATTGGTCACCGCCTACCGCCCTGCCCTGTATCTCTACCTGAACCTCAACAAGCCGATTTCAAGGGATACAGGCATGTACCAGGATGCACTAGCCAGAGCCCAAGCTCTATGCGCTGCCATCCAGAGGTTCAAGGATTCAAACCGGGTTTAACAGGGTGTAAATAGAAAGGGGACCTAATAGGTCCCCTTTTTACAGCTACTTGTTCCGTTTAATTCTGCAGCCCTCCTGGTGCAGCCATCGCATCCGTTGCTCGCTTGGCCGCGCCCTTGAGGTCTACCTCATTGGTAGCCCGGACAGTACGATCTACGCTGTTTTCACGCAGCTGATCGGTGTTCAGGAGACTGCCCTGCCCTGTGAGTGTTTCCAGCGTGACGTTTTCGGTAGTCGGATAGAGGTTGTGCAGGTTCAGGAGATTGACCCACTCAGTAAGGTCAATGGTGTCCCAGTTGAGTTGGCCAATCTCGTCGATCGTAAGCCCACCGCACTCCGGCTCCTCGGCGTCGCCCCAGTTCTTGCCGAGTTGAGGTCTGGCCTGCTCCTGAATGATGCGGGACAGCGGTGAGTTGAAGCAGCAATACGACTCGCGCTCCTCGATACAGAGTCCCGCTACCTTGGTCTTGCAGTACTTGCCGACCTTGTGGCAGTTACCCAGCTCACGCTGAGCATTAAGCTCAAACTCCTCTTGCTCACATTCCCAGATCATTTCTATGATGATCATCGCCACAACATATGTTGTATAAACAGTCATGAGAAATCCTAAGGCGCTTGATGCGCCCTGTACAATCTCTCCCCCAGTTGTTTCACCTAGCATGGCATCTGTAGCCTCACCAGCTGCGGCCCCCGCAGCTCCTGTCCCGCCTTGTTCTGCCGCGGTTCCCATTGCATTAAAGAAAAGTTTATCTAGTTGAGCGGCTAGCTCCTTCTGAACTGTCTCGATGGCTTTATTCTTTAGGCCAATGATGCCGTCGTAGAACGAGGTGAACGGCTTGGTGATGGGCTGGAAGGTATTGATTACGGGATTACGCAAGGTGGCGTAGCTGCTCTGAATGGTGCCCAATGCACTTCCGCTTTCAATGCTCATGATCGCTGAATCGATCTTGGGTACCGCCAGGACCAACGCCAGGTAGTCGCCTACCGAGACGTTAGTTGGCTGCTCGCAGCAGTCCACCGAGCCGCCGATGGCTTTCTTGCACTCACCCGGCTCGGCCTTGAAGATCTCGCACTCAACGTTTGTCGTGGCATCGGCCTCGGCACAGGCCAGATCCTCGCCCATGAACTGCGCAGCCTGAAGCAGTGATGCCGCCTTGTCGAAGTCCTGACTGACCTCTCGCGTGATGCCAATGCACTCCGCGCCCATGCAGCTCACCGAGCGCTGGCAGGCCTCGGGATTATCCACGCAGCCCGGAAACGCCTCGGCCAGATCAATCTTGAGCTTGCACGCAACATTCGAGGTCGCTGCACCACAGTCATAGGTCTCGGTGAAGCGAATACACTCGCCCGTCTCGGTGGCCTCACTGCACACCGACTTCACCAGCCCGCACTGGGGATTGTCAGCCAGCGGGGTGCAGGTGTCCTCATAGCCGTCGATGGACTTACTGGCATCGATCGTGGCAGTCATGCTGCGGCACATGGGCGAGATACCCGAAAGCCCGGTACTCGGGAAATCACTCTCGCACACCCTGACGCCGTTCTGGGTCATACATCCCGCGCCATCCAGCGCCGGCATCTCCGTGCAGCTGTAGGAGACATCGCTGTAGTACTTGGTTGCCTCCTTGGTACGCGCCAGGCAGTCGGCTGGGTCCCAGCCATTGTCCTTTACCGCCTTGGTCGAGTCATAGTTAAGCCGGATACGCCCATAGCCTTCCCCTTCCCCAGTAACCGAGACACGGATCTTGAAGCGCACCGTGGCGCCTGCCTTGACGTTCTTGAACAGGCTGGTGACATCAACCAGGGGGTTGGCGGTCCAGCTCTTGTTCAGCTCACAGGCACCAGCCGTCTCCGGCGGAAAGTTATTGTTGGGGCCCTGCCAGATGAGTTTTTCCTGACCGGCAGGCCCTACCCAGACCTGCATGTAGTCGTCCCACTTGGCGTATTCGAGCTGGGCACTGATCACCGCCTCGGGATTGATCACCGTGACTTCGGTGTACTGCTCCTTGATCGAACAGTTGCCGGACCAGTAGTTGTCACCCACCTCGCCGATCCACAGCTGCATGCAGCCTGCACCACAGGAGTTGAGGTTGGCGGGTCCTGCATGGTGCTCAATCACGCCCACGGTATAGTCATGGTCCGCCTCGCACTGGCCGTTGGGCATGTTGGGCCGGGTGCACTGCTGGAATTTGTTGGTGCTGGCGGTCGGGTCAGTGCCGTCATCGCAGTCGGGAAACAGTCCATCCGCGCTGTCGGTGGCCGTATACAGCTGGTTGGTCTGTTTCATCATGGGATCGTTGGTGAGATCCATCTTGCCCACCGCTCGCGCACCCTGAACCACCTCAAAGGCCTGCCCCTGCAAGGACACCTCACCGCTGTCCTGCTCGGACCTGAGCGTACTCAGGGCTTCGGTGCCAGCCGAGTTCATCGCATCGCCGTCGTTGTAGAGCTGCTGAAGATCCGTAGGGTCCGCAGCATGCGGGAAGTACTTGTTGACCTCATCGCCGGTACCGCCCGGAAACAGCTCATTGACGTTAAGGGAGGTGTTGGCACCCGGTAGTGTGAGCGTGCCATCCTCGCTGTAGGTAGCCAGGTCAGAAGGATTAGGCGTGATCTCTTTGCCAAATTCCTGAGCGGCCTTTCCAACCGCTGCCATGTCCGCCGCCTGCGCATGCTTCTGGTCAATTGGCATCCACAGCATCAGGCCGGTCATGGCCAGCGCCGTCGTTCGATAGAGGAGCCCTGTTCTGTTCATTGTCTACCACTCCCCTATTGAGTCATGCAGCAGTCTTTCCAGCGCCAGATCGTGTAGATCGGGTCCTGTCCTTCGGCTGGAATGGTTCTGGCCTGCCCCCAGATCAGCGTGGACTCGCCAATCTTGTGGCCCTTCTTGGTTTCGGGCAGTGGATGCAGGATGGAAAGCTTGTACTGGCTCTTGGGAAGCGTTGGCGTGATCTCACCGCCACACATGGCGCCATCCCCCATGGTCCCGTAAGCAAGACCGCGACGATGAAGCGCTGCCAGCACACGCGCGCTCAGCAGCGAGCTGCCCTTGATCACGCCCCGATTGCCCGGCACGCTGCCGACCAGCGGGTACAACGTGCCCCAGCTGCCCGCGCACCAGAACATGCTTTCAATGGGGTTGCCGGTAGCAGACGCCACGGCATCAGCGCTACAGGCAGTGGCTGCGACAGGGTTGGCCACCGCAGCCGCTTCAGGGTTGGCAAAGAAAGCCAGCTCGGCGTTGTTCCAGGTCGGGTCCAGCTCGGACATGTACATCACGTCCAGGTCCATGTAGCCGTCGTTCTGGCACCAGCCCGAGGTAAAGAGATCCAGAATCACCAGCAGCGGAAAGGCGTAGTAGTGGTAGTGCATGAACATGCCATCCTGCTTGCCGCCACTGCCATAGCCATGCGTGCCCTGAAAGGTGCGGTCAAACGGAAAGCGCACGCCGTTAAGTACCGATGAGCAGCCCGATACCCGCTGGAATTCCACCAGACGTGCCGGCTCCCACATACCCGAGCTGATACCCGGACGCGGCACGTTGTTGGTATCCCAGCACATGCAGGCCGACTTCTTGCTGGCGCCCTCCGGCACACCGCTGGTTTCGCCTGAGATAGAGACGCCCGCTACCCGCAGGGGAAAGAGGCAATCCCAGCAGATATCCGTAATCAGCTTGGGGCCAATCACATCACCGCTGTAGCAGCCCACCGCTGCAGTAGCCGTAGAAGGCAGTGCGCCCCAACCAATGGCCAGGGCAGTCCACATTAATAGCGCTCTCCAAAAGGACGTCTTCATAGCGCACTCCCGTCCTTGGCTGTCAGCTCCTTGACCACAAACACCTTGCCGTCACTGGTCACGATGCTGGGGGTATGCTCGATCTCGAAGCGCTCGATGATCTCCTTGGTCACCAGGTACACCGGCGCTTCAAAGCGGTTGGAGAGGTCTGTATAGCCTTTCCAGCCCTGCTCCTTGTCCATCTGGGTGGCCAGATAGGTCAGCTGCCTGATGTTTGGCTGTTTGGCTAGTTCAGGAAGAACACGGTCAAGGATCTTCATCTGGCCCGGTACCGATGGATCAAAGATCACCAGCGCCTGCGTAAAGGGCACCTGATCCAGTGGGTTGAGTACCGTACCGGCTTTCATCAGGACCTTGCCGTCTGCGCCAGTCAGATCCTGCAGCACGGTCACGCTGGGATCGATGGTGCGGGTACGCGAGTGTGAGGCAGGCGGAATGTAGTTGAACTGCTGCTTTTGCCAGAACCGTCCGACGGCAGCCTGCTTTTTGGCTTCCCAGTCCACCGAGGCCACGCGCTCCTGCATCATCTGGATCAGGTCCTGTTCGGCAATCTCCATCACCGGGCCCCGGCGGCCCTGATCGCCGGTCTGACCCTCAGCAACCTGCTTTTCCAGCCACTCGGGTGAACTCAAGCCTTCTACCCGCGCCAGCTCGTGTCTTTCGGTAAACTGGGCGTCGCTGCCCTGCCCCATCGTAACCAGCGTAGGCACTTCGGCTACCTTGAAGTCACGGTACAGGGTGGGATCGATTACGAGGTTGGGCAGCGGGTCATACTCGGCGATCAGGTGCTGGTAGTGCTTCATCCCCTCGTCCAGCTTCATGCCTTCCGGTACGCCACGAAATACCAGCACCACGTCCTGACGCTCGGAGGCCATCTCGAAGACTTCCTTGAGCGCCGCCTTGCCCAGGGAGAGCGAGACAAACAGGAGCATGGAGTGATGGGCATAGGTCTCGTTCTTGCGCGCTTCCATTTTGGCCGCCCGTAGCGTGGGATCGGTTTCCTCCATTGAGCGCACCAGCTCGGTCGCCTCCCCCATGGCCTTGTCCATCGAAGAGTTCTTGAGCGTATTAAGGTCAATGGCTGCGCCAGCACCCTGCCTAATAGCTTTGCCCTGCTCTACAATGGCCTGATCCTCGGAGGTCAGCGCCGTACTGCCCAGATGGGTACTGCCTACCACAGCGCTCTTCTCGGTGTCCTGCCGGGGCGTCAGGAAGGTGCGAAGGTCGCGACCCTGCTCGATTTCCGGTGGCATGTTTGCAAGATCAGGAAGGTCAGCGCCAGAGGCGGCCTGGGCCGCCCCCAGCACTAGTGAAAGAGCCAGCATGGCCCTAGAAAAGGGGATACGAGCGTCCAATGATCTGCTCCTTGGTCACGGTTCCCCAGTAGCGGGAGTCAAAGGAAAGCGGGGCATCCCCCATGAACCAGTAGGCGTTGGGACCCAGCGTGCCCTTGCCGATAAAGGACGAGCGCGAGCGCCCGAGCTTGTCGGCATGCACCAAGCCCACGGCCACGATCTCGCCGTTGACCTTGACCTGCTCCTTGAGATTGATCTCGACCTGATCCGACGGCACGCCACGCAGGTACTTCACCAGTCGATGCTCAGGGGTGTAGATGCCCGGAATCACCTTGGGGTGAAAGGCGTAGAGCTTGCCCTTCTCCATGCTCTTGTCGCCGCGATCGATCAGGTAAAAGCTGTAGCCCTTGATGCTGATGACCTGTTGCGGGTCATAGGCAAAGGTAAAGCGGGAAAAGAACATGGCCCCGCTGCCCACGATCAGCGCCGTGGTCAGGGCCATCTTGACCGTGAAGCGGCCCCAGGACTCCTTCTTGTTGACGATACGATCAAACCTTCTCATGGCGGTCTTCTCCTGAGAGGCCAGTGAACGTGTCGCGGCCAGGTGCATCCTGTACAGCGCTGCTGGCTGATGGGCGACCCTCCTCCTTGAGCCTGAAGGTGATACGGCAGTTGGCCAGAATGATCTGGGCTAGCTGCTCACGCATGGCAGCGTCGTTTCGGTAACTC
This sequence comes from Pseudomonas sp. HPB0071, assembly GCF_000478505.2. Lineage (NCBI taxonomy): Bacteria > Pseudomonadati > Pseudomonadota > Gammaproteobacteria > Pseudomonadales > Pseudomonadaceae > Pseudomonas > Pseudomonas sp. HPB0071. The sequence continues at coordinate 222,716 of NZ_KI517369.1, read as the reverse complement.
ATGGTTGAGTCCTCGCAGGGGCTGACAGGGGATTAAGAGCTGGTACGCCGGAAGCCGAACCGGCGGCTGGCGCACCAGAAGCGGCTAGCTGCTCAACAGGCAGATACAGATCATCAGGAGCGGTTAGGACCGCTCGGGCATCCAGCACCGTGACGCCCTGCGCCTTGAGTTCGAGCACGCGCCGATTGGTGTTGGCCATGATCTGGGCAACCTGTTCGGCAGACGCCCCTTCCCGGCTGTAGCGCTGCGCCAGCGCCACAAAGTCCACCACCACGAGCGAAGGCTGGCTGGTCTCAAGCGCCACGATCCGCTTGAAAAGAATGCCGCAGATAATGAACAGGCTAACTAGTGCCACCAGCATGAGCATTTGCAAGGTCGTCATCGAGCTTTGCTCAAGGGGAACATGGCTTGAAGGTTTGGCCGACGAACCTGTACTTTCCGGCGCTGTAGAAGGTGATTTATCTGCTACTGGTTGCTCTCTGTGAGAAGGCTGCACAGGACTATCCGCAATCGGGTGTGCTATTGACTGGCTCATGGAGTGACCTCCTCTTCAGCGGTGGCAGTGGCTGGCGTGGATACAGGCTTTGCCGCAGAGGCTTCGTCGGTAGCCTCTGGCTCCTCGGGGAGCGTGAGTGGCACCAGTCGGGGTCCCGTCTGAGGTGCGCTGTCTCTGGGGCGGTTGCTGCGCAGCATGCGGGTATGGGAATCCGCAAGCTCGATGGCTTCCTCATCCACCTTGCTGGCAAGATCGCCCCGATCGCGCATGACGGCATAGATGGCGTCGGTGACGCTCAGCCCCATTGCCCGGTAGCGGTCGATCTGGCCAACGTCATTGGGATCGGTGGAGTACAGCAGTTTCTGGAACGGCCCCACGATCAACCGACCCACGCCTACACCTGACTTGCCGCGGATAAAGATCTCCGAGTACACGCCCGATACCGTGTGTACGGTCTTGAGCAGACTGAAGCCTCCCTCGGTTAGGGTTAGCCTGCCAGAGCGCTTGACTGACTCAATCGTTTCGCTGGTCTGTCCCAGCAGGAACATGAAGGCGCTGTTCTCGGCAATGGCCCGGCCTACCGGGTTCTCATACAGGTCATTGATGGACTGCGTGGCGATCAGCACCGACCCCTGATACTTACGGAACTTGCGGTAGGCGTGCTCCATAAACTCTGAGATATCGCCCTCCTTGAGCAGGTCCCAGGCTTCATCGATAAAGACGATCTTCTTTTGATTGCGATCACCGTGATACACCGCCTGCTGGATCTGGTAGATCAGCTGGAGCAGCACAATCTGGCGCAGGTGCTTGCGGCCCTGCAGCTCATCCAGCTCAAGCACCGTGAACTGGTTGGTGAACTGCATGTTGTTCCGGCCATGGAAGTACTTGCCGTAGCTGCCGTCCTTGGTAAACACATACAGCTGGCTGCCCACATCCTTTACGCGCTGGTCATGATGGGCAAGGCAGGCCTCGGCAATGTCGTCCACCAGCATCGCAGTGCCCTTCTGTCTCCAGATGTCGCCCATGAGCCGGCGCGTCTCAGCAATCTGAAATTCCTCAAGGTTGCCCTTGGGCGAAGCCATGGCCATGACCTGCGCGACCAGGGCATCCTCGTCTTCCTCGTAGTCCACCACGATATCGAAGGGGTTCAGGCATATGTTGGAAGACTCTCCAAACTGGACGTAGGACCCCTCCAGCGTGTCGCAGAGCTTCTCGTAGGACTTGCCTGCATCGATCACCCAGGCTTGCGCGCCCTCGCTCATGTAGGCGGTCAGAAGTTCGTTGGCAAAAAACGACTTGCCTGAACCGGACTCCGCTGCAATCACGCCGTTCTTGTTGGTTTCCGAGTCGTGCAGGGACAGTGACATGAACTGCCCGTTGCGCGAGACCAGCCCGACATGAGGCGTGCCGGTGCCCTTCCATTCCCCAAAAAGCGGCAGGAGGACCGTGGCGTGCTCGGAGGTCAGGGTCTTGTAGCGGTTCAGCTCAATAACCGCCTTGTGATCGGCACCGAATGGCAGCGAGTTGATGAGCATGGGCATCTGGATAAACTTGTCCTGCATCATCGTGAACTTGCTTTCCGCCCAGATATCCTGAAGGGCGGTGGCCGCCGATTCCACGCGCTTTAGTGTGGGCGCAAAGATGATGACCGAGTAGTTCATGCGCAACGGGCGATTACCGGCCTGAATGGAGCTTTCGAGTACGTCAAAGCTCTCCTTTTTCTCGCCCAGTACCGGCACGATCTTGAGCAGCGGGCCAAAGGCCTGGTTCACCGTCAGGGTGCGCTTGCGGTCCAGCCTTTTCTTCTGCTTTTGCACATTGGGGTAGTACACGTTGCAGCAGATGGCGTAGTTTTCCTTGATCGACTGCCCCTGCCCGCTCAGGTCTCCGACATAGCCGATGGCGTCACCAAAAAACATGGTCTTGGGCAGGCGCTTGGCCGATAGGATCTTGGCGTAGGTATCGCCCATGCGCAGATGGGTCTTTTTCACCTCAACGTCGGTGTCATAGTCAAAGATCTGCTCATTGATGGGCGAGGTCTCATCCCATGTCTCCTCACCCAGGCGCCAGCTGGAGCGCTCGCCCCAGTTGAGCAGGGTGGTCATGGTGCGCTTGAGCAGGTCGGCGTCAAGCTTGCGCGGCGCAAAGCCGATATTGTTGAGCGAGGACTCCAGCTTTTCCGCTGCCGTAAACAGCTCCTCCAGCTCTTTCTTGCCCGGCAGGCGATCCTTGATCGGGATCTTGAGGGTAATCACCAGCTTCTGGTCATGAATGACGCCGTTGTTGAAGTAGCCCTTGCGGCCACGGGAAATCATGGGCTCACGGGTATGGTGATTAAGAAAGCTGACGCGGTTCTTGACGATCTCGCTCAGGAGCGGGTGATGGAAGTTTTCCCGCAGCTGCTCCATCGACCCCAGGGACGCCTCGATCTCCGGCGACAGGAACAGCAGAAACGAGATGATCGTGTCGTTGGGAAAGGCCTGATTGAGCATGTTGTTGATGCGGTCCTGCAGACCCTGGTCCGCCCCCGGCAGCGGCCGGCACATAAAGCCAACCCCAATGGTGCCGTCGTTGTTGAAGAAGTATTCCTTTTCCTCGTCATAGGCGATCACCGGTGAGAGCTGGGAGGCCCTGACCTCGCGCGGGATAATGCCCTCGGCGTACTCTTCTCTTACGCTGATAAACTCCATTACTGATCCCCCTTGCCACTAAGCCATGCTTCGAAGTTTTTCGGGCGCCCACGCGAAACCCGGCCGTCATCGCTGATGAGGTACGGAATACCGTCCACTCCGAGCAGGTTGGCGGTCACCAGGGACTTGGCGTATTTCTCTTCGGGGCACTTGTTGAGCGTTTCGAGCTGCTCGATCGTGCCGTTCAGGAGGGCATCGAGCTGCTGGCGCTCATCTCTTGCGCAGGCCAGACGCTTGATCAGGCGATTGGACTCATCGCCCAGTGCGGGGACCGGCACAAACACAAAGGTGAACTCGCTGGTGTACTGGTTGGCTTCATTGGCCAGCGCATGGCAGTAGGAACACTGGGGGTCGGTAAAGAACACCACTTCCTTTGCGCCATGGCCCATGCGTATGGAAAGCAGGTCATCAACCTTGACGCCCATCTTCGAGAGCAGGATGCGCGAGGAGGATTCCTGCGCCTGAGCAATGGTGTCGATATGGCTTTGTAGCCAGGTGTCGTATACCTCACCCCTGAAGACATACCGCCCATTGCCGCTGATGAAGTAGAGCTTGCCCTCGGACTGGAGCACCTTCATGCCATCAACCGGAAGGCTGGCCTGCCCGGTAATGGTCTTTGCTGCCTGTTCGATGGTCTGGGGGGTAATAGGCTTGGCAGCCAGGGCCGATTCGGCCAGCCCGAGGCCTACTACAAACGCGAGCGCAAGTTTGAGAGTTGGACGAGACATGCAGACCTCGGGATGCTGTTTGAGAGGTCTGCAAGCGTAAACCCAAGAGGGGGCGGGCTATGGTCGTGGTTGATACCCGCGCGGGTACCAACCACGGGGTTTGGCTATAAAAAAATAAAATATTTTCAGGCAGGAGCTGCTGTGAGGGTAAATTCTGCCTTTTCTGGCAGCTGGATCAGCGATCCGAATCGTAGGTTGCAGTCCCCTCGCCTACCTCGATCCACTGCTCCTCGGGCATACCAGGTTTGCAGATCGACAGGCTGACCGACTGGCCGTCAATCGGCTCGCTCGGAAGGATAGCTGCATGTCGAAACGGCGTGTAATCCGGCGGACGCATGTAGGAGTTGGCACTTCGGTGAAACTCCCAAATGCCATGCTTGCCAGCATTGCCAACCGATTTTTCAAGCGTGTAAGTCACACCACTTTGCAGACGGACAATAAGCATTGGCGCATTCCTGAAAAGAGAGAGTGTACCGAGTTAGGCCGCGTTCAGGGGGACTGACCAGCGTATTTGGTTATAGCAAAAGGCTTACACGACGACAGGAAAAGCCGCTCTTTCTCCAGCAGCGGCAGATCACTAATCTATGCGCATTGGATGGAACGCAGGACGCGCTCAGTCAGGTCAAGGATGATGACCAGGCCAGGATGGCAGCTTGATACGGACATTGAGCACGGTCAGCAAAAACCCGCTTCGGCGGGTTTTTTGTTGGTTGCCGTAATGTGTGTTAGAAACAGCTAATCAATAGTTGCCCCTCACGACCAACATAGTGCAACCATGACCAAAGATTTTATGAGGTTGCCCCTGAGCGCCTTCATACGAGGCCCGCTCCTGACCACGATGGCAGGCTGGATCGTACTCCTCACTTTTTTGGGTTACTGGTTGACTGGCACAGTAGCGCTCTTCATTGACCTCTTTTGGTTTTTAAACGAAGCCAAGAGGATCACGGCGATTACACTGTGCTGGGCTTGGCCTGTCGCCGTCTTTGCTCGATACATCATGGTTTCCGCTTCAAGTAATTTTCGCCCTGAACTCGGCGATACGATCTTTCTGGCCCTGTTGAGCCTAATCCCCATAGCTGCTTGGGTGACCTCCATTTAAGCGTGTGAGGCTGTGCCTTGATCATTTCGTTCTTGGGCTGCCAGTAGGCTATAGATGTCATGGGTTCTATTTGCAGGGTCTGTATCCTCGAAGGTCCACACCTTGCCCTTTTTGCTACGCACCTCCGTTAAATAGCCCCAGCGTGGCATGCCATATTCATCCGTGATTTCCCGAGGTCTGGAAACCCTGATCTCTCCTTCTGCGCAAAGGAGCGTGTTGCCACGATCGAGGGCTGTACGAATAGCCTCTGGACTCAAGTACTCACAGTGCACAACCCGACCATGCTCAAAGGTGGTCTCGTAGATATAAGCCAGATCACCAAAGGCATCAAAGAGAGGCGAATGCCGAGCATCTTGCCCCGTCTTTCGGCAATGCCTTGCCAGCCTCTCAAGCGCGCTGACAGCGCTATACACCGCTGCACTGCAAGCTTTGTCAGCATCGCTCCCAGCCGCTGGGCAAGGATGAATCGAAAGTAGGAGCCTGTGCTGTGCACAGGCTATTGCGGCTGCTAACAGGAGATCAAAATAGCTCTCCTTCACATTCATGCTCCTTCAGCTCCAGCACTAGATAAAAGGAATATCCTCTAAGGCACCCTCTACAGCTTCCCGCGCCTCTGCAATTGCTTTCAGGGATGCGTACTCAAGCTCATCGAGCGAGACGCCATTGAGCCCTGCTGCATACAGGAGTACTTCGGCATCCGAGGCCGACATTCCTTCAGCAACCCGATGCACCTCACAGGCCACCTCGTACTCCCACTGCTCGGCAATCTGCGTAGAGCGAACACGCTTTCCGATGGCGTGGCACAGGTCGAATGCATCGATATAGCGGCCCGCCTCATAGACCGGTACCTGCCCTGCCAGCACCCGCAGGCGTATCGAATCCAGCCCACGAAGACGCGCCAGAAAGAAGGCACTCCAGGTCTGAAGGTTCAAGTGGTACTGGGCCAGCCAGATCTGATCAGAGACGTGTAATGCAGTAGCGGTTTGCTTGGACGTGACCTCGCGCATCTCAAGGGGTGTACTACCAACGTCTCACGGGTTTTCAGGGATGCAAGTGTTAGTGGTCATAAAGAGCCACAAACAAAAAGCGGTAGCTCCAGGGCTACCGCTTAAAGGAGAGGGCGTTAAAGGGAGGGTTAGAACAGGCTCAGTCCGTTGGAGATGAACTGCATGGTGGCCGGCATGGCCGCGATGTGCGAGAGGGTGGAGCCCATGATCGATTCCACGACCGTAGGCGCGTTGTACAGGCCCATGCCCATGGCAAGGCCCACGGCAAAGGTCATCAGCGACTGGCGAACAACGCCAACGCACGCACCGACCAGGATGATACCGATGGCAATGATCCGGCCCAGCGTTCCTTGCGTCCAGTCCACCAGCGTTTGCCACACATCCTCAAACTCGGCACCGCCTGTACCGGCCATGGCCGCTTCCGGTACAACCATCATTGCGCCCATCGCACCCATTACGCCCAGTGTGGCCAGACCACGAGGGGTAACGGTGCGGCGTACCTGATTGGCCTTGGCTTTCAATGCGCTTACTACATCAACCAGCTGGAAGTTCTTGGTCATTGCAATCGCTCCGTACGTTTAGTTTCGTTCGAGATCCCCGGTTTTTGTTCGGTACCGTGACTGCTGGTACTGTTGGTACTGCTGGTGTTGCTCCCACTGCTTACCGGCGAGAGTGCCTTGAGCCTCGGGGCGGCTGTCGGCGCCTCTTCGCCAATAACCCATCTACGCGGCTGAATCTCCGTGTAGATATATCCACTCACCACCAGATCACCGGTGTCGTCCTCCCAGGGTGCGAGCCAGACACGCATCACCTGCGCGGGGGTTCGTACCGGAACCGGCTGATCCGGCAGACGCGGTGACACAAAGGTGCTCACCACGTCCTGCGGGTTCTCGCTGCGGCCGGAGAGTTTTTGCTCCCGGCTTTCTGCGTGTCCCTCATGTTTGCCTTCCCTGCCCTCCCCTGACGGGTCCATGGGCAAGGGCACATTTCCATCGTCGGTCGCGCTGTAGATATCGCGACTCGACTTGCACAACGCATCGCCCGGCATACCCGGACAGCTGTAGTCGTTCTCGCCTACCTGCATCCATGAGCAACCGCTCAGGAACGCTGTCATCACCGCAACTGGAACGAATCCTAACTTGATCATTTCGGTACCTATCCTCGTGGTTGGTACCCGCGCGGGCACCTAAATGAAGATTTCTTGTTAGCACGTCTCTATTCGGGTTACTTCCCGATAAACGGTACTAGCGACGCTCACGTGGGTTACGCTTCTTGACCTGCGAGAACTTGAGCTCCGCCCCTTTGCTCAGCACCAGCTCGATCTGGCGTCCGGCATCCACCTCGATGACCGGAAAGATGTTTTCCGCCATGTCGATGTAGAACTGGGCGATGCGCTCAAGCGCACTCGACGCGCCACTGGCCGCCGCCCCTTGAACCATGTCGGGGGAATAGTTCTGCTGGTACTGCTTGGTCGAGCCAACGTTTCCGGTTTGCAGTACCGGGATGGGGCTGACGTTAAAGGCTTCGGCTGCACCAGAGGCCAGACCGGCGAGCAGCGAGCGCGCCACGATCGAGCCCTGCTTGGAGACCAGACGGCCACGAATACCGGCCTTGCCATCCTCCCCGACTGCATAGGCATCCAGCGCCGCTTCCACCACCTGGCCATCGTTGCGTACGCAGGAGATCCGCTCGCCGCGAAGGTACGCGCGTTCGGACGACAGGTCGCCAAAGCCGCTGATAATGGCGTGACAGTCCCGGATGTCGGCCTTGAACCGGTTGGGCAGGATGGCGTCGTACTGCACCCGCACCATGGCCGGGAAGGGATCGCGCCGTGCGCCCTGTGACGTCGGGGCGTCCATGCCGTTGATCAGCGCGACCGTCACGATCGAAGCAGGCGGCAGATATACCGATTCCTCATCAGCTGCCTTGGGCTTGGCCGCTTCGTCCTCCTTTTCCTGATAGGTCCGGATCTGCATGGGTTCGGGTGCCTTTTGCTGGCGCTCGCCACGGCCAGAGCTGCGAATCTCCGGCCCCTGCCTGTCCGGTCCGGTGGCTACCGCCGGATTGCGGGTAAAGGCTTCACGGACAGGATTAGGGTCGGCCTTGCTGCGTTCAGGCACATAGCGCTCGCGGCTGGTGCTTTTTCTGGACTCCTGACCAGAGGATTCCCCCGGTGCCTGTGCAAAGTAGTTTGGGGCTGTTCCACCAACGCCACTGCTGCGGATTTCGTCCACCTGTGACTGAAGCCCGCCTACCGCCGCCTTGATCTTTTCATCAATCAGGCCGGGGCGGTTGCTGGCTTCCATTTCGCGCGAGAGCACGTCCAGCTTGCGCGACAGGTCGTCCTTGTCCTTGTCAAACTTCTGCAGCTGCGCCACCAGCGAGTCGAGGGTGATGTCCTTGAGGTTCTGGTCGGTAAGGCCAGTCGTGACAGGCTTGTCCGGTACGGTGTTCTTGGGAGTGCGCTCGCCTTCCCCGGCAAAGATGGATATCACCACCCCCATGACGAGCACGCCTGCACCAACCATAACTATGCGTCGATATCTGGGATTCACGTTATCCCAGCGCGCTTTAACCGTAGTGAGCGTATTCATACTTACTGCCCTCCGGAAAGCAGCGATGGCCGTGGCGTGGTACGCGTGCGATCCGGCGCATTACGCATGATCACGAACACTTCGGTGCGCTCCTGCGGGGTCAGGATGTTGCGTGGATAGGCCGCGACGGCCGCCACATCCCAGTTGCCACAGGCCGCTTCCTTGAACTCGACCGGCTGTGAGGAGGTGTTCTTGGCTACCCCGATAAAGACCTTGAGGTTATGCCCGAGCATCTGCTGGCCACGGGAGAAGTCGAAGGCCAGTCCGTTCTGTACGCAGCGCGGCAGGTCATAGGTGTTGCTCCCCACCGGCTTCATGGAGTAACCACTAGGCGTCTGCCCCAGGGCCAGGTCGCGCATGACCTCCTTGATCGTGGCGACATAGGGCTGGCTGGTCTCCCACTTCTCGGCCTCTTCGCTGGCCTGCGGCAGGCGCATGCCGGAAAGACCCTGCTCATCCAGCTCGAAGGAGACCTCACGCGCCGGGATGGTTTGCGGAATCAGCGTAATGGACAGGGCAACGCCGGGGTTGCCCTTTTCATAGATAAACAGGGTAACGGGGGCGTCATCGGAAGACGCCACGTACACAATGTTGTTGAGGATTTCGGTGGTGGCGATGGAAGTGGTCTTGACCACTGGTTTGCCAAAAGGCGTCACTATTCGATTGAGCTGATAGCGGGCAATGGGCACCAGTACGCTTTCACCGGGCTTAAGCCGGATATGCGAGGCATGGTTCAGCTCCATGCTGGCGGGACTGGTGCTGCCCTGTCCGCTACGCGCCTGCGAGAGCGTGATAGGCCGCGGTACGCCTTCGGTCATTACGCTGCGACTGACCGAGGGAATCTCGGGGGTTGTGCTTCGAACCGAGGACGGATGCACCGGCGCCTGTACGGAAATGGCCGGGCCGCCCCCCTCGGCGTGGTTGGCCGGAATAACCGGAATATCGATACCGGCTGCCTGCGTCTGCTGCATGCTGCCCAGGGCAAGGGCCAGCGCTGTCATGAAAGGGATAGGTTTCACAGGTGGCTCCTCTATTTACCGGCTTTGCTGGCGCGCTCAGCCGCACGCTCGGCGGCCTTGCTCTGCTTTTCCAGCACATCAAGCGTGTGGGGACGGTCGGCGTAGGTCGTCATGAACGTGACGACAGGCATATAGCTGTCGATCTTGATCCTGAACTCATAGGTACGTCGGTCACGACGGGTCTCGCCGTTGGGGCTGATCACCGAGCTGTTGCCAAACACAAAGACCTTGCCGGAGGCTCGCTCGAACACCACGTTGCGTGGCTCGAAGGTCATGCTGATGCGGTCCTTTCTGATGATCTCGGCCTGTGACTGGATCGCTTCCATGGCCTCCTGAAAGATGCGCGGCGACAGGAGCGGCTCCAGACGCTCACGCACAAACTGCACATTACCCGGTGTGATGTTGCCCATCAGCAGCGAGAGAAACATGCCCCACGCCTCGTGATAGGACTGCCCGGCCTCGTCAGCGGTAACAAAGGCCTCCTGCTTGAGGGTGTAGGGCTGAAGGATCACGACCGGCTTCTTGAACAGGAGCATGCCCAGCGTGAGCGCCAGGCACACAACCAGACCCACAACGGCGTAGCGGGAATACTTGTTTTCCAGCAGCGCCCAGTTCCACTTGTTCAGCATGTGTCCCATTTTCACGGCAGGACCCTCCGGGCAAACGGGTTGAGCAGGGTCTTTGACGTCGACGGGATTGCGCCTATCCAGTAGGCAATATGGATGAGGTAGCCATCGGCATGACCGTCCTTGTACTTCTGGTAGAGAAACGTCACGGCGTAGCCGATCAGGCCGCACAGGAGCGCCTTGCCGATGGCCATGCCAAAGAGCAGACCGACCCCTATCGGAATCAGCTCATCAAGACTCCAGATCAGGACATGCAGCGGATCATCACAACGCGTGGGGATGGTTATGGCTTTCACAGGTAGAGCCCTCAGTCTGTTACCAGGTCAGGGCTTATTGTGAGGTAAGAGGCAGGCGGGCTATGGCCGTGGTTGGTACCCGCGCGGGTACCAACCACGAGGTTTGGGTGCAAATAATTTAGAAATTTTGAGCACGACAGGATAAAAGCCGCCCAGTCTTCAGAGGTATGGCGCTTGGAAGACTGGGTGGGAAATAACTCAAATCTGCTTTTGCAGGTTGCCTACAAACACACCCATCATCACGCAGACAAACATCATCACGATTGGCAGGATGGCCGGGTTGATGGCAATGGGGCTGATAAAGGCAATCAGTACCGCCTGAGCGGCAACCGAGGCACTGAGCATGCCGTAGCGGTTCCAGACGGGAGAGGCGTAATCGTAGTTGGTCTGCTTGACCCTGCGCCGCATGAGTCCATCCCAGATGGCCGGGATCAGCAGCAGCGCCATATAAGGTAGCCAGATCGACAACAGCGCCAGCCGCGCGCAGATCTGGTAGACCATGTGCATCAGCGCATCGAGCCGGTCCTCCATCCACGAGAAGAGAAAATCGCCCATGCGCTCCATGCCCCGACTGCGAGCGGCTTCCTCTTCACTGGGTATCATCAGGCGATGCAGCGCCGGATAGACGCCGGTTTCAAACACGGCGCCCTTGTACCAGTTCATGGCCTTGGTGTTGACGTAGGCCTGCGATTCCTCGCCCAGGTGGCTACGCACCATGGCCGACTCCTCCCGAATCACCCGCTCGGTCCAGTCGCCCGGAATAAAGACCGTAACCAGCAACAGCTCAATAGCGACGAGGAAGAGTGTCAGCCACAATGGCGTCTTCATATTTGGTACCCGTCAGTATGTCGAGATAGCGATCATGCAGGAGGCTGATCAGCAGACGCCGTGCCTCGGTAATTTCAGCTTGCGTAAGCGGCGTGGCGGTCAGCGGGTCATCGGCATTAAGCACTTCACAGGCAGTCCTGTCAGAAAGCAGGTTCCACGAATGACCGGACCTGTCCGAAAGGGTCACGCCCAGGAGTTTTACGGTAGTGGATATGATCGTATTGACGATGACTGCAAGGCGATAGTAATTATTAAGTTTGCCATCGCCGTTTACATTAAGTACGGCGGCGGTGTATTCGGTCATGGTTTTGTCTACAACCGACCAGATGACCGGGCGGTTCTGGTGCAGGATTCCCTCGCCAATATGGTTATAGACATTTTCCATGTAGGCGTTGATGCGTGCCCAGTCAATATCAAGTATTTCCCAGTAATGAATATGTTTATTCAGTGAAGTAATGGCCCTGAATCTTCGATTGAATCCCAGTGGCTTGATTATAAGATTTACTTCCGGGTTTAAGGTGTAGTAGTTGGAATTATTCATAGGTCCGTCCAGGGCTCAACTAATGTAGAATCGGGATTCTTCCCTTGATTACTTTTCCGCCAGATAACTTCGCAAAATATTCAAGATTCGGTAGCATGGTTAAAAGTTGGTAATCAAGCAGAGGCACCAACTCCTCCATAAGTCGCTCACCCTGTCCACCGCCATGAAGTAACGGGCCCTCTCCCCCGGAATTCATGTTTTGAGACCGTACTACATATTTGATACGGGTTTCGGGGATATCCTTTACAAACTGTTCCTGTGTTTCAGCATCTTTTAAGCGCAGTGCAATGGTATTGTTAACATTGCCCAGTACTTGTTGCGCCTTGTGCTCACTGCCAAGTCGCGCACAGAAATCCGCATAAGTTTGGGTAGCCACATATAATGTCAATTTGGCTCCCCGGCCCTTGTTCAACAGCATGATAAAGGGCTCATTGATAACTTCGGCCGCCTCATCGACAAACACATTTACTGGACGGTTATCCACCCCAAAGTTATAGCGATCACCGGCAACTGCGGTCAGGTCCGAAAGTAGAATAGAACCAATGGCTGACGCAACCATGTTATCAGTAAGAGAATCCAGCCCAATATAGGTAATTGCGCCCTCATTTATTAATAAGGCGCTATCAGTTATAGGCCTGTCATCGGTAGGGTCTTCAGGGTCAGGCGAAAGCAGTGGGCCAAGATCGCCCGAGGTCAGCATGTTCAGGACGGGCAGGAGCGTTGCGACCATCTTGGAGAAGTGCGCGCTGTCATGCTCAAACATGTTGAGCAGCCCTTCCAGTTCTGAACTGGCCCGCACCGGTTGAATGACCTGCTTATAAAACGCACTGGCCATCAGTGCCTTTTTGCGGATTGGCAGTGGCTCCAGCCATTTATCAAACAGGGCCACCATCATGGACTCCCAGTCCTCACCCAGTGCCTGCCGGGCATAGGCCGAGACGGTACTGATCACAAGGCTGTCCACGCCGCCTTCAAGGTAGCGACGCAGCAGCTTGAGTGTGGGTCGCTTGTCGATGATGTACAGCCCCTGACAGACGTTGTTCAGTGCCTGCCAGCCAAAGCTCTTGAACGGGTCCGAGCCGGTTTCCGAAGGAATCAGGGCGGCGATGCGTGAGGCAATCTCGGTGACGCGGGTAAAGTTCTGCAGCGGGTTGATGCGCATGCACTCATCCGGAAAGGCCGGGTGAAAGCTGTAGAACGGACGCTCCACAAACGCCGCTGCACGACGGGCATTCTCGCGCATCTCCTTGTCACCCTTCGGGTCAATGATCAGCACGGCCTCACCGCGCAGCGCTTTCTGGCTGATAACGAGGTCAAACAGGCGGGTCTTGCCCGCACCGGTCGTGCCCTTGATCAGGACGTGCCCTTCGGTGTGAGGAATCGGCTGAGTGATCACGATCTCACGCGGCTCAAGCCCATGAATCCATGGCGCACCCATCTGCATCTCATCCCTGCCCTCAATACCCTTGCTGGCGCGGGGATTGACGATCTCGGACAGGTTGCGCTTGAGGATCTCGTATACCAGCTGGCAGTGTCGGTTCTCCCAGTAAAAGCCCTTGCCCAGCCATAACTGATCAGGATTTTTTCGGATGGCCTTGTTCAGCCCCTCAAGGGTGATGAATTCGAGTTTCTTGCCCTGCAGGTTGCGCTTGACGTAGTGCAGGCGGATCGCCGCCGGCAGGCGACTGATGGCCATGATCGAGCAGATGCTGCTCATCCAGTACACCGGCTCGGGCGGCATGTCGGTGACCTGATTGACCAGGTAGGCGACCGAAGACGCAGCGACCCAGCCCATGCAGGCCATAAATTCATAATTGGGTCGAAAGGGCATCTCATAACGATCATTCATGGCCGCCCTCCCGCTCAGGCGCCTTGGGTCTCACGTAAATGAAGTACCTGTCGACTTCCAGGTCATAGCGGGCCGTTTTTTTCCTGATGATGTAGCGCAGCGCCTTTTCCAGATCCTTGCGTCTGATGTTGGGGTAGTCGGCGCTGACCATATCCAGGCACGCTATACCGGCAGCAATCCCCTTTTTCGTCTTGCGAAGGGTGTCGGGTAGCCAGCGACCATAACCTCTCATGATCATCTCGAAGAGTTCCCCAAGGCATTGTTCTGGTGTCGCGCTGGCAACAAACTGGACATCCAGCTCTACATGCTCATGCTCATCGCATGCCTGCTCTACCTCGGACTCCGCCAGTTCATGCATGGGGTCGATCACGATCTGGACCGGCTCTGGCGCAAGTGGGGTATTGAGGGCCTCGACTGTATGCAGGTACTTGATGGGCACCGGTCTTGGTTGCTCCAGGACAATGGGGACCGGTCGCTCTGAATTTTCAGCTACTGCTGTGCTGGCGGCGCTAATGTCTACAAACCGGTCCAGTCGCAGATCCGGTACTTTCATATTGAGCGGTTTGAAACCGTCTACCGAGCCAGGCAGGCGCGAATCGCTGTGCCTGATCTCCTCGGCCTTTGATCGCCGGTGCCGAGGCTTGCGTTGGGGAGGCGTTATGAGGGCGTGTTGGCCAGTGCTTTTTCTATCAGCCTGCCCTGACATAACCTGCTCGGTCGGACTGACATTAACCGGTTGCCTTGCCTGATCCACCGGCGCACCAAAAGGCAGGTCCATGACTTCAAAGCAGGCGTCGTCCTGATGCACCACGGGCACGACAGGCTTTAGTTCATCATCTACAAGGTCCAGCAGGCCTGGCATGGCTGGACGAGCGTCGTCAGGTACGGCGGCCTCTGTCTGCTGAGCCTTGGTTTTCGCCTTGCTGGATGTCTTGTGGCTACCGCGCTTGGGCTTGCGGCCGGTATCAGGTTCGAGCAGCTGGAAACCATGCATTTGCTCGACGTCCCGCTCCTGCGCCTCAATGGCTTCCAGTTCCTGCTCGTAGGCGTCCAGTGGAGGCCCGGCCAGTGTTCCAAAAAAATCCGCGCCCAGGTCCATGCCAATAGAGCTTTCCGATACAGGAGCGGGTTCTGGATCTGCCCCTGAACCGCTGATTGTCTCTGCCTCAAGGCTTTCGCCTTTCGGCTGCGGTCCTTTGGTGACATGTTCAAGCAGAGCATCAAACTCGCTGGTTGCCTTGGGAGATACCGCTGATACGTCTTCCTGCGTAGATGATGTCTCTGCCTCTAACG
This sequence comes from Pseudomonas sp. HPB0071, assembly GCF_000478505.2. NCBI lineage: Bacteria > Pseudomonadati > Pseudomonadota > Gammaproteobacteria > Pseudomonadales > Pseudomonadaceae > Pseudomonas > Pseudomonas sp. HPB0071. Next base: position 207,650 of record NZ_KI517369.1, on the reverse strand, counting down.
GGCCAGTGGCAGCAATTCTCTCGCCTGCCTTTGCCTTTTTCTTCCGTCTGGCTGTTCCCTTGTCAGTTGCGTCAGTTGCGTCAGTTGTCTCGGGTGAGACGGTTTGCGCCGCGTCCTTCTTCTGAGCAGCTGCATCGGACTGCGTAATGGCCTGCCCCTTTTCAGGCGCATCGGTCAGTACACCCTCTATCGGAGCCGGTAGCCCCATGGGGTAAAAGAGGCCGGTCTCCTGAATCTTGAGCAGTGCCAGTACCGGCCCCTCGGTCTCTCCAAATTGAGGCCTGATCGCCCAGTAGCGGTAGGTGATGACGGGTTCGCCCGGGCGGGTTGGCTCGATCTCACGTGCGGTTGCGACCCCACATTGAATCAGCATGTCTGCCTGAATAGCGATGTCCTTGGGAATGGCCTGAATACCGTCCTCGTTCAGGCGGTCCACCACATCACGTGACGCCGCCTTCCAGTTGATGAACAGGCCTTCCTTGAACACGTACACCATGCCGCCGGGTTCATTGATCTTCCAGCGCCCGGACTTGATCATCCGGCGAGTCCCTTCCACCAGGTAGCGCTCAACCGAGGGCATAAAGGCCTGTGAGCCATCCCCACCGCCGTTGAGCTTCAAGTCCAATGTGACACTGGCCTGATCTGCCTTGAGGACTACGTGGGCAATCTTGGACTGCACGGCGTAGCCACCAATGGCCTCGTCGATCTGGTCCAGCATTTCCATGGTGTTATCCGGCGTCAGAAAGGTCCGCGTCTGTTTGGGAATCAGAAGACGCGCAATTCCCGGTCCATGAAAGGCATGGCGGTTATGCAGCCGATCCTCGCGCCACGACACAAAGTAGCGCTGGACCTTGTTGTCCCGCGCCCAGGGCACCAGCCGGTAACCGTACTCCTGAAGGGCAAAGTTCCAGAGCAGGCCCGTGTCGCTGGTGATCTTCATGTCGCACACCGGCTTGCCGACGTCATGCAGCAGACCCGCAAGGGCAGTTGCCACACGCCAGACTTTTTCCCGGTTGCGCCGCTCGCGAGGCGTGGCGTCCGCGTCATAGATGACCGCCCCGCTCATGCGCGCTGCATGAAAGGCCACCTCAAGGCCGTGGCGCAACAGGCCGCCGCGCCCCTTGTGGTGGTGATCCTGCGAGGCCGGCAGCAGATGCACAAACTCGGCATAGCGCACCAGGACCGGATCGATAACCGTCCTGAACTCCTGCTCGGAGAGCCCCAGCGACTGCTTGAGGCGCGCTATCTGGGTGCGATGCCCCGCCAGAAGCCTGCGTGGCTCGATGATCTCGCAGCCTTCGGGAAAGGGTGGATAGCGCGTACCGGGATCGGCCTCAAAGTCGGGCAGATAGATGTTCTCGACAAAATACAGCGGGGCACTGGAGCCATCGGCTGGATTTCTCTTCTGCCTTCCTAAAAGACCACGCAAAAAACTGAACATGACGTGCTGCGACTCCAGTCAATCGATCCTGAAAGCTATCGTCGCAGATTTTTTTGCTACCAAACCTCGTGGTTGATACCCGCGCGGGTACCAACCACGAGGAATAGCCACATATTTTTGTTCGTAGACTGTTCCCACCCCACCACGGAGCAGTTCACATGAAGGCTTACCTCGCTACTGACGGCTGTGTTCACCTTGTTTTGAAGACGCAGGCCGAGATCGATGCACTCTGGTCCATTGCCAGTCACATCGGCGGAACGACCCAGACCCTGCGGGCAGTGTTTTGTGACGGCACAACGGCTGAGCCGGGCCTTCAGGACGCCCTGCTGCCCTTTGCCTCGAAGCATGAGACCGACACCCCCAACCTCCAGCCGGGCGATCCCAGCGCTGTGCTGGAAAACCAATACGGCCAATATCTGGACGGCACCCTGTTCTTTCGCCCGCTCGCGCGGCGCAGGGGCAGCCATGTTTAAGATCATTCTTCCCCTTGCCCTGGCCACCGCTGCCCTGTCCGGCTGCATGGGCCTGCAAGCCAGGCTGCACCCACTGCCTGAGATACCGGACGAGCCCTCGCGCGAATGGGTAGAGATGAACCTGCCCGAGTTCAAGCGCATCGCTGAGCAATACCCGACCGAGGAAAACAGGGCCGCGCTTAACCGTCTGGAGATGTATGCGGCCTACTACAAGGAGCTGACCTTACGCGCCTCACGGGTGGACCGCTCGCTGTCACTGGCATGGATCAACACCGGCCGCGCCGGTGCCGCCATGCGCCAGCCCGCCTACGTCCACTCGCTGGGCGGTGACTTCAACACCGAGACCCGCAATGGCGCGGCGCTCGATCCACGGCGCGGCATCGTCTACGACCCCACCCGCGCCCGGACGCCCTCCGTACCCATGGTGCCGGTAGTACACACCCAGACCTTTGCGGCACGTCCAGACCGGGCGCGCGGCTACTCCATCTATGAGACCTCCCGCTGGGTACGTTACTGCGACAACGGCAAGGGCATGGACGAAGCCGACTGGCAATTTGTGACCGATGAAGGCCAGCAGCTGGGCATTCCGGACTACCTCACCGGACGGTGCCGCGCGCCCGCCTATGACTACAACAGCTATCTGGCGGCATGGCGGGGCTTTTGTAGCCGATCAGACCTCTCGGCGCCAACCCGCGCCATCGTGAAAAGCAGTGTGCGGCCCAAGTCCATTGGTGGCTGCGCGGCCCTGAACATCCACTGATCCTGACGGAGCCGGACCATGACAACACCTACTGATGAAACAGTACTTCCCGAGATCAAGGCAGAGCGCGAACCTGAACAGGAGAAGAAGCAAAAGTCACCTAAAAGAATGACGCTTCTGGCCGTGGCCATCCTCTGCGGACTGGGCATCTCCTATGTAGCCACCCACAAGGGCAAGCCGGAACATTCGATCCCACAGACGCCCGTCAGCAGTGATGTGCCGATGACACAGGCCAGCGGAGTAGATTCGCCGCTCAAACCAGACGCGGCTCATCTGGATACCGTAGCACCTGAGTCAACCAGTGAGGCCGCCAACGTCGGGACCTCACATACCTCCCTCGCTATCGACCCGGACGCCGACTTTGAAGAGGATGAATTCGCAGGCGAAACCTCGCCTCCACCCATCCAGGCACCGGAGCACCGGATCACCCGCGAGGGTGTAGAGACGGTTCTGCCTACCACGGAGCCTGTTGAAGAGGAGATGACCGCTGGTGAATCGCCTGAAACCACTCCACCCCCTGCCTCAGAAGATAAGACGACTCCAGTTGCAAGTAGCGCTACGGCCCCAGCCAGCGCCAACCCGACCCCAACAGGTCAGGATGAGGTATCCCCGTCCGAGAAAGACCTCGCAAGCTTTGGCTACAGCATCAAGCCCAGTCAGGTAGGCACACCTCCCGAAGCTGAGGATGCACACCAGAAGCGACTGGCAGCACTGGCGCAGACCCCGGCCTACCAGAACATGGTCACAGCGGTTGGCATACGGGTGGGCCAGAACTGGAAGGCACCCGAGGATTACGAAAAGCATGGTGCACAGGTCCGGGTAAAAGTGGGACCGGACGGCGTTCTGACCGGGTTCGAAGTGGTCCGCTCTTCCCATAATGAGGCCTACAACAAATCCGTCATCAGCGCTGCCGTCGAGGCCTCGCCCTTTATCGAGATCAGGACCCTGCCCGTAGCCGATCGGGATGTCGTCACCGAATTCACCCTGAACTTTGGTCGCAGGATTTCGGATGCCGAGCACAGCGCGGCCAACGAGTCGGCTTCGACTGAGGATCTGCCCGAGCAGGCTCAGGCTGAGGACGTCTCAAGCGGGCCTCTGGCCGCTGCACCCATGGCGGCACGTCAGCTACAGGACCCGCTCAAGGCCATGTTTGAAACCAGCCATGCGATGACCGGAGGCCAGTGATGGACGCCGTGCAGGTAGATGAAGATTCCTACAGAGACCTTCTGGTCATGCTCTCCGAAGCCGCCAACGCGCAGAGCCCGCTGGATGCGGTATGCCTGATTACGGTCATGCTGCAGGACATCCAGCAGAACCACCGCCTCCCACAGCTGGAAACGGTAGTCAGGGACTGGAAGCTGCTCTATGCCCTGCACAAGGAACGGCCTCAACCCACGGAGAAGCGCTCATGATTCCTCAGCTGGTGGCGCTGGGCGTCATTGTGGCGCTGCTTTACTCAACCAATGTGCTGTTTTTCAACAAGGACGATATTCCCGAGGGGAACGCACCAGAGTCCAGCCAGCAAAGCCCCGGTGGACGAGACATTGCCCAGGCCTTCAACCTGGTCAATCAGGAGCTGCTGGGCAAGCTCAAGGATGGCAGCGGCACCCATGTCACGGATTTTACCGGCCCGGAACAGAAAGAGGCCGAGGAGAAGCGCCGCAACGCCGATGTCGAGGAAGTACGCTCCGTCGCCGCCGAGATTGCCGAGGAGATCGGGCTTAACTGGCGCATCAGCGACGAGCTGTACGCCCAGAACTACGCCATCGTGGCCATTACGTTAAAGGACAGCGGCAAGGTCGCGGCGGTCGAGACGCTGTACTCCACCGAAAACCGTTTCTTTGATAACAGCCTGCGTCGTGCCATCCGCAAGGGCGAGCCCTATCGCCAGTTCAAGGACATGACGACGCGCCAGCGCGAGCAGCTCACCGAGATCGTGCTGCACTTTGGCGCAGGCAAGCCTCCCACCGAACGCCAACTGGCCTCGATCAGACGATCAAGGGGTGATTTATGAGTGTGGACGTATATCTGGCCGAAAAGCCCAGCCAAGGCCGCGCGCTGGCTGCGGTACTTGGCTGTGACAGGACCGGCAAGGGCTGTATGCACAATGGCAAAGGCACCTTTGTTACCTGGTGCATTGGTCATCTCCTGCAGGCGCTAAAGCCCGATGATTATTCCGAAGCGTGGAAAGGCTGGACGCTGGATAACCTGCCCATGGTGCCCGGCGAGTGGAAGCACCAGCCCAATGACAAGACTCGCGACCAGCTCAAGGTGGTGTCGGAGCTTCTGAAAAAAGCCTCCTCAGTTTACATTTCCACTGACTTTGACCGTGAAGGCGAAGCCATTGCCCGCAACGTCATCCGTTACGCCGGTTATCAGGGTCCGCTGTACAGGGTATGCATCAAGGCCCTGAACCCCAAGGGACTGCGTAAGGCGCTGGACGCCATTGTGCCGGGCAAGGACACCATCAACCTCTACCACTCCGCCGTGTGCCGTGAGCGCTCTGACTGGCTGGTTGGCATGAACGGGACACGCCTGTTTACCCTGATTGCCCGTGGCGCAGGCTTTCAGGAAACCCTGCATGTGGGCCGCGTGGTCTGCCCCATGATCAATCTGGTCGTGACCCGTAATCAGGCCATCGCCAACTTTGTTCCCAGGGACTACTGGGACCTGTGGGCCGATGTCGCCGTACAGCGTGGCCAGTTCCGGGCGAAGTGGGTACCGCCCGAGGAATGTACCGATGATGTTGGACGCTGCATCAACAAGACGCTGGCCGAGCAGGTCTCTGCGCAGCTGACCGGCACCGGTGGGGTTATTGAAAAGGCGGAGACGACGCCCTCCAAAGAAAGTCCGCCCCTACCTTTCCACCTGAACAGCCTTCAACAGTACGGCAACGTGCGCTTTGGCTACACCGCTGATAAGGTACTCGCCGCGGCCCAGTCGCTGTACGAGAACCATCAGGCTATCTCCTACCCCCGTACCGAATGCCGGTACCTGCCGGAAAACATGCACGCCGAAGCGCCGGAGGTCATGCAGGCATTGATGCTCAGCGACCAGAGCATTTCCGGTTTGATTGCTGGCGCTGACCTCAAGCGCAAGGGTCGATGCTTTAACGACAAGCAGCTCGAAGGCAAGAGCCATGAGGCGATTATTCCGACTGCTGAAAAGATAAACCTTGGCGCCTTGAGTGAAATCGAGCGCAACCTCTACGACGCCATCCGCCGCTTCTACATCGCCCAGTTCTATGAGCACCATGAATTCAACCGCACGGTGATCCATGTCCGGGCCGGTAAGCACGAGTTCATTGCCAAGGGGCGCCAGCCGACTCGACAGGGCTGGAAGATCCTGTTTCCGGACGCCGAAGCCTTTAGCGAAGCGGATACCGTTGAAGAGGATGACGTCGACGAACAGAGCACGGCCCTGCCTCCCATCAACCAGGGCGAGCCGGCCATCATCAGCGGGCCGGAAGTCACCGGCAAGCACACCCGTCACCCGCCCTACTTTACCGAAGCCACCCTGCTCTCGGCCATGGAGCACATCAGCCGGTACGTCACCGAAGAACAGTTCCGCCGCATCCTCAAGGAAACTTCCGGTCTGGGTACACCGGCTACGCGTGCCAGCATCATCAAGACGGCGGTGGATCGCGGCTACCTGATCCGCAAGAAGCGCCAGCTGCATGCCAGCGACAAGGCGGTAGCGCTGATGAAAGCCCTGCCGCCTGCTCTGAAATCACCCGGCCTTACCGCCGCATGGGAGCAGGAGCTGGAGCGGGTTGCACGCGGTGAAGTCAGTCAGGATGAGTTCATGCGCAAGATCACCGACTGGGTGTCGCGCATTGTTCATGGCTTCAAGGCGACGCTTGCCAATACCGATGCCCAGGCGGCTGCCTCGCTCAAGCAGACCTTTAGCGAGGCCCGCGGCACGCTCCATAAGTGCTTCGCCTGCGGCGCGGAGTTGCGCCGGGTAAAGGGCCAGAAGGGCTTCTTCTGGGGCTGTACCAACCGCGACACCTGCAACAAGACCTTTCCCGACCAGAAGGGCCTGCCGCAAAAACCCATCAGCGATGAAGACCGCCCGCTGTGCGGCGACTGCGGGCGCCCGATGACCCTTCGCATGGGCAGGAAAGGGGATGCCAAACGCGCCAGCCGGTTCTGGGGCTGTTCCGGCTATCCCGAGTGCCGCGCCATTGCGCCCTATACCAAACCCAAAAAAGATCCACTGGAGGCATGACGATGAGTTGGTTTAAACGCAACCGAAGTAGTGATGTACCGCCCTATTCCCCGGATGACTCCATCGAGGTCCTGCAGGAGCGCCAGCGCCTCATGCAGATCCACACCTTTGACAAGTGGGTGTCGGGCACCGTCAAGCAGAGCCGCGCCCGGCACCGCTGGACCCTGATCTTCAAGGGCATGCTGCTCCTGATCGTCCTGCTCAGCGCCTTTAACACCTGGTACTTCCTGCGCCTGTTTGATGAGGCCTCGGAAGTCAACGAAGGGGCCAGCCATGTTGGCGTAGTGGATGTGATGGGACCGATCGATGCCCAGCAACCGGCCAATGCCGATCGCATCAACAAGGGCCTGCGCCAGGCCATGGAAAACCCCAACACCGTGGCGGTGGCCATCCGTATCAACAGCCCCGGTGGCAGTCCGGTTCAGTCCAAGCGCGTCTATGACGAGATCCGCTACGAAAGCCAGCGTCATCCGGAAAAGCCCATCTTTGCCGTGATCGAGGACATTGGTGCAAGCGGTGCGTACTACATCGCCTCGGCTACCAAAGAGATCTATGCCTCTCCCACCGCTATCGTAGGCTCCATTGGCGTGATCAGTACCGGCTTTGGCTTTGACAAGACTATCAAGCTTTTTGATGTCGAGCGCCGCGTGTATACCGCCGGCACCAGCAAGTCGATGCTGGACCCGTTCTCCCCGGCCAGGGATGAGCAGGTCCAGTACTGGAAGACCGTGCTGGGCGCGACTCACCAGCGGTTTATCGCAGACGTAAAGCAGGGCCGTGGCGATCGTCTCAAGCCCACCGAGGGCATGTTCGAAGGACTGGTCTGGGAAGCCGGTACGGCCAGGAACATCGGCATCATTGATGACCAGCTGACCCTTGAGCAACTGGTGCGTCGGCTGGTACCGGACGATGACGGCAAGCTGAAAATGAAAAATTACACCCCGCGGCTGAGCCCGTTTGCCGACTTCAAGAAGGGGATCTCGCTGAGTTTTCAGGAGGCGCTGGGGCTAGGTACGTCTGAAGGCTACAGCTCACCTGTAAGAGCCATGCTTCCCTAAGCAATAAGCCCCTGTAAGCGCTGATGCGTACAGGGGCCACCCCACCAGGAAAACCGTCATGACACAGTTACTTGCTCTCTTGGGTGTGACCGCCGCTGTGCTGGCCCTGACCGGCCTTGCCAAGCATTTCCTGATTGCCAGTCCCAGACTGCCCACCTGGCCCGCCTATGCCTTTACCGGCATGGTGGGTTCACCCATACGCGAGACCGCCCGCGCGATCGTCTGCCTGTGCATGGGCTTCAAGCTCACCCGCATTGCGCTGTACAAGCGCACTGATGTAGACGGTACGCTGGGTCATGTCGACTACACCTTTTTCCCCGGCCCGCTCAGCTACATGGGACGTGCCTTGGAAGGGCTGGCACCCTGCGCGGTGGGCTGCGTGCTGTTGTGCCTGCTGACGGGCATTGCCTATGACGTCCCTACTCCCCCTCAGAATCCACTAGATATTCTCGTCTGGATACCGGCTGCGATTGAGGAAATCCTCTGGAGCCTGTGGACCGAGGGGGATAGCGATCCCTTGAGCCTTCTGATCATCACCGGCTTGTTTCTCGTATCGCTGCATGCGGTACCGACGCTGACGGATCTCTACCGGCTGAGCTGTGGCCTGATTACCTTTACCCCTATTGCCCTGTTTATTGGCGCCCTGCTCTGGTTTATCCGCTCGGCTCATTTTCCCTATATCGAGGGCCTGTTTATCCAGGTCGAGCGCTGGTTGATCCCGTGGACCTTTGAGGCCGTGCAGTGGATAGCGGTAAGCAGCCTCATGCTGTGTGTGGCGGCGGTGCTGTCGGCTCTTTTGTTTGTAGTGATCCCCACCCTTGCCGTCGCGCTCTGGCACAAGCTCACCCGCAAGCCGGTTGCCAACCCCGAGGCAGTTGAACCATGAGAGCCACTCTGGTCCTGCTGGCGATAACCTTGTCGGGCGCAGTATGGGCTGCACCTGAAACCTATTACGACGCCAAGCACTTCCTGCGTAACGACATCTACGGTGATCAGAATGCTGGCGAGAAGGCCTCGGGTGATCTCTACTGCGGCTGCCATTGGGAATGGGTAGGCCGTAGTGGCGGCGTGATGGATCATGAATCCTGCGGCTACCAGACCCGCGCCCTTCCCGACCGCGCCATTCGCCTTGAGTGGGAGCATATCCAGAGTGTCTGGTCCTTTGGCCATCAACTGCAATGCTGGCGCGAAGGCGGTTCGGGTGCCTGCCGGGCTGATCCACTGTTCAACCGGATCGATGCGGACCTGCACAACCTGGCGCCTGCCATTGGAGAGGCCAATGCCGATCGCGGCAGCTATCTGTACGGTGAACTGCCGGGTACGGCCAGTCGCTACGGGCGCTGTGATCTCCGGATTGATCCTGCGCTGCGTACAGTCGAGCCACGGGATGCCGTAAAGGGGCTGATTGCGCGGACCCACTTCTACATGAGCGACCGCTACGGCATTACCCTCTCACGGCTTCAGCAAAAGCTGTTCATGGATTGGGACAAGCGCTTTCCGGTCAGCCATTGGGAAAAGGAACGGGACACTCGTATCGCCAGGGTCATGGGCCATCACAATCCGTTTGTTACCGGTCAGGCCAGCTGGACGCTGGATCGAAAGCCCGGGCTTGCCGGCATCATCAAGCGCGACAAGACGGTCAAGGAGCTCTTCCCCGACCTGCAGGAGGCCTCTGCCTCGAATGATGTTGAAAAAGAGGAAATCGAACCGTTTGACCCGACCCGCACAGAGGGCATGGTGTATGCCTCACGCCGGACCGGTACCTACTTTATACCGACGCTCTGCCCTTCCTACCACTCAATTCCGGCACGTATCCGGGTGGCCTACCGGACTGAGCGAGAAGCGCAGTCTGATGGGTATAGGAGGGATGTTGAGTGTCGTTAGCTGCGCTACTTGCTCAACTAGCACTGACACAAGGGTATCCCTAATAATAGTAATACCCTTGTTTTCTAAGTGTTATCAATGCTGAGAATCAACATGGTTTTCGATGTTAGTCGGACCGTTTGCAGGATCGCTTTCTGGCAGTGGGCTAATCCAATATCTCACCTGCTCAAGATACTCCAAAACACCCAGCTGAAGACTACCTAGATAACCATTAAGGGCTAACTCGTACTCCAGGAAATCGACTGCATCCTGATCGACATCAGATCGAGCGCTACCAAAGACATGTCTCGGCTCATAATCAGCACTTATTGGATCTTGCTCGTAATTGTCCACGAGCAGTCGAACCTTATCCGTGAGCACAAGCCATTGTAATGCTCGCTCTGAGCTAATTGATGAAGCAATATTAAGAGTGGCGGAGAAATCAGCATGCCTAGAGTGAGCTGTAAATAGCGCGCACTTCAACTTAATGAAGTTTGGACTTAGCCGCACTTCATCAATCATTTTTTCGATTACATCGCTCTTGAGAAGCCACAGATCTACTTGAGTGATAGCCATTGTATGGCCAAAGAAATGAATATTCGTGTACGAATCCACGATAGAAGCTACGAGGCGATTTAAAACCTCCATATTCTGAAGATCCTTCCTCATCCGTGGAATGACGTCGATTACGACGTAGAAAAAATAGGCCGCGATCAATCCGGTTAACAGGTCACCCACTATATCTTCGAAAGCTTTCGCCTGAAAAAATAGCACCACATTGGGCCATTCGGTTTTCATATAGTCAGTGGCATTGAATTTGATTTTGACAGCAAATAGGCAAATCAAAGCCACTACAGCACAAGCGCATAGCCTCCGCTCAAACTGATCCTTCAGAATTTTTGACATCTTTATTTCCATGACAAAACGTTTCCTAAGTGAGTCGGAACCTAGATGTCTAAGTGACATCTATAGGTGCTACTTAAAAAGACATGCAGGGACGATGCTTTATGAATTTCATAACGCCTCTACAAATGCTGCTCGATCAAGGCTCTTGTGAACTTCAATCAGCTCTTGAAAACAATGATATTGCTTTAGAGACCTTTCAGAAAATCGACTCGTTTCTGTTTCGCGAGGTTCTGCTTACTGAGCAGTTTCAGAGATTCGACCCTACAGTTCAGCACCTTAGTATCCATGCCAGGAGCGTATGGGTTGCCAGCATCCGTATGGCATTTAGCGGCCAACCCTACGCTGTCCCACCTGTAGTGCGTACAGCGCTTGAGTCAGTCTGCTATGCGTATCTAATACATGATGATGCATCATTGGCTCGCGTTTGGCTGGATAGGCACAAAGACGAGAAGTCCATGAGGAACTCCCGCAACGCATTTAATAGCGCGGTTAAAACAGTCAAGGAAAAACTGAACACCCTAGAAGATGGACTGGGTGATGATATTTATGATGCCTATCAGCAGTGTATTAATGATGGCGCTCACCCTAATACTGGAGCAATCCCTAAGACCAGGAAACTAGCGCTTGGGCCTAACGGATTTAGTGAAATGTACGACGAGACCAATGATTTTTACGGCTTGCCTTCAAGAAAAACTAGATACGCTCTCGCCTCGGTTGCATCGATAGGTTTGCTAATGTGTTACATCCTTAGCCTGACCTTGAAGTGTTTCAATGACTTGCCATCCGACCAGCTTTCTCCGATATCCAAGGGAATTGAAGACCTGTTGACTGGCTAGCTGTAGGTAGTTGTTACATCACACCTTGCTGAGGAAGTCTTCTTCTCGCTCAGAAACAGGCTCCCAAGAGATCATGCTTACTTTCCTTGATCAGTCGCTGGCAAGAATGGATACAACTCCACCTCTGTCCAGCGGTGGTAAGAATCAGGCTCAAAGACCTGCCCGCTACTGCGGCAAAACTCCCATTCGGTTCGAAAGGCCTCAGCGGTAAGCGAGGCATGCAACTCCTGATGCCACTCGAAAGTGCCCATGCGGCCTACTTGGAACTGCTTTACCCGACTTCTGCCTTGGGAATCCGTCCAATTAACCCCGTACACCACATAAACTGGACAGCCGAGGCGGCGGCGATCCTTTTTCAGATAACGGGTGATTCCGACGCGCCCGACGCTACGTTTGTGCGCCATTGGGGAAGTGCGGAAGCTGCCACGTCCATTCCCAGCATTGGGCAGTTTCGCAAGCATCTGGTCTCGCCAGTTTACTGCCGCACGCAGCGCCTTTTCTTTGCTGACGAATCGCGACCAGGCGAATGTGGCAGAATATTCGTAGTCACCTCGCACGATCCTGACCTGATAGGCATCGTAGCCTGGGACGGTGATGTTGTCTGGCAGGAAGCGAGGGATAGCAGGCATCTTTTTTCCTATTCAAAATGGTGGGTAGTTCAAGCCAAACACCAATCGCAGTGCCGACAATCACTAATGCACATGTATGTAGTGGCCCATTGCGTTTTCCTTTAACTATTTGCGCTCAATTGCCCAGAGCGTGAAACCATTGAAAGCAAGGAGAAGCATCGCTGTAGCCAAGGAGTAGAAACCAACTTGGCCGAGCCTCTCTAGCGGGTGCTCAAACCACAGAAACGGTAGTCCCAGAACGAAGCTGCCAGTGATCATGTTTGTGCTGCCTGCAAACGTCATTGTCGTTTGCCTAGTTCGATGATTCCATTTCTGCGAGGTAGTCACTCCGGGCTTTATCAGCTTCTGGATCGCCCGTTTCTCGCCCTAGATCCCTGACCGTTTCAAACATCAGCTTCTTGATAAGGGGATTCAGCAAGACATGCTCAAGCACCCACTGCTGGGCCTCTTCAATGGTCTGCCTTTGAGCATCAAGGATTGCCTGTTCGCGCTTCGAAGGCTCGAATGACATTTCGTCGTAGTGCGCCAACATAGATGCAAGCCGAGCGGCCTTGTCATAGTGCTGCACGTCCAACCGCTCTGCCATTTGCAAGTCAAACATTGCACATGCCGGGCCTCACCACGCCTCAGGAATGGCAGCGGGACTGGAAGGCTTGAGCGTGATAATGGTCATGTTTGGGGCCCTCATTGCAATTCTCGTCTAGCTGTAGTCCAAAACCAGCGTCTCATGGGAAATGCGCTATGCAAGGTCCTGTCATCCGGCGAGGCAGTCACCATTCAAAACACGCAGCATCAACGAAACTCAGCTGCAAGCTCAGAATCGCCAGCCCACTCAAGCGCATCAGCCATATCATTGAAGGCGCGGCAGTGGTTGTCAGTTTTGCTGACCTCAAGGATTCGCTTGTTGTCACGGATCTGGAGAACCCAGTACTCATCGGTCTCGCGGATTAATGAGGTTGCTATGAGGTTTCCGTTTCGGGCTGCCAGGATCATGGCTGGTTACCTTCGCGGTAGGCCGTTGAAAAAGTGCTTAAAGTGACTCCTGATGCTTTGCCTACTAGCCACCTCAGAGCTTCGGACAGGATCAGCAGAAACGCTGCTGCCGCTACGGTCAGGCCAAGGCTGGACTCAAAGCCCGGCGTGTATTCGCGTATCCCGTAAGCGAAATACAGGAGTATCAATGCTGGCACTAAGACCACTCCAATACTCACTATAAAGGCCTGCCATATAGTAAATAATCGGCTCAGGGTGAGGCCGGGGCCTACCACGGCCAGTACCCACAAAGCGCAGACGGCTCTGGCAAAAACCTCACTCCCAAAGCCAATAACCAGGGCCAGCACGGCGTAGTAAATAGTCGCGTATATACATATCGCCGCTACCCTTTTTCCAAAAGGCTGTGCCTTCGCAGATTCCTCCATCACTCGGTACCCTTTTGCGGGGTTTCCAATACATCGTCAATGTCGCCAAGGCTTAGTGTGAATAGCAAAATACATGCACCGACAATAAACCAAAGAATACTAAGCATGGTAGGAAGAGCCAGAAAGCCGGGTTTGCTCCACGCTGCGAGATAAGGGGGAGCGTTCTCAAGAGCTAGCCGCCCGCCTAACCAAAGATAGGCCAATAGAGGGAGAGGCACGGTGAATAGAGAACCCAACAGTAGGCGTTTGCGAACAATCCAGAAATACCTGGCTATCCTCTTGGTTCTTTGAAAGCTCATGTCTGTACTCCATTGCAGTTGTGTCGGAAAGGTCGATTACTCAAAGCAGCTCGGACATTGTCAGCGTCTCATGGAAAATGCCTGATGCAAGGGCTGCTATGTGCGATCTTTCTTCCATAGCATGCATACGAATATCCAGAAGAATAGGAGGAGGGCCAGGGTTTCCGCTTCAGTGGTTACTCCGGTCTCAGTGCTATAAAAAAGACCATTTTCTTCTGCTCGCTCAAGGAAAGATGGAGGAAGGAAGAAGTACACTATTGTTGTTGCTGCTACGCAGCATGAAAGTATTAACCGAACTATTTTGTCGACAGCTGTCAGTTTTATTACGGTTTCCTGTGACACCGAGTCGTCGCGCTTCATTGCGGTTGTCCTCTGATTCAGAATCGTCGGGATTCAAGCCGTTCCAGGCAACTACAAATTCACTGTTCGTTCTTTGCCTGCTCGTTAAACTGATCCATTGCCTGGCCCAGCTGCACGCTGGTCCCTTCGATATAGTCCGGCCATGGCACGAAGGGATTGGAGGTCAATGCGTTAAGCACGTAGGCCTTGGGGCAGCGATACACCACCGGCTGGCCATACTCGTAGTGCGCCAGCACGATGTCACTCTTGCAGTCTGGCATGTCCGTGATCTCGGCTATCTGTTTGATGGCGCGGTAGTTCACCATGGCGCTGTTTTCGTCCATAAAGGCGAGCTGCTTGACGACAGCAATGGCGCTGACAAGGCCGATCAGGATGGGCATTACAGCAAAGCCAACAGCGGAGAAGGAGCTGCGCTGGCTCAAGCCTCGTAGCTTGAACGCGCCAATTCCGGCAACCAGTATTGAGCCGATCAGCGCCAGCCAGATGACCAGTTTTCCAGAATCCATGGTGATCGGGTTACCCCGTGCCGCCATAACCCCCTGATAGACCGTCATCAGTACTGGCGCAGCCATCAAACAAGTGGCCAAAAACAGGAGCGCCATGTACTCGGCCTTTCGCCACAGCCTGTTTGTGAATATCAGGTTGAACTGATAGGTGACCGATGCGCCCATCATGATTGAACAAGCGAGAAGGTACACAGTGTTTCCCTATTTCTGATCTTTGATAGCCAGGGCAATAGTGCCCAGCAGCAGTACCGCTGCAGCGAGGTTAAGCGCCGCAAGCAGGCCCATCGACATTAACCAAGTGAACACAAACTCAATGCAATCCACTGCACCTGAGGCGCCACTGTCACAGACCTGAGACTGCTCAGCCAGCACGGCAAAGATAGTTTCGTAATAGGCCAATTCCCATACGAAAAACGCCACTGGCATCAGGATGAGCAATGCTACAAAGGGGCCTGACTCTGTCTTGCTGGTATCAGCCTGCTCTGCTTTGTGCTCAATGCTTTCGTTCAAGGCTGCAATCCCTCTGTTTATTCAAGCCTTCGTTCAGGCTGGCGATTGATGCTGATTACGGATCTGATCTAGTAGATCATCGAGTCCTGCTGGCGCGTTCACAGAGGCGGAAACACGAATATCGACAAAGCCCGGGATGGCGCTGCGGTGCAGCGTGGCATTGCTGCGAAGCCATCGATAGTTTGCTGCCTCGGCCCTTAATCCTTGCCTTGCGCGATAATGCTCTTTCAGTGCAGCCTCCTTCTCGGCAAGTTCTGCGTCTTTATGCTTAAGGGCTTGCATGAGCTGCTCACGCTCGGCCTCCAGCTCAGCGAGTCTTTGTTCGGCTGGCTCGGCTTTGGCCTGCTCAGCTTCCTTGCTCACGTGCAGTACATAAACAGGACCATGGCGGTCCAACCAGTCCTGCACATCCCCACCGGACCACATCTTGCGCAGCATGGTAGGAAAGCGCAGCGGAACCAGTTTCGTTTGTTCAGCCGGCTCGGCTGATATCTCACCCACAGATGCTTTAGTGTTCATGGTTACTCCTCGTTTGGAGTGGCTGGGATTATCTCTTGATTTGTTGATTTCTAGCCTGATCGAACCGCTCAGTAACTGTCTTGCCCAGTGCGGCCATGCATAGAAGGAAAAGCGCTAGAAGTGCACCCAACAGCACTATGGCCATGATGCTGGTGACCGCAACAAAGACAGGGCCCGGCTCCGATGCGCCCCCGAAAAAATTCATGATCAGTTGCGCGGCGTTGATCCCGAAGTGGCTGGCAGTAGCGGTAATCAGGTAGCCCAGTCCATACAATCCATGGAAGCCTCCCCATAGAGCAGCTACGAAGACCATCAACGTCCCAAGGCCTATGCAGATGTATCGAAAAGTGGACATGGCTGCTCCTACCTACGTCTCTTAAGACGATTCTGCAGAACATACTGTTCGATCACCTCGCCTAACACTACCGGTACCAATACACACCAAAGGAGCAACGCAGCAGTCGCCACAAGTACCAGAAGGAAGCTCAAGCCGACAAAGACATAACCCGGGTCTGATATACCCTCGAAAACGCTCAGGATCAGTTGTGAGGGATTGATTCCAAAATGGCTGGCGACAGTGGCAGTCAGATAGCCCAGCCCATAGAGAGCACCCCATAAAGCTGCTACACCGCCCACCAAAGTCACAAGACCGATGCAGGCATACCTGAAATAAGACATAGCCATCTCCTATCTACGTGTCTTCAGCGTCATGCAGTAGAAGCAAGTCGCGATGAACAGGCCGATCAGATAGCGAACCAGGTCAGGCGTATCCACGGTTGAGAGCACGTAGGCCACCAGGCCAAAGGCGGCCACTGTCAGTACACAGCGCATAATGGTGGCGGAAAGCGTGTCGGTGACCGCCAAACCAAAGCCCGCCATGACGATGCCCAGCAAGGCAAAAAGCGCAATCAGCCATTCCGGGATAAACAGGTTCAGCTCGCCACCTGGTGTCATCTGCCACATGGAAAGAGTCAAAGATGCGGCCACTAACGTAATTGACCCTGCCAGCGGATACAGCCATTTGCGGTTGCGATCAAAATAGTCCGGCTTGTCTTCGGTCTCGGTGATCCTGTCAAAGAGGCTCATAATCATTTTTCTCCGTACGCTTCAGGTTGTAGCCATTGCATCGCCTGCTTCTCGATCCGGTCCTGCAGCTGCCTGACCGAAGTGTTCACGTCTTCACTGCCTGTGAACTCAAGCATTTGCTCGAGTACGATCTTTGCGGCCCTTGCCGCTACCGCACACGCAATGTCATAGCTGCGGGAGCAAGGTTGCTGGGCAGGTCGGTACCATGGCCAGCCGGCACGTGTTCGCTGGCCCGGCATCCACTCGTCCACGGATCGATCAACCAGACAGAACCACCCCACCGTCCATAAACCCGTGTCGGAGCTCCAGGATGGCAACAGCTTCACGACAACCGTGGCATGGCCGAACTTGCAGCGGTGCTCGCCTTCAAACACGACCGGATCCACGAGTGCCTCCAGCGTTTCCGGAAAAAGCTCTGCGTTGCATTGAATGCTCATCGCTGGATCTCCTGAGCAGTGGGTGTATATCCACCCTCTCACGGGTTATTCGGGATGCAAGCGGTCTACTTTGGCTTTTTAGCCAGCCACTGTTTGCATTTTTTAACCAGGCGCGGGTTGTAGATTCCTTTCTCGAAAAACAACATGTAGGCAAAGGTAAAAGCCATACCCGTCAGGATGATCTTGCTGGAGAGAAACTCATCGTTGGGTAAACTCAAGCCGTAGCAGCCGCAGAGGGATGAGGCTACAGCGAACGCCACTCTCACTTTTTCATCTTGTTCTTTGTTCATCTTAGAATCTCCGTCAAGGTTGATACATCGCTGGGTTGGGATGCCCTGTTCAGCGGTACGGCTACTGGCAGGGCGTACCTTGGTGATGGCGCGGATCACTCTCCGCCGACAATCCATGCGGTGAGCATGGGCAGCATGACCGTACAGATGCCGGTCAGGGTCAGTGCTTCAGGGATACCAATAGCCATAACAGCCTCCTTCTCTCGTTTTATGGGGTGGGTGACACAGGGTGTAGTGCAGAGCGTGCATCCCAGCAGACGAGCACCAGCTCGCCCGGGATGGCCACTTTCAGATACCGGCGCAGAAGTTCATCGCGGCGGTCGTTGAAGACATTGCGCACACCACCGCGCACCAGCGTGGCGATGCCGCATGAAAGCCCAACGGCCACCATGACGACAGATGTCAGCGGGGATGACAGCAGAGCCGGCAGGCCACGGGAGATCAATAACTGGAAGTCGTCTGGCGCCAGCAGGCCAAGGCTCAGCAGCGCCCAGAAGGCAAAGAGAGGCACAGCCCGGAAAAACAGGGTGAACATGCGCAGTGCGTACTTGAGTACTTCCACGGCTTGCGCCAGATACAGGCGCCGGTCACGGCGGCTCTGCTGGATCAGCCACTGATAGCGGCTGTCCTCGATCCGGCCAACCTGTACACCATTAACCAGCACGGTCCAGATCAGTTCTCGTGATGCGGTCATGACTAAACCCTCCTGTTAGATTCCGGGTGTGCACTCGATATCGCCAAGCGGCGTGGTCAATTGCCCGCACAGCGCATGGGTGTTTTTCCAGCTCACGGTGTAGGTCAGGGCCACGCTGGGGTTGTTGCGGATGTTCTGCTCGGCGATACGCAGCCGCGATAACTGCTCAGGGGTTGGCGAGGGATAGGCGCTGCGCCATTCGTTCACGAACGCGTTGACGGCTGGATCGTTCAGGGCAGTGAGGCCGACGAGGATGCTGTCCTGCGCTTCATTGCGCTGGGCCGAGTAGTTCACCTGTGCAGCCTGCTCTGCATCGCCGCTCCAGAGCCAGATACCCCACGCCAGCAGTGCAACCAGTAGGAATGGCATTACCCGCCTCACGTCCCCATGAAAAGGACTGCCAGTGTAAAGCGGGTACAGGCCCTCTAAACCTCGTGGTTGGTACCCGCGCGGGTATCAACCACGAGGTTTGGGGTATAAAAAAAATATTGATTTCTTGGAATAACCTGCTAGCCGCCTTACCCAAAGCGGCGCTGTACAGAATGCACAAACCTTTTGCCGCCCCGATTAAAAGCGCCCCTAAAGGGTATTTTTGGCTGTACAGCCTGTACCCGTAAAAATCCTCTTTGGAAACCCAAAAAACTTTAAAAATTAATGCCTTAAAGTGCCTTTTCGGCACTTGCATAACCCGATTTCGATGAGACGCTGGATTCAGAAAGCAGGAACAAACCCACCGTCTGAATAGAGGTCAGCCATGTCTGAATCGGTCGAAATCAAGCACCTCGCGGTTGCCCGTATCCGCCGCAACTCCAACCAGCCGCGCAAGGGGCGTAATGCCGAGCGCTACGAGGCGTTCAAGCAAAGCATCCGGCAACAAGGCGTCTTGCAGCCGATCCTTGTTCGTCCCGTCAGCAATGATCCAGACCACGACTACGAAGTTGTCGCTGGCGAAACACGCTGGCTGGCCTCTGGCGAGCTGGGCATTGAGACGATCCCCTGTCTGGTCAAGGAAATGTCGGACGATGAGGCCCGCGTAGCGGCTGTGACCGAGAACGTCCAGCGCTCGGACATGACGCCGATTGAGGAAGCCAACGCGGCGGCGGCGCTCTTGGTGCAGTGCGAGAACGATTACGACGAAGTGATGCGCCTGCTGGGCTGGAGTCGTTCCAAACTCAGCGCCCGTATTCTCCTGACCCATGCCAGCGGCGCAGTAGAAAAAGCGCTGCTGGACGGCCAGATCAAGCTCGGCCATGCCGAACTGCTGTGCCCCCTGGAACACCACGATCAGGACATGGTGCTGGCCAAGATCATAGAAGGCAATGTTGGCGTTACCGAGGCGCGGGACCGTCTGATAAAGCTCACCCGCAGGCTCGATCAGGCAGTATTCGATACGGCCAAGTGCGTGGGCTGCTCACACAACTCGTCCTCCTACGCCGACCTGTTTGATACCAGCGTAGGCTCGGGCCAGTGCCAGAACCTCACCTGCTGGGGTGACAAGGTAAAGGCTCATCTGGATGCCGCTATCGAGGATGCCAAAGCCGAATACGGCACTGTTCATAGGGCGGATCAGGTTCCGGCCAACAGCTACCAGATCATTGCTACAGACGGCAGCAAAGGTGTGGGGCAGGAACAGGCAACAGCCTGCCTGTCCTGCGCCAGCTACGGCGTCATCCTTGATACCCGCAACGGCAAGGAAGGCTCGCTGGTGGGCCGTTATTGCTTCAACGGAGCCTGTCATGAAGAAAAAGTCAGTGACTACCAAGCGGCAGTGAAGGCGGCAACTCAGCCTGTACCTGCAAAGGGAACCGCACAGGGCACGGCTGGCGCAACTTCCATTACGGCTGCGCCCAAGGCCAAGCCCTCATCCAGCAAGCCCAAGACGCTTCGCACAGCCCTGCGCCGCGTGGCACACAAGACCCATGTCAAACTCGCACATGGGCACTTTACCAGTGCTCCGGCCTACGGCTACGCACAGGCTATCTCAAGCGTAGTCAATGACCTGAGCCGCGACATTGAAGCAGGACTTGCAGACAAGATGCTCAAGTCCGAGGGCCTTCCCGCACGCCCTTCGATGGTTCGTGAGCGCGTGAAATGGATTGCTGAACTTGCCCAGCACGAAGAAGCCAAGCTGTTAGCCGTACTAGTCCAGCTTTCAGGTCTCGCCTTCTGCCGCACCGTCACCAATGACGAATTCGATAACCATGAATCCGGCCTGTTGGCAGGCGAGCTGATCGCACGTCACAGCCTCGACCCGCGCCAGACGTTCAGTGTTACCCGCGAATACTTGGACATATTGACCAAGGACGAACTGGTAGCGGATTGCGAGCGTTCAGGGTTTATCGCGGCCTACGAAAACACACACGGCAAGGGGGCATTCAAGAAGCTCACCTCAAGCAAGCGGAAGGAACTGGTCGAGGCCATGCTCGTTCCGCTAGACGGCTTCTCATGGCAGGGCTACCTCCCCGTCTTCCTCACTCCCGCACCGGCAAAAGCGGCTGACAGCAGCCCCTCCGTAGCCGCCTGAACCCATAACTAAAGGAGCCTCACATGACTTTTTTCACCTCCATTGCCAGTGCTGTCACCGCCCAAGGCCGCATCAACATCGAAGCCTCCGGTGCAGGCGAGGGCCGAGTTCGGCTGGTCCTGTCAGCCAACCTCGGCCCTGTCGAGGATAGCGCCAGCGACGAGATCAAACAGGTCCATGCGCTGATGACCCGCCCGCTGGTAGCCACCGGCACACCGGAAGAACTGGAAGCGGCCTTGTCAGCCAAATTGGCGAGCTTGAGCGCCGTGGTAGCCGAAGGCACCGCCACGCTTGAAGCCTTGCGCCAGATCAGGGAGCAGGCCAGCAGCAAGGCTGTCGCGGCTCCTGCACCTGTTACCCCAGCCGCGACCTCGCCAGCAACAGTTGATGACGCAGGAGAGGATGAACGTGAATCCGTCACGCCACCCGCAGTGGCGGACACCCCCTTCTCCATTGCCGACCATTTCTGAGGACCCGACCATGCCTGCATCCATTCTCACGCTCACCCGCATTTTCCGTTCCAGCGGCCAAGACCTGCCAGACCCGAACCCTGAGCTTTCGCCCGAAGAAGTGTTGCGCCATTACGCTCGAAGCTACCCGCGCCTGCTAGGGGCCAAGATCGTCGAACCCATCATCGAGGGAGACCGCCATGTCTACGAGTTCCGGCAAGCATCGTTTGGAGCCAAAGGTTGATCCACTGGCCATCTTGGACGCATGGGGCAGCGGCGATCTCGCTGCCCACATGGCGTCACGAACCGATGGACCTTCTCTTACTCACCAGCAGATGAAAACGCTATGGGCACTCCTGAACGCTCCATCAGTACCGGGCACTATTCGTTCCCCGCTGCCACGCTAACACCGCTCATGCTGCCAGCGGTCTCGCTGGCCATGCGCGAGGCGGTCAGCACGGCGTTTGAGACGCATGAATCCTATCGGGTAGATAAACGAGGCCATGCCCTGCTCTGTCGTGATGCCTTTGACAGCGGGCTGATCGACGCCAAGGCGCTGGAAGTGCTGGCGGTGTACCCCAACACCTATGGCCTGCACCTGCTCACGCAGCGTGCGGTCACTGCCATTGAGCAGCGGATGCTGATTCAGAAGAAGGGATTGATTCCAGGAATCAAAAAGCGCGTCAGGCAACTGAGCCAGCCCGTCATTGATGAGCCGTTCGTTGCTCGCCTGACCGCCGCCTGCATCCGGCAGGAGCTGGTTGAGCTTGAGGATGTAGAGCCTGAGCTTGCAGAGGGGCCAGCGTGTATGCCCCAACTGCTGGCGCTGTGTCAGGCCGCCTTGCAGGACGTACTGATGACCGAGGGAGAAAAGCTCAGGTGGCATTTCGAGGCGACCATCGAGAATGAAAAGTTTGTCCTGTACGCCAGCGAGTTCAACGAGATCGACCTGTCCATTCCGCTGGACCGTGAGGATTGTCGAGAACTCAATGTGCTGATCTTCAAGACGCTGGATGCGATGAGCTGGTTTCTGGTGCCGTTTCATACGCCCATGAGTTTTATCGGACCTGACGGCGTGTACTCGCATCTGCACAGCGAAGCCTACATGACGATGAAGGAGCGTCTTGCTGTGTGGGGAGAGGCCGAGCTGCTGGACTATCTCAAGGATACGCCCAGCGAAAACCTGCCGTTTGAAGACTGGGCACTGGGTCTGGACGGCGAGCCTGACGAAGACGCCTATGCGCGCGCCGCCGCGATTCTGCTTGAGCTGCATGACTTTGATCAGCACTGCAATTTCCGTCTGGACCACCGTACAGGCTGTGACCACAAGGCCGAGATGCAAACGCTGATCCGGCAGATAGACGACTCCCTAGCCACCGCCCCCGCCTATGCAGCGGTGCTGACCACGCTCAGGGAAGCGCTTGAAGTGTGCATCGCAGCGGCAGAGTCGGGCTTTGATTTTAACGAGCGCGACTTTGAGACCTCCGCCGAGGACAGCGTTGGCTTTTTCGAAACCCTCTACGCTTCGGTGGCCGGTGTCCGGTTCTCCCTGCTGGAAGACGATGCCCGCGATCACTTCGACGGGTACGCGCAGAACGCCTGCGGGTTGTTTGTTGCATTCCCGCTTTCTCATGAGAGTCTGGAAATGCAGGTATTGCCCGTCCTGCGACGAACCCAGCAATGCCTCTACCTGCTGGACAAACTCGATACCGTACTGGAGGAATTCAAGCATGTTTCATGAGCAGATCAGCTCCAAGGCGCTACTGGTTCATCACCACAAGGAAACCGGCAGGCTCGACCTCACCATCCATGAAGTGCTGGCGCTGGAAGGCGGCAAACAGTTCACGCTGGGCGCAGGTCGGGCATTCAGCGCATCGGACAAGGAGGCATTGTTGAATCTGTTGCAGGAGGAATCCGGCGAGGCCGAGTTCATAGACCCGAGCATCCTCGTGCGTGGGCGCAACCTGATCGTCTGGTATACTCCACGGCAGGTACTGGATATCCCCTTTCCCAACGAGATGATTCGCGCCCCCCTCCCCGGCCTGATCTATGTGGCACAGGCGGGAGTCGAGCTGCGCTGCTTTGCGTTCAAGGGCAGCAACCGCCCAACGCTGGATACCGAGCTGTTCTACCCGCCGCTGGGCAATGTGTATTCCGGTGGCACATTCTGTAGCGGCAACGTCCATCTGCCGCGAGAGATTGAGCTTTCCAACATATCGCAGTGGCAGCGCTTTGTACTGGAAAGTACCAACACTCATCAGGGCGGTCTCTGTCCGATCAAGGGGCTTGATAGCTTTGCCAAGCTGATCCAGTTCTACCGTGACCTCTCATGCAAGAAGACCTTTCCAGCCGCCAAGCTGGTGCCGGTACTGCGCCGTCAGAACATGCAGGTGCTCACCCTGCGTGAGGCCATCACACAGGAGGCTACCCTATGAGCGCCGCCACGCCCCTGTACCTTGAATCTGCCGTGTTCAAGACTCCCGATCACTGGCGCTCGAAGGCACCGCACATCGTGGTCATTGGCGCGGGCGGCAATGGCAGTGAGGTGGTGGATACCCTTGCTGCATTCCATCATGCACTGGTCTCGCTGGGGCATCCCACAGGACTGCACGTCACGATTATTGACGACAGCGTTGTGCGTGAGCCAAATCTGGTACGCCAGCGCTTCTGGCCGTGCGATCTGGGCCAAAATAAGGCCGTGAGCCTTGCCAACCGCTACAACCTGATGCTGGGCCTGTCATGGACGGGCCTTCCCTACCGTTTCCCCTGCAAACAGACCTATTCCGCCATTGAAGGGGCTGATCTCATCATCTCGGCGGTAGACCTGCCCTCGGCTCGCCGTGATATATCACGCATTCAGTACGGCAAGCGGTTGTGCATGTGGCTGGACCTTGGCAATGGCCACCGCCACGGGCAGGCTGTTTTCGGGCGCTGCATGAGCAGAATCGCCGCCGCTATCCTTGCGTGGTGAACGTATTTCCCGAGATCGCTACGCTGGAAGACGAACCACGCAAGTCCTGTTCAGCCGCCGAGTCGATTGCCACGCAGGACTGCCTGATTAACCGCGCCGTCACCACGGCAGGCATGAGTATTGTGTGGGAGCTGTTGCGCTACGGCCAGACCAGCAAGAACTGCGTGTCGGTCAATCTGGAAACAGGCGAACAGATGACAGCAGGGTTTCCTTAAAGTCGCAGCTGCGACTTTAATAGGGGCGATGCCTATCTCGCTTTCTATCTTGGGCATCTTCAAAATCTTGACGCCAACGTTCTCTTAAAGCATCACGTTGGGCGGGAGAAAGAAATCGTACACACGGACCAGTGTCGTCTGCCTTTGTTGTAGCAAACTCGAACCACTTGAGTATGGCGCCGGGAGATCCGGTTAGAGCGGCAACAATAAATTCGATTCCTTTTTTCTGCTGTTTACTCACGCTTGACGACATACATTGCTGATAGCGTTCAAGACGTTCGTCATCCGCCATGCCTGGAAAGTAATCAGTTTTATCGTCTGGATTGTAAAGCGGCATCTTGGGAACCCTCTATGAGTGAGGTAATTAGAGCGCGCCGAGAGAAACAGATAACTTCAGGGCTAGGATTAACCTATGACACATATATTAGGATTACGCAAACAGCACTTTCTTACTAATGGCGTTTGGTTTCCTGTGCTATCTGGCCGTCCCTGAATGACGCCCTGAGCGAGAAAAAGCACAATAAGCATTGTTTGAAAATCGTTTCTAATACGAAACATATCAAGTCGGAGCTTTTATGGATAACCTCTATTTTTGTTTACTGATGGCAGCTTCATACCTTTATGCAGGCAGCCTTATGTGGCGTTTCGAATCAAAGTAAACGCGAGCGGGATAAAAGGTGCTTCAACGGAAGGTTTTAAAGGTAGTCGGTACAGATTTTGTGGCCAGCGCTATGTGGGAACAGAGGCCGGACGGCTGGATGTGCATCGAGGCAGACCCAACACTGGCATGGCTTAAAGGCCGCAGTGATGTAGGTGTAGGCTGGTTCATGCAGCGCAAGGGCTGGCAATATTCGTGGTCCGATACCAATCAGGTTCGGACAACCTAGCAAGACACAGCATGCTGGCGCTGGCTGGTTATGGCTACAGAGGGAGCAACATCGATAGGGTTTCAGCTTTTAACTGTTTTGTTTTCAGCCATCCTCGTAGTGGTTCTTTTGTCTCCCGGCGCTCGGCAAAACGCTACAAATATTATGGCACTCGTGCATCGACCGATCTGGCCATGGACGCCGCGCAAAGGTGTATTGAGGGTAGGAGTTCGGCCTCAATCGAAAGAAGCCTTTTGATCGAGAAGATTGGCTTGCACGATCAGGGAATAGAGGTGTTTGACGAATGTTTGCGGATTAACAGGGTGCCCGGAGGCGCTGTTATAAACGCAAAGGGGCACGACCAGTTCTGCGCACTTCTGTATGCCAACCTCTGCATTTTCTTCATCCTCAAAATTGGACTGGTCAAGTACTACCTCATTGATAGCCTCGGGTGGGTCAGTATTGACGCTATGGCTGCGCTTGTCGGCTTAGGCTTGTTCGTCTACCACATGTATCAGGCCGTAGCGAAATCCAGAGGAGGGTTCAGATATGGCTGATCAGGAACTGCACTTGAGCTTTGGCTCACCGGATCGGGAAACCGTCTGGAAGGCAAGGCCGCTAGGCTTCAAGGCTCGCCACCGCTGCAATGTCCTGAGTGCTTTTATCTCAGGCGACATCAGCGTCAGGTCATGCCTCTTCGGGTTGAGATACCCAGCTGCGGTTGTTCACCTCGTTTTGAAACGGCCACAGCAAGGGATGATCTGTGTATGCCCAGAGATCAGGGAAGAAATCAGTCATCTGATGCAAGGGTGAAGGGTGATAGGTCACCATCACCTATCTCATCATTACCTGAATCTCATACCCCTTACCCGACGGCCATATATCCTTTAGCACCTCTACCTCGCCGCTTCCGACATTAACTACAACAGGTTCGCCTTTGGCGATAGCTTTTCGCACAGAATCGGGAAGAGGCACGCCTAACGCCTTTGGGCTTAGCTTGGAGGCTGCGTTGGAGAGTTGTTTGATTGCTGGCGCAGCAGCGTTAGGTTGATTAGCATTCATGACCAATTTAACCCGCTCTGCCTCGTTCCCTTGCCCCATAACGTAGTAGGCGAGGTTATTTGCTAGAGGAACCCCGTTTCCTATGTCTTTATAGTCACTGGCGCAGCCAGCTGTACCATCACCATAATCAGTCCATTTTCTCCCTTTAAGGTCAGACGCAGCCAAAAACTGGCATACGGAATCAGGATCAGTATCAGCCAGCTCTGCGTGTGCAAGGAGAGGGAAACTAATAGTGAGGCAGAAAATGAAATGCTTAAACATAAACCGGCTCCAGCCTATTTATCCGAGAGTTCGTAACTGTAAACAACGGCCTTCAAAGAAATATTTAGCACAGTTCCCCAATGCCTGCTCTTGCGAAAAACGATGCTAAGTCTTCGATTTTGAGGAGCCTGGCATTCACCGGTTAGACATGAATGATATCGTCGATCATTTGGACGCCTGTTTCTCGGTAAGCCGATAAAACAGTACCAGTTGTGATCGATTTCTTAGGACACGGTTGCTAACGCCTACAAACTCAACGGTGCTCTTTCCATAAACTGTATCCAGATAGTCCTGCGGCGATAGCCCAGAACTGATCGGCTGATACTCGTAGTGAACGCCCCGCACACTAAAGAATCCATGATGGAAGAATCAGTCATTCGCTCGAGGATTGGTACATACAACTCTAGCCAAGCCAAGAACTCATCCTATTTTTTAGGAGGCAGTAGCACCTTGGGGCCAATCAGCTCTGTCATGCCTGCCTTGCACGCCTTGCGATCAAAGGAATACGTCCACGTGCAACCTGCCTGTTGTGTGGCGACCATGATCATGCAGTCTGGAAAGTCTGCATTGGTCATCCTGAACAAATGAAGGGCAGCTGCTACGTGTGCAACGTTTTCTACCACGAGCTGGCGCATCTGGATGAGCTTTTCTAGAACTGCAATAAATTGCTCCTTGGTCCGCTTATAGGTTCTGAGCAGCAACCAGTTCAGCTCGATGAGCGTAGTGTGCGTTACGAAGATAGGCAGGTCTTCAGTTGCCATAGAGAACAGCTCAGCTGCCAGCTTGAATTGTTCTTCATCATCGCGTAGCAGGTAGCGTGCAAGAACATTTGTATCGATGCCTATCACGCATCAGCTCCCTTGGCGCCCTCGTTGACAATGGCCTCGTTCATTTCCTCGATCGTAAGCTTCACATCACCACCAGCCAGCATCCCAGCCAACTCGGTGACGTCGAGAGTAGCGGCGATGACCTGATAGGTGTTCGGGGCAACCTTAACCCACTGGATACGGGTACCAGGATCCAGGTGAAGCTCTTCCCGGACATGAGCGGGGATAGTGACTTGACCCTTGGACGTAACGGTAGAGGTTGGGCCATTGGGAATATAAACGTTCTGCATTTGATACCTCCTGCATTTCCTTACATATTAAACCAAAGTAAGGAAAATGACAGAATTAGCTATCAGATCAGCTTAGCCAAATGGGCTATTGCGTAGCAGACGTAGATATCAAGTGCCAAAGAAGCTAGGAGCATGCCTTACGCGCCGCGCTATCCCTCCCCGCACTAGAAGTACAGGGTATCTCGCGCAAAAATTGATGACAGCAAGGCGCGCTAGAACTGCGTACAATTCGGTACAAATCAGTTGGCTACAAATAGCCATATCGAACAGGACATCACCCCATGGCCTCACCCGACAAACAACGCAAACGTACTCAGCGAGCCAAGGACAAAGCCAAGCAGAATAGGTCTAGCAAAACCAAAGCGAAGATCGGGTCCCCACTACTAGCCAATCCGCTGGTCAACGAGCCATTCGACGACGTCGAGATCGATCTGAGCACCTTCAACTTCAAGGACATTGAAGAGAACGGTTTCGACCCAGCGGACTTTGACGATTTGTTTCAGGCGATGAATGCTGCCGAAGGCATAAGCCTGCTCGCCATGTGCTTGGTGTTTTTGCAGTACCCAGTGCTGGAACTGGTGATCGCTGAGGAAGGAGAAGAGCCTGCCATCGACTTCATGATGGGCCTGCTCATCGTCTATCGCGGCATGTTTCATAATGATGACGAAGAGGCTGCTGTGAATTGGATTGGCAGCGATACCTTCCAGGCTGCTTATAACGAAGCGTCGGCGATCCTGCAGCAAAAGAAAGTACGCGGCGCTTCAAAACTACAAATTCAGCAGGTCGTAGATTAATTATACTGGCCACTCCATTGGCGCAAGATCAAACACTTATATTGGTTTACCCAATGGCAGCTTTTGGCCAATTCTGTTGAACAAGTCGGTCTGCCCAAACTGCCTGATCATTGACTGGTGAAAGCGCTTTTTTTGCACTCTGCTACGTAAAATCAGAGTCCGAAAGCCTCTATTCAATATAAGATTTCAATCTCGGACGCGTATTTTCCTGATGCGCAAACCATGGGCGACTTTTTCAAGAGAATCGGCCGATAGCTGCCATTCAGGACTTTATAGTCATTAGGGTATATCCCAGCGACTACAGCAAGAATGAGCACCCTGACAGCTCTAGCTACGTCTGATCCTGCCGCTGTCCAAACCTATCCCGGTAGAACGAAGGTGCAAGCCCTACTGCCTTGCGGAAAGCTACCCGAAAGCTTTCCACTGACGCAAAGCCGCAACGCTCGGCAATGTGTTCTGTGTTTAGATCGGTGCTTTCCAATAGTGAGCGGGCTTGCGCCATGCGCGCATGTTGCAACCAACCTTTGGGTGTCATGCCAGTCGCCTCGCTGAATCGTCGTAAGAACGTACGTTCGCTCATCAGTGCTTTCGCCGCCAGTTGGCGAATCGTTAACGGTTCACCCAGACGCTCGACTGCCCACTCAAGTACCTCAGCCAAGCCATGGCGCGGGGCTTGAGCAACCGGTGCCGGAATAAATTGCGCCTGCCCTCCAGAACGCAGCGGCGCCATCACCAGACGTCGGGCTACGGTATTGGCGATATGGGCACCAAAATCACGTTCAACCAGGTGCAAACAGGCATCAATACCAGCGGCACTGCCGGCTGAAGTAATTACCTGACCACTATCCACATAAAGCACGGCCGAATCGACTTCGATTTTAGGAAAGCGCCTCGCTAGCTCATCGCTATACCGCCAGTGGGTAGTAGCTCGTTTTCCATCCAGCAGCCCAGTGGCAGCCAGCACAAATACACCTGAGCAAATCGACAACAGCCGTGCCCCACGCTCGTAGGCATTGCGTAGTTCATCTAGTAAAGCCTGCGGTGGCGTCTCATCGCGGTTGCGCCATCCAGGGATAATGATGGTACGTGCTTCGGCAAGCGCTTCGTAACCTGCGTCTGCTGTGACTGCAAAGCCTCCCAGCGCGCGCATCGGACCCTGGTCGACTGCAACCACGCAGTGTCGGTACCAGGCAAAATCAAATTCTGGTCTTGGCAGAGCGAAAATCTCGATGGCAATGCCAAACTCGAACGTACACAAACCATCGTAGGCCAATATGGCCACTAAACCGGGAGCGTCACACATTGGCGGAAAATTACCAGTAGATGTCAGATTTGCCACTGTAGTGCAGTGTCGGACGTCCTTAAAGTGGCTCAACTCAAATTCTACGAGGAGCGTCCATATGTCCAGTCTAATCAGTGAGATTCCAGCAGCCACCTCCGCTGAAGCCTACGCACACTTCAGCGACCGTTTACGCTTTGAAACCGACTGTTCAGATGTCTATCACAGCCAGCAGGCAGGCCAGATCGATTATGTTCTGGTGGATGTGCGCAGCTTGGCCGCCTTTACCGCAGGGCACGTTCCCGGTGCTATCAATATTCCCACAAAAACAATCACGGCAGAACGCTTGGCAGTGTTTCCCGCTGATAGCCTGTTTGTCGTCTATTGCGCCGGGCCTCACTGCAATGGTGTTCACCGAGCCGCCGCACAGATAGCTCGCCTCGGTTACTCGGTAAAAGAAATGATCGGTGGCGTTACCGGCTGGCTCGATGAAGGTCTCGCTCTTACGAGCGACACCGGCGACCAGACCACTTCCCACAGCACGGTCTCCTGCGCATGCTAAGCATGAGCGCTACGGTGCGTGCAGCTACCCCGGAGGATGTGCCGACACTAATTGAACTCATGCGCGCCTTGGCAGCATTTGAGGACTATCTGGATGGCTTCAGAGTCAATGAGCAGGTTTTGTTAAACCGCGCCTTTGGTCCGTCGGCGCAATGTCAGGTGTTTGTTGCCCAATGGATGAGCCAGATCGCAGGTTATGCCGTAGTACTGGAGATCCCGTTCACCTATGACCTGCGTCCGACCGTACTACTCAAGGAACTGTATGTTGTCGACCATTGCCGTAGCGAAGGCTTGGGCCAGGCGTTACTGCAACAGGTGGCAGTCTGGGCACGAGCCAAAGGCGCAGGTCGCCTGAAGTGGGATGTAATGGTAGGTAATCATAGGGCCGCCAAGTTCTATGAGCGATTGGGTGGCCTCCCGGATGACAAATGGTTGGCTTACCAAATGGACAGCCAAACGATTGAGACTCTTGCGATGGGTTGTTGGTAGCTGAATGCATTCTGGATAATGGCGATTCATTCCTGTAGTTGCTGGGGTATACCCCAGCAACTACACCCTTATTTACAAATGAACACATAGATGCCCCTTATGATCAATGAGGCTTCATGGTTAAAGGGCTGTGAACGCAGAAAGAAATGACTGGGCAGAAGGCACGTTGCAGGACGGGTGATAAGGCACAGACTCACTCGGCACAAAAAGACTTATTAATTAAGGCTTTCAGCACCGAGCGATCGGTAGGGCTATTAATGCGTTGACGCCCTTAATTCTTCAAACCGTATGGACACGTGGCTAGCCATGCCCTTTGCTAGTTCTTCCTCACCAAAGAATACAGTGCCAATGCCGTCTCGACTCAAGAGCTCAGATTCGTCTTCACTATGCGTACGCAGGATCACTTCCACGTCTGGATTAAGCGTTCTGGCGGTTTCCACCATAGGACGAACACTGAGCGGATCTGGTGTTGCCACTACCAACATAGCGGCCTTGGCAATGTGAGACTGAATCAGCACCGCGGGATCAGCTGCATCGCCTGACACGGCAGCTTTACCTTCCTTTCGTAACTGATCAACTATCTCTCTATTCTGCTCAGCAACCACATAGGGAATGCCTTTGCTTTCCAGTACAGCTGCAATGCGACGTCCAACTCTGCCGTAGCCCACCAGAACAACCTGCCGTTCAAGATACTTGCGATCCGTATCCATAGGCAGTTCAGCGTAGGGATCCTGACGGCTCTCGAGTTGACGTGCAAAGTCTGAGCGGGCCAGTATCCAACGCCGTACAGGTTCCATCACTTTAAACAGCACGGGATTAAGCGCGATCGACACAAGAGCACCCGCCAAGACCAGACTCATTCCCTCCTGAGGTAGTAGTCCCAAGGTCAGTCCAAGCCCGCCGAGGATAAAGGAAAATTCTCCTATTTGAGCAAGACTTGCTGCAACGGTCATGGCGGTATTAAGCGGATAACGTAAGGCTACTGTTATGATTAGCGCTGCCAGCGATTTACCCAGGACAATGATGGCTACAACAGCCAATACATGCAGCGGTTCTTGTACAAGGATCATCGGATCAAACAGCATCCCGACGGAGACAAAGAAGAGAACTGAAAAAGCATCTCGAAGCGGTAGTGATTCCTCCGCTGCCCGGTGGCTGAATTTGGATTCTCGCATCACCATGCCGGCGAAAAACGCTCCTAATGCAAACGATACGTTAAAGAGCTCGGACGCACCAAAGGCGATGCCAATAGCTATAGCCACGACGGCGAGGGTAAACAGCTCCCGGGAGCCGGTCTTGGCAACCTGCCAGAGTAACCATGGCAGGGCACGACGCCCGCCAATAAGCATTAGGGCAACAAAAGCGGTAATCTGCAAAAGGGTACGTCCCAAGGTAACCCATAGAGGGCCATCCTGAGCC
The DNA here is from genome assembly GCF_000478505.2 of Pseudomonas sp. HPB0071. Taxonomy (NCBI): domain Bacteria; kingdom Pseudomonadati; phylum Pseudomonadota; class Gammaproteobacteria; order Pseudomonadales; family Pseudomonadaceae; genus Pseudomonas; species Pseudomonas sp. HPB0071. The sequence goes on along the minus strand of NZ_KI517369.1, from coordinate 175,328 downwards.
GGCAAGGCCTCACTTGTACTGCCCAACATCCCTGCAAGAGGCGGTAGTAGTACCAGAACTAATACCGTAGCGAGATCCTCGACTACCAGCCAGCCAACAGCAATACGGCCATTCATGCTGTCCAACACACCGCGTGCTTCTAAAGCCTTAAGCAATACGACGGTACTGGCACACGACAGGCAAAGACCAAAGACAAGGCCGCTCCCCCAACTCCACCCCCACCAATGGGCAAGCGCTGCCCCCAGCACAGTGGCCAGGCTCATCTGCACGATAGCGCCCGGAATGGCGATGCGTTTGACGGACAGCAGATCACCAATAGAAAAATGCAGCCCGACGCCAAACATTAGAAGCATTACGCCGATCTCAGAGAGTTCAGAGGCGATATGCATATCTGCTACAAAGCCAGGTGTTGCTGGCCCGATAAGAATTCCGGCCAGCAGATAGCCAAGGAGGGCGGGTATCCGCACTTTCTCAGCAAGAAATCCTAAGATCAACGCGACAACAAGTCCCGCGGCAATGGTCGTGATAAGGGGAATGTTGTGCTCCATAAAGCTCCTTCCAACAATTTCGATTAATGCGATCAAACGAGCTTAACCGAGGCTCGCCTGTCAAAAGCTCAGTTATGGATATATAGAAACTCCTTTTATTACAGGATGTTAATAGCGCATAAGGACGACGATGCTTATATTGCAAAAGATGATACGGTCGCCTGCCAGGTACAGCGTTGAGCCAAATGGTTTGTAAATTCTGTACAGATCTAACGACAGAGAAGGAGGCTTCGTGATCTACGCGGCGATTGGTATCTTAAGTGTTCTGATGTTGGGCTATGGTGGGTATCTTGACTACAGGAACCACCAGAACGAAAAGCAAAGAAAGGCCGATGAAAAATCTTAGCGCGGCCCTATAGAAAGCTGCCACGGTAAATACGCGCCGCTGGAAGGATAGACATTCGATAGGTTACCTATCCTTCCTTATGCCTAACAAATAATTACTAACCTCACCTATAAAGGTGGCGGTTGTTCCGCTGACTCTTACCATTTCAGCCTATTTACCTGCCAGTAAATACTGCCATCTAGTATCAGCAACTTAAGTGCAAGCATGCCAACAGAGCTATACGGGCTCGATAATAGCTATTTTTGCGTACTCATTAGGGTATACCCCAGCGACTACATGTCAGACATTCGGAAAGATACGAGAATGATTAGATGATCAGGATGAGTATCGTCTAGCTAAGCCAACCTTCAGCCTGACCGGTAAAGATCATGGTTATCAGATCTTGAAACTGGCCTTGCTCAAGCCCGCCTGCATGCCAGATACCTTGAAGAATGGCCTGAAGCCTTAATAACGCGGTAGGGTCGGTATTGATAATTCCTGCCCGATGACTCTCTACAAGCTGTGCGAGGTAACTTCCCTCCCCCAGGTAACCGTGGGCCTGCTCAAAAATCTGATCAGTCTGATGTTCACGGAATTCGGCGCTGTTCTGCTTATGAGGAGGGGTCATCAGATAGCCTTCAGCAGGTTTTTACTCGATAAGTCACAGCCATCTGAAAGAGAGGTTGCAATCGGGACAATGAAGCATGCTAAGGGTAGGCATGCATACGAGTTCGAAGGTGCCGCACTTAGGACAGCAGCTTTTTATCGTCATTGTGGTATCTCTAGAAACCGGATTTGGGAAAAAGAGCCGCCGCAGGCTGGGAACGCATGTAACCCTGCAGCAGCTTACACAAGAGTAAGCAATATCCATTGCTCCCGTAGAACTGACCTATATAGTCTCTAGAGGGTTGCGACCGTTTATCGGTACTTTGATAGAAAGGCTACTCCAACAATAGCTGACCAGTCATCGTCTTGTATCAGTAACCTATTTCCAGAATGGTAAATTAGCTACGCGGCCCGCTCTTCCTGGGTTACGTAGCTATTGCTCTATCTGGAAAAGATGAACTTGAGTGACCATTTGAATACTGCGATGCAACGTGTTGCTCGTGAACTGTACCCGCTGCGCTGTAGATATGAGTTTTTAACGGAAAACAGCGTCTGCCTTTCGATATATCACGCAGTAGAAAGCATGTTGATTTACTCCTGCTCTCTTTCCTTCGACGATCTGAGTGACTCAGGCCGTATAGATCATTTTATTCAGCAGATCCTTGTCCAGGCGGACCAAAGGCTGAGGATTAATCAAGACTAGACAGGCAGTATTAAATTCTATGGTCTATGCTAACTGGCGAATTGCCAGATGATTGATAACTCGAAAGATTATGCCTTTGCGACGTCGTATAGAGCGCCTGGTTCAGGTGTTCAACAATACCTATGAAATCCAGGCCCACCCTGTAAGCGACGATGAAACGTTGCTATGTATAAAGACGCGATCAGGTGAGACGCTGCTAACCCGAAACCTTAAGCCCAGCCATATTGCAAATAGCGCTCTCCTGGACCTGATCATTGCCGACTGCGAAAGGGAGATTAGGCAACACGAGACGGCTCAGGATTTGGCAGCCGTAAAGGCAGAGATCCGGAATACCCTGAAGGATTCTAATAAACAGGACTAAAGCCAGGTTCAGAGAATGGGGTGTAGTTCAAAATCAGTACTGTCATTAACTCGAGTAATGGTTAGTCCTGACACGATGCCCACAGGCGTCCCGTTAATGAAGAGCTTGCCATCCAGAATCTCACCCGTGTTTAGGTCTCGATCCTTACCTTCGTAGAACAGCCCTTTATGAATTTCAGCAAACCTCACACCGTTATATCTGACCTCATAAGAGGCGTCAGGATTGAAAGCAATAGGTTCGTCCATTGTTCCCTCAGTGAGCTGAGATATCAGCATTGAAGAAGACCAATCTACCTGCAAAGCCATTTTCATCAAAGAAACGGCATTGGTAGCTTAACTGTCATCGCAGGCTATGCAAACCTGCCCAGAATGACAGCCACCTAGCTGTATTCATTAGGGTGTACCCCAGCGGTAACAGCAAGCAGCTATCGTCTGGGTGTAGCGATAAAAAGGCAGAGGGACTTAAACGACTACACCGCCTATTCGCTACACCTAACGACTACACTCAACCACCTGATTTTGCCCTCAAGCTGGAAGATTATTCCCTTTCAATAGATGATGCCATTTAGATGGCATTTGTTTGGATACTCTAGCGTATCTCGTCCAAATACACGCTTTCTCGCTTAACGAGGCATGCTCGCTGTGCTCCTTTGCATGGGTTGAAACATTGACGGGAACTGTATGCATGGCCATGCTGTATAAAAATACACACAACCATGTCGCTCGGATGTCGTCATGCAACCCAACCACATAACCCTTTTAGGCCCGCTTTCGGCCACGGATTTAACCCTCCCGCTTTACGGGTATCGCGTTCCGGCAGGCTTTCCCAGTCCCGCCCAGGACCACATCGAGGAACGCATATCGCTGGACCATCTGCTTGAGATCCAGGCACCCCATACCTATCTGGTGCGTGCCCATGGCGACAGCATGATTGGGAGTGGTATCCACGACGGTGACCTGCTGGTCGTTGATCGATCGGCTGATGCAGTACAGGGTGATGTGATCATTGCCGCCATCAATGGCGAGCCTGTAGTCAAGCGACTTGGCAGAGTTGGCGAAACGCTGGCGCTTCTTTCCGATAACCCTCTCTACCAGCCCCGGTTGATCCTTGAAGGTGACGACCTTGAGGTCTGGGGTATTGTGCGGTGCAGTCTGCGGACGCATCGCGGTCATGTCTGATGAGACTATCTTTGCGCTGATCGACTGCAATAGCTTCTATGCCTCATGTGAGCGGGTATTCCGGCCAGACCTCAAGCACACTCCAATTGTCGTCTTAAGCAATAACGACGGGTGCGTTATTGCGCGTTGCTCAATGGCAAAGAAGCTAGGTATCAAAATGGGAGCCCCCTACTTCCAGATCAGAGATGACCTCAGGCGTTTAGGCATTAGGGCGTTCAGTTCTAATTACGCGCTCTATGGCGACCTGTCAGCGAGAGTCATGGCCTGTATAGAGTCGCTGGTGCCCCGCTTGGAGGTTTACAGTATTGACGAGGCTTGGGCAGACCTCACCGGTATTCCTGGCTCGCCGGAAGCGATGGGCAGGTTGATCAAGGAACAGGTCTTCAAACGCACCGGTATCCCGGTAGGTGTTGGGATCAGTACCACCAAGACGCTGGCCAAGCTGGCAAACCACGCTGCCAAACGCTGGTACAAGTCCACTGGCGGTGTACTGGATCTACGAGACCCGAACCGGCGCAACCGGGCGCTGCAGCACATCGATGTCGGTGACGTCTGGGGCGTAGGGCGACGACTTGAGGAAAAGCTCAAGCTGCTGGGCATCGAGAAGGCATGGGACCTCGCCCAGTATGACGCCTGGTCGATACGCAAGATGTTCAACGTGACACTTGAAAAAACGGTACGCGAACTGCGCGGCATCTCGTGCATCGATCTTGAAGAAGTGGCACCGCCCAAGCAGATGATCTGCACATCCAGGATGTTTGGCCAGCGCCAGTACACCTTTTCAGCCGTGGCCGAGTCGGTGGCCAGCTATACGGCTCGGGCAGCAGAAAAGCTAAGAGCGCAGCAGTCGCTCTGCCAGGTCATGCGTGTGGGTATCCAGACCGGTATGCACGGCCCGCCAGAGGAGCGTTACTCCAATGGGGTCATCCTGAACCTGCCCTACCCCACCGACGACACCCGTGTACTGGTCCAGTACGCCCTGCACGGACTCAAACACATCTACCGCGAAGGCTATGGCTACGCCAAATCCGAGATCCTGCTCATGGACTTAAAGCAACGTGGCGAGTACTCCGTGGACCTGTTCCAGCCCGAGCAGTCAGCAGGTGCCGATCGGCTCATGAGTACCATGGACAGGATCAATCAGAAATTTGGCAAAGGCATGCTCCGCCCTGCTCGCATTAAGGCTCAACCCGGCTGGGCCATGCGGCGCGAGCTGATGAGCCAGAGCTACACCACCCGGCTGGATCAGCTTTGGACGGTACGTAGTTAAGAGAGTAGCTTCGACCAAAGATCGAGAGAATGTACGGTCAGCCTTCCTGCGGAACCGTCCAGAAGATCTGAACATTGCCATCATCGCGAAAGGCCAGGGTCACGTTATCAGTGTCACCCAATTCCTCCATGACCCGATCCCATGCGTCATCCGGATCGCTTTCCAGTCGCTCAAGCAGCGCTGTTTTAGAACGTTGAGCAGCTGGACAGTTAATCACGCGCTGAAGACGCATCGCCAGGACTTCATAGGGTTTTGGAGCAGGCGGAGACGCTGTTTTCTTTGCCATGTGTACAACCTAATACTGTATGTATTTACAGTATTACATGCCTCACATCTAGATCAAGCTATTTTACGGGGCAGCTCCTGAGCGCCAGAAGCCAAGCAACCCGTGTTCACTCTGTACGTGGCTTTCCGCTCACCAGCCGGTTCAGCTCGGTGCGAACCATGTTGCGATACTGCTGCGGCTCAAGCGCCTCGATCTGGGCGTCTGCCCAGGCCCGAAAGCCCGCCTTGCGTTTTTCCTTCTCGCTGAAAATCCTCCCCGCCTCGGCATAGCTGCGCTCGCTATTCTGCTGCCAGAACGCAAACATCTCGGCCTTTTGCGCTTCAAGCGCAGCTCGATACTCAGCCGGGTGATTGGCAAGGTTCAAGGACAGTGTGGGGCAGGCGCTGGACATGATTTCCATAGGTTTAGGGACTCCTGATACAAGCATCTAATGATACCTGCCTCTGCCTCAAAGGAAGCGCAGCGTGTCTGAACCCCGTGCTCCGAATGGTGCGCTGGCAAACTTGCATCATCAAAAACTCATGAGACCTTGTGTATATAGCCAAGGAGAACATCATGAGCACACGTCCTACCGTAATCGTTGAAAAGGTCCTGAATTCGAGAGTTGATATCAGCCACCGCCGTATCCAGATAGGCCCAGCTACCCTTATTGCCCCTTTCAGCGAAAGTTTCGACTCACTTGAAGCGCGAGTTAAAAAGGTTACCGGGATCGAACTGACAGTGGCTGAGGTTATGGCGGTTACGGCGGCATCGCGTGAGCAGATGGAACGAGAGGCGTCCCGATTGAAAGAAGTACTCCTGACGTTGCCCTCAGGAACCGTGGCCAATGTAGAGGATGGGCTGTTTTTCTGGATCAATAGCAGCGGCGAGCTGGTATGGGCTGATTACCTGCGGTTAACCAAACATCCTGCGGCTAAACCCAACAATAATTTAGCTATTACTTAAAAAACGTGGGCCGATGATATCAATTACTAAAACTTTCATATCTACATCTTTCCAGTATGTTCAATCAAATTAGCTTTGAAAGCTGTACACTCAAAGCTTTGAAGTCTATAAAGAACGCCACAATAACGTGTTTGACTAAAATAATTTGATTCAGGAAATATATACCCGAGCCGATTGGTAGATACTAATGTTGTCAGGTCTTAATCATCTCACTCTGGCGGTAAGCGATCTCAATAAGAGCATTGATTTTTACAGCCAGTCATTAGGTTTCGTTTTACATGCCTCCTGGCCGAACGGCGCCTACCTGACACTAGGAGAGCTTTGGTTATGCCTGTCACTTGATTCAAACGCGGTAAAGGAGCAGCGAGATGATTACACACACTACGCCTTTAGTTGCGATATAACCGTGTTTCCCTTGATGGTTACACGTCTGAAGCAACTAGAAGTAATCGAATGGAAGGTAAACAAGAGTGAGGGTGACTCTTTTTATTTTCTTGACCCTGACCGACATCGCCTTGAGATCCATGTAGGTGATTTGAAATCACGGCTAACCGCCTGTCGTATGAAGCCATACGCTGAAATGGTTTTCCATACAGAATAAGAAAATTTGATGCAAAGGTGCAGCTGTAGCCTTGGTAGTACCTTACATACAGTAGTCACTTAACATCCCCCCGTTCTAAAGGACGGGAAGGATGGCAACACTATGCACGCAAGCATCATTTGTGATTTCAAGGTTGGTTTCCTTGTGATTCCACAGCAGTGCCCGCCTCTACAACGATGCTTGTCGCGTGCTCACATCCATGCCCATGCTCCATGCCTGCTGCAACCTAAACAACTGAGCCTCTACGATAGCCGACCCATACGAATGGCTTGCATCCAGTGCAGCTGCGACCTGCTCAACGACAGCTTCTTCCCACTTAAACTATTCACTCACTTTAATGTCCTCGTGGCATATGGAAGGATTGGCAGGACTCGCTCTGATCAGTCGCCACCACTGCCACTGTCACCACAGGAACTACGTGAATCACTAACGCCTACGGTACAAGTAGGCCCCGTGTCGGTATTGCTTAGTATCGCCAGCGTAGCGAGAGTCGTGAGATCAGCTCCGCTGCTGTTTGAAGAGCTACCTGATTGAGAAGCGTAGCTGCGAGAGGTATAGCTGCTGGCGCAGGAAGCGCTCCTGTGCTGACCCGTTGCAGGGCGAGCTGAGACCTTTTGAGCCGCAGGCTCCTTTTCCTTGATCAGCTGCGTGACGAGCCAACCCAACGCCAGCAACAGGCTGACCATGAGGAGAACGACAACGGGGCTGATAGAGGCGTAGATACCCAGCATGTGGCCCAGGCACCAGGTCACGCTTAGGGCGGCCACATAGATGATGACAAGCTGCTTCGTATTCATGGGAAAGTCCTGAAAGTGGAAGACACTTTCACTCTCTCATGGGAATTGCGGGATGCAAGGACTTGAGTGTCAGATATTGGCGCGTTTGATCAGGATATCTGCATGGCAGGGTTCGTCCAGGCGACACCAACAGGCCAGAGCCTTGCCACGCAGCTCCGTTATATCAAGTGCCCCAATGGCCAGCTGCTGATCCAGATACGCTGAAAACAGCGCTATGGCCTGTTCACGACCATGCTCGGCAACACTAAAGGGGTTTCCCCGCTTGCCCGGTCTGGCAACACGTACAGCACCCTCCGGCAAGCGCCAGCCCTTGGTACGGCGTAGCTGAATGCGTGCAGGCAAGTCACTCACCCATTCCTGATCCATTTTGCAATGTGCTCTGGTTCTACAATCAAGTACTAGGCGCTTTGTCGCTTAAAGTCACTTCACACGTTCAAAAATTTCTGGCTCATTGCGCATCTCAAAGTAGCACTGTCGAAACTCGGATTCTTCACCCAGCGTGGTCGCCACCCTGTAGCCAATGAATCCTGCAGGGTGCTCACCCTCGTTATAGAACATCACGGCCATCGTCAATCCTTCCTGATCAGTGATCTACCTCGACAGCCAGTACTTTGTAGCTCTGCCCTTGGAGGTTTGAGCTTCTTCAATTAAGGCTTACGCCTTCCATTTCCAGCTTTGCTCCTAATGAGCAATCAAATGTGGTTTGCTCAAAAGGCATATGTACGATCAGCATTAGCTTTCCAAGGACTCTTGAAACACTTTAACGAAACGTAGGCGCTTCTCTTGATAGCCGTTTCGCTCATAGAACAAATGTGCTCGATTGCGGGCACTGTTGCTAGATAACTCAAGTTGCGAGCAGCCCTGCTGCGCTGCAAACTCCTCTGCAGCGGTCAGCAAGCATGCTCCAAGACCCGAACTCCTGTGTTTGTCGTCTACAACCAGAGCAGAAAGTAGAGCCCACGAGGCTTTTACATGTAACGGGTTCATTATGTGTACTATCGCAACACCAACAATGTCACTGTGGTGCTCCGCTACAAACGCCTGTCCAGCGGCTCTTTGACGTAGCTCATGCAGCTGCTGCGCTACTTGCTTAGGCTCAGTTGAATACCCGAGCTGTTCAAACAAGCAAACGATACGTTCTAGGTCCTTGGCTACAGCCTCGCGGATATTCATCTTGATTAGGGCTCAGACAGTATTCATCGATAAATGACTTCCGCATTTGGCCAACAGCGGACACCCAGCAAGTCTCAGTGTAGGGAGCTTGTCGCCCTCAAAGCAAACAAGGAATTTTCCAGAATAGGTTTTATCGAGGCGGGCCGTCATTCTAATCGTAACAGGATTGAAGCGGGCACCATCTCCTCTGCGTCGTTTCTCCTCGATCAGCTGGTAAGCCTGGGTATCAAGGCCACCGCACAGATCGATCAAAAGCCCCTTATCACGGCAAAAGTCGCACTCGCCCGTTTGCCCTGCTTTCAGGTTGTCACCACAGCACTCACACGATTCTTGGACAGGCATGGATTGCTCTCAATTTTGCAGACTCAATCGAACCTAACATCCAAATCCTGTGATGCAAGTGGCTACTCACGCGGCAACAGCACTAACGTTTCGGTGTCTATCCTGTACACAGACACATCCGCATCTCTACGTCGTAAGGAAACACCATGCACAAGGGCAGGGAAAAGTTAATCGCCATGCTCGACGCCCAGGTACAGCACGAAACCCGCTGGCTCAGACGTATTCCTCTCTTGATTGGAATATTGGCCGCTGCAGTAGCCTGCTTTGGCTACGCCGTGGGCTATTGGAAGGTCATGACCGTTGCGCTTTTCATTCTCACGGTCGGCATGTCGGCACAGGCTGTACTCTGGTTTGGACTATGGGATTTAAATAAGCACTAATAAATTCAGATGTACACCTTATACATTCTTAATCCGCGAAAATAGCTGCTTTTTCATAGCCATATTTATTGGCCTGAGTGGACTTGCATCAGCGGATTTGTAGGGCAAGGTGGGGTTATCGGACACAGCCAGGAGCCCACGATGACTGCCTTCCCTCTCACTCAAGACGCCTTTGCCTTCTCTCAAAATGAGGTAGCCTTCCAGCTATCTGAACGCTCACTGGCGCAGTGATGTGCTGGCCCTTATCGCGAGGATCGAGCCAGGCTGGCATCCCACACGTTTAAGCTTATTGGTATATCGAGGAGCAAATGGATAATACTGTCAGGCACCTTGTGCTCTGACAGTATTCCTATTATTCCGATCAGAGTGATTTCTTTCCGGAACTACTTATTACTGCCTCTATGGCATGCGACAAGCGCAAACGATTAGCTGCGCTGAGCTTTTGCAGACCTAATTCGTATGCCATGGTGCAAAGCAATTCCTCCCCACCTATCGCCCCATCCGCCATCAGCTCTCTAGCAAGCGCCATCAGCTCATCCAGACATATTTCGTCCACTGGCCGCCCGCTAGTTTCCGGGCAGGCCCTTCGGGATACGACAAGATCATTGGTTGGCATATTATCAGGCCAGAAAAACTCACCTGCTGGCTCTTCGTGGCTACGGTGGTGCCGCCGTGCCACTTCCAGCACTCGATCCCGAATCCGTGCTCCGGTCCTTGTCCACCCATGAGCGCGAGCGATACGTCGCGCCAGCGTCTGATCGAGTACCGGCCCTTCTGCGGCAATTACATAGGCCACCAGCTGCTCAAGCGTTGGATCATACCCAGCGTCTAGGAAGGCGGCAGGATCAATTCCTGGTATCACCTCAGGATTAGACTCAGCATATATCTGCTTATCTCTACAAACTCCCTGCTCCACGCGACCGGATTGACTATGTAGATCGACTGCTCGCGCATAGAGCGCTGGTGACACAGCATCTTCTACCGCCTTAGGCACCTCCGCTTCGGCTTCGGGCGACAGGGCCCCCTCCTCTCTTTGTATATTATCCGAGGCAGCAAGTGCATCCGCTTCTCTAGTAGCCGCAATGCGGGCAGCCTGTTCCTTAGCTTCCTGATCTCGACGCTTGGCTCTCGATACTTCGAGCAAGGCGGTGAGTCGGCTATGGACACGGTTGGCAGTTTCTTGAGCATCGATCCACCAGTCGGTCGACCAGATCCGCAGAATCTCCCACCCTAAACCGCGAAGCACCTGCTCGCGTAGCTTGTCGCGGTCACGCGCCGTCGCACTTCGATGATAAGTAGCGCCATCGCACTCTACGCCGGCAAGATAGCGGCCAGGGGCGTCAGGGTCGACAACACCCAGATCGATCCGGAAGCCCGACACCCCGACCTGCGTATGTACCTGCCAGCCTTTCTTGTTCAGCGCGGCCGCAACAGCCTGTTCAAAGGGACTATCAAAGCCGCCGACACTTCCGCTGACCGCCTCTGCTAGGGCTCGCGGACCGCGCTCAGCAAATTCAAGAAAATGCTTTAGATCGCGTACCCCAACCGACTGGGTCCGCGTTAGGTCGATAAGCTCGGGCCGCAGGCTAGAAAAGACCAGTAGTTCCTGCCGTGCACGGGTCACGGCAACGTTCAACCTCCGCTCGCCGCCCTGCCGGTTCAGCGGCCCAAAGTTCATTGACATCACCCCGGCCTGGTCTTTGGCATAGGTTGTTGAGAAGTAAATAATGTCTCGCTCATCCCCCTGCACACTTTCTAAATTCTTAACAAACAACGGCTCAAGTTGGCTTTCGGCGAAGAATACTTCCAATAGCGGATCGGTAGCACGAGCCTTATCGAGCAGATCCTCGATCAAGCGCTGTTGCTCACCATTAAAGGTCACCACGCCAATAGTTTGACCGCTTTCATGAAAACCTGGCGCTTTGAGCCTGGCGACCAGATCATCTACTACGGCCCGTGCTTCTATAGGATTAGTGCGCGAAATGCCTTTTTCATAGACACCGTCAACTTTGCAGAGCCGTACGGCCGTATCTGCGGTAAACGGCGAAGGGAAAGTGATCAGCTTCGATTCGTAGTAACGCTGGTTGGAGAATGCAATCAGACTCTCGTGCCGGCTGCGGTAGTGCCAACGTAAATTACGGGTTGGCAGATTCGCGCTGATGCATTCATCTAAGATACTCTCGAGATCAGCCTCCACGTCGTCGTCTTCAACACTGGATTCGGCACGGTCAAAGAAAGAGGTAGGCGGCAGCTGCTTCGGATCGCCCACCATTACGACCTGCCTTCCGCGTGCCATGGCACCGATGGCATCCCACACGGGAATCTGTGAGGCTTCGTCGAATACAACAATATCGAACGGTGTCGCACTTGGCGCCAAATACTGGGCAATGGACAGCGGACTCATTAACAGGCACGGCGTCAACTTAGCTAGAGCATCAGGAGCTTTAGACATAAGCTCGCGAAGCGGCATATGGCGAGATTTCTTACCCATCTCATGGCGCAGTATTCCCCAGTCGGAATTACGAGTAACCGACTCCTGACTGGGTAGGTCACTGCATAGCCGCGCACGTAGCCAGTCACGCGTCAGAGCCGTGAAGCGATCATCAAGTGCACGGAAGTCACGGATGCGTTGCTCATGCTCGACGCTTACAAATGTTCGGATTGCCGGTTCTTGATCCACTACTGCATTGAGCCACCAGCGGGCATAGTTGACCGTTAGTGCTAACAGCGTGGTGCCTGGCGCTATCTGTTGCTCTTCTAGGGCGGTGACCAAGGGCAGGAGACCTACGGCGGCGGCCTCGTCTCGCACTTTTTGCCAAGCACACCAGGCCCTAAGCCGCGGCTCCGAACGAATCAACCCTTCGCACCGCTCAAGCAGACAATCCAGGGTCGGATCATTCAGCGCCGAAACCTCAGCTGAGAAATGGCCTACAGTCCGCATGACCCCATGCTGTTGATTAAGTGCCTCCAATGCCTCGCGCAGCGCTTCGCCGGCGAACGCCACGGATCCTTGAGGCTCAAGCAAGGCGTTGCCATCACCCAGCAACACACCTAGCGCTGCTTTGCAGGCAACCAGCTCCTCCGGTTGCGTCGCCAGTCGAGCTATCGTGCCTGCCAGAGCTGCCTGAAACGCTATAGCCTGCCGGACGGTTTCCTGGCGGGTGCGAAGCCCCTGCCACAGACCCGGTACCATATCGCGAAGATCATCAAGCTCGCTCAAGCTACGCTCGACGCTTGCACGCTGCTTGAGCAACAAACAATCCTGCTGCATGGCCTGACCACAGTGGCCAGCGGCAACGAGCTCATGATCCTCTGACAGTGTTCCTTGGGCATTGATGGCTGCACGAGCGCGCTGAAAGGACAACGCGGCTTTTACCGGGTCGACTACATTGGCCAAACCACTCCATAACCCGTCGGTAGCGATTCTTAGATCCTGGAAGCTTTCAAGCTCGCGGGTCATTTGCGCGATCTCGCGTAGCCGAACCAGGTCTGTCCTTAGCGCTTCTCCTAACGTTCCCTGCTCGATAGGTTCAAAGCCAGAGTCCGTCCAAACAGCGTCTGCCTTCTGCAGTTCAATAGTTTGCTGCAAGCGAATGGCGGCAAACAAATGAGCCGGATTGGAACGCCAGCCTTGCCAACCTTGACCGACTTGCTCGCATAAGATGAGGTCGTCGATTTGCTTGCGTACGGCACGAATATCGATCCAGGTCTGCAGATCCTTAGCCACTTCTACAGCTGCGTGACTATCGGCTGCCTTACCCAGTGTTTCCCGAATTTTACGCATACCGAAAAAGGACTTCGGCCAGAATGATTGCTCAGCTCTACGCCAGTGCTCCAGCAATTGATGAACATCCAGCGTTTCCACTGCCTCGGTATAGCTAACAGTTAGTTGTCGCTGTAGCTCAGCCAAGCGTTCCAACAAAACGATGGCTTGGCTGAGTCCTTCTAGCACCTCGGCTGACCAAGTCGGACCAAATTCTGCCGTAAGCGCGCGACGACGAAGAAGTAGCGCCAGAGCCTCTTCCGTCTTGCCAAGCAATAATGGAGGCCATGGCGCGCTCAGTCGAGCTGTCAGTGCCTGATGCTGACTCAGCAATTCGCAACCTTCACCGAGCCGCATGGTAAGAGTGCGAATATCTGGCCGTAGTACAAAGCGCCAATCATGCCCAGCAGCCTGAAGCAGCACAGAGGACAGGATTGCCAGGTTCTCGAGACCGCGCAGAGTGAGTGTCATCCGCGGAAGTCGAGTAATCTCAAGGAAACGATCGACTGCACGCTGCAAAGTTTGTGCGAGTGGAATCATACCGCGCGAAACTTGCACAAACTCTGCCTGCCACTTTGGTGACCAGTCCACCTGATTTACACCAAGTAACGCATGCTCCCTCAGCGCGGTATAGCCGACGGCGTCAGCATTTACCTCTAACCGGTTAGCCAGATCCTCAAGCGCCAACATTTCAACCCGGCTGTGATAATGAGGCGAAGCCCAAGCTAAAGCGATCGGACTGAGATCTCGATTTGAGGTCACGATACCGATTGCTGTGAAGATAGATAAGCCATTGGGGTATTGCTTGTGCAAGCAATCAACATAGAGGTTAAGGCTGTCACGCAGCGCTTTGAGGCGCTCCGCCTCCGCTCGCCATAGAGCGGGATCGGTCTGCCCCTTTGCCTCCCAAGCGGTTTGCAGCTGCGCCAGTACATCAGTCTTACTTGCCTTGCTGGAATGGACCTCCAAGCAAAACTCGCCCAACCCGATTTCCCTAAGCCTACGATAAACGACATCCAGAGCTGCAATCTTTTCGGAAACGAACAACACTCGCTTGCCCTGGGCAATGGACTGCGCAATCAGGTTTGCAATCGTTTGACTCTTGCCGGTACCAGGCGGGCCGATTAGAACAAAGTTTTTGCCTTTGGAAGCTGCCATAACAGCTGCCAGCTGCGAGGAGTCCGAAGGAAGCGGGCAGAAGACCTCGTCCGGACCATAGTCGGCATCAAGCCGCTTAGCATCTGGGAAGGCCACGTCCGAAGCGAAAGCATCCCGTGGCGTATCCAACAGATGTTGAACAACCGCGCTGTCACGCAAATGGTCAGCGTGCTGGGAAAGGTCCTTCCACATGAGAAATTTGGCAAAGGAAAACGTCGAAAGATAAATTTCCTCGCTTACCTCCCAGCCCGCCACATCCTTAATTAGATTGGCCACCGTCTTCCAAATAAGCGTGATGTTAAGACCGGACTCATCCCGAGGAAGCTCATGTTCCAAGCTACCCAGCCCTAGCTCAAAGTCCTCTAGCAACATTTCGATGAGTGTCGGGTTGAAGCGAGGCTCATCGTCATGCAAATGAAGGGTGAATCCAGATCGAGCGCTACGCCGCTCAAGGCGTACTGGGACAAGTACAAGCGGAGCCCGATACTTCTTACCTGCACGCTCTTCAGGCGTCCAGCTCAGAAAGCCGATTGCCAAAAATAGGGTATTAGCGCCTCCCTCCTGCATCGCTGACCGTGCGCCACGATAGAGCTCGGTCAGGCGCGCATCCATTTCCGGTCCTGGAAGCCCAATGAATACTTCTTTGCGCTTTAATCCGTCGAGGGCATGTGCCCGTCGCACGTCTTGACGCTCACGCTGCTCGTACAAAGCGCGCTCGCGGGGATCAGCACCGTCCATAAAATCGGGCCGTGGCAGCATTTTGAGCGCCTGCCCGGCCGACAATACGTCCTCCAGTGCAGCCGGATCGGGTGCTTCTAGCTTGAGCGCACGTTTACCAGCCTTGAAGTTGAGCAAGTTGTTACGTAGCGACAGATCCAACAGCTTGCGCTGCCACCGCCCTAATCGGTCCTTAGGGTCGAGTTTGGACAAATCCTCGATCTCGACCTTTTCTAGTTCCTCGGGTAACGAAGGAGCATCTTCGACCAGCAGTTCAGCTCCATGTCTAGCATCGGCTACATCTACGTTAATGTTTTGAGCCTCAGCACTAGCCATGGGCTTGATGCGCTGTAGGCGCGCTCGGCGGATATCAAGTACCATTTCGAACGTGTGCTCCTCCTCCTCAGCTACTTGCGCGGCTCCCCGTTCGACGGCGTAGCTAAAAGGTGGGATGGAGGACTGGGTAATTAGGGTTGTCTCGAAAAGCACCAACTCGCTGAGCTTCAAGCGCTTACGAAGCGCCGTGACATCATCAATGAGCGTCGTAGAGAACTCTTCCGCCTTTAGCCACAGGCCTGCAAAGGCGTGCCCTTGGGTAAAGACCAATACAGGGTTCAGGCCCGCCTGCTCGAGCGCGGCGCAGAAAAACAAAGCAAGGTCGAAACAGGTAGCGAGTCCAGTGTCGGTAATATGACTAGGGCTTCTTACCTTTTGGCCGTACTGCTCAAAACTGGCTGGAGGTAGACTGTAGACAATCTTCATACCTGCCATAGCGCCCCAGATCGACGAAGCAATCTCCCATGCACGCTTGGCCCCACCGGCATACCCATCCAGTGCTGGACTCTTGCCACTTTTACGCAGAACATCAGCTGCCTTTCTCAACAGCCGTTCTACGGCCAGATCATTAGGCTGCACGAACGCTGCAGTCATATCAGGGATATGTGACAGCCCACCCCACTGCATCCGCGGCAAGAGCTCAAGTACAGCGTCTATACTGGTGATTTCTTCTTCCGCAGCTTTCAACGTGAAGGTCAGCGTAGCCTTCTCTGATTCGACTAGACGCGCTAGCAGGGCACCATCAAGCGCTAAGTCAAGTCCAACGATCTGTTGATGAGTGTTAGGAGAAAGCGAGTCGATATGCCAAGTCGTAGGCTTAAAGATTTCTGGCGAAGAAGACAGTGACAACACGAGTTCGTGGTACCGCTGCTGCGTCTCATTGATAATCTTAAGCTCTCGAATGACGGGTATAGCGTTTTGGTAGTCAGCGAGGTTCAGCTTTGACACGATGGTATGCTGGATTTTTATCGTCGGTATAGGTTCCGGCTCGTTACTTACCCTAAGTACCTCAGCGTCTCGGTCGACAAAGGGCAGCTCCAATTCGTCCATGAATACACTCCGTACGATAAAATTCGTTTTTCAGCCTGCACTTTTGGTGCTTGTCATCTGATGCATCGGCCATTGGGTTAATTTCTTAAGTCGTTGCCGCTGGATTACCGATAAGCGGAGCGGCCTGGGAGAGCCAGCAAGTGCTAGCTTTTGACCGAGCTTATGACTTGCGACAAACTCTCGATTAATGAAGAAAGCATTGAGCTGCTTCTCTCACTTGAGCGGGACCATACCCTTGACCGTATCTCTCACAGCGCAGCGCCTTTGTCCTTTATGGACTATCTGTTAGAGCTTGGAGCGGTATCGTTAAGCGAGGGTGGCCATGCCGAATGGTCGCGCATGCTGAGAACTTGCAACCAACTCCGGCGCTTCGATACATACCTGCTGGCGCTGATCGAGACCTACAGGCGTCCGGCGAGTAAAGACCTGACCTGCCGGCTAGGGCTTTTTATGTAATTCTAGAGAAGAAGCCAGACATTCCCTGTATCTGACCTCTTCCACCTGAGTGGGTGACAAATCAGCCTGCTCATGAAATACGACGGGAACTGACCAGGCGCTGATTCGTTGTACTTCAGGCTTGTTATCAAATGTGAGCCCTACAACAAATTGCCGGGTCAGGTCTTCTCCCAGACCGTTGTCCCGAATCTCGGCAACGTCTCTCCAGAGTTGAGCAACCTGGCGACAATGACCAAGCCAGTCTGCACTGGGTAGGTAACGCGTCGCAGGCTCTTGGTTGGGCGTATGCTCTGCAGCAAAGCCCATATTGCGAGTAGCGCCAGACAGGCGCAAGGGATCAGCCTTTGATTCGTTTTTTCGCTCTTGTAGAGGCGAATGCATCACCAGGCAAGGCAGACTAACGACAAAAAGAAAGACTTTCAAACCCTTGGGATAGAGCACTCGGACGATGCATGACCGCTGAGGTGAAAGCAGCTCATTTGCATGGGGCTTTTAAATAGCGTTTGAGCACTCCACTCTTTTGCTGCCC
The DNA here is from genome assembly GCF_000478505.2 of Pseudomonas sp. HPB0071. Classification (NCBI taxonomy): domain Bacteria; kingdom Pseudomonadati; phylum Pseudomonadota; class Gammaproteobacteria; order Pseudomonadales; family Pseudomonadaceae; genus Pseudomonas; species Pseudomonas sp. HPB0071. Next base: position 157,804 of record NZ_KI517369.1, on the reverse strand, counting down.
TGTCTACTCGTCTCCGCCAGATCACCATTTGAGCATGGCCATCTCTCATTGCCCGACGGCTGGTCTCTTGCATAATGCGATTCCCCTGAGACGCTGGATGTATTACCTGCGACTGATCGAGGCGCTTCACACCTATGAATACTCATCAAAAGTTCAAAGCCGGTGAGACGCACGGGACGTATGTTATTGACGGGCCTGTTACCGAGCAGGATATCCTGCAGATGGCCAGAGCTCTGGCGCGTCGGCGCTTCTGTCGGGGGTTGCCCTTCACCGGGACCCGAGAGGTTTTCCCTTATCTGCAAACCCTGTTGGCTGACTATGAGCACGAGGTGTTTGCCGTAGTTTTCCTGGACAGCCGGCATCGTTCAATCGCCTACCGCAAGCTGTTTACCGGGACGATTGACCATGTCGCGGTGCCGCCCAGGGAGGTTGTCAAAGCAGCGCTTGTGCACAACGCCGCAGCCGTGATTCTCGTGCATAACCATCCCTCAGGTGATCCCGAGCCCAGCGAGTGCGACTACGACCTTACCGATGAGCTAAACCGTGCACTGGCCCTGGTCGGTGTCCGGATACTAGATCACGTTGTCGTGGCAACCGAGGGCTGTGTCTCACTGGCCGAGCGCGGCTATCTATAAGCCCCAGCCTAGAGCGGATTAGTACATGTCCTGCGCTCAGGCTATCATGGGGGCCCGTTTCTTATCTTTACGGTACACAAATGAACAAATCCGAACTGATCCAGGCCATCTCCGAAAAGGCAGACCTGAACAAGGCCACGGCAGAAAAAGCCCTGAACTCACTGGTTGAGGTAATCAGCGGCGAGCTGGCCAAGGGCGAGACGGTGGCGCTGGTGGGGTTTGGCACCTTTCAGGTCAGCGAACGTGCGGCGCGCAAGGGACGCAACCCGCAGACCGGACAGGAAATCGATATCGCAGCCAGCAAGAATCCCACCTTCAAGCCCGGCAAGGGCCTGAAGGATGCCGTGAACAGCTGATCTTTGTGCTGTCCGAAAAGCCCCGCCCAGCGGGGCTTTTTCTATGGGAGCGCTCCGAAGCCCGCAGCAGTAGCCAAGGGCTTACAGAGCCTTCAGGAAAATCCTGTTGTTGTCTCTGCTTAAGACCTCGTATGCTATATCGAGTATGCGGTACGGCGGCGCCGGATTGTCGGGATAGCTCATCCTGTCTACAGGCGCTGCCAGGATATCACCACCGCGTTTCTCAATACCCCAGCAAGGAAGCCAGCATGGGACTCGTTCTAACTCGCCAGGAAGGCGAAAATATCATTCTTCTGCTTGACCCCGAGTGTGATGAAGCCCAGGTGCTTGATGCCCTGCGCCATGAGGGCATCATGCTCTCGATTACCCATGCCCAGAACGGAAAGCCCGCGTCCTGATCGAGGCGCCGCAGGACATCTCTATCATTCGCGAAGAGCTGATTGAAGGCTAAGACGGCTGCGCCTGTTACTAGGCCTCCTGTCTGCCCAAGGCCCCTGGTGCCAGAGGCGTGATCACCGTACCCGATACCATCAAAAAGGATTTTTTATGCCACGTGCCTGGATGGCCGCTGCCCTGACCCTGCTCCTCTCACCTGCCGCCCTGGCTCAGGACTGCTCGATAAGCGAGATCCTTAAGCACGTCTATGGACCTAGCCACAAGGCCGATCTTGAGCTTTCAACCTGCAAGGTATGGCCAGCCCGGCCCGGGATTACCCTTGTTGCCGCGGGGCTAAATCGCGATGGCGACTATAAGGTTGGTAGTGAAGATCTAGAACTCCTGCTAGTGGACACGGCCACGTCCAGGGTAATTGCCCGTCGCCTGGAGGAGAGTCGTCTCGCCTACGATGCTATCCAGGTTGGCAAGCTCACATTTGATACAGCACCCTATAAGCTCAACGATGGCGTGCTCGCCTTTGGCTTGAGAATTGGCCGCCATAACAACTCAGGTGGGTATCCCTTTTCAGAGACATCCCTGACACTTTATATCGCAGGAAAAAGCGGACTTGAGCCTGTATTGGAGGATCTGTTGGTTGAATCACTTTCTGGCGAAACAGACACTGTTTGTCAGGGAAGATATGAGGAATCGGCCGCTACGCTTGCCTTGGGAAGCGCAACATCACATGGGCTACATTCATTGGCTGCGACTCAACGCATCTCTACCTATCGTGAAGTCATGGGCACATCAGATACGTGTATGCCTCAGGATGAGAAAACCACCCAGCACCGATATACGCTGACTTTTAACGGGCATCATTACCCCGTCCCACGTGAATTAAAGGCTCTGACACCGTAAAGGCGGGGCCAGAGGCGATGGATGTCAAGGAAAGCAGTAGAAACAGCGTACTAACTCGTCTTTCGTTACTTTGGTCGGCGCTATGAAGCATACAGCAGAGGCTAGCAGGAGGTGAGAGCATGACACCTCTATGTCTGTGCTTTATTTTGCAAGCGCGGCGGATGGATTGTCGTATCGACGCCGTGCCTCTGCAAGCATCGAAAGACTCAACTTGCGGACCTCAATCTTGCTCTGCTCGATATGCGCGCGCAGCATTCGCAACGCTTCATCCCGTTTACGGGAGAGCAGTACCCTAAGAATACTGGCGTGCTCATTGTAAGTCTCTTCAATGCGGGCACGCTGAGTGAAGTCCAGACGGCGAACGATGCGTATATGTTCCGTGACCTCTCGGTGTAATCGCAGCATTTCACGGTTGCCGGCTGCCGCAACCAAGCCATTGTGAAAGGCTTCATCAAGTCCAGCCACTGTCTGCATGTCAGACTGACGTCTGTCTACCGGGACAGTCCATACCTGCCAGAGATCTTCCAGTAACTCCGTTAAATCAGGCAGGCTGCAAAGGCGCTCTACTGCCGCGGACTCCAGCACGATACGCAGATCATACAGCTCATCGATACGAGTAAAATCCAATGGCTTGACCATCCAGCCACGACGAAACTCTACATCAAGATACCCTTCACGCTGGAGCCTATAGAGAGCGTCGCGTACCGGTGTTCGCGACACCTGATAGCGCTCGGCTAGCTGAGTCTCAGTGAAGCGATCATGAGGGAGCAGATAGAAATCAAAAATCTCCTGCTTGATTCTGATATAGATCTGCTCAGCCAGTGCGTTACTTTGGAACTGGGTCATAAGCTATCCGCGGGATTCCAATGTACCTAGATAAATACTGACGTGGGCTGCTACGACCTTCCAGGCTCCGTCGAGCCGCATCCATGTTTGCATCTGGCGCCCCACACGCAAGGTAACGCCATCACTGAATTCGGTGCTGACCGTAGCGCAGTTCTCACCAAAGGTTGTGATGACGGTATTATACAAGCGTCTGCCTGGCCCTACCGGTTGGCAGACCCGCCGGTAGTCGGCAATAGCCTGACTGCCATAAAGATTTTCGGCAACGCCGAAGCGCACGGTATATGGGGACTCCCAGAAATACGCATCAAGCGTTTCCAGTTCATTGGCGACCAGCGCACGTTCATAGTCTTTGAAGGCAGCCGTCACCGAAGCCACTACGCTAGGGAGGTTGATTACGGAAACCGAAGTCATGGTCTATCCTCTTGCAGAGCGGCCTCCAGGGCCGTCAGATGTGCAGTACGGCCGACAATGCCCCCCTGAGCGACGATCATTTCCAGCGTGGATCGCTTGAATGCGGGGAAATAGCTTTCTGTCGCCTCTTCAATCAACAGGCAGCGATACCCGCGGTCATTGGCCTCACGCATGCTGGTTTGAACACACACTTCAGTGGTAACACCGGCAAATAGCAGATGGCTGATGCCACGTGCCTGAAGACGTTCATGCAGGCCGGTCGCGTAAAACATGCCCTTGCCGGGTTTATCGATCACCCACTCGCCTTCGGCCGGTGCGACATCGGCAACGATCTGGTTTCCGGGTTCGCCACGTACCAAAATACGCCCCATCGGACCTGGATCGCCAATACGCAAGCCTGGCAGGCCGTGTGCGTATTTGGCATCCGGGCAATCGGACAAGTCTGGAAGATGTGACTCTCGAGTATGGATAGCCAACATGCCCTGTTGACGAGCCAGTTCGAGCAGGCGCCGAACAGCCGGAACGATCGCTTTCAGTGGCGTCACGTCATTGCCCAGCGCAGCACCAAAACCACCCTGCTCGATAAAGTCACGCTGCATGTCGATTATGACCAGCGCGGTACTGGCCGGCTCGAAGCTGAAATCATTAGGATTAGCAGTAACCCGAATCATATAGCCTCCGTCTGGGCATTGCCGCCGGCCATGTAGTGTCCCAGTACGGTCCTGTCTACCTGGCCTATATCAGTCTCGAACCCAATATGCCCGTCGTGCATCACCAGGATGCGATCAGACAGCTCAAGTAGTTCATCCAGGTCCTCGCTTAACAGCAGGACCGCCGCGCCTGCATTTCGGGCCTCGACGATCCGTCTGTGAATCAAGGCAGCCGAGGCGAAATCCAGCCCAAAAACCGGATTAGATACGATCAGTACCGATACACCCTCGGTCAGTTCGCGGGCGAGTACGGCGCGCTGAACATTACCACCAGAAAGCGTACCGATGGGGCGTTCGGGATCAGCTGGACGTACCTGGAAGCGCTCGATAAGAGCCTTGGCCTGTGTACGAATCGCTCGGCGGTCGATGCGCCAGCCCTGACGGCACAGTGGCGCTTGGTCAAAGTTGCGCAGGGCCAGATTCTCCGCAACGCTCATGTTGGCAATGCACGCATTGCGCAGCGGCTCTTCCGGCAGACTGTAAACGTGCATGTGCTGCATCTCGCGGCGGCTAGCACGATAGGGATTACCGTTTACGCGGACTTCACCCCCGCTGGCCTTGCGCTGACCGAGCAAGGCTTCAGTAAGCTCACGTTGACCATTGCCGGAAATCCCCGCGATTCCTACGATTTCTCCCGGCCGTACGGCCAGCGAAAGCCCGCTGACCGCAAGTGTACCCTTGTCGCCCGGCACCTCAAGCTTTTGAACCTCCAATCGCGGAGCGCTGTTTGCTACGGCAGGTCGCTCAAGCGCAACCGTACGGGTATCCGCCTCACCCATCATCCATATCGCCAGCGACTCAGGTAACGTTGCCGCTACCGCTATGCTACCGACCAGGCGGCCTTTTCGCAGCACCGTCACGTCATCGGCAAAGGCGGTTACTTCACGAAATTTATGAGTAATCATCAACACCGAGATCTCGCCCCGGTGCGCCATGTCATGCATGAGCCCCAGTACCTCATCGGCCTCCTGTGGCGTCAGCACTGATGTCGGCTCATCGAGAATGATAAAGTGCCGTTCCAAATACAGCTGCTTGAGAATTTCGAGCTTCTGTTTTTCGCCGGCAGCCAGGCTGCTAACGGGACGGTCCAGATCGAGCCGGAACGGCATACGCGCCATGAAGACTGCGAGCCGCTCACGCTCCTGGGACCAGTCGATACGCCAATCCAGATCGCCCCGTGACATCACCAGGTTCTCCGCGACGCTGAGTCCCGGCGCCACGGTAAAGTGCTGGTAGACCATCCCAATCCCCAGCGCATGGGCGTCTCTGGGCGTGCGGATCTGCCGCTCTCGGTCGTTCACGACAATCGCGCCCTCATCGAGCGGACCGTAACCGACAATTCCCTTGACCAGGGTGCTCTTACCGGCGCCGTTTTCGCCCAGTAGGGCATGCACGCTTCCCGCCCTAACCTTAAGCGATACGTCCGCTAGGGCGCGAAAGCTGCCAAAGGATTTGCCGGCACCGATAATTTCCATGCTCAGGGCACGCATGGATCAGGCCCGTCCCAGCACATCGAGTAGCATCGACGAATTGCCGACAGCGCCAAAGACCCCGCCCTGCATCTTAACCATGTTAAGCGCTGCCAAATGGTTGCCGTGATCCGTTGCACCGCAGCAGTCCTCGAGGAGGATGCACTCGAAGCCACGGTCGTTACCCTCGCGCATGGTGGTATGGACACAGACATCGGTCGTGATCCCCGTAAGAACCAAGTTGTCGATTCCGTGGTTACGCAAGACGAGCTCAAGATCCGTCGCATAGAAGGATCCCTTGCCGGGCTTGTCGATGATGATCTCGCCTGGCAGCGGTGCCAGCTCCGGAATGATCTCCCATCCCGGCTCGCCGCGTACCAGAATGCGTCCACAGGGTCCGTCATCGCCAATGCCGGCACCGATACGCTGCGACCGCCAGCGCTTGTTGGCGGGCAAATCGGCCAGATCGGGGCGGTGGCCTTCACGGGTATGGATGATAGGAAATCCCTGTGCCCGCATGACCTCGAGGACGCGCTTTATGGGTTCAATCGGTGCGCGGGTCAGCGAAAGGTCATACCCCATGGTATCGACATAGCCGCCGACACCACAGAAGTCAGTTTGCATGTCGATGATCACCAAGGCGGTGTTGGCCGGGTCGAGCCGACCGTTATAGGGCCAGGGATAAGGCGCTGAGGCGAGATGACGTAGATTCATCGGATCATTCCTGGGTAGAGGGGGTGAACAGGCGTTCCGGGGCGGGAAGCCCGCAGGAGGTCCCATCGGTGTGGATGACTTCACTCTCCCAGGGCAGCCGGTAACGGCCCGCCGCCAGGTCATGCATATAGGTGTAGGGGCAATCCTGCGCGCCACCCTTGACGGCAGAATAGCCGCGGTGGCCAAACTGATAGATGTTGTTTTCCACACCCCAGTGCAGGCGCGCTTCACGCACCAGGTCCGGACGCATTTCGCAGCAGACGATCTCGTCGGCGCGCCCACCGCCCTGGTTCATGATGCCGCCGTCAAAATCGACGAACATGGCTTCGCCCATCGAATCGAATGTGCCATCGGAGCCGCACATGCACACACTGGCGGTTTGCATTAAGTTGCAGAAGGCATTCGCCTGATTGGTAATCTGCCAGGCATGGCGAATCGGTGCGGTATAACCGGCAGTCCGGATCATGATTTCGGCCCCCTTATAGGCGCACTCGCGAGCCATTTCTGGGAACATGCCGTCGTGACAGATGATCAGTGCCAGTTTGCTGCCACGGGGACCTTCACAGACAGGAATTCCCTGGTCGCCCGGCTCCCAGGGTTCAACCGGCACCCACGGATGCATCTTGCGGTAATACAGGCGGATCTCACCGGTGTCGTCGACAATGATTCCACTGTTGAACGGATTGCCCTTGGGATTGGCCTCCATGATGGAAAAGCAGCCCCAGATCCTATTGTCTACGCAGGCCTGGCGCAGCGCGGCCACTTCCGGACCATCTAGAGAGCACAGGATTTCGGGCGAGGTATCCATGGACAGCCCGTGCAGGGAGTACTCCGGGAAGACGATCAGATCCATGCTAGGCATGCCGCGTCGCGCCTTGCCGACCATTTCCACGACCCTTTGGGTCTGCTCCCACAGCGCTTCGCGGGTATGCGGATCCGGCAGCGACAGTTGAGCCAGACCGATCACGACGCCATTAGGCGACTTATTCAAACCACCAAGTCCACTGGACATGAGTATTAACCTCTATCGGGTGAGACTGAGTTCGCCAGGGGCGCCAGTCAGGGTGCGGTTAGGTTGGCAGGTGATAAACATCACTAGCAGCGTCAGGGCATAGGGTGCGGCGGCAAACAGGTAATACCCTGTACTGATACCCACCGCCTGCAGGGCGGGGCCGATGGCACCGGCAGCACCAAATAGCAACGAGGCCCACAGGCAGTTCAGGGGTCGCCAGCGGGCAAAGATCACCAGGGCAACGGCCATCAGTCCCTGGCCACTAGAGAGCCCCTCGTTCCAGCTTCCCGGGTAGTACAGTGACAGATAGGCCCCGCCGACGCCCGCAAGAAAGCCGCCTATGGACGTTGCCCAGATGCGTACCTTGATTGGGCGGTAGCCAAGTGCTTGGGCCGACTCTACATGATCACCGACCAGGCGCAGCATCAGGCCCCAGCGTGTACTGCGCAGCCCCCAGTGCAGCAAGATGGCGAGGGCAACGCCCAAGAAAAATAGCACGTTGATATTGAGCGTCGAGCGCACCCGTTCATCGGCACTCCACTGCCCCAGCGAAAACGAAGGCAGCATGGGCGCTTGCGGTTGGATGAAGGCTTTGCCAAGAAAGAAGGCAAGGCCCGTTCCGAGCAGAATGAGGGCGATACCAAAGGCGATATCGTTGACTTTGGGCAGCGAGCAGACGATGCCGTGCAGGAGTCCCAGGGCCAGACCGGTACTGCCGGCTGCCAGTACGCCCAGCCAGGGTGAGCCAGAGAGATAGGACACGGCATAACCAGTCATGGCGCCGGCCACCAGAATCCCTTCCAGACCCAGGTTGATACGCCCGCCTTTTTCGGTCAGGCATTCACCTAGGCTGACGAACAGAAAGGGCGTTCCTACCCGGACGGCACCTGCCAGCAGAGCCAGAAAGAATGTCAGCCAATCAATATTAGCCATGGCTGGGCACTCCTGCGGCCGAGGACGCCGATTTCTCAAGCAGTCGCAGGCGCCAACCCGTGATGCGTTTGCTCAAGGCTTCCCAGGCCAGCAAGTTAGTAAACAGAATGCCCTCGAGAATCAGCGTGGTCGCATCGGGCAGATCCAGGCGGCGCTGTAGCAGGCTGCCGCTCGCTTCCACACCACCCAACAGTGTTGCGCACACGATGATCGCAACTGGGTTATGCCGGGCGGCAAAGGCAACCAGGATGCCACTAGTGCCATAACCGGCGATCAGCGCGGCGTTCGCGCTACCCTGTACGGCCGCAACCTCGAACATACCTGCCAGACCCGCGGCCGCGCCACCCAGCAGGCAGGTCATCAAGACCAGGCGGTCAACCGACAGGCCAAGCATACGAGCAGTTCGAACATTGCCGCCCACGATGCCTAATGAGAATCCGCTGACGCTGTGGCGCAACAGGATGTAAGCCAACAGGCAGGCGATAACACCCGCCACAAGCCCCCAATGCACCGCGAAGGCGTCGCTGACGGTGCCGATGAGATAAGTGTCAACGAGCGGTACGGTCGAGGGCTTGTTCAGACTGGCCGGATCGCGCAACGGTCCTTCGACCAACTGCCGGAACAGTGCAATGCCGATGTAGGAAAGCAGCAGGCTGCCAATCGTCTCGTTGAGACCACGCTTCTGACGCATCCAGCCGGAGAGGCCGATCCACAGGCCGCCCACCAGCATGGCCGCCAGCCCCATCAGCGCTAGCATCAGCATGGAGGGCAGCGCCGGCAGCCACAGCGGTAGTACCGCAGCGGCCAGGCCACCAAGTACCAGCGCCCCTTCCCCGCCGATGATAATCAGCCCGGCCCGGGCCGGCAGTGCGACGCAAAGCGCGGTCAGCATCAGGGGCGCAGCTCGCTGGAGTGTATTTTCCCAGGCGAAGGAAGAGCCGAACGCGCCTTCAATCACCAGGGCACCCGCCTCCAGCGCCGGCTTGTTCTGCACAGCGAGAAACAACAGGAACAGCACACAAGACGACAGCACAGCAAGCAGCGTGGGCAGGCCAGGCAGTGCCTTGGCCACCAGGCTTCGTACCTTGTTATCAAGGCTACTCATATAACAAGCCTCAGATCTGACCCTGGACGCCTTCGACCAGATAATTCATGCGCTCGAGCACGACATCGGTCTGACGTTGACTGGTACCGTCCGCAATCACGACGTTGCCCCTGTTGTCCTTGATGGGACCCTTAAAGATTACAAATCCTCCTTCGAGCATTTGCGCCTTGATGGCATCGGCTTGCTGTTTGGCTGCTTCGCTCACCTTGGGACCGTACGCTGAGGTCTTTACGAAGCCTTCCTTGAGGCCGCCGCGCATGAAGTTGATCATCGACTTACCGCTTTGCGCCGCCTCGACATGGGCACGGTAAGGTGTTTCCCAGTTCCATTCGGCACCGGTGAGGTAGCCCTTCGGCGCCAGGGCTGCCTGACTGGCATGATAGCCGCAGGTCATTGCGCCACGCTTTTCAGCGGTTTCCACAATGACCTTGGGTCCGTCCACGTGACAGGTCAGTACATCGCATCCTTGGTCGATAAGACTGTTGGTCGCCTCGGCTTCCTTGACCGGTAGCGACCAATCACCAGTAAAGATCACCGTCACCGTAATGCTTGGGTCCACCGAGCGCGCACCCAAGGTAAAGGCATTAAGGTTACGCAACACCTGAGGCACTGGTTTGGCTGCAACAAAGCCAAGCTTCTTAGACTGGCTCATATGGCCCGACACAACGCCGTTCAGGTATTGACCTTCATCGATATAGCCGAAGAAGCTGCCAGCATTCACCGGATCCTTGCCTTCCTGCCAGAGCCCGCCGCAATGGGCGAACCGGACATCTGGGTACTTCTTGGCGACCTTGACGACATGCGGATCGAAATAGCCAAAGGAGGTAGGAAAAATCAGCGTGGCACCGTCCTGGCGAATCATTGCCTCCATCGATTTTTGTACCGCGACGGTCTCAGGTACGTTCTCCTCTTCGATCACCTTCACGTTGGGCAGCGTCTTGATGATGGCTGCGGCCTGGGCATGCGCCTGGTTGTAACCGAAATCGTCCCGGGCACCCACGTAGATGAAGCCAACAATCAGTGGCTTGTCTGCGGCCAGGGCCAAGCTGAGGGGCAGCGCGGCACTAAGACCGATCAGTCCGGCCAGCTTGATGAAGTCGCGACGGTCAAATGAGTTCATGGCGGTATCCTTAATAGAAAGAGATCAAAGCGATGCGCGGTACGCGCGCCAGCCGTTGAATTTGGAGATATCTTCTGCGCTGGCCAAACCTACCGGCTCGCAGATAAAGCCTTTCACCCAGCGCCCATCCGCCAGCTCTACCGAGCCGATGCCTAGTGGAGCAGGAATGGCGGCGACAAAGGCGCCGAAATGGCGTAGCGGCATGACCCACACCTCAAGCTCAATGGCGACGCCTTGCTCGGTGACTCTGACAAGGCCGGGCTTGGCCGGCTCGGTATTGGCTAGTGCATAGAGACGATAATTCACACTGGTCGTGGTACACGCCACACGCCGCGCCCCGCTTTCAAGCAGTTGCCAATTAAGCGGCTGTCCCCAGAGGTGAGCACCGACTACCGCAACGTCAATGCTGGGCTCAGTACTGTCCAGGGGGGCCAGGGCTATTTCATCGCTCTGATTTTCACCACCAAAGAGGGGCTGCCAGCTTGCGGCCGTTTCGGCCAGGTAATGATCGGAGCCTGCCGGACCAATCAATGTAATCCCGGCGGGCAAGCCGTCCTGCCTAGGCACAGCGGGTAAGGCAAAGGCCGCCATGTCCATGAGATTGACAAAGTTGGTGTAATAACCCAGGCGGGTATTGCTCTGGAATGGATCAGCCAAGACCTGTTCTATGGTCGGCAAGCAGGGCGCCGTAGGAACAAGCAGTAGATCAATGCCGGCCAAAAGTTGTTTAGCCTGGCGTGTTAACTCTTTCAAACGATACAGAGCGTTAAAGGTATCAACAGCCGAAAAACGGCCCGCTTCAGCCAATATGGCTCTTACCACAGGATGAATGACGTCTGGCTGATCTGTGTACAACTGCCCTACCGCAGCGCGCCTTTCGGCGACCCAAGGCCCTTGGTAGAGCAGCGCTGCAGCCTCTGTAAACACATCGAAAGGAACCGTAGACAGCGTAACACTTGGGTCCTGGCGCAACCGCTCAAGACTCTGGGCAAAGGCTTCTGCCGCCTGGTTATCACCAAAGAACTCAAGATCGTCCGGCACGGCGACCCTGCGCTGCCGACGCTGGATGGGCCGCATCGGCACTGATCGAGAGAAGGCATCCTCAGGATCATAATGAGCAACTATCCTTGCGACCTGCCAGGCACTGGCCGCATCGGCAGCAAAAATTGAAATACTATCGATGCTGCGGCAGGCAGGTACCAGTCCTCGGCTACTGAGCAACCCAAGGCTTGGCTTGAGGCCTACTATTGCATTGAATCCTGCCGGTACTCGTCCAGAGCCAGCCGTGTCAGTCCCCAGGGCAAACGCGACGTATCCCAGCGCAACGGCTACAGCCGAGCCCGAGCTGGACCCACCGGATACATAATCTTCATCAACTGCGTTGCGAACAATGCCATAGGGCGAACGGACGCCCACCAGGCCTGTCGCGAACTGGTCAAGGTTGGTCTTGCCTACCAGGATGGCGCCTGCATCTAACAGACGCTGCACGACAGAGGCATTGTTCTGGGCCTCATAGCTGAACTCGGGACAGGCGGCCGTGGTGGGAAGCCCTGCTACGTCAATATTGTCTTTTACCGCAAAGGGGATGCCGTAAAGGGGCAGCGTTTCCCAAAGTGCTTCTCCCAACCGACTTGCCTGTTGCTCAAGCTCACAGGCTCGTGCCAGGAGCTGCTCGGGCGAGACGCGATAGATCCATGTCTCTGGTCGCTCTCCCGCCAGGATTGCAGCAGATAAGGCGCGTACGGTTTGACTAGGGGTTGTCTCACCCGTTAAGTAACGCCGAGTCAGCTGGCTAATAGCATATGCACTCATTGAATTCGTTCTTGTATACAAGTTTGAATTTCTACATAGCAGGCTTTGTGCCAGTGTTCATGAGGTAACTTAAAGCAGCATGGATGCAGTGCTACCTAGCGCGTAGCGGATACTTGAGTACATCGATGTAACGCATCGTATGCACTAGCAAAGCGCATAAAGCATAAGTTGTGCGCTATTACAGGGATGGCTTGACTGAGCTACCGAAGAACGCTCTTATCAATTTCAGGTTGGCTCATCAGGATGAAATGGAGTAGTGACGGCCAGAAACGTACCTGCTGTCTGCATTCGAAAATACCGCTGACCAGACAGGGACAAGCTTAGGTCAGAAAATCATAACGCTAATTGAGGTCAGTCTTTTAACCAGAGGATGATCAGCTATCGGGCTGACTGGGCAGAACAGCGTTTACTGGAGCAATCACATAGCGCGTGCTGCGCCCGCCGCCAGGCAAACGAACAATACAGCCCTTGCTCAGGAGATCGCTCAAGTGGCGCGTGGCCGTAGCCTTGGAGACCTGCGCCACGGCCTTGTATTGAGCCGCACTAATGCCCTCCTCGAATCCACGCGTACCACCATCAAGCAACCGATTAAGCACCTTTATCTGCTCGGTCGATAGTTCATCGGTGCGGTGGCTGTGCCAGAACCGGGCCTTTGCCAGCACACGATCAATGCGCGCCATTGCCTGTTCCAGGCTTTGCAGGAGAGTTCGCAGGAACCATTTCAGCCAAGCGGTGATGTCCAGCGTACCCTTCTGGCTTGATTCAAGGATCCTGTAGTACTCATTACGGTTATCAAGAATGCTTGCCGACATGGTGTATAAACGGATTGACTGCTGCTCACCCTGGGCAAGCGCCAGATCGGTAAGCGCACGGGTAAGCCGGCCATTGCCATCGTCGAAGGGATGCAGGGTTACAAACCAGAAATGGGCTATGCCAGCGCGCAGCAACGGATCAAGGCCCGGCTCCTGACGACTACGCTCGAACCAGTCAATAAAAAGGTCCATCTGGTGTTCAAGACCTGCCCGGGGCGGCGCTTCAAAATGCACGGTCGGCTGGTCGAGCCGGCCCGAGACCACCTGCATCGGTTCGTCACCACGTAGTGCACCAATACGAATATGTACACCCCAAAATAACGCGTCCTCGGGAAAAAGCCATCGGTGCCACTGGTACAGTCGAGCCAGTGTAAGGGGCTGGGCCCTATTGCCCGTGGCATCGAGCAACAACTCAGCCAGGCCTTCACTGCGTGAGCTGGGTTTACCGGTATCGGCAAGGCCCAGGCGACGTGCAAGAGATGAGCGTACCGAGCCTACATTGATTTGCTCCCCCTCTATCGCCGAAGAAGTCACGATATTGTGCAGTAAGGTATCCAGATTGTTTTGAAGTCCGGTGTAGTCTTCGACTGTAGAGGACATACCAAGTAATCGTCCTTGCGCCTGGTTGCAGGCTCGTAAAAGCTGAACCAGATCGTTTTCCTGCCAGGTAAAAGCTGGCCACTCCGGTTGCTGCCAGATCCAGTTCAGGGACTGCATATAGGTGCCTCGGTACGACGAGCCAAATACACTACTCAATCGGCTCTTTAGATGAGCCGATTATACAATTTAATCGGCTCATCGGTTACAAAAATTCTTAGTAGATCCCATTGATGGATAACGGGCGCGAAGGTCAAGTTGAAGATCGTCCCTGGGAATTTCAACATACCTGGCTTGAGATTTTGAACGGCACCATTACCGGCCAGGTTACCCAGGGTGTCTTGATCTACAGCTTTAACTATACGAGCGAGCGCACAGGGAAAACTATTGATCTGTCAAAGCAGACCTATCCAGATGAAAGCGGAAAATGCACTTGGCAATAAGCTAACGCCCACCCTGCATGTCGGCTACAGCAATAGGCGTATTGGGAGTCTAGTCGTTAAGGCCTTCCGTACACAGCCAGGCAGGTTCGCTGCCTCTATTACTGCTTCAGGCATCGCTTAACAAAGCTATTGAGGGGTTCCTTGTCTCTCGAACATACGAGGGTCAAAGGTGAAGTCATAGACTTCCAGCACTTTGATAAGGCGTGCCTCTGGGTGAAAGGGGTTTATCACCATGTTACGCTCCAACGGCAAGATAGCCGAAGGAACAATCAATCCCAGGTGTGAGCGGCTTTGCAGCCAGCGAGTACCAAAGTCCATGCTGGGGCGATCATAGGGGATGCTGTTCCAGCCAGGGGGCAGTAGTTCGTTCTCAAGATCGAGATACAGACCTCTGTCTTCAGGCAGCTCAAACTCCGTGATTTTCATCCCTTCTACTGGCTCGCCATTGGTATGAACAAACGTTTCCAGGCTACAAATGGCCGGTGAAAGCCCCATATACACGGCAGGGGTACGCGGGTGGTTCCATCTGCCACCGGCAATAGCTGCCCCCATTCCTGTTAGGTCCGTTGCACGTCTTTCTTTTGCTACCCTCCACGCACGCATCAGGCCACACCGCCCCACTCAAGGGCATTTAGCACACGACGAACCTGCATGGCACCAATTTCCGTCTCGCAAAGCACAATTGGCGTTGCATTACCAAGCGCTTGGTTGGGCCGTGCCATCCACTGCGCAGCCACCCCTCTGCTGCCAAAAATCTCTTCAGCCTGGTGGGAAATAGCCGCTATTCGATCCAGCCGCTCCGACGCTACCGTATCAAGGGCCTTTTTATCCCGCATTCGTCGCTCAAATGTAGAAAGCGAAAGGCCCAGCACACCTGCAATGATTTCCTCTGAAATACCAAAGGTCTGGCTCATGGCTCGGCCAAGCACCGCAGGAAAGCCCGCCTTGATTTGAACAAGTCGTTCGGATTCATTCAAGGCATCCCGTTGAAGACTGAAATCCCAGAACATGGCAGAAGAAACTTCAGTCTTTTTAGGCGGACGCCGCTCGGTGGCTGTGATGTTCATAGTGATCGATTTCTCCTCCGTCAAATGACGTAAAAACATCATCAAATGAAGTATAGACCTCTTGCAATGATGTGGATACGGCAAACGACGAAGGCACGTCTACACAACCGTATAGGTCAGATGCCGAGATCTTTATGCCCAACCACTGCGTAGTGGCTTCTAAGGTAAGCTGGCGTCTCAGGAAGGCTTTAGGAAAGCGAGAGCGCCCTGCTGGCCTACGTCAGACTACTCTATTCACCCTGGCTGAAATACTCCAAAAGGCCTGTCTCAAAGTTGTGGCCTGCACGTCGCTCAGCTAACGTCAGCTTGTTGTCTACGCGGCGCGGATTGCCGCATAGAAAGCATCCCGCCTGGCCACAATTTAGGGCAGCTTGTTTGCGCCAGCTACCCTGGGGTTTTATAAAAAAACCGCTGTCGATTGAGTAGTAGAAATGGCTAATCGTTAACTGTCGATTAATAGCGACTTTGGCTCTAGTGCGTCGAACCTGCCGCGCTTGTTTGTCGTATGACATGAAACACCTTTCACTTCGCGCCCTCTCCGGTCTGGAGAGGGCCATCGCGTGATTGGCGGGGCTAATAAACTGTTCAGAGGGAGTCTCCTTTGGACAACCGTACGCTATACCGGCTCATACACCGCTAACGGTAATAAGCATTACTTCTGGCAGTGAGTCGCAAGGGTATGCGTAGATCTCTGGCGGGTTAATCTTAATCTATCAATGATGCTTAAAGGTTACTTATTGGTCTTGCTGGAATATCCCAGTGCCAATGACCAGCAATGCTCTTATGCTGGCTACTTAGGCCTTGAGCGAGAAACCCTGCGCATAACCTTTTAATAGCAGTCGGTGGCCGATACTGCGCAGTTTTTAACAGGAGGTCATAAAGATATTCTCCTGATGCCTATTAACGCGAGCATTGCCGCTTTGTGGGTTTCTTTCTAAAGCTCAGTTGGGTAAATCCCTTGCTAATGGCCAGATCCCTATCAGACGTGGTAATGATGGGGTTTTCGGTTTGGCCCAGCACACCGGAAATAAACATCGATATCTCTTGGAACGCGGTAAAGCTGTCTACGACCTTTTGAAAGCGCAGATCCTTAAGGCAGGGATTGATCTGCACACCTTTATCGATCCCACCTATTACGCAAAAACTGACCAACTTGTGCGCAGTAAAGAGATCAAGCGCTTCAAACGGCTCAGTCCCCCGGTTGGCCTTGAACCAGTCCTCAAGCGTAACGATCTTGGGCGCAAAAAAATGCCAAAGCGATTGTGGGTCAAGCGTGGCCTTAAGTGTTTTTTCGTCAAAATCCTTCTGGTGCCAGTAGAACTCGGGCTTAGCCACGTCCTTGGTCTCATGCGCCCTATAATGGGATATAAGCTTGCCCGCCTGGTCAACATAGGCAAAAAGGCCCATGTAGAGCTTTCCACAAAAACCGACATAGAAGGGCTGGTAGGTATCTGATTCGATTGGCGTTGCCTGATCGTTATAACGGGCGATAAGCTTTTTGACAGCACTCACAAGCTCGGGCTCAGGTGCACCCTTTTCCTTGATAAAGGTCTGGCACGTGCGGTGATAGACAATGGACATATCAATGCCATATCCAGCAGACGAGTCGTAGTAGTCATTGAATTCACGGATTATTCGCATCAATTTCCTTTTTCTTGAGGCGATATTCCAGGCTATCAAAGTAAGAATTACGAGTAAATAAAAATGTAACTGTGACATCTGCCCAAGTGTTCAGGCGCCTTGTTTAGAGCGATGATAAGTTAGTCATGGAGGACCTGATTCCCGCAGCAGTCAAGACAATTTCTTAGGACTCGAATTGCGCAGCTTATTTACTGCAAGAGAGGGATGGGTTCTTCAGCTGCCCTCTCTTGTAGCCTGTCAAACCTCTAAGGCGATACGGCCCCTTCAATCCTGTGAGCTATGCCCGTTAGCCAGGCGCAGCGATCGAGGATAATGAGTCGGTCACGGCTCTCTACCTTAGCCTGGAGACGGCAGGCTAGAGTCCAGGAGTCATACGGAATTCAGTAAACAAGGGATCATTTGGAGGTTATATGAGCAAGGAAAGCAATGTCGTTTCACTATCAGGTAATCCTATCTTTACCTATACCGATGGGGAGAAGGAGTGGCAGGCACCTCATGGTGAGGAGTGCATCGAGGAGATCTCCGGGCATATCGAGCGTCACCTAGGTGAGGTGAGTTGGGTGTTTCACGAGCTGATATCAGACACCGTTCACATTGATGTTCACTATGTAAAACCTACGCCGGAAAGACCGTATCACACCCTGGTAACCTCGGGCATGAGCGATCTGCCCATGAACGTCCCGGAGCAGGTGGATGCGACTCGCTTCATGGAGCTTTTTGTAATACTACCTGAGGAGTGGCTTGTAGATCAGGAGGCCTTTGCCAATGAAGCCTGGTACTGGCCGATACGCCAACTTAAATACCTGGCAAGGTTTCCGCACAAATACGACACCTGGCTTGGTTGGGGACATACCATTCCCAACGGCCAGCCTGCAGAGCCCTTTGCCGACAATACGCAGCTTAGCGGCGTGATTCTTCTGCCTTCGCTTAATGTGCCACAAGATTTCTTTAGGCTTGAGATCAATCCCGAGAAGACTATCGAGTTCTATAGCATTGTTCCGCTATACGAAGAAGAAATGAACCTAAAGCTGGCCCGCGGAACCGATGCGCTGCTCGAGCGATTCGACAAGCATGGTATTTCCGACATCATCCAGACGAACCGGCGGAATGTCTGTAAAAAGCGCTTTGGATTCTTCTAACTTATCAGCGGTCCCTGACCACAGGCAACTAGAGTCGGCGCTTCTAGGGTACGCATCTATGCGTCATTGTGAAGCCGGGATCGATACCTCTCTAATTAACTTTCGTTGAACTCTCTCGGGCCCCTATCGAAAGGCTTGGTAGGTTCTTTGTAGAGATGCTTTAACTTGCTTGGATCCAGGCAGGTTAAAGTGGGCTATGAGAAGGCATTATTCTGGCTACTGGCAGTACATCACTATGTAGTGGTCAACTGATCCCGGACACTGCGTTAAGTTTTTCCTCAGCGACCGCAGGCGCCAAGCCTTCATTGAACTGATGCGGTCGCCGCCAGTTGTACCGTTCCATCAGGAAACGACCGATATCCTGTTTCGCCAGCACAGCGCTCATGTAGCCCACCGTCGGTATCCATTCAGTTTTCAGGCTGCGAAATAGCCGCTCCATTGGCGCATTGTCATGGCAGTTACCGCGCCGACTCATGCTCTGCGTGAAACGGTATCGCCATAGTCTCTGGCGGAAACTCCGGCTGCCATATTGGCTGCCCTGATCGCTGTGAAACAGCACATTCTGAGGCCGGCCACGCTGCTCATAGGCCATATCCAATGCCTTGATCACCAGGTCAGCGTCAGGCTTGGCTGAGAACGCCCAGCCTACGACCCGGCGCGCATAAAGATCGATGACCGCTGCCAGATAGTGCCATCGGCCTTCGGCCCAAACGTACGTGATGTCACCGCACCACACCTTGTTGGGGGACGCCACGCTGAACGCTCGATCAAGCATGTTCGGGATATCAGGTCGCTCCACGGTGGCCTTTTTGTAGGCATGGGAGCCCGTTTGTTTGCTGATCAGGTTCATCTCGCGCATCAGCTTGCGCACTTTGAATCGTCCAATTTTGATCCCGTCTTCGCGCATCATGAACATGATGCTTCGGCTACCCGCAGCGCTGCGGCTCTGGGTGAATAGTTCGTTCACACGGCTACGCAAAACCAGTTGTTCCACATCCGGAGATCGGCGCTTACGGCAGTGTGCGTAGTAGCAGGAACGGGGAACTTCAAATACCGAGCACAAAAGATCAACCGGCTCCTCGGAGCGAAGTTGATCGACTAACGCGAGCGCTCGTGCTCCTCGGCCATCAAGAGCGCGGTAGCCTTTTTTAAAATCGATTTTTCCCGTTCAAGGCGGTTGATTCGGGCTTCCAGTTCCTGGATTTTTTGCTGTTCAGGTGTTAACGCCTTGCTGTTCGGGGTGACACCACCACGCTCCTGCTGGAGCTGGCTGACCCACCGACGCAATGCTGATTCAACTAACCCGAGCGACCGGGCTGCCTCAATGTGGCTGTAGCCTTGGTCGAGCACCAGGCTGGCGGCTTCACGTTTGAATTCGGGGGTAAAGGTACGTCGTTGCTTGGTCATCAGACACCTCTCTATGGCGAGCATTCTCGCCTAAATAGGTGTCCGGTTTCATTAGACCACTACACTAAGCTACCTTTTAACCTCTCTAGGTCAGGACGCTACCGCTAACGTCCCGGCAGGCGCAGACGGGGACGGGGACGGGGACGGGGACGCATACTATCCTCATATAGAACGCAACGCGCCGAGTGCAGCACCTACCAAAGGCACTGGCTTTGGTGCAAAGTAAGCGCCTCTACGCTAACCCTGTCTGCAGGCCTAGTAGGTATAAAGATCGCTTTTCCTTGCAAGGTCGCGTACTCGCTACCGGAGAGCTCAGGGGACACCTTAACCGTCATTGTGGCTGGGTCTAAAGTCAGAAGGTTTAGGTCAAAAAGCGTATGGATGTCACTTCGCAACAGCAGCCCATTGGCGGCCACATTGGTCTGTTGCCCTTGGTAAGGCACAATGTGCGCCGCTTCCAAGATGCGTTCGACCATGCAGCCAGTAATTGCACAACGCCCCTCGTAGGCCTTGATTAGCGCGTCTCTAAACCCTGCCTGCCCTTGGCGCCGTACGATTTGCGCAAGGACTCTCCGACGTGCATCCGTAATGTCTGCTGGGCTAAAAGCGCCAGTGCTTTCTGCCTCTGCTCGCGCTTCCTCCAATACCTTAGCCGTGGGGTCCGTTACCTTACGAACAGACATTCTATGACGATTGCCTGAAGCAGCATCGGGATAGACCTCCCATACACCATGCGATATGGGATGGTAGGTTACGAAACGGGCCTCTCGACCAGCCTCCATTTTGTAGAGCTTATCGTATGGACTACCCGTATCGGTACGTCGCGGTTTGGCGTTTTGGTTGTATGAGGTACGAGATTTTGAGTTAACGGCCAACATCTCTAGGTCAACAAGGTTCTTTTCGTTGTAGCCTGGATAATGGCTCACGATCCAATCCTTGACCTGCTCGCGCGTGGCATTGCCTCTGCAAGCGTCTAAAGCCTCGAGTACAAGCTCCCAGGTGCGCTTACTGCCATGCTTGAAACCTGCACTTTTAGCGTCCGCCCTCTGGATCAGCTTGAGCAAACGAGGCTTCATCTCACGGCCTACATTGACGGCAGGTTTTAGCCCAGCTAGCCAAGGAAGGCCAAGCTCAGCGTAAAGTGCTGAGATATTTTGCATACGGTATTCAAAGGCCTTGTCGGTACGGCCAACAAATTGAGCAGCAAGGTCGCGGTAGACTTGCGCCTTATTGACCTTTTCTCCGGCGGCGTCTCTTCTAAGCATATCCTCGTAGGCTTCTACTGCCGCCGCCAGCTCGGCATCGCTCCATCCATTACTCATCGTTCCTCCCTAGGCTATACCTATGCAATCACCAATCCCTAACGGCGGCTAGAGCTTAGTTAAGAGTCTACCGGGCAGCAATTGAATGAAGTCCGCCTGTTTGAGCTTGCCCCCATTAACGTATAGCTGCAGCCTCGTTTCTAAGCTAAAACTTAGTAATCAGGCTTAGGGAGTCAGCTCTATGCTACATGCAATTACTAGACGTAAGACAGAGCATTACAAATGCTACCTCGGGCACCGTGAACCTAGTCAGAGGCGTGTATGTGAAGAGGATGAAATAACGGCGTTAATTATGGGGCCTCTCGCCTTTTTGCCTGATCAGGCGATTGAATTATTTTGGGCAACAGTGATTGGCGCTGACTGTGGCGATTTACCCTGGCCAGACGGCGATTTGTTAAAGGCAGAGATGCGTTTCTGGCCTCGTAACCATGTTGAACCTGACCTATTGGTTGAGCTCAAATGGGCCTCAGGTGAGTCACGGCTTATTTTAGTAGAATTCAAATGGAATGCGGGCTTAAGCGGAGAGCGACAACTCCACCGGCAATGGTTGGAGTTCCTTGAGCCCTATGAGCGCCCCTATGCGTATCACCTATTCATTGCGCCTGAGGTAAGCTCAGGACAAACTGCACTTACCTTGGACAATGTCTGGGCAGGTAGATTGTTGCTTCGCTCATGGCTCGATATCTCTAGTATCCTGCATCAGATTAATCGATCGGGGCCAGGGCAGCTGCATAAGTGGATCGCAGAGGTTCTCCAGTTTTTAGATGCATTGAATATTCGACCCTTTAAAGGATTTCGCGGTATCCCGATTCCCCAGTACCTGCATACCGGCGAGCAGGTCTTCTGGCAAGAATCAATGGATGTACTGATTACGCAGTAGATACGCTTTGAGCACTCACAATGACGGTTACCGGGAGGTGTTATGTCTGATGTAGGCCGCGCTGTACTCGAAGCGGTTCAATTGGTTTCACGAGTAGGTACTGAAATTGAACATCTTGCTGCGCTGATGAAATCAGAACTAAGCGCCCTGATGAATAAACCGGAGATCAAAAGGTTATTTGTCTCTGAACAGGGATGGCAACAAAAAGATATGACTGATGATTCGGGCTGGGTTTATACAGCAACCGCCTTTTCCTTACCGCTCAAGGTTGGCCGCCAGCAAAAAATAGGTGCGTATCTTTTCTTCCAGATAAGCCTTGGTGGCGATGGAATAGCAGCGCGAGGTAATCAAAGCCCTATAATCCACATAGGGCTTTGGCCAGATCCCATAGATTTTACCGAGACCCTGGCTGGGTTTCCGATTCACGTCGATGAGGCAAGCCCAGTCATACTTGAAAACAACACGCTTTTTAAATGGCCTGCAGGCGCACCAAAATATACCCCCTGGGCGTACAGCCTAAACTTGGTCAAGATCAGTAGCCTCGACGACATAAAGCATAGAATTGTTGAGCCGGTCCGCTCACTTTTACTTGGCGGGTCTACCTCGGAGGCCTTACCTGGGGCGCTTGATGGGATTGTCCATTACACGGAAGTGTTAGGGGAGCCGGGGCATTTCGAGGTGAACCATAGGGAGGTCGGGTCAAGCCGGACACCCATCTAGGCGACCATCAGGTTTGAATGGGGCTCGATATACACCGAGCCTCCTTATCCCGGGCCCGCAGCAGCATTTTCTTGCTGCTCATTAATTCGCACTTTATGCGGCTTTAAATAAAGCCTTTAATGAATAACCACCCATTTAACGTAAACAAAACCACAAAACTATACTACAAGAGAGTTTATGAAAGACAAACTATTAGCGTTAGCATTCCAAGGCAACTGGGCTCTCTTGCTTCCCATATTAAAAGAACACCCTCATTTGATAAACTGTGCCACAGAAAACAAGGGATATACCGTATTACATCAAGCTGCCTGGCATGGCGCTGATTTATCTATCATTGGGCAATTGCTTTCTCTCGGCGCAGATCCGAGAATAAGAACCATGAATAAGAGTCAAACCGCACAAGAGATAGCAAAGGAAAAGCACAGGGAAAGACAAGATCTACAGTATTTGTTAACGGCTCAAAAAAGGACTTTAGCCCAGCTGATACGAAAAGCAGTTACTGAATCACCAGATCTTTTCTCAGCCTATGATGGAAACCAAGTCATATGCGACAGGCTTATTGAATGTCTAGGATGGAATTCGGATGCCGAAGCAGAAACTGCTTTTGAGGAAAGAGTAGCAGCTGCCTTCAAAGCAGTCACGGGGGTTGACCTATCTTCAGATAGGCCTATTAATTGTGGCCCTGATAGATCTTATAATATGCATTCTACACAAAGCTTTTGGAGCGGTGAGTTCTTCAAGCTATTACATGAAAAGGTATCTCGATCATATACCATTCCAATTGAAAAGAATTGGGCTGTCATATCAGATATCTTTTATCCTGCGCCTTCGCATTGGGGTTTGAGAGGCGATCTTTTCCTTTGGCTAGAAATGCGGGAGTTCTTATGTCACCTACCTATCCCTGACCAGCCTGAAGTCCTCGCTCGAATTATTTCTAGCACATTCTCAGCTTTAACAGGCGAGGTATTAGACTCATCAGAACCAATCTTTATAAAAAGATTTTCCCGCGGCGGAATGAGTAGTGGAATGGTATCTAGCCAATTTTGGCTTAAAGAATTTATTCCCCTAATGCAGCAGAGAGCAAAGTGGCTTCAAAAGTCTTGGGAAACCAAATAGGCCAATAATTCAGCCTTATATGCTATTGACAGTATTTTAATCACCTTGGGTCTAAATGGGATACGCCTATAGACGCCGCCGCCGATAGCCCATTGTACTCGTCTAGGAGACTGGGCGTCTCATTGTAGGATCAATGGCTTGCGTCATGACAATGTTGATCCGTCCCAGAATAGTCACCAGCCCAAACTCCAGCCTTTTGCTCGAATACATACAGACGACCTTGGCTGGGTCTTTCTCGCTATAGACAGCTAAAAGCCACACCCCTGTCTGGCGAAGGGAGTACAACGAATACCCGGCCGCATAGCGTTATCGGCAAACCCACACCGCAGGGTTTGCTGCGTAATTAGGAGCGAGCCAGCAGCAACCGCGTCATACAAAGCATAAGAACCAGCGGATAACCGTGCTATCACAAAATAGGTGCATCTTGGAGCTCAAGTCTCCATGGCTACTTCCCAGGCTATAATCCTTACGCTTGTCCAGGGCCCTATTTCCACATCTATAACCGCACGTTTGGCTCGAACAGTGGTAAAGGCCACCCTCTAGGTATTCAGTTTGATAAACCAGGATGGCCGATCTGCAGATGCAGACGAACCAATACAGGCTCGAACGTATCGTCCTCCTACTAAGGAGAAGAGCGCTGATGAAGTGTATCCAAGAGCCGCAGCGATCACTCAGACCCGGCCACTCGGCTCCGGAGCAAAGAGTCCAGAACATGCCATTAAGCATTTGTCTGTTATTGCGACGAGAACGGCCCAGGATTTGAAAAGGAGAAACAATATCCTCGATCAGGGCTAAACTATGGCCTGAAAGCTCAAAACGCCTCGTCATGCCTGCCTGCTTTTGCCACATTGGCATTAAGCTAACAAACACGACCTCTGGACGAACCCTAGACTTTGCATGAAAAGTTAATTTGCAGCACTAATCTCATAATGCCACACGGCCCTAGAGATGACGAAGCCTAGAGCGCTGGATTAACCGTTTGGCTTGACCGCAAACATGGTTTCCTCATTGAGCCATTTCATAATGGCTTTTTTGTTGGGCTAAACCGTCTCAAGTCAGCGGGCGCAGATTTATCTACCGTATCTAAAGGTCGCAATGACTTCATATAGCACGTTAAGTACTTAAAAAGTCTACACGGTAAACAAATCTGCTCCAGCGCTTGCCCCTTAGCCCTTAAGCTCTATCAACACATCCGTTGACCACTTGTGCTCCGCGCATTGAATCTGGGCACTGTCTATAGCCTGCGCCACCTTATGGACCTGGTCTTGAGCATCTAGATTGAAGTCAAGCCAAAGATTGGATTGAGATTGCAAGCGTAGCTGCCAATACCCTACCCCCTGATCAAGCCTTACCTTAACCACCTTCCCGTCATCGAATTCGATTAAAAGGGTACGGTGATGCGCGATGTCCCGGTTCGATACTGCTACTTCAAGCAATACTTCGCGTCCAGTCATTACTGAAAGCCACTGCTGAGCGAATCCTTCAAAATCGTCCTGATTGGCCCAATCATCAAAGATTCTACGGCCTGGCGATTTAGCACTCTTGAACAAGGTGTTGATACATATGTCGGCAGAAGGAGAAACGCGACCTTTAAAGTAGTTAAGTAACGCGCCTAAGGAAGGTCTGAAAAAGACTTCCCGAATCTGGTGAAATACGCCGATCCCGCCAGCCGAGTTTTTCCATGAAGCAGATGACCTTCGCCGA
>NZ_KI517369.1:0-131465 GCF_000478505.2 Pseudomonas sp. HPB0071 | reverse complement strand
CGGGTTACCTGGTCGATTTTGATCGACGGCCCGCTTTCAAAAGCAGCGAGGGCTGAAGTCGACCGGAAATACAGGGCTACTTCAGACCTTCCCTAAGATCACTACTGCTGCCGGATTTTGAATATATCGATCCGTATACGTGAGCCGCGAGATTATGCCTGTATCAACACTGCTACTTAGTTGCTCATTTCCCTTGCATAGATGACTCCAGAACCGCTTGCCAAACTCAACAAATGGGCCGTTGAGTTCATCATGTATCTGGATGTCTGCAATATTATTTGCTTGAGACACGACGTCTATAGTGGCAGGAACGGTAACAGCCGTCAGGTTAATAGCCGGCTGCAAATGGGAGCGGACCACCAACTGGTCATTCTGATGCCAGCGGCTGCCGGGCACAGTTGCCGTCGTACTAGCTGTACCTAGTGTAGTAATGCCATTAGGAAGCACCACTTGGGCAGCAATTACACTGTTTGGCTTAGCATTGGCAGAGCATAGTTTTATGCCAAGAGCAGCTAAGCGCTGCAAATCCTGGCGGATTTCTGGCTCAAGGTCGCCCTCCGGAATTACAAGCACGACCTCTACATCGTCCAAAGATACGTAATTGACCAGTGCCTTACGAAATTGCGGCGCAGCCAGGTCCCATTCGGCTGTCTCCGAGGAGGTAAACAAGACGAGTTTCTTGGCCCCCTCATTGATAAGCCGCCTCAAAGCCTCCTCAAGGCTGCCTGGCTCATAGCGGCCATCGGTAAACGAAAGCTTATCTTCGTCTGCCAAGCCAACATGGTGGACAAAGTCCCTGCCCAGCCACTCAAGCGCAAGCTGTCGATCCAGCTTGTCATGATCATGCCGTGTTTGAGAGTCGAGGAGGCATTCGCTGCAGCCTGACTCACAGTGAGCACAGGCAAGCTTTTCAACCATGCCTCTCAACACTTCCTCGACATGGCGGGCCGCGCTGGTTGCAAAGCCTGCCCCTCCGCTAATTATGTCGTACAGCTGCACCACGCGTACAGACTGCCCATTTGCAAGCTTGGTCGGGCGCGTCGCATAACCAAGCTCGGAGGCTGACACACCTAGGATTGAGGCCAGCGATAGGCGCAAGGCAACAGCCAGCGTCATCGCAATGGTCCGCCCCTGTTC
The DNA here is from genome assembly GCF_000478505.2 of Pseudomonas sp. HPB0071. Taxonomy (NCBI): domain Bacteria; kingdom Pseudomonadati; phylum Pseudomonadota; class Gammaproteobacteria; order Pseudomonadales; family Pseudomonadaceae; genus Pseudomonas; species Pseudomonas sp. HPB0071. The sequence continues at coordinate 130,328 of NZ_KI517369.1, read as the reverse complement.
GGTATCTACTAGGTATTCACCACGCAAGGGGTGGTGCAAGGTAAGCTCAAACACGTCAGTAAACGCCGTTGCGCCCAACGTTACGTTAGACATAAGGCTACCGCTGCCCTGGCAGGCCAAGCGTTTGTTGTTCTGGTCTTTATCTTCTTTAGTAGGTCTAGGCGGATAATGAGTGCCCTCAGGTGACAAGCCCTGCGGGAATATGCCCTCCGGTAGCATGGACTCAGCACGTCCGCAGCTCATACAAAGCGCGAAGCCTGCGCCATGCTCTCCAGCACTATGGTGAAAGACCTGACCGCTTGTACCGTAAGCCATAAGGCCTACCTTGGGATTGGGTAGAGGCTTTTTCTCTGCGTTAACAAATACCCAGGCCGTTTCGACAGGAATAAACTTCTGGTGCTGGATGTTGTTAGAGGCGGTCTGATAGGCATCTGTGACAAACCCCGAGGGCTGAAGAACGCTTAGACGATTTTCAGGCTTAATAATGGCCTGACAGTCATTATTGGTGCAGGTTAACGCACCCGTCTTAACCAGGCCTTCTTCATACCCTAACTCACCGCAGACATCGCAGCGCCAGGCAATGTCCATTTTTTGTGCTTCATTAGTATTTGCATTCACATTATGCCAGTGCAGGGAGACGCCAGCAGATTTGAACACACGACCATCCAACACAATCTCGGCACCGGGTGCATATTCACGAATGGCAATGGAAAGATTTCGAGAGGGAAGCCCTTTATAGCGCGACACATTATCTTCGCGGTCGCGCTTTAGCTGACTTTCAGCATTCCGGTCACGAAGGTAGTCTTCGATTGTAAAGTTATCAAAATTGACAACATCTGTAGGAAAGCCATAGCCGGGTAAAAACGTTCGAGCGGAGAGGTCACGTAGGAGATACTCGTTACAGTGACGGGACTTTTCGATCTGAATGCGCTTAAGGTACGGACTTTGGGCCTTTGCCTGCTTTTCTTCAGCAAGTAGGTAGCGATAGCTATCCAACCAGCGGTCTTGCAGCGGCTTTAATTGGGCAATTGACTGCCGACGCAACTTCTCAGCAGGAAGACCTGCCAGCGCTGTTCTTATAACGAGGCGCTCAAGTGCATCGTCGATGTCGAGTTTGACCCGCGCCAGCCGCTCTAAAAAACGCGCGCATAGCGACTGTCCGCTCTCATCACTATAAAACCACTGGGTATTAAGATTGGTTTTCTCTGTCTGAGTGGAGCCGACAACGTTACACAAGAAATCGGCCAGAAGAAGCGAATTCACATGGCGCTGCACGAGCCGCTCAGAGTTCAAAGCCACTGCCGGTGCCGGTATCTTGGTCTCAAACGGCCAGCTGGGGTTGGCAAACACTTGCTGGTCGTGGGGGTTATGTTTGCACAGGGTGTAGGCGAGCGCTCGAGATTCTTTGCTTCGCCCCGCACGGCCAGCGCGCTGTAAGTAGTTGGCTGGATGCGGCGGAACGTTATTCATCACAACAGCTGAGATACCGCCGATATCTACTCCCATCTCCATGGTGGTAGAGCAGTTTAATACGTTAATTTGCCCTTTCTTGAACATGCCTTCATAGGAGCCAAGCCGCTCAGACGACTGCTGCGCAGAGTGCTCAGCAGTCCGGTAATAGAACCCTCCTTCTACCGCTCTGTCGTTGATGTCCGTCCAGAGGTTTCTCGACCGCAGCTCTTTTACCTGAGCATTTTGTCTTACCTCCTCTCGGATTAAGGCTAGACCAGGTAGATAGTCCTCTTGGGAGCGATCGAATTCCCAGACGCTTGGTAATTCGACAGGTTGAGCGACAAAGCTCTCCCGCTGCTCATTGCTGATCCGATCAAAGTTGAGATGCGTGGGTAGATAGGGCGTAAATCCCTTAAACGTAGTATCTAGCAACTTATTAGTAATAGGACAGATAAACGCCTTGTGCACTAAGGAGAACTCTATATGTTCCCTGGGCAGGTAATAGCGGTTTTCGTCAGACTTTAGCGTGGCGCCGGGTTTGGTCAGCTGCTTCCAAGCGGCCTTTAACCAGCTGTTAACTCTATCAACATCAGAGGGATTCCTAGGGTTTAGATCGGCTGCCATCAGCAACAGCTTGATTAGCCGCTGCGAGTAATTACCGCCTCGAATCTGCGGCCAACGCTTAACCCGGATCTCGTCGGACTCTTTTGACTCTGGATTACGTAAGGTTTTGGCTGAAAACCTACTGCCAATCCACTGGAGCCAGCCCTCATCAATCTGGATAAAGCTGTTCTCGCGCACGTAGAAATCCAGCGCAACCTTTAAGAAGTCCAGCCAGTCCTTGAGGGTTAGCCCCTTTTCTTCCCAATAAGTAGGCGTTTCGTGGATTTTATCCAGGCCCACATAGCCGACCTTTACAAGCCCTTGTGTTTCTAGGCTATTCTGCCGCTTAGGACGGCGCATAAACTCGCGAAACAGCAGCATTTCAGCTAGCTTGTAAGGGCCATCGGTTTCTTTGAAAATTTCAGGCTTTTGATACTGGTTATAGAGCAGCATTGAGCCCTTAAGATCTGCCTTTTGTTTAAGTTCGTTCGCCAGATCAGGCCATGGTAGGGAGACCAAGGTAGGGTTAGCTTTTTTGCCGCTAGAGACAGACAGCTGACCTTCTAGCGCTGCTATCTTTGCTTCAGCGTCGGTAATAAACTGAGCAGACATGCCAATATCACGGTAGCCGGCTAAGGTGTTTTTTTCTATCGCTATAATTTTTTCAAGCTTTTCGCGTTGCTCAGCGCTCATACTGGCGCCAATCAATTGATTATTACCTTGGCTGCGCTGATTCCAGCTTAGAATTTCTACCACCAGACCGCGCAATCGACTACGTTCAGCCTCTTGCTGCATCCGAACGGCCATGCGTGCTGTGCCCTGGCGGCTATCGGTAAACGTAATGAGCCTTCGCCCCCGTCCCGGCAGCGATTGCGGCCCGTAGTCGGATGCGGACTCATCGTCCTGATAATCCTGGCAGTACTCAAGAACCGTAGGTACGGCGTTGGCTACATAGAACGGTCCGCCCAACATAGCGCGGCGAAAGGGAAAGCTCTCCGCATAGCCACTGAATCGACAATGATGATTACTGCACTGCGCCTCAGTGTTATTAACCGCCAAGCGCACAAGCGTAGGGGAAACGCCAGAGGCTACCCCTGTCATCTTGTCAAAGTCAGCGCTGACGTAAGCGTCTCCGGCGTTGTCGGCTGACGCAATAACCAGAGGAGTTTTGATAGGAAGCGAAGCGCTATCGTTTGAAGAGGTGTCCTCTTCTCCAGGTATTTCAGCTTGTAGCGAGAACTCATCGCCACCGGAGCTCTCCCACTGGATGAGTTTGCCGCTCTTGTCCCGGGCTAGGAGATGAGGCTCATTGCAGTCGTTACAAAAAGCCAGTTCAAACACCGGACTTCCACAGGTACAGGTCTGCCGCTGGCTTACGTAAACATAACCAAAAGGCCAGTTTTCCGTTAGTGTCGTTTCTCGTTTGGCTGAGCAGTATTTGTCAAAGCATGCCCAGAGCCCATGAGTAGTACGCTGAAAGAAGTGTGCACGAAGCTTAAGAAAAGCGGCATCTTTAGCGGACGGCCGGGTACCTGAACACAGATCCAGCCAACGCAACACATCACCCTGGGTCAGCGACCCGTCGGTGCGCTGGTTCATTTGGTGGGTTATTTCAGTTAGCTTTAGCGGTTTGCCGGTGTTTACCAACAGGTCGCGTAGCGTGCGAGCCTGTGGCGAGTGCACAAGCGCCTCATAGCGTTTAGCATGGATGTCAGAGTCAGCTCCGTCTGCTTCAGACATCGCCTCCAGTACCTCAAGCGAGACAGGCGTCTGCTGGCAGGGGGCAAGGGTAGGAACGATGCGCTGGCCGCCTAAGACATCAATCTGCGTGACCGGTACCCCCGAGAGATCAGACAAGAATTGCTTGAGCTGCTCCGCTGCCTCGGCGCCCGCAATGGTGGCTGAGGTTGCAACAAATCGAACCTCTTGAGGTGTAACCCCAAAAGCGGTCATCACTCGCCTGAGTTGCAAGGCCAGCTCGGCCGCCTGTGAGCCTACATAGGTGTGAGCCTCGTCCAAAACGATCCAGCGCAGCGATTTTTGTGCTTTGGAAATTCGTACAATAGGCGCATCGACCTGACGCACCATCATGTACTCAAGCATTGTACCGTTGGTTACCAAAATGGGAGCAGGCTCTTCTCGCATCAATTCACGAGACAGGATCTCATTAGGCTTTAGCGCTTGCTCGCTACGCACTTTTGCCCTTAGCTCTTCGGTGTTTCCGTTGTAAAGACAGTAGCGAATACCTGAGCCAAAGCCTTGCGTCCACGCGTATAAACGCTCACGCTGAGAGTTGATCAAGGCGTTGAGGGGATAGAGAAACAATGCCCGCACGCCTACGAGGGGCTTTTTACCGCCCTTATGATACTCCCGGTAGAGATCATCTAATACCGGAACCATAAAGCATTCAGTCTTACCTGAACCGGTACCGCTGGTCACCACAACTGATCGTTTCTTGTCTAGTAACGCCCTCCAGCTCGCCAGCTGGTGGGTAAAGGGTTTCCAATCAGCCCCAAAGCGATAGCGGCCGTTAGCCTTGCCATCTAACGAGGCGACGATTTCTGGACTGAGCAGCTTTTCGTGGGTGGCAAGCTCTGTCATGGACAGCGCTGACTCCTCCCAACCAAAGGTTTGTTCAAACAAGGGCGGTGCTAGAAACGAGCCCTCTGTTCCGCACTCCGCACGCATCAGACCCGTCAGGTGCTGGCGCAGCCCCGGATGAGTAATACTTAAGATGCTTAGGGTAGATTCGGTCGTACGTGAAAGCGCCTGGTCTACTAGCGTGGAAAAATACTTACTCATTTACCAGCACCGCCTTATCCGGGTTCATAACATTGTTCAGCAAGCAATATTGATAAAGCGAGTTGAACCAGTTCGAGTCAAAATCGCGGATCTGGCGCAGAAAAAAGATCGCCTCGGCATGATCCGCAAATACCTCATCAAATCGAGCTCTACCACTGGCAACTGCAGCGGCAAAGATTGGCAGGTAGACAACGGCCTTACGAAAGTCCATTTCAGGCGTAAACGCGAGTACCGAGTCCGCTTGCGTGTTATGCCAACGCTCCAGTGGCTGGCCACCAAAGCTAGGCCACTCTGCCTCACTTCGCTCACGGATAAGCTCTTGGTACCAGCCGACCACGATGTTTCTAAAAAGGGCTGGAGGGATCTGAATGTCTTGCCCGACCGGGCGATTGAGCAGATAACCCTGCACATTTTTTCCATACGTGGGATAGATTTGCTCAAGCCGCGAGAGCAGGTTGTCCATCAAGTTATTCACTGCGTTTGGATCAACCCCTTTTTCAGCAAGCACGTCGGCAAAGCGGCTAGCGGCTTGTTTAATGTCCTTTACCGGCAAACACTCCCATAACAAAGGAAATTCCGCCTCAAGGCGTCCTAAAAAAACCGTGTTCATTTCAAACTTGAACAGCGCCATGGCAAGGGCTCGCGTGTTGGACACTAGCGCTTTCCAGACTTCAAAGGTCGCCAGAGGCAGATAACCATAGCCCTCATACAGCGCGCGCAAAAACTGCCAACCGCTGTGCATTGGATTAATGGCCATGGCGTTTAGCACAGGTGTAAACGAGCTGACCACAGCGGTATGGTCGAACGTGAGCACCGCTTTTTGCAGGCTTTGGACGTCGTCGAAAGCGGATACGGGCTCCCACCCTCCTGCGATAAACAAGGGACGGAAGGCTACTGATGAACCCGCCTTTGGCACCATCAGCCAGGGTCCATCGCGCTCAATGAGCGCAGGCAGCTCAAATTCGCCCGTGGGCACGCCTTCACTTGTGCGTGAGCGCAAGGAAACTGAGCTGCGAAACGGATCATGTAACAGCATCAATTCAGGTTCAGGCAGCGCCACACCACTGTCATTTAGGGTTGAGGAGTACACCACCTGGCGCTCCCGATCCAAGCGCATATCGGTTGAATAGTTGCGTATGCGAAAGCACTCATCATAACCACTACCAAAAATCCTGAGTTCAACGGCTTGGTCGATCCCTGAGTGCAGCGACAAAAGATCGATAATTTGCTCTTTGAGGTTGAACAAACTTATCTCAAGCGGCTTATCAGACGCGGTATAGGACCAGGTGTAACGGGCATTTCGTGCAGTGTTACCTTTAAGCGCTAGTTCCAAGCCGTAGCGCGTAGGTACTCCGCCCCGACCAAACAAATACAATCGGGCGCCCAGTAGCTCCTCAATGCAGAAGTTACGCTTCAAGGGTTTGCCAGAGGCGCCTATAGCGAGAAAACCTGCATTAGGAAATGGCAGCTCGATCTCCACGGGATCGGCCAGCAGGCTAGGTGTGACCAGCAACCGCACCTTTACAGGTGGAAAGGCACCGGCTGACAGTTTGAGTTCGGTATGATCGCTATGCTTGAATTTCTTGACCTGCACAGAGGCATCGTCTATTTGAAACAAGCAGTTTTGCTGCGTATAGATCAAGACGCTGCCCTGCCCAGGGGCTTCACCGCTTCGTAATTCAAGGCGAAAATCGGCCGGTAGAATACCAGCTTTGCGACGCAGCAAGGTGTCACCGGCGTGATTGCGGACCGACACATAATGGGCGCCAAGCATGTCTTGCAATATACCGCTGCCTGGTTTTTTTCCCGCAATGTATAGCTCGCTTCCCTGCTGTTGCTGCTCGCCCGAGCCTGCGGGCCAACGTACTCTTGGCAGGCCAATAAAGCTTAAAGCAGGCCTTGTAGGCCAGTACAGCAGGGACCCGGTTAGCTCAAGATCCAGACCAGAACCTGCGGTATGACCAAGACGTATGCGATAGGACTCCTCACATTGGACCTGCAGCTGGGCTCGCCCTTGGGCTCTTACTGTTGGCAGCCCACAGATGGCTGAGGCTTCGGCTATGGAAGCTTCACCGGTGCCCTCGACTACGCTAATGGAGGCTCCCTGGGGCATCACTAACATGAGGTCAGCCTTGGCAGTTGTAAATGAGGCCTGGCCGCAGAGCTGCCAGCGTCCATCTCCCTGCTCAAACCCCAATGGTGCGTCTCCTAGCGCGACAGAGCTTGCCTCAATAGGCAGACTTGCCATCACCAATCCACCCGCCAGCGCCACCAGGTGCAGTTGGGCAGTACAGTCCTGCCGGCGCGCTATGACCTCCCGCTGACGAAGCCTTATACGAGCCAAACCATTATCGACGGTGGCATAGCCAGAACCTATTGAGGCAATGGCTTTTTCGCCCTCAAAGATCTCGAGCTCAAACCGTGTGGTAGACGCAGGCACCTCTAGTCGAAACGCCACCTCGGCAGGCATTGAGAGTTGCACCTTTAAAACATCCGGCAGGCCTTCGTCCCAGAAGTGTCTGCAAGCCCAGCCATTAGCCGGTTTACGCTGTTTTTTGCCTTCTTCCGTTGCGGTTTTCAAGAGCCCGTTTAGCAGTTCATTTCCGGTCTGGTTGTCGAGCGGCAGTGGAAACAGCTCTCGCCACTTGGGATTCATAGCATCCAACCGCGCAACCGGCTCATTGGTCTCGGTCAGCGTATAGTCGCGTACCAGCGCAACCAGCTGATCGGTCATATGAGCAATCAGTTCTACAGACGTAGGCGAAGAGAATGCTTGGGGTAGCGTGGTTTTCTCAAGGTGCTGCCGCGCCTGTTGCAGAGTAGTAAAGCCCATCAAATGGCACTGATCGTAATGCTTTAGAATTCGATCAAAGAGGACTTGGAAGCGGCTGCCCTCCTCTCGTAACACCTGGAATGGGAGCCCGCCTTCGCTAAACAAGGAGCCTAGAAAATCTCGGCGCTCAGACTCTATAAACGAATGGATAGGCCGCTTCCAGTAGCCTTCTAGCCCTTTGGGGATGGCCGTGCTTAACTCCGCCGCGGATAGCCTAAACTCTAGCGCAGTCCAGATAGGTTCCCAGCTCCATCCGCAACTGCTCTGGTATTCACGGCGATACCACTCAGAGCCAAAGAGCACGAGACAGGCGCATGCAGCCAGATCCCTAACGCTCCCATTAGAGCCCGCGGCAGCCTTTAATACCTGTTTAAGGTCAAGGTACTCGGCGTAGCTGCAGTGATACTCATAGAGGCCACGCCCATCAGCAGTCTGTAAACCACGACGTTGCAGAAAGGAATTGAGCCAGGCTGCGCATTTAAAAACGGAAGATCCACTCGACTTTAACAAATCAGATCCCTCTAATCTTGGACGTCTGCTAGCCTGGCGAACCAGACTACAGGACAAAACGGCAGTAGGCCGGTAGTTGGGGCTAGCGGTAGGTAATTACCAGAGTTGAGATAAACGGTGGACACTGTTGAGGAGGTGGACTTAATCGCTTTTTAACCAACATCCCTATAGCTTCCTTACAAGCGTCTGTTTATCATTGGTTAAGCATGTTGCGTGCCAAACCTTAATATCTCTTAAATTCAATAATTTAACTATATTCGATACACTTTGGCGTTTCGTTGCGTAAGAGAGCTTACCTTTGGGTAATATTATTTATCCCATGTTCTAATGAAACAGCCTGGCTATAGTTTAGTCTTAGGTTGCCTGCTTGCTCTTTAGGCGAAGAGCACCCTTACAGGGACTTGTAATAATGCTTTATTTTTTGGGCCATCTTTTTACGCCGCTCGACCAGAAAGTCTTCAAAGGCATCAATCTCATAGGCTTCAATCTGCTCTGGTAGGCAGTTGTCTAATAGGTTAGTTTTCAGTGCTTCTAGGGAGGTCATCGCGCCAAAATACGGTATGCCCGTTGTGCACTGCTCAAGAACCTTTGACATGTAGGTAACTGGTGCCGTATCACTGATCTTGATGTTGATTTCCTGCTGTACGTATACGTAATTGGCTACCTGGTTGTATTTGCTTTTCGCAAGCCCGTGCTGCTTTAGAAAGTTCTGTGGAAAAATATGGTGGATATCACCGTGATGGGTCAGCATGTCCAGTACGGTAATATCCTTGGACAAAAAGCCCCTATTCCCCTGATTGGCCTGCGCTGCCCAGAATACCTTGATAGCCGGAGCGTTGATGGATGAGGTGGTTAACGACTGAGGCAAGCCAAAATCCCAAAACGCATCTGACATTTCTGCTGCCTCGATCTCATCCAACACCTCATGGATGTCACGCTCATGTACAGACTTGATATCTCTATCAAAGCGCGACTCAGGCGATCCAGAGTAGCGTCCGGTGAGCAGCGACATTACGAACCAGCGGCGAACCCAGCTCTCAATACTAGGGTTGTTGCCTAAGTCACGCTTAAGCTTGAGGTACAGCACATAGGCAAAGTTGAGTGCGTTAATCGACCCAATCATGGATCTGTCTACAAACCCTGCCGAGCGAATAATCATCAGGAAGCGCTGGAAGTGAGTTTCATTAATGAACTCCAGCACGCCCTCAGAAAGAGTCTTGAAAGACACCTCTTCTATGTGCTTTTCATAGGTGCGGGTTTCAAAGTTACGGCCTGATAGCAGTCCAACCAAATCCGCCAACCGTCCACGGTTAAACTGGGTTGTGAAGGCTACTCGCAACATATCTGAATAACTCGGATCGTAGAGGTCATCATTTTCGTTACGTAGCCAGCGCATGGCCTTGAAATAGTCGGTCTGCACAAAGGCTTTGTCGTTGTTTTCGATATGCGCATAGAACTCTGGTGCAATGGACAGGTGACAGAAGTAGTCGATGGCCTTGCGCAGGGTATTGCCCTTAAACTCTTCGTTAGCAGCAATTTTTGACATGGCGAAGTCCGCCTGACTCAGCACCACGCCCTTTGAGTTGATGCGAATAAATATCTCGGTCACCGTCTCGATATCCAGATCCGCTGCCAGCTCAATCAGACCGATCTGCTTCTTGGTGATATCGCACAATTTATCCAGCCGCTCGTAAACCAGATCCTCATTGACGTCAGGATTCGCCAGCAGATAATCCTTTGCAACCTTATGAGCTTTAAGCTCACCACTGACTATTGGTGCGATATCGGCAAACCAAGCTTTGTCTTTTTCTATAGCAGGGTTACTTACCTCAAAGCGCTCTTCCATTGGGTTAAAGGCGATGCGGATGCGTATTTGCTGGTAATCCTTATTGATTACCTGTTGCCCTGCGATGGCTGCCGTTAAAGCGGTTACACGCTGCTGACCATCAATCAGTACCTTCTTACCTTCTGCAAGCGAGCCGTCCTTCAGCCTCACGGTTGGGTTGCGCCAGGCGATGATGTAGCCCACCGGGAAACCCTGGTACAGGCTGTCCATTAGATCGCGTACTTTAGTGGCGTCCCAGACGAAGGGTCGTTGAATTTCCGGAATGGCGATCTCGCCAGACTTTACCCAGCTCAACAGGGTTTCAATCAGATGCTGGTTGACAGAGTACTTTTGGGACGACATAGACAACATCCTTGTTGGGAATACTTTTACAATGTGAAAGCTGGTAGCAGTCAAACAGTCAGCGAAGAATTCCAGCCGCCCTCGCCAACGCCATAGCGAATTATCCTAACCATCTGCTCGACCGCCGCCCGCTCAATCGACTTCAAGGCACCTTGGAGTGATGGCTGCAAATGACTTTTGTACCTTCAGCTAGCGGCCAATGCTGGCGAAACTTGAGCTGATGCAGGCCTCAAACTGCCAAGCGCAGAACCGCTCAAATAAGGCACCTTTCCGGACGGCACCAAAGTAGCTGCGGCTTCAAGATGCACATCCTGATCATCAAAAAAGATGTGCGGATTGAAGGCGCTGAGCACCTTGGGTTTACCGACGCCGCCGAGGAAAAAAGCCTCGTCAACGTACACGCCCCACGCACGTAACGTGTTAATGACGCGCATTTCCGATGGGGAATTTCGGGCGGTGACGATGGCAATTCTGATCGGTGAATCTTTACCACCCATAGGGAGGCGATCCTGCAGCTTGGCCAGTTTTTTCAGTAGGCTGGCGTAGGGCCCCTCTTCCATAGGGGTATGTTGAAGGGCATCTTCCTGCGCCAGAAAAGCTTCCAGACCTTGGGTCTTGTAGACCAGCTCGCTGGCGTCGGAGAACAGCACGGCGTCCCCATCAAAGGCGATGCGAACCTGGCCTTCGGGGATTTGCGGAGCGTTAGCCGGCGGCGCCTTGAGGATCGCCGCAGCACATTGGCGGGAGTCGATGACCCTCTGTGCATCCTCCACATTGGTAGTGAGGAACAGGTCTACATCGAAGGCATCCATGTAGTCGGCCACCGACTCGCCGCCAGTAAAAGCCGAGCGGGTGATCGCCAGCTGGTCACGGCGAATGGTCTTGAGCACACGGATGCCAGTATCCGGGCTGTTGCGCGACATCACCACCACCTCGACCAACGGGGATACGTCGCTGCTTTTCATATGCCGGTTGAGGCCGAGCAGCGCTTTGACCAAGTGATAACCAGTACCGGGCTTCAACGGCTCGTCCTCATGCTCCTGCATATAGCGGCGGTAGTTATCGATCACGCTTTCAGGATCAGCTTCCAATGCTGCCTTGAACATCAGATCGGACTTGCTCATGTCGAACAGAGCGGTGGCCGAGATGCCTACTACCAAGGTGTTACTCAGATCCAATGCCATATCAAACTCTTCCGTGTACTCTCGCCGCGCTACAATGCATTCATCATGCAGCCAGGAAACGAATTTCCGAGACATCCTCATTGAGTAATGCAACAGCCTGAGGATAGCTGGCCGTAAACTCCAGCATACTGGTCTGGTATTCGATGGCTGGGGCTGCTGTCTTACGATACTCAAGAAAGGAAATGATGTTGTCACCCGCTTCTTGCGTTAGCTGCTCGATCCACTCCTGATTAGCAGCAATGGATTTGATAATAACCGTATTCATCTGCAGCCAATCCGCTTGCAACTCTTGCAGCACCCTAATGGCGTACTTCTCACCCGCCGTACGCTGCTGTACATATGCCTGTAGGAAACCGAGATACATCATGCGTTGCTGCAGGCTTTGCAGCACACTGAGGGATGCAACGAAGTCTTTGCCAGTGGCACCTGCCGCCGCCCGGTTCAATGTCAGTTTGGTTATCTCATACTGGTCTCGGATCTCTCGAACCTGACTCCTGAGCCCTTGCAGGTCGCCCTGCTCGCCAGACTGCTGGACCGTCCAAAGCACAGAGCTGAAGCTTGCGTTGTCACGCATCTCTTCCCGTGCCTTGGCATCACGAGCCATCTCGATCAGCATATCGAGCTTTTCCGACTGTTGAGTCAACTGCTCGGAAATGCCATTGAGCTTTTTACAAACAATCGCAAAGCCGGCAACCGAAACAGCCAAATTCAATCCGGACAGCGCCACATTCGCGTACTGCAGGTTTTGCAGCACTCCCAAGGACTCCTGCGCGCCACCCAGCGCCTCCTGAAGGCGGGCAATCTGCTCTGATGCTTGCTCGGCGTTACTTGGAAACTGCAAATGGGCAACTATCTGTCCGCCCTTGGGATGGCCTGCGGCATACCTAACAACGCCCCCCCATACCTGATAAAGCCCAGAGCGAATACCCTCAACAATCTCCGGCGCGGAGCTAAGGGTCCTGGCAAGAATTTCAGCGCTCATAAACATGCCCTCAACCTGGATTCAAAATCGTCATGATCGGCAGCAACAACAGCAGCGCGGATACGCGCAATATGGACGACAATCGTGGTCAGCCCTTCTAGTTCTGGCCGAGATTTATTTTTCAGTGCCAAAACACCTGCAGTGACAGCACCAACCGCCGTAAGCGGGAGTGCTGTCAACATGCCGGCTGCAGCAACTGTACTCAGCGCACCAGTAAGCAGGCTGCCCCCGGCAGCGCCTAAACCCAGCTTTCCTAGTGGCCCGAGCAAAGAGGTGAATGAGGTGTTAAGCCGCGCCCGGCCAAACCATGATCCACTGGCTGTTTGACTTTCAGACTCATCCTGCTCTGCCAGTTTTTTAACCAGCATTTCAAGAACTTTTTCCTCAATGCCTGAGGTGGTATCAGACTTGCCGAATTTGACCTTCAGTTCATCGGCAACATCCCGAACAACCTCGTCGTAACTGACTGGCTCGCCTCGACGCAGCAAGCTGGCAAGACTGACACTGCCCAGCGCACGAATCTCGTAAGCGATTTCGTTGACCGCCTTGTACAGCTCTCCTTGCGCATGGCTGCGGGCTAGGCTCTTCCTCGCAGCGTCATCACCTAGCAGGCGATCGTTTGTCTTATCCAGCAGAATTTCGGTAATCGCTACCAGCTCATCCGGTGTCGCTAGCTGCAGCAATTCTTCCAGCGGGATATGCCTTCTAATTAAAGGCCGATTTTCGTTATTGCTCATACATAGATCCCTTTCCGTACTACATAATCGATAAAGGTTGCAGTTCGCAGCTAGGCCGTTAAACCGTCTCCCGTCAGCGGCAATTGCCAGTCATGGCTTCGTCGATGGGAACGCCGGTGGTGGCGCTGTAGCCGCGGAAATGGGTGAGCTTGACGGACTTGAGGCGCATGAGGATTTCCTTATCTATAGCTGGCCGGAGAAGGCTTTTTGACTGAGTGAAAGAAACAACTCTTCTTCTGCTCCAGCAGCTGCTTTTTTCTGAAAATCGATCACGGCACGTCTGATGACGCTGTATTTGAGCTGAAGCTCAACTGGAGGTAATGGAAAAGCAAGCTCCTTCAAATCAGAACTTCTAATATGAATCTGTGTACTACCAACGGAAATCTTTTTAAACTCCTGCCGAAAACCATCATGGTTAGAAAGTGCAACCAAGTATCCAGCATGTAGCTCTTCGAGTTTTACAGAAAACCCATATGCACCTTGCGAAAGCAGATATGTATCCGTCTCATAATCAGACAAATCAGCCATCAAACCGATACTGGGGCCAGATGGCACCAGATCCCTTAATGTGATAGCAACACAACCTCTGCCAACAAGGGAGCCTTTTTTCGCTTCAGCAAATTCATTCGACACGAAGGTCTTCTTTGACTCGTCTAGAACTATTTTTCCCTGCTGATGAATTGCCCCCTTATGAAGCACTGGAAAACCACTATCAGTAAAATCATCAGGTTTTATTGACGCTCCACCTTTCCAATCCTTCGTGATCGACGCAAGAGTCTTAACCTCCCACCCCTTCGGATTGGTCACCGGGTCGCCGAACATGTCCAGAAACACAGCGCGGAGAAAGTCGTCGGCGAGCTGGATGGCTTGCTGGCGTTTACGGCGGATGGCGTCGGCCTTGTCTAGGATGGCGGCGATGCGCTTTTGTTCGGGTAGGGTTGGGAGAGGGATTTCATGCTGCCAAAACAGTTGCATGGACACTCGCGGCATTTTTGCACCGGCCACCTGGGAGCTCACCCAATCGACAAAGCTTTTTGAACGTAAATAGTAGGCTAGATATTTACGATCAAGTCGCTGAGGATCTGGAAGCATCGGCACCAATTCAGTAGTTGCCACCCCCCTCTCGTCAGGAAGGACTACTTTATTCAGATATGGACGAAGCTTGGAATAAAGAACATGTCGTTCATCAAAGCCATGTGTGGAGCTACCAGCTTCTGAAACAGGCGCAATGATTTTTTCCAGAACATTGCCTGTGTCTGCCTCTACCTGATCCAGATTTAGTGTCCATACCTCGTCACTTGTGGAAAAGGCATGTTTGTTCGCCTTTGCAGGCGCAACATCGCCTAATTTAACCATCGGCCAACTCACAGCATCCCCTCCAGCTCATCCAGATCCGCCAAGATCTCCTGCTCCAGCCCTTTGAGCCGTCGCAGAATCACCTTCGGGTCCTCGTACTGCTCCTGCTGGTACTCCACTTCCTTGTAGCGGTTGATGGAGAGGTCGTATTTGTTGGCAGCGATGTCTTCGGCCGGCACGACAAAGGACTTCTTGCGCTTGTCGCCGAACAGGGTATTGATGGTGTTGGCGCTGACGTTGTTTTCCACCATCTGCCGGTATTTGTGCCACTGGGCGATGGCGTCGGGCAGGTCGTTACTGCCCTCACCTTTCAGCTCGGTGCGTTTGTCGTCCAGCGAGTAGCCGTCGGCTTGCAGATCATAGAACCATACGCGCTCGGTGGTGCCGCCCTTGGTAAAGATGAGGATGGCGGTGCTGACGCCGGCGTAGGGTTTGAACACGCCACTGGGCAGGCTAACAATGCCTTCGAGCTGGTTGTTTTCCAGTAGCTCCCCGCGTAGTTGCTGGTGGGCCTTGCTGGAGCCGAACAGCACGCCGTCCGGCACGATCACGGCGGCGCGACCACCGAGCTTGAGCGATCGCAGGATATGGGCTACAAACAGCAACTCGGTCTTCTTGGTTTTCACCAGGCCGAGCACGTCGGGGTTGGTGTTGGTTTCGTCCAGGCTGCCTTTGAACGGCGGGTTAGCCAGTATCACGTCAAAGAAGTCCTGTTCCTGACGCGGGTAGTGCTCCTTGATGGATTTACTCAGGGAGTCCTGGTAGCGGATGTTCGCGCCGTTCACCCCATGGAGCATCATGTTCATGCTGGAGACGCGCAGCATGGTGGTGTCAAAATCGAATCCCCAGAACATGTGCTTGTTGATGTGCTCGCGGTAGGGCTCCAGCAGGTCGCCTGAGTAATGCAGGTTGCCGTCTTCGTCGGTAAAGGTGCCATCCGGGCTGGAGTATACGCGGTTGAGGTATTCCATAGTGCGCGCAAGAAAGCCCGCCGTGCCGCACGAAGGGTCACAGATCACCTCGTTCGGCTGCGGGGCGATCAGCTCGATCATGGCGTCGATGATGTGGCGCGGTGTACGGAACTGGCCGTTGATGCCGGCAGTGGTGAGCTTGCTTAGCAGGTATTCGTAGATATCGCCCTTCACGTCGCTCTGGGTCAGGGGCAGCCCGTCCACCATGGCTACAGCGGAAACCAGAACAGACTCGTTCTTAATTTCAAGATCGGCGTCTTGCATGTACTCGCCAATATGGCCCAGGGCCTCTAGCGCACTGCCCTCTTCGCCTAGGCCGTCCACCTGGTCAGATTGCTGGCCCAGTCTGGCAAAATAGGGATAGACCTTTTGCTTAAGATGGCCATGGAGCTCTCTACCGCTCAGGTTCTTGAAGTTCTTCCAGCGCAGCAGCTGCCCCTCTGGCGTATCGGGAAAAAGCCGGTCAACTTTTTTGCCGGTACGCTTGGCTTTACGCTCAGCTACCTCTTCTTGCATATCAAGCATGCGGGCAAACATGAGGTAGCTGATCTGCTCAATCACGGTCAGGGGGTTGGTAATTCCGCCCGTCCAGAATTTTTCCCACAGTTTGTCAATGTCGTTACGAATCGTGCCAGTGAGCATGAGGTCTCTCAGTACTGCTTAAAAGTTAAGATTAGCCGCCAGGTCACGCATTGGAGCCTGGCTGGCGGTCAGGACGAATAAATGGCCTAAGTACAGCCACCAGCTCATCCACGTTGTCCGGGGTAAACACGCCATCGACCCCCTCATGGGACACACTGGTAAAGGGTGCCTCGTACAGGGTGTCAATCACGATTGTGCCGTGTTGAGCGATATAGTTTTTGAGTAGGTTCATAAAGCGAACCTGCTTGGCCGTTAGGGTCGGATGCGCGTGCAAGAACTGGGTAAAGTGCTTTTCAACCGCCTGGGGCTCGACACCAATAATCTCACGCACGGTGAGGTGCAGCTGGTCCGCTGTACGGCCATAGAATTCATTAAGGATGTCTAGCCGTACGCCTGGATGGCTGGTCAGAATGGTAGAGGTCAGGGTTTCCAACTCAACCCCAGCAATGGGCTCGCCTTTATGAATCTTTTGCAGGGTGGGGTTGGCGGCCAGCATGGCCTCAAGAATTTCCTTAAGGCGGCGCCGGTAGGCCATCGCCTCGTTAGCTCCGGCAATTTTAATCTTGCGCTCGACAACTTCTACCCCCGTATCGCCCGTTTTGGTAGTGGGCATGGCAAAGGCGCCGCCTCCCATTCCGGCCTGGCGATACTTCATGATGCCTCGCAGCTCCTTACGGGCGTATTCCAGCTTTTCGATACTGGGATTATCCCAGAAGTCAGCGCTGCGTACCTCGGCAATCACCTTGTCCTTTAGGCGTACTGCCTGGATATTGATGGCTAGCCGGTCCAGCTCAGCGAGCAGCAGTGTTTTCCCATCATCAAACGAGCTGGACTTTTCCACCAGGCTGCGCTCAATGCCTGCAATCAACCTGTCGAGCATGGTCGCATGCTTGTCGTGAAGCACACGCGCCGACATCAACGGGGCAATGGTATTGGCCAAGAGATGCTGGGTGTTGGCATCCAGCTTTTTCAAAAGGTCGGTCTGCTGTAGCTGATGCACAATGCGCAGCTCACGTCTGACCGCAATGCTCTTTTCCGGCAGGTCGCTAACGTCGGCGCGCAACAGTTCTGTAGCGGTGTCAAACGCTGCCGCGTGGTTATGCTGGAGCGCGGCCTTAGCCAGTTCCAGCCGCGCTTCAAAAGTGGTCTGCAGCAGCGACTTACTGGTGGACTCTTCGGCCTCCTGGTACTCCTCATTAAAAAAGGTGAAGTTGCTGTAGTGGTCAAAGATCAGAAATTCGGTCTTGTGTTTGTCCGCTCCAAAGAGATGCGGACGCAAACGCGTGCCTCGCCCAATCATCTGCCAGAACTTCACCCACGACTTTACTGACTTGGCAAATACCAGGTTCACGACCTCAGGCACATCAATGCCAGTGTCAAGCATGTCGACCGAAATTGCGATCCGAAAGTCGTTGTCGGGCTTTTTGAACTCTTTGATAAGGCTGTCCACATGCGGGACTTTGTTGTGAATGACCTTGCACACCTTGGCCCCATATTGCGGATAGAGCTTGCAAAACATCTTTTCCAGGTGCTCGGCATGATCCTGACGCTGCGCAAAGATGATGGTTTTGCCAACCAACGTACCGGTCTCATCTTTGATCCCGTTATCGATCAGGTTTTCCAGGATGATCTGGTCGGTGCTTTCGCTAAAGATACGTCGGCCAATGTCCTTGCCGGCAATGGTCGTGCGCTTGGCCTCCTCCTCACCTAGGTCCTCCTCTAGCTGACGCTTCTGCTCATCTGACAGGTCTTTATAGTGGATACCCTCACGCAGAAACTCAGTGGTGAGGTCTTTGACGCGAAATGGCACCAGGTAGGGCGGCTCATTATTGATGGCCGCGTCCAGGCCAAATTCGAACGTAGGGTCTGTGGCTTCGCAATCAAAAATATCAAAGGTGTTACGGCTGATAAACTTGACCGGCGTGGCGGTAAGACCTACCTGCAGGGCATCAAAGTAGTCGAATAGATCGCGGTACTTGTTGTAAATACTGCGATGGCTTTCATCCGCAATAATCAGATCGAAAAAGCCTACGTCCAGTTGCGCAAACCGATTTAGCATACCCGGATAGGTAGCAATGTAGACCCGCGCTGTTTGATCAATCTTGTTGGTTTCGCCAATCACGCAGCGCGGCTCACTGGGCAGGTTTTGCTTAAACGCCTCATCGGCCTGGATACGCAGCTCCTTGCGGTCGCACAGGAACAGCACGCGTTTGGCCCATCCTGTTCTAAGCAGGAGCTCGGCCAGCGCAATAGCCACGCGGGTCTTGCCTGTGCCGGTGGCTTGGATTATCAATGCTTTTCGGCGTTGATCTTGAAAATGCTTAGCAACCGTCTTGATTGCCTCAATCTGATAGGCACGATCGGCAATCCCCAGGTCCGGGTTAAACCGCTCCAGTTCAGCCTGGCGGTATTTTCGCTGGTAGATCAGGTACTCCAGGCTATCTTTGCTGTAAAAGCCATAGACAGGGCGATAGGTATTGTACTGTTTATCGTCCCAGATAAAGGTTTCATAGCCGTTGGTGTAAAAGATGACTGGCCGTTGGTGGCCCATCTGTTCAAAGCCGTCTGCATAGAGGCGTGCCTGCTCGCGGCCGGCCTGCAAGCTGACGTTTCCAGACTTTTTGGCTTCAACCACGGCCAAGGGCTCACCGTTGCTGCCCCACAGCACGTAGTCGGCGTAGCCCTTACCCGACACGTTATCCGGAAATGTTACTTCGACTTCCTGGCCTACCTGAGCCTTATCGTTGATATCCCATCCAGCCTGCAAGAGCATGGCGTCGATCAGCAGCGCGCGTGTCTTGGCCTCACTCCACTGAAGGCTGTTGGCAACCTGCTGGCTTTTCTGCTGGCGCTTGTGCTGATCAGGTTCAGACGGAGCCGTCAGCGCGCTTAGGTTACGAATACGTTCCTGTTCAAGCTTTTCCAGCACCCGCTGGAGCTCTTCTTGCTGCGCCTGCAACTCCTTTTCGTAGCTGGAAACAGACCTTTGTAGCTGGCTTACCGCAGCGAACGGATCTTTAACTTCAACAAAGTCAGAGATCTCATTTGTGGCCGCCCCGTAGTAGTTAACAGCCATATACTTGGCCAGTTCGTAAGCGGTTTTGAGTGCAAGCTTGGCGCTGTGCACATCCCCTTCCCCGCCATGAGCCGTGTCGTTGCCCTGAATACGTAGGAAATTGATCTGATAGACCAGCGATTTGCTAACGCAGTTGGTAAACACTGCATCTTTAACGAGTTCGTATAGCGTGGCCTGGGGGAGCCGCGGGAGCGACTCCTCCGTATAAATGGACTTTGTTAGCTCCTCGGCAAAGCTACGCAGCCGCGTGAGTGCACTGCCGGGATCAATAAACAAGACAGCCTCGGCCAGGCCACCTAGATTGGCCAGCACCTCGTTGCCTGGACGGAGAAACTCAAAGTTTTGTGATTTCATATGTGCGATCCTGTTCATAGTGATCCCATAGCCAGGATCGTGCCAGGTTTATTCAATACCGTATTTATCGAGCCAGTTACTAAGCGTCTGCTGGCTTTTTAAGCCAAGAAGAGCGGCCGCCCGGGTTTTGTTTTGCCCGGTAGTGGTGAGGGCTTTACGCAAGTAGTGTCTTGCGACTTTAGAGATTATTTGTTGTAAATCAATGCCTTGAGAGACATCAAAAGACATAACGTCCGTCTCGCGCTGGGGCAGAGTAAACAGCGCTTGTTCAAGATCTCCCGCAGAAATCAGGTCCCCCTGACACCAGAGCGCGGCGCGTAGCAGCGTAGAGTGTAGCTCCCGGACGTTTCCTCGCCAGGAGTGCTCAAGGATAAGATTTTTTGCTTCAGCGGAAATTTTCTTACCGTGCAGACTGCTGTCTTGCGCTCCGATACTGGCCAGTATTGCATCCGCCAACATCAGCAGATCGCCTTCCCGCTCGCGAAGGGCGGGCAAGTGCAACACGCCTACGGCAATTCGGTAAAATAAATCCTCCCGGAAGCGCCCTCGAGAGACCTCCAGCATTAGGTTTCGATGGGTAGCCGTAATCAGGCGCACATCTACCTTTTGCTCACGCGCCCCCCCTACAGGAACAAAGGTGCCCTCCTGCAGCACCCTTAATAGGCGAACCTGGACATCAGGGCTTAATTCGCCAAACTCATCAAGAAATAAAGTGCCGCCATGGGCTTGTTCAAATACGCCCAAACGATCAGCAATAGCCCCGGTAAAGGCGCCTTTTTTATGGCCAAACAGAACTGAATCAATCAGATCTGAGGGGATGGCTCCGCAATTAAGGGCTACAAACGGCTCTTTGTTTCGAGAACTGGCATTATGGATCGCTCGAGCAAAAAGTTCTTTACCCGTACCCGTCTCGCCAAAGATCAGCACCGGCACCTGTTTTTGCGCAAGGATATGAGCCTGGGATTTAAGCATTAGCATACGCGGGCATTGAGTGATTATGCTGGCGAAAGCGGCATCTACCGGCACGTCCTGCTCAGCCAACCAGGCCAATTTGTCGCTGCTCACTTTACGGGCAGCTGGGACATACTCTGCTGCAATCTCAAACGGAACGTCGACCTGTTCAACGCCTTGCTCAAGCGAGGACTGATAGAACCGGGCTGGCCAACGTGTTTTACCTAGGAGAATCCAGACAGCTTGCATCGCAGGGGTCCCAGGGCTCAAGAGAATGGATAAGTGAGCACCTGAGTCAGTGAGTCGTTGTAAATGCTTGCTAGAGGCCTGATAGATCTCACCAAAGTGGACCGGGGAGGAGAGCGGCTCGAAGTGGCCTCTAATGGAAACACTAACCCTCTGGTTCAACCACTCAACAAACTGATGCAGACGCTCTAGAGGATAAGCACACAGTAGCTCGACCTGGTCAAAGTCTTCTGCACACAGCGTTGACAGTATTGGTCCATTCGCGCCGCCGTCCATAGCCTTTAGGTCGTTACCACCCACCCAACTGATCAATACTTTTTGCTGGCTTTGCACTGTCCTTAACCCCTAAAGATCCTTTCGTAAACGGCGCAACGCCTGTGTCTTACAGCGTTTGTCTAGTGAACTAATTATCGCTGCTTGACGGTTAGGTTGGGTATCTAATTTAGGTTTAGTCGGCCGATTTGTAAAAACCTTGCGCCCTTTCGTCGCCTTTAAACCCATGTATCCGTTAGACGATATCTTGCTTTCTACTTTCTGAAAGTAAGCCGCTACTGCGTGAAAATAGCATTGCTGGACATCTATACAGGCGATTACCTAAACGTGCTCTTGCTACTTCAGAAAAGGAGCAGGATGCCGATTTAAAACTTAGAACAGCTATTTATTCAGGTCATGAAATAAGCCAGATCTTTTTAGTGATTAGCCAAGCTCAACTGTTTTTCTGGCGCACTACAACCCATTCATGACAAGAATCAACAGCTTAAAACTTTTCTACGCTTAACTAGATACTCCTCAGACCTCCTATGAATAAAATGATCGTAAGTCCGTGGCTTTCTGTTTCTCCTAATGGGCCAGAAACATGTGCTCATGACAGCGGACTGGAATTGGTGCACCTGCGTCAGGGTGAAATGGATGGCGCTTGCGGTCCATACAGTCTGGTCATGGCGTTGATCATGCTAGGAGCCATGTCCCGTGACGATGCATGCAACCTTCATGGACATGATGGCCGTACCCGTGAAGGAAAGTTCAGAGAGAAACTTCTTGAGTTTGGTAGCTTGGTCAGTGGAGGTACGGATGACATGGATTTGTGCCGGCTGGCAGCTAACTTCAAAGGTTTTGGAATAACCTGTGAAGTGTTAGATATTGCGCGTCGTAGAAAGACAACAGTTAATCAGATCGCTCAGGCAATCGATCTCTTTAGCGTGCCTATCTTGAAAGTTGAATGGGATAAATGGAGCGCTCATTGGGTAGTGGTGGTTGGCTATCAAGGGTATCAGCTTGATGAGACCCAAGAGCTTCAGGTGACACATCTGCTCTGCTTGGACCCTGGTAGTGAGGCACCGCGTGTGTCCCTATGGAATGCGGTGATCGAAGCATTTGATGAGCAAGGTCAGGCCGTAAACGAAGGGCATTACTACTGCCGTCACTGGGGATCTACCGGTGTGGTTAGTAACTGCCGCATCTCATCAAGCCTGATCATCGAGCGCGATTTCTAAACGCTCAGTTCAGCGTCTCCTAAAGCAACCATCTCTGAAGGCTTACGGTAAAGTCATGGACCGCGACACGTTAATCAGACACGCCCAACTAGAAATCTTTAATCGCTACCAGATACTTGTAGATTGCTCGGCACTAGAAGAAAGCGTACTCAAGCAAGTTTTAGAGAAACGCGAGTCTATTGGCAACTTAAGTAATCTTACGTTTGCCCGTTGGTGCGATCAGGTGTTAGGTGAAGGAATTCGAGTGCCTGTAGCCCGATTTGATCCTTATATGTCCGGTCAGACCCGCTTGGGTAACCTCTTGCAGGTCTATCATAGCCTTCACTTCAAGCCCCAGCCGCAAGGCGAGTTCTTACAGAGACATAGGCACTGGTACAGAGGAGTACGCTCCTTTCTGCTAGCGGCGCTGGGTGAGGTCAAGGACGTAGAGGGACACATCTTTAACTACCAGGGCGCGAGCAACCGTGACTATCGCTCCTACCTCAGTAGCCACGTCCTTCAAGCCCTAGCAGGCCTCTCAGAGCTGGGCCTCAATAGTGTGGTTGAGCTGGAAGAAATAAGATCAGATTCTAAGCGCGCACGTGAGCCTGTGCCTAAGATCATCTTTTATCAGAGCAGGTTTTCCAGGCCCCACTCTTTTGATTACCCCATCATTAACTTTTCGATATCAGAAATGCCGTTTGATATCTTGACGTTAGCGGAGGGTGATAGTGATTTTGAGGAGCCGAGCGATCCTACTCTCAAATTCAGTTGCCAGATAAAAGTCTATAGCGAAGAAGAAACGAATAGGGATGATATTTTTCATCTCTCTTGTTTTCTTCACAAGCTTTTTTTAGCGTTAGCTAAATCTGCAGATCATGTAGCACGCGGGATTCTTCGTGAAAAGCTGATTTTGGCGTTGCTCCTCACTTGGACAGCTCCATGTATGGCGACCAGGGAGCGAACAGACTGCTATAAATCCATGCTTATAGCGCCTGAAAATCTAGATTTGGGAAAGTTTACGCAAGCTACACAAAACTGTGACGCTTCTGCCGGCGCAATCATTGCTCATTTATTTTCCTTTCTACAAAAAAATCCATAAGACAAAGGACTTATTATTTAAGAGGTCAGCCTCTGCATTCTGAGCAGCTACAGCGCAATAACCAAAGAGATGTACTGGAGCGTGATTTAAGTAAGCAATTACTTGGCAGACTGTACTAGAAGCCAAACAGACTCCATTATCCAATGCAATGGGTTATGTTGCTCTGAAACTGACCTTCACGTTAGCACGGCAGAACGACCCTGTTTATAACGCTAACACTAGTGAAACGGCCTTATGGAGTAATATTATAATAATATTACTCCAGCCATAGACTACTTCCAGTAACCATCAGCCACAGCTATAGTGAAAGGAATCAAATAATGCCGTTACAAAACCGGGTAACCCCCTCTGGAGACCTTGTAGCGACCCTAGCACGGGACACGCTGATGGGTAATCGGGGCCGGCTGCACAATACTAGTCAGCAGATTATGCGCAGCTTTGAGCTCAAGCGTTGGATTACCTGCGACCTGTCTTTTAACGGTATCAAACGTCAGCTGATGAGTCCTAATAGCTACACCGAACTCTTTTTTCTTGATGAAGCTACCGCCTACGCATCAGGACATCGCCCCTGCGCCGAATGTCGACGCGGGGCTTATCAATATTTTATTAAGATCTGGCAGCGTACCTTTCCAAATGAGCCTAAACCCACCGCACAGATAATCGATGCACGTCTTCACGCTTCGCGCCTTGACTGCAATAGACAGAAGCGTCTGTGGAAAGCCAGCCTCGGATCCTTGCCTGAGGGTACGATCATTCGCTACAAGCAGGACTATGTCCTTCTTTGGCAAAAAGACTCTGGATCTGGTCATTTGAGGGTTATCGCCTCCTTGAAGAAAGATTTCCGCCCGAACAGGAGGTAGAAGTTGTGACGCCTGAGCTTGTGGTCAAGCTGTTTGCGGCCGGTCTAAACGCCACGTTTGAGATAAAGCTCCCTGAGGATAAGTCTATCCCTCAAGGCTAGAAATAAGGCTAACGTTGCTTTTTAAGGCATCAAAAGCTTAGGCAGCATGACCGCTTTTGCTCAGCAAGCCCTTTACATACGAATATTTATTATTAGACGGAATATCGCGCCTACCACTTAACGTCTGTGATGACTGCGGGCGCAGTTAATTATCTTCTAACCGCGCCTGCATTAACATATAACTCTTGATTAGCTATTCAGCGCTTGATCAGCCTTAAGTGTTTAGGCATTTTTCAAAGTCGGCCATCTGCACCTCTCCAGCTGTCTGTAACATATCCCGTGCCAGTGCTCGGCGTTTATCTAATAGCTCATCAAGGGTAGATTCAAAGGTAGGCATCTGCGTGTCCCGGATAGTGGGGTAGTACACATACACGTCCTTTTCTTGCCCAATGCGGTAGGCCCGATCCGTAGCCTGGTCTTCCTTGGCAGGGTTCCAGCAGCGAGTGAAATGAATGACATGGTTGGCGGCTTGTACATTGACGCCAAAGCCTACCGCAACAGTGGATAGGATGATCACTGAGAAGCCTGCGGTGGCTTGAAAGCCGTCAATCAACCGCTGTCGACTCTGCGCGCTTTGGCTACTGGTGCTGGTCTCTCCGTTGATAATGGTAGGTTTGAACCCAAACCGTTGCGCAATGGCGTGTTGCAACTCGCGCTGGATGTCGCGAAGCTCAGTAAAGATAATGACCTTATCACCGTTTCCGGATCGCTCGATAGCATCCAATTGGCTTAGCAACCATTGCAGCTTTGGTGAATGCGTTCGCAGCTGCGGATCGGGCTGTACGCTATAGGGATGGGCGCATACCAGCTTGAGCGTGTGTAGGAGGCCAAGCATTCCGCTCTCACGTGCCTGCAGGTGCTCTTGCAGCTGCTGCTTTTGGTTAAAGTCGGCAATAGCCCCCAGGTAGAGTTTGCGCTGAAGCAGATGCATGGGCAGGCTGCGGCAGTGCAGGTCTTCAATCTTGGCCGGGAGGTCCTTGGCAACGTCCTGCTTGGTACGTCGCAGGGTTTGCGGCTCAATCAATGCACGCAGTTGCTCTAGTGCCGCGGTATCTCGCTTAGGAGCGGTCTCGATGGGGCGTTGGTAGCTATGGCCAAACTGATTCAGGCTTCCCAGCAAGCCGGGTTGAATGAAATCAAACAGGCACCAGAGGTCAATCAAGCTATTTTCTACAGGCGTACCTGTACAGGCTACGCGAAACCGCGCCGGAATAGCCTTGGCCGTCTGAGTGATCAACGCGGCAGGATTCTGCTTCAGAAAGCGCTGCGTTTGCCGATATATCTGTATTCCGGCGTAAACATTGAGCAGACGCACACTTTGCAGGGCCTCCCTGGCTAGCAATCCACAGGAGCCTTTCAGGTGAGGTGGAAGCCAGGACTGGAAGCCTAAACAGGAAAACACTCACGCACGAGGCATGGCCGGTTGCCCGATCAACCGCTGCTGACGGCTTTTTACCATTTCAGGGAATATTCATGAGCGCTTCAGGCAGTATCGACATGCAGGATGCAGGCACCTTTACCCAACGCTTCTTTCTAGTACGGACACCCTTGTCGGTAATCAGGAACAACCTTATTGCGGTGGGCTGGAACAGTGTCCGGTTCGAGACGTTTCCATCGCCAAAGGCGATCAAGCAGCAGATCAATACGGTCTACGGCAAACATCGCCGCAACCAGCAGGCAGCCTATTTCGCCGCGCTGAGAGCGGGTGACATCATTGTGGTCCCGCTGAGCAAAAGCATTGCCTTTGGAATAGTAGCGGATGAGCGCCTTCTCTTTGATGAAGAAGCCGCTCAAAACGGCGGCCTGGCGAATCAGCGTCGAGTCAGTTTTCTTCGTGCGCCTGACTCGAACAGGCTCCTACTGATCCCCCGAGAGGCCTTCAAAGAAAGGTTTGTTCGCAGGCTTCGTGCCCCCGGTCTTATAGTGAACGACCTGACTGATCTTGAGGAGACCATCCGGGAACACTTTCAGGCAGCCCAGGCGGGGCAGTACTGTTCTATGGCGGAAGAAATGGAAGCCAAACTGGACAGCAGGGTTCAGGAATTCAAGAAGGAGCTGCTCAAGCGTATACGAAGTGGCAATACACACCTTAAAGGTGGGGGTATTGGTCTTGAACTGCTGGTTAAGGAGCTTCTAGAAGTCTCGGGATACAGCGCTAGGATCCTAAGCAAACAGCATTTCAGGGGTCGGGCTGACGCAGACATTCATGCCTCTCGAACGGATGCCTTTACACAGGTCGTCCATCATCTGCTGATTCAGGTCAAGCATCATCAGGGCGAGACTGGCGTGTGGGGACTTGAGCAGCTCAAAAAGATAAGGGAGCTTGAGGGTGACCTGTATGGCGACTATCAGTTGATGCTGGTCACTTCGGGCAGGATACCTTCCAGCGTTAGCAGTTATGCCGCAGAGCATGATATCCAGTGCATGGATGGAGAAGGTCTTGTAGATCTGATCCACTCAAGTCTTGCCCGATTATCAGAGGAGACGCTGTATAGCCTGGGTATCAGTTCGATTCCTCAGCTGCTGGACTAATGCAATCGGCCGCCTGGTCGACGGGCGGCCTTTCACATCTGATGACGCCAGATCAAGGAGTCCGTAATACTCAGAAGCTCACTGCTTCATGAGCTCCTGACCAGGCAGCCTGCTCCTGGCGTGCGGGTGATCCGGATCGAACAGACATCATGCTCGGCCTGCCCTGGAAGCTATGGCGCTGGTATCCTGACCGCGCCCTGAACAGCTTACGGCAAATGTCATGCATACCATCAAATCCTGTCCTCATATATTCAGTACTGAAAACGATGAGATGCAGGAAAGGCGGATCCAGTATCTGGAATCAGCGTCTTGCAATGCGGTTTCAGGCCCCGCGCAGGGTATCAGATGAAAAGATCAATGATGGTGCTGTCAAAAGATGACGGCTCCGCTGGGCTGCATCCTTGAGTCATAACGCTACCGGGTGAGCGCACCGGTGCGACTCCATTGGCACAAAGCCCTCTTCCTGGCGGTGCCTCCAGTAATGCTGAACCCTCTGCAAGCTCCTGCAATGAAGGGAAACAGTGCAATGCCCGAGAAGTCGGTGCCATCGCTTGGCTTAAGTTCGCATGACGAAGTGGCCAGACGCCCGGTTAACATGGGCTGAACACAGTAATCCTTGGCAACGGAACCAGCTGGGCCAGGCAGTCGCATAGCATTTGAATGACCACTTCCGTTGAGCAGGCCGGGGACCATGGCGAGGTCCAGGCAGAAGGCTGAGCCACTATCTGCCTGGTCAAGGTGTTTGGCTGTTTCTTCCCCGGTGGCAGGGACTACGCCCGCCGTCCTGCTTCAGCTGCGCTGGGAAAGCGACCAGATGCTCGTTGGCAACGATTACTCATGTAGGCAGTCAGCAGCTCAAGCGTATGACAGCTACATTGAGGTCCTTCCGGCTGAGCGGCGACCAGCCGCGTTCCACTAGGTAGAGCTGTTCAGATGATCCACCTCTTTAGCTCTTCCCGGTTTACCACATAGATCTGTTGGGCGACCGCACTGGCCGCAATGCTATCGGTGCTTAGCTGGTAGCGCTTGAGAACATAAGGTACCAGTGCTCCTCGGGTCGGAATAACCAGACGACCCTTTTCCATACCAAAGTCGGCTTCGATAATCTCCTTTTGCTCATCGCTCAAGCGGGTGTCTGGAGCGATGATGACATTGAGTTCTGTATTCCAGCCTTCGTCCTCGCTCTGACCATGCTCGGTGGGGTCCATCAGATCCGGCTCGCCCCGAAAGCGGCTAAGCACAAAGTCACGGTAGCCCCTGTTCTTCTCACAGTAGGCCCGGACATGCCAACGCAGCCCATCATAGACCAGGGTATGAGGCGCCATGACCCGGATTTCTCGAGTCGGAGCCGACATGGACACATACTCGGTTTCCAGCCTCAGCCCTTCCCGGCAGGCCTTGAGGATGGGCCTGAGCACCTCGGGACGAATGGTCCGGTCGGGTACATCAAGCTGCTCGACGTGCGAATAAGCGACCGCCAGGCCGCTGATATGCGGCGCCTTCTCACGGTTTTGATTGACCATGTGCAGGTAGGCGCCAGCACTGCCATCAATAAACCTTGGCCTGAACGTTTTCGAGGGCTTGTAGCCCTTCAAATGCCGATCATATGTAAGGTTACCAGGCGCATGCTCGGTCAGGTAGGTATTGATATCCTTTGACGCCTGCTGCCGACTGATACCAAAGCTCTGCATCAGGTGCCCTGTGGTCAGGCGGCCCTCCCACCAGGCAATGGTTTCGATCAGTCGGTACCGCAGGGCCAGGTCCCAGCGGATCTGGTCCAGGGATTGTTGCCTTTTCATCACTTCCTCATCTGTACGAATTGTTTACCTGTGCATGTCTACACGATAGACGTGTCGCCTCAGGATACATATCGTTTGACTTAACGCAACGGCAGGAAGCAACATCTTGAGCAGTACAATGATGAAAAACAGCAACTCCACCTACGGCACCGGTAATCTTTTCATTGCGTTTGCACAGGCGGTGGCTGCACACGGCAGGGGTGAACAGGATCTGGCGCAGGCCATGGGTACCGCGGCGCTGGTGATGGACAATGGTGGAGACGAAGAACAGGTGATTGCTGCCCTGCTGCTTGGCCATGACCACAGGCATCAGCCCGCCCGTGTCTCGCGTATTCATCGTCAGTTTGGCAGCCGCGTGCTGCGCATTGTGCTGGAATGCGGTTTGCTTGTGCCCAGACAAGGCAATCCTGAGCCAGTGGACTCAGGCCTACTTATGGACCATCTGGCCGAAATGCAGCACGACTCCCTGCTGGTCAGTGTTTGCTCGGCCATTGACGGCGCGAACCGTTTGTTACATGCCCTTCATGCGGGCGATGCACGTTACAGGAGTGCCAACCACAGGCTGACCGCAGTTAGTTATTACGAGTCGCTTATCTGGGGTTTCTCAAAATATCCCCTGATACCGTACAAGGCACTTAGGGATGTTGTCACGCGGGTAATGCTCAAGGCAGGATAAATGACTCTGTCGCGCTTGCGCCCAGGTATTGGTTACTAGGTCAGCCATCAATCCTCCACGCTCAGTTAGCCAGGGTTTGATCAGAGGATGCCCTCTCCAGTGGATGCATCCCTATAGCCTGCTTTTATCGCCTGCAGGTATAACAGGCAGGGACATACCCAAGAAACCAGCATGGTATCTCGATCATGGAGCAGGAAGAGTCATCAGCAGGCATGGATGAGCCAGAATCATATGTCGTTACGTTACCTTTTAAAGCATCAAGCGCATAGCTGGGGTTTTCCCTATATCAGTACAAAGCATCAACTACATGCTCCAGATCGTGGAACACATGGACGCCATTTCCTGAAAGAAAGGAAGAGATATCCTTTACGTGCTGCTCACGAAAGGAAATTCTGGCAAAAGAGTCCCTTCCTTTAGCTGGGACAGGCTTGAATCTCACAAGAGGGTTATCGCCTGGCTTGAGAGCAAAGGAATCGGCTGGCAACCCTGTGCAGGGTATGCAAACCCTAACAACATGAACAGCTGCCTGGGGCAGATCCATACAGACATGCCTTATTATCGTTTCCTGCCAGACTACATCGATGGAACAGTTTCTGGAAAACCCGAACGGTAGCATGCGCCTGCCAAATACTGGTTTGCCTGGCTACCGTTGAGGGATGCCATGAAAAATACTGGGCACCATGAACCCGGGTTCTGGAAGCATAACGCACTGAACCGGTAAATCTTGCAGGCAGGCTTGAGCACCAAGCCAACAGGTTGTTTCCAGAGGAGGTACAAACTCCTCCATAGATGGGTGAGCCTGAGGCAAGCAGCCCTCGGATCGGCTATGGGCTGCTAACGATGAAGGAAATAGATGTCCTGCCTGTCCGTGGCAGGACGCATTCGAGTAGCTGACGAGGCGCTCTGTCCTTTTGCTTCAGGCGTTTAAGGCTCTTTTACAGCACCGCCTGAACGGAAAGTACATCAGCCATCAGGGCAGGCGAGAGGCTGGAACAGTCGGGTGGACTATTCAGATCATAGCCAATCATGAACAGGGCAGCTTCCAGGGCTCGTAGTGGATCATTGGGTGCTCCCACCTTCTGAAATTTACTGTCCTTCGCCTGGGGATGATCCAGGACGGCATGAAGCAACCAGCTGGCCTTGCAATTCCACAGTGCATGATCGCTACCTGAACACAAGCGCGGGAACGTTAGCAAGCCGCTGCTGGGGTCACGGCGCTTGGCCGAACCTTTACCGCTTTCCTTTGCTGCTGCCCAGGGAAACTGCAGGGCTTCTGGAACTGTCTGGAGTTTATGCGCTTCGCAGTACTTGACTACAATCCAGCCCAGCGCGGCGGCAACGCGGCTGTCATAGATGATGAAGTCAGTGCACAGGAGCGAATATACCTTTGTCATGCCAGCATTGAAGCGAAGCCCGGCGTCAAGCAACAGGGCATTGGTCAGATCGCCTGCATCAAGTGCATCCCGGGTTTTCAGCAGCACATCGGCAAGACCTGCCTGGTTCGCCTTGAGCCAGTTGGCATTGTGAGCCGTTACCCCGCCCCACCGCATGACGTCCAGGGCCGCCTGCAACATGTCTGCATCCTGATGAAGTCCCGCCTGAAGCGACAGGCGCAGCGCCGCAAGCGCATGGCCATTTCCCTCAGGGGTATGGCCCTTCGAATAGCCTAAACGCTTATTTTCCGGGTGAGGCCAGTAATATGTCTCAAAGGCGTTATACAAACTGCTGCACGTCCAGTTCTTGCCGCTACGACGGTTGCGATAGGTATGTTGAAATAGATCGCTATCAAGCTGGCCGCCAAGCCAGTCGGTAAACTGCTGAACATGAAGGTTATCAAGGTATTGGCAACGGTTCATCTACTGCTCCTTCGCATGGCCTGTTCTAGGAAGATTTGCCGGCGAAGGTATTAACGCATAGCATGACGACAATTTTTGTCGCGGCGTAGAAATAATGCGTGCAGTCAAGCTAGACCACTATGATTACCATCATAAATTTACTGCGCTTGCACGTCGTGATCAACTTCGCCAGCAGCTTCCGCCTCCTGGCCGCATGACTTCAACCGAGGACCTTCACAAGGCCCTGCAGATAGCGCTTGAAGTAGACGAGCTCTGCCTTCGCACGACTCAACGTGACCTTGCCTGGCTGGCAAAGCAAGGTTATGCCTCACGTTTTGAAGTGCAGGGTAAGAAAAACGCTTACTGGTCTGCTGCTGGGCAGCTGATAACACTCAAGCTGTCTCCGAACGATGCAATGCATCTTCACATGATTTTCACTCATGCCGAACGCTTTGGCATGACAGAACAGGTAAAGCATTTACGCCTGTTACGTGAATATGCCGGGGAGGTCATGCGGCTGAAGCGTGACATTGCCTGGTCCAGGCGCGTGACCAGTGCAACCCGCTTTACTCTCCTGCGCCCTGCTGAGATCAGGCCTGGCATTCTTGAAAGGATTCAGCAGGCCTTGTTTGATAACAAGGCGCTCAGGGTAACCTATCGACCTCGAGAGGCTGATGGGCATCTCTGCGATTACTATCTTAAACCGCTTGCCTTGTCCTATCAGGACTCCAATATTTATCTGTCCTGCCTTGTCAGCAGAGAAAAATGGCACGGTGGATATATGCCGGATCCTGATAAACCACGCGGAAAACATGGAAGCAATGGTCCGAATGAACTCTGTGCTCTGACCCTGCATCGCATCGAGGCGGTAGATGACTGCGTAGACATCATCCCGGACCCAGCTGACTATGATGTCAACTCACAGGCTGCCCGAAAGGATCTGTTTACCCTTTATAGCCTGGAACCTGTTGCGCTCAAGTTGCGTATTCGCGACCAGTTGTATATCCGGCTTTCTGAAAATCCACTCTGTGACAACCAGGTGATAGAACCTGCCGGCAATAAGTGGTGGAATCTTACGTGCGCCATTCAGGACAGCCAGGGACTACGTCTCTTTCTGCTTGCCAATGCTGATTGTATAGAAGTTGTAGCTCCTTCTGATCTTCGCGCCCATGTCAGGAATAGCCTTCAGGCTGCTGTAGCGTTATACGTTGATGAGTAAGTGCCTTGTCATGATTGCGACATGATCTGACGCCAGGGCGCGGTATGCTCACCTTCGTCAGGGCAGTTCAGAGATCTCACCTGACCTTGTTTGGCCTCTGTTACAGATAGGCAGGGTTTCCCTTTTAACAGGCAAGGAAGTAGGTCTGTGAAAATGCCAAGCTTTGAAATGCTAGTCGAAAGTTATAAGAAAAAGCCCTATCAGAGCATACGGTTTACAAGAGGTGTGCATCCCAATGTCCTTGCCTACAAGTACTACTGGTGGGTATTTCACCGTGACAGTCCTTGCGAGGGAGAAACCTTTCTTGGCGAAACCTATCAGTTAGCCACTGCTGCAGCGCATGAACTGATGGGGCTGTTACATAAGGCTGGCGAACCCTATTGGCTCTACAACAAAAGGCTTAGGCGTCTGCCATCAGCTGGATCTCCTCCCTGGAATACTGATGCGCCTCAATGGAAAGATGCGGAGTGGGCCCCTGCCTATCCCGATGACCCTGATCCGCCCTATCAGGGGCACAAATAAGCGCTGAATGCTTAGCAAGACGTCTAGAAAAGACCAGAATAAAGGAGCTACCGATGGACAATGTGGTGCTGAGCATGCTTTTGCGAGACGTTGTTTCGTTAGTAGAGGCCGCTGGAGAGCGTATCATCGAGGAATGGCAACGCACCGACGGACCACGTGGCGGCGGGGACAAGGCGGCAGTGGATGAGGAAATCGAGCAAAGCCTTCGCACAGCACTGCTTCAATTGTTGAATGTCGACTTCTGGGGTGAGGAAACAGGCTCAGACCTGACAGGTAATCAATACTGCTGGGTAGTTGATCCGCATGATGGGACGAGCGATTTTCTGCAGGGCCTGATGGGGAGCTCTGTCTCGGTTGCACTCTTGCGTGATCAGGTTCCGGTACTGGGGGTCGTCTATGCCCCAATAAGTCCTGACCGTGGAAGGGACTGCATTGCCTGGGCAGAGGGCCTCCCCTACCTGCTGCGTAACGGCCAGCCTGTTCAGACGGATCTCTCCGAAAAGGAACTGGACCGCCAGAGCATTGTTTTTGTCAGCGCAGCGGCGGCCGGCAAACCTTACGCCAATCTGGAACTCTGCGCACCTGCCCGCTTTATAGCCCTTTCAAGCGTGGCCTATCGACTGGCACGCGTTGCCGCTGGTGATGGGATCTGCGGTGTATCTCTTGTTGCACTGTCTGCACATGACGTGGCGGGTGCTCATGCCCTGTTACGCGGTGCTTGCGGAGTACTGCTTGATCATCGGGGAGAAGAGCTGACCTACCGAAACATGTATATGGTTTCCCTGATGTGCTTTGGCGGGGCGCCTGATGTCTGTGCTGAGCTGGCCGAGCGCCCATGGCCAAGCATCCATTCTGCAGCGACAGAGCCTTCTCGGCGAATCAGCCAGCCGCCCCGCTATCCAGAGCTTTCGAGTATGCGCCGGGCACAGGGCTGTCTTGCAGGGTTGCTGGCTGGCGACAACCTGGGTGCGCAGGTCGAGTTTATGGATGCCGCATCGGTGGCGCAGCGTATCAAGCGCAGGCCTCTATTAATGGAGGATGGTGGCACCTGGAATATTCTGGCAGGTCAGCCACGGATGACGGCGAACTTGCCCTGGCTCTGGCGCGTAGCATAATGGCCTCTGGTGGCACCTATAACTGCGAAGCGGCTGCCGTGGCCTATGTTGACTGGCTATACTCAAGTCCCTTTGACATGGGGGGCACTACGCGTCAGGCATTAACCGGTCCGCTGCGCTATCCCGAGCTATCTGCAAGTGATGCCTGTAGCAAAGCTGCCTCCCTTACCAGTCAGGCTAATGGCGCCCTTATGCGTGTGGCCCCTATTGGTATCGCCGCACATGCAGCCCCAACGCTTGCCGCTTCCTGGGCGCGTCAGGATGCTGTCCTGACTCACCCGCACCCCGTTTGCCTAGAGGCTAACGCAGCCTATGCCGCCGCGATTGCAGCTGGCATTGGTTCGGGCAGACGCCAGGACATGATCGAGGCGGCCTTGGGTGTACTGGGCAATGGTAAGTCAGCGCAGACCGTGCGCGGCTGCCTTGAAGCAGCCCTTGAGGGTCACCTGCCAGAAGAATACCAGCAGCAAATGGGCTGGGTTTTGATTGCACTACAGAATGCCTTTTATCATCTTGGCGCAGGAGACAAGGCAGGGCATGCCATTGTTGAGACAATCAGACGCGGCGGGGACACCGATACCAATGCCTGTATTGTTGGTGCGCTGGTAGGCGCCGTGGATGGACTTGAGGGGCTGGAAAACGCGTGGCTGCAAAAGTTACAGAGCTGTCGTTCCCATAATGAAAGCGTCAAGCCTAGACCCATACGTTTCTGGCCGGACGATATTTTCATCCTGGCAAAGGCCCTGGTTACAGGGTCAACCCCTCCTTCCTGAAACGCAAAGGAGTTGGTGTTCCGTTGTACTAAAAGGACATCAGCCGCGGCCCATAGAGGTTATGAGCCAGACATCCCATGTAGGGCAGCGGGACCTCAATGAGTGCTGGTAGAGGCCCCATGCACTCTAAAGATTAGCGACCTCTTTAAAGGAGGTTGTAAGTAACAGCTGACCCTCTGCATAGTCACAGAGGCCTGCGCTGATCAGTATTCTGGTAACAGGAACTCTTCTTCTAAAGACAGTATCCCCTATCTTTTTCTGATAGACCGTGAGTGCTACATATCCCTCAACACACTCCAGCGGAAGCTCACCATGTCCAAGTCTGGAGTTCATGGCATTTCCCACAGGCGCCCTACCGCCTCTTTCCTTGAGTAGCCTTATGGTTTCAATAAAAACGGTCCAGGGTAGAAAGGGCAATGCGCCCAGATTGGAAACGTCCACCCCTTCGTTGTTAAGGGTTACGGTAAAAGCCTCACCATTTAAGTTTCTTGCTTGAAATGTATGGCCAGAGCCAAACAGGGCCCGAATATGTTGTACGACTGTTTCTTCCCACATACAGCGTTCCCCTCTAAAGCAGATCAAACGAATTCGGATATCCGACTAAACCTGGGCAACGGCCTTACCTGCCTTCATTAAGCGGCAAAACGTATTGACCAATTCCATCTCCTGAGGTGTTTTGCAGCGAATGGCTGCAAGATCCGGACTGGCTACAATGCAGGTCAGTGACCTGGCCCGACTGATGGCTACATTGAGTCGATTCCTGGAATACAGGAAATCAATATCACGTGGCAGGCAGTCCTCGTTTGACGTAGCCATCGACACAATCACGATCTCGGCTTCCTGTCCCTGAAACCTGTCAACAGTACCCACCCGGGCATTGAGTGGTAAAAGTCGCTTCAACAGCTCAACCTGCAGATTGTAGGGCGCCACAACCAGGATATTTTCTGCACCGATCTGCCAGGACTTGCCCTGCCTGTCCTGAAAGGACCGCCCGAGAAAATGATGGTAGAGCTCCTGGACAGCCTGAGCTTCCTCCGTTGAGCTTTGGCTATTTCCATCATGCCTTACTGCATGAAAGTAGAGACCTGTTGCTGGAATCTCAGGATGATTGGCACAGGGCAGAATTTGCTGGTTTTCGGTTCCCGGCGCAGAGGTCAATCTGCCTTCGTACACTACCTCGGAAATGAACCGGCAAACGTCAGGGTGCATTCGCCACGACTGTGCCAGGAAGATGCCCTGTTCAGCTGGTATGGTCGCACTGCCATTAAGCAGATAATCCAGTGTTGAATCACCCGAGCGGCCTGGGTGTACCCCTCTGACAGGCTGCGAGAGCTGCATCTGATCGCCCATCAGCACTATATTTCTGGCCGACATGCCCATCGCTATAAAGTTGGCCAAACTGACCTGACCCGCCTCGTCAATAAAGAGGTAATCAAGAGTCTGAGTCATCTGCGGGTCAGCAAAAAGCCAGACTGTTCCAGCTACTAATCCTGTCTTTAGCTCCAGCCATCGCTTGATAAGAACAGCCGCATTATCCATGGAGCTGACATGCTGGCTTTCAAACCGCGTTTCATCGTTTCCTCCCGTTGATTTTTTCAGCCCGGTAAAGGAGAAGCGTGCCTCCTGGACACGGCTTTCGACCGCTGCCAGCAGGTTATGAATCGCATGATGTGAGTTGGAGGCGATCCCTATCCGTTTACCAGCCATCAGCAGGTCAAGGATGAGATGAGAGCCGGTAAAGGTCTTGCCAGCGCCGGGCGGCCCCTGGATAAAAAGGGTGCTTTCATCCAGATTGTGTACTACACCCTTTATGGCTGCCATGAACGGCAAATTCTTGTCCAACAAGGGTTGGCCTGCCTGTATTCCCTTGACTCGCGGATGCCTGCGCCCTAGAAAGTCAGCAAGGGCACGAAACGCAGACTGGCCCTCCAAAACCGCATCTGCATAACGGAACAGCGCCTGTTGCAAGGTTTTGCTGTTGATCGGGGCACCAGGCCCTATATCAAAGACTTCAGGCGGCGGGTTGGCCTTTGGGCACCGAAACGTAGCCAGGCGGTTATTGCTGTCCAGCTCATGCAGCCTGATCGACTTTAATGTCTCAACAATAATCCCTGTCGAACC
Organism: Pseudomonas sp. HPB0071; assembly: GCF_000478505.2. Taxonomy (NCBI): domain Bacteria; kingdom Pseudomonadati; phylum Pseudomonadota; class Gammaproteobacteria; order Pseudomonadales; family Pseudomonadaceae; genus Pseudomonas; species Pseudomonas sp. HPB0071. The sequence goes on along the minus strand of NZ_KI517369.1, from coordinate 93,314 downwards.
TGCGCGCAGTTTTGTCTCCTGTTCTGGAAAGCGATAGCGATACAGATGGTTATTGCCTAACGGAGCCGGCAGTGTGTCCACGTACTCAAGCCCTGCCAGGCTTTCAGCATCGTCAATCAGCTCGTCAGACGTCATGTCCTGACGCCTGAACATGTCCCACCAGACGGGCTTGTCCATGCGTCGGTAAAAGTCCAGGAGCTGGTAGATCAGGACCATTTGCAAGGCAGCGGCATCCAACAGGCTTTCGTCATCGGGCAGTGCCCCCAGCAGGCGCTGGCGATAGCTCTCAAGCCTGCGCTCATGCTCTGTCATTTCCTGGCTTATCTGAGATGATAAAGTCTTTTCCTCCTGCGGAGTCGCCTGCTGAAAGTCCGTTGTGCCAGGTTGTCCAAGGCCAAGCAACCAGTTACGCAGTTTATAAGTAGAACGGACATCGTCTTCGTTGTAACGCTCGATTTTCTCAAGAAGATCAGCGTCCTGGGAGAGCTTCCAGTTCTCATAGAACACAATGCTTGCGCCTGCCGTGGTCACTTCGCCGTCACGGGGCGGCATGTAGAACCGCTCGATGGCCTTGATGGAGTAGCTGGACGCCGAGACACGTACGGCTTCCCTGACTACCTTGTACAGGTCCACCAGCTTTCCATTGCGCAGCAGCCAGTCCACCTGCGCTTCGCGTGTGCCATGCTGGGCCATAAGGCGCTTCAAGGCACTCTCCTCATAACTGGCATAGTGATACACATGGGCACGCGGGTACTGCTCAAGGTGCTGCGTTACAAAATCGATAAAGGCTTCAAAGGCCTGCTTTTCCTCATGTCTGGAATGAGCCCAGAAGGACTTGAAGTATTGATTTCCCGCCTGGTCTATATACAGGCCAAAAAGGTACTCCAGACCACCGGGCTCAAGCGGGTTACCTTCCATGTCAAAGAACAGGTCGCCTTCAGCCGGCCGGGGAAGACGCCCAAGTCCTCGCCCAGCCTCCTGCGCCAGCAGTTCATATACCGGTATGCCTGTTATGCGCTCCTGAACCTGGAGACGAGCCTGTTGGCGAAGCCTTGCCAGGGACTCGGTGCTGACCCCGGGAACCCTTGAATATTCGGGTATTTCACCAAGCTGCTCTGTGGTCCTGATACCGGCCAGACGTAGTTTTCGTATTTGCGAGCGACTGATACTGGCCACACTGGAAAGATGGTCGTCCTGATTCCTCTGTTCGCGGCAACGCGTACTCCAATGGCATAAAGGGCAGTGATCACAAGGCTCTGGATAGGTGACCGGCGGCTTACCGGCAGAAACAAAACGTTCAAAGCGGCCTAGTATGCTGTCCAGGTAGTCGGCATACTCCCTGACCAAAAACGAGGTTTCCTCCAGCGAAGCACTTCCTAGAACAAGATGCATCAGGCGGGGCGTATACCCCTGTGCCCGGGCCAACAAGCGCGAGTAGAAGGCCAGCTGAACAATAAACTTTCCCTTGGGCAGCCTTGCCAGTTTTGTATCAATTACTTCATAGCTGTAATCACCCAAAACAGAGGGCTGCGGCACTTTCTTCAGAAAATCAGCATGGCCAATGTAAACGCCATCCTGCAGGGTTCCCTGAAAAATGATATCTGCGCCACGCTGCATTGCCGTATGGGTAAGCCTGACCTTGTCTACTAGGGTTTTTGCCCCCAAGGCAGGAACATCGATGACGCTGGTATACTGCTGCCTGAGGCGAGCAAGAAATGCCGCCTCATGAGAAAGGCCGCGCTCCTGAATCAGCCTGATCTCATCACTGTCTAAGGTCCGGGCAAGCGGAGTCTCGAGACTGATCAAATCAGTGGCGGTAAGATGCTGACATTCCAGAAAGAAACAAATATCGGAGGCCGAGTACAACCAGGTACCGTTGAGTACTTGCATGGAAGTCCCTTTCTGGAAAAATTGACAGTGCTACCGGCGTGCATCACACGAACAGCCGGTTCGATAGCCACTGGATTACCAGCTTATCGGCCAACCGCGTGATAGCTTTAGCGGAACAGCAGCTACCCTTGTCGCCAGACCAGACAACGCTTCCCCGGGCTTTGTTGCGGTACTGGAGCTGTTACAGGTTAGCGTTGCCCAGACGCCTGCCGTAACCTGTAACAGGGTTTGCCGCGGCTAGATCCTCTCGAGTCCATAACTGATCTGGGAGCCTGCCAGCTCAAAGAACAACTCACCCTCGCTGTCCTGCGGCTCGCGTAGTGCAGAACTCCAGAAGGTGGAAAGCTCCTGCGCGCTTTCACAGACCTGCTGCACAAAGGGGTGCTCCTGTCTGAGCGCCTCCAGCTCATCTCGATGAAACCCCGGCATGAATAGCATGCTGAGACGCTGCTTTTCTGTTGTCGAAATTTCAGTGACCTGGGTGCTGTGTTTGCCCAGCCATCCCATAATGGCACGGATGTCCTTGTGCTCCCTTGCATCCCTGACGCTCAGTTGCGCTATTTTCACTGCCTGGGGCTCTATCACTACCCTACAGGCGATATAGCGGTCACCTTCTTCCAGGCGCGCGCTTGCATTTGCCAGTGCCAGCTCCGGTGTAGGACTTGCATAAACCGCATGCCGTCGGGAGGGCATATTGATCGGCCGTAACCATTCCCAGAGGTTGTCTATCACATAAGGGACATTACTAGGAATGCGTACCGTGTCATACCGATAGTACTGCTTGTTTGCATCCCCCAGCCTGCTTTCAGGTACTGCTCTGAAAAGCGCCATGCCAGATATCCTTGCAGGTGATTGATAAATAGAAACAAAGTAGTTTACTGCGCTATTACCCTTTACCTTCTGCTGGCAGAGCAAAGCCGCCCTGCCGGCACAATCTAACTTTTTATATATGCTAAAACCTTCTCCTTTCTCCGGACTACAGCGCTGCACCCCCAGGACAGCCAGTATTCAGCAGGAGGGCACTGGTCCTGTGTGAACTCATAGCACAGGCAAAACTTCGCCAGCCGTTGGCCTTGGCCAGAAATAGCCCGGAAGACCAGTTTGCAACAGTCCAGCATTTTGAGATAAGGCATCCAGTAATAAATGCAACATCAGATGGACAACGAATGTTCATAGAGACACTAATGAAAACGGCAGGGCTTATCGATACTGGTCAGGTATACAAGTCAATAATCGGATCATATGGCTTTGCAGCCAGTCAGCGTTTCGGTTTATTCCGACATGTTTTGACGCAATGATCTGGCAGGCTTGGAGCTCCTGCAGTAAAGGAAACCTGACATGTCAGTACGTCGTCCTGCCAGTAGTGTTACGTCTCGTGCTTCTGGTCCGCATAATCCTGATGCCTGTGCCTTGTCGATCAAGTGGGCGTTTCAACTCATGCTTGACCTCAATGGGTACCGCCATCTGTTTCAGCCCCACGGGCTGAATGATGATGAGCTTGCTCATGAACTGGGACTGGGCAGGCTTGTTGACTCCTGTCAGTACTCCCCGCCGCTGGCGCTACGCGAACTTGAACAAGAGCGAAAGGCCTTTGATTTGGCCTACCCTGCCCCCGATTTTCCAACACAGTTGCGTAGCAACCTGACAGCGTTAGGTGAGCTGCTTGAGCTGGACGAGACTGAACTAAAGATCCTGGGACTTTGTGCCCTTCTGCATACCGATCCGATTTTTCAAAGCGCAGCCAACCAGCTGGGAGCCATGGGCTACCAGTCAATGCTAAAGGTAATCGCAACCCTGACAGGTACTTCCCTTCAGGTCCTGCACTCCTGTTTTTCTCTGGAGAATCGTTTGTGCCGGACTGGCCTAATCGAGATCAACACTCAAAGCGTTTCTTCCGGTTTCATGCATGCCGCTCACCTGAGCAATCGCCTGATCTTTACCAGTACGGACCTGCTCAATCAACTGCGATACCATGATGGCCTCCCTGTTGACCTCTTCAAGCATACCTTTCGGCTGAGCCGCTCCGCCAGGCTATGTATTGAAGACTATGTCCACATTCAGAAACCCCTTGCGCTGGCCATATCGTACCTTGAAAAGGCGCTGGCCAAAGGGCAGACGGGCGTTAACGTCCTGATTTATGGTCCGCCGGGTACCGGCAAGACCGAGCTTGCCCGCCTACTGGCCAGGGAAGTGGATACCAGGCTGTACGAAGTTGCCTGTACTGACAGTCATGGTGATCCCATCAATGCCTACCAGCGCCTATGTGCGCTGCGTACTGCTACCTCTGTATTGGGTCAGCGTCGTGCGCTGCTGCTTCTGGACGAGATTGAAGATCTGTTTATCGAACAGCGCCCTCCGTTCTCCAGCCAGCATGCGGTGCACAAGAGCTGGATCAACCAGATGCTTGAGGAAAACAGTGTGCCTTGCTTCTGGCTGACCAACAGCATTAGCCAGCTCGATTCTGCCTATATACGGCGCTATGACCTGATTATCGAACTGTCCGCTCCGCCCAGGACCCAGCGGGAACGCATCGTGCGTGCCGGCAGCCATGATCGTCTGAGTGATGCGCTGATTCAACGGCTGGCTGAACACAAGAACATGACACCTGCAGTTATCGAACGTGCCTATCGGGTCGCCAGTAGCCTGGAGTTGCGAGACGGCGAGTATCTTGATCAGGCAGTTGAGGTTCTGGTGGGGGCAACACTCAAGGCGCAGGGGCACCCTGCTCTTGCGCATAACGCTGGCTACTCGCTGCCAGACTTCTATTCACCAGCGCTTATCAACGCTGATGTTTCGGTGGACCGTCTGCTGGAGGGGTTACGTCTACATCCTGAGGCTCGTCTTTGCTTTTATGGCCCGCCCGGCACAGGCAAAACCGCCTTTTGCCGGTGGCTGGCACAGGAGCTCAACAAGCCTCTGCTCGTACGACGCGTCTCGGATATCGTTTCGCCGTATGTGGGGATGACCGAGCAGAACCTGGCACACGTATTTGAGCAGGCGCATGCCGATGAGGCCATTTTGTTCCTCGACGAAGTGGACAGCTTCCTGCAGGATCGCCACAAGGCTCGGCACAGCTGGGAGATCACTGCCGTCAATGAGATGCTGATGCAAATGGAGGTCTATCAGGGACTCTTCATTGCCTCAACCAACCTGATGGGTGATTTCGATGAAGCCGCCCTGCGCCGGTTCGATCTGAAAGTCCACTTTGGTTACCTTAAGCAGGAGCAGGTAGAAAACCTGTTCAACAAGCATCTGAAAGCCCTGGGCCTTGAGGATTCGGATCAGACAGCGGTCCTGTGCCTGCGTCATCAGCCCTTTCTGACGCCGGGTGATTTTGCCACAGTGTTGCGTCAGGCCCGCTTCAGTCCACTCGCTACGGCCGAAGACCTTGCACGTGCTCTCCTTGCAGAGGTCAAGCACAAGCGCCACCTGCCCCAGCACCCGATCGGCTTTGTCTATTGAATGGACTCTGGGGCATTTAGCTCTTTGCCGCCAATGATTACTTTATCCAAATCTTGTATATCTGGCATTTATCAGGCGCGTCGGTGGACCACCTTAAACGACTAGCCTGAACCTACTATGAATAAATTCAAAATTTGTCGTGGGTTAATACCAGGATCTGCCAACTCATAAAAGGAGTTGCCGTATACAATGGAAAATCATACGTATCTGATAACGCTCATTCGGCAGACTTGGTTCAGAAACCGCTACCTTTCGTTTATTGTGGAAACAACGACACCAATTAGTAATGCAAGACACCTTGCCAAGGTACAGGTCATTGGCCTGGAATCATTTGATCCCAAACGCATAAATGATTATATGGTGTTTTCTATATCTAAAATTCAACAAGGCACTTTGAAAGAGGCTGACATCGAGTTCAGGATTATGGGTGTAGGATGTTTACACCCCGGGCGGTTAAAAACTATCCGTTGGAAATAACCACTCCTGAAAAGCCCTCAGCGTAAGGGCTTAAATGAATACACTCAGGATAAGGGTGTCAAAGAGTCTATATATACTATGCGGCTAGAGGCTGGGAGATTTCAAATTAACTTCGTGTTGTGATGGCTGGGCCAGCCATTAGAGGTCAGGTATTTCAGCATACCACCACAAGCATGTTTAAAAGCCAGGCATAGCCGGTTCAAAAGGATGATGACTCAATCAGGGGCAGGTGCCTGTATACGGGTAAGAGGTCTGATCGCTTTTGAGCTTAAGACCTCATGGCTTGTCTGACCTGTACCAGGGCTATTGAACCTGCCAAAATAACATGCACACTTCGCCCTGCTCTCCATCTCCAAAGCACGTTATAGCATCAGGCGTGGACCAGAATGGCATTGCTTCAAACCAGTAAGCCCATGTCTTTTGCAGATATTGCTCTGCATCGCTGCACATCAGCAGTAACTGCACTTTACGTACGCCTGTGCCCTCGGCACGCTGAAGCTTTTCCCGATCAGCAATAATTTTGGCGCGCCATTTGTCCTGGGTGTATCCATGAACCAACGAGGTTTCTACCAACCAGGGAGTGCCTTCCTTCCCATAGATGATCAGGTCACCTAACAATGCAAGCTCGTGCTGCTCAAACACCGTTCTATAAGCGGGCTTGGGTTGGCATTCAAATCCCTTGGCAGTGAAAGCGCTGAATTGCTCCCAGTTGAACCAGTCCTCAAATGAACATCCTGTGCCAGCAAAGCGTGTGATATCACGGGCCTTAGGCTGGAAGTGGTCATGCAGGAGTTGAGCAAGATATTCCAATGTCACTGATAAATTCTCTTCACTAGGTCAAGATAAAATACAGCAGGCTTCAAACAACAGGGACGGTAGATACCCTTACGCAGCAGAAGCATCGTTCTTATCGTTTTGGCTGCAAGGTAAGTGTTGCTTTTTTACAAAATACCTCAAGGCGCGTGGCCTGACGCTGCTCCAGATCTTTGTGCCGGCACGCAGGGCAGCTCATAAACATGTCGATGCCTGGGCGCACAATATCGCTCGAGCCCAGTGTAGTGGTACACCAACCGCAGTTAGGGCAGATGAACGTAAGGGGCGGTAAGGGCCTGGGCATCATTACTCCTTCGCGGCAACTTGCCGCCTCTTATGACTACTGCTTAGTTGCTACCACTGCCCACTACCAATGATGAACGGCAGAAATGAGAACTTCCGGTGGAGGACACGAGTCTGTCGACAGAGCGTTTACCCTTGACACGACTTTTATCCTGTCGGTATAGCTCGCTAGATTTTATGCGAGCCTCTATTAAGGAACTGTACCTCAACTCGTCGATTACGCTCATCACCTGGGTCAATTCCTGGCAAAGGCTGAGAATCGCCAAAACCAGCCACGATCACCTGTTTTGCCTGCGCTTCATCGAGTAAAGCAATCAATAGCTTACGAGCCTCCCGCGCTCGGGCTGCAGATAATGTAAAGTTGTCGTCATAAACCGTGCAGAATTTTGAGAAGTCCGTAACAGGTCTTGAGACCTGTATATTGTCAGTATGGCCTTCTACAAATACCTGAGCCTGTCCAGAGCCGCGAATGAAATCGGCTACCTTAGCGCCCAGATGGGATAATGCTTGACGTGCCTCTTCGGTAACACAGGCGCTACCACGAGCAAAGATGCGGTCACGTAATGTAATCTTTGAACCAGCTAAGTCAAAAGAGACCAACTCAGCCTCACCATCTTGCTCCATGGTGCGCTGCATGCCCTTGAGCATATCGGCCATGCGCTGCTGTTCCGCCTGAGCGCCCTGGTTTTTCTCCTGTTCGCGCTTGATATCGGCAAATTTATTTTGTAATACCGAAAGTACTAAAAGCAGCATCACCACAGCCATAACGCCTGCCATTAGGTCTGAGATCGATACCCATTCGTTTGGTTTTTCCTTCATACCAAGGATTCCTGGGCGGACTCGGCAAGCCCACCTCGCACTGGTGTAGTCTGCACGACCCTGCTAACTAAGGTAGGCATTCTTACCAATGAATCGAGGGCTTCGCTGTAGCGGACATCAGCACTAAAGATGCTTGCGATCTCGTCTATCTTTTTCGGTATGATCTCAAAGCTTGCTGTCAGGGTATGGCATACCGCATCCAGACGGTGAGGAAGTTCCTGTAAGGTTTTTGATGAGGCCTCAAACGTTTTGACAAGCCCTTTCATCTGCAGGGTGCTCGTACTGATGCTGCGTAACCCTGCCTGTATATCCTCTCCTAGCTTTGTCAGCTGCCCTTTCATTTCCTCGGCCATAGCGCTGACTCCCTTGCTGGTCTGATCAAGCCCTCCTAAAGCCTTGTCTTGGTTGGTAAACGCAGCCTGCATCCCCTCTTGCATCTTTCCAAGAACATGATTGAGCGTTTCCCCTAATGATTTAACGTTTTCGGAGATATCACCTGCCGCCCCCGAAAGGGTCTTTGACATTTGGGAGACACTACGTTCAAGGCCAAGCTTCATGTCGTCTACCGCGATGCCAAGCTTTGTGCTCATATCTTGAGTACTTTCGGAGATGTCCTGCGTTGCCGTTGAAAGCTCCAGCCCCATTTGAGATATTGTAATATTGAGACTCGACGCAATGGCATCAAGGGTACCCTTGAGCTCATGTTCCAGGGTGCTTACTGCGCCTTTGAGTCCATCAGACGACGTGGCTACCTGAGCTGCTGCGTCCTGCATGGTTGAAGCAGCATCACTGAGCTTGGCGATGTTCTCACCGCTCTGCTGTGTAAAGTTCTCAAGTTGCGCCTGCGTGCCTGCACTCAGTTCAATCATTTGATTGGTCTGATCAGCATGTTGCTGAAGCAAGGCTATCTGTTGACTTGCTTGTTCGACTAATTTCTCAAGAGCAGCGCCATGCTGGCCAAACTGCTGGCTGAAAGTTTCAAAATGCCGCACCCATTGCTCATTTCGCCGATCAGCCAATTGGCTATTAGCATGTGCTACTCTGGTCCATTCAGCCTTGAAGCTCTCTGTCTGCACATTCAGGGTTGCCACTATCAACTTGGATGCTGCGCGAATCGAATCCTGAAGCTTGTCCTCACTGGCTTGTTTCGCTTGCTCGCGCAGGGTCCGATACTGGCCTAGTTCTGCCTTGATCTTCCTGATACACCAGTTCAACCGTCGCTCTTCAAAGCCGTTGCCAGACTCCCACAGCTTGAGCAGGATGTACGCAATAATCCCCCAGGTTGAGGTCTTAAATTTAGTGCCCAGCCCCTGCATCATGGCCATCAGGTTTTGCATGGAATCATCCATCGCACCCACGGAATTGCCACTGCTCTGCAGGATGGTCGAGGCCTTATCCAGCGCCAGGCCCAATCCAAGGAAAGTCCCTAGCAAGCCAATAATAAGCAACAGCCCAGGCATCATAGCCGCAACTTTTTCACCGCGAGTGGCAACGGCCTGGCTCAGCTCATTCACTGAGCCATGTTCGATGTCTAATCCATTCTCAGCAGCGCCAGCAGCCCCTCCCTGCCATTTACGTTCCCATGCCGCCTCTCTGGCAGTAAACAACACCCAGAAAATGGCCACCGCTACGCCGGTAGTGATTATGCTGAAAAAAGTAACCTGAATCGCTTCGCTGGTAGGTACTAGAAAGTTGATGATTTCGGTGATCATACTGTGACCTCAACTTCCTTGAATGCAGTACCGCGAGCCTTGCACTCATCCTTAAAAATGTTGGCAAAGTCGGTGATAAGCTCTTTCTCATGCTCTTCGAGTGTTTCCCATTGGCGGCCTTGTTGAGCGCACTCAATGAGTAATACCCCTACCTCTGCACCAAACTCGGCAAGGTATTCGCGATCTTCAGCAATCAGCGTTTCCTCGTCTTTTTCTAACAATTGCAGAAACCCTTCGGCCGCATATACATAGTTGCGTTTCTCACGGCTGGCTTTAGCCAATGTTTCAAGAATAGTGGAGTTTGCTTTCGTGCTCGCATTCAACTCGGCTACCTGTTCCTCTTCCCCAGGAGTAAGCGACTCGATTTCACGGCTCATTTCGAAGCGGCGTAACACTACCTTGTCTATGGCCAACGACTTGTTCAATTCAGCCCAGCGCGCATCGAGGTTTTCTACATCTACCGCCCATGCAATGATCATTTCTTCAAAGATGAATGGCACCACGGGCTTGCCGAACAGCTTGGTAGTTAGCGCGTCCAGCCGCTCGGTTTGCTCTCCGCTAAGCCGGGGCACATCAGCGAGCAGGCCTTGCGATACCTCAATGATGAAAAATAAGTCCGGGTCAATCTGCTCAAGGGTTTTCAGCTCATCAATCACCCTCTCATAGGCGCCTAGCAGTTTCTGGGCAGCGCGAATGCGTAAGTAATGCTCGAAGTCGTTGATGTGTTCATCATTTACAGCAGTATTGACCTGAGCTCTTACCAGTAAATAATCATTAATCAATTTTGATACACGTAGCGTATATCGCTCAGCGTCAGAGGCCCCGCGCGAGGCTATGGCTTGGTCAAAGGCTGCGGAGTTTGCTTTAGCTTGCGCCATTTCAGCTTCATCCAGCCATTTTTCCTTAATTTGGCGGGCCATTTTCACCACCCACTCCACACCGTGTTTCAGGTATTGGACCAGAGGCTGTTGGTCCAGCTTTTCAATAAATGCCAATGCACGATCCATCAGCAATGCGAAACTCTTAGCCCATGGATGAGGCAAGGCTACTGCCGCCGCCTGTAGTAGGCTACGAGCCTTGCTGATGTAGGGTTTTACGGTGCGCCAGATCGCCTGTACATCGCCCACAAACGTCTCGGCTTCATCGGCTAGCCAACCTATGGTTTTCGCAGCTACCTCTTTAGCCTTTTTCATGATACCTGGTACGGCCTCAACCACTTTTGCAACCGTGCCCACCACACCGCTCACCAACGAACTAAACCATCCCATGGATAGATCCTCAATTGACGCCCAGAAGCTTTCTGGCGACGTCGGTTTTAACGTGATTATGAGCTCGCTGATCACTGGCAAGATCGGCAAGCGTTGCTTTGACCTGGTTTATGGCCTCTTCCAGGTGCACTAATTGCAATTCAGGGGAACCGTTACCAGCGAACGCCTTCGGCAGTGCTAAACGTATGCAAGTTCGTATATCGCGACCGGAAAACCCGTCGCTCAAACCGACAACAGCATCCAGAACAGCCTCTCGCTTTTGGAGGGGGATACCCGGCACCATTAAACGCGACCAGATAGCTTGGCGCTCTAATGCTGCTGGTAATTCAAATTTGACGTGTTGAGTGATACGGCTAATAAATGCGCTATCATAGTTCCTGGCAAAATTCGTAGCGAACACTACCAGCCCTTCGTGCTTTTCCAGTTCAATCAGTAATGTTGAACGCATGGCGTTAACTTCATTGTCGACTCCCTGGGTCACAGACGACAGGCGTTTGCCAAGTAGCGTATCTGCTTCGTCAAAGAACAACACGGCGCCTTCGTCCGTAGCATGCTTGAATAGCTGGACAATGTTTTTAGCCGTGTCGCCCATGAACTTGCTCTCAAGATCAGCAATGCTGATGCTGATCAATGGTTTACCTAGACTCCCGGCCAAAGCTTCTGCGGTCAACGTTTTCCCAGTCCCTGGAGGTCCGTAGAAATTCAGCACCACACCCTTGCCAGTCGGATCTACCGAAGCAAAACCCCACTCTATATAGATAGTGCGGTAGTGCTGGATTTTGATAAGCGCTTCATCTAACTGCTGTTTTACCAGAGGGCCCTGCACGATATCCGGTAAAGTGACACGCGCCGCTTTTGCCGCCCAGCTTGCAGGTAATATAGGCATGGCATCTTCAGAAGAGACCTTTTCTAAGCTCTCCCTAAGTTGCTGCCGTGCACGACTATAAAGATGGTCTTTTGAAGGCGACATGTGGCTTATCCTTTCCACCAAGGCCGCTCATTACCTACCTTGGCTATTGAGAAATGGCATATGGGCTCATGCTTGAAGCCGAGCCGTTCTACACCGACCGAGGATTTATCGGTAACAATTAAATAATCTTTAACAGTAGTTCTGCTGCTCAATCCTAAAAGCGCACTAGCGTTTCTCTGTAGGCTCAACAAAGAAGGATCGCACTACAAGCTGGCGTTGAACTGGTTTTCAGCTATCTATAAACCTGTCGGAGCGGTGACAAAGTCAGCGCTTAGTCTTCAGCCAGCTGGATAGATGCGTGAGTACGTCAAGTTTCCTGTAAGAGCAGTAGAAACAAGGCTAACGCCTAGGGCCGGGCACATAAAAGCCAACGGCCATGGAAGCGGTTGGCTCTGTATCCTTTGGGCAGGCGTTTTAACTGGCGCCATTGCTATTCGCTGAAGATTAAGAGCGCGCCGGTGGCCTTTGGATCCTTGCCCTCCTCCTCGTCCTGCCTCTGCAGACGACGCATCACCGACAGGAAGGCTTCCATGGGCTGTGCCCCACCCAACAGGATGCGCTGCCCGGTCTTGTTATCCACGACAAAGGTGGCCGGCGTGCCATTGGCGCCGTTGCTCTTGGCCAGCGCCACTGACTGCTGGAGCTTGTCCATGTGCCGACGCTCGGTCATGCACTGCTTGAAGGCACCTGAGTTAGCGCCCAGCCGAGTCGCCAGGCCATTAAGGTCTACTTCCTGCCCGGGCTGCTTGTAGAGCTGATCCAGCATGACCCAGAACGCCTGATTGCCCTTTACCTCGGAGACACACTCCAGGGCATGGGCCTGCACCTGTGAGGTCGACGAGAGGATGGGCATGTTTTTGTATTCCCAGTTCACTGCTCCACCCGAAGCGTCGACGATCTGCTTGGGCGTTTCATGAAAGCGCTTGCAGTAGCCGCACTGGGTATCGGCGAATTCCACCAGCGTAAAACGAGCCTTGGTGCTGCCATAGATATGCTGGCCTGCCTTTCGCCCTTCTAGGCTGTCAGACGCCGCCTGATAGCCCTCAAACATCTGCTGGCGCGCCTGATCGGCTTCACGGGTACGGATATCCGCCAGGGTGGTCTCGATCGAGGCCTGCAAGCGCTCGGGCGAGGTGGCTGACTGTACGGTTTGCGCCAGTTCATCCATTCTCTTTTGCGTCTGGTAAGACTGATAAAACATACCGCCTACAACTGTTGCGCACGTTACAGCAAGTGCAATGACTACACGTTTGCTCGAATTCTTGTCACCCATTTTAAAACTCCCGTTTTAATATATAGTGGCGCCTTGATGTAACTTTGCTATACATGAGGAACAGCCATTGGCGTATTTATCCGTGACCACACTTACCAAACTATGTATTCTGGGCGTTAAGCAAATGTAACAAATAATTACGATCAATCAGGGCATGAGAAGTGCGTCGCAAAGCGCTGGCAGAATATTAACAACAATAATCAGATAGCATCCCATCGCATATCCTGCTGCGCCCGTTCCCAGTAATCCGCTAATTAAACTTCCAATACCTTTTTGACAGCACCGGCCAAGATCAGCGCCCAGCTGTTTGCCCTGAAGAAAACCCCATGCTCCCATAACAACGCAATTAAACAGTGAGCAGGCCAGGAAGAGATCAAGAAATGACCGACTTATATCCAGCCAATAAACCGTACCACAGGTTAAAGCGGTTAAGGCAAACATAACTGATGGGACAATCGATTTAGTTTGAAACCGCATGAATGCCTTCCTTGCCAGCCACTAGCAGATAGGTTGGGAAGGAAAAAACATTGGCTTTGTATCCCTGTTGGACAGGAATTGCGACCAGCCAGCCATTAGGCAGGAGTTCAAGTAGCGATTGAAAGACAGCCGTATCAAGACAATCAACCGGGTGCCCCGTCATATCAAGCAGTGATCGGGTAAGTGTGTGTCGTGGCTTGAGTTCAACTATATCCGGGCGGCCATTGGCAAGATGGGACTGGACAAATGAGAAAGTGGGAAAGCTGCCGGATAAATGCGATGAGTAAGCACATAGCAAGGAAATACGCGCCGTATCCTCAACACCTTTTTGACTATGCCCATTGAAATACGAGACCAGCACTCTTAGTTCATCCAGCTCAAGCGTGGAAAGAAGATGGTTGATTACATATCTTTTGCGAGTAGGTAGTGCTTCAAGCAAGTTTTTAGCTGCAACGTGCATAACAAGTCCCTCCGGAAGTAAATCTACTTTCATGGTACAGGGAAATCTCAGAATGCAAGTCCGGCTGGATAATTAAGGAAAAACCTTGTCCTGAAATAGAATTGGAGCCGCTGGTCAGATTATTAGGTTCGCTAGATATCAATCTGCCTCCGGGAAAGTCGACCATCGGTCATTGAATTCAGATCCCAGAAGTCCAGGCCGAAGTCTGACTCTATACCTTCCGACATAATTCATATCTTGCTCGCGGTTTTTTGCAAACACACCATGCGGCACCTTTTCATCCTCAAATAACCGCTTGCGCAGATTAGAGTCGATAACCAGTTCCTCCTGAGGGTGTTCAAGATAAGCACAAAAGGTTTTGGAGAGTTCTATCCAATAGTGCGGCATAACGATATGGCCCGTACTTACCTGAACTCAATGGCCCTGTATTAGCTGGAAGGAATAGTTTGCCTTCCTTAATAAATACTGCACGCAGGCAGAAAAGCCATCACAATCCAGATCCCCCGATGTACTCAAGATCACAGAGTTGCAATTCCAGAAGTTGTGCATGACGGCTGTAAACCATATATGGAACCTACCAGTCGGCAAAACGATTAGATATATTCAGGAAGGCACAAGAGCGGCTGTAAGTTCCTTGAGTTTCTTGATCCGACTTCTTGCCTCGGTAATCAGCAGTTGCCGGCGGCGCATGATCTCATAATCGTTTTCTGCTTCTTCGATATTCTCCTTTTCCCAGGCGTGGCATCGGGAAAGTGATGCATTGCTATATCGAGTCTTTCCGGCAGGTTTGGAAATATGTTTACTTACCCAGAGCTTTTTACCAGCCTGACCCAGTTTTAGGGAGAAGGGACTGTAATACCAGATAATCGTTAAGGTGTTTTTCAGTACGCGTACGCGTGACCCCATTTTAGGAAACTGATTGTTTCGCTCCTGTTCGCGCCTGGCAACTGTCCAGAAGTACTCGCAGGTTTCCTTGGCCTGAAGAATGTTGAGGGCATTGAGTCGCTCAATCTGCTCCTCCAGGCCCGCCACTGCCTGCTCGGTCAGCTCAAGGATGTCCCCTGCATTAAGATCCAGATCCGCAATGCGTGTATCACCCCACGCCAGCTCTTGAAGCTCGGCCGTTGTGTAGTGCTTTGTCATCGTTGGAACCTCGCTATTTGACATGGCAATCAATGATCTTGAGGGTCACGGTTCGGGAGGCGTAAGCCGGTACATTTTTTGTCGAGGGAAACGGCGCCTAGCGTGTGGATACCCAAACGACCGTTATCTCGTTCTTATCTTATGGGATACCTAATCGTCGAAAACCGGGCCTTATAAAGATCGTCCTCAACTGGGTTGCTTCAAGGTATCCAACATACATGTGCGTTAATCCAGGGTGAGGTATCCAGCCTCGGAAAAACACATCCCTTTGATGACGTGGTATCCAACATACATGTGGGCTAAAGCGTGCCTAGGTATCCAGTCTGACGACAGCACCGCCTTTAATGGATCACTATCCAACGTACATGTGTGTTAGGCCCTGCGCTGGTATCCAGTCATCGTCAAGCTGTGTCCCCCTGGCTACCTCGACAGCTATCCATGCATGCCGCTAGCACCGTCTACCTGTTATGAGAAGGGAGGCCTATCCCTCCCTTCTCATGTGCTCAGACCGTGACTACATCCTTGGGGAGACATCTAGAGCTGGCGCGTAGACCGGTCCCTTTTTCATCTTTAGCCAGACCGGAGTTCGCTCGTCCATAACCGTGTCATGCAGCCTTTTACGGGCGATATCGTTAGGACAGCTGGAGCTCGTCACGGACGTGTTGTAGAAGACAACAAACGGGGTTCCACAATCGGGGCAAACCTCCAGGGAAACCTCCCGGGCGATGTAGGCAAGCGCCAGGGAATAAGCCTCGTTTATGGTAAGGATGCGTGGTAGTTTTTCGGACTGATTGTAGTGCCAGTTGATAGAGGCCAGATAAATATCATAGGCGTCTATAACATCATAGACATCAAATTCTCCGCACTTCTTACCATTCAAAGCGGCGTAAGGAAGAATAAAAAATGCAGCGTTTTTGCGCTCCGTTGAATTCTTGATGATGGTTTGCACACCCTTTTGAAGCTTTCCCTTGCGATCTTCAAGCGGAAGTCCAAGTTCATCCCGTATTTTACGCAGGGTCTTTTTGCTGAGCGACGTCTCAAGCTCAATAAAGCGAGTCACAAACTTTCGCATCAGCATAGTTCTGGCAAGAGTCAGTTTGCGCCCGGCTGCCATACTTTGATAGTGAGTGGTGTTTGAATTATCGCCTTTGTTGTCAGTCATGTCAGATTTCCAGGGAAGAGTTAAAGCACTGAAGTTGGATTCGGCTCAACGCCTCTTTAGATAGATCTGCTCTACCGATGCCGTTAATCAATTGTGAGTCAAACCTGAGTTCAAGTTTTCCGGCAGTGGTATGCGCAACCAGATGCCGGATCTGGGCATCAGATAGCTTTCTGACATATTCGATATGTTCCTTCTTTACTCCATACCGAATACGGGTCACTCCGATACTTTGCCGGTGTGAGCAAAGTTTCACCGATAGCCAGAACCTGTATGCCAAGTCCTGAAACTCATTAAGAGTTGCGCTCGGTTGCGGGCTCGCAACAGGTAATACTTTTTTAAAATCTGTAATTGCATGGCTACAGGTAAAATGCAATACCACTGGATCAGCAAGTAACCTTATGTTCTGCTGGGCCAATTGGGCCAGCCATGAATATTCTTTAGCCTGGATCTTGAACTCTTTGCGCGTCTCCGCGCATCCATCCATGGCGCTGCGGTATAAATAGGACCAGACGTCACAATTAAGATCTGCCGTGTCCTTACAACTTACATTAGCAAAACCACTTTCGTAGTTATTGAAACTGCTCATTGCTCGCAAACTCCACCTATGACGTAGGATATGTTCTTGCATATAGCCAGTACTCTTGAACCGTAGTTTCTGGCCAGTGCTTCGTTTTTTATGTTGTGGTACCTACCGATACCCAATTCCAAGTCACCAGGAGCAGATCTGATTCTCTCGCTTAGTATGGATGCACCTGTTCTCAAGCCATTTTCAGCACTTAACAACGACTTCGGATCATTTATGCGATCGGAATTCCAGTACAGGTTTACCTGCATGATTCCGACATCAACTGATCTTGCACTTCTTAAAAGGTCAGTCAGGAGATGCTCTGCTTCTTCCAACGTTTTTGCATAATACGCTTTGGTTGCAGTTCGTATGGTATACGGCCACGGGCTTATACCTTCCGAAGAAGAATAGGCCGACTCAGCAAGTGCAACAGAGTAGAGCAGATTGACAGGCAAGCCATGCTCTCTTGCTATTTCACCAAACAGTGAATTATCAAGATCTGCATGAGCATGAGTTACGGATAGCGCTCCGAGGGCGAATGCCAATAGTGCAACCTTTTTCATATCTTCCCCGCTTGCTAAGTTTTAGCTTTGTCTGAACTACATATCCATTTTCCACAAAAATTCCATTATGCAAGTGCCGCATTCAGAGTGACGCTAAATCTTGCGCAGAGAAGACTATTCGGCTGCGAGTCCGAATATTGCGCTCATTGGTTTTCTGTAATCAATCCCTATAGACAAACGGGCAGGTACAACTTGCGGGAGTCTATGTAATAGAGACAGCTAATATCAGGCCGATATCAGAGTGAAGGCAAATTCACTGAGATCGGAGAGATATTGCTCTGGTGAATAGCAAACATTCGTTTGAACATTTGCATAAAGCATAAGCTGGTAGAGACTACGAGCTGGGTACAGAAATAATATTGACGCTTAATGGGCTGCTTCTTTAACGAGGCCAGCTACCTCAGGAATGAAATGTAGACTACTTTTTATGGATTGAGCAACTGTCTGGATGAAATCATTTTCACGCAGACACCAACCTTAACGATGTCATCCTCAGGGCTACGGTCATGACACAGATCGATGCGGAACAAAAGCTTGTCACAAAACGTGGCTTCATAAGGACATGGTTGCTGGCGCAGCTGGTGTTTTTGGTGATCGCTTTTTTGTCCTTTAGGCTGATCGCCATGTCAGATACCAGGAGTCTCTCCTACGATGCCTTTTTGTTTGCGGCTCTAATTGTCTTCCCACCAACCAGTTTCATGGGCTTATGGGGCTATAAGGCAGCTTTAGGCGGAGGGACATCAAAGGTCATATTTGGCCTTCTTTCAGTTGCTTCTATAGGTGGAGTGGTATTTTTTTCGGATCTGGTACCTGTTTCTGTAACGTCAGGCATCTGGTTAGCTGTGGCTTTGCCTGTTTTCTTAATTACAAGGCTGGTCAAGCTAATCAAGGACACTGAGAACGCATTTGCAGCAAGGCGAGCTGAAAGGGCGAAACCTCGAGTCTATGCCGATGAGGAAAATACTAATGAATACGTCTGGCTCACACCAAACAGTCCGAATTGCAAGAGTTTTGCTTTGAGAGAGCTCGATGATTTACATGACTATATGGAACAACAGGTTTTACATGAGGCCAACCCGTTACATCCCCATCCTACTAAGCTTTGAGAAGCCCGCCCTAGGGCGGGCTTATGGTCAGATCTAACTAATCTGTAATGCTATCTGGGTGGAATGTTCTATTCAGCCGAGACGCATGCTGCAGCACGCTACGCTCAAGATCCGGGTTTTGCGTAGCTTTGCCGATAAGTTCATAGGTCTTTTCAATTGCCTGTCCTATAGTCGCTTGCTCGGCTGGAGACAGGTCCGTAAAGCTCCTGTGCCCTAACGCTTCGGCCGCAGCTTGCTTGTCAGTCTCAATACGCTGCTCTCGTAAATCACCATTCTTGTAATTATCAATCGTATCACCTACGAACCCGGTTGCTTTAAGTAACGGACTCGGCAGAGGTATATCCTTTAGCTGGCCAGCTAAGCCAATAGCCTGATTAGCAAGGGTAAAGTGATCAGCATACTCATGGGCCATCGATTCGCTAAGACCTTCCCCAAGGGCCTGCTGATATTTGCGCTCCCGCATTATTTCACCAGAACGGGCCAACTCCTCTGGTGTAATTCTGGAACTATCGCCCTTCGCCGCTTCAGCCAGTTGACCAGCCATTACAGCAGCTGCCTGCTCGTTAGACATGGAGCTAGTAATCCCCTCTCCCATCATCCCTCTTGCTATAAAGGCACCGCCTTTGAGCAAATCACCTTTCCAGCCGTCTGGGAGCTTGAAGCGCGATAGATCCTCTCCTGCTTCAGCGGCAGTCCTAACCTCCTTGAGCTGCTGATCATCCATTCCACTCAAATAGCTAATTATTCCCTGCGCTGCGTCTCTTGCTATACCTGTAGCCGAAGCTGCAGTCGTACTCGCTACGCCATCGATCAATGAGCCAGCAGCCTGGGGTGCACCCATCGTACTGAGTGCAGATGTTAGCTCAGGTGCATTATTCACGCTCTCAGCAGTCTGCATCAGTCGCTCTGTTTGTAGCTGAGTACCCCAGCTAGAACCTTGTGAGCGCGCTTCAGAAAGGCCTGTCTCGTGGTGTTGGCCTACGGGACCACTGTTGCCATTGAGTCTTCCCATACCTTGGGTGTAGCTGGGACCTGCGGCTGCGCCAGCAGCCGCCTGATTTCGATTGACCATAGCGGGGCCTTGTATTCCCTCGGCCTCTTCACGTACGCCACCCGGAATACCTGCCGCTCTGTCGACCAAGCCGACATTAGCCTCATGAGACATTTCCGGGGCCCCTTGTAGATCTCGGCCCAGTGTCATACCTGTAGCCGCGGCGACTGTATCCATCGCTGAGCGGTATGTGCTGGTATCGTTTCCGAAAGTATTTTGGTCAGTCATGAGCACAAGAGATGCAGCGACCCGAGCCTTACGTTCATCCATGCGATAGGGACCGTCATTGGAAGTGTACCTATCCATCAGCTTGCTAACCTTGGAGCGAAGCTCAGGATGGTACTGGGCAAACTCAGTGAGCATCCGGGCTGCACCATCGTTTTGCGACATCTGATTGGACAGATCATTAATGGTTAATCCGGTATTCGACCCAAAGCTCTCAGCCATGGAAGAGGTGCGAGCATAGGCTTCATTGGCACTTACTGCTTCGGAAGCAGCATTTTGGAGGGACTGAGCGCGTTCAGATCCAAGTGCGTGAGACAGAGTTTGGGTACTCATACTGCTAATGCCATGGCTTAGTGCGTCGCTCAGCGACGCCCGGCTGCTTTCACTAAAGCCGGCCTGCTTCAGGTACTTATCACCGTCCGCTTTACTGTATTGGACTTGATTAGTGTCGGAGTCCAATAGGCTTCCAGATATAGCTGCTTTTCCACTTACTCCACTGCTGTCCTCATTTTCTCCTTGACTACGCTTCCCTTTACCTACTGATGGGAATGACAATCCTAATGCACCGCCTCCAGCTGCTGTCATGGCTATCGTTCCAGTCACAGCAGCCGTTTGCGATGCTCCAATATTATGATCTCTCATATAACTCGCCGCGGCGCTCCGGATTGCCTGCGCCTCACTGCTATTGCTGCTCATCACCGTGCGACCGATCTGCTCTGAAAGCGAGCTCATCTGCTGCTGCGAGACGTTATCGGTAAACGAGTTGGAAAGCGTGCGGGTAAACTGCTCGCGCTTGTCGTTGGCATAGCTTTGCGCCGAAGAGGCAGCGCTGCTGAGCCTTGCATCAAAAGCAAGATTCGGGAGCAGGCTGTCGGCACCGGTTCCTGCGGTCCCACCTACGTTCGTGTTGCTGTTCATGGCCAGGTTGTTCAGAGCCGGGCCATTGCTGACCGCATCGGGCGTCGTGATCTTCTCGTTGATGTGGTCCGCGCCGTTCATACGCTGGGTAAGCGAGGACCATGCAAACGTCGATCCTGTAATCAGCATCATGGTCAGTACCGGTGTGGCGGCGGCCAGCATCCCGCCAGTTGCCAGCCAGTTGCCCAGGATCTCGTCCGTTTTGTACAGGCCTATAAACGAGTCCAGCGCGATTGGCGTACCGCTGCCTGTACCGGCTAATTCTTCGAGCTTGGATGTAGACACGATGTACAAATACAGATTGATGATGGAAAGGATTGGCATCCACAGCTGGATCCAGACCAGCATCAGCAGGTACTTGCCGACAAGGGATTGGCCGAACCTACCGATAACCATCAGGAAGGCCATGAAGGGAACAATCGCATACACCAGACCCTCGATGAGCGACATCATGGGTCGGACCATACTTAGAAACATGGACTGCTCGGCCGCCCATTGCGTGTTTCGCTGCATCAGGGCCTGTCCAATCATGATTGCGCTGGAAAAGTCGCGCATGTCCTGATAGCGGCCCTGAGCAGCCTGAAGATAGACGTTATCCAGTACCGCGGCCATGACGTATTTCTGTGCATCTACCGCCGCTGCGCCTCCAGTTGCCAGTGAGCCAAAGTTATTGGAAAGCTTGGTGTAGAGATCATCATCACCATAGAGCTTGATTCCCGCAGACTCCGCCAGGGCCAGCTTGACCTTATCCGTAGCAAACGCCTCGTCGGTGCGCTGGATAAGCAGCGTATAGGCCGCCGAGCAGGTCATGGTCGTGCCCAGAGGATTTCCAGCGTCCAGAAACAGCAGGGTGTGGTGGATGCTGGACTTGTATTGCATGGCCTGCATGGCGGGCTGTGTCAGCAGCGCATCCAGGGTATAGCGGTTGGTATCAATCCCCTTGAGGGTGCATTCCTTGATGTAGTTGTACCAGGAGCGGCGAAAGTTGACCGTGCCCGTGCTTGTCCCGCTTTGCATGTTGGCAACTGACTGATCACCCAGGGCCTCGTTGATCGCCTGAAACACCTTGGGCTCGGAAACCTTGCGGCGCACATCGTTGATGCTCTTGAGGGCATCGGCAAAGTAGGTCTCGGTAATGCCCGGAACGATGGGATTGAACGCTTCCGTTATTCGAGTCAGGCCGTAACCGAGCTTTGAGGGCAAGGTAGCTAAGGCCACCATAAACGGCACATTATCAACCGGCCTTACCGCACCGGTATAAGCATCCTCGATCACTATCGTGCCTTTTGGGGCGAAGAGAAGCATCCAGATCATGACACCAACCAGAGGTTGATGAAAATCAACGCCTCCCTTTGCACCAGCCGTCAATGTCTGCCAGGCCATAATGAGTACACCCAGCAGCATCCCGATCGATACGATCTGAATGAAGTCGTCCTCACCGGAGATCATGGCCACGCCGTTGAGAATCTGCTCCAGAAAGGCGCTGTCGCCAATTGAGTACAAGTCGAATTCAAACATTATTTCTGCCCCCCACCGGTGATGGTGACCTGTTCCTGCATTGCATAACCGCTCTTCTCGACCAGGCCCAGCGTGGTCTCGGAACGGGCCAGCATCTGGCCGAGATCGCCGTAGTCACCGCGTAGCGCATCGGCTTCACGGTCCAGCTCGGCCAGCGAGTCACGTAACTGCTCGCGGGCCAGGTTGGCGTGGGAACTCTGACTGGTGGCAACCGCCGTGTAGGCCGTTGTGATCATGCGGCGTGCAGCATCCCGGATCATGGAAAGTGCCATGGCGCCAGCGGATTCCTCGGCAAACTCTCGAGCGGTCAGGCTGCTGACGGTAGAAAGGCGGCTGAGCATTGAACCGGCAGAGCCTGCGTTGGCTGATACAGCCTGTTCCTGCGTCGTGGCGGCCATACCCTCGGTGCCGGTGGCATATTTCATGATCAGGCCGTCCGAGGTTGAGCCATTGCCCAGGTAGGCTTCCTTGATCTTGGTTCTGAGGCCAATCAGGGTAATGGTCTTAGTGGGGCTGGTGCTGCTGATCGCACAGTTCTCGGTATCACCGCCGCAGTCGTATACCTTGACGGTACCGCCCTCAATGAGGTCCCTGAGCTTGACCATGTTGCCGGGCAGGGAACGGGCGATGTTGGTGTCATCATCACTGCCCTCCCCCACAATCACTGTGCCAGTCATGGACATGATGGCTTCAAGCAGGTCTGTATCCAGTGAGCCACTGGTGCCGCTTGTAGTGGTGGCAAACCACAGGTCAACCCGGTTACGTCTGAGCTCCTTCCAGACAATATTGCCCATCTGCTTTTCATACTCGGCCGGGTTGGACTGCTTGAGCGAGGCGCGAGAGCTGACGCCATCAGTCTCGCTCCAGGTCGCGAAGTAGTCCGTCATGGCACCGGTAATGGTGGCGCTGGTACGCACGTCGTTGTCCAGCTTGAACCCCATGGCCCCTACCGAGTCATTTACGACACCCTGCGCCAGCTGGCAGGAGTTGCCCATCATCTGGTTGAGGTTCTGGATGCGGGATTGAAGCTCGGAGAGCAGTTCAGCGCCGTCCGGAAAGACATTGGATAGTGCCAGCTGGAAGGCATAGCCGGTCGCATTGGCCGCAACACTTCGCAGGAGCTGGACGAACTGGTCGGCGTTGATAAAGGAGAACGATCCGCCAAACAGGTCCACACCACCACAGCCGGCCTTCCAGCTGGGAATCTGGAGGTTGGCAAAGTTGGTATTCATGATCGGACTCTTGGCGATATAGCGGCCGCCAGCCAGTGCACCCCGCGTCTGGGTTTCGAAAATGCCAGGATCAGTCGTGTTGGTCATCTGGTTGAACAGGTTGTCCATCTGGTCCTGCAATCCGCCTGCCTGAGCCGCACATGGCAGGAGACCTGCAAGCGAGATCGACAGAGCCAGCGCTGCTGGCGAGAGCCTTTTTTTCATGGAAGTTCTCCTCCGCCCACACGGGCGCTGCCAAGGGATTGGTCTATGTGCTGAAGCAGTTCGGAAGGGGGAATAAAACCGCTCTCATCGCCCTCGACTAAACCAGCGGGGAGCAGCTCGCTCAGGTTGTCATCAAGGTTGCGCAAGGGTCGGGTGCGATTAAGCGTGCGCTGGTCAATCCAGCCCTTGCTGGCCGCCGCCAGCGTGATGCGATGCTCGATATCCCCCAGCGCCAGCGCGCCCTGGGCGATGGGCGCAAAGTCACCGTCGGGGCTTGCCAGATATATCGCCGGCAGCTGGCGCACCCCCAGTATCCGGGCATGGCCGGCGTCAGGCTTGAAGGTTGGAAAAGGACTACCGGGCAGGTCCTTGCCGTCTATAGAAACAGGCGTCACGGTAAAACGGCTTTCCAGCATGCGCAGTACCGGAATCTGTGTTTCGCACAGGTCACAATCCGAGGCGTAGAAGAAAAACACGCCGACCTTTTGCGCCAGCTCATCAAGCACCTGCGCCTTGGCCTCCCCTGCCTGCTTGTCCAGTGCCTGAGCCGCGTAGGTCGCATTGGGACGGCGGGCGTTTTCATCCAGTAGGGGATCACCCTGCACCGCCAGTTGGGTTACGTCCGCAAACTGGGAGCTACGATCCATGGCGTAGCGCTGGAGCATCATGAATGCCCGTACATTCTCGACGGTGGGGTTATCCCAGGCAACGTCTTTGTACTTGGGCAGATTCTTTCTAAACCATTCCGCACTAAAGGCTTGTGGCGGTGCCGGGGTAGCCTGTGCTGGCGCCTCGGTTATGGTCTGAACTGTCTGAGATTGGGGTTCAAGAGGCGGAGGCGCGGGTGCTTCTTCTGGTGGCTCGGGAGGGTCTTCGTAAAAGAACCAGCCACGCTGCTTTTGTGCCCAAAAAGAGTGAGGGTCGGTGGTGTCGGCCGGAGCGTTGGAAGCAACCACACTGGCCAGCAAAAGAACCGGAACAAAGGCGTGTCGTTTCATGGCGTGCGCATCGTAGTGGCGGTATGTCGATACTACGATGCAAGCCCACTGGCCAAACCTCGTGGTTGATACCCGCGCGGGTACCAACCACGAGGTTTGGGTGCAAATAATTTACTGGAAAGACCAAGGGGATCATTTCGAACGGAAAAATCGGCTGATTTGCTGCAGTACCCGGCTAGATAGCTCGTAAACACTCGGCAATTGCCAAGGTGTCTTTTCCAGTGCTGAGCAGATGATCAAATAGGTTAGGAGAATGGAGCCTGGCACTATTGCAAGCTGGTTCTTCAAGTAGGCCATGCAGAGACAGTTGCCCAAAACAAAAAGAGCAAACAAAAGCATTGGAGTTTTGCTGACAAGAAGGAAAACACGTTGCCTAGTCATGGTCTCGCCCTCAATAGATTGAGCCTGGGATACTAAAACAAGGCTGGACATAGCTATGCCCGTGGTGGATACCCGCGCGGGCACCTTTGAGGAGAAGCCGACCAGCGGTACGCATTAAAGTGCGCTGTTATCCCAACGTTTATTGCTCAAAGGGGCGATCAAAACTGAGCATGCGGGACAGCATCATCACTACTGACATGACCAATCCAGCAATAGCATAGCCAATCCAGCTTCCTGCCTTCTCATTATCCAGATACAGCCCATAGATCAGGTAAGAAAACGTACAGCTGAAGAACACTGATGCCATTAACGCGGCTACCCAGACGGTACGGCGATTGACTGCTAGTTTTGCTATCACTACGCCTACCAGCACAGCACCGGTGATCAAGCTTAAGCAAAATGCAGCAAGGTACAGGTCTGCAACGGTGATATCGGGCATACCCACCTCATCAGGCGCTCAGTGACTTTGAACGGTATAGATCTGTCAGGCGGAACCCAGTCTTGACCAGTTTGACCAGATTCAGAAGCGTAGGTGTGATCACTAGCAGCTTCTTGGCCCGCGTCAGCGCCACGTATTGCAGGTTCACTTCCCCTAGCATCTCCTGCATGGGAATCTCATCATCTGTGAGGTCAGGAAAGTCGTCGCAGAGATAAACCTGATCCCATTCCAACCCCTTGCTCTTGTGAGCCGTGGTTATGACCATTTGCGCCTGCTGTCCACCCTTCACGAGCTGACTATTGAGTATGGCAAGGCTGTCGGGAAGATTGGGGTAACTGTCCACAACCTTGATCGCTCGCAGCATCTCAACGTCACGGGCTTCCTGCGCCACTATCTGGTAAGCGGTGTAATCCGGGTAGTCTTCAAGCAGGCGCTTGTTCTGGATGTTTTGCGGTTCGTCCTTTGAAAGCCAGTACACATCCAGGATGCCCTTGAAATCGTAGGCGTCAAAACCGCCAACTAACTCAATGCTCATGCCACGAGAAGAGAAGAACAGGGCGGCTTCAATCACGCCCATCACCGTGCGCGCAATAAAGGCAAAGGGCGGCTTTGAATCGCTTAGCTTGAACTCGGACGAGACCACAATGCGATCCTCCCCTCCCAGCCCCACAAGCGGTACATCCTCACCCTTGTAGCGCAGGAGCACATTGGCCATGGCCGCGACATTGGGACCAAAGCGAAAACTGTTGGTTAGCCGCAACTGCTCGGCGTCGCGCAACTGGGGATGGCTCAGGGCATCAATAGCGCCCCGGAACTGATAGATCTGCTGGTGTTCGTCCCCTACGGTAATGACACGCGCCTTGGTCTGGCTGAACACGATATCGGTGGTCAGCTCGTTGCTGTCCTGCCCTTCGTCAAAGAGGATCACGCTGTACTGGGCAGACAGATCCGGACGGGAGAGCTGGTACTGCTTCAGATACACATCGTGCACCGCAATTTGCTTGCTGTACGGGTCCTGCATCTCATTCCATAACGCTTCGGCCACCTTGATTGCAGCGCTGGCCAGCCGCGGATCGTCCTTCTTTTTGGACTTTTTCGACTTCATCTCTTGTGCACGCCGGTAGTGCGCCTGCGTAATGAATTGATCAGCGCTGTTCATGAAACAGGAAACGGTGGCAATGGCGGCGGCAGCGACTTGATAGTTACACTCAAAGTCTCGGGCCACCTCGACGGGCCGCAGATTGCCCTTGAGCTTGTGCTGGAGTGCTTTTCCATATCCGGTAAAGGCCATCTGGTGCGTGGTTTTGCATGTGACGTTACGGGGAAACTTCTTGGTGGCTTCATCACGAATGGCGCGGTTGTAGGCCAGATAAAGCATCTGCTCACTGGGATTGGCCCTGGCAAAGGCTACCAGTGTCGACGTCTTGCCAGTACCAGCATAGGCACGGACCACCAGCTTTTTTGCCTTCGAGGCAATAATGGGTTCCTGCTCGTGAGTGGGCGTGAAGGCCATAAGGTGTCCTTGAGTGTCGATGCCAGATACAACCAGCATCTCACAGGACTTCCGGGATGCAAGTCCGGAAGTCCTAACTACATTCAGTATCAGGAATTTTTCTTGCGAGATAGGCGCAGTTCTGCAAACAAAGAGGCCATGCTTCTTTAGCTAAGAGTAGCCTGCCTTAGCACTTTTAATGTTACCTGTGCTCCAACTGCAGGATATCTGTTAAAGCTAGATAGTAATGACTAAGAAACCAAAACTCCCGATTACGCCTATGGAAGTCATTGCTTGGTTCATCGCCGCTGGATTCATTTACATGTACTACCTGGTTTACACCGGTCAGTACTAATACAATCAATCAAGGTAACCATCGGCATGGTAGTAAGGCCGATTATAAGAGTCATCGCTGACAAGGACTTTCTTTGAAGCCTGGGCTCTACAGGTTTCATGTGTTGTGTTTAAACCGCTATCCGAGCCTTGTTCTTGCAACGTCGAAAGTACTTTTCCAGGACTGACCCATTATCTAATCACCCTTGAGCTCATGGTCTGCAGGTGGGCTTGCGTCAACGTCAATGATGCCTTCTCTGACAAGCAGCAACGAAATACCTATCAAACCGAGCCCCTCAACCTGCAGCATGGAATCAGTTGGATCAAAAGCAATACAGCCACCACCAATCAAACAGAACATTGCGCCCAGATAAAACAACACGTTTGAAATCCTTGCTGGCGTGGCAGCTGTACACCTGACAGGTTTAAATTCGACGTTCCGCGCAGTTGGTACTGACGACGCCGATTGATGATAGCATTATGATACCATCACTATAATTTAGAAATCTTTTTTCGGCAAAACTAACGCCTCTCGTGTGAGCACTGCTTGACAGTACAGTGCAGCTTGTAGATTTACGCAGTTCTATCCCTAATTGCGCCTCTCGAACTGAGCGAGTTGATCACGTCCATTGTGCTTCGCCTGATATAGGGCTTGATCGCTGCACTTAAGCCATAGCTGGGTATCTGTCATAGTCTGATCATATGGGGCGACACCAATGCTTAGCGTAACGACAGGAAGATGGTTCTGCTCTTCCAAAACCTTTCGCAAACACTGCTGTAACCGAGCCAACGCCAGTCTGGCCTGGGCGCAGTCAGCTGCCTTGAAAAGAACAGCAAACTCATCTCCTCCAACTCTTCCTGCAATATCAGAAGCACGGCAGTTTGCTTTTAGCACGTCACTAAACACGCGAATTACTTCGTCGCCGATCAGGTGCCCTTGGGTATCATTGATGGACTTGAAGCGGTCGATATCAATCAATGCAAGTACTGCGCTTCTGTTTCCCTGCTGTAAGGCAACAAACTCCGCTTCGAGTGATTCTTTCCAAGCGCCTTGATTAAGAACACCAGTAAGACTATCAAGGCGACTAGCATCTCTTAGGGCGCGCTTATGCCGTGCAAGCTTACCTGCCAGGCGATAGGCAGCCCCACCAACAGCCATGGGGTAGATAGCCAGCATTGGAAGGCACGCATAGACCTGCAGATGGCTCGTCTCAGGAAAAAACTTCAATCCCAAGGTTGCCCAGCCAATGATCAAGCCAGTGAACTGTACGAGAAGGCCTCTCCATAGGAACCTCGGCCCTCCTACGGCAATAGAGTTCATACAGTACATCGATATCATCATGGTGGTTGGTAAGGCGTTAAGTCCCATCGCCGCAACCCAAAATCCACCCACCAAGCCTCGATCAACAGGTTGCGTCGTTCAACAACGTAGGGCACATCAACGCGGCTCGCCAAAAGAAATGCA
Organism: Pseudomonas sp. HPB0071; assembly: GCF_000478505.2. Taxonomy (NCBI): domain Bacteria; kingdom Pseudomonadati; phylum Pseudomonadota; class Gammaproteobacteria; order Pseudomonadales; family Pseudomonadaceae; genus Pseudomonas; species Pseudomonas sp. HPB0071. The sequence goes on along the minus strand of NZ_KI517369.1, from coordinate 64,595 downwards.
AGGTGCGGCCAGATGTAAGCATTGAACACTAACAGTGCCCATACCCATGCCGGTACTGATAAAGGTGTCAAAGCCGGAGCTATCGCCCAAAAACCGACGCCTGATCCAATCAGTCGCGGCAGGTACATCCGCTTGGCAAACGACCCTTTTTTTGGCGAATTGAACATTAAAAATGTCTTCGGAGGAGTGGAAAGTAGACAGCAAAGCTTACTGTTACTGTGCTAATAATCAGCTTTTGTGGGACAGGCGGCTTTTGAAGCTTACTGAGCTGTAGCAGCATATAAGGTGTACATCCTTTAGCATATTTACAGGCCCATCACAGACCGAGTTGGCCAACCTTTGGCGTTCATCCATCTCTTATATAGAACCCCTTCGGCGCAAGCAGGAGCGGGTCTTGGTACTTCTCAAAAAGCATGGAGCGACCCCTGAATCTGCCCTTCTAGAGACGGAGTGGGTTTGCGTCTCGATAAATAGCCGCACGGAGAGATCAGGGGAACAATCCTTCAGGGTCTATTCAAGGGCGCGCCACTCGAACAGTTAAGTATTCAACAGCTTCAAAACCTTATCGAGCATGCACCCGGAGAAGAGACACAAAGCCTTCTTGAAGCCTACCTTTCCTTTCGCGATGCTCACAGTAGCGCCAACCAGGAGTCACAGCATGTCGATTAAGGACACTATTGCTAAGATGGACGAAAAGCTGGTTGCAGAGTTGATGGAAGCCGCGCAACTAGCCCTCAACGATGATGAGACCTGCAAGCGGGTTGCCGAGGACATGCAGGTACCCTTCTGGCGCATACAGGCATTGGCCTATGTAGCAATCGAGGTATCAGGAAGCACGGGTAACGATTTAGAAATCATGACGCAGCGTCAGCTACAAAGATTTACTTCAGCTATTGAGCCCTGACTTCAATTTGACTGCTCCCCGCCCTGAAGGACGGGGATTCCCAATTCACTGCGAACAGGACACAGGCTCTTGACCTCTGCCGCTTACATTCGCTCCAAGGGCTAACACGGCCAGCCCGGCCGCTTTGATATTAAGTGCGGCATTCACGTCGCGGTCATGTTCTGCCTTGCATTGAGGGCAAACCCACGAGCGGACACTAAGCGGCATCAGGTCCATTACAAACCCACAGCCAGAACAACGCTTTGAGCTGGGAAACCAGCGGTCTATGGCGACCACTTGCCTGCCTGCCCAGGCGCCCTTGTATTGCAGCTGACGGACCAGTTCACCCCAACCCGCGTCGGCGATGGCTTTGCTCAGTCTGGGATTTCTGATCATGTTTTTTACAGTAAGGTTTTCGACACAGACCACTTGGTTTTCGTTAATCAGTCTGCGTGACAGCTTGTGCAAGCCGTCGAGTCGGCAATCAGCGATCCTGGCGTGAATCCTCGCAACCTTCTGGCGGGCCTTGGCTCGATTGGCAGAGCCAAGCTTTTTACGGCTCAGACGGCGCTGCGCCAATGCCAGCCGGGAGGCGTATTTGGCTGTATGGCGAGCATTGGCAACCGGCTCGCCTTCGGAGGGTACAAACAGCTCTTTCAAGCCCATGTCGATGCCGATGATTTTCGGCGTGACCGGCAAGACTTGTGGCTCAAATTCACACAGGCACGATACGAAGTATCGCCCAGCTGCATCCCTTGAAACCGTTATGGTAGAAGGGGCAGACGGAAGGGCACGACTCCAGCGGATATTCAGCGGCTCGCTGCTTTTCGCCAGAAACAGCTCGCCGTCCCGGTACTTGAATGCTGAGGCGGTGAATTCAGCCGATTGATGGTTTCGCTTTTTCTTGAAGGTAGGGTACCTGGCCCGCCCTTCAAAAAAGTTCTTGAACGCACTCTGTTGGTGGCGCAGGGATTGTTGAAGAGGAACGCAGGAAACCTCATTCAGGAACGCCAGTTCTGGCTGTTTCTTGAGTGCAGTCAGGTAGGCACTAGCCGCGGAGTAGCCGATTTTCTGCTGTTCCTTATGGAACGCATCGGTTCGCCAGCGCAGCAGGGTGTTATAGACCAAACGCACGCAGCCAAACGTCTTTGCAAGCAGCTCTGCTTGTTCAGGCGTTGGGTAGAACCGGTATCTGTAGGCGCGTTTAGTCATGCCTTACAACATACAAAACTTGATGTGAGATAGAAATTGGTCATCAGCAGGAAGCGATAAAAGGGCACGCTTTGCGCACCGCGCTATCCCTTCCCGCACTAGAAGTACGGGGTATCTCGCGCAAAACTGATGATGTCCGCTAGATTGAATTGAACAGGACTCGCCTACTCGACCGATACTGTGTTTTCGCCCTATGCCCTTATAGATCAAGGTTGAACACATGTCGCGCTACGGCCTGACAGGAATCAATCTAGTGAGGTATCTACCGGCCAATAACTGCCGCTCATGGCCGTCCGCATTCGGCTAGAAGCCGGCCGCTCAATGCCGGAAAATAGACTCAGCACTGTATGCGGCATGACTAAAGATTTTGCTGAGCCCATTGCGCGATCGTCGATGTTTGAGTGCCGTGGGCCGCGTTGTAGGTGTGCTCCTTTTTCCAAGCCACGCCCCTGCCCTCTGCGAATACGGCTCGGTATTTGCGCATTGCATCACTTGGGTTGTTGGCAAGCTCAGTTCTTAGGTAAGGCACTGACCACTGCTCACGCCGCATCGTACGTCCTACGAGGTTTTCGACAGTGTTGGCGAGTTGCCTGTAAGTAACAGTATCGCCTGCACAGAAGATAATCGGGTCGCCCACCGGCTCGGCCACGATACGCGCGGTCAGCCGTCCGATGTCTTCAGGGGTGGTCACCGTGACAGCCGTCTCCCAATCACCAAGTGCACGTACGGTGCTGTTCTCAATATCGACTACGCCCAAGGCAGGCTCAAAGAGAAAACTCGTGAACATGCCGGTGGAAATAATCTGCCATTGCAGCCGGGTCTGGGCGCGAAGCATCTGGCGCACATCCAATTGCTCATCGAAGAGCGGCTGCGGGCTTCCATAGCCGATCACGTCGTAGTCCACACCAAATTGCCACGGAATGTAGCGCACGAGGCTCGACTGCAAGGCGGCCTCCGTGAGCTTTACCTGAATGCCTGGCCCTGCAGCGAAACCAAGGCAACTGACCAGCGTATCGAATCGGCTGAACTGACTTGCAAGGGCTTCGGTTGAGTCGTCAGCTGCGTCCCCGTAAATGATTTCGATGCCAAGTTTTTCGAGCCATTCGGCCAGCTCAACTTTGTCCGTGTCATGGCTGTTCTCATAAACCGGCCTCAGCATCACCGAAACTTTCATGGCCGTGAGAGTGACTAGCGACTTAAGTACCGATTTGCCAAGCTCGCCAGTGCCGAGTACCAGTACATTTCGAGTTTCAGCAGGGTTGAGCGGTTGCATCGCGATCTCCATAAGTGAGTGAATGTGACGTTTATCCTGTCACTCTTGACCCACATTCAGAAGAAGGCACACGCGTGATACTGCATGACGGCATGACCGAAGAAGAGGTGATTCGACACTCCCAGGCCGCGTGCGACGCGCTCAGCGCCGAGGATGACAGCCTCAAGCGCGAAGTACTGACGCACGCTGGCAATCGATGGTCGTTGGGAATCGTGCACGTGCTAGGGGTAGCGGGAACATTGCGTCACGCCGAGATAGCCCGCCGCTTGGAGGGTGTTACGCAACGCATGCTGACGCGCAGCCTTAGGCAGCTGGAGCGTGATGGTCTGATCTCGCGGTTTGACTACAACGAAGTGCCGCCGAGGGTCGAATATTGTCTTACGCCAATCGGTAAGAGCTTTCTGGCGAGGATGGTGCCGCTGTGGGCCTGGCTGATTGAAAACGCGGAGAACTTTCGCACAGCCCGCGGGCGTTTTGATGCAGGCCATTCAAGCGATTAGTCCGTTTGTATAAAGATTTCCCAGCTAGCCTCGTCTGGCGTTCGACAACAATCGGCCAAAAGCAGTCGTAAACTTGGAGGATGATTAGTTGCTACAGACATTCCTGGATCTGCTCTTGCTGTTCCGGCCCGGATGAATGGAGCGCATTTGGGATGAATGTCGTAGCAGCTCCCAAATGGTGCTGATGTGAACCTCGAAGATCAAGGTGCAACTTGGCAAACAGCCTCCAGGTTCACTCCGTCAGGGCCTAGTAAATACGCCGCGTAATAATTGGAGTGGTAATGGGGTCGGATGCCAGGCGCTCCATTATCCTTTCCGCCAGCTGCTATGGCGACCGCATAGAACGCCTCGACTGCCTCACGACTCTGCGCAATCAGAGCCATGTGCGCCCCGTGACTGGGGACAGGCGCAGCATGCAACCAAAAAAACGGTTTTCCTTCAGAGCCGAACCCCAGTCGTCGAGGTGCCGAACCCGGTGGATTGGCCTCGATAGTCATCAGCAACTCAATCCCAAGTGGCCTGAGCGCGGCTTCGTAAAAGGCTTTAGCATGCGAGATATCTGAAACACCGAGTCCTACATGATCGATTACCGACCCAACGAAGTTGCTCATTAAGTATCTCCATAAAACGTCGAATGATTGACAAGATGGTAGAGCACGCCATTGGCAGAGCAAGGTCACTCTGTGCTCCTTTTAAACCTGAGATGCACCACCGTCAGCAAACAACTCAGTCCCATTGACATAGCTCGATGCATCGCTCGCCAGGAAGAGCGCAGCCTGACCGATCTCGTGTGCCTGGCCGATCCGACCGAGAGTGCTCTTCTCGCTGAGTGCATTGATCACCTCCTGAGCATTCTCACCAAGCACATTGCGCAGAGACGGGGTGTCCACGGGGCCGGGGCTGAGCAGGTTGATGCGTACACCAGAGCCTTTGACATCCAGAATCCAGCTGCGCACCAGCGAGCGGAGCGCGGCCTTGGTGGCTCCGTAGACACTCAAACCAGGACCGGGGTTTATCGAGGCGGTAGAGCCAATGATGACAACGCTGCTCCCCTTACCCATCAACGGCAGCGCGCCTTGAACGGTAAAGGTTGTGCCTTTGACATTGGTCGTAAAGAGCCGATCAAAGCCTGCTTCGGTGATCGCGCCCAAGGGCTCGATTTCACCCGTCCCGGCATTGGCGATCAACACATCGACCCGGCCATGCACCGCGCTGATGTGGCTGAACAGCTCGGCCAGCTCGGCAGGGTTCGAAATGTCCGCGCAGACGGCGGAGGCGTTGTCCCCGAGCTTTTTAACGGCTTCGTCGAGCGGAAGCTGGTGACGCCCGGTGATGACCAGCCTGGCGCCCTGACTGGCGAACGCTTCAGCAATGGCGAAGCCGAGGCCCGAAGAACCGCCAGTGACCAGAACCACCTTGTTTTCAAAAAGCATGAGAAATACCTGTGAGAGTGAATATATAGTGAACACTACATAGGTAAATAACCAGGCGCAACTTATTTAGTGACTGCTACAAAACTTGCCTAGCAATCCTTGATTGAAATCTCTTTTAGTGATCGCTACATTAATCACATCGACTGTACGAGATCGCCATGAACGAAAAACCCCGTCAGCGCCGCCCCGCCTTCGACCGCGAGCAAGGAATAGCCATCGCACAGGCGCTGTTTCATCAGCGCGGCTTCGATGCAGTCAGCCTGACCGACCTGACAGAGGCCATGAACATCAAGCCGCCGAGCTTTTACGCCGCTTATGGCAGCAAGGCCGAGCTGTTCGAGCGTGCGATGCATCGCTACGCCGATGAAAACGCGCTGCCTATGGACAAGCTGCTGGGATCGGGTCGACCACCCGCAGAAGCGCTGACCGCACTGCTGGTTGCCGCTGCTCGCCAGTACGGACGAGACCGGACTTTGCGTGGCTGCCTGATCACCGAGGGCATGCGGGCGGACGATCCTACCGCCCGCAACATGGCCGAGAAACTGAGCGACGCCGGAATCCAGGCCGTCCGCCGTTACCTTGACCAGGTTCGCCCGGACGCCGCTCAGGTCCTGGCTGACTACGTGCTTATCACCCTGCGGGGCCTGTCGGCGGCGGCATGCAGTGGCATGTCTTCCATGCGCTTGGTGGAAGCGGCGCAGCTTGCCGGCAAGCTGATTTCCCTTGAATTCGAGGCTAGCGACAGCGCTACGAACCCCTGAGCAACGCCGCATTGCCACTTCCCATGGGAACTCAGCGATCAGTGATGGTCGTTCCGGCAATGCTCTCGGCAAATCCACCACCGAAAATGCGTGCAGGCGTTTCAAAACCCGGCTTGCGCTCACCGCTCAACACACGGCGCGCCGCTTCGATGGCAGCCAATGGCGTGTAGGAGTAACCGTTAACCGTCTCGATCATGGATCGTGCAATGCTTCCATCCGATGCTATGACTTCTGCCACCGCGCGAGCCCGATGGGCGTCCCGCTCATAGGCACTGGGACCATCAGGCAGTTGTGATACGTCGCCCTCGGGAAAGGCGTCGCCTGAGATATGCACGAACATCGCGATGTTTGGAATGCCTGTCGAATGCCAACCCGTCACCAGATCACCGAAAGACAACGGTTGACACGTCACGGGTCCTTCACCGAAATCAAACTGTCGTGGCTGTGCATCAGGCGTTGCAAGCAGCTCACCGTTGATCCGCGCAAGCAGACCTGCTCCGATGATTTCGCTGACACTCATCGCCGAACCACGCGACATGGACCCAGGCACCTGTAACGCAATGCTCAGCGCGCGGGGGCTCGCTACCCGCTGAGCCACATGCATGGCCAGGCAGTCCGTGGGGACAACGTCCCAGCCGACACCAGGCAGAAGCATCACGCCCGCCTCGGCAGCTTGAGCACCCAGCCGTTCTGCAAGACGATAGACATTGATCTCGGCCGTGATGTCCAGGTAGTCGACGCCAGCCTTAATGCACGCTCGCATCAGATGCTCGGCGGTTTGCGCGAAGGGGCCAGCAAAGTTCAACAACACGCCTACGCCATCCAGCGCCTCTGCGGCCTGAGCCTCTGCTGCAAATACGCGGTAAGGGACATTCAGCTGCGCCGCCAGATGCGCGAGCCGATCATTATTACGCCCGGCTATTTCGATATTGAGACCGAGCCCTTTCGCGCGCTCGGCGGCCATTCGCCCGGTGTAACCCGTCGCGCCATAGATCATTAATGTCTTCATTGCGCGTGCTGCCAACTTTTGTAGACGAACTCCACACTGTAACCATCCGGGTCCAGCACGTTCGCAGCATAGTAATTCGGGTCGTAATGCAGCCGGGCACCCGGCGCGCCATTGTCGACAGCGCCCTGACTCATCGCGGCAGCATAGGCGGCCTCTACTTCGGCCTTGCTGCTTGCCACGAAACCTACATGAGCCGCTCGCCCCTCGACCACACCCTCGCGCAGCCAGAAGAACATCCGGCCATTGGCGCCGAAGCCTTTGAGATCAGGATGGCCTGGCGGACCATCCTTGCCGTCGTAGTCCAGACGCGCGGTAATGCCTAGCGGCGTCAGGGCCTCTTCGTAGAAGCGGATGGAGCGTTTGATGTCACTGACCGACAGAAAGATATGATCCAGCATGTCAAAGCCCTCGCTTGTTCAAATGGTGTAGCCGCCCGCCACTTCGATGGTCTGGGCATTGATCCATGCGCCGTCTTCGGACAACAGCATGGCAATGACGCGCGCCACATCTTCAGGCTCGCCCACCCTGCCCAGCGCCGTTTGCGCTGCCAGCAGTGCTTCGAACTCATCGTTGAGCCCCCCGCCCAATTCGGTCCGGATTGCTCCAGGTGAAACTGCGTTGGCCCGTATACGCCGATCACCGAACTCCTTGGCCATATAGCGCGTAAGCACCTCCAGCCCACCTTTAAACGCCGCATATGGCGCCACCCCGGCAGTGGCCACTCGGGTGGTGGCGCTGGTCAGGTTGACGATACTGGCGTTTTCTTCCAGCAACGGCAGAAGTGCCTGGGTCAGGAAGAACGGACCTTTCAGGTGAACATTGAACAAACCGTCGAACTGTGCTTCGCTGACCGTCTGCAATGGGTTGAACAGGCCATACCCCGCATTGTTGACCAAGCCAGCAAGCGTGCTGATGCCCCAGACGCCCCTTAAGGTCATCACGACCGCTTCTCGAAACGCTTCGAAACTGCTCACTTGGCCGACATCGAGTTCGAGCGCAGCGGCTTTACCGCCGGCTTGCTCGATACTGCCTACGACTTCTGCCGCCGCTTGAGCATTGCTGTTGTAGGTCAGGATGACACCCGTGCCTCGCTGGGCAATGTGCCGTGCCGTAGTGGCACCGATCCCACGGCTGCCGCCGGTGATAACGATAACGCTCATGTGATGCTCCGCTGTCGTTGAAATGAGTCACCACAGTAGCGACGCACCACCACGCTGGCGTAGCCGTTCCTACCTCAAACTTGCCTGTTTCTGCTTTTCCCTTGTGTGGCTCATCGGTTAACGGTCAATATTTCCATCATGAAAAATCAACTGAATGAACTGCGCACCTTAACGGCCAAGGCCGAAAATCGCCGCACCGAGACAGGCATCCCTCGAGTGGCCATGGTTCAGGGCAAGATTCCCGAGCACATGCTGGCAGCCGTCTACGACCCGATGGTCAACCTGATTCTGCAAGGCAGCAAAACGATGACGGTGGGCGACCGCACCCTTCGGTATGACCCTGCGACGTACTTCGTCATGTCTATCGACTTGCCTGCAGTAGGGGCTGTCCACGCCGCTGAAACCGGCGAACCCTATCTAGCCGTTAGCCTAACGCTAGACCCGACAGTGCTCGCTACTTTGCTGGCTGACCTTCCGAAACCTATAGGGCGGTATGAAAACGACCCCGGCTTTTCGGTGGCGGCCGTCACGCCAGAACTGATGGATGCCTGGGTGCGCATGCTTCGGCTCATGGGCAACCCAGATGCTATTGCTGCGCTCGCTCCTGCGTACGAGCGCGAAATACTATTTCGCGTTTTACAAGGCCCGCATGGCTGGATGTTGCGAGAGATCGCCGCACCAGATACCGCTATGGCACGCGTGAACCTGGCCATTCAGTGGATTCGACGCGACTTTGCTGAACCCATCAGAGTGGAAAGCCTGGCGCAAAAAGCGGCCATGAGCGTCTCGGCGTTTCACCGGCATTTCAAAGCCGTCACTACGCTAAGCCCATTGCAGTACCAGAAACGGGTTCGCCTGCTCCAGGCCCGAACGCTCATGGTCGCCAATGCTAAAAGCGTCACGGCCGCCGCGTTTGAGGTGGGCTATGAAAGCGCCACGCAATTCACGCGGGATTATGCACGGGTATTTGGCCTGCCCCCAGCGCGGGATGCTGCGAGAATCCTGAGCGAAACTAGATCCGATAAGTGACGTTGGCGAGATCCGGCACCGGTAAGCGGGCTGTGTACAGCGGTGGTATCGGCGGTCCTCCTTGAGCCCCGACTAAATTACGTGCCAGTGTCCGCTTTTGGCCGGTATCAGCGTAGTTACAGGTTGTCCAAACAAATTAATTGGACACGATCAAGGCTCTACGTAGCGGCTCTTGTGATCACGGCTTTCCTGCCTCAGCTCCCTGAGGGTGAAGTAAAGGCATGGCTGGTTGGCCTATAGCCAAAACATGTAGCCCGCGCAGGGTTGGCTCTGGCAATGACTGAGAAACTTCATCTAGCTCTATCCAATAGCCTTTAGATAAAGGCTCTACTCTTCATCAAACAGCTTGCCTTGGAGATAGATCTTCTCAAGAAACCGAGTCCTCTCGGACGTCATCTCGCCTAGACACACCTCCCGATCTTCATTGCGCGATAGGCCTCCACTCATCAAGGTGTAATAGGCCTCGCAATTGGCGTCTCTAAACTTCAACCATGCTCGTTGGCTTTGCCTTAAACTCTTGCTTAGCTCTTCTCTGGGTACAAGTCCGTCATCAAAGCCGCCTGATTCAATCTTGTGCATGATGTCGAGGTTCTATTGAGTTTCGCGTCAAGGTCAGACGTGACACAGGGCTCCTTGCAGTGCCCCTGCGCTTGAGCCTGAAAGACAATGCCTGCCATAGCGATCATTGCCATAAGGGCCTTCTTTGCCCGTATGGATCGATGCTTTGTTACTTACAGTTTCCTGCCTTACGGTACCCGGCCGCCTGCGCCTCAGCCTCGGAGCTGAACGGTACCTGATTCTTGGTCAAGACCTTGGTATAGCTTGGGCATCCCTGAGGCAGGTGATAGATATGACTGTTCTTGTTACCAATAATGGTTTCAGACGATACAGAGCTGCTAGTAGTAGCCGACTGGGCAGATTTCTGATTTCGTGCCGGAATCGGATTGACGATCCCCTCCCCTACCGGCTTGTACCCCAGGGTTCACTGGCGCTCACCGGTTACGAACGGATTGTGGTGGCCCATCACTGCAGCAATACGGTTGTCCCGCTCCTTTTCCCAGGCGGTAACGGGATACTGCCTGTCCCAGGCCATGAGGAGCTGCTGTTGCTGGCGCGACATGGACAGGTCATCAGTCTTGCGCCAGATACCCCGTACTTCTAGTGCGGGGAGGGATAGCGCGGCGCGCAAAGCGTGCCCTTTTATCGCTTCCTGCTGATGATCAATTTCTATCTCACATCAAGTTTTGTATGTTGTAAAGCATGACTAACGCGCCTACAGATACCGGTTCTACCCAACGCCTGAACAGGCAGAGCTGCTTGCAAAGACGTTTGGCTGCGTACGTTTGGTCTATAACACCCTGCTGCGCTGGCGCACCGATGCGCTCCATAAGGAGCAGCAGAAAATCGGCTACTCTGCGGCTAGTGCCTATCTGACCGCACTCAAGAAACAGCCGGAACTGGCATTCCTGAATGAGGTTTCCTGCGTCCCTCTTCAACAGTCCCTGCGCCACCAGCAGACTGCGTTCAAGAACTTTTTTGAAGGACGAGCCAGGTACCCGGTATTCAAGAAAAAGCGAAACCATCAATCGGCAGAGTTTACGGCATCAGCATTCAAGTATCAGGATGGCAAATTATACTTGGCCAAGAGCACCGAGCCATTGGCGATCAGATGGAGTCGTGCCCTGCCGTCTGCCCCTTCTACCGTGACGGTTTCAAGGGATGCAGCCGGGCGCTACTTCGTCTCGTGCCTGTGTGAATTCGAACCTCAAGCCTTGCCCGTTACGCTGAAAATGATCGGTATCGACATGGGCTTGAAAGAGCTGTTTGTACCCTCCGAAGGCGAGCCGGTTGCCAATGCTCGCCATACCGCTAAATATGCCTCCCGGCTGGCACTGGCACAACGCCGTCTGAGCCGTAAGGAGTTTGGCTCTGCCAATCGAGCCAGGGCCCGCCAGAAGGTTGCGAGGATTCACGCCAGGATCTCCGATTGCCGACTCGACGGCTTGCACAAGCTGTCACGCAGACTGATTAACGAAAACCAAGTGGTCTGTGTTGAAAACCTTACTGTAAAAAACATGATCAGAAATCCCAGACTGAGCAAAGCCATCGCCGACGCGGGTTGGGGTGAACTGGTCCGCCAGCTGCAATACAAGGGCGCCTGGGCAGGCTGGCAAGTGGTCGCCATAGACCGCTGGTTTCCCAGCTCAAAGCGTTGTTCTGGCTGTGGGTTTGTGATGGACCTGATGCCGCTTAGTGTCCGCTCTTGGGTTTGCCCTCAATGCAAGGCAGAGCATGACCGCGACGTGAATGCCGCACTTAATATCAAAGCGGCCGCGGGCTGGCCGTGTTAGCCCCTGGAGCGAATGTAAGCGGCAGAGGTCAAGTACCTGTGTCCTGTTCGCAGTGAATTGGGAATCCTCGTGGAGCAGTCAAGAGTCGTCTTGCAATACAGGCAATCCTCGTGGCTACAAGGGATGTCCCTAAGCTCATGGATAAGCTCACGGACACGAGGAAACTGATGACGTACCCAAGGAGCCAGTGCCGAGTTGCCACCCGACACACGAAGCCAGGCGAGCGCGTAGGCCAAAGGCCAGCGAAGTGTTGGATCCCCAAGCTCTGTACTGATCAAGCGCTTCAGTCGAGTCCCGCAAACCTTGAGGTCGCGCTCAAGCGTTGGATCGTTTTCACGCAGCAGATCTGGAAGTAGCGTTTGAAGTTCGGTAAGGGGTAAAGGCCTATCTCCAGTAATCGCCTGGAAGAGCTGCCCTAAGGCGCCTTGCTCGTCTCCTAGCAGGATCTGATAGCACAGCAGCTCCTTTGGATTTAGAGTTTTGAGACGCTCTAGTGCCTCCTGCTGATCCTGAAACAAGGTCAGAGTTGACCGGCAATCCGAGAGGGGCGAATTCAGGCTATCGCGTACCAGCTTGTAGTCCTTGATCAGCCGGTGATATGGATTTTGCGGAAAGGTAATAGGCGACAGGTGCAATGTGTCTATAGAAGGCAGATCCAGCAGTCTGAGTGAAAGCTGAGTAGCCTTAAGTATGCGGAGATCGTGCTCAACAATGTTGTGACCAAGCACAAATTCGGCGCCATCGCCTAGGACATCAAGCTGCTCTAGTGCAGGGCGTGGATCCTGCCGTACATCCAGCTCAATTGTACTACCGGTATCTGCTCGAAGTGCTCCGAGCTTGTATATCTGCTCAGGCTTTCCATCCTGACTGGGTATGACTTCCAGATCAAAAACTAGGCAACCTGGCTTGGGAAAAAGCACCGCCATCTGTAAAACATCCTTGCCTACATCAAACCAGCGTAATCATAGCTCAGCTTGGCCATGCATTTTTATCCTGCGGCCAAGCTCTAAAGAGGTTTTTCTTTCTGCAGGGCAATCCAGCCGTAAATGTAATCTAAGACCTGTTTAGCCCCTTCCTCAGTATCTACCAGATCTATCGGGCAATTTCCGTCTAGGTATTCATTAGGGCTGTTCATCCACTTGAACGCATTGCCTTCACCTCCCCTGATTGGAATGGCTAAATTCAATACCTGCCGTAACAGGTCAGGACGGGCATACCATGACTCAGGCTTGATGGTAGGTCTACGGCCTTGAATGACCCGAGGTAACTGGCACGCTGCCAGCTCAGCATGCGTAATATGAGTTCTGACCCAGTGCGCTAGCTCTGCCAGACTCGTATTGGGGATTCGCTGATGGTCCGAAGTGGGAACGACGACTCCTATCTTTACGTCGGTATGTTCTCGGATCATTCTTAAGGCAGGGACAATATCCGTGTCGTTGGTGACAATAACCGCATGGTCAATGACGCCTGTCAGTGCATCGTGGTAGGCATGAAGCGCAAGATTCACATCGCTCTGCTTCTCTTCTACTTTCCAGGCCTGGATTTCCTGGCAATGCCGAGGAGGCTGATCAGGATTTTCGGCATCAACAATACGAACCTTCATCTTGTTGACTGCATAGTAGCCTTCTATTACCTCTACCCTCTCCTTATAGTATTTCGCCAGGGCTGTATGATATCTGGCCTGAGAAGAAACAGAGTCTGGCGTCTTGGCAACCTTTTCAAGAATTTTGGCAGTAAAAAATTTAAGGCCTGGGTTAACAAGAAGAGAGCCGTAAGGTGTGTTACCAGACTCATTCTTGAGCAAAGCAGACGGCAAGATTTGCTTTTCGAAAAGGGCAAGCAGGTCAAGCCACTTATAAGCCGTACCCTTCAGGCAGCCATAATAAAAATTATAGCCATCAACATAAACCCGAGTACGTAGAGGCCCTGAGGGAGGAAGCAATCCCGGCATGTTCATACTCCATAAACGAAAAAACCGGCTAAAGCCGGCTTTTTCCCCCTCAAATCAGATGGTCAAGCCACACCGATCATGAGGGTTAGTTGTTAAACTGATTATGCCATTCTGATTACAGAATACAAGGACTTTTTAGGGACTATTTAGGGCCTCGGACTGCCAACGAAGGCAGCGCTCAATTAGAGAAATCCCCCGCTATGGTCAATCTGGTGGCATAACGTACTGTTAAAGTCCAGCTAGATGCTTCGACCTCTAAATGAAGTTTTCATCCCTATTAAGCGTTAGGGCGTCTCATGATGAGACACACCAAAATTTTACCTTTAGCAGCGGCTACTTCTGGTCAAACCTGTGTCAGTAAATGGGCGAAGCGCTGCAGACGCTCGCTGGCCAGCTGCATATCCTATGGTCCATAGCCAGCGGCGGCCAGATTGGCTGTCACCTTGTCGATCTCTGTCTGACTGGCCTTTATGAATCGCCTGGCTCCCTCGGGTCCGAAACTGGCCAGACAAACCTAGCCGCATAAGAAAATCTCGAAGTGGCGCCGGGTACAAAGCACATGCGTCGTAAACAGCTGTAAAGGGGGAATGCCTCATTCTTAACCCATGCCTAGCTTTTGGGACTGCTGGGCAAGTTCGGCCATCGCCTGCTCACTGGCACGCTCACGCGTTTCCTTGTAGTGCATCAGGTCGGCAAACCTCACCCTACGGTGCTTGCCGGTCCGATGATAGGCTAAGACGCCCTCTTCAAGCAGCTTGACTAAATGAGGGCGGGACACATTAAGTAGATCCGCAGCCTCTTGAGTTGTCATTTCCGCATGAACAGGTACCACCTTCACGGCGTTTCCATCAGCGAGTTCTGCCAGAATGTCTACCAGCAGGCGCAGCGCCGAAGTAGGCAGCTCGACCTGATGCGCCTGTTTCTGATCATCAAAGATCTGAATGTGTTGCGTCTCGAACTGGATTGCCAGGTAGGGCGCCAAGGCATGATGACCCTGCACGGCCGCCCTTACCTCGCCCTCGGTGGGCATAGTCATCTTGGATTGAGCTATAGTGACCATAAATGGCTCCTCTACAAAAGCATTCTGCACACTTCAGATTAAACGAGATAATCAAGGCAAAGGATGCGCTTGGGCATATGCCTACTACTTGCATACCTGCAACTACAGGTACGCAACCGACGTGTTGTCGTATAGCACTACTATCCGCTTTACGAGGAGATAACCTCGAGAAGCAGTAGCGAACCTATAAAACCCTCAGCCTAAGATGTTGTGGCCCTTTCCAACTGTCTCTGACCGGTTTTCCAAATGAGCATAGAAACCCATATATTCCCTCAAGCCTGGGAGGAGCACCTAACTGAAGAGGCTCCTGTTAGCAGACAAAACACCACTCTGCCTACCGGCGCACATACGCTGGGCTTCAAAGACATGTCCTTCGAGCAGTTTGAGCAGTTCTGCTGGTGGCTTTTGAGAAGAGATCACGATCTGGTTGGCTGTCAGCGCCTAGGGCCGATGGGAGCTAAATCTCAACAGGGTATTGATCTCTTTGCCTTTGAGCGTAGCCGTCCGGATCAGCTTCATGTTTTTGAATGTAAATGCAGACGTAATTTTTCAGGTAAAGAGCTTCTGTCTGCGGTTGACACTTTTTTAGCAGGCGAGTGGGCGAATCGTGCCCGTAAATATATCCTAATACTGGCGCAAGACGGTCTCCAATCGCTTTCTGATTACTGGCTAGAGGCTAATCGGAAACTTCATGGAAAAGGCATCGAGGGTGATATCTGGACGGCCGAACACCTTACAGAAAGACTTCAGGATGCACCTGACGTACTATTGAAGTTTTTCCCTGGAGCAGATAGTCAGCAATTTGGTAACGCCTGGATGGCAAAGGTGGGCTTCGCAGAAAAACTTCTAAAAGCCATCACAGATCCAAGGCCTGAAATTGCAAATCTGGCAAATGATTATCTAGTTCACGCTAACCTAAAATCGAGCGAGCTTGAGACACACTATTCTGATGAAAAGCACTGGTCTATCAAGCAACCCTTTATAGATCTGTCGTCGTTTCTCCCAGCACCCGATCAGTATCCAGGCTCAGCTGCAGTCTCCATTAAGCTCCCTAGTACCGGAGGCGTGACAGTAGTTCTTGATCAAAAATGGCTTCTTACTCATTTCTTGGGTAACAATGGCGAGCCGGTCTCTACCAAGACGAGACCCTTTTACCGAGGGACCTACGGGCTGGGTCAGTTCAAGCACATTGTTGATCTCAACAATTGTCAGTTTCATGTTTCAGATCAGGTGCTTCAAGAGATAGTAGGGGTAGCTGATCGACTTTCTGATACCTATCTCAATTCTCTTCGCAACCTTGAAGCTGAGTTGAAAGCAAACAATTTCCCCGTGGTGCAAAGACATGGCACCCAGTTTGTACTATGCGTTGTTGAGAAGGACGTATGGGATGTACTCATAAGCTTCGCTAATGCTCATGACACAGACAACGGCAACACCACATGGCATATATTTCAC
Source organism: Pseudomonas sp. HPB0071 (assembly GCF_000478505.2). Taxonomy (NCBI): domain Bacteria; kingdom Pseudomonadati; phylum Pseudomonadota; class Gammaproteobacteria; order Pseudomonadales; family Pseudomonadaceae; genus Pseudomonas; species Pseudomonas sp. HPB0071. The sequence goes on along the minus strand of NZ_KI517369.1, from coordinate 48,518 downwards.
AGGGCCTTTAACCGGATAATGCCCTACTCTCCCTCAGGGTACAGGGCCATGTTATTTGGAGAGTCCGTTGATGAGCTGTGTGATGACCATGAGATAGCGATACTTTGGAACGCGTCCAGCTACCATTCCTCTTCTGACAACGTTACCTGGTCCTGCCAGGAATGCTATCGCTGGTTGACACAGTCTCTGCTTCCCGCTGCAGGGCATTGGCATGCGAAGCGAAGCCTGAAATGGCGAAGAGCCTGTTTTAGCCCAATCAAAACCTATCTGAACTTTAAGGAAACTGTTTCCTATTACAGCGGGCCCGAAGCATTTAAAACGGTGCAGCATACGGCCTTGCTCGACAATCACCGCTATAGAGAGATTGGTCTTGTCGCAACGGTGAGTATCTTGCAGGCGTTTTTTAACAGTAGCTGGGTTAGCGATCGAGCCTATTTCGATGCGGGCCAATTATCTGCCTTGTATGGGACACTACTGATCCTCTTGCCAGCACAGCGTGGACATCCCAGCTATATCTGCGCAAAATTAAATCTCAGCGCAAACTATCCTAATCATCTAGAGCTGGCACAGGCTGTCGAAGCGCTAATGGTTGAAGTCAAACCCTGTACCGATACTCACCTCATCGATAATGTGATGCGCGCTATGCTAGAAACACTTGATGGTGACGCCAGTTGGGTGTCTGCAGCTGATCAAGAACATATCTTTGGAGCTTTGTTTCCCTTCATGATCTTTCATGACCAGAAGCAGTTGATTAATCGCCACAGCCTTTATCTTTAAGCGATACGGCAAATCTCCTTCGATGAATTAAAGTGTCTCATCCTGAGACACTTTTTAGATCAAGTGCTAGCCACCAGCATCTTTCTCACAAATGGCGTTTGGCCTCGCTTTCAAGATGACGCCTAGCCTTCCTACAGTGGTCTCGTCTGCTGCTCACATCATTGCCTTTACTGCTGAAAACCGGCGCCTCCCCAGTGCCTGCAAAATAGCCGAGGCTCCATAGGGCATCATGTTGACAGGCGGTGGCGATTGGCTCAGAGCGCAAGTGCTTAATGTGCCTACTCGAAGTCCCATTTCCGGAGCGTAAAGCGGAGAGAGTGAGCAGGTCAAACACAAAGGCCGCTGTTTCAAGGAGTGGGACAGCCACGGTCTGGCAGGATACAAATTCCGCTCTGCCTCGCTCCTTTAGGACGCCCGCGAACGCTGGTACTTCAATGTAGTGGTTGATGCCGATAGCAAGCCAGGGCTTGGACAGGGTTAGGTAGGCGTCGACCTTGGTCTTAAACAGATTGCGAAAATTCAGCGATGGCAGCAACCTTGAGAATCGGCAGTTCTAGTGTGATCTAGGGCCAAAGCTTGCCTCGCCCAACACAGCCAAAACAGGAAACGTATCCATACTATTCACGCCAGGATCACCACCCGACGCAATAATGCGCTGCACCAGTTCAGCCGCAAGTTGGTAAACAGCTACGGCACCATCATCGTGGGCGACGTAAGCCCTTCGAAACTCGCCAAAACCAAGATGCCAAGTCAGTGCTGGATGCTGGCTGGACAATGCTGGAATGCAAGTGCGCTCACGCAGGTATTGTTTTCAAGGAAATAGCCGAGGCATACACCACTTTACATGCTCAGCTGGCGGCATCCCGACAGGGGTCAAAGAGCGTCTATAAGAGAATAGGTTTGCAGCAAGTACAGTATCGGTTACGACCGCGATATCAACGCAGCCAGGATTATTTCTGCGCTCGGGCAGAAGCGCCTATCAGCGGGATACCTGTCTTTTTAGAGCACCGAGGATACCACCCGACCTATAAGAATCGGACTCATGATAGTCCGTTACTATCATAGCTATGCCCTTCATTTCTTCAACTCAGCAGCGAGACTTCTAAAATCTCACAAGGCTGCCTCAGAAATTTCCAAAAGTATTCTAGTATTGATACCAATAGAAGAATTAAGCATCACATCGTAAGCCTTGTAGTTTTAGCGGCCTTTACACAGAGTGTCTCATCATGAGACACCAACGATGTCATTCCCCTTGAGCATAATTGAGAGCGCAGCCTAGCTACTACATATGTGAGGTTTTCTACAGTCGTTCATGTGTCTCATGATGAGACACTTAGACTTCATATAGACCTGACCCCAGGATGGAAGGAACAGAGCTGCGGTGGCTACGCCAAATACGAGATTAGGCGTAAGGGGACTAGGAACCATGCAAGTGTCTCATCATGAAACACTTGCATGCCAAGGCGGAAAACGATACTCAACCCGCCCGCAATAAACGATCTGCTCTAAAAAATACCACATCGCCTAAATTTTTTAGCTGATCATAAGTATACTTAAGCCGCTTAGGCCTATGAGAAAGGCATAAATGTCTCATCATGAGACACCTATTTTCAGCTTCATTCTGAAGCGAAGGGGGGATGGAAGACGATGGATTCATCAAAAGCGACCGTAATTGCTGTAGCCAATCACAAGGGCGGGTGTGGCAAAACAACGACCTGTATAAACCTGGCCGATAATCTAGCCCAGATGGGTAAGACCGTTCTGGTTATCGACATGGATCCACAGGCCAACTCAAGCCTGCATATCGGAATGAACCACCCAGCCGAGATACGCTATACGGCCGCTGAGATGCTGCTAAATCTTGAGCTCCCACTTCAGGCTTTCATTCATACCGATACTCGCGTTGAAGGCGTAGCGCTGATCTATGGGTCAATGGGATTAGAGACTATTGGGGACACGCTTAAGAATAGTCATCCACGTCCGAATGAGGTGTTGCGGGCCCGGCTTGAGCCGCTGCTGGAGCACGTCGACTACATCATTATCGACTGCCCTCCTTCGCTACAGATTCTCACCATGAATGCGTTGGCTGCATCGACTCATTATCTAGTCCCGCTGGAATCAGGTGCGCCTTATGGAGCCTATGGGCTAAGTGACCTTAACAAGCGGGTAGGGCAGATCAAGCTGATTAATCCCACGCTCGAATTCTTGGGCGCCCTGCTTATCTGGCATGACGACAGGTTAAGCCTGTGTCGCCAGAACGAAGAAGATGCAGCCAAGATGTTTGGCAAAGTCATCCCGATCAAGATCGGGACATCCTCAAAGATCAACCAGTCAGCTGCCGTCAAGGTACCGCTGCGCCTCATCGACAAGAACAACCACATTGCAAAGCAGTACAAGGAACTGGCTGAGCATATTGATAGTGTTGTAACCAAGGAGTATGCATGATGCCCGCACAAAATAAGCAAAAGGAACAGAAGCCGACCGAGGCCAAGGCCGGTAATGCCAAGCCGGGGCGCTTGAATGCTTTCATGGTCCAAAATGCTTTCTCAGCCAATTTCCAGGAGCATCAGCAAAAGCAGCTTGTAGGCAATCCCCTGTCGGGCCGTACTATCAGGTCTATTGAGGTTGATCAGATCACCTCTAGCCCTTATCAGCCCCGCCTGGAATTCGATGAGACCTATATTGAAGAGCTGGCTCGATCCATTGAAGAAAATGGCCTAATCGAGGTCATCAAGGTTCGCCCCGTGCCCACCGGGTACGAGCTGGTTGCAGGTGAGTGCCGGCTTCTCGCCCATAAGAAGCTGGGCCTTAAAACCATTGATGCAGAAATAGTACAGATCTCTGACGCCGAATCTGCTGTCCAGGCACTGGCAGAAAATATCCACCGCAAAAATCTTAGCGACCTGGAAATCTATCTCTCGCTTGATCGCTTTGAAGGCGCCTTTTCTACCGCCAAGCAGGTCGCATCACTGCTTGAAATGAGCCGTGCCCATTTCTATCGGATCAAGGCGTTTGAAAAGCTTCCCAAGCCTGTTATTGATCTTCTCAAGACCAAACCCAGATTAGTCTCTGCGCTTTCGGCTGCCACTGTTGCCAAAACCATCGGTACACTGTCCGACGAAGGTGTGTCCAAGGCTGAAATTGAAAAGGCGCTGATTGTGGGGGTGCGGGACATGATCAGTGATGAAAAGAAAGTACCCAACCTCTCAGCGTTTCTGACCAAAAAACTGGCTCAGAAACCTCAAAAGCCCGCCGCAGAAAAGGAAGAGATCATTGTAGGTCACAAGCCTGTTGCGGTATTCGAGCGCAAGGACAAGTACCTGCAGGTACGCTTGGACAGCCAGACGTACAGTCCCGAGAAGGAAGAAAAGCTTAAGGCATTCCTCGAGCAGCTAGCACTGGAGGCGTAGATGACTGAGGAGGGCAAAAAGCGAGGCAGGGGCCTGGCCAATATCAAGGCCAGAGCTGAGGCGGTCGAGGCACAGAAATCGTTGCAGCTACCGCTTTGGGCAGAGCCCCTACGCAGTGCTCCAAATGAAATCCTACGTACCGCGCTGTTTACTGCGCGCAATAAAAAGCACCCCAGAGTCTATATCTCCAACCAGATTCTCTCCTATGGACAGACGGCTGTGTTCTATAAGGGTGAGGAGCTGCGTCAGGATGATCTGGACGTATGGCTTCAGATCCTGCACATGAGCAGAGGAAAGGAGCTGGGCAAACCGATCGAGTTTACCTTTTCCGAAATCAAGAAGGCGCTTGGCTGGGGATACGGTAAGTACTATACGCAGCGCCTGATCGAAATCCTGGATCGACTCTCCGCTACCACTGTCCGGATCGAATCCACGCGGCTCAAATCAGGTAAAGGGATGTCGCTGGTTAGAAGCTTTATCTATCAGACCCCTGACAACGAGGTTTCAGATGTCTGGTCCGTCGAAATCGAACCGGAGATGGGCGTGCTGTTTGGTATAGACGGTGCCTACAGTACCCGACTGGAATGGCAGCAACGGTTGAACCTGGGGCCATTGGCAAAGTGGCTGCACGGCTTTTACAACTCCCACAGGGACCCGTATCCGCTGCACTTTGAGATGCTGCTTGAGGTATCTGGGAGCAGTGCAGCGCAAAAGTCCAAGGCCAAGCAGATGGTCAAGGATGCCCTTGAGGAACTGATAGAAGTTGGCTTTCTCAAGGAGATGAAGATTGACGCCAAGGGAATGGTCACTGTGGTCAAGGCAAAGGGCGCTGCTACGGTTTAGCTACTTCCCTCGTTGTAGATCAGGCGGCGTTGTAGCCGCTTTTTTGCCTGTGTATCAGCACCTGAAAATGAGGTATAGCCAAAAAGAGCCTCTACCTCATTTTTAGGTTTTGTCGCTTTATCACCGATACCGCTAGCCAACCCTGGGATAGATATCACCAAAGGGCGGGCCCTCCTACCTAAAAATGAGGTATGGACGAGCCGTTTAGAGCAGCTATTAGAAAGACCTTGTGGGGAGACACAACAGCTCTACCTGCTGCACCTGAAAATGAGGTATTTCTCTGCCAATGGTTAAAACAAAAGTTCTCCGCCTAAAAATGAGGTATTGGCTTCGCGCTTATGCGTGGTTGTATTAAAAGCAGCGAAAATCCTTAAAAAGAGGTCTTCGACCTAAAAATGAGGTATGCACGTTTGTAGTGCACCGCCTTCTACCACTGACCTAAAAATGAGGTAGGGAAGAAAACGGATGGAAAAGGGCAAGGTAAGAACAGATTTGAAATCACAGCTCGATGACAGCCTGAAAGGGGAGGGGAGACCTAAGTCGATTTGATTTTCAGGCGTACCTCATTTTTAGGTGCAAGAAGAGGGGCTAGCAAGACGCGAAAATCTACTATGGTCATAAACCAATAAATACATATATATCAGTAACTTAAGTTTGTTTTATACCTCATATTGAGATCAGATACCTCATTTTCAGGTCGTGCTACCTCATTTTCAGGTCTGCTCAAAAGTGGCATTTGGCAGCATTTTTCCTCTCTGTAAGCCTTGAAAATCAAGGATTTAGGAAAAAAGGAGCTAAAACAGGCCCGCCACGTACCTCATTTTGAGGAACAAATACCTCATTTTGAGGCGGATATACCTCATTTTGAGGAATGGATACCTCAAATTGAGGTACAGCCTCATCCAAAAATATTGTTTGAAATCAGTAACTTAAAGCATTTAATCACAGGCCTTAACCGTTCTTTAACCATCTTTAACCGCTCTTTAACCTACAAAGGGTTCTCTAAAGGAAAAGCTTAAAGCAGTACGTACTGTGCTAACACGATCTAACGCCTCCCCCTAAAGCGCCGATGTTTTAGCTATAAAACACCGGCGATCCATTTGAGTGGCACGTTACATCAGCGCCGAGGCTAACCGCTGTTTTAGTTCATCTTCGGAAAATCTGGAGACCACATCGCTTGGAAACAAGATCTGCACGGCTCCCTTGGTTGTTCGCCTGAGCGAAAATATTTTGCTTCCTGTCTCATTAAAAAAAACAGCCGATCCGGTGTTTCGAGTATACGGATTACGGGCTTTGGCAACGGCTCTCACCAGTTTCTTCGCACCCATCTCACCTGAGGCGATTTTTGGGGCAAGCGCAATGAGGGGCTCATAATTGTTCTTGTCTTCTGACAGGCTCAATAGAGCACGAGCTGTATGAATGCCAACCTTTGTAAACGTACCAATGGCCTGGGAGACAGGCTCAGGAATTCGGGTATAGACAAGAATATTGGTGAGTGCCGAACGATCAATCCCCAGATGAATAGCCAGCGAGGCCTGGCTGGGAAAGATACCTCTATCCAATACCTTTTTGTAACTGAGGGCTTTGGCCCAACTGGAGATATCCTGGCGGTGTTCGTTCTCGATCACCATCTGCTGATACGCATCCTGATCATTCAGGTCGCGTACAAAGGCCTTCACCTGTATTCCAAGGTCCTTACATATTTTCAAGCGTCTGCGCCCGTAGATCAGCTCGAAGCGTCCTGCAGGGGCCTGACGAACCAGAATCGGGATGGATTGCCCATGATGGCCGATGCTATTCATGAGTTCGGACAGGTCTCCAAACTCTTCTACTGGTCGATCGACCAGCTCCCATTCATCGATGAGATCCGGATCCAAATCAATGACCTGGTTAAGCGAAATGGAATCTTTCTTTATCTCCAGAAGAGGGGAGGGCGCCTGTGTAGTGCCCAGGTGTTGCTCTCGGCTCTTTGCAAGAAAAGAAACGTGGCCTTCGGATTTCGATGTCATGGTGCCTCCTGGCATGGAGATACAGATCAGCTGTCAGAAACAAGGCCTACAATGAGCGACCCTAAAGCACGAGGATCTCCCACGTCGGCAACTGAAGTTATGTGCCAGAAGACTTTAACGCAGGTTATAGGCGAGCTAGGGCCGTGGTTGCTACCCGCGCGGGTAGGGAGTAGCCGGATTGACCCTACTTATTTGTCTTGACAACGATTGATAGATCTGAATTAAACGCTTGATGCCTCATTTGTTATACTACCTACGATAATCTGGACATCTATCCTGGAGGACGGAAGACACTTTGCGATTTATTGATGCAGTCCTGTCACTGGCACTCATAGCGGAAATACATGGTACAGACCGGGCGGTAGCTGAGGCAGCCAAACGCTTCTCCAAACAACTGCCCAGACGTTACCGGCAGTACATGTTTGAAGTCATGAACAGTCCTTCGCCGCTTCGCCATGTAAGGCTATTCATTTCAACCCTGCCAGAGGATGTCTTTGATTCGCCAAGCCAGATCAGAGGTGAAGAATAAGGAATTAGGTCCGTTACAAACCTGTTGGGAAATTGGCCTGCACATTATTGAATTCGATCCTGGCCAAGTCGCTCCACGCGTATTTGCCAAGGACTTTGACGAGCATAAGCTGCAAGTTTCTTATCAGGAATTTTCAATTTGGAACGCAGTGCGTACCGAATTGAGCTGGACTTATTTTCTGCTTACAAAAAATCGCGTCGGCTGTGAGTTGTCCCATCCTCAATGGGAATGAGCAGCTCTTTGCCAGCAAATACAAATTGTTGCTTCCTAATGAAGATAAATCACGAGCAGAGCTTGACCGGTGTAGCAGTGGTAGTGGGGTTGAAAGGGGGAAAAGGAAGCCTTTCCTTTGCCTTATCTTGATAGGCGGCTTATCTCCATTGGTTTTATATGCAATGGCAGCAGGGGAGTGCATCCTCTATAGACTTCAATATTGCCAATATCTAGGCGACCCTGAACACGTTTTGTAGGGGTAGCGGGTAGGCTGGAGGGAACGAGCGAAGAACCAGACTACGATGTACAGTCTGTACATCGATCGTTCCGATGTCTTTTGAGAAAGTACATTCTGTACATTGTAATACCAGCCCGCATAAACCTATATCTCATTAGCCTCTTTCTGACGCACCCCCTTACGAGCCTTTTTCCTTCCTTTTTTCCTTTTCTTTTCCTTGATCTTTCCTTCTTTAGGGGTGGCTGGTTGGGGAGGGATTTTTTTGATGTATAAGATGTACGGCTGGTATTATGGATGTATAGAATGTACAAAGTGGCCAGACTTCAATACTACTGCCTTACCCGCTATAGATTCTGGTTCATCCTGCACATCCTTTTATACGAGTTTTGAAATAGCTCGCGCGCGGGGGTTTTGTGCTAAACAACAGGTGTTTAAAGTACGAAAATGACCCTACGCATGTCATACCCCACGATAATGCTATTTCATGTGACCTCGATTGAAAGGGCGCGAAGTATTATTGCCTCCCAGCAGTTCAAGCCGGCAGACCATGCACCTCATTTATCCGATTCAGGCTTGAACGCAGGCATTGTTGGCGAACTGCTAGCAAGCCAGCAATACGAGCACTATGGTGCAAAATTGATAATGGAATGGTCAGGCCCCGTTATTAATGGTGCAATCAGTGACAACCCATTCCCTTTGCCTATAGATACCTTGTACAACGCTCTACCATGGCGTGTTGTTGTTTCTCAGGGTACAACTCAATACCTAAGAGCAGTCGACATCCAGTGTTCTGATCAGGCACTGATGGAAGACGCAAGACATCCCTGGTATTGCCTTACCGAGGGGATGCAGGAGCGATGGAGGCTTAGTGAACTCAAAAAGCGCAGAGATAGCATCAAGCGGCTGGTCAAAGATAAACCCAGCATCTGCGTCAAACCCTAGCGCAAAGGATAACGACTTATGGGTCTATCATTAAGCAAGCGTATCGCACTCTCTCGCGACCTACGCAAAGTAGGCGTAGCGGGCATTTCCATTGGCATCATCAGTCCGTTGTTTGCCAGCCAGCTTGCTGAAGTCGGTCTTGGCTCGTATTGGATCTCGGGCCTGGCACTGGCCTTAGGACTGGTGGCATGGATAGCGGGGTTAGCACTCACGCCTTCTACGGAACAGGTCTGAACAGAACGGCTAAAGCTTCGTAAGCGCTCCATGAACCACACATTCAAAGCGGTTAGCTGATCCCCGATGCTGTGCTCCCGATTTATTTCTGGAGCCCGCACGCCATGATGCGTCCCGACGCCAAAGTCGAAAAAGTCTACCTTTACCCCAAGCCAGTCGACTTCCGAAAGTCCATTGACGGTCTGGCCGCGCTGGTCGAACTGGACATCAAAGTGGCGGTGTTCGACCCCGTGCTCTTCGTGTTTCTCAACAAAACGCGCAACCGCGTGAAGATTCTGTACTGGGAGCGAAACGGCTTCTGTCTTTGGCTCAAGCGTCTCGACTCGGAGCGTTTCAAAACATCGCCTGACCCCACTGACGAGGCCATTATCCTGACCGCTCAGGAACTCAATTGGCTACTCGACGGCTTCGACCTCTGGCGCAACCGCCCCCATCAAGTTCTGACGCCTCGCTACGTCGCCTGATTCGGTATAATCCGCGGCATGATTTCCATGCCCGAGACCCTTCCTGACGATCCGGTTTTGCTCAAGCAGCTGCTTGAGCAAATGATCAATGAGCGCGCGTCTGATAAGGGCAAGATCGTTCATCTGGAGGAAGAGGTGGCACTGCTCCGCCAGCGGTTATTTGGCCGCAAGACCGAGCAGACCAAGGATTCGGCTACGCCCCAACTCCCTCTCTTTGACGAAGCAGAAAGCCTGGCAGAGCCGGCGGATGAGGCTTCGGATGAGGAAATAGTTGCACCGAGCAAGCGCCGTGGTAAACGCAAGCCGCTGCCCAGTGATCTACCGCGTGTCGAAGTCATTCATGAACTGCCTGAGCACGAGCTGACGTGTGCGTGCGGCTGCCGCAAGCACGCCATTGGCGAAGAAGTCAGCGAGCAGCTTGAAATCGTCCCGATGCAGATCCGGGTCATCAAGCATATCCGCAAGGTTTATGGCTGCCGCGACTGCGAATCAGCACCGTTGACAGCAGATAAGCCCGCTCAGATGATCGAAAAAAGCATGGCCAGTCCCAGCGTGCTGGCGATGTTGCTGACCACCAAATACGTCGACGGCCTGCCACTTCATCGCTTCGAAAAGTGCTGGGACGTCACGGCATTGATATCTCACGTCAAACCCTGGCACGCTGGGTCATCCAGTGCGGCGAGCACTTCCAACCCCTGCTGAATCTGATGCGCGACAGCCTGTTGAATAGCCGCATCATTCATTGCGATGAAACCCGAGTCCAGGTTCTGAAAGAGCCTGATCGAGAAGCGCATTGGCTGGCACGGAGTATCGAAGATGTCCATGCCGGCCATGCGGCCAAAAACCTGAATCCGGGTGAGAGCGCGACAACAATCTTGCCCGCTTGGGCATTCGACCAGGTTGATAGCCCTAAGACCATGCGAGCGCCCTCGCTCCGGCGGGATCACCTGTAGCGTTCAAGCCAATGGGCATAGGGAGCGGGCAGGGTCCAGGCAGCACGCTCTACACCCAGCGCCTGGGCGGCTGAATAGGACCAGTTAGGATTGCCCAGGTGCGCCCGGCCAATCATCGCCAGGTCCAGTTGACCACTCCTCACCGCCTCTTCGGCGACGCTCGGTGTGCCGAACCCCCATGCCGAGGCCACCGCAATACCCGCCTCGCGCCGTACCCGCTGGGTAACTTCGCCCATGAAACCGGGGGCCCAAGGAATGTTGGATTCAGGGATGGTGAACCCGATACTGACGCTGAGCAAGTCCAATCCACCGTCCTTGAAACGACGCGTCAGTTCGATAGCCTCTGACAAGGTCTGTTCATCCCGACCGTCGTATTCGATGACACCCAGACGAGCGGTCAGCGGCAAGTGCTCTGGCCATACTTCGCGAACCGCCGCCAGTGTTTCTAGCAGAAAGTGGCTACGGTTATCGAAGTTTCCGCCATAGGCGTCGTCACGAAGGTTGGAGTGTTCAGAGAGGAATGTCTGGGCCAGATAGCCATGGGCGAAATGTAACTCTAACCACTCAAAGCCAGCTTCACGTGCACGGCGAGCGGCTGAGACAAAATCCTCGCGCACTCGGGCGATATCTTCCAGCGTCATGGCTTTCGGCTGCTTGGCGAGATGAGCGCCAAAGGCTACAGCCGATGGGGCGATGGTCTGCCAGCCACGCGAATCATCTCCGCCGATATGATCGTCACCTTCCCAGGGACGGTTCGCACTGGCCTTGCGTCCCGCGTGGGCAATTTGGATACCTGGCACTGCGCCGGCAGCCTTGATCGATTGCACCACCGGCACGAACGCAAGAGCGAGCTCATCATTCCAGATACCCGCACAACCAGGCGTGATCCGTCCTTCGGGTGCCACGGCGGTTGCCTCGACGACCACTAGTCCTGCTCCGCCACGCGCGAGGGTGGCATAGTGCACGGTGTGCCAATCGTTGATCAGGCCATCATTAGCCGAGTACATGCACATGGGGGGAATCGCGATCCGGTTGCGAAGGGAGACATCCTTGAGCGTGAAAGGTTGGAACAGCGCAGACATTAGGTTTTTCTCCGAAGGCTAGTATTTCTCTTGTTCGGTAATATTCGAACTATTGGCATAGAGCAAACCCGTGTATGATTCGCTCATGCGCCCCTTCAAACATCTTCCTCTCAGCGAATTCGTTCTTGAGCGTCTGTTTTACGCCTTGAGCGACCCTGTACGCCTGGAGATTGTCCGGCTCCTCGCCGAGCTGGGAGAGGCCAGCTGTGGCGAGCTGGACGGTGGCCGTGCGAAGTCCACCATGTCCCACCATTTTCGGGTGCTGCGAGATGCCGGCCTGGTTCAAACCCAGACCATCGGCACGACCCACATGAACTCGTTGCGTAGGGAAGACTTGAGTAATCGTTTTCCGGGCCTGCTGGAAACGATCCTGTCCCAGCGCGAATAATGTTTCTGCGGGTCATCCAGTGATGCAATCCCGAAGGGACAGCGTAGTACTCCCCCCAAACAAGCCCTTGTTCAGAACTGTTTCAGCGCTTGCTCTGCGCAAAAATACGCGGGTCGGAGAAACAGTTGACCAGGTGGTCGTACACCAGCCTCACTCGCGACGCCACGGGCCCTGATTGCGGACGATACATGATCAGTTCCGAAGGCGGCGGGGCATCGTGTTGCATGACCTCGACCAGTCGCCCTTCAGACAGGTAGGGTTCTGCCAGATAATCGGGCATTTGCCCAAAGGCGATGCCGGCCAGGACAATCTCTCGCTCGGTTTCTGGGTCGTCGCAGGTAAATGCTGGGGAGGCAGGCAGGAACGCTTGCCCCTCGGCAAGCACCCACGGCCAAGGGCGGCCGTTGTTGCGATCAATCAGCATCGACAGGGGCAGACGTTTCAGATCCTCGATGTTGCCAGGGCGCTGTACGGTGTCGAGGAGTGGCGGCGCCGCAACGATTTTCAGGGCGACATGGGCCACCGTTCTGGCGATATAACGCCGATCCTGCACGGCGCCGACACGAATGCCGATGTCGATCTTGTTGGCCACCGCGTCGGTGAGCTGGTCATCCAGACTCAGGTCGATGCTCAGGCCCGGATTCTCCCGCATCAGCGGTTTCAGAAACTCGATCAGATACAGCTTGCCAATGGCGTGCGGCGCCGTAATGCCGACGATGCCTTTTGCCTCCTGTGTACTGTGGGCGATAAACAACTGATCCACCAGCTCCAGGGTTTCCCGGGCTTGCAAAGCGAGTTTGGCACCAAACGCGGTGACATGAATCTGCCGCGTGCTTCGGTGGAACAACAGCTCCCCAAGTGTGCGCTCCAGTTCTTTGATGGCTCGTGTCACGGTCTGCGGAGAGGTGCCGAGGCGGGTGGCGGCATCGCGAAACGTGGTCGATTGCGCTGCCACAGAAAAGATCCGAATCAGTTCCATGCGATTGAGCATTGCCGTCAACTCCCGTTCCAGAAAATGGAATTCTCAAATCCGAACTCTTCCATTTTCTGACAAATAAAACCAGCGCAGACTGCACCCATCAACCCAAGCAGGTCTCAACAGGAGCGCTGAACATGAGTAAAAATATCCAGGGTAAAGTGGTCGTCATCACCGGTGCGAGTAGCGGTCTGGGCGAAGCAACGGCGCGTCATTTGGCTGCGCTCGGCGCCCATGTGGTACTTGGCGCCCGTCGCCAGGATCGTCTGGATGCAATTGTCCGGGAGATCGTCGTAGCAGGCGGCAAGGCGATTGCCCATCCGATCGATGTCACACGCAAAGAGGACTTGTCTGCGCTGGTCGTCAAGGCTGTCGAGGCATTCGGTCGCATCGATGTGATGATCAACAATGCAGGGCTGATGGCGATCTCACCGATTTCGCAGCTGCGCGTCGAAGAGTGGGATCGCATGATCGACATCAACATCAAGGGCGTGTTGTATGGCATCGCGGCCGCGTTGCCGCTTTTCGAACAACAGGCCAGCGGTCACTTCATCAACATCTCGTCGGTTGCCGGCATCAAGGTATTCAGCCCCGGTGGCTCGGTGTACAGCGGCACCAAGTTCGCGGTGCGCGCCATTTCCGATGGCCTGCGTCATGAAGTCGGCGGGAATATTCGCACTACGACCATCGAACCGGGCGCGGTGGATTCCGAGCTCAAGTTCGGCAGCGGGCACCAGCCGAGCGCCGAGGTCGTTGGCGAGTTTTACAAGATGGCCATCCCGGCTGATTCGGTTGCACGGGCCATCGCATACGCGATCGAGCAACCTGCCGATGTCGACATCAACGAAATCGTTCTGCGTCCCACTGCGCAAGACTTCTGATAGGTACCCTTTGCCGTTTGCGCCCTTGCACAAAGGCACGGGCGTGAGCGACTAAGCTTTAGCGCTATTGAAATACTTCAAATGTCTAGCCTGGAGCCAAACTCACACGCAAGCCAACCGATTCGGTGATATCAGCGCGTTTGTCTTTGCTGTGAAGGCGGGAAGCTTTATCGCTGAGGCGACTGCACTGGGCCTGACCCGTTCGGCGGTGGGTAAAAGCGTTGTTTGCCTATAAGACCGGATGGGCGCACGATTGCTCAATCGCACGACGCGCAAACTGAGCCTGACGGACGAGGGGCAGATAGCCTGCGCTTGAAAGGCAAAATGAACTTAAAGTGCCAGTAAGCTGCGTAAACGGCGCGCCATTGCGCAGTGCTCCGGGTTTGCGTTCGAGGAGCGGGATGTAATGCTGTCAGTCATAACTGACCTGGTCTCGATCAAAGTGGCGCTCGTGGCTGGCAGTCATCGTGTCATCGGCGATGACAACCACCCGCGTGGGATACAGACGAATGCTGATCCACTGGCCGACCCGCTCACACGGCACCGAGTAGCGATTTCGCGCCACGCTGATCAGGCAGGTGCTGGAGACCCGCACAGTGCGTTCGACATAGCCATCAAATTCGGTCCGCATCCATTTCGACCCGCTCCAGCGGCACGAAAACATTAACCCGGCGAACCGAGGACATAAAAAATGGCGGTGTTAATTTTTGACAGTTCGGAAAATTCAATAGTCGAAGCCCGTGTTCTGGTCGAGGCGCTGAATGAATGGTTGGCGGAACAGCAGCCCAGTTGCCCGCTAAAGTCCGCCCATGCGCAACTTTGCTATCGGCCCGATGGCACGCTGGATTCTGTATTGACCGTACTAATAGACGTGGCGGTGGACTAATGACAGCCCGGATTGGAGCGGCGCTTCGTGCTGATATGCACTTGACCGTAGAACTCCCGCCGTGACGCGAATTTCGAGTCAGTCATCAAGGTGTTGTGCTGGAAAATTTACTAAATCTAGCGGAGTTTTGCTGTTGATCACCTCGTAGATCAGATCTCTGTAACCTCGTGGCATTATCCAATTGGCTAGCTGCCCTGCAATATTCGCCAGCGATCCTGCGCGCATATGTCCCGCACTCGCCATTCGACCTCATACAGGCCGCCGATCGTTTGCAGCCGAAGTTCGCAGGGTCATCAGCGGTGAAGTCCGGGTAAACCTGCTGGTCTCAGCTGGTAGCTCTCGACCATAAGCAAACGCTCAAGAAGTTAACAGCACAAGATTCGTATTGCGTAGGCTTACGTACGTTTGGACACGTCAATAGGTGCCATATTGAAAACAGGAACCACTGCCCGAGAATCGGGCAATACCTATAGCGGAAATGCCCAAATGAAATTCAACGAAGATTTTCGTTTCAATGCGCACAAACGTTTGCTCGACCTCGACGCGACTACAAATCACCTCATGATGTTGGTAGTCGCCGATGAGTTGTCAGGCTTCCGGTGGGATGAAGCAGTATCTTGTCAAAAACTCGCCAGTGAGGCGTGGACGGTTCTTCTTGCCGAAGTCCAAACTGATCCAATGCCCGCACTTGATGGAAGGCCGCCAGGCGAATCACTATCGATTACTGATTGATAGCTTGGGCTTCGATCATGCAACTCGATATTTTTCAGAATGCCCCACCTGAATGGCATTTGACCTGAGTGATTCCGCCTACTCAAGCAATGACGGGATTTGAGAGCCTCAAGCGTTTACCCATCGACAAGATCAAGATCGACCGCTCGTTCATCCGGGAAATCGCCACCGACCCTCACGATGCAGCGATCACCGAAGGCATTATTTCCATGGCCCATCACCTGCGCCTGACGGTGGCCGTCGAAGGCGTGGAAACGACATCTCAGATGGAATTTCTGAAGGGCAGTCGCTGCGATGTTTTTCAGGGGTATTATTTTGCCAAACCGATGCCCTATGCAGAAATCGAGGCTTTTCCGGAGCCATCCCGCGTCCCATCCCTGACCGGCAACTCTGTCGGGCCCCAGACCTGAAAATCAGACGCTAAGGCAAATTTTCAGACCCCAGCGCAGAACTCCCTTTCTCCAGGCAAGGCGCTCCCTGCGCCTTTCTCACACACTCGGCTCTAACGCTATCGCGCTGCATAACAACAAGAGCCGCGAAAAAAATGACTAGTTTCCAACCTGCTACCGAAAGCCAGACCGGCCACATCGGTGCCCGTCAGACCCGTATCGAGGACGCCGCATTGTTGCGCGGCCTTGGCTGCTATGCCGATGACGCTGCGATCCCTCCTGGAACGCTACACGCGGCGATCATCCGATCACCCCACGCTCATGCCCGGATAACGTCGGTGGATTTTTCCGCAGCGTTGCTGATGAAAGGCGTGCACGGCGTGCTGGTCGGCGAAGACGTCAAACGCTGGGCGCTGCCGTTTCCGGTGGGTGTGCGTCAGCCGATGGAGCACTGGTGCGTTGCCGTCGACAAGGTGCGTTACGTCGGAGAGCCGGTGGCCGTGGTGATCGCTGAGAGTCGCTATCTGGCCGAAGACGCCATCGAAGGTGTGCGCGTTGAATACGAGCCGCTGCCCCCGATCATCGATCCTGAACTGGCCACTGCCGACCAGGCGCCGATCCTGCACGAAGCAGTCGGTAGCAACGTGGTCAACGAACGGCACTTTCGTTATGGCGAACCGGAGCAGGCGTTCGAGCAGGCGCCGCACAAGGTCTCGCTCAAAGTGAAGTTTCCGCGCAGTTCCTGCACACCCATCGAATGCTATGTGGTGCTGGCTCAGTACGAGCGCGCCACTGGCATTTATGACGTGCTGGCAAATTTCCAGGGCCCCTATGCGTTACACACGGTCATGGCCCGGGCACTGAATGTGCCCGGCAACCGCTTGCGTTTGCGCACACCGAAAGATTCCGGTGGCAGCTTTGGCATCAAGCAAGGTGTGTTCCCTTACGTGGTGATGATGGGCCTAGCGTCACGCAAGGTCGGGGCACCGGTGAAGTGGGTCGAGGACCGCCTGGAACATCTTCAGGGGGCTTCTTCGGCGACCAATCGGGTGACCGAAATTGAAGCGGCGGTAGAAGCCGATGGCCGAATCACCGCTTTGCGTTATGACCAGATCGAAGATTGTGGCGCCTACCTGAGAGCGCCGGAGCCGGCGACGTTCTACCGCATGCACGGCAACCTAACGGGCGCCTACGCGATCCGCAATGTACAAGTGCGCAACCGGGTGGTGCTGACCAACAAGACCCCTTCCGGCCTGAACCGTGGTTTCGGTGGCCCGCAGGTGTATTTTGCCCTGGAGCGGTTGCTGCAACATATCGCCGTGCAGTTGAAGCTCGATCCGTTGGACGTGATCCGCCGCAACCTAGTGCCGACCGATGCCTTTCCTTATCAAGCGGCCGCCGGTGCGTTGCTCGATTCCGGCAATTACCAGGCGGGCATTGCCTTGGCGGCGGCTGATGGCGGTCTCGACGATTTGCTCAGACGCCGTAATCAGGCGCGTGCCGAAGGCCGAATCTATGGCATCGGTTATGCCGCAGTCATCGAGCCATCGATTTCCAACATGGGCTACATCACCACCGCGATGACACCCGAAGAACGGCGCAAGGCCGGTCCGAAAAACGGCGCTGTCGCCACCGCTACCATCAACGTCGGCCCGTTGGGTGACGTCAGCGTGCACGTGTCCTCGACACCGCAAGGGCAAGGCCATCAAACCACCGTGGCGCAGGTCGTCGCCGAAGTGCTGGGGGTTGCGCTGGAATCCATCGTGGTCAACGTCGAACTGGACACTCAGAAAGACGCCTGGTCGATTGCCTCGGGCAACTATTCCAGCCGCTTCGCCGGCGCTGTGGCCGGTGCCGTCTACAAGGCCGCGCTGAAGATCCGCGATCGCCTCGCCGCAATTGCCGCCGAGCAGTTGCAGGCCAGTCCCGAAGATATTCGTTTCGCCGGCGGCAAGATTTTTGTGGTCAATGGCGGGGCGGTGGCGCCATTCCATCGGATTGCCGGTGCGACCCACTGGTCGCCGGGCCTGCTGCCGGGAGGTGAAAGCGGCGGCCTGCGCGAAACCGCCTTCTGGAGTCCGCCGCAACTGGTGGCGCCGGACGACCAGGATCAGGTCAATAGCTCACTGTGCTACGGCTTTATCTTCGACATCTGTGGTCTGGAAATCGACCGCATGACCGGCGAGATCCACATCGATCGCTACGTCACCTGCCATGACGCCGGCCGCCTGCTCAACCCGGCACTGGTCGATGGACAGATTCGTGGTGGCTTCACCCAGGGCCTCGGCGCGGCGCTGATGGAAGAGTTCGCCTATGGCGAGGACGGCAGCTTCCTCTCCGGGACCTTCGCCGATTATCTGGTGCCGACCGCACCGGAAGTGATCGAACCGGTGATCCTGCACATGGACACGCCATCGCCATTTACCCCATTGGGCGCCAAGGGGGTGGGCGAGGGCAACAATATGAGCACGCCGGTGTGCATCGCCAACGCGGTGGCCGACGCTCTCGGTCGCTCGGACATCCGTCTGCCACTGACGCCATCGAAAGTACGCACGCTCATTGGCATCGACGAACCGCCACGGCCCGCCGGTATGGAAGCCGATGACAACCTCGACGCAGCCGCCGGTGGACCGGCACTGCGGGCCAACGACTCGGTGGTGATTCCTGCCTCGCCGCAACAGGTGTTCGATACCTTGCTTGACCCGCAGACGCTGGCGGCGATCATTCCCGGTTGCCACGACCTCGTGCTCGACGGCGAAAACCGTTACCGCGCAGACGTCACCGTTGGCGTCGGCATGATCCGCGCGCGCTTCGAGGCCAAGGTTGCCCTGAGTGATCTGGACCCGCCGCATTCGTTGCGTCTGTCGGGATCCGGCAGCAGCTCCATGGGATCGGCCCAAGGCCAGGCCCAGGTGCGTTTCGTTGAACTGGAAAATGGCCACACACGTCTGGAGTACCAATACCAGGTGGCGGTCAGCGGCAAAGTCGCCGCAGTCGGCGGCCGAATGTTGCAAGGGGCCTCGAAAGTGATCATCGGACAAATATTTACTCGCCTTTCGCAACGGGTCAGCGGCCAAGCCATCTCCACCGGCTGGTGGGCGCGACTGCGGGCCTCTCTTGGCGCGTTGTTTGGCAAGGGAGGTGCGCAATGAAACCGGCTGCTTTCGATTACGTTCGGGCTGACACCCGGCGTCAGGTGGTTGAGCTGCTCGCCGAGTACGGCCAGGAAGCTCGCATCATCGCCGGTGGCCAATCGCTGATGGCGGTGCTGAACATGCGCCTGGCTCAACCCAAGTTGCTGATCGATATCAATCATGTGGCCGAGCTGGCCTATATCGAGCTGCGCAAGGATTGCCTGGCGGTAGGTGCCGGGGTGCGACAGGCGCAGTTGCTGGCGCGTTCGACCCTGATGGACGAGGTGCCTTTATTGGCACTGGCGATGCCCTGGATCGGCCACTTCCAGACGCGTAATCGCGGTACGGTCTGCGGTTCGGTGGCTCACGCCGACCCGAGCGCCGAGTTGCCGCTGTGCCTGGTGACACTGGGCGGCGAGATCGTTCTCGAGTCCAAAAAAGGCAAGCGCATCGTCAAGGCCGCCGACTTCTTCCAAGGCATTCTCACCACCGACAAGCGTGCGGATGAACTCGTCGTCGAGGTGCGTTTTCCGCTCAAGCGCGAAGGCATCACCTATCGCTTCCGTGAAATCGCCATGCGCCACGGCGACTTTGCAATTGTCTCCCTGGCCGCGGCCATCGGCACGGACCAGGTCGAACTCGGCATCGGCGGGGTCGCCGACCGTCCGCAACGTCGCAGCCTGCCACGGGGTGCGGCGCTGCCTGACGCGCTCAATCAAACCGCCTGGTCGCTCGATGCACAAGACGACGTGCACGCCAGCGCCGCCTATCGCCGCCAACTGGTTCGCGAGCTGGGTCATCAGCTGATCGAAGGAGTCTGAACATGCGTGTAACTGCCGACCAAACCTTTCCGATTCGCCTGGAACTCAATGGCCGCTCCCGCGAAGCGCTGGCCGAACCGCGGACCCAACTCTGCGACTTCCTGCGCCACGACCTCGGAGCCACCGGTGTCCATGTCGGTTGCGAACACGGCGTCTGCGGCGCCTGCACGGTGCTGGTGGACGGGGTCGCCATGCGTTCCTGCCTGATGCTCGCGGTACAGGGGCACGAGCGGCGTATCGAGACCGTCGAGTCCCTGGCCGACGACGACACACTGAGCGACCTGCAACAAGCCTTTCGCCGTCATCACGCCTTGCAGTGCGGCTTTTGCACTGCGGGCATTCTCATGTCCTGCGTGGATTTCCTCGAACGGGTACCCAACCCGGACGAGACCCAGGTACGCGACATGCTT
Source organism: Pseudomonas sp. HPB0071 (assembly GCF_000478505.2). NCBI lineage: Bacteria > Pseudomonadati > Pseudomonadota > Gammaproteobacteria > Pseudomonadales > Pseudomonadaceae > Pseudomonas > Pseudomonas sp. HPB0071. The sequence continues at coordinate 28,207 of NZ_KI517369.1, read as the reverse complement.
TCGGGGCATCTATGTCGCTGCACGGGCTACACCGGCATCGTCCAGGCCGTGCTCGAAGTCGCTGCCCAGCGCCAAACGAACAAAGGGGTATAACAATAATGTTCGATCTCGGACGCAGTTTTCTCGCTGCCGTTGAACGCCGACCGCACGCCGTGGCGGTCAGTGACGGTGCGTTGAAGAAAACCTATGAAGACTGGTTCGTCGATATCCAGAGCGCAGCGCGGGGCTTGCAACGCCTCGGACTGCAACGCGGTGACCGACTGCTGGTAGCGATGCAGAACCGCTGGCAGATGGCGACCCTGCATTGGGCCTGTCAGTTTGCGGGCGTCGTCATGACTCCGTTGAACTGGCGTTCGACTGCCGATGAACTGGGCTACTGCATCGAAGATGCGCAAATCCGCGCACTGGCTTACGACGATGCGACCGTGGCCGCGGTGGCCGGTTGCAGCGCCGCCACCAGGCTGCCACGGATCGCCGCCGGTATCCGTGCCGCCGACACCGACCTGAGTTTCGAGGAGCTGTGTTCGCAGATCCCCTCCGACATCATTTTGCAGGCCGATGCCGAAGACTTTTCACTGCTGCTGTACACCTCCGGGACCACCAGCAAGCCCAAGGGCGTGCCCCGTCGGCACCGTAGTGAACGCGCCGCGGCGGTGGCCCACGTCGCGCAAAACCTCTACCGCCAGAGCGAGTGCACGCTGGGTGTCATGCCGCTTTACCACACCATGGGCGTGCGTTCGTTGTTGTCGATGGCGCTGATCGACGGGCATTTCGTCTGTGTGCCGAAGTTCGATGTGGAGGCCACGCTGCAGGCCATCGAGCGGGAAAAGGTCAGCAACCTGTACCTGGTGCCGACGCTCTACCACATGCTCATCGAACACCCGGCCTTTGCCCGCGAGCGAGTCGCCAGTGTCGAGAAAATCGGCTTTGCCGGCGCGCCGATGAGCGACGGCTTGATGCGTCGCGTCGAGCAGGCGTTCCAGCCGCAATTGTTCGTCAACCATTACGGCAGCTCGGAAATCTACACCTTCACCATCGACCAGCAGGCCAGTCGCAAACCCGGCTCCTCAGGGCGCAGTGCAATGAACCAGCGAGTACGCGTGGTGCCGATCGATGCTGAAACGGCGGACGTGCAGGTCAACCCGTTGGAGGAGGGCCAGATCATCGCCGACCTGGCGAGCGACGAGGCGTTCGAAGGCTACCTGAATCGCCCCGAAGCGAACGCCAAGGCGTTGCGTGACGGATGGTATTTCACCGGTGACATCGGCTACTTCGATCTGGAAGGCGATCTGTTCGTCACGGGGCGCGTCGATGACTTGATCATCACCGGCGGCGAAAACGTCAGCCCGGCGGAAATCGAAAACATGCTGTCGCTGCACCCGGCGGTGGAAGAAGTGGTGGTGGTCGGTCTGCCGGACGAGCAGTGGGGCAAGATCATTGCTGCGTTTATCAAGCCGCGCGCCGAGGTGTCGGAATGCGACCTCGATGCCCATTGCATCGCTTCGGGCCTGGCCAAATTCAAGCGGCCACGGCGTTACCAGTTCATCGATCAGATTCCCAAATCTCCAGTTGGCAAGGTGCTGCGGCGCGTGCTGCTGGCCCAATTCCAGGAACAGGTCTTGAAGGCCATCAGCTAATCATCCAGAGGACATTCCCATGCAACAACAAGCGATCCAGCAATTTCTCGACACTCGGTTCGATGGCTTCCAGGTTGAAGTCGACGTGTCCCGCGAGCGCGCCGACATCATCCTCGACCGGGCGCCGTTGAACGTCATTTCCATGGGCCAGCGCGATCAACTGCGCCTGGTCTTCGAAGCCCTCGATGCACACAAGGGTGTGCGCGTCATCGTGCTGCGCTCGGTGGGTGAACACTTCTCCAGCGGCGGCGACATCAAGGGCTTCCTCGAAGCGTCGCCGGAGCACGTTTCGAAGCTGGCCTGGAACGTCGAGGCACCGGCACGTTGCGAAAAACCGGTGATCGTTGCCAACCGCGGCTACACCTTCGGCGTCGGTTTCGAACTGTCCCTGGCCTGCGATTTCCGCATTGCTTCGCAAACCACCCGCTACGCCTTGCCTGAGCAGAACCTGGGCCAGATTCCGGGCTCGGGTGGCTCTGCACGCCTGCAGAAAATCATTGGTATCACCCGCACCAAGCACATGGTGATGCGCGCCAAACGCATCACGGGCGACCAGGCCTATGCCTGGGGTATCGCGACCGAGGTCGTGCCGGATGCCGAACTGGAAAGCACCGTCGATGCGCTGGTCGATGAACTGCGGCGCTTCTCGCCGCTGGCTCAGCGCACGGCGAAAAAACTGATCAATGACAACGAAGACGCGCCGCTGACCGTCGCGATCGAAATGGAAGGTCACTGCTACAGCCGTCTGCGCAGTTCCAAGGACTTCAAGGAAGGCGTCGAAGCGTTTCACAGCAAGCGTGTGGCCGTGTTCACCGGCGAGTAAATGCGTACCGGCGAGCAGGCCCGGGAGCATGTCGGCAACGGCGTGCGCCCTTACGGAGCAGGGCCTGCCGCCCCTTCACTGAGACTGATAGGACGCATCAATATTCGTTAATGGAAAACCTGTTGCGGGGCTCTTAGGGTGAGATCGGCTGCACCGAAATCCGTCCAATAAATATAAAAATCGGAGTTCCTCTTAGTGGCTTCTAGCTGGCTGGTACTAACCATCGTGGCCGCCTACATGGTGGTCTTGGCGTTGATCAGTTTCTGGGTTCGACGCTCTACACAAAGCGCGAAAAACTTCACAACAGGAGGCAAGGACTTTCCGGCGATGCTGATCGGTTTTCTGATGATGTCCGAGTTCATCGGCACTACCGCGAGCATTGGTACGGCCCAGGCGGGTTACACCTATGGCATTTCCGCTGCCTGGAACATCGCCGCCCTGGGCGTCGGGTTCGTGATCTTCTCCATGCTGTTGGCGAAGAAGTACAAGGACCTCGGCGAGAACACCATTTCCGGGGCGCTGGCCCGCACTTACGGCGAGCCGGTACGCTTCGCCACGTCAGTGATCATGATCTGCGCGCTGTCGATCGTTGCGGTCTCGATCTATGCCAGCGGCGGGGCCGTGCTCGCGACCTTGCTGGGCATCGAGCGGACTTCGGCGATCATCATCGTCGGTATTGTTTCGGTGCTGTACGTCGGCATCGGCGGCATGCGTTCGGTGATCTATACCAACGTCTTGCACGCGATAATGATGTACGCCGGGATTATCCTCGCCCTGGGTTTTGCCTTGAGCAAGATTGGCGGCATGGGCGAGTTGGTGGCGCGACTGCCAGCGCCGATGTTCGAAGTCGACAACGTCGGTTGGCCGAAGATTTTCGCCTGGCTGGTGGCCGGTATCGGCGCGACGTTCGCCACCCAGTACGTAGTGCAGGCAGTGAATACCGTCAGTGACGGGCGCAAGGCCCAACATGCGAGTTTCTACTGTGCATTGATGTTGATTCCCTACGGCCTGATCGCTGCGATGGTGGGGATGTGCAGCGCAGTGTTGTTTCCGCAGATTCCCTCGTTGCAGGCCTTTCCGCAAATCCTCGGGCACATGCACGAATGGATGGCCGGGATCGTCGTCGCAGGACTGGCCGGGGCGCTGTTCGGCACCATGGCCGCGCTCACCATGGGCATCGCCACATTGTTGCTCAAGGACTTCTATCAGCCGTTCTTCAACCCCCGAGGGGATGATCGCAAGAATCTCAACTTTGCCCGGACCGCAACCATCGTCGCCGGCCTGCTGCCCATCACACTGGCGCTGTACGCCTCCGACGTTCTGGTGGTGACCTTCCTCGCCAAGGCCTTGCGCGCTTCACTCGCGGTGCTGGTGCTGATGGTGTTTTACGCGCCGACATTCGGCACGCGGCAGGGTGCGCTCAACAGCATCATCGCGTCACTGATCATCACCATCGGCTGGTTCCTGATGGGCAATCCCTATGGCATCGACAACGCCTACATCGCACTGGCCACGCCGCTCGTGATCATGACCCTGAGCCATTTTCTGCGCGGTGGCAAACCCGAACAGGCCGACAGCACCAGGCCCGTCAGTGCGAGCACTACCGGAAACTGAATCCCGACGATTCAAACGGGCATGCCATCGGGGTGACCGGGCATGCCACCAAAACAATAATGACGAGGTAAGGCCATGCAGCCTGTGACTCTTTCCACCCCCGAAGCCGACAGGGCCGGGGACCTGCCAGCAGGCGCCAGCCTGCGTGGCTGGCTCGACCATTTGCAGCGCCGGCAGCGTTTGACAATGATACGTCCCGGCGTGGACCTGCGTTTCGGCGTTGCAGCGATTGCCAATCGTCTGGACGGCAAGAGCGCTTCACTGTTCCCCCAGCCGGGCGGCCATTCGATCGCGGTGGTGTCCGGTCTGTTGTCCGACCGGCAGTGGATGGCCGAGGCCATGGGCGTGGAGTCCGCTGAAGTGTTGGCGCGTTTCGAGGCGGCCAGCCTCAATCCGTTGCCGTGGCGCGAAGTCAGCGATGCAGTTTGTCAGCAAGTGGAGCATCGCGAGATCGACCTGAATCGACTGCTGCCAATTCCCACCCACAACGAGCACGACAGCGGCCCTTACATCACTGCCGGCCTGTTGATTACCCGCAACCCGCGCACCGGGGTGCAGAACGTTTCGATTCACCGCTTGCAGGTGAGCAGCCCAAATCGCCTGGGCGCACTGCTGCTGCCACGCCATGCGCTGGCCTTCTTTCAGGAAGTCGAGGCGCTGGGAGAGGATCTGGACGTGGCGGTGGTCATTGGCGCTGATCCGCTGACCTTGCTGGCGTCCCAGGCCATCGTGCCGATCGATCACGACGAACTGGAAATTGCCGGTGCGCTGCATGGCCGGCCGCTGGCGGTGACGCGCTGTGTCACCAACCAGATTCGCGTGCCTGCCGATGCCGAGATCGTCATCGAAGGCCGGTTGCTGGCCAAGGCGCGGGAAATGGAAGGGCCGTTTGGCGAGTTTCCGCAGTACTACGGCGAGCGCGCCGAGCGCCATGTGATCGAAGTCGACGCCGTGACCCATCGTCACAATCCGATTTTTCACACCATCGTCGGCGGCGGCCTGGAGCACTTGCTGCTCGGTGGTATCCCGCGCGAAGCGACCATGCTCGCGTACTTGCGCCGCAGCTTTCCGTGCGTGCGTGACGTGCACCTGAGCAAGGGCGGGGTGTGTCGTTATCACCTTTATGTGCAGATCGACAAACGCACCGAGGGTGAGGGCAAGAACGTCATCCTCGGCGCGCTGGGCGGTCACTACGACATCAAGCACGTCACCGTGGTGGATCTGGATGTGGACATTCATGACCCCACCGAAGTCGAGTGGGCGATTGCCACCCGTTTCCAGGCCGACCGCGACCTGGTGCTGATCCACGAGTCCCAAGGCTCGAAACTCGACCCCTCCACCCGTGACGGTGTCGGCTCGAAGATGGGCTATGACGCCACGGTGCCGCTGTCGGCACCGACCATGCGCTTCAAACGAATCCAGGTGCCTGGACAACAGGAAGTCGAACTCGACAAGTGGGCGCACGCGGCCCCGCAGGACTGGCAACGCGTGCTCCAGATGCACGATTGAACCGGTGGCTGCTGCTGTCCAGCGGCCTGTTCCCGATAGTTCCAACCAGCTCAAGACACATCTTGTGTGAGGCAACCATGACCACGACAACAACAACAACAACAACAACAACAACTGCACCGCCAACCAACGCCGCTACCGATACACCGCAAATTCCACCGGGCAAGGCTTTGCTCGCGGCATTTGCCTCGACATTCGGCTGGGCGCTGGATTTGTTTGACCTGTTCATTCTGCTCTACGTGACGCCGATCATCGGCCGCATGTTTTTCCCCTCCGACACCCCGACACTGTCGCTGGCCGCGGTATACGCGTCATTCGCCGTGGCCCTACTGGTGCGTCCGCTGGGTTCGGCGATCTTTGGCGCGTATGCCGACAAACACGGCCGCAAGCGTGCGTTGATGGTGTCGATGGTCGGCGTCGGTATTTCCACGGCACTATTTGGCGCCTTGCCGACCATTCACCAGATCGGGGTGTTGGCCCCGATACTGTTTTTGATCTTGCGGATCATTCAGGGCGTTTTCGTTGGCGGCATCGTGGCCTCCACTCACACCATCGGCACCGAATCCATCTCGCCGCGCTATCGCGGCCTGATGTCCGGATTGATCGGTGGTGCCGGTGCCGGCATGGGCGCGCTGTTGGCGTCGTTCACTTACCTGGTGTTGTCGGAAATTTTCCCCGGGGATGAATTTGACGTCTGGGGCTGGCGCTTCATGTTCTTCTGCGGGCTGCTCAGCACGTTTTTCGGGCTGGTGATGTTCCGCTATCTGGAAGAAACCCCGGTCTGGCAGCAACTGCAACAAGCGCGCAAGACCAAGGGGCCGGCGGTAGTGGTCGTGTCGCCGCTCAAGCGTCTGTTTGGTCGCGAGTACCGCGGCGTGATGCTGGTCAATCTGCTGATTACGTTCGGCGGCGGAGCAACGTATTACCTGGCCTGCGGTTATCTGCCGACCTTGCTCAACGTGGTCGCCAAAGTTCCCCATACGCAAACTTCGCAGCTGCTCATGTACGGGTCGGTGGCAACCATTGTCGGAGCACTGGCCTTCGGTTACCTGAGTGACCTGATCGGTCGCAAGAAGACCTTCATGCTACTGGGTGTGATTAACCTGGTGAGCTTGCCGATGATGTTCCTCGGTGTCGCCGAGCCGGGTTCGCTGACCCGCACTGCGCTGTATTGCGTGGGCATCGCCTTCATGGGCGGGGCGATCATCGCGCCGATCCTGATCTTCCTCAACGAACGCTTCAGCACCGAGCTGCGTGCCAGCGGCACCGGGTTGTCCTGGAACATCGGTTTCGCCCTCGGTGGAACCATGCCGACCTTTGTGTCCCTGTTCAGCAGCAGTCCCGCGCAGATCCCGATGGTGCTGGCGATTTTCGCCGCCGGCCTGTCGGTGATCTACCTGATCGGCAGCGTGGTGATTCCGGAAACCCAAGGCAACCTCAAGTAAAGGAAAACGCAATGAGCAGATTGAATGGAAAAGTCGCGATCATTACCGGTGCCGCGCAAGGCATCGGTGCCACTTATGCCCAGGCCCTGGCGGCCGAAGGTGCGACGGTGGTGCTTTGCGATTTGAACGCGCCTGACGAAACCGCCGCCGCGATCCGCAACAAGGGCGGTACGGCCCTGGCAATCGCTTGCGACGTGACCGACGGTGCCGCAGTTCAAGCCATGGTCGAGGAAGCCGTGGCGCAGTTCAGCGGTGTGCACGTACTGATCAACAACGCGGCGTTGTTCGCCACTCTGGAACTCAAACCGTTCGAGCAGACCAGCTCGGCGGAATGGGACCGGATCATGGCGGTCAACGTGCGCGGTTCCTTCGAGTGCGCGAAGGCGGTAATGCCGGTGATGCGCCGTCAGGGCTACGGCAAGATCGTCAACATTGCCTCGGCAACGGTTTTCAAAGGCGCACCGATGATGGCGGCGTATGTCGCGTCGAAGGGCGCGGTGATTGCCCTGACTCGCTCCATAGCGCGCGAAGTCGGCGACGCCGGCATCCGCTGCAACTGCCTGGCCCCCGGCCTGACCATGAGCGCCAACGTCCAGGCCAATGCCGCCTGGGCCGGGGATATCGTGCGCAACAACATTGCCAGCCGCTGCATCAAGCGCGAGGCGGTGCCGCAGGATCTGATCGGTGCCCTGCTGTTTTTGTCCAGCACCGACAGTGATTTCATGAGCGGCCAGACCCTTGTGGTCGACGGCGGTTCGGTGACCCATTGATTCAAGGAGGACTCATGCAAAGCCAACACTTCATCGATGGACAATGGACCGCTACGGATCGTTGGACCGACAGTCTCGACCCGGCAAACGGTGAGCTGATCGGATGCTTTGCCGACGGCGGCGAGGCCGAAGCTGAAGCGGCGGTGGCCGCCGCCGCCCGAGCCTTCAACGACCCGCAGTGGGCGCAGAATCCGCGCCTGCGTCAGCAGCTATTGCTGGAGTGGGCTGCCGGCCTGACAGCGCGTCAGGAACAACTCGCGCAGTTGCTGACTCGCGAGAACGGCAAGGCATTGGCGCAGTCCCGAGGAGAGATCGGCGGGGCGATTTCCGAGATTCTTTATTACGCCGGCCTGGCCCGGCACAACCCGGGGCACATGCTCGAAGTGGCGCCCGGTGAGTTCTCCAGCATGCTGCGCGAACCCGCCGGAGTGGCGGGGCTGATCATTCCGTGGAATGCCCCGGCGGTGCTGCTTGTTCGTGCTCTGGCGCCGGCGATCGCGGCGGGTTGCACGGTGGTGATCAAACCCGCGCCACAAACCGCGCTGTTCAACGCGGCGATGCTCGAACCGCTGTTCGCGTTGCCGGGCCTGCCGGCAGGGGCGGTCAATCTGTTCACCGAGAGCGGGCATGCCGGGGCAGCGCATCTGGTGGCTTCGCCGCGGGTGGATGTGCTCAGCTTCACGGGCTCGACCGCTACCGGCCAGCGCATCATGCGCGACTGCGCGGCGACCATGAAAAAGCTCTCTCTGGAACTGGGTGGGAAGTCCTGCTGCCTGGTCTTTGAAGATGCCGATATTGCCGCCATCGCGCCGAAACTGGCCGCGGCGGCCACCATTATCTCTGGCCAGCAATGCACTGCCGCCCGGCGCGTGCTGGTGCATGCCAGCCGCTTCGCCGAAATGAAAACCGCGCTGAGCGCCGCACTGGGGCGGATCCGCCTGGGCAATGGCCTCGATCCAGCGACGAACATGGGACCGCTGATCGACTGGCAATCCCGGGACAGCGTTGAGCGGCGCATTGGCGAGGCGCTGGACAGCTGTGACGAAGTGCTGCTGGCCGGTGGTCGCCCGCAGGGTGAACTGGGCAATGGTGCATTTCTCGCGCCGTCGCTGATCGCCCATCGCGATAGCAGCGCGTTCTTTTGTCAGGAAGAAATTTTCGGCCCGTTGCTGGTGCTGGAGTCCTTCGAAGATGAAGCCGAGGCAGTAGCGCGCGCCAACCATACCGAGTTCGGTCTGTCCGCGAGTGTCTGGACCGGGCAGGGCGCTCGCGCCTGGCGTGTCGCTCGGGCACTGCGCAACGGTACGGTGTGGCTCAACGACCACAACAAATTGTTCGCCGAGGCGGAAACCGGTGGCTACCGCAAGAGCGGCCTGGGGCGCTTGCATGGCGTCGATGCGCTGCTGGATTTCAGCGAGCTCAAACACATTTATCAGAACGTCGGCACACTCGGTTGAGCGCGCACGCGAGGGTGACTATGGAGCTGCGCCATCTGAAGTATTTCACCTGCCTCTATGAAGAGGGCTCCGTCACCCGGGCTGCACAGCGCTTGAATATCGTGCAACCGGCGTTGTCGATGCAGATCGCCAGGCTTGAGGAAGAGCTCGGGCAGACGTTGTTCGAGCGCAGCTCCAAGGGCATGGCGCCGACCGAGGCCGCAGATCAGGCTTATCGCTTGTTCATGCCGATTCTTGGCCAGCTGCTGGCGGCGCGTCAGGCCCTGATCGACCGTAGCGGCCAGATTGGCGGACGCATCAGCGCCGGGCCGATCGCCTCTGCCGCCAACAACGCGTTGGCCAGCACCCTGGCGCATTTCGTCGAGCATCACCCACAGGTCGAACTGAGTGTCACCTCGGGCTACAGCCAGGAACTTATTGCGAAGGTCCTGACCGGCGCGCTGGATTTCGCGGTCATCAACCAAAGCTTTCAGCATGAGCACCTGGTCGGCCGCGACATCTTCGATGAGGAGCTACTGATCGCCACCCGTGCAGCCAATCGCCTCAACGTAGCGTTGCCTTTGCCGTTGGCCAGTCTGGCGGGATTCAAACTGGTGCTGCCCTCGCGTCGTCACGGCTTGCGCAGGGTGATCGACCAGTACCTTGGCGCCCAGGGTATCGAAGTCACCCCGCAGCTGGAGGTGGACGACCTGGCGGTCATCGAGGACTTCCTGCGTCGCAGCGACTGGATAAGCGTGCTGCCGGCAACCATCCTGCATCGCGGATTGCACGAGGGTGCGTTACGCGCCTATCCGCTGGCCGCGCCAGGAATCAGCCGACGCATGGTCTGTGTGCACGACGCCCGTCGACCCTTGACTCCTGCGGCCATGCTGTTCATCGAGATGATCGGCAAAACCATGACCAGTGCACTGGACTCCATCCACTTCTACAAAGAAGGTCTAATAGAGGAAGGCGATCATGAGCGCGCATAGTAACAGTCGGCCGGAGCGGTTGATCGTAGGCATTTCCGGTGCCTCTGGTGCCGTCTATGGCATGCGTCTGCTGGAGCTGTTGCGAGACACGCCAATTGAAACCCATCTGGTGGTCAGCAAATCGGCGCTGATCACCTTGGCCCATGAAACCGACATGTCCTGGTCGCGGATCAAGACCCTCGCGGACGTCAGCTACGTCAATCAGGACATTGGCGCGGCGATCGCCAGTGGCTCGTTCAAGACCATGGGCATGATCATCGCGCCGTGTTCAATACGCAGCCTGTCGGAGATTGCCAGCGGCGTGACCTCGACACTGCTGACCCGCGCCGCCGACGTGGTGCTCAAGGAACGCCGGCGCCTGGTGCTGATGGTTCGCGAGACGCCACTGCACCGTAATCACCTGCGCAGCATGACCGAGCTGGCCGAGCTCGGTGCAGTGATCGCGCCGCCAGTGCCAGCGTTCTATACCAAGCCGACCAGCCTGGAAGACATGGTCGATCATACCGTTGGCAGGGTGCTGGACATGTTCGATATCGAACTGGGGATCGTGCGTCGCTGGCGTGAACAGCCGGAGCGCGTAGCAACGCTGGATGAGGTGGTCGATGGTTGAATCACGTTCGGTAGGTTCAGGCGGGGAGGCGCTCGAGGAATTCGCAGACCAGCTGCAGGGTCCGCTCGGTCGCTTCGGTCTGGGGAAAGTGTCGGCAGTTATCCAGCAATACACAGCGGCATGGCCCAGGCACCTTTCGCTCGATGACCCGCAGTTGCTCGGGCGTGGCGTAGTGGTCTTCGCGACCCTGAATGACCAGCAGCGGCCTTTCGATAAAAGCCAGCTGCGCTTCGAGATCGTCCAGGGAAAAGTCCGGGTGCAACCAACTGTCGCTCCAACCGTGAAAAGCGCCATCGACATTTGCCCCATGGTGGCGTGCCAGGCGTTCGCGCAATTCACCCTGATGCCAAACCTCGGTGGTATGGCGAATGCCATCGAGGCTCTCGGTCTCGACAATCACGTGAGGCGCCAGTGCAATGCTGCCCAACACGCGTGGATCGTTGGCGGCGGCATAGGCAAGGACGATGGATGCGCCGTCACTGTGACCGAGCAAGACCACTTGTGGCAGTTGCAAGGCATCGAGCAATTGCCGCAGTTCACGAGGGCCGTCGCTGCTCAGGTAGTTCAGCGGACGCGGCAGGGTTACCGGACTCGATTGCCCATAACCCTGACGGCTGTAAGTGACCACACCGCAACCGCTGGCCTGGGCCAGGCGCAGGGGGAAGTCTTTCCATTGGTCGGCGCTGCCGAGGCCTTCGTGCAACAGCACCAGCGTCGGTCGCGACAGGTCAGCCGGAGGCAGTTGGCGATATTCCAGGCGCAGCGGCCCAAGTTGCAAAAATTGTTGTGGCGACATGTTGAATCAACGATTGAACAAGATTGCTCGAAGGTTACCGTAAACGTAACCCTGCATGCAGCACCACGCTTTGCTTGAGGTACAGAAAACATGCGCCATCTCGATGTTCAGGTGATCGACCAGGCACTGCAATGGGCTCGCGCCGGGCGGGCCCAATGGCTGTGCACGGTGCTCTCCACCTATGGCTCCGCACCGCGTGCGCCGGGTGCGATGCTGGTGGCCAATGGCACGGGCGAACACGTTGGCTCGCTGTCGGGTGGCTGCGTCGAAGAGGAGTTTCTCGAAAGCCTGACGCGCGGTGAATTACGCGAACCGGCGCAGATCGTCAGTTATGGCGACAGCGTCGAGCAACGCCACCGTCTACGATTGCCCTGTGGGGGCGTCCTGATCGTGCTGGTCGAGCACCGCGCTGCTAGTCTCGAATGGATCGTACACCTGGAGAGTCTGCAAGCGGCGTTACTCGGCCAGCGCCGTCTGCTGCGTCACGTCGAGCTGAGCAGCGGTGCCTTGCGCCTGGACCCAGACACCGGACACGGCAGCGAGCGGGTGCAAGTCGTCGACGAAAGGGTGCGCATCAGCGTTGGCCCGGCGTTACGACTGATTCTGGCGGGGCTCTCGCCTGTCGCTGAAGTCTGCGCCAGCTTTGCCCGCGCCATCGGCTGCGAAGTCATCGCCTGCGACCCCCGGGAAGAGATGCTGCATGTACATCTCGAAGGTGTGGAGATGCAACGTGTGCTGCCCTCAATGTTCATTGCCGCCGGAGGTTGCCATGCAGCGACCGCGGTGGTGGCGCTGACTCACGATCCGCGAATCGATGATCTGGCACTGATGGAAGCGGTCCACACCCCGGCCTTTTACATCGGTGCCATGGGTTCTCAGGCAACCTCGGCCAAGCGCGCCGAGCGGCTCAAGCGCATCGGTGGTCTGACGGATGAACAGATTGCCCGTTTGCATATGCCCATCGGCCTCGATCTGGGCAGCAAGGCCCCGGCGGAAATCGCTCTGGCGGTGGTGGCCGATATCCTGCGCGTTTATCACGGGAAAGAACGCCATGCCTTGTAAGGCGGTTTTTCCGATGAGCGTGGGGGCTGCGAAAGTCGAGGTTGACGCTCGGTCATTCGCGCGCGATAGTAGCCCGCCAAGTGTTGCTGAACCATTGAGCGATCGCCGGGGTCCAGAACAGATAGAAGCTACGGTGATCCTTCATTATGGCCGATAACAATATCGCTTCAAGCGAACGGAGGAATCTGATGTCGATTGCCCAACGGGTTTTCCACGGCAGGTTTGGTCGGGTCGCCTTGCTGAATATGGATCGTTCGCTGGTCACCCACACCCATTCCGAATGCCATGTGCTGGTCAAGGTGTCCGGTGAAGACACTTACTTCAACGTCAACGGTCGGCGGGTTCCGCTCAGCGATCGCACGGCGGTGTTGGTCAACGCCTGGGAGCCGCATTTCTACGATCCGCAGCCGGGTGTCGGTGCCACCGTAATTCTGGCGCTCTACATCGAGTCCGCCTGGCTGGCCACTGCCCAGCAGTCGCTGGCGCTCAGCGGTCGGCCGGACTTTTTTGCCCAGTCGTGCATCGAGCTGTCGAGTCGTAATCGCACCTTGGCCGACATACTGGTCGCCGAAGCGCATGGCTGCGGGATCGTGCCGAAAGAGCGCATTGAATCCATGCTTTTCGACTTCCTGATCGAACTGATCGAGGACTTTTCCAGCTGGCGGCATTTGTCGCTACTGGGTGCGCCGAACTCAGGTGAGTTCCGGGACGCGCGCGTGCGCCGTGGCACCGCCTGGTTGCTTGAGCACCTCGATGATCCGAACCCGATCGACAATGCCGCGCGGGCTTGTGGGCTGTCGCGGGCGCACTTCTTTACGCTGTTCAAGAAGGATACCGGCATGACGCCGACCCTGTTGCTTAACGATGCGCGCATGCGCCGGGCTTTTGCCTGGCTTGAGCATGAGCGCAGTGGAACCTTGGGCCTGTTGTCGGAGAACCTCGGGTTCTCCGAGCAAGGTCATTTCACGCGGTTTTTCCAGCAACACATCGGCGCCTCTCCCAGCCAGTACCGAAGGGTAGTGGATAGTTATGCGGAGAGTTGAACCGAGAGGAGAGCGGAGGTATAGGGCAATGCGCCCGCCGATGAAGTGAGTCTTTCATCTTGAAAGTTAGCGGCTTGTATAGGCTACGAAAGTTGTAAAGTCTACTCATCGAGGCCGTAGTTCAGTTCGCTGATTTAAAACTTGATCCATAAGTAGGCGATCAGGCATTTCTTCAGGGCGAATTCGGCTCTAAGTTATTTTGTGGTCATGAATGCTTTCTTGTGTCAAACAAGTAGCCGTTTGTTCGAGTTTGGCCCAGAGCTAAATCGGGCTATGTCAATTTCCCGCCATTATCCATCCTCTAACGCCATGAAGTTTACTCAACTCTTTCACGACTCGGGCCGCGTCCTGCTTCTGTTTATACGGGCCGATGACGACAAAGTTGTTTTCTTTACGCGCTACCGGCAACCCCAGCTGCTGAATGGCTTTTCTGGCGCGATGGCGGCTTGGTGTGTTCAACGCAATTTCGATCACCCACAGACCGGATGAAGGCGTTGCTGAAGCGGCTTTTGCAGCGTGGGAAATGAAGCCGCCGCAGGCCAAACACGGGCGTTCTAGCGTGATTAGCGATCCTCGCACGGTGTGAAAGACGTGCCATTGCGGATCAACGGCTTTTTTGCTGGCGAAGAGTGCCAAGAGCAGGCAGAGGTAAAAGTGATCAGACCGCTAAGGATAATCGGCCATTTGTGTGCCTGTATGGGCAATGAAGGCAGCGTAAATACTGATGCTTCGTCTGGCTTTTCGATCGAAAACCGTACGGCGTCAGCCTCCGTTGAATCGGGTATGCGGTATTCGTTTTTCGCAAAAGGCGCGAGCCCGTAGGAATGTTTTGTACTGAGCTCTGTCGCAACTTTATTAGCAGTGTCATCGAGTAGTTGTTCGAACTTTTTCACTTTTTGCTGGATGTATGAATTGTCGACGTTATTTTGACAAATGGGTCCCGTGGACGTGTAGGTCCATAGTAGTGCTGATAGTTGCCCCAAAACGCCAGTAACCAGGAAGCCCAAGCCAAGCTTTCGCACAGCGGCCATCTCCAAATCAAGTGAATAGTTATTTATCCCATTTCTTTCTGATAAGCGGGGTTCTATTGTTGATCCTGGGAGGGTCTGAATTCTCGAGCGCGTCAGTGTGCCCAAGAGCCAAAACTGGTTGGCTGCTATTTTGTTGTTTGAAAGAACATCGAGCATGCACTTTATAGACTGTTGGTTGACGAAAAAGGCTCAGGTGATCGAAAATTTACCATATCAGATGGATTGGTTGGCGACCCCTTAAAACAAAACTTGTATTTAAGCTGGATATCGTGGGCAGAGTGCATTGACCAAGATTCAAGCCATGCCTGCGCGCTCGGTATAAATGAAAGGATTGTTAGGACGCCCTTTACGGTATGGACCGGCAGAAGCTGCTGAATCTTTGGTCACCCTTTCAAACGATGCCGGTGTCCTGAACTACACTTCAGGTGCCACTCTTACCCTGGAGAGTTCCTGGTGAACGCTCAGGATCTTGTGCTACGCCCGCGCCATCATTGTTTGTGTGGACGATAAAAAAACCGCGACACGCATTGTCGAAAGTACGCGGCACTACTGCCCGCAAGTGAAATTGCTGGTGCGCGCTTTTGACCGCGAACATGCGCTGGAACTGGTCAAACACGACGCCGACTATATCGTGCGGGAAACCTCTGAGTCGGCCCTGCTGCTCGGCCGTCAGGCGGTGGTGACTCTGGGGGCGTCGGAGCGCGAAGCCGACGCGGTGATCGACGAAGTGCGCAAACGTGATGCCGAACGTTTTGCCTTGGAAACATCGGGCGGCCTGTTTGCCGGACGAGCGTTGGTACTGGGGAACATCGAGCGCATTGATCCGCCAAACCAAGAAGCGCGGGATGCTCAGTGAGCATCATTAGAGCGGCGCACTCCAGTAACAGCACGGCCGTGAGGCCCGTCTGTTGTAACGCAGCAAACCAACCGGCGTATCAATTCGCTTCAGGACGCGGCTGTACTCCGAATTGCGGAACGATGTGAGTACCCAGCTCCTCAATGACTTCCTCAGCAGGGCGTTTTCCGTATTTGAGATTCAGGATAACGTGGTCCACTCCGATTTCCTCAAGCGACTCGAGCAAAAACCGGAGATGGTAGCGTCCAAGTTTGAACCCCAAATGAATGCGAGTGGGCGGCGTAGACGGGTTCTCATCGAGGTCGATGTAGAGCGACTGAGTGAAGGGCTTATAGACGGGGCCACATTGCTTCATGACCTCCTGCCGCCAATCTTCCACGATCATTCGCTGCATGTTCGGTATACGTGGATAGTTGATCCATCCGACGCTTTCGCGCGCGATCCAATCCAGTGACTGGCGACTATTCCCAGTCACGAGCATTGGAATGACTTGGGTAGTGGGTTTCGGAATGAGGTCTGCGCCCCGCATCTCTCCACCGCTCCAGCGAATGGGCTCAAAGCTGGTGCTGTGGGCTCTGCGAATCACCTCGTAGTGCTCCCGAAAGATTTCTCCGCGCCTTTCGGGATCGACGCCAAAAGCCGAAAACTCCACTGGGCGATCGCCGGAAGCTACCCCCAGTATCAAGCGACCTTCGCTCAACTGATCAACCCTGGCTGATGCCTTGGCCGTGTGCAGAGGATGGTGTATAGGGAGGGCAATGGATGCGGTGCCAAGCGCTATCTCCGACGTATGAGCAGCCATGTAGCCCAGGTAAACCCAAGGGTCGAACAGTTGGCCAACATCGCCGAAGCTAGGGTCCCGAAGAGGCACGTCGCGAAACCAGAGTGCGCAGAAGCCCAGAGCCTCCGCTCGTTTGGCCAATTCGACCTGGTTGAGCATGCTCGGAATGTCCCCACCGAAGGCCTCCAAAGGGAAGAACAATCCCAGGCTCAAATGACCCGGAGTGAAGGTTCGGCTGAACCCTCGATGCTGCTGATAAGGAATCGTGCTCGGCAGATACATTCTAATCTTCCTCAATGGGAGAACCACGCAATAGAAGTGCAACGAGCTGCTGCGAACCATTGCGAACTCGATCGTAAAGCCTGCCCGATTGTAGACCTGCAAGCAGGTTTCTCAGCCATGCTGGTCGCCGGAAACGGGCATCAAACTCGTCTGCGATGGGATGTAGGTTCAATTCCCAAACCCTGAATCGAACCCGTGTCCGCACGGTAGTTCAAACGGTGGGCTCGGCGGCTGCGTCATTGTCGGCGGCGGGGTCGGTGAGCCGCCGAATCGTCAGTGCACAGCGTTGCTCAATCAAGGTATTGATTTGCTCAACCACGACATTGCCAGCAAAACTTTGTCCGGGGTCAAACTGGAGCTTGCGCGCCGTGGCGGGCAGTAGTTTTGTCAGGTCCAAATGCGCCGTTTGGCCTGCGTCAGTTTCTCGGCGGTCTCCAGCCGTGTATACACCAAACGCCTCTGGTCATCCACCGCGTCGCAACTCTCTGACACCCCGGCCCAGCTTGCGGCGCAACAGGGCCCGCAGGCTCACCCCATCCGAGTACCCGACCTGTGCGGCGACTTGGTCGACGCTCGCGTTTCCGGTGCGCAAGAGATGGACGGCATGCTCCACGCGCAGGTCCTGGAAATACGACAACGGTGTCTTGCCCAAAACGCTTTGCAGCCGCCGCGCCAAGGTGCGCTCGCTTGTGCCCGCGGCGCTGGCCGCCTCGGCCAGCGAGAACCCCTTCGCGAGCTGACTTCTGGCCCAGCACTCGAAGCGCTCCACCATCGGGTCGGCATGCGCAAGGTGGTCGGGAATAACGAACTCGGCTTGCGAACTGCGTGCCTCGACCAGCAGATAGCGTGCCACCAGGGCCGCCAGCGCCGGACTGCGCTCCCGGATGATGCGCAAGGCCAGGTCGACGTGGGCCAAAGCGGCACCAGCGGTGGTGAAGCGTGTCGAGTTCACGATCATGCGTGACTCTTCCAGCTTGACGTTCGGATAGCGCTGCCGAAACATCGGCCCCAGCCACCATGACGTCGTCGCACGATGCCCATCAAGCAGGCCGCTCTCTGCAATCAAGAAGCTACCGGAGCAAGCGGCACCTAGGTGCGCGCCAGCGGTGGACCACTGCTGTAGCGCCGCGACCGCGTCGGGCACATCGGGGCGTGTGAGCCGAGCTGAGAGCGTGTCAGGCATCTTGTCGCCAAACGCGGGCACGAGCACGACGTCTGGTTCCGGCACACTACGCGCAGGGACCACGGGGACCGTCAAGCCTTGCGCAGTTCGGATGCGACGCCGCACGCCCACCAGCGTGAGCTCTATGTGCGCGGGAGCCTGTGGCAGCGAGCCCGCCATCGCATTGGCCAAGCCCACTGTGTCGGTGAGCGCCGCAAGCCCCAGATCAAACACGCCATCACAAACAAGGATGTGGAGTTTCATGGCAACAATGATATCAATGTTGTCATTATTGTCTATAGAGATGGCTGTCATGACGACCTAGACTGCAGGCTCGTTGATCCATTCACCTAACCCATTTACCCAAAGGATTACAGTATGACCAAGCTCGCCCTGTTTGTTCGCCTCGAAGCCAAACCCGGCCAGGAGGCTGCGCTTGCCGACTTCCTGGCCAGCGCACTGCCGCTCGCCAACGCCGAGTCCGGCACCACTGCCTGGTTCGCATTGAAGTTTGGCCCTTCGACGTTCGGTGTGTTCGATGCCTTTGCCGATGAGGCAGGTCGCCAAGCACATCTGAACGGCCAGATCGCCGCGGCCTTGATGGCCAACGCCGCGACCTTGCTCAGTTCTCCGCCCAATATCGAGAAGGTCGAACTGCTTGCAGCCAAACTGCCTGCATGACAACCCGGCCTTGACCCAATCAGGTCATGCTGCAGGATGGGGGTCACACGGCCCTACGCAGCGATCCCCCCCCCTCGATTGCACTTGCCCAGGGAGCTACCTTCCACAGCGATTGGGGGGGCAATATTGCAGCCAGAACTTCCAAGCTGCGTCAGCAAGCAGGGGCAACATCAGGGCTAGCTGAGATGTTCCGATTCGTCGGGTAGTTATCGAGAAGTACCGACTGTTTGCAACGTGTCGGTACCGAGAGCCGACTGGGCGAGCCAGATTTCCGGCCCATTGGAAGTCCGCAGTCCGCAAGCGCGGATCGATCGAGCGATTTCTTGAAAATCAACGACCTAGCATCGTGCCGTGCGGGCTAGTGAGGGTTTCTGGGGGGCGTGCGTAACGATTCGAACTCCTGCAGGGGCTCGGTGGGGTGGAACCCTGCGCCAAACCTATGTAACTCAGCGCCTTACGACCGCTGCAAACTCCTGCGGAAAGGTGCGGAATCCGGCCCTTGATGCCCGCAATCCTACCAGTTCTGCTCTGGTCGGATCACCAACCGAGCGCATCAGACAGGACGCCAGTTCTATTCCCGCTTGCGGAATTGAACCCGCGCCCGCATCCACTCATCCGACGTTCGATCAGGCGGTGACGAACCGCTCCCGAAATGCTCGCCGGACCTGGTCGTAAGGCACAGGGCTGGTGGCGTGCGGGACCAGCGCGCTTCTGTCGCCGATGAGGTAGTTGATCCGGTAGGTGCAGTTTCCGGAGGAGTGCAGCATGCCGCCAATCACCCGGTCGGGATTCAGAACCCGCTCCTGGATCAGGCGGTCCAGCACGCTCTGGACCTGCGGCCCCAAGCCAACGAACATGGCATCTTTCAGTTCTTCGACTTCCGCCGCGAAGTGCTACAGCAGGTACTTCCTCAGCAAGGGGTGCTTGGTCATATCCGGTGAGCCACGGTAATCGTCGTCCTTTTACGAATACCGGATAGCGCAGACATTGATTTTCGTGCGTTAGAGAGGGCCTCGCTGCCCAAAAGCCTCACGCGCAAACTCCAAGAAGCTGCGCAGCTTTGGAGTCATTCTTCGGTCAGGGGCATAGAGGATGTGCATTGCGGTATTCGGCACTGGGTACTGCGGCAACAGACGCACCAGTGTCCCATCGCGCAGTGCATCGCTAACCAACTCTATCGGCTGTAGAACCACACCTAGACCAGCTACAGCCGCTGCCAGCAGTGGATCACCTTGATTGATCGTTAATTTGCTTGTAATAGGAACATCTATACGCCCCTCCGGGCTGTCGAAGCTCCAGTGTGAGCGGCCATCAGAATAGGTAAACCCCAGACACTCCTGCTGCTGTAGATCCCACGGATTGATGATGGGAGGGCGACGTGCAAGATAGGACGGCGCAGCGCATAAAACCATCTGATAGGGCTCCAGTGGCACTGCCTTCAACCCACTGCTCACCAGCTCGCCGATGCGAAATACCGCGTCGTAACCATCATCAACGATATCGACCAGTTCGTTCGATAACGTTAGGTCAACAGACACTTGAGGATACCGAACCATGTATTCCAGCAGGCGTGGCGAAAGCGTGCGAATTCCGAACGTGACCGGCGCGTTGATGCGAAGGCGGCCACTTGGTGTGCCCCGAGTGAGGGCCGCCAGGTTCTCGGCAGACTGCATGTCTGCAAGGATCAGTTTTGCTCGCGGGTAGAACGCCCTGCCGAAGTCGGTGAGGCTTTGCCTGCGCGTAGTCCGGTGCAGCAGGGAAACACCCAGATGTTGTTCGAGCATTTTCACCTGTTTCCCTACCAATTGAGGGGACAGATTCAGGTCGTCCGCAGCGGCGCTGAATGAACCCAGCTCAACTGTTTTGACGAACGTGGCCATCTGGGTCAGGCGATCCATTATAAACACTCTGTTTCTAGTAATGCGCCATCGTAGGCCTTTATCTAGCGCCAACCAATGACTAAATTTTCGTCACCTTTCGAGTGCCCGGATACCTTCCGGATGTACGTCGGGGCCCATTGATAAACGAGATATCTATGATGGCACGCATTGTCAGAATTCATGAATACGGTGACGCCAGCGTTCTGAAGCTGGAAGATCTGGAAGTATCGGCACCAGCAGCAAACGAGGTGCAAATTAGTGTTAAAGCCATTGGCTTGAACCGAGCCGAAGTGATGTTCCGCAATCACGCATACCTACAAGAAGCGGAGTTCCCCAGCCGCTTAGGCTACGAGGCCGCAGGCATCGTAACGGCAGTTGGGAGCGACGTAACCGAGATCACGATTGGTGACTCGGTCGCTCTGATCCCACCTCTGGATATTACTCGCTGGGGCACCTACGGCGAGTTGGCCAATGTACCGGCCCACCTGGTGGTAAAGAGCCCTGAGAACTTGTCCTTTGAAGAGGCTGCGGCGTCTTGGATGCAGTACGTCACCGCCTGGGGGGCATTGATTGAACAGGCGAAGCTACGGCAGGGCGATTTTGTCATCGTTACCGCCGCGTCAAGCAGTGTTGGCTTGGCCGCCTTCCAAATGGCTCGTATGGTCGGCGCCACATCGATTGCGATCACTCGAACTCACGCGAAGAAGCAAGCCCTACTTGATGCAGGCGCTGAGCATGTCATCGTCAGCGATGAAGAGGATATCGTCGAGCGTGTTATGACGATAACTGCCGGTCAAGGCGCTCGCGTTGTATTCGATCCTGTAGGCGGGCCGTCCTTTGAACCTCTCACGCAGAGCATGGCGCGAGGCGGAATTTTGCTGGAGTACGGCGCACTTAGCTCTGAACCGACACCATTCCCACTGTTTACCGTGCTGGGCAAAAGCCTGACTTTGAAGGGCTATCTCTACGCAGAGATTGTGGCCGACCCTGAAGCCCTAGAGAGAGCAAAGGCTTTTATTCTGCAAGGGTTGAAGTCCGGTGCGTTGCGCCCGATCATCGCAAAGACATTCACACTTAGCGACATCCAGGATGCCCATCGTTTCCTTGAAACCAATCAGCAGATCGGCAAGATCGTGGTAACTGTCTGACCAGCAATTATGGGGCTGAGAGCGTAATCCTTCGGCCCCGATTCAAGCCAGCCCTGATGACCGCTTTTGGCCCAGGCTGTGTAAAAACGCTGGCATCGACCTTGCTGTGATTTGATGGAGTCAAATCAGCGGGGGATGCCGATGAAGCGTTTTATCCAAGGTGAGCATCGAGGCCAAAGCGTGCTGCTTCCCGAGAGCCTGGATGACTACGTGGCGGACACCAACCCGGTGCGCGTGGTTGATGTGTTCGTCGATGAACTCGACCTTGGTCAACTCGGTTTCGAGGGCGTTGTCCCTGCAGAAACTGGTAGGCCTGCTTATCATCCTGCCGTCCTGCTGAAGATCTACATCTACGGCTACCTCAATCGAATTCAGTCCAGTCGCCGCCTTGAGCGAGAGACCCAGCGCAACGTTGAGCTGATGTGGTTGACCGGGCGCCTGATGCCGGACTTCAAGACCATCGCCAACTTCCGTAAGGACAACGGTAAGGCCATCCGCGGCGTTTGTCGGCAGTTCGTCGTGCTGTGCCAGCAGCTCGGTCTGTTCGCCGAAGCGCTGGTGGCTATCGACGGCAGCAAGTTCAAGGCGGTCAACAATCGTGATCGCAACTTCACCAGCGCCAAGTTGCAACGGCGGATGGAGGAAATCGAATCCAGCATCAGCCGCTACCTCACCGCCCTGGACACTGCCGATCGGCAGGAACCTGCCGTGGCACAAGCCAAGGCCGAGCGACTGCACAGCAAGATCGCGGCGTTAAAAGTGAAGATGCAGGAACTCCAGGCCATCGAGATCCAGCTTCAGACCGCCCCAGACAAGCAGATTTCACTGACCGATCCTGATGCTCGCTCGATGATGACGCGCGGCACCGGGATGGTCGGTTACAACGTCCAAGCTGCGGTCGATACGAAGCATCATCTGATCGTGACGCACGAAGTCACCAACGACGGCGTCGACCGTGATCAACTGAGCAGCATGGCCATGCAGGCGCGGGAAGCGATGGGCGTGGAAGCACTCTCGGTGGTCGCCGACCGAGGCTATTTCAAGAGCGAGGAAATTCTGGCTTGCCATGAAGCCGGCATCACTGCTTTCGTGCCCAAGACGCTGACTTCTGGAGCAACAGCGGCTGGCCGCTTTGGCAAAGGTGACTTCATCTATGACGAAGCAAGGAACGAGTACCGATGCCCTGCTGGGCAAAGCCTGATCTGGCGCTTCTCACGCGTCGAGAAAGGGCTAAAGCTGCACCGTTACTGGAGTTCGCACTGCCAAGGGTGCGCGTTGAAAGATCAGTGCACACCGAGCGCACAGCGCCGTGTGAGTCGCTGGGAGCATGAGTCGGTGCTCGATGCGATGCAGACTCGCCTGGATCAGGCACCGGAGATGATGCGCATCCGCCGTCAGACGGTGGAGCATCCGTTCGGCACGTTGAAGGCCTGGATGGGCGCCACTCATTTCCTCACCCGAACGCTCGACCGGGTGAGCACGGAAATGAGCCTGCACGTGCTCGCCTACAACTTCAAACGAGTGCTGAACCTGCTGGGCAATCGTGTGCTGATGGCGGCAATGAGGGCCTGAAATCCCGTTGGCTGCCCACTTAACTCGCCGCACTACCTCGTGGAGGTCGCACTTGCCCCAAGTCAGCGGGATGCCTCGAATCGACACACCAGGGCCCACGAGGCCGCTGAGCGCCCCTAAAAACGATCCAATATCCAGCTATCCATCACTCGCTGCGTTTTTACACAGCCTGGGCCGTAAACAGCCTGCCGAGACCGTCCGCTTTGGGTCGATAGCAGCCCTGCAAGCTGTCCCCGTGGCTGGAATGCCATTCCTAAGTTGTTCATGGAGATTGTTCAGGCAGTCGCAGCCATTACAAGCAGTCGCAGCCATTACAAGCAGACCCTAGGGCGGCTGGATGAATTGCCGTCTGCAGTCGCAACAATTTCGAAAACCTAAGGAAGGTCTGAAGTTGCAGAAACTGTCCGATATTCCCTCAAAGCTGTTGATGGAACGCGAGCGGTAATTGGCCAGTGCATCAGGGAGCTCATGAGGGACGTGAGGCGCTGATTGACAGGGGTGTCGTAGCCATATTGCTTCTATGGCGTTCAACTGTCTAATTTCGTCACGAGCTGCAAATTCAAGGGCCGCCACGCGCGGGCGACGGCATTACCACTCGTCTGGTCATAGCTCGATTTGTGGAACATACGTTCGTAGAACTAGACAGATGTCCCGTAAGCAGACGAACCCCCCTCATCGTCGCTTGAACAGGAGAGTCTAATGAAGGCCATCGTTTACAACGGGCCACGCGACGTCAGCGTGCAAAATGTCCCAGACGCCAAGATCGAAAAACCTACCGACGCCGTAGTGCGCATCACCACTACCAATATCTGCGGCTCTGACCTGCATATGTACGAGGGCCGCACCTCGATGGAGACGGGACGTGTTTTCGGTCACGAGAACCTCGGAGAAGTCATCGAAGTCGGCGCCGGCGTAGATCGCATCAAGGTAGGTGATCGCGTCTGTTTGCCATTTAATATCGGCTGCGGTTTCTGCGAAAACTGTGAAAAAGGTTTGACCGGTTTCTGCCTCACGGCCAACCCCGGCAGTGTTGGTGCTGCTTACGGGTTTGCCGATATGGGCTCATACCAGGGTGGTCAAGCAGAACTGCTGCGTGTGCCATATGCGGACTTCAATTGCCTGGTGCTGCCAGAGGATGCGCAAGAGAAAGAAAACGACTACGTCATGCTGTCAGACATATTCCCCACCGGATGGCATGCCACTGAACTGGCTGGCCTGATGCCGGGTGAAAGCATCGCCATTTACGGTGCAGGGCCAGTGGGCCTGATGGCAGCTCATGCCGCGATGATCAAAGGCGCCTCGCAAGTGTTCGTGGTCGACAACCATCCGGATCGATTGAAATTGGCCGCGCAGATGGGGGCCACGCCAATCAACTCCCTGGAGAAAGAGGCGGTTGATCAGATCCTCAACCTGACTCACGGCAAAGGCACTGATCGAGGTTGTGAGTGTGTGGGGTACCAGTGCTGTGACAAACACGGCCATGAGGTCAATCACCTGACGATGAACAACCTGGTAGCTTCCACCAAGGCCACGGGTGGCATCGGCGTCGTCGGGGTGTTTGTTCCTCAGGATCCGGGCGCGAAAAATGAACTGGCGAAGGAAGGCAAAATGGCCTTCGATTTCGGCGCGTTCTGGTTCAAGGGCCAGCAGATACGCACCGGGCAAGCCAACGTCAAAGCCTATAACCGCAGGCTTGCGGAGCTGATCCATCACGACCGCGCCAAGCCTTCGCAGATCATCTCTCACAGCCTGAAATTGGCGGAAGGGCCCGATGCGTACAAGCATTTCGATGCGCGAGATGAGGGTTGGACAAAGGTCATTCTGAAGCCGGCAGCCTGATCGAACGGCTGTATGGATCTGACGCCCTGACGATATCGCCGGGCGTCAGCCCAAAGACCCGCCTACTCGCGCTTACAGTATGGCCGCTATGTATTTACCGACCACATACCACCTGTCGTCCGCTCGAAATGCGAGCGCGGTTGTTGCGCAAGATGATCAAGGGAAAAATGGTAAGCGTACTGACTTCGGTGGTCGACCCGCTGCGCTTTCCGGGTGGGGAGATCGTCGACCTTTACAGTCAACGCTGGGAAATTGAGCTGGGCTATCGGGCGATCAAGCAGAGACTGCTGGGCGGCGAATATACCCTGAGAAGCAAGACGCCAGAGATGATCGCTCAAGAGCTATGGGGTGTGCTGCTGGGCTACAACCTTTTGCGCTACCAGATGGTACTGATGTCCAGGCAGTGTTCCGGTGTGTACCCCTGCGAAATGAGTTTCACTGCCTGCAGTTGGGCCATCTTGGGGTTGCTGCATGGCACGTCACTGAACCATCCCGGCAACTTGCCAGGATTTCTGAGAGATTTGCAGGCATCAGCCGCTCGATATGTTTTACCCCATCGGCGACCTGATCGATGGTTCCCACGCGCAGTCGTCGGACATGCTGTCGAAACGACACATAGACGGCACCTCGTGCGAATTGAGACTCGCACGGGTCCCCATGTTCATTGGGGAATCTGCCAGTGATTTACGTTAAATCAATAACCAGGGGTTCACTCGTAGATGAAAGCCCCTCCAGAATGAATGGAGGGGTGGCCTGATCGGCGATAACCGCTTTGAGCAGCTTTCAAACAAGTGTTTCAGTGACGAAGGGCTTGAGCTGGCCAATGAACGTTTTGCCATGTTCGAACCAGGCTTTGCGCACTGCCGACTCGATATATCGTTGGTAGTCCTCCGGGCTTTGGAACCAGCATTCGCCAATCGCGTGAACCGGCCCTACATCCAGGTATGGCACATGGGTATCGGCAGGGTTTTCAGCCACCAACCTAACCTCATATTTATACAGGCTCTAGGGAAGGTCTGAAAAAGACTTCCTGAATCTGGTGAAATACGCCGATCCCGCCAGCCGAGTTTTTCCATGAAGCAGATGACCTTCGCCGACGCCGAGTACGCCGGCAAGCGCAAGCAGACCCGTAAGGAATTGTTCCTGATCGAGATGGATCAGGTGGTGCCGTGGAAGGGATTGATTGCCCTGATCGAGCCACACTACCCAAAGGGTGAAGGTGATCGTCCAGCCTATCCGCTGATGGCCATGTTACGTATCCATCTGATGCAGAACTGGTTCGGCTACAGCGACCCGGCCATGGAAGAAGCGCTCTACGAGACGACCATCCTGCGTCAGTTCGCCGGGCTGAGCCTGGAGCGTATTCCCGACGAAACCACCATCCTCAACTTCCGTCGCTTGCTGGAGAAACATGAGCTGGCAGCCGGCATCCTCGGCGTAATCAATGGCTACCTGGGGGATCGCGGCCTGTCGCTGCGCCAGGGCACTATCGTCGATGCCACACTGATCCACGCGCCCAGCTCGACCAAGAACCAGGACGGCAAGCGCGACCCGGAAATGCGCCAGAGCAAGAAAGGGAACCAGTATTACTTTGGCATGAAGGCGCACATCGGCGTGGATGATGAGTCGGGGCTGGTACACAGCGTGGTAGGCACGGCAGCCAACGTGGCGGATATCACCCAGGTCGACAAACTGCTGCACGGTGACGAGAACGTCGTCTGCGCCGATGCCGGCTACACCGGCGTCGAAAAGCGCCCCGAACATGCTGGCCGCGAAGTGATCTGGCAGGTCGCAGCACGCCGCAGCACCTACAAGAAGCTCGATAAACGCAGCGCCCTGTACAAAGCCAAGCGCAAGATCGAGAAGGCCAAGGCACAAGTGCGAGCGAAGGTCGAGCACCCGTTTCGAGTGATCAAGCGCCAGTTCGGTTACGTGAAGGTGCGCTTCCGTGGCCTGGCCAAGAACACCGCTCAGCTGGTGACGCTGTTCGCGCTGTCAAACCTATGGATGGCGCGCCGACATTTGCTGACTACCGCAGGAAAGGTGCACTTGTAATGCGGAAAATGGCTGCTGCGAGGTGCTCGCGGCGGCCAAAAACGGAGAACTGAGCGGGTTACCTGGTCGATTTTGATCGACGGCCCGCTTTCAAAAGCAGCGAGGGCTGAAGTCGACCGGAAATACAGGGCTACTTCAGACCTTCCTTAGGTCTCTTTGGGGCCTAGCTACATACATACCCATTTTGCCGGCATGGACAGCCTTGGATATAAGTGTACATGTTAACCTTGTACCTGATTGCTATTTCAGGGATGAACATGACTGCGCGTATCCTGGCTGTTTCACTTATCAGCCTCGGCCTCTTGGCTGCCTGCGACTCTGACTCCGCATCGCTTCCCCAAAGCAGCGTTCTGTTACCTGAACAGGTGCAGGCTATTGCTCAGGGGATTGAACAGAAATACCCAAATCTCTCTGGTGCCAAGCAAGGGGAAGTTCTGGCGCTTGCGATACGCTCCCTCGACGAGATGATCTTTGTTGAGGGCGGCGAGTTTGAAATGGGTGACTTTGGCTGGATCTGTGATTTTGACCCCGCTCAGAAATGCGACTGGCCGTGTGGGGAGGAACCAGAGAACCTCTGTCCTATTACACCCGATAGTGATAATCCGCTTCATCAGGTCAAGCTGGACAGCTATTACCTGGCTAGCAAGAAAACGACGTTGAAGGATTTTGATCTCTTCAGAGAGGCACAGGGTCTTGAGGTTTTTAATAGAGAACAGCGTAAACGGGATGATTTGAAACAAAAATACCTCCCTGCTAATCCAGCTCCCACTAAAGACTGGCAACAGGCCAAGGACTACTGCAACTGGATTGGCGAGCTCAGCGGCTACCCAGTGGACTTGCCTACAGAAGCACAGTGGGAATTTGCAGCGCGAGACAGAGGGAAAAAGATTCTTTACCCAACCAATGATGGTACGCTGCAAATCGGAAAGAATTTTCCAGATAGAAATACTCGACCAGGGCGCCCCGCTATGCCAACGGCAGTAGATAGCTATCCGCCAAATTCTCTAGGCCTATATATGGCAGCAGGGAGCGCTACAGAATGGGTCAATGACTGGTACAGCGAGAGTTACTATGGAGAGTCGCCAGTACTAAGAGGGTGTAGACAAAATATACCTGGAGTAAGCTGACCCTCTGGTTCTAAGCCTTTGGGGTCTGTTTATGACTAAGCATAACAGGACTGAAA
>NZ_KI517368.1:725998-738542 GCF_000478505.2 Pseudomonas sp. HPB0071 | reverse complement strand
TATATTATGCGAAGCCCTTTGTGTGGCTTGAGTCTCACCACCAGTCAATATTGTTGCTCCAATGCAATTACAGGGTCAGGCTCCTGAACCTGATCATGTGCCTTTACGATACATAATCCCATCCAGATGGCACAAAGCCAGAGAACAATCGGATTGTCCATTTCAATTACTCGCGATCAAGTGCGTGCTCAGACGCCAGTTTGCGGCGGTAGCGGATTGTTGAAAGCTTGCGATGGCGATACAGGCTGTGCATCGGTGCGCTGGTCGCTCCGCTCGCTGCTCACCGATTGCACGGCCTGACCTGCGGTGACGGGAAGGTTCTTGGAAATACCAAGCTTGCCGGTCCAAGGCGTTATGCGCTCGCCTTCTATGTCGCAGTAGTAATTGATATGGTCACTGTAGGCCGTACAAGTTGACGCAGGAACGTAACGTGTTCCGCCAAGGGAATGAGACAGAATGATCTGATCTTCCATCATAGGCCCCTCAACGCGGCTGTCAGTACCTCGGTAATCGTACCCCTTGCCACGCTTGATATATCCAACGACACGCCACATCTGCGAAGGCTGCGGCGCGCTAGGATTAACCTGTACTTGCTGTACAACCTGCTGAGTCTGAACAGGCTTTGGCTCCACATGCTGCAAGTTAGCCGGTAGCGGATTAACAGGAGCCTCCTGCTTCGCCTGGCTAATTGCGTTCGTGTTCTTGGCGTAGATGTTATTCAAGCAGTAAAGCGCAATCATGATGGCGATCGGCGCTCCGGCCAGATAGACCCACGTCATGGGCGAACGCCAAATGTTGCCGCGCTTGTCTGCCTTCGATTCGTCTCCTACGTCACCCGTCGATGACTGCGTAGCACTGCGATAGTACTTGTAGATTTCCGGCTTATAGCTGCCAAACGTTGAACGTATGAGTAGATTCTGCGGAATCTTGGCACCGGTAGGCGCACCCTCATAGATGTCTACTCGAAACCTATTCTTTGCACCTGCTGCAGCAAGCTTCGTCGAGAAATACATCTGGTCGACCATCTCACGAAGCCATGACGGCAAATCACTGGCAAACTGCGTCACGAGGACGACTCGCAACGTCTTACCGTCATCATCTACGCGATGGCCGTGCTCTTTGAATAGCTCAAGGTCTTTCGGATTCGCCTGCGTTACCTTCTGGCCTGATTTCCAGCGTCTCCAACATTCGTCCATGATGAGCACGGCACCGTTCGGAATGCCGTCCGCCCAGTCCGGTTCATTCTCCCAGCCCTTTTGCACTTGCGTGATCTGACCAGCCGGATAGTCAGCGAGCAGCTGCTCACGCTCCAACGGGATGTTGGTGATGACATGCCGTCCCTCCTTGAGCGAAGGAATAATTACATGCTCAGTCACGCTATAGCTTTTGCCGGAACGTGGTTTACCGGCATACAGATCAATTGCCACAAATCACCCTATCAACGGAATTCGGCGGACTACGAAGCGAGCGATCAATGCTCCCAGCATCATCGTTGCGCCTTCGGGAAAATGAAGCAGGTCTGAGCAGTACAAAAACACCGGCGGGATCTGCTGGGCGTACTGGCCCGCATGGACAATGAAGTCCGGGACCGGCAGATGCTCAAACACATAGGCCAACCCGTCCATGATGGCGACGAAGATGTCATGCGCACCTTCGAGCACCACGAGCTTGAACCACGCAATCAGGGCCTTGATGAGATCAAGTAGCCATGTGCAAAGATCAGCAATCTTCTGACCTAACCACGAAATGATTTCCATAGATCACCGTTATGCAGAGAAGAAGATGCGCACGGACGCCCATGCGTACAGGAACATCATGAAGACGCCGATAGGCACGTACAGCTTGTCCATCAGGCCGCAAAAGTCGGACGTGTCGAAATGGCCTATGTATGTATCAGCGGTATAGATCGGGCACGCTCCACCACCTGACGGCGGGACGATTGCCTTTGCAGCAGAGATGATCGGAGCGTTAGAGATACGGTCATAGAATCTCTGAATATCAGGCACGTAATCCTGCTCATCCTTCATCCCCTCGGTGAAGTCAGGAACGCCGGGCAAACCTGCATCACCGACACCGTCACCCTCTCCGTCAGTGTCAGAACCCTTACCAGAGTTGGACGAACCGCACGTGCCATAGCATGTGGAAGTCGTGGAGGTCGTGGCTCCATTGGCGTCCTTACTAATAACTAGCGTCGTCGTCGTGGACTTATCCGAACACTTGCCAACGTCTGTACATGACGTAGTAGTCGTAACGTCAGTTTTAGTCGTCGTCGAACCACCAGTTGTAGCGTCAGGCTTAGTCACTACGTTAGTATCGATCTTGATACCGTTCTTTGTAGGCGCTTTCGATACGCACTGAGGCGTACCATTGACAGAACCCCATGAGCCGCTGCACTGCTGCTGGCCCGAGGTTTCACTCACTTTGTTAGAGCTGCACGACTGTGAACCATCAGCATTCGTCGTGTACGTGCAAGGCTCTTCCTTGGTCGTAGACTGCTGCGCTGTATCCGGGCAGGACTTGCCACCGACACCACACAGAGGCTCTTTCTCAGTCAGGCCAGTAGTGCCGACTTGGCCGTTGTACTTGGCCGTGACCTTACAGGTTGCCTTGCCTGCTGCATCGATCTTGCAATCAGTGGAAGTGATGACATCCAGCCCGCAAGCAATGCCAGATGCCTTCGGTTCCGAAACGATCTTAGGAGCGATAACTTCGCCCGAGCTGGAAACAGTGGCAGCCGCTACAAGGTTGAACGTCCTGGATGTAGAAGATTTGCCAAGAAGTGCGCACTCGGTCTTTTTGCTGACCTCAAGGTAAGGCAAACACTTGTTAGCAGTCGCATCAAAATAAGAATTCTTCGTTACGTCAACGTGATCGGTTGTGCCCTTACACAACTCACCGTCAGCCTGCGCAGGGGCTATACATTCACCTGTATTTACATCAACGGTAGACCCGTTACCGCAGGTCTTATACTCAAAATAAGCTTTATCTTGAAAGTATCCGCCGTCTGAATACTGAGTAGCCTGTGCAACATACTTATTAGGAGCCGTAACGCACTGCTTATAATCAGGTCCCCAACTACTCAACCGCGATAAATACGCAGTACAAGCACCACTAGCAGCAGTAGCGGATTCATAATATGTAGTGGTAATGGCAAAAGCACTTGATGAAAACATCAAGAACGCAAGAAGTCCTAAACGCTGAAAAAGGCGCATCTCACCACCCATAGAGCGCTAGATATGCAGCGGCGGCGCCCATTACAAAGGCTGTCCAGTTGTATAGTTCGACCATGAGTGACTGCTCCTGAGGACAAAAAAAAGGGGCCGAGTTGGCCCCTTCTCGAACGCCGTGATTACTTCACAGTGCCCTTGACGCGCTTGATACCGAAAGTCACCCAGGCCAGACCGATGACGACGGCACCAATTGCCAGCATGGCGGCTTTAACGTCGGCGGAGCTTTCGCTGCCAGTCATGCCGTCATAGTCACCCGCGAATGCAGCTGCATTGCAAAGTGCAGCAGTGCCGAAAACTGCCAGTTGAGTGCCGTAATTCTTTGCTGCGTTCATGTACTTCATAAATACTCCGTTATTTAACAACGCCAATGATTGCTTTGATTTTGCGACCCATCACGAAGAAGCTTGCAATGATCATGAAGCCCGCTCCGAAGTGACCCCACCACACAGCCGGGTCGATCTGTGAGATGTCGAAAGGCGCAGGCATGACCTGAGCCATCCAAGTACCAGCACACGCAACCGCACCGTCACCCGTTACGGTGTAATCACCATCACATGAGAAAACGACGCGAGTGCCTGACATGAATTACCTAGAACTACAGAAAGAGTTAAGGTCGAAAGACTGAACAATCGAAACAGTCTCATGAAGATTCCAAAGCCCCATAAAAAGCGCGCCCATGCAGAACGGGAAAGCCCACGTTCTAAACATCCAAAGGAAAAACCTTAAGCGATACTTTTTAATAAGCATGTTAATTAGCCAGCCTTCTGAACCGCAGAAGGCGCAGCCAGGGAGATCGGCATACCAGCGCAGCTATATTGCAGGAAGGTTTCGTTCTGCCCTTTGTATTGGCCGATAGCCAAAGGAGCCACTACGAACTGGCCTTTCTTCTGACGATAGGCATTGTCCCAACCTGATTTAACTTGATCAGGAGAGACACGAACATCGACATAAGAATCGACAGGACGACCTTTCTTATCCTGAACAGTAGTTTTGATCTGAATTTCAGCGGCATCAGCTTCGCCGAACTTGCGAGGAACTACATCATGAACAACCCCGCCGACGAACATGCCAGTAAGTTTGGAAATATCCATAAAATCTCCTTAGTGCCGTTCACCGGCGTAAACAATATATTCAGATTGAAATTCGACTTTGCCGAATCGCTTAAACTCTTCAACTAAACGCCAATGGCGTTCAGCTTCAATATCCGCTCTCGATTTAACGGGAGGCAATTTCATTTGACGAACTTCGTCAACAAACAAACCAGCTTCTGCTTTAGAACGGCGAATGCATTCAAGCATCTTTTCACGGCTGGAAACTTGGCTGCTACTTACGATGTAATCTGACGAGATCATAAGTAGAAAGTCCAATAAAGAGCTGCGGAGATAACTAGCCCAACTACAGTACCGATAATCGCAGCACTAGCATCGTATGGGTTCATGCAAACCTCCGGCAGAACATCAGAGCAGCTACGCCTGAAAGAACAGTGCAAATCAGCCAGAACGTGGCAATCAGCAAGCTATCCATCAAGCAGACTTCCGAGCGCTGAAATGGACAAGGTTCTTTTCAAAGAAGAACGCCGGGATCGCAGCAGGCTTAGCCTCAAGCACTCGAATCATCGGAACAACGTTTGATTCAGGACGTTTATCGGCGCGAACAGATATATCAATACCGAACTTCATCAACTCGGTTTTATGGCGATAGAACGTAGCGCGAGAAATAATATCTTCAATATTATGACCTTCCTTCCAAAGAACATAAGTGCCACGCACTTTACCGGGAAGTTCCATAAGCTGTTCAGACGACAATTCAAGTTGCTCCGACATATCAAGTTCCCCTAAATATTGACGGAATAGAGCCCTAATTACCGTCGGGGTCAAATAAGCTGCGATCTCTAATGTGTTGCCTTGCTCATCAGTCAAGGTCTTTAACTTCTTGCCGCGCAGCGTTAATTCAGCACGAAGTTTGTTTTCAAGCCATGCGTGAACTTCTGGTAGACAGTTAACTTCATCAGGCAAGTTATGAGACTTACCCTTGTTAACTTCATCAGCCTTGCAATAGAACTTGAAAGCCCAATGCGTGGAATTCTTACCGAAGTAAAGAGTTCCTTTATCGAGCCGGGGCCGCCCATGGCGGGACTTACACTTAATTTCTCCCGCTCTGAGCCAAGCACGTACATCAGCTCTAGACGGGAGTTCGAACATTTCGTTGTAGTCGACGCGGGTTACACGCCACTTACCTTGTTTAACTGCCTGACGCTCAAAGTCAGTCGGTTCAAGGGAAAGTAAAGAGCAGAGACGCAAGAAGGTATCTGCAACGAGAGCAACGATATCGTCACTTCCGACGATGTTATGGCCCTGAAGCCATTTGGACGGGTTGCCATCGATGTATAGGTGCGTTGCATTTCCTTTGCCATCTCCCCCAGTGCTGCGAACGCAGAGACTGGCTTCATGTGTGCCACGAACGACGAGGCGACGAGGCGTTTCGCGGGTGATCGAGCCATCGGGTTCGATAACAACAACCATGCCGCTAGAAAGCGGTACATGATTGATGGCTATGAAGCCTGCAACGTAGTCGATCATCCCAGAAACCTGTCAATCCCCAAAATCTTGGAAATAAGGTTACGATATTCCGTTTGAGGCATGCAAGCGGAATTTCGATTGTTGATTATCCGTTTATCGACGATGGATAGATATACAGGAGATAGAGTAGATGCAGAATCTTGAGGTAGTACAAACAACCATGAGCATTGGCGAGAACATAAGACAACGGCGAGAAGCTGCCGGAATGTCACAGAAGAAGCTTGCCGACGCAGTAGGATGCGGCATGACAACTCTTGTGGGCTGGGAGAAGGATGTAAACGCTCCACCAGGAGACAAAGTCGTGTCTATGGCTAAGCTTTTTGGTTGCTCAACTGATGAAATCTTGCTGGAAAGACACGAGCGAGATATATCGCCGGAGATGAGAGCTTTATTCAGAAGATTCGCGGATTTGCCAGACGATATAAAGCCAATGGCAAGAGGTTTAGTTAGTGGAATATTGACTGAACTAGAAGAAGAAGCAGTGAGGAAAAAGAGCGCTTAAGAGCGGTGCGGTCGGAAGGTTAAGTATCAAATTGAGACAAAAGTCGGGTATTACAAGGACCCGACCCGGCGCAGCCGGACAGAAAGAGCAAAAGGTCGTAAGGCGTTGCCTTACAAACCACAACGGCCGCGTTGACCTCGGGGAGCATGAACAGAAGAGCCGTTCATACTCCCTTTCGGTGGAGGCTGTTTTGAGTCGAGGTAAGTCAAGGGTCGGGCCAAGGCCCTAAGTCCTCACCCGTTCGCGGCAGCGAGCTGCCTTGCGCTGCGGCTTCCGGGCTTCCCCCTGACTAAGAGAGTAAGAGAGGGTTAAAAGGATTTTATGTGGTCTCTAATCGCGTATCTAACGATAGCAACACCAAACACACAGCCGGTATACAAAGTAGAGCGCTTTAGCAATGAGAAGCTATGCGAAGAGACTATAGAAAAGCTTAGAAAGCTGAATAAGGTATATGAAAACCCGGCAATTTTCATATGCGTAAAGAATTCAGAGTAAGCATCGCATAATACAGATTATGGCTAAATTGGCCCGGTGGCAGAGATTGTCCACCGGGCCAATTCGCTGGCCAGCGCCTTCGGTACCATAATCATGGTTATATTATGCGAATGTAAGGATAAGTCTCATAGGAGCATGATCGACACATTTCCCCAGTGTTTCATTTCCGATTAACGCACTAATCGGAAATTCATGACCTGCAGTACAAACTATCCACGTCTTACTCCTGCGATCAATTTCTGCTTCATAAAGATGAATGACTGACGTTTTTAGGATGAGCCTGGTGGTGCCTCGCTAATAACTCGACAGCCTTTACGCAGGCGAATCTCTTCGTCAGAGGGTCTAATCGAGACAAACCTGAATTCAAGATTGTCATAGTTTTCAAGATATCCCCACTCAAGACTCAATTCATTTTGTTCTTGTTCAGGTGGTTTTGCCCACCAAGGTTCACGACTGATCAACTTCGCCATGGTCTCTACCTGATATCTCTGTACAGTAAACATCAGCGAAACGGTTTTTTGATAATGTCTGCGTTACAGATTAGCTGGTTGAGCCTCGTACAACTGCAGACATAAGGTTGGAACGTTCCCTGTTAGTGCTCTGACCACCTTATCTCTTTCGATAAGCTTTTAGGTTTAAAGATCTCGCTCAGTCATGGGCTTGAAAGTGATAACTCAGACTGGAAAAAAGAATCAACCGCCTGTTTAAGTGCTAAGGCCGGATCGAGTTCCCTATACTGTTGACTCAATATCATCGCGGCCCTTTTGAATCGCGCTTCTCTCAAAACCGTTGCGACGGCCGCTGATAAATCCTGCGTGTTGGGACGATCTGTTTTTAAGTTGATACCTGCACCTGCCCACGCTACCCGTGCTGCAACTTCTGCCTTGTCTTCCGAGGTGCCTGCAATCACAAGCGGAACGCCATGCCGCAATGCCTGTTGTACGCCACCGTACCCGCCGTTGGTAACCATGACATCGACGTACGGAAGCATCTGCTCATAAGGCAAATAGTCAGCCATGTAAGCATTTTGGGTAACAAATGGCTTGGTGTGCTCCCCTGGTTTACCGGCTGTAGCAATTACCAGCGCGTTACTAGCTGCAAGAGCATCAAGCGTTGGATATACCAGGTCCTCCAGGTTACGAGCTACGGTGCCTTGAGTGACAAAAATAACAGGCCGACACTCTGCTTTCGCTGCATCGACTTCACCCCACCAAGCTGGCAAAGAATAGGCTTGTACTTGGCTTGGCGCAGTACCTATCAATTTTACAGAGGGAGGAAGACAGGCTCCGGCATATTCCAATCCTGGAACAGTCATCTGCAGAAACACGTCTGGAAGTAGCGTGGTGGCATCCATAAAGGAATAAGGCATAGGCCTTGTACCGAATGTGCCCAGGGCGGCATCAAGGGCTGCTTTTGAGCCCTGCATCGCCCTGCCAAAATTATTATTTAACTGTAAATACTGCTTTCTTTCCTCTTCGGTGGAGGCTGGAGGAAGACCTTTTCCAAAGGGTGCCAAATGGCCTGCACTGAGCATTAGGGGCGTTATCCCGAGTGAGATCAAGCCGGCAGGTCGTGTGCCAGACGATAGCAGCTTAAATGGCCATCCTCCTGCAAACATATGATTGGTTATGAGCACAGCGGGCTCATCACTTTCCTCTAGTACAGCTTGAACTGTCTTGGTCTGGTCGGCTAACGGCTCGATAAACAGGACACGAAAGTCAAAGTCGAGCAGCTCTGGCCCCGGCCCCAGCTTTTTACGGTCAGGAAAGGTTTGGTTAACGTCACGCGCATCATAATCCGCTGTACCTTGTAAAGTGACATGTCGGATACCTTCGCGCTCAACACGTTCTTTTGACGCGGACCCTGTAATAAAAGTGATGTCGTACCCCTGCTCTTTCAGACGCGGCAACAATGACAAAACGGGAAGTACATGACCTACTTGGGGTGTGGTTGCAACGATAATTCGAGGCATCAAATAACCTTAATCAATGGTGTATGAATCAAGGTATACCGGTCATCCATGACATTCTTACTAAGAATAAGTAAAGATATTCTGTATCTGGAAAGGATAGGTATGACGGAATGCTCACCAACACGTGGCTCCACGGAAATTCATGTTATGGGCTACGGTTAAATCTGCATTCAACGCTGTCACTGAATTGCTTGGTAGTGATGCTCAGAAAACGCAACGCGTACAGTGATTACTTGACAAGACCACCCTCTTCTTCACCCAGCCGTTGAGTCACAGAGCCGACCAGGTGGTCGCGCTGCCTGACATCAGTTAATCCAAATAGCTGGCCTTGTTGCCATTACTGTATGACTTAGCACGGCGATGCTACTGTATTCGTAACTTTCCAGTTGTTGAACAACGGCCTCATTCCCAAGTCCCGTCTGAGTCAACGTTGCGCTATGCGAATAGTCATAGGGGAGACTTTTTCGATCCGAGCGATAGTCAGGTCTCTGCACTGATCAATGTCAATCGAGCCGCCACCGCCCTGGCTGATATCTACGATATTGTTATTTCCAAAGGTAGTACTTTCTGCCGAGCTATATGTACCGGACTGGTTTACCCGAGGTGTATTCGCATCTCCAGTTTGATTGTAGCCAAACAAATCGCTTTCACCATATTGGGTTATCTCAGTCTGGTTATTATTACCTTGAGTATTGCCACGCCACCATCCTACTGCGCCACTCTGATTAGCCGACAACAAGTTTTTGTTGCCATTTTGTGTTACATCAACGCGACCACTCAGCCAACTGCCTTGCTGAATAGCAAGCTGAATCCCGTCATCCTGTTGAAAGTATTTAAGACTCACTTGATACTCACCACGCTGGTCGATTCTGATCACATTACCGTTACCAGCGGTAGTACCTATCAACTCCCCCGCCGCTATAGGCTATTTGCGATATAAATAGCTCATTGGTTGAGCCTTCCTATTTTGAGGTCTAAATGAGGCGTAGTTATAATTACCCGTCTGGTCAACGCCTGCCGAGCCTGACAAGCTGAGCAGGACATACTTCTATCGCCCTTTTGGTTGATCGCTCCATATGCTTCGTTACCTCCCTGTACCTCAATGGAGTTATGGTTTCTTGCTGCCTACCCAAAAATTATTTGAATAACGCGATTTTCCAAAGGCAATTTTGGTCTGATAGCCGCTTGACTAATAACGCGTTGTTTCAGGCTGTCTATCATCGCAGTGTTACCGTCCTGTATTAAATCAGCCGTGTTGCTGTCTGCAAGACAAGAAATGCTGAATGAGAGCAGAGCAACCATGAAACAAGGTTTGATAGTAGACATAAAGAGCCCCTGACTTTGCTATAACGCAGTAGATAGCGTGTGAGCAAACAGGTCGGGGCCAAAAGACATTAGCCGAGGCACTCTCTCTGCATAACAGGGTGTGAGCCTGTAACGACAAGATAGTAAAGCGTGTTTTGCTTACAATAACCATAAAGCGAGCCTTATGGTTGGCCGATTCTCAAGCAACGTAAATCAGGGCTATCACTCAACTGATCTTAAATTAAGCCTAACGCTATGTTGCAGGCCGTTAAAGCACAGCCTTCCCCATTTGTTTAATGATAAAACAGCTTTTTGACAAGCTCGGCAATATGTAGGCTGGGCTGCAGTAGAAAGTCAGTTCAATTGCCGAGCTTGCAGTAATTTTTCGCTACACAGTTCAGCTAGCAATAGCCTCTGGAAGTTTGGCGATGACCTTTATCTCAAATTGAAAGCCGTAGAGCCATGTAATGCCAATGCCGGTTAACGTCGGATAAGGTGCTTCTCCCCAGTATTCGGGCAGTACTTTCCAGATCATATCGAAGTGTGTTTCGGGATCAACGATGAAAACCGTTACGTCAATGACATCTTTGAACGAGCAGCCTGCTGCAGCCAGAATCGCGTTCAGATTTTCAAAAGCAAGCCGTACCTGGGCGTCTAGGTCCGGCTCGGGTGAGCCATCCTCACGACTACCAACCTGTCCTGAAACAAACAAGAAACCGTTGGAGCGAATCGCGGGTGAATACCGATTACGCTCATATAATGCCTGACGCCCAGCTGGAAAAACGACGTTGCGTGTGCTCATGGTTACTCTCCTGTGGCCGGATCGACCCGTTATGCCGATGTAGAGAGACTTTAGGGAACGCTTACCTGTTGAATAAACTAGCAAGCGCAGTCATCACTATTTGTAAAATCCAAATAATCTCCGAGACAGCAGGAACAGCGATGGATCGTTTTGATGCAATGCAGGCGTTTGCTCGCGTCGTGGAGGCAGGCAGCTTTACTAAAGCAGCCGAAACACTTCATATGAGCAAGACAAGTGTTACCCAACTGGTGCAGCAGCTGGAAGCCCGGTTACGCGTCAAGTTGCTCAACCGGACCACACGCCGTATCAATGTGACGGCCGATGGGGCCGCTTATTATGAGCGTGTGGTAAAACTGCTGGCAGATATGGATGATGCCGAAACGAGCTTATCCAGCGCCTCCTTGGCTCCCAGGGGCAGGCTACGGGTGGATGTTCCCAGCCCTTTTGCCCGTCTGGTTTTGATTCCTTCACTTCCAGCGTTTTACGAAAAGTACCCCGATATCCAACTTGATATGGGTGTCAGCGATCGTATGGTTGACCTTATTAGCGACAATGTGGATTGCGTTGTGCGTGGTGGCGAGATTACTGATCAGTCGTTGGTCGCTCGTCATATAGGCGATTTACGACTTAGGGTATACGCAGCGCCGAGCTATCTGAGACGCGCAGGGATGCCGCTACACCCTAGGGAATTGGAGGGCACTGACCATCGTATCGTAGGCTTTCACTGGGCACGCACCGGCAAGGTCTTTCCCTATGCCATGCACTCCGGTAACGAGAGCGTCAATGTCATGGGTCGTTATGCGCTTGCCGTTGATGATGGTAACGCCTACCTGGCAGCTGGGCTGGCAGGGCTAGGCCTTCTCTGGCTACCCGATTATATGGCTAGAGACTATCTGACTCGAGGCGAGCTGGTTCCGGTGTTTGAGAACTGGCGCCTCGATCCGATGCCAATGTACGTGGCGTTCCCCCCAAATCGGCATGTTAGCGCCAAGCTACGTGTGTTTATCGAATGGATCGTCGAACTGATGACACCCAACGAAGCAGCATCGGACAAGGGAACAGGCGCTACGAACCCTGCCAGTTGACATAGGATCCACCCACCTGAACCGTGTTTACCAGCAGTACCTTCTCTTTTCCCTCAAGGTCAAGCGGTTTCCCTACTCACGGCTCTGCTGCCGACCGGCATACACCTACATGACACAAAGCCCCGCACGGAAAACTAATCCAGGCCGGGTAATTTAGCATCTTGATTATTGTGGGCAGGCGCTGCGTGTTGAGTCGCTCGCTTAAGGTTCTCACACTAGCCTGCTTGATGTCGGCGAGGCACCGCCTAGCCATGACATATGGATGGGCTATCATCAGGACATGAGGAAAACGGACAGGCTATGCGCACTTGCGGATATTGCCGTAGAAACGATCACCTCTGACTGACCAGGCTGCGCCTCTTATCCGCTAGTAGCAGACTGCAAAGGCATCGACCGCCTAGACGGTTATACCGAGTCTTCTATCATCAAAAACGATACTCCATCCTTTGCTGGCAAGTTCAAAAGCCATTTAGGGAAGGTCTGAAAAAGACTTCCCGAATCTGGTGAAATACGCCGATCCCGCCAGCCGAGTTTTTCCATGAAGCAGATGACCTTCGCCGACGCCGAGTACGCC
>NZ_KI517368.1:706818-724948 GCF_000478505.2 Pseudomonas sp. HPB0071 | reverse complement strand
TACCTGGTCGATTTTGATCGACGGCCCGCTTTCAAAAGCAGCGAGGGCTGAAGTCGACCGGAAATACAGGGCTACTTCAGACCTTCCCTAATATATGGCCTTAAGATGGCAGTAGGCCAGTTAACCAGAGAGACCGCATCCTTCTTCTGATCTTGATAGTTACCAGTTGCACTGGTAACAACAGCGTAGATTCAGAAAAACTTATTGCCATCAAATCCGACAAATGGATAGGTACGTTTATTACGTCATGAAACCCTTAGTTTTTTTATAAACAGATCAGCCACGACCAACCTTTTAATAACGATCAATACTGCAACAAGATCCTTATAAGTCTGCAAGACAAGTTAGGAAAATGCGGATTCAACCTGTGTTTCAAAAGCAATAACGTTATGACCCGCCAATGCCATAATGTCCTTCCCAGATATTGCAAGGAAAGATAAAAGAGCTGGCAAGTCGAATCATTTAGTCTGTTATGCGTTATTAATTAAAGCCAAACGCTTAATCTTCAAGTTATCATCCAACACGCTAGACGCTACAAAGATGGAACTATTCCTCCTTCCTATGAATATTTAAGCTATTTGTTTCTATAGCGGTACCGAGGAATCTTAAATGTTGGACATCTAGCCGGATCTTGTTAATCCTTTAGTCCAGCATATGATCAAACTTACGCCAAGTAGTTTTTTCAATCACCTCAACAAAAGCTACTCCTTGCTATAGACCTACAAATTTAGGCGATTTGATCCTACTCTTATAGCTGATCCGCATGTTGCGAATGCTCTAAGTAGTATAGCTCTCGACAAATGTATTCAAGCGTGAACATTCAGAACTGATGTATTCCAGCATTCTCACTCACAGTTACGTATCATTTGGGAGGAACGCCTCAACTAACCTAAGGGCGAGAGGGTTAGCGCATAACGGCGCGATTAAGAACTGCATCAAATTATGCCCATAAAAGCGGCTTGCCATATCTATATCCGATAATATATGTCCATTATTTAACACAAGTTATGTGAGTACGATGGCCGTCAACTTCGACCTAAATGATCTTCAGGCATTTTGTGCTCTGGTTGAGCATAAGAGTTTTCGTGCTGCTGCCGATGCGATCTACATCTCTCAACCGGCTTTGAGCCGTCGCATCGATAAACTGGAGGGGGCGCTCGGGGTAAAGCTGTTCGAGCGAACCACACGACGAGTAAGCCTTACCATGGTAGGTCGGGCATTTGCACCGCGGGCCGAACGCCTCCTCAATGACCTGGATGATGCGCTGCTAGGAATAAGCGAAGTGGCTTCCAACCGTACGGGGCGGGTAACAGTGGCCTGCGTTCCTTCTGCGGCATATTACTTCATGCCAAGTGTTATCGCCCGCTACCATGCTATCTATCCCAAGGTACGCATAAAGCTAATTGATACTAGTGCCAACAAGGTATCTGCGGCTGTTATCAGCGGTGAGGCTGATCTAGGCCTAAGCTTTTCCGGCAATCTCGATCAGGACGTAGAGTTTGAATGGCTGGTACAGGAGTCTTATGTCGCGGCCTGTCGGTGTGATCATGCGCTGGCAGGTAAAAAAGTGGTACGTTGGGATGAGTTCTATCGCTACGACTACATTGTAGTCGACAAAACATCAGGTAATCGTTTTCTGCTGGACCAGGCACTTGCTCATATTGCACCGGAGCGTCTTAGTATTTGTGAGACCCGTCATGTGACGACCATGCTGGGTATGGTTGAAGCAGGACTTGGCATTGCAGCGGTCCCTGCCATGGCCCTGCCGGCTGGCCATCATCCGGTTCTCACCAGTGTGCCACTTATTGATCCGGTTGTGGAGCGTCACGTAGGTATTATCAAACGGCGCGGCCGCGCCCTTTCTCCAGCCGCAGCCGCTTTGGAAAAGCTGCTTATCGATATGAAAGCGCAGCCGTCAAACAGGCCAGCTTAAGGTACTGAATCCAGCCCCGTCGAGCGGACCTGCTGCTGAACCTCCTTGGATGAGAGGTATTGCAGCAATGCTCTAGCCTCCTCTGGATGCGCTGCGCCTTTGGGAATAGCACCTGCAAAACGGGTAACCGACTGAACCGATTCAGGGATTTTCCCTATAAAGGTTACGCCAGGCACAGGCAATAGCTCACTCACCTGTTGAAACCCCAGTTGGTAATCTCCCCTGGCAACCATGGAGCCTACCGGATCCTTTTCAATCATCTTTGCCTTCGGTTTTACCTGGGTTTCAATACCGAGTTTCTTGAACAGCTGATTTTGAATGTATACACCACTGGCGCTATCAGAATACGCGATAGAGTCGGCCTTCAGCAGTGAGGCTTTCAGCTTTTCCACGGTATTGATCTCAAGCTTGGGGGAGCCCTTTCGAACCACTGCACCTATACGGGAATCGGCCAGCTCAACTCGAGAGCCCTCCTGAATCTTGCCCTGTTTGATCAGCTCATCAAGAGCATATCCGACCATGATGACTACATCGGCCTGTTCACCTCTTGCCAGGCGATTTGGAATAGCCTCGGGAGACTTGCCCATCGAAGGACCGCGGCTCGTTTGTAAAGTATCCCCGCGCTGGGCGGCAAATTCTGGTGCCAACTGTTGATAGGCGGCAGTAAACCCACCGGATATCATTACCTTTAGATCTGCTGCCTGAGCCGTTCCCACCAGGCTATATCCCAGCAGAGCTACTGCGAACACACTTCTCTTGATAAATGCCGTCATGATTATTCTCGCTTATAAACGATACAGGGGTGTTTCAGGCGGTCTGCAGCTGCAGGGAGCTGCGGCGATACAGGTAGCACGTCGCCAACAGTGCGCAGATAGCTGCAAAACTCATCCAGTAACCAGGCGCGGCCCTATCGCCCGTCGCTTGGATCAGAGCAGTTGAAATGGCTGGGGTAAATCCTCCAAACACAGCGGTAGCCAAGCTATATGCCAGCGAAAAGCCTGCCACCCTGACCTCAACCGGCATAATTTCGGTTAACGCAGGAATCATGGCACCGTTATATAAGCCATAAAGAAACGACAGCCACAGCAGAACGCCTAACATAAGCCCAAAGCTGGGCGCATCCGCCAGATATGATAGGGCTGGATACGTGGTCACGATAGCAAGTGCAGTCATCGCAATAAGTAATGGCTTGCGCCCGAATCTATCGGATAGCGCCCCGCCAATAGGCAGCCAGATAAAATTTGAGACGGCGACGAGCAGCGTTACCAGCAAGCTGTCCGAGGCACTTAGCTTGAGTACCGTCTTGCCAAACGTAGGCGCATAAACGGTAATCAGATAGAAAG
This sequence comes from Pseudomonas sp. HPB0071, assembly GCF_000478505.2. Classification (NCBI taxonomy): domain Bacteria; kingdom Pseudomonadati; phylum Pseudomonadota; class Gammaproteobacteria; order Pseudomonadales; family Pseudomonadaceae; genus Pseudomonas; species Pseudomonas sp. HPB0071. Next base: position 721,672 of record NZ_KI517368.1, on the reverse strand, counting down.
CCGTGGTGGTCATGGCGACCATCAGCATGCCAGCTACTACCACCGTCCAGTTGTCCAGCAGAGTCCTTAAAACCTCGCGCATTGCAGGATGATGACGGCGGGTGTTGAACTCTTGAGTTTCCTCAAGCTTGCGTCGTAATACGAAGATAAACGGAACGATCAAGCAGCCCAGCAGAAACGGGATTCGCCAGCCCCAATCGGCAATGGCTGTCTCGGAAAGCCAGTGGTTGAGCCCGAAACCCAAAGCCGCGGCCACTACGATGGCAACCTGCTGGCTGCCTGACTGCCAACTTGTATAGAACCCCTTTTTACCTGGAGTCGCAATCTCGGCCAGATAGACCGATACACCACCCAGTTCGGCACCTGCGGAAAAGCCCTGGAGTAGACGGCCAGCTAGCACGAGCAGTGGGGCCCAGAACCCTATGCTGTCGTAACCCGGCACCAAGACGATCAAGAAGGTCCCGGCAGCCATAATCGAAAGGGTTACGATCAAGCCCTTGCGACGCCCTACCTGATCGATGTATGCACCCAAAATTACAGCCCCCAGAGGGCGCATTAGAAAGCCAGCGCCAAAAACTGCAAAGGTCATCATCAGGGAGGCAAATTCGCTGCTAGCTGGAAAGAAGGCCTTGGCGATATAAGTGGCGTAGAAGCCAAACAGGAAGAAATCAAACTGCTCGAGAAAGTTGCCCGACGTCACGCGGAATATTGCACCAATCTTTGAGCCAGAAGCGGCACGGTGGCCATGAGCAGGAACCATAGAACACTCCACGTCTTGTCTCATATGCAGAAGGCATATGTCTTTTTGTAACAAGAAGAGTGGAGAAAAAATATTGATTTGATAAGTGCATATTAGTGATCGACTAATGCATACATCGCATTAATTACATTGCACTGGAGCACACATCTTTAACAGTGCGTTACCTGCTAAGCGATGCGCCAGAGGATCAGAGTGGTAGATAAAGGATAGATAACGAGACGTATCCGCTGACTGCCCCTGATATTTCCTTGGTGGGTACGGACGGCCCTATAGGACCGTCCTGCGCAGAACCAACTACTGCGTCCGCGTCACCCGCCATACGGTGTTAGCCAGATCATCAGCGATGATGAGCGCACCGCGTGGATCGACCGTTACGCCCACCGGACGGCCACGGGTTTTCCCGTCATCTCCACGGAACCCTGTTGCAAAATCAACAGGATCACCAGACGGGCGTCCGTTGCTGAATGGTACGAAGACCACCTTGTAACCGACCGGATTCTTTCGGTTCCAGCTGCCGTGCTCGCCAACAAATACGCCATTGGCAAACTTGTCACCCATTTCCGGTATTGAGAAATCCAAACCCAGCGCGGCGACATGGGAGCCCAGCGCGTAATCTGGCGCGATGGCAGAAGCAACTTTTTGCGGATTCTCTGGCTTCACTCGAGGATCGACGTTCTTGCCCCAATAACTGTAGGGCCAGCCATAGAATTGGCCCTCACGAACCGAGGTCAGGTAATCCGGAACCAGATCAGGGCCCAGCTCATCCCGTTCGTTCACCACGGCCCATAATTGCCCCGTCTCCGGCTGAATGGTCAATGCTGTCGGGTTACGCAGACCGGTCGCATAGGGTTTGTGAGCGCCCGTTTCAGCGTTGACTTGCCAGACCATTGCGCGATCTACCTCGGCTTCCATGCCGCGCTCGGTAATATTGCTGTTGGAGCCGATGCCCACGTAGAGAAAACGACCATCGGGACTGACCGTCAGCGATTTAGTCCAGTGATGGTTAATTTCCGCAGGCAGATCGGTAATCTTGGTCGGTGGACCGCTGGCCTTGGTTTGACCATCCACATAGTCGAAGCGCACCAGCGCATCCTGATTGGCCACGTACAACTTGCCCTCAAATAAAGCCAGACCGTACGGTGCGTTCAGGTTCTCGGCAAAAACCTCTTGAACCTCGTAGGTACCGTCACCATTTGCATCGCGCAGTAATGTAAGGCGATTGCCCCCCTTTACCTTGGTATTGCCTTCCGCCTTGATGACCCCGGCAATAACATCTTTTGGCTTGAGTTTCGCTGCGTTACCGCCCCGGCCTTCCGCCACCAGGATGTCCCCGTTGGGTAGTACAAGGGTTTGCCGCGGGATTTTAAGATCCGTTGCGATCGCTCTGACGTCGTAACCCTCAGGCACTTTTGGCTTTTCATCACCCCAGGGTGCTGGGTCAGCAATCTTCATACTCGGCAGCAGGCCGCGCTCGGGATTAGGTAGCTTTGGATCACCGCCGTGTGATTGGGTGGCTTCCCCCTCGCCACCGCCACACGCGCTTAGCATTACCGCCATGCTCAGTATCGTCAGTGCATTCGAATTTCTCATCTTGCACCTCCTGAGCGCAGGTTGGTCAGGCCGATCCAGGCTGCAACAACGCTAAGCAGCGTTACGACTACCGAGAGGGTCAGCCCCATAGGCATCGACGCCCAGGCATCCTTTGCATGCTCGAAGGCATTAACCAGCCCTAGTATCCAGGTAATCAGCAGGAGCAGGAAATACATCAACTGCCGCCCGGCCTTACGGTCGGCACGGATCAGATTGACCAACGCGAACAATAGCGCCAGCCCGCAGAAAAGTTCACCTCCGGCAATCAGCCAGGACGAAAAGTTGTTCCACTGGATCTGGTATGTCTTGGAATAGGCAATGTCGCTGAGCAGTGCGCCAAGAAACAGCGGCACGGTTCCGGCAAGCAGTATTGCATGCAGCGGACCGGGTGTAACTCTATAGGTCGGATGAAGTGCAGTGGTCACGGGAGCTCCTTTTCTCTGTTATGTCTTGCAAAAGCCGTATGCAGGTGTACCGGTGGTCAGATGCCTGCCGGCGATGCCATAGCAAGGGAACGCAGCGCTTATGTGTTAGTTCACGGCAGCCCATTGAATGAAACATATTGAAACCTCTGAAGGCGCTCTACGCCGGGGCTTCTGCCGATCCGAACCTTCGACGTGCTCCAGCAGAAGGAAGGGACCTATACGACAAGAAGGATGTTCTGCACGGCCTGCTTCATCGCAAGTTTCGAAACACACATCCTGTAATCAATGGTCGGAAAACGTATGACTATTGCCGGACCTTTCTGTCCTGAAGGCGGTCCGTCTAAAGCGGCCTTGCTGACACAGAAGCGGTGAGCCGTCTGTGACCACTCCTGAATGGGCGTGCCCGTGATCGCTGCGAGCCAGCCCCGTCGGCAAATGGATAACGCATGTATCAGGCATGCGCGGCCGTTTTCGAGCGGGTCAAGTCTTGTGGCGAGACGGAACGTCCCAACGATGAGGACTTCCATGAGCGACTCGATATCCCCCAACCGCCGCAGCTTTCTTAAGTCTGTGGGTGTATCCAGCCTAGCCGTCGCCTCGGCTCCAGTTTGGGTTCAGGCCATTCAGGCCGCACCTGTCGACGATACCCAACAACCTCTACAACCTGGCGAGCAAAGGATCACCCTGAAGGTGAACGGCCAGGCTCACATACTCAATGTTCCTGCTAACGCCATACTGCTTGATGTACTGCGTGACCGTCTGCAGCTAACCGGAACCAAGAAAGGGTGTGATCATGGTCAATGTGGTGCCTGTACCCTGCATGTGAACGGGACGGCAGTGAATTCCTGCCTGTCGCTGGCTGTCAGCCATGACGGTGATGAGATCACCACTATTGAAGGCCTAGAAAAAGACGGCAAGCTACATCCGGTCCAGGAAGCTTTCTGGGAACACGACGCTTATCAGTGTGGCTATTGCACTTCCGGGCAGATCATGAGTGCCGTGGCGATCCTGAATGACCCTTCCATTGGCAGCGACGATTCCAGCGTCCGCGAGGCCATGAGCGGCAATATCTGCCGCTGCGGTGCCTACAAAAACATTCTTGCGGCCATACAGTCGGCCCGCGGCAAGGTGAAGGGGGCCAGCTGATGCGTAGCTTTCAATTTGATCGTGCAACCAGCACCGAGCAGGCGCTAAAGGCTGGCCAGTCAGACCAGGCGATGTACCTGGCTGGCGGCACCACGCTCCTTGATCTCGTGAAGCTTGACGTTATGCAGCCCGAACGGCTGGTGGACATCAACCGTGTAGGCCTCAACAGACTGGAGCGCCAGGACGATGGCAGCGTGCGTATCGGTGCCCTGGTCACCAATACAACGTTGGCTCAAGACAATTACATTGTCCAGGCCTATCCCGTGCTGTCTCAGGCACTGTTAGCAGGCGCTACGACACAATTACGTAACAAAGCCACCACGGCTGGCAACGTCATGCAGCGGGTGCGCTGCCACTACTTTCGCGACAACGTTTCGCCCTGCAACAAGCGCAAGCCCGGCAGCGGTTGCTCGGCGATCGAGGGTGACCATCGCTCGGTCCACGCTGTTCTAGGCACTAGCCAACATTGCATCGCTATGCACCCATCCGACATGTGCGTGGCGATGGCAGCTATTGGTGCGACTGTTCATATACAAGGTCCCAAGGGTGAGCGGACGATCGACTTCCTCGATTTCCATCTGCTGCCCGGTGACACCCCCGAACGTGAACACGCCCTCGCTCCTGGCGAACTGATTACTGACATCACGCTTGCACCACCACTGGCCAACAGCCGTTCGGGCTACCTGAAACTGCGCGATCGCGCCTCCTATCAGTTCGCGCTGGCGTCGAGCGCTGTCATTGTGCAGCTGCAGGATGACCGCATTACCGATGCGCGAATCGCACTGGGCGGCGTCGGCACCAAGCCCTGGCGAGTCCATGAAGCGGAACAGTCATTACGTGGTCAGCCCGCCAATGACGAGACCTTCCGCCGTGCTGCGCAGCTAGCGCTACAGGGTGCCACGCCTTATCGGCACAACGCCTACAAAATCCCCCTGGCTCAGCAGGCCATCGTACGTAACCTGCAGACACTTACCGGAGGTATGGCATGAACGACATCATCGGCGCGGGTCCCAGGCGAGTCGACGGGCGACTCAAGGTCACCGGCCATGCCCAATACACTGCCGATCATGGACTTAAACGCATGGCGTATGCCTATGGCGTCTACAGCACCATCGCCAGCGGCCGTGTCACCCGTATCGATACCGATGAGGCTCAGCGCATGCCGGGCGTACTCGGGATCTTCCACCACGGCCATTTCACTGAACTCTATCGCCCACCCAAGATGAAGCTGAACCCAGCTAAGATTGACCGGCTGGTGAAAGTTGACGAAAGTCGGCTGCCGTTCGAGGACGACCGCGTTTATTACGCCGGTCAGTTCGTGGCCATGGTGGTAGCCGACTCCTTTGAACAAGCCCGCGCAGCGGCCTACAGGGTCAAGGTTGAATATAAGGAAGAACCCGCCTTAGCCACACTCGCGCAAGCAAAAAAGGAGCAGTCGCCCAAAACTGCCGGCTCGGATTACTCACGCGGAGACCCACAGGCTGGTTTTGACAAGGCAGCCCATCGCATCGATTTCACTTACACCACGCCTGTCGAAACCCATAACCCGATGGAGATGCACGCCACGACCGCCTATTGGGAAGGTGATCGATTATTCGTGTATGAATCCACGCAGTCGGTAATCGTGCACCGCAACACCTTAGCCCGTATCTTTGGTTTGAGTCCGGACAAGGTTGAACTGCAATCGCCCTTTATAGGCTCGGGCTTTGGCAGCACGCTCTGGGCGTGGCCGCACTCCCCTGCTACTTGCGCTGTCGCGCGACTTGTAGGTCGTCCTGTACAGTTCGTAGTGCCACGTCCACAAATGTTTACTACCACCGGCCATCGTCCAGCCACCGAGCAACGACTGCGGCTCGCCACGGACGACCAGGGAAAGCTACTGTCGGTACGACATGAATCGGTCAACAGTACGTCCTTTACTGACCAGAACACTGAAAGCTGCGGTAGCGTGACCAAGAGCCTCTACAGCTGCCCGAACTTGGCTGTTACCCATGCGACCTTGCAGGTCAACCACGGTACGCCTACCTCCATGCGTGCACCGGGCGCTGCACCGGGTCTGTTCGCACTGGAGTCAGCCATGGATGAAATGGCGGAGGCCGTTGGCATGGACCCGCTGGCATTTCGCAAACTCAATGCTTCGACTCGGGACGAAAGCAAAGACATGCCCTGGTCCAGCAACCACCTGCAGGAAGCCTTCGACAAGGCCGCGGCCAAGTTTGGCTGGGACAAGCGTACCCCAGAGCCCGGCTCGATGCGAGACGGCCATGAGGTAATCGGCTATGGCCTGGCGGCCTGTAACTGGGATGCCATGCGCTGCGCCTGTGAGGCCCGGGTGTCACTGCGTGCCGATGGGACGGCTTACGTCACTTGTGGCGCGCAGGATATCGGGACCGGCACCTATACCATCGTTGCCCAGGCCGTGAGCAAGATCACCGGCCTGCCACTGGAAAATATCACTGTACAGTTGGGTGACTCATCCTTTCCGCCCGGCCCCGTTTCTGGCGGCTCCTGGGCAACCGCCAGCGTTCTACCCGCCGTGGCGGAGGCTACCCGGGACGCTATTGAGCAACTAAAGAGCTTTGCTATAGAGGATGGGCCATTCAAGGGTGCCGACCCCAAAGTATTGGAGTTCGCTAATGGCCGGCTGGTCAAGGATGGCGAAGCGCTGGATTTTGCCAACCTACTTACTACACGGCGTTTGAGCAGTGCTGAAGGCGAAGCCCGAACGCAGACAGCGGATAAAAGTGATGTTTCGATCCGCTCCTTTGGTGCTCATTTCGTGGAGGTACGTTGGGACCCGGGTATCTCTCGTCTGCGTGTATCACGGGTGGTCAGCGCGATAGATGTCGGTCAGGTCATTAACGCCAAGGCCGCTGCGAATCAGGTGGAGGGTGCGATCGTAATGGCTATTGGCATGGCAATGTTCGAGGCTACCAGTTACGACGAGCGCAACGCCATGCCCACCAACAATGACTACGCCGAGTACATGGTGCCGGTACATGCCGACCAGCCGCCGGAACTGGACGTGATACTGCTTGATTATCCTGACTATGCCCTCAACGAGTTTGGTGCACGCGGTATCGGTGAGATCGGCATTACAGGGTTGGCGGCTGCTATCGCCAACGCGGTGTATCACGCTACCGGCAAACGCATCCGCGACCTCCCGATTACCCTAGACAAGCTGATGGATGAGATTCCCCAGGCTGTATAAGCCGCCACGGCCCAGGGATGGGCGCCGGGGTTACGAAATAAGGTTTTCCTGCACGCAGTCGGATCAGCTCTTGCCATCAATACCAAAAACCTTCTATCTCGTACCCGTTAAGGTGGTAATAAATAGGCGGCATTATTCATCATCAGTGCGCACGGCTCTCTGGCGAGACAATCAATCTTTACCTTAGACTCACGTCTTGCTAAAGCCATGAGCAATCATTGCTGAAAGTATGCGATACACCGCGGTTGCTTTTAAGGTATTCTTAGACCATAGGCTTTAAATAGACGACTCCGCGCCCTACTTGATGATGTTATTTTTGCCTAAAAATAACTAACCTACCCTGATAACACACCATCGACTTCAAAGCAGCTGGGAAACAGTGGCAGGCGCTATTGAGTAATCAGCTGTCGCCTGAAACGGGTCGCTGATCCGTGCTTTAGTGACTTGCTTCAAAAAGATGTTCATTAATCAGGTGAGCAAGCCGGTTACTTAAGTTTGAACGTCTATACTTTTGACCACATTAATCGCGTAGACTAGTACCAGCTTCTTATTATATTTTAAGTCATCCAGACGTGCCGGCTAAGGCGTATCCGGGTGAAACTTTCACATCATAAACGTTAAGGTATTTATGTCCAAGCTTGCAGAATTTCGTGCTGCCGAAGAACAATTAAAGGCCCAGCTACAGCTACTCGAATCTCTCAAAAACGATGAATCTCTACAGCGTGAAATCGAGTTTGAATCCAAGCTTCAAACACTGATGAGCGATTATGGCAAAAACCTGGGCGACATTATTGCCATTATTGATCCGGGTTATTCTCGCAAACCACGTGGCTTGGTTGCGCACCCAGAAAAGGCGCCCCGCCGTGCACGCTCCGTCAAGCGTTACAAGCACCCTGAAACAGGCGAAGTGATCGAGACCAAGGGCGGCAACCACAAGACGCTCAAAGCCTGGAAGGCTGAGCATGGTGCTGACGTGGTTGAAGGCTGGCTTCAGTAAGTACCACGCTTATACGGCTGCCTATTCAGCAACCTGCAGAGTAGGCGGCCGTAACGCCCTATAGTGCTACTGCTAGAGCAAAGAGGGGTTAATACAAGGTATTTTCGCAAGCCGGCCAGGCAACGCACGGTCATAGACATCGCCATCTATTTCCGACCTGGATAACACTTTTAATATCTGACCTGGCGTTGGTAATGTGGCCCGGCCGATATGGCTGGCATCGTCCCAAAGCCCAGGGCGAATAATAAATCTACTGCACTGAAAGTAGACAGCGTTAACGCTGCCCCGGATTACTGTTTTGGGTGCCTGGTTGTTTACAGCAAAACGCGAAAGAAGATCAGGCTAAATAGTGATTTGAGCTGTCCCGTTTACACGAAGGGGCTCGCCTACACCAGGGAGAAGAAAAAGTAGTGCTACACGTAGATCCTGAATGATGTTGCGCAAGCTGTCGATTCGGTTATTCCCTCTTCGATCCGGTAGTAATGGCGTTGAACTATCTTCAATATGTATGACTCTGCGCGGTGAGGCATCAAGCCCCCAGGCACGGCAGTAGCATGGTTCGAAATAGATATAGCACTAGCGGCTTCAAAGATGGACGTAGCTCGTCCTAATGAGCACAGAACGATTTGAACGCGCTATTAGAACCTAATCGACAGACCACCAAAGTTCTAGACAATAGAGATTGTTTTTGACCTGCTGAATCATTTCAATCTGGACCTTCATTCCATAATCTTCGTCCTCAACCTGAAGAGCAGCAAATTGGAATTGGAGATCATGCTGAAGGTGCTCAATTAAAGCATTGGCAACTGCTAGTGCGTTTCGAGATGGTTTTTCCTTGGTGTACTCACCAAGCGAACCTTGGAAGAAGCGCCCCAGTTCCTCGATAGCCTTATGGCTTAAGCCTAAGCGGCTCGCATTTAAAGTAAATGAAGCGCTTTCTGATGACTCCTTCAAACGTCTATGCGCCTGCTGATAAGCGAACTTGAAGGTAAAAAGAAGGCCGCCTTCTTGATATACGGTACTAGACGCGGCTGCTAAGCCTTCCAAAAAACCGAGCGCTCGGTCGCTAAGCATAAAATCTCTAATGTTTTGGCTAAAGGGCGAGCTTCAGCCAGTCCCAGTGAGCGAAGCGAACGACCTTGAAGGCTGTAATGGACTCTCGCTGCACCACATTTCTTCTATAACACAGTGGTGACTGTTTGCAATGAAACGCATTGCGGTTGATTTGGCCAAGCCCGTTTACCAGGTTGCCGAGAGTGTTCAGGTCGGTCGGGTGAAGCGGCGCAAGCGGCAACGAACTGCTTAGCCATACCTACTCAACGCAGTGCCCTAACCCTAACGCACTGATCGTCAGGTTTGTGTCGAAGCGTAGTGCAGGTTATCTGACTAACCTGCACCAGCATTTCTTGTGATGCGAAACAGACAGTCTTTATCGCATCGCGGCCAGGCTTTTAAACTATGTTGCCTTCTACTTACCCAACACAACGCTACGCGCCGCGAGCCTCGCTTTCCTGAAGTCAAAGTGGATTCCCAAGGCTTTTGCCTTGGCCCGCGACTCTTCCATTAGAGCATTCAACTGTTCACGGCGCTGCTGGAGGGTAGTTGTCATTATTCTCACCTCTATTGATGTTATCCATTCCCTTGGCGACTTTTGCTATCCCTACGTTCAATAGATAGGTAATTAGTGACTGGCCGCTAGATGGTAGGACAGAGCCAAATTAAAAAGTTGCCTTGCTGAAAAAATAAGTTACGTAGCCTTTGATCGGAACCTGTACGAGGAAGCAGCTAAGGCTTACCTGCGACTGACTTTAAAGTTGTCAAATAGGGTCATGACTCTGCTATCAGATTTTCTATTTGGCTTATGGCCAGCGCTTAACGTCACTTTTAAGTCCCTTCCGTGACTGATTGTTCCTCCTCTTGCATTATCCGTTTGCCGGTTCACAAATGCTGATACGAAGACTTGAGAAAATCAGAGGTTTTCTAAAAAGGTAACTCACTGGCTAAAGCTATCCCTAGCTTTTGTATTTAAGGCTTAATGAGGCTGTGGTGTAAAACCTACACAAGCAGTTCCTGCCGCTCTATCTCAGGCCTTTCATAAAGGCTTCATGCGACGAGTCTAAAGTGTGGATGTGCTGACTTGCGGTCAGGCGCAGGCAGTTCATGTGCTTAAAGCAACATGGTAACTCCTGGCCACTTGTCCTGTAATAAACCCATGTGGAGAACATCAGTGGACAAGGCTTACGAAGGAAAGAATGTACTGATCACCGGCGCTACGGGCTTTATTGGTTCGATGTTGCTCAAGACCCTGTCGGAAAAACTCGAAGGTGTCGGTCGGATTTACTGCCTTTATCATACAACGCCTCCTTCCCAAGCTTATGCTTATGACAAACGAGTCGTATGGATAAAGGGCGATATCAGGAAGGAAAATTGGGACATTGCCACCTCTTGGCTGCAGGAAATCAGGAAGGATGTGGACATTGTTTTCCACCTGGCTGCGTATACCCGTTGGGATACCGACATACAGGATCAGGTACACGCTAACACGCTGTCTGCTCTACAGGGTGCAACGCTTGTCGCTACCTTTGAAAAACGTGCACTATTTTTGGTTACATCCAGCTATTGGGCGCTATGTAATCGCTCAGCGACGGAGCATATTGAGGAACGAATCTATCAGGACTCAACGGCGGAATCTGAACTGGAAGAGATCGTCACGAAAGGAGGTAGCGCAAGGCTTAGTGAATGGCCTAATGCTTACGCCTATTCAAAGAATCTGATGGAACGCCTATTACACCAGCGCTACCCTCACCTCCCTATTATGGTCGCGCGCATTACCTCAGTCACAGGCGCCTGGGCCTACCCAAGTAAGGGTTATTGCAATTTCTCCATCTCCCTGCCCGCTTTCATACGCTCCATTGCACTTGGAGGCGTTAAACATTTCCCAGCATCCATGAAAACGGCGATCAACGACATGATCCCCGTGGATATTTGCGTCAATATGCTATTGGCAAATGCGGTAGATCCTTCAAATAGCCTGTTTCAGGTTGTCCATTGTTCATCCGCCACACGCAATATTCCTACATTGGGTCAGGTGGCTGAAATGGCTGGCCATATCAGCTATTTCGAGAATCAGTACGAGTTTGACGAGGCGTTGGCTCACCTGAATGAAAAACAGGCAAAGCTTAATAGAGTCATCGTTGAAGCGTATGGATTCGCGATGGAGAACCGCTTCATTTTCAACGATGCCCAGGTACGTCGGCCGTTGCAGTGGATGTCACAGGACGCTCTCGCCAAGTTTCCTATTGATGTCGAAGAGCTGGAATGGACTGCCATAATTGCAGCGATGAAAAAGGAACTGTCCCTACTAGCGACTGCCAAGGCCGCGTAATCAGGGCTGACAGGACTAAGGCGAGAGGACTTGAGTAATAGCCTCTCGCCTACTTTATTTTCATATTGATCGAAATCGGGCCTACAACGGATAGAGAATTGCTACGCCGTTAAACTCATCCATTCAATAACGTAGCGCGCTCATGTCTCACCTAGACTCCATTGAGGACGTGCCCCACTCCGTAGCTGATCCGCTCCTGGTGCAGCTCAAATAACCAAGTGCTTAGAGCTTCCCTTTGCACAAAAACCGCTGTTCAACCATCACGAATTGAACGAAGCCACACCGGAACGAGTCAGCTAAATAGCCTCGTCGTACAGACCAGGCTACACCTATTTGAACTGCCTGGAGGTAATCTTTATGGATAACAAAGCGGTAATTTCTGAGCTGAACGACTTGATTGAAACCTGTCTGGATGGCTACAAGGGGTTTCAGGAATGCGCCGATGACCTGAAGGATCCGAAACTCAAGTCAACCATGGCAGCCCGCGCCCAGGATTGCAGCACAGCCGCAACCGAGCTTCAGCAACTCGTAACCAAGCTAGGCGGTGATCCGGAGCAAAAGGCCAGCGTATCGGGCGCCCTCCACCGCAAGTGGGTCGATATCAAATCGTCAATTACAGGTAAGAGTGACGAAGCGATTTTAAATGAATGCGAGCGCGGCGAAGATGTCGCTCTCAAGAGCTACAAGCAGGCGCTTGAAAAGGACTTGCCTGCGGATGTTCGCGCTGTCGTAGAGCGGCAGCTGCAAGGGGTGCAACGAAACCATGACCAGGTCAAGGCACTCAGAGACGCTGCACGAGCAAGCTAAGCCCTTAGGCGCCGCAAAGAGACGCCTTGCAAAAGGCTCTCTTTCGGCTCGGCTTTCAGCGGTGATGAGCACCTTCTACGACGCGTATATCAAGCAAAAATTGCCAGTATTTTATCTACGTTCCGCCAGCTCAACAGCAACCTGGGAGGCTGGGTATCAATCACTGGCGTAGTTATAAAACTTGCTCAAGCGTCTCGCTCGTTCACTCTCGCTTTCTAGAGCATAAAGCCTGCGGTAGAACTGGCTGCGGTTTACCCCATTACTCTCACAGGCCTCGGTTACGGGTACGCCTTTTATCAGAAAGTCTTCCAAGGCGCGAATAACCCGTTCTCCCCGAATGGAAGTACCCTCCAGTAACAGGTCAAAGTGCTCACGCTCAAGTGCTCCAGGTTTTAAGAAGGACAATGTACGGGCGCGCATGGCTCTCTCAGCAGTCTAGTGACAGATATATGTAACAGGTAGGCGAGTAATCGTTGGGATAGAGGCAGGTCACCTCTAGATACCACTACACCTGAGTTACCTTAATAGGTTATCAATAGTATAGCTTGTTTTTAGCAGATGGAACCTCCAGTTTCTGCTCTTCTGGTGTATCGAATGTTCAAGCCACAATGCAGGTTAGAGGCCTGGTAAACCGCTTATAGCCTTGCAAGCTGAGATCTATACCTTAAATCACAGCGGCGCTATCCGAGTTGGAATTTATCTGAGCGCTCATCACCAATAGTGAAGCAAGGCGTAATTAGCTACGCCTTGCTTCACTAGCCCATAATGGCGATGTATATAATCCTCAAGCTTGATTCGTCTGGGATACGCTCTCCGTTACCGATGAGCTATCAACTCCACAAAACGAGCTGAAACATGACTTGCCATGCCCTTCGCCAGCTCCTCTTCCCCGAAGAACACCGTACCGACTCCATCCCGACGCAGGAGCTGTGATTCATCCTCACTGTGAGTACGAACGACAACCTCTACTTCTGGATTTAACGTTTTGGCGGTTTCTACCATTTGGCGCGCGTTGAGTGGATCAGGAGTTGCGATGACCAGCATGGCAGCCTTGGCAATATGGGCCTGGATAAGCACAGCAGGGTCCGCAGCATCACCGGAGACAGCCGCTTTGCCTTCCTTACGCAACTGATCCACCATTTCCCTGTTCTGCTCAGCAATGACGTAAGGAATCCCCTGTTCGTCCAATACCTTTGCTATCCGCCGCCCAACCCGTCCATAACCAACTAGAACAATTTGGCGCTCCAGGTATTTACGGTCCGTATCCATAGGAAGTTCAGCATAAGGGTCCTGCCTACTTTCAAGCTCGCGTGCAAACGACGAGCGCGCCAGCACCCACCGGCGTACCGGCTCGATAAGGGTAAACAATAGCGGATTGATCGCAATCGAGACGAGCGCACCGGCCAATACCAAGCTCATCCCCTCCTGCGGTAGCAGCCCCAGCGTCAAACCGAGACCGCCTAATATGAAAGAGAACTCTCCTATCTGGGCAAGGCTCGCAGCTACCGTCATGCCGGTAGTGAGCGGATAGCGTAGCGACAATGTGATAACCAGCGCTGCCAGCGATTTTCCCAGCACAATGATAGCCACAACGGCCAGCACATGGACCGGCTCCTGGACCAGGATCATGGGGTCGAACAGCATCCCTACGGACACAAAGAACAATACCGAGAAGGCGTCACGCAATGGCAAGGACTCTTCGGCAGCCCGATGGCTGAATTTGGACTCCCTCATTACCATACCAGCAAAGAAAGCACCCAACGCAAAAGACACATTAAAGAGCTTGGATGCACCGAAGGCAATACCGATGGCAATCGCGACGACCGCTAGCGTGAAGAGTTCGCGAGAGCCTGTTCGCGCCACTTGCCAGAGCAGCCATGGCAGCGCTCGGCGTCCGGCAATGAGCATCAGCGCGACGAAGGCAACGATCTGCAGAAGGGTTTTCCCAAGCGTTACCCAGAGTGGCCCATCCTGCGCGGGCAATGCTTCGCTGGTACTACCGAGCATGCCTGCCAGTGGAGGTAGCAGTACCAGCACCAGTACGGTTGCCAGATCTTCAACGACCAGCCAGCCGACGGCAATACGGCCGTTCATGCTGTCTAGCACTCCGCGCGCCTCCAATGCTTTAAGCAGCACGACAGTACTGGCACACGACAGGCAAAGACCAAAGATAAGGCCGTTACCCCAGCTCCAGCCCCACCAGTGCGCCAGTACAGCGCCCAGTACCGTGGCGAGACTCATTTGTACGATAGCGCCAGGAATGGCGATGCGCTTGACCGAAAGCAGGTCACCAATGGAAAAATGCAGCCCTACGCCAAACATCAGCAGCATCACACCAATCTGGGGTTGTACGCCGGAATCCCAGAAATTTCCGTCAGCCCAGCTCCAGTCCCGCCACGAGCGCATCCAGGTCGATGAACTTGCCGTCAGTCTGGAAGGTGTAATGCCCGTTCAGCAGGATGTGCCGCCAGGCCGCTGGCGACATCTGCGTGATCAACGCCAGCGCCTTGGCATTGCCAGCTGCCTCGTACTT
>NZ_KI517368.1:553240-702283 GCF_000478505.2 Pseudomonas sp. HPB0071 | reverse complement strand
AGAGCCCAGAGCCCAGAGCCCAGAGCCCAGAGCCCAGAGCCCAGAGCCCAGAGAATTGTCGGAGGAGCAATCTCTGCCGTCTAGTCCACTAAGCAAGAAAAGTGACGGCGCAACCTCAATGGAGAGCGAAATGTGTTATGCACGGAAACTCTGTCTTGCGGCCAAGTCCCAAGTCATGGACATGTTCCAGGAAGCCCGGCTTGGCAAGGCCGTCGACCCAAGCACGACGTTGCCGCTGGTCGGAGAAATCGCTGCCTCGGTGCTGCGCCAACCTCATGCCCTCATCAGCGTCGCACGCATCAAAACGCACGACGATTACACCTACCTGCACTCGGTTGCCGTCTGCGCCCTGATGCTATCGCTGGCCCGGCATCTCGATCTAGACGAGGAGCAAACGCGCCTGGCTGGCATCGGCGGACTGATGCACGACCTAGGCAAGGCCGCGATGCCGCTGGAAGTGCTTAACAAACCAGGCAAGCTCACCGATGCCGAGTTCGCCATCATGAAGCGCCACCCTGTGGAGGGCGCAAAGATGCTGCGCGCAGGCGGGGCCGAGCCCGGGGTGGTGGACATTGCCCTGCACCATCACGAGAAGATCGACGGAACCGGCTACCCGGATCGCTTGGCCGGTGACGCCATTTCACTCCTGGCCCGCATGGGCGCAATCTGCGACGTCTATGATGCCGTGACGTCGGAGCGAGCCTACAAAAAGCCGTGGGACCCGTCCGCGGCGATGCGGCAGATGGCCAAGTGGGAGGGCCATTTCGACAAACGCATCTTCCACGCCTTCGTCAAGGCCGTGGGCATCTACCCCGTCGGCTCCTTGGTTCGCCTGTCCTCTCAGCGTCTGGCCGTTGTCGTTGAGCCGGGAATGGAATCACTGCTGACTCCCAAGGTTCGCGTGTTCTTCTCGCTACGCTCGAGAGAGCCGATCCCGATGCAGACCATCGACCTGGCGGCCACGAGTTGCAAGGACAGTATCACTGGCCCCGAAGACCCGACGCTCTGGAACTTCAAGAACCTCGACGACTTGTGGATGGAATAGCCCCCACAAAACGACGGCCCCGTGAGGGAGCCGTTGAACATCGTCGAGCGATGCCCGTCCAGGGAGGGATGGCCGAGCTCGATTCTCCAGAAGGTAGCTGGTGACACGAGTGTTGAGCCCACCCAACTAGGGTGACGGAAATTTCTGGGGTTCCGGCTTACATCCCCAATCTCGGAAAGCTCCGAGGCGATGTGCATGTCAGCAACAAAACCGGGTGTGGAAGGGCCAATGAAAATGCCTGCCAACAAATAACCAATCAGTGCGGGTATTCGCATCTTTTCGGCCAAAAAGCCCAGTATCAACGCGACAACAAGTCCCGCAGCAATCGTCGTAATAAGGGGAATGTTGTGCTCCATAGAACTCCTTCTAACGTGTCCAGTATTCAACCGCTAGATATGAGCATAACTGGCCGGACTTTCATTCACCCTTACTGATTGGCTAAAAAAATGTCCTTTCATTACAGGATGTTAATGGCATCCTTTCGGTATGGGTAATAGTTTGATGGACAATGCTAGGTTCCGTGCCCGCGTACGGGTTCAGGCTTGAGCAGCCTTTACTTCCTTATAAAGATGAAGATTGGAACAAACTACGCTGCGATAGGTATTTTGAGCGTTGTCATGTTTGCTTTTGTTGGTTATCTTGACTACAGGGATTTCCAAAAAGAAAAGCAATAAAAAGCTAGCCAAAACCTCTAGTTAGGGCCGAACAAACTCAGCGACTCCAAGAGGCAAGCAGGTTGCCCCTTGGAGTACGTTAGATGTCGGCTCAATGCGTGCGTTTAGATTGGGTGGAAGGTAGAAAGATCGTAAGAATGCCCAAGAGCGGCATGAATGAGCACAGCGTGTAGACGTACTCGATACCACGCAGGTCCGCCAGATGGCCCAGCGCTGCGGCTGCAATACCACTAAAGCCGAACATAAGCCCAAAGAATACACCGGCGATCATGCCTACGTTGCCAGGCACCAGCTCCTGGGCATAGACCACAATGGCAGAAAAGGCCGACGCCAGGATAAATCCAATAATCACGCTCAACACGCTGGTCCAGAAGAGATCAACGTACGGCATGGCCAACGTAAACGGCGCGGCCCCCAGAATGGAAAACCAGATTACCGCCTTGCGCCCGATCCTGTCGCCAATGGGACCACCAAAGAACGTACCTGCTGCCACTGCGCCCAGAAACAGGAACAGATGCAGCTGGGAGCTGGCCACCGACAAGTGAAACTTCTCGATCAGATAAAACGTGAAATAGCTGGTGATGCTGGCCATGTAGATATATTTGGAGAAAACCAGCAAGGCCAGGACGACCAAGGCTCCCGTGATCTGGCGGCGAGACAGCCCATGCGTAGCTTCACGTCCCTTCTTTTTCCCCGCCGTATTTAAGTGGCCCCGATACCAGAGGCTAAGCCGATATTGCACGCCGATGGCAAAGAATCCGAACAGGCCGAACCACACGATATTGGATTGACCAAAAGGGATGATGATCGCTGCAGCGAGCAATGGCCCTACGGCGGTTCCTGCGTTGCCTCCTACCTGGAAAGAAGACTGAGCCAGACCAAAGCGGCCACCGGAAGCCAGACGGGCAACCCGCGAGGTCTCAGGATGAAAGGTGGATGAGCCAACCCCAATCAGCGCCGAGGCTACCAGTATGGTCGAAAAGGTATCGACAAAACCCAGCATCAGGATGCCTATCAGTGTACAGACAGCACCAGCCGGAAGCAGAAACGGTTTTGGATATCGATCCGTATAGAAACCAATCCATGGTTGCAGCAAAGAGGCTGTGACTTGAAAGGTCAGCGTAATCAGCCCTACCTGGGTAAAGGTCAGGCCGTAATTTTCCCTCAGCATGGGATAGATGGACGGAAGAACCGACTGGATAAGGTCATTGATCAGGTGCGCGAGCGCGCAAGAGAAAACAATGCTCATCACAAGGGGATTGGCGGCAGAGGCTGAACGGATGGAAGTGTCAGCCTGGGCAGTAGGCACGGACATGAACGGTACTCGTTATACTCATTGTTTGGTACCGTACTGTGCCATTTCGTAAGCATGGTATCTAGATACAATTCGAAACAGTGTGCAGGTCCGGTTGCGGTTTACTTATAAGCAAGGCAAATACGGCACCTTAAAAGCCACATCCTATCCAGTATGAAAGACGACCGGCAGGAAGGCCTCACTGGCACCAGCGAGGCGGATCAATTCAGTGCTCAAGACGTTACCCGGACCAGAGCCACGACACCGCTCCATCACAGGCACATCAGTTGGGATCGATTGAGGCTACCATCCTGTCCTTTATGAAGGATCACTTTACAAGACGCTGAGCCTCTTTTAGCAGGTCTCACATCAGTGATTTATCGTAAAAAGGGCAAGTAAGGCAAAACTACCCAAGGCCGACATCCCAGCCTGTATCTTCTTCAATATTCTCTGCAACAACCTGCTTTGTATGCGCATGCCACACCTCCTGCAAAGAACGATTACCCATTTCTGAAAGTACTTTTAATAGACAGCCGTAAAACGCTGTATCACTACAGGACCGGCTAAACGGTATAGCTGTTTGTCAGACTGCAACCCTTTTCTAAACCAAGAAATACCGAGCCGATATCAAAGTAGAAGCGTTGCAATAGCACGGGCTATTAGAGGCGAGCTGAAAAATAGCCCGGACGGATATCTGTTCTGAGAGGAATAAGACAGTACAACGTCCATCCAGGCTAAAGGCCTAGCTTCAACTTACTAGCAGGACCGCTAGCACGGTAAAGATACTCAATTAGGGGGATGAGAAGTTCGTTAGAAACGGTAAAGGTAAGTAAATAATCGATACAAAGGAGTAGGTCAGCATGAGGTTTCCAAGGTTCTTCTAAGACACGCCGCCTTTAATCAACAGCTGAACGGGAAATGACCTCTTGTATAAACCTCAAATCGGCTCTCGTACCAGAATGCCCTGTTCGGCTTTGCGCAGCTCGGATACAAGATTGGTATCCAGCAGGCGGATCAGGAGCGACCCGCCTTCCGTAAGTGAATTATTACTCGCGGAGCCTCAAACTATTACTCTGCTGTATCGGGAACCTAGTTTCTCAGATGCCGTTATTGAACGACCTACCTTAAAGACAGAACGTTGTGTCCTCTTTAGGATGAGGGATAATCAACAAAGCGTTTGCTCTAGGGTGCCCTAGCGAGGAAAGACGCCGCTGCGATGCTGTAATGGAATATGGCCGCGTTGCTTCTTCCACTCCAAAGCATGTGTTTAAAGCATCATGTGTCCGCACTGTGCCTGCCGGGCACTAAGTTCTATTAGACCGTGGGTCGTAAAGGTAAAACGTACGGCTAGACAGCCTGCGTTAATGCAAATGCTGACTATACTCATGGAAGCCACATTCCGCATTAGTAAAACAGGTAGACACCAATGCGCAGAAACAGGGAAGAAATGATTGCCATGCTTGAATCCCGAGTTCATCACGAAGCTCTCTGGTTCAGCCGCATCCCTTTGCTCATTGGCATCGTAGCGGCGGTCGTTGTTTGCTTGGGCTACGCTTCATCTCATTGGACGTTCATGGCGGTTGGGCTTTTTGTCCTGATTATCGGCTTTAGCACCCAGGCGGTGCTCTGGTTTGGCCTGAGAGATTTGAATCGTCGTCGTTAGCACTGTCTGCAAAAGATCTAACGAAAGCCCTAGGCACCTCGGGCTTTCTGTACTTGTATATCGCCACACGGTGCGTCACCGACTTTATTTATGGCTTCCCAAACGTGACATCCAATGTCATCGAGTCAGTATGGCGCATCGGATTCTGGCCAGTGGGCAGACGATCATCATCAGGGTGCATGTAAGTCATGCCTGTACCGAGCTTCTCGGTCATGAACTGGCCGCCTTTATTCATGGTTTCTGTCGAACCATCGTAGAAGCCAGCAATGGTCTTGTTACCAGCAGAATCGGTTGTAACGATATTGCTGGGCGCAGCGTCAGCAATACTCTTGTTATCACCAATCTCGAATCCCTTGTTATCCGTGGCATGGATCGAAGCGTTTCGGCCATCGATGTCACTGGTATTGATAAAGCCGTTGAAGAATTCCAGCCGGCTGGCATCAGGGCGGTAATGTCCGTCTGCATCCGCCTGCTTAAGCAGTCCAGTGGTATCGTCCTCGAATCTCATAACGCCTGTCTGCCCTGGCTCAAGCGTTAGCTCAGCGGTCAACTGCTCGTTCTTATCGAATTGGCCTATTTTGATCGGATGGTCCTGAGTATTGGTTATATTGAATGCACGCGGACCGCTACCGGCAGTGGGCCCGTCACTACTGGCTGGGTTTGCAGACGTTACCTTTTGCGGGTCAGTTTCGGGAGTTACAGCAGGGCCAGAAGCTACAGAAGGTTGTTCCAGACTACCAGCCGCTGGTGCGGTGGCTTTTCCTACCTCCCTACCCTTACTTTGGTCCTGAGAGGATGCTCCCGTGTCATTCTGATTTTGCTGTAACCGTTGCGCAATCATCTGAAGGATTTGCTGCACCAGGTCACGCACCAATGCCATCAAATCCTCTTCGTTAGCTCCCTGGACGCCACCTGGGGAATGACCAGCCCCAGCCTTGCCGAATGTAACTTCTCTTCCCTGGCTGGCAAGCTCAGAAGGCGAACCGAAATTAACCTGTCCGCCGTATGGCTGAGCCAGGCCACCGTTAAGCCCGGGCGTTGGGCCATAATCATTGCTGCCAAGGCTAAAACCTGGCTCAGCGGGCCCAAGCACTTTTACTGACATATCAGCCTCCACAGAGCAAATAGGATATTGCCTGTGTGGTCAATTTAAGTTTCGGGTTCCTACTTAATCGTCCTGACAGCTTTGGCAGTACGCGAACTGGAGAGGAGAAACGCTAACCGCTCACGGTGCAGCCAGCGTTTTTCTCCCTTGTACTACAGCTGCCTTTGCTTGAGATCTGAAAACGAAGCCTTGAAGCCCAGAATGAAATCCACCGCTAGAAACACAAGCAGGCTGGCGCCTAATACAGGCAGACAGATCCCCAGTACTGTTGAGATCACAATCGCCAGGATTCGTTGAGCCAGGCCCAGCTCACGCCATGCATCGATAAGACTCGGTTGAGGAATATCATTAAAGGTCGGACGACGACGCCACCAGAGCAGGTATCCCCAAACCACCATGACCACAAGGCCACCCGCAAATCCAATCAACAACAGCTGATTGGCAAGGCCGAAAAGTACCCCCATATGCGCATCGATACCCCACCGGGTCAGTTTGGCTGGCAGAGAATACTGAGCAAACAGGACATGATCCACCACCGCCAAGGAGCCGGGATCGATAGCAACCGCATCCACATGAGTAGGCCAGCGACGGTCGATTTCATTAACCGTCCAGGCTTTTCCCGGCTGTATGGCAGGTTTGATTTCCACCTTTGCAGCGTCAATGTGCTGGGTACGTGCAGCGGCCATCACCTGATCAAACACGTCGGGATCAACCGCTTCCATCTTTGGCATGTTATCCATGTGCATATGATGTTCGGCATGCTCGTCCATGGGCATCTTCATGGCGGTTGAGCTATCCAGCTCCGTTGAAACAACAGGCGTCGACCATCCATAATATGCACGCAGAATGCCGATATTGCTCCCTGCATACTGTGACCATGTCAGCCCCGTGGCCGAAAAGAACAGCAGCCCTGCCAGCAGCCATACCCCTGTGGACCCATGCAGAGAGCGTAGACCCGCCGGCGTCTTACCACGCGTACGACTCCGTCGTGACGCCCATAGCACCAAGCCGCCCAAGGTGGCGACCCATAGCCAGGATGCCGCCAGCTCACTATAGATTCGGCCTACATCACCCAACAGAAGGCCCCTGTGAAACTGATCCAGCCAGGTACGTAATGGCAGGACACCACTCGTCCCGTATACCTTCATATCGCCTTTGACCTCACCGGTCACCGGGTCGATAAAGATGGCACGGCTCTCGGAGGCGCCTAGGCCCGGCGCGTTGAACATCACCCGGGTAGTATCACCGGCTGCAGGCGCAGGGCGTACGGCAGTGATGCGAGAGGACGGATCTACCGCTGCCTGGGCCGCACGCACTTGGGCGGCAAGGCTGAGAGGAGCACCCTGGCTATCCGTATGCAGGGCATCGGCATAAAGGTAGTCCTCAAGCTGAGGGGTCAAAGCGTAGACAATACCGCTCAGCGCCGCCACGAGAAGAAAAGGACCAACAAAAAGCCCGATATAGAAGTGCAGTCGTTTGAGTAACTGGATAAACGCGCCCGGTCTATTCTGGACCGACGCTGGCGAAGAACCTGACATGAGAATTCACCACGGCTAAGCACGACGACAACACATGGCTGCCGCCAACTAAGGGTTAGTAAGTAAATGCCGCCAGTGGCTGTCAGGGCGCGCGGGGATTGAGGCAGGGAAATGCGTCACGGGGAGGTCGTCGACAACCGGCGTCCAGATGATACAGGCGTTGCCGTTTATGACGCAGCAGCCAGCTCAGCGCCGTGAAAACCATGAGCGCCAGTGGAAGCGTACCAGCGAAGGCGCAATCGCTCATGGCAAGCTGCTTGATAGCTGAATCATGAGATGAGTCAACCATGGGCATACTGCCCTGGTGCATATCTGGCGCGGCGGTCATAGCATGGTGATGTGCGTGATGGTCCATCTCCACCGTCGTTTCGTGGGGCAACGGGAGACGGTATGTCTGGCCATGCATGATGCTGTGACCAAAACTGCAGGCGAGACCATTGAGCAGGACGGCGGCAACCAGCATCCAGGCAAGAGAAGTAAAATGGGCTCGAACTGACTTCATACCAACCAATTTAGCACTGATGACAAACACAGGCCAGATGCGGGATTTGTTGTCGAACGGTGGATATACAGCAATACCGTACGTAGACGCCGGGCTGCGGCCACATGGCGCAACACCGGCTTTTGAAGAAATCAGGCCTGTCTGGGCTGCCCATTGGAGGCTGAGAGCCCACCATCGACAGGGAGATTCACGCCGTTTACGAAACGGGCATCATGACTGGCCAGGAACGCAATGACATCAGCGACCTCTTCGGCCTCGGCTGGTCTACCCAGCGGAATCCGCTCCCTGAAGCTGGCCATAAGCGATTCATTGCCAAGCATATCTTCCGTCAGCTCGCTTTTAGTGAGACTGGGGCATACGGCATTGACCCTGACGCCTTCTTCACCAAAGTCCATTGCCAAGGCACGGGTAAAGTTGGTCACTGCCCCTTTGGCCGCGTTGTAAATACTCATCCCCCAGTCACCGCCCAGGCCTGAGACCGAGGAGACATTGACGATGCAGCCCTTCTGCTTGATCAGCTCAGGCAAGGCGCTTCGGCTACAATAAAACACACCGTCCAAATCGGTGGACATGACCTTGCGCCAGTCGTCGACATCAGCCTCGGTAATCTTGCCCTGGGCCACCGTACCCGCATTGTTTACCAGCACATCCAGGCGGCCATACTTCTGGATGACATCCGCGATCAGCTGCTCTACTTGAATCCGGTCCGAGACATCAGCGGTCTTGATGTAGCTGCTATCCGCCGGAAGCGTACGCGCCACGTGCTCAAGCTTTTCGGTCGTTCTGCCCACCAGCACGACCTTAGCGCCCTCTTCCGCAAATCGTTTGGCAGTTGCTTCACCAATACCCGATCCTGCCCCTGTCACGAGCACCACCTTGTTAGTAAAACGAGTCATGTCAGCCTCTCTGGATCATGGAAGGTATGCACCAGTAGAACCGCAGCAGCAAACCCAAGTTCATCAGGAGGTGCATTGCAGAGCCAAGCGATCGCTAGTTAGAAAGTACATTCTGGCGAGGGCACGCATACCACTTTACAAGCGATGCTTATCGAGAACACAACGAATGAGACACAAGCGGCCCGCTAGTGCTTCGAGAGTCACTTAGACGTCGTCTATGCAAACCTTCATTATTGATTTCTCAATGCTATGTCGTTCACTTGATCGCTTGGGCAGGTTCAATGCCGCGATTACATGTCGCGCCGACAACGCCTCTACTCGAAACGGCATGCAATAAATTACACAACGAAAACAAATTTTGAATCGCTTTAAAAGCATTTAAATTTTCACAGAATTCAAGGATTGCTATTCGTTCCGCTTGCTCACGACCCTTAAAACTTTCATTAGGTACAACCTTGTCTGCATATCGCACGATTGCAGAAAACCTCGGACAAATCGGCCATATCAGGCTACGTTCAGTTATCAGCGTAGAGACGAATAGAAGTCCAAACCGCCTAATTTCCTGACACTTTGTACGTGAAAGATCTAATCCAGTGTTTATCGCACTTTGGCAACGAACGAGTTGTAACATTTTGACTCTGACCTGTATTGCTCAATTAGGTGGACTTATAACAATGCGGGCTTCAGGTTTGTTCGTAGCTGCTTTAGGCATATTCGCCAGCCAATACAGCGCTGCTTCGACGTTGTCTCAGGAATCTTACGGCACCACGCGAGATGGCCATTCTGTAACGCGCTACACCATGACTAACGACAAAGGCGTAAGCGTCTCTTTTTTAAGTTTTGGTGGTGTTATTACGGAGATCATTACGCCTGACCGACACGGCAAACGCGCCAACATTGTGCTGGGGTACGATGATCTGCATGGTTACGAAGTCGTGGATGCTCGTGAAGGCATCCACTTTGGCGCTCTGATTGGCCGCTACGCCAATCGCATCGTCAAAGGGCAGTTCACACTTGACGGAAAAAACTATCAGCTCGAACGAAATGATGGTCCTAATACGCTGCACAGCGGTAGCAAGGGCTATGACAAGCGCATCTGGCAGGTCACGCCATTGGTGACTGAAGGCCCTGTGGTCAAGGCTGCCCTGAAGCTAAACAGCCCAGAGGGCGATCAGGGGTTTCCAGGCAACCTCCAGCTAACCGTTACCTACAGCCTTTCTGACGACAACACATTTCGTATTGACTATCAGGCCCAGACGAATAAGAGCACGGTCATCAACCTGACCAACCACAGTTACTTCAATCTGGCCGGACCTGACAGTACTCATGGAGTCCTGGATCAGGTGGTGCAGATAAATGCCGATCATTATCTTCCCACCGATGCTCAGTCGATCCCTACCGGTACCCTGCAACCGGTGGAAAACAGTGTTTTTGACTTTCGAAGGCCTAAAGCCATTGGCAAAGACATTCGCGCCAACGACCCACAGCTGCTTTATGCCCATGGCTTTGACCACAACTGGGTATTGAACAAAGGCGCTGATCCAAAGGCGTTACAAGATGCGGCCAAGGTCGTTGATCATGGAACGGGTCGCACACTTGAGTGCCTGACTACAGAACCCGGCTTGCAGTTTTATACCAGTAATGCTCTCAAGGGGAACGTAACGGGCGCAGGCGGCAAGGTATATCGGCAGACTGAAGCGTTTGCCTTTGAAACCCAGCATTATCCAAACAGCCCGAACCAACCGGACTTTCCTAGTACGGTATTAAAACCTAGGGAGGTATTTAATAGCACGACCGTATTCCGTTTCGGTATTCAATAACGCCTTTGATAGTTCACTAAAGGATCCGCGCGTTTTTACAAAGAGAGAAACAGTTGATGAGCACTTTATCGACAAGGTCTGGATTGAGAACTTTCACTGCGGTTATCGCCGTTATATTCGCGGTAATTTTAGTGATTGGAGGGGCCTGGCTTGCAGTATTAGGCGGCTCGTATTATTACGTGATCAGCGGTATTGCTCTGCTGATCAGCGCTATTCTGCTCGCGCGTCGCTCTACCGCCGCGATCTGGCTTTATGCGGTACTGATGCTCGTGACGCTCGTATGGGGCCTCTGGGAAGCAGGCACCGATTTCTGGGCTCTCGTACCACGCCTGAATATTCTCGGTCTGTTGGGCATCTGGCTGTTGATTCCCGGAGTAACGCGTGGCATTGGCGCAGGTCTTAGAGCCAGCAAAACCTTTTTATCTGCAACGCTGGTGCTGTCCATTGCCGTACTGGTGTATTCGATCTTCAATGATCCGCAGGAGATCAATGGCAGCCTGGCGTCTACCCAACCTGCCCAGGCTCAGCCGGTAGAGGGTATCAGCCCGGCGGACTGGCCTGCCTACGGCAGGACCCAAAGCGGTACGCGCTACTCGCCGCTGAATCAGGTCAACGAGAACAACGTCAAAGACCTGCAGGTCGCTTGGACATTTCGTAGTGGCGAGTCCAGAACCGAGAACGATTCGGGGGAAACCACTAACGAACTGACCCCAATCAAGATTGGCGATAACATGTATATCTGCACCACGCACCAGATATTGGTAGCGCTGGACCCGGCTACAGGCAAGGAAAAATGGAGGTTCGATCCCAAGCTTAAATCGGAACCCTCCTACCAGCACCTGACCTGCCGTGGGGTATCCTATTACGATCAAGCCAACACCACGGAGTTTGCAGCCAGCCTCGCCGGTAAACCCCAGGCTCAAACCAGCTGCCCACGCAAGGTCTTCCTGCCCGTCAATGATGGCCGTCTCTTTGCCATCAACGCAGACAATGGCCAACCATGTAGCGAATTTGCCAACAATGGCGAGCTGGATCTTAAGGAGATGCATCCTTATACCTATCCAGGTGGTTTACAGCCCACCTCACCGCCGGTTGTAACGGGCACTACAGTAATCATTGGTGGCTCAGTTACTGACAACTTCTCTATCCATGAGCCATCAGGCGCCATCCGGGGTTATGACGTCAATACCGGCGCGTTGCAGTGGATATTCGATACGGGTGCAGAAGATCCCAATGCGATCCCGACTGACGGCAAGACCCTGGTTAACAACTCACCCAACGCCTGGGCACCCTTGGCCTATGATGCCGCTGCAGATGTAGTCTATGTACCGACAGGTAACGCCACGCCTGATATCTGGGGCGGCCACCGTACGCCGCTTATGGAGCGCTATGCCAGTGCCATCGTTGCGCTGAACGGCTCGACCGGTAAACTGGTCTGGTCTTATCAGACTACCCACCATGACCTCTGGGACATGGATGTACCTTCCCAGCCTACTCTTGCTGATGTAA
This sequence comes from Pseudomonas sp. HPB0071, assembly GCF_000478505.2. Taxonomy (NCBI): domain Bacteria; kingdom Pseudomonadati; phylum Pseudomonadota; class Gammaproteobacteria; order Pseudomonadales; family Pseudomonadaceae; genus Pseudomonas; species Pseudomonas sp. HPB0071. Next base: position 690,237 of record NZ_KI517368.1, on the reverse strand, counting down.
AGACAGAATCTGGCGACACGGTTCCTGCTGTTTACGTACCGACCAAGGCGGGTAATCTGTTCGTACTGGATCGTCGTGACGGCAAGCCCATTGTGCCCATTACGGAGGTGCCGGTACCACAGGGCGCCGCAGAAGGCGATTGGGTAAGCCCGACGCAGCCTCGCTCCGCCTTGAACCTGACCCCCATCCAGACACTGACTGACAAGAACATGTGGGGCGCCACCATGTTCGATCAGCTGATGTGCCGCGTGATCTTCAAGCGCCTGAGCTATAAGGGTCAATACACGCCACCGTCCGAACAGGGCACGATTGTTTTCCCCGGTAACCTTGGCGTCTTTGAATGGGGTGGCATTTCCGTCAACTCCGATCGCCAAATAGCGTTAATGAATCCTATGGCGCTGCCCTTTGTGTCAAAGCTGATTCCGCGCGGCCCGGGTAATCCCATGTGGCCAGAAGAAGGCGCCAAAGGGACCGGCACCGAAACGGGCATTCAGCCTCAATATGGTGTGCCGTTTGGTGTAGAGATAAATGCGTTCCTGTCACCGCTGGGCCTTCCGTGCAAGCAGCCGGCCTGGGGCTATGTCGCCGGGGTCGATATGAAAACCCACGAAGTAGTTTGGCGTAAGCGAATCGGTACGATTCGGGACAGTCTGCAGGGGCTTCAACTGCCACCGTTGAAAATTGGTGTCCCCATGCTAGGAGGCCCGATCTCGACAGCAGGTAACCTGATGTTTATTGCCGGTACTCAGGACAACTATATCCGCGCCTATAACGTGACCAATGGCGACAAGGTATGGGAGGCACGTCTACCGGCTGGTGGCCAGGCCACACCCATGACCTACGAAGCCAACGGCAAGCAGTACGTTGTCATCATGGCGGGCGGGCACGGCTCCTTTGGCACCAAAATGGGTGATTATCTGATTGCATACGCCCTTCCCGATACGAAGTAAAATTCGTAATCAGAGCTGACCTCTACGCGAAGCCCGGAAATCTCATCCGGGCTTCGCTGTTTCTGCATTATGCCTAGGAATTGGCCTGCCAAAATAAACGTCGTTGTTGGCAGAGTTCATTGCCGCTGCGTTATGCTTGGCAATACAGCTCTCGGGCAGATGAGACCTGTCTCACTTGCTGCATCACTATTACAACAAGAGCCCCCAACCGATGCGAGCACTCTTCAAATACTGCGCCGCCATCCTGGCCTTTGGCGTTCTGGCAGGCCCTATACAGGCTGCAGACAAGGTTATTTTCGATACCGACTTCAATGTACTCAATGATGACGGTCAGGCATTCATCATGCTGGCGCAACTGCATGCGCAAAAACGGATCGAGCTGTTGGGCATGACGTTGGTGAGCGGCAATGCTTGGGTGGATCAAGAGCAGGTAGACGCCCTCAAGGCCGTCGAGCGTATGGGCGTGGAAAAGGAGGTCGGCGTTTATTCTGGCGCAGCCTACCCGCTTCTACATGACCTCTCGACGTACCCGCAAGAACAGGCGCTGTTTGGCGCAGGATGGCCTGGCGCCTTCAAAGGTCCACGACCGACTTCAGCCGATGCGCTCATCGCGCCTCCGGATGGCCGCGCCACCCATACGACGGTACGCCCTGAATCAGCGACCCAGTTCATTATCGACAGCATCAAGCAGCACCCCCATGAAGTCACAATTCTGGCTGTCGGCCCGCTGACTAACCTTGCCCTGGCCATCCGCAGCGCACCTGAGATCGTGCCGCTGATCAAGCGGATCGTGTACATGGGCGGCGCCATCGAGATTCCAGGCAATACCACGCCCGCAGCAGAATTCAACTGGTGGTTCGACCCGGAGGCTGCACGGATCGTTTTACGCTCGCCGATAGAGCATGTGATCTTTCCCAACGACGTCTGCGAAAAGGTCATCTTCAACGCAGGCGTCTACAAGCGCATCGTGGCCGCTGAAGGGGTTATCCCTGATCTGTACAAGACAGTCCTGGGCCCTGAGTTCGACAAGGACCCTGCCTACCAGAGTTTTACCTGGGACAGTCTGCCGGCGCTCTTCCTGGTGCACCCGGAACTGGTAACCGAATCGAAAGACCTTTGGGTTGACGTTGATACCCACTTTGGCCCGAACTACGGCAGGTCACTGGGCTACCACAAGAATCCCCCATTAGGCACCCAGAAAGCCAAGGTGGTATTTGGTATCGATCAACAAGCCTTTTGGAATGATTATGTAAAGCTGGTTACGTTGCCTGCCCCAGTCAAACGACCATGAAGTGGTGCCTAGGGTTGCCAGCTGTATTGTTGCAACCCTGTCCTTGCCTCCACACAGGTCTGCGCTGCTGGCACATCCTCCGCAGCCAGAAATTCTAAATAAAAACTTAGCGGATAGTGTTAGATCCCTTGCTGCTTTAACCAGGCCCCCGCGGTACCAGGGAAGTTGCGTATCTACAAATCATGCTAGTGAGTCATAAGCAGATCACCCTGCGCGGGGCGGCCTAAATAAAACCCTTGTGCCTGATGGCAATTAAGCCGAGTCAATAATTCAAGCTGTTCCTGGGTTTCAACGCCTTCAGCCGTAACAGTGAGCGATAAAGCACGACCCAAACCAATAATGGCTTCGATGATCGCCTCGCCACTAGACGAGCCATCCAACGCGGCAATAAAGCTACGGTCGATCTTGATGCCGTCGAAGGGATAAGTATGGACATAGCTTAATGACGAGTAGCCGGTGCCAAAATCATCCATGGCTAGCCTAACGCCTAGCTCCTTGAGTGCTCGCATAATAGCCAAAGCATCGTTGGTGTTATCAAGCATAACGCTTTCGGTAATCTCAAGCTCCAGGCGCTCAGGCGCAAGCCCGGTTTCCTCTAGAACCGCGTGTATGCGAGCTACCAAGTCACTGCGCTTGAATTCTATCGGTGAAAGATTGACCGAGACAAAGGCCGAGTCCTGCCACCGCGTAGCCTCTAGGCACGCCCTGCGTAATACCCAGTCACTCAATGGCACGATTAGGCCGGTTTCTTCCGCAATGGAAATAAAATGGTCAGGGCTTAAATAGCCGCGTAGAGGATGCTGCCACCGTACCAAGGCTTCGGCCCCTGTTAGATGACCGCCTCGTATCTTATAACGGGGCTGAAACTCCAAGCGCAATTCGTCTCGACGTAAGGCTAGTCTAAGATCCGTCTCGAGTTGCCGCCGAACCAGAAGACGACTACTCATCCGTGAGGTGTAAAACTGCCACGTGTTCCGGCCTGACGCTTTGGCTTCGTAAAGCGCTATATCGGCAAAACGCAAGAGATCGTCAGCCTGACAGCTATCCTCCGGCGCCGAAACGATCCCCATGCTGCATCCTACACTCACCTCATGCTTATTGATCAACACAGGCTTTCGCAGGCTATTAAGGAGTCGCTCGCAGAGTTTTTCAATAAAAGCCCGGTTTGGCAGACCGCTGGCTACAATGACGAACTCATCGCCCCCAATACGGGAGACAAGATCATCCTCACGCATACATTGTTTCAGCCGGTGAGAAACCTCAACCAACATCTGATCACCAGCCGCGTGCCCAAGGGTATCGTTTATGGGTTTGAAACCATCCAGATCAAGGTACAGGAGCCAAAGCGGATTCTCCGCGGTAGGCTTGGCCTCCAACCTCGCCTTGAGAAAGCGATACATCATACGCCGGTTGGCCAGGCCCGTCAGAGCGTCCTCCTGAGCATCTCTTAATCGCGCTTTTTCCTGGAGTTTGCGCGGCGTAATATCCTGTACAAAGGCGCTGAAGATCGTACGGCTGTCAATTTGGATCGCCGTGATGCGTGTCTCGACGGGAATCAGCATCCCATCCTTACGCAACGCCGAATGTTCGACAACCTTGCCCACATTGTTACTTTCTCCTGTGGCGAGGAAGCCTTTCAAATCGTCACGATAAGCCTGACGCATCATCGGCGGAATAATCAAATCCTCTATAGACGCGCCTATTGCTTCTTCTCGACTCCAGAGAAAGATCTCTTCGGCTTTGCGATTCCAGGCGGTAACAGCCCCCCTTTCATCCGTACAGATGTACCCGTCACTGGTATTTTCCAGGATGGCACTCAGTTCGGCCTCACGCTTATGCAGCGTTTGAATGTGCTCTTGCGCCTCTTTGGTTAGCGAGTCTTTCCTGGCAAGGAGAACCTCCTTATCGACCAGCATTTTCTGCAGCTGCCCGTTCAGACCTTGGAGCATGTCTTTCATGCGCATATCAAGAAGCGCCCGGCCAAACTTTCGGGCTGAATCTATTTCAGCCTTTGACCAGGGCTTGGCTTGGTAGCGAACCGTTTCTTTCCAGTCTTCAAATGACTTTCGCGGCGTCAACTGCCCAGGAGTAGAACCTGGCTCAACTGGCTTATGGGGATTACCTGCCCAATTAATGGTTTCAAGATACTCGGCCCTGAACCATAGCAATACAAACGGAGGACTGTGCGAGATTACAACCGCCAGTAAGCCGCTGGCCTGGGTGGCATACACCTTTGCAGGCTCATAATGATCTACAAGTCTTTTGGTCGCAAAGGTAGTCGGCATGGATGGCTCCAGAAGCCACTCTATCAATGCTCGGGCCTGCTCCTCAGATGGCGTACTGCCCAGTAGGGTAAGCTTACCGTGAAGAAGCAGTGCTGCACCCTCTGCGTGAACAAGGTGCTGAACATCCTTCAAATAGCGCCGAATACTTTCTTCAACAGCAGACAACCCTGTCAGCCTATTGAGTAACTCTTCACGAGCAAAAGCCAATTGCTGCGCCTGATTGTTAATCGCTTTTTCCAAATGCGCCTTAATCGATTGGCCCAGCGTCTGCCCTAATAGTTTACAGGTCTCGCGCATATCATAAGAGACCCGTTTGGGAGAGGTATGATGGCAGGAGACAAGTCCCCATAGTTGCCCATCCACGACTATCGAGACGGACATAGAGGCTGTAACGTTCAGGTTTTTAAGATATTGAACATGAATGGGCGAAACGCTGCGCAAGCTGCATCCGCTCATGTCCAATGGCTGACCTGTAATGGGGTTCAATACCGGAATGAGCGGAGCAGGTGTATACCCAGCATCCGCTATTGTTCTGATGGGATTCCGAAGATAAAGCGCTCGCGCCTGCCTGGGAATGTCGGAGGCGGGATAATGATGATTGAGGAGCGCGTCAAGACTATCGATCTTGTCTTCAGATGCGACAAGCCCAGTCCCATCCTCTAGAAACCGATAAATCATTACCCGATCAAACCCGGTCAGGCGGCGAAACTCCTCACTTGCACTCTTAAGCAGAGCGTGCAGACTGGTTGTGGCACTCCAAATTGTAAGAACCCGATGGATCTCGCCGACCCTCTGCGCCGCAGTGATTTGATGCTCTGAGGAAGGCTCCAGCTCTAGAAACAACACACCATTGCAAATATGTGCTGTTAGATCTACAGGTATACCAAGGTTGCCTGCCGGCGACAACGAGCCTAAATATAAAGGTTCAGTCATATCAGGCTCGAGCGTCAGAAGAGACGTCGCGGCCTCGGCCCCAAAAATCGTATCGACTGGCTGCCCCAGCAAGTCAGTAGGGTTTCGTGTTAAAAACCGCACAGTATCACCGGCAACTTGTTGAATAGTCTGGGTATCAGGGTCAATAGCAAGCAATATACCGTGTGGCTGAATCGATCCGGGAATATGAATCGGTTCCCTGTCACACTGCGCAAGATCAAGAGGCTGGGTCGTTTGATCCATAATTAAAAGGTACGCCTGAAGGTCAGTATGCGGGTAGAGCAACAACCGCTCCACGATAGGCTACGGCTTGGCTTGTTATAGGTCTGAGCCAATACACCGCCATTGGTTCGTTAGAGATTCCCCGCTTTACTTGATTAAGAACAGGCACGCCCTGAAACCACGTAGAGAGCAAACCATGTTTATCGTAACGGGTGGCACCCAGGGCATTGGCGCGGCGGTGGTTGAAAAACTGGTTGCTGAAGGGCATCAGGTCGTTTTTACCGGCCGGGACGAAAATGCAGGGAAAGCCCTGCAGACACGGCTGAAGACAGCAGTTTTCGTGGCAGGCGATGTCTTAAGTGAGCAGGACTGCCAAAAGGTCGTATCGCATGCAATGACATTGGGAGAGGGCCGACTGTCCGGCCTGGTCAACAGTGCCGGCATGTCCAGCCGTGGTGAGTTCGCCACGATGACTCAGGACACCTGGGATCATCTTTTCGCGGTAAACACGCGCTCGGTGTTTTTCTACATCAAGCATGCGCTTCCGGGCCTGCGGGCAGCACATGGCGCGGTCGTTACAGTGTCTTCCATTGCAGGCAAGACGGGTGAACAAGGACTTGCAGCATACTGTGCAACCAAGGCCGCTCTGCTGGGACTCACCCAGGCGCTGGCGTTGGAATATGGCTTAGAGGTGCGCTTCAACGCAGTGTGCCCTGGGCAGATCGCTACGCGCATGATGGACCAGGTTATTCAGGATGCCGCTCATCTTGCTGCGCTTACCTCACGGATACCCGCAGGCCGCCTGGGCTCGCCCCAAGAGGTAGCCGAAGCGATCTACTGGCTGCTGTCGCCTGCATCAAGCTATATTAATGGCGCTACGCTCACCGTTGACGGTGCTGAGACCGCTGGCCTTATGAGCCCAAAACGGTAACGAACAACTCATCCTTCAGCAGGCGTCAGCCTTTACCCCGCCACGTTTTTTGCGGGGCCTAGGCACTAAAAGCGCTTGCCAAGTCCGGGCGGTATGCTTAAGTTAGCGCTATCTCGAAAATTAAAGCAGTTAATCGTCATTGTTTTCGAGATGCATCATCTGGCAAACAAGAGCTACAACATACGAAGCCGCTATCTGTTCAGATTTCTTAATTAAAGATAGCGCTATCTTCGGCTGGAGAATCCTATGAATGCGTATATCCCTGCCCTGGTTGTGATGGGCGTGGCTGGTTGCGGTAAGAGCTGCATTGGTGAGGCCATTGCTCAACGCAGCGGTGGCGTCCTGATCGAAGGTGACCAGTTTCATCCTGCTGCAAACATCGCCAAGATGAGTGCTGGCATTCCGCTCACCGATGAAGACCGCGCCGACTGGCTGACTCGCCTGGGTCAGGAAATGGCTGATGCCGTAAACGCAGGTATCAAGCCCGTTCTCACCTGTTCCGCCCTCAAACAGAAGTACCGTGACAAGCTCCGTTCCGCTGTTCCAGGCTTGGGCTTTGTATTTCTGAATCTTACCCGTGAAGACGCAGCCGTGCGTGTTGCCAACCGGCCTGGGCATTTCATGCCCGCAAGCCTGGTGGATAGCCAGTTTGCAGCGCTGGAGCCGCCTCTTCAGGAAGACGCGACCCTTGTTGTGGACGCGACACTGCCCATCGAGGTGATCAGCCAGCAGGCGTCCGACTGGTGGAACGATACGTTTGCGGCTGTTAAAAGCGCCTGACCGGCCGGACTCCCGTTAACGCTTCATCTATAACAATAACATGTGAGGCGACATGTCCGGCATGTATGGCTTTGCTCCTTACCTCACCCTCACTGCATGTTGCAGCGAGGGTGTTGACGTTCTGGTAGTCCTCAGGCGTCAGGCGCGCACATGTATGGCTTTCGCTAACGACCAACAACAATAGAAAGTGGCCCACCATGACTGAACCTACTGCGCTCAGCGCCAGTATATTGCTCCTCATAGCAGCAGGCGCTGTAATTTTGTTGCTCCTCTTGATTATGCGATTTAAGGTCCATGCTTTTCTGGCGCTTGTGCTGGTAAGTATCCTGACAGCACTCGCGACGCAGATCCCTTTTGACAAGGTAGTCCCGACATTATTGACCGGCTTTGGTAATACCCTTGCCTCGGTGGCATTGCTGGTTGGCTTGGGCGCCATGATCGGACGTCTTCTAGAGATTACAGGCGGTGCCCAGGTTCTCTCCGACACCCTGATCAATCGCTTCGGTGAACACCGTGCGCCCTTCGCACTTGGCGTAGCATCGCTGCTTTTCGGCTTTCCCATCTTCTTTGATGCGGGGCTGATCGTGATGCTGCCGATCATCTTCAGTGTGGCCAAGCGTCTGGGCGGCTCTACGCTGAGCTATGCGTTACCGGCGGCCGGTGCATTTGCCGCCATGCACGCGCTGGTTCCGCCGCACCCAGGCCCGGTTGCTGCCGCAGAACTTCTGGGTGCAAACATCGGTTTGCTGGTTATCGTTGGAGCCATCATCGCGCTGCCTACCTGGTATTTTGGCGCTTATCTGTTCGGCCTGTGGTCGGGCAAGAAATTTCATGTTGGTATTCCGGCAAGCTTTTTGACCGATGCTGACCGTGATACTACAGTTACCCCGCCCCGCTTCTCTACCGTACTTGCTATCCTGTTGTTGCCCTTGATCCTGATCTTTCTAGATACCGGCCTGAATACCTTGAGCGTTATGGGTACAGTCAATGGCAAAAGCACATGGGTCCAGTTCCTGCGGATGCTGGGCAAGACGCCAGTGGCCTTGCTGATCACCGTGCTCTTTGCATTGATCGTCTTTAGCGGTCGACACAGCCGTAAGCATCTGGAAAAAGTATGTGACGGCGCACTCGGCCCTATCTGCTCCATCGTACTGGTGACGGGCGCAGGTGGCATGTTTGGTGGTGTGCTGCGTACAAGTGGCATTGGCGACGCACTGTCTCAGATGCTGGCAGATACCGGACTTCCGGTAATCGTTGCGGCCTTTGTGATCTCGGCGGCGCTACGGGTAGCCCAAGGTTCGGCAACCGTTGCCCTCACAACCGCAGCCGCACTCATGGCACCAACCGTAGCCGCAACCGGTGGACTGAGCCAGTTCGATCTGTGCTTTATCGTCGTAGCGATTGCCGGCGGCGCTACTGTGCTCTCACATGTAAACGACTCTGGCTTCTGGCTGGTGGGTCGCTTCCTTGATATGGACGAAAAAACCACGCTCAAGACCTGGACCGTGATGGAAACGCTCATTGGTACTATCGCTTTCGTGCTGGCCTGGATAGGCAGCCTGATACTCTGACAGAGCGTAAAACCGGACAGGTGAGCAACCACCTGTCCGGAAGACTATCCCAGTCTTGTCGTAAAGCCTTACTGCGCGTAAATCTCGATAATGCTGCCCAACAAGCGGTGCAAGTCGTCCCGATGCCCTGAGCGCGCAGCCGAGGCGCTACCATCTGAGGTCATGACGACCGTCAACTTCTGGCGGGGCACGATATACAGCATCTGCCCACCGAATCCCCAGCCGTAATACACCTCCTGGTTCGCGATTCGCGTAACAAACCAGCCATATCCATAACCATCCCCGGTATAGCGTGAGTAGGTACGAACCTGCCAGGATTCTTCTACCCAACGGGATGAGATCAGACGGCTACCGTCCTGGGTTACACCCTTCCTCCGGTACAGTTCGCCAAATGCCAGCAATGATCGTGGACTCATGGCCATTTCGTTACCACCGATATAGATACCCTGCGGATCGCGACTCCAGCTGGTAATGGCAAAACCATCAAGAGGTTTCAGCCAGAGTTGGGCCAGTTGCAAGGTCGAGCGCCCGGTTTGTCGGGTCAAAATAGCCGAAAGCAGGTGAGTTGAGCCGGTAGAGTAGATCATGGGACCACCAGGGTCGTTTTCAAAAGGACGCGCCAGGGCAGCTTTCACCCAGTTTCTGCTAGCAACCCAGGCCCCATAGTTCGGCCCTGAGGTAGACGCCAGTCCCGCCTGCATGGACAGGAGATTGCCAATCGTAATGTCCTTCAGCCGCAAATCTGGTTTTGCCGGAAGGTCTTCTGACAACAGCGGAGCGATTGTTTGATCAGTCCCTTTGAGAATCCCCTTGTCAATGGCGATACCGATCAGCGCTGATACCACCAGCTTGGAGGCAGATTTGATGTTGGTGGGTGTAGTCGTGCGGTGCCCTCGATAACCGCGCTCAGCCATCACCTGCCCATCGTGGCTGACAATCACCGTTTCCAGTGGCCCAAGTGCTTGAGCACCATCCAGTACCTGGGACAAGTTGGGATTGGCAGAGGCGCTGATAGACACCCAGCACAATACAATAAGCCCCATAGACCTGAAACGTGCCAAACGCCGAACAAGCGGAAGGATCGGAGGCATGACCAGAACCACACTGACCTGAATGACAAATCCGACCGTCATTAACGGACAAACATGCCCTTAAACTCGTTACGTAGCATTTCATTCAGACGTTATATGAGAGTAGAACATCTTGTGAAGCCTGAACCATCCAGTCACCTAAATTACACTTGGAAGACGCTGACTCGATCCGCTAGCTGACTTGCCAGGCCAGCAAGCTGACGACTGGCATCCGCGATATGTTGTGAGCCTTTTGAGGTTTCCAGGCTTGCCCCATGAATACGGTCGGTGCTTACCTCTTCTGCCACCACGCTCTGCTGTGCAGACGCTGAGGCAATCTGAGTGTTCATGCTGTTAATTGCGCCTACCTCAAGGCTTATACCTTGAAGCGCGGCAACAGCATCCGTTGTCAGCACCTCGGTGTCACGCGCCATGCTTCGGCTTAACTGCATTTCCTTGGCAGCGGTAGCCGCGCCTTCCTGTAGGGTTGCAATCATGCTTTCAATTTCGCGGGTGGATTCCTGAGTGCGCGTGGCGAGTGAGCGTACCTCATCGGCTACCACTGCAAAGCCCCGTCCATGTTCTCCCGCCCGTGCTGCCTCGATTGCCGCATTGAGTGCCAGCAAGTTGGTCTGCTCAGCCACTGACTTAATGACGGCCACGATTTTCTCGATATCTGCACTGTTGGTAGATACCATCTGTACCGTATTGGTGGCTTGCTCCATAGTCCTACCCAATGCCTGAACCGCCTTGCCTGCATTGACGATCAGCGTATTACCCTGCTCTACCTGTGCCTGTTGCTTGGGCTGCGGAGGCTCCATAGTCCGCAACCTCACCCACCTTCGTCATTTCGTTGACCGCAGCGGTCATCTGTTCAGCCTGAGTCGATTGCGTGCTTGGTTTTACGCCCTCGTGGAGACAGGGATAGTAATACTCGTCCAGATCTTACAGATGATGGTGTGCATCAATGATCGGCAAGTCGCTCATTGCTATTCTCCTTCGGAGGCTGGTCCTAGATTCAGACGCAGCTTCTTGATTACCACAGCCGACAGGGTCGGCTGTGGTGACTGTAATTAAAGAGATACCTTCAGCATGCGTTTGAGCGCGGCACTTATGTCGGCACGGCAGGTGTCGGAGCGCTGGCCAGGAAAACGGTCAAACCCATGGAATACGCCCGGGTAAACATGAAGCTCCAGCGGCACACCTGCACGCGAAAGCCGCATACCGTACTGCACATCTTCTTCGAGGAAAAGATCCAGCGCGCCTACTGCCATGAACGTAGTCGGCAGACCAGACAGGTCATCAGCCAATGCGGGCGAGAAATAACCCATCTGGCTGGCGCTTAGTTCATATGCGCCTTGCATGCATTTCCAGGCAAACTGGTTATCTTCTGCCGTCCAGTAGAATTCTCCCGTACTCGAATTCGACAGAGGTGCCTCTGCCGTACCGGTTCGGTAGTCCAACATGGGATAGATCAGCATCTGCCCGGCGAGAGGATAACGGCCCCTGTCGCGTGCCAGGAGCGCCAGTGCAGCGGCAAGTCCTCCGCCAGCACTATGCCCCATCACTAATACTCGATGCCTGTCGACCTGGAGTGTATCGGCTTGCTTGAAAAGCCATTCCAGACCGGCATAACAGTCCTCCAGCGGCCCAGGAAACGGCGTTTCAGGCGCAAGGCGATAATCAACGCCAACGACCACTGCACCCAATGCTTGGGCGAGCTCAGTTAGGTAATCGTCAACCATGGCCGTGTCGCCAACGACGAAACCACCTCCATGCAGGTACAAAATGGCCGGTCGGTTAGTGTGCAGCTTGGATTCAGGTCGATAAACACATAGCTGAAGACTGATGCCTAGACTCGGACCTGGAATGGCAACTGGGTCATAACCGGGAAATGCCGGGCTCGGGTAACCGGCTCGCAGGCGATCGCGAATCGCAGGTAGCGCTTCTTGGGTCCACGGCTCACCGGGTGGCTGGGCATAAGCCAGATAGTCAGGATCAACTAAAGCATGAGTCTTCATAAGGGAGCATATCGGTCAGGGATTCCAGGAAGACAGAATGACAAGGTAAGAATCAGTGATCCGCACCTTGTCGCTTCGACTACAGCCAACCCTTGATCTGCGCTGCGACCGCCTGGGTGGAAATCCCGTAGCGATCATGCAGAGTAGGCAGCGCGCCAGCATCGAGAAACGCATCCGGCAGCGCGATCTGCCTGAACGTCGGCGTCACACCGTTGCGTAGGAGCAGGCTGGCGACCGCCTCCCCCAGACCGCCCATGATGGAATGGTTTTCCACTGTTACCACAAGCCGCCCCGGCTTTCGGGCCTCCGCCAGGATGGTCTGTTCATCGAGTGGCTTGATCGTTGGTACATGAAGGATGGACGCGTCGATACCGTCGGCACGGAGACGATCAGCCGCCTCCACTGCACGCATGGTCATGAGTCCTGTCGAGATGATCAACACATCCTTACCTGGACAGAGCGTCTTGGCCTTACCGATTTCGAACTTATAGTCGAATCGATCCAGCACGAGCGGTACGTTGCCACGCAGCAGACGCATATATACCGGGCCATTATGGGCTGCGATAGCGGGTACAGCCTGCTCAATCTCCAATGCGTCACACGGATCGATAACCATCAGATTGGGCATGGCGCGGAAGATCGCCAGGTCATCGGTGGCCTGATGGCTCGGGCCATAACCTGTAGTGAGCCCCGGCAAGGCACATACGATCTTGACGTTGAGATTTTCCTCGGCGATGGCCATGCAGATGAAATCATACGCGCGGCGGGAGGCGAATACGGCATAGGTGGTCGCGAATGGCGTAAATCCCTCACGGGCCATTCCTGCAGCGGCGCTCATCAGAAGCTGCTCGGCCATGCCCATCTGATAGAATCGATCTGGATGCGCCTTGGCAAAGATATGCAGATCCGTGTACTTGGCAAGGTCAGCCGAGAGCCCGACGATGTCCTTGCGTTGCTCGGCCAACGCCGCTAATGCATGACCAAAGGGGGCTGGGCGTGTGGGTTGGCCCTCGCTGGCAATGGATGCGATCATCGCCGATGTAGTCAGGCGCTTCTTGGCCGGTTCGGCCGTTACAGTTGCAGAGGTTGGCGTATTCATTAGACTCTCCCGACTTCAAGGGCTTCCAGGGCTTTTTCCCATTCATCCTCGTCCACCCGAATGAAATGGGTCTTGTCACGTGTTTCCAGGAACGGCACGCCCTTACCCATGCGTGTGTCGCAAATGATGACGCGAGGCTGGGGGCCGGTGTGTTGCCTGGCATTATCGAATGCTGTTACCAACGCACCGAGATCGTTACCGTCGATCCGTTGCGTGTACCAGCCGAAGGCCTGCCAGCGATCGACAATCGGCTCGAACGTCAGGATTTCACTGGAACGCCCGTCGGCTTGTTGGTTGTTTACATCGATCACGGCAATCAGGTTATCGAGCTTCCAGTGGGACGCCGACATTGCTGCCTCCCAGGTAGAGCCCTCATTTAGTTCGCCATCAGAAAGCAGGTTGTAAACAAACGCCTCGGAGTGCTTGCGCTTGAGGCCCAGGCACGCCCCTACGGCAATCCCTAAGCCATGTCCCAGAGAGCCGCCTGTGATTTCCATACCGGGGGTGTAGGCAGCCATGCCGGACATCGGCAGACGGCTGTCATCGGTACCATAGGTTTCCAGTTCATCAAGGGGAACGATGCCCGCCTCGATCAGTGCGGCGTAAAGCGCAATGGCGTAATGACCGATAGACAGGTAGAAACGGTCACGCCCTTCCCACTCGGGGTTTTCCGGCTGATAACGCATTGCATGGAAGTAAGAAGCGGCGAGCAGATCGGCTGCCCCCAATGCCTGACCGATATAGCCCTGACCCTGCACCTGCCCCATGCGTAAGGCATGGCGGCGAATGTTGTAGGCGCGCTCCGCGAGATCGGGCGCGCCTGTCGGAGCAGATTGTGTTTGCATGGTATGACTCCTTGCTTGAACTCAACGATTGACCAAGGCAGCAGGGATACGGAAGACCAACAGGGCCCCGAATGCCAGCACACCGGTAATGAGGTACATGCCAATCGCACTGGAGCCTGTGGACGTGGTGATCCAGCCGATCAGATAAGGTGAGCAGAAGCCCGCCAGGTTGGCGAAGCTATTGACGGCGGCAATGCCGGCAGCAGCCGAAACACCACCCAGCAGATTGGTAGGCAGCATCCAGAACAGTGAAGAGGCAGAGAGAATACCGGCAGCAGCGAGGCAAAGGCTCAGGATGGAGGCGCTGATATGACCACCCAGCAGCGCGGCGAGTGTCAGACCTGTCGCACCGGCCACCATGGGAACAGCCAGATGCCAACGACGCTCACGATGTCGATCCCCGCTTCGGCCGGCCAGCAGCATCGCCACAATGGCGCAGCAGTACGGCAAACTTGTCAGCAGGCCGATATGCAAGGGATCAGCGATACCGGCGTTGCGTACCAGGGTAGGTAGCCAGAACGTGATTGCATACTGGCCCATCACCACACAAAAGTAGATGGATGCCAACAGCCAGAGCCGACGATCACGGATAAACGCACCTGCCGAGGCATGGGTGACCTTGTGCTGCTCATCTTCAGCCAGTTCGCTGCTGATCAGTTTCTTTTCATCGTCATCCAGCCAATGGGCATCCTTGACGCCATCCTTCAGGTAACTCAGTACCATCAAACCGACCACAACGGTAGGAACGGCTTCGATCAGAAACATCCACTGCCAACCGGCCCAACCGTGCACGCCGGCGAAACGCTCCATGATCCAGCCGGACAGCGGGCCGCCTACCATGCCGGACAATGGGATGGCGATAAACCACAGTACCGTCATCTTGGCGCGGCGGTAGGACGGGAACCAATACGTGAGGTAAAGCAGCAGGCCCGGAGCTAGCCCTGCCTCGGCAATGCCCAGCAAGAAGCGAAGCACATAGAATTGCCATGCCGTTTCGACAAAGGCAAACAGGGCTGAGATGATGCCCCAGGTAATCATGATCCGGGCGATCCAGCGCCGGGCACCCACCCTGTGCAGAATGATGTTGCTCGGGACTTCGCACAGGAAGTAACCGATGAAAAACATCCCAGCGCCCAGCCCATAGACCGCCTCGCTCAAGGCCAGGTCATTCATCATCTGGAGCTTGGCAAACCCGACGTTCACCCGATCCAGGTAGGCGCAGAGATAGCAGAGCATTAGAAAAGGCATCAACCGCCAGGCTGTCTTGCGATAGGCGTTTGAACGCGCGGTCGCAACCGCGTCGAGGGTAAGTGTCGTCATGGTGTCTGATCTCTTGTTCTTATAGTGGCCGGACGAGTTTTCAGAGACTCGCCGGAACGTCAGAGGCAGCACGAGGGACGAGCCACCCGCAGGCTCGTCCTTGAAACGTCAGTGAATTAGCATCCCGCCATTCACATCCAGTGTGGTGCCGGTCAGGTAACCGGAGAGATCGCTGGCCAGGAACAACGCAGCATTGGCGACATCCTTGGCTTCGCCCAGACGACCCAGCGGAATGCCTTCGATGATGGCGTGACGGCGCTCGTCATGCATCAGACCACCCGTAATGTCGGTTTGGATAAGCCCGGGCGTAATGGAGTTGACGCGTACGTTGTCTGGTCCTAGTTCACGCGCCATCGCCTTGGCCAGACCCAGCACCCCTGCCTTGGCAGCGCTGTAATGCGGACCGCCAAAAATACCGCCGCCGCGCTGGGCCGAGACGGATGACAGGCACACGATACTGCCAGACTTTTGTTGGCGCATGGCAGGAATAACCGCCTGGGACATCAGGAGCGTACCGCGCAGGCTAACGTCCAGCACCTTGTCGTAGTCCTGACGCTGGATATCCAATGTCTTGAGAGGCTGAGTAATACCGGCATTGTTTATCAGAATATCGATACGACCATACTGCTCCAGCACTTTGGCTACCGCATTCTTGACCTGAGCTTCATTCGCTACGTTAGCGGCAAGCCCCAAGTGTTCGGTACCCAGGGACGCCGCAGCAGCAGCCGAGGCGGCCTCATCCAGATCGAGAATAACGACGCGGGCACCGTGCTCAGCAAAGGTTCTGGCAGTGGCTCTGCCGATACCGCGTTCTGAAGCTGCACCGGTGATAATGGCGATCTTGCCTTCGAGTAGCATAAGACTGCTCCTGAATTATTTTTATGGATTCGGCTCAAGGCGGGCCGTTGTGTGCAGATTCCCTGGTTCGCAGTGCGCTGGCAATCCTGAAAAAGTCACTCTATGCTGAAAAAAATTCAGCATGGAGCGTTGGCACGCTTCAGTATCCACAGGAGGGAACAGACATAATGTCCAGCGAAGGAAACCGCCTATTATCGCTTCCGCCCTTCAAGGCCATCCAAGCCTTTGAAATGGCAGCGCGCCTGGGTAACGTTGCTAGGGCGGCCGAACAACTGGATCTAACGCCTTCCGCGGTCAGCCATCAGATCGCCAATCTGGAAACGTTAATTGGCCGTCCGTTGTTTCGGCGGACAGCCAAAGGCGTGACGCTGACGCCCTGTGGCGAGCAATACTTGAGAGACGTATCTGGAGTCCTCGATACGCTTGCAACAGCCACTCAGCGGGCCAGCAGTGATCTCAGTCAGGATTGCCTGCGCCTGCACTCCTCACCTAGCTTCGGCCTGCTTTGGTTACTGCCTCGCCTCGAAGCCTTTCAAGCCAGCCATCCTGACATACAGATCAACCTGTCATGCTCCTACGAGGCGCTGCATTTCAGCCGGGACAAGGTCGATCTGGATATCCGCCACGGCGTACCCAACTGGAATACGCTCGAAGTACGAACGATTCGCCATGAGCATGTAGCCGTCATGGCTTCTCCAGCACTGCTGCAGAAACAGCCGATAGCGGCTCCTCACGATTTGCTGACATGCAATCTGATTCTGTCTGAGGCAACCCTGGTCCAATGGCCTCAATGGTTTGCCCAACAAGGTCTTTCACTTCCCGAGGCTCCGTTTTCACTAAGCTTTGACCGTTCCTACATGACACTCGAAGCGGCCAGCCATGGATTGGGTTTCGCACTGGAAAGCACCCTGCTGGCACGTGAATATCTGGAACAGGGCAAGCTCGTCTCGGTATTTGGTGCTGAATTCTGTAGCCCGGTCAGCGCACACCATCTGGTATTTCCCCGCAGCCACTCGGACTTTCCTCGTGTTAGGCGCTTTCTCGCCTGGCTGCAGCAGGAGCTTGGTCATGACTTCAGCTACTAGATGAGCAGGGTTATGAAATCCACCTACACCACTGGAGAACGGGCCGCCGGCAGCCACTATAGGCGGCCCATGCAGGCATGTGCAACAACTGCTATTCGGCAGTGACATCTGCAAATTTAAGACAGTAGGTGTGATCAATCTGGATGCCGATAGGTTGCTGCCCGTTTATAAGCAGACGCCCGAAAACCTCATGATCACCCAGGGAGCTCATCTGGGAAACCGTAATTGTTCGAATCCTGAACCACTGACTGCCGTACGCCAGACGGACACCGGCGTAGCATGCCTGGCTTCTTGAGAGATTAAGGATGTCTGATGCAGACATGCTTTCGTTGATGATGATGGAGGCTGCCGCGAAGGGCGGATAGTAAGAGCCCTCGCTGTTTTGAACGGGCTCCAACTCACCGTTCAGATAACGGACAAGGTCACCCATAAGCACAGGCGTCTTCGCAAAGAGTGCCTGCAACAGATCCTTTTCGCTCATCCAATAATAAAAAGCGACCTTTTCTCTGGAGATGATCGCGCCTTCATCAACGGCCACCGTAACCTTGTGCAGCGATATACCGATCTCCTTCTCTCCCGCCGCGATGGCATGAAAGAGTGGGTGCTTTCCCTTATAGGTTGGCAGGTAGCTTGTGTGGATATTGAAGAAGTTGAACCTGCTTAACAGATTGGGCTTGATGATCCGACTGAAATAACAAATGACGCAGAAGTCAATGTCATTAACACCTGCCAGGGCCGTTTCGATGTCCTTATGGGAAGAAGCTACGCTGAGTGGAATATTTCTTAGAACGGTACAGGTTAGAAGGTCGTCATTCAAAAGCTGACTTTCGCAAATGACACCCACAACCTCAAAATCTTGACTGCAACAAAAATAATCTAGAACAGCGGCATTACTGCCCAAAAAAACCATCTTATACGTCATAAGTACTTGCCTGATCGCCATGCCCATATGCTGGCAGTTTTAAACAGGTGACTGTACCGATATACAACAAGCGCTGTAAAGGCATTAATACCTGGATAGTAAAAGGATTAATTATTTATATATTAAAACGGACGTTTAACTTTTTTTCACCCTGAATATTTTCAAGCCATTTCTCATAATTAAAGAATGTATCTTTTTTTGTTTTCCTCCTATGCTCGAAGCATCAAAAGCTCAATACCGCTCTGCTTCAACACTCTACTTGTTCCCAGCGCCGAATCTTACATACGCCGCCAACACAGGCCTACAGGCGAACGTAAGCCTGAATGCAAGCCTGTAAATGAACCTGTATGTAAAAAGCTTTATATAACCGTCCCTGAGCCACTTACGCAAAACAATAACCAAATATTCTTACCAGCCATTTGAACTTAATTAATCTCAGGCTATTCCTATTACGTGTTTCACAAAAAGACACGATTCAGGCTACCGCTGTAATGGGATGCTGCTTTTGCTTGGGACCATCCGTATAGATAGGCGACATTGAGAAATCTATGAATAGTAATCAATCCCGTTTTAAAGGTTTAACTGCTCATTGGACGAGGAACAAAATGATCAATGTTACGCAGCCTTTCCCTGGCAACAAAGTCAAACTCCAGTCTTATATAGATCAGATATATGCTTCAGGCTGTTTTACCAATCATGGTCCTCTTACTCGTCAGCTTGAGCAGCGTCTGAAAGAGTATCTAGGCGTACGGAATATCGTGCTTACAAGCAACGGTACCCTGGCCCTTCAGATCGCTTACCGTGCTTTGGGTATTCAAGGTAGCGCAATCACAACACCGTTCAGCTTCATTGCAACCAGTAGCACACTGCAGTGGGAGCATATTCGTCCGGTTTTCTCAGATATCGATCCTGTCACCTGGAACCTTGATCCCAGCCAGATCGAAGCCAGGCTACAAAAGGACACCTCAGCCATTGTCGCAACCCATGTATTCGGTAATCCGTGCGATGTGGAGCGCATCCAGGCAATCGCTGACCGTAACGGTCTGAAAACCATCTACGACGGCGCCCATGCCTTTGGCGTTCGCTATAAGGGAGAATCGATTGCCAACTGGGGCGATATCTGTACCTTGAGTTTTCACGCTACCAAGGTTTTCCATACCATCGAAGGGGGCGCCATTGTCACCAATGATGATGATTTGGCTCAACGTGCCCGTGAACTTGCCAACTTTGGTTTCTCCGAAGGCAATCGATTGAGTGGTCCGGGTATCAACGCCAAGCTCAACGAATTCTCTGCCGCAATGGGCCTCTGTGTTCTTGACGATATTGATCTGATCTTAGAGGAACGGGCTGAAATCGGTCACCGGTATGAATTAGCCTTGGCAGGGTATCTGGATCTTCAGCATCAGCAGCCGGGTAGCGAACGTAACTACAGCTATTTTCCAATCGCTCTGCAGGAAGAAAGCGAGCTGCTCAGAGTGACAGGTCAGCTTAACGAAAGGCAGATCAATCCACGCCGCTACTTCTACCCTTCTCTCGATACCGTTGAATACCTCCAGCCGCAGCAGCCTCAATGGATTTCCAGAGGCTTGAGTAAACGCGTGCTCTGTCTGCCGATCTTTCCCGGACTTACTTGGGAGTCGCAGCGCACGGTTATCGAAACGGTGCTCAGGGAAGTCGAGGCCAGACAACTTGTACGCTCGCAGCGCGAGACGTCCGGGCCTTACCAGGATGCCTTTACTTTCAACACCATGAGTGCCCTGCCTCTGTCCAACATGTGCAAGAAGTTCACCCTGTGAGCACTTCCCTAAAACGTTTTATGCTCAAGAACACCGGGCTCAGTTACCTGGGTCAGATCTATGTAATGCTGGCCGGCATCCTGATCATGCCGTTCTATCTCAGGCATATGGGTGCCGAAGCCTATGGCCTGATCGGTTTTTTTACGGCCATGCAGGCGTGGCTTTATCTGTTGGATGCGGGACTATCGCCCGCGCTTGCCCGTCAGATCGCTCATTTTCGGGGCACTCAGCAACACAGCCGATACACCTCCGGCCGTCTGCTGCGCTCGTTCGAGCTGCTTATCCTGCCGATAGCCGTGCTGACCGGCCTGGCTATTCATATGGGCAGTAATGCCATAGCCCATGGGTGGCTGCAGGCGAACCAGCTCGATCCTGTGATGATTGGGCAGTGCATTAGCCTGATGGGGCTGATGATAGTGCTGAAGCTTTACGCCACGCTCTACAAGAGCGGTATTCAAGGCATGGAGCAGCATCATTGGCTCAACGGCATCAATGTCTTTTTTGCAACGCTCCGGTATTTTGGCGCGCTGCTGTTTATTACCTATGTCAGCGCACAGCCCCTGCACTTCTTTCTCTATCAAACACTCGTAGGGCTGCTGGAAACGTTGTCCTTTGCTCACCGAGCCTATGATCTGATGCCCCGTCCTCGTCGCCTGACCGGATTTCACTGGCGGCTGGTCAAGCCTGTTTTACCGTTTGCCCTGGGTATGTCGTTCAGCACCGTACTGTGGATGCTGCAAACCCAGTTGGATAAGGTGCTGCTTTCCAAAGCGCTTACGTTGCAGGAATACGGCTATTTCTCTTTAGTTGCCCTGATCGCGACCGGCATTCTGTCGCTGACCAATCCCCTTGTACAAACGCTGTTGCCACGCCTGACCATGCTGACAGCAGAAGGCCGAATGACTGAGATGCGGGCGTTATACCTGAACGTATCACGTCTGTTTTGCAGTGTGCTGTTTCCCATGGCTGGTGTGATCGCCTTTCATGGACAAGCGCTTCTCCATGCCTGGACAGGCAACGCCGAGGCCGCGCTCTGGAGCGGTCCTGTCCTGGTCTGGTACATCCTTGGCAGCGCGTTACTGGCCATGAGCGGGTTTCAATTCTATCTGCAATATGCCCATGGCCAACTGCGGATGCATGTCTGGTTTGGTATCTGCTCAACGGCCATCAGCGTGCCGCTCATGGCTTATGCCATTCTGACTCATGGCGCGCTAGGGGCTGCCGGGGTATGGTTTGCGGTCAGCCTTGCCTCACTGGTCATCTGGCCTCATATCGTTCATGAGCGGTATTCACCGGGCCTCAGCTTCCTTTGGTTGTCGGACCTTTTGCGTATAGCCGGCATGACCGCCCTCGGCCTGGCGGTAGGCGACTGGCTGCTGCCAGCCCTGGATGGCAACCAACGGATCGAGACCTTTATAGGTCTGGCGGGACGAGGACTGCTCTGTCTGCTGCTGGTGTTTGTGTCTGCCAAAGCCGTATTTTCAAAACCGTATCTCTTGGATCAAACCCCGAGCGTTTAATCATGGAAGCAAGAACCGAACAGGTCATCAGGGAGCACTGGGGTGCTGATGAGAAACCGCTGGTCAGTGTTGTCTGCCTGACCTTCAACCAAGCGGCGTTCATCCGAGAAACGCTGGAGGGCTTTCTGATTCAGGAGACGCGGTTTCCCTTCGAGGTCATCGTGCATGACGACGCTTCGACGGATGGAACACAAGCCATCATCCAGGAATATGCCGCACGCTATCCCTCCATCATCAAGCCTATCTACCAGCAGCAGAACCAATACAGCCTGGGTGTTCCGTTCATTACTAAAATCTTTGCCTCGCTGGACACCCCTTATATTGCCATTTGCGAAGGTGATGATTTTTGGACGGACCCGCACAAGCTACAGCTGCAGGTCGACTTTCTTGAGCGCCATGAAGACTATGTGATGGCGTTTCACGACGCCTATATGTTCAACGAGCAGGGCATCATCCGAAACGTTCAACTGGCCGGACTGCATCGGCGCGATGCAAGTCAGCAGGAACTGCTGCGGGCTCGGTACTTTTCTACGCTCACCGTCTGCTTTCGCAATGTGATCAAGGCCCTTCCGCCCGAGCTGCACGGTGTGCGTATGGAGGACATGTGCTGGTGGTCATTGCTGGGCGCTCACGGCAAAGGCAAGTACATGAAAGAAATCCGTCCGGCTGCCTACCGTGTGCACAAGAATGGTGTCTTGTCGATGCGTCCGCAAAAGCACCGCACCGCCATGAGCCTGCACGCCTACTACAGCCTGGCCCGCTACTACCAGCGCATCGGCCAGCAAGACCTGTATGAATATTTCATGACCCAGGTATTCAGCCAGTCTCTGATTGTAATGACCCACCGCAACCGCATTCAGGCCTTCCTGCAATTGGCCCGCAAGGTTCTATTCAAACCCTTCACCAACATTATTCCTTCGGTCATTCGAAAATGATCAGACTTTCCTCAGCGGTATTGCTGCCCTGCAATACCGCTTCTGGCCCAAGAACGCTTACGCGAACGCACGCCTACCCGATTCCTGTCATGCCGTGCAAGGAGAAGCACCATGCTTAAAACGATTTCGATGATGCAGCCCTACCTGTTTCCTTACCTGGGCTACTTTCAGTTGATCGCCGCCAGTGACGTCTTTGTGCTGGTCGATGACCTGCAGTTCGTCAAAGGCTCCTGGATGAACCGCAACCGGGTATTAACTCACGATGGTCAGCCCAAGCTGATTACCTTTCCGCTGCGTAAGGGCAGCCGCCGGGCCGCTATCAATGAGCGCTGGCTGCCAGAGACGTTCGACCAGGAAGCAGACGCACTGCTTACCATGCTTGAGCACACCTACAAGAAAGCCCCCTATAAAACAGAAGTCCTGGCGCTGCTCAAAAGCATCTTTGCCAATCCGGATCGTAACCTTGCGCGGTTCGCCGAAAACTCGATTCGAGCCCTGTGCCGGTATATGAAAATCGAGACGCCCATCCTGATGCTTTCAGAACTGGCGGATACCCGGGCGATGGATAAGCAGGACCGCATCATTCGGATCGTTCAGCAGTTAGAAGGCACCTGCTACCTCAACTCAATAGGCGGCGTCCCGCTCTACTGTCCTGACTATTTCGCCGATCATGGGCTGCAATTGCGCTTCATCAAGATGGATGAAGTGACCTATCCTCAGCTTACCGCTGAGTTCGTCCCTTCCCTTTCCATTATCGACGTGCTGATGTTCAATTCAGCGGAGTCTGTAAAAGAACTGCTTACTCGCTATACGTTGATAGAGGGCGTGGCACACTCGGACTCACAGGTTGAGGTTGATACAATCCAGCCTGAGTGTGCAGTCATATAGACGCGATCACTTGACGGGTGTATCAGTATCAATAGGCAGGCTACTGTGTTTTCAATACGATACCGCAGCCTGCCATCATAACGATTTACTCAGACTACCCTGTAACGAAAGACTTTTTTGCAGTCCTCACGCCGTTGGGTTTAAGATCGTCAACAACACCTGAGCGTGTTCTGCTGCATCCCTTCCCAAGCCTGTCAGATAACCACCGTCGACTTGACTGATCAGGCCCTTTTCATGAAGTCGCTTGATACCGGCCAGGACTTCTTGCGTGGCGTCGTGGTGCACCTTTAAACCGGCCAGACTGTTGCTGAGGTCATATCGAGCCAGAAGGTTCATTTCTTCGATGAGTTCTTGGGTATACGGCATGGCGTGTCCTTATTTAAGTAACCCTCTTTCTGAGTCTAGCTGCCCTGCTTCAAAAAGCCTGCCTGAGAAAATGTTTCACTTTAAATCACATGCGGTATGCCGTTATCCGCTTATGGCCATATACAACACCAGTGCTGAAGCCATAACGTAAACCGCACTATGCAAAAAGGTGTTCATGATGCGCTTCCCTCACGTTTGATGACAGGAAGGAGCCTAATAGTCATCCAGATCTGGAAAAAGCCAGTACACTAGGAATGACTGTCAACCAGGAAGAGACTCAGGCCATGCAATTTGAGGATTTAAGGCTGTTTGTAACTACGATCAACGAGCAGAGCTTTACCGCTGCGGCAGAAAAGCTGGGGCTTTCCAAACAGTACGTCAGCCGAAGAACCATGGCGCTGGAAGAGGAACTGGGTGTACGCCTGCTCAACCGGACGACACGCAGCCTGAAACCTACTGACCTGGGCATGACCCTTTATGAGCGTGCCGTTCGGATTCTGGATGAAGTCAACGAGACGCAGGAGTTGGTATCCAGCCAGGGGGTGAACGTTCGCGGGACTTTACGTGTTTCGGCCCCGATGACGTTTGGTACGTTGCATGTCAGCCCGCTGTTGCCCAGGTTCATGCAAGAGAATCCATTGATCAGTCTGGAACTGGACCTTAATGATCGAGCAGTAGACCTGGTGGCCGAGGGGTATGACATGGCGATCCGCGGCGGGATGCTGGAGGATTCTACACTTATCGCCAAGCGTCTGATGGACATTCCAATGACGGCCTGCGCAAGCCCGGCGTACCTGGAGCGCCACTCAACCCCCGAAACACCGGATGATTTGCGTCACCATGAGTGCTTGCTTTACGGCCATGTGAAAAGCGTAGAGTGGAAATTTCAAACCCAGGGCCAGCTCGTATGCGTACCCGTGAAAGGCAAGCTGCGGACCAACAACGGGGAAGTTGTCCGGGACGCGGCGGTGGCCGGTCTTGGCATTGCCTATCTGCCGGTTTTCATTGTCAGTGACGCGCTCAACGATGGGCGTTTGCAGCCGGTCTTACAAGCGCACCAGCCACCCACTTCAGCCTTCTATGCGGTCTACCCTCAGCATCGTCAGTCATCCCGAGCCGTCCAGACATTCGCCAACTTCCTCAAGGACCATCTGGCGGTGTAGGTATGCCCATAGTCCGCGCAACCCTCAGGCTTGCCGCATGACCTGCTGGTCTCCCGAGCGGCGCCAGCTAAGCGGTGTGCATCCTACCGTCTTTGTGAATACACGGGTGAAGTGTGATTGATCTGAAAAACCACATTCCGCACCGATCTGGCTTATCGGCAAACACGTGTTCAGAAGCATCCGCTTGGCCTTGGCAATTCGTAATTGCTGATACCAGTCACGTGGCGAAACGCCTGTGTTTTTCTTGAAGGCTCGGGAAAAATGGCTTCTTGACAACGAGCAGGCACTGGCGATTTCGGATACCGATAGGCCATCGTCCAACTGCTCCATCATCAGACGCTTGGCCAGTTGCTCCTGCCAGCGAGACAAGGCAATCCGATCCTCACTCGGTAAGGTCACGTGCAAAGCGTCTGGCAAAAGGCGGGCTTGCAGTTCATCTATCAAGGTACGGCTGATCGGACCTTCCCCGTCTTGAACGCTATCAAGCGTTTCGAGGAGGCGCTGCATAAGTACCTGCGCAGTGTTGGGAACACTCGATCCAGGCTTTTCAGCCGTAATTGCAGGTAAGCGGTACGATAGCTTGGAACCCAGCGTGGCCATTGCAACGCTCCTTGAGGCGGTAAGGTTGGTGTCCAGTATCGGCTCTGGGAACCCTTAAGGTCCTTGTCTTAAGTTGAAGCGTTCTTAAACGAAAATACCTGCTTGTCATCAATGATTAACATGTGATCGCAACGCCTTTATCTCAGGCGTAACGAAAAAGGCCGGCTCCCCAGAGGGAGTCGGCCTAAAAGTACTAGCGTTGCTTGGAAAAGATCTGAACCGATCCTTAAGATTTCTTAATCAACGCGTCGACAATATTTCTGGGTGCCTCTGCATAGCGTGAGAACTCCATCGAGTAGCTGGCACGACCTTGTGACATCGAACGTACATCAGTCGCATAGCCAAACATTTCGCCCAACGGAACCTCGGCCCGAACCACCTTGCCGGAAAGGGTATCTTCCATGCCTTGAATCAGGCCCCGCCGACGGTTGAGGTCTCCCATTACATCACCCATGTAGTCTTCAGGTGTCACCACCTCGACCTTCATGATTGGCTCGAGCAGTACCGCGCCCCCTTTCTGGGACAGCTGCTTGGTTGCCATCGAGGCGGCGATCTTGAATGCCATCTCGTTGGAGTCCACATCATGGTAAGAGCCGTCGAAGACCGTGGCCTTGAGACCTAGCAAGGGATACCCGGCGAGCACACCATTCTTCATCTGCTCTTCGATACCCTTTTGAATGGCCGGGATATATTCCTTGGGAATCACGCCACCCACGACCTCACTAGTAAACACCAGACCCTCCTCGCCTTCATCAATGGGTGCAAATCGAATCCAGCAATGACCGAACTGCCCACGACCACCCGACTGGCGAACAAACTTGCCTTCGATCTCGCAGGTGTTGCGTATGGTCTCGCGATAGGCCACCTGAGGTTTACCAATATTCGCTTCGACGTTGAATTCACGCCGCATGCGGTCGATGAGGATATCGAGGTGCAACTCGCCCATCCCAGAGATGATGGTCTGCCCGGTTTCCTCGTCGGTCTTGACGCGGAAAGAAGGGTCTTCCTGGGCCAGTTTGCCCAGGGCAATCCCCATCTTTTCCTGGTCAGCCTTGGTCTTGGGCTCAACCGCTACGGAGATAACCGGCTCGGGGAAATCCATACGCTCCAGGATGATGGGCTTTTCAACCGAACACAGAGTGTCACCGGTCGTCACGTCCTTCATGCCGATCAAGGCGGCGATGTCGCCTGCGCGAACCTCCTTGATTTCTTCCCGCGTGTTGGCATGCATCTGCACCATACGGCCGACGCGCTCCTTCTTGCCTTTTACCGAGTTGAGTACCGAGTCACCTGATGAAAGCACGCCCGAATACACCCGCGCAAAAGTCAGGGTGCCCACGAAGGGATCTGTAGCGATCTTGAACGCCAGCGCCGAAAAAGGCTCGTTATCGTCGGCATGGCGCTCGTCAGTCCGCTCGGCATCGTCAGGATGCACGCCTTTGATGGCGGGAATCTCGGTAGGTGACGGTAGGTAGTCGATGACCGCGTCGAGTACCAAGGGTACACCCTTGTTCTTGAAGGATGAGCCACATACAGCCGGAACGACTTCACCCGCCAGTGTCCTCAGCCGCAGACCCGTGCGGATTTCATCGTTGGTCAGGGGCTCCCCTTCCAGGTATTTGCTCATGAAGTCTTCATTGGCTTCGGCGGCAGCCTCGACCATGCGCTCGCGCCACTCCTCGGCCTCAGCCTGCAGCTCGGCAGGAATGTCCTCCTCACGATAGGTCATCCCCTGATCATCATCATTCCAGTAGATGGCCTTCATCTTCAGCAGATCGATCTGGCCGACAAAGTTCTCTTCACGGCCAATCGGCAGCTGAATCGGAACCGGAGTATGACCCAGGCGTTTCTTGATCTGGTCAACGACGCGCAGGAAGTCCGCTCCCGCACGGTCCATCTTGTTCACATACGCAATACGAGGCACATGGTATTTGTCTGCCTGACGCCAGACCGTCTCGGATTGAGGTTCTACACCATCCGCACCGCTGAACACCACGACCGCGCCATCGAGTACCCGCAGCGAGCGCTCCACCTCAATGGTGAAGTCCACGTGCCCAGGCGTATCGATGATGTTGATCCGGTATTTGTCGAACTGCTTGGTCGAGCCAGACCAGAATGCAGTAGTCGCCGCGGACGTAATGGTGATGCCGCGCTCCTGCTCCTGCACCATCCAGTCCATGGTCGCGGCGCCATCATGCACCTCGCCCATCTTATGGTTCACGCCGGTGTAGAAGAGGATTCGCTCGGTTGTGGTGGTTTTACCAGCATCCACGTGAGCGACGATGCCGATGTTGCGATAGCGGTCGATAGAGGTCGTTCGGGCCATAGAAGATTCTCCTAGAAACCAGCATGGGTCAGCCGGCAGACAGGCGATACGGATATCCGCCCGGGTTGCAATAACAATAGACTGACTTACGAGGCTTGTATTGAACGTTTGTGCGTATCGCTAAAGGGAGCCTGTCTGATTGAGCAGACTCGTCTTACTGTCAACCAGATGGAGACTTTTTTACGCATTTCAAGTGGTTTATCACCCCACTCGATCGCTTTACTCTTGGTCGCATACCGATACAGGTAACAACATACCGTTGATTGACCAGGAGACCGAACATGTTAGCCCTTCGTAAAGCAACCGAACGTGGATTTGCCAACCATGGCTGGCTCAAGTCTTTCCACACCTTTTCCTTTGCCAATTACCGCAACCCCCAAGAACAGGGGTTTTCGGATCTGTTGGTCATCAACGATGACCGAGTCGCCCAGGGAAAAGGGTTCGGCACTCACCCTCATCGGGATATGGAGATCTTTTCCTATGTGCTCGAAGGTGCGCTCGAGCACAAGGACACCCTGGGTACAGGGTCCGTCATTCATCCGGGCGACGTGCAGCTCATGAGCGCCGGCACGGGAGTAGCCCACAGTGAATACAACCACTCCCAGAGCGATCCCGTACACTTTTTGCAGATCTGGATTGTGCCCAACGCTCGAGGTGCTGAGCCTCGCTACCAGCAAACGCACTTCAGCGCGGATAGCAAACGTGGCCGGTTGCGCCTGATCCTTTCACCTACAGGTGAGCAGGGCTCACTGGAAATTCGTCAGGATGCTCGTGTCTACGCCGGTCTGTTCGACGGTGAAGAGCAGGCGACTCTAACGCTGGGATCAAACCGCTACGCCTATGTGCATGTAGCCCAGGGGCAGATCGAACTCAATGGCCAGACACTGGCGGAGGGAGACGGTGTACGTGTGCGTAACGAGCAGGTGCTTACGCTAGCCAACGGCAAGCAGGCCGAGGTTATCGTCTTTGACCTGCGCCCCAATGAGCTGCCCATGATGCCATGATCGACGAGGGCCTCGAGTGGTCGAGGCCCTATCAGCCTCCGCTGTCGCTAACCGTAAACACAGTGTTTACGCCCCGCCTAGACATAAGGCCCACAACCCCACGTAGCCAGACGGAATACCTCCTTCCTTGACGCTAAGCAGATCACACGTTTACGAGGTCCATAGCGTTGCCGTAATAGGACTTCAGCGATGGATACTACTGTTGCTGCACGACAGGAGACCCGATCGATTCAGCCGATGGTCTGGCCTATAAAAAAGACGCCACGTAGGCGCCTGAGGGCATGTCTTCCATCCAAAGGAGCATCAGAAGACATGCATAACCTTAATTAAGGACGGTCTCGGCTCCAACCTCCGCCAAGGCTCTTGAACAGATTGATCTGTGACAAGGCCAGCTGAAGCCTGGTGTCTATCAGGGTATTTTCAGCCTGATACAGCGTGCGCTGACTATCCAATTGCGTCAGGTACTCATCGAGCCCCTGCTGATACCGTTGCTGTGCAAGGACAAGGCTTCGGGCAGCGCTATCACGAAGCCGCTCCTGAGCGTCGAGCTGACGCTGAAGTGGCTGACGCGCAACCAGCTCATCGGACACCTCTTTGAAAGCGGTCTGTATGGATTTTTCATATTCCGCCACACTGATCTCTTTGCGCAGTGTCGCGACCTCAAGCTGTGCGCGGTTACGACCGCCTGTGAAAATTGGCAGGTTGATCTGAGGCGTAAAACTCCATGAGCGATTACCGCCGTTGAACAGGTCTGAAAGTTCTGCGCTGCTAAAACCGGTATTGCCCGTGAGACTGATGCTTGGAAAGAACGCAGCGCGCGCAGCTCCGATAGTGGCGTAATTGGCTTTCAGCCGGGCTTCGGCAGCCTGTATATCCGGTCGGCGGGTCAGCAGATCTGCCGGAAGCCCGGCGGGTAAGGGCTTGTCCAACCCTTGCCTTTCCAGCGAAAGGGCGGGCGACAGATCATGAGGTAATGGTTGACCGAGCAGGAGAGCCATCGCATTGTCCGCCTGTCCTATACTACGCTCCAATGTGGCAAGATCACTGGCAGTTGTCTCTAGCAGTGTCTGGGCCTGAGCGATATCCAGTTCAGAACCAATCCCATAGTCGAAACGTTGATGAATCAATTCCAGACTCTGCTGACGGCTCTCATAGGCCTGCCGGGTTATGGCCATTCTCTCGCGCAGGGCACGCTGGTTGGTATAGGCCGTAGCGATTTCAGCGATCAGTGATAGCTCAACCGAACGTCGCGTCTCCTGCAACGCCAGATATTCACCCAAGGCTGCATCTCGAAGATTGCGGACACGGCCAAAGAGGTCCACTTCGTACGTGCTCAGCCCTACCCCTACGGTATACAGGTTGGTGACCTGGCTTCCACTGCTTACGGCCTGAGCCGGTAGCCCACCGGTGTTTTCCAGCCCGAGCGATGGGGAGCGCTGACGGGTTGCCGAGCCGCTTACGCTCACATTCGGCAACAGGTCCGCCCGCTGGATTCTGTATTGCGCCCGCGCCTCTTCAACGCGAAGCACTGCCATACGCAGGTCACGGTTCTGATTCAGCCCAATCTCGATAAGCCGACGCAGGCGCGGATCTGTAAACAATGCCTGCCAGTCCGGAACCGTTTCAGCTGGGTTCACCGGGGCTGATACCACCGGATAGTCCGCTGGTATAGGTGCAGGGGGCTGCTCGTAGGTAGGCGCCAAAGAGCAGGCACCCAGCAGGCCGGCCAGCAGAAGAACAGTCAACTTACTCATGGCGCTGCCCTCCTCTGGCTTGCGAGCGGGTAAGGCGAGAGACCCAATGCATGACGCTCACAAAAAACACCGGAACAAAGACAACCGCGAAGGTAGCAGTCAGCATGCCACCGATCACGCTTGTGCCAATGGCCTGTTGACTGGCGGAGCTGGCACCCGTCGCAATAGCCAGGGGAACCACACCCAGGATAAATGCAAGCGAGGTCATTACGATCGGACGCAGACGCAGACGTGCTGCCTCGACGGTGGCCTGGAATAGGCTATGGCCCTGGTCATGAAGACTCTTGGCAAACTCGATGATCAGAATCGCATTTTTTGCCGACAGTCCAATGATGGTGATGAGCCCAACCTTGAAGAACACATCGTTTGGCATGCCCCGCAGGACGACTGCGACTACGGCACCCAGGATGCCCAGTGGTACGACCAGCAGAACGGCTGTTGGAATCGACCAACTCTCGTAAAGCGCGGCCAGAACCAAAAAGACAATCAACAAGGACAGTCCCAGCAACAAGGGAGCTTGTGCGCCGGAGGTCTTTTCCTGAAGCGAAAGCCCTGTCCATTCCAGACCAAATCCCTGAGGCAGCTGATCGACCAGACGCTGTATTTCATCCATGGCTTCGCCTGTACTGTGCCCCGCCGAAGGCTCACCCGAAAGGCTGACCGCGGGATAGCCGTTGTAGCGGGTTAGCTGCGCCGGTCCCGTGGTCCACGTTACTTCGCAAAAGGCAGCCAGGGGCACCATCTTGCCGGACGCGTTACGCACCTCAAGCTTGAGGATATCCTCTGCCTGAAGGCGGGAATCGGCCTCGGCCTGAACAATGACCTGCTGCATGCGGCCCAGGTTGGGGAAATCATTCACGTAGGCCGAACCCATGGCAGTTGAAAGCAAGTTGCTGATATCGGCGAACGAGACACCCAGAGCGCTCGCCTGGAGCCGATCGACTTTGACCTCTACCTGTGGCGCTTCGGCCAACGCGGTCTCCCGTACGTTTGCCAGTAGGGCGCTTTTTGCAGCGGCAGACAGCAATGTATCCCGCGCCTTCTGCAAAGCCTCGTATCCTTTTCCGCTTCTGTCCTGCAGACGTAGCTCAAAGCCGCTGGAAGTCCCAAGCCCTTCGATTGGCGGCGGGCTGAGCGAATAGGCAATGGCATCCTGCAGTCCGGCAAATGCCATATTGGCACGCTCGGCAATGGCGTCGGCCGAATCTTCGACACGGCGTTCGGCCCAATCCTTTAATGTGGTAAATGCCAGAGCTGCATTCTGCCCGCTGCCGGAAAAGCTGAAGCCCAGCACCATGGTGGTATTGGCTACGCCAGGTTCCGTAGCATTGTGCGCTTCGATCTGCCGTGCGATTTCAATTGTGCGGTTCTGGCTGGCTCCGGGCGGCAGCTGGATATCGGTAATGGTAAAGCCCTGATCCTCGATAGGCAGAAACGAAGACGGCAGGCGAGTAAAGAGCAGCATGAGCCCTGCAAGCAGCACACCGTAGACCAGCATGTAACGACCTGTACGGCGTATGGCATTGGCGACCCAACGCTGGTAGCCGTCCGCGGCATGATCAAACCGTCGGTTGAACCATCCAAAAAATCCTTTCTTCTCGTGATGTACACCGTGCGGTATCGGCTTGAGTAGCGATGCGCACAGCGCAGGTGTCAAGCTCAGCGCCAGAAACGCCGACAATAGAATCGAAACCGCCATCGAGACAGAAAACTGCTGGTAAATGATTCCGACCGAGCCCGGCATGAATGCCATCGGAATGAATACGGCCGTCAGCACCAGCGTGATTCCGATAATCGCACCGGTAATTTCTGTCATGGCTTTTCGCGTGGCATCCCGAGGCGTCAGGCCTTCGCTGGCCATGATTCGCTCGACGTTCTCAACGACGACAATAGCGTCGTCCACCAGGATACCGATCGCCAATA
Organism: Pseudomonas sp. HPB0071; assembly: GCF_000478505.2. Lineage (NCBI taxonomy): Bacteria > Pseudomonadati > Pseudomonadota > Gammaproteobacteria > Pseudomonadales > Pseudomonadaceae > Pseudomonas > Pseudomonas sp. HPB0071. Next base: position 657,779 of record NZ_KI517368.1, on the reverse strand, counting down.
CCATGCCAAACATGGTGAGCACGTTGATGGAAAATCCTAGGGCCAACATGCAGGCAAATGTCCCCATCAAGGCCACAGGAACTACCAGTGCAGGTATCAGGGTATAACGGAGGTTTTGCAGAAACAGAAACATGACGGCAAAGACCAGCACCATGGCTTCGATCAAGGTATGAACCACCTTTTCGATCGAGACCTTGACGAACGGCGACGTATCGTAAGGAATGTCGTAGTTCACACCGGCCGGGAAGTAGTGTGACAGCTCTTCCATCTTGGCTTTGACCAAGGTAGCCGTGCTCATCGCATTACCGCCTGGCGCTAGCTGGATAGCCACAGCGGTGGTCGGCTTGCCATTGAGGCGAGTCCCGAACTGATAGCTTTGGCTGTCCACTTCGACCCGTGCGACATCACCTACGGTAACCGTCGATCCGTCGGCGTTGGCCTTGAGTACGATCGTCGAGAATTCCTCAGGTGTAGACAGCTGCCCTTTCACCTGTACGGCTGCGGTAATTTCCTGCGTGCTGCGGGTAGGCAAGTCGCCGATACTACCGGCGGGCACTTGCACATTCTGATCGCTGATCGCCTGGCTGACATCGGCCGGCGTCAGGTTGAAAGCTACCAGTTTTTGCGGATCAATCCATACTCGCATAGCGCGCTCGGCACCAAACAGCTGGGCCTTGCCCACACCTTCGATACGCTTGAGCTCATTAACGACGTTACGCGCCATGTAGTCGCTCAGACCGGTTTCATCCAGGCGTCCATCGGTAGACGTCAATGTGATCAGCATCAGAAACCCGGCCGAGACCTCTTCGATCTCCAGACCTTGCTGCGTAACCGCTCGAGGCAGTCTGGACTCGATCGTTTTCAAGCGGTTCTGTATATCGACCTTGCCCAGCTCCGGATCAGTACCTGGTTTAAACGTGACCGTAAGCGTCGCCATTCCCTGGCTGCTGCTGGAGGAGAAATAGAGCAGGTGATTGACCCCATTAAGCTCCTGCTCGATCAGACTGACAACACTTTCATCCAGGGTTTGCGCCGTGGCGCCCGGGTAGGTTGCGGTAATCTCGATCTGGGGGGGCGCAACATTGGGATACTGCGCCACCGGAAGATTGGGAATGGCCAGCACACCTGCCAGCAGAATGAACAGGGCGACGACCCAGGCAAATACCGGGCGCCTGATAAAGAAGTCTGGCATTATCGGGCTTCCTTGTCGGCAGGTGCATCGGTTGTAATTCCTGCCTCTTCTGCCTGGACAGGCATCCCCGGCCTGACGTATTGCAGGCCTGCAACGATTACGCGGTCACCTTCATGCAGTCCTTCGTCGATGATCCAGCGATCATTCTGGGCACCGCCAAGACGGACCGTCCGTTCCTCAACCTGATTCTGAGCGTTGACCAGCAAAACATTAGCCTGCCCTGCCGAGTCGCGCTGAACAGCCCGCTGCGGAACACTGATACCTCGCTCGTTCCTGGCCTGTTCAAGGCGCACTCGAACAAAGCTGCCGGGCAGCAAGTCAGCCTGCGGATTGGGAAACTGGCTACGCAGGGTGATCTGCCCTGTGCTTTGATCCACTGTAAGGTCCGAGAACAGCAGTTTTCCGGCTATTGGATACGCTGTACCGTCATCCTGTACGAGCGTTACGGCGGCCTGGTCCTCCCCTACGGTTTGTAACTGCCCCTCCCGCAGCGCACGGCGCAACACGTTGATCTGTCGGGTGGATTGAGTCACATCGGCATAAATAGGCTCGAGTTGCTGAATAATAGCCAGAGGCGTGGCGCTATCCTGCCCTACCAACGCGCCTTCCGTGACCAATGCCTTGCCGATGCGCCCGGAGATGGGTGCTGTGACGGTGGCATACCCCAGATTGAGCCGGGCACGTTTGAGCGTGGCCTGCGCAGCAGAGACTTCGGCTTCTGCCTGCAAAAAGGCAGCGTGCGCATTTTCGAAGTCCTGCTGGCTGACGGCGTGAGTCTTGATCAATGCAGAATAACGCTCGGCCTGCAAATGGGCCTGATAGCGATTGGCCTGGGCTTTTTTCAGGCCTGCCACGGCGCTGTCGACGTCCGCCTGCAGCGGCGCGGGGTCAATCCGAAACAATACGTCGCCTTGCTTGACCTGGCTTCCCTCACGGTAAACCCGTTGCAGCAGAACGCCTGCTACGCGGGCTCTCACTTCCGCCACTCGGGGCGCTACCAAACGGCCATTGAGTTCAGTCACCAAGCTAAGCGGCTGAGGTTTGATCGTCTCGACGGTGACAGACGTATCGGGTGCTTGCTGTGCAGAGGGCGCTGGGCGGTCACATCCTGTCAGCGCTAGTAACATCAATAAGCAAAAGGGGCGTAGGGAAAACTTAACGGGCGGCATCATGGTGTGCATCCTTCAGGAACAGCGCCATGCTAAAAGCCCCGCCCTGTCGGCTTTGTAAAAGCTTGTAGGGCATTTGTTAAAAAGTGTAATGACCGCTACAGAAGCTGTCGGGTTTGTTTATGCTCTTTCAAACCCTTCAGCGTGTCCTGCTATGCCTACCATCCTGCTGGTCGAAGACGATACCGCCCTGGCTGAACTGATTGCCACCTACCTGACACGTCATGCCTTCGCGGTTTCCATACTGTCCCGGGGCGACGAGGTTCAAGCGCATGTCCGGAAAAGATACCCGGATCTGGTCATCCTGGATCTTATGCTGCCGGGGCTTGATGGCTTGCAGGTGTGCCGCCAGCTCCGCGCAGACCATGCTGGCCTTCCTATTCTCATGCTCACCGCCCGCGACGATAGTCATGATCAAGTGGTCGGTCTCGAGTTGGGAGCGGATGACTACGTCACCAAACCCTGTGAACCACGGGTGCTATTGGCCAGGATTCGTACGCTGCTCCGGCGCAGCCAGCCGGAAACAGTTCGCAAAGATGCTTCGCGTGTCACCTTTGGTCGTCTGGAAATCGATTTAACCGAACGGGTTGTTCAGTGGCGGGACCAGCCGATCGAGCTGTCATCAGGCGAATTCGATCTTCTGGTAGCCCTGACTCGTCATGCCGGTGAAGTACAGAGTCGAGACCAGCTCTTGCAACAGGTACGTGGTATCGAGTTTAACGGTATCGATCGCTCCATTGATGTCGCCATCTCGAAGTTGCGCCGCAAATTCGAAGATACCTCTGGCGAAGCGCGCAGGATCAAAACGGTTTGGGGCAAGGGCTATCTCTTCAGCCGCTCCGAGTGGGAAGACTAGGATGTACCGGTCATGCTGAAGGTTCTGATCCGTTTATACCTGGTGGTGCTGGTTACCTTCAGCCTCGCCAACTATGTAGTGCCCGAACTTGTCGTTTCATTGTCCAAAGATCGTTACATTGCATGGAATCTGGATCAGTTCAGAGGTCAGATGGCCTTGATCCAGCAACGATTCCTGGAGCGCCCCAAAACAGAATGGGCTCAGTTAGAAAGGGAACTCAAGACCTCTTTTGCACCGCTTGAGGTCAGTCTTCGAGAAATGGCAAACGCTCAGTTGAGTCCGGATGAGCGTGAACAACTTGAACAAGGGCTCATGGTCATACACCTCGGTGAGTATGGCCTGCCTGATACGGTCATGGCTCCGCTGGACAATGAGCATTTCATAGAAGAGTCCAGCCCCCCCCTTCCTCTGGATATCAACCTGCTGTTCTGGGCCATGAACGTCCTGACAGGCGCAGCGCTTCTGGCCTGTCTGCTGCTCTGGCTACGTCCTCATTGGCGGGACCTGGAATCGCTGAGGCGTACCGCCTCAGCATTGGGCAGGGGAAACCTGTCTGCCCGAACTCACCTCTCCTCACGGTCCAACATTGCCGAGCTGGGCCATGTATTCGACTCGATGGCCACCGATATCGAGCGCCTGCTCAATCAGCAGCAGGAGCTGCTCAATGCAGTATCCCATGAACTTCGCACTCCGCTTTCCCGGCTCGACTTCGGCCTGGCCCTGGCGTTGTCCGAAGATATTCCAGAAGCCTCTCGTACCCGCCTACTGGACATGACCCGTCACGTTCGCGAGCTGGACGAACTGGTACTGGAGCTGTTGTCTTACAGTCGGCTGCACAGCGTGGCCGCTCAGTTGGAGCGGGTCGAACTCAATCTGGGTGAGTTTATCGATAGCATCGTTGGAGGGTTCGCTGAAGAACTGGAGCAGCGTGGAATCCTCTTGGAGGTGGACATGGCGATGGAGAAACAGCGAGTAAGTCTGGAGCCTCGTCTGACAGCCAGAGCATTACAGAACCTGATCCGAAATGCCATTCGCTACTGTAACCACCGCATCCGCCTGAGCGTAAGTGCTTTGGATCAGGATCATTATCAGATCACAGTTGAAGATGACGGCATTGGCATCCCGGAGGCAGAGCATGAAAAGATCTTCGAGCCCTTTTACCGGCTCGACCGCAGCCGCGACCGCACAACAGGCGGCTTCGGGCTTGGCCTTGCCATCAGCCGCAGAGCGATCGAGACTCAAAACGGGACATTAGCTGCAGACACCTCACCCTTGGGCGGCGCACGTTTCCGCCTGAACATGTCATTTCATACGTAGCAACCGAGAGACTCTATGTTCTTTTCTCTACTGGCCGCCACCTTTGTCGTTGCATTCATCACTTCCGCCACAGTCGTCGCCTTGTTCAACCATTCGACCAAGGCTGTCCTGGCCCGAATTATCAAGGATGACGTCAGTAGCGCCTGGCATCGATACATCACGTTCGCCAGCTTTGTGGTAGGTATTTCAGGTGGCGTGCGAATTTACGATCTTGAGCGCTATATCAGCGCGCAGACTACGGATGCTCAGGTACTAGTGCTTAATTCAGAACGCTGGACGCTCGAGATCTATCGCTCGTTGATTGAAACATTACAAAGCATCGCCTGGATGTATCTTGTCGTGTTTGTCGTTGCGTTGATTGCCTTTGTGATTGTTCGCGGAATCGAGGCTCGACATTCAAGATCCTGATGATGCCAATACCACAACTAGCGTTTTGGATGCATGCAAAGGTTATTAGGCTTATTGTGCTTGCGAATAGATGACTACATTCGCCCACCGAGCATGCTCACGACAACCAAACCAAGTGGATATAAAGTCCATACAAAGGCCGCACATGCCCAGTGACAACAGTAAGCGTCCGTGGGGGGCTGAACCGGATATGCGGCTCGGGTAGGCCAGATCCTTAACCAGCGATGGATACCGTTACTTGGGTCCTACGGTAAGAAACCGAGCCAAGCGTGGCGATAACGACAGAACTCACGAACCAACGCGTCACGCTTGGCATGATGAAAGGCGCCGATGCAAAGGTAATCAGCAGGTTACTCCCAATAAAGCCACCCAATATGCGAACCTCAAAATAAGGTGGCATAGATGTAGAATGTTCATGACTAACGTACGGTTTAAGGGATCAATCAGGCCGGTTCCGGGGCAGCAATGGCGGTTGGCATGGTAGCTCTCCAGCTGCAATGAATGTACGACAACTTTTGTCGAAGTGCGCCGCGGGAGCTTGAACGGTTGTGCTGTGTTTGGAACGTATGTGCTATTGATTGCGCTTTTTAGGCCGTTCCTCTGCTTTCGAGTGCCTATCACTGCACACTTGATTAACCGAGGTCAGGCAGCTTTAACCAACAGGCAGGCTCTCGGCTTTATTGTCCACCAAAATGTGACTATTTTTCGTTTTTCACCTAGTTACTTATTTAATCAGGCGACATTAAGCTTTCTTTCATACCGCTTCGGCACCTCCGCGAAGCCCTTGAACCCTTAATGGAAGAACTGAACATGACTAATTTGAACGCCTCTCAAGCCTATACCGCCACTATTGGACGCCTGTTGCTAGGTACACTGTTTCTGTTCAGCGGTATTGGCAAGCTGGCCGCGCCTGCTGCAACCATGGGTTACATCGGGTCCGTCGGCATACCGTTTCCACTTCTGGCCTACTTGGGGGCGATTGGCGTTGAGCTAGGGTTGGCCAGCCTGTTGCTTGTGGGCTACAAGACCCGCTGGGTAGCAGCCATCATGGCAGGCTTTACCCTCATGACTGCGGTGGTCTTCCACAATAACCTTGCTGATCAGAACCAGCTGATCCACTTTCTGAAGAACATCGCCATTACCGGTGGCCTGTTGCAGGTCGTAGCCTTCGGTAGCGGCGCCTTCAGCTTGGACGGCGCTCTTAGCAAACGTCGTCTCGCTCTCGCCTGACTTGATACCGCACGGTACGCCGCCTAAAAGGCGTACCGCCCTGCCCCGCACGATCAAAGAGACCCGCCGCCATGCCGTCCGTAATGAGCGCCTTGCTGACTGGAAATGCCGTGTTGCTGTTCGTGAATGTCTTCGCCGAGCAGTTGGGCGCACCGTTACCGTCCTATCCGTTTCTGGTCGCTTCAGGCGCCTCTGCCGACGCACCCATGAGGCTGGTCGAGTTTCTATTGCTCGCTTCGTTGGCGTGTGTCCTTGCAGACCTAGCCTGGTACTGGGCAGGTCGTCGTCACGGCGAGCGTATTCTCGCATGGCTTGCAAAACTACCCTTCTCTCATCGTAGGAACGCCGGTACCTGCTCGGCTCGCTTCGCAGAGCGGGGCGCTCAATGGTTGCTGGTGTCCAAATTCGTACCGGGCATGGGAGCGGTCGCCACGTTGATGGCAGGCGCACAGCGAATGTCGCTGGCTCAATTTCTGGTGTACGACATTCTGGGTTCAATGTTGTGGGCTGGTTCAGCGCTGGCGTTAGGGCATGCCTTTCAGGCCCCGGTGCTCTTGGCGCTGGACATGGTTCAGGAATACCTACTCCCCGGGCTGGCTGCTGCCGGGCTGATGCTTGCCGCAGCCCTGCTGGCGGCACATCACCTGAAACACCGTGCCACACACCATCAGGCGAGACACCTTAATCAGCAAGCCGTCACCCATCCTCGATAACCGGCGAATCAGCCTTTTACAGAGCCTTTGGTCGAAGCGTCTTTAATCCGCACGTTCAGCGTCACGGCATTGCCGGCTTTTCAACAGGTCAATCGGTTCCCCGTCTACACAGTGATAATGCCGAGGTCCTGCATGAGTCGCGCTGGCAGGTGGGGGCATTACCTTATTGGCCGGCTGGCTGGTGCAAACCGATATCGAAAGCGGTCGACTGACTCGGCTATTTCCGGATCACTACGTAAATCCGAATCAGGCCAGTGCCGCCATTTCGGCGCTGTATATGCCCAATCGGCGCGGCTCAAGGCGGGTCAGCGCCTTTATCGAATTTTGCGAGGGACGCCTTTCCACTCGCCAGGCATTGCGCCTGACGCAACGCTGCGTTGTTCTGCAGTCCAATTCTCTCGCGCTGCCCCCCTCTTTAAGGTATGCCTCATCAAAGGCAGAATGAAGCACCCGCTATGCACCCGACTGATCGTAACATTATCCGGGCTGTTTTCTGCTCTAGGTGTGGGGCCGGTAGTAGTTGTGCAGATACAGAAGATAGAGTAGCACCTCGCCTGGAGCCCATCGGGAGTAAAGGCACCTCCGCACCTGAGGCGAAGAGATAAGAAAAGATGAGAGTCAAACCTTCTGACTTTATGGCCTTTCCTGGTTACCTGAAACGCGACCTGACGGAGCATTACCCCTACAGGCAGACCACCAATAGACGTGTTCTCACACGCTTATATTGAACAAGCGGGTCTCGCTCCATTCTGTTTGTCGATTTTCTTGAAAAGACCTTGAACCGACTTGAATAACCGTTGCCTTGCCAAGAGACTTTAATGAGTACCGCATCGATGATCGAACATGAGTATTCTACTACTACACTATCAAAAGGGCTGGTATTACTTTTTGCCTTTTGCTGTGCCGCTATTGTGGCCAATCTCTATTACTCACAGCCCATCATCGATCTGATCGCTCCCGCCGTCGGACTCAGCGAGCACGATGCCAGCCTGATCGTCTCGCTGACCCAAATCGGATATGCCCTGGGGCTGCTCCTTTTAGTTCCGCTGGCCGATCTCCTGGAAAATCGTCGTCTGATGGTTATCACGGTTCTCGCCTCGGCTGTCATGCTGATGGCGGCGGGCCTTTCGACCCAACCCAGCGTCTTTCTAGTGGTCTCGCTGCTAATTGGTGTCAGCTCGGTGGCCGTACAGATACTGATTCCGCTGGCCGCCCATCTTGCTCCCGAACAGTCACGTGGGCGCATTGTGGGCACCATCATGAGCGGACTGCTGCTGGGTATCCTGCTGGCACGTCCGGCCTCTAGCCTGATAGCCGATCACTTCGGCTGGCGTACCGTGTTTTTTACTAGCGCCCTGATTATGCTGGCGATTGCAGGCGTGGTCTTGAAAGTGGTTCCCACACGTCAACCGTCCCACCAGGCACACTATGGCCAGCTCCTGTTGTCACTGGTTCATCTCTTCACACGTGAATCTGTGCTACGCCAGCGCTCGTTGTATCAGGGGTTGATGTTTGCCGCCTTCAGCCTGTTCTGGACGGCCGCGCCCCTTGAGTTGATCCGCCATTATGGTCTGTCACAAACCCAGATTGCCGTCTTTGCTCTGGTAGGTGCTGTCGGCGCAGTGTCTGCACCGATTGCAGGACGCCTTGCCGATGCAGGCCATACCCATCGCGCCTCGGCAGTTGCCATGCTGCTTGCCGCCCTGAGTTTTCTACCAGCGCTGGTTCATTCGCCTTATGGGGTCGTCAGCTTGGCAATAACTGGCATCCTGCTCGACTTTGCCGTGCAGATGAACATGGTTCTGGGTCAACGTGCCGTCTATATGTTAGATGCCAAGAGCCGCGCCCGTTTGAACGGCCTGTACATGACCAGCATCTTTATCGGAGGTGCCATGGGATCAGCGATAGCCAGCACTGTTTATGAACGAGGCGGCTGGTCAGCCATTGTTCTTGTGGGCAGTAGCCTACCGCTGCTGGCCCTGTTGTTCTTCGGCATTGGTCGCTTACGAGGCGCCAACGCATGATTGGGCTTTGATCACCGAGGCGGTCTTTTCGAGCCGCCTTTTTTCGTATCGCGTCGGCTTATTAGCTACGAGGGGCTGCCACAAAATTCACCATCCACTGCGCGATCAGGGCGCCCTGATGTGGCTGCTCCAACGAACTTACAGCCGTCTCGTACTGTTCGGCGGAAAAAACTGATTGGCGCCTTACCAACAGCCGGTTCGCATACTCGGCTACAAACTCCGGATGCCCCTGAAAGCACAACACCTGATCGTCCATGACGAACGCTGCATTCGGGCAGTAATCGCTACTGGCCAGGCACTGCGCGGCAGGAGGCAGCGCCGTGACCTGGTCCTGGTGCGAGACGATCAGCGTGACATTCTCCAGCGGAGGCTGCTGCCAGGAAAAGCCCTGCGCGACCTCGAAACGCTGTACCCCAATTCCCCACCCTCCCTTGGCGCGTTCGGCCACCCCTCCTAGCGCCAGGGCCAGCAACTGATGACCAAAGCAGATGCCCAAGAGCTTGTCACCTTGCTCATAACGCTGTTGTACATAGGTCTTGAGACGCTGAATCCAGGGCTCTTCGCCAAAGGAATCCGCTTTGCTGCCGGTAACCAGATACGCATCAAAGCGGGCATCATCCGGTGGGTAGTGGCCTTCGACGACGTTATATACCGTGCATTCAACCTGCTCCGGCACCTGCTCGAACAGACGAACAAACATGGCGCCATAGCCGTCGTACAGCTCGGCCAGTTCAGGGACAAGAATATCGGTTTCGAGAACACAGATCCGAGCAGACATGGGACTCCGAGGCATTAGCAAGGGATATGAGAACCGCTGCGCGACAGCGCAGGCAGCAGAAATATGGTACGTCAGCTCAGGAGTGCGGTTCTACCCGGAGCCATCCTTTTCGCTCCTCCTCCCTGCGAACTCAATGTTCATGGAAGCGTTTTTCCTGCGCCTTGCCGCGAACTTATTGAACACAATGCCATCAGTAAATTTTACAAAATGTGTATTCAGCGATAGCACTTTCGAGGCCAAGTGCACTCCACGTTTCATATAAATAGAAAAACACTATTTAACGTAGAGCACTCTTTTGGCCTACCACATCCGCTGTACATTTTATTCAATCAAAAGGAGCAGTACGTTCACGGAAGTCATGAGCAACTTTGACAGGATCAAGGAGATAAAGGCGCATGGCTATAGTTTCGCACAAGCATCAGGATGAAGAGCTTTACTGTCCAGACCATACCCGAACGTTCGATTACTTCGAAGAATTGCTCGATCTTGCCGGAATCAAGGTCAACGGCTCCAACCCTTGGGACATCCGGCTGCATAACAAGGGCGTTCCAGAGCAGGCATTAGCCCGAGGCAACCTGGGCCTGGGCGAGACGTACGTCAATGGCGACTGGGACGTCGACCGGGTGGATGAATTCATCTATCGCATCCTGACGGCAGACTTGCCCTCGCGCATACAGCCATCACGGTTGGTTCTCCACTACCTGAGAAGTCAACTGTTCAACCTTCAGAGTCAGAGCCGAGCCTGGCAGGTTGGACAAGTGCATTATGATCTGGGTAATGATTTCTACGCCGCCATGCTGGATCCGCGGATGACGTATACCTGCGGTTACTGGAAAAATGCGACGGACCTTGCTTCTGCCCAAGAGGCCAAACTTGACCTCATCTGCCGAAAGCTAGGCCTGCGTCCCGGTATGAAAGTGTTGGATATCGGCTGCGGCTGGGGCAGCTTCATGGGCTACGCAGCCGAGCATTATGGTGTCACGTGTGTGGGGGTTACGATTTCAAGAGAGCAGGCCGAATTTGCCAAACGCAAATATGCAGGCCTGCCGCTCGAATTCAGGTTGCAGGATTATCGTGACCTGGACGACACCTACGACCATATTGTCAGCATCGGTATGTTCGAGCACGTCGGGCGCAAGAATCACAGGACGTTTATGGAGGTCGCTCATCGCTGTTTAAAGGATAATGGACTCTTTCTGCTTCATACCATTGGCAAGAATCAGCGGCATTCCGCTCCCGATCCCTGGATCGACAAATATATTTTCCCTAACGGGGACCTTCCCTCGATTGGTCAGATAGGCGATGCCCTTGATGAATTATTTGTAGCTGAAGACCTGCATAACTTCGGAGCGGATTACGACAAGACGCTAATGGCCTGGTTTAAGCACTTTGATGCTGCCTGGCCAAGCTTTGAGAAAAAACTCGGCACACGCTTCTATCGCATGTGGACGTATTACCTGCAGTCTTGCGCTGCCGCCTTTCGCGCCCGGAATATCCAGTTGTGGCAGTGGGTGTTATCCAAGCGGGGCGTGCCGGGCGGCTATAACCGGCTGAGCTGAGTCTTCGCAATCGGCCCAGGCACAAGAACCATGCCTGGGTCGGTTTACCTTCAGGGCTGCGAATGCGCGCCATGATTTTGAGACCCAGTGGGATCCTTGATTTGGATGATCCTTCCCTTTTGCCAGGCATCGGCACCGGGATCGATGGCCGGAGCGACGATATCGGCCCGGGCAGCTTTTTTTGCCTTGCTGTCGATGCCCATACGACGATCACGCGCCTCGACCATCTGTGGATTGGCTTGGCCGTCGGCAGTAAATCCCATCATTAACTGAGGGACACCCAGCGGTAAGGTCTTGTCTTGGTCGGTGTGCCAGGTATGCCAGGTTTTTCCATACGTATGAACAAGCTTTTCCATCAGCTTATGCTCCGCCGGTTCGGGTATCCCGGGTGCTACCAGCTGCCCCGATTTCACCTCGTGGACATGGCTGTGCCACAGGGCTTTCTCCGCGGCAGGCAGCTGCTTAAGGAGCGCCTCATCGATGATGTACTCCACGCCCATGATCTTGGCATCCCTGGTATTGCCGTCATAAATGACACACTGGATGACCTGTTCGTTAAGGACCGAGCAGTAGTGATGAGCCTCCATCTGCCCATGCGGGTGTCCGTTGTAGAAATGGAAACCGTCCAGGTAGGCATTGAGGGCGTCGATAGGCGGCTTGCTTTGCAACACGTCGGCACCGGTTTCCAGGGTCTTGGTCATCGCCTGCTTGGGCGCACCGGGCGCAGTGACATAGGACTCCGTATTACCGCCGCTGGAGCAGGCGGCCAATAGGCACACCAGGGAAAGGGGAATCGCTCTTGCATTGACGCTCATGAGACACCTGTAATGATTACGCGAAATCATTTTCAGCGTAATAGAGATCTCCAGGAGCGCAACGAGGCAAGAGCTGAAGATAGGTTGCGCAACCCATGCGCCAAACGAGCGGCTGAGTCATGCAAAAAGAGAGGCTACAAGCGATAGAGCGAATGCAGCCTCACTTTTAGTCACTGTTGCCTTACTCTTCCGGTAATTCAACTAAAGGCTATGGCCTGTCCACAGTGCTCGCCAATCGTCCTGCAGGAGCCCAACGGGCCACAAGCGCACTACCACTTAGACATGGTGTTCAACCCTTCCGCATGCGCCGCACCCACATATGTTCAAGGCTGCCAGGGTTCGCCTTTGGTCTTTTCGGTGCGTTTCAATCGCTGTTGCATTGCGCTTTTACACAGAATTTGAGCGCTGACGGGCGCGGTAATGAACAAAAACAGGGGAATCAGCAATTCATGCAGGCTCAGGCCATCGTGCTGGGTTGTGAAATACAGCATGGATGCAATGACGGTACTGCCTACGCCCAACGTCGTGGCCTTGGTTGGGCCATGCAGCCGGGTAAAGAAATCAGGCAGCCGTAACAGTCCAATCGAGCCAATCAACGTAAATACGCTACCCACCAGGAGTAATACACAAACGATACCTTCAAGCCATGGGTTCATATGTCTCCTTACTCGATGATGTCGCCACGGGTAATGAATTTGGCCAGTACGACCGTGCTGATAAACCCCATCAACGCAATGATCAGCGCCGCTTCGAAAAACAGGTTTGAGTCCAGCCACAGGCCAAACAGTACAATCAATGCGATCGCGTTGATGTTAAGGGTGTCCAGCGCCAGGATACGATCGGACTGATGTGGCCCTCGTACCAGCCGGATAAACGCCAGCAGCACGGCAATAGTACATAGAGCCAGGCAAATAGGAATCACAATGGTCAGCATGGAAATATCTCCATCAGCGGCTGCTCGTAACGCGTCTTGATACTTCTAATCAGCTGCGCGGGATCTTCTTCGTTGAGTGCATGAACCAGAATGAGGGAATGATCCTCATTGAGTTCAGCCGATACGGTTCCAGGCGTCAGCGAGATGATACTCATGAGCAGGGTAAGGCCAAGGTCATCCCGAATATCCACAGGTACCTCGACAAAGATGGGATTGAGCCGCCGTGTCGGCCCCAAGACCAGTACAGCTACCTGAATGTTAGCGACGAGTGCGTCCCTGGTAACTCTAAGAAGCAACTTAACTGTCAGCCAGCCGTGTTGGGGCCGCGCGTTCTCGAACCACATCCGGGTACATAATCGTGGAATAGCCCAGCCCAGGAAAAGGCCCATAATCCAGCTTCCCAGACTGATGCTGTTGACCAATAGCAACCAGAGCACTACCAGAACTGCGCTTAACCATGGATGCGGAAACAATCGGCTCATCGGCTACCCTCCTGTAATACAGCACTGGCGTAAGCCGCTGGAGACATGATTTGTTGGGCAGCCTGGTCAAGGTAAAGCGTCAGCGGTTTTGCGACGACTACCAACACGACACTGGTGGACATCAGCGTTATCACGGCTAACAGGCGCCAGCCATTTGCCCTCTCCTGCCCGGCGATGCCCTCACCGCCTCGCCAGAACACCGTACTGCCCGCCCGGCTTAATGCAATGACGAGGCCGAGACTGGAGATCAGCAGTACCGGCCAGAGCCAGCGCGCCTCCGAAAGTGGTGCAGACTTCAGGATCAGCAGTTTTCCAAAAAATCCTGAAAACGGCGGCAGGCCCGCTATGGACACCGCCCCAATGAAAAACAGGCTGCCCAGAAGCATGGGCTGTCGCAGGGCAGGCCCTTTCTCCAGTCGGGCCCCGGTTTCCCCTCGCTGCCTGGCGACCATATCACTGAGCAGGAAGAGCCCTCCGGTAATCCATGTGGTATGAATCAAGTAGAACAGACAAGCCGAGATCGATTCCACACGTCCAAGCGACATGCCAGCCAACAGCAGCCCCACCGATACCAGCACCAAATAAGCCACCAGTTCCTGAAGTTGGCGCGCCGCCAGGGCACCAATGGACCCCAAGGCAAGGGTCAGCAAGGCCAGAGGCCACAGCAAGGGTTGCGCCAGATGGGATAATGCTCCGGCATCAGGGCCGAACAGCAGCGCATAGATACGCAAAATCGAATATACACCGACCTTTGTCATCACGGCGAACAATGCAGCGACCGGAGCCGTTGCCCCTGCGTAGGCACGTGGTAGCCAGAAGTACAGAGGTAGCAGGGCCGCCTTGAGTGCAAAGACCAACAGTAGCAGGAACCCGGCGGCTGCAATCAGCGGGGCATCGCCCGGCCCTACCTGTGCGATGCGTTCAGACAGATGTGCCATATTCAGGGTGCCTAGCAGCCCATACAGCACGCCTACGGCCACCAGAAACAACGACGAGCCCAGGAGATTAAGCAGTATGTAGTGCAGGCCCGCACTTGTGCGCTCCTTGCCACCGCCGTGCAACAGCAGCGCGTAGGAGGCGATCAGCAGGATTTCGAAGAAGACATACAGATTGAACAGGTCGCCGGTAAGAAAGGCGCCATTCAGGCCGGCTACCTGAAACTGGAATAACGCATGAAAATTAGGGCCGCGAGCATCGTCGCCCTGGCAGGCATAGAGTATGGCACCACTCGCCAGAACCGATGTAATCAGCACCATAATCGCACTCAGCCGATCCAGCACCAGCAGAATGCCAAAGGGAGCCGGCCAGTTACCGAGGGTGTAGGTTACGATTTCATCGCGGGCAGCAACAGTGATCAGCCACGCTGACAGCGGGATCAGCAGGAAGGTAGCCAACGCTGAAAAGTACCGTTTGTTTTGCGATGTCATACTATTGAACAGTAACAGGGCCGCCCCGCTGAAAAGCGGCAGTAGAATCGGCAGGATGATCACATGACTCATTGTTCCTCTCCGTCCACGTGATCGTTTCCAAGTTCGCAAACCGCACGGATGGACAGCACCAGTACGAATGCTGTCATCGCAAAGCTGATGACGATGGCAGTCAGCACCAGCGCCTGGGGCAAGGGGTCAGCATAGGTCTGGCTTTGACCAATGATGGGAGCAGCACCGGTCGACAAGCGCCCCATGGCAAAAAGAAAAAGATTCACAGAATAAGTGATCAGGGTCATTCCCAGTACGACCGGGAACGTACGTCCACGTAGCATCAGATAAACACCGCTCGCTGTCAGCACACCCAAGGTGATGGCAAATAACAGTTCCATCAGGACACGCCCTCCTCTTGCGGTCGGCCGCTTGAGGCCAAATGCGCCAGTGTCAGCAACGAGGAGCCTACAACGGTTAGGTAGACGCCCAGATCAAACAGCATCGCGCTGGCCAGTTCGACGTCACCGATCACTGGAATATGCAGGTGCGTGAACCCAGAGGTTAGGAAGGGCTTGCCAAACAGCCATGCGACCAGCCCTGTCGCCCCGGCCAGCAAAATGCCGCTGCCTGCCAGGCGGCGATAATCGAGAGGCAAGCGTGCAGTCGTCCAACGAAGCCCACTGGCAATGTACTGCAGGATCAATGCTGCCGTTGTGATCAGGCCCGCTATAAAGCCGCCACCGGGCAGTTGATGGCCACGCAGAAATATAAAGACGGAAACCAGCAGGGCCAGCGGTAGTAGGAGCTTGGCCATAACCTTGAGCATCAGAGGGTGCCGATCACGTATCCAGGGGGACCCACCCAGCCCCCGCTCGGGAAGCTTAGGGTTTAGCCCGTCCAGCATGGCGTAGACGGCGATGCCGGTAATGGCCAGTACGCTGATTTCGCCCAGCGTATCGAACCCCCGAAAGTCCACTAGAATCACGTTGACGACGTTGCTGCCGCCGCCTTCCGGTACGCTCCGGTCCAGGAAGAACTGCGCAATGCTCTCGTAGGGCCGCGTCAATACCGCATAAGCCAACAAAGAAACCAATCCCCCGCATCCCACCGCCAGTAGGCCGTCCCGTCCTCTTCGCAGTGCGGAGGATTCACGCGGTGTATGCCAGGGCAGGAAGAACAGTGCCAGTACCAGCAGGACCGTGGTGACAACCTCAACCGACAACTGAGTCAATGCCAGATCAGGCGCCGAGAACCGGGCAAACAGCAGAGACACCATCAATCCGGCTACACTGCTAAAGACGATGGCTTGCAACCGCCGACGGTGGAACAAGACGACTGAAATCGAGGCGGCCATAAGAGTCACCAGCCCTGCCGAGGTAACCGGGTCGAGTGGAGTCATCGCCACCGGCCCCGTCACTACCTCGAGATCCCACAAGGCACTCCCGGTTACGAGCAGTACGCCTATCAGCATAAGCGTCATGTATCGTTGTAGCGAGCCGTTCTCTACACGTTCGGTAAACAGGACGGTCAGCCGGACCAGACACTGGATTGCGCCCTCGAACACATCCCGCGCTTCGGCATCAGGAAGTTGGTTATACAGGCGAAACAGGGGACGCCGCATTCCAAAGTACAGCAGTACGCCACCGCCCAGCGCAATGAGGCTCATGACAAGAGGCAGATTGAACCCATGCCAGAGGGCCAGACTGTATTCGGGTAACGGTCCGCCCAATGAAACCCGTGCCGCCAGAGCAAGTAGATCGCCTACGGTCTGCTCAGGCATCAGACCTACCAGGACACACAGCAAGACGAGGATATTGACCGGCGCGCGCATCCAGAACGGCGGCTCATGGGGTGGAAAGTGAGGCATTGCCGAGGGATCAGGCGTCTTGTCCAGAAACGCCTGATGAATGAAGCGTACGGAATATGCCATGGTGAGCAGATTGGCAATGGTGGAGACGACGGGAATGACCCAATTAAACGGACCCAGCAACCCTTGCTCCAGGGTCTCACTCAAAAACATTTCCTTGCTCAGGAAACCATTGAGTAACGGCACTCCTGCCATCGACAACGACGCGACGATTGCAAGCAATGCCGTATGCGGCATGTAACGGTAGAGCCCTCCCAGCCGACGCAGGTCACGCGTACCCGTCTCATGATCGATGATCCCGGCCGCCATGAACAGTGAGGCCTTGAACGTCGCATGGTTGATGGTGTGGAAAATGGCAGCTACCGAGCTCATGTCGGTATCCAGCCCGAACAGCAAAGTGATAAGACCGAGATGGCTGATGGTAGAATAGGCCAATAGCCCTTTAAGGTCTTGCTGAAAGAAGGCCATGGCTGACCCAAGCACCAGGGTAACCAACCCGGTAAGGCTGACGATATAGAACCACTCATCTGTACCCGAAATAGCCGGATACAGGCGTGCCATGAGATAAATGCCAGCCTTAACCATGGTGGCTGAGTGCAGATAGGCTGAAACAGGCGTGGGCGCTGCCATCGCGTGAGGAAGCCAGAAGTGGAATGGAAACTGGGCAGACTTGGTAAAGGCACCTAGCAGAATCAGCACCAGCATCAGCGGATAGAGAGGATGTTCGACGATACGTGAGCCGGAAACCAGGATCTGGCTCAGCTCGAAGCTGCCTGCAATGTGCCCCAGCAAAAGTATGCCTGCCAACAGGGCAAGCCCCCCGCCTGAAGTAATCGTCAGGGCCATTCGCGCCCCGCGTCGCGAGTCGGAGCGATGGGACCAGAAACCGATTAGCAGAAACGAGGAAAGACTGGTGATTTCCCAGAAGACGAGCATCAGCAGCACGTTTTCGGAAAGAACGACCCCCAGCATGGCTGCCATGAATAACAGCAGGTAGCTGTAGAATCGTCCAATGGCCTCCTCAGACGATAGGTAGTATCGCGCGTAGAGAATGACCAGAAGGCCGATCCCCAGAATCAGCAAGGCAAAAAGAAAACTCAGCCCGTCCAGACGAAGGCTCAGGTTGAAGCCCAGGTTTTCCAGCCATGTGTACGAAACAGTGATGGCGGCTCCCTCTGCCAACCTGGAGCGCAAATTCAACAGGATGAAGAAGGCAATCGCCGCGGGTATCGAGGCCGCAATGGCAGGCAGGCGTCGACCGCCCCGATCAAACACTACAGGTAACAGGCTGCCAAGCAGCGGCAGTACGACAATCAGCACCAGCATCATACGGTGCGCCTGCTCATCACAATGTAAACAATCATGGAATGCCTTCCGACTCCCCTATTCCAGATACAGGCTCGACTCCAACGAGCTCATTAGGGGGTGGGACAAGCGACCGTCGCGTTAGTGCGCTGCATAATGGCATTCAGACAGGCACATGATTGATGACAAGACGTTAACAATAGCCATCAGGCGATTGATACCCTTATCCGCTCCCGGGGGATCGTTCGTTACGATGGGGCTGTGTGCCTGCATCAACATCGTCCAGGCTCCAGCGGAAGCCCTCTATGCTTAATCACGCCTGCGCCGAAAACGCATGCAATGATCAATCAGTGGCTAAGAGAAGAAGGCGTTCGGGCTTGAGCTGTTGAAGACCCAATGTGTTTGAGCCTGCTGGTAACTGCCTCATAAGCCCTTCGTAACAATCCTGTTACGCCATGGTGACAGTGCTGGGTCAATGCGTAACGAAATCAGGAACAGCATCGGAACACCAAAACAGGCCAAACCTTCAAGTCACTGATTAATAAATATTTTTTAAAGTTGGCACGGCACCTGCTTTATTCTTGGTATAACAAGAACAACAAATAAAACAGATCACTTCAAAACAACAAAAACAAGATTGAAAGTGGCGAAGCGAACTGATCATTTTAGAACTTGTGAAGTGTCTAAAGTAATCCGTTCACTTAAAGACAACATAATGCATCCGAAGCATCCAGGGGTTGCTTAGGGCCATACAAGAAAAACAAAAGGCATCGTGCAGCATGGTTGAGAGGGAGCTTAGGCTCCCTTTGTGCTATTTGCAGTATCGTTCAGTCAATGAATAGTTCTGAGCACGTTGCCGGTTATCCAGCGCTAGGCAACCTGATGGAACGAAATCAATCCAGGCGGGTATAGATGTAGAGTGCGGAAATTGTTAACGCAAAAAGCATCGTTACAACGCTGAGGGTGCCAGACAGTGTAAGCGCCGAAACCCTGCTTATCAGTCCCAGCCAGTCTGCTACTATCAATCCTGTGGCCATGCACACCAAAAGAGCAACTACTCGCGCCAGCATCACATCACCTGCGTTTTGCTATTTGACCATTAAGGAGCATTGCGAGATGGCACGCAATGCTGGCATATAAGTGTCAAATTGCCTCCACAAGTTCACCAAGTCACAGACCGCTTGTCGACCTGATAGCAGTTAAGTGCACACACCTGTGACGGACTTCTCTTTTGTTGAACAGGCTTATCGCTGATGCCGTCCTCGACGCCATGATTCACCCACCAGGATGACCAGATAAATCGCCCATGCACTCAGCAGGACGAATACGTCTCGAGAGGACCAGTGAAGGGGATTGAAACCTTCTCGTACACCTTGAACCCCATAAAGAATCAACGCAACGACAACCGCGCTACGACAAAGCCGCGCAAACGTCATGACTGGCTCCTTAAAAATCTCTGAACACCGTGACTATAAAGTTTTCATCAGACCCATACAGTACACGAGCGTTGAAAGCAGTGGCTGGCCTGTCACCCAGTCCCAGCCAGAGCACGCTACCCACACATTCAGGTAACCATTTTTGATTTAACGCCTGTCAATCCTTGCAGCGCCGTTTCGTCCTTGTTTGCGAATCACTTGACGACCCACTGAAAAGGCGTACGGCTTAGGGTAAAATGACTACGTAATGTAAAAGCAGATCTTGATAATGATCACGGAGGATAACCGCAATGCTGTTTGCTCTGGGTACATTACTCTGCCTGAGCGGTGCAGGTTGCCTGGCATTCGACCCGCTGGACCCTATGCTTCAGCTTGAAGGATTAGCGTTGATAGGATTGGCGCTATTGATTGTTCGTGAGGGCATACTCGAACTTAACTGAGGTATCGCCTGTAGTTCTCACGATACCTTGCCCGCCTCGCTCCGGCATATCTGATGCACCAGCTCCCGTGGATACTCGTTGAGTTCCCACTCATCACAAATGTAAGCCAATACGCTGAGACCATCCTGCTCCAGCAATCGGAACGCTGAGAGTTCACCGCATCGATAGTCATAACAGGCCCAGCTGCCTGGGTGTTTCTGACAAAGCAGAAAAGCTCGCGAGACATTTATCTTCTGCGAAACCAGCAGAGCCTGCAGCGCGGCAGTATCAACCTCACCTGTGGATTCTGACGCTTCTGAGCCGGAACTGCGCACAACCATAATTGCGTTTTGCTCAAACCTGAAGACTTCGATGTCCGACTGAGCGGTGCGACTGTAAAGGGTCGGCTGGTCCGGATTCTCGGGCTTCAATGGCGCAGGCTGGATACTCATGGGTGGGCTCATATAAGGGATAGGCGTGTCGTTGCAGCACTTTGATCAAGCGCACCTGGGTAGCCGCGTGGAAAAGGCTGATCCATATCAACGAACTCTGGCATTTCCGTATCCAGACTGTACGCCGTGCTTTTCAGCCAGCCAATAATATATTTACATTTTTTTCACGAAATTTTCACGATGTGATCATGTCTAGCGATAAGGTCTGCCTGTTGTATCAGGGAGCAGTTTGGGTTCGGGTGGTGAAGTGAACTGAAAGGGAGCTAACAAGGTATGAGTCACTTTATTAGCAATACGTACGAGCTTTTAAAGGAGCCGGCCGGCCGGCTGATACTGGAGTGCCTGCAAAGCGTTGAAAGCTATGGTCGCTCCTGGCGCCTCGATAAAGGCTCGGTGTATGGAAATCGCCTGTCTACCCTGTTTTCTGCAAGCAAACCAGACGGCCAGGGCCGTGATCGGTTGATGGTCGTTGCCGTGGAGACCCCGACGTGCGACTGGACGGTTAGCTACCAGCTCTTTTAACGCTATTTGGCCCGAACGCAGGCCGATTCCCTGATACGCGACGCGTACCACGCTTTCGGTTGCCTGTCTTGCTTTGTCTATTACCCAATAGGTGGCTGAAAAAGAAAGCTCTTTTATGGGCTGGTATTATCAAACAAATTAAAATAAGGCTTGGAGATGTGTTTGTGCAGGAGGCCTAACGGCGACGTTTCTTAAACGGCTTGCAGCTAACTAGGGGGTGCCTGGCGTCTGAGCGGTACTTTCAGCGCCTTTTGAGGGAGCGGGCCGTAAGTCCCACGGGTGCGCGATATACGTATCGATTCGTCAGGACGATCCGTCTGCTGCGCTCCAGCCTCGCACGCATAATGTACCTGCAAATGCTACCCCTCCCCCTTTCGCCCGATTAAACCCGTAGCCTCCACATAAGTGATGCCTGCTTGGTATGGCGGCTCGGCAGTAAGACGCAAAACGGTACGTCACGCTACACATTAGTAGATGAGCCCGCTGCACAACATCACGTCGTTGCGGACGATTTGGAGGCTGTCAACGCGGGTCGGCAGCGAGGATCAAGTCCCATGGCAGCCAGGAACAATTCTTGCCACCCGAACGCTGCATTAATAAAGGCATGAGCTTGCTAGCGTGGCTCAAACGGTCACTTTTATTTTGGTTCGTCCAGGCAGTCCCATGATTACAATAGAAACGCCTACCTATTACACCGCTACCAAGAAATACAATCTGAGCTTCCCAACGCTCGATGCGGACATCGAAGCCGACGTCGTTGTGATCGGAGGCGGCTTTTCAGGAATCAATACCGCTCTTGAGCTAGCCGAGAAAGGCATCACCAATATCGTGGTGCTCGAAGGTCGTTACCTGGGCTTTGGCGGCACGGGCCGTAATGGCGGACAGATCATGGCGGGTATTGGTCATGACCTGGACAAGATCAAGAACCAGGTAGGTGAAGACGGCCTCAAGACTATTTTCGAGATCAGTGACAAAGGCGCTGACATCATCAAGGGCCGGATTCAGAAATACGATATCGATGCGGACTTCCATCATGGCTACGGCTACATGGGCTTTAGCGCACGCCAGGAAAAGACACTACGCACCTGGGAGAAAGAGTTCAAATCACTGAACTCCGGCCACGAGATTGCCTTGCTGACAGGCTCGGAAGTCCGCCGCATTATTGGATCGGAGGCCTACACCAGCGCCCTGTTGCACATGGGCGGCGGTCATGTTCACTCACTTAACCTGCTATTGGGCGAGGCCAAGGCGCTAGCCAGCTATGGCGTCAAGATCTTCGAGCACAGCCCTGCCCTTGCCGTTGAGTATGGTGAGCGGATCACTGTGCGCACCGGGCAGGGCTCTGTCAGGGCAAGCAAGCTGCTTTGGGCATGCGACAGTTTCCTCAACAAGCTGGAGCCGGAACTCCATACCAAAACGATCAACACCTATGCGTTCCAGCTCATGACCGAGCCGCTCTCGGATGAATTGATCGAACGCATCAGCCCGATCCGTGGGGCCTACAGCGATATCCGCCCGGTCATTGACTATTACCGCGTTACGGCCGAAAACCGGTTGCTATTTGGCGCTGCTACGCCTTATCTCGACTATATCCCCAAAGACCTGAAGGCCTGGAATCGCAACCTGATGCTCAAGATCTTCCCGTACCTCAAGGACGTGAAGATCGATCTGGCCTGGGGTGGCCCGATGGCATGTGGTGCCAATCTATTCCCCCAGATCGGCACCTTGTCCGGCCGACCCAATGCGTTCTACGTACAGGGCTATTCAGGCTTCGGCGTAACGCCAAGCCACATTATCTGCAAGGTTCTGGCTGAGGGCATGAGCGAAGGCTCTGCCCGCTACGACCTGATCAGCTCGGTTCGCCATAGCAACATCATAGGCAAGGACCATTTCCGCCCGGTTATCTGCAGCCTGGGCAAGATCATGCATCAGAGCGCCGGCTACATGACAGGCCGCCGCTGATATTTTCCCTTAACGAAAAGGATCATTTCATGTCGTTATTCACTGTTAAACAAGGCACCGCACTGACCGATCTTGAAGCCTGGGGCACCGTGGCGGATCTGGGTTCGGAAATCCTGGAAGGCGACGGCAAGTGCTTTGGCAAGATGACCTTTGGTGCGCCGACCGACCCGGTCAGCTCTGCTTATTTTGGTACCACTAAAAGCAAGTTCCGAATGGTGTACCCGTTCAATGAGCAGGCAACGGTTGTTTATGGTGAGGTCATCCTGACTGACGAATCCACAGGCAAAAGTACCCATTACAAGACCGGAGATAGCTGGTCTGTCACCAAGGGCACACCTGTCCTGTGGGAAATCATCAGTGATGGGTTTGTCAAACACTACCTCGCGGCTGCATAAATCAGAGCCTAGGCAGACCTTCGTCATGATGCCAGCCACTGAAGGCAAACAGCGATGCCTACAGGCGGTAACGCGAATCGTACCGGCTTCCTCTGCCGTGCTCTATCAGGTAAATCAGCAGCTTGAGGCTCACCACTACGAGCTGCTGACCATGACGCCTCAGGTACATCAGTGCTACCTGGACGTCTACCGCGAATTTGATCCGTTGCGGCCCATCTGCTGTCACGAACTGGGATTGGCAGTCGTTCCCCTCAGCGTGGCAGCGACTCGGCAAGAAGCACATCGCTCGCGCCGATACGCCACCTTTCTCGATACCTACTCCATTTGCGATGTCATCGAAATCCTGACCTATCAGGCCGGACGGCCGGCATTTGGTATCTCGCTTCTGCGCACACGGGCACTAGGCGCATTTACAGCCGAAGAGATAGAGCGGCTGACAGGCCTGCAAAGTCTACTGGAGCTTACGCTGCCGTTGGCCTTCATCCATGAACCTTGCGAGACAGCCCGCCTGACCAGCCTGACGCCTCGAGAGCAGGACATTGCGTTGGCACTCAAAGACGGCCTGAGCAACAAGGCGCTTGCGCGGCATCTGGATATGGGACTGCCGACCGTTAAAACGCACCTGAATAACCTGTATCGCAAGTTCAACGTCACGAACCGCACTGAGTTGATCCGGCACCTGTTTCTGTGAGCTTTCTCCTGGCGACCTCAACCATCTGGTTGATACCGGGCGCCAGGCCGCTGGTGGATGATGACCTCACCTATCAAACGGAGTGTATGACATGACCCAACAACAGGACTGGATCACCGTAGGCGCACTGGCCGATGGCTTCAACCTCGATAACTACACGTTGCCTGTCTCGAACGACCTCAACGGCAGGACGCTAGTGCTCGACGGCCCGTCCGGCGAATCCATTACCTACCGCTTCAGCCAAAATGCGGTTGGCTGGTCCTCAGCAGACCACTCGATATCTCACGAGGCGGCCTCTCGTGTCACTTCCATCCGGGAAGGGATCTACCTGATCGACTTCCTTCAGCAGACCGACACCTCCACTGCCTCGATCAGCCTCGTGCTGGACGTGAAGCAAGGCGTTTTCACGCGGGTCTACGGGCAGCTCCCAACGCAGGATGATCAGCGCAGCGATCTGTTCAGGTGTGCCTTGTCGGGCCAGGATCTGACGCCAGTCTCGGCGCAGTTCACTCATGGGACGATACAGGGCCTTTATTCAGGTACATCACCGTCGGAAGCGAATCACCCACATCAGCCGACCCACGAACTGGTCGGCATCCGCAACTGCTACGCCTACAGTCCTCATGAGGTTTATGAACACATCTATCTCAACGAAAACCTCTACAGCTGGCATTGCCTGAGTGGCGTTGAACGTGGGCTGGCCGATACGGACCGCTGCCATTATTTCAAGCTGGAGAACGAGCTCTATCTGTTCGTATGGCGGGAAAAGATCATTCCTACGCTCGGGCTGGTGCTGATCGACCTGAAGCAACACCGCAGCGACGGAAAGATTTGCGGCCATACGGGTGATGATCTAGGGCAGTGGTCGAACTTCCCGGTTGGCTCATTCAGCAGAATCCTCAACACAACCGAGTACCCAGGCCATGAATGAAGTGAAAACCTACGTAATCACCGGGGCCGGTAGCGGTATCGGTGAGGCATGCGCCTATCGCCTTGCCGATGAAGGCGCCCAGCTTGTACTCATTGGTCGCCGTCGGGAACCGCTGGAGGAGGTAGCCGCTCGTACAGGTGGGCTGGTACTGACGGGTAATGCGGCCAGCAGTGCGGATTGGTAGACGTTCATCCCTCGGATCATCGAGCGCTTCGGCAGAATCGATGGCCTTGTGGCGTCAGCGGGCGGTCTGGGCCAGGGCACCGCACTTGAGACCAGCGACACCCGATGGCAGCAGGCGATGCAAAGCAATCTGGACACCGCTTTCTACAGCGTCAGGGCGTGCCTGCCCTCACTGATCGAGCGACGGGGCGCTGTCGTGCTGCTGGGCTCTATCGCCTCGCTGGCCGCAGGAGGGGGAGTTTGCAGCTATACCACCGCCAAACATGCCTTGATCGGCTTGACCCGCTCACTCGCCAAGGATTATGGCCCTGCCGGCGTCCACGTCAATGCGGTCTGCCCAGGTTGGGTGAAAACGCCGATGGCCGACGAAGAGATGCAGCCGCTGATGCAGCATTACGGCGAAAGTCTTGAGGCGGCGTATAGCCGGGTAACCCGCGATGTCCCTCTTCGCCGCCCCGCCACATCAGCGGAGATCGCTGAAGTCTGCCGGTTTCTGCTTTCTCCTGAAGCCTCGATCATCACAGGCGCTTCAATCGTGGCGGACGGTGGATCCAGCATCGTCGATGTGCCCACGCTTGCCTACGAGCACCTGTAAGGCCAGCCACGCCAGCGCAACAGCCAACGTAAACACAGGCCCAGTGGCGGGCCTACTTTCATTCGACATAACCGCAGGAGCAGGATGATGCAGGATCAGACATCAGCAGGATCGATACACGACTTTACCGGCAAGGTCGTTCTCGTCACCGGGGGCGGCCAAGGCATCGGGCGAGGAATTGTCGAGCACTTTGCCGGAGCTGGCGCACAGGTCGTCATTGCCGACCTCAATGCGGAGAACGCAGCAGCGGTCGCGCAGGGATTGCAAAAGGAAGGAAGACACGTGACCGCCCATCCGGTAGACCTGGCCGAGCGCGATCAGATCAGGACACTCATGGAAACCGTCAAGCAAATCTACGGCCGGCTGGATGCCCTGGTACACAACGCCGGCTACTTTCCACTAACTCCGTTCGCCGATATTACACCTGAAGTGCTGGAGCGTACCCTGGCCGTCAATCTGTCATCCCTGTTCTGGCTGACGCAGCAGGCATTGCCACTGTTCCGGCTACAGGGCGAGGGATGTGTACTGGTTACGTCTTCTGTGACAGGACCTCGAGTCGCTTATCCCGGACTCTGTCATTACGCGGCGGCCAAGGCTGGCGTGAACGGATTCATTCGTAATGCCGCCTTGGAACTGGCACCTCATAACGTTCGGGTGAATGGCGTCGAGCCGGGGATGATCCAGACACCTGCCATGGACAACTTGGGCGACAGCGACGTCACCCGACAAATCAGGGCCAGTATCCCGCTCGGGCGTCTTGGTCAGCCATCCGACATTGCCAGTGCGATGCTGTTTCTGGCCTCAGAGGCCGCCTCGTTCATTACAGGGCAGACTCTGGTTGTTGACGGTGGCATGACGCTGCCTGAATCCAAGATGGCCCTGGTGTGAACGCGCTACCAAATAGCCATTTTTGGCACATCTACATCTGAATGGTACGTTGAGGAACAGAACTTGCCTCAGTACGTAGGAAAGGCCTTTAACGAGCAGAAAGGTTTCCAAAATGCACCAAGACATCAAGGCTGCGTTACCGGTAAAGGCTCGAATGCATCACACCCATACTCAGGACGTATCGGAGCACTCCCACGCCATGACAGGCTGGGCATTGCATTATGACCAGGTCTCGTCTGGACGCTTCGAGGGCGAACTGATCGATATCCAGCTGGACTGGATGCATCTGACCCGCGATCGGTGCAATCAGGCATTGCGCAAGAACGGCTCGGCATGGCCAGGTGCGATTACATTCAGCCTGCCCCTCAACGAAGCGTGCGAGCTTCATTGCGCCGGACACTCGTTGAGAGAAGCCAGCCTGTTGGTCGCCCGCGGCGCTCACCTGCCAGAGTTGCAGACGCCTGCCAATCTCGACCTGCTATGCATCACCGTTGCAGAGGCCGAGCTGCTTCCCATACTAGAGCAGCAACAGAGCCCGTTCACACTTGACGACTTGCCGAAGTGTTACCGTCTCCGCCCCCATCAACGTTACAGCGAGTTCGTCAGGTTGCTTGACGACATCGCAAATACGCAAAGCCAGAGTCAAGGCCTCTTGAAGCACGAGGCTATCCGAAACGGTATCCGGGAAACCGTTCTGTTGCACCTTCTGGATCTGCTCGATGCTGGCGAAGAGGTTCCGGCACTGACTCCCACAGCCCGCAAGCGGATGGTAGACCGAGCCCGCGAGTATGCGCTTTCGTGTCAGGAAACGCCGCCTTCGATTTTGGAACTCTGTAACCGCATCGGCGCCAGCCGACGCAAACTGCAGTACTGTTTTCAGGAGGCGTTGGGCGTCAACCCGACCACTTATCTGCGTACGCTGCGCCTGAATGCGGCGCACCGTGCGCTTTGTCACAGTGACGGCACGGTTTCGGTGCAGGACGTAGCAGCCCAATGGGGCTTTTGGCACCTGAGCCGCTTTGCCAACGACTACGCTAAATTGTTTGGCGAAAAACCATCCGCCACTTTACGCCGTGTTCGTGAAGACTATATGACCAGTTTTGCCAAATCCGGATAACAACCCTCGCTTGACCTCCCCCACCCTAAGAAAAAACAAAGGGAGAGGTTTCGATGTACGAAGCATATAAGATCACAACAATTAGCTCCGTATTTTTAGCCACTTTATTTCTGACTCATCCCGCCCAGGCGACTGAGGGCGGAGCCCCTACAACAGCCTTTGGTGTCTATGATTTTGGCGCCGGGTTCACACCGCCGCCGTCGCCAACAGGCACCGTTGGCCTGCGTACCAACTACTACTGGGCCAATACTGTCAAAGACCGCCACGGCCGAGACAACGGGACTGATTTTTCCCTTGGCGTCCTCTCACTCGGCCTGGCTTATATCCGCATGACCGATACCGAACTGCTGGGTGCAAAATACGGGTTTGGTGTGATCGCGCCTTTTTTCGACATAGACGCTGATCTCAAGGTCAAGGTGGGCGGCACCACCGTCTTTTCGGACAGCACTCACGTATTCCGGCAGGCGGACCTGCAGGTGTTGCCACTGATTCTACAATGGACGCCCTCACGTAATCTTGGTATCAACGCGCAGTTCCAGATTCAGGCACCCACCGGCGATTACGACAAGAACCGTCTGGTCAGCCCCGGCCTCAACCACTGGACGTTTTCACCTATCGTCAACGCCACCTATATCAGTGATTCAGGATTCGAGGTGTCATCCAGCTTCGAGCTGGACGTGAACACCCGTAACCATTCTACGGATTACAAGAGCGGAACTGAGTACCGCCACGAGTTCGCAGTGGGCCAGCATTTCGGGCCTTGGACAGCCGGTATTGGCGGTTACTACTACCGCCAGCTCAGCGACGATGACGCACCCAACCTTACCTACGGTAACCGCGCCCGGGTACTGGCCATCGGACCTGCAGTGAGCTTTTTCCAGCCGGGGCTGCCACCTGTCTGGGTGCATGCTTACAAGGAATTCGACGCCCGTAGCCGTACCGAGGGTTATGCCGTCGCCGTGCGTTTTTCCCACAGTTTCTGAGGAATTACCATGTCCCAGTTCTATCTAGAAGGCCGGCATACTGCTGGTCGCGCGCAGGGCGCTGTCCTTATGCTTGGTAGCAGCCTGACAATCATGGGCTCCGTGATGGTCGCGCCGGTTCTACCCAAGATTGCCGCAGAATTCGGGCCGGTAGAGCCCCAGACGAGCGTTCTCATACCACTGGCCATTACGGGGCCGGCACTGGCCATTGCGCTTTGCGCACCGCTGGCCGGTTGGCTGGCCGACCGGCTCGGACGCAAACGTCTGCTGATTCTGGCGACACTGGTCTATGCACTTTGCGGCGCCACACCTGCATTTTTGGACAGCCTGAAAGGAATTGTTGGTCTGCGACTGCTCTTTGGCTGTGCCGAGGCGGCAGTCATGACTTGCTGCGTCACGCTCATCGCCGATTACTGGCATGGCGAACAACGCATGCGCTACGTAAACGGGCAAGTCATCACGATTGGTCTGGTAGGCTCGATCTTCTTTGCCATCGGTGGCGCACTGGGGGAACACTCCTGGCGAACACCGTTTCTGCTGTACCTGCTTCCCCTCCTGCTTGTCCCGGCCATGCTCAAGCTGCTCTGGGAGCCCGAGGCTCATCATGCCCGGGCAATGCATTCAACCGAGCCTGGGCAGTCCTCCCTTCCGCCGTTAATCATCAACTATCTATTGGTGTTCTTTGGCATGGTGCTGAGTTTCATCGTCCCAGTCCAAAGCCCCACCCTGCTGGTCGGGCTGGGGGTTACGTCCAGTACGCTGATCGGGCTGTGCGCAGGGCTGGGGCTTCTCACTTCACTGGGAGGCTCGCTGCTCTGGCCCTTCGTTCGTCGACGTGTAGGGCTCGCGGGGTGCAATGTGCTGCTGCTACTGCTCATGGCCAGCGGACTGTGGCTACTCATTACCGCCCACACCTATTACCAGGTTCTGCTCGCCGTGACGATTCACGGTCTGGGCGCCGGCATG
Source organism: Pseudomonas sp. HPB0071 (assembly GCF_000478505.2). Taxonomy (NCBI): domain Bacteria; kingdom Pseudomonadati; phylum Pseudomonadota; class Gammaproteobacteria; order Pseudomonadales; family Pseudomonadaceae; genus Pseudomonas; species Pseudomonas sp. HPB0071. The sequence continues at coordinate 628,169 of NZ_KI517368.1, read as the reverse complement.
CTGGTTCCCAATTCCATGGCACCGGTGATGAATGCTCTGAGCGCGACCGCCCGTGGCCGGGGACTCGGTATCTTCACCGCCTGCCTGTACCTGGGCCAGTTCTCAAGCCCACTGATCGTCATTGCTCTGCTTGGCCAAACCGGTGATCTGCACCATGCCATTGGCCTGCTTGCCATCGCCAGCGCCATCACCGCGCTTGTGTGGGCGCTGCTCAGCTTCCTGCGCCGTGGAATCACCAGCCCGGCCCGCTCCACCCATCCCTGAATTCAGTTACAAGGAGCTCCGTTTATGAATGACATCGACCACCTGCTGGACACCCTGGATGCCACAGCCCTGAGCCTGCTCGTACGGCAAGGTGAAGTGACACCAATCGAATTGCTCGACGCGGCGATCCAGCGGCTCGACCGGGTGAACCCGCAACTCAACGCCATCAGCGAGCGGTGCTATGACGTGGCCCGGCAGATGGCACAACGACCGGAAGCCCGACAAGGCGTACTGGCCGGTGTTCCGACCCTCATCAAGGACCTCTTCTCCCCTGTCCAGGGCGCCCGCATGACACAGGGCTCGCGCGTCATGGGTGAGGCACGCGCTGATCTTGATTGTGAAGTGGTTGCCCGTCTGCGTCGCGCGGGCTGTGTGTTTGCAGGCACCACCACGTCACCGGAATTCGGAACCTCCTACACCACCGAGTCGACCCGTTTCGGCGCCACCCGAAATCCCTGGAATACGGAACGCAGTGCCGGCGGGTCCAGCGGTGGTGCTGCCGCCCTGGTCGCTGCCCGTGCCATCCCGTTTGCTCATGGTAACGATGGGGGCGGCTCACTGCGTGTCCCGGCATCCTGTTGCGGGGTCTTCGGTCTGAAACCCACCCGAGGTCGGTTGCCTTCCGGTCCGCTGGTAGGCGAAGGGTGGGCCGGAATGGGGACGCCCCATGCCATTACGTTATCCGTACGCGACAGCGCCCTTCTGCTGGACGCCACCGCTGGGGCGGACCTGGGTGCGCCCTACGCAGCGCCGGCTCAAGCGATGCCGTTCGTCCAGGCCGTCTCGGCTGATCCCGCACCGCTTCGTATCGCGGTGATCGAGCAACTGGGGCCGTGGCCAACAAGTCCGGAAGCGTTGAAGGCGGTACGTCATACTGCACGGCTGTGCGAGCAGCTCGGCCATCATGTGGAGTTTGCCACCCTACCCGTCAATCTGCCGGGACTTTTGGACCACCTCTTCAATATCATTGGCCCAAGCACTCGAAACTTTCTGGATATGGTCGGCCAGCTGAGAGGGCAACCTGTAGCAGACGAAGAGTTGGACCCCCGTACGCGCATCATTCTACGCGAGCGGGGTGATATTCCGGCCGCACGTTATGCCGCCGCGGTAGAAAGCATCCACGCGCTGGGCAGGCAGCTGGCCTACTTCCTGATTGACCATGATCTGATCCTGACGCCAACCCTGACTCGGGAACCACCCCTGATTGGTGACCTGGACGCCTTTGACCCCAGCCTCAGCCTGGCCGAAGTAATCGAAGCCTTCCATAGCTATTCACCCTTCACGGCGCTGTTTAATGCGTCCGGCCAACCGGCCATGTCCGTTCCGCTCTACTGGACAGAGAATGGACTGCCACTCGGCTCGCATTTTGCGGCACGCTTTGGTGAGGAGCACACCCTGCTTGCGCTGGCGGCACAACTCGAACGCGCCCAACCCTGGGCGAACCGCAAGCCACTGGTCTGTGCATAAAGGTACGAGGCACAGGACGGAGCAGGTCCTGTGCCTTATTTCTCTACTAACGTGCCTCAACCTACCAGGACAGCGACTCGCCCTGGTAGCTGACAAAATCACACTGGCAGCGACCCGCCTGCTGCTCGATGACGGCAATCAGACCCTTGGCACTTTCGGTTGTGGTCAGTGGTGCCGAGTGGCCGCCCATGTCGGTCTGAACCCACCCCGGATGTAACGCCAGCACACTGAACGACAACGGGGTATGCGAGGATGCCCAGCTCCTGAGCAGGCTGTTCAGGGCCGCCTTGCTGGCTCCGTACAACGGCATATCCGCGGCACGATCAAGCGTGACACTTCCCATCTGGGAACTCATACACGCCACCACTCCGCCGTCTGCGATGCAATGGCTTAACCCTTCGACAATACGCAGCGGCGCAACTGTATTTGTCGAGAACAACTCTGCAATCTCTTCGGTATTGATTGCCATGACATCCTGGTGATCAGGTCCATAAATCCCTGCGTTGACGATCAGACGATCCAGCGTTGTGTTCTGCAATTGCTTCTTGAGAGAAGGAATCAGTGCCGGGTCCGTCATATCGCCGGACAGCAGCACCAGCCGATCGCCGTAAGTCGCGCTCAATTGTTGCAAGGCTTCGTTATCAGACCGACGAACCAGCGCAAAGACTTGCGCACCGCGTTCCAGGTACTGCGTAACCAGCGCCAATCCGATACCCCGTGACGCACCCACGATCAATACATTCATTTCGTTCAGCTCCCCTGGCGAGATTCATCAGCCCGAAATGGCAGATGAAATCGCTCCATGAAAAGTACAAGCGGTTGTCTGGAAAAGCCATTCTTCCGCCGCGGCGGCAGGCTCATGATCTCTTCCAAGCGTTACGCATTACCTGCATAAGAACAATGATACGGAGACATGCCCTCATGATGCCCGAAGATTATCGTGCCGAGAAAAACCGTCCACTGACGGGCGAAGAATACTTGGCCAGCCTGCGTGATGATCGTGAAATCTACATCTATGGCGATCGCGTCAAGGATGTCACTACCCATCCGGCCTTCCGTAACGCCGCGGCCTCCATGGCCAAGCTGTACGACGCCCTCCATGATCCCGAAACCAGAGAAACGCTTTGCTGGGAAACCGACACGGGCAATGGCGGCTATACACACAAGTTCTTTCGCTTCGCCCGTAACGCTGATGAACTGCGCGAACAGCGTGATGCCATCGCCGAGTGGTCGCGTCTGACCTATGGCTGGATGGGCCGCACACCTGACTATAAGGCCGCCTTTGGCAGCGCACTGGGCGCCAACGCCGAGTTCTATGGCAAATTCGAGCAGAATGCCCGCACCTGGTACAAGCGTATCCAGGAAGCGTGCCTCTACCTCAACCATGCTATCGTCAATCCGCCCATTGATCGCGACAAGCCGGTCGATCAGGTAAAGGACGTATTCATCTCCGTGGATGAAGAAGTTGACGGTGGCATCATCGTCAGCGGCGCGAAAGTCGTGGCGACCAACTCGGCCCTGACACACTATAACTTCGTGGGGCAAGGCTCTGCGCAGCTGCTCGGAGACAACACAGATTTCGCCTTGATGTTTATCGCCCCGATGAATACCAAGGGCATGAAGCTGATCTGCCGTCCCTCCTATGAGCTGGTGGCCGGGATGACGGGTTCTCCATTTGACTATCCGTTGTCGAGCCGCTTCGACGAGAACGACGCCATCCTCATCATGGATCGGGTGTTCATCCCATGGGAGAACATTCTGATCTATCGAGATTTCGATCGCTGCAAGCAATGGTTTCCACAAGGCGGCTTTGGTCGACTGTTCCCCATGCAAGGCTGTACCCGTCTGGCCGTCAAACTGGACTTCATCACCGGTGCACTGTTCAAGGCACTGCAATGCACCGGCTCGCTGGAGTTCCGTGGCGTGCAGGCACAAATGGGCGAAGTGGTTGCATGGCGTAACCTTTTCTGGTCACTTACTGACGCCATGTACGGTAATGCGTCCGAGTGGAAAAACGGCGCCTGGCTACCCAGCGCTCAAGCCTTGCAAGCCTACCGTGTGCTGGCGCCACAAGCCTATCCGGAGATCAAGAAGATCATTGAGCAGGTCGTGGCCAGCGGCTTGATCTACCTGCCGACCGGATCGCGCGATCTCAAGGACCCGACGCTGAACAAATACCTGAGTACCTATTGTCGCGGGTCCGGCGGTATGGGCCATGAGGAACGTATCAAGATCCTGAAGCTGCTTTGGGATGCCATCGGCACGGAATTTGGCGGACGCCATGAGCTGTACGAAATCAACTATGCCGGGAGCCAGGACGAGATCCGCATGCAGGCGCTGCGCCATGCACAAGGAACCGGTGCGATGAAGAGCATGACTGATATGGTAGAGAAGTGCCTGTCGGACTACGACCTAAACGGTTGGACCGTTCCGCACCTGACCAATCCGGACGATATCAACATGCTGGACCGTATTCGCCAGTAATCCTGCAATGCTGTCGCCGGATCGCTGATCCGGCGCCCCGTGGAGGTAGAGGTCATGACCCAACTCAGTCCAACCCAACAAGCCTTTCGCAATGCCATGGCGTCGCTGTCCGCCGCCGTGAATGTCCTGACCACCAATGGCCCTGGTGGACGCTGTGGCATTACGGCCACTGCCGTCTGCTCGGTCACGGACACGCCGCCCACCGTTATGGTGTGCATCAACCGCAACAGTGCCATGAATGGTGTCTTCAAGCAGAACGGGCGGCTGTGCGTGAATGTCCTGGCGGGCGAACATGAAGAAGTGGCCCGTCATTTTGCCGGGATGACTGGTATCGACATGGATGAGCGCTTCAAGCGTCACGCCTGGAAGGAGGGCCGCGAGGGCGTTCCGATTCTTGACGATGCCCTGGCCAGCCTGCAGGGAAGGATTACCGATACCCAGGAAGTCGGCACCCACTCGGTGCTTCTCGTAGAGCTCGATGAAATCTGTACCCGCGAGCGATGCGACAGCCTGGTGTATTTCAGCCGTAATTTTCATCGACTGCAACGCGAGCACAGTGCTGCCTGACCGGTCGCCCCTTGCCGCGTCATATGTGGCGCGGCTTTTTTAGGGATTACGACTCGGTTGCCAGAGTGCTGGCGCGACGGCTGATCCGATAGTCGCTGGGCGTAATACCTGCCTGGCGCGTAAAGAAGCGACTGAAGTAGGCCGGATCCTTGAAGCCCAGGCGAAAGCATATTTCGTTGGCGGAACTACCTGTGAACACCAACAGCCGCTTGGCCTCTTGCATAAGGCGGTCATGGACGAGCCGTTTCGAGGGAATGTCTGCGGTACGTCGGCAGATGTCGTTCAGCCGCGATTCCGTCAGGCCCAACTGATCAGCGTATCGGGACAATGGCCAATGCTCGGTGTAGTGCGCTTCGATGAGTTCATTGAAGCGCCGAAACAACTGCAGGTCATCCTGCCGCGCAGGCTGTGCCGCGATTGATTTTGGAGAGAGACGAAGCATGCTGATAAAGATCAGGCGAGTCAGGGCTATCAGGCCACAGGCCTGGCCAGGACGAGGTATACCCGCCTCTAGCCTTAGCAACTCAAACAACGAGGCCAGCCGCTCGGCCTCTTCGCGAAACTCAGCCTCCAGGCTGGCCAGACCTACACAGATCGGCAGGAATCCCGACGCGGTCCAGAGATCAGGCACCTCCTGCAATAGCGACCATACCAGCTGTTGGCGAACCGTCAGGACATGTCCGTCGCTGCCCTCCTCCGTCACAAAGGCATGGGGGACCGGAGGCGGGGTGATGAAGAACATGGGGCCTTGCTCCTGGTACTGCCGGTCATCCAGGTACACCCGAACCTTGCCGGTCTTCACGTAATGCACCTGAAAGAACCGGTCATGCCGGTGGGCACGCATGTTGCGCCCGAAGAACTCCGCCAGTCTGCCTAGCGCATCGTAATGCACCTCGGCATCGGCATAACGCTGGTCGTAGACCTGACCGATGTTGATGTTGGGGATCGGCTGGATAGACACGGACGCAGGACTTTTCATGAACATCATTCTTTTTGTTGTTGAACCAAGCATACGCGAACTCAGGTAACACTTGACCTTAGTTAACATATTAAATATAAAGTTAACACATTAACTATTTACTCCCAAACAGGTATGCCCTGTTTCCACACCAATAACAAGGGAGAGCGCCATGTCGCGATCACTTAGCGAATCTGCCAATGGAACACTGTTCGGCGTCGCCCTGAATTTCCAAGGCCTTTTGCGCAGCCGACTTGAAGAGTTTCACGAACCGCCTTACCAACAGCCCCCACTGAAACCGGTCCTGTTCATCAAGACGCCCAACACCCGTAACGGGCACCAGCAGCCCGTCATCATGCCCCAGGGGGAGCGTCTGCAGGCAGGCCCAGCCCTGGGAGTAGTGATTGGCAAACGGGCCAGCCGGGTAACTGAAGACCAGGCCATGGCCTACGTGGCGGGGTATACCGTCGTCAATGAATTCAGCCTGCCGGAAGAGAGCTACTACCGGCCTGCCGTGAAGGCCAAATGCCGGGACGGATTCTGTTCCATAGGTCCTGAGCTGGTGCCGGCAGAGGCCGTGAGCGACCCGAATCTGCTCACCCTCAAGCTCTATGTAAACGGCACGCTGCGCCAGGAAAACACGACGGCTAACTGGGTACGCACCATCCCTCAGCTGATCGCCGAGCTGAGCGAGTTCATGACGTTGAACGAAGGCGACGTGCTGATCACCGGTACGCCTGAGGGCCGCGTCGATGTCACGCCGGGTGATCGCGTAGAGGTCGAGATCGACCGCATCGGCCGCCTCACCAATACCGTAGTTGCGGAATAAGGAGCACCCCATGAAACATGCACGTATTCGCTATCAGGGTGAGATCCATACCGTTACCGTCGACGATGACCATGCAGTACGTCTGCCCAGTGGCGAACGGCTATTGGAAGACCAGGTGGAATGGCTGCCGCCCGCCACAGGCAGCATGTTTGCCCTGGGCCTCAATTATGCGGACCACGCGGCAGAGCTGGCTTTCAAAGCACCCACCGAGCCACTGGCCTTTATCAAATCGCCCAACACCTATACCGGACACAGGCAGATCACCTGGCGACCTGACAACGTCAAGTACATGCACTACGAGTGTGAGCTGGTGGCTGTCATTGGCAAACCGGCACGTCATGTAAAGCGCGCGGACGCTCTGGACTATCTGGCTGGCTATACCGTGTGCAATGACTACGCGATCCGCGACTACCTCGAGAACTACTACCGCCCCAACCTGCGGGTGAAAAACCGCGACTGCACCACACCGATCGGTCCCTGGATCGTCGACACCGCCGATGTGCCAGACCCGTCCAACCTGCGCCTGCGCACCTGGATCAACGGTGAGCTGAAGCAGGAAGGCACCACGGCGGACATGATCTTCGATATCCCCTACCTGATCGAATACTTTTCGAGTTTCATGACCCTGCAGCCCGGCGACATGATCGCCACCGGCACGCCGGAGGGCCTTGCCGATGTGGTGCCTGGAGATGAAGTCGTCGTGGAAGTGGAAGGCGTCGGTCGCCTCGTCAATACCATCGTCAGCGAAGAAGCTTTCTTCGCCGCAGCTGCCAAAGAGGTCTGAAATGATCAAGCACTGGATCAACGGCCGTGAGGTCGAGAGCAAGGAAACGTTCACCAATTACAACCCGGCGACCGGCGAGGCACTGGGCGAAGTGGCCAGCGGCGGCGCCGAGGAGGTCGCCCAAGCCGTGGCGGCTGCCAAGGAAGCTTTCCCCAAGTGGGCCAACACCCCGGCCAAGGAACGGGCCAAGCTGATGCGCAGGTTAGGCGAGCTGATCGACAAGAACGTGCCCAATCTGGCCGAGCTGGAAACCCTGGATACAGGGCTTCCAATTCATCAGACCAAGAACGTACTCATACCCCGAGCCTCCCATAACTTCGACTTCTTTGCTGAAGTCTGCACACGGATGGATGGGCATACCTATCCGGTCGATGACCAGATGCTGAACTATACCCTGCACCAGCCGGTAGGGGTCTGCGGCCTGGTTTCACCCTGGAACGTACCGTTCATGACAGCGACATGGAAAACGGCGCCGTGTCTGGCACTGGGCAGTACCGCCGTGTTGAAAATGTCCGAGCTGTCGCCCCTTACGGCCAACGAACTAGGCCGTCTGGCCTTGGAAGCAGGCATTCCGCCAGGCGTATTGAACGTCGTGCAGGGCTATGGCGCCACAGCTGGAGACGCCCTGGTTCGTCACCCGGACGTGCGGGCCATCTCATTCACTGGCGGCACCGCTACCGGCCGAAAAATCATGGAAACGGCGGGACTCAAGAAGTATTCCATGGAGTTGGGCGGCAAATCGCCTGTGCTCATCTTTGATGATGCCGATCTAGGCCGTGCGCTGGACGCCGCTCTCTTCACCATCTTCTCGCTCAACGGTGAGCGTTGCACGGCGGGCAGCCGTATCTTCATCCAGGAAACGGTTTACGACCAGTTTGTCGAGGAGTTCGCTGCACGCGCCAAGCGCCTGATCGTGGGTGATCCGCAAGATCCAAAGACCCAGGTCGGCTCGATGATTACCCAGGCTCATTACAACAAGGTCACAGGCTACATCAAGATCGGCCTGGAAGAAGGCGCCACGCTCATGGCAGGTGGTCTGAAGCGTCCAGCGAACCTGCCCGCCCATCTGACAAAGGGGCAGTTCATCCAGCCCACCGTATTTGCCAACGTCGACAACAGGATGCGTATCGCTCAGGAAGAGATTTTCGGTCCTGTCGTCTGCCTCATCAAATTCAAGGATGAGGCCGAAGCCCTGCGCCTGGCCAATGATACCGAATACGGCCTTGCGTCCTATATCTGGACCCAGGACATCGGCAAGGCGCACCGTCTGGCCCGTGGCATCGAGGCTGGCATGGTGTTCATTAACAGCCAGAACGTACGGGACCTGCGCCAGCCATTCGGTGGCGTGAAAGGCTCTGGTACCGGCCGTGAAGGAGGCGAGTACAGCTTCGAGGTGTTCACGGAGGTGAAGAACGTGTGCATCTCCATGGGCAGTCACCACATCCCGCGCTGGGGTGTGTAACCACTCCCGCCCCAGGGCCAGCGCCTGCTAGCGGTATCGGCAGGCAAGCACCCGGGTTTTCGGGCTTATCACGACCAAGCAGTTACAACACAGCGCCCTGATCTTCTGTTCGGGGCTAACAAGGAGAACTGTCATGGGCGAAGTCGTCCTTGCAGCCAAGATTACACATGTTCCATCCATGTATCTGTCTGAACTGCCCGGAAAGCACCAGGGTTGCCGCGAGGCAGCCATCGCCGGTCACAAGCTCATCGGTCAGCGCGCCCGCGACCTGAGCGCCGACACGGCCGTCGTGTTCGATGTTCACTGGATGGTCAACAGTGGTTACCACATCAATTGCGGGCAGCAGTTCGAAGGGATCTACACCAGTAACGAGCTGCCGCACTTCATCAAGGACATGGCGTATCAATATCCGGGCGATCCCGAGCTGGGAGCCCTGATCGGTGGGGAAGCCAATGCCGCGGGGATCCGCACCATGGCCCATAACATCCCTAGCCTGGAGCTTGAATACGGAACACTCGTTCCCATGCGCTACATGCACATGGGCGTACCGGACAGCCAAAAGCTCAAGGTCATTTCCATTGCCGCCTGGTGCGCCTGGCATCGGCTGGAAGACAGCTTTGCCTTTGGTGCTGCGGTTCGTCGCGCCATTGAAAAAAGCGACCGCAAGGTACTGGTACTGGCATCCGGATCACTCTCCCACCGGTTCTCGGACGATCGGGTCGCCGAGGTGAATATCCACAAGTGGACCCGCGAATTCGACAAGCAGGTCGACCTGCTTGTGGTGGAATTGTGGCGGCAAGGTCGCTTCAAAGAGTTCTGCGCCATGCTTCCAGACTACGCCGAGCACTGCTATGGCGAAGGCAAGATGCACGATACCGCCATGTTGCTGGGCTTGCTGGGTGGCGCTGAGTACGACAAACCCGTCGAAATCGTGACCGAGCCGTTCGGAAGCTCGGGCACCGGCCAGATCAACGCCATCTTTCCTGTTTGACTGGTGTTAGCAGCCTCCAGGGTCCGCACAGGCTCCTGGAGGATGCACGTCCGCTGGAGTAAAAACCATGCCCCACTTTATTGCCGAATATTCAGCCAATCTTGAACATGACGCAGACCTGCCGGGTTTGTTTGAAAAAGTCCACGCCTGTCTCGGCAACAGTGGTGTTTTCCCCCTAGGAGGTATTCGTAGCCGCGCGATCCGCATGGATACGTTCCGCATGGCTGATGGAAAACATGACTATGCGTTCGTTCATATGACGCTGAAGGTAGGTGCTGGCCGCGACCTGGAGACAAGGCGTCAAGTAGCTGATGCATTGTTCGAGGTGATCAAGCATCACTTCGCCGAGCTTCAGAGCAGACGCCTGCTGGCACTGTCGTTCGAGATGACCGAACTCTCGGCCGAACTCAATTACAAGCACAACAACATCCATGCCTTTCTGAGCGAGCAGGCCGGTTAGGCAGCGCTCCGTTTGCGTCCTTACAACAACAATAAAAGGCACCCACCATGGCACAGGCAATCGATACGCTTTCGGTTTCGGAAAAAAATGATGCAACTTACCGGCACATCACCTGGCGACTGATGCCATTGCTGCTGGTCTGCTATGTCTTCGCTCATCTCGATCGCATCAATATCGGCTTCGCCAAGCTGCAAATGAGCAGCGACCTGCACTTCAGCGATACCGTGTATGGATTTGGCGCAGGCCTGTTCTTTATTGCCTATGCCCTGTTTGGCGTACCCAGCAACCTGATGCTGGACCGTGTGGGGCCGCGCCGCTGGATTGCCACGCTGATGGTGGCCTGGGGCATCCTGTCCACCGGCATGATGTTCATCGAGTCCGCCACCGGCTTTTATACCCTGCGCTTTCTGTTAGGCGTGGCGGAAGCGGGCTTTTTCCCTGGCATCCTGGTTTATCTCAACCGCTGGTTTCCGGCCCATCGGCGGGCGTCGGTCACTGCACTGTTTGCCATTGCCGTCCCTATGGCAGGGGTCATCGGCGGCCCCCTGTCCGGCTGGATTCTGGAGCTGTTCAAGGACAGCGGCGGTCTGCGGGGGTGGCAGTGGATGTTCATGCTGGAAGGTCTGCCAGTGGTGTTGCTTGGGTTGGTCGTCCTCAAGGCGCTGCCGGACAGCTTCGAGAGCGTCAGCTGGCTTGAGCCTACCCAAAAGCGTCAACTCCGTGATGCCCTGGCGGGAGAGGAGCAGCGCAAAACGATTACCTCCTTTTCAGGCATTGTTCGCAACGGACAGGTGTGGTTGCTCGTGGCGATTTATTTTGCCGTCATGTTGGCCGTCAATACCCTCGCCTTCTGGATGCCAGCTCTCATTCACGGCGCTGGCATCGGTCAAGACAGCAACGTCGGCATGCTCAGTGCCATCCCTTATCTGGCAGGCTGCTTCTTCATGATCGCTGCGGGCCGCTCTTCCGATCGCCACCGCGAACGCCGCTGGCACCTTTGCGTCCCCCTCCTCATGGGTGCGGCCGGTATCGCCATCGCCGGGCTGGCACCTCAAAACACAACCCTTGTCATGCTGGGCCTGGTCATTGCAGGCATGGGCGCAAGCTCCGCGCTGCCCATGTTCTGGCAGTTGCCCCCGGCGTTTTTATCGTCAGGCACACAGGCGGCCGGCATTGCCATGATCAGCTCCTTTGGCAGCGTGGCGTCATTCCTCGCTCCCTACTTTATTGGCTGGATGCGCGATACCACGCAAAGCGCCAGCCTGGCGCTCTATGTTCTAGCGGCGCTCATTGCTGTCGGTGCCTTTTTGGTACTGCGCACCCCTGCCGCCATTGTCAATCCACAAGGAAACTAGCCATGCTCGACAACGCCTTTATCCGCGCGGCCGCTGAACGTCTTGACCAGGCCGAGCGCTCCCGGGAACAGATCGGTCAACTGTCCCTGGAGCAGCCAGGGATCACTATTGAAGATGCCTATGCCATCCAGCGCGCCTGGGTCGAAAAAAAGATCGCGGATGGTCGCAAAGTGGTTGGCCACAAGATAGGCCTCACCTCCCGCGCCATGCAGGTGTCATCCAATATCACAGAGCCGGACTATGGCGCTCTGCTCGACGACATGTTTTTCGAAGAAGGAACCGACATTCCCTTTAATCGATTTATCGTGCCACGCGTGGAAGTCGAGCTGGCCTTCGTCCTGGGCAAGCCACTGAAGGGTCCGAACTGCTCGATTTTCGATGTGCTCGATGCCACCGAGTATGTCATTCCGGCGCTTGAGATCATCGATGCGCGTATCCAACAGATCGACCCCTATACCAAGGCTACACGCAAGGTCTTCGACACCATCTCCGACAATGCCGCCAATGCCGGCGTCGTCATGGGCGGCAAGCCGATTCGCCCTCACGCTATCGATCTGCGGCGCGTACCGGCCATTCTTTACCGCAACGGGGTGATCGAGGAATCGGGTGTCTCCGCAGCGGTGCTTAATCACCCGGCCAAGGGCGTTGCCTGGCTGGCCAATAAACTGGCCGCCTATGACGTCACGCTGGAGGCGGGCCAAATCATCCTGGGCGGCTCATTTACACGCCCCGTGCACGCAAGCCCGGGCGATACTTTCCATGTGGATTACGACCAGCTCGGCAGCATCGCCTGCCGCTTCGTCTAAGACCGGTTTGGCCTGCGGCAGCGCGCTCATGCCCAGGCCAACCTCCCGCCGTGAGGATTTACCATGCAGCTTCCTATCAACACCTTCAAACAGCGCCTCAAAGGCGGTGACCCGCTGATTGGCCTCTGGATTGGCCTCGCCAATGCCTACAGCGCTGAATTAGCCGCCAACGCCGGTTTCGACTGGCTGCTGCTTGATGGCGAGCATGCGCCCAATGATGTCCGCAGCCTACTCGCTCAACTACAGGCCGTTGCGCCGTATGCCACCCACCCGATTATACGGCCACCCGTTGGCGATCCTGTGCTTATCAAACAGCTTCTGGATATTGGCGCCCAGACACTGCTTGTGCCGATGGTCGAATCCGCTGATCAGGCCAGGGAATTGGTAAAGGCCATGCGCTATCCGCCGGAGGGTATTCGCGGTGTAGGCAGCGCCCTGGCACGCGCCTCACGCTGGAACACGATCCCCGGCTACCTGGATCATGCTGATGAACAGATGTGTCTTCTAGTCCAGATCGAGAACCGAACCGGCCTGGATAATCTGGATGCCATTCTGGAGGTCAATGGAGTGGACGGAGTGTTCATCGGTCCTGCTGACCTGTCTGCCGCACTGGGACATCGTGGCAATCCAGGCCACCCAGACGTTCAAGCCGTAATTGAAGAGGCGATTGTTCGTATTGCTAAAGCCGGCAAGGCGGCAGGTATTCTTTCAGCCGATCAGACGCTCGCCCAACGTTATATCGAGCTGGGCGCAGTCTTTGTAGCGGTGGGGGTCGACACGACGGTGCTGATGAAAGGCCTTCAAACGCTGCTAGGCCATTTCAAGCACAACACTCCAAAGCCCACACATGGTGGCGGTGTCTATTAAGGTATGAAGCACCGAGCCTGAACTGAACCGGCGGCCCTTGGGCCGCTTTACCTGCCCAGCTGATCAGCTGTCATCCCGATCGGGATAGACAAGGCGCTCTTCGTCGTCATCCTCCGAGCCAGGCCGCACCTGTTTGAGCTCTTCCAGCAAGGCGATTAGCGTCTTGAGCTTTTCCTCACCAAATTGCTCCTGGATGCGCTGGTAGTTGGTCTCCATACCCGTGGCCATGGATTCGAAGCACGCCCGGCCACGATCCGTCAGGCTCACGTAAACACGTCGCTGATCCTTGGGTGTTTTCCAGCGCTGCACGTACCCGTCACGCTCCATGCGAGACAATACACCGGTCATGCTGGGCTTGAGGATGCAGGCCTGCTTTGCCAGCTGATGGCTCTCCATCTCGCCCCGCTGCCAGAGTATCCGAATGATGCGCCATTGCTGTTCGGTAAGGCCGTGCTCATTCAACAACGGACGGAAAAACCCCATGGCCGCTTCGCGGGCCTGCAACAAGGTAAGCGTAAGAGAAGGACGCGGTTTCAGCATGACAATTAGTCACCAAGAGCCATGAAAGATATCGTTGCACGGGCCGGACGCCAGCCCAATGAATAGATTGGCAGATATACCGCCATTTACCAACGGAGCGGGACCATCGCATATAATTAACATATTAATCAACCATTCTGAATTCCTCTTTGTCCCTCACCCTATTCAAATCGATTGGTGCATTCACGGTAGCGCAAGCCGCATTGCCTCATCACACCGGGTGATGCCTTGCGGGTGGCAGAGAAGATCAAACCCTGCGGCAGCGACATGCAAGCTCTCTTGATTGACGACTTCTAAGCTCTGGACATGAAGCCTTACCGCTTGCCTTAGAGCCTTGAGAATAGCCAGGAATCCCTTATGTCTACTGCCGAACTCATTACGCCCCTCGAGACTGTTACCCGTTTTCTGTCGCTTACGCATTCCAGCTTCGTGGATGGCCAGCCCAGCACCGCTTCTCGCGGCGATGTCATTGCGGTAAACGATCCCGCTTCGGCCCAGGCCATTTCACAGGTAAGGCTGGCCGAGCGGGAGGAAGTAGACCGTATCGTCGAGTCCGCCCGCGCTGCGTTTGTCGCGGGCACCTGGAGCAGGGCTCGACCGGCTGATCGTGAGCGCATCCTCCTGCGCTTTGCTGATCTCGTCGAAGCCCACGGCGAGGAACTGGCGCAACTGGAAACGCTGGAACAAGGTAAATCGATCCATATTGCCCGCGCGATTGAAGTCGGCGGCGCAGTTGAATACATGCGTTACATGGCCGGGTGGGCCACCAAGCTCGAAGGGCAGACGCTCGACGTCTCGATACCTGTTCCAACCGGCGCCCGTTACAACGCTTATACGCGCCGTGAGGCAGTTGGCGTAGTGGCAGGCATCGTCCCCTGGAATTTCCCGCTCATGATCGCCCTGTGGAAAATCATGCCGGCCCTGGCCTGTGGCTGCTCCATCATCATCAAGCCCTCGGAAGAAACACCTCTTACCGTGCTGCGGGTAGCCGAGCTGGCCATAGAGGCCGGCGTTCCGCCCGGTGTATTCAACGTACTGATCGGCCGCGGCTCGGTAGCGGGTGCCGCACTGGTGGCGCACCCCAACGTCAGCAAGGTGTCCTTTACCGGCTCTACGGCCATCGGCAAGCAGATCGGGACTGCCGCCCTGCAAAACATGACACGATTCTCCCTGGAGCTCGGTGGCAAGAACCCTATGGTGCTGCTACAAGACGCCGACCTTGAAAAAGCAGTTGCAGGCACGCTCATGGGCGGCCTACTCAATCAGGGTCAGGTGTGCGCCGCCGCTTCGCGCATCTACGTGCCGCATGCGCTAAAAGCAGACTATGTCGAAGCGCTTAGCGCCGCGGTAAACGGCATGAAGATCGGGCCGGGACTGGACCCAACCACACAAATCAACCCGGTCGTTTCACGCCGGCACCAAGGCAGTGTTCTTCAGCATCTAGAGCTGGCACGCCAGCAAGGGGCTACTGTCACGACGGGAGGCAATGCACCCGACCTGCCCGGCTATTACGTCCAGCCTACTGTGCTGGCCAACGTTGAGCACCACATGGCGGCGGCGCGCGAGGAGATCTTCGGACCGGTATTGTCCGTTATCGCTTACGACTCACTGGATGAAGCCATCCATATGGTCAACGACAGCCAATACGGCCTCACGGCCAGTCTCTGGACCAATGATCTGACCCGTGCCATGGACCTCATTCCCCGCATCGAGGCGGGCACGGTCTGGGTCAACAGCCACGTACCGGTCGACCCGAACCTGCCTTTTGGGGGCTACAAGCAATCCGGTATTGGGCGGGAGTTCGGCCGCGGCGCTGTCGAAGCCTTTACCGAACTCAAATCCGTGTGTATTGCCTACTGAGCCTGATGAACGCGGCCTGAGCATGCTCAGGCCGTCATCGACTGGCTACGGTAGTCCCGCGGGGACCTTTCGAAGTGCTTCTTGAACGTCCGGCTGAAGTGAGCCGAGTCGGTAAAACCCCATTTGAAAGCAATATCTGTGATCGACTCGTTGACCAGACGCTGATCGAGCAGATCGGCAGCGCTGCGTGCAAGTCGGGCACGCTGGATATAACGGCAGACGCTATCGCCCTCTTCTTCGAATAGCCGATACAGCTGGCGGATGGAAATGCCCAGCTGCGCCGCCAGTTTGGCAGGGCTCAAGGACGCATCGGCCAGCTGGTCGTGGATCAGTTGTTCCACTCCGCTTCGCAGTACGCCGCCCTTGGCCTGGAGCTCAACGGCCATTGCGGGCGCACTGGCTGTCAGGGCGGGTTTCAACAGGCTGATCAGCGAATCCTGGAGCGCCTCACCTTCATCATCCTGCCATTCCTGTGCCGGCATACCCTCGGCCAGCTGGGTACAGATCAGCCGAAGCAACCGGCCGCTGGCACTGCCTGAATTAAGCTTGCCAAAAATATGCTGTTGATTGGCCAGATGCGTGGACACCGCCTCGCGGGGAAGATGAATCGAGCAATGCTCCATCAAACCAAGCGGATTGATTTCGCAGGTGCCTGCAGAATCAACCAGCGCCATCTCACCGGGCACCAGATCGATGGTATGTCCATGCTGCGTGATCTGTGCTCGCCCGGATCGCTGCATGACCAGAAAGCAGTATCGATCACCATCTTGATCATGCCCTCGTTTGCGAGCCAGACAGGCCGCGTTGGTCTTGACCATGGCCAGTTCAAGTCCGGCTATACGCCGTTGGGTAAGCTCGCCGATAAACAGCGAACCGGTCAACGAGGGCTGCGCGGTAAACCGGCGGCCACAAAAAGCGCGAATCGTTTCTAGCCAGATCGAAAACGCATCGAGACGTTGGACTTGCATGGCATTTCACCTCGGCTGTCATTCAGCCTGTTGTTCTTGTAGATAGTTAACATGTTATCAATTTACTACGAAACTACAGAGGTGCAAGCCCTGATTCCATATGAGCTGATGACCGACCTCTCATTCACTATGCCATGTTCCCTGCCAGTCGCGGCAGTTTGCGCCCGCCAAAAAAGACTAAATGGCGATAACCCGTTAAACTACGCCTTTTTTTGTTTGGATTTTGAAAGTCGAGGGGCGATTTCGAAGGCGAAATACTACTCATGCCAATGAGCACACGCTGCCCTGAGGCCAACATCCACTGCAATACCTCGTCGCATTGCGAAGCGGCGACTGTTTTAGCTTGTACTGAAAGGAAGTAATACCATGGTAATGCACTACTCCACCGGCACTGATCAAGTCGCTTGCGGCCGCAGCAGTCCTAATGTCTCTACCCAGCCTGATCAGGTTACCTGCAAGACATGCCTGCGCTCGGCGGCTTATGCAGCGGCAACAGTAACCGACACTCAGGTTCAGGAGATTGCTGCTCCCGTACCGGCTGCCAAGACACAGCCTGTTGAGCAGTCCGTAACCTACCGTACCCGTAGCGTTGCGTTTGCCGAGTGGCAAAACAAGCTGGCCGATGGCAGCCGCCTGCCTCGCGGTCAGCATTTCAAGGGACCGCAAAAGAAAGCCGCGCTTTAATGCATTGCAGGGCGCCAGCGTAAGGCATGACCTTACCCTGGCGCCTGTATCAGGTGATCGATCCCGATAACTACTACCGCCGCTAGGCCAAGCCTGCCTGGGTCGTTACACTTGCCGTCCTATCCGCTACAAACAGAACACATGACTCATCGCCTCTTCACTGGTTTTATGCTCATGGCAGTCCTGCTACTAAGTGGATGCCAGAGCCGCTCGCTGACACCCGTTGAAACCACCTTGCAGGCGCGTCCCCTCCCGCTTGATCAGGTCAGCCGCCAGTCGGAATGCCGCTCCCTTGCCGAGCTCTACTCCAGTTGCTACGTCGCCCTGGCAACCTGGACATACGCCAAGACCGAGCAGAAGGCCACCCCGGAGGAACTCGAAGCGGCCATGCACGCTGCCAAAGCCCGCGCATTAAAACTGAACTGCCCGACGTTCTGGGAAGAAGACTGACACCCCGCCTAAAGGCGATTGATCGGAATTTTCAGGAAGGTCGCCCCGGACTCATCTGCAGGTGGCATTTCACCCGCCCGGATATTGATCTGGATTGAGGGCAGGATAAGCGTCGGCATCGATAGCGTTGCGTCCCGACGGCTGCGCATCTCGACAAAGGCCTCTTCGGCAATACCGTCGTGCACATGGATATTGCTAGACCTTTGCTCAGCCACCGTCGTCTTCCAGCATACCTCTCGTCCAGCGGGTGGATAGTCGTGGCACAGGTACAATGTCGTCTCTGCCGGTAGCGCCAGTATCCGCTTGATGGAACGGTACAGTTGACGGGCACTGCCACCGGGAAAATCGCACCGTGCGGTTCCTACGTCAGGCATGAACAATGTGTCGCCTACGAATACCGAATGCTCCGCTACCTGATAGGCCATATCCGCAGGTGTATGCCCTGGAACATGCAGCGCACGCGCCGCTAAACGGCCAATGTGAAACAGCTCATCCGGCTCGAACAGATAATCGAATTGTGAGCCGTCCAACCGGAACTCAGGCTCCAGGTTGAAAACATCACGGAAAACGCCCTGAACCTGGCGGATGGGAGCGCCAATGGCAATCTTGCCTCCCAGCATACGTTTCAGGTAAGCCGATGCAGAAAGATGATCGGCGTGGGCATGGGTCTCAAGCAACCATTGCACCTTGAGACTATGCTCCTGAATAAATGCAATGATCCGGTCAGCCCCATGTGTGCTGGTTCGCCCGGCCTTGGCATCGTAATTCAATACCGAATCAATGATGGCGCATTCCGAACCATCCGCCTCGAATACCACATAGCTGATGGTAGCCGTGTCGGCATCGAAAAATGCCTGTACTAAAGGAGTCATGTCTATTACCTCTCCATCGATCTACCTTTTTACAATATATTGAATTATATATTGTATGAAAATAGACTGATTGGACGCATGACGAGGAAGGGACCAATGGCAACTCAGCTTTCTACCACCGAAGTCGCTCTGCTCAGGGCCTCTGCTTCAAAAGCCTGCACGCTGCTAAAAGCGCTGGCCAACGAAGACCGCCTCCTGCTGCTCTGTCAGCTGACTCAGGGTGAGCGCAATGTGGGCGAGCTGGAAGACCTGACGGGTATCCGCCAACCGACGCTTTCTCAACAGCTGAGCGTCCTTCGGGAAGAAGGACTGGTCAATACGCGTCGCGAAGGCAAGTACATCTATTACGCCCTTGCCAGTTTCGAGGTCGTTTCCGTCATGCAGACACTGTCCAGCCTGTACTGCGGTCAGGCCCTGAAAAGCGTGCAGTAAAGAGTCATCTCTACGTTCAACCTGTCTGCGCTAGCGCCATAGACTTTTTGTTGTTTCCTACGCTGTCTGGAGTTGCCCATGGACCACCCCATCAACCGACTCGATGAAACGTTCGCTACGTGCGGACAGCTACAGCTCGATGACTTGCCTGGCATCGCTCAGCAAGGCTACCGCAGCATCATCTGCAATCGACCGGATCATGAAGGTGGACCAGAACAGCCTCTTAGCGAACAACTTCGGCGCCATGCCGAAGCATTGGGCTTGAGCTTTGTCTATCTCCCTGTCATACCCAGCACCCTTCATGAGGGACAGGCCCAGCAGTTACAGGCGTTACTCAGCACGCTCCCCCATCCGATTCTGGCGTTCTGTCGCACAGGTAACCGCTCTACTCAGCTGTACCGAATGGCGTGCGAGAACGAAGCGGCAAGTAGCCAATACGACGTCGTCATCATGGGCGGTGGGTCAGCTGGTATCGGCGTCGCTGCCAGCCTGCTGCGCCGTGCCCCTGAGCTGAAACTCGCCGTGGTCGAGCCCAGCGATCATCATTACTATCAGCCCGCCTGGACGCTTGTAGGGGGTGGAGCCTACGACGCAGCGGACACGGTTCGCCCGATGGCCAGCGTCATGCCGCACGGTGTCACTTGGATTCAGGCATCGGTCAGCGCGTTCGCCCCGGAGCGCCAGAGCGTGCTGCTCAGCAACGGTAAGCAACTGGGTTATCAGCAACTGATCATCTGTCCCGGTCTGCAACTGGCGTGGGAGCGCATCACTGGGCTGGAAGACACGCTGGGCCAACATGGTGTGACGTCCAATTACCGGTATGACCTGGCCCCTTACACCTGGGAGCTGGTCCGAAACCTGAGGCATGGGAAGGCGCTATTCACTCAACCGGGGATGCCGATCAAATGTGCCGGTGCGCCCCAAAAAGCCATGTACCTATCCTGCGATCACTGGCTGCGACAAGGGGTGCTGAAGAACATCCAGGTCGAATTCAACCTGGCAGGCGCAGCGCTGTTTGGCGTACCGGCCTTTGTCCCACCTCTGATGGCGTATGTAGAGAAATATCAGGCATCACTGGCTTTTCAGTCCAATCTGGTCGCTGTCGACGGCCCTGGCAAAACCGCCTGGTTCGAAGTTACCGCCGATGACGGTAGCGTGAGCCGTCAAGCCAAAGCGTTCGACCTGCTGCATGTGGTGCCACCGCAACAGGCACCTGATGTAGTTCGGCGTAGTACGCTGGCCGATGCGGCGGGCTGGCTTGAGGTCGATCCGGCCACCCTTCAGCATCCTCGTCATCCAGACATATTTGCCTTGGGTGATGTGTGCGGTACCAGCAACGCCAAGACGGCGGCAGCGGCACGCAAGCAGATCGTAGTCGTAGCAGAAAATCTGCTGGCCTTGCGCAAGGGGCACCCCCTGCCAAGCCGATATGATGGTTACGGCTCCTGCCCACTTACCGTCGAAAAAGGCAAGGTGATCCTGGCCGAGTTTGGTTATGGTGGAAAGCTTTTGCCGACCTTTCCCTTTGATCCCAAAGTGCCGCGTAAATCCGCCTGGTTGCTGAAGGCCAGCGTACTGCCCCGCTTCTACTGGAACGGCATGCTCAAGGGCCGCGAGTGGCTTACCCGCTGCGCCCAGAATTAAGGGAACCCGCTTCGTGCTGCTGGCCTCTCTTCTCGGAATCGGTATCGGCCTTGTGTTAGGCCTGACAGGCGCAGGCGGAGGTATCCTGGCGATCCCGGCATTGACGCTTGGTCTGGGCTGGGCCCTCTCTCAGGCTGCTCCCGTTGCGCTGCTTGCAATCGGCACCGCGGCGACCCTGGGTGCGGTGGACGGGCTGCGCAAAGGTCTGGTGCGATATCGGGCGGCGCTACTCATGGCCGCGTTGGGACTTTGCTTTTCGCCACTTGGAAGTCAGCTGGCGCATCACTTACCCAATCGTACCCTCATGCTTTGCTTCTGCCTGATCATGTTGTTTGTTGCCATCCGCATGCTGCTTCAGAGTCGGGCTACGGTAGATCAAGCCTGTACGACTCACGGCCCGCTTCAAAAAAATTGCATGCTGGATCCAACGACCGGACGCCTGCATTGGAATGGCCGATGCCTGGCTACGCTTTCGATCATCGGAAGCCTGTCGGGCATGTTGACCGGTATGCTCGGTGTGGGGGGCGGCTTTCTGATCGTCCCGGCCTTGCGCCAATGCAGCGATATCCGCATGCAGGGCATCGTGGCCACTTCGCTGATGATGGTGGCGCTGATTTCCCTGGGTACCGCAGCCGGTGCGCTTTATCGCGGCGTCACGCTTGGCTTGCAGGCAGAGCTTTTCATAGGTGCCACGCTTGTAGGCATGCTTGCCGGGCGCCTGCTGTGCAAGCATTTACCGGCCCACCTCTTGCAGCGGTCGTTTGCGGTGCTTTGCCTGGGTGTCTGCGTTTACCTGTTCATGACTGTTTTCTAATCAGCTCCGATTAATCTGGTCCTTTAACCGCAAGAGAGGATTCAGTCGATCAAACTGATCTGGGTTTCAGACAGACCCTTACTACCGTAAGACCACGGGAACGCTTAGTACAGCAGACGACTATTTTAGCCAGCACACTTCCACGCTTCACCCATCATTGAGAGCAATAGTTGGCACCAGTAGGATCGATTTCACGCATAGTAGGCGTGTGCGATTCAATGACCTCATCGAAACCAACCACCCCATCGAAGAGGTCATTATCATGAAATACGCCATTGCTACTGCCCTGCTTGCCTCAGCCTTCGCTACCGGCGCGTTTGCTGCAGACTCTCGTTCAGCACAGGACAATATTCCGGTGGAACAGTATCACTACGGCATGAAGATTGATGTCGCCAAAGTCATTTCGATCGAAAAGGCCGACACGAACGACCTCAACAACGCCGAACCTGCCACCATGGTGTATCAGGATCATCAAGGCAACGTGCATAAATTGCAGTACCTGGAAAGCGTTGAACGGCAAAATACGAATGGTTGATACGACCAGTACAAAGCCCCGGCCACGCGGGGCTTTGAGACTTGGCCTGCACCAGCAGCACTCCTTGCTCCCGACTAAGCGCAACGTCCTTATCACACCTTCAGAGCAGATTTCCAGGCGGCTCTGACCTCCCGATCCGGCCATCGGACATCCGATGCTCATCCGCATGGCCTAGCGCTGCGCCCCTTGCGAGTACACACCGCAGCACGATCAACTTGACAGACCTCCCTACCACACCAAAGATTACACAGCGCGTAATCGATTTACGATTTCGACTGATATTTTAATTGATCTCCAGAACTGCCTTTCTCTGGCCGCTAGTTGATCCGCGCGCCCATTTTGCCTGCACAAATAAAAACAAAAGGTATTGGCAATGCAGAACCAAATAACCAGCTTTCGCGATGCTCTCGATTCACATCCCGTATCACGCTATCAATGGCAGATACTGGCGTTGCTGGCGCTCTTGCTCATCAGTGACGGTTATGACGCTCAGCTACTAGGCTACGTGGTGCCATCTATCGCCCAGGAATGGGGACTGGAGAAATCGGCCTTTGGACCGGTCTTCAGTGCAAACCTGATCGGCCTGACCGTTGGCTCTCTGCTCGTTACACCACTTGCGGACCGCGTAGGTATCCGGCGAGTGCTCATGAGCTGCGTTCTGCTGTATGCCTGCCTTACCTTCGTCACCGTCTATATCGACTCGTTGCAGGGACTGGCGATACTGCGCTTTTTTTGTGGCCTGGGGATGGGCGGCGCTATGCCCAGCGCAATGGCACTGATGTCGGACTACTCACCACCCAGGTTGCGTACCCTAATGGTCACATTGGCCGCCTGTGGGTTCTCGTTTGGCGGCGCAGCGGGCGGCTTCGTAGCAGTGGCGTTCATGGATCGTTTCGGCTGGCATGCCGTATTTGTCATAGGAAGTGTAGCCCCGCTGCTGCTCTTACCTTTCCTGCTCATGCTGCTACCTGAGTCTCTGCCACGTCTGCTAAGGGATGCCCCGCCCTACGCCCGGCTGACCGCTGTCACGTCCCGCATGGTTGCCGGTTGGCAGCCGCCAGCACCAACCGTTGACAGTCAACAGGAGCCTGCCTCTGCCATAGCCGTGGTGGATCTCTTTCGCAACGGATACGCGAGACCTACCCTGTTTCTCTGGGCGACGTTTTTTGTCAGCCTGATCCTGCTTTATTTCATGATCAGCTGGTTGCCCTCTCTCCTTCAGGAAAGCGGTATGCAGCGAAACTCGGCAAACCTTGCCACGTCGATGTTTTTGTTTGCCGGTACATTGGGTGCCATGCTCCTGGCATACTTCATGGACCGGGTGGCCAGCAAGGTTCGCTTGCTGAGCTGTATCCTGGCGGGCGCAGCCGCATTTACCGTGCTGCTTGGGCTGACACATCAGTATCAGGCCCTGCTGTTGGTGTTTGTATTTGCCGCAGGCTTTTGCACCATAGGCGGTCAACTGACCTTGAATGCCTTCGCAAGCAATTTCTACCCCGCGCAGGTACGCGCAACTGGCGCAGGTTGGGCGCTGGGCATTGGCCGCTTTGGCTCGATTCTCGGGCCTCTCCTAGGTAGTCTGCTGCTCGGCCTGCATTTGCCAGCCCAAACCATCATTGTGCTGGCTGCTATTCCAGCTATCCTGGCCGCCCTGCTGATTCTCAACGTTAAAACCCCCTCACACAACGCGACGCCCATTAGGCAACATGACCATGGTTCCTCCCTCGGGCCCTTCCAGCGCTCCAGGGATCAACCGCCGGCGCTCAAAGGTGAGGCGCGTCTGTAATCGATCACCTCAAGGTTCCGCTGGGCAGACGACCAACGTCCTGCCCCGCCTGACTTCAGAAAGGCCTTCTCCCCTCCATCCTTGAGTAAAAATCAAAAGTATTCTGAGGATTAAGGGCTTATTCAGATGATATCAACCGATCACACTGAGCTCCGAACCTTTTGCCTGGACGCAGCCGTGTCCCTCCAATCCTTTCGGAGAGCCCGTTATGAGTATTCCTTCCTTTGGCCTTGGTACCTTCCGCCTCACAGGACAGACCGTCATCAACTCGGTACGCCACGCTCTTGACTTGGGCTATCGTGCAATCGATACCGCACAGATCTACAACAACGAAGCAGACATTGGGCAAGCGATTGCCGAAAGCGGTATCGCACGCGACCAACTCTTTATCACGACGAAAATCTGGGTAGACCACTACGCCAAAGACAAACTGATTCCCAGCCTGCAGGAAAGCTTGAAAAAACTCCGGACCGACTTCGTGGATCTGACGTTGATCCACTGGCCCGCCCCGGGTAATGGTGTGGGGCTACCCGAATTTATGGAAGCACTGGCCCAGGCGCAGCACCAGGGCCTGACACGCCAGATCGGTATCTCCAACTTCAACATCGAACTGACCCGACAAGCCATCGACATTGCTGGTACGGATGCCATCGCCACCAACCAGATTGAACTTAGCCCTTACCTGCAGAACCGTAAGCTTGTTCAATATTTGCAGGAGCAGAATATTCCAGTGACCTCCTATATGACTCTGGCCTACGGGAAGGTACTCAAGGACCCTGTCATTAATGCCATTGCCCATAAGCATCAGGCAACGCCAGCGCAGGTTACCCTCTCTTGGGCGTTACAGCAGGGATATGCAGTCATCCCTTCCTCGACCAAGTTAGAGAATCTGGCCAGCAATCTGTTAGCCCAAGAGCTGCGTCTGGATCAGGAGGACATGGCAAAAATCGCCTTACTTGAGCGAAACGCTCGTGAAGTCAGCCCTGAAGGGCTTGCACCCGCTTGGGATTAATCACCTGCATGACCGTAACGTACGGTACTCTTCGAATGCCGTTCTATTGTCTTCAGGCCGTATGCTGACCTGCCCTGTTTCTTTCATGCTAGGAGAATCGCTGTGACCAACGCCTATGCTTCGATCAAGATCGATGTGGATGCTGATCAGATATGGCAACTTATGGGAGGCTTCGGCTCCCTGCCTGACTGGCTGCCGTTTGTAGTCGAAAGTCAGCTGAGTGAAGGGGGTCGGGTCCGACATCTGAAGGATATCGAAGGTAACGTCATCATTGAGCGGCTGTTAAGCTTTAACGAGGCTGAAAAAAGCTACCGCTACACCATCATCGAAGGACCTGCCCCGATCAAGGATTACGACTCTACGCTGCGTGTACTCACGGATGTATCAGGAAAGAGCGCCAAGGTTGAATGGTTCTGTACCTTTACAGCGACCCATATCAGCCAGGCGGAGGCTGAAAGTCTATTCACGCAGTTCTACCAAGATGGGTTGACGGCGCTCAAGCAGGCAGTCGAGGCTCGGTAGCCGCTTGAAAACATAAAAGCAACGATACGCCTGCTTTTGCAACCTCACGGCGGCCCTTCGAGGCCTGCCGTGATAAACCTGAACGGCCCGCTACTCCGCTTCGCTGAACTGCATTTCCGGCGGTTGAGTACGAAACCCGTGCGTGAGTTTGCCTAGGTAGATAACTCCGAGTGCGAGCCAGCTCAGCCCTAATAGAATGGCCATCGAGTCCAGGCTGATCATGAGGTAGAGATCTGCGCTGAGCCCCAGCAACGGGCAGATGAGAAACAACAGGATTTGACGTATACCGCGCTGAGTCGCACCAAGATAAAAGTGAAAGATTACTGCAAGGTTCACCAGGCTGAACGCTAGAAATGCGCCGAAGTTGATGAACGAGGTCGATGTCGCTACATCCAGCTTCAATGCTAGTAACGCAACAACGCCACACAGGGCGAGATTGTTGACTGGCGTACCGAAGCGCCTTGAAAGCTGACCGAAAAACGACTGGGGAAGCACACCGTCACGGCCCATGGCAAACAGTAGCCGTGAGACGCTGGCCTGCGCAGCCATACCAGACGTGAACTGCCCCACAATCAGCCCCATCAGAAACAGCGAAACAAAGATATCGCCGCCAATGTTACGGGCAATCTCATAAGCTGCAGAGTCGACATTGGCGAACGCCATGCCTGGGTGTACCCGCTGGACCCAATAAGATGCCAGGATAAACACCAGTCCGCCGACTAGAGTAACCAGCAGGATTGCCTTGGGTATCGTACGCTCCGCATTCCGGGTTTCCTCCGTCAGGGTACTTACGGCATCGAATCCAAGAAACGAATAGCAGGCTATTGCCGCGCCGCTCATGATCAGCGGCCACTGCAAATGACCGTCCGTAAACGGTGCCAGCGTGAACAACGGCTCGCCAGAGCCCTGTACATAATGGACGCACAGCACCACAAAGGCAGCCAGTACCAGGAATTGAACCAGCATCAAGGCTGTATTAATCGTACTGGCGAGCTTGAGCCCCACTACGTTGATCACCGTAGTAAGTGCGATGAAGCCCAATACCCAAACCGCTTGAGGGACAGCGGGAAATGCGGAACTCAGGTAGGCAGCGCCAATCAGCCAGATCGCCATAGGCAGAAACAGGTAGTCCAGAAGAACCGCCCAGCCGGCGATAAAGCCCAGCTTGGGGCTTATAGCCTTGCGTACATAGGTATACGCGGAACCTGAAACCGGAAACGCCGCCGCCATGCGACCATAACTGATGGCGGTAAACAACATGGCAACCAGCGCTACCAGGTAGGCGGAGGGCACATGCCCACCTGTGTTCTGGGCAAGAATTCCAAACGTGCCGAGCACAATGATGGGCGTCATGTAAGCGATGCCGAACAGCATCACCGCCCCTAACGAAAGGGTGCGTTGCAGATGGGCCATGAACAACTCCGTATAGTGATTGTTGATACCGCGCTTACGCGGTCGGGTGTTGTGGCAGTGCTGAATCAGCAAAAAAGATAATTGTTGTTATACGTTTATTGGCCTAGATAATAAGTTCGCGAATCCCTCCCGGTTGCTCGATCAGCTCTCCCGGCAAACTCAGGCGACGGTCATTGAGATACCGATAATCCTTGCGCACCGCCTGAAGCTGGCTCAGGTCCAGCGATGCGCTCAAGTGCGCCTCTTCCCGACCGGCCTCGACCAGCATGTTTCCAAAGGGATCGACTACCGCACTGCCTCCTGCAAAGGTGAGGTCGCCATCGCCTTCACCCACGCGGTTCACCATCACGGCAAACGCCTGATTTTCGATTGCGCGGGCCATGATCGCGGCTCGGTGTACAGGCCCATAAGGGTCCATGTTGCCGTTGGTTACGATAATGAGCTGTGCACCCAGTTGCGCCAGCGCGCGGGCGGTTTCGGGAAACTCGATGTCATAGCAGATCAGCAGACCGACCCGAACACCGTTCCACAGACAGGTCGCAAAGCGGTCACCAGGCGATAGCACTCCCTGATCCGACGACCACAAGTGCGTCTTCCGGTAACTCAGCGCAATTTCATTCGGGGTAATCAGAAGCGTGGTGTTGTAATAACGCTCGCCATCCGCTTCAGCAAAGCCGATGGCGACCGAGACCTGTCTGGCATGCGCAGCCTGACGAACCCGACTAATCGTCGGGCCATCAATGGGCTCGGCGACATCTGCCACGTTTTCATGGGTTGGAAAACCGCTGAGGTGCGTTTCTGGAAACACAATAAGCTGTGTATCCGGTGCACAGGCTTCGATAGCCGCCAATGCCGTCTGCAGGTTGTAAGCCTTGTCGCCATCACGGCCAGCCACCTGGGCCAGTTCAATCTTCATGAATGCTCCTTGATACATCAGCCGTATCGAACACATTGGTTTGGCAGTATGGTGCCCACGGTTTGGCATGATAATCACGCCGGTGGGTTAACCCTTTTGAGGTAGGCATGGGTATGGAACTAAAGGATATCGCCTGGCATCAGTCGGTTGGTCAACTGATTGATGCGCTCGATGCCCCCAACTTCTGGATCAGGCTGGTACGATTACTGGCGCGCTATCTGCCCTTCGACAGCTGGGTAGCACTGCTTTTCAGTGCTGGCAGGCCCATTGTACTGGCAGAAAGTCCGACCAGTGATGGTGGGCCTGATCCGCTGTTTCAGGACTACATCAACGGCCTGTATCTTCTGGACCCGTTCTACATCGCCTCTCGTGAGCGAGCCCACAATGGCCTGGTTCGGCTTGACGACGTCGCACCAGAATGTTTTGAGCAAACCGATTATTATCGTCTGTACTTTCGGTTGAACGTGGTCGCTGACGAAATCCAGATCAACTGCCAGATCGATGCTGATCAGACGCTTTGCCTGTCCCTTGGCTCGCGCCAGCGTTTCAAACCTGACCAGATAGCCCTGCTCGGTCTTATTCAACCCTGGATAATGGGTCTTATGCGTCAGCGCCTACGCTTCGAACAAGGCGCCACTACGCCCTCTGTTCCAGCGTGGCAACACCGGCTGGAGACAACCAGCCAACGCAGCGAAATGCCATTGACCAGCCGTGAGATGGACGTTGCACGCCTCGTACTGAGTGGCTGCTCCGGCAAGGAAATTGCGCGGAAGCTGGATATTTCTGTCGAGACCGTCAAGGTCCATCGAAAACACATCTATACCAAGCTCAACATCAAATCCCAATCCGAGCTGTTCGCGGTGTTCTTTCAAATCAACTGATGTATACCGGCTGGGTAGCTACCGTGCTGGTAATGCTGAGCCTCATAAACAACCGACAGGAATTACGACAGACGTCGTAATTCTGGAGACCTGTACGTATTCTCCACCCAAGGTTACTCCCAAGCAGAATTGCTATTGATATATGCCCTCGGCGCTTTTAACCGCCGAAGTCGTATCAGCCTGAATAGAGTTTTTGCAGAGGGTATTAGGGGTAAATAAACGTAAGCAGGAGGATTGATTGTACTCAGCCGAGCACGTGACCGGCTCGTTTCGCCCTGCTCCGGTCTGCTTCAATCAACGGTGTGCCAAAGGGCTCTGGCATGCCTCAGACAGCTCACTCTTTTTTCTAGTTATTTTCCTCAAGAAAACCAACGCTATACCGATAGCCTTCTAATGAAAGCCTCCAACTGGCAAACCATGAGACGCCAGGAAGGCACTGCACTCGGGTTGAAGTTTCCGGGCGCACATTCTCATTAGAGGCATTCAGGTCTTGGAAAGGCCTGCTCGAACAGAAGGTATAACGACACATGTCCACCTCAGCACTGGCGCTGATGTTTGTCAGCTGCATCCTTTTATTTTTATTCATGGCCTATGTGGACCAGGTTGCAGACCGTTATCAACTGGATAAGGCTCGTCTGCGAGCAGACCTGAATGACCGGATTTACCGTATCGGCACCTTGTCGGAAACCTTTCCAGCCCAGTTCATGACACCTGAACTCAAACAGCTTCTAGTCAGACTAGAACTCAACCTTATTCAGCGCATCGGCCGCCTGGAAAAACCTACCGAAGCCCTGACGGAGCGCGAGTCTCTCCTGCAGGAGCAGGAAAAACTCGGTCTGGACATTTCGATCGAGAATCAACCATGCCCTCTGTCAAGCGAGGCGGCCTTCAAAGAGGTGAGCTCTCAGCTGGAAACCCTTAATAGTCAGGTTCACCGCGCCGTACAGGATGGCCTGCTTACCAAGGCGGATGCTTCCGGCTGGTTCAAGTCAGTCAGATATTGGCTTGCGCTCAGCAATATCGAAATGTTCGATAACATGGCCACCCAAGCGCTTGAGTCAGACCAGCCCCGCCTGGCAAAGCGCGCTTATGAACGTGGCCTTCAATATATTCGCAACCAATCTGATCAAATGGCGTTTCAAGACCAGCGCGAAGTTTTTGAGAGCGGTATAGAGACCGCTGAGAATGCCATCGAGAAACAGACCCAGGCCGAACAGCAACTCAAGGCGCCTCCTGTTGAAGAAAAGGCACCTGAGCCTGAAGAGGGCAACGAATGGAAAAAGAAGCCGCTCTACGACAAGAGCGAGGTGTGAGCGTTAGGCCAGATATTCGACACAGTCCGCCTCGCTCGGCAGCGGTACTTCCCACCGGCAGAGCATCCGCTGGATATCCTGATTTCGCAATGACGTGTTTCGCCTGGCGTTACGCTGAAGAATGATCCGCTCCGGCTGCTCAAGATAAACGATTCGTATTGAGGCGTTGTATTGGTAGAGCAAATCCAGGGTCTTCTTGCGCATTTGGCCGGACAGATGCGTTGCGTTCCAGACAAAAGCTTCTTTTTTGCGTAACAGCGCCTTGGCGGTATCCACCGCATAATGAGCGACGGCCCCTTCGTTCTTGCCATGGGCAAGCCCCAGTGCGTCCCGTGCATCATCGTAAGAAACGACCGGCAGCCCTGACAGGTTTTCTGCGACCCATGTGTTCTTGCCACTGGCAGGCAGACCCGCCATGACTACCACATCGGAGCCCTCCTGCTCCCGATAATGACTGAACGCCGGATGAATACGGGCACCGCGAAAATAGCTCATCCGCGTGTAATCATCAGGAAAAGCCTTGGCTGAATACAGGCAGCTTTCTTCCTCCGCCAACTGTTGAAACAACACGATATCGTCCAGTACGTGCTGCTTGTTCGGGTAGATACGCCCTTCCATATCCGCGATGGCCATAGCGATCAACATCCAGAGCGGTAGCTCCCAGGACAGGCGATGTGCCAGAAACTCTGGAGAATGTCCTGAGCGATCACCGCTCAACGCCCAGAACGGCACCTGATGCACACTGATGATTCGGCAAATGGTTTCTCGCAACGAGAATGGCACGCCTGCCTTCCAGAGCAATATGCGGGCATCAATTGAACCACGACGAGAGTGTCCCGGTTGGCCGATACGCCCAGTGACCTCATCTATAACAGTAGTGTCCGGCTTGGCAATGTCGTGCAAAAGTGCCGAGTAGAACAGTACGAAACGCTCTTCAGCACTTGCGCGTTCATAGGCACTTCCACCTACCATGGCTTCAACCACCATACAGGTATGGGTCCAGACATCGCCTTCGCCATGATAGGCAGGCTCCTGCGGCGTACTTGCCAACCGAGTCAGTGCCGGTATTGCTTCTACGCACCCCTTGAAGTCGGGCTGCTGGCCTGGTGCAGCAACCAGGCGCTCAAGTGTTTGAAAATCCATATTCCATTTCTCCTTGTTATTGTTTGTTCAAACATTCCCACGTCACGATAGGTACTGGTGCATAGAGATCAACATCGGGCGCAAGCTCATTGGGAATGTAGGGCTGACGCAAGTGATGCTCATTGGCGTCCAGAATGGTCTGCACGAAGTCTGGCCTAACCCACTTCATCCGTGCGACTGTTTCGCAGGCTGTCTCGACTTTCAGGTAAAGCCCTTCCATCAGATCAGAGGTATCGCATTGAGACCATGCCTTACTCAGGTCTAGCCCTTCACGCCGCACTGTATCTTCGAACCGCTCTCTCCACCGATCGGTTCGGGCCCAGGACTTGCCAACCAGTGCCAGCAGGTCTTTGAGCCTTACAGGCGCAGGACCCTCATACAACACAGGTACAGACAGGACAGGCCCGCCGGCTAACAACACGCGGCGCTCAGCGGTTGACAGAAAGATCTGCCTACGACGATCCCAGATGTCGAACTCGAAAAAGACACCCGGCAACTGATCGTAGAAAACCGAATGCTTCTTGCTCATGACCTCGCCAAACATCACGTAGCGATCTTCAAGTCTCTCAAGCAGAAACAGTTCATGGACGCGTGCCCATTGCTTGAACAGGTTGAACTGCTTCTCCCGTGAGCCCCCGATAAGGTAGTGCCCACGTGACTGAAGCAGGAGTTCGGCATTAGCGGAAAAGCTGATTGCCGCATTAGCGCCATCAAGCTTTTCCTCCACCACGATGAATTGATCTTTCAGCGTGCTTAGCTTTACCTGGTCATGATCGCAGTCACCAGGTTGCAGGCGCGACGACTCCAGGTGAGGCGTTCGCGGGTATTTAAATAATTCATGTAATTGCGCATAGACGCGCGGGTCGAGAGTCATGGTCTTCTCCAATCAAACAGGGAAAACCGACAACGCTCAGGAACGATAGATGACAGCTACGCGCAGACCAACCGCTTACCAGGACCGTTGTCGGATCAGATGTAAAGGTTGATGCAGGGCACTGGCTTCACCACGTTGGAAAGGGGGTCAAACGAAGGGCACGAATTAGGCCCGATTAAAGCTTCGTCTGTCAAACATAAAACCAGCTATTCGTTATGTCCGTCAAATAGTGCAAAAAGCCGCCCGAGGGCGGCTCTTGTATAGCTCACGTTATTTCAGCGGCCCGACGGCAGTACAGCTATTGCTACTTTGTACATGCTTTTGCAGCGTAGTCCATTGGGGGCGATCCTGCCCATTTACGGGCTCAACCGACAGCTTGTAACCGCCCCAACCGGGGCCGGCCGCCCAATAAGTGGCTGGAATGCAGTTTTGCTGCAGGTACGAGAGCAGGTTATCCATCAGCGGCAACCAGCGAGCATCATCATCCGGCACGCCAAACTCGGCGATGTAACCCTTTTTGCCATTCTTCTTTAACCAATCCACGAATGGCTTTGCACGATTCACACCCAACATTGCATTGAGCTGGCTAGTATCTTCCGGGCTATAAGTACCACTCCCATCCTTGTCCAGATAGACGTGCGCTGCAAAGATAATGTTATTGGCCGAGTCCTTGAGGCTGAGCAGACTGTCATTGTAATAGGGCCATAGCGATGCGTTGGACCAGGCATTACCTTCCACAATCACCGGGTGAGTATGATCCACTGTTCGTACGCCATCGATTCCGGACTGGGCAGCCTTGAGCCAGTAATTATCCATGTCATGCGGCTTGGCCATGATGTCATACCCATACAGGGCAGGATGGCTGGCCCAGCGGTAAGCAATTCGGTACATCAGGTCCCAGAAATGGGTGTAGGTAACCTGCCCCGCCCCAATGATATTGCCGTTGTAGCGCCCATTGTTATGCACATCCAGGATAACCTTGATGTTGTATTTCTGGGCCAGGTTCATAGTGGTCTGGATCAAGCCAACCTGGTTGGGATCAAGCATTGTGCTGAGCTTAGGCTGTATGCGCTCCCATAAAATAGGAAAGCGGATCAGACGGATCCCTTTCTGATTCCACTGCTTGAAATCCGCCTCTGTGGGATACAGGTAGTCAACACCGTTTTTGCCGGGTACGACGTGTGGAGCAAACGCTGCGCCTGACAAATTCAAGCCGACCAGATCTACCCCGCTGCGTGTGATAGGCGTTACCGGTTGCACGACAGGTTTCGCCGGTTGGCTAGGCGTAGCAGGCTGTGCAGGTGCAGGTGCAGGAGTCGCTGGTTTTGCTGGCATGGCAGGTGTAGCAGGTGCAGTCACGGGTTGACTCGGTGTAGCAGGTGTTGTCGTAACAGGCTTACTCGGCGCAGGAGTGGCAGGCTTTGATGGAGTAGCAGGCTGCGTAGGTACTGCCGGCTGAGCCGGTTTAGCGGGTTGGCTTGGTGCTGTTGCGTCAGTACCGTTTATAGGTCCAAACGCAGTACATCTGGTGTTATTGACGTACTTTTTGAGAGTTGGCCATTGAGGACGCTCAACACCATTTATAGGCTCCACAGACATAAAATAGTTACCCCAGCCCGGACCTGCCGCCCAATAGGTGGCCGGAATACAATTCTGCGCCAGATATGCCAGCATGTTATCCATGATGGTATTCCAGCGAGAGTCATTGTCCGGGATGCCAAACTCACCGATGTAGCCTTTCTTGCCGTGCTTCTTTAGCCATTCGATAAAGGGCTTGACTCGCTCAACGCCATACATGGGGTCAAGCTTGCTGACGTCAACGGACTCGTAATTGCCGCCCGCATTGTTATCAAAGTAGGTGTGCGCAGAAAAGATAAGGTTATTTGAAGGATCCTTGAGATCGAGCAACGTATTATTCCACTGCTCCCAGCGCGTAGCCTCGGCCCACCCGTTGCCTTCGACAATAATGGGGCGAACGGTATCAACCGCACGTACACCATTGATGCCGTATTGAGCTGCCGTGTTCCAATAGTTCAGCGCACCATTAGGCTCATTCATGATGTCGTAGGCATAAAGCGACTTCTGGCTGCTCCAACGCTGCGCGATCTTTGTCATGATCTCCTGATATCGCGCATAAGGCACACCGCTTGTTCCAATGATCTGGCCGCGATATCGAGCATAGTTATGAAGGTCCAGAATGATCTTTACGTTATGCTTTTCTGCATAGCTGAACGTGCTATCGATCAATTGCACATACTTAGCGTCCAGCGCACCGCCAAGCGTAGGCTGCAGCCGCTCCCAGATAATTGGGAAGCGCACCAGTTTTATGCCCTTCTCACTCCACTGCTTGAAGTACGATTCTGTCGGAAATATATAGTTGGTTCCGTTGATGCCGGGCAGCACGTGTGATGCGAAGCCAGCCCCAGACAAGTTCAGCCCCACCAGGTCGACCGATGCCACAGCCGAAGACGAAACCAGTAACGCCGCCAATGGTAGCGCGCATTGCCTCATTACTTTGAAAGCCAGACTACGGGAACGCCTGCTTGAGCTTTTCATGAATTCCCCAATAAACCTAAAGTGTCATTTCTGAAGTGCGCACTTAACGGCCGAACCTAAAAGGCTCGTATCAAGACTGTTATCGTTTTGGTCTTCAGGCAGAACTAACTACCTTGCTTGGTGGCCGAGCGTGGCTGTACTACCGGGGGATTGAGAAAAGCGTGCCACTCAAAAAGCAGTGAAATCAATATCAATATGACACTATTGTTTTTCGTCAATACATATAAAATATATTTAAAATCAATAACTTATAAAAATTTTTCTCTGTATTAAACAGCTGTTTGTGAAACAGTTGTTTTAGGTTTTTCCAAAGAAACACGAATTACTTTCGACAACGTTCACAAAATTTAGGGGTAGAGAAAGCAGTTTTAAAAAATTCATAAAATTTACACGTTTACCAAGCATGAAAGAGTTGACAAAATGCTGTTGGCCAAGCGTAACGGTTTGGGACCAGCAGTGACATTTTTTGTCACAAGGGTCGTGCCTTGAAGACAAATCAGCCTAAGCTGAAGGCGGTCTACCAGAGTCAACGCGTATTGAGACTACTCAGCTAGCGGCGTGCAACAATGCCAAAAAAGGGTGACTCAACATCTGATACGATTTTTTATTAAGAATCTGAATCTGTTTTGCGCACGCCTAGAGCCCTACTGTAGCCACATGGGTAATGCCGGTAGAGAGCTGCTCTAGCAAACACATCCATTCGCTACGATGCCTGTCTCAATGCTTACCCTTCCCTGCTATCGCAAGAGGTTTCAATCATGAGCGACGTATTCTTCATGTCACTGTTTGGCTTTCTGGCCTTCGTTCTACTGGGATGGGGGTTTTACGCTGGCGTACAGCTAAACAAAGATAGAAAGGACGTGCAGAAGAACGACCGCTAATGCATAGAAAGGCCATCAGTGTCTCGACGCAACCGCTTTCAATCTTCTGTTTTAAGTCGTAAGCGCTCGTATAGACACCAATACGGTATAGGCATCAACCACCAGCGCTGCAGCGAAAAGCATGAAACGTTACGAGCGACTTGCTGACGAAATTGCGAACCTGATTCGAACCGGTGTACTTAAGGCGGGTGAAAAAGTCCCATCGGTACGTCATGCCAGTCGTACCTACACGGTCAGCCCTTCGACTGTATTTCAGGCTTATTATCTGCTGGAAGATAAAGGGCTGATCATTGCCCGCGCCCGCTCAGGCTATTACGTACGTGAGCATGCCAAGCGCCCGCTGCATGAGCCTGAAATTACTGGTCACAAGGCTGAAACCACTGAGGTGGATGTCAGCGAACTGGTCTTCTCCATCCTGAACTCTATCAAGGACCCTGCGACCACTCCATTTGGGTCTGCCTTTCCCAGTCCACAATTGTTTCCGCTTCCACGCCTTGCCCGCAGCATGACCCACGCATTAAGACACCTTTCAACCCAGGCCGCTATTGCAGACATGACGGCAGGCAGCAATGAGTTGCGCCGTCAAATAGCCCTTCGTTATAGGGTCAACGGTACTCGTCTCCCGCTTGAGGAGTTGGTTATTACCAACGGGGCGATGGAAGCCTTGAACCTATGCCTGCAAAGTACAACAAGCCCAGGCGACCTGGTTGCAATAGAGGCGCCTGCTTTCTACGCGACGCTTCAGGTATTGGAGCGTCTAAAATTGAAGGCCGTCGAGATCCCCGTTCATCCACGGGAAGGTGTTGATCTTGATGTGCTGGAGCACAGCCTCTCTCATCTTCCTATCAAAGTTTGCTGGCTCATGAGCAGCCTGCAAAATCCTTTGGGCGCCAGCATGAGTTTCGAGAAGAAACAGGCGCTGTACACACTCTTGAAGCAGCATCAGGTTCCATTGATTGAAGACGATGTTTATGCCGAATTGAATTTCTCCAACCAACCGTTACGAGCCGTGAAAAGCTTTGATGATGATGGGCTGGTCATGCATTGCGGTTCGTTTTCGAAATGTCTGGCGCCGGGTTATCGAGTGGGCTGGGTTGCTGGCGGACGCTTCACCGAGGCCATTGATCGCCTCAAGCTCATGACGACCATTTCTCCTTCGGTTCCTGCTGTAGCGGCCATTGCAGACTATCTGCAACATGGTGGCTATGACCGACACCTACGAAAATTGCGCCATGCATTGGAAACCCAGCAGAGCGCCATGCTGGACTCAGCCGCACGGCACTTTCCGAGCGAAACCCGCGTAACCCGCCCAACCGGCGGTTATTTCCTATGGTTTGAATTTCCAGAACGGGTCGATACGCTTCAGTTGCTCCGTATGGCCATCGCTCAGGGTATCAGCCTTGCTCCCGGCCCTATCTTCTCGGCCAGCCAACGGTTTGGAAACTGTGCAAGGCTGAATTATGGCCATCCCTGGACGGCTGAGAGTGAGAAGGCAATGGAAACGCTAGGCTGCATGATCGATACGTTCTAAACAACCCAGCGTCCTTTATCCCACTCTTAGCCTCTGCCTGCTGCAACTGAAAGTTCAACTGCAACAGGCCAATCAGGCCAGGCGTTAGCAATGTAACTGGTCGGGCATTAATTCCATTTCAGGACGGCTTTAACGGTGATTCCCTGCTTGGAATCTTCAAATGCCTGATTGATGTCCTTGAAATCATAAAACCTGACCAGCCTGTCGAACGGAAAGCGACCTGCCTTGTAGTATTCGATCAGCTTGGGAATAAAGAGGCGTGGCACGGCATCACCTTCAATCACACCCATCATGGTCTTTCCTTCCGCCATGATCTCGTTATGAACATCAATAGTCATCTCGGGGGTTACGCCTACAATCGCCGCTTGCCCTAGTGGCCGCAGCGCCTGCAGGCATTGGCGAACAACCGGCGGAACCCCTGTAGTTTCAACCGCGTGGTGCGTACCGCCCAAAGAGACAGCCTTGATTTCCCTGACCACATCAACCTGACTACCGTTGAACACATGCGTAGCACCCAGCTCCTTGGCTAGCTGAAGACGGCTATCATGCACATCGACCGCAAAAATCTGAGCACACCCTGCAATCTTTGCTGCCATAATCGCGCTCAACCCCACAGCACCACAGCCGTAAACGGCAAGGCTATCCCCAAACCCAGGGCGAAGGCGGTTAAATACCGTTCCGCTCCCCGTCTGAATACCGCAACCCAGCGGCCCTAATAACGCGAGGTCCACTTCCTTATCCACCTTGACGACATTACGTGCGCTGGCAATCACGTAGGTGCCAAAGGATGATTGACCAAAAAAGGAAGAGAGCTCGGTATCTCCCTGGCGAAGCCGACAGGTATGGTCCTCCATGCGGCCGCCAAAATTGAGATCGTTAAAGACCCTGCACACCGTAGGATGCCCGGTCAGGCAATTTTCGCATTTACCGCAGTGCGCAAACGACAGGACCACATGATCGCCTATCTCCAGATCACGAACATTACGGCCTACCTGCTCGACAATGCCCGCGCCCTCATGACCAAGGATTACAGGATAAGGCGACAGCCCAAGATCACGCGCGACGGCGTCGGTGTGGCAAACCCCTGTCGCAACGATCCGAATCAGCACTTCGTTAGTGGCAGGGCCTGATAGCGTAACCTCCTCAAGACTAAAAGGCTGTCCTTTGGAGTGCGTAACCGCGGCCATTATTTTCATTGTGGGGCTCCTGGCAAATGTCTGAGCAGAGACGGCTCGCTCAAAGAATAAAAGTGGCGCAAAACCTCCATTCAACATGGCATTTACGCATAAACTTAACAAGCATAACCATCAGACCTCTCACAGGGAGCCTCACTGACTTAGGCCGCTTGACCCACCAAATGCCAAAGCGACTTAAGCCTGCCTAAAAACCTGTAAGAACTGGTTCGTGTTTTTGAGTAACACCCACCTCATCTCTGGCTACTGCGCAAGATTCTGCCACTGGCTTTCGTTTAGCCTGCGGCCATATCTCTAACCGCCAATCCCGCGCATGGGATTAATTTACGCATCTCCAGAAAAGCGACACGCCGCCCGCCTGGACATGACTTGTATACCGAGCAGGAAGCAGAGGAACCAGGATGTTCTCCCCAGCCAACGAAACCCAGTTCATACTTGAGATTCCCGGCGTCTCTCATGATTTTCAGGTGCTGGAATTTGCAGGGCGGGAAGCATTGAATACCGCCTTCCGTTTCGATATTGAATTGATCAGCGAAAGACCCGACTTCGATCTTGAATCCTTACTCAACCAGCCTGCCTTCCTGACACTGGACCAGACGGGTACAGGCTTCAATGGCCTGATTCACAGCGCCGAACAAGGCGAGTCCGGTAAACGCATGACGCGCTATCGTGTCACGCTCGTGCCACGCGTTCATTATCTCTGCCATCGGCATAACCAGCGTATCTTCCAGCACCTTAACGTGCCCGATATCATCGCCACCGTTCTGAAAGAACATGGCATTCTTTCCAATGCCTTTCGCTTTCAGTTGGGCTCAGCCTATCCCGAGCGTGAATACTGTGTTCAGTACGATGAGACTGATCTGCATTTCATCAATCGGCTTTGTGAAGAAGAAGGTATTCATTACCACTTTGAGCATACCCAGACTGAACACATTATGGTCTTTGGTGATGATCAGACTTGCTTCCCCAAGCTGAACCCTGCGCTCTTCCAACAGGACACGGGACTGGTTGCAGATCATCAGGTCATACGAAAGTTTGCAGTCCAGGTTGAAACACGGACATCCAAGGTCAGCCGCCGGGACTATAACTTTGAAAAACCCAAGCTCACCATGGAGGCTTCCCAGACTGGCGAGGCGGCGCCAGAGCTGGAAGATTATGACTACCCTGGCGCGTTCATGGACCGTGCCCGCGGCAAGCAGTTAAGCCAGCGTGCCTTGGAAAGGCATCGCTCGGATTACCAGATCGCCCGCGGTAAAAGTGACCTGCCGACGCTTTTCTCTGGTCACTTCATGCCTCTGACCGAACATCCGCGCAGTGAATGGAACGATCTTTGGTTACTCACCGAAGTAATACATGAAGGCAAACAACCCCAAGTATTAGAAGAATCCATATCCTCGCATGTAGATGACAAGGATGGCTTTCAGCAGGGCTATCGCAACTTCTTTACGGCAGTGCCTTGGGACACGATCTTCAGACCAGCCCTGAAGCACCCTAAGTCAAAAATCCTGGGTAGCCAGACCGCAATTGTCACAGGCCCGGCTGGAGAAGAAATCTACTGCGATCAATACGGCCGCGTCCGCGTGGAATTCCATTGGGATCGATTGGACCAGATGAACGAGCACAGCAGTTGCTGGCTGCGTGTTGCCAGCAACTGGGCCCATGAAGGCTATGGGGCCGTCACGATTCCCCGAATCGGAATGGAAGTACTGGTAACCTTTCTAGAAGGTGACCCAGACCAGCCGCTCATTACAGGCTGCCTGCATCACGCCGCAAACCTGGTGCCGTACAACCTGCCCGCCAACAAGAGCCGGACAGTCTTCAAGACCAGAAGCACGCCTGGCGGCAACGGTTTCAATGAGCTGCGAATCGAAGATAAAGCCGGTGCGGAGCAGATCTACGTACACGGTCAGCGCGACATGGACATTGAAGTGGGCAATTGTGAAACCCACTCCGTAGGGGTTGACCGGACCAAAACCATAGGTCAGGACGAAACGGTAGTCATTGGTCAGAACCGCATGCGCATCGTCAAGGTGGATGACCAGCTGCTGGTAGGCGGCTCGAAGGTGGATAGCGTCAGTTCAACGTATCTCATTGAGGCAGGTGAAGGTATTCGCCTTGTTTGTGGCAAAAGCGTGTTCGAGATGTACGCCAACGGCCTCGTTAATATTTCCTGTGTTGAATTCAATATCAGCGCCAGCGGCGCAGGCCAGATAAACACTGGTGGCACTCTCGACATCAATGTGCCGGGTGGTAAGGCAGGAGCCTCACCGGAGGGGCAAGGAGTGAAGGCCTCAATCGATGCTCAGATCAATGCTGTATTCCACCCTTCATCAGGTACGAATGGCTCAGGCTCTGCCTCCCAGTAATCCAAATTTCGAGAAATCTCATGAGCTATAAGATCAACGAAGGTATTTTAAAACTACCTGCTGGCTTTCAGGATCGCACCATCAATGTATTCGTTCCGGGAGACACGGCCCCCTTTCCGTTCAGCCTTACGGTTTCCCGAGATACCAAACCCTCGGACG
This sequence comes from Pseudomonas sp. HPB0071, assembly GCF_000478505.2. Classification (NCBI taxonomy): domain Bacteria; kingdom Pseudomonadati; phylum Pseudomonadota; class Gammaproteobacteria; order Pseudomonadales; family Pseudomonadaceae; genus Pseudomonas; species Pseudomonas sp. HPB0071. The sequence goes on along the minus strand of NZ_KI517368.1, from coordinate 587,530 downwards.
AGGCCCTTGATGATTATATTGACCGACAGGTTGAGCTGATCGCCGCAAAACTTGCCAAGTACAAACCTTTGGACAGAAAGCTGGCGCAGCTATCCATGAACGTCCCCATTCAGGGTATCCAAATTGATTCTCGGTACAAGGCAAGCGGCAAAGACGTATATCAGCGTCAGGCTGCTTTTCCAATGGCACCCGAGCGCGTTCTTGTTTTTACCGCCAGCGGACAAGCACCGTTTACATCAGAACAGGATGCACTGTGGGTAGAGCTTTTAAGTAATTTTATTCCGTCTCGTTAACTCGTGAAGCGGAATCAATAAGCATCATCAGGTTTGCTTCGCACGGCGAAAGACAATCCGTGTGACAGGGAGAAGTCAAATGTACGAAGCCGCTCGCATTGACGATGAGATCGTCCATACAAGCGCGTTAGGCGGTTTTCTTGCCGGAGCGGCGATAGGTATTGCCCTTGTAGTAGGAGTAGCGGTAGCAACCGCTACTTGCGGCTTTGGTGTTGCCCTGATGGCGGGCGTACTGGCTGGCTTTGGCGGAGCAGCACTGACTGCGCTCGGCGAAACGATCGGACGATCAATGAGTACCCCCGCCGGAGGGATTGTTTCCGGCTCGCCCAATACCTTTATCAACGGTCTAGCGGCTGCGCGCGTTGAGGCGGACACCGGCGTCTGTGAGAAGCATAGCAAGCCCCCGCAAATTGCCCAAGGCTCAGCCAAGGTCTTCATCAACGGTTTTCCCGCTGCCCGTAAAGGAGATCAACTCACCTGTGGTGCAACGATTGACTCGGGTTCTCCTAATGTAAATGTTGGAGCCGAAACTCAGACCTATCTGCCTATAGATGACGAAGTACCAGCATGGTTACGTACCACAGTTGATGTTCTGATGGCACTCGGTGGCGGTATAGGCAGCCTTGTGAAAATGGCAGCCAAGAATGGCTTGAAAGCCGTTATGCCCTGCGCGCTCAAGTTTGCAGCCACCTTTGCCGCTTCCGAGGCGTTTACACGGGCAGTAGCGGCCCCAGTATTGACGCGTGCTTTCGGCGCACTGTTTGGTCACCCGGTTGACGCGGTAAATGGCCGTAAACTACTGCTGGAAGACAGTGAGATCGATTTTACGCTTCCCGGCCTGCTGCCTATCCATTGGGCACGCTTTTACGCCAGCGACATCGAGCGTGAGGGTATTCTCGGGCGCGGCTGGGTAATGCCCTGGGAGCAAAGCCTACGGCGCGAGAGGGATCGTCTGGTTTTACGCGATAACCAGGGCCGGGAAATTCCGCTCGAACTACTAAATCCTAATGAGCGAGTCTTCTATCCAGCGGAGCAGTTTACGATCGTTTGTACTGAGGGCGGCCATTATCTATTGCAGACCCTCGACTGTACATTTCTCTATTTTGGCGATCTACCAGAGGATGGCACGCCCGCTCCGCTCAAACGCATCGAGGATGCTCACGGTAATTACCTGGCGCTTACGTATCGAGAAGGTCGGCTTACCGATATCCACTCAAAGAGTATGGTACGTATCCATCTCTGCTACAACGAAGCGGGTAACCGCTTGGTGCGTGTAGAGCGTATCGAGGATTGCAAGCCGGTAGAAACCCTTGTTCGCTATGCTTACGATGCGCAGGATCAACTCATTGGCGTCACTAATCGCAATGGTGCTACCAGCCGACGCTTTGCCTATGACCACGGCCTCATGGTCGCGCATGAAAATGCCCTAGGTTTGGTGTGTCATTATCGGTGGGGCAAACTCCCAGACGGCAGCCTGCGAGTAGCAGAGCATTGGACCAGTGATGGTGAGCGCTACAGCTTCAGCTATGATCTGACAGCTCGTACGACATACATTATTGATACCTTAAATCGCAAAGCCATTATTCATTACGATGAAAGCCGTCGTGTCACTTTTGCCCAAGACTTTAGCGGTGAGCAATACCACATTGGCTTAGATGAGTCAGGCAGCATAACGGGTGTGACGCTGCCCGACAGCAATACGCTAGCGTTCGAGTACGATCAGTTTTCAAGACTAGTCAAAGACACCGATCCTATCGGTCGCTCGACGGTATATACCTATCATCTCAATACTGAATTCCTTACCTCACTGACGAGGCCCGATGGCAGCGCACTTAGCTGGGAATACGATGAGGCAGGTAGCTTGCTGGCTCAGACGGATGAGCTTGGCGCAATCACTCGCTATCTTAGTGCCGATAATGGCCTACCCCATACCGTAACGGATGCCTTAGGCAACAATACTTATTACTGGTGGAACGCCCTTGGCCAAGTTACTCGGTATCAGGACTGCTCAGGCAACCACACCCACTATGCCTACGGTGAACACTTACATCTTGCGGCAGTAACCGACGCGCTCGGCCAAACCACCCGACTGCATCGCAAACCCGACGGCGAAGTCCTCCGGGTCGAGCATCCTGACGGCAGTATAGATTCCTATACCTATAATGCGCTTGGGCAGCTACTTACCCATACTGATGCTGATAAGCGAACAACAAGCGTCACTCGTAATGCTCGCGGCCTACCCGTAGAGCGCAAGGACGCCAAAGCCCAGCGGGTTCGCTACCACTATGATCAGGCGCTGCGTCTGGCTGCCCTGGTAAACGAGAACGGGGCGGCCTATCGTTTCGCCTATGACTCTGCCGACCGCTTGATTGAAGAGGTCCGTATAGACGGACTACGCCGCCGTTTCCACTACAACGTATCCGGCGCACTGGTCCGCATGGATGAGCATACCGCTGACCAGGCGGGACTAGGTCAGACACGCTCAAGCGAATTTGAGCGCGACGCTATAGGTCGTTTGCTCAGCAAAGTAACTCGGGATGCTCGCCTGGATTACACCTATGACGAAATGGATCGGGTCGTAGCCATCGAACGGCAGCCCAGCGAGCACGGTAAAGCGCTGGGCATACGGCCGGATTTTCTTAGCTTCAGCTACGACAACGCTGGCCGCCTGGTAGAAGAGCAGTCAGCCTTGGGCGCACTAAGTTACACCTACGATGCGTTAAGCAACCTTACTCAGCTCAGCCTGCCGGATGGCCGCACACTCAATCACCTCTATTATGGCAGCGGCCATCTGCACCAACTGAACCTCGACGGCTTGCTGATCAGCGACTTCGAGCGTGACGCCCTACACAGGGAGACCTTGCGTACCCAAGGCAGCCTAACCAGCCGCTTTGGATACGACAGCTTTGGCCGTAAGCGCTGGCAAGCGGCCGTTGAGTTGCCGCATGAACAGCTCTCGCAACTCAACGCGCAAAAAACAGCCTGCTCGGCCATCCTGAACATCCCGCCACGTTGATTCATCGTCGCTATGAGTACAGCAAGGCAGGCGAGCTCCTGCGGCAGATCGATAAGCACCGTGGTGCTACGGATTACAAATACGATGCCATTGGTCAACTGCGTAGCCGCGAACCACACCACCCTCAGCTCGGTAATGAGGACTTCGGCTACGACCCTGCCGGCAACCTGAGCGCCTCTCAAGCCTTGAGCCCAGACAACCGCCTCAAGGCCTGGAAAGACCTGCGCCTCACCTACGATGCCTGGGGTAACGTGAGCGAGCGGCACAGTTCAAATGGTTATCAGCGTTTTACCTACGACTGCGAAAACCGCCTGGTTAAAGCCGAAACCTATCGCGGCCATGACTCGCTCAGCCAAGCCAGCTACGAATACGATTGCCTTGGCCGCCGTATTGCCAAGCATGTCCTAACAGAGAACAAAACCGAAACGACCCGCTTCATCTGGCAAGGCCTGCGCATGCTGCAGGAGCAAAAAGCGGATCTGTACAGCCTGTATATCTACGAGCAAGGCAGCTACGCCCCGCTTGCCCGGTTAGATACTGATCCGAGCCAGCCTGATCAAAAGCCTAAGCGCTACTATTTTCATACCGACCAGATCGGTACGCCACTTGAGGTCACGGACGATAGCGGACGAATGGTATGGCGCGCCTACTATAGGGCCTGGGGAGCATTGGAGGCCCTAACGCCGAGAGAGATCGAGCAGAACCTGCGCTTTCAGGGACAGTACTACGACGCCGAAACGGGCCTGCACTACAACACGTTTCGTTATTACGATCCGGCTGTAGGCCGCTTTACAGCGCAAGATCCCATAGGGTTGCTTGGCGGAATTAACCTCTATAATTATGGTGACAATCCGGCCGTTTGGATTGATCCTACAGGACTCACCTGTTCCAGTGATGCTCGTAAATTAGCTTCAAACCTAGGACCTAAGCCCATCGGCGGTGGGCAGTATGATGCTCATCACATAATTATGTCTAATTCAAAAGATTGGCGAATGGTTGCCTTGCGCAAAAAAATGGAAGACTTAGGCATCGATATCAATTATAGAAAGAACGGTATTTGGCTGCCAAACACTAGCAAAGCACGAGTACCTGGAACTACAACTACTGCCCACAAAGGCGAAGGGGTTCATAGCAACATTTATAAACAATATGTCTACGATAAACTTATCAATAGAGCTGATAAAAAGTCTTTCCTTACCGAACTTTCGGAAATAAAGTCAAGCCTTAACAAAGGGATGGTATTTAACAAATGATTATTAATGAAACAGAAGTGGCTGACGCTCTTTTAGAAATCAAAGAAATCTTAGCTTCCACTGAGATTAGACCTACTATATTTGATCCTGAGCAAGATGATCTGATTTGGTCGAAATCTTTGCCATTTTTCCCAATACCATTTTTTAATGAGTCTAGGGGAATCAAAACTACTTCTATATTAAAAAGAAAACCAAAAACTCTAAAAAACGTCTACGCGGCAAGAATTACGAAAGAGGGATTCCCTTCTAATATCTTTGACTTCGGCGGACATGGTCGTATAGTTTCCGAGTACATATCCTATCAAAAGGGAGACTCAATTATCACTATCCAGTATGACGATATGGAGGAACCCATCCGTATTTTCAAAGTAAATAAAAAAAACGGAAAATATACATCATCTATAGAATTAAATGAAGATGGAGAATATACGTTCGAGAAATATATTTATTCCGAAGATATAATCTCTGAGGTACTTGTCTGCGGAACAAATCATTTAAAACCATATGCAAGAAAAAAGATTACTTACAACTCAAAAGGCAGCATAGAAAACCTGTATCATGTGTTTAATGGCGAAAAAATATATACATTTAAAGCCAGCTAAATTTACATATTAATTAAACTAATAACACAGCGTGAGAGAGAGTTAAAATAAATAATACATGCAAGATATTCATGGCAGTTGTATATTTTCACATAAATTCGAAACACACTTTTTTCCTTAGTGTATGACACGATTTGGGTTAAAGGAAAAATTTATAATAAATAGTAGTAAACCCAAGCCAGCTACGAATACGACTGCCTGGACTGCCGTATCGCCAAGCATGTTTCTGTAGAGAGCAAGACCGAAACGACCTACTTCCTCTGGCAGGGCCTGGGGTGCACTGGAAGCGCTGGCACCGAGGGAAATCGAGCAGAACCTGCGCTTTCAAGGACAGTACTACGATGCTGAAACGGGTCTGCATTACAATACGTTTGTTATTACGATCCACTGGCGTGGACGATTTACGAGCTTTTTGAGGCTTATGATCGCTTAATGACATTAAAGTATATGTACGCTTATGCAACGGGACTCATATTCTTAGTAAAAATGTAACGCCTGTACAAGCAGTTAACCTTGTAGAAAATTGGCTAAGGAGGCAGGGTTGAGATGAATTTTTTAGACATTAAAGAAAAAATCGAAGCAGATAGCTTTTACGAATCGATTTTTGTAGATAGAGACTGGAATACTGCATTAGATGCCAGAGACCATGAAGAATTTGAATCCGCCTGGTCCTCGGCATTTAAAGAAATAAGAACAATAAATCCAGATGAAAATTTCGAATTTTCATCACTTAGAGAAATAGCATTTAAAAATACTTTTAAGTTAACTCAAAACTCAGAGCTAGCAGGGTATGCATCTGATGATATTGGTCTAATCTCTGAAGCAGCCTTTAATAAGATCGAAAATCATTTTATTGAAAGATTATGGGCTAGCTACATGGCAGGCATTTTTCCGACGCACCCTCTATTTGATTTATAGTCCACAATGATAAATTTACAGCTAGAAAATATATAATTAAATAGTTAAGCCTTCGTTTTTTATAAAATACTTATAGACTGCAAATGAGTAAAATCAAGACAGTAAAGAGAATTGTCCCAACCTCGGACTTAAATAAACATTGTGGTATCACGCTTGGTGGTAGCCAAGCGAAAGTAGAGGCTTGGCCAAAAAATCCTGACCACTTACCGCTTACATTGGTTATGAGTATAAACTGCTCTCTAGCTAGACTTTATTTCTTACCGGACACTATTCCAAACAATGGAATAATCTATATTTTCTCGACCTATCACCCGAGCGAATACTTTCTAGACTTGATAAGCACCTCTGGTAGCATTGAGGATTTACAATTTATTAGTAATGGATACACTCAAGTTATACATAGCGAAGACCTAGAAGCAGAACTTATAAAATCGGAGACATATACTATACCTGAGACATACACCAAAATTGTTGACGAGCATTTTGAGGTGGATGATTTTGTAGTTTGTTCCATGATAACAAGCGAAACCCCAAAACAACTTTCCCTAGAAAAAGACATTGCCAAAAATTACAATGTTGCGCTACAAATTTACTCCTCTGACTTTCCAAGCCCTTATAAAGATATATTCTATCTTACCGACGCAAATGCTTACCTACTAATTCCTAAAGCACAGTCACCAACCACTCTCAAAGGGGTATTTTTTATATCTCCATCTTAATCTTTATTTATAAACTTCAGCATTAGAGATATGGGAAAATAATATCTTTCAAAAATTGGCCAAAATAAATGACCGGTTTTAGAGAACCGGCCATTTAGCACACTCATCATGTAGCTATTTAATTGGTTACTATTCCCGAGCATCCAGCACAATCTTGCCTCGCGTATGGCCTGCCAGGCTTCTCTGTAGCGCATCAGCTGCCCTGGACAAGGACATGGTTTCTACTTCCATGTTAAGTGCTCCCCGGTTAAATAAGTCGGCAATCTGTGCTAGTTGCTTCCCGTCTGAACGGGTAGCGAAGCGTTTGCCTGTTGCTCCTATGCTACGAGCAGCCTCTTCACTCGGCGCGCTGACGGGTGACACCAGCACACCGCCCTTTTTTAACACTGACCAGGAGCGGGCTTGAGTTTCGCCGCCTACAAGGTCGATTACGATATCTATATCCGAAACGACTTTCTCAAAGGCTTCATGGCGGTAATCAATGAGTTGCGTAGCGCCTAGTGCATGTAGGTAATCATGATTATGGGCAGATGCCGTCGCGATGACTTCAGCGCCAGCTATACGAGCCAACTGTACGGCCAAGCTGCCAACCCCGCCCGCCGCTCCCTGGATCAGGACACGTTGGCCTGCCTTAATGGCGGCATGCTCATGCAAGGCTTGCCAAGCCGTCAAGGCTGCCGCCGGCACACCGCTTGCCTCTAGCAATGAAAGGCTGTTGGGCTTTAAGACCAAACGGTCGGCATCCGCTACGGCCTGGGTGGCGTACCCACCTGTAATACCGATAAAGCCAAAAACCTCGTCGCCCAGGCTGAATGTGTCTACGCCTTCACCTAATGCGATAACCGTTCCTGCGACTTCAACCCCTGGCGTATAGGGTAACGGTAAGGGGATAAACTGCTTCATGGCACCGGAGAGGACTTTCCAGTCGATTGGATTTATTCCGCTGCCAGCTAACTGGATCAACACTTGTCCTTTACTCGGCGTCAGATCAGCTACTTCTTCAAGGCGGAGTACGTCGGGGTTCCCATATTGCTGTGCACGTATGGCTTTCATGATGATTTCTCTAGCGAAGGGTTGCAAGTTATGCCAGGCCGCTAGCCTGGCATCTGCCATCAGCTACGACGGGCGTCCAGGCTGTACTGGCCAGCCCCAAGAACCACTACTTGAAGAAGCCCACCGGCCATGGCGATATTCTTGAAGAAATGAATGAACTGATTTTGATCAGCCAGATTGTTATGGAAGGCCAGTGCGGTCACTACGCTAAACAAGGCCAGGAACGCAGCCACTGCTCGTGTCTGATAGCCGAGGACCAACACAATACCGCCTACCACTTCAACCAACACGGCAACTCCGAGGGCGACGGCAGGAAACGGCAAACCGACCGACTCGATATAACCCATGATCATGGCAGGCGCAGTAATTTTGGAAATGCCTGAAAGGATGAAGATTGCGCTGATCAATATCCGGCCCAGCAATGCAGTTGTAGCTGCTGAAGCATTGGAAGCGGCTGTATGCGGAGCAGTTTGAACAAGGTTGGCTGACTGTGACATGAGTAGATCCTCATTTAGGACGCATCACCATGATGTGTCTCGATGGGGAGAAGTCTGCCTGTGGTTTGCTATTCGCAATAGCCGATTAATTTAGACCATTAGATTCGATTTAATCGAACATAATCTGTAGGCCTAACTCTTCTGAGCTTCAAGGTGTGAAGCTCAGGAGATAGCGGGGGCTAGTAGTCTCTGAGTAGGCTCAGAAAAGACAATGCCCGCTCCGAATGGCATCCGGGCGGGCATCAGGATAACGCGATGATGTTTACACAGTGGCTTTTAAACGGATTCGTGTTTCCGGTAACGGGATGAACTCATGCTCTCCAGGTACGCCTGGAAAACGCTGTAAACGCCAGTCTTCGGCAGCTTGCTCGATGCGCTCACGGCGGCTCGATACAAAATTCCAGAAGATATGTCTCTTTTCAGGAAGCGGCTCCCCTCCCAGCAAGATCAACCGAGTCAGTCCCGTTGCACTTAGTACAATCTCGGTTTCTGGTTTGAAGATAACCAGCTGGTCCCGGCCGAAGCGACCATCCTGCCCACTCACCGTAACCTCACCGCTTACGACGTAGATGGCCCTTTCGACATGTTCTTTATGGATGCGATAGCGCGCTCCGGCCTCCAGTACCACGTCGGCGTAGAACAGATCAGAAAACGTGCGTGTAGGTGCCTGTTTATCATGCAACGCGCCAGCTAGTACCCTGACGGTAACCCCCTCGTCCTCTATTACAGGAATCTCTCCTGCGCTGACATGTTGAAAGCCTGGGTCAGCCTCTTCATGGGCTACTGGTAGGGCTAGCCATGACTGAAAGCCGAATACCGTACCGCCTGTTTGGCGGACCGCGTCGGTGCTGCGCTCGGAGTGAACAATTCCTTTACCTGCCGTCATCAGGTTGATTTCGCCCGGCCGTATGGTCTGGACATAGTGCTCGCTGTCGCGATGCAGCATCTCGCCGTCCAGCAGGTAAGTCATGGTCGACAAACCAATATGCGGATGGGGCCGTGTATCAAGCCCCTCGCCTGCCTTGAAAACGGTTGGTCCAAAGCTGTCCAGAAAAATGAAGGGGCCTAAGGTACGTCGCTGTGCAGAAGGTAAGGCGCGGCGTACTTTAAAGCCATCACCCAAGTCTCTCACGGCTGGCAGGATGAGATGCTCAATAGCGGATGCAGAACTCGATAACGTCATGGTTGCGGGCCTCGCAGGGCATAGGTGCAATCGGCGGATTGCAGGCAAAAGACTTCACTCGGAAGTGATTACCAGGCCAGACTAAAACAGATGGGCGTTCAGCAAAATCCAGATAATATGCATTAAAACGTTCGAGGAATTCGAAATGATGTCTGATCCCGGTACGCCTACGCTGGACCAGTTGCGTGTCTTTCTTACTGTTGTTGAGGTGGGGAGTTTTGCCGGGGCTGCTCGTAAGCTACACCGGGCTACGTCTGTTATCAGCTATACCATTGCTAACCTTGAGATGCAGTTGGGCGTGACTCTTTTTGATCGCAAAACTACTCGTAAACCTCAGCTGACAGACGCGGGGCGAACGGTATTAGCCGAAGCGCGCATGGTATATAGCGGCATCAATGGACTGCGTGCCAAGGTAAAAGGACTCCTGCAAGGTCTTGAAGCCGAGATCCATCTGGTGCTGGATGTCATGTTGCCCAGTGCGCGGGTAGTAGATGCCTTGAAGGTATTTCGAGAAACCTTTCCCACGGTTTCCCTCCATCTTCATATAGAAGCATTAGGCGCCGTCACGCAACGGGTACTGAATCGAGGCGCTGCGCTGGGCGTCAGCGGTCCTTTGATCACTAACCTTGACGGTCTGGAGCGGATTGCAGTGGGCAGCGTTGACCTGGTGCCGGTTGCAGCACCCAGCCATCCGTTAGCTTCAGCCAGCGTCAACGCTCCTGGCGCTACCCGTGAGCATGTTCAGCTGGTCCTGACGGACCGCTCCACACTAACCGAGGGGCAGGAATACGCCGTTATGAGCGCCCGCACCTGGCGTCTGGCTGACCTTGGTTCCAAACACATGCTACTCAAGGAAGGTATTGGCTGGGGAAACATGCCGCAGCCCATGGTAGAGAGTGATATTGCCGAAAATAGGCTGGTATTACTGGATTTGCCAGATTGCCCTGGTGGCACGTACGACTTTACCGTAATTTATCGTACCGATTCACCGCCTGGCCCTGCTGCCACATGGTTAATTGAGCGCTTCAAGGCACAGGCCGCACAAAACCTTTGATCGCTACTGTTCGATTTTATCGAACGAACCGGTCGATATTAGCTGGCTATTTTCGAATCTTGAGCCATGCGAAAGTTTCTCCACTGCGGCACTGGCCGCTTATTCCACTCAGGAGACGTCACATGGCTAAGGTTCTGGTTCTGTATTACTCCTCTTACGGTCATATCGAGACCATGGCTGAAGCCGTAGCAGAAGGCGCGCGTGCGGCAGGCGCTGACGTAGATATCAAACGTGTCCCTGAAACGGTACCGGAAGAGATCGCCAGGAGTGCGCATTTCAAGCTTGGCCAAGCAGCACCGGTAGCAACCATTGCCGATCTTGAGCATTACGATGCGATCATTGTGGGCACAGGGACCCGCTTTGGCCGGATGAGCAGCCAGATGGCCGCGTTTCTGGATCAAGCAGGCGGCTTATGGGCACGCGGTGTATTAAATGGCAAAGTGGGCGGTGCCTTTACGGCCTCAGCTACACAGCACGGCGGCCAGGAAACGACCCTTTTCTCCATCATCACCAACTTGTTGCACTTCGGCATGACAATTGTGGGACTCCCCTACAGCCATCAAGGGCAAATGGGTGTTACAGAGGTGGTAGGTGGCGCACCATATGGCGCTACTACCATCACAGCGGGAGACGGCTCACGTCTGCCGAGCGAAACAGAGCTTGAGGGTGCGCGGCACCAGGGTGAATTAACGGCGAGAACCGTTATCAAGCTGTTCGGCTGAGCAGCGCTTTTGTTCTTCACTTACATAATCAGGAGACCGCAATGCGCACTGCAACCGAACTGCTGCAACAACACTTCGAGACATTCGTAGCCAATCAGCCCCAATGGCAAACCTTGATTGCGGATGATCTTTTATGGGAGCTTCCCTTTGCCCCGTCACTAGGGCATCCCGCACAACTGGCGGGGCGTGAAGCGGTGCTTCATCACGTAGGCTGGTTCGTTGGTGCGGTAGAGCAGTTCCGCTTTTATGACCTTAGAATTCATGCCTCGGATAGTCCCGATGAAGCGAGTGCGGAAGTAAAGGCGGAAGGTATTATTACGGCAACGGGTAGGACGTATCGTCAGGACTATGTGCTGTTCGTTCGCGTGAAGGATGGAAAGATTGCATTCATTCGCGAGTACTTTGATCCGGTCAGAGCTGCACTTGCACTTGAGGCTCCCATACCGGGTTTTGAGGTGATCAGTGCTGATTAAAGAGCTTTTGCGTTCATAATGCCTCCGTACGCTGTGCTTTTCAGGCAGACCTACCAGACAGGATGCTTACCATGCGTGGTCAGAATTATGCGGAACTCCAGGCATTCGTGGCGATTGCTGAACGTGGCAGTTTCGTTCGGGCTGCTGAAGAGTTGCAGGTATCCCCTTCTGCACTTAGCCAGACGATACGTAGTTTGGAAGAGCGCATGGGGGTGCGCCTCTTCAATCGCACGACACGCAGCGTAAGTCTGACCATTGCCGGCGAGCACCTGCTTGAGCGGCTTAGACCCGCTCTACAGGAGGTGGCAAGCGCTGTAGAGAACGCCTGTTTATTTGGTGAGAAGCCTTCCGGTCGATTACGTGTGCATGCCCTTCGGTTGGCCTCACGTGTTTTTCTTGAGCCAATCTTCCAGCCTTTCTCGGAGGCCTATCCCGAGATTGAACTGGATGTCGTGCTGGACGATCGACCCGTGGACATCGTTGCAGAGGGATTCGATGCTACCTTGCGCCTGGGCGAGCTGATCGAGCAGGACATGGTGGGGATCAAGCTGGGGCCAGAACTCCGGCAGATTCCAGCCGCCTCGCCGAGTTATCTTGAGCAGTACGGGTATCCAGAAACGCCGTATGACTTGGAAAATCACCGCTGTATCAATTGGCGCTGGCCAGGCCAGATCCATCCGTATCGCTGGGAGTTCAAGCGTGATACTGAGTGGTTCGCCATAGCCGTCAAAGGCCCGCTCATCGTCAACGATCAGCGTGTTGCCATTGAGGCTGCAGTCAACGGCGTGGGTATCGCCTTTTGGTTGGAAGACCAGATGGAGCCCTTTATCAACGCTGGAACATTGGTCCCGCTACTCCAGGAATGGTGCGCGCCGTTTGATGGTTTTTATCTGAGTTACCCTCGTCAGCGCCAACAGCTGGCCTCACTACGGGCATTTATCGATTTTCTGAAAAAAGACTCCGCGCGCAGGCGTTGACGAACCAGCACATGACCATTCACGGCCAGTGAAGCCTTTGCCGGCATTTGAATTTAGCTAACCGACACTAATACGTGTTATGTCTACCGTAGAAGTGGCCGTCCTCTGCGGCCCTTTCATTCCTACCCCATCTACCTCTCGATTATTTAGCCCTCCTTCATAAGACATGAAGAAACGAGGCGATTATCACGCCGGGCAAACTCGATATCGTGATCTCGACTTCAACCACAGCCGCTTACGGCGTTTGATACTTGAGGAGAGACATGATGACTACAACTCCCGTACAAGAACTTGAAGGTAAAGTCGCCATCGTCACCGGTGCAGCGGGTGGAATCGGCGAAGCTGTAGCCACACTGTTTGCTGAGCGTGGCGCATCTGTTGTTGCCGAGGACATCAAGCCATCCGTTGTCGAGCTTGAACAAAAATCAGAGCGCATCGCTGCGCTGGTCGGTGATGTAGCGGATGAAGCAACTGCGCAACGCGCCGTTGCCCTTGCCATGGAGCGCTTTGGCAAGGTTGATATTCTGGTCAATAACGCTGCGATTATCCTCAACATAAACGTTACCGATATGTCTGTCGCGCAGTGGGACAAGGTCATGAACGTCAATGCACGCGGCATGTTCCTGCATGCTCGTGAGGCGATGCGCGTCATGATCGATAACAAGCGCGGCGCCATCGTCAATGTAGGCTCCTATGCCTGTCAGGTAGCGTTTCCTACCATTGGCGCCTATGCCGCGTCGAAAGGTGCGGTTGCTCAGCTCACCAAGGTTCTCGCGCTTGAAGGCGCGCCGCATAACATTCGGGCCAACGTTGTAGCCCCTGGCGATGTGGAGACTGGCATCCTCGATGACATCATGCCTGATGGCCGCGCCTTCCTGCGTGAGCATGCCACTAACGCCCCGATTGGCCGTGTTGCCCAGCCGAGAGAAATCGCTGAAGTAATTGCCTTTGTGGCCTCCGATCGCGCCAGCTTCATGACCGGCTCGGTTGTCATGGCAGACGGTGGCTACACCACCGTTTGAGTCCTTTCGTACGCGTGCTGCTCTATCAGGGCAGCAGGCCCTGGATGACTACGGAGACCTCCCTATGTCTCAGTTTACCAATATCGCTTTCATTCGCGCCCGGTCGGGTAAGACAGAGGTGCTGGGCCAGCAGCTGATGTCATTAATAGCACCCTCACGCCATGAACCGGGTTGCCTCGCCTATACGATTCATCAAGGTCGCGACGAGCCGAACGAGTGGTTTATCCACGAGGTCTGGCGCTCTCCAGAAGACCTCGCCGCTCACCTTGAGCGGCCTTATGTAAAAGCCTTTCTGGCGCAGCTCCCAGCACTTATGGACGGTGAGATTGACATGCGGGCTTTTCAGTTGATCGATCTGGAGCCTGCATAACCCCGTTCTCAACATGACAGGAGAGATCCTATGAATCAGACAGCACACTCCCCCGTATGGTTTGTGACAGGCTGCTCCACTGGGTTTGGCCGTCACATTGCGGAATATGTACTGGCGCAGGGTTACCGTGTAGTGGTAACGGCACGCAAGCCCGAGCAGTTAAAGGACCTTCAAAATAAAGGTGAGGCCCTGGTGCTGCCGCTGGATGTTACAGACCCGCGTCAGGCAAAGATCGCCATTGAGTCAGCCGAAGCTGCTTTCGGCGCTGTAGATGTGCTGGTGAATAATGCCGGCGTTGGGTATTTCGCTTCAGTGGAGGAAAGCGATCTCAACCAGGTACGCCAGATGATGGATGTTAACTTTTATGGTGTTGCGAATATGCTTCAAGCCGCGTTGCCTGGTATGCGCCAACGGCGGCAGGGCATCATCGTCAATCTGACCTCCATCGGCGGGCTCTGCGGCTTTCCTGCGGTAGGATACTACTGCGCCAGCAAATTCGCCGTTGAGGGATTATCAGAAACACTCCGCCAGGAAGTGGCGCCGTTAGGCATTCATGTCATGACGGTAGAGCCCAGTGCGTTTCGTACGGAGTGGGCAGGGTCAGCGCATGAAACGCCGCACACCCATGAAGACTATACACCGACAGCCGGTGCAGCTATCGAAGCCTATCACCAGTCGATTGGCAGGCAATCTGGCGATCCCGCCCGAGCCGCCGCAGCCATTTTTAAAGCAGTTGAAAGCCAGGAAAAACCGGCACGCCTACTGCTGGGCAATAGCGCATTCGAGTGCGCCTTAGGCAAGTTAGATGAACTTGCGCGAGATTTTGGAGACTGGGAGGCCGTTTCGCGCGGTGCCGACGATCCCGGCTGATAGATGACCTTTTGTTTGTTCACCTTGCGAGGAATGAACCATGAATCGATTTGACAAAAAAGTCATTGTTATTACAGGCGGAGGCTCTGGCATCGGCGAAGCAGCGGCCCGCCGCTTTCTTTCAGAGGGCGCTTCGGTTGTTCTCTCTGGACGAAACGCTGAACGCCTTGAAGCAGTAGCCGATGGATTTTCTTCTGACCGGGTAATGACCGAGGTGGCAGATGTGTCGCAACGCGAAGCGTGCGACCGACTGGTCGATCATACTGTGGAACGGTTTGGTCAGTTAGACGCAGTTATTAATGCGGCAGGTATGAATCTGGTCGGCAGCATCAGCGAAACCAGTGATCATCATTGGCGAGCCTGTATGGGCACGGATCTGGATAGCGTATTTTATATCAGCCGTCGTGCAGTGCCACATCTGGCTCGTGCAAAGGGGGTCATAATCAATGTCGGGTCCGTTTCTTCATTGGGTGGCGGCTGGTCGCATGCTGCCTACTGTGCAGCCAAAGCAGCCGTAGCCAACCTTACACGCTCCATCGCCTGTGATTATGGCAAATATGGAGTCCGGGCTAACACGGTGTGTCCCGGTCTTACCCTTACCGGCATGGTAGAAAAGATCATGGATGACGAGGCCTTGCTTGAAAAGGCGTGGGAGCGTATTCCCTTGCGCCGTGCAGCGAAACCGGAAGAAATTGCCGCCGCCATTGCCTTCCTGGCCAGCGAAGAGGCCGCTTACATTACAGGCGTAACGCTACCTGTGGATGGAGGACAAACCGCCACCGATGGCGGGCCTGAATGGGGCAAGTAAGCACTATTAAAAAGGCATCATGTTCTGAAGTCACTAGCTTCCTTCAGAGCATGATGCCGAAATGTTTAACTGGCTTTCCCGTCCTAAAGTCCCTAGTCGGGATAGCATCATATTGATACCAAAGCGGATTATGCCTTTCGCCTGAATTGCCCAATGTGCTTGGCCGGCGATACGCCAAAAAAGCGGCTGTATTCCCGGCTGAACTGCGAGGGACTCTCATAGCCCACTCTGTAACAGGTGCTGGTCACATCCAGACCTTCGGACATCATCAGCCGATGCGCCTCGTTCAAGCGTAACTGCTTCTGATACTGCAAGGGACTCATGGCGGTAACCGCCTTGAAACGATGGTGAAACGCAGATGTACTAAGGTTTACGTGCTTGGCTAAGGCATCGATACTGAGCGGCTCGCAAAAGTGGTTATTCAACCAATCAATCGCACGCGCCACCCGCTGGGCCTGGCTATCCCCAAACGCCACTTCATACAGACGATGCCCGTGCTTACCTTTAAGCAATCGATAGTAGACTTCCTTTATCGCCATGGGCGCAAGCATGGGAATGTCATCTGGAGACTCCAGCAACCGCAACAGGCGCAGCATAGTGTCCAGAATGGACGGATCAATCTGGTCCAGAAACAACCCGCGCTCCGCCGGGCGATCAGGGACAGCGATCGGGCTGGCATCTGAAACCAGCTGAGCGATTTCGCAAGGGTCGAGATCGAGACGAAGACACAGATACGGTTTATCGCTGGTCGCTTCGATCACCTTGCCTGCCAGCGGCAGGGTAACGGAAACCACCAGGTAGTGAAGCGGATCGTAGCGGTAGCATTCTTCCGCCAGCTGAACTTCTTTTGCTCCTTGCACAATGATGCAAAGACCTGGCTTATGAACAGTATGGATGGTCTGTGTCGGCTGATCGCTACGAATCAGATGCAGTGGCTGAATGGCAGTTGGGTGGACACCAAAGTCAGGAGCAAAGCGCTCAACGATACGGACCAGCTCAACGCGACGGGACGTCATAGAGTCCAACGCTTCAGCGTACTCGCTTGCAAGGCTCGTCATCTTGCGGTTCTCCTGCGCAGTAGCCAGTCAGGGATTTAGCCGAAATCAGGTATGTATGTTTTAGCAGCCTGCGCATCGCGAGGAAAGTAATCACTGCTCAGCGTTCGGTATGGACACCATCACCACATGACTCACGCCTCAAATCGTTACGCTCAGGTTAACGATCTGACGGTGAGGTTGATTGAAGGTCCGCCTGAGGAGGTCTAGCGTGAGACCACGACAGCGGACTTCGTGGAGTCATCATGACAATAACCTCTCCTCCACCTCAATGGTCGCGGCGGCGCACCGAAAAGCAGCGGCGAGTCGCCCAGGCAAGTGCCTATGCCGAAGGCGCGGTCATCCGAACCGATCGGATCGTTGAAGCCCTTGAAGCGCTGATTGCTCCCGGTGATCGCGTGGTGCTGGAAGGCAACAATCAGAAACAGGCTGACTTTCTGTCTCGCTCATTGGTAAAGGCCGATCCTGGCAAGCTCCATGATCTGCACATGATCATGCCAAGCGTAGGGCGCGCCGAACACCTGGATCTGTTTGAGCGCGGTATCGCCCATAAACTGGACTTCTCCTTTGCCGGCACACAGAGTCTGCGTATCAGTCAGCTGCTCGAAGACGGACTGCTGGAAGTGGGCGCTATCCATACCTATATCGAACTCTACTCACGGCTGTTGGTGGACTTGATTCCCAACGTTGTGTTGTCCGCTGGCTTCAAGGCAGATCGCCACGGGAATATTTATACCGGCGCCAGCACCGAGGACACACCCGCCCTTATCGAAGCAGGTGCCTTTAGCGATGGCATCGTCATCGTCCAGGTCAACGAACTGGTGAACGACACAAGTGAGCTGCCCCGCGTGGATATCCCTGCCTCGTGGGTCGACTTTGTAGTGGTGGCGGACAAGCCCTTTTACATCGAACCTCTGTTTACCCGAGACCCTCGCCATATCAAGCCCGTCCATGTGCTCATGGCAATGATGGCAATCCGTGGGATCTACGAGAAGCATAACGTGCAATCGCTCAATCACGGGATTGGCTTCAATACGGCTGCGATTGAACTGATCCTGCCTACATACGGTGAACGCCTGGGTCTCAAGGGTAAGATCTGTCGTAACTGGACGCTCAATCCGCATCCCACGCTGATTCCGGCGATTGAAAGCGGCTGGGTAGAAAGCGTGCATTGCTTCGGCACCGAACTGGGCATGGAAAACTACATCGCAGCCCGGCCGGACGTGTTCTTTACCGGGCGCGATGGCTCCATGCGCTCCAATCGAATGATGTGCCAACTGGCAGGCCAATACGCCGTTGACCTGTTCATTGGCGCAACGCTGCAAGTGGATGGTGATGGACACTCCTCCACCGTAACACGTGGACGTTTGGCCGGTTTTGGGGGCGCACCCAACATGGGACATGATCCTCATGGCCGTCGCCACGGCACACCCGCATGGCTCGACATGCGAGTGGAGGAAGGTCCGACCGCCATGCTTGAGCGTGGCCGTAAACTGGTGGTGCAGATGGTCGAGACCTTTCAGGAAGGTGGCAAACCCACGTTCGTCGATAGGCTCGATGCCGTCGATGTAGCCAAGAAAAGCAACATGCCGCTGGCACCGGTGATGATCTACGGTGACGACGTTACTCACCTGTTGACGGAGGAAGGTATTGCCTACCTCTACAAGACCCGCTCTCAAGAGGAGCGTCGGGCATTGATTGCAGCGGTTGCGGGTGTGACTGATATCGGTTTACGCCACGATCCTAAACGATCCGAGCAGATGCGCCGTGACGGCCTGCTGGCTCTGCCGGAAGACTTGGGTATTCGCCGTACCGATGCTACACGTGAACTCCTGGCAGCCAAGAGTATTGCCGATCTTGTCGAGTGGTCAGGCGGCCTCTACACCCCTCCAGCCAAATTCAGGAGTTGGTAATGCGTACCTTGATCGCGGTACCCCTTCCCTCCTCCATCGCCGGGCAGCTGGCGGATCTGGCGGTGCACGTCCTTATCGACGAGGCAGATCTTTCGCCCAAGCCTGGCTTGGTCGATCGCCGCAGCAATGGTGCCCATTCAGACCTGAACCTGGGGTTGATGCACAGCTCGGCCTATGCACTGCGGCAAACCTTTCAAGACATGGCGGAAGCCGCCAGTGCTGCGAAGGACTTGGACCAGTCCTTGCGCGAGACGCTGGGTCAGCTGGGCCGCAAGGGCGAAAGTGTCATGTTGGAAACCACTGGTGGAGTCAATACGCACCGTGGCGCGATCTGGGCCCTGGGCCTGCTGACTGCTGCTGCGGCATTTAAGCCGGAACACTGTTCTCCTGCGGACGTGGCTCACCGCGCTGCTCTGCTGGCGCGGCTGCCTGATCGGTTTGCGCCTGAGGTACAGAATAGTCATGGTCTCAGGGCCTGCGCCCGATACGGTCTTCCCGGCGCCCGTGAACAGGCGCAAGCGGGGTTCCCAGCTGTGGTAGGGCATGGTTTACCACAACTGTTGAAGAGCCGGGCGAAAGGCGCCGGAGAGCAGAATGCGCGGCTGGATGCCCTTATCGCCATCATGGTCGTTTTACCGGATACCTGCATCCTGCATCGGGCGGGCCTTGAAGGCTTGGATGCGCTTCAACAAGGCGCGCAGGCAGTCCTTGCGCAGGATGGCAGCGCAACCCTGGCGGGCAGACGCGCGTTGCGCCAACTGGACGACGCGTTACTACGCCTGAATGCGTCCCCAGGTGGTGCTGCCGATCTGCTGGCCGCCACGCTGTTTCTTGATCGCCTGGAATCCTGCCTGCAGAGGAGCGCTATCTCATGGAAACCTTAACGTTTGAATTTCCGGCCGGCCAGCCCTCTCAGGGTAAAGCCCTGGTGGGCTGTGTTGGCTCGGGAGACCTGGAGGTGCTGCTGGAGCCCGGCGAGGCAGGCACGCTCACGTTGAATGTCGTGACATCAGTGAATGGCAGTGCGGCGCGCTGGCAAAACCTGTTCGAGCGGATGTTTCGTGAGCAGACGCCGCCGGCGTTAAATATCGAAATCCACGACTTTGGTGCGACGCCCGGCGTTGTGCGCTTGCGTCTTGAGCAGGGATTGGAAGAACTACAGCTGGAAGGAGCGCGCCATGACTGATACCGCACGCCTACTCCAACCTCGCAGTTTCATTGAATTGGGTGCCCGGCAGCGGGCTCGCGCCCTGCTTGATCAGGGCAGCTTCCGCGAATTGATCGGCCCGTTTGAACGCATGATGTCGCCTTGGTTACCCAAGCAGGGCATCGTGACGCAAGCGGATGATGGCGTAGTCATTGCCAAGGGTACGATTGACGGCCAGCCTGCTGTAATTGCTGCCATTGAAGGCGCTTTCCAGGGTGGAAGCATGGGTGAAGTGGGCGGAGCCAAGATTGCTGGTGCTCTGGAGCTGGCGGCTGAAGACAACCGTAACGGTATCCCAACCCGCGCCGTGCTTTTGCTGGAGACCGGTGGCGTACGTCTGCAGGAAGCCAACCTGGGACTGGCCGCTATTGCTGAAATCCAGGCGGCTATCGTCGATCTCCGAGAGTATCAACCGGTCGTGGCCGTTATCGCCGGCCCCGTTGGTTGTTTTGGTGGTATGTCTATCGCTGCCGGATTGTGCAGCTATCTGATCGTGACGCAAGAGGCACGGCTGGGCCTTAATGGTCCTCAAGTCATCGAGCAGGAAGCGGGAATCGAAGAATATGACTCTCGGGATCGCCCCTTCATCTGGAGCCTGACCGGGGGTGAGCAGCGCCACGTGACGGGTCTTGTCGACGCCTATGTGCCCGATGATACCGAAACGATCCATGCGCAGATTCGTACCTGTTTCAGACAGGGTAAGCCTGCGCTCGAACGTAGCCGGCGGTACGCCTGGTTTCTTGACCGCCTACACCGTCTTGAACCCGAACAACCCATCGAGGCGGTAACCGTCCGCAACCTATATGCCGCGGGCGATGAAGGAGGTGTGAAATGACCCTCTCTACACGTGGACTGATCTGGTTCAACGCACTTTCACCTAATGCGAAATCCTTTGAGGGTTTGCCCGCCTCGTTGAAGGTTGGCGATACAACACTAGGCAGCTTACCGGCTCGCGTGATTGCAGTGGTCCCCGATGAGCAAAACCCCTTTCCCCGCGCTCGCCACGGTGAGGTGGGGCTGCTCGAAGGCTGGGGCCTGGGTCAGATCATTGATGAAGCCATAGAAGCCGACCGCGATCACGATACCAAACGCGCACTGGTCGCCATCATTGACGTACCAAGCCAGGCGTATGGCCGCCGTGAGGAAGCACTGGGTATCCACCAGGCCCTAGCAGGTGCAGTGGATGCGTATGCACGCGCTCGGCTCGCAGGCCATCCGGTGGTGGGTCTGATTGTGGGCAAGGCGATGTCCGGTGCGTTTCTTGCTCATGGCTATCAGGCCAACCGCCTTGTTGCGCTGCGCGATCCCGGTGTTGAGGTGCATGCAATGGGCAAGGCATCAGCAGCACGCATCACCCTGCGCAGCGTCGACGAGCTGGAAGCGTTGGCGGCAAATATTCCTCCCATGGCATACGACCTCGATAACTATGCCTCGCTGGGCCTTTTGTGGGAGACGCTATCGGTCGAGCGCATCGAACGTCCTACCGAAGGCGATATCAACCGGGTAAGCGAATGCCTGCAACAGGCCGTGGCCGATATTGCGGCAGGATCACATGATCTACGTGGCCGCCTGGACGCCCCAAACCGCAGCGCGTCGCGACGGGTAAGGGAAAAGCTATTGGAGCAATGGTGACTTTAAATGATCACGGAGGCCATATGAAGCAAGCCCCTCGCCCACATGATCTGCTTTGGGGATTTACCCCAGAACAGCTGCCTGCCACAGCACCGCAATGGGCCTTCACAGCAGTCGCGGCTGGGGGGCCGGTCGTTGTCCGGCGTGCCGAGGGCAAACCCGACGTTGTGGCCGTAGGCATACGAGGTCGTGGGCGCGAAGAACGCTTCGGTACCTGGATGGCTTTGGACCATGTCGTTCGTAGCCGGTCACCCGAACAACTGGTTGCGGCCATCAGCAGCCACCCGATTGATCCACCTGCCCTGACAGCCCTGGTATGGGCCAAACCCTGCCTGGATGCTACCGGTCTGGCCTGGGGGGTTACTGGCAGTGCGGGTTTCCAGCTTGCGACGGGTATCCGCACGTTACACGCTGAAAGCGATCTCGATCTGCTCATACGTGCACCCGCACCTCTTTCCCGGTCACAGGCATTAGCCCTGCTGAATAAGCTGGACAAGGCACCGTGCCGCCTGGACATTCAACTGGAAACCCCACAGGGAGGCGTTGCCTTGCGTGAGTGGGCGCAGTCAAGCAGCCGCGTCCTGCTCAAGCGAGCCAGCGGAGCCTGTCTGGTCACTGATCCTTGGCACTTGGCGGAGATCGCTGCGTGAGCAGTCTTTTTCTGTTCCCCGGCCAGGGCGCACAGCAGCCAGGCATGCTGCACACGCTGCCTGACGCCTTGGTTGTACGCGATACCTTGCGGGAGGCTGAAGCCATCCTCAATGTGTCGCTCGACATGCTGGATACCGATGAGGCCTTGCAATCGACACATGCCGTTCAGCTCTGCCTGTTGATTGCAGGCGTTGCCAGTGCACGTCTGTTGTTGGAACAGGCCCCTGCCCCGGACTATGTCGCCGGCCTCTCCATTGGCGCCTACCCAGCCGCCGTGACAGCAAACGCGCTCGACTATACCGATGCGTTAAGGCTGGTGGATCTGCGCGGCAAGCTGATGCAAGAGGCGTTTCCCAACGGGTATGGAATGCTGGCGATGCTGGGGCTACAACGTCATGAGGCTGAATACCTGATAGAGGCTACCTCGACTACCAATGCGCCTGTTTTCCTGGCCAACAGCAATGCCGAACAACAGTTCATCGCGTCCGGTTCGGACGTTGCGCTGGCAGCCCTGGCCGAAAAGGTTCGCTCAGGCGGTACCGGCGTTACACGCCGCTTGGCCGTCAGCGTACCCTCCCATTGCGCTTTATTGACCGAGCCGGCCAATCGGCTCGCCGCCGCCTTCCAGCCGATAACCTTGCGTCGTCCCCAGATACGCTACCTGAGTGGTAGCTCTGCCCGGCTCATCATGGACCCAGCGCGGCTTGCTGATGATTTGGCCTTTAATATGTCCCGCACCGTGGAATGGCATGCGACCTTGCAGAATGCTCAGGAGCGCGGCGTTCGCCTGACCGTTGAGTTGGCGCCCGGTACGGTGCTGACCACGCTTGCCAAACGCGTCATCAACCCCGGAACTGCGGTGGCGTTTCAAGGTACACGGACCGACACCATTACTGCGCTGCTGCGCGAGGAGGCCAATCGCGACCGATAGAGAGATCGCCTAGCGTTTCGAAGCACAAGAACAAGAACTTCGACCCAGAGGACAATAACAATGATTATCTACGGTGTGGCTCTACTCTCCATCTGTACGCTGACCGGCATCTTTATCGGTGAAGTGCTCGGCAAACTAATCGGTGTCCCTGCAAACGTGGGCGGTGTTGGCATCGCCATGCTGATGCTCATCTTTCTAAGTAGCTGGATCGGCAAGCACGGCAAGTTTCATCCCAAGACCGAACAAGGCGTAGAGTTCTGGAGCGCGATCTACATTCCCATCGTCGTGGCCATGGCGGCCCAGCAAAACGTGGCTGGTGCACTCAAGGGCGGCCCGGCGGCTATTCTTGCCGGCTTTCTAGCCATTGCCATCGCGTTTGCCCTGGTGCCAGTACTGAACAAAGTGGGCCGAAAAAAAACGGTAGCACCTGCCCTTGATCAGCTGGCCAGCGTACAACGGTGACTGACATGATTATTGAATCACTGACCAAGGTCACCCAGGCGTACGGCATGATCAGCGCCTTTGCCCTGATAGGCGTTACCATGTGGGTTTCTTATTGGCTCAGCGCCAAGCTGACCAAGGGCCGCCTGCACGGCTCCGCCATTGCAATCTTTTTTGGACTGCTATTGGCTTATATCGGTGGGGTCACGACGGGCGGCCAGAAGGGACTGGTAGATATTCCGCTGCTTTCCGGCCTGGGCATACTGGGCGGCGCCATGCTCAGGGATTTTGCCATTGCCGCCACCGCCTTCGGCGTTAACGTGGACGAGCTCAAGGAGGCGGGTCTTGCCGGCGTGCTGTCACTGTTTGTAGGGGTGGGGACGTCGTTCATTGCAGGGGTTGCCGTGGCGCTTGCCTTTGGCTATACCGACGCCGTAAGCCTGACCACAATTGGCGCCGGTGCCGTCACCTATATCGTTGGCCCTGTCACCGGAGCCGCGATTGGTGCCAGTTCGGAAGTCATGGCGCTTTCCATTGCGGCAGGCCTGGTCAAGGCCATCGTGGCCATGGTCGCGACCCCGTTTGTGGCGCGCTATATTGGCCTGGACAACCCACGCACGGCTGTCATCTTTGGTGGGCTTGTCGGAACGTCTAGCGGCGTGGCTGGGGGACTGGCTGCAACCGACCCGAAACTTGTGCCCTATGGCTGTCTGACGGCCGCATTTTATACAGCGATCGGTTGCCTGCTCGGACCTTCGCTACTCTTTCTCGTCACACGTGCAATCTTTGGCTGAGGTGATGCGGAGCCTTATGGCTCCGCATTCATCTTGCGTGAATACATCCTGCATTCGGCAAGAAACGCCAACAGGTTTGGGTCACGCTCTTTGCTACGCAAGAACACTACGCCGATCCGTTGCTGCAAGCGATACTGAGGAGCAAGTGGTACCAGACGAATGCGGTTTTCATACACCGCCTCGACCCGCCCCGGGAGTAGTGCATACCCTACGCCTGAACTGACCATGCTCATGAGCGAGAAGATATCGTTAACCTGCATGATGACGTCCGGCTCGAAACCAGCTTGATGAAACACCTGCCGTCCATCCCTGAAGGTGGCAAAACCTTCAGTCAACGTCACGAAGGGCACCCCATGCAGGTCACGCAGGTCCACCATATCCTGATGAGTGAACGGGGAGTCTGCAGGCGCGGCCAGATAGATGTCATCGCGAAAGAGCTCAACGCTCTCGCAATCGGGATCAGCCATTCCGTCATCCAGCGCGATGAGCATCGCATCCAGCTTCATGTTCCTGAGCTGGTAGGTCAGATCAGCATTGGAGCCCAGAATCAGGTCGATATTGAGTTCGCTACGTCGAAGCTTGAGCCCCATGATCAGCTGGGGCACGGTCTTGACTGTAAGCGAATACAACGCACCCAGGCGGAAACGGTCGGATGAGAAACCGGCTGCCAGACGCGTCAGCCGTATGGTCTCGGTTAGATCCTGCATGAGCTGTTGTGCCCGTGCTTCCAGAACGAAGGCCCCATCCAGTGGCGTGAGGTTGCGCCCTTTATGCTTGAACAGTGGGCAGCGCAGCGCACTCTCCAGCGAGTGGATAGCCCGGTGGACACTGACATTGCTCGTTCCGAGCTCGGCTGCGGCCCGCCCCAGGTTGCCGCTGCGCATGAATGCCAGAAAGATCTCCAGCTTCTTCAGAGTCAGTTCTTCATCGATCGCCATGAAACGCCTTATCGTTCATTGACAGGGATGGTCCCATTGTTTCACGTCGCAACCGGGCTATGCTGGTACTTGTTTCCTGCCAGGCTATTGCCCTGAATCCACTTCGACTTTTACGCATTGGGGTGCCATTGGATATAGCTCGCAATCAGGCATTACGGCATTTTCCTTATGCGGAGTGCCAGATGGGGCCCAGTCGTAGTTTACCGCCTCTGCCCGGTACACGCGGTTGGTCACATAGCGATCCGTTGGGGCCGACTTGCCAGTGTACGGGCTGATATATTCCCAGACGATCTCCCCCGCGGGCGTGATCTGGAAGAGACGGCCATTCTGACCTTCATTGATAAGAGTGTTGCCGTTAGGCAGGCGGCGGGCATTACTGATAAATGCACTGAAAAAGGTCCAGGGTGCGCGGCCAGACTGTACGGCGGTATATTGCCATACGATTTTGCGGGTCACGGGATCGATCTCGAGAATACGGGACGCTGAAAAAATGCCCTTGCGTGCAGGAGGAAAACCGGCACTGCCCTGATTATCGAACAGCAGGAGGTTGCCAGCACCCGGCAAACCTTCAGGAATGAGGTGGGTGTCGTGCTGGCCTACGATCTGGTCTACAGGTCGTGGCGCCGGACCGGCCAGCTTTACCTCAGGATAATCCGGCCCAAGCCGCCATACGACCTTGCCGGTCTTGCGCTCTACGATAAAGACCACATTGGCGTTGCGAGCGCTAACCATGATGTTGTCAGGCGCAAAGCGAGAATCGCCCTGCTGGTGCCAATGGTTGGCGCCAAGGGGTGCTGCCGTATTGAGATGCAGAAAATCCGGATCATCCGACTCACGAATCAGCGAGAGCTGCTCGGATGTAAATCCCAGCTCATCCAGGTGATCCGATACCCGCCATTGCCAGACCTGTTTTCCAGTTTGATCAATTTGTCGGATCAGATTATCAATCACTTGCGGCGCCGAAAAACCGGCCAACGGGGTCAGTTCACTGGTCAGCATCAAGGTATCGCCATTCGCCAGACGGCGTATGTCATGATGTTGATAGGCTGGGGCTTCACGGCTTCCCCACTGCCAGCGCACCTGTCCATCCCAGCTCACTTCCCCTACTACCTGGTTGTAGAGTCCATTCCCTGATGATGCCAGGGAAACCGGTTTGTCCAGGTTTCCCAACTGCACAAGTACGTGCCCTTTTTCTCCACCAGCCTGCTCCGGCGTCAGCGCAATCGACGGAAAGCCAGGATAACGCCACTGTTTTACCTCATTGCCATTCATGTCGATCAGGTGAGTACGCTGGTCGCTACCATCAAACAGCACAAAGCTGCCATACGCCTTTTGGGGATCATAAAACGTCGTGCCGATTGGCACCGAGCTGGACATGGCTGATGCAGAGCCGCAAGCCAGCAGGCCAGCTAGAAGCAGAAACGATATCTTCGAGCGTATAGTCATTGAACCCTCATCCCCTTAACGTTCGCCATTAAATGGCTCGCCTGTGGATGCATTAGAGAGCAACGCAAGGGTAAGTGCACTGCACGCGCAAGGATGATCGGGAGATAGGCACCTGTGTTGAAGAGGTGAGACCGACTACTGACTCAGCACACGACCAATCACATGGGATAGCCACGCCCGGGCTATGGTATCGTTCACCTTTGAAAGACAGCGCTGTGGAGCTGCAATGAAATTCGTACACCAGCGCGAGCACCTTAACGAAGGTGATATGGTCGTTATCGACTGCTCGCAGACCTGCAATATTCGCCTCATGAACGACGCCAACTTTCGCAGTTTCAAAAACGGCGGTCGGCATACCTATCACGGCGGCGCGTTTGACCGGTTCCCCGCCAAGATCAAGGTTCCAAGCACAGGCTTCTGGAACATTACGCTTGATGTCGTGACGCGGCGCCCAATCAGCGTAACCCGCAAGCCGACGTTTACCCACTCCATTAAGATCGTCCGGAAATCCCCTTCCGATTTTCGTTAGGCAATGACCCTCCGCCTGCTCTGTAGCAAGAGCAGGCGATTCGTGGGCTTTCGGGCCCGCCAGCAGGTGACTGACACTGGCTGACGTGCCCCGGGCTCAACGATCAAACAGACTTTGAAACCAGTCCCAGATACCAAAGGAAAAGTCCGGGAAAAAGTCGATATTCAGAGCTGACTTGAGAATGTAAAGGCAGAAAGTCAGCAGAATGGAGGCGACGGTGAACCAGATCAGCATCAACGAGCCTTTGACAAAGGCCTTGGCAAATAACGAAAGCTCTGATGTTCTTTTCTGCTCGTCTGCATGGCCTTTGCCAGCCACCATTACAAAGTAGTAACGACTACGAAAGAACTTGAACGTAGTCCGGACATCGACCGGGTGTTTGCTCCAGGGGCGAGTACCGAAGGCCAGCTTCAATGAGGCCAGTTGCTCGGCGGTAAAGGTGTCCCGCGTCTCGGCGGGTAGCCGCTCTTTAAGTCCCCGGATAAAGGCGTCTTGATGAATGGTCTTCTGGGTATTGACTGCGTCTTCTTTGCTGACGTAATCACTTAATCCCTGAACAAATGACTCAGGTTGTACGATTGTTTCCTGCATCGCCTTAATCCTTTTAAGTTGCGTATGCCTATCCCACGCTGCATTCCAGCGACTTCTTTAACTGCCAGATTTCTTCCTTACCATGCAGGTACTACTGCTGGGCTTTACGTCGAGCCTCCTCTTGTTCAGATATGACCCTTCTCCATGGGGATGATGAAGCGTCTTGTAACGGCACGCCTGCGTCAGCAGATGCAATACCTCGTTACGAAGATCTACTTCACGAAATAGCATCAATGTGCCATGTAGACAAATCAATGCTATTTAGTTCATGCCAGAAACTTTATTTAGCCCATGTGCAGGCAGTCACAGGCGCCATGTGCGGCACGTTTTGGAAGAAATGAGACGAGGTGCCTTTTTTCAAGGCGGTTCGCAGTCTAACCTTTCTCATGAGGTCATCAGGGCTAGCCCTTCCAAGGCTTCAGGAATTCCAGCAATAGCTCATTAACGCGCTCGGGTCTCTCCTCATGGGGTAAATGACCACACTGGTCGATGGCAACGGTCTTTAGGTCTGTGGCCAGCTCTGCCCATACGGACGGCATATCGAACAACTTGCCTACTGCTTCGAAATTAGCGCCCCAGAGTGACAATGTCGGACAGCTGATTTTCACGTCCGCATCTTCATTATCCTGCGCCAGGTCTTCAGCATTAGCACGGTAATCGGCCATGGCACCTCGGACCGCACCTGGCATTTGATAAGCCTGGACATAATGGTCAAAGGCTTCGCCCGTAATCGTCGTGGGGTCGTAGCACCAATCGGAAAAGAAATGTCGAAGCCATATGTCCTCCTTGCCTGAAATGAGACGTTCTGGAAGATCAGGCACCAGATGAAACATGAAGAACCAATAGTGCTTTGCAATGATTGCATTCATCTGGGTGGAAACCGTTCGTGTTGGCACATTGTCCATAACGACCAGACGTTCGAGCCGCTGTGGATGATCCTTGGCAAAGCGCGTAGCAACACGTGCACCGCGGTCATGGCCTACCAGAGCTATACGCTCTATCCCAAGACTATCCAACAGGGCACACAGGTCATTGGCCATGGTGCGCTTGTCATAGCCTGTCGACGGCTTTTCAGTCTCACCATAACCTCTTAGATCAGGCGCAATAACGCGATAGTGCTGCGCCAGCACCGGGATCTGTTGGCGCCAAGCGTAGGAAGTTTCAGGAAAGCCGTGCAACAGCACGACGGGCGCCCCGCTACCGGCATCCACATAATGCTGGAGAATGCCATTTGCACGCCTCTTGTGATGAGTGACTGCAACCTCTTGCATAGTGAACGCTCCAGCAGTGTTCAAAGGTATGACGTTAAGAACCGCTTTGCCCTGACATCGTTCCGATAGCATCGTCCACTAAATCAAAGGACGGCAGACAACCTCGGTCACCATGTTGCAAGGGTTGAAATGAGCAAACTAGACCATCGCCTGCGGCGTTACTTGTAAAGTGCCCGCCCTCACCCTAGAGCCTTCCCTCTTTGTTTTCTCCTTCAGCGGCACAAAACTCCATGCATCCAGGTGACTTATCAGTCAAAAGCAGGATACTCCTTCACCCTAAAAGGTGCATGAACGCTGGGTTGTAGCCGCATCGTCTGATCACTACTACTTTTGTAGTACAAATATAATTTTGCTACAAAAAAGCATTGACGACCCTTTTAAGGTCATGCAATCTGACCCTGCTTTCGCTAGAAAGAGGCCAAAAAGGCCTTCTGGCTGCGCTCCGGGTAACCCTCGGGCCATCCTTTGTAGTAACTGCCCATAAAGCACTACATAGAGTTGTAACTGTACGGAAACGGTTAGATGACCCCAGCGGTTCGGTCAGCATCAGGTGAACGACCTGATCCAGGGTATTCGTCTTTAGCGGTATCCCTGCAGGGTGTATCACTAGAGATGTCTTGTCTGCTGTTTCGCTTCCTTCAGTCGCACTCGACGTTGAGCCCAGTGCTGCGCTTATACGCGGCACGCAGGTCACGGTAGGAAAAACTGTTCGAAAGTCATTTTCAGCCGAGAAGGATTGACCCCATGTCCGTTTATCAAAATGAAATCAATGCCATCGCAGCCTTGAGAGAAACAGCAGGCAAGAGTTGGAACGCTATCAACCCCGAATATGCCGCCCGGATGCGGATACAAAACCGCTTCAGGACCGGACTGGATATTGCGCGCTATACCGCGGCCATCATGCGCAAAGACATGGCTGAGTACGATGCCGACTCCTCGGCATATACCCAGTCCCTGGGCTGCTGGCACGGCTTTATCGGCCAACAGAAGCTTATCTCCATCAAGAAGCATTTGAAGACCACCAACAAGCGCTACCTGTACCTGTCAGGCTGGATGATTGCGGCGTTGCGCTCGGAGTTCGGCCCACTACCGGACCAGTCCATGCACGAGAAGACGGCTGTTCCGGCTTTGATCGAGGAGCTGTATACCTTTTTGCGTCAGGCAGATGCACGCGAGCTGGGTGGCCTGTTCCGTGAGCTGGATGCTGCCCGTGCAGCCGATGAAAACGCCAAGGCTGCAGCAATCCAGCAACAGATCGACAGCTATGAAACCCATATCGTACCGATCATTGCCGATATCGATGCGGGCTTTGGTAATGCGGAAGCCACCTATTTGCTGGCCAAAAAGATGATCGAGGCCGGAGCCTGCTGTATCCAGCTGGAAAACCAGGTCTCGGATGAAAAGCAGTGCGGTCACCAGGATGGAAAGGTCACGGTACCCCACGAAGATTTTCTGGCCAAGATCAATGCGGTTCGCTACGCATTCCTCGAGTTGGGAGTAGATGACGGCGTTATCGTCGCTCGCACAGACTCCCTGGGCGCCGGGCTGACCAAGCAGATTGCCGTCAGTAAGCAACCGGGCGACCTGGGCGATCAATACAACAGTTTTCTCGATTGTGAAGAGATCAGCCCTGCCGAACTGAAGAACGGAGACGTCATTCTCAACCGTGATGGAAAGCTGCTGCGTCCCAAACGTCTGGCAAGCGGCCTGTTCCAGTTCCGTCAGGGCAGCGGGCAGGATCGCGTTGTACTGGACTGCATCACATCGCTGCAAAATGGGGCAGACCTGCTATGGATTGAAACGGAAAAGCCCCACGTTGGCCAGATCAAAAGCATGGTTGACCGCATCCGCGAGGTCGTTCCAAATGCCAAGCTGGTCTACAACAACAGTCCTTCCTTCAACTGGACGCTGAACTTCAGACAGCAGGTCTTTGACAGTCTGCAAGCTGAAGGCAAGGACGTATCGGCTTATGACCGTACCAAGTTGATGAGCGCAGAGTACGACGAGACCGAACTGGCCCGTATCGCCGATGAGAAAATTCGGACCTTCCAGCGGGACGGCTCCCGGGAAGCAGGGATATTCCATCACCTCATTACCTTGCCAACCTACCACACGGCGGCGCTGTCGACGGATAACCTGGCGAAGGGTTACTTCGCTGATGAAGGCATGCTGGCCTATGTAAAAGGCGTTCAGCGCCAGGAGATTCGCCAGGGAATCGCCTGTGTGAAGCACCAGAACATGGCCGGCTCCGATATCGGGGACGATCACAAGGAATATTTCGCAGGCGAGGCAGCCCTCAAGGCGAGCGGCAAGGACAACACCATGAACCAGTTCCATTGACGAGTAACGTTATTCCGGCCCACCCGGGCCGGTTTTACCGTAAGTGACTTGTTTACCGTTTCCTTCCGAGTGCCACCGGAAGCTGTCTCACGAGGAGCCCAATCATGGATCTCAACAACCCAACCCTTGATGACTTGAAACAACTTTATGCCTCCTGCAAGGACAAAAATGATCACCACATCCTGTGGATTTGCTCATCCGGCAAGGTGCATATCGACCGGCTTCCGGCAAACGTCGACCCGGAAGCCTTCGAGAAGGAAAAACCGAACATGAAGGTTCGCTTCAAGACCTATCATCGTGGTAAAGGCTATGTTGGCAAGACCGCTGCAGCTGACGAGACGTTCATGTCACGTATGTACCGCACGCTTCTCGAACAATGGTCGAAGGCTCAAAGCAGCCCGCGTGTTCAATACATAGAAAAATACTTCTAAGACTATTCGGGCAGCCCTTGCGGCTGCTCTTCTGACATAAAAAAACCAGGGCATGCCCTGGTTTTTTTATGCTGTGATCCGATCGCAAAAAAGCAACCTCCCACAAGGCCGCGTAGCGACTAAAAACTCATCAAGGAGGCGGTGCCAATGCTTCAATGCCTTGTTTGGGCTTGAGGATAAATGGTTTTTCAATCATAAGAAACGTGATCGTCGAAATACCGCACACCAGCAACAGGATAAAAGGTAAAAACGCAAGGTAGCTGGTAACGCTTCCGCCGGTTACGGCAAAGCCATTGCACAGCGTAAAGACAACGTACAGAACGATGCCATGCAGCAGATAGATGCTGTAGCTGATCTCGCCCAAGGTCTTGAGGCCGCGCCGACTAAGCAGGCCAAACAGATCGTTTCCCAACGCCATGATCAGGAAAGCTATGCCCAACATGCTTACTTGCAACAACGAAAAATAGTCATCCAACCCCATGCTGATACCAATCAATACCACGGCAAGCACCGCCGCAGGTTTGCTCCTGAGCTTGGAAATCCAATGAGGACGGTGGTTTTTAACAAGCACCGGTAGGAAACCGGCCAGAAACAGAATGCCTAATGAAGCATCAATAAAGTGAAAATAATGTGCAGGTATTACAGCAAGGGCGACAAGCAGAGAACCAGCCAGATACCAACCATAGCCTTGGCGATTCAAAAGAGCTGCCAATACCGGTAACAGTAAATAGAAAAACCACTCGTATTTTAGTGTCCATTGAACACCTGCCGTGATCAACCAGCTGTCTTCAAATCCATTAAAGGAGGATCCCTTGAATATTCCCCATCGTATTATTTCTTTCACCAGTTGAGGCAAACTGACCAAGTGAAACTGAGTCTGACAAAAACTGACAGCCGCTACGACTAGAACAGCAAAAACGTACAAAGGCATTATTCTTTTGACTCGAGAGCTAAAAACCCTTTTCCAGTCAATACTACTTTTGTTATAAATTTTTCCGAAAAACAGGAATCCGGTGATCATAAAGAACATAGATACGGGAACCGCGCCCATATTGTTCATGATGGTATTATCAGACCTGCCCCACTCTCCCGTTGCCTTCCAGTTATAGGTAACAAAAAAGTGGGAACATACGACCGATGTCGCCAGCAAGCCCCTGAGTGCATCCAGCGGAGAAGATCGTGAAAGCGCTTGACTTGACAGGATAGCGGTCTTGCTGAAGACATGGTCAAGTACGAAGAGCGAAATTATATACAGCGATATAATTCCAAAGGTCATCGTCATTTGGTTGAGTTCTCTTTCAATAATTCCATTTATGATCGGTCAGATAAACGCCATGACAGCCACTACGGCTCATCTGACTTCAGTTTTAACCAGACGCGCGCCATGAAAGCAGTGCGATAGAGCCCTTTATCGTAAAGAAACTCACCCTGCTTAAACAATGATAGCCATTTGACCCATACATCTTATATGCCGCAAAGATAAAGCAGCCCGCTCCCTTACCCTATCCTCTTACTCTTTTTTAAAAGCCAAACCAACGCGAACCAATCAGCTGCTGCGCCTTACATGGTGGCAATCTGATACCTCATTAAAATCGTTGCAACCCATATTGACATCACATAGTTCTAGATATTAAGCGCACATTATTTGTAGTTTACTTTATAAATTAACCACATAGTACATGTCGAATAATTGATCTAATTCTCAAAAAAACTTCTACTCTTTTTTTGCTATGAACTAACTTAGCAGCCGTGAAAGTTCTCATCTCATCGGAGCGTGCTTATTCATGGAAAGGGACTATAGAAGTGACATAGATGGTTTAAGAGCGATAGCGGTATTGCTTGTATTACTTAACCACGTTGGGGTTTCTGGTTTTGGGGGTGGATTTATAGGGGTCGATGTCTTTTTTGTGATTTCAGGTTTTCTGATTACACAAAACATTGCCGCTCAGGCTGAAAGGAGCAGCTTCAGCTTTACCCGTTTTTATTTAAACCGCATCAAGCGTTTAATGCCTGCACTGACAGTAGTCATTTTCTGCACAAGCATTGCCGCTTTTTTTGTTTTATTACCAAATGATTTGATTGGTTTTAGGGAAGGTCTGAAGTAGCCCTGTATTTCCGGTCGACTTCAGCCCTCGCTGCTTTTGAAAGCGGGCCGTCGATCAAAATCGACCAGGTAACCCGCTCAGTTCTCCGTTTTTGGCCGCCGCGAGCACCTCGCAGCAGCCATTTCCCGCATTACAGGCGTACCTCTCCTGCGGTAGTCAGCAAATGTCGGCGCGCCATCCATAGG
>NZ_KI517368.1:452849-552505 GCF_000478505.2 Pseudomonas sp. HPB0071 | reverse complement strand
CCTGATCCATCTCGATCAGGAACAATTCCTTACGGGTCTGCTTGCGCTTGCTGGCGTACTCGGCGTCGGCGAAGGTCATCTGCTTCATGGAAAAACTCGGCTGGCGGGATCGGCGTATTTCACCAGATTCGGGAAGTCTTTTTCAGACCTTCCTTAGCCGAAGTGCACTGTTTTCCTACTTCGGACTTTCGAATTTTTACTTCTGGAAGGATACGGATGGCTATTTTTCATCCAGTAGCCATGAAGTCCCTTTGCTACATACCTGGTCACTGGCGGTTGAAGAGCAATACTACTTCGTCTGGCCTTTACTTTTTCTGCTCGGCTACCGTCTATTAGGTAAACGACTGTTCAACTGGGCGATCCTTGCCGTACTGGTCGTTGCCATTGTCATCTCCGAGCTAGGCGCGCTATACAAACCATTGTCCGCCTACTATCTCTTGCCGACACGGGCCTTTGAGCTGCTGATTGGAAGCGCTTTGGCCATGCACTGGAGAACACTGGGTAGTCCCGGCAAACACTTGTCTACCCTTGCAGGTCTGGCAGGTCTTGCTCTGATCCTGATACCGGCGTTGGTACTGGACAAGGCAAGCCCTTTCCCAGGGCTGAATGCACTCTGGCCATGCCTTGGAGCAGCACTGCTTATCTGGTCCGGCGGTCACCATCGTACCGTAGCGTCTCAGTTGTTGTCGTTGCGGCCGCTGGTATTCATTGGCCTGATTTCCTATTCCTTGTACCTATGGCACTGGCCGCTGATCGCTTTTCATAACTATGTTCATGGAAAGATTACGGCGACAGATCAGATCATGCTGGTCAGCATTTCCCTTGCGCTGGCATACCTCAGCTGGCGCTTCGTAGAGCAGCCTTTCCGTACTCAGATCAAATTCAAGCCGCAAAATACCTTCGCGTTTCTTTATCTCTTGCCGGTACTGATGACCACGTCCTTTCTGGTGGTAGCTGCCAAGCTGGAAGGCTTTGCGTCCAGGTACGACAGTACGCTGCTGACAATGGATAAAAACGTCAAGGAAGTCTTCCCCAAGCTAAGGGCAGGCTGTTTCAACGGCGCGGACCTGTTGAATCCATTATCTGCAGATCAGTGCAAACTCGGTGTTCAGGACAAGAAAGAAGTAGATGTTCTGCTGGTAGGTGATTCGCACGCCGGGGCAATTACCGGCATGATCGATGTCATGCTCAAGGAGGCCAACCTCCGTGGATACGACATCACCCGCTCCAACACTATTTATCTGCCAGATGTGGCGGGTGTTCATGTGAACCCACGCCGTAATCATGTCGACAAGTCGATTGAGCTGACCTCCCCAGTCATCAGTAACCTGATTGAAAAGAGTCAGTTCAAGTACGTCATTCTGTCCGGGCGCTGGGCCATGTATCTGTATGGCTTGAACGAGCCGGGGATGACGGATTTCTACCGTATCCGCCCCGACGCGCCTAGTGACGACTTTATCGCCATGAACACGCTGCAGACCGGTCTTCAAAACGCAGTGGCCAAGATTGTGGCGTCTGGTGCTACGCCTGTCATTATTGAGGACGTTCCAGAAATGGGCGAAGACCTGCACCGCTGCGATATCAAGAAGCTGGCCTTCGAACTGGATGGCGACTGCTCTATTCCAGTCGTTGCGGTGAATGAGCGGCAAAAGGACTTCGACACGATTATTGATAACCTGAACAAGGTACATCCAGGCATTGTTGTGATCGACCCGAAAAGGGTGATCTGTGATACCGAACGCTGCTACTCGTCGCTCGAGAATGTACCGCTCTATATGGATGGGGACCACTTGAACACGGTCGGCTCCTCACTCATTGGGCGCAAATACATCACGGCTTATGGCAATCCGTTCAAGGTGCCTCAAGGTCTGCTGCAGACATCCAACGCTGCGAGCAGTCAATCCAGTACCGTTATACGATAGAAAGAAGATGGCCCGCCCAAACGGCGGGCCACTTCAGACACTATCCTTAAAGCTGATTACCTGTTTTTAGCACCGATGCTGTCTTGGTCAGTAGCACTCTTAAATAGGCTGGTATTATTGACTTCTAATGGCCTAGAAGTAGTTATCAAGTCTCGCTTAGCGCCGCTACCCGGTTTTTAAATCAGATAAGCTCAAAGCAAATAATGCGGGAAGGTGTAGGCATACGCAGCTCGCAGGGTCAAAGTTTCGCCTAGCCATGCGCAGCGTGTCGAACACACCAATAAAACGAAACGGGTATTGGACGCAATCAGCCAGAGCACGGCGTGCAACGACACGAATACCAAGCGCTCTCCCCTTACTGTTCGCCCTGAAATTCATCCAGCTGTATCTATAGTTAAAAGGTGTTACCACCTAAGGTACAAACCATGGGGCCAGTCAGGGATGCCAGACCGGCTTTATTTCGCAGCCTGCGGCTGCCTCATCTGGATAACGGGTTGCACATGTCCCCTAAGGATCTGCTTCTAGCCCTGGTCGTCATTGTGGCGTGGGGTCTTAATTTCGTGGTTATCAAGATCGGACTGCATGGCGTACCTCCCATGCTGCTTGGCGCGCTGCGCTTTACCCTGGCTGCCTTACCGGCAGTTTTCTTCGTCAAGCGACCCGCCATTTCATGGAAATGGTTGCTGGCCTACGGCGCCACCATTTCATTGGGCCAGTTTTCCTTTCTGTTTTCGGCCATGTATGTGGGTATGCCCGCAGGTCTTGCCTCTCTGGTACTTCAAGCCCAGGCATTTTTTACGTTGCTGATGGCCGTTCTGTTTCTGGGCGAGCGCTTCCGCCCCCAGAACCTCATCGGCCTTATCATTGCTGCAGGTGGACTGATTTTCATTGGGATGGAAAGTGGCGGTAACCTGAGCGTATTGGGATTTGTCCTCACCCTCTGCGCGGCCGCCATGTGGGGGATGGGAAATATCGTCACCAAGCGTATTGGTCAGGTCGAGATGCTGGGGCTGGTCGTATGGGGCAGCATTGTTCCACCGATCCCCTTTTACCTGCTGTCGTACTGGCTTGAAGGTCCTGATCGGATAGTCAGCGCCCTACAAGGGATCAGCACATCATCGATTCTGGCCGTCATTTATCTGGCCTTCATTGCAACCTTGCTGGGCTACTGCCTGTGGAGCCGTCTGCTCTCGCGTTATCCGGCAAGCCAGGTTGCACCGTTTTCGCTGCTGGTGCCGATTATCGGTATCGCTTCGGCAGCTGTATTTCTGGATGAGCAGCTCACGTCCTTCCAGCTGGTCGGTGCCCTGCTGGTCATGGGGGGCCTAGCAGTCAATGTGTTTGGTGGCCGTCTGTTTGCACCGCGGCAACGTGTATTGAACTGACACACCTGTTCCTGCTGTTTTCTTTAGCGAGCCGTCCTCCAGCGGTTCGCTTTTTTTTGTAAAAACCCGTAAATCCGGCAACAGTTAAACGCACCTTCCGCCGATACCTTTTCATCAAACTGCCACTTATGGCATTGCTGGAAAGGTTTCATGTTCAAACGTTCGAAAGCCACCAGCCAACGTACTCATCGAGTCGTATGGCCCTTCATCTTTATCGTCTGCCTGCAGGCGCTGGTGGCTGTTGCCAGTCTGAATCTGCTGTCGACTGTCAGAGGCTATGTGACGGCTGAGAGCTTATGGAGCAAAAGCCTGGGCAACGCCATGCTGGCGTTGAACACTTACATCGATACGGGCGAGCCGAGCCACTACCAGATGTTTCTGGACTACTTCAAGGTCAATCAGCTCGATCGGCAGGCGCGTGACCTGCTAGCGGCACGTGGCAATCCTGAAGAGGCTTATAGACTGCTGGTTGCGGCGGGCAATCACCCTGCTGACATGCCGGGTATGATCCGCCTGTTTCGCTGGGCTCATACTGTCGATCCACTTCGGCAAGTTATCAATCACTGGCATGTGACCGATCCTCATATGGATGAGCTTCAGGCTTTGGCTCAAACGGTATACGCCCGCTCAGCGGACGCGTCGCTGCGAGACCGTGAGCACTGGAAGCAACAATTGCTCATGCTGCATAACCGTATGCTGCCGGAAACCATTGCCTTTTCTCGTGTGCTAGGGGAAGCCTCACGTCACTTCATTCACGTCCTGCTTCTCATCAATTTGGGAACTGCTCTGCTGCTGGTGGGCCTGACGACCTGGCGGATGCATACGCTGGTCATGCAGCGCCGCGCGTTCGAGCAAGCACTTCAAAAAGAGAAAGAACGGGCACAGATTATCCTCGCCTCTATCGTCGATGCCGTTATGGCAGTCAATGCCAATGGGCGTCTGGAATATCTCAATCCGGCCGCGGCGCGCCTGATTGGTCATACAGCGGAAGCGGCTGTAGGAAAGCCTGTCGATGCGCTACTGGATATCCAGACTGAAGACAGTGGCACCTCGACCCCAGTGCCTGTCAGCACTCGGCTATTTGCAGGCGAATGGCAATCCAGCGACGTAACCACGCACTACACCTTGCGCAGCAGTAACGGCAAGTCACTTCCCGTTGCCCTTGCCAGCGCTCCATTGGGACAGGTGAATGGACAGGCGGGCGCTGTCCTGGTGTTGCATGACCGGACTCGCGAACGGGAATACCTTGATCAGCTGGCATGGCAGGCCGCTCACGATCCTTTGACAGGGTTGCTTAACCGACGCGAGTTCGAGCGGCGACTAACACTGCTGCTGGAAAACACACAGGACAAGCACGCGTCTCTGCTTTTTTTCGATGTAGACCAGTTCAAGATCGTCAATGACACCACCGGCCACTTTCAGGGCGACCGCCTGCTGCTGCAGCTCTGCACCTCTCTTCAAAGCCTCTTGGATGCCAACGACACGTTGGCAAGACTGGGAGGTGATGAGTTTGGTGTATTGCTGGAAAACTGCACCCCTGAGGCTGCCGAGTCCCTTGCCGAGCGCTTGCGGCTGCTGGCCCGCAGTCAGGACTTCCAGGCAGCAGGCCAATCCTTCAAGGTGGGCCTGAGCATCGGTATCGTCCATCTGGGTGGCCGGGAACTCAGTAGTGAAGATGCCCTACGCATGGCGGATCTTGCCTGCTATGCCGCCAAGGACAAAGGCCGCAACCGGATCCAGGTCTACACCTATGATGATAAGGAAATGACCCAGCGTCAGGGCGAAATGACCTGGGTGCAGCGAATTCACAAGGCGCTGGACGAGGATCGCTTCTGTCTGTACGCCCAGCCTATCTATGGAGTTGGCCCACAGACTGCACATGATCGCCATGTCGAGGTCCTGCTCCGGCTTCACGACGAACAAGGCACGCTGATAGGCCCGTTCGCGTTCATTCCTGCTGCCGAACGCTACGGCCTCATGGGGTTATTGGATCGTTGGGTCATCAACGAGGCCTTTGCTATCTGCGCCACCTTGCCGCCGAAGCTGTTAAGCGTATGCGCCATTAACCTGTCAGGCTCGTCATTGGGCGATATGTCCCTGATCGATTACATTCAGGATCGTTTGGCCCTTCACGCAGTTACGCCCAACCGGATCTGCTTTGAAATTACCGAAACCCACGCCATAGCCAACCTCAATGCCGCACGTACGTTTATCGAGACCCTAAGAGAGTTGGGTTTTCGCTTCTCTCTGGATGATTTTGGCGCAGGGATGTCTTCGTTCACATACCTCAAACATTTGCCGGTGGACTATCTCAAGATCGATGGCAGCTTTGTGAAAAACCTGCTGGAAGATCCGGTCGACCGAGCCACTGTTGATGTGATCAATCGTTTGGGTCATCTCACCGGCAAACGCACCATTGCCGAATTTGCAGAGACTTCTGCCATTATCGAGGCCTTGAAAGTGCTCGGGGTGGATTATGTACAGGGTTATGCCGTCTCCCACCCTCAGCCATTCACCCGTCAGATATGCGCTCAATGGGCTAACGAACTATGGGCGCCTGAGGAGCCTCAGGCAGACACAAAGTCTGTTCATTTCAACTGAATCCCTCACTGCCCCAACGGATCGGTTGGGGCACGTTGACTTTTAATCCCCTTCAGGTGCGTGGTTACACTTATAGACTGGCTGCGTAGCTCGGCCTAACTGATCTCGCTACTGTAAAAGGCACAGCTGGAGAAGCATTGATTCGTCCTAAACGATCCTGTATTGTTATGTTATAACATTTGTAGGTTATTTCTTATGAACGAGCATGAGCTCATTGCACAACCTGTAGAAGCCTATATGAGTGAAGCCCAACAGGCTTTTTTCAAACAGCGGCTGGAGACCGAACGGAAAGAGTTGTCTCGCCAGATCGATGCTGAATTCCAGGCCCTACGAACGCTTGAGTATTCTGCAGATGCCGCGGACATCGCCACCCGGGAAGAGCAGCAGCAGTGGCAGCTACGCCAACTGGAGCGCCAGAAAAAACTGATCGACAAGATCGACGCCGCTCTCGATCGCTTGGCTCAAGGTACCTACGGCTGGTGCGAGGAAACGGGTGAGCCTATAGGCCTTGGCCGGCTCCTGCTACGCCCGACAGCCACCCTTTGTATCGAAGCCAAGCAACGACAGGAACAACGTGAACGCCATGTCCGCCAGGATTGATCCTTCCCCTTCTCTTTCTTCATTGCCTGTAACGGTACTGTCCGGCTTTCTCGGTGCCGGCAAGAGCACCTTGCTGAACCATATCCTTAAAAATCGTGAAAACCGGCGGGTTGCGGTCATCGTTAACGACATGAGCGAAGTCAATATCGACGGAAGCGAAGTGCAACGTGACGTCAGCCTCAATCGCGCGGAAGAAAAACTGATCGAAATGAGCAACGGCTGCATCTGTTGCACGCTGCGTGAAGACCTGCTTGAAGAAGTCAGCCGCTTGGCACGTGAAGGCCGCTTCGACTACCTGCTCATCGAGTCGACTGGCATTTCCGAGCCGCTTCCGGTTGCCGAGACGTTTACCTTCCGAGACGAACAGGGTACCAGTCTTGCCGATCTCGCACGGCTCGACACATTGGTCACCGTTGTAGATGGTGTCAACTTTCTGCAGGATTACCAGAATGCCGACAGCCTGGCTTCGCGCGGTGAGACGTTGGGTGACGATGATGAGCGCTCCATTACCGACTTGCTGATTGAGCAGGTAGAGTTTGCAGACGTCATTCTGATCAGCAAGATAGACCTGATCAGCCAGGCCGAACGTGAAGAACTCGTTGCGATTCTGAAGCGACTCAATACGCATGCCCGTATTCATTCAATGGTAATGGGTGACGTCCCACTGGATATGATTCTCAACACCGGCCTTTTCGATTTTGAACGCGCCGCACATGCGCCGGGCTGGCTCAAGGAAATGCGTGGCGAGCATATTCCTGAAACGCAGGAGTATGGCATTGCCTCTACGTCCTATAAGGCACGCCGCCCCTTTCATCCCCAACGTTTCTTCGACTTTCTGAATCAGGATTGGCATAACGGGCGACTGCTTCGCTCCAAAGGATACTTCTGGCTGGCCTCCAAGCCAGAAGAAGCCGGTAGCTGGTCTCAGGCGGGAGGGCTTATGCGCCATGGCCCGGCGGGCCAATGGTGGCGCTTCGTCCCTAAAACGTCCTGGCCTCAGGATGAAGAAAGCCTGGCGAGCATCATGGCTTGCTGGAACCCGGAGGTAGGCGACTGCCGCCAGGAACTCGTGTTTATCGGTCAGAATGTGGACTTCAACCTATTGAAGAATGAGCTTGACTGTTGCCTGCTAACCAATCAGGAGTTTGCACTAGGGTCGCACGTCTGGCGTACCTGGCCCGATCCTTTTGGGGACTGGACAGACGATCAGGCAACCAACTGATCGGCACCACAGTAGATTGTAGAAGCGTGCTTCGCTCTTTCATGCCGAACATTACTTGGTCGCACCGTTGTGCCTGAGTGTAGAACCTGCCTTAAACCCTTTACGTTATTCAGGCTCAAGCATGGATAGCGGCTTGAGGGTTATCATGGGCGTTTAATGGGACGTGTCATCCCTTACAAGGAATATCATGCGGTTTGCTTGCGTTAAATCGGCGATGCCTGCTCGTCGACTCATTCCACTGCTGGGATTACTTCTGGTATCAGTCACCTCATTTACCAGCGTTGCCTTGGCTGAAAACCATACGACCTATCCGCTTACCATGAACAATTGCGGACATACACTGACCTTTGCGGATTCGCCCAAGCGAGCCGTTACGCTGGGACAGGCCAGTACAGAGTTGTTGCTCTCACTGGGCCTGGCTGATCGTATGGTGGGAACAGGCATCTGGTTCGGTCCGATTCAGCCCACCCTCAAGGCCGATAACGATAAGATTCCTCGGCTTGCTGATAACGCACCCAGCTTTGAAGCGGTCGCCAACACATCGCCGGATTTCGTCGCTGCGCAATACACCTACCATGTTGGTCCGAATGGCGAAGTGGCCACGTTCGAACAGCTGGCGTCACTGGGTATCCCTGCCTATATAGCGCCGAGCGATTGCGAGGGGAAAGAGGTAACGGCTACGTCCAATGCCGACGGTAGCCGCACCAAACCGTTCACGCTCGATCTGATAACCCAGGAAATTCACGAGCTTGCACGTATTTTTGATGTCCAGGCGCGCGGCGATGCCCTGGCCCATCAGTTGGATGAGCGCTTGAAGCAAGCTATTGCCCAAGCCGGGCAACACACGCATATGCCTCAGTCGGTCGTGTACTGGTTTTCCAGCTCACGCCTGGAAGGTGATCCATGGGTAGCCGGTCAGCAGGGTGTCCCGGCGTATATTTCAGAGGTGCTCGGCCTGAATAACGTTATCCAGAGCAACGATGAATGGCCCAGCGTCAGCTGGGAGCAGATTGCCGCCCAGGATCCGGATCTGCTTGTCATCACGCGGATGGAGAGACGCCTCTATCCGGCAGACGATGTGGAGAAAAAACTTGCCTTTCTTCGCAGCGATCCCGTAACACGTCAGCTCAAGGCCGTCCGGAATAATCAGATTATCGTTGTGGATGCGCAGTCACTTAATCCTTCGATGCGCGTTCTGGACGGTATCGAGGCGATTTCCAATGCTCTGGAAACGTCTCACTCCAGGCCAGTCCAATGATACAACCGCTGTCCAATGATCGCGGCAGGCCCTGGCGCCTGCTGTTTGCGTTGCTGTCACTGGTTTCGCTGGGCGTTTCGATATTAATGGCGGCATCGCTGGGAGAAATGCAGATTCCCTTCGATATTACGCTGAAGGCCATCCTCAATGGGCTGGGCTGGGGAGACTATGCACTTAACCCAATTCAGCAGGGCATTGTCTGGGAATATCGACTGAGCCGCGCTCTGGTCGCTGCATCTTGCGGTGCCGGATTGGCATTATGCGGTGCGATTCTGCAAGCTCTCCTACGCAATGCGCTGGCCGAACCCTACGTGCTGGGCATTTCGGCGGGTGCGTCTACCGGAGCGGTTGTCGTTATGTTGCTGGGCATAGGTGCCGGCACCCTAAGTCTCTCAGTTGGTGCATTCCTAGGTGCAGTGCTGGCCTTCGTACTGGTTCTGCTTCTGGCAGCAAAGCTCAACAGTGGACCGACCCGCATTTTGCTGGCAGGCGTGGCAGGCTCCCAGCTTTTCAACGCCCTGACGGCGTATATCGTGTCAACGTCCGCCAACGCCGAGCAGGCTCGAAGCGTGATGTTCTGGCTCCTGGGGAGTCTGGGCGGTATCCGCTGGCCGGACGTCACCCTAGCCGTGGGTGCGGTCGGCATTGGCCTGGTAGCCTGTCTGTTTTTTGCCCGTACGCTGGATGCGTTCTCGTTTGGTGAAGAAACCGCAGCCTCTCTGGGTGTTCC
This sequence comes from Pseudomonas sp. HPB0071, assembly GCF_000478505.2. Taxonomy (NCBI): domain Bacteria; kingdom Pseudomonadati; phylum Pseudomonadota; class Gammaproteobacteria; order Pseudomonadales; family Pseudomonadaceae; genus Pseudomonas; species Pseudomonas sp. HPB0071. Next base: position 542,787 of record NZ_KI517368.1, on the reverse strand, counting down.
GGTAATCGCCGTGCGCCTGATTCTTTTTGCGCTGACAGCACTGATTACCGCTACGATGGTCAGCCTTGTAGGCGCGGTAGGGTTTGTAGGCCTGGTCATTCCCCATGCCGCACGCTTTCTGGTAGGTCCGTCGCACACTCGACTTCTGCCCGCATCCATTTTGCTGGGTGCCAATTTTCTCGTGCTGGCGGATATCGTCTCTCGCATACTGGTTCCCCATCAGGTCCTGCCTATCGGGGTCGTGACCGCGCTGGTAGGTGCGCCGGCCTTTGCGCTGATCCTGTATCGTACGAGGACATCACCATGACCCTGGCTGCACATCGCGTCTCCTGGTCGGTGAGTCGTCGCCTGCTGGTGGATGGCGTAACGCTGGAAATTCCCAAGGGAGGCGTCATAGGTCTGATCGGCCCTAATGGGTCGGGAAAATCTTCGCTGCTCCGGTTGCTGGCAGGCTTGCGCACCCCTACGGACGGCAGTGTCACGCTGGATAACGACCCGGTAAGCCGCCTGCCTCGCCGTACGGTGGCGCGGCGAATCGCTATGGTCGAGCAGCACGCTTCGACCGAGGCTGACCTATCGGTCCTGGAAACGGTACGCCTGGGCAGAACGCCTCACCGAACAGTACTCTCGCCCTGGACAGCTAGGGATGACCAAGTGGTGGAGCAAGCGCTACAGCATGTTGGCATGCACAACAGCCGGCATCAGCGTTGGCACACGCTTTCCGGTGGTGAGCGCCAGCGGGTACAGATTGCTCGCGCCCTGGCCCAGGAGCCAACCGAACTGTTGCTGGACGAGCCGACCAACCATCTGGATATCCAGCATCAGCTCGAGCTGCTTTCACTGATTCATCGCCTTCCACTGACCTGCGTCCTGGCCATCCATGATCTGAACCTGGCGGCTATGTTTTGCGATACGCTGGCCGTTCTACACAAGGGCCGCTGCATTGCCTCGGGACGGCCGCAGGAGGTGCTTACGGCAGAACTTATCCATTCGGTATATGGCGTCAGAGCAGAGGTAGCACCTTCCGCCTATCACGGAAGACTCCATATTCAATACCTGATATGAGTCGCGCCACGTCTCAAGTATCGAGGGGCCGGAATAACGCCTGCCTGTCAGCCCGAACCATAGCCAGTTTCAACAGCCATCTCACCCTGTGTATGTCTTCTTTATCCGACTGATACAGCCAGTACCGTCACCATCGCCAACCCACTCGGCAATGCCGCCTTACTAGATCGCTTGTAAAAATTACGTGAAAAAAATGTTTAACCTTTGTGGACGATTCTGAAAACGGGATCTTTTTGAGTGAAAGGAATCACACTCTCAAAAACATATTGGCTTTGAAAGGAACTAACCCCATTTTTGCCCCCCAATGCAATTCATGTTTGGGCAACTGCCTGCTGTGTTTGCATCGCAGGGCTAGCAGTGTCCAGCTTTAACTCAGTTACCGCTATGCAGTAAGGACACCTAATGGAATGGTTCCACGTATTAATCCTTTCACTCATTCAAGGGATTACCGAGTTTCTACCTGTCTCCTCCTCCGCACACCTGATTCTACCCTCCCAGCTCTTTGGCTGGCCGGACCAGGGGCTCGCCTTTGATGTGGCCGTACATGTAGGAACCCTTCTTGCGGTGGTTCTGGCCTTTCGTCATGAGGTTCTGGCGACAGCCATGGGCTGGACCCGACAAGTCGTAACGCGCCAGTCGAGCCCGGAAAGCCGGCTTGGCTGGGCGATCATTATCGGTACTATTCCAGCGGCACTGGCAGGCCTCATGCTGGAGCATTACATCGAAAGCTATGCCCGTGCAGCCTTGGTAATCGCGACCTCCACCATCGTTTTCGGCTTGATCCTGTGGTGGGCGGACGCCAAAGGCAGCCGTACCCGGGACATGGATAGCCTGAGTTGGCAATCAGCCCTGGTGATTGGTCTGGCGCAAGCACTAGCGCTGATTCCCGGCACATCACGCTCCGGTATCACCATGACCGCAGCGCTACTGCTTGGTTTTACGCGTCAGGCAGCAGCCCGTTTCTCCTTCCTGCTGTCGATTCCGCTCATCCTGGCTGCTGGCGGACTCAAGACCGTTGAACTGATCCAGACGGGCACCGATGCACAATGGGTCGATATTGCCTGGGGTGTCGGGCTGTCGTTCATCTCAGCATTGCTGTGCATCAAGCTGTTCCTGAAGGCCCTCGACAAAATCGGCATGCTGCCATTTGTGATCTATCGCCTCGCGCTTGGCGCAGTGCTGTTCGCCTTGTTCATCTAAATCACTCACACAGGGCGGTCTGCTACAGACGGGCTGCCCTGGTGAAAACTAGATGTTTTCATCGCAAAAACAAAAACCCGCCGAAGCGGGGTTTTTTACTCACTCTCTCTGCATCCTGCAGAGCAGCCATCCTGGCTAATCAATCATCCGTGATCTGATGCAGCACATCCTGTGCTCAAGTGATGCGCATAGAATACAGAGCAATACAGGAACGCCATAGCGCCAACCCTGGACACAGCGTGTAAGCCTTTTGCTATACCGAGCGGGAAATAGGCTGACGCGATCCCCCCGCTCCCAGCATTGGCAGATGGCAGAGCTCAGTTGCCGCTGGGAGCCTGACTTCCCTTTAGCCAGCAGAAGGACTCAGGACGAAGCATAAGTACCTGCCCTTGGGGAATCAGCAGATGTGGCGCCTGTTCGTATGGAATACATCCATATAGTGCCATCAGCGTTCGGATAATGCCCGCATGGGCAACCAGCACGGTGTCTTGCTTCAGATCTTCTCGAAAATAAGCCAGCCGAAGCAGGGCCTGGGCATAACTTTCGCCCTCTTCGAACTGGAAGTTAAAGGCGTCCTTTCTCCAGTGGGTAAAGGCCTCAGGATAGCGGCCCTCAATCTCATCCCAACGAAGCCCCTCCCATGTACCAAACGAAATCTCAGCAAGGCGTTCGTCGGCACGATACTGCTCGGGTGGCAACGTGAGCTGGGCCCGAACGATCTCCATTGTTTCACGGGCGCGAATCAGAGGACTTGAAGCGAAGTCCAGCGCACCAGGACTGGGTAACAGCCAATCGAGCAGAACCCCCACCGCCTGTGCCTGCTCTCGACCCTTGGCGTTGAGCGGTATGTCTCGGCGGCCCTGCATGCGACTCTCAACGTTCCAGTCGGTCTCTCCATGCCGGATCACATAGAGCGTTGGTGCCTGAGCAGTCATCACATGCTTCCTTATCGGATCAGTTAAGCGGCGGGACCACAAGCCTATCACTTCACCTCTTCATATAAACACCTTATGGCCTCTTGCCGTATCGGTAGCCTGAAAGAGCGCTTGATGGATGCGTCTACTATCAAAAGAGATCCAGCTGAACATCGATCAACCTGGCGAACCGGTCATTCACGAAAGGCAGGATAGCGTCAGCGATGGGCTTGAGCTGGCGCTCGATGTAATGGTCATAATCCACCGGCGATCGACGCGCTTCGAGCGGTTCCGGGCCGGCTTTCGTCATCAGGTAACTGATCCATCCGCCGTTCTGGTACTGCCTCGGTCGACCTTTTTCGTCGTTGTAAGCATCTGCCATGCGGGCCGCTCGTACATGCGGTGGCACATTGCGCTGGTAGTCATCCAGGCGACGGCGCAGGCGCTTACGATAGACCAGCAGCTCGTCCAGTTCGCCTGAGAGGGTCTGGCTGACATAGCGCTGGACGTAATCCTGGTAGGGCTCGGCATTGAAGATGCGTAGATAAAGCTCCCGCTGAAAGCGCTGGGCCAATGGCGACCAGTCGGTGCGTACCGTTTCGAGCCCTTTAAAGACCATCTCGTCCGTGCCGTCAGCGCCTTTTATCAACCCCGCATAACGTTTTTTACTACCCTCTTCAGCACCGCGAATGGTGGGCATGAGAAACCGATGGAAGTGCGACTCGAACTGCAACTCAAGGGCACTGGCAAGGCCGTAGGTCTCCTGTAGATGCTCGCGCCACCAACGATTGATGAGTTGGACAAGAGACCGACCTATTTGCTGAGCCTCGGCCTCGGCATGGGGCCGACCGAGCCAGACAAAGGTCGAATCGGTATCGCCGTAGATGACGGTATACCCCTGGGCCTCGATCAACTCGCGCGTCTGGTGCATGATTTCATGTCCGCGCATCGTGATTGATGACGCAAGACGGGTATCGAAAAATCGACAGCCGCTTGATCCCAATACACCGTAAAACGCATTCATGATGATCTTCAGAGCTTGGGAAAGCGCCTTGTTCTGTTCCCGCTTGGCCGCCTCACGCCCTTCCCACACACGCTCCACCATCGCGGGCAGACAATGCCGGGTGCGGGAAAAGTGCGCACCCTTGAAACCAGGAACAGCGTAGTCATCGCCGGGTTGGCGCAGCCCCTCGATCAGCCCCACCGGGTCAATCAGAAAGGTCCGAATAATCGACGGATACAGGCTTTTATAATCCAGTACGAGCACAGAATCATACAGCCCGGGCCGCGAGTTCATGACGAACCCTCCCGGGCTCGCCTCCGGCACCTTTTCGCCCAGATTGGGCGCAACGAAACCCTGCCGGTGCATGAGTGGCAGGTAAAGGTGCGTAAAGGCTGCCACCGAACCACCGCTACGGTCTACCGGCAGGCCCGTTACGCTGGCTCGCTCCAACAGGAAAGGCAGAAGCTCCGTCTTTTCAAAGATGCGGGTAACCAGCTCGCAGTCCTTGAGGTTGTAGCGTGCAAGCGAAGGTTTATCCTGCGCGAACATGCGATTGATCGATGCCATCCGTTGATAGGGATTATCGATGGCTTTGCCTTCGCCCAAGAGGCTCTGGGCAACATTCTCCAGGCTGTATGAGGAAAAGGACCACGTAGCTGAACGCAACGCTTCAATTCCATCGAGTATCAACCGTCCCGGTGCTGATACGAAATAGTGCCTATGTTCGCTCCCCTGCTCCCTCCATTCGACGGCCTCGTCACCACGCCCCAGCATGAGCGGCATTCCGAAGCGTTGCGCATGCTCCCGCAGGATGCGTAGGTCGAACTGTACGAGGTTCCACCCAATAATGGCGTCGGGATCATGCAAGGTGAGCCAACCATTGAGCCGCTCAATCAGCTCGGCACGTGTCTGGCAGTATTCCAGGCAGAAATCGACTGCCTCGGCGTCACCGTTAGCGGGTCCGAGCATATAGACCTGCCGCTGGCCACACCCGTGCAGACCTATGCAATACAGATCGCCTCGTTCATTAGTTTCGATATCCAGGGAGACCAATTTTAAATGCGGTCGGTAGTCAGGGGCGGGCTTGAGCTGGGCCCGCAGGACTACGCCGTGCGCATCAGGAGTACCGGAGAACCAGACAGGAGCTGTAATGAAGCGCTCCATCAGATATCGCTCGGGTGGCCGGATGTCCGCTTCGTAGATATCCAGCCCGGCGTCCTTGATCTGTCTGGCAAGCTGGATCAGCTGTCGATGCTGGTGGCAATAAAGCCCCAGGACTGGCCGATGACGAAAATCGGACAGCGCCAGCGGGCGTAGTTCCACCTCCCGCTCGTGCTCAATCAGTCGACGAATCGGCTCAACCTGTTCCAGCGGCACAAATGCAACGGAACGCTGCATGGCCAGGCGTACCCGCCGTGGTCCCTGATCGGTCGCCAACCAGAACTCTACTTCCGTACCGGCCGCTGTATCACGCCAGTGGCGGGTCAGAACGAAACCCTGTTGTAGATCCACCGCTACTTCCTCAGTACTAACCGCCGCATTCTACCCAGCTGCCGCGTCATGCCTGTATTGGTAACTCACGTGAACAAGGGATAGAGTTGGATACATGCGCCACGTGCGTTGGGAATCTTTTCGCGTCAGGGAGAAGCCAATGATACAAATTGCTGTGATTTCATAGCTCGCCGGTGGTCAGTACCGAAGAGAACACCCTGCACTACACGATCGCCTCGGCGATCATCATCCTGATGTTACACGCGTTAGCGTGGTGGTATTCGTCATAAGGAATCAAGCATGGCTCCAAGACACGTTATCAATGCCTCCGTCAGCCCCAAGGGGAGCCTGGAAACACTTTCGCAACGCGAAGTACAACAACTGAGTGCTGCCGGTTCAGGAAGCGTCTACACCCTGTTCCGCCAATGCGCCTTGGCGATCCTCAACACAGGCGCCCATAGCGATAATGCCAAGACCATTCTTGAGGCTTATCAGGATTTTGAGGTTCGCATCCATCAGCAGGATCGAGGCGTACGGCTGGAGCTGATCAACGCACCGGCAGATGCCTTCGTCGACGGCGAAATGATTGCCAGCACTCGTGAGATGCTGTTCAGTGCACTACGGGATATCGTCTACACCGAAAGCGAGCTGGAAAGCGTTCGGATCGACCTGAATACCTCGCAAGGCATTACCGATTACGTATTCCACCTGCTACGTAATGCCCGCACCCTGCGACCCGGTGTAGAGCCTAAGATGGTTGTCTGTTGGGGCGGCCATTCAATCAGCACCGAGGAATATAAGTACACCAAGCGGGTCGGTCATGAATTGGGCCTACGCAGCCTCGATATCTGTACCGGTTGCGGCCCGGGCGTGATGAAAGGCCCAATGAAAGGCGCCACGATTGCCCATGCCAAGCAGCGGATCTCGGGCGGTCGCTATCTGGGTCTGACCGAGCCAGGCATCATTGCCGCCGAAGCCCCCAACCCGATCGTTAACGAGCTGGTGATCCTGCCGGACATTGAAAAGCGTCTGGAGGCTTTCGTACGGGTTGGCCACGGCATCATCATCTTTCCAGGTGGAGCAGGCACGGCGGAAGAGTTTCTCTACCTGCTCGGTATTCTCATGCATCCCGAAAATGCCGGCCTACCATTTCCGGTGATCCTGACCGGCCCAAGCAGCGCTGCACCGTACCTGGAACAGCTACATGCCTTCATTGGCGCCACATTGGGCGAAGCGGCGCAAAAGCATTACAAGATCATCATTGATGATCCCTCTGAAGTGGCGCGTGAAATGGCCAAAGGTCTCAAAGCCGTCAAACAGTTCCGTCGCGAGCGTAACGATGCCTTTCACTTCAACTGGATGCTCAAGATTGAAGAGGGCTTCCAGCGCCCCTTCGATCCAACCCATGAAAATATGGCGAGCCTCACCTTGAGCCGCGAGATACCGCCCCATGAGCTGGCCGCCAATCTGCGTCGGGCGTTCTCAGGCATTGTGGCAGGTAACGTCAAGGACAAGGGTATCCGGTTGATCGAGCAATACGGTCCCTACACAATTCATGGTGACCCGGCCATCATGAAACCGCTGGATCATCTGTTGCAGGCCTTTGTGGACCAGCATCGGATGAAGCTGCCCGGTGGCGCGCCCTATGTACCCTGCTACCGTGTCGTCACCTGAGCCAGATCTGGGAGAGCAGCCCATGCTCTCCCAGCCCTCGAACAACAGGATGTTCCACGTCCGCTCACCCGTCATCCTTTTGTCATATTCTTTGGCTTTACTCAGCGATTTATTACTCCTCCGTTTTGGGCTGGCATGGATCAATCGCTGCTTTCAGGCGTGCAATACTCTGACCTTTCCGGAATCCTGTATGGATTCATATTCCGCCCCGGCGAGCCTGGCGAACAGATCGACACACTTCGAGTAACGGAGGCACTTGAGCGACTAGAGGAGCGAGACGAGTTTGTCTGGTTGCATCTGAACCTGGCCCATGCCGCTTGCAAACGCTGGATGATGACCCACCTGGATCTGCCCGACTACTTTTTTGAAATCCTGAGTGAAGGGTCACGCTCTACTCGTCTTGAACATGTCGATGCAACCCTGCTCGCGGTTGTCAACGATGTCGTCCTGAACTTCGGACAGGCTTCCTATGATGTAGCCACGCTGTATGTCTGTGCCAACCGGCGCATGCTGATCAGTGTACGGCATCAACCGCTTCGGTCGGTGGACCGCCTGCGCGCGGCGGTCAAGAAGGGCGAGGGTTTTCGCTCCCCGCTGGAACTCCTGATCCACCTGCTGCGTGACCAAGAAGAGGTACTTACCCAGATCGTTCGAGAAACCAACCTGAGTGTTGATCGTATCGAAGACCGCCTACTTTCTACCCGACTTGCCGACAACCGCGCCGAGCTTGGCAACATGCGTCGTACCCTGGTGCGAATCCAACGCCTGCTGGCCCTAGAACCCAACTCCCTGATGCGGCTGCTCAATCGCCCGCCGCGCTTTCTCATGGAGGAGGATGTAAGGGAGCTACGGGCAGCGACCGACGAGTTTTCACTGGTTATCAGCGACTTGGCCGTGCTGATTGAGCGGATCAAACTCATTCAGGAAGAAATCGCCGCACAGATCAACGAACAAACCAGCCGCACCCTTTTCACCCTGACACTGGTCACGGTGCTGGCCTTGCCGATCAATATCGTGGCAGGTTTCTTTGGAATGAACGTGGGCGGCATCCCCCTCGCCGATGCGCCTCACGGCTTCTGGATATTGGTCATCCTGGTTGCCAGCTTTACCTTATTGGCAGGACGCTGGGCCTTCAGGAAAAGAAACGACTATTGAGCGTCTTATTAGCGCGGGCTGACCCCGGCGATCAAAGGTGTTCCGCTAACCGGATCCTTCAATAGAACACAGCGGACGCCATATAAGGTCTCAACAAGCTCAGGGGTGACAATGTCGGCCGGGACACCTTCAGCAATAATACGACCAGACTGCATGGCGACCAGATGATCGGCGTAGCGGCAGGCCTGAGAGAGGTCATGTACCACCATGACCACCGTCTTGCCCGCATTGGCCAGCATGCGAATCAGCTCAAATACCTCCAGTTGATGCCCAAGGTCCAATGCAGAGGTTGGCTCATCAAGCAGGAGTAGCGGCGTCTGCTGAGCAATGGCCATGGCAATCCAGGCACGCTGGCGCTGCCCACCCGACATCGAGTCAAGCGGCCGCTCGGCCAGTTCAATCAGATCCGCTGCTTTTAATGCCGCATCAACAACAGCTTCGTCATCTGTAGACCATTGCCTTAGCAAGCCCTGATGAGGCTGCCGGCCAAAGCGGATTAGGTCAGATACGGTCAATCCATCCGGTGCGCTGGCATCCTGGGGCAGCAGTGCAAGCTGTCGGGCAACCTGCCGGGAAGGCAGCTCACCAATGACCTTCCCATCGAGTAGAACCGCACCCGCACGCGGCTTGAGCAGTCGAGCAAGACCCGCCAGAAGCGTAGACTTCCCGCACCCATTGGGCCCTACAATAGCGGTGACCCGCCCCGGCTGGATTTTAAGATTAAGCCCATTGATAATGGTCGTCTGACCATGAGCAAGCTCGAGAAGACGGGTCTCCAAAATAACCGAATGCTCGTTAGTCGCCATCAGCAACGGTGAAACAGTACTACTCATAACGACTTCCGGACAGGTTGACGCAGTAAAATCCAGAGCAGGTAAGGTCCGCCGATGACAGCAGTCACTACACCTACTGGAATTTCGATAGGAGCAAACCAGGTTCTTCCCACCCAGTCTGCCAGGATCATCAGAAGGGCTCCTGCTAATGCAGAGGTCACGATAGGGACACCGCGTTGTCCGACCAGATAGCGGGCCGCTTCGGGTGCCAGCAAGGCGATAAGCCCAACAGGACCGGCAACCGCGACCGCTAACGCCGTGAGCAGAACAGTTAGCATAAGAATCTGTACCCGGGCCAGGCGTATACGCACGCCCAGCCCGATGGCGACCGAATCGGAAAACCTGAGAACCTCTAGGGTGCGTCCCAAGATCTTGGCTAGCGGTAAACCTATCAGCAAACCAATAGCCAACAATTGAATCGAGGCTGGAGAGCGCGCGTTAAGACTGCCAACCGTCCAGGGATAGGCCTGGTTGGCCGCATCGATGGACGAACGTGCCAGCATCAGATTAGTCAAGGCGCCAAACAATGCACCAACTCCGATTCCAACAACAATGAAGCGATACCCACGTGCGCCTGCACCACCGCCCAAGGCAAACGCCATGGCCGCTGCGGTTGCCGCACCACTCAAGGCAAGGGCTGATGGCGCGAGGCTTGTCGAGACAGCAACGATGGAAGCGACAGCAAAGGCCGTTGCACCATTGTCGATACCAATAACCCCGGGCGTTGCAAGCCGATTACGTGCCAGGGTTTGTAACATGCACCCTCCCAACCCGAATGCGGCCCCTGTCAAAAGTCCAGCCAGGAGCCGGGGAAAGCGAAGCTCTTGAATCAAAAATAAATGCATGGGATCGCCGTGCCCGATGACAGCCTTCAGCGCCAGCCAGGGATTAAGCCCGGTTACGCCATACGCCAGGCTGATACCGCTCATGAGGATCAACAGCACCGTCAGGCACAGCGCAACGACACTGCCTCTCCGCGAGACGAGTACACTCACCTGACGGCCTGCCTGTAGCCACCAAAACCGAGCTGTAACTGGAGATGAAAAAGGTTTGGTCATAGGGAAGGCAGGCGATGTTGACGGACGACTATCATCAGGATTGGCGCACCGATGAAGGCAGTCACAACACCAATGGGAAGCTCGTAAGGTTTGACCAAAAGGCGCGACAAGATATCAGCCAATAGCAGCACCGCGGGCCCCAGGACAAGTGATAATGGAAGGACACGGCGGACATCAGGCCCGACCATTCTCCGCGCCAGGAACGGCACAACCAATCCGACAAAGCCAATAGGCCCAGCTACTGCAGTGGCAGTCCCTACTAAAATGGCAACGCCTAGTAGTGCGATCAATCGGGTCAATTGAGGGTGATGCCCTAATCCAATGGCCATACGCTCTCCCAAGCTCAAGGCGGCCAGGGGTCTGACCAAAGGGGCCACGACCAACAGGCCTGCCAGTGTGCCCGGCAGCGCCCAGGACAGGGTATCTGCGGGCCTGCCTGCCAAGGCGCCAATGACCCAAAACCGAATTTCATCGGCAGTACGCTGGTCATACAGGAGCAGTAAGGTACTGGCGGCGCCCAGAATTCCTGTGAGCGCCATTCCCGCCAGGATCAAGCGAACAGGGTCGGCGTCAAATCCGCGCACTTGAGTCACCGCCACAACGAGCAGGCATCCAAGCATGGCTCCAGTAATGGCCATGCCAAGATTGACAGTAGCTGCGCTGGCGCCGAGCGCAATGGCAACCACCATGGCAAAGGATGCACCAGCGCTAACACCCAGGAGTCCGGGCTCCGCAAGCGGATTGCGGGTTGCCGTTTGCAAAACGGCTCCACCAACGCCAAGGGCCATACCCACCAGAAGTCCCAGTAACGTGCGCGCCCCACGCAGCTCGAGGACAACAAAGCGAGCTTCATCGTCCCCACCCCCAAGCAAGACATTGATGCTACGGAGCACGGAAACTTCCCCAGCACCAAGCAGCAAGCTGGTGAGCAGAATCACCAGCAGCGTTAGACAACAGGCAATGAACGGAACACCCAAACGAGGCGAAGCGGACACCTTCATTTGAGAACGATACGCTCCACGTCATCCAGTACACGCTCAGCAGCCAGCGGACCTGACCCGCTGCTCCACACCTGCCCATCAACCGTGGCCACCTGCTTCGCCTGAACGGCCTTCAAGCGAGTAAAGGCAGGCTGCTTGCGAGCAGCCTCCAAGGCCTCGTCACCCTTCTCATTCAAGGTAGCCAGGAAAATCCAGTCTCCATCAGCGCTTGACAGGTTCTCAAGGCTCAAGATATCGCTATGAGGACGATCTTTGAGCTCTGAGGCCAGTTGCGTACTGGCAAAGCCTAGTTGCTCCAGTAACTGGCCTGCAAAGAGATGGCTCGACATGACCATCGGTCCCTGAGGATTCCAACGAACAACCGACAACACTTGCCCTGGTTTGACTTGCGTCTTCAATTTGGCAACACGCTGGTCTATCTGATCGAACTGCTTTTTCAATTCATCACTACGGTTGAGCGCCTGGGCATAAAGCTCTGCGTTGGCTCGCCAGTCAGCTAACGACTCCCCTCCTTTTGGTACTACCGTCGGAGCAATCAGGCTAAGTTTGGCATATTGTTCTTGCGGTAAATCCTGTCGCGCCAGGATAAGGTCCGGCTTCTGGTTGAAAACTGCCTCCAGATTAATTTCACGAGCCGTACCCACGATAGCGGGCTGCCCCGCCTGATCCTGCAGATAGTTTGATACGCTGGTGCCACCACGACTCGCCAGCGTAGCGACTGGTTTAATACCTACTGCCAGCGCGGTATCCATAGCCGCCTCATCCAGCACCACGACCCGCTTAGGTGTATCCGGGGTTTTCAGCTCGCCGTGGGCAGTGGAAACAGTAGCCGCCAAAGCCGAACCTGCTGTGGTAGTTAGCACGAGACTGCACAAAAGAACACTAAGACGGAAAATACTGGAATCAACACGCTTCATGACACAACTCCACAATAGAAATACGGCACGGGCAGCGGGTTAGCCAGGCGGCCCGATTTAATAACATTAAAACGAGGCGGTAAAGGAAGCAAAATACGCACGACCCGGCTCGTTGTATGTAACCGCACCGGCGCTCGAAGCGTTGCCCTCTCGATAGATGCGCTTGTCGAACAGATTATTCACACCAAAACGCACTTTGTAATGCTCGTTAAACTCATAACCACTGCTGACGCCTACCAACGTATACGGATCAATGTCCTTCTGGGCAGCAGCCTCATAATCCGTATTGGTACGCCGAGAGTATGAAGGAGCCTCCTGCTTTCCATAATGGGTAACATTAAGCTGTGCAGAGAGTTTTTCAGTGACGTACCAGTCCAGCGTACTGTTGATGGTGTATTTGGGAATAATGCTTAAAGGATCGCCTGTCTGCTTGTCCTTGGATTCGATCATATAGGTAAAGTTGGTGTTCCAATCCACGGTATCAGTCAGCGGAATGAACAGGTTGCCTTCAACCCCTTGGACAACCGCCTTACCGGTGTTCTCCCACTCCAGTACACGAGGCCCGGTGTCGCCCAATCGATAGATAAATTCGTTTCCGCCCACGATTTTGTTTTTGTAATCGTTACGGAAATAGGTCGCACTGGCTCTCCATGTTCCGACATCATAAGCCAGACCCAGCTCCTTATTGATGCTGATTTCAGGCTTTAAGTTTTCGTTACCGACCAGATAGCAGCCTCCGTTTCCAGACGTAATCGCTGTACAGCCGTTACCACGGCTGTACAGAAGATAGTTTGGATTGCTCTGATACAGATTCGGTGTTTTGTAAGCACGCGCAATCCCACCCTTGAACGTCAGTCGGTCCGTGATCTCATGGGACAAGTTAAGACTTGGGCTCCAATTATCACCATAGGTCTGATGGTCATCGAAGCGTAGTCCAGGGGTCAGCACCGTCCGGTCTGTAACCTGCACATTATCTTCAACATAAAAGGCGTAGCTGTTGGCTGTCGTCTTGGTCTGGGTGCGATCAAAACCTGCTATCTGGCCAGGCTCAGGATCAGAAGACTGAGCACGCAGAGAACCAGGGTCACTTAGCGACTCGTGTAAATACTCGGCGCCAATGGTTAAGACCTGAGGCATTGCGCTGTCGATAGGCAGATCAAGATTGCCAAAGGCGCGGGTATTGCGCAGGCGCGACATAAACGCGCCATCCCCTTCACTTGGCCCACCCTCTGTACGGCCTGAAAGTCCCTCGTTCAGACGCCAGTTGCGGGTGTAATCATAGGAAAGGCCCAGAGTGGAATTACCCCAGTCCCACGTTCCCTTATGCTTCAACGTAAAGCTGGAGCGCTGCAGTACATTGGTTTCATGGCCATACAGACTTCGAACAAAGGCATCGTTGCCGCCAGAGTTATTGAGCATCGTGTCGCCGGCATAAATGTTGCCCTGGCGGCTGTAGGAAGTTTCAAAATCGAGGACTTGCTGCGGATCAAGTTGCCAGCTGAGTAGCGCATTGATGTCCTTGTTGCGTACGCCTTCCCGACCCGCCGTGACACTACCTTCCGAGGCCTGATGTCCTTCATTGATGCTCAAAGCATCTGCATCAGTCCTGGCGATATTGCCATAGACTCGAAATGCCAGAGCTTCCGTCAACGGACCGCTCAGGTTGAAATTGGCACGGCGTCCGTTGCCTTCGTAGCCGCTTTCGGGTTCCAGGGCATAAAACGTCATCGAGCCATGCCATTGCTCCGTAGGACGCTTGGTAATGATGTTGATGACCCCACCCATGGCACCGGAGCCATAACGGGCCGCCGCCGGGCCACGCAGGATTTCGATACGCTCGACTTCTTCAGCTGGAACCCAGTTCGTCTCACCCCGCGTATCACGGTCACCGTCCCAACCATAGCGGACGGCATTTCGGGAGGTACTGGGCAGGCCATCGATCAGAATCAGCGTGTTCTCAGGCCCCATACCTCGCAAGTCGATTTGCCGATTGTTACCGCGCGCGCCACTGGCACTGTTGCCTGTGAGATTGACACCGGGCTGGCGCCGAATAATCTCCGACAGATCATTGGCCGGTGGTTGCCTGGCAATATCCTCTGCAGTAATCACTGAGGAACCCAAGGCCTGCCTGGCCTCTTCCTCGGCGGTACCCATAACCGTGGTAGCTTCCATCTCAACCGGCTCGCTGGAGCCATACTGGGCAAGCGCAAGGCCGGAATGACTGGCAAGAGCCCCACACAGTACGATGCTCAGTCGCGTGGATGAATGAGGAATACGCAGCATGACCAACTCCTGTTCTACAAATCTCGAAACGAGACCGCTCCAAAGTTGGCGCAAATGCTATTCATTCCCATTTGAGAAGAAAGCTTTTTTACAATCTATACAATTTCAGCAGCAGGCAAGCGCACGGTTACACGAAGCCCTGGATTGCAGTTTTCAGCCCAGATAGCGCCGCCCTGGATCATCAGTGCCGATCGGGCGATGGAAAGACCCAGGCCGAATCCGTCACCGCCAGGCCGGGCACCATTGAGCCGGGTAAACGGCTCGAAGATGTAGTCGAGCGCACCTTCTGCAACCCCCGGACCTTGGTCTTGTATCCACAGCAACCACTCGCTGCCCTCACAATGCCCCCCCAGAATCACATATCCTCCTTCCGGTGAGTAACGAATCGCGTTGCGCAAGAGGTTTTCCAGGGCACGGGCCAGACTATTCAAATGAGCTTGTACACAGCAATTGTCTGGTAAGCGATATACAAAAGCGTCTCGTGACCAACCAGTCTCGAAACAGGCATCCTCAATGAGGATATTCCAGAGCGACTGCATGCTGATCGGCTCGCATAGCAGCGAGGGCCTATCCGTATCCAGCCAGGCCAGCTCTAGTGTGGTCTCGACCAGCTCCTGCATACCGGCTAACTCACGCTCAAGGCGGGCACGCAACGTATTCGCATCCTCGGAGGACTCGCACAGCACACGCAGCCGTGACAGCGGTGTGCGCAGCTCATGGGACATATCTCGCAGAAGTCGTTGCTGGTAGTCGACATGACCTTCCAGCCGCTCCGCCATGTGATCAAAGGCGCGTCCCAGCTCACCCAGCTCATCGCTGCGAGCGCTTACGCCGATTGTAGGCTTTCTGCCTGAGCGACAAGCAGAGGATGCCTGCTCTTGGAGCCATCTCAAAGGCACCATGAGCTGACGATAGAGCAGAATACATAACAGAAACATGGTAGCCATGGGAAACAGCCCATGGATCACCAGACGGCCCAGAACGGAAGGCTTGCCGGACCACATGCGCTCGGGCAATTCCATTGCCAAACGGCCCGCTTCAGGGTGTTGAGGAAATGGAATATCCATTACAGGCAATTCGGTAGCACGGCCACTCAACGGCCAATCCAGACGGCGCATAAAGCTGAACCGATCGGCATCACTAGGCGTCAGAGCGCGCTGACCTAACGGCTGATAAAGACGATCAACTGCTACAGCCCAAACCTGTTCTCCCTCTCGGATACGTCGTAATGCAGTTTCAACGCCCTCCTTGCCTTGTGTCCTCCATGCCTGTTCAACGGAAGCAGCATAATTCAGCAGTTCCTCTTTATCGGCTTGTGCCAGTTCGTAATGACTGTGCTCCATGCTGCGTCCCCAGCTTAAGCTCAGCCAGACGATGACCAGACAGGCGGCGATGGTAAGACCAGACAGCTTCCAGAACAGGGAATGCCGATACGGGAGTCGTATCATGAAGACGAACACACCAGCACGTAGCCTTTCCCCCAGGCTGTACGAACTTCGCAAGCCGAGTAATCAATGCTCTGGAGCTTGCGGCGAATATGGCTGACATGCATGTCAAGACTACGATCGTAGCGTGAGTAGGCACGTTGCAGGGCTTCCTGATACAACACTGGTTTGCTGAGTACCTCTCCAGCGTGCCGGTTCAATAGCTCGAGAATACGAAATTCCGTTGTGGTCAGTTCCGCCCATTGCCCCTTATAAACCACATCGGTCCGGATAAGATCGAAGTACAGCTCTCCCTGCACGGTTGGCGCTGTCTCCATGGCCGAGCGCTCAAACGCAATGCGCCGGAGCAGCGCTCCGATTCGCACATCCAGCTCCGCCATGCTAAAGGGCTTGGGTAGATAATCATCTGCTCCCTTTTGAAAGCCGACGATACGATCAGACTCGCTACCCAGCGCCGAGACCAGGATAACCGGCACGGCACTATAGGAACGAATCTGCTCCAGTAGGTGAAGCCCATTGCCATTGGGTAACAGAATATCCAGTACTACCAGATCGAACACCTGCTCTTTCAACAGTGCGGCGACTCGACAGGCATCACTGCATAGCACTACCGCATGTCCCCTCGCCGATAGCTGAGCCTGCAGGTGCATACCCAACACCGGATCGTCTTCAACGACAAGAATATTGAGCAGGGAAACAAAGGAATTCATAGCGTTTGGGGAACAGCCAAAGGGTTTCAAAAGTACCCGTCCGAGGCTTTTTTCACGTAGACAGGTGTTAACACTGATGTTAACTCGAAAGCAGAAGAAGGGTATTGCTGCTCGTTAAGATACCCGGGCGGATCTTAATTAATGTCTTAAAATCGCCTGGATAAGGATATCGCAGTGCATATCCTTATCCATATAAGCCATGGATAAAGATCGAACTCAAGACTTGCGGCTGGCTTGGTACAAGGGCATCACCTTGGGGACGGCTGCTTGAATCGAGGCCATGCGGCTCTCATCAGAGGGATGCGTGCTCAGAAGCTCAGGTGTCTTATTGCCCATCCTGGCTGAGGCTTGTGCAAATTTCTGCCAGAGGCTCAACGCCGCATTGGGGTTATAGCCCGCCCGGGCAGCCAACTCCAGGCCAATCAGATCTGCTTCGTTTTCATTTGATCGACTGAACGGGAGAGATAAACCAACTTCCGTTACCTTATTCGCAATTTGCATTGACGATTGGTTAAGGCCTAGCAAGGCGCCACCAAGGCTTTGGCCTAGTTGCAATGCATACGCCCGAGACATTTTTTCCCTGCTGTGCTCACGGAGCGCATGGGCAATTTCATGCCCCATTACCGCTGCAAGCTCATCATCGGTAAGTTTTAGCTGTTGGATCAGACCGGTATAAACAAAGATCTTGCCGCCCGGACCGCAGTTGGCATTGAGTTCATCATTTTTGACAAGGTTGACCTGCCAATCCCAGGCAGCAGCATCGGGACGGAAGTAGCTAACCCTATCGATCAGCCGCTTGGCAATCGTACGGACACGCTTGCCCTCTGCTGTCTCGTTGGCGAGCGCACCGGATGATTTGGCCTTGTTGACTGAACTGGAATACGACTCTGCGTACATCTGATCAACCTGCTGGGCAGACAGCATGCTGAACATGTATTGCTTACGCTCGACCCCTACTGCTCCGCCACTGGTTGTATTGACTACCTGGCAGCCAGTAAGAAAAAGCGAAAACGAAAGACCCGTTATGAATAAGACACGACGCATATGCTTTCCCTAGCGTATGTTGAGCCGACCTACTTGTCAGCACGATAAATGAATCAAAAACAGCCTATGGCTGGTGCGTTAGTGTAATCGATTTAAATTCTAGAAACATATACCACCGCCTGATGAATAATTGACGCAGGCGCAAGCGAGGCCGTAAAGCAGAAGCGATACGGCGTCGTGGTATCTGAAAGGTTATCGCTCGATCAAAATCTTCAAGGTTGAAGCGCGCTCCGCATCCCAGTACGGCAGGGCCTGCTCGGCATCCTGGAAGGGAAACACCTTGGAAATCAGATCATCTGGAGAGTGCTCCAAGGTCTCCAGATAGCGAACGACGGCTGTAAAGTCTTCGGCTGTTGCATTACGGGAGCCCATGATGTCCAGCTCCTTCAGGTTGAACAGTTGCGTCTTGTAGGAAACCGGCTCCTTGGCATACCCCACGTACACCACACGTCCAGAAAAGGACACGATATCGATCGCCTGGGTAAACGTGGCCGGCAGGCCCACACATTCGATGACGACATCAGCCCCGTCACCGTCAGTCAGTGCTTCGATCTGCTTGTCCACATGACCAGACGAGGCCACGATAGTATGTGAAGCACCGTATTTACGCGCCATTTCGGTCTTGGTCTCGGAGACATCCATCGCGATGACTGTTGCACCCCGTGACACAGCTCCGGCCACAGCGCCCATGCCTATCATTCCACAGCCAATGACCACCACTCTGTCCCCCTTGGCAACCCGCCCGCGTCTCGCGGCATGGAAACCTACCGATAGGGGTTCAACCAGCGCCAGGTGCCGTGCTGGCAAGGTATCGTTCAGGATGAGCTTCTCGTAGGGCAGTACGATCTGCTCGGCCAACCCGCCGTTCTGCTGAACGCCGAGTGTCCGGTTCGTCTTGCAGGCATTCACGCGTCCCTGACGGCACGAGGTGCAGTGACCACATGCAGTGTAGGGCACCACAATGACGCGCCGCCCTGCACGATAGTCCAGCGGTACGCCCGGTCCTGCCTTGATGATCTCTCCACCGATCTCATGGCCAGGAATACGAGGCAGTGCCACCAACGGATTCAACCCTTTATAGGTATTGAGATCGCTACCGCAGAGTCCTACATGGCGAACCGCTACCTGAACCTCTCCAGGCCCTGGCTCGATGGCCTCGACCTCATGGAAGCGGCATTGCAACTCCTGTTCGATCATGAGAGCTTTCATAGGGATCCTTTCATTGTTGTGATTATCAGAGGTTTCGCCATTGTGAAACGACGTTTCATTTTAGAGTCTACTGTTAGGGGTCGGATCGTCAAGGTGCATATAGCGTTTACATTCAGCCAGGAATATCACCCTGCCTTGCAACATAGTCGTCAAGTTCTGGTCACATGAGTCGATTACCTTCAAGGTAGATCCAAGGGACTGCTGACTTGCCGGGTTGACCTGGCTCAACTTCCGACGAAGTAAGCGATAAATATGCGTTTTTGTAATACGGCCATCATTGAATCGTCATGCATATCGCATTACGCTCAGATGGTCGAAATCACTGGATTAACTCATGCGTGACGAAGCGTGCTCAGAAGGGCTAACGCGACTGGCTACCTCAGCGGTAATGAGAGGACGGCCTGAAAATGAAATTCTGGGTTGGATGCTGAACAACGGTATTCGTCCCTCTGCAGCCATCAAGGCGTTAACAAAGGCCAAGCGCCAGCGTCAGGAGTCAGGCTTGAAAAAGCTTAAACTCTCACTGGTATGCCTTTTTACCCTGATGTTCTCCACTGCCATTCTTAACATGGTGGATCTCTTGAAGTTCTAATGCAGAACCGGTTGGGCCGAATGACAGTGTGATCGACGGCCCACTTCGTACTTTATCGATTCGCCAAATAAAGCTGGCAGCGTGCATTATCTGTATGCATATACAGATTTCGATTGCCTCTGCGCTGCGGTTTTAGCATGCTTACGCTATTGTTGATTTGAATGACGATAGCTATGCGGCTCTTCCTGTGCGAAAAACCTTCCCAAGCCAAAGACATTGCCAAGGTGCTGGGCGCTACTCGCCGTGGCGAAGGCTGCTGGACAGGCCCACAGGCTACTGTAACCTGGTGTATTGGCCACCTGCTTGAAACAGCTCCGCCAGATGCCTATGACGATCGGTATAAGCGGTGGAATCTGCAAGATCTGCCTATCATCCCGGAAAAGTGGAAAATGCTCGTCAAGCCCAAGACCGCAAGCCAATTCAAGGCGGTCAAAAGGCTGCTTGGCGAAGCCCGAGAATTGATCATTGCAACAGACGCTGATCGCGAAGGCGAGATGATTGCCCGCGAATTGGTCGAACATTGTCGCTACAAGGGACCTATCCAGCGTCTGTGGTTGTCGGCGCTGGATGATGCTTCCATTCGTAAAGCGCTGGCTACGCTAAAACCCGGCGCCGATACCTTCAGCCTCTATCATTCGGCGTTGGGTCGCTCGCGTGCCGACTGGCTGATCGGCATGAACATGAGCCGTCTGTTTACATTACTGGGCCAACGGTCAGGGTATCAGGGCGTCCTGCCCGTAGGACGTGTGCAAACCCCTACCCTGCGACTGGTAGTCGACCGTGATCGCAGCATTGCCAACTTTGTGCCTGTACCGTTCTGGGCAATCGATGTGTTGTTGTCTGCCGAGGGCCATCAGTTTACGGCCCAATGGAAGGCTCCTGAGGATATCTGCGACGATCAGGGCCGCTGCCTGCGCCAGGATATCGCCCAAAGTGCAGCAGAGGCGATGCGCCAGACAGACACTGCTCAGGTGATGAAGGTACAGACCGAACGCATGCGTGAGCTTGCTCCATTGCCGTTTGATCTGGGCACGCTGCAAGAGGTGTGCTCGAAAAAGCTTGGCCTGGGCGCCCAGGAAACGCTGGATATTGCCCAGGCGCTATACGAAACCCATAAGGTCATTACCTATCCGCGCAGCGATTGCGGCTATCTTCCCTTGAGCCAGCATGGCGAAGCCCCAGCCATCATGGCGGCGCTTGAGCGCTCCGACTCCTCCCTTCTGCCTCTCAAGGCGCACCTGGACCTGAGGCGCCGCTCGCGGGCTTGGAATGATGCAAAGGTCAGCGCACACCACGGCATCATTCCAACCGCAGCTATCAGCAGCCTGGATCGACTGACGGGCAAGCACAAGGCAGTCTATACCTTGATCCGCGCCCGCTACCTGGCGCAATTTCTCCCAAACCATGAGTACGACCGTACTCAAGCCGATTTTGACTGCGCAGGACAGTTGCTCAGGGCTGTAGGCAAGCGCATCGTCGAGCCAGGCTGGAAGCGAGCCCTGCCGGAAGCACTTACGCCAGCAAAGGGAAAGGAAGCGCCAGCACCACAGCCGCTGCCCATGCTTTCCAAAGACCAGTTATGCGCTGTGGTGGATGTTCAGCTTAAAGACCTTTGGACACAACCGCCCAAGCCCTTCACCGAAGGTGACCTGATCAAGGCCATGAAGAATGTAGCCAAACTGGTGGACGACCCCAAGCTCAAGCAAAAGCTGAAGGACACCACGGGTATTGGGACGGAGGCGACACGCGCCGGGATCATTCAAGGGCTGCTGGACCGCGGTTATCTGACCAAGCAGGGTAAGGCTCTGCTCGCCACGCCTGCTGCCTTCAGTCTGATCGACGCTGTGCCTCGGGCTATTGCCGATCCCGGTACAACCGCTATCTGGGAGCAAGCGCTGGATATGGTTCAAACCGGAGAGATGAGCCTTGAAGAGTTCGTGACCAAGCAATCCGCCTGGATGAGCAAACAGGTCGAGCGCTGCATGGGGCTGAACCTGACCTTTAGCGGGCCGGCTATTCCAGCGGGACGTAAGTCCACGCCGTTCAAGAAGAAGCGCAAGGCGGCCCCGCGCAAGGCCTCAACCAAGACGGCATCAGGTAATGGCAAGCGGTCACGCCAGCCTGTCAGCCCGGCTTGATAAGAGGACACATCCGGTCACCTAGCGCCTAATTGATATCTTTTTAGCCTTACTCTTCCGTAGTAGCATTGCATTCTGTTTAATGCGTTCTCTTCATGCCCGTTGTACGCCATGCGCTTCTTGTCTGGCGTTGGCTGCTTTCAGGATCTGCAATGTCAAAATCGATTGGTATCGGCGCACTGGCACTGGCCACTATGCTGACCGGCCTGGCTGGCTGCTCGAACAACAAGCCTGCCGTGTACGAACACGAAAATTTCGATGACTCGGGTACGTTTTCGCGTAGCTATCCGGTAAACGATACGGCTGCCTGCGAAGCAGCTCGACGTGCGCTGCTCAGTCAGGGCTATATCATTACCAGCAATGATCCAAAGCTCGTCAGTGGCCGTAAGAGCTTTCAGCAGACCGGAGAGAACCACCTCGAAATCAGCTTTAATGTTGTCTGCACGGCCAATACCCCCAACGATCATGGTTCAACCATTTTTGCCAACGCGCTTCAGGACCGTTATGCGCTAAAAAAGCTCAATAACTCGGCGAGCCTGGGAGTAGGTGTGCTTGGATCAGTCTCGATGCCTATCGGCTCGACAAACGACTCCATGGTCAAGGTCGCCAGCGAGACGGTTACGTCAGGCAAGTTCTATAGCCGCTATTTTTCCCTGGTAGAAAGCTTCTTGCCGGCTCAGGCCCAAAAGGCCAACAAAGGAATACATCAAACAAAAGCAGCGCCCGCGCCGAGCCCACTCGCCAGCACGCCCTCTTCTGCACAGCCCAGCCAACCTGCACAGGCGCTGGCACCGAAGCCAGCCTCGGCGGCACCTGCTCCTGAGACACGCCCGGATCATGATGCGGGGTTTTCTTCTGTACCCGTACCATTGCCGCCCCAAGCGCCGCCCATTACACCTATCGACACGTCAGCCTTCGAGCAATTTACTGCGCCAGCCGCCGCTCCAGCCTCTCCCACAACCGAGCCCGCCGCTTCGCCAGCGTCGGCTGACACGCCCACTCCATCAGGTCAGCCTGAAACCCCCACGGCACCCTCGGATGACTTGCTGGAGCTGCTTGAAGAGTGAGGGTCGGGTATGACTCTGGATTGCCGAAAGCCTGCAAGGCGTTGAGGTCAAGAACTCTAACCATGCGCGCTACGTCTATAGCGTAACGCCGTGCAGGCAGTCGATAGAGTGACACCATGAAACAACGCACCGTTCAGGACGAAGGCAATACCACGTGGACCTGTGTAGAGGCTTTCTCGGGAGGAAGCCAGAAAACGGCCAAAGCGGCCAAGAGTCTTACCAAAGATGCCGAAGGCAACGTTACCGTGGTATGTACGCCTAGTGGTGGTGAGCAGTCAGTACGCGTGAGCTTGCCTGAAGCATGGATTGACAAGACGTCTGACCAAGCCCTGCTGGACGCCATTCAATCCGCCAAGGGTTAGTCCTGCCCTATCTTCCTCCAGAAATCGATTGAACTTAGCCTGGAACGCCTGCTTCGAAAGAGCTTCGATGGCAGGCTGATCTAGAGCGTACTTGTTTGCAGCATCGCTATCTCATCATCTGGATGGCTGCAATCCCTGGCGTTAAACCGAACCCAGCCACGTCCTATGCTGCCTTGAGCCATCGATCATTTACTTTGTCAAAGGACGAATCGTTATGGCTAAGATCACCATTGCCCAGCAGTTGGCTACCACACTGGAGCAGGCAGGCGTACAGCGTATCTGGGGCGTCACCGGAGACAGTCTGAATGGCCTGAACGATGCCTTGCGCAAGATGGAAACCATTGACTGGATGCATGTACGCCACGAGGAAACCGCAGCCTTTGCGGCCGGGGCGGAAGCAGCAGCTACGGGCAAGCTGGCGGTATGTGCAGGCAGTTGTGGGCCAGGCAACCTGCATCTGATCAACGGACTTTATGATTGCCACCGAAACCACGTACCGGTTCTGGCAATCGCTGCGCACATTCCCTCATCGGAAATTGGTCTTTCCTACTTTCAGGAAACCCATCCTCAGGAGCTTTTCAAGGAATGCAGTCATTTCGTTGAGCTCGTCAGTAACCCGGCACAAATGCCCGAAGTCCTGCATCGTGCCATGCGGGCCGCCATCCTCCAGCGCGGCGTTGCGGTCATCGTGATTCCCGGCGATGTGGCGCTGCTGGAAGGGGACGTCGGGAAGACCGCCTGGCCGGTTCTCAATCCGCCTCGCCTGATGCCTTCGGAGCAGGATATCAACAGACTCGCCACCCTGCTCGCGGATAGCAAAGCCGTGACATTGATGTGCGGTAGCGGCTGTGCGGGCTACCACGACGAAGTCGTTGCGCTGGCCGATACGCTCGGTGCACCTGTCGTTCATGCGTTACGGGGTAAAGAGCATGTCGAATGGGATAATCCGTTCGACGTTGGCATGACGGGCCTGATCGGCTTCAGTTCCGGCTACCATGCGATGCTCAATTGTGACACGCTGATTTTGCTCGGCACTGATTTTCCCTATCGTCAGTTCTACCCAACCAATGCCAAGATTGTACAGGTCGACATCAACCCTCAGGCATTAGGCCGCCGAACCGCCCTGGACTTGGGAATCGCCGCCGATGTAGGCGAAACCATTCGTGAGCTTTTGCCACGACTGGAGCGTCGTACCGATCGGCACTTCCTCGAAGATTCGCTCAAGCACTATGCCAAGGCTCGTGAGGGACTGGATGATCTGGCCAAACCCTCCCAACCCGGTCGACCTATTCATCCGCAGTACCTGACCCGGATCCTGAGTGAGCTGGCGGATGAGGATGCCATTTTCACGGCAGACGTCGGAACCCCAACGGTATGGGCTGCCCGATATCTGAAAATGAACGGCAAACGCCGCCTGATCGGCTCGTTCAATCATGGCTCCATGGCCAATGCCATGCCTCAGGCGATAGGGGCTCAGGCAGCTTATCCCACGCGCCAGGTTATCTCGATGTCCGGTGACGGTGGTTTCGCCATGCTCATGGGTGATTTCATCTCGCTGGCCCAACTGGGTCTACCGGTCAAAGTGGTGGTTTATGACAATGCCACATTGGGCTTTGTCGCCATGGAAATGAAAGCCAGCGGTTATCTGGATACTGGTACCCAGTTGCAGAACCCGGATTTTGCTGCGATGGCCAATGCGATGGGCGTCAAGGGAATTCGTGTCGACAGCGCCGAACAGCTGGAACTTGCTTTACGGGAGGCCCTGGCCCATGACGGCCCGGTACTGGTCGATGTCGTGACGGCTACGCAGGAGCTTGCCATGCCGCCCGCCATCAAGCTCGAGCAGGCCAAAGGCTTCAGCCTTTATCTGTTACGAGCGGTTATGAATGGCCGTGGCGATGAAGTCTTGGAGCTGGCACGTACCAATCTGGTGCGCTAGCGCCGCTGTGCAAAAAAGTTCACCACGCACACCGTGTGGTGAACTTGAATGTTTCAAAAGATGAGCGAGAACTCAGATCCAATAATGTAAAGGCATTTGGATTGCTCATTGCCGCTGCGCTCCCTATGATCCGCGCCTTTATGAGCCACGCGTGATCGCCGGCAGGTTTTACTCTGCGGCCCGGCCTATTGACTCTCGTCAGTTCTGAGCCCCGGCAAACTCGGCATGCTCTTCCTTATTTACTGACGGCTACTCCTATGACGACCTTGAACCCAACCGACGCACTCAAACTGATTCTGGAAAAACACGGCCTGACCGGTGCTGTATATGATGGCTGGGTAGCGCCCAACAATCAGCTCCCGGCCATACGTGCCCGCTGGTATCCCGGCGAAGGCAGCGGGCGCCTGGATATTCATGTGATGGTCGAAGAGGGCGTGCTGGTCGAAGAGATTTTTGCAGGTATCGGTGAGGGTGATGAGGGGCTGGCAAATGCCTTCGAAAACTTTATCGCCAACTCATTGCATGTCTTGTTGGCAGCGTTCTGGGAAGTCGATGCAGCCGAACACGTTTCGGTTGAAAACTGGCTGATCAATGAGCGCCGCTACCGGGCCTATGTAGGCAACCTCGGAATCCGCGCCGCCAAAGGAAGCACCAGCGAGCTGCCGGAGAATCTGGTGCCGTCGATTCATACCACCATTCAAAACATGCCGTTGAAAGGCAACACCCACTGGTTTCGTACGTTCTTCTGCAACTACAACCAGGAGCACCGCTTTGAGGCACTCAGTGACAATATTCATTGGGAAGAAGGTGCTTCGAACCTGCAGGCGCTTCCGTGGAGCCGTGACGATGGTTACTTCAGCGTACGCAATTTCGTGGTGCTGCGGGCAGTCTAACTCAACAGCCTAGCGCCAGAGCGGTTTATTCAATGAACCGCTTTGGCGCTATCGGCAGTATCGGTGAATCATACCTGTAAGCCATCAAGGATCTCGCTAAGTGATCATCAACGGTGCTTCCCTTGATCAGGTGCCAGTAACTCTCTAGCTAGCTTGGCAAAATGGCGATCCGTTTGCGAAATCCTTTCGTATAGCGATACGCAGAGGGTTCATTTGCCCTTTCGAAACGCGGTTATGCCAAAATTCCCGGATCGCTATCTCAACGAGGCCTGGTACGCGCGACCAACGCCTGGACGGTATTGTTTTTGAGACAATACCTGGATTATCAGGACCGCAACATGCTTGAACCGAACGAATGGATAACCCACTACGGCTACCTGGCCGTCATGGTCGGGCCGCTTATCGAAGGCGACGGCTTGGCCATATTGGCAGGTGTGGCTGCCCGCCATGGTTATCTGAATTTTTTCCTGACCATCCTGATGACGGCCATTGGCGCAATGATCAGTGATCAGTTCCTCTTCTTCATCGGAAGGCGATATGGCGATCCCGTCCTGAAGAAGTTTCACCGTCATCAGCACCGAATCGAGCGAGCACGCCAACTGATTCAGCGCTATCCATCGCTATGGGTAATCGGGACGCGGTTTGCGTATGGCTTCAGAACCATTGGCCCAATCATCATCGGCACCAGCGGCATCCCTGCCAGACGCTTCGTACCACTGAATATCGTTGGCGCCTTTCTCTGGGCAACCATCATGGTCAGTATTGGCTACGGTGTGGGAGAGTTCGTGCAACGGCTTTTTGCAACCCAGCCACATGCCGGACTATGGCTGGCAGGAATAGCCGCCACCTTACTGGCTATCGTTGCCGCAATCTGGTTCGTCCGTCGGCGTCGCCACGCCTGATCCTGTCACCCAGCCTTGGCAAGAGGCTGGGTAATTCGTTTTACGGTTTATCCAATACGTTTTTCAGAAACGCCAATACATCCTCTGTGGCTTGCCGTGTGGCATCGGCATTGGGCCCTACATGGGGATCATGCGCGACGCAGGCGTCGGTATAGCGGAACGGCTCCCCCGTTTCCTCATTGATCAGCGCGCCCTGCTCACCCTCGACAATCTGGCATGCCCGTACCGTCTGACTGCCTTGTGCTACACGTACAGGCTGAGAGGCAGGACTGTCGAAACCATGGTGGGCCTCAGGATAGCGAAACACCTTTACATCGGCGCCTGCCTTGGCCAGGCGATCCAGGTAAGGAGTGCACCGGGACAAGGGATCGTAGTCATCTGCCTCGCCATGAAAGACCCGAATGGGTTTGTTTACCACCTTGTCTTCATCCTTGAAGGAAATGGAGCAGTCAGGATAGAAGGCAATATAGGCCGCGAAGCGGGCGTCTCCGGCCATCCATTCCTTCTGGAAGCGAGCAAGACTGGCATAAAGCGACGCCTGGCCGCCTCGAGAGAAGCCCATCAATACGATACGGGAGGCATCGATACGAGGCTGACTGGCCAACAGCGCCAAGGCTCGGTATTCATCCAGAATGAAATTGAGCCGTCCCAGCTGAGCTTGGTCCTTACCGGTACTGATCAGCTCGCGGCCGGTGAATCCATCGAGCACAAACGTGGCGATTCCCTGCTGGTTAAGGGTGCGCTGCCAATAGGTAATGTTATCGCCAATACCACCGGAGCCATGTTGGAGAATGACCGCCGGAAACGGCCCCTCCCCAGCTGGCAGGCTCAATCCGGCAGTTAAGGTGACAGGCCTGCCTGACTGCCCGGTAAGAAATTGGGTATCACTCAGGGTCTGGGAGGCATAGGCATAAAACTCCTGGCGCGCGGGAATATCCGAGTGCTCCCGGGCCTGGGCAACTGCCACCAGACTTCCAAGTACCGCCAGGGTGGCAAGGGCGGAACGTTTCATTCTTGTTGTCTCGCTTATGGCTATGGCTTGTACCTGACCATAACAAAACAACCCGGTAGGTTTATACCCTGCTCTGCCTTACGGTCCGAGCAGCCTGACTGATCAGTCAGTAACCGAGACCATCAATTTTCATGTGACGCAGATCGCTCTGATTCCAACGTGCCTTCAGGCATGTTTCAGGCATCAAAGCTCAATGGCATCGAAAGCCATCTTCCTTGCACAACGGCACACAAAGGTGTTCGGTTTGCCATGCTTTTCTTCTGAGCGGATCAGCCGAAATGTGTATGCTTGCTGCGGAAGTCATCGAGCCCAGAAAAACAAATGAGCCCTTTATGATCGACAGGCCTTCCCAAAAGCCAAAACGTCTAGCTGAAGAACTGGTTGCCCGTTTGTCGCAATACATTCGCGATGGGGTTTTCAAGCGGGGAGAAAAATTGCCTTCGGAACTGGAAATTTCCAGTAGCGAAGGATTCAGTCGCAGCGTGGTGCGAGAAGCGCTGCTGCGACTGCAAGCGGCGGGTCTGGTCGAAACACGCCGCAGTGTCGGCACCTTTATTGTTGATATGCCGCCTCCGCCTACTCTGCAATTGGGACCAGAAACCATTTCCACGCTGCAGGATGTGTTGAGTCTGCTGGAGCTGCGCATGAGCCTGGAAGTCGAGGCGGCTGGGCTGGCAGCACAGAATCGCAGCCCGCAGGAGCTCAAGGAGATCGAGCTGGCCCTGCTTTCCATGAAAGACAGTGGCCCGAAAACAGGCATTGCCATCCATGCGGACTCACAGTTTCATCTGCGCATTGCCAAGGCATCCGGCAACGCCTATATGTTCGACATCATGAAGCATCTGGGTACAAAGCTCATTCCACGTACCAAGATGAATTCGGCCTATGCCGCTCAGAAGGATCGCGTCGCGTATCTTGATCTGGTGTATCGCGAACATGAAAAAATCTACAGCGCCATTGCGCTGCAGAGCCCTGATTCGGCACGGGCGGCCATGTACCTGCATTTAAGCAACAGTCGTGTACGCCTCTATCAGGCTCACGAGGCTCGCCATACACTTTACGAGTAAGGGCCCTCATGCCCAGCCACTGGCTGGGCATGACATGTCAATCAGGTAAACAACGTGTCGGGCAGCGTTGCCAGATACACGGCGGGCTTGCCTTCGAAATCAGAGCTGAATAACACCTTGCGATTATCCGGCGTGAACGATGGATGTGGATGGGTCACCTGTCTGTCGCCATCCAGTACCCGCCAGGAGCTATTGTGCGCAGCCAGGCGCGCAGTTTGCTGGCGTTTCACGTCGAAGACATAAAGCCAGGGGTCGTTCTCGATTGTATACCCCTGAGTGTCCTTTACATCGACAGGCGTACCGGAACCGTCACCTACCAGCATCGTGCCGTCTTCATTGCTCATCAGGTGCGAGCAGGCCGGCATCTCCATCAGCATCTCATTGGTTTCGGTGTCGGGATCAAATCGCCAGATCTGCCGCGCCTGCTGGCCCTTTGGATAGATGACATAGATCATGGCGGAGCCATCCGGCACCCAGAACTCGTGGGTACAACTCTCCCCCGGCTTCTGCTCCCGCACCTTGCGTACATTGGAGCCGTCCTCATCGACCAGCCACATCCGGGCATCCACCATGTCATGAGGACCTTCATGACAGAACGCAACAGTATGATCGTGATAGGGGCGATAAATGGGATGCCCGAGCCAGATCGTGTTTTCGTGAACGACACGAGCCTCTCCTGTGCCCAAATCGACGCGAATCAGCCGGCAACGGGGGTTACTGGTAAAGAATGTCCGGAACACTTCCCAGTCGGTCAGCGGCGTCCAGTCCGAGCGGGCAATCTCGATTCCAACCAGGCTGGTGCAGGCGCTGTTCGCTACCCATGTACCATACCCAACCCAATCATCGGCTACCTGATAGACCGTTGTTTCCTCCAGCGTTGCCAACTCCACACGGCGTAACTGATGCTCGTTTTTCACATAATAGAGATAATGGTCATCCTGAGATAAAAAGCCGCCAAAAGTATTATCACCAGCGCCTTCCGTTAGCTGTACCGCCTGTTTTTTCTGAATATCAAGTAGATAATAATTACGGTTATTATCAAACTCGGCTGCAAATAACAGCTTGGTACCATCATTGGTAAAACATTTCTGATAAAAATAGTTCCGGTGACACACTGTATCGGTGGGTGTAAGGCGTGTTACTTCAGCACCAGTACCTTCATCACTATACGTATGGTAATCCAGTTCAATATGGGAACCCTTTGCCATAACACACCTCTGTTGTTTTCAATGATGTTCTATTGGACTGTTTATGAGTTGCTCAACAATATGGATTCGCCCTCTTCGCTATCGATAACGAAGTCTTAATTATGAGCGTTAAACACTTATTATCTGCTTATGTTCTACTACTGCCTGCCCAATGTCGCAGTGCTAATCCTGATATCAGTACCGTTCCTACAATAGCGGCATGCAACCAGCGCCCCTGGGGAGCCTCAGCCAATAGCAGAAGCGGAAGTAAAAGCAGCCCCATACCTGTTACCAGGGCGCCTAGCCTCCTGGCTTGGGAAGGATCGACGCAGGCAATCTCATCGGGCTGCAGGGGGCGATACATATTGCGAAAGAATAGCGTGAGCTGTTGCCGCCTCTCGGTGTTACGGGTAGGGCTATACCAGACGCGGGTCCCGATAAAAAAACCACCCGTGAAAACCACATGCGCCAGAACCGTCACCCCAAACTTCAGATCGCTCGCCTCACGTTCGGTGAGCGTATACGCACCCAACCACGCAGGAAGCGCCACGGGGTTGAAGCCAATATAAAAGATCAGCGATACCGCTGCGCCGACCAGCACCGTACTCCAACCCGCCCAATCCGGGGTCTGTCGTACGACCACAGCCAACAGAGCAGGAATGGAAAGGGGCAGAAGAAACAGGGAGCTGACCATCATTGCCAGCTCGAAGAACCCTATGCCTTCCTGCTCGGCCATCCACCACGCTGTCAGGGTGGCCAGGGCGCCATTGAGCAGCGTCACCCAGCGGCCCATGGCAAGCAAGTGGGCCTCCCCATGGGCAGGACGCTGATAAACATTACGAATAAAGATCCCCGCATTGCGATTGAGCGCAGTGCTCATGGGAGCAATGGTCGCAGCCACCATCGCGGCTAATGTAAGCCCGACCGTACCGGCTGGCATTGCCTGTTGAACAAAGTAGAGATAGGCCGCGTTTCCTGCCTGCTCGCCCAGTTGAGGGTACTGCCCCACAAGATCTGCACCTTGCGTGGCGGCTACCCACGGCGGAATAAACCATAGGACAGGGCCGACCACAAAAAGAACCCCGGCCAGAAAGGCTGCCCGCCGAGCCTCATGCTCGTTTCGAGTAACCAGAAAGCGATAGCAGGTAATCGCGTTGTTGGTCGACAGCACCTGCTGCATCAGGATCATGGCAATCCAGAACAACAGGATCTGCCACAAATTCATGTCGTGCCCCTGCCAAAAATCCACGGGAAAGCGCTCGACGATATTGCCTGGTCCACCGCCTGTGTATAGCGCAAAGCAACCGGTTACCAGGGTAATTGCCAAGATCAGAACCAGCTGGATGACGTTGGTTGCGTTGACTGTCCAGGCACCGCCACTGGCGGAAATGAAGGTAATGACCGTACCGGTGATGAGCAGGGTCGGTACCATGCCAAAGCCGGTCATCGAGGCGAGGATGTAGGCTAATCCATTAAGCCAGATGGCGGCCGTAAGGGTTGAGAGCGGGAACTGCAGCCAAGTAAAGAGTTGCTCGGTCGGCTTGCCAAAACGCAGGGCAATCACCTGCATCGAGGTTTCAACCCGAAGCTTGCGGTAACGTGCCGCAAAGAACAGACAGGCGATGAAAAATCCCAGAGCATTGCCCCAGAACAGGACCAGAACGGGAAAGCCATCGGTAAAGGCCTTTCCTGCTGCGCCGGTAAACGTCCAAGCGCTGAACTGCGTCATAAAGGCAGTCGCCCCGGCCATCCACCAGGGCATGGAACCACCGCCATTGATGAACTGACTGCTGCTCTGTGCGTAACGACGAAAGCACCAGGCTGCCCATACGATGAACAGCAGATACAGAGCAATAACGGTGATATCCAAAGCATTCATCTAGACAGTCCAGTTGCAAGGATCAGCACTGTTTACATTTCGGCCCACCAAGCGGAATAGTCTTTTTATGGCGGGCGAATGCCTTGTCAGGAGAGTAAGCAGGCACCGGCACTGAGTACCGGTGCCATAGCGGTTACATGGCTGTCTTGGGCGTTGGTGCGAATTCTGGCGTAATCTGCATCTTCCTGCAGAGTGCATTGTTACCCCAGCACTCTTCGTAAGGATGTCCTACCAGATCTTCAATCACCGCACGGGCATCAGGCTTGATGTCCATAGGGTTGCCACCTGCCTTCACACGAGCCACTTCATCCAGGACCACTTTGTGCGTCTGACGGTTCAGACGCATCTGCGTGCTATAGACGATTGCGATCAAGGCAAGACTGACAACACCGATACAGAACACCAGGGCGATGGCCGTCACAGCCGTTTCCGGCTGGGTCTGAGCCTTGGACTGGAACCCGTAGTAGCTCAGGATAGCCCCCATAATGAAGACAATGATGGAGCGGACGATCTTGCCGCAGAACGTCATCGAACCTGCATAGATGCCCTCGCGACGACGGCCGGTATAGATTTCGTCCACATCCGCCAGGAAGGTATAGACCGTCCACGGGATGTAATACACGCCGCCCGTGCCGATACCGAAAATAACGGTGATAGTGAAGATCGCAATGGTGGCGACATGGGTTGGCAGGTCAAAGAAGTGCAACAGGCTGTAGCAGCCAACGGCAAACATCACGACGGACAAGGCAAGAATGTACGGCTTACTGAAGCCCCACTTTACACAAAACGCTATGAAAAGTGCGGTGGAGAACAGCTGCATGATCGAACTCAAGCTGTTGAGTCCTGCAACGATAGTTGGGTCGTACTGCAAAACAAAGATCACGAAGTACGTGAATACCGTAGCAAACAGCCACTCTGCGCCAAATCCAAACAGATACATGCCAAGGTGCTTACGGAAAATCCTCAGCGCAAAGGTCGAGTACGTGTCCTGCACCAGTGACAGCAGCGTACGGCCCAAGGATTGCTTGGCCTTGCGGATCTGGGTTTCTTCGCTACTGCGTTCCCATGTTGAGAAATACAGACAGGCCACTGCACCCATGAGAATCGCGCCGTAGGTTAATCCAGTCAGGAAAAATGGCTCAGCGGAGTTCTTTCCATAGATCAGGATGTATTGGCCGGGGATGAAGGCGGCCAGAAAGTTGGCAATCTTTCCGAAGATAGCCTTATAACCTGTCAGCTTCGAACGAACAGCGAAGTCGTCCGTCATCTCGGTCGCCAGGGTTTCATAGGGGACCATGATGGAGGTATAGATCAGCTCAAAAATTACATATGTGCTGAGGTAATACCAAAAGCCGAATCCCTCCATCCAAAGTAGTGGGTAGAACACCATCAGCGGTACGCCAATCAACAGGAAAAAGCGGCGACGTCCAAAACGCCTGCCCAGCCAGGTATTACCGAAGTTATCGGTGAGATAACCCATCAAAGGATTACTGATTGCATCGATAACGGTTGCAATGGAAAAGATCAGTGACGCTTGGATCATCGATAGACCACAGAACGTCGTATAAAAATACAATAACCAGGCGCCGCTGATAGCAAGTGCTCCGCTACCCAGTAAGTTGCCTCCTCCATACGCCAATTGATGCCTTAGCGTGATTTTCCGCCCTACGTGGTGCCCAGCAGTATCGCTTCTCATATTATTCACCGAATAAAAGAGAACATGACTTCGTTGTTCTGAAATGATGTTCTTGTTGTTTCAGAAGCACGAATGAAGGCAACGTCAATGAGTTACTTGAGATGCAAACCCGTGGGTCTGTATTTCAAATCATCTTCATTGCAACTTCACGATTATTTATTTTGCGTTTTATAGCGATTACTTTTTAAAAGCTGTAATGCACCCCTACACGTAAGCGCATTTGGCGATCACTATCAGTAGAGTTAACTTTTACATCACCTACTTCGAAGAACGGTTGCCAGCGTTTATCCAATTTATATTTAAAAGCCAATGCCTGTTCATAATCATTTTTCTTACCGTTATAACGGGTATAGTCGGCCTTGAAATAAACCAAGTTATATTCGTATGACCATTTCCCGCCCGGGGCATAGCCCAGCCAGCCATCGAAGCGATGAACGTGCTGGTCACGCTTGGCTCTATCAGGCACGGACTCGTCGATCTGGTTGCGATCCAGCTTGCGAGCCTCATAGCGATAGCGTCCGCTGATTGTCCACTGGTTGTTTACCTTGTAACCCAGGCGCGCGCCGGTTCGATAAGTCGTTGCGTTTTCCACTGCAACCAAACTTATAAAGGGTGCAATCGTCCATTGAGGAGTGAGGGAGTATCGATAATCAGCCGTAAATTCGTGACCATCCCCTACGGTGTTATCAAACGCGACGTCCTTACGGCTGCCTCCGGTCTTGTACTTCAGTTCCCCTTCGAAACCGAGTCCATTGTCCAGACGTATACCGATCAGAACGCGATCAGAGTGAAGCTTCGAGTCTTCCAGATACTGGTGCCGATAGTTGATATAACCCGAATCGGCAGCCTGAGCATTGCCTGCCAAAACGGTGATTCCCAGAGAGGTCGCAACAGCTAGCGTCTTTATTGTTATCTTCATGATCTTATTCTTGTTAATAACGTACAGAGAGATTGAATAGGCTTAAGCGGTAACAGCCCGGCATTCAGGGGTGTACGGCTCCCGATCTATTCGGCGGCACGATTGGTTCAGATGGTTAACACGCGAACGGCAAGCCAGGCCTGCCAGCGGCGCTTAGGCAGGACTTTTGGCCCAGCCGCGCCGACCATTACATCGGCCGGTCATCGCCAGAGGTAATGGCAGAGCAACAAGAGAACAGGAGCGGAAAGCCTGTAGCCGGTTGATACGGCAGGGTATCGAGGCGATGCACGAGGAGGACTGAGCATGAATGTGCGCTGTACCAGCCAGCCCCAGGTTATACAGTTCCGGTACTCGCCTGGAGATACGGGCCAGGCACTCGAAGAAGACATGCGAGAGGCGAAAGGTGTTCAGGTTCATAGCTCAGTCCTTTTTTATAATTGTTCAAGACCTGCCTGGGCATGATTAGCCCAGGCACAACCGTGGATCAGTGCTGGCTCACGATATGGGCTTCGATATAGGCAAAGTTGATGTCCTCACCCAGGCCAGGACGGTCAGGCAGGTGGACGTAACCGTCCTTGTCCATGGGGTCGACGATACTGTTGAGATAGGCAGGTACGTCGTCATACTCCAAGAACGGATGCAATAGCCCGCGCTCGTACCAGGAGCAGTTCTTGATTCCACCCACGACAGCCAGATTGGGTGCACCATTACCATGAACTTCACAATCCAATCCGAACGCCTCAGCCAGGTGAGCGACTTTGACGCATGGGCCAATACCGCCTACGCCAGCTACCCCGGCGCGTAGAATGTCACAGGACTTTCCACTCACCCATCCCGCGCGGCTGTGATACTTGCCGCCCAGGCTTTCAGGCCCCAATACAGGAATGGTGAGGTTTTCAGCCAGCCAGGCATACGACTCTGCGGACTCCTCCATCATAGGCTCTTCAAACCAGGCAAAATCCAGCTTTTCAATTTCACGTCCGATGTAGAGGGCATCAGTACGGTTGTACCAGTGGTAGCCATCAAGCATCAGGGCAATATCCGGGCCTACTGCTTCACGTACAGCGGCACAAGCTTTTACGTCCATCTTGGCATCGGGTGCGAAGGAGATGGGCGGCATCCAGGTATGCAGCTTGATACCCTTGTAACCACGGGCTACGAGCTTTTCGGCAAAACGCGCATATTCGTCAGGTGTTGACAGGCCATCCGGCAAATCATCGCCACACATGGTAGAACCATAGGCCAAGACCTTGTCTCGGTAGCCACCCAACAGCTTGTAGACTGGGACCTGGAACTTGCGGCCAGCCCAATCCCAGAGCGCTTGCTCCACCAGGGCCAGGCTGCGGTCGGTAAGTTGACCTGCACTTCCCCGCTGCCAATGCGCCAGATCCTGCCAGAGTCGTTCACGATCAAGCGCGTTCTGTCCAACCAGTACCTTGCGTACAAAATTGTCAATGATGTATGGGCGAAGCAGTTCCGGAGCGCCAAAGGCATAACCTTCGCAACCGTCCTCCGTGGTGATCTTCAACAATGCCATACGGGCCTGGACTTCATCTCCCGGATGGGAATGCCCTGCGCTATCGACAGCACGGCGAGTGGGATAGGAAAACACATCGACACTGACACGGGAGATATTCATAAGAGGAAGGCTGTCCATGACTATTGTTCTTTTTGGAGCAATTTCCGGTATGTCGTCATACCACGTGACACAGTATTTTTCTTGAGCGCTATTTTGTCAAGGAGGCTACAGCTTCCAGCTTGAGACTTTAATAGAATTGAAAAATGACGCCAAATAGGCTCTAAAAGGCTAATCCTGGCGGATATGTAACCTCAGTAAGCTTATAAGCAGATCAAGTAATTTATTTTTTCAAATCTGAAAAGGTGATGACTGACCGGTCAGCGTCTCCTGCAGAAGACAACATGGTCGTCTTACCACGCGAGGATAGGAAGCCTAGGTGTTGATTGCAGGCTGGTACAGGAGGGAGGACAGAACGAGCAGAGCAATACCGGACGACCTGCACGTGTCGATGATAATGTCCTGCCGACTTCCTGCCAGACATTAAACTTTAGTCTTATTGACCGGAACTTTAAGGTGTGACTTTCCGTCGCGGCTTTTTCGCGATATTCTACTGGACACGTTTCACTGAGCGCCCAGATAAACCTCTCATGATGTATCCGCTACACCCAACGCAATGTAGTGACATTTTCGAGTGGATGTCCTGCCACCTCTTGATCCGGA
This sequence comes from Pseudomonas sp. HPB0071, assembly GCF_000478505.2. Lineage (NCBI taxonomy): Bacteria > Pseudomonadati > Pseudomonadota > Gammaproteobacteria > Pseudomonadales > Pseudomonadaceae > Pseudomonas > Pseudomonas sp. HPB0071. The sequence continues at coordinate 505,893 of NZ_KI517368.1, read as the reverse complement.
CCTTGAATTTTTTTGGCTGTACGCGTGTTTCATGTCGAATCGACCCGACCTTTCATTCGACTTGATGCGTTACAGATTCAAAAAGAAGTGTGCCTTGCCTACTCAAGCAAATGTGTAGATGGCCGATAAGACAGCGCTATCTGATTTCATTTGCTTGTATGCCTAACTAGAGAAAATCTGCATGAAAAAGCGTGTTCTCGCTGCTCTGTGCTCCAGCATGTTCGCGATGTCCGGATACAGCTGGGCCGACGATAATGCTCCTGTCGATGTTGTGCTGATCGGCGGCGGTATCATGAGCGCTACCCTGGCTACCTACCTGGAAGAGCTTGAGCCCACCTGGACGATCAACATGTACGAGCGTCTGGACAAGGTAGCCGAAGAAAGCTCCAACGGCTGGAACAATGCCGGAACGGGCCATTCTGCCTTCGCGGAAATGAACTATACGCCCGAACTCAAGGACGGCACCATCGATGTCACCAAGCCTCCGAAGATTACTGAAGGCTTTGAGATTTCCCGTCAGTTCTGGTCTTTCCAGGTCAAGAACGGTGTATTGAAGAACCCCAGATCGTTCATCAATACCACGCCGCACATGAGCTTTGTCTGGGGTGACGACAACGTCAACTACCTGCACAAGCGTTATGAAGCCATGCAGAAAAACGCGCTGTATGCGGGCATGCAGTACTCGGAAGACCACAGCCAGATCAAGCAGTGGGCACCGCTGATCATGGAAGGTCGTGACCCTGCGCAGAAAGTGGCAGCGACCTGGATGCCGGCAGGGACTGACGTAAACTTTGGTGAAATCACTCGCCAGCTGGTAGGTTCGCTGGGAAATCATTCGCAGTTCAAGCTTTCAGTGAACAGCGAAGTACGCGATATCAAGCGCAACCCCGATAACACCTGGAAAGTAACCGTTGCAGACCTGGCCAATGGCGGCAAGGAAACCTCGGTAAACACCCGCTTCGTCTTCATTGGTGCAGGCGGCGCTTCTCTGATGCTGCTGCAGAAAACAGGTATTCCTGAAGCCAATGGCTATGCCGGTTTCCCAGTTGGCGGCCAGTTCCTGGTAACTGAAAATCAGGAAATCGCCAAACGTCACGAGGTAAAAGCCTACGGCCTGGCATCTGTGGGCTCGCCGCCCATGTCGGTGCCGCACATTGATAGCCGTACGCTGGATGGCAAGCGCGTCATTCTGTTCGGACCGTTCGCAACCTTCTCGACCAAGTTTCTGAAGAACGGCTCGCTGATGGACCTCATGCATTCCATGACCAGCAACAACACCTGGCCCATGATGCAGGTGGGAATGGACAACTTCGATCTGGTCAAATACCTGGTTGGTCAGTTGATGCAGTCTGATGAAGACCGCTTCGCTGCGCTGAAGGACTACTACCCGAACGCTCGCAAGGAAGACTGGAAGCTCTGGACCGCCGGCCAGCGCGTACAGATCATCAAGAAAGATGCGAACGGCAATGGCATATTGCAGTTTGGTACCGAAGTGGTTTCCGCACAGGACGGTTCCGTTGCTGCGCTGCTAGGTGCCTCGCCAGGTGCTTCGACTGCTGCGCCCATCATGCTTCATCTGATGGAAAAAGTATTCAAGGACAAGGTTGCGACGCCAGAATGGCAGAGCAAGCTTAAGGAAATCATTCCATCCTACGGTCAGTCGCTGGATAACAATGCTCCGCTGATCAAGGAAGTCCGCAGCTACACAGCTGGTGTACTCCAGCTTAAAGATGCTACCGCTACCCAGCAGGCAGCGTCTGAAAACAAGGCTAAAGAAAATCAGCCGACTGAGGCAAAAACGGCTGCGCTTTAAACAGCTCGTTTACCTTGGTTAAGACGGCACCTTCGGGTGCCGTTTTTTATGTCCGTCTGCAAGCGTCTTCATGGCGCATTCCGCCTAGCGTTAGGGCCATCAACCATAGCCCAGACTGAATAGTACAATCCGCGCAAAAAGAATGAGTCCCAGCCAGGAAGCAATGAACTCGATATCGTCTTCGCTCATCTTGAAAACCTTACTTGAAGTCTTTAACGAGATGCAGATACAAGCTTGGTAAGACGAAAGATGAATGAGTTCGCCTGCGAACGGGCTTTTAGGCTGAAAGGGCATTGTAGAGCGTCTATATCAGACTACTGGTACAGGATCAGATACTTGTAACGCGACTGAAGCGGTAAATAGTCGTGAAGCCGATTAACAGTATCGCGCTCTCCCACATAGCCAACGTCTGCCTAGCCTTTCACGCGCATCCCAAAGTCAGTCGTGCGGGTACAGGCATCGAGGATTAAGCGCTCTCAACGCTGAACGGGCAAGCCATTGTCCCAGTAGGGTGGCTGACCGACGTGATGAAACAGGAAATCCAGAAAAACCTTCACCTTGGCTGAGCGCATGCGGTTTTCCGGATAGATCACATGCACTGCATGGGTTTCGAGATCTTCTGACGCTTCCCAGTCCGTCAACACTGCTACCAGTGCACCGCTGCTTAGCGCTTGATGCACGAGCCATGTCGGGAACAGTACGATCCCCTCCCCAAGCACCGCCGCCTCAAGCAGGCATTCGGCATTATTGCTTCTAAAGCTACCTTTGGCCTGATAGGCCTGAAAGGGTGTCTGGCTTGTAGAGCGGAAATACCACTGACGCACACCGCGCATTCCCTTGTAGACCAGGCAGTTATGATACTCAAGCGCCCCGGGACTTTGCGGTATACCCTGCCGTTCCAGATACATCGGCGCAGCACACACCACGAACCGTTGCTCTCCTAAACTGCGCGCCACCAGGCTGGAATCTTCCAGGCGTCCTACTCGGAAAGTAATGTCAGCCCCTTCCTGCACAGGATCAATAAACGCATCCGTTAATGTCAGCTCGACGTCTATTTTTGGATATCGCTTTTGAAACTCTACCAGCAATGGAACCAGATGCAGACGCCCCAGGGCGACGGCAGCATTGAGCCGAAGTGTTCCCTGCGGCTCTGAAGTGTCTCCACCAATCTGCTCCGCCGCCATATCCAGCTGAAGCAGGGCGTCCCGAACATGTTGGTAATAACGCTCCCCTGCCTCGGTCAATCGGACTGCCCGAGTGTGGCGATACAAGAGCCGCTGCCCCAACGTCGCCTCCAACGCAGAGATATGGCGCGAAACGGATGAGGCAGGCAAATTGAACTCTGCACCTGCCTGCGTAAAGCTCTTGACCGACGCGACCCTGACGAACAGCCGCAAGGCCAGCACGGAAGGCGAGTTGCTCATAAAACAATAGTTATTTGTCTGGAAGCCGATTGTTCCAATTATGACAACTTACTAGCGTAGCGCATTGTTTTTTCTTGAGGATAAACATGCAACACGCTCTGATCCTGTTAGTTGTGCTGATCGCCGGCATGGGTCTGTCGATGGAGGCAGGCCTGTTAGGGCCGCTGGGAGGGGAAGTAGGTCACTTCTCCGCTACCTTGTCGATTTTTCTCGTTGGCGCCGCACTGCTCACATTTGCACTGATTTTTGCTCGCCCGAAAATGGCCCAATTATTCAGTCAGCCACGCTGGCTGCTAGTCGGCGGCATTTTAGGACCTATCTATGTTGTCGTACTAACCGTCGCCACGCCGCTGATCGGTGTCGGGATGACCATGGTGGGCATCCTGTGCGGCCAGGTAGGAGCCAGTCTGGTTATCGATCATTTTGGTCTGCTAGGCAGCACACGCCGTCCCGTCGACCGGTATCGCGTAATGGCGTTCGTATTGATCTTGGTCGCTCTCTGGCTGATTCACTGAGGTATATCCTATGCTCCAGTTTCTGGTTCTTTTTGCCGTATTGGGTAGTGGCGCCGTACTCAGTGCCCAGTCCTCTATCAACGGCCGGCTTGGCGCGCAGGTAGGCGTGCTGGAAAGCGCCTGGCTGACTTTTACCAGCGGTGCCCTGCTTACATTTTTGCTGGTGTTTTTCTTCGAACCCCCTCATCCCATGACACTTTTCACTGCTCCAAAATGGCAGCTGATCGGTGCGCTGTTTGGCGTTGTGTATATGCTCGCGATGGTGTTTTCCATCCCTCGCGTTGGCACCGCTGCCGCTACGGTAGCCGTCATTACTGGTCAGCTGCTGATGAGCCTTCTCATCGATCACTTTGCTTGGCTGGGGAATGCCGAGCGACCCTTGGACGTGTCTCGACTGGTTGCTATCGCACTGCTGTTTGGCGCTCTGGTGCTGATCTACCAGAGTAATCGGATACAGGAATGTTCGCCCCAGGCTGATCCCGTGGAGGAGCGTACCTGACAAACTGGCAGGAGGTGTCCTGAGTGATGCCTTCTGCCATCCGCTCCTCCTCCTTCCCTAGAGTTATAGGGATGCTTGTTCGTTGGGTAAGCGCCTAGGGCAGGCTTCTCTCTTTTCTCATCATGGACGATAACCGCACGTTTTTGTATCTCAGCACACTATCTCCTTCTCGACAGAGAAATTCGCGTTCCATCAATAACCTTTTGATTTTTTAGACTTTTTTCCGACCTCTTTTGATGATGCTGTCATTAGTAAGTCGATTCCCCCAGGCAATAAATAAAAAGTACCTTCTGGGCGGATTGACTGTATTAACCAGTTAGTACACTTTGTTATTCAGCGTGCCCAAACATCATAAGAACAACACGGAGTGCTCTGGATGACCTGCTCTCTTCTCATCCTCAACGGCCCAAACCTTAACCTGCTGGGAACCCGTGAACCACAGATCTATGGTTACGAGACCCTCAACGATGTCGCTCAGCTTTGTCATGAAGCAGCCGATACGCTCGGCCTACAGATCGATTTCCGCCAAACCAACCACGAAGGTGAGCTGATCGACTGGATTCACCAGGCGCGAACCGCCCATGCTGGAATCATCATCAATCCCGCGGCCTGGACTCATACCTCCGTTGCGATCCGAGATGCCCTGACAGCGGTAGCGCTGCCCGTGGTGGAAGTCCATCTCTCCAACGTTCATCAGCGCGAAGCCTTCAGGCATCACTCCTTTGTCTCACCCATTGCCGTAGGGGTCCTATGCGGCTTTGGTGTGGCGGGCTATCGCATGGCCATCGAGTACTTCGCTCACGTCTTCACGAACAAGAAGTGACCATTATGTCCACTCTATTTTCTCCTTCTGTCCTGGCCGGTCTGATTGGCTCAGGTATTCAATCCTCCCGTACGCCTTCCATGCATGAGCATGAGGGTGATGCGCAAGGCATTCGCTACCTCTATCGGCTGATCGACCTCGATGCGCTTGGCCTTGAGGCGTCCGCTCTGCCTGAACTTCTCACAGCAGCCGAGCGCATGGGATTCACAGGTCTGAATGTCACCTTTCCCTGCAAGCAGGCCATTATCCCACTGCTGGATGAGCTTTCAGAGGAGGCCTTGGGTATTGGCGCCGTCAATACCGTAGTGTTCAAAGCGGGCAAGCGGATAGGTCATAACACTGATTGTCTCGGGTTTGCGGAAGGATTTCGCCAAGGGCTGCCAGACGTCTCACGCGAGCGCGTTGTGCAGATGGGAGCTGGCGGTGCCGGGGCAGCCGTTGCTCATGCCTTACTCCGCGAGGAGGTAGCTGAATTGACGGTCTTTGATGTCGATAAGGACAAAGCCCACGCGCTCGTCGACAACCTCAAGGCTATTTTCGGTCTTGATCGTGCGTGCGTGGGAACAGACCTGACCGCCGCCATGCAGGCGACTCAAGGGCTGGTCAACACGACACCGGTGGGTATGGCCAAGCTGCCAGGCATGCCGCTACCGGCCGAACTGCTCAGGCCCGAGGTGTGGGTAGCTGAGATCATTTATTTTCCACTGGAAACCGAACTGCTCAAGCACGCCCGCGAGATCGGTTGCCAGACGCTGGACGGTAGCCGCATGGCGGTCTTCCAGGCTGTGAAGGCGTTTGAGCTCTTTACCGGGCAGCACGCTGATTCCCAGAGAATGCAGGCGCATTTCGCCAGCCTGGGTGACTGACAAGCCTTCTATTTCGTGCCAAGCGACACAGGACAATAACAATGCATGCCGATAGTAAACTAGGCCAGATAGCGCAAGCCCCTTCTCATGCTGGAACCACATCCCAAAAGCCAACCCGGGCACGCTTCGTGATTCTTGCCCTGCTAGCGGTCGGAACCATGATCAATTACCTGGACCGGACCATTCTGGGTATCTCGGCGCCGGTCATGACCCAAGAGCTTGGGATTGATGCGGCGGTTATGGGTCTGATCTTCTCTGCTTTTTCCTGGACGTATGTGCTGGCTCAGGTACCCGGTGGCGTATTTCTCGATCGGTTCGGATCGAAATTCACCTATTTTGCCTCGATCACCTCCTGGTCGTTCGCTACGCTGCTGCACGGATTTGCTTCAGGCTTCTATACCCTGCTGGGATTGCGCCTGATGCTGGGGTTTGCCGAAGCACCGTGCTTTCCCACCAACAGCCGAGTGGTCAGTACCTGGTTCCCTCAGCAAGAGCGTGCCCGTGCCACGAGTATTTATACCGTGGGTGAATACATCGGCTTGGCCTTTCTCAGTCCGGTACTATTCATGATTCTCGCGCACTTTGGCTGGCGCGCGCTGTTTATGATCATCGGAGGCATTGGCATCGCCTTCGGCCTGCTCTGGTGGAAGCGCTACCGTGAGCCCCATGAAGACCCTGCCATGAATCAGGCGGAGCGGGAGCACATCCAGGCTGGCGGTGGCTTGTCAGCCCCCTCGCAGGAGCGCGTTCCCTTTACATGGAGCAATGTCAGCCAGTTGCTCAAGTACCGGCAGATCTGGGGAGCGTGCATCGGTCAGTTTGCCGGTAACGCCACCCTGGTTTTCTTTCTGACCTGGTTCCCCACCTATCTGGCCACCGAGCGCCATATGGGTTGGGTAAAGATGGGGTTCTTTGCAGTACTGCCGTTCATTGCCGCGGCCGTAGGTGTGATGTTTGGTGGCTGGTTGTCCGACTGGATCATCAAGCGCACCGGTAACGCCAGCGTAGGCCGCAAGCTACCCATTATCAGCGGGCTATTGCTGGCTTCTACCATCATCGCGGCGAACTATGTCGACAATGACACCCTAGTCATCGCGATTCTCTCCATCGCCTTCTTTGGACAAGGCATGGTGGGCCTGGGGTGGGCAGTCATTTCTGACATCGCGCCCAAGAAGTTCATGGGCCTTACCGGCGGCATCTTCAATCTGGCGGCCAATCTGGCCGGCATCATTACGCCGCTGGTGGTCGGCTTTATCGTAGCCACCACGGGTTCGTTTGTGGGAGCACTGCTGTTTATCGGTGTTCTTGCCCTAATCGGTGCGTTTTCGTACATCTTCATTTTAGGAGAGGTGAAGCGTATAGAACTTTAAAAGGCCCGGCGCAGGGACGCGTGGGGCCTGGCTGTCGTTGTTTCTCGTGATTCATAACAAACACAACACACGCAGAGAAACCTAAAGGCATGGTCATGAAAACAATAATCGACCTGTACTTTCGCTTCATCAAACTTCTACTGGTGCTGTGCATGCTTGGCATGGTGGCTCTGGTGTTCGGCAACGTTGTCTTGAGATACGCCTTCAATTCCGGCATCAGCGTATCGGAAGAACTGTCGCGCTGGCTGTTTGTATTCATGGTGTTCCTTGGGGCTATCCTCGGCCTCAAGGAGCGCTCGCATATCGGCATGGGTAGCCTGCTCGCAGCCCTGCCAGCCCGCGGCAAGCGCCTGTGTCTCACCCTTTCTCACCTGATCGTGCTGTACATGCTGTGGCTGATAATCCAGGGCAGCTGGCAACAGGCAGTCATCAATAAAGACGTACTGGCGCCGGCATCAGGACTGTCCATGGCAGTGTTCTATTCGGCTGGGCTCGTCTTTGGGATCACCTCGGTCGGCATCATGGTGTACGAACTCTATGCCGCACTGTTCCTTCCCCTGCCGTCTGTATCCTCGCCCTCCTCCAAGGACAAGCAGACACCGTTCGTAACCCCGCCCAAGACAGCCTCAGGGGAGCGCAGCTGATGATTCTTTCCGTTTTCCTGGGCTCTCTGGTCGGCAGTATGGTCATCGGCATGCCGATCGCCTTTGCGCTGCTCGTCGCAAGCGCCGCCATGATGTATTACCTGGATCTGTTTGACGCTCAGATCATTGCGCAAAACCTGCTTAACGGTGCCGACAGTTTTCCATTGATGGCGGTACCGTTTTTCATGCTCGCAGGCGAGATCATGAATGCAGGTGGCCTGTCTCGCCGGATCGTGAACATTGCGATGTCCATGGTAGGGCACAAGCGAGGTGGACTTGGCTATGTGGCGATTATCGCCTCGTGCCTTCTGGCTTCGCTGTCCGGTTCTGCCGTCGCCGATGCCGCCGCCCTTGCCGCCCTTCTGGTACCGATGATGGTCTCGGCTGGACACAGCCGCGAACGGTCGGCAGGCCTGATCGCAGCAGGGGGCATCATTGCGCCCATCATTCCTCCTAGCATTGGTTTCATCATTTTCGGTGTCGCCTCCGGTGTCTCCATTTCCAAGCTGTTTCTGGCCGGTATTGTGCCGGGGCTCATGCTCGGTGCGGCTCTGGCGGTTGCCTGGTGGTGGATCGCTCGCAAGGAGGTCGTGGAAACCTCACCCAAGCGTTCCGGCCGTGAAATTGCGCAGGCGCTCATCGAAGGCAGCTGGGCATTGGGGCTGCCGCTGATCATCGTATTTGGCTTGAAGTTCGGCGTCTTTACACCGACCGAGGCCGCTGTGGTTGCTGCGGTCTATGCGCTATTCGTGGCAACGGTGATCTACAAGGAACTGAAGCTCAGCGATCTGTATGAGCTCATCCTGAGTGCGGCAAAAACCACCTCGGTCGTCATGCTATTGGTCGCTGCCGCCATGGTTTCGTCCTGGTTGGTGACCATAGCCGACCTCCCCGGCCAGCTGGTTGACCTGCTCGATCCGTTCATGGACAACCCCACCGTACTGCTGCTGATGATCATGCTGCTGATTATTATTGTCGGCACCGTCATGGACATGACGCCCACCATCCTGATCCTGACGCCTGTGCTGATGCCAACCGTTGTTCAAGCGGGTATCGACCCTGTGTATTTTGGCGTGCTCTTTTTGATCAACACCGCCATAGGACTCATCACACCTCCGGTCGGAACCGTCCTAAACGTCGTATGTGGCGTCTCCGGGATCCAGATGAATGAAATCATCCGCGGTGTCTGGCCGTTTCTCCTGGCGCAGTTGCTGGTACTGCTCCTGCTGGTCATTTTCCCGGTGCTAGTGACAGGTCCAATGAAATTCCTGGCGGGCTAAGTCACTGCACCCCGTTTCGCAAACAACAAAAACAAGATGGAGCTTTCAAGATGACGATGATCAAAACAGCTTTGGCTACCGCCTGCGCAATCGGTGTGTTGTATGCCAGCACGGTAGCTGCCGAGGTACGTAACCAGACCTTACGGTTTGCCTTCCAGAATGTGAAGGAACATCCTCAGGGTCAGGGCGCACAGAAATTTGCAGATCTGGTGAAGGAAAAGAGCGAGGGCAAGATCAAGGTGCGGCTCTTTCCAGGCGGCACGCTCGGCGGTGATCTGCAAACCGTATCGGCCATTCAGGGCGGCACACTGGACCTGACCGTCCTCAATGCCGGTATCCTGGCGGCCCAGGTAAAGGACTTCGCGATTCTGGATTTCCCCTTCCTCTTCAATGACGCTCAGGAGGCTCAGCAGGTCATGGATGGTCCGGTGGGCCAGGCATTGGCCTCACGCTTGGAAGGCAAGGGCCTGCATACCCTGGGGTATTGGGACCTGGGCTTTCGCAACATAACCAACAGCAAGAAGCCCATCGCCCGCTGGGAGGATCTGCAAGGCTTGAAGATCCGTGTCATACAGTCACCCAGCTATCTGGAGACATTTTCCGCATTGGGCGCAAACCCCGTTCCGATGCCCTTCCCCGAAGTGTATACGGGCCTTGAGCAGCGAACCGTTGATGGACAGGAAAACCCTAATACCGTGATTCTGGGCAGCAAGTTCTACGAGGTGCAGAAATACCTATCGGTGACACGCCACGTGTACAACCCGCAATCGTTCATCATAGGCGAAAAGTCATGGAACAAGCTGAACGAGGACGAGCGCAAGGTCATTACCGAGGCCGCCGCTGAGGCTCAGGCCTATCAGCGCATGGTCTCCAGACAGGCTCAGGACAGTGCCTATCAAACCTTGAAAGGCCACATGGCCGTCAATGAAATTACGCCGGAAGAGATGGATCGATTCCGGGAGAAAACGAAGCCGGTCATCGAAAAACTGGCGAAGGATGTCGATCCCGCACTGGTCAAGATGCTGGATGATGAAATACAAAAAGCGCGTAAATCACAGTAAGCCCCTTTCTCGATACCGCTGCATAAATTGATGCAGCGGTATTCGCGCACCAATCAGTCATTTGCAGACATAGCGCAGCACCACGTCGCAAATGAGTTCCTTGTGCCGCTCCCGGTTATCTGCATCCGTCAGGTCGATCTGGTGGATCGAGGAAAAGGTATAGCGGTTGGACACCCGATAGAAGCAGAACGAGCTCATCATCATGTGCAACTCAAGCGGATCCAGCCCCTCCCGAAAAACGCCCTGTTCTACGCCACGCACCAGAATCCTAGAGATGGTCTGAACAATCGACGAGTTGACTGAGGTAATGGCCTGTGACTGGCGAATGTAATTTCCCTGATGGATATTCTCGATACACACGATCCGAACGAAATCGACATTCAGATCGTGGTAATCAAACGTGAACTCGACCAGTCGCCGAATGGCTTCTACCGGTTCGAGCGCATCCAGATGCATCTGCGACTCGGTCGAGCGGATCTCCCCGTAGAGCTTTTCCAGCACTGCAGAGTAGAGTTGATCCTTGCTCTCGAAGTAGTAATAGATCATGCGCTTCGATGTTCGGGTGCGCTCGGCAATGGCATCGACTCTCGCCCCGCTCAGGCCGTTTTCCGCAAACTCGGCAACCGCCGCCAGGAGGATTTCCTGCTTGGTTTCTTCGGGGTTGTTCTTTCGTGGCAGTCGGGGAACAGACTGCGTTTTTACAGCATCGGGGCTAAGGGATTCGGCAGCCATTATTGGTTGTGTCATTGGCAGGTTCAAAAACCTTATGGTAGTTGTTGTTATTGGATTAAGGTAGGGCTATGCCACGTAGGGCACAGCCCTACCTTCAAAGACGTCCGGCCGTCTTTCGGATGCGCGCCTGAGCCATGGCCGCCAGGCGGACCGGCGTATTGGCAGCACCATAGCCACTGTAACTGTTTTTGCGTTGTAGAACTTCGAAAAAGAAGCGATCCGCGAACGGCTCCGTATAAACATGGAACAGCTCGCCTCCCTGTGCGTCCCGATCATAGAGCACATTGTAATAGGCCAACCGGCTCAGGTAGTCATCGTCAAAGCCGTACCGCGCTGAGAGGTCGTCGTAGTAATTATACGGAATCTCCAATAACGGCACTCCGGCCTCCTTGGCCTGGGCAGCGGCCGCAAAGATGTCATCACATTCGAATGCGATATGGTGGACGCCTGATCCACGGTAGCTCGACAAGGCTCGAGAGATGGCTGTATTACGATTTTCCGAAATGTTGAGCGCCATACGTATCGACCCGCAGGGACTGCGCAGCGCACGGCTTTTCATCAGGCCATAGGGATCCGGCAGCACAACTTCATCGTCAGCCTTGAAATTAAGCAAGCTCTTGTAGAACAGTACCCAGGTGTCGAGGCTGTCTGCGGGCAGCGCCATGGCCACATGATCGATGGTGTTGAGCACATCGTCCGTGGACGAGGTTGCGCTCAGGTTGAAGTCTGTTTCGTAGATCGAGCGCCCATCCGTGCCAGAGGCGACAAAGTAGATCAGGCCTCCATCCGGTGCACGCACCGCAGGAATCTCACGCTCGTTCGGGCCTACCAGGCCGCGATATGGCTGCGCACCATACTGGCAGGCACGCTCCATGGCCTTTGCGCTATCACTGACCCGCAGGGCCTTGGCACACAGCGAAGGTCCATGAACTTCGAAAAAGTTATGGGCAAACGAATAAGGCTCGGCATTGAGTACGAGATTGGTGCTGCCTTGCCTGAGCAAGGTAACGTTCTTAGAGCGATGCTGCCCGGCCTGAGCAAAACCCAGACGGGTTAGCCATTGCGTAAGCTCTGCACGAAGTGGCTCGTCTACGGCAAACTCCAGAAATTCGATACCGTCAAACTCGAGCGGCGGCACCGGATCGAACAACAGCTCCGGCGCAACCGGATCGGCAGGCGGTTCATTGGCCAGGCGGTTGCGGGTTTGTTCCTCCAGGTAAAGCAAGGAACGGAAACCATCAGCCGCATTGGCCCGTGGAGGTGCTGCGCGAAAACCATCGTTGAATACTTCAAGTGAGAGCGGACCGGTATACCCCGAGCGCAGGATCGGCGCCAGGAAACCGGCCAGATCAAATTCGCCTTGCCCCGGGAAGCAACGGAAGTGCCGGCTCCACTCCAGTACATCCATATTGAGAATCGGCGCATCAGCCATTTGCACAAAAAAGATCTTGTCACCCGGAATACTGGCGATACCGGCAGGATCATCCTTCAATGACAGGGTATGAAAACTGTCCAGCAATACGCCCACGCTGGGGTGATCGACCTGTTGCACAATCGACCAGACCTGATGCCAGGTCTTGACGTGCCGCCCCCATGCGAGGGCTTCGTATCCTATGCGCATGCCGCGTGCACCCGCCCGCTCACCCAGCAGGCGAAGGTCATCCACCAGAATAGCCTCCTCGCCTATCGAGTCGACCGTTACGTTGCTGCACACCAGTATCAGATCCGTACCGAGCTCCTGCATCAGGTCAAACTTGCGCTCGGCCCGGTCCAGGTTACGGGGCAAACGGTCACGCGGACACCCCTCGAAATCGCGGAAAGGTTGGAACAATGTGATAGCGAGTCCCAGGTCAGCGCATAATCGACGGATTTCTCGCGGCGTTCCGCCGTAAGTGAGCAGATCGTTTTCAAAAATCTCCACACCGTCGAAGCCTGCGGCAGCAATGGCTTCCAGTTTTTCAGGCAGGGTTCCACTCAAGGAAACCGTGGCGATCGAGCGCTGCATAATCAGTCCCTCTTGGCAGGCATATTGTAGGACCCAGGCCGCTCGGCTGCCCGGATCGGTTTTCTTTGCGCCTACAGCGGTGATAGGTATTAACTCTGGATAGCTTTCACCTTCATAGTGCTCCTTTTATAAATTATTTTGTACTCACTGGTTAGTTTATGTTCGATAAACGAACATATCTGCCTTGCTATTTCAGGTACTGCTGGGTAGCGGTAAGCAAACTTAAACATCGATACACGGTATGGCTCGCCCAAGGGAGGTGATCATGTCCCGGGAAAAAGAGGCAGCCTTCTGGTATTGAACAGATTGACAGGGCTAGCTCTTTTCACATGAGGGCGGCTTTTGTACGTTGGCACTTCCTTCAGGGTTCATGCACGACGCCTTTATGAAAGAAGCAACTCCTATGAAGACTGATGTCCTGCTGTTTACGTTACTGGCTACCTCCTATGAGCAACACGTGGGCAAACGCCTCGTGCCAGAGCCGCTCTCTGGGCAAGCTGCAGCCGATTGGTTGTACTACTCCGCCCCTTTCTGCGTCCTGGCCCATAACGCCGAAAATGACCCTGTGTTCATGTACGCCAACCAAGCGGCGCAACAGCGCTTTGGCTATAGCTGGGAGGAAATTACCCAGCTCCCCTCACGCCTGTCTGCCGGTCCACAGGATCGCGAGGAGCGGCAGCGCTTCATCGATCAGGTGAAGCGCGACGGTTATTCCAGCGGTTATAGCGGTGTTCGGGTCATGAAGAGCGGCCAATGCTTTCTGATACAGAACGCAACGCTCTGGCAGCTCCATGATGCGGAGGGGCGTTATCAGGGACAGGCCGTGCTGATTCCGCAGTCAAAAGACCTGTAGAGGTAATCGGCATTTGCTTTCGGATGTAGACGTTCGGATACTAGGTATCCGTTAATGACTCTCATCTGCATTTATGTCTGCACAGCCTCACGTTTTATTGGTTGAAGATGACCCGGCTCTGGCCGAAGGCATCCAGCAGCACTTGTTGTCCCGGGGCTTTACCCTTGTCCACGAAAGCCGTGGTGACAATGGTCTGGACATGGCCTGTACACAGCGCTTCGATCTGGTACTGCTGGATATCCTGCTGCCAGGACTCAATGGTCTAACAGCGCTAGAAAGGCTTAGAACTCAAAGTGCTGCTCCGGTCATACTTATGTCCGCGCTGGGCGCTGAACAAGATCGAATCACTGGTTTTACACGGGGTGCGGATGATTACCTCCCCAAGCCGTTCAGCCTTGCCGAGCTGGATGCCCGTGTAGATGCGCTTTTGCGTCGAGTCTCCCTGGAGCGGCAGCGAAATATTAACCCACCCGTGGCGGCTCCCGGGCTGCCACACACCGATGATCAGCGACAGGATATCCGTCTGGCGGGCCAATGGGCTGAGCTCACACACTCTGAATACCGACTGTTTACAACGCTGCTAAGGCATCAGGATGAAACACTCAGCAAGGCCTATCTTTACCAAGAGGTCTTCAGTCGCAGCTATACCCGACTTGATCGCGGACTTGATGTGCATGTTTGTAACCTACGCCGCAAACTCCAGCGTATCCATTGCCAGCGCGTGGTGATCCAGTCTGTCTGGGGAAAAGGTTACGTGGCACGGATACAGCCCTGATGCGCCTGCGTCATTCGCTTTTCTGGAAACTGGGTCTAATGCTGGCCGCCTTCTGCCTGCTATTGGTATGGCTGGTGTGGACGTGGGGATTGCAGGTTGAGCGAAGCAGTTATTTTCTCGACACTTCCGCTCGGGCACTGCTATCCCGTTATGCTGCCGAGGCAGAGCAACTATGGCTGCGAGATCAGAATGCCGAGGCGATAGAAACCTGGCAACGTCAGCTCGAAACTCAGGAAAACACCTGGGCACGGGTGATAGGGCCGGACCTCCGAGCACTTGGTGAGACACCACTGACACCCCAGGAATATGCTCGCCTTACCTTTATGCGCAAGCTGGACTGGCCCATGAGTCGCCGGCTGCAGGATGAGCTCCCCTACGTCAGCATCGAGTTCCCTCTCCATCCCGAGCAGGGTCGCCTGGTTCTTCAACTACCGCAGCGCTTCTTGCCCACAGGGCTCACCCCTTGGACCCATGTCGTGACTCACGGTGTAATGCCGGTATTGTTGGCGCTCGCTCTTGGCCTGCTTCTGTATTGGCATCTAATCGTACCGCTCTCAAGATTGCGCGAGCGTGCTGCAGCCCTTGAAGCAGATGACCTTGAGGTCCCATTAGGTGCGCCGCTGAGCAGACGGCACGATGAATTGGGCGAGTTGGCCCGCGCCTTCGATCACCTGACGCACCGGCTACTGGATCAGATAGAACAGCAGCGCCGACTGCTTCGCGACCTTTCCCACGAGTTACGTACGCCGCTGGCTCGCCTGCGGGTGGCCAGCGACAGTCATCTAGCCTTGCCTCAACTCAAACGTCGCCTCGAAAGTGATGTGCA
Source organism: Pseudomonas sp. HPB0071 (assembly GCF_000478505.2). NCBI lineage: Bacteria > Pseudomonadati > Pseudomonadota > Gammaproteobacteria > Pseudomonadales > Pseudomonadaceae > Pseudomonas > Pseudomonas sp. HPB0071. The sequence goes on along the minus strand of NZ_KI517368.1, from coordinate 490,407 downwards.
AGATATGCAGCAACTCGTAAATGACACACTTGACCTCGCTTGGCTGGATACCGAGCGCCCCCGCTTTCATCAGGAGGACGTATCGCTTCTCGGGATCTGGGAGGCGCTGGTTGAAAACGCCTGCTTTGAAAGCGGCTGGGCACCAGACCGTTTGGTGTACACGGTGGACCCGACCTGTGTAGTCCGTGTACATATCAATGGCATCATGCAAGCGCTGGAAAACCTTTTGCGTAATGCTATCCGACACTCCCCTTCGAGCGGACGCGTGCAACTGACCGGAGCACGTGAAGGCGCTTACTGGTTGATTCATCTTGATGATCAGGGACCTGGCGTTCCTGAACATGAACTGGAAAACATTTTTCAACCCTTTTACCGGCTCGCAGAAGAACACTCCTCCCGCAGCGGCTTTGGCCTGGGGCTGGCCATCGCGCAGCGAAACGTTCGTCTTCAAGGCGGCGACCTTTGGGCCCGAAATACAGGTCGTGGCCTGCGCATGACGTTGCGCCTTCCTGCTGGGCAAAGTGTTTAGATTGTTAATGCGCTTTACTGGCAAATAGCAATGACTATCATTTGCGCAAACACACCGACTGCGTTCTTATCCCATCAGCGCCAAACGCCCAATGGCAGGCATTTTGCTGCTGGCGTGATACGGAAGTCGTTTCTACAGGAGTTTGCGTATGCCCTCGATTCCCGTCCGCCGAACCCGCCTTGGTCTAGCCGTTCTGAGCTGTCTGTACGCTCATGTTACCGCTCTTCACGCTGAGGAAAATATCACGCAGTTAAACGATGAGGTGGTCCTCGGTACCGCCGAACAGGAGCTCAAGCAAGCGCCAGGGGTTTCGATCATAACCGCTGAGGACATCAAAAAGCGCCCTCCCGTCAACGACCTCTCACAGATCATTCGAACCATGCCAGGCGTCAACCTAACCGGCAATTCCAGCAGCGGCCAGCGCGGTAACAACCGCCAGATCGATATCCGTGGCATGGGTCCGGAAAACACGTTGATCCTGGTAGACGGTAAGCCTGTCGCCAGCCGCAACGCCGTGCGTTATGGATGGCGAGGCGAACGTGATACTCGGGGTGACACCAATTGGGTGCCTGCGGATCAGGTCGAGCGCATCGAGGTCATTCGCGGACCGGCTGCCGCACGGTACGGCAATGGTGCGGCCGGCGGTGTGGTCAATATCATCACCAAGGGCACGACCCAGGAGACTCATGGTTCAGCCACGCTTTACCACAGCTTTCCCCAGCACAGCGATGAGGGCGCAACCGAACGGGCCGACTTTGGTCTTAGCGGCCCTCTTACCGAGACGTTGAGCTATCGCGTCTATGGCAACGTCGCCAAGACGGACTCGGATGATTGGGACATCAATTCGGGCCATGAGTCTACCCGTACCGGTAACCAGGTTGGCACACTACCGGCAGGCCGAGAGGGTGTACGCAACAGGGATATCAATGGGCTGCTCAGCTGGCAGCTTACACCTGATCAGACGCTGGAATTCGAGGCGGGATTCAGCCGTCAAGGCAATATCTATACGGGCGACACGCAAAATACCAACAGCAACAGTTACGTAAAAAACCTGATGGGCCACGAAACCAACCGGCTCTACCGTGAGACCTACGCTGTTACCCATAAGGGTAACTGGGACTTTGGAAGCAGCCTGGCCTATCTGCAATATGCCAAGACCCGTAACAGCCGCATTCAGGAAGGTCTGGCCGGCGGTACAGAAGGTATCTTTTCCGGAAATAATGTAAACACTTCCGTGCTGCGAGATATCACCGCCCATGCCGAGGTGAATATGCCATTGCAGACGTCGGAGGTCGATCATGTGCTAACGCTGGGCAGCGAATGGATCCGCCAGGAGCTTGACGACGCCACATCCACCAGTCAGAGCGTTAGTGAAGGTGGCAGTGTCCCCGGCCTTTCGGGTAGCAACCGCAACAGTACCGCATCGGCAGAAATCTTCTCACTGTTCGCCGAGGACAATATTGAACTCAGGCCAGGCACGATTCTGACACCCGGACTGCGCTTCGATCATCATGATGTAGTTGGCGACAACTGGAGTCCCGCACTCAACCTCTCACAAACACTGACGGATACCGTCACGCTCAAGGCAGGTATCGCCCGCGCCTACAAGGCGCCGAACCTCTACCAGCTCAATCCCAACTACCTGCTCTATAGCCGTGGTCAGGGTTGCTATGGACAGAGCACAAGCTGCTATCTACAAGGTAATCAAGACCTTAAGGCCGAGACCAGCATCAACAAGGAGCTGGGACTTGAATACCAGCATGACGGCGTTGTCGCCGGTTTGACCTACTTTCGTAACGACTACAAAAACAAAATCGAGTCCGGCCTGAACCCTACAGGGCGTGCGAACGGTGGTACCGGCAGCTACGCCAACTCTAATATTTATCAGTGGGAAAACATCCCTAAGGCATTGGTAGAAGGCCTTGAAGGTACGCTTACGCTGCCGCTGTCCGAGGACGTGACCTGGCGTAATAACTTCACCTATATGCTGAGATCCAAAAACAAGGAGACCGGGGACGTACTGTCAGTGACACCCAAGTACACCCTTAACTCCACCTTGGACTGGCAGGTGCAGGAAGACCTTTCACTTCAGCTCAACGTGACCTGGTATGGCAAACAAAAACCCAAGAAGTACGATTATCAGGGTAATCGCGTAACAGGCTCGTCCAACAACCAGCTCTCGCCCTATGCCCTTGCAGGTCTCAATGGCACCTATGCGCTAACAAAGAACGTCAGCGTGACGGCAGGTATAGAGAATCTGTTCGACAAGCGCTTGTTCCGTGAGGGTAATGCCCAAGGCGTCAATAACATTGCAGGTGCAGGGGCTGCTACCTATAACGAGCCAGGCCGCACCTTCTTCTCCAGCGTAACCGTTTCGTTCTGACCGTCAGCCCCGCCGCGTAATAGCTCCGCAGCGGGGCCAGGATTGACCTTATGCGTATCCCAATCATACTGGCGGCGGTGCTGGCATGCCTTGTCAGCCTGCCCTCACTGGCCCGGCCTAATCTTGAAGAACCCATGGACAGCCATATCCTGTCGCAGTCTAGCCTTCCCTACGGATTCAGCGACTTCCACCTACGAAGTCAGGATGGAAAGCGCGGCTACCATATCTGGATCGCTACGCCGCATCGGCCTGTTCCCGCGTCCGGCTATCCGTCCCTGTTTCTGCTGGACGGTAATGCTGCCCTCGGAGCATTGAGCGAGGATAACTTGAAGCAACTGGCAGAAGGTAGTTCGCCTGTTCTGGTGATTATTGGACACGACACGCCTCTGCGATTCGACCCGGACACGCGAAGCTACGATTTTACTCTGCCTACCCAGGCGCTTGGACCGACCCACGATAGCCTGACCGGCTCGCCAACTGGCGGAGCTGACCATTTTCTAGACTGGCTGGACCTTACGCTGGCGCCTGAACTGGCAAAGCGGGTCATGCTTGACCCCAACCATAAAGCGATCTGGGGCCATTCGTATGGTGGGCTCTTGGTACTGCATGCCCTGTTAACGCGTCCCGGCAACTTCCGGTCCTACTATGCGGCCAGTCCTTCGCTGTGGTGGGGTAACGGCCAGCTCTTGCAAGAAGAAGCCGGCTTTGACAAACGCCTCGCAGATACCTCTGTATGCCTCTTTGTCTTGCGTGGTAAAGACGAACCCGCCTATCCGTCCAGGCTGCCGGCGGAATCGGCATCTCGGGTAACCACTTCCACAGCAGAAGCACTTACTATGCGGCTGGTTCAGACCCCGGGGGTGAGCGGTCAATACCGTGAGTTTGAGGGGCTAGGCCATGGCGCGATGTTCAACCGATCGCTGAGCTGGACACTGACGCATTATTCAGCAGGTAATGCTTGTAACTGACGAAAGGCGCTAGCTAATAGGTATGAGGCTAGGGTTTGCGTCTTCAAGATAACACCAGATCTGGTTGGTACAGCATCGCCAACCAGATCCGTAGGTATTCCAACACCAAGTACGCCACTAAGCACCCTGCCCCCAATTCATTTCCAGCCCGCCATCAATCGTAAAGTTCTGACCGGTGACGTAGTCGGACTCAGGGCTGACCAGATATAGCGCCAGCTCGGCAATCTCCTCAGGATAGCCGGGACGCTTCCAGGGAATATTGGGCAGCTCTTCCTCGCGCTTCTGGGGATCGTCGACTCGAGCCTCTGTCATCGGGGTTCGGATAAGCCCTGGCGCAATAGCGTTCACATTGATCTTGAGCGGCGCAAGTTCCAGCGCAAGGCTGCGCGTCATGGTAAGAAGCCCACCTTTGGCAGCGCCATAAGGCACATTGTTGGGGCTGGGGATTGAGTCATGAACAGACGTGATATTGAGGATCTTTCCCTGCCCACCGACCTGCTGGCGGCGCCGGATGAACTCACGGGCACAGAAAAACGGCCCGTATAAATCGGTTTTGATCACCAGATCGAATTCCTCAGTAGTCAGTTCGGTAATGGGTTTGCTTTTGCCCGTACCGGCGTTATTAACCAGAATATCGGGTGTCCCCAGCTCCTCGTCCACTGCCTTGAACAGGGCCGACACACTGTGTTCGTCTCTGACATCCACTTGCCTTACCAGACCGCGGCCCCCTGCGTTGCGGACTTGCTCGAGGGTGTCCTGAGCACCCTGCTGATCGGAGTGATACGTGATCGCCACATGAGCACCTTCCCGCGCGAACACGGCTGCCATGGCCTTTCCCATACCCGAATCAGCACCGGTTATAACTGCGATTTTACCTGCCAGCTTGCTCATATCGTCTCCTTATGGGTGGGTTGAGATGTATGAGGGCCATACCCTCACGGCTATTACGATGGACCGTGTGTATCCCACCTCTACTGCCCCACTCGTCAGGCAAAGGAACAAGGCACCTACTGGAACCGCCATTTTGACCATGGTGTCCCCATTAGAGAGAGGCTGGCTTCTGTTATGAGGTTTCTGCAATGAAAGCGCCCCACCGTCTCGAAGCGTATGACAAAGTCACCGGCAAGGCCTGCTACACGGCGGATCTTGCCCATGGGCCGGTAGACGGACCACTGGCTCATACAGCCGTGGTTCAAAGTACGCAAGCAACAGGACGCATTGAGGCTATCGATACGGCCGCCGCGCTTGCACTGGAAGGGGTGCACTGTGTGATGACGCACCTGGACGCGCCAAGACTCAAACCCGTTCATACCCTGCCAGGTGGAGAGCTGACGCGTTTTCAGCCGCTCCAGGATAGCCGGCTGCATTACAACGGGCAGCCTGTTGCGCTGGTGATCGCTGACACTGCTGAGCAGGCACAGCGCGCCGCTGCCTGTGTAACAATACGTTATGCAGCCCCCGAGCAGCCGCCCTTACTGGTTTTGGATGAACAAAAGGCCGAACGGCCACAAATGGTGGGGGTCGGAGAGCCTGGCACAACGGAGCGAGGCGATCCGGATACCGCCTTTGCAATGGCCGAGCAGACATTCGAGCAGGTCTACGAGACGGCTTCTCACCATCACAACGCCCTGGAGCCTGGCGCCGCAATCGCTGCGTGGGATAGCCATGGGCGACTGACACTGTACCTTGGCACGCAATATTCCTATGGCGATGCATATGGCTTGGCTCAGGCCTTTGACATGGGCCTGCAAAAGGATTTCATGGAGGTCATGAAAACCGGCTCACCTGAAGAGGCATTACGCGACAAGGTCCGGATAATCGTGCCCTTCGTGGGTGGCGCCTTTGGAGGCAAAAAGGGTAATGTTCACCCGCTCTTGGCGGCCATGGCGGCAAAGCGGACCGGGCGACCCGTCAAGCTTGCCCTGACACGACGCCAGACCTTTTCCATGATGCCCTATCGCGGGGCCACGCGGCAGCGGGTCCGTCTGGGCGGCGGGAAGGATGGCCGATTACAGGTACTGATGCAGGACGCCTTGATCCAGAACTCCACTACATCTAACTTCATCGAGCCCGTTGGCGAAATGACGCCCAAGCTCTACGCCTCTAAGCATCTGCGCACGCAGCATAAAACCGCGCGGCTCGACGTTAATGCCCCCAGCTGGATGCGTGCGCCTGGCGTGGCGGTAAGCCAGTTCGCGATCGAAAGCGCTATGGATGAATGGGCTTATCAGCAGGGTATCGATCCTCTGGAGGCCCGCCTACGTAATTATGCTGACCAGGAACCGCAGAGCGGTCATGAATGGTCAAGCAAATCCCTCAAGGACTGCTATCAGGCGGCGGCTGAACGTATTGGCTGGCAATCACGCGATCCTCGTCTGGGTGCACAGCAGGAGGGCCGATTCAAGGTCGGCTACGGCATGGCGACGTCCATTTACCATGTCGCGCAGATGGCCGCTTGCGCCCGTATGCGGATAAGGGCAGACGGAACAGCGGTCGCCTCCTCGTCAACCCATGAGATCGGTCAGGGCAGCGCCACGGCCCTGTCACAACTTGCCGCCGAAGCGCTGGGGCTGCCGTTGGGCAGTGTCACACTGGAATGGGGAGACACACGACTGCCCTACAGCTCATTGACGGCCAGCTCGTCGACAACCCTGAGTCTTGGCGCAGCGCTTCACGCCGCAGCCGATGCGTTGCGCCTGAAGCTGGGTACGCTGGCCAGTACAGATCCCGCCTCGCCGCTTCATATGACAAACCCGGCAGAACTGAAGCTCCAGGAAAGCGGCCTTGTTTCACAGACAGGTCGCCAGGAGTCATTCGTATCGTTACTGACGCGTCACCAACTGGATTACCTTGAAGCCGAGGCCGGTACCGCAGATCAGATCAATCCACCCGAGGTAGGACGCGCTGCATTTGGCGCACAATTCGTCAAAGTGCTGGTAGATCCGCAACTGGGTACTCTCAGGGTTGAGCGTCTGGTAGGCGCCTTTGGCTGTGGTCGCATCGTGAATCCAACCCTTGCCCATAGTCAGCTCTTGGGCGGAATGGTATGGGGGCTGGGACAGGCATTGATGGAAGAGACGCGTCTTGACCGGCACAACGGCCGCTGGATGAATGCAGACCTCTCCGAGGCTTTGATTCCCACTCAGGCAGATGTGCCGGATCTGGATATCATCATGATTGAAGAAGATGACCGCCGCGGCCATCCCCTTGGCATCAAGGGTCTTGGCGAGATTGCTGTCGTTGGCGTAGCCGCTGCTGTCGCCAACGCCATTTTCCATGCAACGGGACAGCGGATTCGAACCTTACCCCTAACCTTGGATAAGCGGCTTATTCTGTAAACAAGCTACCAGCCGATAACACTGTCAGGCTTGTCATAGGCGCTCAGACTTGCCCTGCCGGCGTATCAGCAACCGCACGAGGGGGCGTCGTATCAATCACGGGAGAGAATCCACGCACTCGTGTCGGCGCTGGCTTGAGGAACAAGGCAACCAACCAGCTGGCCATGAGACTTAGAACGGCAGGAAGCGCATGATCCGCTTGCATAAAGGCAAAGCAGGCGGCGATACCCAGCCAGATAATAACGTAATAACGCATAATGACTTCCTCACCAAAGTGGACTTCGAGGCCATAAGCAACAAGGCGAGCGGATTTTTCCCTAAAGTGAGACCTATGTCCAAAGATATTTGTAGACCCGCCTCCAATTCGAAGGTAGAGGCGGTCAGCTCCTGTTTTGACTGACGCCCCTTACCCCAAATGCTCAAATTTCCCAGACAATATTCATCGATACATTGCGGCCAGGTTGACTCAGGCGGTCGATATTGGCTGGCGCCAGCATTCCTCCCTCTCCGGTTGTGTCATAACCTCGTAGGTCATCCCACAGCCAGTATTTCCTGTCGGTGAGGTTGTAGAGTCCAGCGTTGACCGTGAGATCGCGGGTGAGCTTGTAGTAAGCCGTAAGATCCAGTACGCCAAACCCCGGCGTGCGAAACTGCGTACTACCGTCGGCAGCGTGATAGCGCGCGTCATCGACACGCTTCTTGCGTTGTACCAGTGTCCAGTCGAGACGACCGCCATATTGACCTGCACGATCGTCGTATCCGAGGCTGAAGCCCCCTGTCAGCGGACTCACGCTATTGAGCGGCTGACCAGTGTCATCGTTGCGGCCCCAGGCGTAGGCGATGGTGCCTTCGCTGTAGGCGCCCTCAGGCAGGCCAACGGTGTCCAGTTCCAGATGCCCTTTGGCTTCGGCGCCTTTGATCGTGGCATGACTGATATTGCTGGACTGGAAAACAGCATAACTGCCCCCTCCGCCCAAGGCATCCTCTTCAATAAAATCGCGATATTTGTTATAGAACACCGCGACACTGAAATTGCCCTGATCGAAGTGTCCTCTAAACCCCAACTCAACGCCACGGCTGGTTTCCGGATCAAGGTCGGTATTGCCCACCACTTGGTAACCTGCGCTTTCATTGGTGAAGTTGCCATATAACGCTTTGGGTGTTGGTGTGCGGAAGCCCTCGGCGTACTGGCCGAAGGCACTGTAATGATCATTGAAGCGATAGGTCACGCCTAGTTTTGGTGAAACGTGGTGCCAGCTCTTTTCGCTATCATCGAAAGCCGTACCGCTGGCCAACCCGGCGAGATAGGCTGTATTGGCATCCGGCTTCAGCGTCGTATGGTCATAGCGTAACGCTGGCAGAAAGGTCCAGGCCCCTATATCGATCTGGTCCTGAACAAACGTTCCCCAGGTGTCCACCGCAGGCGATGGAAAATCGCTGGCATAAAGATTAGCCACACCACGGTTGGATGTCCCTGTCCGCAAGCCGTTGACCTCCTGGTGCTCATAACGCAGTCCATAAGTTACCAGATGCTCGCTCTCGCCCATGGCGAAATGCTTGTCGAGTTTGTTATCGAATGCCCAAGTATGCTCTTCATACGTGGTCTTACGGTAATAGCTGGCGCTGCTATTGGGCTGGTAAGTGCGCTGATCCGTCCCACCGTTTTGGTAGCTGAGCAACGTGGTCCAACGATCAGCGAAGCCGGTAGTCAGGCTCAGTGCGTTTTCCAGACTGAAGCGCTCTCGTTCCTCTACATCAACGACATTACGTCCCAGATAACTGCGCGTCTGTACGCCGAAAATACGGGTCGGTGCACTTTTGATATCACCGTCCAAACGTGAGCGATAATGCTCATAGGTCAATTGCAAACGGCTGTCGTCACCGTAGTGATAGCCTAGTTTCGCCAGCACGTTGTAGCTGTCGTGATCCTCCGGGTTGGCTGCGGTACGGCTGCTACCGAGTCCATGATGGCCCCCATACGACTCCGTTTCGTGCCCACTGCGCTTGCCATAATGCACCAGCGCATCGAAATCGCCGGTCCGGCCTGCCACTGTACCGGAGGTCAACCAACTACGATCAGCGGAGCTGTATCCTGTCTTGAACCGGGCACCATAGTTCCTACCCTCTCTGAGCAGATCTTCTGGATCAAGCGTGAAGTAGCTGACAGCACCACCGATGGCATCACTTCCATACAGAGCAGAAGCCGGGCCACGCAGAATCTCTACCCGCTTGACAAGGTCGGGATCAACATAATTTCGCCGGGTATTGGCATAAGGACCAAACGCATACGCGTCCGGTACCGTCACGCCATCAATCTGGGGCAAGACTCGGTTGCCGTCGATCCCCCGGATATTGAAACCGTTAATGCCAGCTGCGTGCCCTGTACCTCCTACACTGACACCCGGCTCATGCCGCACCAGATCCCTGATGGTATTGATATTTTCCCGGTCTATATCCGTCTGTTCCTTGACCGTGACGGTAGTGGGAACGGCGGTAATCGGCTGTTCGGTAAAGGTTGCAGTAATGGTAGTGACTGGAAGAGCGCTGGCGCTTTCGGCGGCGGCTGTAAAGCCAGGTGTCAGGCACAACAGGACAATCCACGGGCGAAGCGGAAACGGCGGAGACATATTCATAGAGGGCTCGGTGTTGTTTAATGCATTTGATAATCATTACTATCCGAGCGATATCTGTAAAGCCAAAGATGAGAATTAATATCATCTTTATTGTAAATGATTATCGTTTTAATATACTCGCACTGGTTCGCTAGACGGATGTCTAGCCATGCCGCTCTACCCTAACCTTCAAGGAAATCCCCTATGAGCCTGTCTACGTTAGAGCCTGCCGTTGCGTGCGATCTCTTTAAGGAGTGGCAACGTCTGCGCCTGGAAAAACCCTCTATACGTGCACGTGATGCCGCCCAACAGCTGAAGGTCAGCGAGGCGGAGCTTGTAGCCAGTCGAATTGGGAACGATGTGATCCGCCTGCGTCCTGAATGGAAAGCGCTACTGGGTGAGCTTGCCAACTTGGGACCTGTCATGGCGCTTACGCGCAATGAATACTGCGTCCATGAGCGCCAGGGGCCTTACCGCGAACTGGCCATATCAGGAAATGGTCGTATGGGGTTGGTCGTCTCGCCCGACATCGATTTACGGCTGTTTCTCTCAGGCTGGACATTTGCGTTTGCGGTAGACGAAGTGACTTCGCGCGGCCTGTTACATAGCCTTCAGGTCTTTGATGCACAAGGGATGGCGATTCATAAAGTCTATCTGACTGAGAACAGTCATAAGGATGCCTGGGAAGCGCTGAAGACACGCTTTAAGGAAACTGAGCAAAGCTGCGAACTGACACGGGTACCGTTGAAAGCGCGCGTACCGCCCTGTTCCGATCAGAAGGTTGATATCGAGGCCCTGCGCTCAGGGTGGGCGGAGCTAAAGGATACCCACCACTTCCATGCGCTCCTGCAGCGACTGGGCATCGCCAGAACCCAGGCCTTACGACTGGCGGGCAAGGAGTGGGCTGAATCATTGAATGTGGACGCGCTGCCCCAGGTCATGAACGCTGCCGCGGCACAGCAATTACCCATCATGATATTTGTGGGCAACCAGCACTGTATTCAGATCCATACCGGAACCCTCACAACACTCAAGTGGGTAGACACCTGGTTCAATGTATTGGACAGTGCCTTCAATCTGCACCTGCAAACGTCGGGTATCCATACACTCTGGCGCGTGCGTAAACCGAGTGTGGACGGCATCATTACCAGCCTTGAGGTGTATGACCACAACGGAGAACTGATCATGCAGATGTTTGGCGCACGTAAACCTGGCCAACCCGAACGTGCACAATGGACAGCCCTGGCGGAGTCTGCTCAGTGAAAAAGATTCGTCTTGCCATCGGACTTCTGCTCTGGGCTACCGCCGTGGTCGTTTTATCTGCCGAGCAGCCCCAACGCTGGGTCAGTGCAGGCGGCTCGCTGACTGAATGGATCGCCGTACTGGGCGGTCAATCCCGACTGGTTGGCGTAGACACTACAAGCCAGCACCCCGAATCGCTTCAAGCACTGCCCAGGATAGGTTATCAACGCCAGCTCAGCGCTGAAGGCATTCTTACTTTGCGGCCAGACATACTGGTAGGCAGCGAAGAGATGGGGCCGCCTCCCGTGCTTGATCAACTGCGCAGAACAGGAGTGCGAGTAGAGACCTTGTCGGCCGAAGCCAGTCTGGACACCCTGCACCGTACCCTGGAAGCACTGGGTACCTGGCTGGGGAGACCGGAAGAGGCCCAAAGGCAATTTGCCCGCTACAGTGATGCGTTGCACAGCCTGGAATCCCGCATTCATGCAGCTCAGGCGCATCACGCCAGCCCTGGCGTGCTACTACTGATTGGAGGCACGGGAGATCGGCCGTTGATCGCAGGGCCCGGTACACTCGGCGATTGGCTGATCAAGCAGGCAGGAGGTATCAACCTGGCGACGCAGCCAGGATACAAGGCGCTCTCCAGCGAAGTGCTGGCTGGGCTTGACCCGGCGTATATCATTATTGCCGACCGCCGCCTTGAGGGCGCTACTGCTGCGCAGGCGCTGTTAAAGCAGAATCCTGCCCTAGAGCAAAGTCAGGCCGTGCGTGAAGGAAACCTACTGCCTATTGATGCCACCGTACTGGTAGGCGGACTGGGACCTCGTCTGCCGGAAGTAGCGGAGCACCTAGCCGGACAGTTTTACCTGCAAGATCTTCCAGAGCCGGCAGCCGGACAACCATGAGCCTGCGCGCATCGCCTCGGTTATTGCTTATAGGGCTGATCGGCTTGACCCTGCTCAGCCTGTGGCTGTCACTGGCGCTGGGGCCGCTTCGCCTCCCCCTGGGCGAAACGTTGCGCGCGCTGGCTCATCTTTCCGGTCTACCTGTTACCGCCAGTGACCAGGCTCTACTGGTAGTTGGACAGATTCGTTTGCCTCGCACCCTAATGGGCCTGATGGTTGGTGCGGTGCTGGCATTGACGGGCGTTGCCATGCAGGGGCTTTTCCGCAATCCCCTTGCAGACCCTGGCCTGATTGGAGTGTCCAGTGGAGCGGCGTTGGGCGCAGCCCTGGCAATTGTCGGTGGCGAATACCTCTTCATCCTGCCGATTGGGCTCCAGCCTTATCTGCTGTCATTGTTTGCCTTCATGGGCGGCCTGGTGATTACTGCCATCGTTTACCGGCTGGGTTGCCGGCACGGTCAGGCACACGTCGCCACCATGCTCCTGGCAGGTATTGCGTTAACGGCCATGGCAGGCGCTGCCATAGGCCTGCTCACTTATCTGGCTGATGACACCACGCTGCGCCTGCTGACGTCCTGGAATCTGGGGAGTCTGAACGGTGCCAGCTATGCCCGGCTATGGCCGCTGGTGGGGATTGGCCTGGCCGTAGCGCTATGGTTGCCCCGGCGTGCCGACGCCCTGAATGCGTTGCTTCTTGGAGAGTCCGAGGCACGACACTTGGGTATCGATGTAGAGCGACTCAAGGGCGAGCTGATCCTGTGTACTGCTTTGGGTGTAGGTGCCGCAGTCGCAGCAGCAGGCCTGATCGGCTTCGTAGGACTGGTCGTGCCCCACCTGCTCCGCTTGATTACAGGGCCTGACCATCGGGTACTCTTACCCAGCGCACTGTTTGGTGGCGCCAGCCTGTTGCTTCTGGCCGATATCATTGCACGCCTGTTGCTGGCGCCCGCCGAATTGCCAATAGGGATCGTGACTGCTCTTATCGGGGCGCCCTTCTTTTTGTTCCTGCTGTTGCGACGGGCCATGTAATGCTCAAGGCAACAGAATTAAGCGTTCAGCATGCTACCGGGTGGCGTATTCGTGACATTGATCTGGAACTGCGCAGCGGCGAAATCCTGGGAGTTATCGGTCCCAACGGCGCGGGGAAAAGCACACTCTTTGGCGCGTTATGTGGAGACATACGACCGACCTCAGGCAATATCATGCTTGGAGCAACGCCCCTAACAGCATGGTCGCCCGAGGCGAGGGCTCTTAATCTGGCTGTACTGCCTCAAACCTCGACGTTAAGTTTTGCGTTTACGGTAAGACAAGTTGCAGGTTTCGGCAGACTACCCCATGCAACAGGCCTCCATACCGATACCCGAATCGTCGATACGGTACTTGATCTTTGCGACCTGGCCGAGCTTGCGCAACGCCACTATACGACCCTGTCCGGCGGGGAGCGCCAGCGAACCCATTTGGCCCGCATACTCGCGCAGCTATGGCCTGCCACCTCTGACAAGGTGCTCTTACTGGATGAGCCGACGTCAGCCCTCGACCCCCATCATCAGCACAGCATTCTGAAGGTGATCAGGCAGATGGCCAATCAAGGGTTAGCCGTAGCCGTCGTGCTGCACGACATGAACCTGGCGGCCCGCTACTGCGACAGGCTGCTTCTGCTCAAGCATGGTCAAATGGAGGGCTTGGGCAGCCCTGAAGAAGTCTTATGCCCCGATCGCCTCAAGGCAGTGTTTGATCTGGACGTCTTGATTCAAGAGCACCCAGTGCATGGCCATCCGCTGGTGATCTACCTGTAGCCTTGAGCGGAGCCGGCGAAAGGAGTGCCGGCTCGCTATTCGCAGTGTTAGATACCGTCTTTGGCCAGATCCATGGCGAAATAGGTAAAGATCAGATCGGCACCGGCACGCTTGATCGAGCCTAGGCTTTCCCGTACCACACGGTGTTCGTCAATCGCCCCTGCGGCTGCCGCAAACTTGATCATGGCGTATTCACCGCTGACCTGATAGGCGCCCAGCGGTAGCCTGGAGGCTTCACGAATGTCCCGAATGATATCCAGGTAAGCACCAGCGGGTTTTACCATCAGCGCGTCCGCGCCTTCCTGTTCATCCATCAGGGATTCACGGATCGCTTCGCGGCGGTTCATGGGATTCATCTGGTAGGCATTGCGATTGCCTTTGAGTGCGCTGCCACCGGCTTCGCGGAACGGGCCATACATCGCCGACGCAAACTTGGTGGAGTAGGACATGATCGAGGTATTGATAAAGCCTGCTTCATCCAAAGCGCTGCGAATCGCGTGCACCTGTCCATCCATGGCCGCCGACGGCGCAATGAAGTCTGCACCGGCCTGCGCGGCAGCAACGGCTTGCTTGCCCAGGTTGATCAGCGTGGCATCGTTGTCGATGTGGTCATCATGAACGATGCCACAATGACCGTGACTGGTGTACTCGCAGAAACAGGTATCGGACATGACGATCATTTCCGGTACCGCGTCCTTGCAGATGCGTGTCATACGTGAAACCAGACCGTCCTCATGCCATGTATCGCTTCCATCATGAGACAGGTGATGAGACACGCCAAAGGTCATGACCGACTTGATACCAGCGCGAGCATAACGCTCGATTTCGCTGGCCAGCCTGGATTCGGGGATACGCATGACACCCGGCATGGCTTTGATCGGAACGAAATCATCGATTTCTTCCTCGACGAAGATCGGCAGTACTAGATCATTGAGGCTCAGCTCAGTTTCCTGAAACATCGAGCGAAGCTGATCGGACCGGCGAAGACGGCGTGGGCGAGAAAGAGGGAAAGAACTGGGCACTTGAAACCTCGCAATAAACAAAATCTGTAGCAGATTCGACGTCTGACGAGCGGAGGGATGGCCACGGCAATAGGAAGGATTCTGAAAGTCGAGCCGAAGGACTCAGCGGATCGTCATTTCATTAGCATACTACTGAACAGACGTTTTATGTCGCCCCTTCAGCGCGTCATGTTGCCGCGCATCGTTTTCATCGTAGCAAGGTAGATGATAGGCACCACAAGGCCGTGCAGATATCACAAGACGGACGTTCCTCTATTGAACTCGCCCACCCACCACCTTTCAAAGAACGATAGCGAAACGCTTATTTGAACAACAACCCCAGCACTGGAGAACCTTCATGAAAGTGGCAGAATTGACCAAGCATGTGAAGGACGGAGATGTTAAGGAAATCCATTTCGTTTCCATGGAGGGCGGCTCTTTCGTCATACATGCGTTAATGAATAATGAATCCCATCCCGTTGTGAACGATCACGGTGAAACGCTGCATATCGCCTCGGTCGAAGAAGGCCGAAAAACACTGGTCAATCTGAAGGGAGACGTTCAGCTATTCCTGGTTCAGCCTGCAGTCTACGAAGAGATGGTCGGGCAAGACAGCACGCCCCAGGCTTCCAAGCAGCCCATTCCCCTGCATGGCAACTCCATGGGCCAAAGAAACAACTAGGACTGCTGAGCCTGATGTATTCAGGCTCTGTCGTTCCATCCTAGCGACGGACACCACCAGCCAAACAGTTCTTTACGGCCTTAGCATCACCCTCTTAAATACACGCATAGGGTTAAGAGCCGCTAACAAAACCCATTTCTGGTTAGCTGGTATAGGCAAGCACACGCCTGATACTCGCTGAAATTGCCTATTTTAGACCCTCTGCCTGCGCTCACTTGATCAGGTTTTGTTAGCGGCTCTTAAAACGCCCGTACGTGTGCTTATGAGCGCGCTCGTAATGATTTTCCAGAGTGTGAAATTCAAAGGTAGCGGCGAGCCGCGTAACCATACAGAGCTGCTCAGCTGATGCGAGTGTGCAAGCACTTGTCAATCCACTCTTCGAACTATGTTTCTTGAGCACGTCTTGCACCGCTTGCTGCATGTAGTCGACAGGCTTTGCGAGTTCGGGATCTGCCCAGTCTGGACAGGGCTATAGCTTATCTTTTTGGATCATTGAGCTATGACCGCACCACTCTTAAGGAGCATGAACGCCCAAGGACCTATAGGCTTGACCAAATTCACGACGGCATCTTTACTCTCCATGGCTCGCGTTCTCTTCGCGAAGCAAAGTGTTGTGCACTGACCTATATTATTAACAGGGAATAACTATGAAAATAATGGATAGTTCCGTTCTCAAAGAATGGTACCTCAGTGAATACAGCGCCTGTGATCACGGCACTTTGTTTGGTGAATTACGAGGGGAGCTCAAGAATTTTTTTTCCAGGCTACCTGATGGCCCGGGTGCAGCGCTTGAGCTTGGGTGTGGAGACGGTCGTAATCTCACTGCCTTGGCGCGTAAAGGTTATACCTTAAACGGCGTAGACATGGTCGATAGCACGGTTCATAGCCGTGAACTCAATCCTTGGCTACAGGGCATGAACTTTCAGCAGACTGACATTTTGACCTATACGCCTGAGTTCGAAAGTTACGATGTGCTTATATGTTAAGAAGTTCTCCACTTTTTCACGAAAGATGAGCTTCAGAAGGTGATGCCAAAGATAATCAGCGCAGTGAAACCAGGCGGATATGTTTTTCTGGATTTACTGTCGGATCTAACCCGTTTTTTTCAAGCGACTGGAGAGCCTTTCATTTGGGATAAAGAGGCCGGACTATCGATCCAGGACAGCGAAGCCTTTTTCGATGCTTGGCTTAGTGATTTCGATATATTCGAATGCAATCACTTTTTTGATAAACAAAGTTGGCCTTTGAGCGATGCCAAAAGCTTGCCTATAGATCCTTACACATGGCAGGGCACCTATGTCTCGTTGTGTGCGCGAAAACGTAAATGACTTCAGGACGTTTCGCATAAAGGAATGTCGAGCATGCAGCTTTTCCATAAAGTCATTGCAAGTAACGCCAATAGATATCCGACAAAGCCGGCCATCGTTCTCGACGGGCAAGTAACTTCATATCAGGTGTTGCAAAAGCGGATAGACGACATCGCGTCGGCGCTGTCGATGCTCGGTGTCGCGCCAGGCGACCGTGTGGGTTTGTACGCATCGATCTCTATAGACTTAATCGCCTGCTACCTGGGACTGCTGAAAATAGCAGCGATCACCTCTGCGACTCATCACACCCTAAATCGAACAAAGCTAATTCATCAGCTCAAGCAATCTGGCGCCCGGACCCTGATAACCGACTATACCGATGATTTACCTAGCCTGATCGAAGAAGCTGGTCTCGAACTTGTTTTGCTTACCACTCCAATTCCGATAGCGGTACCTCGCGTTATTCAGCTTGCCGAGGCAGTCTTGAGGCATGGGAACAAAACAAATGTAGTTGCCTCATCCCTTATCGACGATGCTGAAAGGCCTACATCGATTTTCTATACCACGGGTTCAACCTTCAATCCTAAGGGCGTGCTCGTCAACCACCGCATAATGCTGGCAGCTTGTAGTCGGGTTACGGAGTACCTGAAGATTGCCCCTAAGGATCGTATCCTCAGCTATTCGACACTAGCATCGGACTACGGCGTCTATAACGTGGTGATGCCATTATACGCTGGGGCCACCAGCGTCATTGAAACTAGGCCCGCACTTAGCGCAGAAGATGTATTCGCGGTCGTCGAACGTGAGAGCGTCACCGCAATGCACGTATTTCCTCCAGTGTTCTTCCTGCTAGCTAACACAGGAACAGAGTGTCAAGTGCGAGTGCCAAGCTTGCGTTACATATCCAGCAGCGGGCAGGCCCTTCACACTCGACACATCCAGCGAATTCGCAAAGCGCTGCCTCAGGTGCAAATCTTTTCCAACTACGGGCTCACGGAATGTAAACGAGTAAGTTATTTGTCTCCTGAGGAAATTGACCGCCGCCCAACGTCAGTAGGTAAGCCTTTACCCGGTGTCAGTCTGTACTTGTTGGACGAGCAAGACCAAGTCATCTATCAGCCCGGCGAGGTTGGTGAGCTTCTTGTGACAAGCGACTACCTGATGCTCGAGTATTGGAACATGCCCGAGGCGAATGCCAAAGCCTTTATCTACGATGCCTTCGGTCATTCACGGTTGTACCGCACTGGCGACCTATTCAAGCAGGATGCCGAGGGCTATCTTTACTATGTCGCCCGCAAGGACGACGTTTTCGCGCGCAATATGTGGAACGTCAATCCAAGAGAAATTGAGGAGTGCCTAGCCTCGCACCCAGCTGTTGCCGAGGTGCTAGTGGTGCCGGTCGCTGACGAATCAGCCGGGCACGTGCCAAAGGCTTACATCGTGCTTGATATCGATCATCGACAAACGAGCGGACAGATGCTGATCGACTACTGCAAGGTGCATTTGGACTGGCACATGGTTCCGACCCAGTGCGTATTTCTCGAAGCTCTCCCAAAAACCGATTCGGGCAAATTTAATGCTAAAGGTCTGATCCGATACTAGAGGCTATGCTATGAAGACGCCACTCCAGAAAATAGATTGCACTGCCCTCGACCGCGACCTGCAACAAAGTGCGATGCTCAAACTCGCGGGACACTTCCACAGTCTGGCCACAGGCGCGAGTCAAGTACCTCTACAGTCCCTGGACAGTCATCTGCGGTCCATGATCCGAGACCCACAGGTCCTCGACTACCACGATCAACTAATCGCAAATGCTGGACCATTATTCTCCCACTTCCTGGCAAGCGTGCCATACATTCTTGAAGAGCTCGCCAGAGTTGGCGTCGCTCTCACCCGCTTAGCTCACGCAGATAGCGCAGAAACAGGCAAAACCTTTAGTCTATTCGAGGTAGACGCGTTTGATGGTAGTAACGGCTGTGCCCTTGCCAGCCATTCGCACGGACTGATCCGCAGTTTTACCTCCTCTCCGAACTTGGCCAATCAAATACCCTTTGAGCGGCACGCTGATCCGGCGCTTTCGCTTTTCTTTCCAGAATCCGTGTTTAAGGTAACCCCCGCTCTGCTGCAAGCCCCAGAATATGGTCAATTCAGCGAGGGTTTTGACTTTATTTATGAGATGGCGGCATTCCAGTTCTATTCAAAGGATCGAGCCAGCCAGATCTCCCATATCAAGCAATTTCTGAAGCCAAGTGGGCTAGTATTTTTTCTAGAAAAGCTCAATCACCCTGACCCAGATGAGTATAACCTACGGGAACGGATCAAGGATGAGGAATTCAAGACCCGATACTTCAGCGAAGAAGAGATCCACTGGAAACGTCAACAGATGCTCGAGCAAATGCATAAATGGCCAAGTCACATTCGAAGAACTTGTCAGCGCTTTGTCCGCACGTTTCAAAAGCGTGCACCTACTCTGGAGCAGCAGTAACTTCTGTGAATTCGTTGCCTCAGACGACCCAGAAAAGGTTAAGCAGTTTGTGGAACTACTAGGCCCGGTAGTTCAGCCATCCGGTTTTTGCTTTGAAGCTGTGCGTCTTGGCGATCTAGGCACCATGCTAAGCGGTGATAAGGCGCTTGTAGATGCTTAACACCGCAGAGCAAGCGATACATCGCAACGCATTGTCCTTGCCCTGTCACAGGGCAGCTCACTACTTGCCTCTATGGCGCGATCGAGCCGTATCCGCTGAAAAAAATCGTCGGCTGAGCAGTGACACATTCGACGAATTGTTTACCGAAGGCTTGCTAGATCTAGTATCGCCACTCGCTCCGATCACACACACCGGTAACTGGCCGACATTAGTAGAAAGCGCGCGTATCGCCGCTCGAGCGTGTCCGTCAACAGGTTGGATGCTTGCGCTAGTCGGCGGTCACGGCTCAATTATACGTCGCCTCCCTTCTACCTGCATCGATCAGCTGTACAACGATGGCCCACGCCAGCTTTTTGTCTCAGCGTCCACCAGCGCCGATAGCCTATTGTCCTTTGAGCCTGAAGGTATACGGGTCGACGGACGATGGCGCTTCAGTTCAGGCATTGAGGATGCTACTTGGCTGATGCTCAACGCACCTTGCCTTACGCACCCCGAAGCTGCTCACACACCACGTTTTCTGGTGTTAGTACCCGCTAATGAAGTTGAAAAGCTTGAGACCTGGGACAGTTGCGGTATGGCGGCAACAGGATCTCACGATGTAATGACCAGCGGGTTAGTAGTGCCCGATGATCGCGTCTTTGCGCTGCATGAGGTGTTCGCCCAGAACCTGTTTGCGCTAACGCCCGACTACATCGATAGGTCGCCCTTGGTTCCCTACCTCACCACATCGATCGTTGGCCCGCTATTGGGCTGTGCCGAGGGTGCTCTTGCGGCGTTTGTAGCGACGTTCAACGGTCCCATGATGATGAAAGATCCTCGGATTTCCGAACAGGCCGCTCACTCGGCCGCGCAGCTATATAGCGCAGAGCTTTTGTATGACTCGCTAATCACTCGGCTGCATGAGGCAGGGGTTAATGACTGGGTTCTAGACACTCAGCATCTATTGCAGCTCAAACGTGATCGCGCCTACTTAGCTCAACAGTGCGTGCAGATTGTACGCCGTCTTGTGGAGAGGCTCGGCGCTTCATCCTTGGCGGCCTGCAACCCGCTTCAGCGCCACTGGCGTGACATCCAAGCGATGGCTGCACACCGCGACGTAGCTTGGTACGAAGCGATGCAGGCCAGCGGTGAAGCCATTCTACGGTCCTCCATTGTAAATGCTCCAGAGACCTGATTTTTCCAATCGGCTATCCCAGAGAGGTTTCAAATGTTCGTTCGAAATAAATCCGATGTTGAGAAAACCCCTTACTTCGTTGAATGGGGCGCCGGGACTAGTCACCGTCTACTTACTGAGCGCGATGCCATGGGCTTTACATTGTGCCACACCGTTGTCCGCGCGGGCACAGAGTCACTTTTGCATTACCGAAACCACTTGGAGGCGTGCTATTGCATCGCAGGAGTAGGTGAAGTCGAGGACATGCAAGGCAATGTATTTCCGATCCGACCTGGAGATATCTATGTGCTTGATCAACATGACCGGCATATTTTACGCGGAGGTAGGGAAGAGGACTTGGTGCTAGTGAGCGTCTTCAATCCGCCACTGCGTGGTGACGAGCGACATAATCTCAATGACAGTTCAGGGTCCGCTTACTAGTGTTTCTTCTGGCCGCTATGCAACATCGCTTACTCTTGAGGATTCTTTATGCGTAAGGATTACCTCGCTTTTTTCATCTCACTTTTTCTATCGAGGTTGGCGGATCAGATACTGTTATTTATTGTGCCGCTGGTGGTGTTCCAGACCACCAACAGTGCTTCATTGGCGGGACTAGCTTTTTTCGTCGAATCACTGCCGCGATTTCTTGTGTTCCCGTTGTGCGGCGCCCTTTGCGACAAATACCCACCCATTAAGATCCTGCACATCAGTCAGATCTACAGGGCGATCCTCTGTGTACTGGCAATGACGCTCTACGTAATCTTTGACGGCATCGGCTGGTTAGTGTTGCTGTCGGCACTGTGCGGAGTACTTACCACGCAAGGCGTCATGGCTCGTGAAGTACTGATGCCGCATATCTTCCAGCACTACAGCTACACTAAGACCTTGTCCTACTCCCAGATCGCCGACCAGACAGGACTGGTGCTCGGGCCTCTGGTAGCGGCATTGATGCTTGAGGTTTGGGCTTGGCATTGGGTAGTGCTTTGGATCGCTGGATTGTTCCTTCTAGCTGACCTGAGCATGCTGGCGTGGCAACGTCTTAGCCGTATCACGCTAGAGGTGTTTGAGCAGCATCAAGACATCTGGCTGCAGCCCTTAAGAATCGCTTTTGGCCATATCCGTAGAATGGCGGAACTGAAAAAGATCATCACTCTAGCGGTAGGAGTTAATCTGATCGTCGGTGTCACTTTGTCTACCTCAGCAGCAATGGTCATTGGCCAGTACGGCGCCGGTAAGGATACCTATGCAGGTCTGCAAGCGGCAGGAGCGGTAACAACAATCGTGATTCTGTTTCTTCTAGCTCGGATTGTTTTGCCTCTGCGAGTACTCGGGGGTGTCGGATATTCAATGATTGCAATTGGGGCATTTATGAGCGCGCTAAGTCCGAACCTGATCGGCTATGTGCTAGGTTTTCTATTGATCGTAGGTTTCGACAAAATGTTCAATGTCTATATGCGCACTATCCGGCAGCGGGTGATCCCAACCCGGGACTTCGGCAAGACGGTAGGCGTGATCACGCTGCTGAACAACATGTCCCAGCCCTTGGCAGGTTTATTGGTAGCTTTTTTAGCTGCGCCATTGGGCACCCAGAATGTCATCTTAATTTTGGCCGTGCTAACTACTCTTCTTGGGGTATTTGCTATGTGGTGGTACGCAAAGGAACGCGGCCGCTTCCCGACCCCGATTTTCGAGGCTGACCAAGAAGCTGGAAAGAAATCCGTATCCGCTAAACGCTAAATCACTCTAGGATATAACCGTAGCGCTTCAGAGCGCTGCGATCCTCGACGAGATCCCTTATACAACATCATCCGAATCTGCGGTTCGTTCTCAGAAAAGATGCTCCCAGTCGCCCGTCATGTCCAAAAATATCACAAGAGCGGCCAAGCCCAGCCGGTCCCGTATCGTGGTCAATGTTTGTAAGCATAGGTACGCTCTACTACTCAGCGATAGCGGCCAAGTCGCTCCTTGCTGTCTACACCCTTACAGGCGATTCGATCGGTGATCTCTCGTTTGCATAGATGCCTGTGACAGCGCTCTATGTCGTAAGCCTCGTCAGCATGAAGTCTCGCGGGCCAACGGCTAACTCCTTCTGGTTTACCTCGAAGCGTTGATAACACATCAACCAGTGGCTCAAACATAACCGAGTCATGCCTATTAGCACCGCTGATATAAAAGGCGAGTGGCGCGCCGTTGCGATCGGTAATTAGGTGCCGCTTGCTGCCAAGCTTGCCCCGAGCCGTCGTGTACATACGTCCCCGGGGCTAGATACGCTGGCGGCATCTATACTGGCTCGGCTTAGATCCAGGCGAACCGCGCCACGCAATTCTTCGAGCAGGACACGGTGCAAGCGGTACCAGACACCACACGCCTGCCATTGCTTAAGACGCCTCTAGCAGGTCATACCACTGCCGTAGCACAGTTCCTGGGGTAGACCTTACCAGGGGATGCCGGTACGCGGGAGAAATATGAGGCCATTAAGGGCAAGCTCATCATCCAGAAAAGGGCGGGCGTCTTTGGGTGAGATTTTATGCTCTGGTAATAGCGGCTTGATGCGCTTCCACAGCGCAGCCGTAATCTCTTTGCGATGTCTCATACCTCTATCGTGGACATAGCCAAGCTTAGATTCAAGAGGGTTTTGTTAGCGGCTCTAAATACTCTTCCGGCTGCAATGCAGAAGTTCTAACCTGGACGCCTCATCTGTCAGGTTCATACATCACAGATATTGCTTGCGAAAGCGCTCATACAATTCATGCAGCTCTCGTGTACAGGCGTCTGCATCATCGAGTTGATATAGCTGCGTTCTGGCAGCGTCTACGGCAGCATCATGGAGCTTTCGTGCAAAGGCCAGATAGTCCGCACGCTCCATATCACCCGTCTTTTCCAACACATCACCAACCGCTCCGCTGGCGTTGTCCGTAGGCATCTGCGCTCCTTAATTTCACTACTTCATTGAATTAAGACACGGTGATTCTAACCATAGCACTTTGCTATTAAGCAACGTTTACGTGACCTTTACGAACGGATACATTGACGTGAGGCAAGGGATACAGTGCTTAAACCATAGAGAAACCTTTGAGTAGGATTGCCCCTCACGGCATGGCAAGCTCAACATGCCATTAAGCATGAGCTGCGTAGTGCTTCATTCAAGAGAAGTTACGGTTCAGAGCAGTGCCGGCTGTCAGACCCAGCCAGTTTCAAAGCTCCTTCTGCGGGCACTGTGTAAGCAGCTCCCGCAGTGGGTAGACCATAACCGGATCGATTGCCCAACCGAGCATGAGTGGTATGGAAAGCCTTGCTAACGCTAGCAATCCAGATGTCTCTATCACTGCTTACTGCTAATACGTAGTAGAGGTTGCTGTTGTTACCTGAGAGGTCTATACACCAGGCTGGCCTAGCGTCGCAATCTCAACCGGCACGCCGCTCAAGGTTTTTACAGCCTCATCAATTCTGGTCCAGTCCACTTGAGCGCTCGGCCCCAGATCCGTCCGCTGAATGAGCGCATTGACCAAGGCAGTTTTCTGATCGATCACCGCTGGCTGCCCTGTTTTTGTCGATAACGGCTGGTGGGCTTGGATATAGAGCTTTCCGCCGCTGACACCAAACTCATAGGGCTCATTGATGAAGCGCACTGGGGTTCCTACAGGAACCATGCCTACCAGTTCCGTTACGTCCTTGTTGAACAAGTGAATGCACCCATGGCTGACCTGCATGCCAATCCCGAATTTCTGATTGGAACCATGAATGAGATAGCCCGGCAGGCCCAGGGTCAGCTTGTAGGGCCCCAGCGGGTTGTCCGGCCCGGGCGGTGCAACCGTAGGCAGGATGTCGCCCTCCGCTGCGTGTTCCGCGCGGATGGACGCGGGCGGATACCAGCTAGGGTCCTTGATCTTGCCGGTGATCTTCGTTGTGGTTACGGGCGATCCCCATCCCTCGCGGCCGATACCGATAGGATAAGTAAAGACCGTATGGCCGTCTTTGGGGAAGTAGTAAAGACGATACTCCGCCAGGTTTATTACGATGCCTCCACGAGGCCCCGGCGGCAGAATGAAACGGGTAGGCAGTACAATCTTGGTACCTGCCCCCGGCAGCCAGGCATCGACGCCCGGGTTGGCAGCAACCATTGCGTTGTAGCCCAGATCATAGGTGTCATCCAGTTCAGCGAACGTGTCTTCGTACTTGGCCTCGATCACCTGAACCTGCCCGATGATGTCTTCACCCGGTGGAGGCAGAGGAAACTCAAGCGCCATAAGCGGACTTGAAAACAGGCTGACCGCCCACGTCATCCCGACCACAGACAAGGCACGTGTCCACATAGGAAGATCCTTCGATAGTACTCGATCAATGAGATGACTATTAGATTGAGCCGGCACGACTTAAGACACACTTGGTAAACAAACATTACTTGACGCTCTTCTACTAAGCCCAACCAGGTGCATCATTTGAACCCCTGTCATTTCATTAATCGGCTCGCAAAGCCGTTTCGCCGGTACACTAGGGCAGTTATTACGCCAGTACGCCTTCATCTTCTCACTCTGTGGCTGGCCGGTCTTAATTCTTTAGCTCAGCGTTTATTCATGTTCTCAAAAATTCCGCTTCAGGATCACGAGCGCAACGCCAAGATGGCAAACCGCCGCGTCTTCGTTTTTTCGGTAATCACGTTCTTTCTGTTTCTCGTCCTGATGGGCCGAATGTATTACCTGCAGGTCATCACCTATGGCTACAACACGACCCTATCGGAAAATAACCGTGTTCATGTTCTTCCTATCCCACCGGCTCGGGGCTTGATCTATGATCGCAACGGTGTCGTGATCGCGGACAACAAGCCAAGCTTTGACCTCACCCTGACCAAAGAGCGTGCCGGAAAGTTGGATGAGGTCCTGCATAACGTCATCAAGACGCTGGATCTTTCTGAGGAAGACCTGGAGGATTTCGAGCACGTTGTGCATCAGGTTCATCGTCCCTACCAGCCCATCACGCTGATTTCCGATCTGTCGGAGGAGCAGATTGCCAAGCTGGCCGTCAATCAGTTCATGCTGCCCGGTACGGATGTCGAAGCGCACTTCATTCGCCATTACCCCTACGGTGATGACTTTGCTCATGTAGTTGGTTATGTCGGGCGCATCAATGATGCAGAGCAGAAGAAACTCGACGAGACCAATTACAGCGGCACCGATATCATCGGCAAGACGGGTGTAGAACACTTCTATGAAGACGAACTGCACGGGCAGGTTGGCTACGAAGAGGTCGAAACCAATGCCCGTGGTCGCATCCTGCGTACCTTGAGCCGCACCAATCCGATACCGGGCAAAGACATCACGCTGAGTCTGGATATCAACCTGCAAAAGGCCGCTGAACACGCCCTGGGTGATCGCCGAGGCGCCATCGTGGCCCTCGACCCGAACACAGGCGAGGTTCTTGCCATGGTGAGCAAGCCCAGCTTCGACCCCAACCTGTTCGTCAAAGGCATCAGCTTCAAGGATTATGCCCAGCTGCGGGACTCCATCGACCGTCCTCTCTACAACCGGGTGCTGCGCGGACTTTATGCTCCCGGCTCGACCATCAAGCCGGAAGTCGCCATCGCAGGGCTGGATACCGGCGTGATCACACCGGCCACGCGCATCTTCGATCCCGGTTATTACGAGTTGCCCAATTACGATCACAAATATCGGAACTGGAACCGTAATGGCGATGGCTGGGTGGATCTGGATGCCGCCATCATGCGCTCCAACGACACCTACTTTTATGAGGTGGCCCATCGTCTGGGTATCGATAACCTGCACGACTATCTGTCGCACTTTGGATTAGGACAGCGTGTGTCCATCGACATGGATAGCGAGGCGACCGGCCTGATGCCGTCCCGGGAATGGAAGCGCGCCACACGCCGGCAGATGTGGTATCCCGGTGAGACGCTTATCCTGGGAATTGGCCAGGGCTATATGCAGGTCACACCGCTTCAGCTCGCCCAGGCTACATCGCTGATTGCCAGCAAAGGCGTATGGCATCGACCTCACCTGGCCAAGCTCATAGGTGACTCGCCAATACAGGACCCAAACCCAGTGCCAAACATCAAGCTGCATGACCCGCGCGTGTGGGATGCCGTGAACGAAGGCATGCAGATGGTGATGCATGCCCCTCGAGGCATCGCACGACAGGCTGCTCAGGGGGCGCAGTACCGTATCGCCGGCAAGAGTGGTACGGCGCAGGTGGTCGCCATACGGCAGGGTGAACGGTACGACCGCACCAAAGTCAAGGAACGTAACCGTGACAATGCGCTGTTTGTAGGGTTTGCCCCGGCAGAAGATCCGAAGATCGTGGTGGCGGTCATGATCGAGAACGGTGAGGCGGGAGGCCGTGTAGCAGGCCCTGTGGTGCGGGAGGTCATGGACGCCTGGCTTCTCAATGCAGACGGTCATCTGAAAGAGCAGTACGCGCACAGCCCCAAAAACTCCTCGGATGTACACGGCTAAATCTGGAGTGACCGGGCCGGTTTACGGCCCGGTTTTCTTATTTAGCGTGAAAAACCGGCAGAACGTACTCTGCAATCTCCTCCATCGTCTGGGCTACAGGACGCTGATTACGCCGGAAATGCAGGCCGATATGCTGCACACCGGCCGCCTTCATGGCCTCAAGCTCTTTGATCAGCTCCCGACGCCCCGCCGCAATACCAAAGCGATGTCGCACCAAGGAGGCGTTCGGGTCCGCCAGCAGGTCCAGATGGATAAAGCTTATGTATGGCTTGTCACCGGCAACGCTGCGCCAGAGTGCGCTGCGCTGTACATGCTCAACGGGTGTTCCAGGATAAGCCAGCAAGCCATCCATCTGCTCACCGATCCAGTCCGGCCGCTGTTGGGCCATACCGGCGACTAACAGCGGTAACGGCTCTGCCGGACGGGGCAGCAACCGTATACCCGCAGGCAGTTTGGTCGCGCCCCAATCGCGGAACATACCGATCTGGGTTCGAAACGCATGGCTGCGGCTGTCATAGCTTTTGCCAAACACCGGATACTCCACTGGCCTGTCGCCGCTGGCGACACCTAATAGCAGTCGTCCCTTGCTCAGTTGGTGAATGGTTGCGGCGGACTTCATGGTCAGCATCGGCTCACGCAGCGGCAACACAATGGCGGCCGTACCAAGCAGAATGCGCTCCGTAATACCGGCCAGATAACCCAGATAACTAAACGCCTCGAATACCTGGGCGGCATCGCCAAACTCCGGATCGTATAGCGGCACATCGCGTATCCACAGGGCCCGGTATCCTAGCCGATCCGCCAGCCTTGCCAGTTCAGCATGCGCCTCAAGGTCAGGCTCGCCGGGTAGGCGGCCGGCGTGCTGCCGTGCCAGCCCACCCGCTGCCGTCCAGTCATTATCCAGAGGAAGCTCGATCCCAATGCTGAAGCCTTCGGCAGTCAATGCTCTCAATGCAGATGACATACAAGACTCCTATCAGTGACTTGGCGTGAGTGTAGTGCGGGATGGCATCGCTGCACTCGGGTTACGCTGATCCAATCGGCCACTGAGTAGGGTCAGCCCCAATGCAACCAAGACCACCAGCCCGCCGATCCAGGCCGTATGAATAAGCCCGACCTGCGCAACGATATGCCCACCCAACCAAGCGCCCCCGGCAATGCCTAGGTTGAACGCGGCAATGTTAAGACCAGAGGCCACATCCACCGCCTGCGGCGTATGCTGCTCCGCCTGCTGGACAACATATACCTGCAGACCCGGCACGTTGCCAAACGCCACCGCTCCCCAGACCAGTACGGTTGCCAATGCCAACCAGATATGGCTTGCAGTAAAGGTCAATACGAACAACACCGCAGCCAACAGTGCAAAGATAATCATCAGCGCACGGATAGGACCACGTTTATCGGCCAGCTTACCGCCCCAGATATTACCGATAGCCACCGAGATACCGTATATCAGCAATACCAGGCTGACCGCATTCGCACCAAGCCCGGTGATGTCTTGCAGTATCGGCGCCAGGAACGTAAAGGCAATGAAGGAGCCACCGTAACCCACTGCAGTCATGGCATATACCAGCAGTAGCCGAGGGGCTTTCAGTACCTGCAGTTGCTGCAGCAAAGACGCAGGCTTGCTGTGCTTGATGTCTGAAGGAACAAACATCAGGCTCCCAATAAAAGCCATTATTCCCAATGCCGAAACAGCCAGAAATGTTTCTCGCCAGCCCACATGCTGCCCAATGAATGTGCCCAGCGGGACACCTGTCACCAGCGCAACCGTAAGGCCGGTAAACATGATGGCAATGGCACTTGCCGCTTTCTCCTTTGGCACCAGACTAGTCGCGATGGTCGAGCCGATGGAGAAGAACACACCGTGGGCCAGGCCAGTCACGATACGAGCCAGAATCAGTGACTCATATCCAGGTGCCCGCCACGCCAGAAGGTTACCTAGCGTGAATAACACCATCAGCGCCAGCAGGAGAAACTTACGTGGAACCCGGCCGGTCAGCGCAGTCAATACAGGCGCCCCTACCGCAACACCCAAAGCGTACAGACTGACCAGCAGACCCGCTGATGGCAACGTAACCTGCAAATCAGCTGCAATGGTAGGAATAAGACCGACAATGACAAATTCAGTAGTCCCAATGGCAAAGGCGCTAAGCGTTAGCGCCAACAAGGCAATAGGCATGAAAAAGACTCCGTTGAAGTAGATGAAGCCAGTGTGCGCGTCTTATTCATGCCTAAAAATAGGGTTTCAAGCATATTATTTTTGATTAAAATTCACGAATGAAAACGACCCTCGATGAATTACTTGCGTTTACCACCGTAGTGGATACCGGTTCCATTACCGCAGCCGCCGACCATTTGGACCAAACGGCCTCTGGTGTCAGCCGGGCCCTCAGCCGACTCGAAGAAAAGCTCGACGTCACCCTGCTCAGACGGACGACGCGCCGGCTTGAGTTGACAGAGGAAGGCGAGACATTGCTGACTCAGGCGCGCAAGATCCTGGCGGCCGTTGAAGAAACCGAAGAGCAGATGGCCATACGGCGGCAACGCCCGGCGGGACGTTTGCGCGTGAATGCCGCCTCGCCCTTCATGCTGCATGCACTGGTCCCGCTTGTAGAAGGGTTTCACAAGCGTTATCCCGAAATCGAACTGGAGCTGCACAGCAGTGACCAAATCATCGACCTGATCGAACACCGTACGGACATCGCCATCCGGATTGGTACGTTGAAGGACTCAACTCTACATGCTCGACCGCTTGGCAGCAGCCGGTTACGGGTACTGGCCAGCCCCACTTACTTGAAAGCGAACGGCCAGCCTCATTCCGTTGACGAACTGGATCATCACCAGCTGCTCGGCTTTACCCAACCCGAAAGTCTAAATCAGTGGCCCCTGCGTCACCCACTGGGAGACAGCCTCTCTGTTAACCCTGCGCTCAAGGCTTCCAGCGGCGAGACGCTCCGTCATATGGCCTTGCAAGGCATAGGGATCGTTTGCCTGTCCGATTTCATGACGCAGCGCGACCGAGTCTCCGGTGAGCTGATAGAGCTGCTCTCCCGGGAAACGGTCGAGGCGCGACAACCGATTCATGCGGTTTATTATCGCAACACCGCCCTCGCCTCCCGCATCACATGCTTTCTGGATTACGTGACCACTGCGCTGGGCCAGGAGCCTTGGGCTCAGGTGGGCACACCGCCTTAGAAGGCTCTAACTCCAGCTGGCAAAGCAGCACCCATAACCAAGAACACTAATCGTGTTCTTCTGGTCCCACATGTTCTAGAGCCAGGCACTTCCGCTATGCCCGACCTAGAACAGCGATTATCGGATCAACGGTGTGCTTGCAGCGGGCACAAACCGCCGAGGCAGTGCTAACGTCGCTGTAAGCCCGGATCGTACTCCAATCTCTAGTCCTGGCTTCGGTAGGCGGGAAGCGCTTCGATAGATCAAGCTGCTTGAATATCATTCTTTGCGGTAGTTGCTATCTAACATGACCGATAAATACAGGACTGCGGTAGACGCGGCTGCCATTTTCTCCGAAACCGATCCAGACGGGACCATTACCTACGTCAACGATCAGTTCTGTGCCGTGTCGGGTTACAGCAAAGAGGAGCTTCTAGGCTCCAACCATCGTATTCTGAACTCGGGCCAGCATCCGCAGGAGTTCTACGATAGCATCTGGGCCACCATCACCCGGGGTGAGATCTGGAAGGGAGAGATCTGCAATCGCCGCAAGGATGGCTCCCTGTACTGGGTAAACAGCACCATCGTGCCGATTACGGACGACGAAACCCAGAAAGTCGTCAAATACATCTCAATCCGCTTCGATGTGACCGAGCATCAGGAGCTGCTTCAAGCACTGCAGTGGCGGGCGTCCCATGACGTGTTGACTGGCCTGCCTAATCGGGCATTGCTGCATGAACGCCTGGGCATGGCTATTTCCTCAGCTCGCCGCCATCACCGCCTACTCGCGCTGGGCATGCTTGATCTGGATGGGTTCAAGATCATCAATGATACCTACGGGCATGCCATCGGGGATCGCCTGCTGGTAGAAGTGGCCAATCGATTGCACGAAACGCTCCGTGAGGAGGATACATTGGCCCGAATGGGGGGCGACGAGTTTGTCCTGATCCTCAACGACATCCAACTGCAAACACTCCCCATCAGCCTGCGCCGCCTACTCGAAACGCTTTCCCAGCCCTACGAGATTGATGGCCAGAGTCTGGAGATTGCCGGCAGCATCGGCGTTACTATCTACCCCAATGATAACGAGGATCCAGATACCCTTTTGCGCCATGCCGACCAGGCCATGTATCAGGCCAAGCAAGACGGACGAAACCGCTTTCAGATTTTTGATGTGCCAACCAACAACGAAGCGCGGGCAGCCTCCCTGATGCTGGCACGTCTGGAGCAGGCCCTGATGAGGCAGGAACTGCGCTTGTATTACCAACCTAAGGTCAACCTGCAGACCGGCAAGGTTATCGGATTCGAAGCCCTGCTACGCTGGCAGAGCCCCTATGAGGGATTGGTTCCTCCGCTTCAATTCCTGCCTTTCGTCGAACGCAATGACCTCATCGTGGAGATTGGTGAATGGGTCATCGATCAAGCCCTGCGTCAAATCAAGCAGTGGAGTCTCCTGGGTCATAGCTGGCCGGTGAGTGTCAATATTGCTGCCCGGCACTTTCAGAAACCCAACTTTGTCGAGCGCCTGCGGACGATACTGGACCGGCATCCGGAAGTTTCACCAAACCTGCTGGACATCGAGATCGTCGAGTCGACTGCCATCGAGAACATGGAGCATGTCACGCATTGCCTGATGGCCTGCCAAGCCATGGGCGTAACCTTTTCACTGGATGACTTTGGGACGGGTTACTCCTCCCTGAGCTACCTCAAGCGCTTGCCCGCCCAGACCATTAAAATTGATCAATCGTTCGTGCGCGACATTTTGACTGACAAGGAAGATCTAGCCCTTTCCGAAGCCATTATCGGTCTGTCCAAGGCCTTTGACCGAGAGGTACTGGCCGAGGGCGTCGAAACGCGCTCTCAAGGCAAAATGCTGCTTGAGATAGGATGCCAGCTGGCCCAGGGATATGGCATCGCCCGGCCCATGCCTGCCGATCAGGTCTTGAAATGGGTCGAACATTATTCCCGGTCGCCTTCCTGGGAAGGTGAGAGCCAGCAAGATTTGAGTCCATAAACAGACCGTACGCTTTTACAGCAGCCAGCGTATCGGAATGTGTTTCACCTCTATGACACCTTCATCAGAGCAGCATGGCACACGCAGTTGCGATATCGGCCTTATAGTTTTAAAAATCGAAATAATCCATTCACTAGCAGCCTAATTATTTCCCAATTCAAAGCATTGCATAATGGACACATCAACCCACACGAGTCACCGCAATGACCATTATGAAAGCTGCCCTTGTCACCACCACGCTCCTTCTCGCTGCTCAAGGTGCCTCCGCTGAAGAATCATCCCTGATGCAGGACAAACTACTGATCAAGAATCAGCAAGCCATCCTAATGCAGAAGGAAAAAGCAGAAGCGTCCGCTACCGCATCCGTCAAGCAGGCTGACCCGCAGAAGAAAAACTGCTGAAGTCAGTACTGTGACCAGAAAGATACGTTGGAGCCAGCGACTGTAGTGCTCCAGTGCTCCAACGTGTCGTTAGTTGCAGGCGTCTAGGCTAATGACGACAAGCGGGCAACAAAGGAATAGGTTCAAAAACTGGCTTTTCATTATTCGCTTTTAATACTGCAATCCCGCTCGGTTTGAGGTAATACCTGCTCACGCTTCTATCTGGTCACCTTTTTGATGGGCACACACACAGAAATAATCGCCTCTTTACCTACCGACCGGTAGGTAGCTATTATGATGGCTTGAACAGCTAGTACTGCCACTATTGAAGGCTCCAGTTATGAATCGCTCTCCCGCTGCCGACCGCATTGTTTCAGCAGCCGTCACTCACTTTGCCCACCGCGGTTATGACGCCTCGTCTCTTGCCGACATCGCTGAAGCGGTCGGTATTCGTAAAGCCTCTCTGTACGCGCACTTCGATAGCAAGGACGATCTGTATATGCAGATCTTTGCAGAGGCATTGCGCATGGAGCAGGACATAGCGCACCAGTGTTTTGTATCGGAAGAATCCAAAACCCTACCCGGACTCACCTATTGCACCAACCTGATCGCGCGCTACGATGAGTCCGATTACCTTAAGTTTCTGTTACGTGCAGGCTATATGCCGCCAGCCGTTTTGGCGGTACCTATCTACAGCGGCCATGAAACTTATCTCGCACAACTGCAGGAAGCCTTTACGGGTCGCCTGAGAGCCTGGACCGATACCCCAGACACTTTGGCAGATGAAGATGTTCGGCTCTATAGCCACGCGTATATCGGAATAGTCGACAGCCTTCAGGTCAAGCTGGTCTATACCGATACTGCCCATGCAGCCGTACGACTCACGGCACTGGAGCGCATGCTATCGAACGCCTTGGCAACTGCAATCAAGTCGGGGGCAGTGGCATGAGCCGGATATCAGCTACACGAGACGCCAACACGATTGGCCTGGCGCTGGTGCTCCTGCTCGCGCTGGTCACTGCCCTGGATGCGATGGCTATCGACATGTATCTTCCTGGGATGCCCGCTATGGCAATGGATTTGCAGGTCTCAGAGGGTCGTATTCAACAAACACTTTCCATCTTCCTGGCAGGCCTGGCGGTTGGTCAGGGCGTTTATGGTCTGCTGCTCGACAGCTTTGGCCGACGTACCCCTTTACTGATCGGTGTCGGTATATTTGTTGCCGGCTCTGCCCTTGCCGCGCTGGCCCCTTCGATAGAGTGGCTCATGGCTGCACGTTTTCTGCAGGCCTTGGGCGCAGCGGCTGGTCTGGTGACGCCACGAGCCATCGTCGCCGACCTTTGCACCGTGAAGGAATCCGCACGCATTTTCTCACTGCTGATGCAGGTGATGATGATCGCTCCAATCACCGCGCCCCTATTGGGTGGGTTCTTTCTTGAGCACGGTAGCTGGCGACTTATTTTCTGGTGCCTATGCGGCCTTGGTCTCGCCGGGTTTGTATGGAGCCTTGCGGTTCTGCCCGACTCTCAGCCCAAAGCCCAACGTGCGCCGCTGAATGTTGGCCGAATCATGTCTGCTTACGTTCGACAGATGCGCCGGCCAAACGTGGATGGAGCACCCGAGCGATTGCATTGGCTGGTATGGGATTACATGCGCTGGCAGGAGCCGGGCTGTTTTTACTGGCTCAGGCAGGGCATGCAACGCTAGAGATCTATGGCAGCCTGCTCGCACTCGCAATCGGTGCGCTGGGTCTGGTCTTTGGCAACCTTACCGCACTGACCATGGCCGATGCAGGTAAGCAAGCCGGCATTGCATCTGCACTGATGGGCGTCATGCACTATCTCATGTCTGCCGGTGTGGGTTATGTGGTGAGTTTTGCAGCCGCCGGCATAACTTCGCTTCCAGCAACCATAGGGATCTGCGGTGCACTGGCGCTGGTCTTGTGCGCGTCTATACGCTCTGGTCATGCCATGGAAGAAGCCTCTTCGCACTGAAGTCGCATGGCAAGCAAAGGGTCTTGTTATTCAAGCTTCACCTGACATCAGGCGAAGCAGCAATAGCGTTCCATCCAAAAGGACATCACCATGAACATTATG
This sequence comes from Pseudomonas sp. HPB0071, assembly GCF_000478505.2. NCBI lineage: Bacteria > Pseudomonadati > Pseudomonadota > Gammaproteobacteria > Pseudomonadales > Pseudomonadaceae > Pseudomonas > Pseudomonas sp. HPB0071. The sequence continues at coordinate 455,713 of NZ_KI517368.1, read as the reverse complement.
TATAAGCTGAGTGTTGCGGGTCTTGGTCTGGTCATGAGTGGCATTGCGTTGGCGCAGCCACCTCGAGACCTGACAGCTGAAGAAGCCAACCGGACGTTGGTCCTTACATTTTACGATCAGTTCTTCAATCGTCATGAAACAGCCGAGGCCGCCACAGTGATTGCTAATAACTACCGGCAGCACAACCCTGAAGTACCGGATGGGAAGGCACCTTTTGTGGACTATTTCACAGGCTTCTTCAAGGACAATCCCAATTCAAAGGCCAAGGTTGTACGCAGCGCTACCGAAGGGGATCTGGTGTATCTGCACGTACATTCCACTAACGGGACGAATGATCGAGGCCAGGCGGTGGTAGATATATTCAAGGTCGAGAAAGGCAAGATCGTCGAGCATTGGGATGTCATTCAGGATGTCCCTGAGCAGGCTGCCAACGAAAACACCATGTTCTAGCGACCGTTAATAGCCGTTGATGAAAGAATCAACGGCCTGCTTGATGAAAAGGGCACACCCGTGCCCTTTTCTACATCGCTGGCTCAGGAAAGATCAGGCTCGAACAGCTTGCGCTTCATGTAGACCTTTACCCAGAACGCCGCAACAAGGCTGACCACCAGCAGAATACCGCCGGTAATCTTGTAGACCTGCTCGGTTATCTCTGGCGAAGGTGAATTATGGAGCGCGACATAGCCCATCCCCAGAATGCCCAGCAATTGAGGCAATGGGTAAAACGGTGTCTTGTAGGGGCGAGCGTGCTCAGGCATGCGCCAGCGAAGAACGATCACATTGATATGAGCTACCATGTAAGCCAGCAACCAACTGGTAGAGGCAGCAATGACCAGGGTGATGAGCGATTCAATGCTGCCGAGCAATACTGGCAGGGAAACAATTGCAGAGAGAAAAAGAATCGCCACCCATGGCGTTCCAAAGCGCTTGCTCACACACTTGAACTGCGGAAAAACCTGGCCGTTCTCAGCCATCCCCTGCAGCATACGTGCAACCGCGGCAAGAACCGTGTTGATGGTACTGCACGTTGCGGCACAAGCCATGACTGTCGCAATCAGCAGACCTGCCTTGCCAAACACCGCATTCGCATAGTCAAGATAAGGCAGCGGTGAAGTAGTCAATGTCTCCACGCCGAGATAGTAGGACGCACCGACGGCAAAGGTCAGAAAGATCGCCAGCATTACCAGCAGCGACAGGAACATTGCACGAGGAATATTGCGTTCAGGTCGATGGACTTCTGCAATCATGGGACAGATGAATTCGACGCCTACCATCAACCACATGGCCAGCGCGACTAATCCCAGAAAGCTTCCATCCCGGATAGAGACAAAGCTCCAATCCACTCCGGTTTCCGTAATATCCGGGTGCGGTGCCACAAACCCCGTTACGGCAGACAAGCCAATCAGGACCAGAGCGCCTACCAAAATAAAGGCCAGCATGTTCTGCACCCGAGCAAACACATCGGCCCCCACCAGATTGGTAATCGTCAGAATGATCAGAATGGCGATAGGCACTACCTTGGGCGGAAACAGGCCAGGCAGCAATTGACCGACAATAGCATCTACCAGAAACATCTCCACAGGCAGTGCCAGCATTGCGACCACGACATAACCAGCAAATACCGCCACGATAGCGGGAAAATGACCAATCGCCTTTTGCGTGTACGTAGCCAACGTCCCGGCCTGAGGATACATCAGGGACAATTCGGAGAACGTCATGGCATTGAATAGCGCAAGCGTAAATGCCATGATCATGGCGGCAATGAACCCCATCCCGCCCAAGCCAATCCCCTGCGTCGCTGAAATCATCGACCCCTGCACGATGACCACACCGACGCAGATCGACATCATGGTGAGAAAGCCCAGCTTTTTCCTTATGGGTACTGTTGTTCCGGTAGAAACATTGGCGTTCGCAAGCACTGAAGCACTTTTCGAATTCATAGTGTCACCCTCTCCGCATCATGGCGTTGAGCATTAACTGCTGCGCTGCAGGACGATGTGCCTACAGATGCCTTCTACTGTGAGGCACAGCCGCCAGGATTACTTGTCTCTGGATGCCGCCCTTTTTGCATGAGGGTGTCAGCTTGATCGTACAGCCGTTGACACGGCCATGAGCCATTACTACGCCTTCAGCGAATCGATGGTGAGCGCGCACGGGCAACAATCTGAAAATGGCCTGGGAGATAGAAGATGCCAAACAATCGACCTGCCTGTTACAGACTGGTCATGCGAGTCTTGCGGCTATTGTCATGTCGAAACCTGATTTTGGAACGTCATGGTCACTCACGGTCAGCACAAGTGCTATTGAAACATTTGCATTAAGGCCTAGAGCTAATTCTTTAAACCAGTAAACCGCATCGTTTCCACCCTTTAGAGCGATAGCCTGATCCTGGCTACAGGCAGAGAATCAGAATTCAGTTCGTCCCGGTCAACTGTCATGGAAAGGATGGAGCGCGCTATGTTTGGCCATAAACCACTTGTCGTCACTGCCCTGTTTTCAATCAGCCTTAGTGCTTTAGCGGAAATGAATACAGCAGAACTTACTCAGGAAGGGGATTATCTTTCTGCATCAATCGAACAAACGGCAACCAACAGCCAAGCCACTGTTTATCAGCAAGGCTCAGATAGCACTGTCACTCTTCGGCAATTACAAGGCGACGGCAATCAAGCCGTAATTGTGGCACAGCAGTTCTACTATAGTCAGGTCGACCTGCTTCAGAGTGGCGATAACAACCGGGCCAATATCCAAAACATCCGCTCTGACAATCGCTTAAGGAAGGTCTGAAGTAGCCCTGTATTTCCGGTCGACTTCAGCCCTCGCTGCTTTTGAAAGCGGGCCGTCGATCAAAATCGACCAGGTAACCC
>NZ_KI517368.1:243952-452714 GCF_000478505.2 Pseudomonas sp. HPB0071 | reverse complement strand
AGTTTGTCGACCTGGGTGACATCCGCCACGTTTGCCGCCGTGCCGACCACGCTGTGCACCAGCCCCGACTCGTCATCCACACCGATGTGCGCCTTCATGCCAAAGTAATACTGGTTCCCTTTCTTGCTCTGGTGCATTTCCGGGTCACGCTTGCCGTCCTGGTTCTTGGTCGAGCTGGGCGCGTGGATCAGTGTGGCATCGACGATAGTGCCCTGGCGCAGCGACAGGCCGCGATCCCCCAGGTAGCCATTGATTACGCCGAGGATGCTGGCTGCCAGCTCATGTTTCTCCAGCAAACGACGGAAGTTGAGGATGGTGGTTTCGTCGGGAATGCGCTCCAGGCTCAGCCCGGCGAACTGACGCAGGATGGTCGTCTCGTAGAGCGCTTCTTCCATGGCCGGGTCGCTGTAGCCGAACCAGTTCTGCATCAGATGGATACGTAACATGGCCATCAGCGGATAGGCTGGACGACCACCTTCACCCTTTGGGTAGTGTGGCTCGATCAGGGCAATCAATCCCTTCCACGGCACCACCTGATCCATCTCGATCAGGAACAATTCCTTACGGGTCTGCTTGCGCTTGCTGGCGTACTCGGCGTCGGCGAAGGTCATCTGCTTCATGGAAAAACTCGGCTGGCGGGATCGGCGTATTTCACCAGATTCGGGAAGTCTTTTTCAGACCTTCCTTAACTGCATCACAAGTAGGCGCTAATAACCAGCTCCTCATACCTTCAGCTAAATATATTTATGGATACGGGTCCACAATACGTAGCGATACTCAAGGCGATGACAACAACGTCACTATCGAGCAAGGTGCCGAACAAAGCAGTATCGACTACGATGTGATTGGCAATGCCAATACCGTTCATGTTGATCAAGCCACCATATCTGAGACCATTACCGGCACTATGATTGGCAATGGTAATGCTGCCGATATCCAGCAAAGCGGGCAATATAACGGCTCGATAAGGCTGGACCAAGAGGGCGATTTCAATACCGCCTTCATAAACCAGGCCTCGTACGAAGGTGCCAGCCACACAGTCGTGTCTCAAACCGGGACATTTAATGATGCCCACGTGGAACAGTTACGACACTATGCGGGCAGTAACACGACGCTGACCCAGACAGGAACTGGCAATAGCGCCCGCGTCATTCAATAAGCTATTCGCCCAAGCGGACGCTCAAGTCACTACCGCTGAGTATGGCCATAAGCAAAACGGCCATGCTCATATTCATTCAATTAATACTCCCTTATCTGTGTCAGCAATTACCGATGCAGGGCGAGAAGTTCGCCCCACGCTAAAAACCCTGTTCATCACGGGATACGCCGAAAACGCAGCTATTGGTAACGGCCACCTTGATCCTGGCATGCAGATACTGACCAAACCTTTTGCAATCGACATGCTTGCTGCCCGGGTAGGCGAACTGATGAACGCCTGACGTTTGCAGGTACTGATAGCGCACCGTTCAGTCGCGCTAGACCCATCTCTCCAGATTCCCTCCGCATGAGGCAGGCGAACCCTTTCCTCTACCAAAGCCGCTTTGAATAGCCGTCAGGTCTCAAGAGGAGCGCTCCAGGAATGATCTGTGTGGCAGCAGGCCTACACGCCAGGAAATCTGATGACCATTACATTGAACGAGCATGCTGCGCTCACGATACGCTTCGCGGGAGGAAAGGGTTTCCGCCTCTTCCTCTGTGATGCCATCCAGACGGTTGCGGCTAATCACACGATAACTCTCATCTCCACACAGTAGCGCCGCTTCCGAATGGCAGGACGACCAATGGCCTAACAAGCCGTTGCACTCCACGGCGTATCCAGCTGTTCCGTCCTGCAGATAAGCCGTCTGGGAAGTGGCACAGCCTGACAACAGGATCAGTCCGGACAGCAAGGCGCCCATGCTGGCGTTATGAAAGAGAGATGAGAGAGTCATGGCTGAGTGCTCAGGTGGGTATGAGCACTATGGTAGGAGGCAACCTGACACTCAAAAAATTGTTTGCCGAGATACCTTCTATTACGTTGAAAGATAGTTATCTCTCAAGTCCGGCCCCTGCGTCAGTCACCTCATTCAATCTGGCACCTACTTAAGGAGTTGCTCAGAATAAACCGCAGCAGCTCTCTTACTAAGCTAGCTGCTTACAGGACGAGCAAACGTCGAAGCGGCCTGTCCACACATTGTTATAATGGCTATAAAGACGATATTTACTGGGCGCCCTGATTGAATGGAAGCGATATATAGTGTCGGCCCAGCTCCGTCAGCGTGCCGTCATTGGCCAGGAGACTCGAGTGATGCACATCATTATCGACTCGACCGGAAAACCAGGCATAACGAAATACATCGGAACGGGATTCTAGCAGGGCGACCATTTCGGTCATCTGCTGCTTCTGTTTTTCTACGGAGTCGATCTGCGCTCCGTCAGGCAAGGAATGCCAATTCGCAAATTCAGTAACCCAGAACGGCCGACCATAGCGGGCAAGGCGATCAAGCATTCCAGACAGCCCATAGTCGTACCAATGAAATGCCAGATAATCGATTTGCGGATCTCGACCCGCGTGGGCCGAATTGTACGCAGCAAAAAAGGCGTCGAGCCACGCAACCGGGTCTGAATAGCCTGAAAGAGTGCCCCAATTCATTGCCGGACCCACCAGCTTGACGCCCGTGTTGCGGGAGATGGACTCGAGGCGAGGCCACAGGGCGGCCGCTGCCTGGGGCGTCAAATTAGCTTGATCAACCAGATTGGGTTCGTTGATCACAAGCAGATAACGTATGGTGGGATGAGCTGTCAGATACATCTGCAACTCTCCCTCATTAAAGTTTTCATTCCATACCATGGGAATGAAATCCATTTTATATACGTCCGCATAGTTATAAGCACTTACGGCATCACTAGGACGAGGGCTCCAGTTGTACCACCAACTTATCCCCGAAGATAACGCACTCATATCCTTTCCAGAGGTTAGATCATATGCAATGCCCCGTTTAGGACTTTTACTAGATGGGTCCGTTTGAATCAAAGGTGAACCTACAAGCGTAACGAGTATGCCCAGCGTTACCGCTAGTCGCCGTATAAAAGATCCCATCCCCTCTCCTTGTACAAATGCCTCAGGAGTGCCATTTCAAGCAGTATCTCTGGAGCGTAGGCGAGTGTAGTTCTCTGTCAACCTGACGCTCAACTGGTCAGTTTCAGCAGATTACGGTGAGACTTTTATAGTCTAGTCACCTTACCTATTCAAAGTAGGTCCAAGTCTCGCTATAGCACAACCAAGTTTAATCATTACAACGACATACCCGTATAAATAGTTGACTAAAGCTGCCATTCTATTAAATCAATAATATATCCAGCAGTAGCCTTTATATATTTTATACCGCTTGAATATACGCTCTTAAAGATATGCCCTTAAACATCGATATACATGATCCTAAGCGAATACCAAGTCTATTCGTTGTATCCAGTACGATGGGCAGGTATCTTGATCTTCGTTGACTTATGCTCGCTTACTGCATCATGAAAGAGCAGATACGGTTTCATCATAAAGCTACTGTTCTGTCATACTCGGTTGAAACGCTTCAAAGCGATTGAGTCAGTCTGATGCAGTCATACCCGCGGCTGCCCCTCAGTCAGGGCGTTGATTTCCAGCCATGCCGAGTGCTTCTGCTCTTTCGCTAGCCTATAGCCTGGCGCAACTGGAAACGTACTGCTGGTCAGGCGGTCCCATCATCACATTTGACGACCGCACTTTATTAGCTCCGGCCAAGGAAACTGTCATGAGTGATACCACTTACGTCCCACCCAAGATCTGGAAACCTACCACTGCCTCAGGTGGTACCTTTGCCAATATCAATCGCCCCGTAGCCGGGCCAACACATGAAAAGGCTCTTCCGGTTGGTAAGCACCCCCTGCAGTTGTATTCGCTGGCTACGCCAAACGGCGTAAAAGTCACCATCATGCTGGAGGAATTGCTTGCCTTGGGCCATACCGGCGCCGAATACGATGCCTGGCTGATCAAGATTGGCGAGGGCGACCAGTTCTCCAGCGGCTTTGTCGAGGTCAACCCTAATTCAAAAATCCCTGCTCTCGCCGATCACGGCGGTGACGCGCCTGTTCGAGTATTAGAATCGGGCGCCATTCTTGTCTATCTGGCCGAAAAGTTCGGTGCCTTTCTACCAACCGACACACTGGCACGTACCGAAACCCTGAACTGGCTGTTCTGGCAAATGGGTTCGGCCCCTTTCGTAGGCGGCGGCTTTGGGCATTTTTATGCCTATGCTCCAGAAAAGCTCGAATACCCCATCAACCGTTATGCCATGGAAACCAAGCGCCAGCTCGACGTGCTGGATCGGCAGCTGGCCGAACGTCGTTACATTGCAGGCGATGAGTACACCATTGCCGACATGGCCATTTGGCCCTGGTACGGCGTTCTTGTACAGGGTGGTCTATACAATGCCGCCGAGTTTCTCTCGGTGCAGGACTACACTCATGTGCAGCGCTGGGCAGCTGACATTGCCAAACGCCCCGCCGTGATTCGTGGACGTAAGGTCAACCGCACATGGGGTGAAGAGACAGACCAAGTACCCGAGCGGCACGACGCGTCGGATCTGGACTGATCATCAGCAGCGTCGGCCATCTGATGGCCGACGCCACACGCAAGCAAACGGCTCTGCTTTCAGTCACCGTCCTGCTTGTTTTGCCTTAAACACCGCTCGCCGAAATGTTGCACAGTTAAGCCCAACACATTATCAAGTGCTTCTGCTAGAGCTGCATCCCTACCGCCAGTCGGTTGAACGCATTCATCAGCGAAATGGCAAAGGTTAGATCGGAAATTTGCGCATCGCTAAAATGTTCTTTCAGCGGCTGGTATACAGCATCGGGCGCACCCTGGCTGGAGACATGGGTAAGGATCTCCGCCCAGGCAAGGGCGGCCTTTTCCCGCGCATCAAAGTGCTCGCTGATACGCCACCCGGCCAGGCAATCAAGCTTGGCCTGAGCCATGCCTGCTTCACGTAGCGCTTTGGCATGTTTACCTAGGCAATAGGCGCAGCCGTTAATCTGTGAAACACGTAAATAGACAAGCTCCACCAGCGAAATGCCAAGTGAACCCTTGACCAGGGCATTATTGGTAGTCAGTAAACCTTCATAGGCGGCTGGCGATAAGGTAGCGAAAGGAAGACGCATCTGGCTCATGAAACTCTCCTGCCATGAACTATAGATCGAGTTAATTTTCAATTGGCGATGACGCTAACGTGTGAAACAAAGGCTCCCGAGCTAGCTGCTAGCGCGCGCTGGTCAAGGCTTCACGTGCAGTGTCAGCACCCGATGCCAGCCCCTCGAGATAGTAAAGTGCACATCGAATAAGGCAATGGTATTCAGGACGTGACGCAGATAAGGACTCAGAAAATCTGGCTGACGCGCCCGGGAGCCTAGATGAAAACCTCTAGAGCTGCCCCATCCTCCCCCTACGTCAGCTGCATCGCCGCCCCAGGACAGGCCTGCCCAGACTCTTTGACCAACCCGCCTATCGTAAGCGTAATGCTATCGAGCAGCTCTTTAACTGGCTTAAGAAGCATTGTCGAACAGTCACCCGTTTCGAGAAGCTCACCAGCAGCTTCTAGGCCATGATTTCTCTGGCTTGCTTACGGATTTGCTTGAGAAAACCTTTTTCAGACAGAGCCTACAAGCCACATGGTTTGCTCACGCCTGAATTCGACCCGCTCACTGGTTCCAAATACATGCGATAACTGCATCAAACAGCTATTCATCAGTCATTTTTTACCTTTGATAAGCCAGGAGTAGATTTAAAACACACCTGGAATAATGTGACATCTATCACATTAGATATTGATTACATCGGGCTTATCCATTTTCGTTCAATCAGCCTCCTGGTTAGTTGCGCCTTTCTTGGCTGTATCTAACTGGCTTCGCAAGGTCAGACTGCTATGCCACTTTTACGACCCAGGCCGTTAGACACAACAGGCAAGCCCTCGGATATAAAAATTATGACTCCTCAACTTCACCCTGTTGAAAAGGAGCGCCTAGAGGCGCTTCATTCACTTGGCCTGCTCGATAGTCAAAAGGATGAGCGTTTTGAGCGGTTTGTTCGGCTTGCCAAGGCCTTGTGCGATGTACCTATCGCAGCGGTGTCGCTAGTAGATGTAAATCGGCAGTGGTTCTTAGGGTGCGCTGGACTTGGAGTCAGTGAAACGTCTCGCGAAATTTCGTTTTGTGGCCACGCAATTTTAGAGAAGTCAGATCTTTATATCCCTGATACCAAAGCCGACCTGCGTTTCCCCGTAACCCCTTGGTCACTGGAGACCCCTACATTCGGTTTTATGCAGGTTGCCCCTTGTATATGCCAGGTTATCTACCTATCGGCACGCTCTGCATTATTGATACTCATGCCAGAACATTAAAACACGACCAAATGATGCGCTTACGGGATCTGGCTAACTGTCTCCAGCGCGAAATCATAATGCACAAGCTCATACAAGACATTAGTCTACTAACCAATAGTCCGGCGTTGGCTGCATTGAGCGAGCCTGCTTACAACTTGAATGATGAGAGATATTAGCTGCGCGTTCGACCAGCGCCAGTAGAACTGTTGCGCCCTGGCCGTGTCATTGGTCAGCTGCACAGCTTGGGCTGCGGGAAGGCTCAGGGCGCAACAGTTACTTTGCCAGATCCTAAGCAGACCGGCATGCACGGCCCGCCAGAGCACCGTTACTCGAAAGGGGCCATTTTGAACCTGCCCTACTCCATCGATGACACGCGCGTGCTGATCCAGTACGCCCTGCACGGACTGAAGCACATCTATCAGGATGGGCTATGCTTACGCCAAGTTTGAAATCCTCCTGACAAGCCTTAAGCAACGTGACGAATATTCCATGGGGCTATTCCAGCCCGAGCAGTCAGCAGGTGCCGACCGGCTCGGAGCGAGTTACGGCTGATCCCGACTGAGCTATGTGGCACTAGTTGATAAACCAGAACTACACCAGACGGCTGGATCAATCATGGACGGTGCGCAGCTAGGTGATGTTTATACATAGGTGATCACTTTGAATCGAGCCGCAGAGAAACCGAGAGGGCTTCAGATCAACCCTCCTGCGGAACGGTCCAAAAAATCTGGACGTTCCCATCATCACGAAAAGCCAAGGTTACGTTATCGGTTTCCTCAAGCTCCGCCATGATCTGCTCCCACACCTCATCCGGATCGCTTTCGAGCCGCTCAAGCAGGGCTGTTTTTGCGCGCTGTGCGGCTGGACTGTTGATAACCCGCTGAAGACGCATAGCAAGTAAGTCATAGGGTTTAGGGGTAGGTGGAGAGGACGTGGTTTTTTTAGCCATACGCATAGCCCAATACTGTATACATTTACAGTATTATATCTGTGGTGTGGAGATCAAGCCGTTTCATGAACCAGCTCCCGAGCGTATGTAGTTACGCGACTGATGCTCATCCTGTATGTGGCTGTCCTCTCACAGGACGTTCGGCCCTCCACGAAGTTATTAACCTAAGGAGTGATTACACACTTTCGGGTGTACTGATATACGGCGCAAGCGCATTTCGCCTCATTGGCAGTTGCCCCGGTGCAGCAAGAGCCGCCCTTACCAATTCATGCACAGCATCCTGCGCCATGACGCCGAGCGGATGCGACAATACCGCCTGGACGAGACCATCCTTCAAGGCAGCCTGGGTAAGAGGCGTCAGATCATGACAGACCACTACGGGTAAGCGTCCTTGCCGCTCGCGTACCTCCCTGAGCGCACGCAGTACCCCTTCTATCCCTCCTCCCGCCACGTACAGCCCTGCCAGATCAGGCTGGCCTCTTAATAAATCCAAGGTGTTCTCATAAGCGAACATTTCATCTTCCAGCGTAAGCCTGGGCACCAGAAGTTCCCACTCCCCGGCCCGCTCGCTCAAATAACTTCGAAAGCTCATTTCACACAGCTCCTGACACTGGAAGCGCTGAGTGCCGATCAATAGCGCTACCGCCCCTGGCTGGCGAGCCAGCTGGGTAATGAACCAGCCGGCTGTACGTCCCGCCCGGCGGCTATCCAACCCTACATAACCTGCACCCGCAGAGGCTGCCAAATCAGACACTAGAGCGATTACAGGCATACCCTCTGCGCGCAAGGAGGCCACCGCTTCGCATACCTCACGGTGATCAGCTGCAACGACACCTAGTGCATCTACCTGACCACGCAACGCTAGAATCCGCTGCGCCGTGGTAGAAGGGTCGAAGTCATCCAGATAGGTAATCACAACCCTTACCTGTGCCTTGAGCGTAGTGGCGGCTGCCTCGGCCAGCGCTTCGGCTAACCCTTGGTAAAACGCCACGCCCTGCTTCATAAGCAGAAAGCCCAGCCGCACGATGGGCCGCTGCCCTGCCAGATGCTGTTCGATAATGCCCCGTGCATGAAAACCCAGTTGAGATGCGGCATCAGCGATACGCCGCGCTGTGTCTGCACGCACTCTGGCTCTCAGATTGATGACCCGGTCCACTGTTGACAGGCTGACCCCTGCCAGACGGGCTACATCTTCCATAGTAGGGCGACGCGACGAGACACTAGAAGGCTCTGACATGCGTGGATTACCTAAGCCGCTTGTTTGACAGGTTTTGATAGGTTCCGTCGCGACTATAGCACCTGCTACTAGCAAAGAGGCCCTGCGCTGCAGGCTACTCCATTAAAAATGGATTGGCTTACACGCTGTTTGTAGCATAGCTGTCTTAAGACTTATGCGTTCTCTTTTCGATAGTTAAGTCCACCAGAAAGACTTCAATGCCTTCCTAAATGGCATGCGTGCGTTTCTGCCAGGAAATGAAAGTCTACTCTATTTGTTTGAAAGGTTTTGACAGATAATGCCATCCCTTCTCTAGCTTTACTTTTCTAGGCCTTCTAGCCTTTCGATCACGTGCTACAGCCCCGTCATAACAACAAGCCTCGGAGCGCAACATGGCCATAAAAATATCCACTGCCCCTTGCTGTTGGGGTGTTGATGACGTCAACAATCCTTTTCTTCCCCCTTGGCAGCATGTACTGCACGAAGCCTCGCAGGCCGGTTACCGTGGGATTGAACTAGGTCCTTATGGATATCTTCCGCTAGACGTTCACACAGTCGGTGATGTTCTGACCGCACATGATCTGCATGTGGTTGCCGGAACTATCTTCGATAACCTTGTCGACCCTCGAAACCTGTCAAATCTTCTAGAGCAGACGCACTCTATTTGCTCCTTACTTACGCACCTACCCATTATCGAGCAGGAGCCCGGCCAACGTTTCCGTATGCCCTATCTGGTTGTAATCGACTGGGGACATGAAGAACGCGACTATAACGCCGGCCATTCTGACCGGGCTCCGCGTCTCCCCCAGCAGGACTGGCAGCACATGATGAGTCACATCCGTACCATAGCCGACCTCAGCTGGAAGGAATACGGCGTGCGAACAGTGATTCACCCGCACGCCGGTGGCTATATCGAGTTCGCCGATGAGTTGGCGCAGCTGGTGGAAGATATTTCCGACGATGTTGCGGGTCTGTGCCTGGATACAGGCCATTTGTATTACGCCGGCATGGACCCGGTAACGACGCTCCGCCAGTACGGAAGTCGCCTTGACTACCTGCATTTCAAAGATATCGACCAGGCGATATTCGATCAGGTCATGGATGAACGCATTAGCTTCTTTGATGCTTGTGCCAAAGGGGTCATGTGCCCAATTGGACGCGGCGTCATCAACTACCCTGCCCTATACGAACTCATTCAAACACTGGGTTATCAGGGCTACATCACCGTCGAACAGGAGCGCGATCCACGCAACGCCAAGGGCACCCTGCACGATGTTGCGGCCAGCCGCAGCTATCTCTCTACGATCGGTTTCTAACCCACTCTGCTAAAGGACAATAACAATGATTAATGGCAGCAAGCGTATCCCCCACCCCATCCGCTGGGCCATGGTAGGAGGCGGTCGTGATAGCCAGATCGGCTACATTCATCGTTCGGCCGCCTTGCGTGATCAGAACTTTGCCTTGGTAGCTGGAGCATTCGATATCAATCCTGAACGCGGCCTCAAATTTGGCACAACACTAGGTGTCGATCCTGAACGCTGTTACCCAGACTACCTCAGTCTGTTTGAACAGGAGGCCCAGCGACCAGATGGTATTCAGGCGGTATCCATCGCCACACCCAATGGCACGCATTACGCTATTACCAAGGCGGCGCTGGAGGCAGGCTTGCATGTAATCTGTGAAAAGCCCCTGTGCTTTACAGTGGCGGAAGCTGAAACATTGCGTGAAGTAGCTTTGGCGAAAAATAGAATCGTAGGCGTGACCTATGGTTACGCCGGCCATCAACTGATCGAGCAGGCCCGCCAAATGATTGCCCAAGGCGAACTGGGCGAAATTCGGATGGTACACCTGCAATTTGCCCACGGCTTTCATAGTGACTGCGTAGAGTTACAAAACGGGGCCGCCCTATGGCGTATGGACCCGCGCATAGCGGGCCCTAGCTACGTGCTAGGCGATATAGGTACCCATCCGCTGTATATTTCAGAAGTTATGTTGCCTGACCTGAAGATCAAGCGCTTGATGTGCTCGCGCCAGAGTTTCGTCAAGAGTCGTGCCCCGCTGGAGGACAATGCCTATACCCTCATGGAATATGACAGTGGCGCCATGGGCATGGTCTGGTCCAGTGCTGTAAACGCAGGTTCCATGCATGGTCAGAAGGTCCGCGTGATCGGCTCCAGGGCCAGTCTTGAATGGTGGGATGAACGTCCTAACCAACTTTCATTCGAAATCCAGGGTCAACCAGCCCAAGTTTTAGAGCGCGGCATGACCTACCTCCACGCCAACGCCCTGATCGACGACCGCATCGGCGCAGGCCACCCCGAGGGGCTTTTCGAGGCGTGGGCCAATCTCTACTACCGCTTCGCCCTGGCCATGGACGCGACGGACCGTAACGATAGCACGCTATTAAAGACGCTTCGTTACCCTGACATCCATGCTGGCGTCGAGGGAGTGCGTTGGGTTGAGCGCTGCGTACAGTCTGCAGATCAGGACGGCGCATGGGTTGACTATTGACCTGCATCCTGAACAGCTAAGCCTTTACGATGGCCGTTCCCTATGAACAACCTACATTCAGTGCAGCTGCGACCTGCTCAGCGAAAGTTTCTCATCACTGAAAATACCACTCATTCTGGCTTCCTCGCTGCGCATGAGAGAATAGCAACCACCTGCCCTGATCAGGCACCGCTGCCTGCCCCCTTGGAATTGGGTAGGCTCCTTCTAAACGGCTCGGCATGAAGGGCTTAAAGGAGTACTATCGTGGCGGGCCGTTGCTGCCTGCCGCTCGCACCCCTTGGGTAAGGTGAAAGCATCCATGTTCTCTCCCAAATCGCTTCTCTGATCACCGAAGCATTGGTAATGCGAGCTCCAGAATGCTTCGCTTTCAGGAGGAACGATGATTTCAATTGAGCAAGCCAAACAGATGGCTAGAAGATTGCGTGCTTCATTGGCAGAGCGTAATCAAGACATACCCCACTCTACTGCGCTTGAGTTGGTCTCACATCAACTGGGTTACAAGGATTGGAACACTGCCTCAGCAGCACTTTCAAAAGAAGACCAAACGCAAAACAACCCTATCTTCGGAAGATCTGTCCCTATACTTCGGATATTTGATGAAACCAAGGCACGGGAGTTTTACCTGGACTTCCTGGGTTTCAGCGTCGAGTTCGAACATCGATTTGAAGCTCATCTGCCGCTTTACCTTGGTATTGACCGAGGCGGTCTCAAACTTCATTTATCCGAACATCATGGCGACTCCAGTCCGGGGTCCACGATCTTTGTACCGATGCAAAACATCAAGGCCTTTCGCGATGAGCTATTAGCAAAACACTATAGCTACGGACGCCCAGAGATTGTTCATCAGCCCTGGGGACAGGTTATGGAAGTCCATGATCCTTTCGGTAATCGCTTCCGCTTCTACCAAGACTGATTAGCTCACTGAGCTTGGTAGTCGCTTGGGTATAGCTCAACGACTACCCAGCCCTGAATGACAATAGCGATCAGCCAAAGGGAGGTTTGAGTCTGCTAGGTAAAGCAACCACTCAGCTTTATGAAGCCAAAAGTTGAGCAATTTTCTTACGCAGATTTCCATGAACTTCTTCTGTGTATGGGGGAGCGGCTTTCCAGTCATAGAACCAAACAGGCATTTTACGATGCTGTTCGGGTTCCGATGCATAGCGGGAAAAAATGTGACAATGGAGTTCTGGTTCTGAATTACCCAATATTTCGTAATTCATACGCAGTGCCCCGGTAGCCTCTAGAACAGCATCGCCGATACGTGTCATTTCGAGTAGGTAGGTGGTTCTAGACTCAGCATCAAGATCATTCAGGCTAGGAACAACAGGATCCGGAAGCAACAGGCAATAGCCTGGAAGAAACTGTACATCGCCCATAACTGCCCAGCCAGAGGCCATACGGCAAATAACTTTGTCGTTTGCTCCGGTACGTGCGAGCGCCACACGATCTGAAATGAGTGACATGCGTGTCCTTAATAGCGGCATTACCGGCTAGGTCTTTGTTCAGAATTCTCTGACTTTGGTTTGATCATTTCCCTTATGACGATTGCCACCGCACCTTCTCGCAAGTACTAAATCTTCCGTATCAAACACTAAAGCGTGTGGCGACCCTTTAAAAGGGCAGCGTTGATTAAATTTTCGAATTATCACTTCCAGCCAATAATTTGCATTTAAAATGCTGTTGTCTTTCAGATATAACCCAGCGACTACCGCATACCATACAGGCATATCAGTTAAGGTAAGAGGTAGAGCTTATGGATTGACCTCAACTGTCTTATCTACTGAGCACAGCGAACGCCCTGCTGGATATAGATATTGAGTTGCCGTCTGGGTCTTTAGCATTCGCAAAAGAATAACCGTCAGCATGATGAGTAATGCCAAACCTTAACCCCTGGGTCATGCACTGCTCTTTAAAGCTATCTACATCCTTAACATCAAAAACGAGTTTGACGGCAGCTTGTCCTACTTTTATGCCCTTCCCGGCAGGATGAACCATAATAATGGCACCGCCATCTTTATCTTTTGGTATTAGTTCAGCGATAAGATCATCAACGTCAATCTTACTAGCGAAACCGAAATAGCGTTCATAAAAGGTACAAGTAACCTGGACGTCTCTGACGTACAGCATGATGCGATTCAGCTTTGGGTACATGCTTGTAGCCTGCTTTTTGATTTATGAATGGAGTCGAGCATATACCGCTTCGGCAACTACCACTTCGAAAACCAAAAATTAAAAAGCCAACCTCCTTTAAAAGCTGACTCTAACTACGAGTAGTTAGAAGCAGTCGAAAGCAATTTCATAGTAGACATTGGGATATAACTCAATGACTACATATTTTCTTATAGCAGCTATCGGTCAGTTGCAGTGTTATTTCTCATGAGCGCAGGCTAGATATCCCTTGGCCTATTTATCCAAGATATTACCTGCCTGCGCTCATCAGTAAGGCTTCGCTAGCGACACTAGTCCAGCAGATCTGCGGGTACGTTGCCGCCGTTCTCAGCCAGCTTTTGCAGTACAGCTTTGTGCAGCCACATGTTCATCTGCGCGGAGTCCTGCAGTTTGTCTGCTGGGCAGTTCAGTTCTTTGGCGAGCTCCTGACGAGCAGACAGGCTGCTGTCCAGGTCAAGCAGCTTGAGCAGATCGACAATGGACGTTTTCCAGTTGAGCTTTTCGGCATGGTTGGCCGCCAGCCCGTCGAGCTTGGCAGCCACATCCACCTGACTGATGGCCTGTGGTGCGGCTCCGGTAGCTGTATCCGTGGACGAGGATGACGTGCCAGCGGGCGTACCTGCCGCTGCATCAGTGCTGCCCGGCTGCTGCGCGGTAGGTTCGGCAGCGTGTGCTTCTTTACCAATACCAAGCTTGGACAAGATATTGCCAAATAGGCTCATATAAACTCCTCATCTATCAATCGAGACGGTGACCTGCTTGTGCAGGGCTTGCCTATCTTCCGACCGCTGTGTCGAGGAATTAGTTTGAAATAAATGCCATTAGTTTGAGACCAGACCCAACATCTTCATTCCTGTTGGTGTTACTTCTCCTTCGGAATAATGGAGATGGCACCATTTTTCTCCAGAATCGCATATTTGATCTGATCCATTCGCTCAAGCCCATGCGTGGTACGGGCCGCCTCCAGGAGGTCCTCCTCGGCCAGACGTACCTTGTTCAGTCTCGCCTTAAGCACCTGTCCATTCTCTACGATGATCATGGGCATCCCGTCTATGAACCGCGCAAGCTTGGGGGACCGCTCCTTGACCAGCGATAACCCGATATCGATGACTACCAGGGTCACGATGATGAGCGCTGCGTTGGTTACGGAAAAATCATCGCCCAGCAACGCCTGTTGGGTCGCCTCGCCAATAATCAGAAGTAGCACAAAATCAAACGTTGTGATCTCAGCCAGGGTACGCCGCCCGGCAATCTTGAAGATAACAAAGACCACCAGATAAACCGCCGCAGCGCGTAATACCGCGTCCATGATTGCTCCTTACGGATAAATGAATTGCGTCAGTTGCAGGGCGGGCCCTGAAGTCAGCGTTGAAACGACACTGCGAGACAGACCAACCCCCTGTGCCCGAAGACTCAGGTGCGTCTGGACCCAGCCTCGATCATCAGCCAGGTAGGTAAGGCGCATCCCTGAACCGTAGCTGCGGGATTCGACTGGCTCGGGTTGCAGGCTGTCGACACTGAATGAGTCCAACAGACTGCCGTCGAGCAGGATGGTCGCTTTTCCATCTGCTCCAGCCTTGGCCTTGATGGTGACCGGCATGGATGCACCATTACGTGCAAAGCGCTCGTAGACAATGATCAGTTCGCCATCAGGACTCTGGATTTCGGTATGACTTAGTGGACCCTTGGAGAACAGACCAAGCAACGTCAGGATGACAATGGCGCACAGCATGTGCCAGCCTATACGCTCGATCATCCAGATCCGTTTCTGTACGCAAAGGTCTTCTTGGATCGGATACTGGCGGCTGGAAAATTCGTTCTTATCGTCTGGCGTTGACATATTTACGTCCCTGACCTGTTGTTACGGTTGAAAGCCGGGACACTCATTAGTTCTGCGCGTACACGCCGTGCCTCGCCTCATCCCCCTATCGCAGCACACCGCATACGGCGGCCAGAAACCAAGCCCTTAAGCATTACGTCTGCAACATCAGGTAATACCTTAAGGGTGCACCATGACATTCAATGAACTTTCGGCAAAACTCTCAAATTAGGCAGGCCAAGCCCGCACGTTTCAGCTGGCTGTCACAGGCATCATTCTCTGGGCTGTCTTTCATTACAACGATACGTGGCAGCTGATCATCAACACCTCCATGACCATCATTACGTTTCTCATGGTGTTTCTGATCCAGAACACACAGAACCATGACAACGTTGCCCTGCACATCAAGCTCGACGAATTCTTGCGCGTTACCCAAGGCGCACAGGATCGCCTGCTCCACTTGGAAAATCTCGACGTCAATGAACGCAAAGCGCTGCACAAGAAGTATAAGGGAATAGGAAAGAGACCAGTGCGCTCAAGCGTCGGGACCTGGAGGCCGAAGAAAAGATTGAGCACGCCTAAAAAAAGTGAAACCAATCACAGTTAGAAAAACCCAACCTCAGTAATGGCACTAAACCATCACCTCATTATTGACATGTAAATAAATCCTATAACCGCCATTAAGTTTCAAGCGTAGAAAACGATAACCCCTCCAATGCGGTTCTCTGCGCAATCGACTTAATGGTGGTGCTTGATGCCTTCCTCTGATGTTTCTCTCGATCATTCCATTTCTGGAGCTTCCAACCACGCCTCAATGACAGGTACCGTCTGGATTCCGCTTGCGCTGTGTGGCGTAGCTGGCGGAGCCGGAATTGTCTGGGCAGGAAACGCTTCCTCGTTGAGCTGGGTGCTGGCAGCTGCGCTACTGATTGCAGCCGGGCTTTTGGCTGTCTGGGGCCAGGCGCGCCAGCAGCAGGTGCTGAAAGCACTTTCCGCCTCACAAAGCGAGGCACGCGGCATGACCGGCAAAAAGGCCCAAGAAGGTGCTGTGGACGGGATCTGTATTGAAGTGCTCCCGGTGTGGGCACAGCAGATCGAAACAGCGCGTAGTCACACGGAAGAAGCCGTTACCCAACTGACCCATCGCTTTGCTGAGCTGGCAGGCCGTATTCAAATGTCAGTCGAAGGGTCCCATGATGGCAGTGCTCAGGCGCTTGTTGCGCTCCTGTCCTCCAGCCAGAACGAACTCAACGGCATCATTACCGGCCTGCGTGAAGCCTTGTCAAGCAAGGCAGTGCTCCAGCGTGAAATCACGCAACTGCATGAATTTACCGGCCAGCTTCAGGCCATGGCCAAGGATGTTGCCGATGTTGCCAAGCAGACGAACCTGTTAGCCTTGAACGCGGCTATCGAAGCTGCACGTGCAGGCGAGGCAGGCCGTGGATTTGCGGTAGTCGCCGATGAAGTTCGCAGCTTGTCGACTCTGTCAGGCAACACCGGACAAAAGATCAGCGAAACGGTGGAGACCGTTAATGCCGCCATTCGCCGCACCCTGGAGGCGTCCGAGCAGTACGCCCGTCAGGATGCTGAAACCCTGGCGAACTCCGGAAACGTCATCGAAAACGTCATCACCCAGTTCAATGCCAGCGCCAGTCATCTGGTGCAGCAGAGCAACACCTTGCGCGAGCAAAGCGAAGCCGTGGGCGCTGAAATCTCGGACGTCCTGGTAGCCCTGCAATTCCAGGATCGCGTCAGCCAGATGCTGAGCCATATCCGCAATGATTTGAACAAGCTGGAACAGCGCCTGCTTGACCGCCGTACTCAGGCCGCGCAGGGCGAGGCGTTGAAGCCGATCGACACCAAAGCCTGGCTTGATGAGCTGGCCAAGACCTATACCACAGCGGAGCAGCTGGCTGTCCATCACGGCAAAACGCCGGCCTCAGCCGCTTCGTCCGATATCACCTTCTTCTAAGCCACACTTCTGTTCGAGACCATTATGAGCACGAAAAAAACCGTTCTTATCGTTGATGACTCCATTTCGATCCGCCAAGTGGTCGGCATGACACTCAAGGGCGCCGGCTACGACGTGATCGAGGGCTGTGATGGCAAGGACGCATTGGGCAAGTTAGACGGCCGCAAGATCCACCTGATCATCAGCGACGTGAACATGCCCAATATGGACGGCATTGCGTTTGTTACAGCAGCCAAGAAGCTGCCAGCCTACAAGTTCACGCCGGTCATCATGCTGACCACCGAGTCGGGTGCCGACAAGAAATCAGCCGGTCAGGTCGCAGGCGCCAAAGCCTGGATGGTCAAGCCCTTCCAGCCCGCTCAGATGCTGGCGGCTGTTTCCAAACTGATTCTGCCGTAACCCTGCTACGAGATCGTCACCATGACCGAAGCCGCTATTGAACTGCATCACCGTGTGGCCCTGGATGGCCCGTTGACTATTTATACAGCAGCTGAGAGCAAGGCCAAGGTGCTCGATCCGCTCAAGGCCAGCGCACAGGTCGAATTTGATCTGGCAGGAGTAGATGAATTCGATTCGGCTGGCCTGCAGCTGCTCATCCTTGCAAAACAGGAAGCAGCCAGGCGTGGCTGCTCGCTTAGCCTGTGCAATCACAGCCCTGCGGTTGTGGAGTTGCTTGAGCTAAGCGGGCTAGTCAGCTTTTTTGGCGACCCTCTTCTTATTCAGCCGCATCTCGCTTGAGGCCACGCCGTGAATATCGATGACGTGTTAAAGATTTTTATTGCCGAAAGCCAAGAGCTTCTCCAGCAGATGGAAGATGCTCTGTTGCAGATCGAGCAGAACCCGCATGATCCAGACCTGATCAATGCGATTTTCCGTGCTGCCCATACAATCAAGGGTTCAGCAGGCCTGTTCGGGCTGGACGGTATCGTCAGTTTTACCCATGTGGCAGAAAGCGTTCTGGATCGCATTCGCAGTGGCGAGCTTGCCTTCAACGATGCGTTGGCCGCCCTATTCCTGCAGGTATGTGATCAGCTCAACGCCCTTATTACGCATGTAGAAGCTGGCGGCTCGCTGGATGAATTGGAGCCGGCACTGCACAAGCAGGGTACAGCCCTGGTCGAGACCTTGAGCCAGTATCTGTCTGGCAATGCCGTACCGACCTCGATTGTGGAAGCCGCTGCGCCCGTGGCCCGTGAGATCAGTGACAAGCCTGGCGAGCATTGGCATCTGTCACTGCGCTTTGGTCCCGATGTGTTACGCAATGGCATGGATCCCTTAGCGTTTTTACGGTACCTCAATACCTTCGGGCAGATCACTCATATCGTCACGCTAACTGAACACGTTCCTACGGCTGACGAAATGGATCCGGAAACCAGCTATCTGGGTTTTGAAGTGGCGTTTGCAACGGATGCCGATAAGGAAACGATTGAAGGTGCCTTCGAATTTGTTCGTGAAGACAGTCAAATTCGTATCTTTCCACCGAACAGCAAGACGGCCGATTATATCCAGTTGATCAACGAGCTACCGGAAGAAGATCTGCGCCTGGGTGAAATGCTGGTACGTTGCGGTGCGCTGACACAATCGGAGCTGGAAAAAGCACTTCAAAAACAGTCAGAGCCAGAAGCAGAAGCAGCGCCTATTGGTCAGGTACTGATCAATGAGAAGAATGTCCAACCACAAGTCGTGACCGCTGCGCTGCAGAAGCAAAAGCAGGTCAAGGACAACCGGACAGCTGAAGGTAACCTGATTCGAGTGGATGCCAACAAGCTTGATCAGCTTATTAACCTGATCGGTGAGCTGATTATTGCAGGGGCCGGTACCCAACTAGCCGCTCAGCAAAGTGGCGTTGCCCAACTGGTAGAGTCTACTGGCGTACTGTCGCGCTTGGTGGAAGAGGTACGTGATTCAGCCTTGACCCTGCGAATGGTACAAATCGGCACGACATTTAACCGCTTCCAGCGCGTCGTGCGTGATGTGTCCAAAGAGCTGGGTAAGGACATCGTTCTGGAAATCAGTGGTGGTGACACCGAACTGGACAAGACCGTAGTCGAGAAGATCGGCGATCCGCTGACCCACCTTATTCGCAACTCCATGGATCATGGTATTGAGCCAGCCCCTGTTCGCCTCGAGCGTGGCAAGCCTGCCCAGGGTACGGTGCGCCTGAATGCGTACCACGAGTCCAGCAGCATTGTCATCGAGGTATCGGACGACGGTGGTGGTCTCAATAAAGATCGCATCCTACGCAAAGCCATAGAGCGCGGACTCGTCAGCGACAACCAGAGCCTGACCGACAAGGAAATCTTCAATTTGATTTTCGAGCCTGGTTTTTCTACCGCCGAGCAAGTCAGCAACCTGTCCGGTCGTGGCGTTGGGATGGACGTGGTAAAGAAAAATATCACGGCTCTACGCGGCACAGTGGATCTGGACAGCGTTGAAGGCATAGGCACTACGATTAGTATCCGCTTGCCTCTGACACTGGCCATTATTGACGGCTTCCTGATTGGCGTTGGCAAAGCCACCTATGTGGTTCCACTGGACATGGTTGAGGAATGCATTGAGCTGACCAGCGACCAGTCCTCTGCGGCCAGACAAAGTACGAGCGATTACATCGATTTACGGGGCGATGCCCTGCCCTTCATCCGACTACGTGAATTGTTTGCCGTTGAAGATGAACCGCCACGCCGTGAAAACGTAGTTGTCGTGAACTACGCAGGTAATCGTGCCGGCTTGGTCGTAGATCAGCTCATGGGTGAGTTTCAAACCGTTATCAAGCCACTCGGCAAGATTTTCGATAACAACCGCGCCTTGGGCGGCTTCACCATATTGGGTAGTGGTGCCGTGGCGTTGATCCTCAGTGTGCCGGGAATGATCGGCACAATTACACAAAGGCAGGCCGCTTCCAGCGCCGCCATGACCATCAATTCCTGATTGAGACAGCTATCATGAACGAAACGAAAAAAATGGTGCTGCTGGTAGTCTCTGCATTACTAGGCATCCTGGTCCTGGCCGGCGCTGCGCAGTACCAGATCAGCCGAGTATTCGAGGCAGCAAACTTCGGCAACGAGAACGCAGTGCCGAGCTTATTGGCTATCGCAGCGGTCAACGATCCTACCAATAAGTCTGTAAGAGCTATGTTCCTTCACTTACAGAGCAACGATGCCCTTGAGAAAGGGCAGCTGGCTCAAGAAGTCCATGACCTGCAGAACAAGGTCCAAAACGCTCTGAAAGACTATGAAAATTTCCTAGCCAACGATGAGGATCGTCGCTTGCTGGAGCAGGACCGTGAAGCCATCGGTGCCCTGTTCGCCCTTCAGGATAAATTGCTTCTGCTGTCCCAGCAGGGACAACTGGATCAAGCCAGGGAAATACTGATGGCTAACCGTCCGGTTTTCACCAAGCTGGCCGAAGCCTTGGGTACTCATCGTGAGTTCAATCAGCGCCTGGGTGAACAAAGTGCTCAGCTGGCAGCCAGCATCAAGACCAATGCAACAATTACATCCATTGTTATCGCCCTGGTGACTCTGCTTGCTATCGGCTTTATTGGTTTCGTCATCATCCGCAGCCTGCAAAAAGTCGTAGCCGTAGCCAATCGCGTGGCTAAGGGCGATCTGCCGGATGACATTGTAGTCAAGGCAAGCGATACAACTAGCCTCATGGCGGCCATGAGTCGCATGGTAGGTACGTTGCGCAATCTGCTCAACGAGATGAATCACATGTCCAAGGAGCACGACAAAGGGGAAATAGATGTTTTCATTCCCGCTGACCGCTTCGAGGGCAGCTACCGCACCATGGCGCAAGGCGTAAACACCATGGTGTCCAGCCATCTCGAAGTCCAGCAGAAAGCCATGGCATGCGTAAAAGCCTTTGGCGAGGGCAATCTGGACGCCTCTCTTGAGCGCTTCCCCGGCAAGAAGGCGGTGATCAACGATAACATCGAGCAGGTACGTGCAAATATCATGCAGCTGGTCAATGAAATGCAGCGCATGTCCCGTGCTCATGACAAAGGTGACATCGACGTCTTCATCGAAGCAGCCCGTTTTAGCGGCTCTTATCAGGCGCTGGCGGAAGGCATCAACACCATGGTCGATGGCCACCTTGAGGTGCAACGCAAGGCCATGGCGTGTGTACAGGCTTTTGGCGAAGGTGATCTTTCTGCACCGCTGGAGCGCTTCCCAGGTAAAAAGGCAATAATCAACGACAATATCGAGCAGGTACGGGCCAATATCCAGCGGCTGGTAGATGATGCCAGCGCGCTCAGCAGTGCAGCCATGGCAGGCCAGTTGGCGACCCGCGCCGATGCTGGTCAGCATAAGGGTGATTTCCGCCGTATCGTCGAAGGCATCAACGGGACGCTCGATGCGATTGTCAGCCCTGTTAATGAGGCCATGAGCGTTATGGCCGGCCTTGCCCAGGGTGACCTCAGCCGCACGGTACAAGGTAATTACCAGGGTCAGCTCTTGGAACTCAAGCAATCCATTAACAGCACCGTTGGCAAGCTGAACCAGATTATCACGGACGTTCGCGATTCGGCCGATGCACTGGCCAGTGCATCAGAGGAGATTTCAGCAACTGCCCAGTGCATGAGCCAGGCCTCCACGGAGCAAGCGGCATCGGTTGAGGAAACCAGCGCGTCCATGGAGCAGATGTCCGCTTCTATCGGCCAGAATACCGAGAACGCCAAGGTCACTGACAGTATGGCCAGCAAGGCTGCCCAGGAAGCATCCGAAGGTGGCAAGGCCGTGAAGGACACGGTCGCAGCCATGAAGACCATTGCCGACAAGATTGGCATCGTGGACGACATCGCCTATCAGACCAACCTGTTGGCCTTGAACGCGGCGATCGAAGCGGCACGTGCCGGTGAGCATGGCAAGGGCTTTGCGGTTGTGGCAGCTGAAGTACGCAAGCTAGCCGAGCGTAGCCAGATTGCAGCCCAGGAAATTGGCAATGTAGCCAAGGGTAGTGTTGACCTTGCCGAGCGTGCCGGTACGTTGCTGGACGAAATTGTGCCCTCGATCGGCAAAACGTCCGATCTGGTACAGGAGATTGCGGCCGCGTCGGAGGAGCAGAGCTCAGGTGTCAGCCAGATCAACGCGGCCATGGGTCAGCTGAGCCAGATTACGCAACAAAATGCTTCAGCCTCTGAAGAATTGGCGGCAACGGCCGAAGAAATGAGCAGTCAGGCTGAACAGTTGCAGCGTCTGATGAGCTTTTTTAGCAGCAATGGCCACACGGCTACGGCAGACCTTCAACGTGCGTTGGATCATACTCGTCCACTCACGGAGCAGGTACGTACTAAAGCTCAGGCTCATCCGCATGCTGCAACGGCATCTGGAGCGTTACCGGAAGGCTTCATCCGCTTCCAGGGCTGATGACCATAGGGCGCCTGCATCTTCCGCAGGCGTCCCTTTTATCTAGATATCTAACCCAGGTTGGCCAGAGGCTTACCTGTGAGGCTGATCATGACTGTTTCAAGGAAAATGCTTCTTCTGGTGTTCTCAGCCCTGTTTGGCATTGTGCTATTGGCAGGGACAGGTCAGTACCAGATCGGCCGCGTATTCCAGGCGGCTAACTATGGCAATGACAATACAGTGCCTAGCCTATTGGCGATCAATGAGATTAGCCAAAGCGTTGATAGCTCCATCAAGAATTTTTACGTGCACATCTTAAGCACTGACGCGGCTCAAATGGCGCAAGTCGATGAGACACTGGCGTCTATTCGCGCAGATATTGACCGGGGCTTGAAGCACTATGAAACCCTACTGTCAAACGATCAGGACCGCCAGTTGCTGGCTAACGACCGGGAAGCGTTGAAAGGCCTAAAAGAACTAGAGAGCAAGGTGCTGCCCTTGTCACGGGAAAACCGTACTGAGGAAGCTAAATCAACGCTCTTGGAAAATCTTCAAGTCATTGAAAAAGTTAGCCAGGCATTTGATGCTCACGTCCGGTTCAATGAGCAACTCGGTAAAGAAGGCGCCGCGACCGCAGTAAGCCTGAAAGGAACTGCCACGCTTATCTCTATCATGATTGCGCTGGCTACATTGGTAGCCGTAGGCCTGATCGGCTTTGTCATTACCCGCAGCCTGCTTCGGCAGTTGGGTGGCGAACCCGCCGACGTTGCAGCCATGGCCAATCGTGTTGCGGCCGGTGACCTGCCTAGCGAGATTGCGCTAAAGAAAGGCGACTCTACCAGCCTCATGGCAGCCATGAGCCGTATGGTGGAAACCTTACGCGGCCTACTCAATGAAATGAATCGCATGTCCACTGAGCACGACAAGGGCGAGACCGATACCTTCATTCCGGCTGATCGCTTCGAGGGTAGCTACCGCACAATGGCGCAAGGCGTGAACGATATGGTCAAGGGCCATATCGATGACCAGCGTAGTGCAATGGCCTGCGTAAAAGGCTTTGGTGAAGGCAACCTGGACGCGCCTCTGGCCCGCCTGCCGGGCAAGAAAGCATTCATTAACGATAACATCGAGCAGGTACGTGCCAACATCAAGGCACTGATTACCGATACCCAGCAACTCAGTCAGGCGGCAATAGCCGGTCAGCTCGATGAGCGAGCCGACGCTTCCCAGCACCAGGGTGACTTCCGTCGGATCATCGAAGGCGTCAACGGCACATTGGACGCCATCGTTGCACCACTAAGCGAAGCCATGGACGTCATGGGGGCGCTGTCAAACGGCGACCTAGGCCGTACGATTCAAGGCGATTACCAAGGTCAGCTCTTGGAACTCAAGCAATCGGTCAACAGCACCGTCAGCAAGCTGTCCCAGATCATCATGGATGTGCGTGATTCGGCCGATGCATTGGCCAGTGCGTCAGAAGAGATTTCAGCTACGGCGCAAAGCATGAGCCAGGCATCCTCTGAGCAAGCGGCATCGGTTGAGGAAACCAGCGCGTCCATGGAGCAGATGTCCGCCTCCATTGCTCAGAATACCGAAAACGCCAAGGTTACCGATGGCATGGCCAGCAAGGCTGCTAAAGAAGCCGTTGAAGGCGGTCAGGCGGTTCGTGAGACCACCTCTGCCATGCAAAGCATTGCCGAGAAGATCGGCATTGTGGACGACATTGCCTACCAGACCAACCTGCTGGCCTTGAACGCTGCGATTGAAGCCGCACGTGCCGGTGAGCATGGCAAGGGCTTTGCGGTAGTCGCTGCTGAGGTGCGCAAGCTGGCCGAGCGTAGTCAGGTTGCCGCTCAGGAAATTGGCAACGTTGCCAAGGGCAGCGTTGCCTTGGCCGAGCGGGCAGGCACGCTGCTGGATCAGATCGTTCCGTCGATTACCAAGACTTCCGACCTGGTACAGGAAATCGCTGCTGCATCCGAAGAACAAACTTCAGGTGTAGGTCAAATCAACTCCGCGATGGGTCAGCTCAATCAAATTACGCAACAAAACGCTTCAGCCTCTGAAGAATTGGCGGCAACGGCCGAAGAAATGAGTAGCCAAGCAGAAAAACTGCAGCAACTGATGAGCTTCTTCTCAGCCCATCGTGCCGCTGCCGATCTGCAGCGCGCCATTGATCATGTAAGGCCGGTTTCTAGCAAGCCGAGCCATAGCAGGGAGCGGGTCATGGCGCAACGTCCACTTCGTACAGGCTCGTCACCGGAAGGATTCGTCCGGTTCGAGGAATAAGACATGAGTACCGATGTGACTACTGCGTTGCTCTCTTCAAACGGTGAAGCCGAGCGTCAACACCTGACCTTTGTAGTAAACGGTGAGACCTTTGCCGTGGATACGCTGTGCGTACGGGAGATTATTGAATACGGCCAGCTTACTGTCGTTCCGCTGATGCCAGCGTTTATCTGCGGAGTAATCAACCTGCGCGGCGCCGTCGTGCCAGTCATTGATCTGGAAGCACGGTTCGGAGGCACTCGTACGGCTGTTACATCGCGGACCTGCGTCGTCATCCTCGAGACTGTAGATGACGACCAACCCCAAGTCATTGGTGTGGTGGTTGATGCTGTAAGTGAAGTGCTTGAAATACCTCTGGAGCATGTCCGTCCGACTCCGGCTTTCGGCAGCCGCATCCGGACTGACTTCATCCAGGGCATTACCAAGATCAAGGACGAGTTCGTGGTACTGCTGAACGTCAGCCACGTGCTGTCCATCAGCGAAATCGCAGGACTCGTCAAAACCCCAGAAACCGCTATGGCCTTCGGCAGCGCGCGTGCAGCGCTTCCGCAGCGCTCGTTGTAACTCTCGGAGTCATAGCCATGTTTAGAAACATGCGCGTTACCACCAAGCTTGCCTTGGGCTTTGGCACAGTCGTCGCTCTGCTTGTCATCGTGATTCTAGTGGGCGTCGTCAACATGGCGGCCATGAAGAAGTCTGCAGATACAATGTCTTTGGATCGTTTCCCAAAGACGGAAATGACCAACGAGCTTATTCAGAACACATTAAATAATGGCCGATTGCTCCGCAATATTTTGCTTAATGATGATTTAAGCAAGCGTCCTGAGTATGTTGATCGGGTCAATAAGTACCGCAGCGCGAACGCTGAAATCATCAGTCGTCTCGAAAAGAGCGTTTACTCGGAAGAAGGCATCAAGCGTGTCAAGGCTGCTATTGCTGCTCGAGATGCACTACAAAGTAAATATGCGCAATTTTTTAAGTTAGTTGAATCGGATCAGAACCAAGCTGTTCATTTCCTGCTGGACGAATTTACTCCAACCAACAACGCCTTCGTTGATACCCTCACGGCACTCAATCAGTACATGAAGGATGAAATGGTTAAGGCGGGTGTCCAGGCGACTGAGTCTTTTGAGTCGGCGCGCCTGCTCATGGTCAGCATCGGCATTGCAGCCGTTATCATTGCCATGATCCTAGGCTTCATCATCGCCCGCAGTCTTATCAAGCAATTGGGTGGCGAACCGGCCTATGCTGCTGAAGTTGTTAGCCGCGTTGCTGCCGGTGACCTGAGCGTCAATGTTGTGACCAAACCTGGTGATACCACTAGCATGCTTGCGGCTATCAAAGGCATGACAGACAAACTGGCTTATATTATCAGTGAAGTGCGGGGCTCTGCCGATGCGCTGTCCAGTGCCTCAGAGCAGGTTTCCGCTACAGCACAAAGCATGAGTCAAGCGTCTTCTGAACAGGCCGCATCGGTTGAAGAAACCAGCGCGTCCATGGAGCAGATGTCTGCCTCCATTGCCCAGAATACCGAGAACGCCAAGGTGACTGACGGCATGGCCAGCAAGGCCGCCCAGGAAGCAGCCGAAGGTGGCAAGGCCGTGAAAGACACAGTCGCAGCCATGAAGACTATTGCCGACAAGATTGGCATCGTGGACGACATCGCCTATCAGACCAACCTGTTGGCCTTGAACGCGGCGATCGAAGCGGCACGTGCCGGTGAGCATGGCAAGGGCTTTGCGGTTGTGGCAGCTGAAGTACGCAAGCTGGCCGAGCGTAGCCAGATTGCAGCCCAGGAAATTGGCAATGTAGCCAAGACAAGCGTCGCCTTGGCCGAGCGTGCCGGTACGTTGTTGGATGAAATCGTACCCTCGATCGGCAAGACGTCCGATCTGGTACAGGAGATTGCGGCCGCATCCGAAGAGCAAACCTCAGGTGTAGGCCAGATCAACACGGCGATGAGCCAATTGAGCCAAATCACTCAGCAGAACGCTTCTGCCTCGGAAGAGCTGGCTGCGACCTCTGAAGAAATGAGTGGTCAGGCCGAACAGCTCCAACAGCTGATGGAGTTCTTTACCCTGGCTCACAACGGGAGTGTCTCTTCCAGTGAAGCTCCGCGCAGCCAGCCACCAGCGGCTGTACCGACTCGCAAGGCAGCAACGCCAGCGCGTGACTATAGCCCTGCCGCCGGTCAATTGGCTGGCGTACCGGCTGGTTTTGTACGCTTCAAGGATTAATGCCCATGAGTGTTCTAAAGGCTAACCGCGTGGCTGCTATCGAGCAGCCACAGCAATACCTGACCTTCTCATTGAATGCAGAAATGTTTGCGGTCAGCACGACGTGTGTACGTGAAATTATCGAGTATGGTCCGATTACAGCCATGCCCATGATGCCTCGTAGCATTCGCGGCGTAATTAATCTGCGTGGTGCAGCAGTACCTGTTTTCGATCTTGGGGTGCACTTTGGTGGTGCGCCTACTGAGGTCAACCGGCGCAGTTGCATTGTGATGCTGGAGCTAAGTGTCGGAGGCCGACATCAGATCTTTGGCATCGTGGTAGATGCCGTTAACGAAGTACTGGAAATCAGTGCCGATGCCATTGAACCAGCGCCGCGCTTTGGCACCCATGTCCGTACCGACTTCATTCTCGGCATGGCCAAGCGCGAAAATGGTTTTGTAATCCTGCTCAATATCGACCAAGTCCTCAATGCTGAGGATATTGATTACCTGGCCAGCCAGAACTGACGGTAAATGCCATGACGATGGATAACCTTGCTCTTTCAGACAGCGATTTCCGCAAGTTTCGTGGAATGATTTACGATGCTGCCGGGATCAGCATGGCAGACTCCAAAAAGCCCCTGGTCAGCGGACGGCTGGCCAAGCGGGTTCGTCAGCGGGGCCTTCCCAGTTATGGAGCCTACTTTGACGTCCTGATGCGCGATCGGAGCGAGTTTCAAACAGCGGTTGACTTACTCACCACCAATGAAACCTATTTTTTCCGTGAGCCCAAGCATTTTGAGTTCCTCCGTACCGTTGTACTACCAGAGATACGTGACCGCGCGTCCGTTCGTATCTGGAGTGGAGCGTGCTCGACTGGTGAGGAACCTTATACCCTGGCGTTAACTCTGGCTGATACGCTCGGCACCCGCCCGTGGGAAATCGTTGCATCTGATATCAGTACCCGGGTGCTGGAAAAAGCGCGTCGGGGCCAATACCCCTTGGAAGATGCCGAAGGTATTCCAAAAACGTTACTGCACAAACACTGCTTCAAGGGTATTGGTCAAAATGAAGGGACATTCCTGATTGATCCAAATCTGACGGCACGTATTACCTTTCGACAGATCAATCTCAATACCACCCTGCCTGATATTGGTCAGTTTGAAGTGATCTTCTTGCGAAATGTAATGATTTACTTTGACAACGACACCAAGCGCCAGGTGGTCCAACGTCTGGTAAACCATTTACGTCCAGGAGGTTATTTCATGGTAAGCCATTCAGAAAGCCTCAATGGCATCACTGAAGCGCTCAAGATGGTTAGACCCTCTATCTATCAGAAGCCTCATGCCTGAGCCAACAAAGATTAAAGATGTTTATCTTAAGCCTGGGGAGCTGCATTTCGGGGGTGCTGATACACGCATCCGAACGTTGCTAGGCTCCTGTGTGGCGCTGGTGTTCTGGCATCCCCAGCGCCAGCTGGGCGGGATGTGCCATTACCTACTGCCTACTCGCAGCAAGGGGCACAAGGTATCGGACCGACTCGATGGTCACTACGGTGACGAGGCGCTGGCGCTACTGCTCCAGGCTATCCAGATGTCAGGTACACAACCATCGGAGTTTACCTTGCGTGTCTTCGGTGGCGGCAACATGTTTCCAGGAATCGCACGTAATGAAAAGGACCACATAGGCTTGCAGAACGTCAAGGCGGCTAAGCGCCTTCTACAGGCACACGGACTGGTTTGTAGCGCCAGCCATGTGGAGGGTATCGGTCATCGACGCCTTAGCTTTTCCATTTGGGATGGGGAGGTCAAGCTTGAGCAATCGCCTCCTGTACAGGCTCCACCACGGCAAAGAGATCGCCTATGACTAGCATTAAAGTACTGATCGTCGACGACTCCGCCGTGGTGCGTCAGGTGTTATCCACGACGCTGTCTGCCGACAGTGCCATCGAAGTGATTGGCGTGGCGGCTGATCCGCTTTTCGCCATGGACAAGATGAATAAGCAATGGCCGGATGTCATCGTCCTTGATGTGGAAATGCCTCGCATGGACGGCATTACCTTTCTCAAGAAGATCATGGCCGAGCGCCCTACTCCGGTTGTGATCTGCTCGACGCTGACGGAAAAAGGTGCCGCGACCACCATGCAGGCTCTCTCATCCGGCGCGGTCAGCTTTGTCACCAAGCCACAGGCTGGGCTCCGACAGTTTCTGGTAGAAAGTAGCCAGGAGTTGATTTCCGCGGTCAAGGCAGCGGCCCGCGCCAACGTTCGCCGTATCGCAACGTCCGCGCCACCGGCCAGCCCGCCGCCGAAACTCAGCGCAGATGTCATCCTGCCGCCGGGCCAGGCGATGACCCGCACGACCGATACAGTGGTCAGCATTGGCACCTCTACTGGCGGTACGCAGGCGCTGGAAGTGGTTCTGACCGCCCTGCCACGGGTGTGTCCAGGCATCGTCATCGTTCAGCATATGCCCGAGCGCTTTACGGCCGCCTTCGCCGAGCGCCTGAACGGACTCTGTCAGATCGAAGTACGCGAGGCCCAGCATGGTGATCGCGTCATTCCCGGTCGCGCCTTGATCGCACCCGGCGGACGGCACATGCTGCTCAAGCGCAATGGCGCGCAGTATCAGGTAGAGATCGTCGACGGGCCGCCAGTAAGCCGTCACCGCCCTTCTGTTGATGTCCTGTTCCGTTCAACGGCGCGCTGCGCCGGCAAGAATGCCCTAGGTATCATCATGACCGGTATGGGAGACGACGGGGCACGAGGTCTTAGGGAAATGCGTGAAGCAGGCGCCAAGACATTGGGCCAGGATGAGCAGAGCTGTGTGGTTTATGGAATGCCCAAGGAGGCTTTCAAGTTGGGGGCCGTAGAGCGTGAACTGCCTCTGGACCAGATTCCGGCAGCTATTTTGAACATGGCCCGCTAGGCATTCTACGGACAAGCGCAGCATAGCGCCTGTCCGTAGGATTTCAATTAACGCGTAAGGTCCGCCTTCAACTGCTCGCCTGCATACTGCTGAGCCTGTCTGGCCTTCTCAACGACCGCTGCCGTACCAAAGAACTCGTGCGTAACCCCTGAATATAACTGACGATCTACCGCTACGTCCGCATTGCGCAGGGCAGTCTCTAACTGGGCGCCGTCATCGCGCAACGGATCCATCTCGGCATTGATAATTGTGACTGGCGGCAAGCCTTTCAGGTCGGCATGGACCAAGTCGATACGTGGGTCGTTCAGGTCGACCGGAGACTTCGTAGCCTGGGCCACGAACCACAGCATCATGGGTCGATTGAGCGGCATCGCATCGGCGTACTTGTCATAGGATTCGGTGTGGGTGTTGGTCTGGGCCACCGGGTAAACCGACAGAATATGCTTGGGCGCCGTCAGGCCGGCCTTCTTTGCGGCAATGGCCGTTGCAACAGCCAAATTACCACCGGCGCTTTCGCCAGCCAGTGCCAGGCGCTTAGGATCACCACCCAGCGAGCCGGCATTCTGGATCACCCAACGGTAGGCTGCGATGGCATCATCATGGGCAGCCGGGAATTTATGCTCGGGCGCAAGACGGTAGTCGACCGAAACCACGATAGCATTGGCCTGCTTCGCGAGCCCACGTGCACCTGCATCATAAACATTGCGATCCGCATACACCCAGCCGCCACCGTGGAAGTACAGGATGACTGGAAAAGGCCCCTTGCCTTCAGGAGTATACACGCGAGCCGGTAACGTACCTGCGGCGCCAGATACGCTGGTATCCACACTTTTGACCCCAGGTACCAGCGCTTCAGGCGCACTGTCGCGCCCTTCCTTTTCAAGCACCGCCTTTACCGCGTCTGCAATGGTTGGCTGCTGACGCGCCTCAGTCGGAGTGATCTTTTCGATGGCTTTCGGATCGAAGCGGGCGTACTGATTCAGTACTTTTTGCATGTCCGCATCATTACGTACCGAGCTTTTAGCCCCGCTTATCGCCAGCTCGGACAAGGGCCGCTTGTCCGGCGACCGGTTGCTGCAGGCCGCCAGCGACACGCCCATGCCCACCGCAGCCATGAGAAGGATACCGTTCTTAAGTCGGGAAGGTTGTAAACGCATAGGGTTTCCTGTTGTGTGATGTCATGTTAAAAACGACCACACAGGTTCAGGAACGTTGCCATTTCACATCAAAACACGGTAGTGATAGCCATAGCGACGCTCAAAGCCGAGCGAGTGGTAAAGGCCTATTGCAGAGGTGTTTGAGTCTGTTACCTGTAGGTATGCCTGTCGGGCACCTTGGCGCTTTCCCCACACTAACAGTGCGCTAACCAGCTGACGCCCGAGACCACGCCCACGCCAGGCTGGCGCTACCACCAGATCAAACAGGCCCACCCAGTCACCTTCCGCCACTGCCAAGCCATAGCCAACAGGCTGCCCTTCTCTGTAAACCGTCGCGTAGGCCACAGGCCAGACGATAGCGTCCAGCAAGGTATCATGGTGTTGGCGACGGGGCGCATCCAGGCCGCTGAGCAAGGCAAAGCCGTTACCCCAGGCCTGTGTACGCAAGGATTCAAGCGTGACCGTACCCTGGCTCTCTTTTAGATTACCTAAGCCCAGCGTCATCACCTCGGTAGGGTCGACCCGCTCATAACCCGCCGCTTCGAGCTGCCTGCCCGGCGCATCACCTGCCAGAGGCGTCAATCGAAAGATGACAGGCAAACCCTGCCGGCGGTACAGCGACTCGATATAGGAGCGTACGCTATCGAACGAGGCCGTTGGCTGCCAGGCATTGGCCGAATTAGCGCGCTTGGTATAGCCGCCTGCCAGACGCAGCACCCACCCCTCGTGAAAAACCGTCTTTTGTGCAGGCCAGGCATTAAAGGCACAGGCTTCCAGCGTAAAGATATCAGTCATGAATTGCTCCTGAGCTGCTCCTTAAGCATGAGCCGCGCAAGGCCCTCCTCCGCCCTATCCGTCCCGCCATTTAAAGCATGGCACTTCTGCAAAGTACTTATGAGCTCAGTACGTTTCAAAGCCAAATGCTGATGTCTCCTGTCTCGCTGTCACCTGAGCAGATCACAGAACGCATACGCCAGGAAATCACTATGTACCGTGCCCTGAGCCAAGAGTACAGATTAAGTCAGATGAGCTGAGGGTCAACGTCTAGGTTATCTAGATCCAACTAGAAAGGGCTAGATAACCGCACTCCATCTAGCGTTATCCTTTATACCTCATCCTGACATTGGTCATTCAGGTGGTATCACAGGCTCATTTCTGTAATGTACAACACGTCCGGTTTGGCCATACGCTGACCAGAGCCCACGTCTTTACTGCCTTGAGTGAAGAAATTGAAAATGCAGTAATTTTTCTAAAACAGCCCGAGCATGGGCTTTTTCATTCGGGCGATACCTCATCCTGACACCTAGAAAAGTGAAACATATCCAGACAAACCACTTTACCTTCCGCTTTTGAGGGTGTTAGGTCCCGGGAAGAAGGGGTTTGGATCGGTTAAAAAGAGCTGTGGTTGTTTGTGCCATTGCCCGAGGATAAAGCCAACCGGTGTTTGCCCTTTCAAGGCGCGCAATGGACGAGCGCTGTTATATGCCCACAGATAATCCCTTATATGCTCCTGCAGCTGTTTAAGCGAGGCATAATGAAAGGCCTTGGTGGTGGCCTGCTTGATCGTCCGGTTCATGCGCTCAACCTGGCCATTGGTCCAGGGATGGAAGGGCTTGGTTAGCCGATGTTCAATGCCGTGCCGATAACAGATCACATCGAAAGGATGGGCCCGGTAACGTTCAGTACCTGTCTTCCTGGCAAATTGGATACCGTTGTCGGTGAGTACCGTATGCACCTTATAAGGTAATGTCTTAAGCGTGGCCTCCAAAAAGTCGACCGCATCGTTGCGCCTCATCTGCGCGTGCAACTCGGCATAGACAAACTTCGACGTGCGATCGATCGCCACAAAGAGATAGGCCCGGCCCTCTGCGGTATGCACCTCGGTGATATCGATATGCAGATAGCCCAGCGGATAGCGGTTGAAGGCTTTCTTCTCACGTACCGGCTCAGCTGAGCGCGGGAGGTTGCTGATGCCGTGTCGCTGGTAGAGCCGGTGCAGGCCCGAGCGCGAAAGCCTGGGTATGAAGCGCTGCAAGGCATGCAGGCAATCGTCCAGAGGCAGCAACGTCTTCTGCCGGAACGCAATCGCAGCGGCCTCTTCAGCCAGAGTCAGGGAGGTCGAATGCGGCTCCCGAGGTCCCATGGGCTGATCTTCAACCGAGTCACGCTTACGCCACTTGATCACGGTCTTGGGGTTTAAGTTGTAACGCTTACTTAGCGTCGCGATCGAATCCTGCGATCGCTGTAACTCCGCTCGGATGGCGTGCGTGGTCGTGGCGCGTTTGTGTAGAACTTGAGCCATGGATCCTCCTCCGATAGAGGTCTATACCACAAACCCTTTCTCTCTGGGACCAAACAGCTAGCCGGTAAAGAGATCGGCCTGTTTGTTTCCGGTCGTATTTAATCGCGGCGTCTTAAAGGTAAGAACAGTCCTGTGGTGGAACATGGGCCATTCCACTTAGTGCCCCGCTTGATGTCCGCTGCTACATCATGGCTATACCCTATCCGCCATACCGTTAAGTATCACGGATAACTCTCCCCTTTAGGCAGCACCACGGAGGGCCTAATACTTCAGGTTAATTTCACTACTTGATACAAGCCGCCTCAATCTTTTTATTGGCTGCACGGTTCGTTTGGGCAAGACCTAGCTCAGCCACCTAGATTAGTAGAATTTACGACCCCACCGCTTGATCAGACAAAAGTAAAAGGTCTGTCTATAAGAATTAGCAGGTAGCGTTTAGGCGCAAGACCCCAGGCTCCCGCAGGCTGAAATAGCGGTAGCCTGTGGGAGAAACAGGCTACGCGAGCGTCGTTGTTAGTCCCTATTGACCGAGCATAGCCGGATAGAATCGGCAAGCACATCAATGGCCTGGGGACGTGGAAAACTTGCACGCCATGCAATTGCAATTGTTCTAAAAGGCACGGGAGCGCTGAATGGTCGAATCTCGATCATTCCCGGTGCGTAATGGTGGCTTTCCAAGGCAGAGAGGGGAAGCACCGACACGCCTAAGCCCGAGGCAACCATATGACGAATCGTCTCCAGAGATGAGGACTCGACCTGGGTATGCTTGGACTCCACACCTGGTTTCTTGATCGTTGGGCACGCTTCCAACACCTGTTCTCGGAAACAATGCCCCTCCCCTAACAGCAGGAGGCTCATTTCGTCCAGTTTTGCATTTTCGATGGTTTTGAGCTCTGTCCAGGGGTGCTTCGCCGGCATCATCACATAGAACGGCTCATCGTAAAGCGGCTTGGTCAATACATCCGCTTCGCTAAAAGGCAACGCAACGATGATTGCATCCAGCTCGCCTGTTCTCAGCTTGTCACGCAAAACCGGTGTAAAGTTTTCCTCTATATAGAGAGGCATTTCTGGCGCAACACGATTCAGCTGCGGAATCAAATGAGGGTAGAGATACGGGCCTACCGTATAAATAGCACCCACTTTAAGTGGTGCACTCAGTTGATTTTTACCGGCCTTGGCAAGATCACGAATACCTTGCGCCTGCTCCAGGACTTTTTGCGCCTGAACAATAATGCTTTCGCCGGTAGGTGTAAGGCGAACATTGGTTTTGCTGCGTTCAAAAATCAGAATACCAAGCTCGTCTTCAAGCTTCTTGACGCCTACTGACAGCGTTGGCTGGCTGACGTGGCAGCGCTCAGCGGCACGGCCAAAATGCTGTTCTTGGGCAAGCGTTACGATATAGCGCAGTTCTGTCAGAGTCATCTTGGATCTACACACTTATGCAGTTAGGTTTGTTGAATCATTTATCGGCTGAAAGCTCGATTTCTTTTGGGTAAAACCGTATGACAGCCCCAAGCAATGACGTCATGCTCCGACCTTTGATCCCCCGCGACCTACTCTGCCTGTCAATACTGACGATCCTGGTCTACGGTTTATAAGAAGCAGGAACTTAACCCCATCGAAAGTGTCTAGTGGTTCTCACATATCACAAGGACGGTAAGCGATATGGTAGTGCCTCATCATGAGCAGGCTCAGGAAATGATTTGCGCAGGGTTAGCGCCCCTTGTCTGTCATTTCACACCCAAAACAACTCTCGGTTTTATGACCTTTACTGCATCCGACGAATCGGGTCGCATCGTATACAGGTCAGAACGACTGGTGCCCTTGTTTTACGCCAATCGGCGTGCGCTGCGTCTTTACTTATGTAAAGTAAGAAGAGAGCTTACCAATAAGGGATTCTCCCTAAACGCCTGGGATGACAATGTTTCCCTACAAGACTTGGGAAACTGGTCTGAGCGACTGAACTCCAGACGTAACAGTCGGACTCGCTAATGCTATGTGAGTATGAGGTGTGTAGTTACCTCATATCCTCTTATAAAAGAACGCCTGCAGGGCGTTTTTTTATAGCTTGACCTCCCTAAGCCATGTCTGCTTTAACACAGCGGCTACGCCACGTCTTTCAGCGCATCCTTATTTATCCTAGGTTACTACGTCTATCCTAGGTTACTACGTCTACCCTAGCTTACCTGCTCGTGTCCAACAAGGTATGCCACTTGCGAGTCTCAATAAGATTAAGCAAGAAAAAGCATTCCTTTGGAAAGTTATTTGGTTACCCTTTCGATAGAACAGCTATCCATATCTGCTGAGTCACGCTTAGTAGATTCCCTAGTAGGGACTTAATAGTTATGCATATCGCTCTATCATATAAATAGACTTTAAATGAATTAATAAAACGCAAATAATAGGTCGTAGCTTCCTATGACATTAATTCCCTACTAGGGACTCTCCTAATCCTCTAGCCATACCTAACCTCAGTATTTTCCCTACTAGGGACTCTTAATGAGATATAGGCCTAAAACATCCTGACCAAAGCCAAATAACCGTTAAAAGCAGTATGTTTGTCTGTTACGATTACTCCAACACATGGCCTCAACGAAGAGGATAGAAAATGGCCTGGAGTGGATCGGCTGTGCAGAAAGAAGAGAAGAAAACAGTTGTAATCGCTATCGCCAACCACAAAGGCGGAGTTGGCAAGACGACAACCTGTATCAATTTGGCAGATAACCTGGCACAAATGGGAAAACTGGTTTGTGTCGTAGACATGGATCCCCAGGCTAACGCAAGTCAACATATCGGGATGTCTCACCCTGCTGAGATAAATTATACAACAGCCGAATTACTTACGAATCCTGAACTACCACTCACCTACTTTGTTCATGACGAAACCAGGATCGATGGCGTTGCACTTATCTATGGAAGCATGGCTCTGGATAATGCAGACGATGCACTTCGCATGGAGCCTCGCCCTAATGAAGTATTACGGGACCGGCTTCAGCCTCTACTGGGTAAAGCGGATTACATCATCATTGACTGCCCGCCTAGCCTTAGGCTTCTGACTTCCAATGCATTGGCCGCGGCGACCCATTTATTGATTCCCGTAGAGTCAGGATCGCCTTATGGCTTGTACGGCCTCGCTGATCTGACCAAACGAGTTCAGCAGATCACGCGGATCAACCCGACATTGATCAACTTAGGCGCATTGCTGATTCGTCATGATGATCGTCAGCTGGTCTGTCAAAACATTGAACAAAAAGCGATGGGCCTATTTGGAAAGCTTGTTCCAGTAAAGATAGGAACAACAACGAAGATCAACCAGTCATCAACCGTTCAAACCTCCCTGCGGATGTTCGACTCAACGAACAAGGTGGCCAAGCAGTACAAGGAATTGGCCAAGTACATCGACAAAGAGACCGCAGCGTAAGAGCATATTATGGAAAAGAAATCGACCTCCTCACAAAACGCACCCAAGCAAAAGTTGGGCTCCATTCTTGCTCAAGGCTTGGTCAGCCAGATATCTCGCCATTCGGCTGTTCAGCAGGTAGAGAATTTAAAGTCCCATCGAGTACCGCGCTCGATTCCTGTCGATCTGGTTGACGCTAACCCCTATCAACCTCGCCTGGTTTTTGACGAGGAATATATTGAAGAACTGGCACTATCGATTGAAGAGGAAGGGCTGTTAAGTCCAATCAACGTTCGAATCGCTGGTGAGCGCTATGAGCTAATTGCCGGAGAGTGCCGACTACGTGCTCACAAAAAGCTTGGCAAGAAATATATCGATGCCCTGGTAGAAGTCGTCGATGATTTCGAAAGCGCACTGCGCAGTCTGTTCGAAAATATACACCGCAAGGACCTCTCGGACTTTGAGAAGTACCATGCTATTACCCGAATGCGCACCTCGTTCACTCAAGTCAATGATTTGCAGCGCAAACTGGATATCAGCAAATCTCAGCTCTACCGCATCATGGCTTTTGGCGCTCTGCCAGAGTCGAGCCTTAATATGCTCAAAGCCAACCCCAAAATGCTGGGCGCGAACGCAGTAGATGCGTTGAAACCTGTTATCAAGGAAGTTCAGGCAGCAGGTCTTGATTATGAGTCTGCCTTGAACAAGGCCCTTAGAGATCTGGCCAACGGAAAACTGGCACAAGCTGGGCTGGCCAAACGTATTCGTGAAGACTTGCTTACCAAATCAGTCTCTGCACCCAAGGCTTCGACGCCCAGTGAAGATATCGTTATTGGTGAGCGAAAGGTCGCACGCGTTTCCACCAAGAAGGACAGGGTGATATTTGAGCTGGACCGCAAAACATTTAGCGATGACCAACTCAAAGAGCTAAGAGCTCTGATCAGTAATCTGGCTGAACAGGGAGCAGAACCTCGTGAGTGATGAGAAAGAGCCAGCCGCTCCTGAAAAAACGGAGCGTAAAGGCAGGCCCCCCCGAGAGACAGCACTTACTCGCATACAACAGCGCGCTGAAAAGGTAATCGAGGAAAAGGTCAATCAACTGCCATTATGGGCAGATGATTTACGCAGTGCGCCCAACGAAATGCTGCGTAGTGCGCTGTTTACGGTTGGTAACCGAAACCAGGCCCGCGAGTTCATCAATGGGCGTGAATTGCACTGTTACGGTAACGCAAGAATCTACTACACCGGCCAGGAACTTCGTCAGGAAGACGATATGGATGTCTGGCTGCAGGTTGTCCATATGGCTCGTACAGAGAAGCTTGGCAACCGAGTGAGTTTCCGCCCTTCGGAAATGAAGAAGGAATTGCGCTGGCCGAGAGGGAAAGACTACACCCAAAAGCTCCTGAATGTATTGGAGCGCCTCAAAGCGACGTCTGTTCGTATCGAATCGACCCGCCTGGGTAAAGGGGTGGGCGTCTCTCTATTGCGGCGTTTTGAGTACACAACAGAAGAAGGTGATTTGAGCGATACGTGGCATGTCGAAATTGAGCCAGAAATGGCTATTCTCTTTGCAGCCGATGTGTATACAACACGTCTCGATTGGCAGTCACGCCTGGAACTACGTCCGCTGGCTAAGTGGTTACATGGCTTCTATGGTACCCATCGCGAGCCCTATGGCATTAAGGTAGAAACCATCCGGGAATCATGTGGATCTAAAGCCAAGACAGAGGCAAAGTTCAAACAGATGTTGCGGGACGCACTCGATGAGTTAAAGAACATCGATTTTCTCAAGGAATGGGATATAGGCAAAGACAATATTGTAAGGGTAGTCCGAAACAACAGGCCCTTACTAAAGAGCGAATAACGTAAAACTCTCGAAAAACGGAGCCTAGTGGCTCCGTTTTTTATTAAGTGTTTTATTCTGCATGCCTATTAACACCGATTCATGCCGCTAAATCATCTAATTCAGGGGTTTTATAGCGGTCGAGAACCCATTTTAGGATCTTGTAAGAGTAAAAGACGGCGAAAATGTCAGGATGAGGTAGTTTTTCTGCTGAAAACGAAGGTTTTCCAAGCTGCATGTCAGGATGAGGTAGCTTTTAAGCAGCGAAAGGGCATGGCTTGACAAGTATGAGTTGGAGATAATGGCGACATTTTAAGCAAATGACTACTTACTCTACGTCAATTCTATAAAAATTTCTTAAAAATCAATGACTTACGCAAAAATACCTCATTTTGACATTGCCTTTGTATTAGCTAAGTAAACGGAGCGAAGGTGCTGCAAGCCTAGGGAAAAGTTAAAAACCGCTTAAAAATTAGGGGGTTATCACCAAAAAAGGAGGGCTCACCCTTGTTTGATGGCCTCAAAATGGTCTGTCAGACCGATTGGGTAATGGAACAAAGTACTTAAATATCAGTAACTTATGGAAAACCATACCTCATAATGACATATGATACGTCATAATGACGTATCTATACCTCATAATGACTTAGGTATTGAATATTAAAAAAGTATTTAAAAATCAATGAGTTACATTGTTAAGAAGGGCTTTAGGGTACGCTATACGTCAACATGACGCATCTATACGTCATGTTGACAGGCGCATACCTCATGTTGACGTATATAAACGTCATGTTGACGTTTCCGCATACCCAATAAAACCCTTATATATCAATAAGTTAGTAGATATATCCACAGCCCTTAACCGTTCTTTAACCTTAAATAACCGTCTTTTAACCCATTAAAGTGTATTTTTATGGGTAAAGCGATTTGTTTACGGTGCTGAGCGAAGCTCATGAGTCTGTATAGAAGACAGAACGTGGGTGAAATGAGAGGGTAGAGCCTCCTATAGAGGTCGCGTTCTACTTCAAGCTGACAATATTAATAAACGGTACTGGGATTATTGATTACACAGGCCCATGTTTCGGCCTGCACAGTCGAGACAATCCATACTGTTTGAAAGAGCCGTGACTTCAGCACGTTTGTCTATCAGGAAGGGAATCACTTGCACCTATTACACTCGTAATAATACCACTCCATACAGAAATTTATACGATTAAGCTTGCAGATACCTCATATTGACTTTAAAAGCTTTTATTTTGGGGCATAGGTAAAGTAACCACGATAAACAGATGTTAATATGAGGTATATATGAGGAGTGGTATTAAAAGAAATGCCTGAAAGTATCGAAACTGCTTATATGCACCTTAAGCAGGCTGTCGCCGATTTGAATTCGCGATGGTCTACCTGTGTGGTTTCAGGTGAGGTGTGGTCATTGCCGACACTCACTGAGCAAGCTGCACCGAAAGCGATTACTCCCGTGTCCGTGCGAGGTAGGCAGGCCATTGAACTCAGCCAAGCAGTACTTCAACAGTTCGAACGGGAAGCCGATCAGGCTCCGGGAACAGTCAGGCGTTTGCCAGGCTGGTTTCTGCTGAGCGAATCAATGCTGGGGCCGATACGACAGGTCAATCAAATGAAAGGGGCTGTAGAGGCTGCTATTGAGCGTGTAAGGCTGAAGCAGGGACTGGCTGAGACGGCGCGTACCCGTTTGGTAAGAGAGGCCCTGGGAGCGAGTATCAGCCTTAAACAACTGACACGTCATATACAGGCCTTTGATGCGACACCGCGGCTGTTGAGCTTTACCTGGGCAGGCCATACCGGCAAGACCAAGCGAGTACCCGTGGGGGAGGTGAGACGTCGGCTGGAGAAGCTGGCTCAGCTACAGGCACAGCGTGAGGGGAGCGATATTGAAGGGACACCAGCAGGCGCGGCCTTGAGGGTGATCTTCAATCTGGCCGATCATGCCCGGCTGGTAAAGGTCGAGAAGGTAGCGCCTCACCCAAGAGTCAATGTGTTTTTCAGTCATCGCTCTCGCTACGACGCCATGTTGCACGCCAACCTACCCCTGTTCTTTTTGGCGGGTGAGCAGCCTACAGAGGTGGTGGGGTTAAAGAATTTCAATATCGAAAACCGCATTGCACTACGGCGCAGCAACAAGAGCAGCCAGCGAATTCCTGTACTTCCCGAATACGGTCTGTATATGGATGAGGACGAATTGTGGGGGAGGTCGCGTCCTGGCCTGGAGGTCAGTCCATTATTCGTTGAAAGCACCTACCGGGCCCGGACAGGGTGTAAGCCCTGAGAAATGAAAAAGGCCTGCTTCAAGCAGGCCTTTTGTTACCGCGTCGGACGTCTGTCAGTTCACAGCGTCTTTCAGGCCTTTGCCAGGCTTGAAGCCAGGCACTTTGGCAGCTGCGATTTTAATGGTCTTGCCAGTCTGAGGATTGCGGCCTTCACGGGCGGCGCGCTCTTTGACGGTAAAGGTACCAAAACCAACCAGAGCAACATCGTTACCCTTGGCCAATTCCTGGCTGATAGTGTCGGTGATGGCGGTCACAGTTGCTTGAGCTTGAGCCTTGGT
Source organism: Pseudomonas sp. HPB0071 (assembly GCF_000478505.2). Lineage (NCBI taxonomy): Bacteria > Pseudomonadati > Pseudomonadota > Gammaproteobacteria > Pseudomonadales > Pseudomonadaceae > Pseudomonas > Pseudomonas sp. HPB0071. Next base: position 411,627 of record NZ_KI517368.1, on the reverse strand, counting down.
TAGGCCTGCTGCTGCAGCCACTTGATCGATCAATTCCCCTTTATTCATGCAAATACTCCAGAGTAGTCAGTTGTCTTGATGGAATCGCGGCCTTGCTTTCCATTATGCGTTATCTCTCATCCCGGATGGTATAGGAAGCCTGCCAAAGAGATAAGGCTCTTCAACAGACAACCTGATGCCCAATAAGGTCTTTTTCTCATCCAACAGCGTGAACTCCTTTTCATTCTGTTCAATGGAACTGTCAGGATGAAGTGTATCCCGCTCAGCATACCGTATTCCGGCCTTATGGCTGGAGTTTCTCTGAGACAACGGGATAACGGTCCCACACACGCTGATCACTGAGCGAACGCACCAATTTGACATACTCGGCATGGGACCATGCCAGGGGCGTTGCGCTGTCAGTCCCCTTGCCCTTGGTATATTGATGACGTTCATTATTACCCACGCCGTCCCATACCTGTTCGGGAAGCATGAACCCCTGGTTGGCAAAAAGCTCCATGGCCTTGACGTAGGTGTCACGGATTCCCTTTAACTGATCCTCGGATAAGATTTTTTCTCCACCCGGCTGCTGCGCTTTTGCAAGTGCCAGAGCGTAATGGCCGCGCTCGCCTGTGAAAATAGGCCAGACACGGCCACGCAACTCTGAATTCATGACCGGCTCTTCAGTCGCGGGATAATTGATACCCGTGGTCTCACTTTCACCGTAGCCATCGTTTCCGTAGCGTCTCCAGCCGGGAAATTCCCCTGAAACGCCCGGGTAGGTAAAGGTGTACTTGACCCTGAGGTTTTCCGGAATGGCTTGATTGTCCAGTACGTTCAGGCTATTGACGATGTGGGTGTCTGTGGCTGGACGAACACCGTAACGGACAAGCTCCAGAAAGCCCGCGTCCAGTATCTGGTTTTCTGGAAGGCCTGGCCGGCTGTTGTTGTCCAGCAGCATCCCGCCGTCGTCAGGGTTATCGTTTTGTGTGATCCGCAGGTAATAGCGCTTGTCTCCAAAAACACCTTTTTGTGTAAACATGCTGGATTCGATACGACTGGAGTAGCGCCTGGCAGTATCCAGGTAGGATTTGGCTCCTTCCTGGTCACCTGCCTGGGTGGCCAGTTCCGATGCGGCTACAAGACCTGCAATGACGGCCGCGGTGGTAGAGGGGGAGTAGCCCCATTGTTCCTCCCAGCGATCCTGCTGTGTTTGTGGAGGTTTTACGGTCCAGTCATTCCAGCCCAGCCTGACCTGCCCACCTTGAGCCAGGAAGTCCGCGGCCGGTTTGAGCATCTCCCGATACCACCGGGTGATGTCGTTGTCAGAAAGCACGCCATTTTTCCAGAGCTTGTAGCCCAGCATGATCGGCATGGCGGTTTGATCGAGCTGAACACCTACCCATTCAATCGTGCCGTCGACATGGGTCTTCTGAAGAAACCAGCCGGTTGCTCCAGACTCAGCGCTTTTCTGGGCACTCTCTTGCTTTTGCTCATGGATATAGGCAGAGCCATCTGCCTGCAGGGGAGGTGTGTCTTTTGTGACCTGGACCTTTTTCAGGTATTCAAACGCTACCCTGGAGGTCTGTGTATCGCCCAGAGCCAGCAGAGCCATGGCACATTGGTAAAAGTCCCGTGGCCAGACGGCCTTGTAGCCGGTAGTGCCTTTGGTAGCGGGTACCGTTTCACCCCAGGGGTTGGACAGCGAGGCGATTAGAGCGCCTGCATGAGTCTTGTCTTCCTGGGCTTTCAGCACCATCGCACTGACATTGAGCAGCTTGCCGTTATCTGTCGTCTGTTGCCGCATCGTTGGCAGACTGGTCAGCGAGGCCAGATAGTCCTGCCAACCTATAGCATCTCCCTCACCGTTATAGTGCGCAAGCACATGTTCGTAGCCACGCTGCAAGGTGCTATCGGCTGCCTGGTCTGCAGCCTGTCGAGTACGACCGAATCCGACCACAACATCGATGGTGCTCAAGTCCCCCGTACGGGGTATCCGGGTCATCATGGCTACATTGCCGGGTATGCTGCCGGTAGTGGTATAGCGTGACTCAAGCGATCCTTTCTTGCGCAACTCCTCAAGCCCATCCGAGACTCCGGCAAAGCCCACGGTTGGTAGCTCCAGATCACGACTAGCCTTGACCACCAGAGTGGTTTCCTGTTCCTGGGCATACAGTGCGTTTCGCTCTGTAAAGGCATGATCACCGCTTCCGCTGTTATTTATGGCAGGGTCAATATGGAGATAAGCCTCGAGTGCAGGGTTGGCACTGCGAAAGATGACTCGCATGATCAATGCGTCGGAGTCTGGATCGGTAAATATATGCTTTTCGATTTCATACTGGCCGTTTTTGGCGCGATTGATCAGCCGGTAGGCCAGGGACGTAGGTCTGCCCTCGCTGTCGGTAGAGAGATAGTGCGTTTCGCTGGTCGTATCGGCTTCTTCAAGATCGACAAAGTCAGGTCCTTTTACCACTACCTGCATTGCACGCAGCTGTGCCTCATGAATCAGGCCGAACATGGTTTCTGTCACGATGCCGTTGGCTAAGGAAAACCACACCCTGGACACCTGTCCTGTCGCGGCATCGCTGGAATAAGCCCCGTTATGGTATTGCTCATAGGACGTTCCGATGCCGGTCTTGCCTGAATACGACCAAAAGGGCGGTTCACCCGGTGCCCCAGGTGCGACAGCCGAATCGGCAGCGACGGCAGTGGAAAGGCTTACGCACAGGGTAAGCAGGCTGTTTCGAAGCAACATGATGCGCATAGGACCTTCTTGCTTTTCTTATGAGGTAGGGGAGCACGCTGCGGCTATAGAGCGACGCCCCTGCTAGGATGTCGAACAAGCGCAGCGCCAGTCCTAGGCAACTATAGACAAGGATTATATGACTGCCCAGTCATCTTGAGAGTAAGGGGGAAAAGAGCAGCCAGCAGGCGTTTGCCTTGCAGGCCGTTTTTTATTTAACGTACGCGTCTTTAATGCGACCGCTACGGACGTAACGCCATGACTATCGAACCGGCTAGCCTTGCTCACTACATCGACCACACGTTACTGGCTGCCAATGCCTCGCGCGAACAGCTTCGGCAGTTGTGCCAAGAGGCGCAGCAGTATGGGTTTTATTCCATATGCGTAAATTCGGCGCATGTGCCCTATGTGGCTCAATGCCTGAAAGAAGCTCCGTCGCGTGTGTGCGCTGTAGTGGGGTTTCCGCTTGGAGCAGGGTTAAGCGAAACCAAGGCGTTCGAGGCCGAACGTGCCATTGCAAACGGTGCTCAGGAGATCGATATGGTGCTGAATATCGGTTGGTTGAAGGATGGTTTACTGGAAGAGGTCCGCAGCGACATTGCACAGGTACTTGCTGCCTGCGGTTCCGTTCCGCTCAAGGTCATTCTGGAAACCTGCCTGCTGGATGATCTGCAGAAGGAGCAGGCTTGTGTGATCTGTCGGGAGCTGGGCGTTGCGTTTGTAAAGACGTCTACCGGCTTCAGTCATCAGGGCGCAACCCTTGAAGATGTTCGCCTGATGCGCCGGGTCGTTGGGCCTGATATGGGAGTCAAGGCTTCGGGCGGTGTTCGGGATTACGCCACCGCCGTTGCCATGATTGAGGCGGGTGCTACCCGCCTTGGTACCAGCTCTGGTGTGGCGATCGTACAAGGGGCGGGATCAGACAAGCCCTACTAACCGCTGCGTATGAGCATGCATTCCAACAGATGGCCCTATATCACCCAGCCTAGCTGCTTTCCCGCACAACCAGCTCAAATCCCAGGTCGATCTGGGTTGGTCCGGTACGTTCTGCCATCAGGTCCAGAAGTAACGTGGCGGCTTGATGACCTACGGCTTCCCGGGGTGTCCGGATGGACGTAAGGCGTGGCACCATGTGGGCCGAGGCCGGCAGATCATTGAAGCCGACCAGGGCGACCTGATGGGGAATGGAAATACCCTGGCGCTGGGCCTGAAAGATCGCTCCGTGTGCCAGGTCATCGTTACAAAAGAAGATCCCATCCACGTCAGGATGCCGGTGCATGAGATCGGTGAACAAGGTAGCTCCCAATTCGATCGAGGAGGGCCGGACATCAAGTATCTCCAAAGCAGGATCATACATGCCGGCTTGCTGTAGGGTTTCCCGGAATCCATCGCCACGCCTTAGCGCGCGTGGATCGAGCTGGGCCGCAATATAGGCAATGCGTTGGCGGCCACGCTCAATCAGGTGCCGGGCCGCCGCTGCCCCCGCAGCATATTGAGAGAAACCAGCGCTGCACGTAGCCGTATCCGCATCCAGTTCCATCATATATACGCAAGGAACACGACTGCCAGCCAATAGCTGACGTGAATGCTCCGTTCTGTCAAAGCCTGTCAGTAGAATTCCCCTGGGCTGATACGCCAGATAATTGCGAATCAGGTTTTCTTCTTCTTCAGGCGAGTAGTGATAATTACCAATCAGTACCTCCAGCCCGTGAGGTCTTAAAACCTGATGGATAGCTTCCAGACTCTCAATGAATAGCTGGTTTGACAGCGAAGGGATCAGCACCACAACGGATTGACTTTGTGCGGAGGCCAGGGTGCGGGCGGCAGGGTTGGCAACGTAACCCAGGGCACGGGCGGCCTCGCGGACTTTTTCGACCAGCTCGGGCGCAACCGTGGCAACCCCTCGCAGGGCTCGTGATGCAGTAATGGGCGAAACAGCGGCCAGTCTGGCTACTTCGGCCAGCGTAGGGCGGCCAGTGGTACGGGAACCTGTTCTGGGCATAGGTTAATCAGTGCGTTGTTGTTATGAGTCGTACATCCGGGATATAGCCGTCTAAGGTAGCGCTGTCCAAGAGGGGCTTACAAGCAAATGATTCTATCTGGACGGATAAGGCGGCTCGGGAATGCAGAAGACGAGGCAATTCTTAGCACACCTATGGTTTTGCACTACCATCAAAGCTGAAAGGATTGCGTCTCGCTGAGACAACACTCTCCCTAGGAGCTGGCAGCAGGCTTCTGAATTTTAGATCGGGCCTACACTCCTTTATTAATAATACGTCATAACGTAACTGATTCAGTTGACTTACTGGATTGCTAATCCTCTCAATTTATACCGTGGACGTGTCCCATGAAGCGTGCTGCATGACATGGCAACGTTATCTTTTTATTTTTCAGTTATGGCTGCCGAGACACCGCCAACATTACTAGACGCGACGGGAGGCGCCTGGTTTTGGGTGCAACTCGGCGACAGGCTTAAAACCGAAAATGTAACAGCCCCTTGAGTAGTCTTACGCCTCCGGAGAGGCCTGCCAGCCTTTCGGTAATAGACGGGGAGGAAGCTCATCGGATGTAAATCTATCTATTAAGACGCTGTTTCACGGTCGCCCTTTTATTAGTCATATGGGGCGGTACGGCACTGCATGAACGTCGTAGTTTTATAGAGTAACATTTGGTCATTCAGCTCCATGACGGAGCGAGCCTTTATATCGATTACGGGACGGCTACGTTTCCAACGGACCTGTAATCAGCTGGGCTGATTGAGCTGCTATGGGGAGTCGCCTCTCTATTTCATGGCAAAGTCGCGGCTGGTGTAGTGGACAACGTCCTGTCAAAACAGTCCCTGCAAAAGCTGATCCAAAATCATCTACGTTTGGGCTACGGCAGCTATGACCTGTGGCAGATGGCCTTTGATGGCGAAGGATAGATGAAAGAGCAGTTCAGTTATCAGCTCAACCTTACTCAGTAAGCCAGTAATACCTGAGTAAACCAGGGTTCCCTTGCTAGCCTATATCTGTGCCTCTTTGCTTTCAGGCGTCATGGTGGTGGTTAGCAGCGCCATTGTATTTGTCAGACTGATGCTCCCACATCTGGCGAGGCGGTTTATCGTGGCCCAACAACGGCAACCTTTACTAGTGGCAGCACTACTAGGCGGGCTGTTTCTGCTATGGATTGACATGGCCGCGCATACCTTATTCACATCCGACGATCTTCCTATTGGTATCGCAACGGCTGTTCTGGGCGGCGGTTCTTTCTTATATTGAGGCAGAAACGGTGAATCCAGAAAACATGAAGCCTTTGCTCGAAAGGGAATACATGACACCTACATGTTACTCGATGAAACAGGACGTTTTTCCCGACTAGGGACAGTGAATTAGCTAATCAACCCCATCAAGCGCATATAGACGCTAGCTATTTGATTGGTTACGTCATCTCATAACATTTATGAGTGGGTGCTTTATGTCAGATCTACGCGTCCCTGTCACGGTGCTGACCGGCTTTCTGGGTTCAGGTAAAACGACGTTGCTCAATCACATCCTTAGCAAGCAGCATGGTATGCGTATTGCTGTGATTGAAAATGAGTTTGGCGAGATCGGCATTGATGACGCCTTGGTGGTGAATGCCGACGAAGAAGTCTTTGAGATGAATAACGGTTGTATCTGCTGCACGGTACGGGGTGACCTCATCCGGATCCTGGGCAACCTGATGAACCGGCGTGACAAGTTCGATCATATTCTGGTGGAGACCACGGGCATGGCCGATCCCGGCCCGGTGGCACAAACGTTCTTTGTCGATGACGAAATCCGAGCGCAGCTCCAGCTGGACGGCATTATTACCGTGGTCGATGCTCACCATGTCTGGTTGCACCTGGAGGACAGCAGTGAGGTACGAGAGCAGATTGCCTTTGCCGATGTCATCCTGCTGAACAAGACGGATCTGGTCGAGCCCGCCAGGCTGGACGAGCTGGAAACACGAATCCGCAAGATGAATTCGTTGGCTCGTATCCATCGGACCGTCAATGCCGAAGTCGACATTCCTACTGTCATGAACGTGGGCGGCTTTGATCTGGAACGGGTGTTGGACCAACGGCCAGACTTTCTACAGAAGGAATATCCGTTTGAGTGGGCTGGAATCTGGCATTTGCCGGCAGGCATTACCGAGCTCCGTTATGGGGCAGGCCCCGATCCGTTTATTGGCGCGCTGCTGATGCCTGTCAATGGCGACAGTGAGGGTGATCTGGACAGGGCTGTTGTTATCGCCGAAGGAGCCTTTGATCGAGAGGCCAAAAAGATCCGTGCAGGTACCAAGCTGATGCCTGGTCGTCAGGCCGTCAATTTGAAAGTGCCGGAAGACGATGCAGAGCAGACGGTTAATCTGCTGATTCCGGCGGCGGGATACTATGCTCTGGTAACTGAGCATGGGCCCGAAGAGTTTGGGCTGCGACTGGAGCAGTCAGGCGTTCGCCTTGAGCCGAGCAGTCAACGCGAGTTTGCCGCGTCCCATAGCCATGATGAAGAAATCAGCTCTGTTGGCATTACCTTGGAAGGGGCGCTGTTGGAGGCAAAGGTCAATCAATGGCTAGGTCCGCTACTGGCTCGGAAGGGGCAGGACATCCTGCGAACCAAAGGCATTCTAAACATTGCACAGGAGAATCGCCGATTCGTCTTCCAAGCCGTTCATATGTTGCTTGATGGCGGCCCGGATCGGTTGTGGCAGCCCAATGAGAAACGCCAGAGCGAAATCGTATTCATTGGCCGTAATCTGGACCGCGAAGAGCTGATAGCAGGACTGAAAGGTTGCCTGGCATGAGCGACTCCACAGCGGTACAACGCCTGCAGAGCCTCTGGCAAGTGGAGGGTGGCGAGCACATCAACACGCTGGTCTGGTCGCCAGACAATACCCGGCTGGCGACGGCCTATGCAGACGGTTCGGTTGCGGTGTATGACACGGCTAATGGTCGCGAAGTATGGCGTCATGCGGTGCATGGGCTGGCGACCAGTGCATTAGCGTGGTCACCTGACGGTAACCTTTTGGCCAGTGGTGGGCAGCAGGGCGGTATTATCCTGTGGGAACCCGATACGGGCAGTAAAGTACATCAGCTGGATAGCGGACGTAGTTGGGTTGAATTCTTATGCTGGTCAGCCGAGGGCGGATTGGCTTCAGCAGCTGGCCGGCAGATCCAGCTCTGGACCGCCGAAGGCCAGCTGAAGCAAAGCTTTGGACAGACCGCCAGTACGGTCACAGGGTTGTTATGGCTGGCTGATGCTACCCTGCTCAGCAGCTGCTATGGGCTGGTCAACCAATGGTCTGCGGAGCGTGAGCAGCCCCTGCGGCACTTCCCCTGGAAAGACTCTCTGCTGAGTCTCTCGGTCAGTCCAGATCAGCGGTTCATTGCCGCCGGATGCCAGGACAATGCTATTCACCTGTGGTATCTGAAAAGCGGCGAAGATTTTCGCATGAGTGGGTACCCATCCAAGGTCAGGCATTTTGATTGGAGTGCTGACAGCCGCTACTTCGCAACAGGCGGTGCAGCTTCTCTGATTATCTGGGATTGTTCAGGTAAAGGGCCACAAAGCAGCAAGCCGGTAGTACTGCCCGTACATACCAAACCCATCAGCTCTATTGTGTTCAGCCATGCAGACAGCCGCCTAGCCTCCGGTGGAGACGATGGTCTCACAGTTATTTTTGATCTGGCCCGTGGTCAACCATTGGCAGGCTTGCTGGATGAGGCGGGTGTAAGCTCCATGGCCTGGAGCGAAGATGATCAGGTCCTGGCGATTGGCTACAGTTCCGGCCGCTTGCGGTTGTGTCCGGTGCCTGTGAAGCCTTGAACTTAGCAGTGCGGTACGCCAGGGCGTGCCGCACTGCGTCGGCGGAATTACAGAATTGTCGGGTTCGGTATGTCTCCGTACACCTTTTGGGGATCAAACGTCTTAGTCGACTCGGTAAAGCCCAATGTATGAAGCAGTTATTTGTGAGAGTGGATAGGCAGAGTTGACCGTTATACCCAGAAAAGACAAAGCCGCCCCCTGGGTCAGGGGCGGCTTTGTTTGATCATCGAGCCGCTGTGTTTTCAGACTGAGCGTCTTGTCACGAGATGGAGATAAAAACAACCGGCGGGCTCTTCAGACAGGGGAGGCGTCCCCTGTAGTCAAGCAAGGCGTATCAGGCGACTACCGTCGTGCTTTCCCGCTTGTCCCACTCTTCTTCAACTTCACAGAAACAGACATCGGCTGCAGCATGCAGACGGTCCAGTTGGGCTTCGGTCAGATTATGCAGGGGAAGCGTTTCAAGCAGCTGGATAAGCGTATCAAATTGGGTAACGTCCATCATGTCCTCGTGGGATAATCAGATCGATATGGCGTATTACCTCCTGTCAGTACGCGCGAGGCCTTCTCACAGGAGATCTGTCAATTTCAATGAGTAATTCGACTTCACAGGGCCAAGACATATCGTGTGGACTGCCGGCCGCCGTGCGCACATGGACTGCCTGATAACGACTTTAGCCGCTACCGGTTCGAGTTCCATGGGTTAGGGGCGCGCATTCTAATGATGACCGCTCGTTCCCTCTAGGGGGTTCTGCCCAATGGCACGCAAATATTTCCGTAATATTGCATTGACGTGTAAAAAAATCTTTTGCTGGCATGGACTTAGCTGACCCAAAAAAAATTAAATTTTTTTGGGTTGCTTTTTACGTTATTGGACGAACTGTATACATTCAGCTCCAGACCAAGCTCCATAGAGCCTGGTACGGCCCAACACGCAGTCTGCAAACAGTCACCCGCAGAGCCCTTTTATGCGAGAAAACGCTGTGTGGCTTATGTTGTCAGCTGGTTGAACTGGCCCACTGCATCAACTACACGCTGGGCACCGTCCTGGATATCAACGATGACCACACCGGCTTCAGAGGCCAGCGCCAGACCCTGTTCTGCTTGGTTCTTGCCTTCAGACATGCGGGAGACGGCTTCCTGAGCCAGTGCCTGGTTCTCTTGGACGACGCCAACGATTTCTTCGGTTGCTTTGCTCGTTCGGGCTGCCAGCTGACGCACTTCATCGGCCACTACCGCGAATCCACGGCCCTGCTCACCTGCGCGGGCGGCTTCAATAGCCGCGTTGAGTGCCAGCAGGTTGGTCTGCTCGGCAATGCCACTGATGGTCTTGACGATTGAGCCGATTACGAGCGACTGCTTATCCAATGCCTCAATGCCTTCAGCAGCATGTTCCATCTGCCTGGACAGCTGCTGCATGATACCGATGGTCTGGTTGACTACGCCTGCGCCCTTCTTGGCTGCAGCATCGGTTTGTTGCGACGTACCGTAGGCGATACCGGCTGCCTCGATGACAGCGTTTTCACGATTGACCTGATCTGTGACGACCGTTGCGAACTTCACGATCTTGCACAACTTGTCTTCGGCATTGAGGATGGGGTTGTAGGAGGCCTCAAGCCAGACGACATGACCATATCGGTCCACGCGCTTGAAGCGACCGTTGACGAACTCGCTGCGATTGAGCTTGGCCCAGAAATCCTGATACTCAGACGAATTGTATTCGGCAGGCTCGCAGAACAGGCGGTGATGCTTGCCCTTGACCTGATCCAGCGTATAACCCATGGCACTGAGGAAGCGGTCGTTGGCGGTAATCACTTCGCCGTTCAGGTTGAACTCGATGACGGCGGTAGAGCGTAACAGTGCTTTTATCAGGCTTTCATGCTCGCGGGAGGTCTCGATCGTACGGGTCAGGTTGTTGGCATAGATGTAAAAGTGATCAACCTGACCCGAGGCGTTGCGTATCGGTTGCCATAGGCAGCGTAGCCAGGCCTCCTTACCGTCTGCCCTGAGCAGACGAACAACGCCACTGAAATGCTCACCTTTCTGTAGCGCAACCTTCATCCGGCGATAGATATCGGTTTGCTTGATATGCACCGGAACCAGCTCATCAATATTGCGGCCGACGATCTCATGGCTCTTGTAGAGCATTTCAAGCATGAATTGATCGTTGACCTGTTCAATCACGCCTCGTGAATTCAGGGTGAAGCCGATCATCGATGTGTCGAGGCTTTGTTTAACCTGTTGTACAACCGAGAGGCTTTCCCGCAGGGCGGCCAGTTCCTGTTTGAGGCGTTTGAAGAACATGATTGATCCTTGGATGAGTGGCCAGAAGTGGAGGCTTAGTTCATTTATCGGCGCCCACAGGATTTAATGAAAGGCAGACGATCATTAAATATTTATGGCAGACCAGCGGCAGGATTTGACTGCTGGTCTGCCACACCTGGCAATCACTCCCTTCAGGTGCTGGCCAGCTCCGCCGCACGGACTACGTCTCGAGCCGGCAAGGGTTTAGCGAACAGATAGCCCTGATAGGTGGTGCAACCATTTTCGGCCAGCAGCTGGCGCTGTGCTTCACTTTCCACACCCTCTGCTACGATATCGAGGCCAAAGGTCGTAGCCAGACCGGAAATGGCCTGGATGATGGCAACACTCTCCGACCCTGGCAGCCGTTGCACAAAGCTCTGGTCGATCTTGACCTGATCGATGGGCAGCTTCTGCAGATAGTTGAGTGATGAGTACCCGGTACCGAAGTCATCCAGGGCGAAGCGAACACCTTGTCCTCTGAGTGTTTCGATATGCGAACAGGCCTGGTCGAGGTCCAGTATCAGAGTTGCCTCAGTCAGCTCGATTTTGATCAGGGCAGGGTCGATATGCTTGTGTTTCAAGACGTCCATGACCTCAGTGGCAAAACTGGATTGCCGTAGATGGGACGCGCAGACATTGACCGAAACCGGTAGGTGGGCGAGAGAAGGCTCTTTTGACCAGGCAAGCAACTGCGAGCACACCTCATCGAGCAGCCAACGGTCCAGTTCGGTAAGTAATCCTGTGTTGCTTGCGACTTCCAGAAAGGCGGCAGGGCCTACCAGGCCCCAATCCGGATGCTGCCAGCGCAGAAGCGCTTCAAGGCCGATAAGCCCTTTCTGATCGCTCCACTGAAGCTGATAGTAAACGCGGAATTCATTGTCGAGCAGCCCTTGCCGGATCTGTTGCTCCAGTTGCAGGCGGGCAGCAATGCTGCTTTGCATGCTCGGATCATAAAAGCGAATGGCATTCTTGCCGTGGCTCTTGGCTGAATACATGGAGATGTCGGCCTGCTGAAGCAAGTCGTGGCTTGCACTTCTGCTGTCAAACAACACAATGCCTACGCTACCGCTAATGGTCTGATTACCTTGTTCGAATTCGAAAGGACGCTCTAGGGCCGCCAGCACCTGCTGGCCGATGTGACTTGCCTGGTGCGCGGCAGCTTGTTCGTCTTCCGACAAGCCTTCCAGCAGGATGACAAATTCGTCTCCTCCCAGACGAGCCACGGTATCGGTTGCCCGCACGATCTGTTTCAGACGGTGTGCTGCTTCCTTGAGGACGGTATCGCCGGCATCGTGGCCATACAGATCATTGATGTTTTTGAAGTTATCCAGATCGATGAATAGCAGGGCGCCGCTATGTCCGTGTCGCTGGCAGGCAAGTTGGGCCGTTTTGAGCCGCTCCAGGAAAAAGCGCCGATTGGGAAGTTCGGTCAGGGTGTCGTAAAACGCCAGCCGACGGATTTGCTCTTCGTACTCATGCCTGGCCGTGACATCACGAGTTACTATGACGATCGCCTGCTTATGTTCTGCATCCGAAGCGATCGCCTGGGCCTTGCCCTCGAAATAGCGCTCCCCCGCAGGAGAGCTGAGCTGGTATTCCACGGTGAGAGGTGTCGGGCTTTTCAGGACCTTTCTGACCCAGGTGGTCAGGTAGTTCGCCTGGGTATAAGGCAGCACATCCTGCAATCGCTGGCCCACCTTCGCCAAGTGCTCATTGATCTTCTTGGCATCATGGGAGGACGAGACGACCTCCTGAAAGCGACCGTCCTGATCGATAACCAGCAGGATGTCAGGAATCGCCTGGGTAATGGCGCTCAGCCGGGCTTCGCTTCGCGCCAGAGCCTGTTCAGCCTGGTTACGTTTCTCCTGGTCACGAAACAGAAGCCAGACGAGCAGGCCTGTAGGGGGCATCGTCAGCATCATGGCCAGCATGGTACGTTGAGCCGCTTGGCCGAAAGGGCCATATACGAGGGTAAGCGCGAGCAGGGCGAGGGCATGTACCGCACCGCCCAGCAACAGTACCTGAAGAGGGCCTTGTCTGATCCAGCCTCGGTGGTAGGCCATGCGATAAGCGAGACCTAACGCCACCGCCATGAAGGCATTCAATACGCCGGGGTAGGCCCCTACGCCGCCTAGCCAGAACCGATACAGTGCCGTCATTGCTGCTGCAATACTGGCAACCAGGGGGCCTGCCATCAGGGCGGTCACCGACAGTATGGCCAGCCGCGCATCTACAAAGATCCCGAGGCCAATCGGTACGGGATGTATCATGACGGCAATACAGATCAGGCCCGTTGCACATCCAACAATCAGTTCCGATGACAGTACCTTGTGTGGCCAGGTACGCCAGAGGTAGTCCCGTAGCCAGCAGAGCGCCAGAAGTAGAGCAGCATTAGAAAGAAAATCCACAAACATGGCGACCTTGGTCTCCTTCGCCTAGGCGCAATTCCGTACTGGCATTCAGATAGACGTCTGAGTCAAAATTGCTAGATAAATGCGGCCCAATCGTCGGATAACAGCGATCTGAGCCCGTTATTCGGGACGTTTGTCAATGGCAAGCGCTGAAATAGAACAGCGCAGCGGTTTGAGTACAGGTTTAACAGGAATGTTCATTGCAGCAGGGATGTTGATCGTAGCGCTTGTGCTAGGGCACATGGGGCGCAGCTATAAGGCGACACGTACTGTTCGCCTTGATCGGCCTCTGGCCTATATCGGACTGTTTGCCTTCGTTCTTGCAGGCGCTGTCGTGTTCTTTGGCTAATGTCCGCCAATTTCCTACCGACACCATCAGGCTCGACATGCCTATCGTCAAGCGGCTGGCAATGTCCCTTATTTGAGCAGCCTCGCATCTATCGTTTTGCCATGTCATGCCCAGGGCAAGTTGGTCCTGGCCGAGGATGTCGACACGGAGGAAAAGCTCAACGCTGTCATTCAGGGTTAACTTGTGTCACCGCCATTACTGTTAAATGAACTCGCCGCCTGGCATTACAGGCGCGATGTACTGCTCTATTACGTATAGGGCTCTTCCGTAGCGCCCTGTATCTGCTGGGCGCAGTATCTTCTCGCTTCCTCTCAGCCCTAAGTGTTAGCGACTTCTCCCTTTATGCATCGCCTTGATGGCTTTCATTGCGCCCTATTGAACTCTTTTAGATCCTGGAGTCCGACTGTTGGCGTAAAAAACCTGTCAAGTCAATTTAAGTTTTTTGTATGTACAAATGTAACCATTTGATGCTGTAAGTTGATCGGTTGCGTTCGCGCTTTTGAGCAGTGACTTCAGTAGCAAGTGTGTCCACACGGCGTGAGCGCGGCAGGTTATTGGTGTTTCAGAGTGGTGCAATCAAGGATTGCGTATTGGTTGTGTAGCCGCATCAGGCGGCACGTCATGTCCAGGTAATAGGACGGGTAGTCAATGAAGAAAGTAAGTACAAATACGTTGTACTGTGGTTTATTGGGGTTGGCGTTTGTGCTGCATTTCGGGCTGCTTGAGCAGAATCCCCAGAACCCTATTGGTATCAAATACCTGACAGAGCTTTATCTGGCCGCCTGTTTGGGTTTCAGCGCCATGTTTCTAGTAGGAACCGTTGGAGCTGAACGAAAAGATTACAGTGTTGCGTTCCTGTTCTGTCTGTTTTCGGCTTTTACCTTTACCTTCCTCCCGGCGTTGTTTGCCGAGCTCTTTTATGGTCAGCCGCTAGTCTATGGGGTAATCGAAGAACGCAGGGTGCTGCTCTGCTTTAGTGTCATTCCCTTGTTGTACCTGGCCAAACATGTATCGGCGGCACAGTTTGAAAATTGCATTCTGATCGTGGCGCTAGGGGCTGTTGTCCTGTCCTGGCTGTGCTATTTCGAGGTATTGCCAGATCTGCGAGATGGGATGGACCTGGACCTCAGCCGACCGGGCCGCGCCTCGACCGGGGCATTTGCCCTGATCATTGGCTACTGCCTGAGCATCTACTTCTGGGGCAAAGGAAAATCACCTATCGACGGCAGCCCTCGCTCCAGTCTTCGCTATGGACTGTTGGCGCTCGTTTACCTTGCGACACTGGTGTTCGTCACACAGACCCGGCAGGTCATTCTCTTGTGCATCATCTTTACGTTCCTGTGCCTGCGGGTTAAGTCTGTGAAGCTGGCGGTGATTGGCGGCTTGCTCGTTTCCCCCTTCGTTATCGATCCTGACCTGCTCGAGCTTTTCGGGGTTAATATCGATTTCTACATGCAATCTGCCCAGAACGGCGCTACGGATAATGTGCGCGAGGCTACCATCGCCCAGATTATGGATCATCTGCATGAGTACAACTGGGTACCCAGCGGTAGTCTGAGCCTGATGTGGAATGATGGTTTCAAGCACTACTTCAGTTACTACTTCTTCCTTTCGGATGTAGGTGTGATCGGTACGCTGTTCCGCTTTGGTTTTCTAACCATCGCGATCATTCCGGTCAGCTTCCTGGTGTATTTCAAAGTGGCCAAGCGGCTGAATCCCAGTCTGGATTTTACCTTGGCTGTATTCCTGGCCCATCTTTCTATCTGGCCTTTGCAAGGTATCTTCGAATATCAGGAGGGTATGACTGCCTTGTTATTTGTTTTCCAGGCACTTAAAACGTTTCATAGCCAGATGCCCAACGAATCGCTGTCCAATCATCCCGAGCGGGAGCCTTATCAGTTAGCCTGAACCGCATCTGACATTAAAACGGCCCGTGGAGGGCCGTTTTTTTACCTACCAGCCTGCGTGTCCCGAGCTGGAAACATCAGGCAATGCGTGCATGAATGCATGAAAAAGATAAACCTAAAGGTACTAGCCGTTCAGTCTATTGTTGTCATGCCGTCACCTCTGCTGCTCCATTTATCCAGTAGCGCTCACTGCTGATTACGATGGTGGCTGCGCGCCATTATACTTGTTGCAATACATCAGGTAGTGCAAGCAGAGCGGCAGTGTTCAGTTATATCGAGTGGAAACGTTTTCGTTCCTTGTAGTCGAAGTGTCATCTAGACATCAGCTGGCAGTTCGACTGGGTAGGGGCAGACATCCATGATCTTGACCGAATTCGATTGCTATCAACTGCAAAACCGGCTGGACAATATTTGCGGTGCCCGACTGCCGGCCGCCAATATCGATAGCTTCTACTTCTTTCTGGACGCTTTGCGTACCGCCCGGAATGTATCTGAGCTGGAGCTGGCCGCTGCCAAGATTGACGGTTTCATGATTGCGCTGGAAGGGGCCGGGCTTGTCAGTGGAACATCCGCCATGTTGATCGGCGGTTTTGTTTCTCGGGTACAGGCACACCGTTTGGAAAGGTTGGGTGTTGAATGAGCCGCCGTTAAGTAGCTGGCTGGTAACCGGCTCATTATGGAGCCAGATAGTGACAAGCCACTCGTAGGGCTGACGATCTGCTTTATTCTTGATGATGTATGACAGGTTCTTCGATGGGCGCTTTGCTTTTTGTATTACACGCTTGCCTTCGAAGGCTGTCCTGTTCAGCAGGTATTACGTCGCTCGCCGTGGTGCTGATCGCTTGCTCCACGTTGGCAGCAGAAGCACCTGCTGCACCAGGACGCGTATTGGTTCTGGATAACCAGGATAACTATCCTGCAGGCTACCAGACGGACTATCTGTTGCACCCCTTCGCCGAGACATTCGAGGCTATTCGCTACGCTGTACCTGATAGCGCGTGGCAGCCGAACGCAAAGGCATTAATCAGCCTTGGGTATCAGCAGGACGGTAGCTGGATCCGATTAAGGCTGGAAAACCCCTCGTCCGAGGTTCGCCGATGGTTACTGGTGGCCGAAACCCCTCTGATTGATCAGCTTGAGCTGCGCCTGTTCGATCCTGTTCTGGAGCGGTGGTCTTCAGTCGAATCGCTTGGTAATCGCATACCCTTGAGTAGGCAAGCCACCCGCGGCCCTTATCCGGTCGCTACGCTTGACTTGCCGCCCAATCAGGCCATGGTTCTGTACGGTCGCATGCGTGCGAGCCAGCCGCTGACTATTCCGATGGAGATCATGTCTCCTGCCGCGTATGAACGCATCTACACGCAAACAGCCCTGAGCCTGAGCGCCTTTCTGGGCGCAGCAGTAATCATGCTGGCTTACAACCTATCACTCTATGTCTTCATACGGGACCGGGCCTATCTCTGGTATAGCGGTTATCTGGCCGGTGCCATCTTCTATATGGTCTGTGCGACCGGCTTTGGACGGTTGTATCTGTGGCCTGAATGGACCGAACTGGCAGTGCGTGCCACCGTTCTGTCCATTTCGCTTTGCATGGCCGGTGCCGCCCAGTTCATCAAGCACTTTCTTCAGTTATCCAGCCACAGCCGCTTCTTTTCAGTCTTGTGTAAAAGCTTCCTGATCTATTGGCTTGGCGCCTCGCTGATTATCGCGATCGACCCTGCGCTCATTCCGTTTCTCGGTATCGATGTCATGGTCTTTCTCAGCTGCCTCACGGGGCTATGGGTTGGCCTTGTCTTGTGGTGGCGAGGCCATGTATCGGCCCGTTATTTCACCATCGCCTGGGTAGTGCTCAATCTAGCCACCTTATATATGACGCTGGTCATGTCCGGCTTGAGCAAAGGGTGGGTCAATCCGTTGTATGTCCAGATGCTTGGGTTCGCGCTTGAGTTCCTGTTGCTGTCGATGGCCTTGGCCGAGCGGATAAACCGTGAGCGTGCAGCACGAATACAGGCAAAGCAGGAGGCCATAAGAACCAGCGAGCATCTGGCACGAGAGCGGTTGGCAACCTTGCAGGCACAAGAGAAACTATTGATTTTTCAGCAGGAAACCAACGAAGCACTCGAGCGGCGAGTGAAGGAGCGGACTCTGGCCCTGGAGGAGGCAAACCTTCAGCTGTCACGCCTGAGCCGACTGGATGCCCTGACCCAGTTACAGAACCGAAGTGCTTTTGAAGAAAACTTTACCGCCTCGCTTGCACAGGCCCTGGCAACTGGGCAAATGCTGAGTGTTGTCATGATCGATATCGATCACTTCAAGCAAATTAACGATACCTATGGTCATTCGACAGGTGACGAGTGTCTGGTCAAGGTTGGGCAGGTATTGCTGAATCATACCCAGGAGGCAGGCGATCATGCAGCGCGTTTTGGTGGAGAAGAGTTCATTCTACTCTTCATGAATCGCACCCCGACTGAAATGGCGACGCTTGTTGAACGTATTCGACTCGACATGGCCTCCCTCGGCATCAAAACGGACAGCGGAACGCTGCGTTTTACAGTAAGTATTGGCGTTGAATGCCGCTCTCCTCGACCAGACTATACGCGTGTCGACTATTCCAGAGCGGCTGACACAGCGCTTTACCAGGCCAAGGCCGCAGGACGTAACCAGTCCTGTTTTGCCATTACTGTCCATTAGTCAGTACAGCTCTCCTGTAACAGGCCAGCCTGCAAGAGACTGGCCTGCGGTATGCGCGATCAGTAGATGACCAAGCGCTTACCAGCCGCGTACATCGGGAGCCAGCTTACCGACGGCCTGGTGAGCCGCCTGGTGCAGCTCCGGTGCGGATGTCTTATCCGACGCGAGGATATTGGCCTCTTCTGCGCTGGGCTGAAGAGGCTTCTGACGGAATAGCAAGGTGTAGAAGGAGGCGGCGCAGGCATACCCGCCTGAGAAAGAGGCATGGCGCCCGTCAGCAATGTACAGCTTGGCCACTGAATCGCTTGCAAACGTACCCTTCCAGGACTCACCGCAAGGGGAGAGCTGGGCGCCCATCTTGCGCGCCAGGCTCACGTACTCTTTATAGATTTGTGGTTGCTTACCCTGTTGATTCTCGTTGGCCCAGGTTTCGAACAGAATCGGCTTGGCATGATGGGCACGGATCAGATCGTTGAATTTCAGCGCATATTCTTCCAGCCGTTCTGGCTGAAGCAATGGCCGAGCGGCGTGCTCCTGCAGGACAACATAGTCATAGGTGTTGTTTGCCAGCTTGCTTTGTACCGCTCCACTGTTCCAGTGCTGCTCAAGGGTATATGAGGGTTTGGCAATCGAGTCCGCCTCGATGGTGCAAGACGATGATGCGCTGTCGTGGGCGCGTGACGCCATTCCCATCAGGGTGGTCGTTAAACTGTTCGCATAGGTGTAGCTGTTACCAACGAACAACATGCGAATGGTGCACGAAGAAGCCTCAGAACTCTGAGCAGCAGCGGCGTAATGTGCGCTGGCGATGCATCCAGCAAAGAGTGTGGCAAGCTTCAGGGAACGGGTGAACAAGACCCTATCCTCCATATATTTATGAGAGTTAAACAACAGGTGTGGGCTGCAAACGGCATCCTGGTGCGTTTGCGGGGGCGCATTGTGCGAGGAGGAGGCGGTATTTATAAGGAGTGACTGTGCGGGGAGTCACGTACTGCTATTTGGAACAAGCGAAACGGCGAACGTGTGCAAAGTTCAGGGAAATAAAATCTCCCAAGATTTCGATGATGATGGCTATTTAATAGCTAAATAATAGCTAAAATCAAGAATAAATAGTCTTATTTGCCTGATAAGAGCAATTTTTTAAGAGCGAGGCTTAGCTCGCTTGTGAGCCCTGCTGAGGCTCAACGACATCCTCATCGATATACCGGCCAGCTTTTTCCTGTTCCAGAAATGCCGCGTACTGATCCTCCGTGATCAGGTTTTCCAGCAGCAGTTGCCAGGCATAGGATTCAGCCGCCTTCTTGTTCCAGCGAATCTCTCCCAAGCTGTCCGGGTTTTTGATGCAGCGGATATAACGCTTCCAGTACGCGTCCATGGTAACTCCTGCTTCCTGCTCATGAGTAAGGGCGCGCGTGGTATATCACAACTGATGGATTTGTGAAGCGGTACGTATAAGAAGTGTCCAACTTTCTGCTTGACAGAGGCGGCCATGCTCGCCTCAGGCCAGCAAACGAGCGGGTCAGGAATCAAGGTTCAGCTGGCGACCACTGTGTCCGGGTTTTTCAAGTACATCGGCGACCTCGGCGGCGAGATGGAGAAGCTCATAATCTTCTTCGAGACTGGTCGAGTCGTCGGCTTCCCGTTCATCCAGAATGGGACAGTTGACCAGCGTCCAGTGAAGCGGGCTGGTATCGAGCCGCTCGTGAATCTTCTGGCAGACACGTCGCCAGCGAGGGTCAACATCTTCATCTTCCAGCGCAGCGAAATCACCTACTAGCATGAGCTGGGATACCTTGCCTTTGCGTAGGCCGCTGATGAGTGCAGCCACAGCATCGATCAGGTAGTTGGGATCTTCGACCTCAATTACTACGCGAGGCGGTTCCAGTACCGCGACGACTGCCTTCATTCCCGCCACCCCCTGGCTGACCTTATAGGCGCTGAACATATGGCCAGGAGTCGATTGGGGATAGGGGCGGGGCGGTAATGCCTTGAGATCCGCCTGTAGCGGCACGGCTTCATGTTCGCGATTAAGCAACTCGTTGATCAACGCCTGGCCCAGCGGGCTCTGCGCGCCGTAGACCGCGACCTTGAGCGCTCGTGCTGCTGCATACGTCATGAGAACCTCGCCTCTGTCAATCCTAGATGACTGACCGGACGGAGCGCCCAAGGTTCTGCCGCGACCGTACCGGCCATCCCACTGCTTAGGCTACATCGGCCGAATTGTCATAGGCTTTATGAAAACAGTAGGACAATCCTCGTCGCTCTGTAGAAAAATATTATCGCGCCGCTGAAGACCGCACGTGACTGGCCGATAGCCTCTATAGCCAAACAGAAATCTGTTAGCCAGACCTTATATATCCCCACCTTCAGTAGGGCCGAGTCGTATGCTCAGTAGAATAAAGTTCAGCCACAAGGTCCTGGCAACGGCCTCGGTAGTGCTGATTGCTGCCTTCTCGTTGTTCATGACGTACAACGATTATCTGCAACGTACGGCAATCACCCGGGACCTGACCGTTCGCCTCAATGAACTGGGCACCAGTGCCTCCAGCAATATTGCTAACTGGGTAAGTGGGCGTATCACGCTGCTTGAAGGAGAGGCGCAGGCGGTACAGCGTGATCTTGCCCCTCAGGCATTCACTGCAGTGCTGGAGCAGAAAGCATATACCTCAAGCTTTGACTTGACCTATCTGGGGCAGGCGGACGGTACGTTTACGGTTCGACCCTCTATCAGTATGCCTGCCGGCTATGACCCGAGAACACGCCCCTGGTATCAGGGCGCCCAAACCAAAGCTGGTTCGATTCTGACCGAGCCTTATGTAGATGCCGCTTCGGGCGGATTGATCATGAGCCTTGCCACACCCGTCATGCACGAGGGGCAACTGGCGGGTGTTCTGGGAGGCGATCTGAGTCTGCAGACGATGGTGGGTATCGTCAATTCGCTCGACCTGGGCGGTATCGGTCATGCGATTCTGGTGAATAGCGAAGGCAAGGTACTGGTCAGTCCCAGAAAAGAGGAGGTGATGAAAAGCCTCGCTGAGCTGTTTCCCGCCGGTGCGCCTGTACTGGATGGTGCGCTCAAGCGGGTCGAGCTGGACGGCAAGTCTCAGCTTATGGTCTTCAAGCCGGTCACCGGTCTGCCATCGGTCAACTGGTATCTGGGCCTGATGGTTGACGAAGAGAAAGCCTACGCCCCGCTCAAGGAGTTCAGAACCTCGGCCGTGCTGGCCATGGTGATTGGCGTTGTGCTGATCATGCTGCTCCTGGGTGTGCTGATCCGTGTGCTGATGCGTCCGCTCACGACCATGAGCCAGGCAATGCAGGACATCGCACAAGGAGAGGGCGACCTGACCCGGCGTCTGGCCATCAATAGCCAGGACGAGTTTGGTGTGCTGGCCGCTGCCTTCAACCGCTTTGTCGAGCGTATCCATGGCTCGATCAGCGAAGTATCGGCCAGTACCCGCCAGCTCAACGAGGTCTCCCGTCAGGTGCTGGCGGCCTCCAACTCCTCGCTACACAACTCGGACAATCAGGCCGGACGTACCGGAAGCGTGGCGGCAGCCATCAACCAGCTGGGCGCTGCTACACAGGAGATCGCCCGCAACGCTGCCGATGCGTCCGTACAGGCTACCAGTGCCCGGCAGCAGGCCGAGGAGGGTCGCCGCGTACTGGGCCAGACCCTGACGGCAATGGAAACCCTGTCCACCAACATCAGCGCCTCCTGCGGCCGTATCGATGAGCTGAACCAGAAGACCACCCGCATCGGACATATCCTGGAAGTGATCCAGGGCATTTCCGAGCAGACCAACCTGCTGGCGCTCAACGCTGCGATCGAAGCTGCACGGGCAGGCGATGCCGGGCGTGGTTTTGCGGTGGTAGCGGACGAGGTGCGTGGTCTGGCATATCGTACCCAGAGTTCGGCCCGAGAGATCCAGAGCATGATTCAGGAGCTGCAAACCGGGGCGAGCGAAGCGGTTTCCACCATGACCGAAAGTCAGCGCTTCAGCGAGGACAGCATGACCATCGCGCAAAAGGCCAACGAGCGGTTGGGCTCGGTAGCCGAGCGCATTACCGATATCGATGGCATGACCCAGTCGGTGGCGGCCGCTACGGAAGAGCAGAGCGCGGTGGTGGAGTCGCTTAATGTCGACATTACCGAGATCAACTCGCTCAACCAGCAGGGCGTGGAAAACCTGAACGCAACCCTGGACGCTTGCCATGCCCTGGAACAACAGGCCAATCGCCTCGATCAGCTCGTTTCAAGTTTCAGAATCTAACTTAGGAAAAGTCTCGTCATTAAAGCGAGGCTTTCTTTAGTTGTCTTGCAAAGGTGCAACCGGGTTGCTACCAATCTATGCACCTTTTTGATGCGGGTTGCACACGTTGTTACCGTTATAAGCACAATTAAAGTGCAAGCTATTTACATAGGTGAAACCATTCAGCAAGCCTATAGCAAGGAGTAAGCTTAAAAATCGTGCACATTGATGGAAGTTCGCTTCAATTTATGGCGTTTAGCAAAGGTGTTTGGTAGCTGGCTCATATATTGCTGCTGAAAGGTTTTTCCGCTTTAGGTAGCACCTATGAGCCAAGTACATAATGAAAAAAGCCTTTCACCCGCTCTAAAACCCCGCCATGTCACTATGCTTTCAATCGCTGGGGTAATCGGTGCCGGTTTATTTGTAGGATCCGGCCACGCCATTGCCGCTGCAGGTCCCGCTGTTCTGCTGGCCTATGCACTGGCAGGCACGCTTGTCGTACTGGTTATGCGCATGTTGGGCGAGATGGCAGTGGCCTCGCCGGACACGGGTTCTTTTTCTTCTTACGCGCAACGCGGCATTGGACGTTGGGCAGGGTTCACAATCGGTTGGTTGTACTGGTGGTTCTGGGTATTGGTTATCCCCCTCGAAGCCGTTGCGGCAGCATCCATTCTGAACTCCTGGTTCCCTGTAGTGGCTACGTGGCAATTTGCACTGGCTATCACTGCGCTTCTTACTGTTACCAATCTCTTTAGTGTTGCCAAATACGGTGAGTTCGAGTTCTGGTTCGCGCTGCTCAAGGTTATGGCTATTGTTGCGTTCATTGCGCTGGGTGCATTTGCCTTGGCCGGTGGACTGCCAGGACGGGAAGTCAGCGGCCTGGGACGCCTGATGGAAATGACCGGTGGGTTTATGCCTCATGGCTTTGGCGCAGTGCTAGGTGCCTTGCTTACGACAATGTTCAGCTTCATGGGCACCGAGATCGTGACCATTGCTGCGGCCGAGTCCAAGAATCCTTCCAAACAAATCAGCAAGGCGACTAACTCGGTTATCTGGCGTATTGCACTGTTCTATCTGGTGTCGATTTTCCTGGTTGTTTCCATGGTTCCGTGGAATGACCCCCAACTGCCTATCGTGGGTTCGTATCAGCGTGCGCTTGAGGTGATGTCCATCCCGCACGCCAAGCTGATCGTGGATGTTGTGGTGCTGGTGGCAGTAGCCAGTTGTCTGAACTCGGCCCTGTATACCGCCTCACGCATGCTGTTCTCGCTGAGCCGTCGTGGCGATGCGCCTGCAATGACAGGACGTGTTTCGGCAAACGGCGTCCCCCGCTCGGCTGTATTGGCCAGTACGGCCGTAGGCTTTATGAGTACCATTGCAAACTATACTATGCCTGAAGCCGTCTTTGGCTTCCTGCTGGCAACCTCCGGCGCTGTTGCCTTGCTGGTTTATCTGGTCATCGCCATTTCCCAGCTACGTCTGCGTCACAAGTTGGAAGCTCATGGCGAGGCGATCGAGTTTCGCATGTGGCTGTTCCCCTACCTGACCTGGGCAGTTATTGTTTTCATCGTTGGCGCATTGACCGTCATGCTGTTCAGCGAGGCGCACCGTATGGAAATCATGGCAACCGGCCTGCTGGCCCTGATCGTGGTCGCCATCGGTAATCTGGTGGGCAAGCGTCATGCGGCGGCCAACCGGGTACCTGCCGCTGCCGTTCAGGGGCGCTGAAGGACGATTAGAAAAAATACTTGATACAAAAAAGCCAGGATCGGAGACGGTCCTGGCTTTTTTGTATGCAGCCTGGCGTATTACCTGGCCGCTGCTCGCCGTAAGGCTAGAAGATACCGCCTCCCTGGCCTGTAAGTACATCGAAGAGCAGCTTGATGTTCAACGCAACGATCAGCAGGGCGATAAACCATGCCAGTGCCGCCACGCTACGACTAATGGCAAAACTGCCCATTAGTGTGCGATTTGATACGAACCGTACCAGCGGTATCACTGCAAATGGCAACTGCATGGATAAAACAACTTGACTCAGGACCAGCAGTTTTGCCGTGCCGCTTTCCCCGTACAGGATGGTAACCGCCACGACTGGAATGATGGCCAGCCCGCGAGTGATCAGGCGACGTGCCCAGTCTGGCAGACGCAGGTTGAGAAAGCCTTCCATGACAATCTGGCCCGCCAGGGTGGCCGTCACAGTGGAGTTGATCCCTGAAGCCAATAGCGCTACCGCAAACAGTATCGAGGCGATACCTACGCCCAGCATCGGTGATAACAGGTGGTACGCCTGATCGATTTCTTCGACGTCTGTACGACCTGCCTGATGAAAGACAGCCGCTGCTGTAATCAGAATGGCCGCATTGACGAACAGGGCCAGCATAAGGGCGATGGTACTGTCCGTTACCGCCCAACGAATACCCTGACGGCGACCTTCTTCCGTACGGGGGTAGGCACGCGTCTGCACGATGGAGGAGTGCAGATACAGATTGTGCGGCATCACGGTCGCACCGATGATACCGATGGCCAGGTAAAGGGCTTCTGGATTCATCACCACTTCTGCCTGGGGCAAAAAGCCTTGGAGAATCTCGCCCACGGCGGGTTGTGCGAGCATCATCTGAACGCCAAAGCAGGCAAAGATAATGGTCAAAAGGGCGATGACAAAGGCTTCCAGCCAGCGGAAACCACGGCGCATCAAAAGCAGAATGATGAAGACATCGGCGGCGGTAATGATGGCGCCCCAGACCAAAGGAATGCCAAACAATAGATTCAAGGCAATGGCGGTGCCAATTACCTCAGCCAGATCGCAGGCAATGATTGCTACCTCGCAGGCGATCCAGAGAAGGAAATTGACTGGCCTGGAGTATTGATGGCGGCAGGCCTGCGCAAGATCCAACCCCGATGCGATACCCAGCCGCGCTGCCAGCGACTGGAGCAGAATAGCCATGAGGTTGGACAGCAGGATTACTGACAGCAGCATATAGCCAAACTTGGAGCCGCCCGCGAGGTCGGTTGCCCAGTTGCCCGGATCCATATAGCCCACGGCTACCATGTAGCCAGGGCCGATAAAAGCCATGAGACGACGCAGCCAGTGCCCGGTTGCAGGAACAGGCACGCTGGCGTTCATTCCTCCCAGGCTGGGACGCGGTTCTTCCCTGTCACCCCAGGAAAGTGCTGCATAAGTGGCCGACTCTTTCATGTAATGAACGCTCGCAAGGATTGTACAACGTAATACATATGAAACTTAGCCTAGGCTAAGTTTCCAAGCACGGGCAATAAAACTTATCTATTTCAAGGATTGACGGTTAAACATTTTGGCGTTGCAGAGGGGATCGGTCAGAATAGGGCGGCCCTACTAGTGTGTATTGGGCGCTTGATTCATTCTGGAGAATGTGTGGTGAGCAAAGTTCGAGGAGAAGCGGTATCGATGAAACCCCTGGTAGAGGCTTCCGTACACATGGAAGGCTTTCAGCAGGTGCGTGAAGCGCATCGGCAGGAACTCATTGAGGATTACGTCGAACTGATTTCAGACCTGATCCATGCCCACGGCGAGGCGCGCCAGATTGATATCGCCACCCGGATTGGCGTCGCCCAGCCTACGGTCGCGAAAATGCTCAAGCGTCTTGCCACCTGTGGCTATGTCGTCCAAAAGCCGTACCGGGGCATCTTCCTGACGCCGGAAGGGGAAGCGCTCGCCCAAGCCAGCCGTGAACGGCACCACATTGTCGAGTCCTTCCTCCTGGCCCTGGGAGTGGATCCAAGCGTTGCCCGACGTGACGCGGAAGGTATCGAACACCATGTCAGCAGCGAAACGTTGGACGTCTTTCGCCGCTTCGTGGAAGCCAAGCACGGCTGACCTTTTATAAGGGCGTTCAACTCAAATCATGCAACGGCTTGTCCAGTGCAGGCCCAACGGTAAAGTCCGAGAATACGATTTCCAGGCCAGCGCGTTCGGGCGTGCAGCAGAACGGTCCGACTTCAACGGCGCTGGAGCCTGGAAAATAGGCCAGCCTTAGCAATGGCCACTCTTTCCCATCCAGCGAATACTGAATTCTCAAGGCGTTGTCCTTGAGGGTCGCCCTGAGCCAGAAGGTATCAGGCTCGCCCGGCAGTGCACCTACAGCCCAGTCCGAGTGGCCCAGCGTCAACACGCTGCCGATGAGGCGTTGGCCATCGCTGACCTCTACGCCCGCTTTACACCATGTGGTGTTGTTCAGACGGATCATGAGTCCTGCCTGATCATAGAGTTCGCTGAACCGACCCTCTATCTTCACCATTGCCGTAAAGTCAGCTCCCGCGGCGACATGAAACCAATGCCCGGTGTCTCGAATAAAGCCATAGTAGGTCTCGCGCCAGAAGTCGGTACGCGCATCCGTTATCACGCGCAGGTGATCATTCTCAAATGCCCAGCGGCTGGGCTCGTTCAACCATTTGCAGTGATTCCACATGATCTGGGCTCCAGGGGTCAGTGTGAAGGAGGGCTGGTACGATCGGCGTTGTCTATTGTTCTCAGCACCCGGCAGGGATTACCTACCGCCACCACATGGGCCGGGATATCTTTCGTTACGACGCTACCTGCGCCGATGACAGCGCCTTCGCCAATCGTCACACCTGGCAACACCGTAACGCCGCCGCCAATCCAGACGTTGTCGCCGATGGTAATGGGATGCGCATATTCCAGACCCTGATTTCGTCGTTCTGCATCCAGCGGATGGCCAGCCGTGTAGAGACCTACGTTGGGCGCTATGAATACGTTGCGGCCAATGCTGACCTTGGCGCAATCCAGAATTACCAGATTGACATTGGAATAGAAGTTTTCTCCCAGCTCGATGTTATAGCCGTAATCGCAATGAAAGGGCGCTTCGATGAGGACGTGCTCCCCTGTCTTGCCCAACAGCGTTTTCAAAATACGCTTTTTGCCCTCAAGGTCCCGAGGATCAAGATGGTTATAAGCATGAACCTGAACCTTGGCCTCTAGGCGCTGCTGGATAAGTTCGGCATCATTGTTGGCGTCATAGAGCAGGCCGGCAGCCGCTTTTTCGCGTTCATTCATGGCAGGCTTCCTTGATTCGACGTTCCGGATGCAATCGACTCTCCCGTACGGCAGGTGCCAGCAGGACCGTGGCCGCCACCAATACCAGCACGACCACCATGGCCATGCGTAACCCGTAAGCTTGTCCAATGAAGCCCAGCGAGGGCGGGCCAATCAGAAAGGCGAGATAGCCCACAGTTGCAACGGCCGCTACCCGCTTGGCCGACTGTTCGCCGGAGTCGCCGGCAGCAGAGATCCCTACCGGAAAACCCAGCGATGCGCCAAGCCCCCAGAAGAGTACAGAGGCCGCCGCCAAGATGGGGTTGTCAGAGAACGACACGAGGGCAATACCCAACGCACCGGACAGGGCACTGGCCCGTATGACGGCCTCTCGGCTGAATCGCTGGAGGATATAGGTTCCTGAAAAGCGCCCTATCGTCATGGCCGTGGTAAAGCCGGCATACACGAGTGCGCTGGACGCCGGATCGAAACCGTGTCCATCGACCATCAACAGCGGCAGCCAGTCAGTGGCGGAGCCTTCCGCCAGGGCAAGCGCCAGTACAATCAGACCAATCATGATCAGCGTCTTGTCTTTCCAGGGTCTGAAAGGCATGGCCGGCGGCTGCTCTGCCTTGCTTGCGGTATGTGTCTGTCCGGTACCCGGGGGGATGGCGAGGCACGCCCAGACGCAGGGAAGCAGGGTCGCCGCGCCCATGAGAATAAGGTGCCAGAAGACCGGCAGCGAAAGATGAGTCAGTCCCAGGCTGATCAGCGAGCCTGCCAATGTGCCAAGGCTGAAACAGCCATGAAGCGCGGGCAGAAGCGGTTTGCGTGTGGTGGTTTCAAGTTCGGCGCCCTCGATATTGATGGCAATGTCCGAAAGGCCCAGGCCTAGGCCGAACAGAAAAAGCCCGGCAAACACGCCCATGGCCAGCGAGGCAGTGGAGGCTCCAGCAATGGCCAGAAACCCGAAGTAGACCAATACCAGCCCGCCACCGATGACAGGTCGGGTACCCACCCGGCTTACCAGGCGGCCCGAGGCAAGCACGCCGAGCATGGCGCCCAATGACAGGCCGAACAGGATCATGCCCATCTCACTGGTCGAGGCACTCAGCAAGTCCCGGATATCGGGTGTCCGGGTTACCCATGACGCCAACAGGAGTCCGGGGATCAAAAACAGTACAAACAGAGCGGTACGTCTGCGCCGAATCGCGGGAGTCACGGATTTACTCCATCCTAGATAAAACAAAATCAGGGCTTATGTGTACGTTCGTACACATGATAGCCTGTTCGTTCCATCCGTCCACCCGACCTATACGGTTACGTTGCATTGTTTTCGGAGACTGACACGGCATGCCCTCTGAACGACGTCTGGATCCTGAGCGAAGGAGTCGCATCATTGATGCCACTCTGGAGGTCATCGCGCGTGATGGCGTGTCAGGCGCTACCCACCGCCGCATTGCAGCCGTGGCTGATGTGCCACTGGGCTCCATGACCTACCACTTTGACGGCATCGAGCACTTGCTCAAGGAAGCGTTCACCCGTTTTGCCTGGTCCATTTCTGCCCGCTTCGATGCTCTCCTGGGCGCAGCCAAGACACCCGAGCAAGCCCTCGACGCCGTGGCGGATGTGATCTGTGGCGATTTCTGGCAGGAAGACAATGGCCGCGTGATGACGCTTTCCTACGAACTCTACGCCTACGCGAGTCGCAACCCCGCAATGAAGTCGATCATGCAGGACTGGATGTTTCGCAGTCAGCGGGCACTGGCGCAGCATTTCGATGCACGCACTGCCAGAACGCTAGATGCTCTGATCGAAGGGCTGACCATCCATCGCTCCGTTGAGCAAGAGCCGACGACCCGTGAAGATGTTCTGCGGGTGATCAGGTTGATCGTCAATGGCTGAATGCATTTGTCTACGCGGATTCGCTTGCGCCTAATAGTTAATTATATTAACTATTAGGCAGAGGTAACCGCTGCTGTCATCCGGTGTCGCCTCTGTGATTGCTCTTTGACTGCTCCGACAATAAACACAAGAAGGACGCACCATGAAGCGAACCATTACCCACAAGGCGCTGGCCGTTGCCGGCTGCGTGAGTGCTTTAGCTTTTGTTATTCCCCTCGCCAGCGCTGACTCCACCCTCTCGTTGCAAGGTAGTTGCACCTCGCTGGCAAGCAAGCTTGCCAGGCTTGATAACACTCTGATTGACACAGCCACGCGGATTGATGCCGGTGAGCTCAAGGTCGGCGGGCATGATATTGCGGCCCACTGTTTGATTCAGGGGCGCATGAATCCTCGAACTGGTATCGATGGCGCCCATTATGCCGTTGGCTTTGAGATGCGCTTGCCCCTGGCCTGGAACGGACGGTTCTTCTATCAGGCCAATGGCGGGCTGGATGGCAGTGTAGTTACCGCTACAGGCGGGCTGGGCGGAGGGCCGGTCACCAATGCCCTCGATAAAGGCTTTGCCGTTCTGAGCTCCGATGCCGGTCATACGGCGCAACAGAACATGACATTTGGCATCGACCCGCAGGCCCGTCTCGACTATGGCTATCAGGCGGCCCTGAGATTGACGCCGATGGCCAAGCAGGCATTACAGATAGCCTATGGCAGGCGGCCTGAACACTCCTACTTCGGTGGATGCTCCAATGGCGGTCGGCATACCTTTGTAGCCATGAACCGGCTGGCGAACGACTACGATGGCTTCCTGGCCGGCGCACCGGGCTATCGGCTTCCCCTGGCAGCGGTAGCCAGTATCTTTGGGGCGCAGCAGTATGCCAAAGTCGCCACGGATCCCAATGACCTGTCCACTGCATTCACTGCCCAGGAGCGTGCCTTGGTTGCAAAACGCGTTTTGGCACGTTGCGATGCCTTGGATGGTGCTACCGATGGGCTTGTGCAGGATTACCCGCGCTGCCAGCGTACGTTCAGCCTGTGGCGAGATGTTCCCACCTGTCGGGGTGAGCGCAACGGTCAGTGCCTGAGCATTGCGCAGAAGCGTGCCATAGACCCTATTTTCAAGGGAGCTACAACGCGGGTGGGCAAGCGATTCTATTCGAGTTTCCCCTATGACAGCGGTCTTGCGACCAAGGATGTGGCCTCCTGGGAGTTCGAGTCGCCTATCAGCCGTGACTCATTGGCCGTGGGTATTGTATTTGGCGTACCGCCGGTAAGCCCGGTGACGTTCGATGGCAAGTCGCTGGCCCTCAACAGCTCCATTGATGATCTGCTCGCACGAATCACACGTTCCAGTGCGATCTACACCGAATCCGCCATGCGATTCATGACACCCTCGAATCCTACCCATCTTGAGTTACTCAGGCAGCGGGGAGCCAAGGTCATGGTGTATCACGGTGTCAGCGATCCTATTTTTTCGGTCGACGATACCGTGGCTTGGTATGAAGGACTCCAGAAAAGCAATCGCGGTCAAGCAGAGCGCTTTGCCCGCTTGTATACCGTACCGGGCATGGGACATTGCCAAGGCGGACCGTCCACCGATCAATTCGACATGCTGACGCCTCTGGTCAATTGGGTTGAAAAGGGCAAGGCGCCAGAGCAGGTCATCGCCACCGCACGCGGCGTAGGTAATGCAGGCGGAGTGAATGCTGACGTTCCGGCGGACTGGTCACCTGCACGGACACGCCCACTGTGTCCTTACCCGCGTATTGCCCTGTACAACGGCACCGGCGATATCGAGTCGGCAGCAAGTTTCAGCTGCCGTGAACGGCCCCGTGGCTCGTCTGGAAACACGGAGCTGTAAGTCTGGTAGAGGCGCTCCGAGGAATGCTTCGGAGCGCTTCTGGTTTACTGGCCGTTTCTGGCCATTTTCAAAGGCAGACCGCACCGTGCATTACTGGTGCGTTGTAACAGGTGTGGCGGCCACATGCCTGGAATAGGCTGGGCCAGACGGATTTTAAGAAACTCGGTCGCGTCTGCTGCCCGCTCGCGACCACCACCGCCCGGAAAGTTGTTATCGTTGACCACCAGCAGGGTGCGCTCGTCCAGCGGCAGCACGTCTTCGATGGTGACATAGGGGAAGGTGAATACATTTGAGCCATCGCCGTTCAGGTCGTCTGGATCATCCAGGCGCATCAGATCGACCAGTTCGGTCTTGCGTACCACACCGCCATTAGGCACGGCACGGGTGTCGATCAGGTAGATCCGCTTGAACGGGACGCCATTGGTGGCTGTGCCGCCGTTACGCTCGATGACCAGAAAGCGATTATCGTCGATGGCTGTCATGTCCCCAATAGCATTGCCAGCAGCTTGGGTACGATAAAAATAGGTAACGCCCGTGAAGCGCTCATGATCGATGTCGAATTCGTTGATACGCAACTGGTTAGCCGGATCACCTGTCACCGGTTTTTCCAGTAGGGCATACAATTTGTCACCACGGGGGTTGATAGCCATACCCTCAAACCCACCCGAGCCGCCCAGGTTGGCCGTGGCCTTTCCTGCCACAACGTCCTTGTTTTCCGGCGCGTAAACGCCTGGGAGTGGGATTTCGCTCCGCAATACGGTTCCTGAGCCGTCTGTCTTGACCAGATAAGGTCCGAACTCATCGCCAAACCACAATGCACAGTTCTTGTCACGGCGCACGGACTCGACGTCCAGATCAGCACCCGTGATCAGGCGAGAGAACTGAATGGCGGGATCCACTTCGGGATTGGTGCTCTTGTTGTAGTAGTGAGCGTAATCCGCCTGGATAGGCATGGTCAGTTTACGGTTGACATCGTTGAGCGTGATTCGCGACGGCTCGGTAAAGCGAGCCAGAGGCATGCCGGTCAGAGCATTGCTTGCGGTAACCGTACCGGTACCGCCGCGGCGGGTCTTGAAATCAACCCGTGCGCTATACAGACGCAGCAGGGCATCGGCAGAGTTGGCCTGAGTGCCGAAGCCATTGTCTGTCAGGAACAGAAAACTGTTTTCATCAGCGCCTGGCAACACCGCGGAAAGCCCCTGTACGGGCTGGCGGCCCTGATAAGGCGGCACAAAGGTGCCATACGGATTTGGACTGATGAACTGGCCAGAAGTAGGCCCATCGGAAAACGTATCAGGTGGCATGACAGCCCAGCCTACCAGCGTGTTATTGGGAGACGCTAGCGCATGGGTGGACAGCGCAGCCGCCAGCGCGACCCAGAGAGGCCGTACTTTTTTCATTGTTATCTTCTCCGTCCAGGAAGTGAGTGTACCGGTCGCAAGCCCATGGCATCTGCTCCAGTGGTGCTGAGCACAATACGGCGCAAGTGTGTCAGGCATATGGCACCGAGCCGCACGGCTGGCGGTACGTTGACGCCTGTGTCAGTGGGAGAGGTATACGCTGAGGTTATACAGGCTCAAGGTGCCTGAGGCCCTTTCGAGCCTATAAAGTGGCGGCAAAACATAGCCATGGCTAAAAAGATTAGCTCTATCTATCTGATAGACTTGATAAATTTCTTTGTGTATTGTGGCGGCTTCTTTGGGGAGTAGCCTGCTTTCGAATGCTTCGAAAGTGTTTATGTCAACATTCTCGGCATGCATGCCGTGGCATAAACGACCACCCGGTTGGCGAGACCATTGATATATCCGCGTTCAGGATCGGGCGCGTGGATATGTCATTGGACGTTAGCCCGATCGGTACGGAAATCGTGAATCCAGCTGCTCTCGTCTTACTTGCCTTAGCCATGTCCACGGATGCGTTCGCCGCTGCGGTGGGCAAAGGTGCCAGCCTGCATAAGCCTTGTCTGCGAGAAGCGCTACGCACCGGTGCGATCTTTGGCACCATTGAGGCCATCACACCCGTCATTGGCTGGGCTGCCGGCCTTGCAGCTGCTCAGTTTGTACAAGAGTGGGATCACTGGATTGCCTTTACGCTCCTGTTGGGTCTGGGTCTGCGCATGATCTGGTCTGGCGTGAGAGAAGCAGAAGAGGTCGAGGAAAAGCCCACTCAGCACTCGTTCTGGTTGCTCGCCATTACGGCGGTAGCCACCAGTATCGATGCCCTGGCGGTCGGCGTGGGGCTTGCTTTCATCAACGTCAATATCATCGGCGCGGCGCTGGCTATCGGCTTAGCGACCATGATCATGGTGACTATTGGCGTCATGTTGGGGCGCGTGATGGGGGCTGTCATTGGCAAGCGGGCCGAGATCATTGGTGGGGTAGTGCTAATCGGTATCGGCTCGGTCATTCTGCATGAGCATTTGACCGCAGTAACCGGCTGATCCGGCTGGGTGCCGTCGGTAATCGTTGATCAATTACGTCCTGTTTCATGTTTTAAAACCAGAGCGCCTGCAGGATGTCTGCAGGCGCTCTGGTGTTTTGGGGAAGCGTTCCTGAGAAGGACTGGCGCTTCCAGGCTGCTTCGTTAACGCTGAACGTTAGGGAAGCGCTGCTTCAGGTAAGTATCCACTTCATTAAAGTCATAGCCCTGCTCTTTGGCCTTAAGGGCAAGGTCTGATACGCATTTCGGACTTGGCGCATCTGCTGCCTCATCTTTACAGACGTCCGGCTGGGCCTGGGTAATGTATTCGCTGACTGAAGGTCTGGGTTTGACGGCATCGCCATCAAAGGTCTCGGACTTGGGCAGAATGAACTTGTTGACCACGATGGCAAACAGGATTCCCAGGATCGCAAGCGTTATGACATACGTAGCCGTAATGCGTTTACGCTTCGGGACATTCTCTAACTGGCTCAAATCAGCACTCCTTTCTAGAGGGATCGATAACATTGTCCTTCGGTTACGATTTAGTAACCCGCTTGTGACCAGAAGTTCAGCATTTTGCCGTGCAGGACGTTGATCCGAATCAATAAGGCGTCGATGTGGGAGTGAGCTAACAGGCCGGGCTGCGGATTTTCAGTGTTTCAGCCTGATAGGTTTTCCACTTATAAAGTGAATATGCTTGTGGATAATTACGGCTAGCCCATATACGGCAAGGGCTGGACAGAGTTGATCATTTTTTGATCAGTTTGAGATTGGGCAGCGACCAGCAGTAACCGGATCGCTTTGATTCATAAGGCGCCGGCGCGATAGGGTGAAAAGGTGGGGCCATACCCATCCTTCCAGACTCTCAAACCAAACGCCCCCGTTAGTACGGGGGCGTTTGGTTTCATCGGGTACAGTGCTATTTAGACCTGAGCGCTGCGCTCCTTGATTTCCTGGTGCAGAATGCGGTCGTTTTCGGAGTAATCGACCGGGCAATCGATTACATGTACGCCTGGTGTGTTCACGCAGCGCTCAACCAATGAGGCGAATTCCGCAGCGCTTTCCACCCGATGGCCCTGAGCGCCATAGCTTTCGGCATAACGGACAAAGTCCGGGTTACCGTAGTCCAGACCATAATCTTCAAAGCCCATCTGTGCCTGCTTCCAGCGGATCATGCCGTATCCGTCATCACGCAGAATGATGACCACAAGGTTCATCTTCAGGCGTACAGCGGTTTCCAGCTCTTGACTATTCATCATGAAGCCGCCGTCACCGCATACGGCAACGATAGGCGTCTGTGGATGAACCAGGCGTGCCGCCATGGCAGAAGGAAGACCAGCACCCATGGTAGCCAATGCGTTGTCCAGCAACACCGTGTTAGGCATGTAGGCCTTGTAGTTACGGGCAAACCAGATCTTGTAGATACCGTTATCCAGCGCCACGATACCATCCGACGGCAGCACCTTGCGCAGGTCTGCAACCATACGCTGCGGGTACATCGGGAAGCGGTCATCTGTGGAGCCTTCGGAGACATGAGCCTCGTTGGCTTCACGAATGGTCAACAGGCGGTCGAAGTCCCAGGTTGGTTGAACTTCAATGGCTTCCTTGATTTGCCAGATGGCATTGGCGATATCGCCTACCACTTCTACCTGAGGGAAATACACCGGATCGACTTCGGCCGAGCGGAAGTTGATGTGGATGACCTCCGTACCTCCACGCACCATGAAGAACGGTGGCTTTTCGATGACGTCGTGGCCAATGTTGACGATCAGATCAGCCGACTCCAGCGCACGGTGCACGAAGTCACCGGCCGACAGCGCCGCGTTACCCAGGAAACGGGGATGACGCTCATCCACCACCCCTTTACCCATCTGGGTGGTAATGAACGGAATACCCGTCTTTTCAATTAACTGACGCAGCACGCGCGCCGTCATCTTGCGATTGGCCCCCGCACCGATGACCAGGACTGGGCTGCGTGCGCCTTCCAGCTTGGATATGGCCGCCTGGATGGACTTGTATTCAGCGATGGGTCGGCGGGTCAGGCTGGGTGGAATCGGGGTGCTTTCAGTCTGCTCAGCCGCGATGTCTTCTGGAAGTTCCAGGTGAACCGAACCGGGCTTTTCTTCTTCAGCCAGACGGATCGCTTCACGGATACGCGAAGGGATATTGTCGGCAGAAGCCAGCTGGTGGGTGTACTTGGTAATCGGGTCCATCATGCCGCAGACATCGATAATCTGGAAACGGCCCTGCTTGGACTTCTTGATCGGCTTCTGCCCGGTGATCATCATCATTGGCATGCCGCCCAGGTAGGCATAGGCGCCTGCAGTCACAAGGTTTGTGGCGCCTGGGCCTAACGTCGACAGACACACGCCGGTCTTACCGGTCAGACGACCATAGGTCGCCGCCATGAATCCGGCGGATTGTTCGTGACGTGTCAGGATCAGTTTGATCTGGCTGGAACGGGAGAGCGAGTCCAGCAGGTCCAGGTTTTCTTCCCCAGGAATACCAAAGATGTATTCCACACCTTCGTTTTCCAGACAACGTACGATCAAATCAGAGGCCTTGGCCATCACTTTTTCCTTCAGGTAGGGCGGTTAGAGAAGCTCCGACCCAAGGGTGCAATGCTGATAGTGATTTGTCCATGCCGCATGGGCCGTAGAAGAACAAATTCAGTAAAAAAATTCATTTTTTTGCAAAAAAAGCGGGGCGGAACAGACGAAATGTAGTGGTTTAGATCAATAGCTACATGCTGACGCCTTAGCCTGACCGGATGCTAGTGAAGTGAGGCAATTTATAGCCAGCCTTAGGTTGTCTTTAAGGGTGCAAGGGGCTCTTTCAAGTTCGTACGGTAGATCTGCATGGATACGGAAGAGATAACGTTAAGCCTGGGCCGTGACTGGAACCCTTCAGCAACATCAGTAATCAAGCGCTTTTAAGAAGTTGCCCAAGTCTGCTGGCCAGCGGAGCAAACAGTTCCGTCGCCGTATTGCCATATCCAATTACCAAGCCGTTGTCCTCGCGCAGCGGTGACAAGGTATAACGTGACAGAGCCGCTGGAGCCATATTGTAGCGACTGGCCGCTTCAACTACCTTCTGATCACAACAATGTGCGGGTAGACGTAACGTCAGATGCATTCCCGCATTTCCACCCATGAGTTCATAGGGCATAGGGATGAACTGCTGGAGCGCGGTGCGCAAGATCTGTTGGCGCTCACGGTACAGACGCCTCATACGGCCTAGATGACGGCTGAAATGTCCCTTCTCGATAAAGGATGCCATCGCCAATTGCTCATGACGATGTCCTCCACGCAGCATTTCTGTCAGGGAGGCGCGGGTCGCTACCATCAGTGAGTGAGGCAGTACCATGAAACCCAGGCGAAGCGCTGGAAACATGGTTTTGCTGAAGCTGCCGATATACACCACCGGCGCATTCAGGACGAGGCCTTGCATGGCTTTTACAGGCTCACCGAAATGGCGAAACTCGCTGTCATAATCATCTTCAATGATCCAGGCGCCATGCGCCCGTGCGTGCTCAATCAATGCCAGACGCCGGCTTACGCTAAGCACTGACCCCATGGGATATTGATGAGAGGGAGTGGTGTAGATCAGGCGAGGTGGAGCAGTAACCCAGTCAGCGGCTGCTACTGCCAACCCTTCTGTATCGACCCGTTTGGGAACGATATGTAGATCACCTGCACGCATTGCAGTCTTTATACCCCGGTAGCCAGGATCTTCAATCCAGGCCGTATCGCCTGGATTGGTCAGCAGGCGAACAGATAGCGCCAGGGCTTCCTGGGTTCCTTCGGTAATGATGATCTGCTCTGCCGTGCAGTTAACCCCGCGTGAAAGCGAGAGATAACGTGCTAGCGAGGCGCGCAAACGTGGCTCACCCAACGGATCTCCATAGCCCAGACTCGAAGAGCCCGCATGGCTGATCTCCTGATCCAACACCCGTCGCCAGGTAGAGAGCGGAAAGTAGGAAAGCGCCGGGATACCAGGCCGGAGTGCACCGCTGGATTCGGCGAGCGCTGAGCCATTCCCTATCTGCTCAATGCGTCGGGCCAGTCCGGCCGTACATGGCATATCATCTGCAGCGGATACAGGCCTCTCGGACAACCTCGCGACTCGGGTACCGGTAGGGCTCGCATGAACATACCCTTCGGTGGAAAGTTGCTCATATACGGCAATAACCGTGTTGCGTGAAATTGATAACGCACTGGCCAATTCACGTGAGCCGGGCAGCCGAGTGTCTGCCGCCAACTGTCCCTTCAAAATAGCTGATTGGAGTCGTTCATAGAGCTGTGCCTGCAACGACGCCGCTGATGGGGCTCGAGAGAGTGGTGTGCCAAACAGCAACAGGGTTTCACGTATCGTATTCATCAGCTAAGTGTCTGGCTCTATAAAAAAGCTCAAATGTGGCTCTTTTGGCAGAGCCATATCCTGAATACCGTTATAGCTCATTCAACTGTTGGTCAGGTAGATGATGAATCGGGAAGGAATACGGAACGCGTACCAACAACCCATAGGGCAGCCTCTGGCAGAGTGGACAGAGCGTTCACGGCCGTCTCGTACGGTAAAGGAGGGTCGCTATTGTCGCCTTGAGCCACTCAATGCTGAGATCCACGCATCCGACCTGTACGAGGCGTATGGTCAGGCAGAAGACGGCCGAGACTGGACCTATATGCTGTCCGGCCCTTTCATTCATGAAGCGGACTATCATCGGTTTGCCGAGCAGGCTGCTGCGAGTGAGGACCCGATGCACTTCGTGGTGGTCGATCTACGAAGCGGTCGCGCGGTTGGGACGTTGTCCCTGATGCGGATAGATCCTGCCAATGGCGTTATGGAGGTTGGGCATGTTGCTTTCTCTACACTCATGAAGCGCTCGATACTTTCAACCGAAGCACATTATCTGCTTATGTATCATGCCTTCGAGGACCTGGGCTATCGGCGTTACGAGTGGAAATGCGATAGCCTGAACGAGCCCTCGCGCCAGGCTGCGCTTCGCTTGGGGTTTCAGTTTGAAGGGGTATTCCGGCAGGCTCTGGTCTACAAGGGGCGGAGCCGGGATACGGCCTGGTTTTCGATCATTGACACTGAATGGCCGGTACTGCGTAACGCATTTACGGGATGGTTAGACCCGGCCAACTTTAACGAGGACGGCCAACAGCTCCGTTCCCTTCAGGCATTCCAAAGGAGCGCTCGGGTAAACGATCCACTCGGTTGAGCCGACTTGGTTGATTCAGAGAAAAGCCGTAGCAACTTTTATCCAGCCTTTCTGTGCGTCATACATGCTGGCCGCCGTTGACATGGATTTCAGAGCCATTGATGTACGACGCGCCTCCTGTACATAAAAAGTAGATCAAGGAGGCCACTTCCTCGGGCTTACCCAGGCGGTGAAGTGGAATATCGCGTTGAACGATTTCTTCCGTTCCGGGTGAAAGAATCGAGGTATCGATTTCACCTGGAGCAATGGCATTTACCCTGATGCCGTGCGGGCCGAAGTCGTAGGCCATTTCCCGGGTCAGCGCCGAAAGGGCCGCTTTGGACGTTGCATAGGCTACGCCGGCGAATGGATGAACTCGCGACCCAGCAATGGAGGTAACGTTGATGACGCAGCCTTTAGCGACCTTGAGCTCGTTGAACAACCCTTTTGCCAGCAGGGCGGTAGAAAATAAGTTGACGTTGAATACCTTGATCCAATCGGCGTAGCCCATTTCTAACACACCCAGCCGTGAGCCGGTCTCGCTTTTGGGTGAGATGCCAGCATTATTTACTAGCGCGTCAAGACGACCACCCAGTTTGTCGTGAATCAGCGCCAAGTTCTGCTCAACGCTATCGATGTCTTCGAGGTCGAGATGGATATGGTTCATCAATCCTTCGGACCAGGGGCAGTCTGCCGCCCAATTCTGGCGTGAAGCGGTAAATACGCGCCAGCCCGCTGCATTGAAGTGCTTGACCGTGGCATGGCCGATGCCACGGCTCGCGCCCGTCAATAATAATGTCTTTTGCGTCATGGCCGTCTTCCTGAAAAGGGACACCTATCATAAGCATATCTGCCTATTTGTGGGGTACAGGCAGCCTAGCGGTTAAACCACTGTTCAAGTTCGGAAGAAAGGGCAGAGGCGTACACGTCACAGAAGCACGGTGTGAAGTGTGTGCCTACCGGCGTAGGTAGGCACACGAGTAGGCGTTAATGGTCCATTTCGTCTTTAGTGATCTTGCCACTGTGCGGGTCTACATGAAATTCATACTTCATGCCGTCCTGCTTGGTGCCTTCTCCTTCCCAATGCCCATCGTCCGCTTCGATCTTGGTGATCTCTGTATAGCCGGCAGCCTTGAGCGCAGCCTCCGCCTGATCTTTGCTGATCCAGTCAGCACCCGGCTGATCAGCCCAGGCTACACTGGCAGTCAGTAGTGAGGCTGTTAGAAAAGCAGTTATCTTTCTCATGGCGAGTCCTCATGATGGGTACGAGATAATTGAGTGCTCCTGAAGCGTGGAGTTCGCGTGCCTAACGTGTCGCGATACCCTTGAGAACCGACTCAGAACAATCACCGTGAATGTATGGAGCGGTTGCCTGTTCTATCGCCGTAATGGCGGTAAAGGCGTTTACTGAGATTTCCACTGTTCTAGGCCTGAAAAGGTTCAGGCAAAATAATATTACATGTAATGGTCAAAAATACTTACATGTAAGTATTGCACTGCCCTGGATTCAGGAGTAGATTTTCTTACATGTAATGAGTCTGGGAGGTCAGATGCCTCGCAAGAAACCACTGGATGATGCTACGGCCAAGGCAGGCTCCGGCAAGGGTAAAACCACCGCTGATTATGTCCGCGAGATGCGGACGCGATTACGTGAGGCAGGTCTGGTAAAGCGTGAGTTCTGGATTCTTCCTGAAAACGTTAACGCCCTTCGGGGTATCGAGAAAGCGCTACGGCAGCCCTTTTTGGGCGAGAAAGTCAAACTGGAGGACTTTATGACCGAGAACACCAACTGGAGTATCAGCTCGCTGCACAAGGCCCTGGCCGAGCTGGAGGTGGTTGAGAAGGGCGAGATTGTTCTGACCGTTGCTGAAGGTGCGGTGCCCAGCATCAAACTTACCATGACAGAGTATGGCGACCTGCCGATTTACCTGGCGGTCTCCGGTGATCAGGTGTTAGTCGATGCCACGCTGTTCGAGGCGGGCAAAGTCAAGGATACCGTTGAGTTCAACAGCCTGCTGCTGCGTAGCCGGGACATGTTTCCCCTGTCCTCGGTAGGTATCGAATCGGTAGACGGTACAGAGATTTATTGCATGTTTGGCGCCTTGAGTGCGGCTTCTTCCCTGACGGTTATCGTCCAGGAGATCTACACCTTGGCGGAAAACGTGATTCGCGCCGCTGAAGCATTCGAAGACCATATCAAGGCCTGACCCTTTATTCGCATTGGAGTACACAGATGAGCATTTGGAAAAAAGTAGTAACCGCGCTTCGCGGTGGCGCCTCTGAAGTGGGCGAAGCAATTGTCGATCAGCAGGCAATCCGTATTCTTGACCAGGAAATCCGTGATGCCGAAGCCGCCTTGCTGCGGGCTCGTAACGGCCTGGTCGATATCAAGGCCAAGCACAAGCTCTCGCTGCAACGTCTGGATGCCTTCAAGGGGGACATTCAGAACTGGGAAGGCAAGGCGATGGCTGCGCTGGAGAAAGGCGAGGAAGGTCTGGCGACTGAGTGTGCAAACAAGGTAGCCGAGATCGAGGCCCAGCGTGATCAGGAGCAGGTGCTGGCGGATCAGTTCGGCAAGCAGACAGAAGCCCTGCATGCTCAGGTCATCAAGGCCGAAGCGCAGATCAAGGGGCTCAAGCAGCAAGTCGAGATGGCCAAGGCGCGGGAAACCGTTCAGAAGGCACGAGTGGCAACAGCTGCCGCTACAGGTGGTGCTAATGGTTCCCTGGAAACGGCTGTAGATTCGCTGGCCCGGATCAAGGCCCGTCAGGACGAGCAGGATGCTCGCCTGCAGGCAGCTGAAGAGCTCGCCAGCGCTTCCAACGGCGGTGATCTGGAGCGCCGTCTACAAGAAGCCGGGATTGGCTCCAAGTCGGGCGGCGGTGCTGATGTCCTGGCTCGCCTGAAGGCCAAGCAGTCCTCGGGCTCTGCACAATAAGCGTTACAGAAGGGCAGCCGAATCCTTCCGGCTGCCCTTCTGTGTCATGAGAGATGTCGATGCGTACAGGAAAATGCCTGCCGGTTATCCTCATGTTGGCCGGGATCATGGTGCTGGTTCAACTGGTGAACACCTTGACGGCGAACAGCCTGGTACACCACGGAATCATCCCTCGTACAACCAGCGGCTTGCAGGGGCTCCTGTTTGCCCCTTTTCTACACGGCTCCATCCGGCATCTGCTCAGTAACCTTGCGCCCTTTGTAGTGCTCAGCTGGCTTATTTCCAACGAAGGCCTCGAGCGCTATGTTCGGGTGCTCGTGCTGATTGCCATGTTGGGCGGACTGCTGGTCTGGCTGCTGGGTCGGCCTAGTATTCATGTAGGAGCCAGTGGGCTGATCTTCGGTCTGTGGTCCTATGTCCTGGCCCGCGCATGGTTTCAGCGGAGCCTTTTAAGTCTGTTGATTGCTGCAGCCGCCTTGCTGGGTTATGGCGGGCTGGTCTTTGGTTTTCTACCCGTGCCGGGTATTTCGTTCGAGTCCCACATCGCCGGTGCCGTTGCAGGCATAGTGGTCGGGTGGATCATGCATTCGAAGACATTACTGGCTAATGCCAGATAATCTCTACAATAAAGAAACAGGAGGTGCTTTATGAGTTGGATCAAGAGGGCGCTAGGCATGGAGGCGCCGCTCCCTAAGGAAAGGGCAGGTTCTGCACCTATCACCAACGCCAGCCCGCTGGGGCTGACCCGGGAGCGGATGATATGCCTGGACAAATCCCTGAAGCTGCTGCTCGACGGGCACTCGCACGTTACCCTGCCAGGGGATGAAAAGGTCTGGGCGGTGGGTAATATCGACCTTGGCCAGTCCATGCGACTGCTGCGTTTCTATCTGGACGATGAGGACTATTTCCTCCAGATAGTCATGAACGGCCCTAGCAATGATGACATCCAGGACATCATTCTTTTTGGCTATCACAGCGTCACCACGATCAACAGCAAGGCCGAATTGCTAAGCCTTTCGGGGCCGGGCGCAAAGCTGGGTATGCCACTCTATGAGCTCGACGGCGAGGAGTATGAACGCCAATGGGGGACGGAAGACGGCCAGACGGAGCTGACGCCGCTCCTTGAGTACGTCAAAAGTCCAGAGCAGTCTTATCGAATCCGGCATAATTGCATGCTCTACGCACGTGAAATCGGCCTGGTGAATCGTCGGGAGTTTCTGCTCCTGTCGGTCGAGGAAGATGATGAGGGTGTCATCTCGCTGTCGACGGCCGTTGGCGTAACGCTACAACCTACAGACCTTCAGGTCCTCTGATAAGGAAATCTACATGCTTGAAGCACTTCGTCTATCCCTGAACGCTGGCGCGGTAATGGGCTTCATCATCTATATTGTTGTTGCGGCTATCCTGTTCGCCTTGTTCCAGCTGGTTTATACCCGTCTCACACCACACAAGGAATTTGCGCTCATTCGCGAGGGCAATACCGCGGCTGCCATTGCTTTGGGTGGCTCGCTGATCGGCTTTGCCCTGCCGGCGAGCAACATCATTGCTTATAGCGTAAGCGTTCTGGACTTCGTGGTTTGGGTCGTCATCGCCGCGGTCGTTCAGCTGTTGACCTTCCTTGGCACCAGCCTGGTGGTGAAGGACCTTTCTGCTCGTATCGGGCGAGGTGAAACGGCTGCGGCAGTGTATTCAGCCTCTGTCGCAATCAGTATCGGTTTTATCAATTCCGCCTGCATGACGCCGTCGGTCTGAGCCAGGAGGAATAACCGATGAGAAAACGCAGTTCCGTCAAGCTGGTATTGGCCAGTACCCTGCCGCTGGCGCTGGTCGCCTGTGG
Source organism: Pseudomonas sp. HPB0071 (assembly GCF_000478505.2). Lineage (NCBI taxonomy): Bacteria > Pseudomonadati > Pseudomonadota > Gammaproteobacteria > Pseudomonadales > Pseudomonadaceae > Pseudomonas > Pseudomonas sp. HPB0071. Next base: position 367,977 of record NZ_KI517368.1, on the reverse strand, counting down.
CAAGTCACAGAATACCGCCACCTACAGCGCCAGCCAGAACTTCAGCTCCGTGCAGCAGTGCGTTGAGGCCAAGGTTCCGGTCGATATCTGTTCGGATGCCTACATGCAGGCGATGGCTGATCACAAGCGCATCGCGCCGACCTACGACGATCAGGCGTCATGCGATGCCGACTTCGTACCCGGTTATTGCCAGGCGACATCCGATGGCAAGTACATGCCCAAGCTGGGGGGCTTTGAACTGGCCATGTCCGGAGACCTGCCCAAGCAGGCTGTCGAGCAGGCGAACAATCAAAGCGGCGGCGGAGGTGGTGGGGGCAGTCACCTTAACGGCCTGCTCATGGGACTCCTGATCGGCAACATGCTTAGTGGCTCGGGTAACAACCACTACTACTCGCAGCCGATTTACCAGGCGCGGGACAACCGCGGCAACTATTACAACTCGACGCTTTCGCGCCAGATTGAGCAGGGTAAAACATTCAGCCGTTCGACGCAGGCCAGGACCAGTCCTACCAACAGCTATACCTCATCTACTCTGGGCAGAAGCCTGAGTCGAAATTCGGGAACATCCGGATCAGCCGTATCTTCCACCATCTCTCGCGGAGGCTTTGGCAGTCAGGCCAGCGCCCGTAGCGGCTGGGGTGGCAAGAGCAGCGGTGGGTACAGCAGTAGCTAAGGACATTCGAGCATGAAAAAGATCAGCATCGAAGAGCGCCCGGATTGGCGCGAGACCCTGGAGCGTGAAGGCTTCAATTTTCACACGATCGATGGCGAGCGCTACTGGGATGAACGGGGTTACTACCAGTTCACCGAGGCTCAGATCACCCGCGATCTGGAGCAGCCGACCCGGGAACTGCATGAGATGTGCCTGGATGTCGTCGACCGGGTTGTCGACAGCGAAGAGCTGCTCGAAGGTCTCGCCATTCCCCCGGCCTTTTTTGATCTGGTCCGCAGCTCATGGAAGGAAGGCCACCCGCATTTGTATGGGCGATTCGATATTGCCTACGACGGAAGCGGGCCGGCCAAACTGCTGGAAGCCAACATGGATACACCTACCTCGTTGCTTGAAGCAGGATCCGTGCAGCTGTTATGGCTTGAAGATCAGATCGCCCGTGGCGTGTTGCCGCCTGAGGCAAATCAGTTCAATACCATCGCCGAAGACCTGGTACGTGCCTTTGCTGCATTTCCTGTCGGTGGGGCTTTCTATTTTTCGGCCATGTCGGGCTCGGTCGAGGACCGCGGTACGACAGATTTCTTGCGTCGAATGGCGGCACACGCCGGAATCGATGCGCGGCATATCAATGTGGAGGATATCGGGCTGACGGCTGAGGGGCGATTCGTGGACCTTGAAGGACGTTGGATCGAGCGGCTCTTCAAGCTCCATGCCTGGGAGCATATCTTCAGCGAAGAGTTTGGCAAAGCTGTACCACGATGTGATACGCAGTTCGTGGAGCCCGCCTGGAAGTCTTTGATCAGCAACAAGGGTATTCTGCCGCTGTTGTGGCGATTCAACGAGGGACACCCCAATCTGCTGCCGTGTATGGTCGATGCTGATCCAGCAAAGCCGGTTCCCAAAGGTTGGGTGCGCAAACCCTTCTTTTCGCGGGAGGGTGCCAACATTGAAATCCGCACCGATGAGGATCAGGTTGTCAGGGAGGATGGTCCTTATACGGACGCGCCGTACATACTCCAGGCTTTTTCACCGCTCCCACGCTTTGGTGACAGTTACACCCTGATCGGCTCCTGGGTGATTGCCGATGTAGCTTCGGGTATCGGCATCAGAGAAGATGACAGCCTTATTACCAAGGACTCCAGCCGGTTTTTACCGCACGTGGTATTGGGTTGATAGCGGCTATAACCCACCCGGCGTGGCACTGACTGCGCCGCTTGCTGGTATCGCACTGAACCTTCTTTATGGCTCCATCCAGATGTTACGCAGGATAAGCCTGTTAGTACCCGGCCATCATTTGCTTGTTACATCTCTGTCTGCGGCGCTCAGCCTGCAGGCCTGCTTCTAAAAATCTTCTCTAAGCGACGGAACTTAGCCGTTATCTGCGGTATTGCCTGTGCTTGGCAATCAGCAGTGTCATTGTATTTTCATCGTGAAGGTTTCTGATAGGCAAGGTTTGTCGGAGTCGGCATCTGGCTCGGGGTGCTTCGTTATGTATTGACGATAGCATCCTGGTGAGAGGCCGAACCCTATAGCCATACCTCATCCATGCCCAGTCTAACCAGTAGGGAGTTTTGCGGCCTGTTTACGTAAGCTCATGTAGTCACTGACTTGTCTGGTCCACCACAAGAAGGAATAGGCAATGACCGTCAAGGCTGTAAGTAATAACGATGCCAACTCGCCGGCAGGCTCGGAGTCAGACAAAGCCTGGAATCAGGCAGTGGAAGATGCCAAGGAGGTCGGCATCCGTTGGGAACGCCCTAAGGACGATACGCGTTCGGCGCAGGAAATCATCGACGACAGTCCGCTACTCAAACATCTGGGCAACCAGAGCGGGGTGAAGGACAAACTCAAGGAGCGGGTGGGCGATTTCGAGAAGGACGCTGACGCCGCATACCGGGCTGTCCAGGTGCTTGAGCACGTAGTGAAGATCGATGAAAACGGCAATCGCATCATCGGTGACAGCAATGTCGATAATGATCGAATCGATGGATTCACCAAAGGGGGCGATGCAAAGCACGGTACTGAAGCTGGCCGCCTACAAGACTTTGGCAAGTATGGGTTCTCTTTTTTGAAGGGCGAGCTCCATCAGGTCTCTTTAGCTGGTAATAACGATAAGGCTCGCGAGCAGGCAGAAGCGCTGGGTATCCGCTGGGAGCGGCCGGAAGGTGATGATCGCTCCGCGCAAGACATTATTGATTCCAATCCCTTGCTCAAGAACCTGGGCAACCAGAGCAACGTGAAAGATATGCTCAAGGAGCAGGTAGGTGATTTTGAAAAGGACGCCGATGCGGCTTACCGGGCTGCACAAGTGTTGGAGCATGTAGAAACGTTGGACGCCTCTGGTGAGAAGATTGCCGGAAAAGACGTGGGCAATGGCAGTATCAACGGCTTTACCAAGAGTGGTGAGGCGAAGCACGGCACTGAAGCCGGTCGGCTGCAGGATTTTGGTAAGTACGGCTTTTCTAGCCTGAAAGGTGAGCTCAAGGACCCTGCAGCGGTAGCGGGTGACAAGCAGGCCCGTGAGCAGGCTGAGAAGCTGGGCATCGTATGGGAGCTGCCTCCGAACGATAAGCGCTCGGCCCAGGATATTATCGACAGCGATCCGCTACTCAAGAACCTGGGAAACCAGAGTGGCATCAAGGATATGCTCAAGGAGCGAGTCGGCGATTTTGAAAAAGATGCCGATGCAGCCTACCGGGCTTCACAGGTGCTCGAACACATCGAGCGCTACGACGGTGAAGGCAAGGTTCTTTCTGGTAGTGATATTGGCGATGGCAAGATCAATGGCATCACCAAGGACGGCGAAGCAGAAAATGGCACTGAAGCCGGCCGACTTCAGGATTTTGGCAAGTACGGTTTCTCCAATCTCAAGGGGCCAGAGCTTACCGAAGAGGGGAAAATCGATTTTGCACGCGAAAGTGCAGGCCTGCCACCGGATACCGAAACGGATGTCGCCAACCTGGAAACCACCACAACTGATCCAGCGGACAAGAACCGCAAACTTACCGTGAGCGAACTGACGTGGCAGAACCTGCTCGCCGATTGGAAAAAGGGAATCGACAACGGCAGCATTGCCAAGGACGATGACCGCGCCAAGCTCTATAACGCCTTGCGTGCTCAGAGCGCCAGCGAGAACGGGTTGGACATGGTCGTGCTGGACATGTCGATGGGGCAGGGTACAGCCAAGGTGAGCGGTAAAGACCTGTCTTCCATCATTGATAAGGCCAAGGTGGACGAACAGGTCGGCAAGCTCTTCGGCTCGGAAAGCGTACAGAAGGATTTCCAGGCTCAACAAAGTAAGGCCCTGGACGCACTGCCGAACAAGGACGCGGTGCGCGAAAAACTCGAGACCATGGCCTTCTCCGAGGAGTACTCGCGTTATATTGCCGAACTCAAGAAGAATGGCAAGGATGAACTGGCGGAGGCTGACATCGGCAAGACCTATGCTTCGCTGGCGGCCTTCGACCCGGACAAGGCTGCGCAGTTTTCCCAGCACATGATGATCGACGCCACGACAATTGATCTCGACAAGCTGCTGGCCGATCCCTCGGGAATCAACGACGAAAACACAGTTCTAGCTACCCAGGACACCATCAAGACGCTCCTGACCGCACTGAAAAAAGGCGGTATCGACATCTCGCGGCGCACTGTGGAAACCGAGCGCTTCGTACAGGAGTTCCTGGGTAACAAGCAGACTGCAAAAGCATTTGGCGAAGCACTCAAGGAATTGGGGGCGACCTTTAGCAAGAACGGGGTCGTGACGGCGGATGACATCAACAAGGTTATGAGCAAAGACGTCTACAAGACCTTGGGTGAGGGCGCCCATGGCAGCATGCTCAAGACCATTACCGAGCTCAACAGCAACGGTGCGTTGGGGTCTGCAGGTGGTCTGATTTCCCTGGCTTCCGGGATCTACCAGATTGCAGGCAAGGGCGGCACGCTGGCGGATACTCCAGAGGAGCGCCTGGCGATTGCAAAAGACTTTGTCAGTGTCTTGGGCGCAGGGCAGCACTTCGTGAACCTGGGCAGTAATATCGTCGATAGCATCTGGGGGACCAAGATCAACCAGATGATGGGGTTGGACAAGTCCTTGCCGCAGATCTTTGGTAAGGATGTACCGGAAGGTTCTGGCAGAAACCTGAGCCTTGTGGAAGGTGATTTGAAAAAGATCTATGAAGGCTTCAACGCAGCGATTGATGCGGCCCCTGTTCCCGATCAGCAAAAGCTGGCAGCAAAAATGGATCTGACGCCGGAGCAATGGACAACGCTGAACGAAGGCTTCCGTGACGGCTTTGCCAAAAATCCGGGGCTCAAGGGCAGCACCCCTACCAGCCGTGGCGTTTCGGCATTCCTGCGGGTCATGGATGCAGGCGCTAATACCTTCACCGGGGTCGCTGACATTGTGCTGGGTGGCTTGAAGATCAAGTCAGGTCTTAACAGCAACGACAAGGTCGCTGTGGCGCAGGGTGCTATTACTGTTGCTGCGGGCGCCTTCAACTTTGCCGGTGGCGGCGCACAAATGGCCGCGGTCATGGGAGCCAACGCCGTTCGTGCCCTGGCGGGGCCGCTGCTATGGGTTGGCGCAGCATTGACGGTGGCGCTGACGCCCTTCCTGATCGTCGAGGACATCAAGCACAACAACCGCATGGATGCTCATCGCGAAGATTTGCAAAGCCTGATCAACGATCTGAATGATCAGAACCTGCTCACCGCCGATGGCAAACAGCGCTTCGAGTTTCTGGATGAGTACATGTATAACTACGGCCAGCGTGACGCACCGGAAGATCTCAGTATCTTCGAGTACCGTGAAGAGGAATATGAGTTCTTTGCAGACGGAGGGCATTTGCCGTCGCCCGGTTTCGACGACGTCGAGCATGAAGATTACAAGGGGGATGGTGCCAACCTCGATACACAACTGGCGTAAGCGAATAGCGATGAATCGAATCAAGGACTGAGCTGCGACTCATAGCAAAACAGCAAGGCGGGCCAGGGAAAGGCCCGTCTTGCTGCCTGTCTTACTTGACGCCCGCCTGTAGCGGCGTTATGCCCTGCGGCCTAATCATCTACCCCTATATAAGTGGTACCGACCAGTCCGGACAAGCTGCTAGTCAAGAGCATGACAGGGACACCTGCATTGATCTGGATTTTCAAGCGCCTTACGGATATCCGGCGTATCGTGAGACGGTCTTGCACATCGCCTGGAGAAGGCATGCAAGACCGCAATGTTGAACGATTGGCGCAAGCCGATCAGCCCTTGTGGTAGCTTGGCGCAAGTTTGTAGACCGAGGTATTCAGCCCCTCGAAGCGTGCCTTGAGTTGGAGAGCCAAATACAGAGAATAATGTCGGGACTGATGGAGATTGCCCCCATGGAACCAGAGGTTGTCTTGCTGGGTAGGCTTCCACATATTACGCAGCTCTCCCTCGTATGGGCCTGGGTCCTTGGTGGTACCTGACCCAAGCCCCCAGCATCGGCCTACTTTGTCAGCCACTTCCTGTGAGATCAGCTTGGCGGCCCATCCATTCATCGAGCCGTAGCCGGTGGCATAGACGATAAGATCAGCCGGTAATCGGCTACCATCGGTCAGGACTACGGCGTCTGGCTCGATATGATCGACGCCCAGTCCTTTCCCGCTCTTGAGCTTGATAGTGCCATTGGCGATGAGCTCCGACGCCCCAACATCAATGTAATAGCCTGAGCCGCGGCGAACATATTTGAGGAAGAGGCCGGACTCATCGTCCCCGAAGTCCAACATGAAACCGGCTGCGCTTAACCGCTCATAGAAGTCCCTGTCTCGTTCCTTAACACGGTCGAAGGCCTTGCGATGAAATTCAGGCAGCACACGGTAGGGCAGGGAAGCGAACAGCATGTCGGCCTTGTCTGCCGTAATTCCCTGCTCAAGAGCATCTTCGGAGTAGAGGGGGCCGAAGACGATTTCCATCAACGAATCGGAGCGTACGATATGGGTGCTGGAGCGCTGCACCATGGTGACGTCCGCACCGTTTTCCACAAGATCGGCGCAAATGTCGTGGGCCGAGTTGTTGGCTCCGATAACGACTGCCCGTTTGCCACGCCAGGCATCGCCTCCTGGGTGTTGGCTAGAATGATACTGCTGCCCGGCAAACGTCTCAGCGCCGGGGTAAACGGGAACATTGGGTACACCCGACATACCGGTTGCGAGAATCAGCTGGGTAGGTTTAAGCGTAATCGGTTTGCCGTCACGTACCACCTCTACGGTCCATTGCCGCGCAGTCTCGTCATAAGAGGCTTTGACGCATTCGGTCTTTGCCCAGTAATTGAGCTCCATGACTTTGGAATACATCTCCAGCCAGTCGCCGATCTGATCTTTGGGCGTAAAGACGGGCCAGTGATCAGGAAAAGGCAGGTAGGGCATGTGGTCGTACCAGACGGGATCATGCAGGCAAAGCGACTTGTAGCGACCACGCCATTGATCACCCGGTCGTTCAGCCTTGTCAACGATCAAGGTAGGAACGCCAAGGCGCTTGAGCCGTGCGGCAAGCCCCAGACCGCCTTGCCCACCTCCGATGATCAGGCAATAGGGTTGTTCGGTGATACCCAGTGCCGCCTCCTCGTCACGGCGTTTTTCCAGCCAGTTGCGCTTGTCGGTATGACCATGTCCATGCGTTGCACCCATGGGGCGACGCCGCCCGGAAGGCTCCTCGAACCCTTTGAGTTCACGCATGGTGGTGAGGAGTGTCCAGCACAGCCCGTCTTTGAGTCGCACATAACCTTTACCACGGGCAACGTCTGTTTCCAGACGGATCCAGCCTTCGAGTACACCGTCGGTTAGAGTCGCCTCGCCCTCCAGTGTCCAGTGATCAGGTTGGGTCTGTTCGAGGCGCTCCTCAAGCATTTCACGAATCGCGTTTTTGCCCTCCAGCGTAATCAGGTTCCAGCTGAACAGCACCAGATCACGCCAGTGGCAGTCATCGGCAAACAGCTCAAGTGTGCCATCGATGTCTCGTGCAGCAAGGCGGTTGCCGAAGCGCTCTACCCAATTGGAGAGCTGGGCTGTCGGGGATTGCGCTTGAGATGCGGCTGTAGGATCAACATGAATATTCATAGGTGTCTCCTCCCGGACTAATTGTTGTTGTGCGCAGCCCGCCCCGGGTCGGCAAGTCCGCGTCGGCTCAAACAGGTCTGTCGTGACGGGGTTAGTTAGGCCGTGCAACGGGCAAGAGGGTCAGGGCTTCCCGGTACCAGGCACGCTGGCGTAGGAGGGATTGTTCGGCGGGCGTAGCGTGCTGCTCCCTTGAATCGATAATGGATGGCCTTGGCGTACCGTATGGCAGGGCGCAAACGTTCCTGGTGCAGAAAAAGGCGTAACGCATGAATGGACTCTCCTGATCGTTGTTGTTGTGCAGGGGAATACATAGGAGAGTGGAGCAAGGATAGGGCCAGGTTTGGAAAACGCTTACCTGCTGTGGTGTTGCCGATACGGTTGTAGCTATCCCAGGCCAGCCCGCGTATCGATCATGGCCTAAGGGGGTGACATTTTGTACCGCTTCTGGCCTACCAGCCTTGGAGGCTTGAATGACCTACACTAGACATTGCACCTTGCCGCCTGCATAGGGAGAACAACAAGAATGTCCCAAAGGCCTCATACTTCAATACCTCCTTTTTCAAAAGCACCACCCAGCTTGCCTTCAGGCTCTACAGACCCGGTTGTCGTACGCTCCTGGCAGCGCTGCCTTGAGCACTACCAGCTGGATCCTGCCAGTCCCCAGGCACCTTGCGTCATAGAGCAGCCGCGCCTGGTTGATCACCGAGAGCCGCTGTGTAACCTCCTTGGCTTGGCCCGTGGGCAGATGAACACCCTTTACCAGCAGCTGGGCGGGGCAGGACACACGATCTTGTTGACCGATGCCCAGGGCGTGGTGATTGAAAGCGTCTTCCATGAGGCAGAGCAAGTTCTGCTCGAGCGTGCTGGCCTGTGGCTTGGTGCGGTATGGAACGAAGATATCGAGGGGACCAACGGGGTGGGTACCTGTCTGGTTGAGCGCCAACCCATCACGATTTTTCGGGAGGAACACTTTCGCAGTCGCCATACGGGTTTGACTTGCTCGGCGATGCCCGTCTTTGATCCGGCCGGAAATCTCCAGGCGGTACTCAATGTTTCTACGGTTCGCGAGCAGCAATCGCGGCAGAGCCAGTTTCATACGATGGCGCTCACGACACTTTCGGCAAAACTGATCGAAAATGGCTTTTTCCTGCAGCATTGTAAGCAGGACTACCTGCTGCGCTTCCATACCCAGCCCGAGTTTCTCGGTCTGCTTAGCGAGGGGCTCCTGGCATTCGATGGAGGGGGCCGGATTACCGCAGTTAACGAGCCGGCCCTGAACCTACTGGCCTCCCGCCGTGAGGCGTTACTGGGTCAGTCGCTGGAGGGCGTGCTTGACATCAGACTCGATGAACTCCTGGCCTATGCGCAGCCACAACCCAGTACCTATTGGTCGATATGCACTTTGGGCGGCGTGCTGCTTCATGCTCAGGTACGGGGCATACAGCTGCGTACGGTTGTAACGCCTCCGCCGGTTCGCCGCGCAAAGATCGAGGGGCTATGTCTCGCCGATCATGCACTACATGCGGCGTTCGATCGGGCGCTCAAGGTGTTGGAGCATGATGTGCCGGTTCTTCTCTATGGGGAGACCGGGACTGGCAAGGAGGCTTTCGCTACTGCGCTGCACCGTGCCAGTTCACGTGCAGGCAAGCCATTTATCGCACTCAACTGTGCGGCCATTCCCGAGGCGCTGATCGAGAGCGAGCTGTTTGGTTATTGCGGCGGAACATTTACCGGTGCACGTAAAGAGGGCATGGCAGGCAAGCTCCAGCATGCCAATGGCGGCGTCCTGTTCCTTGATGAAATTGGCGATATGCCGCTTGCCCTTCAAACCCGGCTGCTGCGTGTTCTAGAGGAGCGTCATGTCGTTCCGTTGGGAAGTACCGTACCACAGCCGCTTGATATTCGCCTGATCAGTGCCAGCCATCGAGACCTCAAGGCGCTGGTGGCGGCGGGTCAGTTTCGGGAAGATCTCTATTACCGCCTGACTGGCCTGCAAGTCACCCTGACGCCTTTGCGAGAACGAAGCGACAAGGCTGAGCTGATCGATCATCTGCTCCGAGAAGAGGCTCGTGGCAAAGAAATTCGAGTGGAATCGGCAGCCAGGCAGGCGCTACTGGCGCAGCCATGGCCCGGCAATATTCGTCAGCTGAGAAACCTGTTGAGAACGCTTGTAGCCTTGAGCGAAGGATGCTGGATCGGGCTCAGGGATGTGGCAGCCGTGCTGCCGCTGGAGACACCTGCAGAAAATGCATGTAACCCTTTGGGGACAGCGGAGCGTGATGCCCTGGTTGCAGCCTTGCAGGCTGAGCACTGGCATCGGGGGCATGTGGCTGAGCGGCTCGGTATCAGTCGCAATACGTTGTACCGCAAGCTCCGTAAACACGGGCTGATCAACCGCTAATTAAGGTGGCATCTCTCACATCAACCGGAAGGCACCAGGCCGATTAATGGCTACATTAAACGGCTCAGCATTCCAGATTCGCCGTGTCCCGATTGTGATGATCGGGGCACGCTTGAGAGTTGGCTTTCTCGTCTATACGACCTTTACGAGGTTATCTACTGACAAGCGGCCTGCCCAAGCTCTACCAGCTCTCCACCTTGCCTCATTTTTGTTGCATCCACCACTCTGACAAGCTTTGCGGGCGTACCGTACTGTTTGGCACTCAGGCAAACGGATTCGGCCAGCCGGAACTGCAAGGTATGATCATCGACAACACTTACCTGGAGCAGGGACGGTGTAACCCAGCGGGCTTCCTTGATAGGGCTTTTCTTGTTTGAGACCAGGGCATGAATCAGTTGCTGCTGCCGCTGAGCGGCATCAGTATTTCCCGCTTGAGCCTCGCGCGGAGTTGAAGCGGCACGAAGCCCGAGATAACCCAGGGCAGCGCCCACAATCATGAGCAGCAACAGTACTTTCCTGGCTTTCGACATCGTCGGCGGTTTACTCCAGGGAAACAGGTCAGTTATCTCGTCGGCGGCCATGCGGAGCATATCGTTTTACCCGATCATCAATACAAGCTCTTGCAGGACCATGGCGCACGAGCCAGACGGGCAAGCTAACTACCGATACAGAAGCCGAAAGTTATAGGGGTTGGACACATATCCTTTCTAAAGATTTTTTCTATCGGTCCGATAGAAAATGTGATGCCTTGCAAGGGCAGCCTTTGGCTGCGCTCATCCTGCTTAACGTGCAGCCATAAAAGCACGACGGTAGGTAATCGACTGAGCTTCGTACCATTGATATCGAAGCAGACTCTGAGGTGAACATCGTGCTCCGAAACATCCCGTTGGGTTTCAAGCTTCTGCTGATTCTCATATGCCCACTTCTCGGCTTCCTATGGCTCGCGACGGCAAAGGTGGTTGATAGCTACCAGACCTTGCAGGAGATGAATCGAACGGTGGAAGCAAGCACGGTTGCCCAGAAGGTAAGTCAGTTAATTACTGTGCCGCAGCGTGAGCGCGGCGCAAGCGGTGTTTATCTGGGCAGCAAGGGAAATGCAATGCGGGATATGCTGCCTCGCATGCGTCAGCAGACGGATGAAGCTATGGCGGCCTTGCGCGCGCTTTCTGGAAGTGCCAGAGAGATTCGCGACGCCATGGCTGGATTGGATGGTTTGAAAGCCACCCGTGACCAGATCGATACGTTGGGCATCACCAACCGTGAATCAGGCTCGCGGTTTACCAAAATCATTCAAACGCTGATTGGATTCACTCATTCACTGGAGCACAATGTGAATGAGCCATCGCTTGCCCGAGCGTTATCCTCGCTTAATGAATTCATCGAGATGAAGGAGCGGGCAGGTCGTGAGCGGGCCATGCTAGGTGTCGTGTTCAACCAGGATCGGTTCGATTCTGATTTGCTATCAGCTTTCAGCCGTAACCTGGGTGAGTTTTCCGCCTACTCCGAGGCCTTCAGACGTAACGCGTCTGAGGCGCTTGTGCGCAAGCTTGATGAAAAGATGCAGCAGCCCAGCGCGCTTGAGGTCGCACGTCTGCAGCGTCTGGCATTCGAGACGCCGATCGGTCAGTCACTGGGTGTGTCGGCCGAAGGATGGTTCAAAACCTCGACGAGCCGAATCGATCTGATGGGTGAAGTAGAGGAAGAGTTGGGACAGCAGGTGGGCGCCCTGGCAGCCAAGGCGCAGCATCATGCGTCAGCCGTTCTGTGGACAACGCTGGGTGTCGCAGTGCTTGCGCTGTTGGTCGTCTCGGTGCTGTCCTACCTGATCATTCGCAACATCAGCGTTGCCGTAAAAGCGGTGAACAATGCGCTGCTGGCACTTTCGCAACGCGATCTTACTGCGCGATCCGATTACAAGGGCAAGGACGAATTTGGCGAGATTACCCATAACCTCAATCGTATGGCTGACGAGTTGGGTCAGGTGATTCAAGAGATTGGTAACGCCACCACGCAAGTTGCGACGGCCGCGGAAGAGTCTTCAGCGGTCACACTTCAGACCAGCAAGAGCATTGAGCGCCAGCGCCAGGGTACTGAGCTTGTTGTCACTGCGATCAACCAGATGAGCGCGACCGTGCGGGAGGTGGCTCAGAGCACCAGCGATGCCGCCAGCATGTCACAAGAGGTCAACCAGAGCACAAGCCAGGGGCGACGTGAAGTGGAAAGCACGATCAGTGTCATACGAGAACTGTCTGCGCAGGCCGATCAGACCGCAGCCATCATCAGCGACCTGAAGCGAGAAAGCGACTCCATTTCCACGGTGCTTGATGTGATCCGCGGCATTGCGGACCAGACCAATTTACTGGCGCTCAATGCGGCCATCGAAGCGGCACGGGCCGGCGACCACGGTCGGGGCTTTGCGGTAGTGGCTTCCGAGGTACGTATGCTGGCCCAAAAGACACAAGAGTCTACTGGCAATATTCAGCAGATGATTGCAAACCTGCAGACAGGCTCTGATCGTGCTACTCAATCGATGCAGGAGACTGTAGGCAAGGCTCGCGCGGGCGCCTCCAACATCGAGCGGGCCGGTGATATGCTCACCAGGATTGCCGAGGGCGTAGCCAGTATTAACGATAGAAACCTGCAGATTGCTGCGGCTGCGGAAGAGCAAAGCGCCGTAGCGGAGGACATCAACCGCAACATCGTGGAGATCAACGATGTGGCTATCCAAGTCAGCGCAGGTGCCGAGCAGACTGCCGCAACCAGTCTAGAGCTGGCGCGTCTGGCTGAGCACCAGCAAAAGCTGGTAGGTCGGTTCAGGTTGGTGTAAACCGCACGTGTAATCGATTGACTCGTTTTGCTGAGCTACGCTTGGTTATCATTATCAGCCGATCCGGCTAGTGTTTGAGTCATCTGAACGTTTGTCAAAGACAGACGTTCAGGCTCAACAGGCGGGTATCAAAGACGTTACCTTTAAAAGACAATCAGCTGCCTGTCGGTTACTGTACCGGCAGTGCTCTTATGGCGACCTTGTTTATTTATCAGCCGGTGCCGCCTGAGAGGAGCCTGACTGCGCGGCACCGGATCTCTTGTTCCGATTGGGTATCTTTGGCTTTGTCCTTCTTATTGGCCTCGTGATGGCCAACCGCGCATCCTGCCGCCGCACCTGCACTGTCGTGATGTCCGGCAACATGGCCGGCAGCGCCTCCTACGACAGCTCCCGTGATCAGCTCAAGTGAATGGCCCCGCAAGTTCTTCGAGAAATAGGGCAGCCGCGTCTGTAGCAAGCGGTCTCCAGACGATTGCGGCACAACATGAAGAGGTGTCGGCGGGCGGAAAAAAGTGTTTGACTTAGAGCGCACTCTAACCTCTAGGATCCTCCCCATGGACTCGAATTTAACGATAGATGAAGTTGCCAAGCGTACTGGTCTGACGGCTCACACGTTGCGCTACTACGAGCGTATCGGGTTGATTGCGCCTGTTAGCCGAGCCCCTGGCGGCCAACGGCGTTACGCAGCATCAGACATGGCCTGGATCAGTTTTCTTCTAAGGCTGCGTACCACCCAGATGCCTATCGGAAAAATGCTGACCTTCGCAAAGTTGCGTGCTGTTGGAGACTCAACCGTATCTGAGCGCCGTCGCTTGCTGGAGGATCACCTGGCGGAGGTACTTGCCCAGATCGAGGCCATGAAAAAGTCTGCCGATGCCCTGCAAGCCAAGGTCGAGCACTACCAGGCGCTGGAGCATTCCTGACATAACCCTTAGCTACCATGGAGAGACGCCTGATGAACACTGCAACGCGCTATGAACGCGGACTTGAGAAATTAAAGGAAATCGATGGTGAGATAGGCGAGCGCGTCGTCGCCAGTCTTGCTGACATCGCTCCGGACTTTGCACGCTATCTAATCGAGTTTCCGTTTGGAGACATCTACTCTCGTCCCGGTCTTGACCTTAAAAGTCGAGAAATTGCAGTGGTGGCGGCGCTCACGGCTATGGGGAATGCAGCGCCTCAACTCAGAGTACATATCCAGGGCGCGCTGAATGTAGGTGTTTCGCGTGAAGAAGTCATTGAAACCATCATGCAGATGGCGGTCTATGCAGGCTTCCCAGCGGCATTGAACGGACTGTTCGCAGCCCGAGAGGTCTTTGCATCGTTAGATACTTTGGATCAACCAGTAGCGGAACCAGAGCATTAAGGCCGCCAAGCCTTGGGTATTCATAAAGACCGTTTGATTCAAAGCGTTTCACGGATTCAATGAAGCCCTACAGGTGCTGTCCAACGATAGGGTCATTTAGGACCTCACTCGAGGTGTATATGAATACTCAACCAATCGACACATGGCGGATGCAGGGCTCTGATCCATTAGGTCCGGGTGATGAAGTAGGTGCGAACGATGACGAGATGGCACCACTGGACCCTGACCAGGCACCTGACGAGGCCGATGAAGAAGGTGGCATCTGATAGAGGGTTACCTCAAGTCCTGCCAATGCAAGGCTTGAGGTATCAGATTAACGGTCGGATTGTTAATACAGTATTTGATGTGAATCCTGTCACAACATGATATTTCTGCGCAGCAGCAATCGCTGCTCCTGCAGAGGCATCATTATGGTCAGGTCAGGCGGTGGTTTCTTGGTAAGACAAGGAACCGCATTAGCGGTAGGTGCAGCTGTTCTTTTTCTTTTATTTGGCATTATGGGTTGGCTGCTGGAATACCTGTCCTTTGGCATGATGTGTATGCCTATAGCGCTGGGAATTGGGATTCTGACCTTTTTATGTTTAGCGACGATTACCTATAGCCTGCTGGACTGATCTGCGTAGATGAACGCTCGGTTTTATGCCGAGCTTTTATTGTTCAGCTAATTAGACGAGCGGAAACGGTGGTGCGAACACTTCTTGGTTTGACGACTCCAAGTTATAAGGCCGCTTTGGCCTTATAAGAAAGGAGATGCACCATGGCTACGTATGAGCACGCTCCACTAACAGCGCAAAGCCCTGATCCGCTTAAACCAGACGATACAGGTATTGGTGGCGATGTGGTTGATCCCGCTATGCCAGACGATACTTTGGATGATGACGATGTAAATCGTCCCTTGTAGTCGAATACTCGAATAGAAGCCCGGTTATATGACCGGGCTTTTTGCTAACAGCGATCAAGATCTTCCCACATCTTTTTCCAGTACGCGTCCGCTTCGCTGTGTCGTGATCTCAAGGCCGTTTCGAGCTGTTTCCGTTCTTCCGATTGATGAGGTGCTGCGCATTCGAGATATTGAGTGGCTGCTTCTTGTACCCGTTGCTCAAGTTGATTCCACTCTGTCACAGCTGCCGTCCACGACTTGCCCGTCAGTGCTTCATACTTTTCGTGCCCATCCATACGGTCGTCCTCAAAGAGATGCATGTTGATAGACACGGTTTTCAGGCTTCAATTTCAATCCGTCATGGTTAGATGCTATTTGCGCTGCGTAATTAGCGCTCTGCGGTAACCTTGGCGCCAAATATTTAAATGTACAGACTAAAACGATTTGGCTGAACTAGTGGGGTACTACTAAAAATATTGCAGAGCTATCTTTCTAATTATCGATACTGTCCTCGAGATAGCTTGGTTTTCTCATTGACCTCAAGGTTGCATTTGCACACGTTTAAAAACGTTGTTAGGCCTACAGCTATCAAGCTTCCAGCAGATAACTTTCATACCAATCGATTCTTTCATTACTCCTTTGCCCCACCTTGATTGGCAAATACCACCTATTGCTTTCGCTGGAGCAAGGCCGTTATGAATATCAAACAAAAACTTACCTGCGCATTTGCGGCCATTGCCTGTACACCTGTGCTTCTGATAGTGGTCGTTGTGGCTATGAACCTGCGCAGCCAGGCTCAGGACGACTTTATTGACAGCAGTAGTCGTGAAATTCGTCAGATCGACAATGCTATGCAACAATTTTTTGCCGGCATCAGCCAGAACGTTGAGTATCTCGCTAAGCTGCCCGCTGTGACAAATACAGAGCCACTCAAACGTTATATGCAGCCCAATGCTGATCAACTGCCAACACCCAGCAGCAACGCGGTAATGCTTGATCTTTTTACTCGATTTGCCACTACGCATCCCGCTACGGCCTATTTGTCAGTAGGGCAGGCTGATGGCGGCTATGCACTATGGCCGGACGATCCTAAGCTCAGCAATTACGATCCACGGGTACGACCCTGGTATAAGACCGCTATGGATAATCCGGGCAAAACGGTACGGACATCAGCGTATTACTGGGCACCTGACGATGTGGTGCTAATGGGAACCGTACGCACCATAGACGATGCTCAGGGCAGGCCAGTTGGCGTGCTTGGGCTGGATGTGTCGCTCAAGCAGCTGACCGACCTGGTTAAGCAGATCAAGTTGGGTCATAGCGGCTACCTTATGCTGATCGAAGACAATGGTAACGTACTGGTCGACCCCAGCCATGCAGAACATAACTTCAAGTCGCTAAAGGACTTAGGTAATGAATACGCTCGCTTGGCGAGCGCTACGAGCGGACTGCAGCAAGTTGAACTTGATGGTGTGCAGTACATGGCAAATGTCTGGTCTTCGCCAGACCTGGGCTGGCGCTTCATCGGGTTGATTCAGCGCGACGAAGTGATGGCTAGGACGTCAAGCCTTACTTGGCAGATCGCTTTGATCGCTACGGTTTTGGTTATTATCTTTGCTCTGGTGGGCGCCAGCTTCGCCGGTTTAATCGCAAAGCCAATCCGCAGCGTAGCCGATGGGCTGGAGGGCATTGCACAGGGTGAGGGTGATTTAAGCCGGAGTTTGACCGTTCGTGGCAAGGACGAAACAGCCCTGCTTGCGCGTTGGTTCAACCAGTTCCTGGACACAATCCGTCAGCTTGTGCAGCGCGTCAGCAGTGCATCGACAGGGTTGCAGCAAGCCTCCCACGACAGTGCACGCGTCGCGCATCAAATTAACGATGCTGCAGGCCGGCAACGCGAAGCCGTAGAGCTTGTTTCTACTGCATTTAATGAGATGGTTGCTACAGCCAACGAAGTGGCGCGCTCTTGTAGTCAAGCCGCGGTATCGGCAGATACCGGTTTTCGCGAGGTACATAATGGTCAACTACAAATCGACGAGGCTACAGGAAGTGTTTCGCAACTAAGTGACAACCTCGCGCAGGCTACCCAGGCGATGCTTGTTCTTGAGCAGGACAGCAAGAACATTAATGCCATCCTCGACACAATCCGCTCGATTGCCGATCAGACAAACCTGCTGGCCCTAAACGCTGCCATCGAGGCGGCTCGAGCAGGCGAGCAGGGCAGAGGCTTTGCCGTAGTGGCCGATGAGGTTCGAGCATTAGCCAAGCGCACGTCTGATTCAACCGGAGAGATTGACGGGCTTTTGGGCGGTCTGGCGCGACGCACCCAGGAAGTCACGAAACAGATGCAAAACAGCTTGTCGATGTCCCATAACAGCGTCGAGCGCATTCAATTAGCCAGGGTTAGCTTTGAGCAGATCCGCTGCTCGGTCGACAATATCCGCGATCAGAACATACAAATATCTGCGGCTGCCGAAGAGCAGCATCAGGTCGCCGAAGATATCAATCGACATATTTCGCACATTCATGACGACGCCCTGGTGGTAGAGCGGTTGGCTCAAGCGGCTCGTACAGATGCCGCACGTCTGGAGCATCTTTCTGAGGAGCTACATGGATTGATCGGAGGATTTCGGACGTAATCAGCCTTCAGGAGGGGTACGCATGGTTGCAAGCCCCTCCTGACCCCGCCAGGTATGGATGTGAGAGCCCATAGCTGGCGTTGCGGAAATGCTATTAGCAACGAGCTAGAACGCTGGCGTAAGCCATAAAGCGCATAGTTAGCTCATGAAAAGCACAAGCTCAGCCGGTTTGGTTAATGCGCTAGTCTTACAGCTCAACCTTTGGGTCGGATAGAACGCATTGCAGCGCTGATTATCCAATGACTGTACTGCGATCCTGAGCGATCTTTCTCCTGGTACTGAACCAGGCGTTCAGATAGACATGGACATAGCCGATTCAGCCTTTCGTTTATTCAAAAAGAGCGTTCCGCTTTGTTTTCCTGCACGTCACTTTGCCTATCAAACGCATGCAAGATTTCCTGAAAAAAGTCTTTTTTCCTGTGTCTCCTATAGCTCAATCCAGCGTCTAGTTGATGAGCATAGCCTTTATCCGTAAGGCGGCGTTTGGGTTTCGACCGGTAACACGATCAGTTGAAACATGGGCGTCGTATCGTCGGGACCGTTGGGCCTGCTCTACAAGACTTAGGGGAACCCCTCCGTGATTAGCGGTTCTAGTCTTAAGTGGTAGTGCTTTATAGGTAGAGGAGAGCCAGTCTATGAAGGCAATCCGTATGTTGGCGGCAACCGTGGCCCTTGGTGTAACAAGTGGTCTTGCATGGGCTGATCTGCCTCCTGTGATCACGATGGGCCCCGGCTTCAAGATCGTGGTGAATGGTGCAGAAGTGCCGGTCTTCGGCTTTGACCGTTGCCCGCAGGCCGCTCTGGATCCACAGAACACCTTCCATATTCCTGGCGAGCAGGCCAAGGCCTGTACCGTCATTCCCAGTTACCAGAGTGAAGTCAAAGTCCGCATGATGCTGCGCTCCGGTCCGGTCGTGGAAACCTGGGGGGTCATGCGTTATGGCAACATGCTGGGCTTTCGCCGGCCCGGCGGCGATCTTGTCGTTCCGGCGACCTGACCGTTAAGCTGAGGTGATACCCGGCAGCACATGGCTGCCGGGCAGGGTTCAGCCGATCAGTTCGGCAAACGCCTTGTCGGCTTCAAGCACGTCGGGTAAGGCAGCAAATAGCTTGTCTGTATCTAGTCCGTTGAACAGGGGCCCGCTCAGATGTTGCTGTGCCTCAGGCGTGGCACCATGGGCTTCGTAGACATCGCTGATCGCTACCGCTTGCGCCACAATGCGTGGGTAATCGTCCGCGTCGGCAGGTGCCTGGGTGGGACGACCTTGATAAGCGATCGCTTGTTGAATGACCTTGGGTAATTGCCAACGCTTTGCCAGCTCTGCCCCTACTTCTGGATAGCCAAAGCCCAATTGCACGGTCTCATCCGCTGCTCGTCCCGTAGCGTCCTTTTTAGGTTGCTTGTTCAGCTTGGCTGCATAGTCAGGCGCACCCGCCTGAATCAGCAGCTCACCAATGTTATGCATCATGCCACAGGTAAAGGCTGTGTCCGGGTCTTTGCCCAGCTGCTTTGCCAGGAGTCGACAGATACTGGCTACCCGAAAACTGTGAGTCCAGAACGCTTTCAGGTTATAGCCTGAGTCAACCTTGAACGCGCTTGTCATGGCGGACGCCAGAACCAACGTACGAAGCGTATTGAAGCCCAGGCGCATGGTGGCATCTTCGATGCTGGTCGAATCACGAGCACCCTTGAACCGGGCCGAATTGGCGAGGCGTAATACCTTGGCGGCAATGACGGGATCCCGCTCTACATTACGCGCAACACTGTCCAGGCTGGAGGAAGGGTTATCGAATTGCTGGATGAGATCCTGGGCGACCTTGGGCACGCTGGGCAGGTTGTGAATCTCATTGAACAGGGTGTCGATATTCATGAAGGCTCCTTGTTGCCTGAACGGTATATTCCAAAGCATAGAAAAGCTTTGCCAAGTCGCTAGGGGTCAGACGTCGGCTCGCTGGGGCAGGAGACGTGTAATAGTCCAGTAAAGTGCGGATCCTTATCTTCAATCCCTGCTGCAATAACCCTAAGCGCTCAGCCAGCCTGAACAAAGTGGCCATAGACTTGCCCAACAAAAAGGGCACCCACTGCACAGGAGAAGACTGATGGTTGAATTCCAAAAGGCACCGGACGACCCGGAAATCGATCCAACCCCTTCACCACAGGATGAGCCAATCGGTGATGATCAGCGTGAGCATGCCCCCGATGAGCGTCTTCCTCAAAAGAATCCGACTGACCCGGAGTACAGCTGATGGACAACGATCCTCATCGTCATTTCGATGACGGTGTTCCAGACGAGACTCACCCGGACGAGATGCCTGCGGAGGATGACAATACGCCGCCGGTAGACCCTGTGGGAACCTGTATTTAAGGATAAGAGCCCGGTTCAGAGGCCTTTCGCAAGGCGCCTGAACCTGGCCAGCGTCAGCGGTTAACGCTGTGTCAGTGTCGCAGTGTTACCCGTACCGCTCTGGCTAATGGTCGCTATATCGCCCTGAGAAGATTGGGTTACGTTCATGCTGTTGGCTGAGCCATTCTGAGAGAGAATGGCCGAATAGCCTACGCCGGTTTGCGTAGCCGTAATCGTGTTGGCATCACCCGACTGTGATACATACAGTTCGTTGTCATCGCCGTTCTGGTTGAAGTACAGCTCGTTACCCGTTCCGTCCTGAACCGATGACAGGAAGTTGCGGTTACCTGTCTGGGCCACGTCGTAGGACGTCTCTCCTGCCACGCCTACAACGTTGCTGTTACCTGTTTGCGATACATTGACTTCGTTGTAGGTCCCGCCCTGCGTGATATCGACTTTATTGAGGTCGCCGGACTGATCGACACGTGCAGTAGCATTATTTGCAGAGGGTTCCCCAAAGATGCTGTTCTGCGTCAGCCTGATGCTATTTCCATTTCCTTCCTGGGTAGCAAGCGCGACGCTGTTATCGATCAGCTGAGAAACCCGCGCATCGTTGTTATCACCGTACTGATAAACCGAGGCGATTGGGTACTCGCTGAAGGACTGGAAGATGTCACTTCTGTTACCGCTGCCTTCCTGAACTGTCGTTTGAGTTCCGTAGTTGGAGCTGTAGTGTTCACTGTTAGCATCGTTATTGTCGCCATTCTGGCGTATGGAGGCATTGCTGTAAGACGATAGGGTCTGGTTGATGCCAGCGTTGTTTGCCGTGCCGTTTTGCTCAATGATTGCGGTATCTTGATCGGCCTTGCCACGAAACCCCATACCGCGATGTTCGTAGTCACTTTGAGTGATATAAGCCGTATTCTCATTGCCCGACTGGTAAATCTGCCCAACGTTGAGGCTTCCGCCTTCCTGGATAAATTGCGTCCTGTTGCCAACGCCCTCTTGGTAAACCGTGCCGCTGTTTTCAGTACCGGACTGCTCAATGAATCCGTAACCGTTTTGCCCTGTCTGCGTTTGCGTAAAGTTATTGGACGTACCGCTCTGTTCGATCGTGGAGGTGTTGTTTTCGCCGTCCTGATTAAGATCTACCGTGTTGTTTTCTGCATGAGCGTGCAGGGTGAGGGTAGCCAGTACGGCAAGGGCGAGGGGTTTGAGCGCAGGCATTGAAAAATCTCCCTATATCAAAGTCATGAGACCGCTGAAATCGTTATCAACTGATGACGGCTCACCCACAACTGCATAGGCGTCTGGCCTGCGGGTATCTATCAGCAAATGGCTGGGAGCCATGTAAAAGCGCATCAGAACGGGCAGGCAAGAATTCTGGTCTTCCCTAACCAACACTCAAATGAGTCAACATGGCACCCAACCGGTGCGTAAAGCAGCTTGAGTATAGGAACGGCTTTGGAAGGATGCCAACAATAGTCAGGCTATTTATTAGGTTGCCAATCATAAGAGTTTTTGAGGACGCCGTTTTCTCACTGTGGTCTCATAGACGCGCATATCGTTGCGTCTTGCCATAATGTAAATGCATACAAAACAATGACTCGAGAACAGGCCCTTGCTGCGAAATACCATAAAACATCCCGCCCGGCTGGTGCCGTTGGCCTTCCTGATTACCATACTGATAGGCACGTCATTACTCATGTTGCCAGTGGCGCGAGCCGGTGAAGCGAGCGCTCCCTTTCTGACGGCCTTGTTTACTGCGGTTTCGGCAACCTGTGTGACCGGTCTTGTCACCGTAGACACTGCTACATATTGGAGCGGCTTCGGTCAGGTCATCATTCTTGTTCTGTTCCAGATTGGCGGAATCGGCATCATGAGTGGTGCAACCTTGTTGGGTCTTCTGGTTAATCGACGCTTGCAACTGAGCAGCCGATTATTGGCCCAGAGTGAAACCCGCCTGCTTGGGTTGGGTGATGTCGTTGAGGTGCTGCGATTGGTGTTGGCCGTTACGCTCACAGTCGAGTTGACGATAGCTGCACTGCTCGCTTTCCATCTGCATTTTGCTTATCAGGAGGCGTGGGGAAGTGCCGCATGGAATGGTATTTTCCACGCGATTTCGGCGTTCAACAACGCCGGGTTTTCTACTTACTCAGATAATCTGATGGGGTTCGTCGCAGACCCTATCGTGATTCTTCCCATCACTGCTGCATTGATCATAGGCGGCATCGGCTCTCCCGTACTGTATGAGCTCAGGCACATACGCCGGAAAAACCGGCCATGGTCTGTTCATACGCGCATTACCTTGCTGGGCTCGGCGCTCCTGTTGATCATCGGTACAGTAGCCATGCTGGGATATGAATGGAATAACGCCGGCACACTTGGTCCACTCGACACAGGGGCCAAGCTGTTGGCCGCCTTTTTCCATTCTGCTGCCGCGCGTACAGCTGGGTTTAATAGTTTAGACGTCGGGCAATTCACCACAGAGACCTTGGCTATCCATTACATCCTGATGTTTATCGGGGGCGGTAGCGCGGGTACCGCTGGAGGTATAAAGGTTACTACCTTCTTTTTACTGTTCTTTGTGGTTTGGGCAGAGATCCGGGGTAACACGGATACCGCAGTCTTTAACCGACGGATCGCTTCGGAAACGCAACGCCAAGCACTGGTTGTTGTTCTTTTGGGAACGGCTATGGTCGCGAGTGCAACACTCATTCTGATCAGTGTGACCTCGTTTCCTCTTGAAAAAATCGCGTTCGAAACAATTTCTGCCTTTGCCACGGTAGGTCTTTCCACGGGAATCACGGCTGATCTTCCTCCAATAGGGCAGGTCGTTATCATCGTCCTGATGTTCGTAGGCCGCGTCGGGACGATTACCGTGGCAACTGCCCTGGCCTTGCGTAGCCGAAACAAACCTTATCGCTATCCTGAGGAACGCCCCATTGTTGGATAAACTGTTCTCGTCGACCCGAAGTGACAGCGTGGTCGTTATCGGTCTGGGCCGCTTTGGTGCCTCTGTTGCCGAATCGCTAATCGACATGGGGCATGAAGTACTAGGGCTGGATGAGGATGCAAGCCTCGTCCAGAACTGGTCCGACCGGCTGACCCATGTCGCTCAAACCGACAGCACCAATATCGAAGCCTTGCGCCAGTTGGGCGTTGATGAATTCATACATGCTGTTGTTGGCATTGGTAGCGACCTTGAGGCCAGTGTTCTAACCGTCCTGGCGCTTCAGGAGCTGGGTGTGAAAGACATCTGGGCCAAAGCCATGAGTGCAAAGCATGGACAGATTCTTGAGCGAATCGGTGCTCATCATGTTGTCTATCCAGAGGCCGCCATGGGAGAGCGCGTGGCTCATCTGGTGACAGGCAAGATGTTCGAATTCATCGAGTTTGAGGATGGTTTCGCCATTGCCAAAACCGGAGCGCCACAGGAAGCCCATGGAAAAACGCTAGCCGAATCGGCTATTCGTACACGCTACGGCGTGACCGTGATCGGCCTCAAGCGGCCCAAGACAGACTTCGTGTATGCCAAAGCAGACACACAGATACATGAAGGTGATTTCTTGATCGTAGCGGGCACGACCAAACTGGTGGAAAAGTTTTCAGCTCAGGTTTAGCGGCCGTATCAATACAAGCCTCTTGATAGTCCTTATTGGTTGACATCCGCTCAGCTTTACGGAGCGGATGTCATTTTCAGCGTTTTATGAATCAGCTTTCCAGCTGATTGGCAAATTGCTCTACCGCACTTACCACCTTTTTGGCACCATCCTGAATTTCTAGGATTACCGAGCCAGCCTCGCTTGCCAAACCAAGGCCATGTTCGGTCTGGCTTTTACTGGTCGCCATACTGGCAACCGCGGCTTCGGCCAGTGACTGGTTCTGCTGCACCACATCGACAATTTCCTTCGTTGCAAGGCTAGTCCGCCCCGCCAACTGACGAACCTCATCTGCAACCACAGCAAAACCCCGGCCCGCCTCACCGGCACGTGCTGCCTCAATGGCTGCGTTAAGGGCTAGCAGGTTGGTCTGCTGAGCAATGCCGCTGATAGTCTGTACGATTGTATTGATCAGCAATGACTGCTTGCTCAGCGCCTCGATGCCATCGGAAGCCACCTGGATCTCATCGGCAATCTGACGCATCACGCTCACCGTATCCTGCATAACCGAGGCACCCTTGTTGGCTGTGTCGTCAGTGTGTAGCGAGGTGCGATAGGCGATATCGGCGGCCTCGGCAACGGCCATTTGCTGATTGACCTGTTCGGTGATGACTGTGGCAAATTTCACGATCTTGTAGAGCTCATTACGGGTGTTAAAGACCGGATTGTAGCTCGCCTCGAGCCATAACACGCGGCCCATGCTGTCTATACGCTTGAAGCGGCCAGAAGCATATTCGCCCCGGTTAAGTCGCCGCCAGAATTCGCGGTACGCTTCGGAGTTGTATTCTTCCGGTTCGCAAAACATGCGGTGATGCTTGCCCTTTATTTGCTCGAGCCGATAGCCGATCCCTTGGAGAAAATTATCGTTTGCGTTGAGCACCTCACCGGCTGGGTTGAACTCAATCACGGCGGTGGAACGACGCAACGCATTGATAACGCCTGCATTCTCAGTGGCCACATCCACAGACTCAGTGACATCACTCGCCAGGCAGATGACTCCCGCAGCTCTACCATTCTGGTCTTTTAGCGTCTGCCATACAGCACGCAGCCACACCAGGTTGCCATCCGCTTTGGAAAGTCGATAAAGACCACTAATGTGTTTGCCCTGTTTAATGGCGGCTTGTAAGCCCTTATAGCATTCCAGCTGTTTAACGTAAGGAGGAATATATTTATCGAGGGGCTGGCCTACCATTTCTGATTTTGAATAGCCCATCGCTTGAAGAAATTGTTCATTGGCGGTCTGGATGATGCCGTTGTTATCAAGCGTTAGCGTCATCATTTCAGCCTCGAGAGCATCTCGAATCTGCCGTAATGAGGCATTTTCTTCTCGGAGAGAAGCAAGTTCTTGTTTGAGATGCGAGTTGAACATGGCTAAACCAGAGGTGAGTAAGGATAAATAGCTTTTCGTATCTATTATTTTTTTCTTAAGGTTAACCAGTTAATAGTGGCGACAGGCGGTTGCATGTTTAACGCACCCCAATGTGCTGAAACGCTTTTGCAGGTAAAAACAACACTTAGTGATTGAAAGGTTTCGGACAGGAGGCATTGATAGCCTATAAATATCAAGTCTGCTTATTCATTAGCGTGGTCACTATTTCTTACGCTGGTATACATATAGGCACGCCTTTGAAGCGCCAATATAAAACAGGAAAGATAGACATGAGGAAGTCTTTAAATGCTATTAAAGATTAATCTTCGTTTATCTTTAATAAACGTCTTCTAGCAAAATTAGAGTCATGGCCTGTTATTGAAGTCACAGCGAGGTATAGACCGTTATACGTAGCGGATATCCTGTCAAGAAACCGGCTTGACCCTATCAGACTTTAAGGGCTATCCGTGCAGTTATAAAGCAATCATCGATTGGGCCGCGCCTTGGCAATCCACTGTATTTGAAGACGCATACGATGAACTTGCCGTATACCCGTTATCACGGACAGCTCGCTTGAGAAGTGCCCGTCCCGAGTGCCTAAAGCTACCATCAACCGGGCGAAGGCAGCAGGCGCAGCAGACGACCAATCAAGCCCCAGCGCCTGGTGACATAGACGTGCTTGGTACGCGTCCTGATGGCGCCATATATACAATCGGCGGCTTTTTCAGGCGTGGCCACCCAGAAGGGTTTATCAGCTTTCAACATGTCGGTGTCGACAAAGCCGGGACACGCCTCGGTTACTGTCACAGGCAGTTTATGGTGACGTGCCAGGTCGCGCAGGCCATCCAGGTATGTCGAGACGAAGGCCTTCGAGGCGCAATAGGCGGTAGCGCCCCCATTGGCACGGAGCTTGGCAATGGATGAAATTCCTACCAGGTGACCCTGTCCCTGCGCTATGAAATGCTTCATGGCTATTTGGGCCATGGCCGCAAAGCCCAGTGCATTGACAGCGATAGTTTCTTCATCGAGCTGCCAAGTCAGGTCCGGATTGACATGGCCTGTCCCCGCACTGATGACTATTAGCTCAACGTGACCTACCTGCTGGATAAAGCCTTTCAGAGCTATCCGGGCTTCGTCTATTTCCATCAGGTCCAGTGGGCAAATGATGGCGTGATCACCTAGTTCCTGGGCGAGTGCTTGAAGGCGTTCAGCTCTTCGCGCAGCCAAACCGACCCGCCAGCCTTCTGTTACCAAACGGCGCGCCAGTGCCTCACCCATTCCGGAGGAGGCACCGATAACGATGGCGCCAGGGCGATACGCAGGTGGTTTCACTTCCATTGAAGATGGTCCTTGAGCAGTACGTTGGGAAAGCCTAGCACTACACCCGGTGTCTAGTTAAATGGGTATGTCATACATGCATCACGCGGTTTCTGACAAAAATGTCATTGCAATGACCCGTTTCTGACCGTGCGGCCTGGTTAGGGTATATCGATCCAACCAAGGAGCCCTGTCATGGACAGAATCGTTACATTCACACTGCTCATGCTGGCAGTAATGCAAGCAGAAGCCGCCTTACCGAAACAGGCGGAGCTGGATTTGGCCACAGCCCGTCGCCTGCTGGACGCTGCGCCCTGTCATGCTGCAATGGCAGCGCTTTATCGCGGTGGGAACCCCCATTCTTATTCAGCGCGATACCCGGGTGGGTCCTCATAACGCAGATGCTGCCCGCCGCAAGGCCTATACCGCATTGTCTACCAAGACAGCGACACGCCTGCTGGCTGAAAAGGCCCGTCAGAATCCGGAGGCTGCCAACCTCAATACCTTGCCTGAACTATTGCTGCTTGGAGGCGGTGTGCCCCTCTATGAAGGCGACGCGCTGGTAGGCGCTTTTGGCGTAGCAGGTGCTGGCGGCGCTGCCCAGGATGAGCAATGTGCGACCGAGGCTGCCTTGGCAATAGGTTTGAAAACTAACCCTTAAAGGAGAACCACTATGAAAGCTCTGATACTGGCACTGGGTATGACAGCAATGTCCGGCATGGCTGTCGCTGCCAATAATCCGCTTAGCGTACATGTGCTCAATCTTGAGACCGGCGTACCCTCATCCGGTGTAAATGTAACGCTTGAGCGTCACATCGGAGAGACTTGGCAGCCGCTGGCCCAAGGCACTACCAACGAGCAAGGTCGCATCGCTGAGCTGTATCCCAGTGATAAGCCCTTACAGAAAGGTGAGTATCGAGTGGTTTTCAAGACCGGCGAATATTACAAGAAAACCGGCCACGAAACCTTTTTTCCTGAAATTCCTGTGATCTTTGAAGTCAAACAAACGGACCAGCACTATCACATCCCACTGCTGCTCAGCCCGTATGGTTTCAGCACCTATCGGGGTTCATAGGACGTCAGTCAACGAGTCCTGAGAAGATGTTGCCATTGTGTCGGTATCCACTGAATGATACCGACCCTTCACGATAGTGCTGGCGGAGAAGACGATACCGTTTTGCTAAACAACGGTACGCCTACTTCTCCAGGCAACCGGGTTGATTTACTCTAGGGTCCAGCGTGGCCCTCGTCGTAACGAAGCGGAGAGAGAAGGCTGAGAGATTTGATCAGGGTGCACCAAGGTGTACGTCCAAATCGAAAGCGATTACCGGGGCTTTTTCCTGGCCTGTGACCACTCGGTCCGCTGGATAGCTCTCTTCCTGCCTCGGCAAAGCGTTGGACTACAGCATCCTCATCAATCTGGCAGAGTGAGCCAATAAGGGTTCCTGATAGAGACCTAGCGGGTTCTGCTAACGCTCCGCCTTGATGGCAGAGCGGATGGCTTCCAGCAGCATCTTGCAGGCGGGATTGTCATTATCTGTACGCCATACCAGATGCAATTCGCTTTGTATGCCGTCGCCCAGATCGATTTCCCTAAAGACCACCTCCTTGAAGACGACATTGGTGGCGCAGCGAGGTACAAACGCCAATCCCATCCCCGCGTTGACCAACGCCAGAATGGTGAGCGATGAGCTTAGCCATTGAATGTATTCCGGCTCGACGCTGGCGGAGCGGAACATACCGGTTAGCAGCTCGTTGAAGGGGGGATAAGCTGAGTGCGAATACATGAGAAAGGGCATCCCATGAAGGTCCTGCACGGTTATCACAGGTGCATGAGCTAAGGGATGGCTGGCGGGTACAGCAAGCACGAACGGCTCACGAACCAGGCATTCGGTTTCATAGCCCGGCTGCAGGAGTGGTGCACGGACGATACCCAGGTCGATACGGCGTGCCCGTAGCGCTTCGTGTTGCTGAAACGTATTCATCTCCGTCAGGGCAACCTTGACGTTGGGCTGACTAAGACGGGCTTCGGCAATGACCTTGGGAAGAAACTCATAAACGGCGCTGCCAACGAAGCTGATGGTAACCGAGCCGATGTCGCCTTCGGCAAAACGTCGCGCGGCAATTGCAGCCTGTTGTGCTCGCTCCAGAAGTGCCTGGGCTTCGATGAAAAAGGCTCTTCCTGCCGCAGTCAGGGCTACGCTGCGCGTATTTCGAGAAAAGAGTTCTACGCCCAAGCTATGCTCAAGTAACTGAATCTGCCGACTTAACGGCGGCTGCGTCATGTTCAGCCGCTCTGCCGCACGGCGAAAGTTGAGTTCTGTGGCTACCGTGGTGAAGCAGCGGAGTTGAGCGAGTTCAAACATTGATCTAATCCCGGTATCAATCAAGATCTAATATAGATTAGACAGTAACAATATCGGCCTCCATTATCGACGCTCTCCTACAAAAACAATGAGCGGGAGTCGCCCATGAGCAATGTCCAGTCTTCCGTGGACTCCACGGTGCTAACCCGTGCGGTCTCCAAGGTGAAGCGGCATGTCTTGCCGCTATTTGTCGTCATGTTCATCGTCAACTATATCGACCGGGTCAATATCGGCTTTGTACGTAGCCATCTCGAGACCGATCTCGGGATTGGTGCCGCTGCCTATGGTTTGGGTGCCGGCCTATTCTTCATTGGCTATGCGCTATTCGAGGTCCCGTCCAACATGCTCTTGCAGCGGTTCGGTGCCAAGGCCTGGCTGACGCGCATCATGTTCACCTGGGGTATTGTCGCAACGGCCATGGCGTTCGTACCCAATGAAACCTGGTTCTATATCCTGCGATTCCTGCTTGGTGTTGCCGAGGCGGGGTTCTTCCCTGGGGTGGTTTACTACTTCACCAAATGGCTGCCTGCTGATGAGCGTGGCAAGGCCATGGCAATTTTTCTGAGTGGTTCAGCCATTGCCTCTATCCTCTCTGGTCCGTTGTCTGGCGCCCTGCTGGGAATAACCGGGCTGGGGATGTCCGGCTGGCAATGGATGTTCCTGATTGAAGGCTTGTTCTCGGTCGTACTGTGCGGTTTTGTCTGGTTCTGGCTGGATTCTCTGCCCAAGGATGCCAAATGGCTGAGCACGGAAGAGCGCAATGCACTGACTGACTGTATCGATGAGGAGCAACGCCAGCGCGAATTGGCAGTAGGCGAGAGCAAGGCTCATCCTTCAGCGTTCAAGTTGTTGCGTGATCCGCAAATCGCGCTGTTCTGCTTTCTGTATTTTTCGATCTCGCTGACGATCTACGGCTGCACTTTCTGGCTGCCAAGCATCATTCGCTCCATGGGCGGGCTGGGCGACTTCGAGATTGGTCTTTTCAATTCCATTCCTTGGATCATTTCCGTCGTGGCCATGTACCTGTTTGCCAGTCTGGCGTCCCGCTTCAAATGGCAGCAGGCCTGGGCATCATCGGCCTTCATCATTGCAGCCATTGGGCTGTTCGCCTCGACGATGGGGGGGACGGTGTTTGCGTTTCTGGCTATCTGCTTCGCCGCTATCGGATTCAAGGCAGCGTCATCACTGTTCTGGCCGATCCCCCAGTCTTATCTGGATGCACGTATCTCGGCGGCAGTCATCGCACTGATCAATTCGGTAGGTAGCCTGGGCGGTTTCGTTGCGCCTGCCACGTTTGGCTTTCTGGAGGAACGGACCGGCTCGATCGAAGGTGGCCTCATTGGCCTTGCCACGGTCTCCTTGATTGCCGGCATTCTGGTCTTCATGACCAAGACGAGAAGAGGACCTAGCGACGGTATCAAAGCCAAGGTGGCTGCTGTGCCTGCTTGAGTAAAGGACGGGCCTGCCGGGCAGCCCCGGAGGCCCTCTCTAGTTTTTCAGGAGTTCTATCATGAAGATCAAACACATCCGTGTAACCCCGATTGCCTTCAAGGATGCGCCGCTGCTTAACGCCAGTGGTATCCATGAGCCTTATGCGCTGCGCTCGATCATTGAGGTCGAGAGTGATAACGGTTTTATAGGCTTGGGCGAAAGCTACGGTGATGCACCGGTGCTTAGCGTGCTGCAGGCCATGCAGGAAAGCCTGCTCGGCCTTGATCCTTTCGATCTCAATGGGTTGCGCGCTCAGGTCATCCAGACAGTGGCCCGTCTTCAACCGGGTGCCAATCCCGGAGCAGAGTTGGCGCCGGGTTCACACCCTAGTAAACAAGTGGCAAATGCGTATTCGGCGTTCGAGGTTGCCTTCCTGGACCTACAAGCCCGTTCGATAGGGGTGCCGCTGGTAGATCTTCTGGGCGGCGCCGTACGTCGGGAGGTCCCCTTCAGCGCCTATCTGTTTCTGAAATATGCCGAGCATATTCAGTCACCCTATAAGCCAGACCGGTGGGGCGAGGCGATCAGTCCGGAGCAGGTAGTCGCCCAGGCGCGTACCATGATCGAGGAGAACGGATTCCAAAGCATCAAGCTTAAGGCGGGAACCCTGCTGGGCCCCGAGCATGAGGTTGCCTGTATGAAAGCGCTCAAGCAGGCTTTTCCTGGCATACCTCTGCGCATCGATCCAAACGGCAATTGGTCACTCGAGACTTCGATTCGCATGGCGGAGCTGTTAGGCGATGATCTCCAATACTATGAAGATCCGTGTCCAGGCCTTGAAGGGATGGCTGAGCTGCATCGGCGCACAGGCCTTCCACTGGCGACCAACATGGTCGTGACGGATTTTGATGAGTTCCGCCGCAGCATCGCGCTGAACAGCGTACAGATTGTGCTGGCGGACCATCACTATTGGGGTGGCCTGCGTAATACCCAGATCCTTTCCCGTATGTGTGAAACCTTTGGGTTGGGCGTTTCGATGCATTCCAACTCGCACTTGGGCATCAGTCTCATGGCAATGACGCATGTAGCGGCTGCTGTACCCAATCTCTCCTATGCCTGCGACACACATTACCCCTGGCAGGAGGCCGATGAAGAAGTTATCAAAGGTGGCAAGCTACCGATTCGCAATGGGTGCGTTGCGATTACAGACGCACCCGGACTGGGCGTTGAGCTGGATTATGACCAGCTGGCCAAACTCAACGACCAATATCTTACCTGCGGTATTCGCCAACGTGATGACGTCCGGCAAATGCAGAAATATGACCCCGACTGGAAAGCATTAAAGCCTCGGTTCTAAAGCAAAAAGTAGTCATAGGCATCCAGAAAACGGCTTGTCATATGTTGCCTTTATTGGTAGCAAAATGGTAGCTCATGACAAGCCGCTCTATCAGGAAGCGATACAGCTTTAATCCTGCTGGCAGCCTGAACTGCCTCCAGCTACAGCCGGTCGACATGCTTAACGACTGGAGGTATGAGCATGACAAGATCGAACCGTATTTTATGGGGCGCTTTAGCGCTAGGCGTCGTAACAGGTATGCGTAGCATGCTGGCTCCTGCAATGGTCAGTGAGACGCTTGCCAGGCGTTCGGCTGCTACCAACGCAGACTCCTTGACCCGTGCGCTGGTTAAGCCCAGAGCACGCCATCTCCTGATACCGCTTGCCGCAAGTGAATTGTTGGGCGACAAACTTCCATTTGCCCCCGATCGGACAATCGCACCGTCAATGATGGTACGGGCGCTGTCAGGAGGTGTGACCGCGGCAGCACTGGCAGGGGCGCAGCGACAGCCTGCTTTGGTCCCCGCTTTGATCGGCGCAACCGCTGCCTGCATCTCGGCAAAAATCGCCATTCGCCTGCGCAAGCGTTACGGCAGCTCCGGTGCAGTCATCAACGCAGCCTTGGGGCTCGCCGAAGACAGCTTGGCACTTGCTATTGGTAACGCTGGGTTGAAGCGCGCTTTGGGTAAGGGCTGAGGTTGGTTTAGCAACACAGGGACAAACCTGCACAAAGGCGCAGGCGAGTCCCTGAATATATTGGCAACTGAGCGGGACTGGTTACAGCTCCTCAGTCTCGCCCAGCTCCTGGTCAGCTCGTTTGCAACGGTGGAGTACGCGGGGGAATCATGCGGCGCGATCCGGTTGATTCGAAAGCCGCTGCAAAACGCAGCAGGGAGGAATCATCGTAGGCACGTCCGGCAAAGGTCAGGCCTACCGGCATACCGATATCGGCCATAATGCCCATGGGCACCGTTACGGTAGGTACGCCCAAGTGACGAATCGCAAGGTTGCCATTGGCGACCCAGACGCCATTGCTCCAGGCGATATCGGCCGACTCGGGATTCACGTCAGCATCGGCTGGCCCTACGTCTGCAACGGTCGGGAAGATGACTGCATCCAACCCCAACTGGGTCATCCAGTCTTCCAGATCGATCCGGCGCGTCTTTTCTAGCCCTTTCAGTCCTTCAGGTAACGTGGCGATCTTGTCCCATGGCGTGATGCCGCGCTCGGCCATGTTCACATACTCGTCCATACCGGCCGCAAGGTCACCTTCCCGGTTGGGTAGGGTGCCCGGGTCATGGGGAAAGATTTGCGGGCCATCGACGTCCACCAGACGGTTCAGTTTGGGATCCCCATTGGCCTGAAGAAAATCATCGAACGCCCAGGCCGTCAGCTCCCACAGTTCGTCATGAAGAAACTCTTTCGAGACCAGTCCACGGTTGTATACCGTTGGCGCGCCGGGACGGTCGCCTTCGCAATTGGAAACCATCGGGAAGTCAACCTCGACCACTTCGGCACCCGCGGCCTCAAGGGCTTGTCGAGCCTGCTCCCACAGTGCGATGACTGAAGGTCGGGTATGGATTCGTTGCCCAGTCGGACCGCCGATACCCGGGTTTTCACTGGTCCCTGCCTCGGGGTCTGCATTTATGTACATGCGCGGAACACCAAACCGCTTGCCAGCAAGGGCATCAGGTTTTGCGGCAAGCTCCCTATACGTGGCGGGCCGCACCGAAGAGGCGCTCGGGATTGGTACCCAGGGCTGCATCCGCCACAGATCGCCGCGTGTTTCCGGGTCATCCGCCACGATCACATCCAGCACTTCCAGCAGGTCTTCCATGGTTCTGGCAAAGGGCACGACCACATCCATCGTCGGGGTCAGCGGCCAGTTCCCGCGTACCGAGATCACCCCCCGTGAAGGGGTATAGGCGCACAAACCATTATTCGAAGCAGGGCCTCGTCCGCTCGACCATGTTTCTTCTGCAAGGCCGAACGCGGCAAAGCTCGCTGCGGTAGCTGTACCTGCACCGTTGGAGGAGCCAGAGGCGAAAGGCGCGGTCAGGTAATCACCGTTGTATGGACTTTCCGCGCGACCATAAACGCCGCGCTGCATACCACCATTCGCCATGGGGGGCATATTGGTCTTGCCCAGGCAGATCGCACCTGCCGCCCGCAGACGCTCGATCGTGAACGCATCGCGGTACGCCACCAGATCCTTGAAGGCAGGGCTGCCCGAGGCGGCAGTCAGCCCTTTCACCAGATAACTGTCTTTTGCCGTATAAGGGATCCCATCCAATGGACCAAGTGTTTCGCCTTGGGCGCGACGGGCATCGGATGCTTCCGCTTCCTTGAGGGCATCAGGGTTACTGACCACGACAGCATTCAGGGCCGTGGGCGTATCAAGACCATCATAGGCTTCGATCCGGGCCAGGTAGGCATGAACCAGCTCAACTGCTGTGGTACGGCCTGACTCAAGCGCCTCACGTAGCGCGGCAATGGAAACCTCGGTTACTTCAATCATGCTGCCACCACTGGATGCGTAAAGGTGATGTGAGAGTGGTAATCCAGAGGCTTGGTGTTTTTCCTCTGGGTATGAGGCTCAAGAACATCATGTAGGTTGGAGTCAATTCTCATAAGGATCCTGGTCAAATAACAGATACGGCAGACGCTGGAACCAGAAGCTTCTGCTCGCACACGTGTTTGGTCGCTCTGCGCACACCGAGTGGCTGATAGGTGACAAGTGTATCAAGTCAACCGAGGAGGAGCCTCTTGGTCGATAGGCGCCAGTGCAATGATCTGAAACAAGCACACCGCTTCGCCCGTTTCAAAGGGTAAGAGCCTAATCTCGCGCAGGGCAATTTTGCAGCGACCTTGTAGCTCTGCCAGCTATAGACGGAAGTATCGCTGGATGGAATTTATCAGCAGCTCTACGGCTTCATTGCTTTCCCTGGCTGGAGGGCGGACCAATACCACCTCGTGGTCAGGCATGATGGGTAAGTCCTCGCGTATAACCATTCTTTCGGTTACCCGTGCACGATCCATGAGCGTAACGGCAAGCCCGGCCTCGACACAGGCCCTTATCGCCTGGCTGGAGGCGCTGTCCAACACTACCCGCCATGGCCTTCCTGCCGTTGTGAGGGTACTTATCATGGCTTCGCGGTAAGGGCAATCCGCTGCGTAAAGCGCCAGTGGTACAGGATCATTCAACGTGGCGGGTAGCACTGCGCTTCCTACCCAGACCGGAGTCGTGGAAGTGAGTACCAGTGCGTCGGAGCCAGCCGCGCGAGGTTGGGTCAGCAATGCCAGATCAAGCTTTCCCTGCTGGAGATGATCGCGTAGCGTAAAACTCGGTGCGGTGGTTACCTCCAGCACTACATTTGGCCAGGAGGCTGTGAAAATGGGCAGGATGTCACCAATGACATGGGCGGCATATTCATCAGGCATACCTAACTGAACACTTCCAATCACATGTGGACCATGCAGCTCGCCCATAACCCTGTCATGGGTTTGGAGTAGCTCAGCGGCAGACATGAGCAGTCGCTGCCCAAGCGCTGTCAGGGATACCGACTGGTTATCACGCTCAAGCAGGCGCCCTCCAGCAATGGTCTCCAGCCGCTGGATATGTACGCTGATGGCCGCAGGGCTTTTATGAAGATGCTCAGCCGCCAGCCTGAATTTTCCCATTCGAGCCACGGTATCGAAGGTTCTAAGCAGCTCGATATCAAGGGTTGCATTCATTATTTAATATTTGTAAACCATTAAGTGATAAAGTTTTGATTTATTAGATTAGCTGGTTTTCGTAAGGTCGGGTGATGAATCAGACCACTCGAACGACCCGACCCCTAATCAGCGCTCTCTCAGGCGTTCTATCTCTCAGCAGAGCGCCTTTACTCCTGCTTGAAGCAATGATGGTCATTACGTGGAGTTCGGGCTTTGTGGGTGCCCGTTTTTCAATCGATTACGCACCGGCGCTGCTGGTTGTGTTCTGGCGGTGTGTAGTGGTCACGCTTTTCCTGTTGCCGTTCGTAATAAAAACGCTTCGATGTGTTCACCCCGCCGTGCTCCTGCAGCATGCGGGTATAGGTCTACTGGCCATGGCGGGTTATCTGATCGGTGTTGTCCAGGGCATTGCGCTGGGTGTTCCGACAGGTCTGGCTGCATTGCTTGCCGATCTACTGCCTATCGGTACGGCACTGCTTAGCGTTACCGTTCTGGGTCAACGGCTTTCGGGCAAGGTATGGCTGGGGCTGGCCATTGGTCTTGGCGGAGTGCTACTGGTTACCTATGACGCCCTGGCGTGGGGGGATGCGCCTTTATGGGCGTATGGGCTGCCCATATTGGGCATGCTGTCCCTCGCGGTGGCTACGTTATGGCAGAAGCATTGCAGGCTTTCTCATCCACTTGGATTGCTGCCAACAATGTGGCTGCAGTGTGCGGTATCTGCAGTGGTATTCGCTGTGCTTGCAGACTGGCAGGGTAGCCTCTGGCCCATTCCAACGGCAGGTTTTGCATTGAGTGTCTTTTGGACCGCGGCAATTTCCACCCTTGGCGGCTATGGTCTGTATTGGGTGTGCCTGCGGCGCTCATCACCCACACGGGTAGCCAGTGTGCTCTACCTGAGCCCAGCGGTTACGCTGGTATGGGCATGGATGATGTTCGGCGAACCGCTCTCGTGGCTTATGTTGGTAGGTGCCGCTGTTTCTGCAGGAGGAATCCTGTTGGTCGTCCGAGCGGACAAAACGTAAGGCGTCCTCATGACTCGATCATGGTGCGAATGCGTGTCGCCATTATGTCCATGGCGAAAGGCTTGGTTAACACCGCCATGCCCGGCTCCATTTGCCCTTCGCTCAGCAGGCTTTTTTCGGCGTAGCCGGTAATGAACAGAACCTTGAGGCCAGGGCGCCAAACCCGTGCTGCATCAGCGACCTGTCGGCCGTTCAGGCCACCTGGCAAGCCTACATCGGTAATTAACAAATCGATGCGCCTATCCGAGTGCAATATCTCAAGGCTAGCCGCACCGTCGCCAGCTTCGAGGGCGATGTACCCAAGGTCTTCAAGAATTTCCATGATCAACGTACGAACCGTAGGCTCATCATCCACCACTAGAACGGTCTCGCCCGGCTCTGAGCGGGGAAACTCTGTAGCTTCGGCAAAGCCGGTCAAGGGGGTGATAGCATTGCCATAGTAACGAGGCGGGTAGACACAGACCGTAGTGCCTTCGCCCAGTCGTGAATTGATTCGGACCTGTCCGCCCGATTGCTGGACAAAGCCATAGACCATGGACAATCCCAGGCCGGTGCCTTTTCCGATTGGCTTTGTTGTAAAGAATGGCTCGAACGCCCGCTCAATGACCGCGGGAGGCATCCCGGTTCCGCTGTCGGTAACACTGAGCGTGAGATAGTCTCCCGGCGGTAGATCGTGCTGTCGCGCCGCGTACTCATCAAGAGAACGGTTGGTCATTTCAACGAGGATACGCCCGCCTTGAGGCATCGCGTCGCGAGCATTGATGCACAGGTTAAGTAGGGAGTTTTCAAGTTGAGGCGCATCGACCAGCGCAGACCACAACTTCTCTGGGGTATTCATTCTTACGGGCGTCGCAGGGCCTACCGTACTTTGAATCAGCTCCTGCATACCCAAAACCAGCTGTCCGATACGGGTCGGCTTGGGATCCAGCGTCTGGCGCCGTGAAAAAGCCAGGAGACGGTGGGTAAGCGACGCCGCACGCTTGAGACCGTTTTGGGCCATGCCCAGATAGCGCTCTAGATCATTCAGTCTTCCCTGCTGTATACGGATCTGCATCATATCCACTGACCCGGAAATGCCAGCCAGCAGGTTATTGAAGTCATGGGCGACACCGCCTGTCAGCTGGCCGACGGCTTCCATCTTTTGTGCATGACGCAAGGCTTCCTGCATCGAAGCCAGCTCGGTTTCTGCTGCCTTTGCTGCCGTGATATCCCGTCCGGTTGCATAGATCTGCCCGGCAGAGGGCGCCGCAACCCAGGAAAACCAACGGGTGGAGCCGTCCTTATGGCGATAGCGATTCTCCATTTCAGACAGCTCGCCGCGTGCAGCTCGCTCATAGGCTTCCAGCGGCGAAAGAGCGGTATCGGGTATCATGAGTTCACTGACGTTCTGTCCGAGCAGTTCTTCCAGTTCATAACCCAGGATACGTGTCCAGGCGGGGTTGACCTTACGGAAAATGCCCTCGTAATCGATCACCAGCAAAAGGTCGGGCGAAATCTCCCAGAGGTGATTCAGCTCTATGGTTCGCTCGGTTACCTGATGCTCAAGATTCTTTTTCTGTCCTTGCAGTACCTCGTCTGCATGGCGGCGAACGGTAATGTCGCTTACTGCGCCAAACCACTCGGTAATATCACCCGCCGCATCAAGAAACGGTATGGCTCGTGATTGCACCCAGCCTATACTGCCATCAACGCGCTTGACCTGATGCTCCAGGCTAAACAACTTCTTGGAGGTTATCGCTTCGTTGAGGGTTGCCTTCACGCGGGGCTGCTCGTCAACGGGAATATAATCGGTCAACCAGTTCGGATTGGGCGAGGATGTATCCTTCAAAAAGCCACGTCCCTTCAGCTCGTGCATCTCCTGCCAATCCCCACTCATGGAATACAGCCCCTCGGACGATGCACTGACAAAGGCACTCAGGCGCGCCTCGCTGGATTTTGCAGCCAGAACTTGCCGTTCCAGATCGGCATTGGCCTGAAGCAGCTTGCGCTCGGCCACGATACGGCCCGTCGTTTCCGTCACAACCAGAAAAATACCGGCGACATGGCCATCGTCATCCCATAACGGGCTATGGCAGTGCGTGAAGAATGCTTCCTGCTGTACCCCGTTGCGATTGGGCGTGTATCGGGCATCCTCTACAAAATAAGCCTTCCCCGAAAGGACATGATCAAAAATCGGAGTCAACTGATCCCACATCTCAAGCCACCATTCCTTGGCGGGTCTTCCAAGATTTCCAGGGTGCTTGTTACCCAGACTTGGAGCGTAGGCATCGTTGTAAAAGGTAATCAGATGCGGACCCCAGTGCACCATCATGGGAAAGTCGGAGCTGAGTACTATTCTGATGGCTGCCTGAAGCGACAGGGGCCAACCTTCGACAGGGCCTAATGGAGTGTTCTGCCAATCAACGGCCCGTAATCGTTCACCTGCCTGACCGCCTCCCACGAGACAAGACTGCTTACCCATCATACGTTAGCGTTTAGCCCTAGAGGAGAAGGAATTGCAGGGGCAAATGCCCGCCGAGTGATCGAAATGGCTGTTTAGACCTGCTATTTAGCCTGTCTTTTATACATCTCAAAATCAAGCGGCGTAACGTAAAGACTTTGCAGTAGAAGGGATTTCATCGTCCCCAAAAGCGATGTGGTACGGATAAGATCCTTCAAAAGCTGAGCGGAAGAAGCCGTGCGGCATTCCTGCCGACGTGCTCATGCGCCTAGTTGGTGGCCGCGTGAGCATGAGGGTTATAGGTACGGATTTCAGAAAAGGCTGTTAAGGATTCAGTCGATCAGACCGAGATGAAACCAGCCTGGCTGGTTTCATCTCCAGGCGTCACACTAACTGGCCCATTGAGAGTTTCGAATGACGCTGCAGAAATTCAGGGGAGCGAATTGAGGGTCTTTGTCAGCGATAACATCTGCCTTGACATTGCCGAACGTAGTCTGAGGTTTGTGTTTTATTCCCTCGTAAAAGGCCTGAATGATCTCTTCCTTGAAACGATTGCCTCGAGGATGGGCATTGACGATTGCTTGTCGTTGCTCATCGCTGTATTCCGGGTAGGTTAGCCCTAGCACGTCCATCTCTACGCCTGCCGTGACCAGGGCAATCAGCGGATGCATGTGCTGGGGAATGCCCGGCGTGGTATGCAGTGCAATCGAGGCCCATACGGTATCGATATCCTGTTGGTTTATCCCGTGGCTTGCCAGAAATGTCTTGGCCGCGTTGGCACCATCTACCTCAAAGCGCTCGCAGGCGCTGCTGTGCTGATGCGTCAGGCCCATGTCATGGAACATGCAGCCGCAATACAAAAGCTCCGCATCGTATGTTAAGCCGCGCTTTTGCCCGGCCAGCGCCGCGAAGTAATAGACCCGGCTGGAATGGTGAAAGAGGAGGGGAGATGCGGTATCTCGAACAATCTCAGTAATTTCCCGAGTCAATGCGGTATCAGGGATGCTGATGCCATCAATATTAATACTCATGCAAACTCTCCGGCAAAGGGTGGAAAACAAGTTTCACCCGTTGCCATCATGTCCTCAATTGCAGTATTGCGTTAAATCCTGCCATTATCCGTCTGAGACAGACGTGTAGAGGATTTCGATGACCAGACTTGTCGCCATCCTGGCGCTTCCCGGTGTGCAGCTGCTCGATGTGGCGGGTCCTTTGGATGTTTTCGCACAGGCTAACCTTGAATCAGGAGGCTCCTCCTACCTGTGCAGGGTAATTGGGCTTAAGTCAGGTCCCGTCCAAAGTTCGTCAGGTGCACGTCTGTATGCAGACGGCGTTGTCAATGAACAGCCGGAGCGCTATGACACTGTTCTTGTCGCAGGGGCACCGCATATCTCCAATCTCAAACCGGACCCGATAACTCTGGCGTGGATACGCGGTGCAGCAAAGCGTGCGCGGCGCTTTGGTTCTGTCTGTACAGGTGCATTTGTTTTGGCTCACAGTGGCTTGCTCGATGGGCGTCGTGTCACTACTCATTGGGCTTGCGCACCCGCGCTGGCACAGGCATATCCCAGCGTCCAGGTCGAAGAGGATGCTATGTATATTCGAGACGGTAAATTGAGAACATCAGCAGGGGTGACGGCAGGTCTCGATCTTGCCCTGGCACTGGTAGAAGAAGACTTGGGCCGGGATATTGCAAGACAGGTGGCTTCTCAGCTGGTTATGTATTTCAAGCGACCCGGAGGGCAGCTCCAGTTCAGCCGGCATGGACAGTCCAGTATCGGCGGTCGGTCTGTTCTACAGGAAACACAACGGTGGGCCATGGCGAACCTGTCGTCACCGTTGTCAGTCGACGCGTTAGCGGCTCATGCAGGTATGAGTCCCCGACATTTTGCGCGATTGTTTTCAGCTGAAATCGGTGAAACGCCTGCGGTATGGGTAGAGCGTGCGCGCATAAGCGCTGCTCGTTTGCTTTTGGAAGAGCAGGGCGATGTGCCCAAACAAGTCGCTACCAAGGTCGGCTTTGCCAGCACCGATACGTTGCGCCGAGCCTTCATGAAACACGTGGGCATTACTCCAGCCGAATACCGTAAACGCTTTCATGCATGAGGGGCTTAATGCATAAGACATAAAGCCGCTACCGCACTACAGTTACATTCACATGCTCGGTCTGCCCGGAATCATCCAGTACGCTGATCTCGTAAGCTCCTGGCCTGGGAAACGTGTAACTCAATTGTTCCGATTGCTCTGCCACCGGTTCGCCGTTGACGAACCACCAGCGTGAACCTTCACCACCCTGCGCGGTTACGGTGATGGAAACGGGCTCGGATTGTCCGGCAGGCGCCTGTAATCGTGCACCATCACGTAGCCCGGTAATCTGTAACGGACTGGCTGCAGTGCCAAGGGTAGGCGCACAGTTCGAATCGATTGATGGCAGACGGGACGTGCGGCGCTCGCGCGCGGCCAGCCAAGGTTCGAGGGACGCAGGCCAAGCCAGGAAACGTACCGGGCGTGCGCCAGAACATGATGGCGCCACCTGCTTGCCTGCCTCATTGACCCAATAGGTCTCATCCAGTCCCTGACCCAAGGGCTGGTCAGGGGCTTGCATTGTGGGGGGCGTCTGTTTATCCAGCGTGAAAGCCCAACGTCGGACTCGACAGTTTTCATCATCGGCCGGAAGCGGTTGCCCCCCAGGCCAACAGATGGATTCTACCCTGACGCTTGCAGGTCTGGTCTGTATGGGGGAGAGACGTCCTCGCTGAGTATCCCGATTGAGCAATATATCGTTGACCTGAAACAGCAGCGGGGCGGCTGAAGCAAGGCCAAACTGGCCTGCTACCGGCGTGCCGTCAGGGCGGCCGATCCAGACGCCAACCACATAACCTGGCGTAATGCCGATCGACCACGCATCCCGAAAACCATAGCTGGTTCCCGTCTTGTAAGCCAGCGCTGGAGGCAGTTGGGCTTCATCCAAGAGGGGATCTGAGCGGTCGGCCAGCATACGCCGAACGATCCAGGCAGCACCGGGCGACATCAACCGTCTTTCCATCACAGGCTCTTCTGGACGAAACCGCAGGCGGGCTACCTTTCCCTCTCGGGCAAAAGCGCTATAGCCGCTGACCAGGTCTTCCAGTCGCGCGCCGACACCGCCCAGTATCAATGAGAGATTGGGCTCAGCGCCTCGAGGATAAAAGAGCGGGACGCCTGCACTACGCAGTTCACCGGAAAACCGCTTGGAGCCATAGGCCTCGAGCAATTGCACCGCAGGGAGATTGAGCGACCGATGTAACGCCTCGCTTGCAGCGACAGGGCCACTGAAGCCTGAAGAGAAATTCCCGGGCCGGTAATCGCCAAAGCGTCGAGGGATATCTTGCAGCAAGGATTCCGAGTGGATCAGACCTGCGTCCAGCGCCTGGGCATACAGGAAGGGCTTGAGCGTGGAGCCGGGTGATCGTATGGCTGATACCATGTCGACATGGCCAAACCGACGATCATCCGTGATATCGACAGAGCCCAGGTATGCCTTTACCGCCATGCTCCCGGTATCAACCACAATAATTGCAGCTGAAGTGCGCTCCGGTAGACGGGCCCGCCAATCAAGGAGCAGCGATTCGAGGCGCCGTTGCAAGGCAATGTCGATGGTCGTGTGGATCGCTGGCGACTCTCCTGTCGTATTCAGCCGACGAGCCAGCAGCGGTGCCTGGTCAGGCGATTGCCGGGGCGCCAGCCAAACAGGTTCTTCCATTGCCTCTTTTACCGCCTTGGCAGGCCATACCCCTTCGCTGTCCAGTCGGGCGAGCACCTTGTCTCGCGCCGCCTGTGCCCGTTCGGAAAAGCGATCAGGCCTCAAACGACTGGGCGCTTGTGGCAATACCGCAAGTAGTGCCGCTTCGGCACGAGTAAGGCTCACAGGTGACTTGCCAAGATAAGTCCAGCTGGCGGCGGCAACCCCTTCCAATGTGCCGCCGAAAGGGGCGCGATTGAGGTACAGCGTGAGGATTTCCCGTTTGGACAGATGCCACTCAAACTGAGCGGTCCGAAACAGCTGGCGAAGTTTTCCCGTCAGAGTCCGCGGGTGTGGATCGAGCAAACGGGCAACCTGCATGGATAGCGTGCTACCTCCCGAGACGACCCGTCCGCTTGAGAGATTCAGCCAGGCGGCACGTGCGAGCGCAGCCGGATTGATGCCGGGGTGCTGATAGAACCAGCGGTCTTCATACGCCAGTAACGCGTCGAGGTAGTAGGGCGAAACGGTATCTGGCGTAGCGGGATAGCGCCAGATACCTTGCCCATCGGCGAACCGGTAGAGCGGCTCGCCGTCTTCGGCCAGAATGACATGGGCAAGCCCATCGTCAGGAACAGGTAGCGGCCAAAGCTGGTCAGCCAGCCATAACATTGCAGCAAGCACTGAAAAAAGGCTCAGCGCGAGACGAGACCAGTACTTTGCGGCGTGCAGGCCTTTTTTCATGGCTACACAACTCGGGAGGTCTGCCGCTTAACGCGGCAGAACAACCAGTTGATCAGGGGTAGCACCCAGCGCTTGCCAGGCAGGGCGATACATGGACTCCACCTGGGGTGGTGGCACGAGGTAGCGTCCTGGTGTAACGGCCCGCGCCAGGTATACCAGATGCGTGGTGCCATAGCCGTTGACATCTACGGCGGCAACATAACGATCATCTCGGTACTCCTGATGCTTGAGCGTACCGTTCTGCATCGCCTTTACCCATTCACGAACGTTGCTGCCGGCGTCTTCCAGGCTGGCTGCGCTTTGTGCCAGGTTCTGGTTTTCCAGCTCAA
Source organism: Pseudomonas sp. HPB0071 (assembly GCF_000478505.2). Lineage (NCBI taxonomy): Bacteria > Pseudomonadati > Pseudomonadota > Gammaproteobacteria > Pseudomonadales > Pseudomonadaceae > Pseudomonas > Pseudomonas sp. HPB0071. The sequence continues at coordinate 324,309 of NZ_KI517368.1, read as the reverse complement.
GTCCTGCCGGTAGCAGGTCGACCACCAGCGCATCGGGTACACGTTGATGAGCCCGTACGGCAAGGTGCACAAGCACAAGCTCGCCACTATGGAGTTGAGACAGGTTGACCGGACGGCCATCCATCCCCAGGTAGCTGCGCTCGATGCTCAGGTTTTCGCTGATAGGTGCTGGTGTCTGCATCCCATAACCGGTCACAGTCAGCTGCTGATACACCACTGCATCACCCGTGTTGCGTACCGAAAGCGGTGTATTGAGTTCGGCACCATCGATGTGCTGCGTTACGTCACGGTTATCGGCCAGTTCGCGCGGGGCTCCTGCCAGAGTCAATTCGACCTTCCAGGGCTGGGCCGGTTTACTCATGACCGAGCGACCCGCGAGATATAGCCAGTTTCGTTCTTGCGTCGACAGCCACTGATGAGTAGACAACTCTTCCGCCAGCGCAAACAGACGTTGGGTACGTTGGTCTGCCGCCAGGTCATTTTCTTCGAGCAGTGCCAGAATCTGCGCCTCGTCACGCAAGACACTACCGTAGTCATGGAACCAAGCCTTTGAGGCGCGAACCTGTGCAAGTCCGGCCGTCAACGCTTGCATTGCCCGATCATTATCACCCATGCGCTGCAGGGCAATGGCAAGATGGACCAAGGGCAGGCCGGACGCTGCAGCTTCACGGCGATCAAACAGGCTACGCAGTGCGCCAAGCGGTGCCTGTTTGCTGCGTGCCAGTACATAAGCCGCATAGGCCTGAACGGCAAAGCGGTCATGTGTGGCGTTTTCGCTATACCCTACATCGATCTGATTAGGGTCTTGCAGATAGCGCAGCAGCCGTTGTGTTGCCTTGTTCAGAGGTTCGGTGGGTACAGCAAAGCCTCGCTCCCGAGCCCGTAGCAGGAAGTCAGTGACATACGCTGTCAGCCAGTACTCTTCTGAACTTTCTGCGCTCCAGAGACCGAAGCCGCCCGAGTATCGTTGCATTCCTAGCAGTCGATCGATTCCCACCTCGATCTTGCGGCGGCGGTCGCTCTCCTGCTCACCCTGAATGCCGAGACGCTTGAGTGATTCGGCGTCTGCATAAAGAGAGGGGTAAAGCCCACTGGTGGTCTGTTCGAGACAGCCGTATGGGTAGGCCTCAAGTGCCTTAATATGCTCGGCCAGATTAAGCGGTGGCTGGCTGGATACTGCCAGCATGGCTTCCCGCGTTTCTGGAGCATAGGCTTCAAGCACCGATGCCGGTAAGCTCCAGGAGGGTGTGCTGGCGTCCAGCGCGACAGAGAATTGGTCACGGCGTGCCGGATAGGCCGGGCGAACACCTAGCGTCCAGTCGCGAGACAGCGACGAGCTACCCTCTGGCATAACCAGCCCCGTGATCCGCACGGTAACCTTGCCTGTTCCGTAACCCCCAAGCGCTTTTACCGGTACCTTGAGTGTTACGCGTTGCCCTTCTTTTAAGGTAAGAGGTTTGTCGACGGTTTCCTGCAAAGCCAGGCGTCCTGAGACCTCGGTTTTGACCGTTAGCTGCTGAGTGCGTCCAGAAAGGTTTGTCACATCCAGGGCCAATGTCGTTTCGTCACCGCTTGCAAGAAAGCGAGGTGCAGCCAACTCAGCCACCAGAGGTGCCGCAACAGTGACCTTGCTTTCACCCGCCCCGAACCGATCTTCTGTCCAGGCCTGAGCCATGACGCGCAACTCACCGTTAAAATCGTCAACCGGCAGGCTTACCTCGGCATTACCTTCTGCATCGAAGGTTACTGCCTGACTCTGCTCAGAGAGAATTTTCACCTTGGTAGGGGGCCGCTTGCCCCCGGCCGACAGGTCCGCGTCACCACCAAAAGCCAGAGCTGCCAGGCGGCCACGGCCTGCCTCGATCAGCTGGCCATACACATCGAACTGATCGGCCGTGTAGGCCTTACGGCCAAAGAAGGCTGAGAAGGGGTCCGGTGTGGTATATCGAGTGATGCTCAAAACACCGGTATCGACAGCCGACACCAGAACGTGCGCCTGTTGAGGAATCGATCCATCGGCGTTGCGTGCCTGCAGGCGGACCTTTAATGGTTGCCCCGGCTCCATGCGTGCAGGGGTGTTTACCGTCAGGTTCAGGCGACGGGCTTCACGGTCCAGCGGGAGATGGAGCAGGCCTACCGCACGCTTGGGGGTAACGCCTGTCTTGGCTTCACCTGGGCGTATAACCAGCGCCGTGACATACAGATCATGACGAGACCAATCCTTGGCGACGGGCACATCAAACGTCTTGCCGCCTTCCGGCACTTCGATAGGCTGCCACCAGAGCGGACCCTCGGCGGACTCCACGAGCAGATAACCATTGCCTGCTGTAGGAGGCGTGACAGTGATGCGAGCCTGATCGCCCGCGGGGTAGGCTGGACGGTCGAGCGAAAGCTTGACCTGGTCAGGCCGTACGCTTCCGTTGTCGGTGTTGTCCTGCCACCGATAGCCTGCCCAGAACCGAACACTGCTTATCAGGCCGATCTCGGAGTCTTCCACTTCGACCCGGTAAGGACCCCATTCCACAGGAAAACTGACCTTCGCTGAACCGTTTGCCGCAATATCGATCGTCTCTTCAGACATGGTGATGGCTTTTTCGTTGTAACGACTACTCCAGCCTTCATCATCAGAAAAACCCCAGTAATAGTCCCTTCGTTCACGGACCAAACGGACCCGTAGCTGGCTGGCCTGTAGTTTCTTACCCTGCGCGTTGGCCATAACGATCTCAAAGCCCGCCTGGCTATTTGCATCGACCTCGCCGTCATTGAATAGAGGGCGAATTCCGGGAAGGTGTTGAGCGGGCCAGACCGGTTGGACAAGACGACGTGTCACCGGTCTGCCGCCTGACTCCTGCAGGCTGGACTGCAAAATCAACTGCAGGGGCGAGCGCGCTTCGCTCCAACGGGTATCCTGGGAAAGAAGTCCGCGTCCTTTGGTATCCAGCGTCAGGTCATCCAGGTCAAGGTCCTGGCTGAGGTCGGCCTCGGTAATGGAGCCGAACTGATAACCCGGCAGGGTTGCCACGGCTTCGCGAAGTGGTCTGACATACAGCTGGCTGGAAAGGGTATTGCCATTCGCGGGTGCTCCGTACAGGTAGCGGCCGGTCACGCTGACTTCAAATGGTTCATCTGGAGCCAGCGGCGCGTCTTCACCCTTGAGCTCAAGCGCCATGCGCTCTGGAAGGAAATCTTCGACGGAAAACTCATACAGTTGAGGCGTAGCCCCGTCTACCTGCATGACCAGTTGCCAGCGGCCGGTAGGTGCTTCTTCACCCAGTTGCAGTTCATATTGGTAAAGACCATTTGCATCAGGCTTCCAGACGAAGCGACGGCTCGTCTGGTTATCCGGCCGACGAACCTCGACCGGGACCGGGTGTGGTGGCAGCGCATGTCCGTCTCCGTCGCGCAATAGGGCATTCAGCAACACGGTCTCACCGGGTCGATACAGGTCACGAGGGCCAAATACAAAGAACTGCTGCGGTTGTTGTCTTGGGCCATCGATCTTGTATTCAGCCAGATCCAATGCGGGGTTATCCAGTCGCAGTAGGCTGGTTTGCCCATCATGCTGAGCCAGCAGCACGCGTGCGTTACCGTTGACGGTAAGCTGCGCATGTCCTTGGGCATCGGTCTGGGTTTCAGCCAGAACTGCACTGTCTTTATCCAGTACCCGAATGGCAATCTTGCCCAGTGGCTTTCCGCCGCTTAGAGCCTGAGTGAAGACATCGATCCGATCCCGATAGCGATGGGCCGACAGGCCGATATCGCTCAACGTCAGCAGCGTAGTCGACTGTTGATAGTCGTATTTGCCGGCCTGTTGCATCACGGCCAAATAAACGCCGCTTTCTTTGAGGGGCTCTATCCCAGTCAGGGGCAGCAGTACGGTTTCCCGGGTATTCAACTTGGGTGACAGGTTGAATCGGCCGGTATAGACCAGCTCTGCCATTGGCAGTATTTCGCTCGACTCCCAATACCCCATTGTGGCTCGATTACCCCACCTGGCAAGGAAGGCTGGCAGCGCATCGGGCTTGATGCGAAAAAAGTCGACATTGATTTTATCGACGTTCAGGGCAATGACCGGAAGCCCCTCGGCCAGTCGTGTTGGCAGGAGTGAGCCACGACTGGCGAAGCCAACGCTTGGGGTAATGTTTCGCGTGTTGAGTGAGGTGGTGTAAGGGGCATTCAGCGCGTTGTCATTGATGGCTTTTAGGCCCGCATCAATGGTCAGAGTAAGCTCACGCTTGGGCTGCAAATGGCGCAGCCGAAGCTCCATCTGGTTATCCGACAGTTCCCAGGCGCCATCAACCGGGCCGGCGGTCTTGTCTGTCAGATGAAGGTACTGATGAAATGCCTGTTCGCGTTGCAAGGGGACTGAAAACGTAACCGACAATGTGCTGGCACCGTCCAGCTGAATCTCAGAGGCGTCAACCACAGTCAATGCTCGGCCAGCGTATCGCTCGGCTGTCTGGGCAATGTCCTGAGTTTTTGATACCGGTGCCGATTCGGCTGTTTTAGCATCAATAGTCGCAGATGCAGGCGATCCGGATGATTCAGGCGCGGTCTTGGATGTAGATCCCGTTGGCGCATCCTGAGAGGCGTCGCAGGCGGCAAGCAGGCACAGAATCGCGCTGAGTAATATCCCTTTGAGGCGCATGTTAGTTCCATTAACAGGTCGGGGCGCGGATCATACTCCGACTGACCCTGGCAGGAATATGGTTTGCGCGCCAAGGCTTAACTATTTTTATTTTTGCTTTTCAAAGGATGGTTGTTAGTTGATACGTGCCACTGTGTAAAGCATCGAGGCTACCCGGTGTGAGAGATCCTGCGGTGCCTAGGTGTTTGGTCCCAGGGAGAAAGGGTTTATGGTATAGACCTCTATCGGAGGAGGATCCATGGCTCAGGTTCTACACAAGCGCGCCACGACCACGCACGCCATCCGAGCGGAGTTACAGCGATCGCAGGATTCGATCGCGACGCTGAGTAAGCGTTACAACTTAAACCCCAAGACCGTGATCAAGTGGCGTAAGCGCGACTCGGTTGAAGATCAGCCCATGGGACCTCGGGAGCCGCATTCGACCTCCCTGACCCTGGCTGAAGAGGCCGCTGCGATTGCGTTCCGGCAGAAGACGGTGCTGCCTCTGGACGATTGCCTGCATGCCTTGCAGCGCTTCATACCCAGGCTTTCGCGCTCGGGCCTGCATCGGCTCTACCAGCGGCACGGCATCAGCAACCTCCCGCGCTCAGCTGAGCCGGTACGTGAGAAGAAAGCCTTCAAACGCTATCCGCTGGGCTATCTGCATATCGATATCACCGAGGTGCATACCGCAGAGGGCCGGGCCTATCTCTTTGTGGCGATCGATCGCATGTCGAAGTTTGTCTATGCCGAGTTGCACACGCAGATGAGGCGCAAAGATGCGGTCGACTTTTTGGAGGCCACGCTTAAGACATTACCTTATAAAGTGCATACGGTACTCACCGACAACGGTATCCAATTTGCCAAGAAGACAGGTACAGAACGCTATCGGGCCCATCCTTTCGATGTGGTCTGTTATCGGCACGGCATTGAACATCGGCTAACCAAGCCCTTCCATCCCTGGACCAATGGCCAGGTTGAGCGCATGAACCGGACGATCAAGCAGGCCACCATCAAGGCCTTTCATTATGCCTCGCTTAAACAGCTGCAGGAGCATATAAAGGATTATCTGTGGGCGTATAACAGCGCTCGTCCATTGCGCGCCTTGAAAGGGCAAACACCGATTGGCTTTATCCTCGGGCAATGGCATAAACAACCACAGCTCTTTTTAACCGACCCAAACCTCTTCTTCCCGGGACCTAACACCTAGGTTCTTGAGAAGGCCTCTGAAAATCGGCCTCGCTATTTGAATAAGCGAGGCCGAATGTGTAAGCCACAAGCTAGCGGTATTGTTGATATTCAGCAGCGTGGCCAAGAAAATCAAACGATCAGGCCGTTATTTCGATTAGATTGCCATCGGGATCCCTAATCACCGCTTCGAAGAAGCCATCGCCCGTCCAGCGTGGCGCGGATACTAGCGCCTGTTCGCCGCCCATATGCCCAGCAAGTTTTCTGACGGCGTCTTCCGATCCCAGCGAGATGGCGATATGGGCCCAGCCTGTTACAGGTGTGTCTGAAGAGATGGTGGCTTGGTTCAGTCTCGGATGCGTCATCAGTTCGATAGTCGGTCCGTCCTCTAGAGTGACGAAGCGAGAAATGAAGCCTTTGTTGGTCTGGCTGTGGTAAGGCTGACCGATGCGGGCGCTAAAGGTCTGATGCCAGAAATCGGCGGCCCGCTCAAGATCAAGTGTCCATAGGGCAACGTGTGCAATCTTCATAGCGCCTCCTCAGTGTGTACGGTCTGTACCGAGCAGCCTGATTTTCGAAATGCCTTCAGGCGCGGCTCGACCTGGTTGTTTGTTTCAATCACCAAATGATCGATCGCCTCGCTGGGGATCACCTGATAGGGCGCCAGGGTGTCGAATTTATCGGCAGACAGGGTAATAACCGTGGCGTTGGCCGCGTTCACCAGGGCGCGCTTGAGCTCCGCTTCCTCGAAGTTGAATGCCGTCACGCCCGTTTCAAAGCTGAGCGCGCAGGCCCCCATGAAATAAATGTCTGCGTGAATAGCCTGGATTTCCCTTAGTGCTTTTGCCCCCAGGCTGCCACCCGCTTTTGAGTCGAGGCGGCCCCCGATCAGGATCGTCTCTACCCCAGGCTTGCTCAGTAGTGCTTCGCCAATAGCGGGCGCGTTGGTGATGACTGTGAGGTTGGCCTGTGAAGGAAGGGCCAATGCAATTGCCCGGTTGGTTGAGCCTGCATCCAGAAAAATCGTCTGGCCTGGATCGACCAATGCTGCCGCTGCTTCGGCCAGCACCGAGAGGATAGGTGTGCTGTTTTGAATACGTTTATTTAACGGGCCGGGGTCAGGGGCAACAGACAAAGCGCCCCCATATACTCGACGGCATAGTCCTCTTTGAGCCAGTTCGCGTAGATCTCTGCGAATCGAGTCTTCAGAAACGCTCATTTCTTTTGCCAGATCCGCTGCGATGACCCGCCCTTGAGAATCCAGGCGCTGGAGAATCACGGACTGACGTTCATGAGGAAGAATATCTTTAAGAATAGGCATGATCGTGTACTCAGTTGATCTATTAATTATGCATAAAGACGCATAAACATGCAATAAATAATTATTAAGTCAGAATTTATGCACGATTTGGCGTGTTTTGCTGGCGTGAGTGGACCTGTTTGAGCAATGCCTTAAATCAGGTGTAGCTTCACTAGGGTATTCCTTAAAGCAGTATCCTATTTGTCCTGCTGCATAAATCCTTGTCTCAGCACTAAGTTAAAGGAGGACACAAAGGTATAAATGTATATGGATGTCAGAATGTTGCTAAAAAAGGTAATATAGCAGTATCTGCCTGATTGCTTTATGCGCATGTTTGTTTTCTGCCTCCGCCAAGATTACCTCTGTACCTCAGCGGATTAATTATTTATGCGCATGAGCTGCCTGCTTCAGGTAAACCGACGCTAATTTATTGAAATAGCACTACTTTATTGAACAAGCGCAGCCGCGTTTTTGGACAGGAGCGGGTTTAGCGTCTAGCGTTGGTCGGGTTTATAGAAAAGCAGGAAACGAAACGTGGTTGAATTCCATACTAAAAATAACGCTAATATTTTTGCAGCCGCTCACAGGAAATCCCTAAAACGGTGGTCAATGTCCACCCTGGCGGCAGCGCTTCTGATGGCGAGTAATTATTCGCTGGCGGCTCAGCCGCAAAGTCCTCATTGGGTTGGAAGCTGGGCCGCGGCTCCGCAAGCCAACGGTGCTTCTGCCGGCTCAAAAGAGACTGTCGTCAGGGTGAACAATCAGACGATACGCCAGATCGTTCATACCTCTATTGGAGGCTATAAGTTTCGAGTTCGCTTATCCAATGCCTTGGGCAAGACTCCGCTGGTGATTGGCGAGGCCCGGGTTGCATTGAGTGCTGGTAAGAACACCATCAACCCTGATACAGACCGGCCCTTGACGTTTGGAGGAATATCCTCGACGACAATCCCGCCTGGAGCGGTGATGTACAGCGATCCTTTAGACATGCGGTTCTCTTCACAAGCCGATCTGGCTGTCAGCCTTTATCTACCAGAGCAGACCGAAGCTAAAACCGTACATACGTTGGGCAAGCAGACCAACTATATTTCTATGTCCGGCAACCATACGAAAGCGCGCGCGTTACAAGCAAAGTCGACCAGCACTTCATGGTACTTCCTAACGGGTGTGGATATTCTGACCCATAAGGACACCACAGCTGTTGTCGCATTTGGCGACTCGATTACAGATGGTCTCAATGCCGCGGTAGATACAAACAACCGTTGGACTGACTATCTGGCTCGCCGCCTGCTGAACCGATCCGATATCAATACCAAGGGTGTTCTTAATCTCGGCATTAGCGGCAACCGCATCCTGCACGAGCAGGTGGGACCAAGCGCACTGTCACGCTTCGATCGAGATGTCATCGCGCAGCCTGGCGTTACGCATCTGATATTACTCGAAGGCATCAACGATATTGGCTATTCGGATTTGCCCGGTTCTCGGGAAAAGGTAAGTGCCAAGCAGATCATTGCAGGTTACAAGCAGCTGATTGCCCGTGCGAAAACCCATGGTCTAAAGGTAATTGGTGCCACGCTTCTACCGTATGAAGGGGGCAGCTATTACACCCGGCAGGGCGAGGCCAAGCGTCAGGAAGTAAACAAGTGGATTCGTGAAAGCGGGGCCTATGATGCGGTTATCGATTTTGACAAAACCATGCGTGACCCGAAAAGACCGACCCGATTGAACCCCTTGTTCGACTCGGGCGATCATATTCATCCCAACGAGACTGGCTTCCTTGCAATGGCTAATGCCGTCAACCTGGATTGGCTCAAGTAACAAGGGTGTATAGCAAGAGGCCTTTCACAAAGGCTTCTTGCTTGCAGGCAGCTATGGGGACCTGTCATTTCCAGACCATTACTTGAGGGAGATATTAAATGCGTCATCCGTTCTGTCGATAGCTTACAGCTTCAGTTATGTCTTTATCGCTATCAATACTTGAAGTGCCTTTTAATGGTCACTTCTTATTGTTCTGGTACTGGTTATACAGATTGGTATTCACATCTTAATTATTGAGCACTAGATGCTCTGGCAGTTTTTGCTATCTGTACGAAAAGCATGATGTAAAAGGCTGCGATGCACCATCTCAATTAGTCGTGAAGGACAGCAGGTGCAATTTTTGAGAGCGATTGACGGCTAGATTATTAGCGCTAGCTCCAAGGCAGGAGTAGGTAACTGCTTAGCATATCAAGTGTAGTGGTTAGGTGTTGCAAATAAGCGATGTAGTCGTTAAGTCAGTCTGCCATTTATTGCTACACCTGGACGATAGCCAGCAGCTGTTACTGCTCGGGTACACCCTAATGATGAATAGCTATCGTCCTGGCTTCGTTACATCTTATGAGCATTCATCAGTCGACCACGAAGAGCCTTGCTCCGCTAGCCGTGTAAGAGCGGTGTGCCTCAGCATTATCTGCGACCTGATAGCTCATGCCTGGCTTAAGAGTGAATTGACGACCATCGTCAAGCTCAGTCTGTAGTTCACCTTCAAGACAAAACAGTATGTGACCTTTCGAGCACCAATGGTCTGCTAGGTAGCCAGCACTATACTCAACCATTCGTACTCGGATGGAACCATAGGTTTGGGTACGCCAGTAAGCCGAGCCGGTTTCGCCAGGATGGGTTGTCGGCTCAATCGTAGACCAGTCAGTTGTTCCAAAAGGTATGTTGTCAATTTGCATGAGTTTTGTCTCAGCTGGTCCCAGGAAGAGGATGACGTTACAGCACCTAAGGCGAGTAATCGTAATCTAGCTAGTCCAATCAACCAATAACGGATGCTAGACAGTAATGGTTATTAAAGATTTGTAGTCGCTGGGTATGCCTCAGCGACTACACTTAATGACCGTGCATTACCGCCCGTTAGTCGAATGGGTACTCATCCATTTGCTGACCTTATAAGGCTGGTCTATAGATTTCTAGCTTCGTCTTTCGACTTAGCGAATCGAAATCTTTGGTCTCACAAGGAAAGTACCTCATGTTTATGCTAAAGCCTCTGGCACTAACTGTCCTTTTCGCTATCTCGGGTACCACACTAGCCGCTAGCCACACCGCCACCCAGACACAGAATGGAAATAACAATGAAGTCACGCTCGAACAGAGCGGGGAAGGCAATACGGCAACACAGACCCAGACGGGTGATGCGCATCGGTCTGCCGTTGTGCAGAGCGGGAACAATAATTCCGTAGAAACTCTTCAGGAGGGCTATGGCAGTGAGGTCAATGTTAATCAAAGCGGTAATGGGAATCTTGCCTCTGTCTATCAACATCCCGATTATATTGAGCTGCAAGCAGGCCACACTGCATCAGTAACTCAATCAGGGGACAGCAATACTGTAAAGCTTGAGCAGCAAGGAAGTTTTTACACAAATAACGCTACGCTATATCAGGAAGGAAACAACAATACCTATGATATTCATCAGGGAAGCGTATATGGTGATAACACTCTGACTGCTACTACAACGGGTAATAATAATCAGCTGACGGTTTCTCAGACTGACTACGTAACCGCGCAAGTAGAGCAGACGGGCAACAGTAACCAGATAACTCTGGGGCAGAGCTTTGGGGGAGCGGGTGGAGCAGATTCCACTATCAGTCAAAATGGCAACAATAACTTGGCTGATGTGATTAATGGTGGGGGCCGTTACGGGCAGAACAGTGTCGCCCTTTATCAAGAAGGCGATGCTAACTCGGCTTCAGTTAGCCAGGGAGGTCTTAACTCCGTAAACCTCAGTCAGCAAGGCAACGGCAATAATGCAGTTGTTTCGCAAGGGATAGGTGGCCAGCTTTATGGGCGTTCCGTCGGCAATAACAACGCTGTCGATATAGATCACCGTGGCGAAGGCTCAACCGTTGCATATGCTCAGGAAGGTGACAGTAACCTGCTCTCTATCGATCAGGCTGACAGTAATAATTATGCCGATGTTAGCCAGTTTGGCAGCGCTAACGAGATTACTCTGTTACAAAGCGACCATTTTACATTTGACCCAGCAGGTCATTCCGCCACGGTCAGACAAAACGGTGAGGGTAACAGAGTTAGCATCAGTCAAACTCAGGAATACAACCCAGGCGGCCAGGGAAATACGACTGTTGTTACGCAAGCGGGTATGGGCAACATAGTCTCTATTACTCAACGGTAACGCATCTAAGCTGATGCCACTCATGTGGTATCAGCTTTGTAACTTGCACACACCGGTTATAAGAACAAGTCAAACATAGTTTGTTTGTTAGACGTCTGTTTCCTCAATGCTTGATAATAACGTCCTATTTATAATGGTTTTTTCCGGTGTAGGCATTAAGGTATACCCTATGGGAACGCCGACCTATTTACAGCTAAAGGATCGATCTACTTAATTAGTAGAAACGGCTAAGCTATCTTTACCGTTACGCTGGTAAGTAAACTGTTCTTAAGTCTATTGCTCTTCTCTAATAACTAGGACTTAATTGTTCACAAAGATAGCAATGGACGACTCCATCGGCCTCAACCCAAATGGCTCCTACAGAGGCAGGTGCAGCGGAATCAGGTTTGTTAAGACCCATGAGAGCCGATTCTTTAAAGGCAAGGAGCGAGATTTCAATACAGGCGAGATCCTGGATGACAAGCTCTTTATCAACGGAACGTTTGCAGGTGGCGATAAACCTGGTGCTCCTCCCGTCATCAAGAGGTGCCGATGTCATGTCTTCCTTAGTCCTGTCTGCTTCTTCGTGCGGCTATCGGCATGAATGAACTGACCGCTGATTTCCCTATCGATAGTTAAAGGCCTGACAAGCAACGTTCTAAAGGTCAGCCAAGTACACCGGGTTGATTAATGCAATGCCTAAATCCAGGCGCATTACTTGGCTCACCTCTGACAAAAGTGCGAGTCTTGATGAAACAAGAGCTAAATTTTCAGACATTATTCGAAGCGCTTCCGCACCTTGTGCTGGTCCTGTCTACAGGTCCTGAGTTCATCATGCTGGCTGCTAACGAAGGGCGGCTTAGAGGAACCAATACGCGCCGTGAGGACTGCATAGGACGATCGATATTCGAGGTGTTTGGAAAGAATCCGGACGAGCGAACAGAGTTTGGTGCAGGCGTATTACGCGCCTCGCTAGAGCGAGTGGTACAGACCCGAGCGCCTGATCGCATGGCAATCACCAAGTATGATATTCCTCGGCCGGCAGCGCAGGGTGGGGGCTTTGAAGTACGCTACTGGAGTCCGCTTAATACGCCTGTGCTGGATGAAAAGGGCGAGGTCATCTACATCATCCATCAGACCGAGGATGTGACGGAGCAGGTTGTCGAACAACAACGCTCCAATTCAAACCTCAAGGTTGTTGATGAGCGTTTTCGTGCTGCCCTGCTGGCATCTGAAGCCGGTATCTTTGACTGGTATATCGATGAAGACAGGCTCTACTTTGATAGCGCGCTGCAACAGCTGTTCAAACTGCCGGATACCCTTACCCATAATGCTATAGAGCGCTTTCTCGACTATGTACATCCAGAGGACCAGGCGCAGGTACGCCTATCCTTTGCTCAATGTATGCAAGGTGGCAATTTTACAGTTGAGTTTCGGCTACAGCGTAACCAGGACGAAAGATGGTTGGTCTGTAAAGGTAATGTTTTCAGAGATGCCGCAGGCAATCCATCGTATGTAACAGGTACGTGCGTGGATATTAGTGCTCGAAAGCACGCTGAGAACGCCTTGCGTGAGCTCAATGAAACACTGGAAGCGCGTGTTGCCTCCGAGGTAGCCGAGCGTACTCGTGTGGAAGAAACACTCCATCAGGCCCAAAAAATGGAAGCCGTGGGGCAACTCACCGGCGGTATTGCCCATGACTTCAATAATCTGCTCACAGGGATCATTGGTAGTCTGGAGCTGATGCAGCGGCGCCACAGTGCCGGCAGTTCGAAGGATGATGAGCGCTATATAAACGCTGCCGTAACTTCGGCCCAACGGGCGGCAGCGCTCACTCAGCGCCTTCTGGCTTTTTCTCGGCGTCAGACACTGGATCTTAAGGCGATTGACGTTAACCAGCTGGTAGCCTCGTTAGAGGATCTGCTTAACCGTACGGCTGGGGAAAATATCAAGGTTGTAACAGCGCTAAGCGCAGGTCTTCCTCTGGCCTGCATGGATGCCAATCAACTCGAGAGCGCCCTGATTAACCTTGTGATTAATGCACGGGATGCTATGCCGCACGGCGGCACTATCACCATTTCGACTGCCGCTTTCGACGTAGAGAGTGACCAGGAGGCCAGATGGGCTGAGCTCAAGGAGGGCCAATACATACAGTTGACGGTAACGGATACCGGTATGGGAATGGCGCCTGATGTGTTAGCTAAGGTCTTCGAGCCCTTTTACACCACCAAACCTATCGGTCAAGGGACAGGGCTAGGGTTGTCCATGGTGTATGGCTATCTGAAACAGGCCAAAGGGTCTGTTCAGATTCTCTCTGAGCCTGGAAATGGAACCAGTGTTTACCTGTATATGCCTTGCCATAAAGGTGACGCAAATACGTTGCCAGCAGAGAAAAACAGGGTGGCACCGTTAGGAAGTGGTGAAATCGTACTGGTCGTTGAAGATGAGGCAGTGGTTCGCTCGCTCATCGTAGAGGTACTGGATGAGTTAGGCTATCGGGCGCTTCAAGCGGCAGATGCTCAAGAGGCTATCCCTCTTTTAGAAAGCGATCAGCGCATTGATCTGATGATTTCTGATGTAGGGCTACCAGGCATGAATGGACGTCAGCTTGCTGACTTTGCCCGTCTAAGCCGACCGAACTTGAAGGTTCTCTTTGCGACTGGCTATGCGGAAGGCTCCAATGTGAGCGGTTATCTTGCACCCAACATGGAAATTATTACCAAGCCTTTTGCAATCGAAGCACTTGCCAGCAAAATCAAGGAAATTTTGAAGGCCTCATAAGCTGACACTGACCAAAAGATGGTTTGGCACGTTCTACATCGCTGCCCATAACGTTAAGCAGGCTGTGGCTCTTAGGCGACCAGCTCTATACAGAGTCGTTTTGCTATCTTTACCCCATCTGGTCATGGCCAAAAAATCCTGAGTCCAGTACCAGCTCACGTAGCGGCTGTAGCCGCTTCTCCGATTCGTCTGCCTGATAGCGGCACTGCGCAGCCTCATCGTACGAGCCTGCGCGGTCTGCAAGCTCGGCCATTTGCCTGAGCAGGACGACGCGTTCTTCAACCGCACGCAGGGTGTCCCAGAGCCCGTTATCAATGGCCTCGTTAACCTCAGCAATGAGCGTTTTCATCGAAAAGGCGTGTCCGGTATGACATCGAAACCTGATAATAGAACCTTCTTCGATCTGTACCAGGAAGCCATGACACTCGGGACAAGTATATTTTGATACTGCGCCCAGGGACATTACACCCGCTTCGAGGCCGTTGCCCTTGAGTTCAATCAGCTTCTCAATCACGTGTCCTTCCCTGGCGGGACGGGCATGCTGCCTATCTATCTGCGTGCCCACAGCCCTAACTATCTGCTGAGCCAGTGCCTCGATAGGGCCTATGAAATCAACCTTTACATGCTTTATGGCGCTTTCAGGCATTGATTCGTGCATCGCCTCGGATGGATCCTGTACCAAAGCCAAGCCCTCTCTGTCTTTAATCGCCCAGAGACCTGCGGTTCCATCGTCAAGCGCCCCTGTAAGAATGACACCGATTACACGTGCACCATGACTGACCGCGGCTGAGCGAAATAGAACGTCTATCGCTGGGCGTACCCGGCATTCCTTCGGGCCTCGTGTAACACGTAGCCCTTCTTCTTCAAGCGTCAGGTGACGATCTGACGTAGCCACATAGACACTCCCAGCTTCGAGCGGCTGACTGTCATCGGCAGGCACAACCCGCATCTGTGTCACGCGAGAAAGAACCTCGGGTAGCACGCTGGGTGCATAAGCGGGTATATGAAGAACTACCAGGAACGCGGCAGGAAGGCCAGGAGGAAGACTCTGGAATAGTTTGGTCAATGCCTGGACTCCTCCAGCGGAGGCCCCAATCACTACGATGTTACGTGTATCGGCATCCAATTTCATCGGCCTTATTCCTTGCTGGGACATAAGGGTTAGGACCAGAGAGTTGGCCTGCCGTGTGCAACAACCCAAGCCTTGCTCATTTTACGAACGCTCAACTCAGCGAGCATGCACATCGGATTTCGGCCAAATCGCTCAAATACAAGCCTAGCCTCTTCTTCCATCTCAGATCCTGATAACGGCTTGCGAGACAGCATGAGCAAATCCCTGCCGGAAAAAAGCGAGAGCAAAAGGCTTTAAAGGCATTTAAGCGGTAAGACTAAGAAAGGCAGGCTTTATTGAGCCGAGAGCAGGGGATGGATAGATTCATAACAGAACGGGAGCTTATGCCCCCGCTCATGTCATCTCTTACTGACGACCGCCGCCATGGCTATGCTCGCCACCTTTCTTGCCCGCTTCAGAGGCTTTCTCGCGATCGTTGGCAAAGTTGCCACCGCTGTTTTGACCGCCTTTCTTGCCTGCTTCAGAGGCTTTCTCACGATCGTTAGCGAAGTTACCTGGATTGTCGTTTTTAGCTGTCATGTCTTTCTCCACAATGGTTAGGACTTGCCTGGCTGATCGGAACAATCACCCTTCAAGAGATCGGAAGGGAAAAGGCTGTACGGAGTTCCTTAAAAGTTGGGTATACCCTTTTTATAGGATAAGGGGTAAGTAACAGATTCTAGAAAGCACTCCGAGGAACATCAAAGTACGCGGCCCTATCAGCCTCGCTTAAGAGGTATTACCGTAAATGCAGCTCAGCCAAGTGTGCAGCCTCAGAAGTATACCCCAGTGACGACAGGCACTGGAGCATTGCAGCGAGCCGTATAAACCCGCTGCAACCCTATCCAAATGGACAGATTGCTTATTTGAACTCGCATTCTGTGGCTTTCATGACCTGGCAAAAGGCACCCACGAGTGTCGCGTTATGATGGTCAATAATAGCGTTAGCGCTCATCACTGGCGTATCTGAGCAGGTATGTCCATCCTCTATAAGGATAGCCTCGAATCCTAGGTCCCGTGCTGCGCGGCAGGTACTGTCGATACAGTACTGAGTCTTCATGCCCGCAATTAGAACAGTATCAACGCCTTTTGATCGGAGCTGTTCGGCCAGATTGGTAAAAGCAAACGCATTGGGCCTGGTTTTATCGAAAATAATTTCGGAGCCTTCAAGAGCCAGTCCATTTACCAATTGAGTGAAAGGGCTACCCGGCTCAATCGGACTACCAGCAGGGCCTGTATGCCTCGCAAGGAAAACGGGAGAGCCCGCTTTTTGAGCTCGATAGATAAGGTCATTTAGAGTGGAAAGTAGACGATCGCCAAGCCAGGGTTTGTCTGGACCTTGAAACAGGCCTACCTGCATATCGAGGATCAAGAGTGCGTGCATGGATTATGTCCTTACGTTGGCCAGTGACGTAAGGACAAATAAAAAGCCCCTACCATCGCTGGCGGGGCCTTTGGATTCGCTCGCTATCTCTTGCTCACGACACCTTGCACGGCCCGCCTATAGCGGTCGTGGTGGTAGCGGTCGAGGTGAGCTGAGTTATATGCATGTCTTGAATATAGTGACTGCTGCAAATGTCAGCAATACCGACACTTTGCCATCAGCAAGGTTGGACAGAATCTTTATTCGGTTTGCTTGCTTCAAGGAAAAAATGAGCACGTTAGGACAATCTTTTTTGAAAAAAGAAGCGCGTATGCTCCGGTGGAAAACTATCAAGGTGACCAAATTCAGTGAAGCCATGTTTTTGGTAGAAACCCGGTGCCTGAAAGTCAAAAGTATCGAGCCAGATTCCGACGCAACCTCTTTCACGCGCAACGTCTTCGGCCATGTTCACCAGGCGTGAACCTATGCCTTGGCCCCTTGTTTCCTCAGGTATGGCTAGCAACTCGATGAATAGCCAACGATAGTATATTTCCCCATAGAGCCCTCCAATGACTTCATTGGTGTTCTCATCGCGGACTAGTAGCGCGATTGACTCTGGTTTCGGATCACCCGCTTTAGAATGATTATGAGCCCGTAAGGGTTTAAGGATAGCCGAGCGCTCATTTTCTTTTGGGTTAATTGCAATCTCGATACGCGCACTCATGAGCTCATCCTTTCGATATTGACTGTGGTACCCATACATTAAGGCTTTAAAGCTTAAACAGATCGTACCAGGTCAGCCGTGTATTTTTTGAATGTAGCTGTGCCAAGGAAGTAGCCGTCTTGTGGCAATAGCCTATGTAACTGCCGCGCTGGCATAAAAGTATGTGTTCGGATTTAAAGAAGTTTGCTTTCTTTGAGATTGCTGACAACGTCAGCACAACGCTTTATCAGCGCCATGCTTATCGCCGCGCCCCTGCCGTTTTTCATACCTAAGCCTCGGCCCCTATAGTCTTAGGTACATCCCTGATGCATAAAGTTAAAACAATGTAGGTGCACGGACAGCCATAGCATGCAAAGCCATTGAATAGGCTTCTGCCTCATTTATAAGCGCAAAATAATTTCCCAGTAGTCTAAATTGACTTTAAAGACGATCGGTCTAATATGGGGGCATGACTACCAGTACCTTACCGGCCCGCCGAGGCCGGCCACCTAAGATTCCCCGAGAGCACGCCGATACGCGTGACGCTTTGATCCATGCGGGTATGGAAATCTTTACCGAGCAAGGCTTTGCCGCCACAGGCATTGATTTAGTCCTTAAACGAATACAGGTGCCTAAAGGCTCGTTTTATCATTATTTCGATAGCAAGGAAGCCTTTGGGCAGGCAGTGCTCAGGAGCTACGCAGCTTACTTCGCGCGTAAGCTTGACCGCTGGTTATTGGATGAAAGCGTTGATCCCATACAGCGGCTAAAGAACTTTGTAGAGGATGCCAAAGTCGGTATGGCCAGGTACGAGTTTCGACGCGGCTGTTTGGTTGGCAATCTTGGACAGGAAGTACTCGTTCTGCCGGATAGTTTTCGCTCCCAGCTAGAAGCGACCTTGCTTGATTGGCAACGGCGTTTAGCTGACTGCCTTCGTGAGGCAGCAAAGAAGGGACAGCTGCGGTCTGGATGTCATTGTGATGATTTGGCTGCTTACTTCTGGATTGGCTGGGAAGGCGCTGTGCTACGTGCACGACTGTCTCAGACGGTGCAGCCTCTCGACTGTTTTATTGAGGGCTTTCTGAAAGGCATCAAAGCATAACTGCTGCTGCCTAATTAAAGACGATCGGTCTAAATAGGAGACATGATGTTTAAAGCAATTCTCATCGACAAAAATGCATCAACCTATAACGCTCGGCTGGCTGACATGAGCGAAGACCAGCTTCCTGAAGGGGATGTAACGGTACGTGTTTCCTATAGCACGCTGAACTTCAAGGACGGACTGGCTATAACAGGGAACAGCCCTGTCGTGCGCAAATTTCCCATGGTGCCTGGAATAGACTTTGCCGGGATCGTTAAGGAAAGTACTCATCCACGGTACAAGGCTGGAGACCGAGTGCTGCTCAATGGATGGGGCGTTGGTGAAAGTCATTGGGGTGGACTGGCTCAAAAGGCCAGCGTACAGGGTGATTGGCTGATCCCGCTACCGTCCGGGCTCGACGAACACCAGGCCATGGCAATCGGTACTGCCGGATACACTGCCATGCTTTGTCTAATGGCGCTGGAGCGACATGGAATCACACCTGATAAAGGAGACATCCTGGTAACAGGTGCTAATGGTGGCGTTGGTAGTTTCGCCGTTTCTCTGCTAGCTCGTAACGGTTATTCGGTCATTGCTGCCACAGGGAGACCCGAGGAGTCGGAGTACCTTAAAAAGCTTGGCGCCCAATCGGTTATCAACCGCAACGAACTGTCTGAGCCGGGCCGTCCGCTCTCCAAAGAGCGCTGGGCTGGAGCTATTGATTCAGTGGGTAGCCATACGCTTGCAAATGTCTGTGCTGCCACTCGGGCAGAAGGAGCGGTAGCCGCCTGTGGTCTAGCACAGGGTATGGACCTGCCCGCAACCGTAGCGCCTTTCATTCTTCGCGGGGTAAGTCTGCTAGGTATCAATAGCGTCACCCAGGTCTACGAGCGGCGTGTGGAGGCCTGGAACCGCCTGCAGACAGATCTCGATTTATCTATGCTGTCTGAAATAACACGCGAAATTACGCTAGGGGAGGCTATTAGTGCATCCACTGATTTGCTTCAGGGCAAGATACGCGGGCGGCTTGTCGTCAACGTGAATCGCTAAGAGAGCTTGGTGGATGTTACCTGTCTGGTGCCCAAGTGCTTGGTAAAGCAGCTGCTATTGTTGAGCCGCTCCTGGCTTTGTTCATAACCCAACTTGATTGTTGAGCGTTATCCTCAGATCCATTAGCCAGTAACAAACTGGCCAATGGAAAGACTTGCAGCTCAGTAGAATGTGCTTCGCCAGCTCGGCTGCGTATGGAGAGAGGATATCAAAGCAGTAGGTACATAAATACAATAACCGGGTCGCCCAGGCTTAACCATTGAGGGCTTCTTTTCAGCTGACTATAGAGATATGTTGCTTCAGGCGCTATGGCTATTCCTATACCTTGCGTTACCAGGCTGCCCACAGCATTCAGGGTAGCAATCTACACCCGAAGAGTTAGGCGCTTGCCGGCTTGCTTTACCTTTTTCAGAGGTTATTGAAGCGCATATAAAACTCACTGCTGACCAGACTAACGAAACCTATCTAAAAACTAGCTAGGCAGGTAAAGCGCTTCAGACGATCCAGGCAGAAGTTGCGTCAACCGAGGAGCATAGGATCAATCCATCTATTAGTCTGGATGGAGGTCAGATACCAACAGTACTCAGCACTGGAAGAAGCCTGACATCATTCAGGAAAGGCTGTAATCAGAAAGCGCTGCTTAGCTTAGCGCCTCATCTCTTTGACAGCAGTGGCCAGTTGGTCGATTGTCCAGGGCTTGCGTAGAAAAGGCACATCCTTAGGTAGTTGTATTTCCAGGCCGGTATAGCCAGACATCAAGACGATTGGAAGAAAGGGCCAGCGTTTTGAAACGATATGCGCCAGGTCGATGCCGTTGATGTGTCCGGGCATTCTCACATTCGATACGACCACACTTACCAATAGCGCTTTGCCCTCCAGAAAGTTCAGGGCCTCGTCAGCCGTACCAAACGCCGCTACTTCAAAACCTTCGTTTTGTAACACGTCGATCATTAGCTCACGAAGCATGACCTCATCTTCCGCTACAAGCGCAATGGGGGGGTAACGCTGTGATGTTTCAGCATCATGTACATCCATTTGACGTAACCCAGTTGAGGTTTACTTAAAGCATAGCTGCTTTATAGAGGACCGCCTGCCAGAGCGGCTTTGAGATCAGTCTTTGGGCAGGACGGCTGACCTCTAGCACTTCAACCTGTGCGTGAGAGGACGGTACGATATTGTCCCGGTGTTGCGCCATGTACCTGAGCAAACCGGCGGCTCAGGTGACTGGCGCTGGAAAAGCCACAATCCAGCGTAATCTGAGCAAGCGGCAACGTAGTATTCACCAGCAGCTCTCGAGCCTTGGCTAATCGCCGCGCCAGTACATAACGGTGAGGCGGCATACCGAATGAAAGCGTGAACATGCGGCTGAAGTGAAAGGTCGACAAGGCCGCTTCTTCAGCCAGTGTCGCCAGCTCAAGCGGTTTATCCAGATGAGTATCAATATAGTCGCGGATGCGTCGTCTGACTGATGGTGAAAGGCCGCCGCGCCAGTGGACCTCCTGGCGCGGCCCGCACCCATTGAGCAGCAGATGGCTGACCGCTTCGTGCGCCAGGCTCGAGCACAGCAGGCGCTCTCCAGGTTCCTGCCAGTCACTGCGTTCCAGCGCACGGCAGATGGCCACGAGTGCAGGATCCTCCATGTATGTGCGTTCCTGCAGATGGATCGCCCGGGGTTCCTTGTCCAGAACCCGGATGGTTTCCAGCATCAACTGCTCAGGGGTGACGTACAGATGCATGAAACCCAGCCCTTGCGTAACTGACCAGTCAGAGTCGTGTCCGGCTGGCAGAACACAGAATCGGTCAGGCGCCCCATAGTGGCCCGGCTGGTCAAGGCGAAACGTCTGCCAGCCACCTTCCAGATAAAGCGACAAAGTGTGATGATCCGGGCTGCTGTAACCCAGCACGTCGGCATCGCTGCGATACCACTGCGCCAACGCCATGCCATTGCCCAGCGCAGTATGACGTAGACGGTGTGCATTGGAGGCCTGGTCTAAGGTACGAAACACTTGAAAGTCGTCGGCTTGCTGCATGATCACATCTCCTGGGCTCACATCATAAGGCTTATGAGAGGCGCGAACCGCATGCCAGAATAAAAAGCGCAAGAATGTGCAACCCTTCAACGGACTGACTCACCACACTGGTTTCCTGACCGCTGGAGACCACCATGAACCTTACGCTTTATCTGTTGACTGTTCTGATCTGGGGCACCACTTGGATTGCCATCAAGTTTCAGATCGAATCCGTAGCCATTCCGCTTTCGATTGCCTATCGCTTCGCCCTTGCAGCGCTGGTCCTGTTTCTAATCCTGATACCGACCCGTCGCCTACAGCCATTGGATCAACGCGGCCAGCTGTTCTGCATGGCTCAAGGTGTTTGCCTGTTCTGCCTGAACTTCATCTGCTTTTACTCGGCCAGCCAGTACATAGCCAGTGGGCTGATTGCCGTAGTGTTTTCAACCGCCACACTCTGGAACGCCCTCAACGCACACCTGTGGTTCAAGCAAGCCATCGCGGCTAACGTTTTGGCCGGGGGCGCATTGGGTTTGCTGGGGCTCGCCCTGTTGTTCTGGCCGGAACTGGGCAGCCACACGGCAAGCCATGAGACTTGGCTAGGTCTTGGGCTCTCCTTGTTAGGAACACTGTGCTTTTCAGCGGGCAACATGATTTCGAGTCTGCAGCAGCGCGTGGGTATCCGCCCGTTGACGAGCAATGCCTGGGGCATGTTGTACGGCGCCTTGATTCTATTGGTGATCTGCCTTGTACAGGGGGTACCTTTTACAGTCGACCTTAGTACGCGCTACATCAGTTCGCTGGTCTATCTGGCCGTTCCTGGCTCAGTGATCGGATTTACCGCCTACCTGACTCTGGTTGGCCGTCTGGGTGCTGAGCGGGCGGCCTATTGCACCGTCCTTTTTCCGGTGGTTGCCCTTAACATCTCGGCATGGATGGAAGGATACCAATGGACATGGCCTGCACTGTTTGGGCTGGCGCTGGTACTGCTGGGCAACATCCTGGTATTTCGCAAACCCAAGGGTAGCTCGACCTTGCTGAAACCTACGACATCAATGGGGCGATAAAAATAAACAGTTGAAAAACAACGGCTTACTGGGTTTTCCGTTCGTCGGAAGGCCGCTTGAAAGTATTTTCACTATCCTTATGTAAGGTCATGCGGGATGCCGAAATCGGGTCCCGGGTTATCGAAACTTGCTGATCTTCAGGAGATTCATCATGACTGGTTTATCCCTTGCACCTTTGTTCCGTAGCACTGTTGGCTTTGATCGTTTCAATGATCTATTTGAGTCGGCGCTACGTGATTCGGTACCAGGCTATCCGCCTTACAATGTCGAGAAGCACGGCGAAAACGACTATCGCATCGTGATTGCGGCAGCGGGCCTGCATGAAGACGATCTGGATATTCAGGTCGAGCGTGGTGTGCTGACAATAAGTGCCGATCGGCGTGAGCACACCGCTGAAGGTGTGACCTACCTGCACCAAGGTATTGCCCAGCGTGCCTTCAGGCTGTCCTTCCGGCTCGATGAGCACATTGAGGTCAAAGGCGCCAGCCTACGCAATGGCTTGCTCAATATTGATCTGGTTCGCCGGGTGCCGGAAGAAGCAAAGCCAAAGCGCATTACCATTGCCAGTGAAGCGCGTCCTGCACTGAATGACGAAGCGGCATAAGTAACAAAGACAGCAAAGGGCGTCCAACGGCGCCCTTTGCCTGTATAGCGATCTGATTGGAGGACCGGCTTATTCAGCCGGTCCTTGCTGGATCAGGCCGAGGCGGGTGCAGGAACCGACGTATCCGCCAATTGCTTGCCATTCTCATCGCGCAGCTCGACACGCTGTATCTTGCCAACGATGAACAGGTAACTGAAGACTGCGACTAGCGCGTTGGCACCTACATACACCAACGCCCAGCGGAACGAGCCCGTTACCGCAATGATGTAGCCAATGATAATGGGCGTGGTAATAGAGGCGATGTTACCGAACGTGTTGAAGAGACCACCTGAAAGGCCTGCAATCTGCTTGGGTGACGTGTCCGATACAACCGCCCAACCCAGTGCACCTAATCCCTTTCCGAAGAAAGCCAGCGTCATGAAGCCAACTACCATCCATTCGGCATCCACATAGTTACAGAACACCATTGAGGTGGATAGCAGTAGCCCACACACGATCGGCAGTTTACGGGAGAAGGTCAGTGTATTGCCGCGACGCAGCAGCCAGTCGGAAATGATGCCGCCCAGTACACCCCCGATAAAACCGCAGATTGCCGGCAAAGAGGCAATGAAACCAGCCTTTAGGATGGTCATCCCACGCTCCTGGACAAGATAGACCGGGAACCAGGTCAGGAAAAAGTAGGTGATAGCATTGATACAATACTGGCCGAGATAAACACCCAGCATCATGCGATTGGTCAGCAGTTGGCTGATGTAGTGCCATTTGGGGCCGTTGTTGGTACCACGTGTCTGGTCCATGTCGACCAGACCACCGTTCTTTTCGATGTGTGCAATTTCCGCCGCATTCGCCCGTGGATGATCCTTGGGGTTATAGATCGTTTTCATCCAGATGCCGGAGAAAATGATGCCCAATACACCCATGACAACAAATACATGTTCCCAGCCGAAGCTGTAAACGATCCAGCCCATTAGCGGTGCAAACAATGCCGTTGCGAAGTATTGTGCAGAGTTGAACACGGCCGAAGCGGTACCGCGCTCTGCAGTGGGGAACCAGGCCGCAACGATGCGGGCGTTACCCGGAAATGAAGGCGCTTCGGCAAATCCCACCAGAAAACGTAGAACGAACAGCGTAACCACGGCCCAGGCTACAGGCATCATGCCAACAAAGCCCTGAAGCAGAGTAAACAGTGACCAGATGAAAATACCCGTGGCGTAAACGCGTTTTGAACCGAAACGGTCAAGTAGCCAGCCCCCCGGGATCTGACCCAGCACATAAGCCCAACCGAAGGCAGAGAAAATGTAGCCGAGCGTGACGGCATCGATTCCCAAATCCTTTTGCATACTGGAGCCGCCAATCGAAATGGTGGCTCTATCCGCATAGTTGATCGTTGTTACCAGGAACAGCATCAGGAGAATCAGATAGCGGACCCGGGTTTGCCGTGTATCGCCCATAACGTTCACCTCGATATTTATTGTTGTCGATGATTAGCCTCACCCCGTAGCGCGGTGTGGCAGAAAGGAAGCGAGCTGGAGCTATGCACCTGAGTGGGTAACAGGCAATAAGCGAGAGGGAAGGGGGAACTGAGTACGCGGTTCGGTATGTTTCACAGTTGTTGTCCTTTTTATAGTGATCAGATGGTGCCTTGGCTGATTGCGCAATCATTAAAGGCACTATCAGACAAATCGGTTGTGTCTATTGATAACCGATCTTGATGTGATTGCGCAATCATTAAAGTGCAAGAGGCTGACGAATAGCCGCCTGCCGTTGAATCAGGTTGTGGAGCGTTCCACAATTGTGAACCCAGTGTCCAACTGTACCGGCTCGGTATATTGGTCAGGATTTTGAAAGCGCGCCAGCAGGGCCTTCGCAATGAGCTTGCCCATTCGGGCACCATCAACATTCACAGTCGAGAGTGCGGGGTATACATGAGCCGCGCTGGATAGGTCGCCAAATCCTAGAACGGCCAGTTCTTCAGGCACCTTGATCCCCTGACTGGCCGCTTCTGCCAGAATGCCCTGGGCGACTGTATCGGAACTGCATACCACCACTTCAGGAAGCGAGCCACGCCCCTTGAGCTGGCGCAAACCTTCACGACCACTTAACAGCGTGGCAGGCGTTTGCATGATCTCGACAGGTACATCCGTAATGCCTAACGACGCCAGTTGGTCCAGCAGGGCACGTCCACGCTTTAGAGCTCGTATGTCGTCGACCGAAACCAGTCCAAACTGACGATACCCTTTGCCATAGAGATAATCGGCCATAGCGCGCCCAACGGCTTCATGGGAAAAGCCGATTTGCATGTCGATTGGCTCGGTTCCTAGCTCCCATGCTTCAACTACCGGAATGGAGGAGCGGGACAGTCGTTCACGACTTTCTTCGGTGTGAAGTGTGCCAGTCAGTACAATCCCGTCAGGCCGCCGACCGAGCACAGCTGCCAAAAGCTGCTCTTCCTGTTCGGGAGAGTAGCCGGTCAGACCTATCATCGTCTGGTAGCCAGACGCGGTCAGCTGATCGATCAAGGCCTGTACCGTGTCGGCAAAAATAGAATGTGCAATTGTCGGCAGGAAGATGGCGACCAGCCGACTTTTATTCGAAGCCAGGCCTCCCGCCAACATATTGGGAACATATCCGGTGGCTTTGACGGCGGCCAAGACCTTTTCCCGGGCGGCCTCGCTTACGATCTCTGGGCGATGGAGTGCTCGGGAAACCGTAATGGGTGAGACACCCGCCACCTTGGCGACATCAATCAAGGTCAGGGCGGGAGTACCAGAAGAGGGCCCGGAGGCGGTTTTCGATGATTTTCTTGCCATTACCTTCGAGGCCAACAATGAAGCAGAGCGCCATCTTAACGGCTTGCGCTTTTCTTGTATGCGTTCTGTCGTGGGTATCCAGAGCTATTGCTGAGCCGTTACCACTCGGCAAAGTATTCCTCTGTACTCCCTCTGGACATGATGGGCCACTGTTCGGATGAGGCGAAATTCAACCAAAGTTTGATACGCTGTTGCAAACTGACGTTGGACTTGAAGGCTCATACAAGAGCGGCAAGCTATACGCTTGCCGCTCAATCCCTCACTTTTCAGTGAAACGCATTCCGCGAAATGTACGAACCGGGTTACCGCGCTCAATCTCATGATGGAACAAGCGTCTATCCAGTCGCTGAGCTGCCTGGGCGTCCTCGGCGTACTGCGCAAGTTTTTGCTCAATCAATGCCATTGCCAGGCGCTTGTTGGCATGCTGGCTGCGCTCGCTTTGCATCTTAACCGAAAGCCCGCTCTGCACATGAGTAGCCCGAACGGCAGAGTCCGTCTTGTTCACGTGCTGACCACCAGGCCCTGAGGCCCGCACGTATTCGAAGCGTATGGGTCCTGAGGAGGCTGGTGCAGGTGGCGCAAATACTCTTGCGCCAAAATACCAGTTCTTTCTGCCATGCTGGGGCCGGTAAGGACTTTGGCATATCCAGAGTAGGCTACCGTTCCATCGGCCGGCCAGTGACTCGCTGCGCTCGCCTTCCAATACCACAAGTGCAGAGCTAACGGTGCCGCGGTGCTCGCCATCCGCTTGTTCAACCACTGACAGCAGCACATCCTCGCGTTCGGCTTCTTTTTCCAGAAGACGAAGCGCCCTGGTTACGGCCAGCTCGCACTCGGCCGGGCCTTGGGCCGATGAGAGTTGCAGGAGTATCACGGGCAGCACCCCCGTCGCTTGTAGGTCAGCACCGGTTTAAGCCGGGCTATGACCGTGACCAGTGAAGCACCTTGCAGGGTTTCAATGATGCTGTCGATGTCCTTGTACGCTTCTGGCGCTTCCTCGTACATCAACGCCTTGTCCTCACAGATTACCCGGCTGCCTAGGGACGTGCGCTTCAATTGATCGAACGAGAAGCGGTTGGATAACCGATCACGGCATTCTGTCCTGAGCCATTTTCTGCCGGCACCGTGGGCGAGGGAAAAGAGACTGATTGCCGAAGGAATCGGTTTGACCAGCCAGCTATAGGACCCACGAGAGCCCGGAATGATGACAGGTCCCACGTCGGCCGGAGTGGCGCCCTTGCGATGCAGCCAGCCCTGCACACCGTCAAGGGTGGCTGAGGACACAAGATTGTGGTTGATATCCAGCACCTGACAACCCTTTGCACGCAGATTCGCCAGGAGTCGTCTGGCGATAAGCTGGCGATTGGCTTCTGCATAGCGCAGGCCTTGGTCGTGCAGTGCCAGATACTCGAGCCCTTCGGGCGACTTGGGATCGAGACCGGCGTGCCCAAACACCTCGACATGCCTGCGCAAAACCGACTCGCCATAGCCTCGCGATCCGCTGTGCACAAGCAGAAGCAGGGTTTTTCGATCCAGCCCCAGTGAAGCGACCAGCGTTTCGTCATGAACGGTATCGATGGCTTGAAGCTCGGCAAAGTGATTGCCCCCGCCAATCGTGCCCAGAGAGGCTTCATGGCCTGTCCTGGAAAGCGAAAAGGCCTTTACGTCTTCGGCCCAACTGTTGTCCAGTGGCCCGTCGATACTGCCCAGGCGCCGTTCGAGTTTGTCGAGGTTCAGCTTGCCAGCTCGGATATCAGTCTGCCAGAGCGCCATGCCGCAGCCGATATCATTTCCAACCAGGGCTGGATAGATAACATTTTCAGAGAAGAACGCGGCGCCTACTGGGTAGCCACGGCCTGGGTGAAGGTCCGGCATGCCGGAGACCCGGACCATGCCAGTCAATCTGGCAGTAGTTTCCAACTGCTGTATCGCAGTACCTTCGATCCAGAGATTATCGGATGTGATAAGGTTGACGCGTTCCGATAGAGTACGAATGCAATTGCCCATAACCAGTTCCTGATGGGTAAACAATAATTCAGGGAAAGGCAGGCCGGAGCCGGGCAAAGCGTGCGCTTAAGTGCGCAGGAAAGCGTTTACGCCTGGCAGGACCTGCAAAGAGTGAAAGCGCGTCGCATGATCAGGCTCCTTGCAAGACAGAAAGAAAAGAAAAACGGATAGTAGTGGCTTGGCTGCAGAAAATCCAGTACAGGGAAGAAGAGGGCAGCCACAAAAAGGGCTACCCTGGACAACTCAGCCCTCGGTCGAGGTTTTGGACCGTTGGGCAAAGCTCTTGCGCAGCTTTTGAAGCTTGGGTGGGATTACCGCCATGCAGTACTGGTTGGCGCGCCCACGCTCTTCCCAATAGTTCTGATGATATCCTTCTGCCGGATACCAAGGCCCCAGTGGCTCGATCGTGGTCACGATGGGCGCTGAGAGACCTTCCTGTGCACGTGCAATCGCTGCTCTGGCCTCGGCTTCCTGTTCGGGGTTTGCCGGGAACAGGGCAGTACGGTACTGCGTACCCATGTCGTTACCCTGTCGGTTGAGCTGGGTCGGGTCATGGGTTGCAAAGTGAATATCGAGCAACTCGCCATAGCTGATCACGTCAGGGTCGTAACCAATACGGATGGCTTCGGCATGGTCGGTATTACCCTCACAGACCTGCTCATACGTAGGGTTGACCGTTTTGCCGCCGGTATAGCCACTCTCGACGGAAACGACTCCGATGACATCCTTGAATACTGCCTCTACGCACCAGAAGCAGCCTCCTGCAACGGTCATGTATTCGGTCGCCATAAAATTCTCCTAAAGCATGGTGTTGGGATGACTGGCTGATCAAACCTGTGCGGAACACGTAACAATCGGTTTGTGCTTACTCTACGCTATTTCGATCAGCGCTTCTGCGGCCAGAGGTTGCAAATATCGTTATGGGTCAAACGTTTGGCGAGTATACGTCTTGCTCTTGTAAGGGTTGGTAAGTATGCCTGTAAGAAGGTGCTCTGCCGTACAGGCACAGACAAGCCATCCGTGACCTGATTCTGGTTAAGGTGGCTTGCAGTGCTCTAACCTGTGATTGAGATGGTGCCTTACAAAAGCTATTTCAATAGCTCTTTACTCAGGCCAGATAACGGCGGAACCAGTCCAGTGTTCGCTCCCATGCCAGCGTTGCGGCGGCTTCGTCATAACGTGGCGTCGAGTCATTATGGAATCCGTGGTTGGTGCCGGGATAGATATAGGCTTCATAGGTTTTGCCAGCGGCTTTCAAGGCGCTCTCATAGGCAGGCCAACCTTCATTGATACGCTCATCCCGCTCGGCATAATGAATGAGTAACGGTGCCTTGATGCGAGGGACATCTTCAACTCTGGGTTGCTTGCCATAAAACGGTACGGCTGCGCCGAGTTCAGGATAGGCGACAGCTGCCGCATTGGCTATGCCTCCGCCATAGCAGAAACCGGTGATTCCTACCTTGCCAGTTGTGAGCTCATGCCCCATGAGCCATTCGACGGCAGCAAAAAAGTCGTTCATCAGCTTTTCGGGATTAACGGTTTGCTGAAGCTCGCGCCCCTTGTCGTCATTTCCCGGGTAGCCGCCTACGGAACTCAAGCCATCAGGGGCCAGCGCCACGAATCCCGCCTTTGCCAAGCGTCGCGCAACGTCCTCGATGTAGGGATTGAGCCCACGGTTTTCATGAGCGACGACAATACCCGGGACCTTTCCCTTGGCCTGCGCAGGTCGCACGAGATAGCCACGGACATGTCCATGCCCTTTAGGTGATGGATAGGAAATGTATTCAGGAATGATCTCAGGATCGGTAAATTCGACTTGCTGTGCCAGTGCATAATCTGGACTCAAGGCGGCAAGAAGCGTCGTGGTGGCCAATCCGCCTACGGCGAACTTACCTGCACGGTCGAGAAACTCCCGGCGATTGATTCGCCCATGCACGTAATAGTCATACAGCTCAAGCAGCTCAGGCGCGAAATCTTTTGCGGTAAGACGGGCCATGTATGTTCTCCTTGTTGGGTGCAGGCGGGGGATTGCTTAAGGCTTAAAGGAAGTGGATCGCTTTCATAAACATCATAAGGGTAGTTATCGGAAAATCGTCTAGGCGGCAATCGCTATTGGTGTTTCCAACTGTTGTGCGAAGGTAGGCCATGCCTGTAGGGCCTTAGAGAGGGGGGCGAGGGGTGATGGCCTTTTAATCAAGCCTGTACTTGTTTCTACCAAATTCGCATCTGCTCGATAAACGAACAACCTGCTCAAGCATTTGACGCGAAAGCCGATAGCTGTAGTTCAGTTGCGCCTTTTATCGCAACGCGTCCTTCAACCCAGAGATTCTGTCTCATGTCCAAGCAACTGAAATTCAGCCACAAGATTCTTCTGGCAGCTGCATTGGTAGTTACTGTTGCCCTAGCCGGCTTTGCCGGCTTCAATGCGTATCTTCAACGTCAGGCAATCGATCAGAGCCTGCAGGCATCCTTGACTGAAACGGGCAAAGTGACCGCAGGCAATATTGCCTACTGGCTCGATGCACGAGTTAAGTTGATTGAAAGCCAGGCGCAAACCCTGACGCGAGACAGCTCACCTGCGGTCCTGGCGGGTTTGCTTGAGCAGAAAATCTACATCGGTAATTTTGATTCCACTTACCTAGGGCAGGTAGACGGTACCTATACCACGCGTCCGGAGCGAACCTTGCCTGCTGGTTACGATCCACGCAAGCGCCCTTGGTATAACGCAGCAACCACCGCTGGCAGTACTGTTTTGACAGCGCCCTATGTTTTTGCTTCCTCAGGCCAGTTAGGCGTAACCATTGCGACACCGCTCATGCAGAACGGTCAACTGGCGGGCGTTGTGGGCGGTGACCTGAACCTGTCAACGCTGGTCAGTATCATCACATCTCTGGATGCCGGTGGCCTTGGTGAGGCCTTTCTGGTCGATAGCGAAGGAAAGATTCTTGTCAGCAGTCATACAGATCAGGTGCTAAAAAACCTTAAGGATATTTTCCCCGAGGCTACACCTACCCTGGCGCCTGGTTTTAGCGAGACGCGCCAAAATGGTCTGGACCGCCTGATCAGTTTTACGCCGGTAGAAGGCCTACCCTCTGTCAAGTGGTACCTGGGGTTGTCTATCGATAAGGACAAGGCGTATGCCCCGGTTATCAAGGCGCGTAATCTGGCGATTGTGGCGACACTGGTTGCCGTCGTGGCGATTATCGTTTTGCTGGGTTTGCTGTTGCAGACGTTGTTACGCCCTCTGCGTGATCTGACCCGCGCGATGGACAACATTGCCGAGGGCGAAGGCGACCTGACCCGTCGTCTACCCGTGGAAGCCCGTGATGAATTCGGTGCACTGGCCACGGCATTTAACCGTTTCGTTGCCCGTATCCATGACTCGATTCGTAACGTTGCACAAAGCTCGAGTGAGTTGAATCAGGTGAGCCGCTTGGTGCTGGATGCCTCTACGGCTTCCATGCAGCAGTCTGATAATCAGTCCCAGCGTACCAACAGTGTCGCTGCGGCCATCAATGAGCTGGGTGCTGCGGCACAGGAAATCGCTGGGAATGCCGCCCATGCTTCCAGTGACGCCAGCACTGCACGTATGCAGGGCGAGGAAGGACGCAAAGTGCTCGGCGAAGCGCTGCAAGCCATGCAGGCCTTATCACAAAAGATTGGCACATCGTGTGACCATATCGAAGCGTTGAACGGCAAGGCGGCCAATATCGGCCAGATTCTCGATGTCATTCGAGGTATCTCCGAGCAGACCAATTTGCTGGCGCTTAACGCGGCGATTGAAGCCGCCCGAGCCGGTGAGGCGGGACGTGGCTTCGCTGTGGTTGCTGATGAGGTGCGTTCCCTGGCGAGCCGTACTCAGAGTTCGGCGCAGCAGATTCACCAGATGATCGAAGAGCTGCAAACCGGTTCGCGAGATGCCGTACAGCTGATGCGCGAAAGCCAGGAGCAGAGTACCCACAGCATGAGCGTTGCCGAACGAGCAGGGGCACGTCTGGACAGCGTGACTCTGCTGATCGGTGATATTGATGGGCAAAACCAGTCGGTCGCGGCGGCAACTGAAGAGCAGACGGCAGTTGTTGAAACACTGAACATGGATATCAGTGAGATCAACCTGTTGAACCAGCAAAGCGTGGCGAACCTGGAATCTACACTACAGGCCTGTACGGCCCTAGAGCAGGAAGCCGCTCGCTTGCAGCACTTGGTTGGTGGGTTCCGCATCTGAGTTGATGCTAGCCCTGACAAGCTGGCGTTAGGTACAACCATTTCAAAGGGAGCGAATCATGTTGTTTGCTCCCTTTTTATTTAGCTGTAAGCAGGTCTAGGCACTCAGCTAAACCCGTCCTACCACCGCCTATAGCTCGCCTGGAATAGCTCAGATAACTGATATGTCGTCTGGGCCTCGTTTTTGATACCGCCCATGACTTTGACGGTGCCATTGCGGATTTCCATGACGTTACGTTTGATGCCTTGGGAAACAACTGCTTTCTGCTTGGCAGCGTAAGGGCACCCAAGGGTGCCTCTTCTCATGCCGTCTGTTCGGCTGGAGAAACGATGGTCGTTTTGCCGCGTGAGCGACCTGAACTGAGGTAGTCGGCAATTGATTCCTGGGTGACTTCTCCTAGAAAATCATGCTCGGCGCTTAATACCGGTAGCCACGACGAGTTGAACTGGTACATGCGAGACAGAAGAATGCGCAAGTGCTCATCATAGGCTGCGGTAGCCTTGAACGGTGTCAGAAACGGCTCTACCGGGCCGCTCTGGCCACGCAGGTCGCGTCGACGAATATAACCCAACCCTTTATTGCCGGCGTCGGTCACGACCACGTAACGCCGGTCATGCTCCTCCATCAGCTCCAGCGCATCGCCAATGAGGGTATCTGGTCGAATGGAAGGCGCATTGTCAGCAGCATCTTCGGCGCGAATCAGAAGCAGACGCTTGAGGGTACTGTCCTGACCTACAAAGCTGCTGACAAAGTCATCTTTGGGATGGGCCAATAATGTATCGGGATGGTCGAACTGAACCAGCTTGCCGCCTCGGAAGACCGCAATCTTGTCGCCCAGGCGAATGGCTTCGTCAATATCGTGACTGACCATGATAACGGTCTTGTTCAGCGCCCGTTGCATCTGGAAGAACTCGTTCTGGATGGCCTCACGGTTGATCGGATCCACTGCACCGAATGGCTCGTCCATCAGCAATAAAGGTGCTTCTGCTGCGAGTGCACGAATTACACCGATGCGTTGCTGTTGACCACCAGAGAGCTCACGTGGGTAGCGTGACAGATATTGCTTGGGATCAAGCTGTACCATACTCATGAGTTCAGTGGCGCGCTCGCGGCACCGTTTCTTGTCCCAACCAAGCAGTTTCGGCACAACGGTAATATTTTCCTCAATGGTCATGTTTGGGAACAGACCAATCTGTTGGATTACGTAGCCGATGCGGCGACGCAACGTCACCTCATCGATGCCGGTAGTATCTTCACCATTGATCAGAACACGTCCGGAAGAAGGTTCGATCAAGCGGTTGATCATCTTGAGCGTAGTGGTCTTGCCACAGCCGGAGGGACCCAGAAATACGCAAATCTGACCCTCTTCTACAGTAAGACTGACCGAATCCACGGCCTTGACGTCTTTGCCATTCTGTTTGAACGTCTTTGAGAGTTTGTCGAGCTCAATCATATGGTTCTCCTTAAACGCTGGCACACAGGCCGCGCGGGGTGAGGCGGCGTTGCAGCCACTGGAGGAACAAATCGGCCGCGATGGCCAGCAAACTGACGAGCACGGCGCCGACAATCAGGGTCGCCATGTCGCTACGGCTGATGGAGGTAAGGATGAGTACGCCCAGGCCACCCGCGCCAATGGTGGCGGCAATGGTCATTACCCCAATGTTCATGACGACGGCGGTGCGTATACCCGCCAGGATGACCGGGACGGCGATCGGTAAATCCACCATGCGCAGGCGTTGCCAGAATGTCATGCCAATGCCCGTACCGGCTTCACGTATGCCCGGCTCGACGCTGCTCAGCGCCAGATAGGTGTTTCGCAAGATAGGCAGTAGTGAGTAGAGAAAGACAGCGGTAATGGCGGGTAACGGTCCTAACCCTTGTCCGAACGTGGAGTAAACGGGTAAAAGCAGACCGAAGAGCGCGATGGCCGGAATGGTCAGCACGACCGTCGCGATACCTTGCAGCGGGCCGGCCAGCCAGGGAAAGCGCGCCATCAATACACCTAGAGGCACACCCACCAGCACAGCGAGTCCTACTGCAATCGCGACCAGGGTGATGTGCTGTTGGGTGAGGTGCAGTACTTCCATCCAGTCGATATGGTTGAACGAGGTGACGAAATCCATCTTACTGCTCTCCCTTCAACGGATGCTCACGCAAGAAATCACGCGCGACCTGCGCTGGAGTCTGGCGATTGATATCGACCTTGGCGTTGAGCTGGCGCATGGTGGCCTGATCCAGGCTTTCAGCGAGCGGCGTTAGAAGCGTCTCAAGATCCGGATGCGCTTTCAGGTAGTTGCTGTTCACTACGGGCGCGGCGGTGTAGTCGGGGAAGTAGTGCTTGTCGTCTTCCAGCACCTTGAGTTTGAACGCGTCTAGTCGCCCATCGGTGGTGTAGACGAGCCCGGCAAAGACCTGGCCGTTACGCAGAGCGGTGTAGACAAGGCCCGGGTCCATCTGTCGAATCTCCTCGCGGTCAAGCTTGATGTCATACTCCTTGACGAGCCCGGCCAGACCATCAGAGCGATTGGCAAATTCGATATCCAGCGCCAACAAGTGGGATCTTTCCGGTTCCGACTTCAGCCGTGCAGACAGATCCGTCAGAGTATTGATCTCGGGATACTCTTGGACGACTTTTTCAGGCAATGCCAGTGCATAGGTATTGTTAAAACGAGTGGGGGTGAGCCAGGTCAGCCCTATCTCTGCATCAAGCTCCTTGACTCGCTGATAGGACGCCTCCTGGTCCAGCCTGTCGGTTATGTGGTTATAAGCTACCAGGGAAGTGCCGGTGTATTCCCAGGTCAAATCCAACTGGTGATTCTTCACACCGTTCCAGGCGATGGTACTGCCCAAGCCGCCGACGATTTCAGGCTGGTAGCCTTGGGCCTGCAGATATTGCGCGGTAAGTTCGGCTAGGATGGCCTGCTCAGTAAACACCTTGGCACCGATTCGGATAGGGCCGCCTGCCGCTTGAGCAATTGACGCCAGGGTCAGGCCAAAACTTGCAAGCGTTATACCGACGAGATTAATCAGAGTTTTCTTCATGGTCTTCTCCTAACGCGCCAGGCCACGTTCGAGCCAAAGACGGCTGGCGATAAGCACCAGGCCATCCATGACCAATGCGAGCAGCGCAGTCGCGCTAGCACCCAATACCAACTGCGGCTGATTTTCCAAGGCAATCGCTGGAAAAATCAGGCTGCCCAGGCTATTGGCGCCAATAAGAAACACTAGCGGTGTGGTACCTACATTAAGAGCTAAGGCCACGCGTACTCCGCCTACGATGATCGGGACAGCATTGGGTAGCTCGACCTGCCACAGGACTTGGCTAGGCGTCATACCGATACCAACTGCTGCCTCCTTCAGTGATCCCGGTACGTTTTTGAGGCCTTCGTATGTGTTGCGTACGATGGGCAACAATGACGCCATAAACAGGGCTAGGATGGCTGGCCCGTTGCCGATGCCAAGGAACCCCAGCGCAATAGCCAGCACGGCCAAGGGCGGAATCGTGTTCCCGATATTGAACACCTGCATGAACCGCTCGGCCGTACCGACAAACCGCGGGCGGCTCAGAAGAATACCCGCTGGAATACCTATCGCCAGCGCAGCGAGCATTGACACTACAACTAGAAATACGTGTGCGTGCAGATAAAACAACAGATCATCGCGTTGATCGACAATCGAGTCCCAGCCGATCCAGCGGACCAGCAAGAGGAGGGCGACCGTGCCGGCAGCAGCGCCAAGCACAAGTGGTTTCCATCGAATCGCCATAGCGAACTCCTTCGGCTAATGGATGCCGAGGCGCTATGGGGCACTGCCCTGAAAACAACGGTAAGCCCATAGAATGAGGCAGACTGCTGCGCTTGATCCGATGCATGACCGGCTCGCTCGTTCAGAGCATGGCGTTTTGCCTCGACGCAGAATGGACGGCGCACGGAGCGTGATAGTTCGGTCAACTGCCAATGAATGACCGGAAAAGAGGACTGCACCACGTTTCAAGACACAACAGGGACTTATAACAGTCAGGGTTGTCAGGAAAAGGTTCGTAGCGCCAGCCAAGAACAGCTTCTTTACAAATGGGCATCGCTATCGCTGTAACTTGGTAAAAAGCCCATGGCTGACAACATGGGTGCCTTGTCAATATAAGTGAGTGTTTAGAGTCACTTAGCTTTGTAATGGCTTACCGTTCTAGAGATGATCCAGTAATAAGAAAAACAATCGGCTTTAATAAGACGAATGGCACATAAAGCATTTCTTCAAACTGCATAGAGGGCTAACTGCTTCTGCTGATTTCCCAGTCTTTTCAGAAACATTTTTACACATGTTGGTAATTCAAGCCTGTGCTCGAATTCTTCATGCTTTCAGGTTGACTCAGGCAGATAGGTTGATGAATGAGTGCACCGCTGTAACAGCGCTTGGTCGCGATTATGCCACGGGTGCCAACGCTCACCTCACTTACGCTGAAAAGGCTTCAGAAGCTAAATGAACACCATCATCCGAGGGACATTGGAAGACACGCCTGAGGGTGTCGGCAACGCTTATTCCATAGCGCTAAAGCGCTTTATGGTTCTTCATTGACAGGATTTTTTCTAAAGATTCATGGATACGGTTTATCTTGTTTTAATGCTTTTACTCGTCGCCTCGGCTACTGGGGTGGCGGCTCGCTTTCTACCATCACTGCCCACGCCGCTTGTACAGATTGCTTTTGGTGCGCTACTGGCCTGGCCTGCCAGCGGGCTGCATGTGGAGCTTCAGCCTGAGCTGTTCATGCTCCTATTCATTGCCCCGCTTCTATTTGCCGATGCGCGACGGTTCCCGCAGCGTGAATTCATGCTGCTTCGTGGGCCTATTTTGGCATTAGCGCTGGGCCTTGTACTGGTAACCGTGATTGGTGTGGGATATGTGGTTCACTGGTTATTCCCCGGTTTGCCTTTGCCTGTCTGCTTTGCACTGACGGCGATTCTTTCACCTACGGATGCCGTCGCGGTATCGGCTATTTCCGGTCGACTTCCTGTACCACCGCGGCTGATGCACATTCTTGAGGGCGAGTCGCTCATGAATGATGCGTCCGGTCTTGTGGCATTCAAGTTCGCGGTAGCCGCAGCCCTGACCGGTGCGTTTTCTCTGGCACAGGCAACAGTAGGGTTTCTGCTGATTTCCCTGGGTGGGCTACTGGTGGGCGCCTTGCTGGCGCTGGCCTTTAATGTGGTGCGGACCCGTCTGATCGAGCGGCACCTTGGCGAAGCTTCGACGATTCAGATCGTGCTGCTGCTCCTGCTGCTACCCTTTGCGGCGTTTCTGCTGGCGGAGCATTTTCATCTGTCCGGTATTCTCTCCGCTGTGGCAGCGGGTATGGTCATCAACCGGCTTGACCTCAAGCGCCAAGATCAGACCACGTCCCGTATCCAGACGCGCAGTGTCTGGGAAATGCTGGAGTTTGTGCTTAACGCATTGGTATTTCTGCTACTCGGTTTCCAATTGCCCGAAATCATTGGCGGCGCGCTTAACGCAACGACCAGTGCAGGCACTACGCTACCGTTTATTGAGTTGCTGGGTTTCGTCGCGCTGATTTCGATTGCGCTTCTAGGGATGCGGTTTCTCTGGATATTTGGTGCCGTACATGTGCCTCGGCTGTTGCGTCGCAAGCCAGCGCGGTCTGTCTCCGCTCGCGTCATGTTGGCCGGGACATTGGCAGGTATTCGAGGCACCATTACCTTGGCGGCTGCCTTGTCGCTGCCAGAGATGCTGAATGACGGTACGCCGTTTCCGGCCCGTGAGCTGCTGATCTTCCTGGCGACTGGCGTCATTCTGTTCACCTTGATTACCGGAAGCGTAGGTCTTCCTCTGGTGTTGCGCGGGCTGGATCTGCCTGAAGACAGCCGCGAATATGAAGAGGAGCGCCATGCGCGTATTCGTGGGGCCGAGGCGGCAATCCGGCACATTGAAAACTATCACCAAGAAAAAGCGAAGGTACTGGCGGACCACCAAGGGGATGAAGAGATTATCGTCGCGTTCAACGAGATCACCCTCCATCTGATGGACTACTACCACAAGCGCATGGAGATCAATAACCACGAGCTGCCGACCCCGCTTCTCGAAGCGCGACGCGATCTTGAGCGGGAAACGCGTCTGCAGGCGCTCAAGGCGGAGCGCACTGAATACTACAAGCTGCGTAGCCGTCACCATATCAATGACAGTACGCTACAAAAGCTGGTGAGGGAGGTGGATCTGATCGAAACCGCTTTGACTGCAAGCGCAACCAGGCAGCATCACTAAATGATGTAAGCAGGCTCCGTAACGTTGGGGCCTGCTTACGCAGCGCTGGTCATTACAAGCGATCATGCTCTTGGGTGATATCAAACCGATTGATCGCATGGGTAAGCGACCCGGCGCTGTAAGGCTTGGAAATGAGGGGGATACCCTTGAAGCGATCAGGAATCACCGTGTTTTCGCCATAGCCTGTTGCGAAAATGAAGGGATGTTTAGCATCGGCCAACTCGTCTGCAATGGCCAGACTGGTCTCCCCCGACAGATTCACATCCAGTACGACTACGTCGAAATGAGTAAAGCCCAAGGCGCGGCGTGCTTCGTTGACCGTTCCGGCAATCTCCACATCAGCGCCAGCTTCCTGGAGCATTGCCTGTGCATCCAGCGCGATCATCATGCTGTCCTCTACCAGCAACAATTTTTTCTCTGCCAACGATTGCGCCGTGACCAGCGTAGGCGCCGTTTTCAGCTCAGTAACATTCCCCACACTCACATGGCGTGCCGGGATCAAAAAACTGCCCTGGACACCTTCGATTCGGTATTCGATCCGGGCCTCACCTTGCAGCTCGAAGGGAATGGTCCGCTCGATAACGACCGATCCAAATCCTCGGCGGGAAGGCGCGCTTACTATCGGCCCTCCGCTTTCACACCACTCGATCCGAAGGTCCTGATCACTTACCAGGAACCAGGACACCAGCAGATGCCCGGTCGGGCGGCTCAAGGCGCCATACTTGACCGCATTGGTCATCATTTCATGGAAAACCAGTGCTAGCGTCTGATAGGCCCGTGCATCCAGGATGACCGAGGGACCGGAAAACATCACACGATCCTGCGCACCGTAAGCCCAGGCTTGGGCTTCGGCTTCCAGCAAGTGAAGCAATGGCGCCGAGGCCCAACCGACTTGATTCATCTGGTCATGCGCCTGAGCGAGGGCGTTGATGCGATGCTCAAGATCTGCAGTAAAGTCTTTGACGGATGTAGTCTGCTGACCACTCTGACGGACCACTGCCCGAATCAGGCTAAGAATATTCTTGACCCGATGGTTGAGCTCGGCAATGAGCAGCGATTGGCTTTCCTGGGCCACCTGCCGCTCCTGCGCAATCAATTCGGCACGCCGAAGGATCACTTCCAAAAGTGAGATGCGCAAGGTCTCGGCAATCTGTTTTTCATCGGAGCGCCAGGGTAGTGACTGCCCCCCAACTGTTTGTTTCCAAGCCTCAAAACTCTTGCGTGGGCTGATGCGCTCGCCCGGCGTGACCGGTTTGTCTGGATTGCCTCCCCAGGTGATGGTCTGCACGAATTCACGACGGAAAAACAGCAAATAGTCTCGGGGGGAGCGAGAGAAGGGTATCGCCAGTACCCCGCTGACGGCCTGCGCATAAGCCCGTGCGGGAGGAAAAAGTTTGCTTAGTTCGTGGGTGGCAAGTACCGCATTGGAACTGCCCATACTCAGAAACTGAATCAGCGGCTCTACCATCTCAGGTGGAGGCGTGATACCAAAGCCAGTGAAACGGCTGCCCGACCATACCCCGATGCCGTCACAGGGGATGATGTCATTCAAGTTTCCGGCATAGGCGGCCAGATTATCGAATAGCGTCTCACGGGGTGACATGCTGGCGATCAGCCGGTCATGCGCCTCATGCGCGCTGCTGACCAGGCGCAGCTCATCCTGATGCTCCCTCGCTTCCAGCTGAAGCGACAACACCTGCCCAAACAGTTCCGCGGCAGCGCTCATGGGACCGCTCAAGCGATAAGGCTCGCTATGGTGGCAGGCAATCAAGCCCCATAGCTCTTCCCCCCGCATAATGGAAACGGTCATCGTGGCTCGCACGTTCATGTTGTGCAGATACTCGATGTGTACGGGCGAGACGCTACGCAAGGTAGCAAGACTGAGGTCCAGGGGCAGGCCATCCGGCCCGAAGCCTGGTACCAATGGAACAGGTACATAAGCTGTATCGGTAATTACACGTAGCCATTGACGCTTGTAGAGCGCTCGGGCCTGAGCCGGAATATCCGAGGCGGGATAATGCAGCCCGAGAAAAGCATCCATGCCGGGCCTTACCGCCTCAGCAATGACCTGGCCGGAGTTATCGTGTAAAAACTTGTAGATCATGACCCGGTCGTAGCCGGTGAATGCCCTGATCTGCTGAGCCGCCTGTTTCAGGAAGCGGTCAAGGGTCGGAGCGCGCTTGAGCCGCCCGATCAGGCCTTTGACGAGCGTGACAGGGTCAGCCGCCGCGGTGTTATCCAGACTTGGCGTGCCCTCGATGATGGCTATCCCGCCCGAGACATGAACGGCCATATCGTAAAATACGTCGCTGTTGTCCAGTGACATGCGGTTAAGGCGCTCTGCCGTGCCGGACAGCATCGTCGTCTGCAGGAGGTTACGTAGCGAGTGAACGGCTTCCAAAGGCAGTACCTGCTCAAGATCAAGCCCAAGCAGATAATCGGGTGAGTATCCTTTGAGGTAGTCAGCCGTGTTGGCTGAAGCCTGAATGATTTTCCAATCAGGCAGGCTGCATCCCAAAAGAAATCCATGTGGCTGAATAGAACCAGGAACATGGATAGGTTCACGCTCACAGACGCTTAAATCCACGCCCTCGGATACGGGCTGGTACGACTCACTCACAGACGAGAGCCTCCTAGAACAAACGTTTAATTTGACACGTTGCACGTGAAAAACACGTAAAGAAAGATCAGTGGTTAGGAGAACGGGATAAGGCGCTGCGTGAGTGAGCAAGTTCCTTAGAGCCGTTTTGATGAGCATAACAGTGAGCCAGTCTGAACGCAGTACGATCAGACCGCTGGTCGAGCCGTATCTTTATAGAGCACCGTACGGAGCCAATCGGTGCATTCTTATTCTAGCCTACGTCTGTCCAGCGCTTATTGCACCTATCAATACGTGAACTTTATCGCACTTTACTATTATTGCGATAATTAAAATAGAGTGGTTGCAATCTGTCGCCTGTGTTGGACTTAAGGCATGAGTTCACGGTCATAACCCCCTGTATGGATAGAAGCCGGACGTTTACGGACGAATGGCATAAAGCTATCGCGGGGGCGGTCGATAACCTGACGCAATCCTATCTTCTATTTGTACCGCCAAGTGGTGACTTCGCTAGCAATACCTCCGGCTCAATGCGCCGCTGTTGCTGCTGACTACGAGCTTGCCGTCTGATGAGAGTAATTGGCTCATGAGTGATTTATACACCAGCGACTTGATGGCCGAGGCTGAGCGAATCGCCGTTCTCAAAGCGCTTGGAATACTCGATACCGAGGCCGAAGCTGTATTCGATCAGGTGACGCAGCTGCTCTCTGATGCGCTTGATCTGCCCATTACGCTTGTTTCGCTGGTAGATGCGGAGCGGCTATGGTTCAAATCCAAACTAGGCGTTTCCATTAACGAAATGCCTCGCGAGAGGGCCTTTTGCTCCTATGCCATCCAGCGACGCGGCCCGCTCGTTGTAAACAATGCGCTGGAAGATCCTCGCTTTTCCCACAATCCCCTGGTCATCGGAGAGCCTTATATTCGGTTCTATGCAGGCGTTCCGGTCAACAGTATCGACGGTCATCCACTGGGTACGCTCTGCGCGATTGATACCTATCCGCGAGTCTTGACGGACCAGCAGCTGGAGACCCTTGAGGCCCTGGCCGGAGTCATCAGTCGAGAAATTCAGCGGCGTGAATCGGCTGTTCAGACCTGGCAGCAACTACAGCAGTCCACTGCCCAGCTCAAGGCCAGCGAGGCCAGGTTTCGCACGATCTTCGAGCGGGCAGGCGTGGGGATCTCGCTATTGACGCCGACAGGGCAGTGGCTTGATATCAACGAGACGTTTTGCGCCATGCTGGGATTTCAACGTGATGAAGTGCTGAGCATGAATTTTGCCGAGCTCAGTCATGCTGATGACATGGCTCAAGACCTTGAGCTGCTGAATCAGTTGCGTAACGGAGAAATCGACCGGTACGAAATCGAGAAGCGTTACCGGCACAAGAACGGAGAGCACCGTTGGGTACGGTTGACGTGTACCCGGCATGTCAATGATCAGGGTGAGCTGGATTATTACGTCCGTGTTGGACAGGATATTCAAGCCCGCAAAGAGGCTGAGTTGTCACTGGCGGCACTGCACCATGATCTGGAGCAGCGTATCAATGTCCGAACCCAGGATCTTCAGCAGGCCAATGAGCGACTGACCGAAACACTCGAACAGAAGGAGCAGTCCGAGCAGGCCCTTCGCAAGCGTGAAGCCGAGCTGAGTGCAGTGCTTGAGAATAGCAGTGATGCCTATGTCAGCATGAACGAAGCCGGCCGTATCGTAGACTGGAACCGCAAGGCGGAGGCACTGTTCGGCTGGAGCCGTGAGGATGCCGTCGGGCAGCCGGTAGACCGGCTCATCATGACCTCATCCATCGGTGATCACTACCAGGCCGGTCTTAGCCGTTATCTTTCTGGGGAAATGGACCTGGGCGAGGGGGCTGCACTTGAAATCATGGTGCACCACCGTAACGGCGCACGTATCCCTGTAGAGCTCAAGGTGACAGCTGTTGATGCTCTAGACCATAAGCTTTACAGCGCTTTTCTGCATGACATCTCTGAACGCCGAGCCGAGCAGGAGCGCCGGGAACGCGAAGCGCTGGAGGACAGCCTGACGGGGCTACCAAACCGGCGTGCCTTGTACAAACGATTGAAAAGTCAGCTTGGCGCCAAGCCTACGCTGGCCAATCCCCTCTTACTGCTCTGCATGGACCTTGATAATTTCAAGCCGGTAAACGACACGCTAGGTCACGCGGCCGGTGATCGGGTTCTTATGGAAATCGCGCATCGATTAAAGAGCAGTCTGGGACGTGAAACATTCGTTGCACGCATGGGAGGAGACGAGTTTGTTATCCTCCTGCGAGGAGTGACCGGACGCTCCGCTATCGAGCAGCTCTGTGAAAGAATTCTGGCCGCTATTATCGAGCCCGTGCAGATTGGTGATCAGGAAGTCATCATTGGCAGCAGTATCGGTATCGTGTGTGCGCCACAGGATGGTCAGCGGACCGATGAACTGCTCAGGCTTGGCGATATCGCCTTGTATGAAGCCAAGGCTGCCGGCCGGAACACCTGGCAATTCTATTCCGAGGAGATGAATACCCGTATTCTGGCCCGGCGCCAAATAGAAAGTGATCTGAAGCTGGCCTTGCAACGGGACGAGTTGCGCCTGGAGTTCCAGCCCCGCTTCGACACAGCGCAAAAACGAATGTTAGGGGCAGAGGCTCTGGTGCGCTGGGAACATCCCATTCGGGGCTACCTGGGGCCTTACCACTTCATTACCGTTGCGGAGGAGACTGGCCTGATTGTCTCCTTGAGTGACTGGGTGATGCGCAAAGCCTGCCTTGAGGCATTGGAGTGGGCGCCGGATACATTTGTCTCGGTGAATCTTTCACCCCTGGAGTTCAAGCGCAGTGATGTAGTTGCCCGGGTCATGGCTGTTCTGAAGGAAACAGGGCTGCCGCCTCATCAGCTTGAGCTGGAAATCACCGAAGGCGTCGTCTTGGATAACGCCAATTCGGCGCGCGAAGTCATGCACCGGCTTAAGGCCCTGGGCGTTCGTTTGGCCATGGACGACTTTGGAACCGGCTATTCATCGCTGAGCTATCTGCATACCTATCCTTTCGATGGAATCAAGATCGACCGCAGCTTTATCGCCGGGTTGGATACCTCCTCCAATGGGGAGGCGGTCATCGAGGCCATTATCGGATTGGGTCGTGCATTGTCATTGACTGTCACGGCTGAGGGGGTGGAAACCCAACGGCAGATGGACGTACTGGCCCGGTTGAAGTGTAACCAGGCGCAGGGTTACTACCTTGCTCGTCCGATGCGAATCGAGGCGCTGAAGGCCCTGATGGATTCTCTGCTTTAGGGAGAGAAGGGCACCGTATAGTGCCCTTTGGTCTCAGCGTGCCGGTTGAATGATACCGGAGCATTCGCCAAATCCGATCGAGGCATAACCTTCACGGTGGCAACGGGCCCGCAGGATAACCTCGTCACCATCCTCCAGGAACGTGCGGGTTTCACCGTTGGGTAGCGTTAGCGGCTGCTTGCCTCCTACGGTTGTTTCCAGCAGGCTTCCATAGCTGTCCGGTTGCTCCCCTGAAAGCGTACCGGAACCGAAAAGATCCCCCGGCTGCAAGCTACATCCATTCACAGTATGGTGAGTAACAAGTTGCGACAGGGTCCAGTACATGTTCAGGCTATTGCTCAAGGCCACGCGTTGAGCCGGTAGGTTCTGCTCACGCATGGCTGCTGTACGCAGTAATACTTCCAGCTCAATGTTCAGCGCGCCCGTTTCCTGGTCGGTTGGATCAAGCAGATAGGAGAGCGGCTGAGGATCACCAGCTGGCCGGGGCGGTTGCGCGCAGCGGAACGGATCCAGGGCTTCGGCGGTAACCACCCAAGGGGAAACCGTCGTAGCAAAACTTTTGGACAGGAACGGGCCCAGCGGTTGGTATTCCCACGCTT
The DNA here is from genome assembly GCF_000478505.2 of Pseudomonas sp. HPB0071. Classification (NCBI taxonomy): domain Bacteria; kingdom Pseudomonadati; phylum Pseudomonadota; class Gammaproteobacteria; order Pseudomonadales; family Pseudomonadaceae; genus Pseudomonas; species Pseudomonas sp. HPB0071. The sequence goes on along the minus strand of NZ_KI517368.1, from coordinate 279,473 downwards.
GGATATCACGAGCCGACCAGTCATTGAGCAGGCATAGCCCGGCAATATGGTTCTTGGCATTGCCAATTGAGATGGCCTCGCCCCGAGCATTGCCTCGGCCTATCCAGACGCCGAGTTCCAACTCGTAGTCCAGGCGCTTGCAGGGACCGAACACCGGCTCGCTCTGCCCTGGTGGAAGTGTTTGTCCTTTCGGCCTTATGACCGGCGCTCCGGATACGTCAATGGTGGATGCCCGCCCGTGATAGCCGATGGGAACATATTTGTAATTGGGAAGCAGTGGATTATCCGGACGAAACAGTTTGCCCACGTTCGTGGCGTGATGGATTCCTACATAAAAATCGGTGTAGTCACCGACCTTGGCTGGCATATGCAACTGGCAGCTTTTCATTGGGCGCAATAACGTATCGCCCAGCGCGTGCATGCGCGTGCGGTGCAGGCTCGATTCGTCCAGTAATGCCAGTAGCTCTTCGCGTAAAGCACGGCGCTCGGTTGCATCCAACGCGAAAAAGGCGTTTAGCGTGGTACCTGCTGCGTATTCGGCGGCACACTGCGCCGTGCTGCTGAACAGACCCGCCTCGCAGGCAACACGCATGTCCAGAATATAGTCCCCAATCGCGACACCGCCCCTGGGCGTCTCGCCAGGAGGGCTGAACACGCCGTGGGGCAGATTCTGCAAGGGAAAATCGATATGGCTGTTGGCAGAGGCTACCCAACTCAGACGTGGATTTTCGGTTCTCATAGAGGGTCCTCCCGGTGAAACGTCTTGCCCAACCCTGACCAGCACGCGTCATAGTCAGCCTGTAAGGTTGCGGTTTCCAGAGCATGGCGGGTGGGTCTTAATACCGGCCCGGTCTCAAACATGAAGGCCATGGTGTTATCGATTTTGTGTGGTTTCAGCTCGGCGTTAATCGCCTGGTTCGTCGATACATGATCCGGCCCATGAGCACTCATGCAGCTGTGCAAGGAGGCTCCGCCCGGTGAGAAGCCGTCGGCCTTTGCATCATAGGCACCCTGGATAAGTCCCATGAATTCATTCATCAGGTTGCGATGGAACCAAGGTGGCCGGAAGGTGTTTTCGGCCACCATCCAGCGTGGCGGGAAAATCACGAAATCGATATTTGCCATTCCGTGAGTGCTGCTCGGTGAGGTCAGGACTGTAAAAATGGACGGATCGGGGTGATCAAAACTGACGGTACCGATGGTATTGAAGCGGCGTAGATCATACTTGTAGGGTACGTTGTTGCCGTGCCAGGCCACAACGTCCAGAGGTGAGTGATCCAGCGTGGTCGACCATAGTTCGCCCAGGTATTTCTGTACCAGTTCGGTTGCCTCATCACGCTCTTCGTAAGAGGCCACTGGAGCCATAAAATCGCGTGGATTGGCCAGACCATTACTGCCAATGGGTCCCAGATCCGGCAGACGAAGCGCCTGCCCATGGTTTTCACAGACATACCCGCTGGCCGCGCCATCGAGCAGTTCGACGCGAAAGCGCATGCCCCGAGGTATAACCGCAATCTCCAGCGGTCCGATCTGTAGAGTGCCCAGCTCGGTTGCCAGACGCAGTCGCCCTGCCTGGGGAACCACCAACCACTCGCCATCGGCATTGAAGAAGACTCGAGACATTGAGCTGTTGGCTGCATAGCGGTAGACGCTTACGCCCGTAGTCTGCACCGCATCGTGAGTAGCCGTCAGGCATTCCAGCCCGTCGATGAAATCGGTCTGGATCTGCGGCTGCGCGATTGGATTCCAGCGCAGGCGATTGGGTGTTACTTCACCGAGGCCGCCATGCGCCAGCTGCCGGTCAAGGCGCTTGTATTTTGAATGGTTAGCCGACGGGCGAATCCGGTAGAGCCAGGTACGCCGGGCTTCCGTGCGCGGAACGGTAAAGGCAGTTCCTGATAACAGTTCGGTATAAAGACCGTACGGGACCTTTTGAGGTGAGTTCTGCCCAACCGGCAGTGCGCCCGGAAGCGCTTCGCTGGCAAATTCGTTTCCAAAGCCGGACTGATAGGGAAGGGTATCCAGGCCCTGTGCATGTACATTCATGGCTTGATTCTCATTCTGGGCATGTCCGACAGAGCAGCCGGCGTACCGGCCGCCCGTGACCTTACTCGGTGGCTAGCACGCCACGGCGGATCTGGTCGCGCTCGATCGATTCGAACAGTGCCTTGAAGTTGCCCTCGCCAAAACCACTGTCACCCTTGCGCTGGATAAATTCGAAGAACACCGGACCCAGCAGGGTCTCGGAGAAGATCTGCAGCAGCAGGCGACGCTCACCCCCTTCGGAAGTGCCATCCAGCAGGATGCCCCGTGAGCGAAGCTCTCCAGTTGGCTCGCCATGGTTGGGCACGCGGCCTTCAAGCATCTCGTAGTAGGTCTCTGGTGGTGCTGTCATGAAGCGGGTGCCGCAGGCCTTTAGCGCATCCCAGGTCTTGATGAGATCATCGGTAAGAAAGGCAACATGCTGGATACCTTCGCCGTTGAACTGCATGAGAAACTCCTCGATCTGACCCGCCCCCTTGGAAGACTCTTCGTTCAGCGGAATCCGTACCATGCCGTCTGGCGCAGTCATGGCCTTGGAGGTCAGACCGGTGTATTCACCCTTGATGTCGAAGTAACGAATCTCGCGGAAGTTGAACAGCTTCTCGTAGAAGTCTGCCCAATAGGCCATACGGCCCCGATACACGTTATGGGTCAGGTGGTCGATGATCTTTAAACCAGCCCCGACCGGCTTGCGATCAACACCGTCGAGGAAAACGAAGTCGATGTCATAGATTGAACTGCCCTCCTCGAAACGATCGATCAGGTACAGCGGTGCGCCACCGATGCCCTTGATGGCTGGCAAGCGAAGCTCCATCGGACCGGTAGGAATGTCTACGGCTTGAGCGCCGATTTCCAGTGCCTTGTAGTAAGCTTGGTGAGCATCACGCACACGAAAGGCCATACCGCACACGGAAGGGCCATGTTCAGCAGCAAAATAGGCCGCATGGCTCTTGGGTTCACGGTTGACAATGGCATTGATATCACCCTGACGATACAGCGCAACGTCCTTGGAACGGTGGTTGGCTACGTGGGTAAAACCAATACTTTCCAGTACAGGCTCGATGACGTTAGGGGTCGGGGAGGCGAATTCAATGAACTCGAAACCCATGAGGCCCATGGGGTTTTCAAATAGATCGGCCATGACAGGCTCCTGCATAAACAAATGGATTAGGTAAGGAAAATCAGTACCCAGACCATGGCGGCGCGCAGGAGAGGCCACGGGTGCTGCGAGCCAGGTGGTCGCCCATCAGAAGCTTGAAGCCAAAGGATTTCATAGCGGTCGATCCGCCTGAGCGTCGGGGTGAGCCTGCTGGAACGCCGGATGTTCTAACGCCAGGCGTTCAATCCGGGCAATTCGAGGCAACGATTCCAGCGACACGTTGAAACGGTGCGCAGCATAAAGCTGTGGCAGCAGATATACATCGGCAAGGCCTACTTCACCAAAGCAGAAGCCTTTATCGCCTATCAACGCCTCTACAGCGCTAAGTCCCTCACTGATCCAATGCGCAATCCAGGCGGATACGTCTGCCTCGGCAATGTTCAACTGGCGCAGGCGGTTCAGTACCGACACGTTATGCAGGGGATGGATATCGCAGCCAATAATGGCCGCTACGCTCCGATGTCGGGCGCGTGCGAGTATGTCTTCTGGCAGCAGAGGCGTTTCGGGGTAGCGCTCTTCCAGGTATTCCAGGATAGCGGGCGATTGAGGAATCAGTGTGTCTTCATCCGTGCGCAGCAGCGGGACACGACCTTGTGGATTGAGCGCAAGGTAGTCCGATCGTCGATGTTCACCGCCATCCTTGATGAGGTTTACCGGTATCGCCTCGTAAGGTAGCCCCTTGAGCGCCAGGGCAATGCGCACGCGATAGGACGAAGTAGAACGGTAATAGGTAAAGAGATCCATGACTTACACCGCTTTTATTAGCGACTCTCGTGAGTCTTTTATAATGCGTAAATCAGTTACGTTTAGTGGAATGTGCGCCAAGAGCTTGTAGCTTGTCAAGCCAGGCAGACATTCATGATTAAAGGGTTGCCTTGTACACCAAGGATTCTGTAAGCGTTGCTTGCTTGTAAATTGAATCCTGAAGGCGGTCACGCTATAACACCGCCTCCCCACAGTAGCGGTTGTAGACATGGCAAGCGAATCGAAGGCTCCTGAGTCGTCCCGACGCCAAAAGGTTCAGTCGGCTGAAGTCGGCACCGATATTCTCAAGGGTCTGGCTGATCTGGCGCCAGCGACGTCGTTATCCAAACTCGCAGAGCATCTTGAGATGCCCGCCAGCAAGGTGCACCGCTACTTGCAGGCACTGATTGCCAGTGGGTTTGCCGAGCAGGACGAGGCTACCAATCATTATGGTCTCGGCCCGGCGGCGTTGTATGTTGGCATGGCAGCCCTGGGACGTCTGGATGTCGTGAAAGTGAGTGTTCCAAGGCTGGCCACACTGCGTGATGCAGTCAATGAAACATGCTTTCTAGCGGTGTGGGGCAACCACGGTCCGGCAGTGGTGCATGTGGAGCAGGCCGTCCGTGCAGTAACGTTGGTAACCCAGGTGGGATCCGTACTTCCATTGCTGAGTTCTTCTACGGGGCTGGTCTTTAATGCGTTCCTGCCGGATAGCGAAACGGCTCCGTTAAGAAAGCAGGCGCTACGTCAGGCGGGCGCACCCACTCAAAAAGTGCTGACTGACACTATGGCGTCTATCCGTGCTCATCGACTGCACTCGATTCATGGCCTGCTCATGGAGGGAGTCAATGCGCTTTCGGCACCGGTGTTTGCCGCGGGGAATCGGCTTGTAGGTGTATTGACCATCGTAGGGGCGGCACAAAGCTTTTCTGCCGAGCCCGGTAGTTTGGCTGCACAAAGGTTGCTTGAAACCGCCGAGGCGATCAGCCAACGAATGGGCGGATCCTTCGCCTAAATACACCAGATAAGCGTTAGAAGAACGTTGGCCAGCAGCGTGGAGCCAGGCGCGTCACAGCCGCTTATCAGGTTTGGTTTGATAGAGAGGAAAGGGGCAATGGGCTTATGCATATGCCTCTTTTGTAGGTGCTATTTTCTATCTAGCTGATTTTATTGAAAAAATAGCTTTACAACTTCAGGAATATCCCTATACTGGCACCCACAGCGCGCTCGTAGCTCAGCTGGATAGAGTACTCGGCTACGAACCGAGCGGTCAGAGGTTCGAATCCTCTCGAGCGCGCCATCTCCTAAAAGGGCTTGTAGAAATACAAGCCCTTCTTTCATGCCTGCAAGAAAGGCTTTCGCTTGAGTTGAATTCCCTCCTGCCTGCCTGCTTGCTCGTGAATCGACTTGCGCTCAAGGTAAAATTCATGGGTTGCTCATATAATTACAGTTCTCTACTTCATCAATCTTGGAAAAGCCTGGCTTAATAAAAACGTCCGCTCATTTAATAAATAACAATGCGATTTATACATGCCTTGTGCATTGAAATTATTGTTACTCTTAAGTCAATTGTTATCTGACGGGTATTAAGCACCTGTTAAATACTGGATTCAGAGCGGCTAAAGATGATTGGATTATCAGTCGGGATGACCGTGTTTGATTGTTTCAGTCTGTTGATGAAATGGCATATTAATGCTTAATCATAACTGATAGCTGTTGTTGTTAGTTAATAAAGTTAACGCCACTGCTGCTCTGAATTATCGTTATTTTAGCCGATTGACCAATTTAGCGCTGACATTAGAAATAAGTATGTTGGATAATATGGGTTCATTTGAGTGATGCTCTTGCATCCCTTGGTGCAGCAGGAGCCATATGGCCAGCTCCTGTGCTTAAAGCCAGGTTTGATCAGGTTTCTACGCTGCAGCAAGGAGCCCGTCAGCGGGCAGACCTGAGCTCATTATTCCAACAGCTGGCGATGAGTTGAATAACGACGTCTGGATAAAATATGAAGACGGTATTAATTCCTTTTTGAAGAAATATAGATAAAGAATTAATATTATGGCAACTAGCTATATTCAAGCCGCCTTTGTGCAACAGTAAGGCAAATAAAAAAGATTGCTAAAGTGCTAATTAAATCCTTTCGTCGGGCTGAATGGTAATAGACTTACCGACAGCTACGCTTGTACTACCAGTATTCACTGGAAAGCTAAAGAGCAAACGGAAAGCTTGTTGTTTCGTTTGGTCGCCGACCTCTCTATAAAGAGGGGTCGATCTAACTGGGCATGCTTATAAGGAATTCGATATGCGTCGTTTCAACATGCTTGCGGCCATTTCCATGGCCTTTATCTCTGCCTCTGCTGTTGCTCAAATGCATGTATCGGAAATTAACCAAGCTGGTGATGGCAATACGGCAGAGCTGGTTCAAACCGGTACGTCCCACCAGGCGCAGCAAACTCAGTTGGGTAACAACAGCTATCAGCGTATCGAACAGGATGGGACCGGCCATTCCGCCACGATCTATCAGGACGAAACCACCGATGAGGCTCATGCAACTGTTTTGCAGAGCGGCGATAATCAAACGGCTCAGATTTATCAACGAGGCGATACGTACGTTACCCTCAACCAGTCAGGCAGTTCCAATCAGTTTACTTTTGATGGCTCAGCGGTATATGGCGGTTATGTAGAAAGTACCCAAGAAGGTACAGGCAACGTGCACACGATTGTTCGCTCCGGTGATTATTGGGCTGCGATCTATACTACTTCCATAGGTAACGCCAACACTATTACGGTTGACCAAGATACCGGCGGTCTCGCTAGAGGATTCTCGGCAACCCAAACAGGTGACAATAACGCTGTTACCGCAACGCAGCGTGATACGGAGTCCATAGCCAATATCCAGCAGCTGGGAAATGGCAACAGTGCAGCACTCGAGCAGTATGGTACTAGTCCGAAAGATCTTGGAGTGGGGGCTGTATTAACAACCTTGACTCAAGAGGGAGATGGCAATACGGCCAATGTTATCCAAACACTTAATGCGTATGCAGATCTTAACCAAACGGGTAACAACAACGCGGTCAACGTAGACCAGAGCGGGCTAGCCAGCATGTCGTTTGGATCTGCTGCGGCCAGGCTTACAACTAATCAACTCGGCGATAATAATATTCTGAATGTAGACCAGACTGCTCGCGGTGGAGACAACCAAATCACTGCTACACAAGATGGCAATGGAAACACCATGGATCTGGTGCAAGCCGGCGTTGAGAATAGCTCCCTGGATGTATCGCAGATAGGCGATAACAACTACATGAGCCTCACACAACGTCAGACCATCAATGACAACTTCCAGCTAACCCAGCAAGGCTCAGGCCTGTCTGTTACGTTGGAGCGCACCGGGCAGGGTAATCAGGCAACCTTAATGCAGACCGGGCTGAGCAATACAGCTACGTTGACCCAACACTGATCAGGAAGGGTTCAAGCATTTGCTCTCTGCCAGCATTGCTGGGTTGAAAAGGCCTGGCAGTGCTGGCCTGTAGGCTTTCTTTATTATATGCAGGCCGACGACAGTCAGGCAGGGGGATGGGCTGTCATTAAGCTATCATGATCGGCTGATATAAGCGGGGCAGTCTTTATTGCCATGGTTGTCGTCGTTCCGTGAACATGCCATTAAGTGTCCTGCGCTTTTTCAAGTCTTCTGCATCCCTTCCACTTCTGCGCCGTATGGGCATTAGGAATCGCCTGATTGTCTGCTTTGGGGTTACGGCCGCGCTGTTCGTAGGGTTGGGCAGCTTCTGTCTTATACAGATGCACGAGATTCGCCAGCAGGGCGAGATGATCGAAAGCGGAGCGCTTGCCAACATTGCTTTGGCAGATGCCATTGCAATTGATCTGGGCAAACTACGCACAGAATCCCAGCGATTTCTGACCACTACGGAAGATCCATCGGTATTGATCAATGGGAAGATTGCTGTCGAGCAGCTAACGGGACAACTTGAGCAGAACTTCCAACTCTATTCGCAGCAGGCTTCGGATGCTACCCAGCGCGACTCGATCAGGGCGCTTCAGGACGCCTACCAAATTTTTCTTTCGGGTCTGCGAGATGAGATGGGGCTGATTGAACAGGGCAGGGCCCAGGATGCGCATATGCTCTCTGATACGACCTTGAGCATGCAGGGCGATCTGATGGATATGCAGGTGCAGTTGTTGAGAGAGTTGAATAAGCAGAGTGCTGCCCAATCCATCACCTCGGCACAGGCGCATTATCAACAGACGCGCTTGATTGCCCTTGTCACTATTGGGACAGTGCTGGCACTCATGATGATCTTGGCCTGGCGGCTAAGTGTCAGCATACTGGTGCCCTTGCGACAGGCTGTGGCGATCACCGAGATCATTGCTGAGGGAGATCTGAGTCAGTCTATTCAGTCGCAAGGTAAAGACGAGGCGGCTCGGCTGTTACAGGCACTGGCGCGCATGCAGAGTAACCTACACGAGACGCTGTCACATATCGAGTCAGCGTCTTCACAGCTTACTACTGCCGCGCATGAGATGAGTGCTGTCATGGAAAGCAGCGCTTGTCATCTGCAACAGCAAAACCATGAGGTAAGCCAGGCCGTTGAGGCTATGGCGCAAATGAGCCAGGCTGTAGAAGAGGTTGCGCTTAGCGCTGCCAATACCTCACAGAATTCGCTTGCCTCCAGCGAGGCCGCCATATTGGGCAAACGCGAGCTTACCGACACCATTGCCTCCATCAAGCAATTGGCAGGCAGTGTATTAGGGGCTTCCGAGCAGGCGGCCGGGCTGGCTGAAAAGACGCAGAGCGTTACCCGAATACTGGATGTCATTCGATCTGTTTCGGAACAGACCAACCTGCTTGCCTTGAACGCGGCCATTGAGGCTGCACGCGCCGGTGAGCAGGGCAGAGGCTTTGCTGTGGTAGCCGATGAGGTGCGTGCCCTGGCACTACGTACGCGAGCCTCCACTAATGAAATCGAGGCGTTGGTCCATGACGTGAATCAAGGTACTCAACAGAACGTTTCCAGTCTTCAATCCTCTGCAGAGCACGCCTGTCATACCTTGCAGCAGGCGGAAGCGACTGACCAGGCACTGCTCGAGATTACTACTGCCAGCGAGGCTATTCGTGAGCAGAATAGAACCATTGCAGCAGGCGCTAATGAGCAGGTTCAGATTGCGCATATTGTCGATAGCGCCCTGGCCAGTATTCGAACGTTGTCTACCCAGACGGCGACAGGTGCAATGCAAACCAGTCGCTCCAGTATAGAGTTGCTTGCATTGGCCTCGGAGCTTAACCGGACGGTCCAGCGGTTTCGTCTGTAAGGAAATTAGTTAGCTAATCAATAAATTGTTACGGTTAGGAAGAAACTCAACGAGTAATCGGTATTCCAAGCGGATGACGTTTTAGCTGATAAGTTGAGTTATCCATGTTGAAGTATCTATCCGTTGCCGTAATGACTGCCCTTCTACTTCCCTTGGCGGGCTGTGACAAACCTTCCGAGCAGAAGGCGCAGGACGCTGCCCAGCATACGCAGAATGCCCAGGAACATCAGGAAAAAGCGGCAGCAGCTGAGAATCCTACCGAGCGACAGACACATACCAACGCTGCGCAGGAGCAAAAGCAGGAAGCGGTTGAAGATCAGCAGAAGGCAGATGCGGCGTTGTCTAATGAGTCAGCGGTAGGCTCGACACATCCAGACCGTACCCAGGCACAATAATCATCCTGGCAGGGCGCCCATCGCAGCCCTGCCGACCGTGTCATCGTCGATTAAACGATGGGGGTATAACCGCTGGGGCTATCTGGCCATGGCGTTAGCACTTCAAACCCGCTCTCTGTCACGACGACCATATGCTCCCATTGTGCCGAGAGCGAACGATCCTTGGTAATGACCGTCCAGCCATCACCGAGTGTTTTGGTCTGATGCTTGCCGGCATTGAGCATAGGCTCGATGGTAAACATCATTCCTGTGCGCAGCTTCATCCCTTCGCCACGGTTGCCAAAGTGCAGCACCTGAGGCTCGTCGTGATAAACCTTACCGATCCCGTGCCCGCAGTATTCACGAACGACACTAAAGCCGTCACGGTGCGCGACGGTTTGGATCGCATGACCGATGTCTCCCAACGTTGCGCCGGGCTTGACCTCTTGAATGCCCGCACACATGGCTTCGTAAGTCGTTTCCACTAGGCGGCGTGCCTGAGCAGAGGGTTCCCCTACAAAGTACATGCGACTGGTATCGCCGTACCAGCCATCCTTGATGACCGCTACATCGATATTGACGATATCGCCATCCTTCAGCGTCTCAGAAGAAGGAATACCGTGGCAGATCACCTGATTGACTGAGGTGCAGACCGTTTTCGGAAATCCGTGATAACCAATATTGGCCGGAACGGCTTTTTGTACGTTTACGATATAGTCATGACACAAGCGGTCTAGTTCTTCGGTCGTTACGCCAGGTTTCACATGCTCGGCAATCATCGCTAGCACATCGGCTGCCAGCTTGCCTGCCTTGCGCGCCATGGCAATTTCTTCAGGTGTCTTTATCGAAACCGCTTTTCTCATCGTCCGGCTCCCGCCTGTTTAATCGTTGCTTGGACGTGTGGGGCATCTTCCATCGCGCTCAGGCAGTTCAGGTCAAAACCGCCTTGTTGCTCCAGACTGATCAGCAGCTTGCAGATATCCCGATGGTTCAGCTCAGGATAGAGTTCCGCCAGCATGCCTACTCGTAGCCAGTGCTCCGCCTGAGCATTGATGGAGCGGCAAAGTGCATTACTGGCGATACGCAGGTTTTCATGCATACCTTCCGAGACTTTGACAATACCCATCCATTCACCCTATATGAAATGTATATGATCCATATACTAACGTGTATGACTACGTAGGAAATTGGACGTTCCATGGGATTAATGGAGAATGGCTGTGTCTTTTTTAAATTAAATGGTTATAAGCAAGATCATATTTATATAAGCGAGCTCTTTATAAGTCGTTATGCTGCGTGCCGGTTTTTGCAGAACATGTGTCTTTAGGAAGTGATGATGGATTTCGGCGCTGGAGGTTTTGTTGTCGCAGGCTTGGTGGTCGGCTTTATTGTTGGGATGACAGGCGTAGGCGGTGGTTCCCTGATGACTCCTATCCTATTGTGGTTTGGCATCAATCCGGCCGCTGCCGTAGGAACTGATCTGCTGTATGCCGCGGTGACAAAGGCAGGCGGTGTCTGGGTGCATCAGCGCAACAAGAATATCGACTGGTCTGTGACAGGCTGGCTGGCGCTGGGAAGTCTGCCGGCCGCTGCTTTAACCCTGTGGTTGTTGAGTCGCTTGCACTCCGATCCGCAGGCGCTAAATGCGATTATCAAGCATGGTTTGGGTATTGTTCTGTTCATGACAGCCTTTGCCATTCTTTTCAAGAAACAGTTGTTTGCCTTTGTAGGCCGGCATGCCAATGACAGCTTTCACTTGAGCCCGAAAAAGCTCAATACGCTGACATTCATCACAGGTGTTGTGCTTGGCGCCATGGTGACGCTGACGTCCATTGGCGCAGGCGCTTTAGGTACCGTGGCGCTGTTCATGCTGTATCCCTTCCTGGCTACTCGACGCCTGGTAGGTACAGAAATCGCACATGCCGTACCTTTGACGCTGATTGCAGGACTGGGCCATGCCAGCATGGGCAACATGGATTGGCCTATTCTAGGCTATCTGCTGATGGGCTCACTGCCAGGCATCTTTATGGGCAGTCACCTTTCCGGTCGAATTCCTGATGGAATATTGCGTCCGTGCCTTGCCGTTATGCTGATGGTGATCGGGTACAAACTGCTCTGACCTCTCCTTGTGAGTGGTCTGAGGGCTTCAGGCCACTCACTTGCTAACGCCTTCCGAATAAAAATAAATAGCCAGAAGAGAGCTATTTCTGCCGATATATCCGCGGTACTGCTCTTTTCTATGCCATGCGGATCCGCTTCAGCCTTATCGGAGATAGGCTGGAAGCGGATTGATGATCGTCTCGTAACCGACCAGCGACGGCTGAAGGGTTTCCATCAACAATGGCCAATGTGCCATAGCTGACTGAAAGTTTTGGACAGCCTGGATTTCAAGATACTGCAACCCTTGCAAATCAAAGCATTTGGCTAGATTGGTGACGTCCTCACGGGTATCCAATGTATGGATGGAAGCGTCGAGTACTTGAAGAGCATTCATCGTGGTTTCCAGGCTGACAGATTATTTGACGCAACGGTCATTACACTGTTGCCTGCAGCAACCGGCGTGCCAGATCATCAGTGCCAGAGCACCATCAAGCCAAACGCTGACAGAAGGCATAGTCCGCTAATGGCCATCAGCAGCAGGTCCACAGGATCCCATTCACTCATGCTAGTGGTCGTCGTTGGGACGTAGGTAGCTGGATGAAGCGTTCAGGACGGAAGCGATCAGATTATTCATCCTTATGCCGTCTAAGCTCGGTGTGAATCGCAACCCCTGTAGCCACAAGGCCTATTATGGCCAGGCAGGCAATAGGGCGGCCCGGCGTTAACACCTGGGTTGTACAAAGGGTGGTGAGGTTAGTAAAGAAGTCCATATCCAGCATCCTGCTTTTTGCTTTCTGAAAGGCGAAAAGAAAGCCATTCCTATTCCGGCATGGTGAGTAATAGTAACCTCACGCGTGACCAGACTCATTCCGTATCGGTTATGGGTAGGTTCATACTGCGCAGCGACCGCGCCTGAGCCCCCTATGATTGATGTCGTGATGATATCAATGGCGGCAGCAAAGCTCAAAGACTCAAAAGTCGCATGGACTTTAGGGCAAGCGTTTACGAATGTGTCATGCAGGCGCCTGACGGGCAGAGGCGTTATGACAAGCTCAATTCCTGGGAGGCTTTTTGCTCAGGAAGGCTTCTCGAAGAATAAACACAGAAACGATGATGAGACCGTATCCTTCGAACTGGAGCATTGTGTCATTGGGCTTGTAAAGCAGACACGTTACACCCACCGCCGTGAAGAACAGGCCGAGGCAGTACAACAACCTTATTTACCTCTAAAAGACATGCTGGAGCCAGAGCTGGGCCTACTTGAAGATAGCGCTCTTGAGCGTAAGGGGGGGCTAGCCACAAAATGAGAAGTGGCTAGCAAACTTGATATCAATATGACATTGGTGGACTTAATCTGTACAGCTGTCTCGTCTGTTCAAACGACCGTTCATCATCTGTGGTGGATTCATCAAGGCATGACTGGTGGCAGATACGTCAGGGTGGCCCCCAATGCCCATAAAAGAATCAGCACCAACGGAATATGCGCCAGCATCTGCATGAAGGTAAAACCGATAAGGTCGCGCGCCTTGAGCCCCAGAACGCCTAGTAAAGGCAGCATATAAAAGGGGTTTATCAAATTGGGTAGCGCTTCAGCTGCGTTGTAGATCTGGACTGCCCAGCCCAGGTGGTAGTGCAAGTCATTGGCAACCTGCATGACGTAAGGCGCCTCGATGATCCATTTACCCCCGCCTGAAGGAATAAAGAAACCCAGGATAGCTGAATAGACGCCCATCAGGACCGCAAATGTATCGTGTGAGGCCAGTTGAACGAAGAAGGCGGAAATATGGTGGGCAAGCGTCTGACCATCACTTCCTGTCGCCTTTGTCATGATCGCAGCAATGGAGCCATAGAGGGGAAACTGGATCAGGACACCAGTAGTGGTCGGCACAGCACGCGCCACTGCATCGAGAAAATGACGAGGACGCCAATGCAGAAGCGCACCAAGCGTCAGAAATAACAGATTGTAGGTGTTGAGCCCTGAAATGGCCTCAATGGCAGGCTTGAAAGCAAACTCCTGCCAAAGCCACCCCAGCGCTAGCAGCACAATGATAATGGTCAGAAGCGGGCTATGCTCCAGCCATTCGCCTGGGCGTGTTCGCACTAGCCGAGCCGGTGTTTCCAGTACGGAGTCGACTCCACACTCACGCGCAGTACGAGCAGTCAATTCTCCAGGCGCAGTAGCATATGCAATGATCAGCGACAGCACGATCAGCGCAAGCAGCATGACGCCTGACTGCCAGAGGAAAATGGTTTCCGTAAAGGGGATGACACCGGTAATCGCCAGAACAGACGGGGGCAGGCTTCCCGGATTTGCCTGCAACTGGGCCGCTGAGGACGACAGACCCAAGGCCCATACGGCGCCCAGCCCGAGATAGGCCGCTGCACCTGCGGCCCGGTAATCCATTTTCAAATCGACACGTCGGGCAAGGGCCCTTACCAGGAGCCCTCCAAAGACCAGGCTGAGCCCCCAATTGAGCAGAGAAGCCAGCATCGAAATGAGCGCTACCCAGCAGACAGCCGACCGACCATTGCGTGGGATGCGAGCCAGCCAGTCGATCAGGCGGGCCGCAGGCGCTGAGCTGGCCACAACGTAGCCTCCGATCACTACAAACGCCATTTGCATGGTGAAGGGAATCAGGCTCCAGAATCCGTCGCCAAATGCCTTGGCTGTTCCTGAGGCCGGTGTACCGAGCAGGATGGCGGCAAGCGCCACCACAACCACGGCGACAGCGGCAAAGACCCAGGAGTCAGGGAACCAGCGCTCAGCCCAATGCGCACAACGTAACGCCAGACGAGCAGAAAATCGCTCTTCAATATGAACGGACATGTAATCTCCTTATAGCTTTTGTTATTGATTACCCGTGTAGCGCATGGCCATTTGCCTGACCGCGCCCAGGACGTATAGAGGGTAGCGCTTACCGGCGTGTTTTACTTGGCGGTTTTTCACCGTGGACGGACGGCCACTTCAAAAGGCTGCTATCGTTGCCGAATAGACTGACCTTGCCGCCGCTTCGTTTGTTTAGAATTGTTGTTTGTTGCTGTGGTCGTATCTGGACACCAACATACTGAACAGGCCTTTTTCCTAAGAGACAATCCATGCAATTTTTAAGGGACGATCATGGTTGCCTGGGCTGGAGCGGTGAGATGGCCGAGCGTATCCGGTCTTTCGACTGGTCTCGTACGGATCTCGGCCCTATTGAACAGTGGTCCAAAAGTCTGAGCGCTGCCGTCCAGTTTCTACTGGCTTCTCCTGTTCCCCTCGTGATGTTGTGGGGACGGCCTGGCTATATGATTTATAACGATGCCTATGCCGTGTTTGCGGCCGGACGTCATCCTTTTCTTCTCGGCTCGCCAGTCGAGATTGGTTGGCCGGAAGTTGCCGAATTCAATCGGAACGTAGTTGATACCTGTCTGGCTGGCGGTACGCTCTCTTATCGAAACAAAGAACTCGTGTTGTTTCGTAATGGGCGCCCGGAAGACGTCTCAATGGACCTTTACTACAGCCCGGTGCCCGAGGATGACGGCGTGCCGGCCGGCGTCATGGCCATCGTTATCGAAACCACTCAACACGTACTGTCGGAGCGGCGACGTCAGGAGGCTGAGCGTTCCTTCCGGGCAACGAATGAACGACTGCAACTGGCATTGAACTCCGGCGCGCTCCTAGGACTGTTCGTCTGGGATATCAAAGCACAATCCCTGACTGGAGATGAGCGCTTCGCACGAACCTTTTCATACCCCGTAGACGAAGCGGCGGCAGGCATTCCCATTCAGATCGCCAGCGGCTTCATTCATCCGGACGACCTGGAAAAGATCCGGATGCATATCAGGCAGACTTTTGATCAGGGCGGCGCTTTCAATGCTGAATGTCGTATCCGCCGCCCGAACGGCCTTTTCCGCTGGGTTTTAGCAAGTGGTCTATGCGAGTTTGACGAGCGTGGAGAGCCGTTTCGCTTTCCCGGTGTTCTGATTGATATTCATGAACGCAAGATGGCGGAAGAAGCGCTTTATCAACTGACGCGCAATCTGGAGCAGCGGGTCGCTGCTGAAGTGCAGGCCCGCTCGTTGGCAGAAGAGCAGCTCCGGCAATCACAAAAGCTGGAGGCGATTGGCGGACTGACCGGAGGCGTTGCACATGACTTCAATAATGTCCTGCAGGTCATTTCGAGTAACCTGCATCTGCTGGCTCGTCAGGAAAAGGACAACCCTCGTGTACAGAGCCGCGTAGAGGCTGCCATCAATGCGGTGGAGCGAGGAGCCAAGCTGTCTTCCCAACTATTGGCCTTTGCCCGTCGCCAAGCCTTATCACCCGGCATTTACAACCCAGCCCATATTTTCGAAGGGCTGGAGGAGCTCCTTCAGCGTGCACTGGGCGAGACCATCGAAATCGATATGTCCCTGCCTGACAATGCCTGGTGCATACACGTTGATCGTAACCAGTTGGAAAACGCTATTCTCAATCTGGCCATCAATGCCCGTGATGCGATGGATGGGGAAGGGCTGATCAGCGTTCATGGCGACAATGTCGTGCTGGATGAAGATTACTGTGCAGGCAAGGACATCAGTCCTGGGGACTACCTCTGCCTGTCCGTTGCCGATTCGGGCGAAGGTATGAAGCCAGAAGTGCTGGAGCATGTCTTCGAGCCATTCTTCACGACCAAGGCTGAAGGGCAGGGTACGGGACTTGGTCTTAGCATGGTGTTTGGCTTCGTCAAGCAGAGTGGGGGCCATATTGATATTCAGAGCGCCCCTGGATGCGGTACGACGGTACGGATGTATTTCGCACGCAGTCACAAACAGGCCGAAGAAGATGACCAGGGCAAATATGACTATACACTTGAGGGGCGGGAAACCATCCTGATAGTAGAGGATAATGAAGGTGTTCGATTCTCTGTTGTAGAGTTACTGCAGCAGGCCGGTTATGACGTGGCGCAGGCGCCCGATGCGGACGTGGCCATGCAGCTGCTGGAAGCCGGAACGAGGGTTGATTTGATTTTCACGGATGTCGTGATGCCCGGTCGGCTCAAGAGTACGGATCTGGCGGCATGGGCTCAGATGCAGGAACCTGCAATACCGGTATTGTTTACCTCAGGCCATACTCGGGACATCCTTTCGCAGAACAACACATTGGCACCTAACATCCATTTGCTTACCAAACCCTATCGCCCTGAGGATCTTTCAGCCATGGTACGTACTGCTCTGAGAGGATAGGCGATAGAAGCACCAGGTTCCATTTGGTGGGTCGAAGAGGTATCAGATAAAAATGTAATCCTTCTCCAAAGGCACATGGGAGCCTTTTGCACGTAGTTCATTGACGGCATAAACCAGGGTTAGGTTTAGCGCATCCTTATTCATCATGAGCTTAGGATCGAGGCGGCGCTGCACGCGTGCAGGAACGGCCGGGTCGATCAAGGTCAAAAGCATGTCTGTGCCGCGTGGTTCAAAAAGAAACTTAAGCGGCGGATCGAGACGCGCAAGTTTGTCGGCTATCAGGTTCATGGAGTGTGCCTCATGCTTAACTTAAGCATAGGCCACTGTTTCACTCGTAAAGAGCAATCCATCTGAAGATCTGGCCAGCTTTCAACAAAAAAGCCCTCTGCTAAAGAGGGCTTTCACATCTTTTCTGTCGTAAAGCGATCATTGAATAAACGATCAGACCTTGAAGCGATTGACCAGAGAGTTAAGCTCAGCCGCTAGACGTGACAGCTCATGGCTGGACGCGCTGGTTTGATGCGCGCCTGTGGCAGACTGCACGGATAGATCACGGATATTGACAAGGTTACGGTCAACTTCCCTGGCTACCTGAGCCTGCTCTTCGGCTGCGCTGGCAATTACCAGGTTACGCTCATACATTTCGCTGATCGACGACGTAATCTCGCTTAGCGCCTGGCCTGCACTTTCTGCCAGCTCCCGTGTGGAATGAGCGCGAGTGCTGCTGATCTGCATGGAGTTCAAAGCCTGACTTGCGCCGTTGCGCATGCCAGAGACCATTTGCTCGATCTCAAGCGTCGACTGTTGCGTACGATGAGCGAGCGCTCTTACCTCGTCAGCCACTACAGCAAAACCTCGGCCGGATTCGCCTGCACGGGCAGCTTCGATCGCAGCATTCAGCGCCAGTAGATTGGTTTGTTCTGCAATGGCACGAATAACATCCAGCACCTTGCCAATTTCCTGCGATCGATCGGCAAGTTGTCTTACCAGTACGGAGGTAGACTGAACCTCTTCCGACAGGTCTGTGATGGCTGTAATGGTTTCATTGACTCGAACATGACCGGCCTGTGCTGACTGGGTCGAGGTCTTGGAGGCCTCAGATGTCGATACTGCGTTACGTGCTACCTCATCAACCGCTGCGCTCATCTCGTTTACAGCGGTAGCGGCCTGCTCAATCTCATCGTTTTGCTGTTGCAAGCCGCGGCTGGCTTCTTCGGTCACGGCGTTGAGTTCATCAGCTGCTGCCGCCAGTTGGGTTGATGACCCTGAAATCTGAGCCAGGGTGTTACGCAGATTGTCCTGCATCTGGCGCAGTGCTACCTGAAGCTGATTGACCTCATCGCTACCGCTGACTTCAATGTGAGTGGTCAGGTCTCCTTTGGCAACCTGTTGTGCGGCGCGCACAGCACTCTGCAGGGGCCTGACGATACTTTGCGTCAGAAGCCAGGCCATAAGCACGGTAGCTAGGGCCGCCAAGGCAATCACGAGGATAACAATGGCGCGAGAGCTGGCGTATTGTTCCGCCGAACTCTTTCCTTCGAGCTCGATCCCTTGTGCATAGTAGTCTCCCAGCTCGCCCAATGTCTTGCCAGTGCCATCGATGACAGGCTTCATGTCAACCAGAGTGAGTTTATTCAGGGCGACAGTATCGCCTTGGCGGGCCAGGACAAACGAGTTGGTCATACCCTGCTGGTAGACTGCAAAATCCTGTTTGAATTGTCCGTACAGGCGTTGCTCTTCGGGCGTATCGACAAAGACCTCAAACGCCTTGATGTTATCCATCAAAACCTTATTACGGGCCTCATACTGGCTGGCATAGGTGTCGATGCTTTTAGGGTCGGGATCAAGCGCCATGCGCAAGGAAATGGTGCGAATACGCAGCATGTTTTCCCGGATGCTATCTACGATGCGGATGCTGGGTACCCATTCTGCTTCTATAGCCACACTACGGTCACGGATGTTGGACATCTTGCCTAGCGAGAAAATACCTAGAAAAGCAACCATCAGCGCGATCAGGCCAAACCCAAGCGCAGCCCGGGGGGCTATGTTCCAACTGCGTAGTAGCATATTTGTCATCCGCAAAAGTAGAGGCGAAAGCACGCCGAATTTTTGTTGTCTGATGACATGTATCGGCGGTCAGTCTTGAGGCTTGAATTTATTCAGTGACGGATAAAGCTCACTGCATCCATGGCTCAAGCGTTCTTGAAAGCGAACCTCTACCAGCTACCTGTTTTCTACTGCGACATTCCTAAAAAGCTAACTACCAGGCGCAGCTATGAATGCAGAGTCTGCAGTGTGCTCAAGCTGGTAGAGCATAGCCTGTCCAACTATAAAGATGACCCGTCCAAGAAGGAGCTGAAAAACCGCCAGTTAACTACCTTCAATCAACTGTTAGATTCGCTCGGTCAATATATCGACCGTGAAGGGGCTGGTCATAATAGGCGTGTCGATTTCCAGGTTTCCATCGCCTACCACAGCGCTCTCAGCATAACCTGTGATAAATAGCACCTTGAGGTCAGGGCGGCTAATACGCGGCGGCGTCAGCCATCTGTCTTCCGTTAGCCCAACATCGGAAACTAACAGGCCGATAGCGGTATCGGATTGCAGGATTGCCAAGCCAGAAGCGCCATCTTCAGCTATCAGGGCGTGGGAGCCGAGTTCTTCAAGAATCTCCACGACCAGCATACGGATAGTCGGCTCGTAATCCACAACCCGTACTGCCCCGCCAGTAACGGTAAGGAGCAACTGTTCTTGAATGGGCTCACTTGCGGTATTTACGGCCTTTTCTTCTGCGCGAGTCAAATATAGACATACCCGTATTCCTTGCCCCGTTTCCGAAGTGATATGCATCTGCCCACCGGTTAGCGCACGAAGCCGTAAATTATGGAGAGCCCAACCCTATGCCCAGAGGTTTAGTAGTGACGGTGGTCAATGTGTGCAATGCAGATGGCTAGGTTTTCGGGACCTTAGGGTTGTGCCGGTCCAATCATATGAGCGGGCATGCACCCCATCTCCCGCCGGCAGAAAGCAAGGCGCAAGACATAGGCGGAAAAGGAGATTTACGCATCATGCGAGTTGGACGTCCTGTAATGGTGACAAAAGGCAAAATCAGAGAACCTTCCATGTGGCTACCCACCAAGATGGAGAGGGTGCAACACGCGTTTAGCCCATCCGGTACGGACGTCACACTAGAAGTGCTTTGTGCTGCAAGTGTGGCAAGGAACATGAGAAGCACTGTAAAAGCACTGTGATAAAGAGGGGTAAATAATTACTACCCGAGCGAGCCATGATGTAATGGATCATCATCATGGGTAAATTCATGGCTATTGGATGCCGGCTGGTTAAGCCGACGCTGGATATCCATCAGGACCGTTTCCAAAAGCAGACGGTTACGCGCCTGGTCAGGCGTTAAGATCCACTCAAGTGGATAGCCTCCTTCAACAGGTAGTGCGGTAATAACCAGTGTCCCGTCAGGTTTTAGTAAGGTATCGACTTGATAACGGTCACGGGCCGAGTCAACAAGCATGATCAAGGCATTCATAGAATCGGCTACATCGTTGGGTGTTATCTAGTTAGAGTCAGGCTACTTCAAGAGATTCTTGAAGACTCTTCCCACTCGTCTAAAGGTTTTCCTGCCCAGTCAAAGCCTTTCTTATGCTCCGCCTCCACCCTGCATCTGATCGCTATGCGGGTCCTGTAGTGAGCCTTGGTTAAAAAGGTCCTAATAAGCTGCGGGAGGGGTGATCTATTACTAAAGAAGAGAACTAATTCAAAGTATTTATGCTGGCAAACTCACAAAACCAAGGTTTTTTGTCACTTGCTTTTGTAATGAACGTACTATGAATTTGTTTTGATGATTTATAAGTTATTTATCAATAGAAGGCAAATAGCCAGTATTCTTTCGAAATCACTCGTACCGTTACAGTAGTCTGGTTATTTGAGCCAATATGACGGTAATAATTGCCCGCAATACTAAGCTTGTCTGTTTCAAGCATTGATCTAAGTAGTCCATTGCCTGCCTTGACAGCGTCTGCGTCGCCACTAGCTTTATGATCCCTCAACAGATTGGTGTGGGTTGGCACGCTTGGTGGTTTCGAAAACAAACCGCATGTAAAGGACATAAAATTAATGATCACGGTTAGCAAGCGTAACGTCTATTACGTATGTTTGTTTATTCTTCTTATTTTTCAATTTGGTGTGTTCGAGCAAGGGCACACAAACCCTATTGGCGTAAAGTACGTCAGTGAATTGTACTTGGCGATATGCTTGGGTTTTACAGCGCTTCTTCTTACAGGTACACCTCCGGCCAACAAGCAGGACTACAACCTCGGCTTGAGTTTTTGCCTTTTTTCTGCCTTTGTGTTCTGTTTTCTACCTGCGTTATTTTCAAATCTTTTTTATGGGCAGCCGCTGTTCTATGGATTGATTGAAGAGCGTCGTGTCCTGTTCTGTTTCAGCTTTTTCGTTATTGTCTATTTTGCAAAGCGTGTAACCGCTACCCAATTCGAGCAGCTGATACTGCTGGTCGGTCTCATCTCCGTTGGGCTTTCCTGGCTTTCCTATGCAGGCGTGCTGCCCGATCTTCGTGAGCAGGTGCTTGACCTTAGTCGTCCCGGGCGTGCCTCGCCCGGCGCAGCGGCCATCATCTTCTCCTACTGCCTTAGCGTCTATTTCATGGGGCATGGACGATCTCCCCTGAACGGCGCTCCAAAGTCAAAAGTGCTCTATGGCATCCTGGCGTTTGTCTTTCTGGCCACGATTGTCTTTGTCATGCAGACAAGACAGGTCATCGTGATCTGCTTTCTCTTTACCGCGATGTGTCTGAAAAGCCGCATGGTGATGCCCATGATCCTGGGTAGCATTGCGCTCTTTCCGATATTGGTGAACCCGCATATCCTCGATAGCTTGGGGCTCAACCTTGACTTCTATATGCAATCGGTGGAGAGCGGGCCTACGGACAATGTGCGGGAAAACACCATTGCCGCCATCATGAACCATTTGCATGAATACAATTGGGTTCCTAGCGGCAGCTTGAGCCTGATGTGGAATGATGGGTTCAAACGGTTCTTCAGCAACTACTTCTTTCTGTCTGACGTAGGGGTAATTGGTACCTTATTCCGCTTCGGATTCCTGACATTTGCCATTATTCCGATTGGCTTGTTCATCCACTATAGGGTTGCAACGAAGTTAAATCCCAACTTGGACTTTACGCTGGCGTTCTTCCTGGCCAACCTTGCCATGTGGCCGTTGGTAGGTGTGTTCGAGTATCAAGCACCTACGGCTTTTCTTCTCGCCCTACAGGCACTCAAAACACACTATCAACATACAGCCAGAGCTACTGACGAAATCGCAGCGGTACCGTATCCATACCCAGCGCGGCTTGAGTCGTTGTCTGGCGCCAGAGGAATGAGAGGCATGACCTGATTCATCTTTAATAAAGGAAAAGGCTGGGCTTATACCCGGCCTTTTCCTTTAAGGGATGCCAGTAAAGCCAGATCAAGCAGATAGGTTGACTCAGAAGAGATTACAGGAGAGATGATGCATAGCGAGGCAATAACGATCAGCTTATGTAGCTGCTAGAGAATGCCGTTTTGTTGTCTTACGTAGGGAATCTGGTATGGGCTGGCAAAATACGCGTCTGATACGAACGCACCTGGCCTATTACGGAGGGAGAAAAAGTAAAGATAAGGAGCTGTCCCTAGCTCCAGATACAATCCATCACAGCCCGTAGGTAAGAGACTGTTGTTATTTAGACAAAACAGTCAGCGTCTTGGGATAACCTACGACCGATCCATTGACTGCCGCGCCATCAACATAGACACCTAGATTAGTGCCAGCCTGCACATAGGTAATCTTGCGGACCTGACCATCCGCTAGCTTAACCGACTTGCCTACCTGAAAGGCGGCTTTGTTGGCGGTCGTGCCCGGTACTGAGAAGCCAGCCTTCTTACGATACACACCATTGAGCCAATCGGTGTTGGTAAAATTGTTGATGGTGCTGGTCACGGAACCCGTCGTAGTGGATGGTGCCGGCGCAACAATGGTCGGTGTAGGTGCAGGCGAAGTTGTTGCTGCTTTCTTAGGGCCTATTTCCGTACAGCTGCTGCTGTCCATGTACTTCTTAAGGGTCGGCCACTGCGGGCGCTCTACACCATTGATAGGCTCAACCGACATGAAATAGTTGCCCCAACCCGGGCCTGCCGCCCAGTAGGATGCCGGTACGCAATTCTCTTTCAGGTAGGCCAGCATATTGTCCATCAGGATGTTCCAGCGCGGGTTGTTATCCGGTACGCCGAACTCACCAATGTAGCCACGCTTACCATGCTTTTTCAGCCACTCTACGAACGGCTTGACCCGATTCACGCCATACATCACGTCGAGCTTGTTGACGTCTACGTCACCATAGCTGCCACCGGCGTTCTCATCGAAATACGAGTGCGCCGAGAAAATGATGTTGTTGGACGGATCCTTCAGGTTCAGCAAGGGATCATTCCACTCCGCCCAGCGCGTAGCGCTCGACCAGCCGTTACCTTCCACAATGATCGGGCGGGTCTTGTCTACGGCGCGCACACCGTTGATACCGTATTGCGCAGCGGTCGCCCAGTAGGCCAGGGCCCCGTTGGGCTCATTCATGATGTCGTAGGCGTACAGGGCGGGTTGATTACTCCACTGCTGGGCAATCTTGGTCATGATCTCCTGGTAGCGCGCATACGGAACGCCACTGGTGCCAATCACCTGGCCGCGATAGCGTGCATAGTTATGCAGGTCCAGAATGATCTTGATGTTGTGCTTTTGCGCATAACCAAAGGTGCGGTCGATCAACGCAACATAGGCTGGATCCAGCGGGCCACCCAGCTTGGGTTGCAGGCGCTCCCAGATGATGGGGAAGCGGAATGTCTTGATACCCCTGGCGCTCCACTGCTGGAAATAGGATTCCACTGGAAAAATATAGTTGGTGCCATTGATTCCAGGTAGAACATGGGGAGCAAATCCCGCACCGGACAGGTTCAGACTAACCAGATCGACCGGTTCGGCTTGTACATAAGTGGTTCCAAGCGCCAAGGCGGCTGCTAGGGGAAGGCTTTTCTTTAACAGTTTCGAAAAAAACATTGGTATCACCAGACTGCTGTGACCAACCGCGACCATTTCCTGTACTGCAAGATCAGGCGGAGGCTCAGAATTAA
This sequence comes from Pseudomonas sp. HPB0071, assembly GCF_000478505.2. Lineage (NCBI taxonomy): Bacteria > Pseudomonadati > Pseudomonadota > Gammaproteobacteria > Pseudomonadales > Pseudomonadaceae > Pseudomonas > Pseudomonas sp. HPB0071. Next base: position 255,330 of record NZ_KI517368.1, on the reverse strand, counting down.
AAAGAATTGGCTAGGCTACTGCCAAGCGGAGCGCGCTCTGTGCTCTGCGTACTGAGCTATACAAGCGATATGCCAAAACATTGACATGAATTGAAACAAAGCCAAATAAAGCTTTATTTGATAATTTAAGCGACTGATTTTTATAAGGTTTTTATTGGTTAAAACGCGCATTACCATTCGTCGGCCCGAGTATCATGAAAATAAAGTAATGGCAAAGTAATTTCATGACCTGACGGATTCTTGTTGTTTTACTGTATTAAGCAATCGGTCAATGATGATTTTCTGGCTATAAGCCTTTTATCCTGACGGAGTATTAACGTGTAGAGGTTATTGTTCCTTATGGAGCCGTAAGCATGGTTACTTCAGCTTGGCGTTAACGTGTCATGTGCTTTTCATCTAAGCCAAGCATCCTTGGTCAGGCTGACGACCGAAGCCTACCGAGGACATTACGCCATGGCGATGCCGATCGATAATGCCGGAACCTCTCGCAGTAACTTCCGCACCGCACTTCATTCATTTAGCGCGTTTATCAAGCGATCCCAGGAAACGCCGCGCCCTGAAGGGGACGCACCAAGACTCCCTGAGTCGCACCTGCAGCAGCAAAAGGTAGTTGTAGAGCCGGGTGACACCATGACGGGTATCGCCAAGAAGCATTACGTCTCACTGCACGAGGCAGCCCAACATAATCCGCAGATTTCTGATATTGATCACATTCACGCCGGTGATGTGGTCTTTTTACCTCCTCCAGCACCAGAGCAGCTGGCCGTACAGCCTGATGGCAAAACACTGTTCCTTGAAAACCTGCAGTCTCGAGGTAATGCCATCGAACACGCTAACACTGCAGACGGCGCGATCGATTACGCAGTAGAGACCGAACAACTGAATCAAGACGTGCAGACGTTTTTGTCCGCTTTGCCAGCCGCTGAGCGTAACGACTCTGCGCAATGGTTATTTGATCATGACTGGACGGACAGCGGACCGGCTCAGATAGCGATAGAGCAGGGTGCCGAACAGATGGGGTTGGTGCTGACGCCTTCCAGCCACAAGGGTCCGGACGTGGAAGCGCAGGTCAGGGAGATTGTTCAGCAGATTAACGCATCGCCGAATCCTGTTGCCGCATTGGAGACACTAGGAAAGGCTTACTCCACCGTTACACCTGATGTAAAAGAGGTTTTGTTGCAGTCATCAACAGGCCAGGAGATCTTCCAAAGTGCAGGGCAATACGCGCTTGACGCCTTGAATCAGCAGGATAACCAGTCTGGCCAGCTCGTACCGATGAAAACTGTATTCGAACGACTGGATAACATGACACAAAACCTTGACCCGCATCTTGCGGCAAAGGTCGTCGAAGCGGCAATTCCCGGACTGGAAAAGGTATTGATCGAGCCCAGCGATAATCCAGTCCCGCCCATGGTAGGCTCGTCAGGAGCCTATCATCTGGTCAACGTAACCGGACGCATTGCCGGTCAGCCCGGTGCTGAGGAGACCATCAAGCGCTTGGTCGAGCTCGGACTTTACGAGCGGACCGGAACTGTGCAGAGCATTGCCGAAGGAGCAAATCCAGCTTATCCGCTGCAGGTGCTGAGCTTTGTGGGCCAAGGCGACATACGCTATGTTTTAGAGGGCGATATCCTGCCAGGCCTGGATCAGTTCCAGAAAAAGGTTACGGATGATCTGCAGGCGTATGGAAAACAGATGGAAGAGCTCAATTGGCTCACCTTGAATGGGGGCGCTGTCATGACTACTGAGCAGCGGGATAACGCCATCCAGGATTATCTTGACTCGCGACCGCCCGAGTGGGAAGAGCAGACCCAGGCGCTAAAAGATCAGGTTGCTGAGGACGGGCGTGATCTCTTATACCAGCTGCAGGCGCTGCAAAATCTTCCGGCAGATTTTAAAGGTGACCGCAAGGCGATTGAGGACCAAATCCGCAGGACACTGGATAATCCCGACGCAATTACAGCCATGAGTTCTGCGGTGGCCCAATATCCGGAACTGACAAACGATCTGGATCAATGGAAGCTGATTGGGCAGTTTGGCAAAACAACGGATCGTGGTCGAAAGTTTCTTGAGGAAGTGGCTACGCAGGTTCTACGGCACAAGGTGATGCCAGAGTTTCAGAATGTAAAGGCGGGAGATGCTGCCAGCCTCCAAAGTGCCCTCAACAAACTGGAAGGGCTCAAAAAAGGCCCAGTAGCTGATCTGTTTGGTATACCAGACAAGGATCTCAATAAGGCTATTGATGCCTTGAAAGAGGCATTGCCGAGGCCCGGCGAAACAGCCGAGCAGATTACCGACCGTCTCGCTCGCTTCAATCTCAAGTTGGACGATATCAAATCAACCAATGGTGTCAGGACCTTTGATAATCAGACGCGCGCTGGCCAAACCTTGAGGATGATCGGGGCGGCCGGTGCCGCTGCCGTACTGGCAAGCTCCGGGGTTGCGTTACATAAACACCAGAGCCCCGAAGCCATCCTTAAGGTCTGTCTTGACGCTGCCGGCACGGCCCAAAAGACGACCGAACTCTTGATCGGCATGGGTAAGATACCCAAGGATGGTTGGGTAAACACATTGGCCGGCGGTAGCTCTCGTCCTGCGGTAAAAGTTTTGGGCGTTGCCAGCTCGCTGTTGGATCTGGTCAACGCAGGCAAGGCGGCGGAGTCTGGCGATACGGTGGGAGCGTCACTCTATACATTATCCGCAGCAGGAGGAGTGACATCAGCCTTGGGCACAGGCACTGTTTTTGGCCCAATCGGCCTTGGTGTAGTGCTGCTTTCGACCATCACATTGGGCACTCGTGACGTTATCAAACACCATGAAATGGCCAATCGCTTTCAAACGCCGGAAACCAGCCAATTTTTAACTCACGCTGGGCTTGATGAGGCGGCGGCAAAAGCACTTTCAGACCAGAGCGGAGACGGTTATAACGTCCTGCCGTTGCTCTCACGCTACGCCGAACTCAAGGGACTTGATCTGCAGGATAACCAGGACCAGCAGGCCTTTGTCACCTGGATCAATAACATGCCAAATGAAAGCCTACTGTTGTTACGGGACAACCTCCACCGCGTACTGGACAGGCGAAAGGGAAGTTATGATGACTTTCCGGAATCTCAATCCCAATCAAACTCCTGGATCTACGATACTTCCGATACCTATTTCAGTCAGCGCCTCAAAGAGAACCCTCACTTCGTGGAGATGGGCGTTGCTTATCCCAATTCGGTTTACCAACTTGATCAGACCTTGGACATGCTAGACCTGGACCGATTGGCAGTAAGCTGATCGGGCTGAGCCTGCGTTGCTATCAACGCGGCGCAGGCTCAGTAACCTGTCATTTCCAGATAGCCGATTCCGGTTTCGCTGCCTTGTACGCGTACGGGCCCTTCCCAATAGGGTGTTCCCACATCCATCCAAGCGTTGGGATTAATGGCTGACACCTCAATGTTAAGCCCGCGTTTGACTAGGGACAAAGACCAGCGCGTTGGAATTTTCCGCCCCGCGATCAAATGTTCATCCAAGGCTTTCAACTCGATTTCGTCTCTTTGCAGGGGTTCGGTCTGGCCGTCGGCCTTTATCCACGTACCGCTCAGGTAGTTATCGCCATCTGCCTGTCGCAAGCGGAACACCATGAGTTGTCGACCATCCTGCAGGTGTAGCGAAAACCAGTCCCATCCGTGCTGATCTTCCGAGAGCGGCTGACTACTCCATTCGCGATCAAGCCAGGCCGTGCCGCTTACGGCCACGGGTTTGCCCTCGATTTTCAATACACCCTGTGCGCGGAAAAAAGGTTGGCTGTAGTAATAAGACGCTTGGCCTCTGGCTGACTTGCGACTCAAGCCTTGGTCCCCTTGGAGCACAAGTGGCTGATCTGACGTCAACTGGAGCTGATAAGAGAACGTATCGCCACGGGCTTGCACTTTAAGATCTGACGATGCTTCGCCTTGCATTGACCAATCATCAATCCAGGCAGCAAAGGGTTCAGCTGTCACGCCGGCCTGTCCAACGCCCCCTCGCGCCTGTGTCTGGGCATGGAATTGCTGCGTGCGGGTAGTCAGTCCCGCGTGACCTAACCACAGATTCCCGTTGCCCCAGCCGGGCTGGTCGGCTGCGGGACGCATGGCACTACGAAAAAGCGTCCATTGCACGCCATAGTCATTGCCGGCAGCGTCCTTTAGGTTGGCAGTGACATACCACCACTCGATACGAAAATCAGGATGGGCGCCATGATCGGCTGGAAAAGAGAACACCTTGCCCGGTACGACCTGAGCAAAGCCCTTGCTTTCCTGGCCCAGACCGGCAAAGCCTTGTCCTTTGGATGAAGAGTCATCGCATCCGCCTAGGACAAAAAGGCCTACAACCAGACAGCCAATCCTAGCGTTCATCGGACAGTACCCTCAGCAAGTCAACCGGGCGGCTCCGCCACAGGGTCCAGAGAGGCCAAGCTGAGGCCAGCCAGGTAGCCAGTAGAGCGAGTCCTGCCAGACGCATCAGCTGATCCGGAAAAACCTGAAGTGGCAAACGCCACCCAAAGGCCTGAACATTAATCACGGCTACCAGGCACCATGCCAGCAGAATGCCCAGCGGAATCGCCAGGAGCAGTGTTAGCAGTGTTAGCAGCCACGTCTGACCTAAGTTAAGCAGCATCAGCTGGCGCCGCGTAACACCCATGGCCCATAACGGCGCGAGTTGCCCAAGGCGGCTCTGGCTTTGCGTTAATAAAGCAATAAAGAGCGCAACACCTGCTACGCCCAGCGTCAGCGTATTAAGGGCCGAGGTTGCACTGAACGTGCGCTCAAACACCTGTGTTGCCCATTGTTTGAGCTGTACCTGATCCACAAGACGGGAGTCATCGAGAGCAAACGTATCCTTGATGGCCTGTTTCAGGTTGCCAACGGCGGAGGGCTCCATACGCAGCGCATAACGGCTTACCGGCAGGTTGGGCCAATGGGCTTTCATTGCCTTAGCATCTACCAGAACATGGCCACGAGGGTTTCCATAATCCGCGTAGATACCCACGATCTTGGCAAGCCATGCCCCTTCGGCTGCCGGTAGTTTTACCGTGTCGCCTATTTCAACGTTTAAATGCCGAGCCAGTTGTTCACTAAGCATGACGCTATCGCCCTTGAAGAGTGCGTCCCAAGGGTTACCTGCTCGTGCCTCTAGTAAGGGCCAATGGTTGCGGTAAAGCTCATCATCCTCTACGCCTGCAATGGTCAAAGGCCAACCACCCAATTGCGTTTCAAGCTCAAGACCTGCCAAAACACGGTCAACTTCAGGACGCGCTGTTAGCCAGTTAGCCATCTCTTTCACCTGATCCGGGCTAGCTGGGCGGATATAAAGTTCGGCAGAAAGGCGCTGATCCAGCCAGACACTAAAGGTATGCCGAAACCCTTCTGTCATACTGCCGGCACCAATATTAGCGGCAAGGGCTAACAACAAAGCCATGAGGGCCAGACTCAGGCCAGGTAACTGTTGTCGGCAGTCGGCAATAAACCAGCCCAGTAATGGTGATCGCATGGAGGCAGGCGCCAGTCTCAGCAGACCGCTGAGCGCTACCGGCAGACCTAGAGCTGCCGCGAGCAGTAGGCTGCCCATCATGACGAAACCTGCCGCCAGGCTATTGCCTGTCAGCCAGGCAATGAAGGCAACCACTGCTGCAACAGCGGCGATCCATCCTTGGCGTTTTAGCCAGGCACGGTGGGCCTGATGCCAAGCCTCGCTATTGGCGAGTCCTAGCAATGGCAACCGAGCGGCGCGCCATAAACTGTTTGCGCCGGCCAACAGCGCACCCAGAAGGCTAAGTCCCAGGCTACCTAGCCACCAGATTGGACTGAGAGAGAGCTCTCCGGCCACCTCAGCACCATATAAACCTCGTAAGCTGGCTGCCACGTCCGGTAAGAGTAGGCTGGCCAGTACGTAGCCGCTCACAATACCTGCCAGCCCCCCTAGCAACGCGAGCGCTATCAGTTCTCCAGTCAGCGCTATCAGGAGTTTTTGAACACTTACACCGCTGGCGCGCAATGTACGCAATAAGGGTCTTCGTTGCTCCAAGGCCAGCCCGATAGCCGCGTGTACAATAAATAATCCAACTGCAAAGGCTAACAGCCCAAGCGCCATTAGGTTGAGGTGGAAACTTTCGGTGAGCTGTCCCGGGTCGTTTTCATTTGAATGGGGCTGCCATTGCAACCATTCATTCCACGGAGAAGGAAGGGGTGCCTGAAAACCTGCTGGGAGAACAAGACGTGAGAGTTGGTCCGGCGCCTCAAGTAGCCGCTGGGCTACTCCGATGTCGACTAGCAACATGCCGGGAGCCATGCCTGACTTACCTGTTATCGGCGGGAGGCGTTGCCCATTAACCAGGTAAGGCTGCTCACCCTCCTGCAGGTTCAATTCATGTAGTGTTTGGTTAGCAACCCAGGTTTGCCCAGGTGGACTAATAAACGCTATCAAGTCCTGTGTTTCGGTTGGTTCGCCCGCTATGGACGAGCCCACCGGCAGGCTCACTGGTTCGATACCCATGATTTGCAGACGGCGTGTTTGACCTTGAATAATGGCGCTGCCTTGTAACATTGGTAACACAGGCCATCCCTGTCGGCGTAACGCAAGAAAGCTTTCCTGAGAAATAAGTCCGCCATTACGTGCAGAAAGTGTCGCTTGAGGTAAACCGCCAATGAGCTGACTGGCCTGCGCATAGCTTTGCCTTGCCTGGCTATTAAGCGCCTGAACGCCAGTCAATAATGCCGTGGCTAGCCAGAGCCCGGTAAATAGACTGAAAAACTGCACGGGGTGTTTTCGCCAGTGACTGATTAGGCTGCGCACAGACCAATACACAACACCCATGGTCAGCTTCCCATAGGGGTAGCAATTTGGCCTGCCCGCAACACGACGCGTTGCTGCAACTGTGCCGCTACCTGTGGGCTATGAGTAACCATTAGCAGCGTACAGCCACTACGGTCTACCAGATCCAGCAACAGCTTGAGTACTTGGGCGCTAGTTACTTCGTCCAGGTTACCGGTCGGTTCATCAGCCAGTACTAACGCTGGACGTGATGCCAGGGCTCGACCCAATGCCACACGCTGTTGTTGTCCTCCCGAAAGCTGCTCTGGGTACCGTTGCAATAACTCGCTCAGACCCAGTTGCTCGGCAAGCTGGGCCTGCCACAATGGATTGTGCCGTCCCGCAAGCCGCGCCTGAAAAGCTAGATTATCCTCTACCGTCAGACTGCCGATGAGGTTGAACTGCTGAAAAATCAGGCCAATCTCACAGCGACGCCAGTCAGCCAGCGCTTGTTCGTTAAGTGAGTGTAATGCCTTTCCATCGATATCGATGCGGCCACTATCTGCCTTGTCGAGTCCAGCGATAAGATGAAGGAGTGTGCTTTTACCACTTCCCGACTCGCCCATAAGAGCCAGACTGCCACCACGCTGCAGATCTAAATCTATACCTCGAAGTACCGGCAGAATGCCCTGAGGGGTGGGGTAGCTTTTATGAAGTTGTCGCACATGAAGCATAAGTGAGCCTTGATACGTCTGGTAAACGCACAAGCAAACCAGAGACAGCGATCGCTGGGATGATCTGCGAAGAGGTCATATCGAACCCAAATCTCATGACTTAGTTCTTGAGATAGGATCGATGTAAGAAATTTATACAGTAAAAATAAAACCGCTTACTAGACTAGCGAAGAGGTGTCGTTGGCTTTAGGAGTTTCAGATAAAGGTCTATCGAAGATCATAACGCAATATTACTCGGTCACAGGTAAGCAGTCGTGCTTAACAGAGCCTTTTGCTAAAAGTAATCGTATCTTTCTCAAGTACTATTTTCTGCTATAGCAGCTCCAATCCTAAGGCCATCCTTTTTTATGCATAGTATAGCCAGTACTGATGTGAGGCATGAGGTGCCTTATTTATATAACTGGATGATCAATGCTGTGATATCAATGTGATATTAACTTATCTTAAATAGTCTGTAACGGTTTTTTGGTTGACTTTCATCCGATTAAGCGTAGCAGAGCCATGGAGATCGTTCTCATTTATACATAGTCATGCCGTTAGTCATCTTTGGCAGACCAGCCGATATAAGCCAGTTTCAAAACAACAGCGCTGCGTTAACCTCAACAGACCATAGTCAGCTACGTTTGTATTGTCATGAGAAGTAATACTGCAGAAGTAGTAGATATGCCTACTATCACCCCTATCGGTACCCAGTGCACAACAGGTCAGACGTGTCCAGAAAGTGGCATCTGGACAGTTATAGGTGCTCCTCGCACGGCCTCGCCCATCGTTAAAGGCAAACGGTTTCCGCCTTACTGCGGTAAGGCCGCTGTTTGGCAGCTAGCTTTGCACGCCTGATCTTAACCAAACGTTAGCCACTTCACGCTACCTTGATAGCGCGCGTTTGATTGGTGCGTCCTGAAAAAGACCACCCCAGTAAAAAAGCAGCAACGGGGGAAATCACTGCTTCTGGGGTGGCTGATGACGTGTTACAAACCAAACAACGGATCGTTCGCTTGCCCTCGCATTAAAGCCTTTCTGTTGTAAAGACGATACCCGTTCCAGGTAAAGGCTATGTAAATTTTGGACATGTTGGGACTGATATACTTTGCCATCTGGTGGGGACTTATTTAGTGATTGAAAGTGAAACTCATAGCATTCTTGCATTTTCCAGTAGAGCCTTTTTATCCGTATGATTTAAAGGAGGTTTAGGTGCAAACATCGCTTTGGCTTCATCCAGAGAATTTCTTTTTGCTTGATTAACGGAAAATTTTTAAAGCCCACTTTATCGGGTTTCATTTTCTTCTAGGTGCATGAGGACATTCGATCAAATGATATGTTCAGAATTAAAGCCAAAACAGTATCTAGAAATCGTTCTGGTTTATTAGGTATTTTAAATTATTGAAAACATGGGTGTCATAGTTGAAACTATGACACCCAGATCTTTTTAGAGAGGCGGTATGGTGTTTACGCCTTTTCTCGGCTTCAACATGAAAGGCTTTTCTATTCCCAGGAAAGTTAACAGGGAAAGCCCGCATACCAATACCAGCACCAAAGGCAGAAGCATAATGTAGTGGGAAACATTGCTGTCTATAAAAGGATAGACCTGTAACCAAGAAAAGAGGCTATATAGCACCAGCCCGTGAATCAAATAAACGCTGTAGCTAATTTCACCTAAAGCCTTCAAACCGTAACTACTTAATAATCCAAATAGATCGTTACCCAGTGCAATAATGGCGAACGCTATGCTAAGAAGCAAAATCTGAGGTACAGAAAAGTAATCCGGCATTGTCATGCTATATGCAATGAGAGCTATTGCCAGAGCGCCATAGACAGGTTTCTTTAGATAATCAATCCACGCTGGCCGGTGTCGCTTGATCAGCACGGGGATAAATCCGGCAATAAAGAATAGCAAGAAATGGAGCTTTAACACTTCCAATTGTGCTGCAGGTAATGCAGCTACTACCACGATGAGAGATAGGGCAAGGTAGCGGCCATAGTTTTCGCGGTTGATCAGCGCTGCGAGAACAGGAAGGGCTAGATAAAAGAACCATTCATATTTCAACGTCCACTGGACGCCGGCCGTAATGATGCGACTCTCTTGAAAGCCATTAAAAGAGGCACCAAGAAAAACAACCCATCTCAGGCTTTCCTTGGCCAGTTGAGTAAGCGATACCAGATCAAATCCGGTTCGATACAAGCTGATAAATACGACTACTGCCACGACGAATGCGTACAATGGCATGATTCTCCAGAATCGAGACTGGAATATATGTGGCCAGTCAGGCTTGCGCTGATAAATTTTTCCAAAGAATAGAAAGCCTGTAATCATGAAAAAGAGCGTGACGGGAACCGCCCCCATATTGTTCAGGAGCGCACTGCTGTCTGAGCCTGCCCATTCGCCAGTGGTCTTCCATTGGTAGGTCACCATAAAGTGGCAGCAGACCACAGTGGTAGAGAGTACGCCTCGTAGTGCGTCAATAGGGGAGGATCGGGTTAGCGCCTGCTCTGACAGGATATTTAGACGCCTGAATAATCTGTCCAAAAAGAACATGGACAACACATAAATAAGCAGTAATTCCAGCGTTACAGTCATAGCGGAGTTGATATCGTAATAGTGTTGCTCTTCCAGCCTTTTTAACGGTTAGCAGATTTTTAGTCGAAAGAGCGCTTGGATCTGCTCCTGGTAAGAGAGGGACAGTACGATAATCGACAAAAACCATAAGACCATGCGGAAAGGCATCGGCTAGGAAGACCAATGAATGGACAATGACGAGGCCTTCATAAGGCTGACGGTCATCAAAGGAAAAGAAGCAACCCAGTGGTAAGCCATAGGCTGTTGCGACTATTGCGGTCAAGCCCGAGCGGCTTCTAAATTCCAAAGAATCCTATGTGCTGATTATGACTGGATAGCGGTTGGTTTCCTGAGTTCTTACGATCCCCCTCAACACTATGTATTTGAGTAGGGCTTTTGGCGCAGCGTCTTGCGTTAATGCTTACCACTTTGCTTTTGTTTGAGAAAAAAGCCATTTAGAAACCCTGTATTTGTAAATTCATCAACCAGCTGCTCTCTATGCGCTAAGCATTTCTGGTAGATAGCAGCTAGGGTAATGACTGATAGGTTTAAAAGCCGTTCCTTTTAGCGGCTTCAAAATTAGAACTGAGTCAGCTTCAATCGTTTGTGGTAGAGCATTCCGTCTTACTCTTGTGAAATGCCTCGCACCTCATGCACCTATCGAGGCACACTATCTAGACTTCTTTCTTAAAGAGTTCTCTGCGTAACGCTTATTCAAGATGTTCAAATAAAGCTTGACCTGTGAGCGGAGGGGCCTATAATGCGCCCCACTTCCGCTGCAACGGAACAGCAAAAAGCCTTGTAGATCAATGGCTTAGCTGTTTAGTCAGGGTCAGGCCTCCGGTCTGGCAGAAGCGGAAAGAGGGAAGCGGTAGTTGACAAGCCTCTGGGCTTGTGTAGAATACGCCTCCCGCTGCCAGAACAGGTTTCCTGATCCGGCAGGTCCGGCAAGCGGTTCAGCGGGTTAGACCGGTTGAACAAAATGCTTGACAGGACAAGAGGTTAGCGTAGAATGCGCGCCTCGGTTGAGACAAGGTCTTAACCAACCGCTCTTTAACAAGTTGAATCAAGCAATTCGTGTGGGTGCTTGTGCTGTAAGACTGATGGATCGACAAGATTATCAGCAAGACAAGTAACACTCGTGAATTCGAGAGTTTATTTGCGATTGCTGAGCCAAGTTTAGGGTTTTCTCAAAACCCGGATATGTTTGAACTGAAGAGTTTGATCATGGCTCAGATTGAACGCTGGCGGCAGGCCTAACACATGCAAGTCGAGCGGATGAGGAGAGCTTGCTCTCTGATTCAGCGGCGGACGGG
>NZ_KI517368.1:210409-239077 GCF_000478505.2 Pseudomonas sp. HPB0071 | reverse complement strand
CCATTCGGGGAAACGACTAGACACCGGTTCCCCACCCGAATTGCTTGACGACCATAGAGCGTTGGAACCACCTGATCCCTTTCCGAACTCAGAAGTGAAACGATGCATCGCCGATGGTAGTGTGGGGTTTCCCCATGTGAGAGTAGGTCATCGTCAAGCACCTATACCCAAAACCCCCAGGCCTAACCGCCCGGGGGTTTTGCTTTGTGCAGATAAAATAGGTTTGTGGAGCTGGAACAGTTTATCTAGCGACGCATCTCTATTCGGCAAACCAGCCTAGTCCAGTTATACTGTCTTTTCGCCAATTTTGTACCTGAGTGTTGTTATGAGCTGCGATGCCTCTAACCTGAAATCTTATATCCGTGCTGTACCTGATTTTCCTAAGCCGGGTGTGATTTTTCGGGATATTACCCCGTTGTTTCAATCGCCACGTGCCTTAAGAATGACTGTGGACAGTTTGATTCAGCGCTATGTTGAGGCTGAGTTCACGCATGTGGGAGCGTTGGATGCCAGGGGCTTCTTGATTGGTCCCATATTGGCTTACGCACTGAATAAGCCATTAATTCTTTTCCGTAAAAAAGGAAAGCTTCCTGCCGAGTTGCTTACCGAGACCTATACAACTGAATACGGTGATTCCGTCATTGAGGTTCATAAAGACAGCTTGTCGCAAGGAGACACTGTACTGCTGGTAGATGACCTTATTGCAACAGGTGGGACTCTTGTTGCTGCGGCAAACCTGATTCGCCGCATGGGGGCTAATGTGTTTGAAGCAGCTGCTATTGTAGATTTGCCAGAATTGCAAGGCTCTAAGCGTTTACAGGAAGCAGGCATTCCGACGTTTAGCCTTACTGAATTTGCTCTTTCTGAGCGCTAAAAAGAGCCCGCTTTAGCGGGCTTTTTTATGAAATGTATTTTGCAGGGAGCAGGCAATACACTAAACGCAGGCTTCCCAGTCCTGTCTTTATTGCTTGAATCAAGTAAGAAAGACACTGGTGCGTTAAGGTATCGAATACGTTAGGGTAGTATCCTCTCTTACTTCGTCTTCTTTGAGCAGTTTGGCAACAATCTAATCAACCAAATGATGTCTGCTGCCAAACATGATTACCATTATCCAACGGCAAATTGTGGCTCCAGCGCTCACGAGAGCGCCGGAGTGTTCATTATTGAAGCGGTTGTGGTACCACGTGCGTAAAGCTTAGGTCTGCACTGTTCGTAATCGACCAAGGGTTTTTTGCGGTTCCTTCAAAGGTAATATCTCTAAAGCTCGAGTTTCGAAGACCATTGATAGTGGCAGGTGCTGTTCCTTTGAAACTTACCTTGGCAAATTCGAAGCGTTCATGGAAAGCATCATGCGCGCTGTCGCCCTTGATCTCCAAGGCTGCAGAGACAGGATTCTCCACGGTAACGTTGCTGACCTTAATATCCTGAAATTTGCCGGAGATATCCGAGCGCTTGTAGTCCAGGATGGCGTTAGGATCGTTATAGTCCAAGGTGAATATAAAGCCTTGCTTGGCGCTATTACGAATGGCGGAGTCGCGAAAGATGACATTTCTGACGCCGCCGCCCATGAAGTTGGTACTTTTCATGCGCAGCCCGACATCGGTCCCGTCTGAGACATTATCCTCGGCCAGGATATTCTGTATCCATGCCCCGGTGTGGCTGCCAGCAACGATCATGCCGTGGCCGTGACGAAAGTAGTTATTGAAGACCCAGACATTTTCCTGTGGCTTCTGTTTAATGGCATCAGCCCCAGTCCCTGCTGCGAAGTTGACGCAGTCATCACCCGTCTCGAAAAAGTTATTGAAAACCATGGCACCTCGGCTGTTGGCAAATTCAATACCATCACCGTTATTGGCATCGTATGTCTTGTGTGTCGTGTTGGCCATCACCACATTTTCCGTCTCTAAGTTCATGATGCCGTGGTAGGCTGAATTGAGTACAGTAAAGTCACCATAGAATACGTTACGAACATTGCGCAGCGTGATTAGCGATGACCGCATTTGGCCGTACGCATCCTTGACGTTCATACCCGACGCCACTGCTCTCTGGACTTGGTCCTTGGCAAGAATGCCGTCTTGCATATAGCGTGTGTTGTTGCTTGCGACGTAAACTGGTAAGGCTCGTCCCAGCTCATCAGTGTCGTCTTCCAGACGCTTCCAGCCATTGCCGTTGATAATCCCTTTACCTACGATACGGATGTTTTCGAAATGCTCTTCTGTGTAGGGGTCGCGGGGTAGCGCGTTGATAAGGGAGGCGGGACGGATGGTGGTGGAGTAGGGGTACTGAATATATCCCTTCGCTGGATAGTCCTCCCCGCGCTCTGAGCCGAGAAGCGTTGCGCCACGTCCAATTTCGAGCGTCATGTTGCTCTTCAGGTAAAGTGCACCAGTCTTGAACGTCCCGGCAGGAATGAGTACCTTGCATCCAGGTGTGCAAGCATCAATAGCGGCTTGGATGGCATGTGTGTTAACAGTCTTGCCATCTCCTTTAGCGCCGTATCGAACGACATTGAACACTTTGGGTAGACGGCTGGTACGCTGGACTACTGCTCTGCTGTCAGCGGATTCATTGCCATAAGCATCTACAGCACGCACCGTGAAACGGTATTCAGTGTCTGCCTTCAGGCCCGTTGCCGTGAAGCTGTGGATGGTAATACGGTGGTGGAAGCCGTCTGTGTCTTCTTCATAAAAACGATTAATGTAAGGCTTGGCAGGTGAGACGCGATTGTTATTGGCGGTGGCGCTGCCAAGAAATTTGCCGTTCAGGTAGACGTTATAGTCACGGATATCCTGCGGATTTGCAGGCTTTTCCCACACCAGAACAATCTGGCTCTCATCGTAGGCTAGTGTAGGAACCTGTACGTTAACCGGCGCATCAAGTGCGAAGCAGGGTAACGCGGTAACGGTTAACCCCAAGGTTAACGCTGTTATGGTCAGAATCTGTTTTTTCACTGAGCGTGACAAGCCTGCAGGGGGGTCGATGCTCATAGATTTATCCTTATTGTTATGAACGAGAGGGTTTAGAGCGCCACCTTGAGCCCATCATAATTTATTTGTGTGGTATGACAACAGCTAAGAAGCTATTCCCTCGGTTTGTGAACGAGCGGCTTCCTGAGCAGCTAAGTACAGACAGCCAATTTTATGACCTTTAGCTGCTATAAGGCTATCTGAGGCTAAAGCGCCACTATAACCCTCGACTTCGATGGTTATTCTCAAAAGGAGTGGGTGGAATCCCTTGACAAAATGGCGTTGCCAAAAAATACTGATCTTGTTGTATGACGACTTACAGATGAAGACTGTTTGATGAAAGTAAATCTTCAGGCCTTCTTTAATAGTTAATCTAGTTAATTATTTAGACTCCTGCATAGCTGGTAGTGTTGATACTTGGCTGGTGGGCAAACAGACCAGCTAGTAAACAAGTCTTAACAACAACAAAGGACTAGCATGATTCTTCTTACCCGCTCTCTAGTTTCAGCAATGCATTACTACTTGGTCACCCGGCACATGGCTGTTTTTTCTTCCGTCAAGCAGGTTAACGCCTTCAGCTCATAGGCGCGTGCTCTCGGAGCATTTAACGGTACTGAATTTACAACGGTTCGCTTGTACAGCTCTGGATGCTGTCGAGTTACTGAGGAGTATTCGCATGCGTATGAAAGGCTCGGCTCTGATGGGGTGTTTGCTGCTAGCTGGTGCAGGATTCGCTCAGGGAGCAACGTTCTTGAATGGAGTGGTCATGGCCGATGCGCCTTTGACCAATGCCAAGGTCACAGTGATTGATAAGTGGGGAAAGCAAAAGACTGCTCTGACGGACCGCAAGGGGCATTGGCGCCTGGAAGCCTCAACACTGACGCCGCCGTTACTGGTATCCGCTACCGATCTTACACCGCGCGACGGACACATTACGCAAAATTGCCGCTACAACGATAAACCTCGAACGCGTTGTATGGCCTCGGTAGTGACAGCGCTCCCACGTAATGGAAATACAACGGTCAATATCACACCACTTACAGATCGGATTGTTTCCGAAATCGCCCAGAAGCTTGGGTACATCGGTCCTCAACAGTGGGTGGAAAGTGGTAATGCGGGGCAAATGCGCGAGGAGTTTCTAACTGCTCCGCTTAATGCGATGAGGGCAGGCCTTTCGCAAGCACTGACTCAAGCAGGCGTTAGCCATGTAGATCGGTACAACCCTATTACCACCCCCCTGCGTGACGACGGAAAAGGAGCTGAGGCGTTGCTCCAGGTGATTAATCACAACCGGGGTTATCACAATGACAGCGGCGAGGCGAGCGGAACCATTCTGACTGATATTCGCTTTCGCCCTATTCTAGGCTTCAGCGATGTCAGCACGACGCATGACACCAGCAGCTATGAGCGCTTCGACTACCTGCGTGCAAAGGGTGAGCTGGAGGCTATCAAGAGCGCTAAGGTGCGCATCCTGATTGTGAGTGATTCCACCGCAGCAACCTATGAGGAAAGCCGACTACCCAGGATGGGATGGGGGCAGGTCTTCCAGGAACGCTTTCGGAACGATAGCGGTGTTGCCGTACTCAACGGAGCGCGGGCAGGGCGATCGAGTCGCGATTTCTATAACGAGGGTTGGTATCAACAGATGGCGCGCTTCATGAAGGCAGGTGACTATGTATTCATCGCCCATGGGCACAACGACCAAAACTGTAATAGCGCCAAACCGGTGCGTGGTGCGGCAGATGTGAAAAACCTGTGTACCTATCCCAATGACAGTAATGGCAACAAGCAATATCCTGAAGGCCAACCGCAGCTGTCATTCCAGAACTCCTTGGAGCGCTACATTGCATTGGCGCGTCGGCAAGGAGCCAGACCCATCATTATGACGCCTACCACACGGGTGATGACTGCAGAGCGTAAACCCGCTTTCGAAAATGGTGATACTACACCGGTTGGCAGTTCCCACTGGACCAAGCAGAACAGCGAAAACGGCTATGCCTATGTAGGTGATTACGCGGCCACCATTCGCAAAACGGCTGCGGACAATCGAATTCCATTCATTGACCTCGAGCGGAAGACTATCGACTTCGTCAATCAGCACCGAGACGACTGGAAGTCCTATTGGCTTGCGGTTGATCCCAACGACCCACGCTATCCCTATTACAAAACCCAGACTTCCGGAACGTTGGATAATCCTGATCGTACCCACTTCCAGCAGAAGGGCGCCGAGGCGGTTGCCGGTATAGTAGCCGAAGGCATCGCGCAGCAACCGGCACTGGTTGAGCTGGCTGCAAAACTCAAATAAGAAGGAATAACAACAATGTCCATGCCTTCCCTATTACGCAGCACCATGCTCTTGGGCACTGTCAGCCTTGTATGTATCAGCCAGACGGCATTGGCAGTGCAGTACCAGGCGGTGGTGTCACCAACGGCGCAACCCAACACATTCACATCCATTAATGCGGCCATCAAGGCGGCCCCATCAGACCAGTCGCCCTATGTCATTTTCCTGAAAAAAGGAACCTATGAGGAGCGCTTGAGCATCACTCGCCCTAATATCACCTTGATAGGCGAGCAGCGGGACAAGACCATCATCAGTGCCGGTGTGTACGCGGGCATGCTCGATGAGAAGAGACAGAAATATGGTACGTCAGGCAGCAGCACCGTGAGTGTGAACGCGCCTGATTTTACAGCGCGCAATCTGACCATTCGAAACAGTTTCGACTTTCCGGCCAATGCGGCCAAGCTGGCTACTGATCCTACCAAGGTAAAGGATACCCAGGCGGTGGCGCTGCTGCTGGACAGTAACAGTGATCGCGCGCGTTTTCACAATGTGAGACTGGAGGGATATCAGGATACGTTTTATAGCAAAACCGGTAGCCGCAGCTATTTCACTCAAAGCAAGATCACAGGGCATGTTGATTTCATTTTCGGATCAGGGATCAGTGTGTTCGATCACTGCGACATCGTTGCTCGACGCCGTACCGATATAGCACCGCCTTATGGCTATCTCACCGCGCCTAGTACCGATATCAAGTCTCCCTACGGGCTGATCTTCCTGCAAAGTCGTATTGTGAAAGAGATGGGGGTGCCTGCTCGCAGTTTCGCATTGGGACGTCCCTGGCATCCTACTACGACCTTTGAGGATGGCCGTTACGCTGACCCGAATGCAATCGGTCAGTCAGTCTTTATCAAGTCTTATATGGATGATCACATCTACGGCTGGGACAAGATGTCGGGCAAGGACAAGGATGGCAACACCATCTGGTTCTATCCGCAGGACTCTCGCTTCTTCGAGGGGCGCAACTATGGTCCAGGGGCTGCATTATGGGACCCACAGCGACGACAGCTTACAACTGAGCAGTTGAGGACGTTTACCTTGGACCTTATCTTCCCGGATTGGAAACCTGAAAGGTTCAAGGACTGATAGCGCTAATCTGCCTGATCACCCCTGATGCGATCAGGCAGGACGCTAACGGAGTTAGCACAAGGCTTGATTGGCCAGTGCCATTTGTAGTGCATTGCCCAATGGTATGGGGGGACTACCCTTGACCATTTGTGCAACTTTATCCGTTTGAGGAATCCCGATATCGGTCAACCAGTTGCTTAACCCACTGCTGTGTGTGACGTCCAGCCGAACGAACTGTCCGGCTACTCGAGACAGTAGGGCAACAATCAACACTTTCGCCTGCTCGGCGGACTCTGCCACCACCGGCCCAATAGCTAGACCGCGCCCAAACGGGCGTAATAATGCAAAGCCGACCTGCTGCCTATCCCGCTCAATACCTATTACGTACTGACTGATCTTTAATAAAGCCGCAAGCACTAGGCCACGGTTCATTCCGGTTGCGCTGGAAGCTAATTCAATGAGTTGAGGAAAATGTTGTGATGTTATCTCGTGCAGCGTATGCCCGACTGGTAGCTCATGATGAGGGAGGGCTGGTGCGCTCGCGGTTTGGTGTTGATGAATATGTTCGTAGGTAATAAAGCCCTGGCTGGAATAAAGGGGCGCTCCTTGTGGTGTTGCAACCAGGAGAGGAGTGCGTGGGCTTGTATGGTTCAATACCTGGTCGACCAATTTACGGCCCAGTCCTTGGCCTTGTCGCCGCACATCAACGATGACCAGACCTAGGCTGACGTAATCGCCTTGAAGGCAGCAGAGCGCCGTACCCAATATGCCATGTGCGTCTTCTGCCACTATTCCCTGGCTGACGTGGTGTATCCATTGCCAGTCCTGCAGGCGATGGGGCCAGCCTACGGCACGTGACAATTCATGGGCATGTATCAGGTCTTCCGTTACCATTGGGCGAAATCGAATCGGAACCTCAGCAATCGACATGGGCTATAAAGTTCTCCGGCTCGGTCAGTAATAGACATTGGTCACTGTACCAGTCTACAGCCGATGCCTATCCAATGACGAAATGCTAAATAGGGTGAGATAGAGGCTTATCTCCAGATATATCTGGATAACCGATGTGGTTCGTTCAAAAGGGTATTGAAAGATCCTGTCAAAATTGACCCGAAATTGAATGGCCGTATCAATGTTCGCGTTTCAGAAAAGCAGTGGTCTCGCCAGAGTGATTATGAACTAATCAGACAAATCATTAATTAATAGGTAATGCTTTTAAAGGTTCGCAGCCTAATTAAGTATTCCGTTCTATGCGACTTACTTTATATTTTTTATCACTTTGGCGAAGTTCCAGATAAACCTGTGCCAGCAATTGACGCTTTTGTAGGTCAATGTAATATGGAAATTGCTGCACCCTGTAAATTTGGGCCAGCAATGAGCGTGTAGTTGAAGCTGATAATTTAGCTGGATCAGTAAAGATCTTGATTTAAGGCCAAGCCTGCAGCTGTTCTCTGCTCGTAACGGCGAGCGCACGTAGCTGACCCTCGGAACGGCGGGAAGTCACGCGACCATTCACGAAGATAGTAGCAGCCAATTCCTTGTTGAGCATGCCGGTAATGACTGTAGACCTGCAGGCGCAGTGCTATCTCCTTGTTGCGCCCAAGCATGAGTCCGGCCAGATGCCCCTGGGAGCCATAGAGGGTAATACCGATGCCCCAAAAGTCAGGAGGATCGGGAAAGCCATATAAGACGATCGGCGGATTATCGTAGGCTGCTTTTTAGATAAACAATACAGCTATGTTTAGCTTGATAAGCAATAAGTAGGATTGCCTGTGATCTATTGGTAAACAATATATTTTTGCTGATTGCGAACTGTTGGTGCGTTTAAGAGGCTGCCAGAGAGCGTGAATAACCTTTCAAAGGCTAATTAATAAGGGTGTAAGCCTATTTGAGGCGGCTTGGTTTTTTTAAAACACACTGTTAACTTATTTAAAATTAATTTAAATATTTAGAACAAGGCTGTACGAAACAATGTAGTTTAAGCCTTTATAGTTATGTATTTTTCTTCCATTGTCTGACAAGCAAACTGTCTATATAGGCAATCAGCTCGTCGGAGGTGATGGAGTAATGATGTACCCAGTGGCCTTCTTTTGTGCGGCCGGCGCGGATTGGCCATTTGCTGAGGCCCAGTTGCCGGGCGCGCTCAATGACTTCTGTTGGGCTGGCTCCGGTTATCGGGATTGCCATGTTCAGTCTCCTTCATCTGGTCTCTTCTCGTTATCGGTGTAAACGGACAAGACCTTGAATGAAAACTGACTAACGGTCGGCGTATAACAGTAGCGAAAGCATGAACACGCATGTGGTCAGCGTATCTGCTAACCAGGAAAGAAGCAGGCTATAGGGCAAGACGTCCATGTCTATGCCTTGAAAAGTTCTGCTCAGGGTACAGCTGACCAGTGCTGGCAGCCGTTCTTCATCCACTGGCTCTGATCGACGTCAACGCCATCGCCAACTTTGCATCCGGGTACATTCAGCACCTTGCCGCTCGACCGGTTGACCAAGCGGAACCAGGTTGATGCACCAGGCAACATCTGCCATTGCTGGGTATGAAGGTTTTGCCATGTCTCCTGTGAGATCGGCGAATCCTTGAATGCCTCCTGCGCAGTCAACACTTTGCCGCTGTTGACACTCAATACCTCATAGAAGCCATTTTTCAGATTGATCATGTGCCAGCGTTGGGCATTCGTCTGATCACACGAGGCCTGTTCGACCCGTACGCCTGCATCGAGACTGGCATCTTTCACATTGAGGCACTTGCTGCTGTTTTGGTTGATCAGCGTCACTGGCTTGTCTGCGCCTGTTGGAACACCAAAGACTGGATTGCCGTTTGAATCCCAGCTGAGCGGTTGCACATAAATGGCCCTGTTGGGATCGTACAGCGGATCGCCTACGATGCTCTTGTAGTTGCGAGCATTATAGATGTGAAGGATGGTGCCATCTCGGTCGGTTGTGAAGGTATTGCTACCTGTGCCGTAGATCCCGTTACGCTCGCTACTCTTGAAGACAGGAACAGGTGATTTGGTCCATACGCTAGGATCGAGTAGATCCGCCGTGGCTGGTGCGGAAAGCAGGCCCATGTTGTAGTTCGCATCGGTAGCACTGCCCGAATAGGCAATGAACACCTTGCCATTATGTTCCATGACGGCAGGCGCTTCGTTGACCCAGAAACCTACCTTCTCCCAGTCGTATTCAGGTTGCGATAGCATTACCTGTTTGCCTTTAATAGCCAACGGGCCATCCAGCTCGGCAATGTAGAGATTGCTGTTACCTTCGATGTTCGGGTCTTTCTGGGCCCAGACGATGTAACGTTTGCCTGCATGCACAAAGGTAGTCGTATCGATACTGAATGACTCCCAGTTTGTCTTGATCTGACCACGCTCGATCCAGCCTGAGCCTGTTACCGGATTGGCTGCATTGTTGGACAGTGCATAAATGCGGTGATTGAACGGGGTGCCCTCCTGAGCGGCAGCGAAATAGACGTACCAGGAACCGTTGTTGTAATCGATCCAGGGTGCCCAGACGTGGGTACTCATCTCACCACTGTCGTGCTTGGTCCAGATGACCTGTTCCTGGGCCTTTGCAAGACCGGCAATGGTCCTGGCGCGCCTGAGTGCGATCCGGTTGTACTCCGGTACGCTATAAGTCATGTAGTAATACCCGTCGGTATGTTTATAAACAGACGGATCGGCTCGTTGCGTAATGATGGGATTGTCGTACTGGGTTGCCGCCAGAGAGGAGGCCGGGTTGATCAATACTGTTACAGCGACCGCGAGGGAAAACCAGGCGGCATTGGTAAGGTTGCGCTTGAGACGCCTTACCTGAGCACACAGTTCTAGAACCATGGTGTTTCTCCGTTGTTGTTATTAGCAAGAACACAGGTTGTTATCGAGCAGTGTGAGCCACAGATTTAGAGGCTGAAGAAAACGGCCCATAACTGCAGCTCCTCAAGCCGAACCCTGCAAGACGGGTGACCTCATAAGGCAGGGTCGCCAAGCCCGACAGCAGAGATAGCTCAAGCGCAAGCCATGATAATGGTATGACTATTACCGGGATCGCCCGATTATTTATAGCCTACATCGCTCATACGTCTAGTGGTGGCGAGCTAATGTTATGATGAATAAGCGGTTTGGCAGCTTGGTTGATCAGGCGAGGCGGCCTTTGCGGAATCAAAGAGGTGTACCGCTTTATTAATGACGTAATGACGCGATCAGGCTGAAGGCTACTTCATCGAAGTCACTCTTACAGAGCATGTTTTCGGCTAACGCCAATCAGAGTAGGGTGGATAGCGCTCTAGGCATTTCAGGCCGACTAAAATAAAACGGCCAATAGGATTGGCCGTTTTACGTAGTGGCAAAGACCTGTGGTCAGGCTGTCTTCTTGGTACGGCTTCGCTTTGGCTTGGGCATGGGCTGCGCCACGCTGGTTTCTATTCCGCCCGACAGCGGGTCCCCTGCGGTGTCGTAGTCGACTTCTCTCTGGGCTTGAAACCAGTGCTCAAATCCCTGTCCATCCGGACGACCTGCGGCTTCCCAGATTTCGTAGGCGCGTTGACGTATGCGTTGTTCCAGATCATCCATCGCTCATCCTCCTATCGGATGTGGCTCAGCAGTCTGGCGCCGAGCTTTTTGACTTGGAGGCCGTAGGCCTTGAATATCTACCTGCATGATTGCAACAGGACTATAAGAAGGGATGCCCAGTCTTCCTTATCGTTCCTCACGTGCTATATACGTCCGATGAAAAGTCCTTTTCATTGAGAGACTTAACCTTTATCACGCTGCGCCAGCTCCATGATCATCCTTGCCAGTAGATAAAGTCTCGGCGCGACGCTTTCCACCTCGGCGTACTCTTCTGGCGTATGGATATTGCCGCCTACGATGCCAAAGCCATCCAGCGTTGGTACGCCCACACCCGCAGCAAGGCTGGCGTCAGCTGCGCCACCGCTGCCCTCAATCGTAAGCTTGCGGCCAATTTCACCGTAGATGTTTTGAGCCATCGACACGAGCCTATCCGTTTCGGCGGTTTGAGGCATAGGCGGCAAGCCCCGATGCAGATGAGTTTTCACGTCGGTCTCTTGGATCAGCTTGTTGGCAGAGACGCGCGCCATGTCTTGCTCGACCCGATCAAACTCCTCAGGAACTGCTACACGGACGTCTGCCTTGGCAGTTGCGCTGTCAGGTATGACATTCGTGCGATCGCCAGCGTCGATTACAGTAAAATTGACCGTAGTTTTCTTCTCGACATCGCCCAGTTTGCCAAGCTGGAGGACCTGATGCGAGATTTCCATGGCAGCGTTTCGGCCGAGCTCCGGCGCTACGCCCGCATGAGCGGCCTTACCGGTAACGTCAACGGTTGCGGTCGCGCTTCCTTTTCGCCAAGCCACGAGGCCATCGGCAGGCCGGCCTGGCTCTAGATTGAGGGTAACGTCATGCTCCCTGGCCACCCGTTGAATCAGCTGAGTAGCAGCATCGGAACCGGTTTCCTCGCTGGCATCGAGCAAAAAGGTAATTTGAGCGTAATCCTTGAAGTTGAGGTCTTTCAATATTTTGAGCGCATAGATGCCCGCTACGATTCCGCCCTTATCGTCCATCACGCCGGGTCCGTAGGCTCGCCCATCCTTTATATGGAAAGGCCGCTCCTTGGCTGAGCCCTCTTTGAAAACGGTATCCATATGCGCCATCAGCAAGATTTTGGCCTTGCCTGTGCCTTTAAGCGTGGCAACGATATGATGACTTTTATCAGGTGGAGAGTTTGGAACAGTCTCGATCGTAGCGCCCAGCTGTTTCAACTGATCAGCTGCAATCTGACCTACCTGTATCAGACCAGGTGCATAACCCGAGCCCGAATCAATATTTACCAGTTGCTCGAGTAGCTTGAGTGCTTCTTCCTTGTACTGTTCGGCATGGGATTGAACAGGGTGATTAGGTTCAGCCTGTACGGTGGAAGCGGTAGAAAAGGCAAAAGCGATTGCCAATGAAAGAGAGCACGTGGCGCGGCGGAGCATAACAGTCATGAGGCGTCCTTTTTGTTATGTGCCCAGACACTATAGACGCTCCCTGGCAGCCTGCATTTCGATTCGTGTAAGCCATAACCGGCGGCTCAAGGTCGCTACGATTTTGCCTTCAATGGCATCATTCGTGAGCCTTTGTCCTGTGCTATGCCAGTGAGCACGTATGTCAGGCTCGCGCCCAAACGCATCCGTTGGATTGCTGGATTCATTCAGTGGCGGCTTTAACGGCTGCCTTGGCCATATAGCGCTCAATGAGCGTGCAGGCCTGTTCGTTTAGATCAAGCAGTTCAGGCAGGAATACGCGTAGCTCGGGATGCTGACGAGCTTTCTCTTCCAAAACGCAATAGGCCTCGATGATGGACGCTTGAGTCCGCAAGGTTTGGCTGACCTTTTTCATAGGGATCTACTTGACTGATGTGGCTGCGTTGTCGGTCGGGATCAGAAAAACTTTATACCTTTCGTCGTTTGACGACCGGCGCGAGTGGCAAACCGTCTGGTGATGACTTATAGCCTTCATAATTCCGTGTTATCAACGATGCCTGTCTGCAGAGCTGCTTGGGGAGGCATGTTCATGGCAGTGTTCAAACGCTATCTGACAGTGGGGCCTATCGTTTCGTTGATCAGTGTTTCGGCAATACTGATCATGGCCAGTGCACCGGGCCATCTCTATCATTTTTCGGCATTGGCATTGTCTGGTCTCATCGGGATTATGGTTGGAGTGACAGCGCTTGTGATGACGGCCCGTTACATCTATACCCACCTTTAATCTGCTGTAAAAGGTTCGGATGACCGGCATAAACAACGGGTGGATTTATATCTCCAAAGTCGTGTAGTGCTACTGGCTATGAATGAAGGAGATCTGTATGAGCAATGCGCCCTTAGATGCACAAGGCTCCGATCCTGTGGTGCCGGACGATGCGGGCATTGGCAGTGACGTATTCGATCCACTGCGTCCCGATATCATTCCTGATAATCCGCTTGGCGATGATGAGGTAGATCATCCGCTGTAACGCAACACAGTTATCGAAAACCCGGCTAATGCCGGGTTTTCTTTTGGCGAGCCGTTTTCACTGCTTATTTCCGAGCACCGCAGCACATAAGCGATACGAAAAGGGAACCCTGGGTGGTAGTGCTTGGGTCGAAGCGCGAATGAATGACACCCACCAGTGTCATACCGCTTTCGAATGCTTCTTGAATCGCCGCATGGTTTACTTGAGGCAGTAATTTCAATCCATCAAAGGAACGTCAGATGAGCATCGACCTTAACGCAGGACGCCTGCCCGATGAGCATACCCTGGTCAACCTACCGCGCCTGGTGTCGCGCTATTACAGTGAACGGCCCAACCCTGATGATCCGGCGCAGCAGGTTTCATTTGGTACATCCGGACATCGCGGTTCATCGCTGAAGGTCAGCTTCAATGAGTGGCACATCCTGGCAACTACCCAGGCTATTTGTGATTACCGAAAAGAGCAGGGCGTAAATGGTCCGGTCTTTGTCGGCATGGATACCCATGCGTTGTCCGAACCTGCCTTTGTTTCAGCACTGGAAGTGCTGGCGGCCAATGGTGTTGAGACCCGTATCGATGCAGGCTGTGCTGAGACCCAGGGCGAGCCCGGTTATACGCCAACGCCCGCCATCTCCAATGCCATTCTCGAATACAACAAAGGCCGCACCAGCGGCCTGGCTGACGGTATTGTCATTACGCCTTCACACAATCCGCCTGCCGATGGTGGATTCAAATACAACCCCACCAATGGTGGTCCGGCCGATACCAACGTAACCAAGTGGATTCAGGAGCGTGCGAATGCGCTGCTCAAGGCAGGATTGAAGGGCGTGGAGCGCATGGACTATGCGCGTGCGTTGAAAGCGCCAACGACGCAGCGATTCGACTTTATCGAAAGCTATGTGGGTGGCCTTGATCAGGTCATCGATATCGAAGCCATCAAGCATTCGGGCCTTAAGTTTGGCGTGGATCCTCTGGGCGGGGCAGGTGTGCACTACTGGACGCGCATTGCCGAGCGTTTTGGTTTGCCGCTTGAGGTCCTGTCGACCCGTATCGATCCTACCTTCCGCTTCATGCGCCTGGATTGGGACGGCAAGATCCGCATGGACTGCAGCTCCCCTCATGCGATGGCTGGATTGATTGAAAACAAGGATCGCTTTGATGTGTCCTTTGCCTGTGATACCGACCATGACCGCCATGGCATCGTGGCGCGTTCGACCGGGCTGCTCAATCCCAACCATTACTTGGCGGTAGCGATCGAATACCTCTTTACTCACCGTCCCGAGTGGAGCGCTCAAGCGGGTATTGGTAAAACACTGGTATCGTCTTCCATGATCGACCGTGTGGCTCAGGGTATCGATCGGAAGGTCGTAGAGGTGCCGGTGGGCTTCAAGTGGTTCGTGGATGGCCTCATGGACGGAAGCCTCGGCTTTGGTGGTGAGGAGTCCGCAGGCGCATCGTTCCTGCGCAAGACTGGCGGTGCGTGGTCGACCGATAAGGACGGCATCATCCTGGGGCTGCTGGCGGCTGAAATTACGGCGGTTACCGGCAAGGATCCTGGTGAGCGTTATCAGGCCCTGACCGAGCGGTTTGGTTCGCCGGTGTATCAGCGTATCGATGCTGCAGCTGATCGCGAGCAGAAAGCCAAGCTAGGCAAGCTCTCCGCTTCACAGGTAACTGCCAGCGAGCTGGCCGGTCAGCCGATTACACAGATCCTGACCGAGGCGCCTGGTAATGGTGCAGCGATCGGCGGCCTCAAAGTTGTGACTGAAAACGGCTGGTTTGCTGCACGTCCTTCCGGTACGGAAGACGTTTACAAAATTTATGCTGAAAGCTTTGAGGGTGAAGCGCACCTCAAGCGCATTCAGGAAGAGGCCAAAGCACTGGTCGATAGCGTCTTGGCAGGTTGATCAAAGGCTGCTTGGGTAAAAAGTCCTAAGCAGCCTTCTCTCCCTATAGGGCCGCAGGCGTCTGAAATAGAAGTCAGCCGCCTGCTCTCAAAGCGACCTGGATAGGCTTGATGACCTAGCGCTTCAGTTCGTTGAGCATCTCGTCCAGGCTGCGATGAAACGAGCTGCGCTCCCCGGCACTGATGAAGCCTTGCTGGCGAGCCAGGGCTGCTGCGTTGGTTTCCACTTCCTTGATTTGCTGTTCGTAATGCTGCTGTTTAGCCTTGGTAATCGAGCCTTTTTGGGTATTGATAAGGCTACGTACAGCCTGTGCCTTGGCCCCGACGGCATCCTGTTCCTGGGTATTCGCTTCCAGCCCATCAGCCGTAGGGTAACCTTCGAGTCCTGTTCCTTTTATTAGCTGCCAGAGCGCTTCTTCAGGCGTATAGCGGCCATGCAGTGCAGGCACCTTCCGGTCTGCGAAAGGGGTAAGGTCCACCGTGACAGGGCAACCGGTACTATGAGCCAGCCGCTGTAATGCTTCCTCCAAACGCTGAGACGGATAATTAAAATCAGTGGCCTCTCGCTGGCAGGCCGCCTGAGCAACTTGGCACGCTAAGCCAAGAATCATTAATCTGGACAGGAAAATCTTCATGGTTTCCTACGCAGTAGATAGAAAAATGGAGTCTTGCCTATTTCCATACCCAAAGGCAAAGCTTGACGTCTTAACGCGAGGAGATTCTCCAATCTTCACGATGCAGCTGATAGGCCGCAGGCGTTGCCGAAGGGTTCATGGCAAAATGATCATATAACCCGATGATCAGGATTCACGCCCTCCTTGCTTACTCTCTCCAGGCTCGCCTTGTTATTCACGCCCAAGCGATGGCTGGGCGGACTGTTCATCAAGTTTTTTGTCAGTCTGTTCGTGATCTCTGGTTCTTCTACAGTTGCAATCATCGGCTTCGGTACCTGGAACAGTCAGGTTGAGCTTAAAGAGGCGCTAAGTGAAGATAAATTGCACGACCGTGTTGCGGTAGAGGGCAGGGTGGTGGCTGAGCTGCTGCAAGCCGCCGCTACGCCTGAACGCTGCCAGGCACTGCTTGAATTATTGGTCCATCGTGTCTTTGATTCTGGTGTATTAACAGGCAAGGCTGGTAATAGTTTTAGCCAGTCTCTTGGGGAAGGGCGTCTTGCAGCGCTGTATCGCAATGAGCAGGGGTTGCAATGTCATTACCCCGCCAAATTAACGGAGCCGCTTCAAGCCAGACTGCAGACAGTTAGCCGCCAGGGTAAAAGTATCAAGGTTGAAAGCGATGAGCCGCGTACGACCAGTGATATCTGGTTTAGCACGGCGGTTGCTCAGCTACCACAAGAGGCGGATAGGCTTGTTCTGGGTATGGAGGGGTTTGATCCATGGAAGGCCTTCTGGGCGGATACGAGCCGTCAGTTCGGTTGGCTTTGGCCCTACATGCTGATCAGCAATTGCTGCACGGCCCTGCTGCTGGCTTTCTTCCTGCTAAATAGAATTCGTCATGCCGAGCAGGTAGCCAATACCTGGGCTCAGGGCCAACTCGATATGCGTATCAACGATGAGGGACATGATGAATTTGGCCGGCTGGCCCAGCGATTCGATCATATGGCTGATGCGGTGGCAGGCGTGATTGAGGTCAAGCAGGCTATTGCTGCCCAGGATGAGCGCAGTCGGTTGGCCCGCGAACTGCACGATACCGCAAAGCAGCGGTGCTTCGCCCTAGGGCTGCAGCTCAGCCTCTTACGCCGCCTGTGCAGTACCCATCCCGAGCAGAGCAAGCTGGCCAACTCATCACTCAAGCTTGTTGAGCATCTTCAACGAGACATGCGCGATGTCATCCATCGCCTCTCGGCGCCTACGGTGGCTGAGCTAGGTCTGGATAGCGCCTTGAAGCAGAATCTGGCAAACCTCCTTGAAGGCAGCACCATTGAGTGGTCTGTCGATATTCAAGAAGAGGTGATGCACCGGCTACAGGAAGAAGATGCGGTTGCAACTGAGCTGCTCCTGATTGCCAGCGAAGGGGCAACCAACACACTTCGACATGCCAACGCCTCGCATCTATGGATATCCCTCGTTCGTCAGGGAGAGCGGTTTGTTCTTAAAATCGAGGACGATGGTCAAGGCTTTCATCCAGGGCACACCAGCTCGGGAATGGGTCTGGGCAATATGCGTCAAAGAGCCCATTGGCTTTTGGAAGGGCGTATTGATATTCACAGCGAGCCCGGCCAGGGAACCACCGTTGAAGTCTCCTTTAAGCCCACAGAAGGGTAATGATGAAAACCACCGTGTTGCTGGTTGATGACCATGCCATTGTCAGACAGGGTATCCGCAGTCTGCTCGACATTACCGGCGAGTTCGATGTGATAGGCGAGGCGGGAGATGGGCAGACAGCGATTGAGCTCGCTCAGGCGTCCAAGCCTGAGCTTGTCTTGCTGGATTTGATGATGCCAGGGTTGAGCGGTGTGGAAACCATCAAGCGACTGCTGGAGGTAAGTCCGGGTAGCCAGATAGCTGTCCTGAGTTCTACCGAAGAAGATGAGTTGGCCTTTGCTGCCATCGAGGCAGGCGCTCAGTCCTTTCTGATCAAGACGATGCTGGGTGATGAGTTGATTGATATGATCCGCCGGATCGCGCGAGGTGAGGTCATTATTCATCCCTTTATCGCCTCGAAGCTTCTCAAGGTGGTCAGGGGAATTCGCGAGCCCAAGGTTGATCCCTTCAAGGAACTGACCGAGCGTGAACTTGATGTGCTTCGCGAGCTTGCTTCAGGGGGCAGTAACGTGCGCATTGCTACTGCACTGAATATTAGTGAGAAAACAGTGAAGTCCCATATTAGCAGCCTGCTCTCCAAACTCGACTTGGCTGATCGTACAGAAGCCGTTGCCTTCGCCTGGAAGCAAGGATTGATGACGCATCATGGTCCTGAAAGAGCAGTCTAGTAAAGGCCCAGCCCGGTATTCGGCCGGGCCTTTGTTTATCAGATACCACCCAACACTCTGTACAACTCGATGCGGTTTTCCTCCGCGATTTGACGTGCATTGATCAGCGATTTCTGGGCGTTGTAGAGCGTACGTTGCGCATCGAGCGCATTCAGGAAGGTATCAATACCCCGTCTATAACGTGCATCCGAGAGCTGGTAGCTTTCGCTGGCTGCTTCCAAAAGAGCTGTCTGCGCAGAAAGTTGCTCCTCTAGTGTGCCGCGCCTGGCCAGCGCGTCAGCCACTTCACGAAAAGCGGTCTGGATGCTTTGCTCATAGTCAGCGACGTAATAGTCCCGCTGGGCCTTGCTGTAGTTCAGGTTGGCTGTGTTGGCGCCACCGGTGAAGATCGGGATGCTAACAGAGGGCATGAACGACCAGACCTTGTTGGCGCTTGAAAACAGCGATGACAGCTCGTTACTGCTCAAGCCTACAGAGGAAGTAAGGCTCAGCTGTGGAAAGAATGCTGCCCGAGCAGCGCCGATATTGGCATTGGCTGCCAACAGGTTATGTTCCGCCTGAAGCACATCCGGGCGCCTGAGCAGGACATCGGAAGACAGTCCAGGCGAGATCTCTGCAAACAATGGTTTATCTGCTGCCAATGGTTGGGGTAGCACCGCATCATCCAGTGTCTGCCCGACTAACAGTTCCAGTGCATTGCGGTCCTGAGCAACAAGCGTCCGGTAATTGGCAACATCCGCGCGTGCCTGTTCATAGATCGTCTGGGCCTGTCGCAAGTCTACGCGGGAGGCGATGCCTGCCGAGAGCCGACCCTGGATCAGACTGACCGTGCGATCCGCGCTTTCCAGCGTTTCCTCCGAGATCCTCAGTTGCGCCCGGTCAGACGCGAGCGTCAGGTAGGCATTGGCTGTTTCCGCGATCAGACTGATATAGGTGGCGCGGGAAGCCTCCTCTGTAGCCAGCAAACTCTGCTGCGCTGATTCGGACAGGCTCCGCACGCGTCCAAACAAATCCAGCTCATAGGCGCTAAGCCCAACGCTTGCCGAAACGCTTTTGCTATAGACGGTCTGTTTTTGGCCAAGTGTCTCAACCTGAGTGAGTGAACGTGAAGCATTGGCGCTGGCGTTTAAATGGGGCCAGAGTTCGGAGCGCTGCAAGCGATATTGCGCCCGAGCCGACTCGATATTGGCCGCCGCTTTGCGCAAGTCCCGGTTATTGGCTAGCGCAAGCGTTATAACGGATCGTAGATCGGCATCCAGCACAAGCGCTTCCCAAGTGGTTGGCACAAAGGCTTGCACAGAGGGCGTGTGGCCAGTTCCCTGCGGCCACGTTGAAGGAACCGGGGCGGCAGGGCGCTCATAAGTAGGAGCAAGAGTGCAGCCAAGCAGAGCCATCGGCATGAGCAGCGCTAAAGATCTCAGGCCCATCACGGTGTCTCCTGCGAAGTGGATGGGGTCTTACTCTTCTGGAAGCGGATAGCGAGGCCGCGGACGAGCACAAAGAACAGCGGTACGAAAAAGATTGCAAGCACTGTTGCGGTGAGCGTACCGCCAATGATGCCGGTGCCAATGGAGATGCGGCTGTTGGCACCTGCACCGGTAGCAACGGCCAGAGGCAGCACACCTGCCATGAAGGCCAGCGAGGTCATAACGATCGGGCGAAGTCTCAAGCGAGCACCTTCAAGCGCCGCATTCCAGATAGAAAGCCCACGCTGCTCGGCCGCCTCGGCAAACTCAACAATCAGAATGGCATTCTTGGCGGCCAAGCCAATGGTGGTAATGAGCGCAACCTGGAAAAACACATCGTTTTCCAGCCCTCGCAAGGTAGCTGCGAGGATAGTGCCGACAATACCCAGCGGAATGACCATGAGCACCGAGAAGGGAATCGACCAGCTGTTATACAGGGCCGCCAGACAGAGAAAGACAATCAGAATGGAAAGGGCATAAAGGCGAATGGTCTGCCCGCTGGATTCGCGCTCCTGATAGGACAGATCGCTCCAGGCAAAGGTCGTCCCCTGGGGCAACTGGTTGGCCAAATGTTCCATGGTGTCCATGGCTTCACCCGAGCTGACACCCGGAGCACCCTGACCCTGAATCGCGTATGAGGCAAGGCCGTTAAAGCGTTCAAGGTTGTCCGGACCGCGCTCCCAATGCGTAGTGGCAAAGGCCGAGAAAGGTGTCATCGCGTTGGACTGACCACGCACGTACCACTGGTACAAATCATCAGGCTGAGAGCGAAACGGGGCATCACCCTGCATGTACACTCGCTTGACGCGACCCCGGTCGATAAAGTCATTGATATAGGTGCTGCCCCAGGCGGCACTTAACGTCGAGTTGATATCGCTTAGCGCCAGCCCACTGGAAACCGCCTTGGACTGATCAATGTCGATTTTGAGCTGTGGAGTTTCTTCCAGGCCGCTTGGGCGAACGGCTGCCAGGGACGGCTCTGCTGCGGCCAGCCCTAACAGCTGATTACGAAAGCCCAGGAGCTGAGCACGGTCCGTTGTAGCTGATGCCTGTAGCTGGAACGTGAAGCCAGACGATTGGCCCAGGCCCTGGATCGCAGGTGGCGTCAGGGCGTAGATCTGCGCATCGCGGGAACGGTAAAAGGTGGCCATGGCGCGATTGGAAATACTATCGGCTCGGTCTTTCTCATCGGTGCGCTCGCTCCAATCTTTAAGGGCAACAAACGCAAGGCCCGTATTCTGGCCGCTTCCGCCAAAGCCAAATCCGACAATGGTAAAAATTGCTTTGGTGTTGTCCTTTTCGGTTTCCAGATAGTGGCGCTCAATGGTCTTGCCAACCTCCAGACTGCGCTTCTGGGAGGCTCCGACCGGCAAGGTAAACTGCACCATGTTCGAGCCCTGGTCTTCGGTAGGCAGAAAGCCGCTGGGTAAACGCATATACAGCACGACCAGTACGGCGCCCAGGCATCCATAAATGAGCATGAACCGTACCGGGCGTTTGAGTACGCCCGTTACTCCATGCTCATAGCGGTTGAGGTTCTTGTTGAAGGTGCGGTTGAACCAGCCAAAGAAACCAGAGTGCGCCCGATGCTCGGCTGGCTTGAGCAATGTTGCGCACAGGGCGGGTGTGAGGGTCAGTGCAATGAACACCGACAGCACCATAGACGCTACGATAGTGATGGAAAACTGCCGATAGATAACCCCTGTCGACCCGCCAAAGAAAGCCATGGGTAGAAAAACGGCAGACAGCACCATGGCAATCCCGATCAACGCACTGTTGATCTCCGTCATTGACTCCATGGTGGCGTCAAGGGCAGACAGCTTGCGCTCCGTCATCAAGCGCTCAACGTTTTCCACCACCACAATAGTGTCGTCTACCAGAAGGCCAATGGACAGCACCACGCCAAACAGGGTGAGCGTATTGATGGAATATCCTGCAATCCATAGCACGCCGAATGTGCCCAACAGCACCACCGGAACGGAAATCGCCGGGATAAGGGTTGCGCGCCAGCTCTGCAGGAAAATGAACATCACCACGACGACAAGGGCAATGGCCTCGAAGAGTGTCTTGATGACCTCATGAACTGAAAGCTTGATAAATTCCGTGCTGTCGAGCGGGAATTCCAGGTGGTAGCCTTCAGGAAAGTTACTGGACAGCTCCTGTGCCAGCGCCTTTACGCCTTCGGCTGTAGAAAGTGCATTGCTTCCAGGTGCAAGCTTCACTGCAAGTCCTGCAGCAGCATGGCCGTTCAAGCGAGTGACAATGCCGTAACTCTCACTGCCCAGCTCCACCCGAGCCACATCGCCCAAATGCACATGCGCGCCTGACGAATCGCTCTTCAAGATGATGTCCCGGAACTGCTGGGGTGTACGCAGTCGCGATTGTGCGGTGACGGTGGCGTTGAGCTCCTGATCCGGTGGAGAAGGCAATCCGCCAATCTGCCCAGCAGAAACCTGAGTGTTCTGTGCCTGCATAGCGGCAGTGATGTCAGAGGGCATCAATCCATAGGTGGCCAGCTTCGAAGGATCAAGCCATATGCGCATGGCATATTCAGAGCCGAATATTTGCACATCGCCTACACCAGCAACCCGTGAGATAGGGTCCTGCAGGTTACTGGCCATGTAGTCGGAAATATCCGTAGAGGATGAGCGATCCGTGTCGTCGTACAGGGCCATGATGAGCAGGAAATCATTCTGCGCCTTGGTCACCGAGACGCCTTGCCGCTGCACCTCGGAGGGAAGACGCGTAAGCGCCTGCTGGACCTTGTTCTGGACCTGGATCTGAGCGTTATCGGGATCAATGCCCTGGTTGAAGGTCACCGTGATACTGGTTCGTCCTGTGGAGCTGCTGCTGGCGGAAAATGATTGAAGGCCATGCAGCCCCTTGAGTTGCTGTTCAAGGATTTGCGTAACGCTGTTCTCCATGGTCTCGGCCGAGGCGCCGGAGTAGGAGGCGCTGACTGAAATGGCTGGGGGAGCCACATCCGGGTATTGAGCGATAGGTAGAGTACGTATTGCCAGGACGCCAAAAAGCATGATGACTATACTGATGACCCAGGCGAAGACCGGTCGCTTGATAAAGAAATGTGCAAACATCGGTTACTGTCCCTGCTGCGTGGCGCGAGCCTCACCGGAACCTGCCGGTTTGAATTCAACCGCATGTACCGTCGCCCCCGCCTTGACCTTGCCGGTGCCTTCAACGATGAGGCGATCGCCTTCCGCCAATCCGCTTTGAATCAGCCAACTGCTACCAATAGCCTGGGTTGTAACCACTTCACGTGCTTCAACCGTGTTGTTGGCGTTTACAACCAGGGCCATGCCATTGCCTTTTGCATCTCGGGTAATGCCTCGTTGAGGCGCAAGGAGTCCCTGAGGCGCAACGGCCTCTTGCAAGAGGGCTCTCACATACATGCCGGGCAGAAGAAGCCCTTCAGCGTTAGGGAAAAGTGCGCGAAGCGTGACAGAGCCGGTCTCCTGATCCACGGCAACCTCTGCAAATTTCAACACTCCCGAATGTTGATAGAGCGAGCCGTCCTCCAAGCGAAGGCTGACATCAGTGCTGCCCGCGGCGACGCCATTGCCCAAGGCCTTCTTGAGCCTGAGCAGCGCGGCGCTGGATTGAGTGATGTCCACATAGATAGGGTCCAGCGTACGGATAACTGCCAACGCGGTCTCCTGATTGGCTGTTACCAGAGCACCCGGCGTGATGCTGCTCTTGCTGATCCGCCCAGCAATAGGCGCCGTAATCTGCGTGAAGTTCAGGTCGATCTGTGCAGACTCAACCGCCGCCTTGCGCTCGGCAATGGTAGCCAGAGCTTGCTGATAGCTGGCCTTGGCATCGTCAGCCTCCTGTTGGGAGACGGCTTCAATCTTGATCAAGTCGTTGTAGCGTTCGGCTTTAAGCTTGGCGGCCTGCAACGTGGCCTGAGCATTAGCCAGCGAGGCCTTGGCTTGGTTTAGCGAGGCACGGTAGGGTGCCTGTTCGATTCGGTAGAGAACCTGCCCGGCCTTGACGAGTGTTCCTTCTTCAAAGGTGCGCTGTGTAATGATGCCTGACACCTGTGGACGAACCTCAGCCTCCATATGGGCAACGGTTCTGCCGTTAAGCTCGGCAACCAAGGGGACAGGTTGTGACTTCAGCGTTACCACCGCCACCTCAACCGGCGGTGCTGCAGGTGCATGGGCAGGCGCTTCAGGTTTGCAGGCGGCTAGCCACAGCACAGCCAGATACAGAAAGGCTTTCGATTTCATGTGTAGACGCACACTTTTCCAAACTAAAAATGTGCGCCAAGGTAGCGGCTGAGAAGAGGGGAGACACCCGCCTTATGGATGATTTGCCCTCCGCCTTAAGTCTGTCCTCAGGCTTTTTAAAAGACGGTTCACACCGCAGTAGGCATGACTTACCTATAGGCGAGCGGCTGTTTGATATCCCTACTGGGGCTGTGAGCCAAGCTGGAAAAAGCCAAATAGTGGCTTTAGATGCTGCATGTTTATGACATGGAGCGTTGGCATAAGCATCTGTGTAAGCGAAGGAGTATGAACTGAATCTCGTTTCTTTTGCTTGAAAATTAAACCTACCTGTAATAGACGCGCCCCATGCGAATCGAGTAATGTCTGGGCTCAATTTGCTCCCGCAGCCGTGCCGCCCTGAGCATGATGTATAACGTGCTTATACCGTCACTGCTCCTTGGAAAGGCCCGTTTTAGAAAGGAAAATAGAAATAACAGGGAAGGTTATGCGTCAGACGCGTCCAGCGTGTTATCCGTCACTCGACGCCTAATAATAGTTAGGGATCACATGAAAAGGCTAATCCCCTTTGTTCTGGGCCTATTCTCGCTGAGCCAAAATGCAAGTGGAATGGATACTCCAGAGAGTTTAGTTAAATCGTTCCAAGCCGATTATTTGTCATGGAATAATCACGCACTAAAAGTAGACTCTGCGCACGCATCAATCAAAGCCATGGAGCTAGCAGAAGAGTCGTATAAAAAACTGCTGAGTAAATATACTCTCCCTGGATTTAAGGGGGAACCGATAGCATATGGATCCGAGCCAGCTCACGATCCACAGAAAGAAAATATAATCTCAAGCGCAATAAATGGTGATAACGCCATTGTTCGCACCGAGTTTCCCAAGCCCTACTACTCGCCAATTTATGAGTATCATTTAGTCAAAGCACAGGGTCGCTGGTATTTAAATCAGGTGTACTTGGTGGATGATGAAGGTCATTACCCCGGCCTTTAGCCTCCCCTAACTAGTGGTTCAAATCGTTCGCTTCGCTCACTGGGACCGGCTAAAGCCGGCCCCTTAACCAAACGTTAGGTATCAAAATGACATGGATGTCCAAATACATCGTTTCAGCAATACCATCAGTCATTCTCTTTGCACTCTGGAAGCTAGGAGTTTTCTCCTATCATCACTTCGGCTGCCAGGGAAACATCAAATATTTGGCCCCGTGCTCTGTAGGCGGCTTTGATCTTCTGCCTTGGTTAGGTTTCAGCATGTTCTGGAGCCCAATCCTATTTTGGCTATCGCTACCTATTTCTGCGTTCTTCTTAATAGACACAATGGCAAAACACATAGGTTCAAAGCGAGGCGTGCAATGAAGCCTAACAAACGGTTCAAGTTCGTTCGCTTCGCTCACTCTGGGCGCCCGCAAGCCACGCTTGCGGGCGCCCCTTAACCAAACGTTAGGTTGCAAAGGGAATATGCACCAGATCAAATCTAACCTATATCCCTGCGCTCACTGCTCTGGCGTAGGAACTTGCAAAAACGGCACTAACGAATCTTCTTGTGCTGTTTGCGTAAAAGAACATGAGTTGAAAGGCAAAGAGTTCGCTGGGCTTCCATGTGGTGTCTGTGGCGGTATCGGACAAGCAGAACCCCGAACCGAGAGAATTAATAAGCGCATGCCAGCGATATTAGGCTTTATGGTGGTTTTTCTTCTAATGTTTGGTGTGTTTTTAAGTGCGGTGCTAAAAAGCCCATACTTTAGCGAAGTGTTAGCCTTTTCCGGCACACTCATAGGTACAGTTTTAGGCTTCTACTACTCAGACCGTAGCAAGGCAACCTAACTAGCGGTTCAAGCCGCTCGCTTCGCTCACTGGGACCGGCTAAAGCCGGCCCCTTAACCAAGCGTTAGCCGCCAAAGACGTTAAAATCTACAGCCAGAGAGCAATCATGTTCGCGGAGTTGAAAAATAAGGAACTGCATCTTCACGGTAAGACAGCAGAACTCAATGCAGTCGCTAGGTCAATTCATAAAGGTAGACACGGCGCATCAGCATTCTTTGAGCTTTGCACTACACATTCCTTATTTTCCTCACTGAACACCAAGTGCCATGGCCAGCTCGCTGCTATAAAAATTGAAGGTTCGGAAATTCATATCACGTACTCCGATTCTGTAAAAAATCGTCTCTACACCTATTTCTCAATGCCATCCGACACACAGCCAGGCTCTCTGTTTTCCCTTACTCACTCAGATCAAAACTACCCACCATTGCTGAACGATGGCTCACTTAACTTAATCATCCATGTTATTTCCGGCGACACATGAGAGCTCGGCTAACAACTGGTTCAAACCGTTCGCTTCGCTCACTGGGACGGGCTAAAGCCCGCCCCTTAACCAAACGTTATGTCCCATCTTGAGGTCGAAACATGGTCGTCGTAACAGCACAAGATGAGATTATAGAAAATCTCCGACTATTCGAGGATTATTTGTGCGAAGGCACAGACGATGAACAGCTTTACTGCTCGGATTTAATAAGAAAGGGAAAGTGTCTTATTGCATACAAAGTTGGTCAAGAACTGCGCTTCGCCCCTAGCCGTTATATTGGCTATACCAACAACTCAATACAATCTCACAGCGAAGACGCAGGCAACGGAAGAGACACCACCCCTGCAATTTCCAAGCTTCTTGGAAAACTAGTCGAAAACAGCGATCTAGATCAAAATATATTGAATACTGCGAAAGCCTAGGCTCCACGCCTTACAACAAGAAAAGAAAATTCTGGACCCTGGATCTTGAAGAATCAGACTTTAAAAGCCATGAAACTTCGTCAGAAGGCTTTCCTGAAGGGAAAATTGTTGAGCGAAGACATCTCGCACGAGAGCGAAACTCAGCGTTAATCTCGCAAGCAAAAGAGCATTTTAAAAGAAAAAATAAGCGTCTTTTTTGTGAAGCTTGCAATTTCGACTTCGAAAAGGCCTATGGCCAAAGAGGTTTCAACTTCATTGAGGCTCACCATACAATTCCAGTTAGCGAAATGCTTCCAGCCCAGAAAACCAAAATATCAGACATAGCGATGGTGTGCTCAAACTGCCATAGGATACTGCACCGCTCAAGGCCATGGCTCACCATCGCCCAGCTGAAAAATCTCATTAGCAATGAAACATAACAAGTCGCTCAACACCGTTCGCTCCGCTCACTGGACTTGCAAAAGCTACGCTTTTACTCGCCTGTTAGCTTAATCGTTAGAAGGCAAAAGTATGATCGCAGAGTTCGCAACAATTGTAGGGTTGTTGTCTGCTTTTTCCTCAGGCCGACAGGCATCAGAGCAGGCGGCCGTATCTGACTTTCTTGCATGGTTAACCGAGCATAACCATGAAGAAATACGTGCTTCAATCGAAAGCAACCACGCTACCACGGTAAGCATCAAAGCTTTATTAAACAAAGGCCTTGATGACGTCCATAAAAAGCTGGACGATATCTCAAACAGAATAGCAATACTCGCAAGCCGCTCTAACGGCGTAGAAGAGCTAGCTTTAGCATATGCGAAAGAGTCAATATCCGAGCAAGCGCTGGAGCTACTAGCCTTAATGGAAGAGCATCATACAGAGTTCTTTCTTTTGTCAAATGAACTGGGCAGCCGCGACCAAAGGCTAGTTCTAAGCCCAGGACCAAATTACATCTGTAAGGAATCTCGTTTTTTTAGAGATGACCTTGCTCTAATGGTTGGTTTGGGCTTGCTTGTGCAAAACTACAACTCTAAGGGCAACCCAATATATTTTTACACCAGAGCCGCATCAAAGCTGGTTGGCAGCATGAGCTAACGCCTTCTAACAACTGGTTCAAATCGCTCGCTCCGCTCGCTGGGACGGCCCCTTAACCAAACGTTATAAGTCACAAGGATCTACACTTATGGACGATTTTGAGGAAGCATTTAGGGAGGCAAAAGCATATTTGGACGAAGGATTGCCATTTTGGTGCGATGTTTTCTTGAGGCCAAAAGATAAAGAATTCTGCGACTTCATAAAAGAGAAAGGGTATGAGGTCTACTAACTGTATTTCTTTGAGTTTTCAGAGGGAGTTTACTCGCCTTTGAACTACCAGCCTGATGAACTTAAGGCGATGGCAAAAGCTAGATACGAAAGATTAAATACAAAATTCAATTAATGGGTTTCGTAAAACAATAGTTAACTAAATGTGACTTATAACAAATGGTTCAAACCGCTCGCTACGCTCACTGGGACGGGCTAAAGCCCGGCCCTTAGCCAAACGTTAGACGCAAGGAGGAATCGTGACTGAAACTGAGAAAATGGTGGGAAAGTTCGTCAGCGGTTTTGGCGGACAGAGATACCGAGAAATTTTTGAAGTCCTCGAATCCAGTAACTTTCGCCCGCTGGGCAAGTCAAACAATGAAACATTGCTATTTCAGCGTCGTGGGACTAATAGTGAAATGCTAGATATTTTTGCGTTTCGTTTGGGGCGCCGCCAGTAGTTTCTTTTTCCAAATCATATTGGCTAGGGAAGGTCTGAAGTAGCCCTGTATTTCCGGTCGACTTCAGCCCTCGCTGCTTTTGAAAGCGGGCCGTCGATCAAAATCGACCAGGTAACCCGCTCAGTTCTCCGTTTTTGGCCGCCGCGAGCACCTCGCAGCAGCCATTTCCCGCATTACAGGCGTACCTCTCCTGCGGTAGTCAGCAAATGTCGGCGCGCCATCCATAGGTTTGACAGCGCGAA
>NZ_KI517368.1:56150-210074 GCF_000478505.2 Pseudomonas sp. HPB0071 | reverse complement strand
GCCAGCTCATGTTTCTCCAGCAAACGACGGAAGTTGAGGATGGTGGTTTCGTCGGGAATGCGCTCCAGGCTCAGCCCGGCGAACTGACGCAGGATGGTCGTCTCGTAGAGCGCTTCTTCCATGGCCGGGTCGCTGTAGCCGAACCAGTTCTGCATCAGATGGATACGTAACATGGCCATCAGCGGATAGGCTGGACGACCACCTTCACCCTTTGGGTAGTGTGGCTCGATCAGGGCAATCAATCCCTTCCACGGCACCACCTGATCCATCTCGATCAGGAACAATTCCTTACGGGTCTGCTTGCGCTTGCTGGCGTACTCGGCGTCGGCGAAGGTCATCTGCTTCATGGAAAAACTCGGCTGGCGGGATCGGCGTATTTCACCAGATTCGGGAAGTCTTTTTCAGACCTTCCCTAGGTCGCTCCAGTGAATTAAGCGCTCATCTATCCAATTTTTCGTTCTCGGAAAAGCCAGCCATAAAAGGCCCGGTTTCTGACTCACAGTATTCGGTAGGCCAAGTGGAAATCACCCGCTCTACTCATGAGAGGATTATTGAGGTTTGCAACCGTGTCTGTGCTTCTCTGCAATAAACGCCTAACAACTGGTTCAGATTGGTCGCTTCGCTCATCAGGACGGGCTAAAGCCCGCTCCTTAACCAAGCGTTATGTTGTGCTAAGCCGATGACTAGGTTTTTAAGAATAGACCTCGCCCCAGGGTGGAAAGAGACGTTTTCGGCTTTTCCAGATGCCGAACCGTTTGATGCTGATGGAGAGCGCAATTACGACGTCAATGAGGATTTGTATCAAGCAGAGTTGCGAGCTAAAGATGGGTCAAATCTCATCTTAGACATCGGGTTTTATCAAACGGAATATAGAATTCTATTACTTAGGAACCATGACTGGACGTCGCCATTGATAAAACACACAGCCGAAAATAGAAGTGACGTGAAGAGAATTGCTGAAGAAATATCGAGGAGGCAGACAGATGTCCCAACATAACTCTTCGCTGAACCAGAACGCGCAAGCGCGCCTGTCAGCTTAAGCGCTAGCCGGCATGGCCATTGTCGTAGTTAGTCCATATTCTCATGAGTGGCCAAAAGCATTCTGCGCGATCCGCGAAGAGCTGCTGCACGTGCTGTCACCATGCACTATGGAGATTGAGCATGTTGGCAGCACCTCCGTGCCGGGCTTGGCCGCGAAGCCCGTCTTGGACATTTTGGTGGGCGCCCGAAGTCTTACGGCCATCGAATCGAAAGTTCCTGATCTGGTAAGCGCCGGTTACGAGTACGTCGCAAGATATGAACGGGAGCTGCCAAACAGGCGGTATTTTGTTAAGTCCACCGGCCCGCTGCGCGTGCATGTCCACGCGGTGGAGCTGGGCTCCGCCTTCTGGATAGAGCATCTGGTGTTTCGGAACCTGCTTCGTTCCGACAGAGTGCGCTTCGGTCGGCCTACCAGGAACTCAAGCTTAGTCTGGCGGCGCAATATCCATCGGACAAGAGCGCCTATCAAGCGGCAAAGGAGCCTTTCATCCAGTTGGCACTGGCAGCTGCTAAAGTGCGATGATGTGAGCTAGTAATTCATCCAAGCCGCTGCCGCTTTGTGGCGCGGCTTAACTCAGGTGTTAGGTACATAGTCAGCTGAACCACTTCGATATTGTTCGCAAGCAAGCTTATTGCCGGAACTCTAGCAGATGCTCTTTAATTATCTACTTGGATAATACCGATTTTAAAATATAAAGACGATGCCTATTCTAGTGAGTGGAGGAAAGTCCGAGAAGAGCCGGAGATTAATATATAAGCTTGGATAAATTATAAGAGCTAAATACTGGAAATTCTATCCAGTAAATAAAATACGTAAGAATAATGATGACAAACAAACTT
Source organism: Pseudomonas sp. HPB0071 (assembly GCF_000478505.2). Classification (NCBI taxonomy): domain Bacteria; kingdom Pseudomonadati; phylum Pseudomonadota; class Gammaproteobacteria; order Pseudomonadales; family Pseudomonadaceae; genus Pseudomonas; species Pseudomonas sp. HPB0071. The sequence continues at coordinate 208,193 of NZ_KI517368.1, read as the reverse complement.
TAGAAAATAATTTAATTATGAATATACTATTTATCTGTAGCCGTAATCAGTGGCGAAGTCCTACAGCTGAAGCAGTCTGGCGCAAACATCCAGGCATCAGTGTTCGGTCTGCAGGTACAAGCCCAAATGCTCGAAAAACGGTAGGTCCTTCGGACATACGCTGGGCGGACGTCATTATTGTCATGGAGCAAAAGCATAAGAGCAGGTTAGTGGCGGATTTTACTCGTCTATTGGAGCATAAGCCTATTCATGTACTGGAAATTCCAGACGATTACAGATATATGGACCCTGAGCTCGTAGCTATCCTGAAAGAATCTGTGGGCAGTTGTCTCTCTATCTAATAAAGGGTTCAGATTATCTGCTCCTGCTTACTAGGGCTTGGCTAAAGCCTAAACTTGCCCAAAAATTGTAAGGCTTGCATAGAGCTAACAGAGCTAGAAGAAGGCCAGCTTCTTGGGATTAAATTAGAGGCTGGCGAGTTGTTCGTACAGTTTACGACACTTACCTCCGATAATGAGAGAGTAACTGTCTTTTCTCATAATCGAGATACCTCAAAGATAAAGATTCGATTCTACGCATTATCGTTAAAGACAGGACTTTGCACAGTGGATGGCTTCGCGACTCTTGGAGAAATAGAGTCAATCTCATGCTGTAAGGGTCGCTATACTCTCGAAGGAGATTTTGGTGCAATTACAGTATTTGCAGATACAACCTTTATCCAACCAGCCCCTTTCTGAATGGGCGACGGGGCCTGCTAAAGCCTGCCGGTTATGTCTCAATCAGACAGCGTAAATGTCGCTCAAACCGCACAAGAATTTTGAGTTACTGCATCACATGATCCTTGCGCATAGCAGGCCAGGCGGCAGTTAGCCTGAGATTAAAGCTCAATGGCTGGCTGCGCTTGAGGCACTCGAAGCCATTTAGGCCATGAAAGTACACACATATCTGAATGTGTTAGTAACCCTTATTGATCATCATCAAAGATTGCCTCGATAGGCAAGGCAAAAATCCGTGCTATCTGAAAGGCCAGTGGCAGGCTAGGGTCGTAGCGGCCGTTTTCGATGGCATTGATGGTTTGTCGGGAAACGTCGAGCTGCGAGGCGAGATCGGCCTGGGACCAGTTACGTTCGGCGCGTAGCTCCTTGAGTCTGTTTTTCATCGGTAACGCAGCGTCGCTATTCTCAGCCCTATCATCCACATGAGTCCCATGATTGGCCACACCATGTGCCAGCTGATATGGGGAAAACCTACGTTTTCAAGAAACCCATAACTGAAGGTCAGCAGGGCGGAAGCTGCAAAGGCAAAGCCGAGCGCTTCAAGCTGGATGCGCAGGTACATCTCATCAAGACGGCGAAGCTGCCGGACGATTGCCCAGCACATCAACCCGGCCGGTACGATGGGCAATAAGGAAACCACTGTCTGTACTGCCAGACTGGCGCCTTCAAGATGCCGCAGTAGGATCAGGGATGCGACCAGAACGGTACTATAAAGAAGAAGTGCAGCGCCTAACTCATAGTGATACCGGGACATGTAATGCTCCTGATGTAAAGCCTACTTTCCATCATTGACCACTTTATGAGATATGTAAAGCAAACTTTACATAAATAATCGAATTTTGATTGGCCAGCCATACATGGCCTTGTGGGGATATACATTAAGAGAGCGAAGAGCTTGATTGCGTTGACATTCAAGGCAGAAAAATAAGGGGCTACGAGCTGTTGTCCAGTAGCGTAAGGCGGTAGCACGTAGAGCTGAAGCAAAACGGCCAGACAGATGTCTGGCCGTTTGGGTGGCTGTATCGCTTGAATATTACTTTGGTAGAGAAGTAATAGACTTGGATATCAAAGCGTTTCGGATTCTTTGATATGGGCAATCGGGCCTAGCAGGCTAGGATCGAATTCGGCCAGTGCCTGTGCATTCTCCACTTTTTGCGGCCAGTCGGGGTTGGCCAGCGCTCCGCGTCCAATGGCAATCAGATCGGCACCGTCTTCCAGCGCCTGTGCTGCCCGCTCCGGGTCATGCAATTTGCCGTTGGCGATAACTGTAACACCGGGTGCATAACGACGTGCCAGTGCTGCAAGGCTAGGACCTTCGCCAAAGGCAGGCTGCCATGCTTCGTGCTCGGTCACGTGGATGAAGTTGATACCCGCTTCGGCCAGCGTACCAAATACAATTTCTGCACCGGCTTCGCCTTCTTTCCATTTATGCTCGAAGTCGTTCACCTTGCCTTGGGAGATACGAATTCCCACCGGCACGTCAGCGCCGACTGCAGAGCGAACCGCTTTATACACTTCAAGGCTCAGCGAGAGACGCTGGCGAATATCGCCACCCCAGCGGTCATCACGCGTGTTGGTGTAGTTGGTAAAGAACTGATCGAGCAGGTAGCCATTAGCGCCATGGATCTCTATGCCATCGAATCCCGCAACCTCCACCGCCCGCTTGGCTGCCTGGGCAAAGCTGCTGATGACATCAGCGATGTCTGCTTCGGTCATTGCTTTTGGCAGGGGATAAGGGCCTTGACCACGGTAGAACGTCATCTGCTCGCCCTTGGGTTGGAGGGCAGAGGGGGCGAGGGTGTCGTTGCGAAAACGATTGCCCTGAGTCAGTGCGCCGGCATGCATGAGCTGTGCAAAAACCTTGCTGCCCTGGGCATGCAGGGTATTCACAAGAGGTTTCCAAGCCTGAGCTTGCACGTCATCGCTTATCCCGGGCTGATACGCATAACCCTGAGCGTAAGCCTGATCGGTATACAAGCCTTCCGTGATGATCAACCCAAACCCACCACGTGCAAAGCGCTCGTAGTAACGATTCATGGTGTCGTTCGGGGTCCCGTCCTCATTGGCACTGACACGTGTCATGGGCGCCACGGCGAGGCGGTTGTTTAACGATACGCCGTTTATATCGAAATGGGTGAAAAGTGTCTTGACCATGGGATGATGTCTCCAAAGGCTTTAATGCAAAGAGAAGTTTGCCAAGCCTTTATCGATAGGCTTGAAGAGGGGTCGTGTGGTTACGATAGCGAGATCTTGAGTGCTTCTGTAGTCTGCACAAGTGAGTAACCGGTATAACGGTAGGCGTTAAAGTCTATGGATATGAAAGATGTTGGCGTCCTGGCAGCCATTGCAGCGGCGGGGAGTTTGTCAGGTGCGGCCCGCCGCCTCGGCATGACTCCTATGTCCGTTTCACGTCGACTGGCGGCATTGGAGCGTGAGTTGCGGGTTCGGCTGATTCACCGCACGACCCGCTCCGTATCGCTGACGCCTGAAGGCGAGGCGTTTTTACCGTATGCCCAGACCATGCTGGAGGCTGAGGAAGCTGCACGTGCTACGCTTTCTCCAGAGGCCTCTGGTGCTCGCGGTGTGCTGAAGATCACCGCGCCAGCGGTTTTTGGCCGCACGGTGATTGCGCCTCTATTACCCCAGCTCTTGGCAGAGCATCCTGCCTTGAAGGTGGATTTGAATCTGAGTGATAACATTGTCGATATCGTGGGGAGCGGTATCGATGTAGCCATTCGCATTGCACCTTTGCGAGACTCGAACCTGATCGCACGTCAGCTGGCAGTCAATCCACGTGTGTTATGTGCCTCCCCACAATACCTGCGGCTCAACGGCACGCCTGTTAACTCAAGTGAATTGTCCCGTCACGCCTGTCTCCTGTTGAACGGCCTTCAGCACTGGCCTTTCATGGCAGGGCAGCAGGTGCGCTCGATTCGGGTGGAGGGGCGGCTTTCCAGCAGCAGCCTTGAAGGTATTCGTACTGCCTGCCTTCAGGGGTTGGGTCTGGCGCAGCTGACCTATTGGGATGTGCATGAAGCGCTGGCAGCCGGTTCGTTGATAGAGGTCAGCCTGGATGATGTACAGCCGCAGGCGCTGTCTATCTGGGCGCTGCTACCGACGCGGCGTTATATCCCACTTAGGGTAAAGGTCTTCCTGGAGTTGCTTGGAAATCGTCTGAACAGGTTTTGAAGGGTAGAGCATGGTATGGGTTCAGTGATGAGGTAAGAAGAATGCGTGCTAAATAAAAGCCTTTTGATATACCGTTCGTCGGAGTCAAGATTGCGAGATACCGTTTGTCTTATTACTGTTTATTTATACAGTAATAGCAAAGGAGGTCTCACCCATGTTCATGCTTGCCCTTTTACGACGACTCAGCCCTGAAAAACAGATCGACCCTGTCTGTTGGATGGCGCAGGAAGATTATCTTCATCTGGCGCACAGGCTTTCCGAGAGCACATTCCAACCAGCGGCTTGCAAGGATGCTGAAAACGTTGTCGTGCTCAAGGTAGGGCCACATGGACAAGCTCAGTGAAACGATCGACTCGCTTGATCTGCAAGTCATTCTGTTCCGACCACAATCATCACTGCTTCGTTATGATCACTTACTCAACGAGACGTTGGATAGGTTACGTGGCGTTCTAGCAAAAGCCCAGCAGGCCAATCACCTGCAAGGCAAGCCATATAACAAACCAGTCCTCGTTGATACTTACAACGGTCTGGTCAAGGCCCATCGGCACATCTCCCGCTTTAAGGCATTTAATTCGGTTCGGCATGCGCGCCTGGCTTTGCTCAGGCTACTGCTCAAGCCGCTGGCCGGAGACAATCTCCAGCTGACCCATGCCCTGCGCAAAGCGGGAGGCATGCCATGAGCAATGTGGTAGCGCTCGAGGGCCTGCTTGATAGTCGTCGGGTCTGGAAGGGCCACGGCGTTCAGGTCAGAATAGGCACTCAGCCAACCGGATATGCGGAGCTGGATGAGCGATTGCCTTTTGGCGGCTGGCCTGAGGCTGCCTTGACTGAGATCCTGTTGCCCTATACCGGAATAGGGGATATCAAGCTGCTTTGGCCTACGCTTGCCCGGCTGACGCAAAGCGGTGAGCGAGTTACCTTGATTGCACCCCCTTACTTGCCTTATCCCCAGGCCTGGATCGCCGCTGGGGTCGATATGGGCTTGGTAAGTATCGTCGAAGCCAAGGGGCGGGAAACCTTATGGGCTGCAGAGCAATGCCTTCGCTCGGGCAGTTGTGGTGCGGTACTGTGCTGGCCGGAACGTGCGGATGACAAGGCGCTACGCAGGCTACAAGTGGCGGCCGAGACCGGACAGACATTGGCATTTGTCTACCGCAGCCTTGAAGAGGCTGCCAATCCATCACCTGCTGCTCTACGGCTGGTGATAGAGCCCAGCCCGCTACAGCTGCGCATCCTCAAGTGCCGTAGCGGTCAACCGAAAGCACTGCCTCTTCCTGCGGCTGCCTGGCGCTAAGGGGGCCGCTATGAAATGGGCGTGTATCCTGCTGCCACAACTGGCGCTGGACGGTGTGCTGCGTCACCGTCCCGAATGTACCGAACCCCTGGTCTTGCTCGGAGGTACGCCACAACGGCGCGTCCTGCGTGCAGTCAATGCCCGTGCCAGGGCGTTGGGGCTGGCGCCAGGGTTGACCCTCGCCGCTGCACAAACCTTATGCCCGGGCTTTGCAACAGCCGAATACGATCTGGACGATATCGAGCGCAACCAGAATCTTCTGGCTGCCTGGGCATATGGCTTCAGTGCCCAGGTGAGTCTGCATTATCCGCGAGCGCTCCTGCTCGAAGTTGAATCGAGCATGCCGTTGTTTGGCCCCTGGCCAGCCTTTTCCAGACGCCTACGTGACGAGTTGGCGGCGCTCGGCTTCAGCCACCGTATTACCCTGGCGCCCAATCCTGTATCCGCGCGCATCATGGCCAATGTCTCGGATGATCTGGTTATCGCGAACGATACGGAGTTGTGGCAAAGGCTCGGCCCCTTGCCGCTGGACCGGGCTGGTCTGGATAACGCTCTGGTGCAATCGCTTGGCCGTATGGGGTTCAGACGACTCAGGCAGGTAATGGATCTGCCCAGAGCCGAAATAGCCAGGCGCTTTCCCGCCGGTTTGCTGACCCAACTCGATCTGTTACTGGGTAGAAGGCCATTGGCGCTGGGCTTCTACCGGCCGCCTGATACCTTTGATACGCGGGTAGAGTTTAACTTTGAAGTGGAGTCGAACCAGCAACTTCTATTTCCGTTACGTCGCCTGACGCTGGATCTGGCCATGTACCTGGCCGGGAGGGATAGTGGTGTGCAGCGCTTCATGCTGTATCTGGAGCACCGTGCGCAACCGGATAGCCTGATCACGGTAGGACTCCTGACACCCGAACGGGATGCGGGCCTGTTGTTTGAATATGCCCGTGGGCGGCTGGAAATCCAGCAGGTTACGGCGCCCATTCTGGCGTTGCGGCTGGTCGCGGAGCAACTTCCACCCTTTGTACCGGAGCACCGTAGTTTGTTTGAACCGCGACCGCAGCAGACGCTGTCATGGGAGCAGTTACGCGAACGCCTCAGAACACGCCTTGGTGATTCGGCCGTCTATGCGGTTGGCGGCCAGGGGGATCATCGGCCGGAGGCATCCTGGCGCCAGGATGCCAGATCATGTGATCTACAGATGCTTGCCCAGGGGAAGCGCCCGGCGTGGCTGTTACGTGAACCTATTCCACTGGGCGAGGCGGCACCCCGTATTCTGGCCGGCCCCGAGCGGATCGAGTCTGGCTGGTGGGACGGCAGCGATATACGCCGGGATTACTATCTGGTGGAGCTTCCCAATGGCCGCCTGGCCTGGGCTTATCAGGCAATCGCACAGCGGCCGGGTTGGTGGTTGCATGGGTGGTTTGCATGAGCGCTGGTTATGCGGAGCTGCACTGTTTATCCCAATTCAGTTTTCAGCGAGGCGCCTCCAGTGCCGATGAGTTATTTGAACGGGCCAAACGCCTGGGATATGAGGCGCTGGCCATTACGGATGAGTGCACGCTTGCCGGTATCGTACGCGCCTGGCAAGCCGCACAAGCACATGGCCTACCTCTGATTGTGGGTGCTGAATTCTGTATCAGTGAAGGTCCCAAGGTTGTGCTGCTGGTGGAAGACCTGGGCGGCTACCACCATCTGTGCCGACTGATTACCCGAGCGAGGCGCCGTGCGGAAAAGGGCCGTTATCGTCTGCTCAAGGAGGACCTTACCGATCACTGCTCGGGACTTCTGGCGATCTGGCTGCCTGACACGGACGACAATGCGCAGGGCAGCTGGTTGAGCGAGTGCTTTCCCGGGCGCCTATGGGTAGGTGTCGAGCGACATTATGGTCCGGATGATGCCGAAAGATGGGTAAGGCTTCAGGCGCTAGGCGCCGCCCTGGATTTGCCTCTGGTCGCCTGTGGCGATGTGCATATGCACGCACGAGGTCGACGGGCCTTGCAGGACACCATGACCGCCATTCGGCATCATGTAACGGTCGCCGAAGCTGGGCAGCGATTGTTCCCCAATGGCGAACGCCACCTGCGTACGCTGGAAACACTGTTTGAGTGCTATCCGGCAGCGTTGCTGGCCGAGTCGGTGAAGATTACCCGGCGCTGTCGTTTCAGGCTTACCGAACTACAGTATCACTATCCTTCGGAGCTGGTGCCCCAGGGGCATACGCCCAGTAGCTGGCTACGCAGGTTGGTAGAGCAGGGCAGTATCTGGCGGTGGCCGGAAGGTGCGCCGGACACTGTTACGAAACAGCTGGATCGTGAACTTGAGCTGATCTGCCAGAAGCGGTACGAGAGTTATTTTCTGACCGTGCATGACATCGTCCGCTTTGCACGAGAGCAAGGCATTCTCTGTCAGGGTCGGGGCTCAGCAGCCAACTCGGCGGTATGCTTTGCCCTGGGGATTACCGAGCTTGACCCGACGCGAATCAATTTACTGTTCGAGCGGTTTATTTCCCATGAGCGAAACGAGCCGCCAGACATCGATGTGGACTTCGAGCACGAACGCCGTGAAGAGGTCATCCAGTATGTCTTTCAACGTTACGGGCGCACACGTGCAGCCCTGACGGCGGTGGTCAATACCTACCACGCGGCTGGCGCCGTGCGTGACGTGGCCAAGGCGCTGGGCTTGCCGGCGGATCAGATCAATGCCCTGGCTGAATGCTGCGGTCGCTGGAGCGATCGTATACCGCCTCCGGATCGCCTGCAGGAGGCCGGCTTTGACCCGGAGAGCCTGTTGCTCAAGCGAGTGCTCGTCTTGGCCGGTGAGTTGATTGGCTTTCCACGGCATCTCTCGCAGCACCCAGGTGGATTCGTCATTTCGGAGCAATCACTGGAGACGCTTGTACCTGTAGAAAATGCAGCGATGGCCGAGCGTACCGTTATTCAGTGGGACAAGGACGATCTGGACGCCATGGGGCTGCTAAAAGTAGATATCTTGGCGCTGGGCATGCTTAGCGCGCTACGCCGCTGCTTCGATCTGATTGGGCACTATAAGGGACGTGAACTTACCCTGGCCACCATTCCCCAGGAAGACCGAAAGACCTATGCCATGATCAGTCGTGCAGACACTCTTGGCACTTTTCAGATCGAGTCACGGGCCCAGATGGCTATGCTACCACGGCTCAAACCACAAACGTTTTATGATCTGGTCATCGAGGTGGCAATTGTTCGTCCCGTGCCTATCCAGGGTGATATGGTCCATCCCTATCTGCGCCGCCGTAACGGCGAGGAGCCTATCGCTTATCCCTCCCGCCTGAAGCGTGTATTCGAGCGTACCTTGGGGGTTCCGCTGTTTCAGGAGCAGGTCATGGAGCTGGCAATTGTGGCTGCAGACTACACGCCTGGCGAGGCCGATCAATTACGTCGCTCCATGGCCGCCTGGAAGCGCCACGGCGGACTGGAGCCGCATCGGCAAAGACTGACCGAGCGGATGCTTGCCAATGGCTATACCCTGGAATTTGCCGAGCGTATTTTTTTGCAGATTCAGGGCTTTGGCAGTTATGGGTTTCCTGAATCCCATGCAGCCAGCTTTGCGTTACTGACATATGCCAGTTGCTGGTTGAAATGCCATGAGCCGGCCGCTTTTGCCTGTGCCTTGATCAATAGCTGGCCCATGGGGTTTTATAGCCCTGATCAGGTGTTACAGGATGCCCGGCGACACGGTATTGAAACGCGTCCAATCGACGTCTGTCACAGCCATTGGGACTGTAGTCTGGAGCAGGCAGACACCGACCAGCCTGCAATCCGGTTGGGCTTGCGAATGATTCGAGGGCTTTCGGAATCAGCCGGACGCGCTATTGAAAAAGCCTGTACGGTACAACCGTTTTTGAGTGTGGCCGATCTGTGCCTGCGAGCAGGGCTCGATGCCAGAGCGCGTGAATGTCTGGCAGACGCTGGCGCGCTCAAAAGCCTGGCGGGGCATCGCTACCAGGCCCGCTGGAATATGGCTGCTATCGAGCCGCAGTTGCCTCTCTTCACAGAGGGCGCAGTGGTGAGCGAGGAACACGTCAAATTACCAGAGCCTACTGTGGCAGACGATCTGTATACTGACTACGCCGCTACAGGTACTACGCTGGGGCCACATCCATTAGCACTGCTTAGGGCTGAGCTCAGAACTCGCCGGCTGCTTGATTCGCGCGAACTTGCCGAGCGATATCATGGGCAGCTCTCGCGCATTGCCGGCCTCGTCGTTGGTCGGCAGCGCCCTGGTACTGCCAGTGGCGTCACCTTTGTAACGCTTGAAGATGAGTATGGAATGGTCAATGTGGTCGTATGGCGTGACCTTGCCGAGCAGCAGCGACGCGAACTGCTGCAGTCGAGGCTGCTGCGTATCGATGGTACGGTTGAACGAAAGGAAGGAGTGCTTCATCTCATCGCGGGTCGTCTTACAGACCTGAGCGAGCTGCTTGACGGACTGGATACCCGGAGCCGGGATTTCAAATAGTGAGGTTAACTGCGGGTAAGGTGCGTTGGGTCTGAGCCTATCGTCGCGCTTGCCTAGCTGACCTTGAGCACTGTCGTATTTTTATACGAGAGCCGTCCGCCTAGTTGCAAACAACCTTTTTAACCCAATGCGTCAGTGTGAATGCTGATACACGTAAGGGCGTGCCAGAAGCCAATCAAGCAAGGCGTTATAATAGCTATGTTGATAGCATTATGATCTCATAAAGACGCAATGAAACTTAAATTTAATGCTATTGAAATAATAGTGTAATAAAACAACTGAATATTAAGCTTTGCTTATTTATTTATTATAGAAATATAGACAATCTATTTCTTGAAGGTTAAAAGGTAGGCGCAAAAACGAGAAGTCGATTTCTTTAAAGCTTAGAGCATGTGAAATGGATATACGCATAGAAAAAGTACAAGCTGAATCCACATGGGTTGTTTGGCTGAATAATATTCCGGTCAAGTTCTATACGGAATATGAAGCCGATGCTTTTGCTCAGACGCTTTCGACACGCATTGATGCGCTGCAAGACGTCCGGCTGACCAGGGAAAGTCTGGCCGAGGCAGTGTAAAACGCGGAAGCGGGACTCTGGTTAAAGAGTGCCGCTTTAAACGTGTTGTGCTCACTACCGTCTTACCATGCAAGGAGCAGTTTTCAAAGCAAATGATCAGAGCGGTTTTCAACAAAAAGGGAGGCGTGGGCAAGACCAGTATTGCCTGCAACCTCGCCGCCATCAGCGCCGCTGAGGGCTTTCGCACACTTCTGATTGACCTGGACCCACAGGCCAATTCCACTCATTATCTGACAGGCTTTATAGGCGACGAGATTCCGGCCGGTATTGCCGACTTCTTCAAGCAAACGGTTTCTGATTCGGCCAAGAAAGCCAAGGCTTCTATTCTCGAGACGCCCTTTCATAATCTGAGCATCATAACGGCTTCCCGCGAGCTGGAAGATATTCAGATGAAGCTCGAAGCCAAATATAAAATCCAGAAGTTGGGAAAATACCTCGAGAAGTTGATCGATGATTACGATCGTATCTATCTCGACACACCACCGGCTTTGAATTTTTATAGTGTATCGGCCTTGATTGCAGCTGACCGCTGCCTTATTCCTTTTGATTGCGATACGTTTTCGCTTAATGCGTTACGTGAGCTCTTTCTTGATATTGAAGAGATCAAGGAGGACTTCAGTGATCGTTTGCGTGTGGAAGGCATCGTCGTCAATCAGTTCCAGGCCAATGCCGGTGTTCCTCGAGCGCTGTTAGGTGAACTGGAAAAGACGGACATGCCGATTATCCCGACGTACCTTATGGGGTCGGTCAAGATGAAAGAGTCCCACCAGCAGAGCAAGCCGCTTATCCATCTGGACCCTGGCCACAAGTTGACCCAACAATACAAGGCGTTGTTCGACTGGCTGGAGCGATAGCGGCATATATGATCAAGGCAAGCTGCTCATGCCTGTATCCAAAAGGGTAGGCGCCAAACAGTTTCTTTGTCTGGCGCCTGGCCCGTTTATACATAAGTGAAGAGGCGCTCAGCTGGCAAGCGTGACTTGGGCAGACTCGCGTTGAAGTCCGAATCGGCTCGATAGCCAAGGCTTACCAGAACCAGACTCGTGAAGCCCTGTTCACGAAGGCCGAGCTCTTCATCCAGCTTGCGAGAGTCAAAACCTTCCATGGGGGTGGCGTCGACACCCAGACTGGCAGCACCCAGCAATAGCGTTCCCAAGGCCAGGTAGGTCTGTTTTTCCATCCAATGCTGCAAATCCTTCTGGTCGTAGCGATGCAGACTCACGTAATGACGACGGCTCTTGTTCTGTGTGGCCTTGGCTTCTTCAGACCGGAAGCGACCAGCGATATCTTCCTGCTCCAGGATGGCGCCAAGATGTTCTTCGGTCATATCGGTGCGTGTGCAGAGCACTATGACGTGGGACGCATTAAGCACCTTGGGCTGGTTGTAGGCAAACGTGTCTTGTGTCGAGACGGCTAAGCGAGCCTTGCCTTCGTCAGTTGAGGCAACCACGAAATGCCAGGGCTGTGAGTTCACGGAAGAAGGGCTCTGGCGTAGCAAACCAAGCAGTTCTTCAAGCGTGGCGTGCGGTATCTTTCGCGAAGGGTCGAACGCCTTGGTGGTGTACCGCTGACTAAGTAATGTAGATAGATTCATAGGTATCTTCTCTCAGGTCAGGTGAAAGATTGGGCCAGCCAGCGATCAGCCGCTTCCAGAGGCGAAAGCCCTTCCCGGCAGATCCAGTAATCGAGTTCGCTGACTGTGGCGTTTCCCAGCGAGAGCTGAGAAAGCTCATCAAGCAGTGCCGGCGCCAGATGGGCAGCCGTTTCTTCGCGCACAATCAGCGTGGCGTCATCCTGGCCACCCAGAAGGCCGCGTGGTTCGTGTAGCGCTCGGATGGCGTAGCGGTAATGCAGGAACTGAGGGTGCCAGAGGGGGACGACGATCCATTCGCGATGCTCTACGGCCTGCTCGAATCGCTCGAAACATTGGGCTTGCGTACCGTTGGCGAAGTGATAGCCAACTTGATCAAGGCCATACTGCTCAATGATGTCACGCGAAAAGCGGCTGATACCGGCTCCCGGATTGATGCCCTGTATCAGCAGACTCATATGTGCCGCAACGTCAGGTCGCTTTAGATCATCGATGCTTGCCACCGCCTCGGCAGGCACATAGTCCGGCACGCCCCAGATACAGTACGGCTGATATAGAACGCCCAGGGTATGGGTCTGTTCGGCATAGGGAGCCAGATAGCCCCCCATGACTGGCCGGTAGCCAGGCCGATACCAAAAAGTCCACTTCTCCAGCGCCATAGTGCTTGAACATAGCTTCATGGGGAGCAGCTACGCTCTCTACGCGATAACCATGACGCTCAACAATACGTTGTACCACGGCGGCACTGGCAGCATGAAAGCTCAGCCCAATATGACCTATACGAATCGGATTATGCATGATGAGCTCTCCCGTATTAGCGGGTTGGCGCCGGAGCGGCGTTGATCTTCACACGGAACAGGCTGTAAGGCTTGGTACGCAGATCCTTGCCGCCATGAAAGCCAGCCTGGCGATTTAGCTGATTAGCCGTGAAATAGAGATAGCCATCCGGCCCGATGGACAGGGTGTCAGGCCAGATTGCACGAGGATCGTGGACGATGGTCTGCCAAGTGCCGTCGGCAAGCCGTTTGCGAATACCGTTGTGCTCGTAGTCACTGGCATAGACGGCGCCATTGGCATCGGCTTCAAGGCCATCGGAGGCGCCTTTCTCGCCCATATCCAGTACCGCAGCCGATAGCTGTGCTTCAGTCACATGCTCGTCCCGTAACAGACGGGTTGGTACTGCATAAAGGTGGCGGCTCGAAAGTGGGCTGAAGTAGAGCGTCTGACCGTCCGGCGACAGGGCAATACCATCGGATGCCACACCAAACGGTTTAGCGGTTCCATCTGCGCCGCGTGCCAGCATGGCTTCGCCTTCCACGGTAGGAATAAAACGCTTGTCGGCAGAGGTCGAGATATCTCCATCAAGACGGCGAGTCGCCTTGCCGGTGGCGATATCCATGACAATGATGGCACCCGGCCCGCTGACAGACGAGTCGGTGACATACACCGTACCTTCCTTCCCGCTACGGAAGTCAAAGCGCATGTCATTGACATACGTACTCGGCAGGATGACGTTGGCAGGGAAAACCAGCGTCTTCACAACCTTATTGCTCTTAAGGTCGATCGCGACCAGTTTGGCGCCGCCAGGTTGAGGAGCACTGAACTTCGGCGCAGCAGTATCTAGTACCCACAAGCGTCCTTGTCCGTCCGCCACAACGCTTTGCACGCTGATGAAGTGCTTGGCGGGTGCCTTCTGATCAGGCGTATTGATGGCCTGATCAGGGTAGGGGACTACCTTGCCGTCGCGTATTTCGCCAACGCTGAAGGGCGCGTTGTCACCCCATTGTGGGAAATTGACAAAGAGGCGGCCTTGCTCGGAAACCGTAACGCCGGTCGGCATGGCGTCATAGAACGCAAACACAGGTTCCAGCTGGCCAATGGATGTCTCATGTGGCAGGTCCTGTGGTGCAGGAGCTGCCGCAAACGACAATGTACTCACGGCGGCAATGGTTGCGGCCAGCAGGGTGGGAATCAAATGCTTCATTGGGTGGCTCCTTGTAAATGAAAACGGGGTGCCTTAGCGGCGGCTAAGTTATCCAAAACGGCTTCGGCAAAAGAATGAGTGCCCCCTCGTGTCGCTGTTACGATCCAGCCGGCCACGACAGGTGATTCATTGCTGTATAGGGCGCCGTGTAGTTTGAGGTCAGCGATCACAGCGGGTGTTGGATTGCAGGTGGCACGCTTGCCAACCAGCAGGCCGGCATGGGCCAGTACCAATGCCCCAGTCCCTATGCCGGCAACCGTCTTCTTGATGGCATCGAAGCCTTGCACGCTATTCCATAGCGACTCGTTGTAACCGAGTGGGCAAAGCGTATCGCTGCTACCAAGCACTACCAGGGCGTCGAATTCGACAGGGTCAATATGTGCCAGAGGCGCTTGGTCATCGCACAAGAACATACAGGTTTCATGACCTGCCTGCCGCCAGAAGGACACGATGTCGAGCATGTCCTTCGGAAGCAGGGATGTTGTCGTGCTGACTGCAGCAATACGTGACATGGGGCTACTCCTTATCAGAGGCTAAAAGCCTTCCAGGACAAGCTTGCCTTTGGCCTTCCCGCTCTCGATAAGGGCGTGGGCACGGCGCAGGTTTTGCGCATTGATCCGGCCGAAATGTTCTCCCAGCGTAGAGCGCAGCACGCCTTGGTCGATAAGCTCCGCTACCCGGTTCAGCAGCTCATGCTGGCGGATCATGTCGGATGTTTCGAACATCGGGCGGGTAAACATCAACTCCCAGTGCAATGACAGGGATTTGCGCTTCATGGGTACTACGTCCAGCGTATCGGGATCGTCGATTAGCGCGAGGCGCCCTTGTGGGCGAAGCACTTCGATAAGGTGTGGGAAATGGCTATCGGTATGAGTCAGGCTTATAACATGGCTGACCTCCTTGAGACCGATGCGAGCCAGTTCTTCAGTGAGTGGCTGGCTATGGTCAATCACATGGTGCGCGCCAAGCGCTCGGATCCATTCCTGGGTTTCAGGGCGCGAAGCCGTACCGATAACGGTAAGTTGGGTGAGCTGTCGGGCCAGTTGCGTCAGGATTGAGCCGACCCCGCCTGCGGCGCCGACTATCAGAAGACTTTCGCCTTTGCCACCATTCTCCAGAATGCCTAGTCGATCAAAGAGCAATTCCCAGGCGGTTATGGATGTCAGAGGGAGTGCACCGGCATCGGCCGCGCCTAGCGAGGCGGGCTTACGGCCTACAATACGCTCATCCACCAGATGAAACTCACTGTTGGTGCCAGGGCGGGTAATCGAGCCGGCATAGTAAACGTCATCACCCGGTTGGAAGAGTGTCACCTCTGACCCCACCTCACGTACGATGCCTACCGCATCCCAGCCAAGCACACGCGGTGTGTCAGTGGGCGAACCACTACGGACTTTGGTGTCGACAGGGTTCACCGAAACGGCTTGAACCTCAACCAGAAGATCGTGTGGACCAGGGGTTGGCTTGGGCAGCTCGATATCAACCAGAGAGCGAGAATCATCGATGGACAGGCCGTGCTGGGTATAGGCAATCGCTTTCATGCTGGACTCCATAAGTGAACATACGAACAGTGGCGTTAACCGTGGAGCCATCATCGCGATTCACGACGGGAGCAAACAGCCATCGAAACGGGCAGGACTTTCACTGGCGCAGTGAAAATGGAGTGAAGTAAGCGGAAAGCAATACTGCATGAGTGCTTTGACGCCGCGCCAGGGATCCCCCCTGGAAAAATAAAGCCCCGGTTGCCTTGACGGAGCCGGGGCTGGAAAAAGATGACGTCTGGCGTGTAGCCGCTATGCTCCAACTACACCCAGTTGCTGCAAAAGAGTCAGGTTATCTTCGATGTGCCAGTTCTCCTGGATGCGGCCATTGGCGATGCGGTAGATGTCGGTCGCGATAAAATCAATCGGCTGTCCCTTGCCTTTAATACCCTGGAATTGCCCGCTGAAATGACCGGTAAAACGCAGATGCGCCACAACCCGGTCACCCGCCACGATCATCTGCTCGATCTGACAGTCCAGATCCGGTACGGCGGCGCGAAAAGCCTTCGAGGCCGCCAGAGGCCCTTCTACTCCTTGAGCTCTGCCTGGCGGCAGGGTGCGATCCATGAACTGAGGCGCAAGCGCCTCCCGGGCCAACTCTTCGTTACCTGTGGCCCAGAAAGTGCCATATCGGCGTGCTGCCTGGACCGCTGCATCAGCTTGTGCCGCCGGGTCAACAATCAGCACACGAGGCTCAATCAAGGGATTGCTAGCAGCCTGAGCCTGAGGGGTAAAGCCAGCAAGCAGTGCGGATAACGCAAATGCCGCTGTAGCGGCCAGGGAAAAACGAGAAGTGTTGGGCATGGAATATCTCCATTCTGAAACCGGATGGGTTTGTGGATGATCAAGGCAGACCATTGGTGATCCAGAAAGGCGGCTCTATTACCGCTTCGAGTGTTGGCAGCGTTGGGCTCTTGTCATGGCATGACGGCTTCGCCTCTGTACACTTCTCGGCTGTGTCGCGGTCTTTTTCGAACTGGGCTTTGGCGGATGTATCTTCATTGAGTAAGCGGCGCATGAGAATTCCTTGAGGTGGTGTCGGGATAACGGGATGGGTCGCTACGTTCGCATCGGGACGTTGCATGCCATGACCGCATCTTCACTGTCGCCAAGCTCTAAAAAAACCCGCAGAATCAAGCAGCACTTTCTCAGGAGGAGTGAAAATGATCCGTTTCGACGATCTGGCCTTGTTTGTTCGCACGGCAGCGCTTGGCAGTTTTTCGGCGGCGGCCAGAGAGGCGGATCTCCTGCCAGGGCAGGTCAGTGCTGCAATTCAGCGTCTTGAACGCGAGCTTGATATCCGTCTCTTTGCGCGCTCAACACGCAGCCTCCGGCTGACAGGGGAGGGGGAGCGGTACTTGCCCTATGCCAATGATGTGCTCAGTACACTCAGGGAAGGCCGTGAGCGGCTTCAGCCGGAAAGCACTGCTCTAGAGGGCGTCATACAGGTGGCTGCACCTTCAGACCTGGGACGTAACGTGCTCCTGCCAAGACTCACGGCATTTCGCCACGAGCATCCCCGTCTTGCGCTTCGGTTGTTTCTGTCCGATCAGGTGGCGAATGTCTTTCGCGATCCGGTTGATGTGGCCTTGCGCTACGGGATGATGGAGGACGCAAGCTTTATTGCCTTACCACTGGCGCCTGAGAATCGGCGGGTGCTGGCCGCGTCCCCTGCTTACCTCGAGCGGCACGGGCGGCCGGCCTCTCTCAAGGATCTGGCGGAGCACCCTTGCCTGCTTTATATGCTCAATGGTCGGGTGTATGACAATTGGGTCTTTCCCGACGTCAACGGTCGCCGTGAAACCATCGCCGTCAAAGGCCCACTGATGAGTGATGATGCTGATATCGTTCGCCGGTGGGCACTTGAGGGCGAAGGGATTATCTACAAGTCATGGCTGGATGTCAGTGCAGACGTATTGGCCGGGCGGTTGGAGGTCCTGCTGCCGGAGATTCCCGGTGAGAGTTGTGCGCTGCATATGGTTTGCCCGCACCGCAAGCAATTCTCTCCTGGCGTCAGGCTACTGTATGAGTGGCTCAGGTCGGGATTTGCAGATTTGATCCAGGCCTATTCCGAGCTCGATACGAAACGCATTGCCTGACGCCAGATTTTCCCGAATCGAGTGAAAGTGTTATCGCGTCATGGCGGTGTTTACCCGCTCGAAGCACTCCTACTATCGGCACAGACGTTCCCGATACTGCTTTTCAACACTGGGAACATATCACTCCAACCGATAGCAGGAGAATCACCATGATGTACGACTGGAACACCTATCAGAAGCAACTGGTTAGCACCATTGGCGAAATTGGCAAGCTGAGCCCTGATACGGTGCGCGGTTACTCGCTCTTGAGCGAGGCGGGTAACAAGACCAATCACCTAGATGCCAAGACGCGTGAGTTGATTGCGCTGGCCGTTGCCGTCACCCGTCAATGCGATGGCTGTATCACGGTCCATACCGATGCCGCTATCAAGAAAGGCGCCAGTAAAGAAGAAATTGCCGAAGCGCTGGGCGTAGCGGTAGCAATCAATGCGGGTGCGGCTATGGTGTATTCAGCCCGTGTAATGGATGCGTACGCGGCCAAGACTTCCGTGTAGCGAAAGCGGATCTCCTTGCAGTGCTCCTGGCCGCTGATCGAATTTTGACGATATCGATTCGCTGTCAGGATGCTTTCGTAAAAGTTACCTTTGAAGATAACTAATAATTCGATACCTTGATTAGGTTACCGTCCGGGTCTCGAAAATAAACCGAGACGATTGCTCCGGTGGCACCGGTACGCCGTACCGGTCCGTCAATCACTGTAACGCCTGTCGAATGCAGATGGGTCACGACATCCTCAATAGGCATACGGGTAATCAGGCAAATGTCGACGGCACCCGGTGCCGGCCTCTCGGCTTTGGGCTCGAGTTCCTTTCCCGCTTCATACAGGTTGAATTTCTGCTCGCCAAACGCCAAGGCCTTACGTCCTTCGCCAAATGTGATGACGTCCATGCCCAGCACACGAGTATAGAAGTCACAGGTCCGCTCAAGGTTGCAAACGGTCAAAACAAGGTGGTCGATCCTGTCGATCTGCATGGCGTACCTCTTGTGCATCGGACGCTGACAATGGTGCGATTTATAGAGCCTTTGCTGTGGCCTCGTCCAACAACGGCGCATTCAATAGACTTATCAAGCTATAATACCAGCCCATATATATGTACATACCTGAAAGACACATTTGAGCAAAGTAAACAGGTAACCAAGTTAGCCGCCGTTGCTCATGAGTTCTATGCTGAAAGCATTCAGCTAGAGCGATTTGATGTACCTTGGATATTAAGAAAAAAGTTGCCTTTGGCTACTCAAGAAATACTCCAGCCCTGCCGTTAACCATCGACCCCTTTCTTGGTTTAGCCGGTGCATCATGTTCAATGCTCGCTTGAAAAAGGACTTGCAAGTCCAGGCCGAAGAGCTGACAGCGTTACGTCAGATCATCAACGGAATGAACGATTCCATGGTCGCCTTGACCCTTGATCCTGAGTTCCGTATTCAGAGTGCCAACAGCAAATTTCTTCAGACGCTGGGCTACTCGGCTGACCAGGTGATAGGACGTCCAATGGCAGATATTGTGCCTCCCTATGTGAAGACGTTGCCATGCTTCCACAACTTTCGTGCAGCCGTTGCCAAAGGGCTCCCGGTCAGTGACGAATATCGCTATATCCGCAAGGATGGCGCGCTCGCTTGGCTAAGTATTCATTGGCAACCTGTCCGCGACCAAGAGAATAAGCTTTCCTATATCCAGGGCTTTGGCAAGGAAGTGACCAAAACCATCGAACTAGCCAAGGAGAACGAGCACTTCATCAACGCATTGCTGCGCTCTACGGCAGTCATTGAGTTCAACCTTGACGGTACGGTGATCAAGGCTAACGACTTGTTTCTGAGGACGATGGGGTATTCAGAGCCGCAGATAGCAGGTAAGCACCACCGCATTTTCTGCACACAGCAAGAAGCATCCTCTGCAGAGTATGAGGCATTCTGGGCCAAGCTGAACCGGGGCGAATTTGTTGCCGGCCGCTTCAGGCGAGTCGATAGTCACGGTGCCGAAGTCTGGCTCGAGGCTACGTACAACCCAGTCTATGACTCACATAACCGACTTTACAAGGTCGTGAAATTCGCAACGGTCATTACGGATCAGGTACTTCGGGAGGCCGAGGTGCGCGAAGCGGCCAGAATAGCCTTTGATATCTCCAGGCAAACAGACATCATCGCTCAGCGGGGCGCTGCGGTCGTGAATAATGCCGTCGAAACCATGCAGCAGATTTCGGTTGAAATGCAGGCTGCTGCCGAGGGGATCGAAGCGCTAGACCGGCAGTCACTGCTGATCAACTCCATCGTCCAGACAATTGGCGGCATTGCTGCACAAACCAATCTGCTGGCGCTTAATGCCGCAATCGAAGCCGCTCGTGCCGGCGAGCAGGGGCGAGGCTTTGCCGTGGTCGCTGATGAAGTACGACAACTGGCAGGGCGTACCAGCTCGGCGACTGAAGAAATTGTAGGCGTCGTGCAGCAGAATCAGAAAATGACCGAAACCGCCGTACGCGGCATGGCCAGCAGCCGTGAACAGGCCGCGCGGGGACTGGATCTGGCTGCACAAGCCGGTACGGCGATCGTCGAGATTCAGGAGGGGGCAAAACAGGTCGTGGGAGCAGTCAAACGCTTTGCCAGCGAGCTCTAGTCGGCATAAGTCTGGTGTAGGGCCAAGCTGCTTTATCTATAGCAAAAGGCTTACACAAGCGTGGGAAAAGCAGCGCTATTACTCAGCTAAGTCATGTCCTAATCTACACATATTGGATGGAGCGCAGGACGCGCTCAGTCAGGTCAAGGATGATGACCAAGCCAGGATGGCAGCTTGATACGGATATCGAGCACGGTCAGCAAAAACCCGCTTCGGCGGGTTTTTTGTTTCCTACAAAATAGCCTCGCTTTAGCAGAAAAAGTCTGTCGCACAGGAAAGGCCGGATTAATTGTAGGAGTCTTGGCTAACATTGGATGTTTGACTCAGATCAGTTTTAAAGCCTCTTGCTACATTAATTCGCTGCGCTGGGAGCATGGCCAAAATGGCGGCGAAAGGCCCGGCTGAAACTGGCGCCGTCCGAGAAGCCCACCCGGTGAGCAATAGTAATCAAATTAAACTTTCGTTCGTTGATCAGCTGTTGTGCCTTGAGCATGCGTCGGGCAGCTATGTATTGCTGAGGGCTCAGGCCTGAGAGCTGTTTGATCAACACATACAGATGGCTTGTGCTGACATGGCAGAGGTTGGCCAGTTCTTCGTTCTCTATAAGCCGATGCATATGATGATCTATATAATCATCAAGGCGGGCTTTTTCGAGCCTGCCTGATTTTAGAGAGGCAACGGGTGTATATGCTCCCTGTAGTATCAATTCTCCTAGAAAAGCCGAGATCAACTGATATTGAAGTACCGGCATGGTATGGCTGTTCAGGTGGCGAACCTGATAGTCCGTCCAGCTTAGCAGATTTAGCACACCCGGACTTGGAGGCAGTAGAGCAGGCTCGCTCAGCAGTCGCGATTCGATAGAGACCGTGCAGGCCTCCTCAAAGGCCTTGATGAAGGCGTCTTCGACGTTGAGGTCGATTACCAGCAACTGGCACCGCTCGGAGGCACCGCGATACCGGTGTTCGGTATCGCAGGGCAAGAGGCCAATGGCGCCACGCGCGACCTCTCCGCTGTTGGCAGGCAGCTCACAATGCATAACTCCTTGTTGACCAATCAGTATCTGGGGATAGCTATGGGTATGGACGCCATGGCTGGTCGCAATGAGATTAGTTCGGAAGGAAGTCTGCACAGCGCGTAAACCTAATAGTTTGAGACAAGGCTGTCATAATCTGGGTCAACATAGGCTTGCATTAGCATACTAGGCTGGGGGCTCGTTTGATGTCGAGTACCTACTATGTATCTAGACGCAAAACAGTTGGCTGAGGCCTTGCCTTGGCCTGCGCTTATCGAGGCCCTTTCCCGAATCTTCACGCGTACGGCCCACTCGCCGGTGCGCCATCATCACCGTATCGAAGTACCTGGAGATCCTGCTGCCATGCTGTTGCTGATGCCCGCCTGGATCGAAGGTGAGTATGTGGGCGTCAAGCAGGTCAATGTCTTTCCTGGTAACAACGCTCGAGGCAAGCCGGGCTTGAGTAGTCATTACCTGCTCAGCTGTGGCAAGACAGGTCTCCCGCTAGGTCAGTTCGACGGAAATGAACTGACGGCACGCCGCACCGCAGCAGCTTCGGCACTGGCATCAACGTATCTTTCCCGGCCCGACTCGAAAACACTGCTGATGGTTGGGGCTGGGCGTATGGGACATTATCTTGTTCCTGCCCATCTCTCGGTAAGGCAGATCGAACAGGTCAGAATTTACGATCGAAACGAGGTTTCTGCCGAGCGTTTTGCCCAGGAACTCATCCAGCAGGGAATAGTAGCGCAAGCAGTACGGCCGGATGAACTTGCGCAGGCTGCCGTAGCCGCCGACATCATTAGTTGTGCAACGCTTGCTAATGAGCCTGTGATCAAGGGCGAATGGTTGAGCCCCGGGGTGCATGTGGATCTGGTGGGCAGCTTTACTCCTCAGATGCGTGAGGCAGATGATGATGTGGTTCGCCGCTGTGCAATTTTTGTCGATACGCGCGAAGGTACACTTTCCGAAACGGGTGATTTGATCACTCCCATCAAACAAGGCGTTATCACACCGCAGTCCATTCAAGCCGAATTCAGCGACCTCTGCAACGGTAAGCACAAGGGGCGCGCTGCGCTGGAGAGTCCTGATGCTGCAATGACATTGTTCAAGTCTGTCGGCGCCTCTGTGGAGGACTTGGCTGCCGCCATACTGGCCTATGAACGTTCATCAGCAAACAGGTAGGCGCATCATGGAGGCTTTAGATTCGTTGCGCTGTGCGGTTATTGGGGCTGGCCTGGTTGGACTTTGCACGGCGCTAGCGCTGCAACGGCAGGGCCGTAAGGTCACGTTAATAGATGCTGGCAGGCCGGGTGAGGGCGCATCTTGGGGAAATGCAGGGTTTCTTGCAACGGAGTCGATTGATCCATTATCCACTTGGGGCACACTCAAAAGTGCGCCACGTCTGCTGCTGGACAGGCATGGGCCATTAGTTATTCCCAAGGTGAACCTTCCTGCCAGTTTGCCCTGGCTTGCACGTTTTACTCGGGCAGCCGGTCCCGCCATGGTCAATGCTTCCCGAACAGCCTTGGCCGACTTGAATCGCCAGGCAGTACCGGCTTGGCAAGCGTGCCTTTCCTCCATTGGGCAATCCGATTTGTTGGTGAGGTGCGGCTATTTGCTGGCCTGGGAGTCGGCTGCGGGCCTATCGGCTGCTCGCCGCGAGGTTAAGCACCTGCAGGCATGGGATCAGCCTGTAGAGCTAATCGAGAGACAGCAATTGGACGATATGGAGCCTAATCTAGCGGGCCGTATGAGCCATGCCCTGCATTTTCCCGAAGCCTACCGTGTACGTGATCCCGCCTGGTTGGGTGCGGCGCTGTTTGAGGCCTATACCTCAGCAGGCGGCGTGTTTATGCAGCAGCCAGTTGCTGCGATACGGGTAGTTGATGCTCACCGTATCGAGCTTCAGCTTGGCCTGGAAACCCGAATGTTCTCCAAGGTGGCCCTTTGTGCCGGCGCAAGCAGCGGTGAGCTGCTAAAAACGCTAAGCATAAGCGTCCCGCTGATGGCTGAACGGGGCTATCACCTGAGCGTGCAAAGCTCTGAAACTTTTCTGAATCGCCCAGTCTGTTCGGTTGATCGTCGGGTGTTTTTAAGTCCGCTAAATAGCGGTTTCAGAGTTGTCGGTATCAGCGAGCTGGGCGGGCTGACCTTGCCGGCCCAGCCGGCTCGATTCGAAACATTACGCCATCATGCTCGTCAGTTATTTCCACACCGTAGCGAGTTGATCAATCAGGCCAGTGAGTGGATGGGCAAGCGGCCTACGCTTCCTGATTCGCTTCCGGTCATCGATGTACATCCGGATCATGCCCATCTCGGGTTTGCATTTGGTAACCAGCATTTGGGTCTTACCCAGGCTGCCATTACGGGGCGGTTGCTTAGTCAGCGGCTGATGGGTATGCCTTGTGACCTCAACCTCAAGCCCTTTCGAATAACTCGATTCTAAGCGGCCAGCGGATCGGCCGCCCTCGCAACCATAACACCGTTGCGTTTCAACACCTGCCTATAAAACTTATAAAGGGTAATAACTATGCCTTCTCAGGGTAGATTCAAGCGGAACCTGTCACTTGTCGATCTGACCCTCATAGGGTTGGGCGGAACCTTTGGCTCCGGCTGGCTCTTTGCGGCCAGTCACGTGTCCTCCATCGCAGGGCCGGCCGGAATTCTGTCTTGGCTTATTGGTGGCTTTGCTGTGCTGCTGCTGGGCATTGTCTATTGTGAGCTGGGTGCTGCTCTGCCAAGAACCGGAGGGATCATCCGGTATCCGGTATATTCCCACGGACCGCTGATGGGGTACCTCATGGGCTCGATCACGGTGATTGCTTTCACGAGCCTTGTAGTCATCGAAGTCGTTGCTGCGCGCCAATATGCGTCTGCCTGGTTTCCCAGCCTCACCCAGGTGCAAGGGGGTAGTCCAACACTACTCGGATGGCTGGTTCAATTCGCGTTATTATGTCTCTTCTTCAAGCTCAACTATTCAAGCGTCAAGACGTTTGCAAGAGCGAACAACTTTATCAGTGTGTTCAAGTTCTTTGTGCCGCTGGCGGTAATCGTGGTGCTGTTTGCGTTTTTCAAACCTGAGAACTTTAGCGCACAAGGGTTTGTGCCTTTTGGGCTTTCAGGGATTGAAATGGCGGTTTCGGCAGGTGGGATCATTTTTGCTTATCTGGGCCTGACACCGATCATCTCGGTTGCAAGCGAAGTGAATAATCCGCAGAAAACCATACCGATTGCACTGATCCTATCGGTTCTGTTTTCTACGTTGATCTATGTCTTGTTGCAGATAGCCTTTCTGGGAAGTGTTCCTGCCGAACTGTTAAGCAAGGGATGGCAAGCGGTCAGCCAGGAAATGAGTCTTCCCTTCAGGGATATTGCGATTCTGCTTGGCATGGGCTGGCTGGCTTTTCTGGTGGTATGTGATGCGGTAATTTCACCCACTGGATGCGGAAATATCTATATGAACGCCTCTCCCAGGGTCGTTTATGCTTGGGCCAAGAGCGGAACACTGTTTAAGCTCTTTACCAAGGTCGACACCGAGTCGGGCATTCCTCGACCAGCGCTGTGGTTGACATTCGGGCTATCGCTGCTCTGGACACTGCCGTTTCCCTCCTGGGAGGCCATGATCAATGTGGTATCGGCAGCGCTGGTTCTGAGCTATGCCATCGCACCACTTTCAGTGGCAGCCTTACGCCGTAACGCGCCTGACTTGCCACGTCCTTTCAAGGTCCGGGCGTTCGGAGTAATCGGGCCGGTTTCATTCATGGTTGCGGCGCTTATCGTTTACTGGTCCGCCTGGAGTACCATAGTCTGGCTGCTGGGGCTGCAAATGGTAATGGCGCTGATCTATGTGTTCTGTGGAAAGTGGGCGCCGACTCGTGACGTAAGCCTGAAGCAGCAGATAAAGAGCGCGGCCTGGTTGGTTGCGTTTTATGCTGGAATGATTGGCCTTTCCTACCAGGGAAGCTTTGGTGGCACTGGTTGGCTGACCCATCCCTACGACATCGCAGTCATAGCCTTGTTTGCGCTGGTCATCTACTACTGGGGCGCCGCTAGCGGAGTGCCTTCGCATCTAGTGGACCTGGACAGCGATGAATCGAATGCGGGCGCGGCAGTCGTCGAAGAACACGGCCCGGCTAAGAATATTCCTGTCATGCCGTTACGGTAGTTGATGCTGAGCCTCTGTAAGGTACCGCACCTGTATTGCCTGAGCGTTATAAGCAGCATCATGGATTTGATCGCCTGGTTATCCTGTCCTTTGTCTCCCGGTTGGTCACGCCGGCCGGCTCTCCTCGGCTAGAAGGAGGAGGGCCTTTCAGCCTCTAGACGGAAGAGCGGTGTGTTAAAGAAACGTAAGCTGAGCCGACCGGTTGAGTATCGATCAAGGACAGAGAAGAAGGATTGAATTCAAGGATCAGTGAGGGCTCGGCGTCATCGTCATCTATTCCCTATATCCCATTCATTACGCTCCGGACAAACGTGTTTAGGATAGGTCTTTGAGCAGTGATACATCCCAAGCACATTCAATAAGAAGGTAATCGCTCGGCTCGGATAAGACATGAAAATAACAAACCTGCGTAGTTGTTTTTCGCTTGCAATAGTAGGTGCTGCTTTATTTAACGTTGAGCATGGTTGGGCGGCCCACTCAACTGACCATAAAGATTCAGCAGACCGTCGTGCCGAAGCTGCTGTCAAGGCGATGACGATCGACGAAAAGATTTCGCTCTTGCACACCCAGGTGGGCTTTCCGTTTCCAATCGGCAATACGCCCAAGCCAGACGGAGCTGTCGGCTCGGCAGGCTATGCTCCTGGGGTTCCTCGCCTTGGCATCCCTGCGTTGCAGGAAAGTGACGCCAGCATGGGTGTGGCCAATCCTTCAAACATCCGCCCAAACGACAATGCCACGGCCTTGCCTTCCAGCATGATGCTGGCTGCTACGTTTGACCCTGATTTGGCTTACCGAGGTGGCAAGGTTATCGGCACCGAGGCTCACGCCAAGGGTATCAATGTCATGTTGGCTGGCGGCGTCAATCTGGTTCGGGAACCCCGCAGTGGTCGTAACTTCGAGAACGTGGGAGAGGATCCTCTACTGGCAGGCATCATGGGAGGCTACTCCATCAAAGGGATACAGAGTAAGCACGTTGTCTCGACGATCAAGCACTATGCCTTGAACGCTCAGGAGACGGGCCGCGTGGCGGTGAGCTCCGATATCAAGGAAGGGGCCGCACGTGAGTCCGATCTCCTGGCCTTCGAGCTGGCTATCGAAAAAGGTCAGCCGGGCTCGGTGATGACTTCCTATAACCAATACAACGGCACCTATACCTCGGAAAATGCCTTTCTCATCAATCAGGTCTTGAAGGGTGACTGGAAGTACAAGGGCTGGGTCATGTCCGACTGGGGCGCTACTGCCAGTACTGAGAAAGCAGCACTTGCAGGACTGGATCAGGAGTCCGGTGAAAATTTGGACCCAGTTATCTACTTTGGCGAGCCTTTGAAGCAGGCTGTGCAGGAAGGACGTGTATCCCAGGAGCGGCTGGATGATATGGCCATGCGCGTGGTGCGCAGCCTGTTTGCTGTGGGCGCGGTTGATCATCCGCCCAAGCTGACCGACATAAACTTCAAGGCTCATGCCAAGGTGGCCAAGGCGACGGCAGAGCAGGGTATCGTACTTCTGAAAAACGACCGTAATCAGTTACCGCTCTCACGTACGTTAAGACGTATCGTTGTGATAGGTAGCCATGCGGATGCCGGTGTTTTATCAGGTGGCGGCTCTGCCCAGGTGACACCCATCGGAAGCCTGGTTCTGCCGGCGGGTTCTGATTATGTCAGCCAGGTCTATCATCCCTCATCACCTTTAAAGGCTATTCAGGCTGAAGCGCCGCGCGCCCAGGTTGTGTATGACAGCGGAGAGGATATTCAGCAGGCTGCCAGACTGGCCAAAGGCGCAGATGCCGTTATCGTCTTCGCTCAGCAATGGGCAACCGAGGGAGTCGATGTTCCTGATTTAAGCCTGCCTGATAATCAGGATGCCTTAATTGAGGTGGTTGCTAAGGCCAACCCAAGAACAACCGTTGTGCTTGAGACAGGCGGACCCGTAAAGATGCCTTGGCTCAACCGAGTGCCAGCAGTACTGGAGGCCTGGTATTCCGGAGCCAAAGGCGGTGAGGCCATTGCGGGTGTCCTGTTTGGCAGTGTCAACCCATCTGGTCGTTTGCCGGTTACCTTTCCCCAGGATGAAAGCCAACTGCCACGGTCTACCATGCGTGACCCTTCAACTACAACCTCCAGTCCCTTTGTAGTACCTGAGGAGTTTTTCTCAGAGAACTACAACATTGAAGGTGCTGACGTGGGCTACAAATGGTATGAGCGAGAGGGCAAGAAGCCGCTATTTCCGTTCGGCTATGGACTGTCCTATACCCAGTTCAAATACAGTAACCTCAATGCCGAAACACGTGGCAGCAAGCTGGTGCTGAGCATGGACGTCACCAACCGTGGGCGGGTTAAGGGTATCGATACGCCGCAGTTCTATATCGAAAACCCATCCAGGAAAAACGGATTCACGAGTCGCCTGGTAGGCTGGGATCGCGTTGAGCTCAAGCCAGGGCATACCAAGCGGGTAAAAGTGACGGTTGATCCGCGTCTGGTTGCCCGGTTCGATGAGCGGTTCAACAGCTGGCATATCCATGCAGGGAGTTACAACGTAAGTGCAGGCGCTAATGCAATGGATCGTCCGCACAAGGTGCGAGTACGGCTCGACGAACGCTATCTGGCACCCTAAGAGGTAAGCGCCGTAGCCTGTGCTGCGGCGCGCCTGCCAGTTACGGGTAGGCCTGACAATGACATCTGGAGGCCTGCCCTGTTATTTCAATTGCTCGCCGTAACCAGCCGGAACCGGCCTTCCGCCTCATGCTCAATACGCACGTCCGCGTAGTGCGCAAGGCCAGGATGGGCGACATCCAGTGGTGTTTTGTGAGTGGCCGTAATGACCACTACATCGGCGCCAGCAGCCTGCGCCGCCGTAATGCCTGCATGAGTATCCTCAAATACCAGACACTCACTGATATCGACCCCAAGGGCTTTGGCGCCTGCCAGGAAGCAGTCAGGGGCGGGCTTGCCATGCTCCACGTCCTCAGACGAAATGATGACGGCAGGCAGCGCCATACCCGCCGCGGCAAGGCGTGCCTCAGCCAGACGACGTGAGGCTGAGGTCACGAGTGCCCAGCGGCCTTCCGGCAGGCTGGCAAGAAAGGCTGCCGCTCCCGCAATTTCCCTTACATCCGAGGTGTCGGCTATCTCGGCCTCGGTAATGGCCCGCGTCTCTGCCTCAATGTCCGCGCCGGGTGGCGCAAAACGGCGAACGGTTTCCACGGCGCGTACGCCATGCATGACGGCAATAAGGTCGGCCGGGTCAAGGCCATGACCCAGTGCCCACTGCGTCCAGGCACGCTCAGCGGAGGCGATGCTGGTCAGCAGCGTGCCATCCATATCGAAAAGAAAAGCAGAATAGGGTCGCGTGGGCAATGTCATCCGTAGCTCTCGGGATAAGTGAATGAGTGGCGTACCGCATAGTACCGAACCCGTCCCCGGTGCGTCAGTAGATGTGTTCCGATCTGCATCGCCGGAGCCGGCCTCTGCTGGTGCTACGTTGCATAGTCCGGTTCATGACGATCCAGCATCTGTTTGATACTGGCACGGTGCAGACGAGCGCTTTCCAGGTCGCCTTCGCGCATCTGCTCGGCGGTCTTACGTATGATCGCAGGGCCACGCGAGCAAAGAGCTTACCTGCCTGTGCTCATTGCACGTATCTGTACCTTCGCTAACCGCTCCAGGTAATACAGGCCACCCCAGGCTTCGGCGATGGCGCCCGCTATGCAGTCTTCCTCATGACAACCAGAGCAAGGCCACTGAGCGTCTGCCTCTTCGATGCGATATGGCCCGCCGGTGCTCCAGAGCAGGGTTTGAAAGTGTCATGCTATGAGCCATGCGTTCTTTCCAGATAACGTTTGGCTATTGGAGCAGGGCATAAATATCGGCAATGCTTACTGGCTTGGTAAAGTGGTAGTCGAAGCCGGCCTGTAGGGCCTTTTCCTTATCCTGATCCTGTCCCCATCCCGTGATCGCGATAAGCAGCGTGTGTCTGCCCTCCGGCAATGCCCGAATAGCCTGAGCGACCTGATGCCCCGTCATGCCGGGCATACCTACATCCAGCAGCATCACGTCGGGCTTGAGCGTTTTGAACAGCTCCAGCGCCTGAAAGCCGTTGTAGGCTAATGAGACCTCATGGTCTTCCAGGCGCAGTAGCTCGGCCATGGTTTCCGCTATGTCAGGGTTGTCATCGGCAACTACGATGCGGCGATGGGCCGCTGTCGAGATGGCAGGCGCTGAGACGACGTCGTGCGGTGCCTCCAGCGTCTCATCATAAGGCAGGCTGAGGGTGAAGCAGGCGCCCTTGTCTGAGCCCTCACTAGCAACAGTAAGCGTGCCGTCATGCAGTTGAGCCAGGGATTGAGCCAGTGCCAATCCAATACCCAATCCGCTATTGGTTTCTTCGCTGGATCTGGGAACCTGTACAAACATCTCGAACAGGGAGGCCAGGGCGTCATGCTCAATGCCAATCCCATTATCCGAAACAGTGATGTGTGCCTTGTTGCCACTAAGGGCTGTGGTAACTGTAATCCGACCTTTCTGGGGCGTATATTTGGCTGCGTTGCTCAACAGGTTGATCAGAATCTGTTCCAGTCGTAACGGGTCCACATTCAGAGCGACAGAGTCTGAAGGGAGCTCTACAGTCAGTGTGTGCCCCTTCGTCTCGAACAGAGGCTTAGTCGTTTCGACGGCGGCACGTATCACAGAGGCTAGCTGCGTGGGCTGCTTACGCAGTTCGATCTTGCCGCGGGTTATCCGGGAAACATCAAGCAGATCGTCCAGTAGCATCCCCATATGGGTCACCTGACGCTTGATGACGTCCTGGCTCCACCGGCGGTGCTCTTCGCTGATTTGACCTGTTTCCAGCAGGCTGACTGCCTGACGAATAGGCGCCAGCGGGTTTCTCAATTCATGGGCCAATGTCGCCAGGAACTCGTCTTTCTGGCGATCAGCCTCGCGAAGCTGCTGCTCCTGAAGTTTGCGCTCACTGATATCGGCAAACCAGACAGCAATATTGTTCTGGAACGGCGTGGCTACGATATGGAACCAGCCCTTGCAGGTGCTCGTTTGTACCAGCGACTCGAGCGATCTAGGCTCGCCGCTGATCATTGTTTCACGCATCGCATGATAGATGTCGCCCTGCGCCCAACCAGACAGCACTCCGCTAACGGGCTTGTCTGTAAGCGCCGCTGCACGGGAGCGTAGGGCCGTCGCCCCAGCGTCATTGATATAGACCAGGGTGAAGTCTTCAGCCGATGTTTGTGCCTCTGTAGCAGGAGAGAGAATGGCGAAGGGAATAGCTGAAGAGTTAAGCGCTACGTGAAGTTGCTGTTCGGAGCGCCGGGCTTTTTCCTGTTGGCTGGCGCGATCTATAAAGAGGGCAGCTGTCGCTGCGCAGATCTCGACCAGCCGAATCTCCCGTGGTGAAAGCTCATGGGTCTCTCTGAACAGCACCGTTAGCCAGCCCAGTGTGTCCTGACCATCACGCCGTATCGTTACATCGTGATGCGTTCTGAAACCCTCAGCGCGCAGCCGGCTTGAGTGCTCTACCAGGTTGCCCTGCACCTGATCATGGAGACATGACACCGGTAGGGCAGCATTTGATATTCCTTTGCTGACCAGCCGATCGGGCGCTGGTGCTGTACCTTCCAAACCGATGAACCCTCCAGGTGCGTTCAGCAGCTCGCAGACCAAGTTCAGAATCGCACTTAACTGGTCGTACAGCGACGATAACTGCAGCAGGCTTTGACTGAGCGCATAGAGTCCTTCCAAATCTTCGACTTGCTGTGAGAGAGCCGTCTGGGCTTTTTGCAGGCGTGATACTAAAAGGTCACGTTGGTGCTCGCTCTCCTGGCGTGCCGTCGCCGATGTGATCAGCGCCTGGGCCACGTCATCGATCTCTCGAATCTCGGTTTCCGGTAGATGAGGTGCCTGGTTCTGACCCATGGCCAATGCAGCATGCCGCAAGGCGCGCATCGGGTCATTGATGCGGCGCGAGGCATATCGTGTGGCCAACAGCGCGACAATCAGGGACAACAGAAGGCCTCCACCATAAATGGCAAACGCCTTGAGGGCCCCCTTGGCAATATCGTGTGCGGGAATGCCCGTTGCGACAAACCATCCGCTCTGCTTCAAATGCACATAGGCGGAATATACCCTTATACCTTCTACCGTCTGTGTCAGCCCGCTGCCTTCGTTTGTGTTCTGCTTGACCATTGCCATCAGTGAAGGGGCAGCAGGTTTGCCCAAGGTTTTCTCATGGTCGCGCGTACGCGCAATGCGGCGCCCATTGGCATCGACTACGGTGGCGACCCAATCGCTGGGCAGACGTCGAAGGTTGATAACGTTAGAGATCACCTCAGGCTTGAGCACCGCCGTTAAGACATAAACCAGCTTGCCATTGCGCATGACCGGCATACGCAGGGGGATGGCCAATGTGCCTGAGGGGCCTGCCGCCAACTGGCCGATCGCAGGTTTGAGAGTGCTTACGACCTGCATAAAACTTTCCGGTTCTGCCAACGGGCCGTCTGCACTCACATGATGGGCGGTAATCCTTCTCAGTACCTGACCATCCGGTGTGGCAATAATGACGGTTTTCCAACCAGGCACCAGCGGGACGACACGGCGGACCAATTCCTGATAGCTGTCGAGGTTGCCATCATCAAGAAAAGGAGACTGCGAAAGGGTTTGTAGCAGGTCCAGCGAGCGGTTAATTTCAACGTCTACTGCCGTTGCTGTCAGGCGCGTGGCCTCAAGGCTCCGCTGCTCGGCTATCGACTTCTGCTCATGAATGATGGCCACCAGGCCAAGCCCGGCAATCAGCGCAATTGGCGCAATGCCTGCCAATGAAAGCGTCAGAAGACGTCTGCGTAGACGAACCTTGGGGGTGGGCTTGCCGGGTAAAGCCAAGGGTAGATCCTCAACAAAGGTAAAGCCTGCTGCGCACGAGCATTCCAGCCAAGGCTGACTAGACGAAGCCCTTTTATGATACGACATCTAGCGCAGCGGCCGGTGCTTTTGATCATCCGGCCATGTACAAACTATTCGAAGAGGTAGAAACACACGACTCCTTTTTTCTGAAGCGCAGGCGGCCATTCTCTACGAAGGGGTGCGATGGAAACAGGCAGCGGAGCATGCAATAGAAGGGAAAGCTAGTCGAGCAGGAGTCTATTACCTAGATGAAAACCATTTGCGGGGTGGATGGCCACTGGTAGTTTGCACAGCATTTCAATCTTCGCAGCCTTGAGCCCGCCTTATACCTTCTTTAATACCTCTTGGTAATAGACGGCTTGGCTGGATAAGCGCAGTATCAAGGTGGCAAACGGCTATTCCCTTTTACGCGTTTTACCTTTTTACTAGTGTCGGCTGGCTTGGTTGGCTCTAGAAAAGCCTTCAGGACATGAGGCCGTCCTGAATTCCATGCTGTCTGCCTCTAGTAACAACCGACTCATATTAAATGGATGTTCTTATGTCTGGCATGCCTGATGATGACGATGACCAACTGAACCGTCGTGTCGAGTGCGAAGAGTGCGGTGAGCTCCGGGCTTGTATTTATTCGCTTCATCCGGAGAGCGACTCGCTTGCCTGGCTCTGTCCTTTTTGCAAGGCCGAGCTCCAAACTCAATAGTGTATGGACAACAAGGCGTATCGCTTGAGCGGGTAGCGTTATGTTATGCCTCTGATTCTGCGTGTTTGAAAGTGTGAAAACCTGAGGCCGCCTGGTTTTTACAGGCGGCGTACCCGCGGATCAGGTGTACGTTTTTCCAGCTGCGGGCAAGCCCAGTCCACGAAGGCGCGCACACGGGGCGAAAGCTGCAGCGCGTGCGGATAGACCAGATGAATGGGCAGGACCGCAGGTTCGAACGATTCGAGGACTCTGATCAAACGACCCTCAGCAAGCTCATCGGCAACCTGATAATGCATCAGCCGGGTGATGCCCAAACCTTGCAGGCAGGCGAGGGTGGCTGCTCTAACCTGGTTGCAGACCAGCCGAGGTGTGATGGATTCGGCCAGCTCCTTTCCGTTGTGCCGGTAGTACCAGTGCCGGCCTTGTGATGACAACAGGATGCAAGCATGTTCACGCAATGAGCCTGGGTTATCAATGACAGGTGAGGCGCGAAGGTAATCAGGGCTGGCACAGGTAACGAGGCGGGTACCTCCTATTCTCCGTGCGATCATGGTCGAGTCACGAAGATGGCCGATCCGCAGGGCAAGATCGAGGTGCTCATCCAGCAGCGGGAGGATCTCGTCGCTTAACGTCAGTTCGGCGCTTGCTTCTTCATGCTCCTTAAGAAAGCCGTTTAGGACAGGTGCAACGTAGCGTTGTCCGAATTCGACAGGCGCCGTTAGCCGGAGCACGCCTCTAACTATGCCATCGCGAGCTTCCAGGCGCTGCTCCATGTCGTCGACATCAGCCAGCATCCGCTGACTCCAGGCAAGATACTCCTCACCCTCGACGGTAAGGGCCATACGGCGCGTACTGCGGTTCAATAGCCGAACCCCCAGATGACGCTCCAGGGCCGCCAGTGAGCGTACAAGCGACGCCACCGACTGGCCGGTTGCCTCTGCCGCTGAACTCAGGCTGCCGTTTTCCACTATCCGAATGAAATTGGCCATCGTCTTGCGCTTGTCCATTGCTGCGCCTTTATCTGTGCAATTACTGCATAAGTCTTCTCAGGTTCACGGCATAGGTGAAACGGATGGATCAGCAGAAACTAGAACGCCTGATGTCAACCGGAGTGCAACCTATGAACCAGCAACCAAGTCCTGCTCGCATTCTCTCATACGACCACATCGGGATTCGTGTCAGTGATAAAAACCGAGCGATATCGTTTTATCAGGCCCTCGGATTTATGGAGAGCGAACATTTTCCTCGGTATGAGGCCAATGAGATGCTCAGCCCTGATGGGGTTCGTATAAACCTGATCTTTAACGGGACCCGTATACCCCATGCTCACAATGTTTTACTGGATGAACCGATAAAGCTGCCGGGTATGACTCATCCTGCCTTTATTGTGGATGACCTTGAGGCACTCCAGAGGTGGTTGAACGAGCAGGGGATCATGATTACGGAAGGGCCGCATCCTATTGGTCCTAGACGCGTCGCGCTGTTTATCCGCGATCCTGATGGCAACGTTCTCGAGTTCAATCAGCTTGTTGAAGGGGATGCATGATGAAACTGTATGATCTGGAGGCTTCCGGAAACTGCTACAAGGTGAGGCTTTTTGCGTCATTGGCCAATATCGAGCTTGAACGTGTGCCAGTGGATTTTCTAAGCGGAGCACACAAGCAGCCGCCGCTGTCGGAGCTGAATCCGTTGGGCCAGTTACCTATCCTGGAAGACGGCAAGCAGGTCGTCAGAGACTCGCAGGCCATTCTGGTCTATCTGGCGGGTGTATATGGTGGTTTGGCATGGTGGCCAGCGCATCCGCAAGGCCAAGCCGAGATCGTTCAGTGGCTCTCGTTTGCTGCCAATGAAGTGCAGCACAGCGTATGTGCTGCACGGCTGGTGCAGAAATTTGGCTACGACCTGGATAAATCGCAGGCGCTTGAGAAAGCGGTGGTAACGCTCTCGCTACTCGACAAGCATCTGGAGCACAACGACTGGCTTGCAATGGGCCGCCCAACCATCGCAGATTGCGCGGTCTATCCTTACGTCGTGCTGGCGCCAGAAGGCGATGTGGATCTAGAACCTTATAGTCATGTTGCACGGTGGATGAGGCGGCTGGAAGCGCTGCCCGGCTATTTGCAAAAGCCTTGATCAATCTATGGGCGTGGCACCTATGAGGCAGGATTTTGCCTTTGAGGATCGGTTAGTCAGGCAGGGGCGCTACACACCGTAATGACAGAGTGTTGCGCTCCCGGAAAGGAATTACTCCACGTGCGGTATGGTCGGGTTACGCTAAAACGCGCTAAGGTTTGGTTTTCATCTCTACCGTTCTTTGAGCCATGCCCATCATTGATAACGTCGTTGCGTTTACCTTGGCTGCTACCTTACTTACATTAACGCCAGGGCTTGATACTGCCCTGGTGTTACGCACAGCGGCTGTTGAGGGAAGAGCGCAGGCCATCCGGGCGGCACTGGGCATCAATGCGGGGTGTTTGATCTGGGGCACCGCCGTTGCCTTTGGCCTTGGGGCTTTAATTGCCGTATCCGAGCTGGCTTATGATGTGCTCAAGTATTGTGGCGCTGCCTACCTGTGCTGGCTGGGCTTGAACATGATGGTGCGGCCCCGCAACTCAATGGTCGCCGACGACACTACCCGCGTGCAGAACACGAACTGGTTTCTCAAAGGGATGCTGGGCAACGTATTGAATCCCAAAGTTGGAATTTTCTACGTCTCCTTCCTGCCTCAATTCATTCCTCAGGGACACTCCTTGATCCTCTGGACCTTTGGCCTGGTAAGCATTCACGTGGTGATTGGATTCATCTGGTCCATGGCGTTGATCGGTGCGACTCGCCCATTGGCCCAGATTTTACGTCGTGAAAAAGTGATCCAGTGGATGGACCGACTCACTGGGGGCGTTTTCCTCCTCTTTGCCGCCCGCCTGGCGCTCAGCAAGCGCTGAAAGTCTCTAATTTTAGCGATGCAGAGCGGCTTACTAGGTAGCCTTTCTTTCTTGAGGCTAGATCTCGTCTATTGTGTTCTAAGCTACTGAAACAAAGCAGAGGCACCTATAATCAGAGTATCGACTTCTTTGATACTGTCTTCTGCATGCTGCGCAATCGAGCGAGTCAGGTTGAATGTATTGGCTTCGGCTTGCTCAAGCGCTTCGTTGTAGCCTGTCCATACCTGCCAACATTCCATAATTGTCAGGGCAGAGACAACGAGCGAAACAAAGACAAGGTCAGGCGTTGCGTCGACAGGCGCTTGGCATTTATCTCAAACCGGCGTTGTTGTGGCATCGTTAGGGTCCAACTGCCGTTCCATTATCTGATTGGAGAGCCGTAGGGCTGTAAAGATTTACAAGCCAATCTCGCACCAGCAGATATAACCGGCAACTTGCCCGCCTGCGGCCAGAATAATCCTTCCGTTACTTCAATCCATACGCATTCATGCCGTTTTGCATTGGTCATCATGACATTGATCCAATGTCGATTAGCAATTTTTCAAGCGTTTTTCCACTACAGGGACAACATGAAGTCACCATGGCATCCGTCATATGTCTGTAATGATTATTAATTGTTAATATTTATCATTTACATTGACAGGTCACTTTTATAGCATCTTGCCAGTTTTGCCTGTACGCCGTTTTTCATATGTACAAAACGTCCCAGATCGACATCGTTCGGCCTGGTATAGCGGTGCTCGCACTTTTCAAGGACTTCTGAATAATGAAAGCGTTTCCTCTGCGGCTGTTGGTGTTCACCGTTTCGCTGTTAACTACCGGTACAGTACTTGCCGCCCCGATCAGAATTGATCTTGCGTCCCAGCCCTTGGCAAATGCGTTGAGACAACTGGGCCAGGCCAGTGGTCTTCAGGTTTCCTATACTTCGGCAGCAGTGGCCGGCAAGACAGCGCCTGCCGTACGGGGCCAGATGGAGCCTGCAGTGGCACTACAGGCGCTGTTGGCCGGGAGTGATTTGGTAGGCAGTGTTCAGGGTAACGTGCTGACTATCGCCGAGGCAGGATCAGCTGCGGGTGAGGAAGTGGCGCAGCTGGGTATCACTCAGGTAGTAGCGGAGGGCTCAGGCAGTATTACCAGCGATATAGCTGCAACAGAAGGGTCCGGCTCCTACACGACAGGTAGCATGAGTACGTCTACCAAGTTGCCTCTGTCGATACGCGAGACGCCTCAATCGGTAAGTGTAATGACGCGCCAGCGTATCGACGACCAGGCCCTTAATGAACTCAATGACATCGTCAAATACGCACCCGGCATACAACTGCGTAAACTCGGTGGAGACCGCCAGCAGTTTCTCGCGCGTGGATTCACCATCGACAACCTGATGTACGATGGCTTGCCCACCAGCATTAGCACGTTTACGCTCGATACCATCAGCAACGCTGATCTTGCCATCTATGACCGCGTGGAAGTCGTGCGCGGTGCTACAGGCCTGATGACTGGCGCTGGCAGCCCTTCAGCGACATTGAATCTGGTGCGTAAGCGTCCCACCGCTACTCCGCAAGTCAGTATCACCACCAGCGCTGGCAGCTGGGACCGTTACCGTACCCAGCTGGACGCATCCAACAAGCTGAACGAAAGCGGTACGTTGCGCGGGCGCGTGGTAGCAGCCTATGAAGACGATGGCAGCTTTGTTGATGAGCGAGAAAAGCAGCGGCAGACCTTTTATGGCATCCTCGAAGCCGATCTCAGCGACGCCACCACCTGGACTCTGGGAGCCTCAAAACAGCGCGACGATGCCGTATCGGACTGGGGAAGCCTGCCCGCCGGGCCTAATGGGGAAAATCTGCACCTGTCGCGGTCGACCTTTCTCAGTAATGACTGGGCATATTGGGATCGGGATAACATTACCGCCTTCACCGATGTCACCCACCGTTTCGACAACGGCTGGAGCGCCAGGCTGGCAGCTGCTCGAATCTGGGCGGAATCGAATACCTTCTCCAGTTACCTTAATCCCCCGGTGGGTAATGCCTATACGCAGTCTTCCGGTCAATACCACAGCAAGGACGTACAGACTAACCTGGACGCAACCGTATCCGGCCCGTTCACGTTGTTTGGACGCGAGCATGAACTGGCATTGGGCGCCAGCCGCCGGCAAGAGCGGTTTGATCAAAAAGGAGGATACTGGCCGACAGCAACGCCGGTTGATATCTACAACTTTGATCCCGGTGTCATTGCTAAGCCCAGCCTGAGCGACCGGCTTCCCTATTCGAGCAAAAATACGGCAACGGAAAAAGCTGTTTACGGTGTCGCCCGGTTTAATCCCATTGATCCGCTGCACGTTATCCTGGGTAGCCGCGTGACGTGGTACGACTACGATAACCGTGCGAGCGATACCGGGGATTACACGGTAACCCGAGAGGTGACGCCTTATGCGGGGGTTATCTATGACCTGAATGACACCTACTCGGTCTATGCCAGCTACACCGAGATTTTCAAGCCGCAGACCGAGCAGGACTTGGGTGGGTCCACGCTTGAGCCCATGACAGGGGAGAGCTACGAGATCGGCCTGAAGGGCGAGTACATGGAGGGTAATCTGAACGCCTCCATCGCGGTGTTCGATATGACCCAGCAGAACCGGGCATACGCAGTACCAGATCAGCCCACGCTTTGCCGAAACCAGAACCGCACCTGCTATGAAGCGGCAGGGGAGGTGCGCAGTCGTGGTATCGATACCGAGCTGTCAGGTGCCTTGACGCCCAACTGGGACATCTCGGCCTCCTACACCTTGGTGCTCAGCCAATACGTGAAAGATCAAACCTATAATAAGGGTACCTTGTTTGCCCCTGAGCAACCCAAGCACTTGTTCAAAGCTGCTACTACTTATCGCTTGACCGGAGCGCTGAGCGACTGGCGCATTGGTGCAGATGTGCTTGCCCAGAGCAAAACCTATAACCGTGTTGGTACCGGTCGCGCCGTTCAGGATTCATATGCTGTGGTCGGGCTTATGGCGGGCTATCAATTCAATGAACATTGGGATAGTCAGGTAAACCTGAACAATGTGTTTGATGAAAAGTACTGGCAAGGCATACCTAACTCCAGCGGTACAGGTGTCTATGGTGACCCGCGTAACGTCATGTTCAGTTTGAGGTGGAGCTTGTAACGCATCTCTATGGGCTGGAAAAGAGTTTCCAGCCCATAGGAATGTTTAGCGTTCTTTGGATTGATAAGGCGATTGGGTGATATCCATAACGAACAAACCAGGCGGTGACTAAGCGCGTCTGGTTTGTCAGCTCCATGGGTGCAGCGCTATGGCAAGTCTTGGCCTTGCGTTGATGTAGTGACGAGCCGCGTACTAAGCGACGGTTTTCAACATGCCTCCATAAGGGATGTATAACGCGGTTCTGGACTGAAGATCAGTCGTTAGCCGTGCGAGCAGAGATCATCTAAAAGTACCTTGCCATCCACCTAATCGTTGCGTTGGTAACCGTATAAGGCAGATGAGCAGAATAGGGCGGTACTCCACAGTGTTACAGCCCAGATCAGAAACGACCCCGCTGGAATACCTCTCAGTTAGTTGCCATTTAGAGTCACTAGTGTGTGATTGATGAAGATGAGATTAGCTAACGTCTCAACTTAAGAGATACGTACATCTAACTGTGGGCATATAACTATCCATTCGGAACGTTACGCGCGGCAGAATGGTTTACGCAGACTATTCCCTTCATAACAACCCCACTCTAGAGCGCCTGGCGTTTCGATGCTGCCACGTGAGTGTAGAAGGTGGGCCTTCCAGTAAGTGACAGGATCGATAAATCAGGAATATAGCGCATTGTGCCCACCATAGCCTTGGCCTGCTAGTTCGATATGTTATATTGTTACAAATTGTTTCGCCGAAATGTGTTGTAGTTATGAACCGTCGTCACCTTCTAAACTTCATCCTGGCAGGGCTGACGCTGCCAGCCTTCCCTAATGCCTTTGCTGCTTCAAGCGAGGTCCGCTCCATAAGGAGCTCACGGACCGCTGGTCGCTTTCGCCTGGTACTGGATCTCAATGGCCCGAGCCACTATCGCACGTTCACGCTCGACTCAC
This sequence comes from Pseudomonas sp. HPB0071, assembly GCF_000478505.2. NCBI lineage: Bacteria > Pseudomonadati > Pseudomonadota > Gammaproteobacteria > Pseudomonadales > Pseudomonadaceae > Pseudomonas > Pseudomonas sp. HPB0071. The sequence goes on along the minus strand of NZ_KI517368.1, from coordinate 168,224 downwards.
CTCATCGATTGGTCATCGACTTACCTAACACGACGTTAGCCACCAATGTTTCAAAATTGGATGTTACCGGCTCAGCAATCAAAACGATTCGGGGTGGAGCCCATGGTACGACAGGCAGTCGTATCGTCCTCGAATTGAAGCAGCCAGTAAAACTCGACAGCCTGGTACTTGGCCCGTCCGGCTCCTTTGGTGATCGACTGGTGTTTGACCTTCGCCCAATGGGGCCTGCAAACACACAGGTGGCGCATGCGGCATCGACACCTCGCGCCAAGAAGAGTCCCGGCCGTGATCTGGTGGTTGTCGTAGATGCTGGTCATGGTGGCAAGGACCCTGGATGCATCAGTGCTAAAGGTGCCTATGAAAAAAAGGTCGCCCTGGCGATTGCTCATAATCTAGCCAAGCGGATCAACAAGGAGAAAGGCTACAAGGCCAAGCTGGTACGGACCGAGGATATTTTCGTTCCACTGCGCAAGCGCGTGGACATCGCTCACCAGTATGACGCCGACATGTTTATCTCGGTCCATGCCGATGCAGCACCCAGCCGCCGTGCCCGTGGGGCTTCTGTCTTTGCGCTTTCCAGCAGCGGTGCGACGTCTGCTATGGCTCGCTGGATGGCGAAGCGGGAGAACGATGCCGATCTTGTTGGAACCAATAGCCTGCCTCTGCAAGACAAGGATCCAGACCTCGCCAACGTTATTCTGGACATGTCCATGAGCACTACCATTGCTTCGAGCCTGGATCTGGGACACAGCGTACTAACGAGTCTGGGTACCGTTGCGAAGATACATCAGAAGCAGGTCCAGCAAGCTGGTTTTGCTGTACTCAAGTCACCTGACATCCCGTCGATTCTGGTAGAAACGGGGTTCATGAGCAATGCTCAGGACAGCAAACGGTTGCTCAATCCCCGTCACCAGCAAGTAGTCGCTGATCGTATATTCCATGGGGTACACACCTACTTCAGCCAGCGGCCACCGGTGGGGACTTACCTTGCAGATCAGAAGACAGCCGCAACGGCATGAGTTGATTTGGACTGACTGGAAATAAGCCAGTCAGTCCAACCAGGTCCCAAGAGTCAAGAACGCTGAGCTAGGAGCGATACCGAACAGGCCACCCTGCTTATTGCTTTATCAAGACCCGCACCGCTCATTGTTGATAAAGCGTAGCGGTGTTACCTGCTCCGCTCTACATGACCGTTGCTGAATTAGCCGGCCCGGTAAATAACACTGTAGGTCCGCGTTGGGAGATAAAGACTTCATTGGCAGTACCAAACTGGTCGACACGTGCCTGGCTATTGATGCCGGCCTGATCGACAGTGAGCTGATTGGCGTCTCCTTCCTGTGTAAAATACAGCGTGGTAATGGATGTTTCCTGGCTGATGTCTGCAAAATTGCTGGCGCCGGTAGATCGACCAATGAGGGTCCCGGCTATTGTGTCCTGGTCGACGGTCAGCTCGTTTCCGTTACCGTCCTGGGCGACGTCTATCACGTTTAGGCCGCCTCCTTGAGTGAGGGAAGCAGTGTTGGCATCCCCCTCTTGAGCCAGACGGGTGGAATAAGCGCCATAACGACTCCCTGTCGACTGCTCAACTGTTGCGCTGTTTTCGTTGCCGTTTTGCACAACACTTACATCAGCTTCCATCGGGCCGCCACGTTGGGCCAGTGCGATCTGATTGTTATCGCCTTGTTGGGAAAGCGTGGCTGATTTGCCTTTTTCCTGAAGCGCTGTAATGGTATTTCCGTTACCCAGGGTATTCGCCACCAATGTTGTTACGCCATCGTCGATTTGATCGATCGTGTACAGGTTATTGTTGCCTTCCTGAGACAGCGTGGCGGTTTTACCTGGGTTGTAACCCAGTTGATTCAAAGTAAGTACATTCGCATCGCCATTTTGCACTACAGAAGCGTTGTCTCCCTCTCTGTTATTGCTATAACCGCTCTGCTCAAGTGTGATCTGATTATTTTCACCTAGCTGAGTAAGGCTGGCCGATACACCCGTTCGTTGTAATGCATTAATCGTGTTGCCGTTACCCAGGGTATTGGCTGTCAACGTGGCGCGCCCATCGCCTGCTTGCTCGATCGTGTGAGTATTGTTGTTGCCCTCCTGGTATAAGGTGGCGTCGTAACCAGAGTCACCGCCCTGCTGGTTTACAATGACAATATTGGTATCGCCAACCTGCAGGATCGAAGCCTCGCTTCCACTCCCGGCGGTAGCTTGATGGACAGCAGCGCTATTGCCATTACCCGTCTGGTCAAGCGTCATTTTATGGCCAGAGGCTTGTTACAGTACGTCGGCGTCATTGTTATTGCCCGTTTGTATAACGGTTGAGCTCTGGTGGTCTGCTAACAGCTGCTCCTGTGTCGCGTTATTACCGTCGCCACGCTGCTCCAGGGAAGCCTCATTGTCGAATCCACTCTGCGTTTGTGTGGCGCGGTTGTTTTCAGCTACGACAAGGCTGCTGAACGAGGCAAGGACATAAGCGCCAGGGGGGTGAGCTTGAACATGATAACTTTCCTTGTGTGTCCATTAGGGCTCAGTCAGTCACAAGACCGAGAGAGGAACCTATAGACCACCTTCAACAGGCTGGCAAAGCCATTGGTCCTGAAGCGCTGACAAGCAGGAGCACTTGCCAGCTGAGCGATGACGTTATGCAAAGTAGGAGAGTGCAGGCCTTGACTTCTGGCCATGGTTGGTCATTACGTTTCATATCAATGAACGTGGCTGTATTACATAGGCATAATGATCGTCAGGCGTCGCTAATCGTATTCGGGAGAAGACATGCGAAACTGGGTGTTAATGACGTTGGCCTTGCTGGTGCACGGAGTCGCCTATGGTGCCGGTGACGCAACAGCAGGGAAAAAGTATTTTACGTCCTGGTGTGGTAACTGTCATAAGGTGGGGACCTATGCCAGGGGCTCGTTCGGCCCCGAACTCAACGCTATTTTCGGACGCAAGGCAGGGACTACTGAAGACTTCAACTATTCCGAGGCCATGAAAGCGTCAGGAATTGTCTGGAATGAGGAAACCCTCGCTGCCTACTTAAAGGATCCGGACAAGGTCGTACCCGGCACAAAGATGCGTTTCTGGGGAATGAGTAATGAGCAGCAGATTGCCGACCTGCTTGCCTATCTTGCGACCTTCCAGAACAAAGGACAGTAAGCGCTTGCTGCGCCAGAATCATTTCAGGCGTCTGCTTTGAGTGAGTGGCTAGCCTTTACTGTGAGTCTGGCCAGGCCATCGATCAAAACGCCCGCCAATATGCCGATACCGTAAGCAACGATATCCATCCAGGAAAACGTAGTGCCCAAGGCAATATGGCCTAGCGGATGGTGGCGAATCGCATTGATCCAGGGCGCCTGGTAAAGCTGCGTTGCCTCCACGGCACATGAAATACCAAACGCTGTTACCGCCAGGCATACAGCATTGGCGCGGCGCGCGATCAAAGCCAGACCTGTAAGGATCATGAGCGCCCAAAGCGCATCGCCTGGGTATTTTCCAAGAGCGTCAGGAATGATGATAGGAAACTGGCGAGAGGTTAGCCCGAGCGCTATTACAGCACAAAGGGCTAGACCAAGATGGAGTCTGTTACGGTTCCTTTGGGCGCAGTCAGCAGGAGCGCGTAATGAGTTGAGAGTAATTTTATGTAGTCTCGATTACTGGTATGAATATGCTGTAGCAAACCCATCCTGTGGACGAGCCAGCTAAAGGCTGGTGAATTTTTCTAAATATCTTTTGCGGGACGATTTTAAAGCTTCAGACCGCTTTTTATTTCATATCTCTCTCGTCACATTACGTCCACTTAGGATCGTCAAGCACTTAATGCATTAAGTTCGATCCAAAATCGGACGGAACCATCTCCTCAGTCAGGCTTTCCCATTTTTAGACAGCACTTGGACACGTCCGCTGTTTTTATCCAAGCCGCCTTCATCTTTTCATCGCGGCGTCACTGACGAGAGGACTATTTTATGCCTACTGATAACCAGTACACCATGCAGAATCCCCTGACCCAATATCCCCAGCCAGAATTTCCGAAGCAGCCGCAAAATCCGCCCGGTCTCGCTCAGGACATGCAGCCACGCCCTGACCACGGTGAAACCAGTTACAAGGGATTTGGACGTCTTGCGGGCCGCAAGGCGCTTATTACCGGCGCGGACTCGGGTATCGGACGAGCAACGGCGATCGCTTATGCGCGCGAGGGAGCCGACATCGTGCTGAATTATTTGCCTGAAGAAGAGGCGGATGCGAAAGAAGTTGTACAACTGATCGAAGCGGAAGGTCGTAAAGCGGTTTGCGTTCCGGGCGACCTGAAAAGCGAGGCCTTTTGCAATGAATTGATTGGCAAAGCCAAGGATGTACTAGGTGGACTGGATATTCTGGTCAACGTGGCAGGTAAGCAGACAGCCGTTGAAGACATCGCCAATTTGACCACTGATCAATTCGACGCCACTTACAAGACCAACGTGTATGCGCTGTTCTGGCTATGCAAGGCGGCAATTCCGCATATGCCGGCCGGTGCCGCTATTATCAACACCACGTCCATTCAGGCCGTGCAACCGTCGGAAACCCTACTGGATTACGCGCCTACTAAAGCGGCGATCACTGCCTTTACCAAGGCATTGGCCAAACAGGTCATTTCCAAGGGTATCCGCGTCAATGCGGTAGCTCCTGGACCCTTCTGGACTCCACTTCAGCCCAGCGGCGGCCAGCCTCAAGAGAAGATTCCGTCGTTTGGCAGCGAGACTGTCTTCAAGCGGCCTGGCCAACCGGCAGAGCTGGCTCCGATTTACGTCATTCTGGCTTCTCAGGAGTCCAGCTATGTGACGGGTGAAGTATACGGCGCAACCGGCGGCATGGCCTGACGGATCGCATCATGCAGACGTTCGAGACGCACCGCATTGAGGGGTACGCGCCCCTGGAAAATTATGCTGCGTTAAGTGATGGCCGCTCGGTCGCCCTGGTCGCGGCTGACGGCTCCATCGATTGGTGGTGTGCCCCCAATATGGACTCACCCCCTCTGTTTGATCGTCTGCTGGATGCGCCCAGCGGTGGTTATTTTTCGATTACCCCTGTCCAACCTTACACAGCCCGACGTGCCTATCTGCAAAGCAGCAATGTACTGGAGACGTTGTTTGAAACCGACTCGGGTCAGGTCCGCCTGACCGAGTCGCTTAACAGTGGATCTGCTGGCCGGTTGCCCTGGTCCGAGCTAGGGCGACGTATTGAGGGCGTACAGGGTGAGGTAACGCTTAGTATCGAGTTAGTGCCTGGTACGCGAGGCCAGACCATCTCACCGTGGATTCGCCAGACACCGAACGGTGAAGTGATGCATATCGATGGTCTGATGGCCATGCTGTGCTACGGCGATGAGGTGGTGATTGATGAATGTACCGACCGGCTGGTGCGTGCACGCGTTACGTTGAAACAAGGGGACCGTACCGTATTGGCGCTGATGGCGGCCGAGAATGAGCCGTTGGCTGTGCCAACACTTGAGGAAGTCGACAAGCGTATTGATCGCAGTGACATGGCGTGGCGGGAATGGGCTGAAGGTCTGCAATACCAGGGGGTGTTCAAGGAAGCAGTCATTCGTTCGGCTCTCGCGCTAAAACTTCTCTTGTATTCGCCAAGTGGCGCTATCGTGGCGGCACCTACATGTGGGCTGCCTGAAAGATTGGGAGGCGACAAGAATTACGAGTACCGCTATGCATGGGTACGAGATGCGGTGTTTACCATCAAAGCATTCCTGCGCATTGGTGCTATGGCAGAAGCACAGGCTGCGCTGGCGTGGTTGCAGAACGTCATCCGTCGGCACGGCCACCGTCTACATACCTGCTTTACTCTAGAGGGCGATAAGGCGCCGGAAGAGCGGGTGATCAATGTGCCGGGCTATCGAAAGTCCAGCCCTGTTCGAGTAGGCAACCGAGCAAGTTATCAATGCCAGCTGAGCCTGTATGGCGATCTTTTAGTAACCATCCTCATGTATATGGAGGGCGGTCATATCCTGGATTTTAATACCGCCGGAATGCTGGTCGAGCTGGCCAATCTCTGCGCTGATCAATGGCGTTGCAAGGACGCCGGGATGTGGGAGCTGGAAGAAGAGCAGCATTACACCATGTCCAAGTTAGGCTGCTGGTTTGCCTTGGATCGAGCAGTCAAGTTGGCAGAAAAGGGTCACATTCCCGATACGATGCAAAAGCGCTGGGAGCGTGAGCGTGACCGTGTCCGTGACTGGATTGATGAACATTGCTGGTCCGAGGCCAAGCAGGCTTACACCTTCTATGCCGGTACTGACAAGCTGGACGCCGGTCTCTTGCTTGCTATTCGCTTCGGCTTTGAGAGCAAGCAGCGGTTGATCACCACGTGTGAAGCAATCCATCGTGAACTGGCGCGCGGCCCGCTGGTGTATCGCTATAGCGGTGCGGAGAAAGAAGAGGGCGCGTTTCTGGCCTGTTCGTTCTGGCTGGTTGAAGCTTATGCTGTGCTGGGTGACAACGAGCGCGCCAAGGCATTGATGGAGGACGTGCTGAAGGTATCAACCAACGGGGTGGGGTTGATGACTGAGATGATGGACCCCCAGACCGGCGAAGCACTGGGCAACTTCCCTCAAGGTTTAAGTCATCTTGCCATGATCCATGCCATTCTGGCCGTTGATGACCCTGCCAAGACCGAGTCCTGAGTAAGAGCGGTTAACAAAACCTCTCTAATGAGCGCAGACAGACGATGCTAGGGATTGGGAATAGCAGAGTTAATAGATATCAAGCCTGCGTTTGCCTGCACAGGCCTGACTAAAAGTCAGGTTTTGTAGCGACTCTAGATATTTTTCTTCCCAAGTGGCCTTATACCCGCTCAAACCTGTAATTAACGTTTTCTTGAAGATCTCGACTTCAAATCGCAAAGCCTGACAATTACCAGATTATTTCTTCTTCTCTGGTGGATAACGGCAGTTTCTACTGGAATTAGACCTTCGCCGCGAGTAGGTGGAAGCGCGGGTAGGCCAGGTCTACCATGGAAGAAGCCAATCTTTAGCTACTGCCTTTGGAGTTCTTATGCACGCGTCATCGCCCGTCGCTCTTGCTGTAGACGACGCCATTGCCCGTGACAGGGAAGCGCTTATTCACCATTTGAAAGGGGTGGTCGGCCCTCAGCACGTATTGACCGACCCCTCTCGCACAAAGCGATTTCGCAGCGGGTATCGCTTTGGTACGGGTGATGCGATTGCCGTCGTTCAGCCAGGTTCGCTTCTGGAACAGTGGGAGGTGGTCAAGGCGTGTGTGAAAGCCAATACGATTATCATCATGCAGGCGGCCAATACAGGGCTTACAGGCGGATCAACGCCCGACGGCAACGATTACGACCGTGACATTGTGCTCATCAATACCATGCGCATGAAGAAGATCCAGCTGATCATGAATGGAGACCAGGTGATCTGTTTTCCTGGGTCCACCCTTGATCAGCTGGAGCGAGAGCTGAAAGTTCACGGCCGGGAGCCTCATTCGGTGATTGGCTCCTCTTGCATCGGTGCGTCCGTGCTGGGTGGTGTCTGTAATAATTCAGGCGGTTCGCTCATCCAGCGCGGCCCGGCGTATACCCAGATGGCGCTTTATGCACGTCTGGATGAACGTGGTGAGCTTCATCTGGTCAATCACCTTGGTGTTGCGCTAGGCAGTACGCCGGAGGAAATCCTGACGCGGCTGGATAATCACCAGTACAGTGAAGCCGACATCGAACGTGACGCAGGGGCCGGTTCTGACAAGGGCTACACCAGCCATGTGCGGGAGGTGGATGCCGATACCCCGGCGCGCTTCAACGCCGACACGAGCCGCTTGTACGAGGCTTCTGGCAGCGCAGGAAAGCTGGCTGTTTTTGCGGTTCGGCTGGATACCTTTCCCATCGAGAAAGATACCGCGGTTTTCTATATCGGCACTAACGATACCGCCGACCTTACGGAAATCCGGCGGCATATGCTCGCCAACTTTCCGCAATTACCCATTGCCGGTGAGTACATGCATCGGGATGCCTTCGATGTCGCAGAAGCCTACGGCAAAGACACTTTTCTCATCATCGACCGCCTAGGCACCGAACGGCTGCCCAAGTTGTTCTCGCTCAAGAGCCGTTTCGATGAGGTATTCAACCGTTTCAGCTTTCTACCATCGCACCTCGGTGACCGGGTTCTGCAGGCACTGAGCCGGTTGTTCCCAAGCCATCTGCCCAAGCGAATGAAAGCGTATCGGGATCAGTATGAGCATCATTTGATACTCAAGGTCGCGGGCCCTTTGATCGATGAGACGCAGCGTTACCTAGACAGCTTTTTCGGTCAAGCCCGTGGTGCCTATTTCAGGTGTACCGCTGAGGAAGGGCGCAAGGCGTTCCTGCATCGCTTTGCCGCTGCCAGCGCAGCGATACGTTATCGGGACGTTCACCCTAAGGAGGTGGAAGACATCGTGGCGCTGGACATCGCATTGAGACGCAATGACCGGGAGTGGTTCGAAACGCTTCCCGCTGACCTCGATGGCAAGCTTGTTCATAAGCTGTACTACGGTCATTTCTTCTGCCATGTTTTCCATCAGGATTACATCGTCAAGAAAGGTAATGACTGTCTGGCGATTGAGCATCGCATGTGGGACTTACTGGATCAGCGTGGTGCAGAGTATCCGGCAGAACACAACGTGGGCCATCTCTACCATGCCAAGCCGGGCCTAAAAGCGTTCTACCGCAAGCTCGATCCATGCAATAGCTTCAACCCAGGCATCGGTCACACCAGCAAGTGCAGCCATTGGGCAGAGCCGGGAATACAGGCGGGAAGGGTGATTGAGTAAAGAAATTAGATGCTGAGTTAAATCAGGCGAAGAGAATAAATGACCGCCTTAGAACGGGTAACCGTGGGGAAACTAAAGCGGTCGATATAAATGTTACGTATCGAATGTTAAGAAATGATGAATGCGCGATGAAGGAAGCATGACGGCTTACCAGTATGTCTCCGATCATCAAGAACAAAGACCCAGGATTGGCATGTCTGTTTTTATCTTAGAAGAGGTAAAAGATCATAGCCATATCGCTAGATATCATTTTGATATTAGTCAATGATAAAGCCGCTGAACGGTCTAAAAGGATAGATAGACGGTATTTTCGTAATGTGATCTGCAGCACATAATAGCCCGCCTCTTTTCAGGTCTCATGGAGGGTGATGGCGTGGCGGAAAGAGATAAGGCGAGACGGCTCGTAGAGCTGCAGAAGGAAATTCGTCAGTACCAGATAAAGGTAGACCAGGCCCGCCTGCTCGTCCAGAAAACTTTTCTGGATTACTCGGAAGCCTATAATACCTTGAGTTTGCTGGAGGCTCAGCTTGAAGCCGAATGGCAGCATCAGGGCGTTAGTGCCTGACAACTGTGTTTTATTCAGGCTGGGCGATTCTGGTTCGCGTAATCAGTTTTCTAATCGATAATTCAATAGCCCCGATTTTCAAATCGCTTCTGCCCTGTATCCTATGGCTGCGTATAACGCTTGAGGAGCAGGGTCGTGAGCAAGACGCGAGTAGGGGTCATCTTTGGCGGTCGCTCTTCGGAGCATGAGGTTTCATTACAATCCGCCAAAAATATTGTCGACGCCATCGACAAGGCGAAATTCGAGGTCATTCTTATCGGAATCGACAAGGAAGGCCGATGGCATCTCAATGATGCGTCCGATTATTTGCTTCACGCTGAGAACCCCGCGCTCATTGCACTCAATCGGTCCAATCGAGCCTTGGCCCTTGTGCCAGGACAGCGTGAGCAGCAACTGATTGAAACCTCTTCTGCCCAGGCGCTGGGGCAAATTGATGTCATTTTCCCGATTGTGCACGGCCCCTTGGGCGAAGACGGTTCTCTTCAAGGGCTTCTCCGCATGGCCGATTTGCCTTTCGTGGGGTCTGGCGTGCTGGGGTCTGCTGTCTGCATGGATAAGGATGTTACCAAGCGGCTACTGCGTGATGCGGGATTACCGGTTACTCCTTTCCTAACGTTCAGCCGCCTGACCGCTGCCCGCACTTCATTCAGTGAGGTCACCGCAGCGTTGGGGACGCCGGTGTTCGTCAAACCTGCCAATCAAGGTTCGTCCGTAGGTGTCAGCAAGGCGGAAACGGAAGCCGAATACCTTGATGCGATGGCTCAGGCATTTGCCTACGATACCAAGGTGTTGGTGGAGCAGGCCGTCAAGGGCCGTGAAATCGAGTGTGCAGTTCTCGGAAACGAGGAGCCGGTCGCCAGTGCGTGCGGAGAAATCGTTGTGCACAGTGGTTTCTACTCATACGACACCAAATATATCGATGATGCAGCGGCTGAGGTCAATGTCCCGGCGGATCTGCCGTCTGCGATCAGCGAGCGCATACGCTCACTGGCGTTGGACGCATTCAAGGTGCTGGGATGTTCGGGATTGGCAAGGGTCGATGTGTTTCTGACAGCCAGTGGCGAGGTCTTGATCAATGAAGTTAATACACTCCCGGGCTTTACCAATATCAGCATGTATCCCAAGCTCTGGGAAGCTAGCGGGCTGTCTTATCAGGATTTGATCACCCGGCTGATTGAGCTGGCGCAGGAGCGTCATGCCCAGGAGCGTGCACTTAAGCATTCACGTTAGTCGAGAAGAAGGCTAAGGCAGTCCGCCTTAGCCTTTGTTCAGCCTTACAGCCTTACAGCCTTACAGCCTTACAGCCTTTTGAGCCGCGGGTTTGGCAAGGATGCCGTCGGCCCGGAACATGGCCTTGATACCCCGCACGGCCTGACGAATACGGTCCTGGTTTTCGATCAACGCGAAGCGGACATGGTCGTCCCCGTAGTCTCCAAATCCAATCCCGGGTGAGACCGATACCTTGGCATCCGCCAGCAGCTTCTTGGCAAATTCAAGCGAGCCCAGGTGCGCATAGGCTTCAGGGGTTTTGGCCCAGACATACATCGATGCCTTTGGGTTCTCAACCATCCAGCCCGCTTCATGGAGACCTTTCACCAGCACATCCCGACGTTGCTGATACTGCGTAGCAATGTCACGAACGCATTGCTGATCGCCTTCCAATGCCGCAATCGCAGCTACCTGTAATGGCGTAAATGTCCCGTAATCATGGTAGCTCTTGATACGCGCGAGCGCGTTGACCAACTCGAGGTTGCCTACCATGAAGCCGATTCGCCAGCCGGCCATGTTGTAGCTTTTGGACAGAGTGAAGAACTCGACGGCGATGTCCTTGGCACCCGGTACTTGCATGATGGACGGTGCCTTCCAGCCGTCGAACACGATGTCGGCATAGGCGAGGTCGTGAACGACCAGAACGTTGTATTGCTTGGCCAGGGCGATGACGCGTTCGAAAAACTCAAGCTCAACGCATTGAGCCGTGGGATTGGATGGAAACCCCAGGATCATCATCTTTGGCTTGGGAATACTTTCGCGAATAGCCCGCTCAAGCTCGGCAAAAAAATCCATACCCGGTACCAGCGGTACGGAGCGTACCTGGGCACCTGCAATAACAGCACCATAGATATGAATCGGATAGCTGGGGTTGGGTACCAGTACCGTGTCGCCGGCGTCCAGGGTTGCCAGCATAAGATGGGCGAGACCTTCCTTTGACCCAATCGTGACGATGGCTTCGGACTCCGGATCAATTTCGACTGAATAACGATCCTGATACCAGCGCGAGATGGCGCGGCGCAGGCGAGGGATGCCTTTAGAGCTGGAGTAGCCGTGAGTGTCTTCACGCTGGGCGACCTGGCACAGCTTTTCCACAATGTGAGGCGGTGTGGCGCCGTCCGGATTACCCATGCTCAGGTCGATGATGTCCTCGCCACGACGGCGAGCGGCCAGCTTGAGTTCAGCGGTAATGTTGAAAACGTAAGGGGGGAGACGATCAATACGCGTGAAGCGACGCATGGAGCTGGAGTCAGCCATGTTTTCCTCGATAGACGTAAGCGCCCGGAACCGTCCGAGCGACGCAGGTCACAGCATGTGACGTGACATGACTGTAGCCGAGAGAAAAGCGAAGCGGCATAGACAGTTTTCTTTTTATTTAATGACCTTCTGTATTACACACCCTTCGAAAGGCCTGCGATCAGCTTGCCCAGGAGCTGATCCAGTTGATGCTGTTCTGCAGCGGTCAGTGCGGCCAATACCTGGCGCTCGTTTTCAACATGTGGCGCCAGCATCTCATCGATCAGCATTCGCCCTTTGTCTGTCAAGGCGACCAGTGTACCGCGGCGGTCAGAGGGGTGTTTGCGCCGTTCTATCAATTCGGCGCGCTCCAGACGATCCAGGCGGTTGGTCATGCCACCTGAGGAGATCATTGCCGCCTCATAAAGCGCCGTTGGCGTCAATGCAAATGGCTCTCCCGAGCGCCGCAGGGTGGCCAATACATCAAACTCGCCCGGATGCAATTCATAGCGGGCAAAGTAGGGGTTGATGTAATCCCGCGTAATCAGCTGGGCAAGCTCGCCAAATCTCCCCAGGACCTGCATAGGGAAGGGGTCTATATCCGGCCGTTGAGTTTTCCATTGCTGAGCAGCAAGCAGGGCTCGATCAGTCATGTTGTATCCTCATATCTTGACGTTAAGATACTTTGTATTAAGGTAATTATAGAGAGGTCAATCCAGACAATCAAAAAGGAGTTGTGCATGACTGCCTCGAACCACACCTGTAGAACCTGGCCAGTAGTGTTGGCCCTGATGCTGGTCAGCCTTAACCTAAGGCCCATCCTGGCTGCGATTGGACCATTGCTCGATGAAATCCAGCATACGACTGGGCTTACCAATGCTTCGGCAGGTCTGCTGACGACATTGCCCGTATTTGCAATGGGCGTGGGCGCCTTGTTTGGCTCATGGCTTCAGGTGCTTTTGGGGGAATATAAAGGGGTTATGGCTGGCGTAACGGCGATTGCGCTGGCAGGTGTATTACGCTGGCTGCTGCCTTCGACAACCGGGCTTGTCTTGACGGCCATGCTTGCAGGGCTGGGTATCGCGTTGGTACAGGCGCTACTGCCCGCTTATATCAAACGTCACTTTCCTACCCGTGTAGGTATGCTGATGGGCCTTTACACCACCGGTATCATGGGTGGGGCCGCGCTTGCTGCAGCGTCAGCGTCGCCGCTGACACAGATCACCGGTAATTGGGAAATCACTTTTGCCCTGTGGTCCGTTCCTGCAGTCCTGGGTGCGCTGGCGTGGAGGCAGACTGCCTCACATGAAACTGCACCAGCCGCCACCGCGCCCGTCCGGCTCCCGTTGGGTGCCGGTAGAGCCTGGTTGCTGATGGCGGCTTTTGGTATCGGTACTGGTGCGTATACATTGGTACTCGCCTGGCTCCCGCCGTTCTATGTTCAGTTGGGGTGGTCTGCAGCTGACAGCGGCTATCTGCTCGGCGCACTGACGCTAACGGAAGTAGCAGCAGGGCTTTCCGTATCAATGTTCATTGGTCGCTTTCCTGATCGGCGTGTTCCGTTATTAGGTATGTTGCTGCTGATATTGGCGGGGTTGGCAGGACTCGTGATCGCGCCCTTGTCAATGGCCATTCCCGCCGCCGTATTGCTCGGTATCGGAATCGGCGCACTGTTTCCGCTCTCCCTGATCGTGACTATGGATCACGTCAGCGATGCCAAAGGCGCCGGCGCATTGATGGGGTTCGTACAGGGGGGCGGTTACATCATTGCCAGCGGTATGCCCTTCCTGGCGGGGTTGATACGAGAGCACTCAACCAATCTTTCCCAGGCATGGCTGCTGATGGCATTCGGTATTGTGGTGCTGATGGCAATCGTGATGCGTTTTAAGCCTGCCGCTCAGTTCGAGTCTCATAGCTGGCGTTTACAGCCTCGCTAGGTGCTACCTTGGCGGTCAGTCTGGTCCAGCACCGACCGCCTTTCCTTTTAGGGTAGCTGACTCGCATCCCGGTTTGAGTCGAGCGGCTGCGTGGCAGAGGCAACGAAGCCTTTCTGGACCCTCTGGAGATAAAATCAGATAGGGTTCGTATGTCAGTGTGCAAAATAATGCATACCGCCATCTACCGGAATAACCGCGCCGGTGATGTAGCGTGCCAGTGGTGAGGCGAGAAACGCGATCAATGCAGCAACGTCTTCAGGCTCGCCAAAATAACCGGCCGGAATATGACGCTGAACGAAGTCGGCCCTGGCTTCAGCAGAAGGGTGCAGCTGGGTCATGACCTGCCTGCTATGGATTCGACCCGGCGCAATACAGTTGACGGTAATGCCTTGCACGGCGACCTCACAGGACAGTCCCTTCGACCAGAGATGCAGCGCACCCTTGGCTGCGCTCGCCGCGTTCAGGCTGCGCGGCTCCATGGACCCGCTGATTGAAATGATCCGACCCCAACGTCTGTTCTGCATAGCAGGAAGTACGGCATGGGTCAGCCGCCGGGCTGCAATGAAATTGAGCAGAAAGGCTTGGCGCCACTCCTCTTCGCTTGCCATCAATGCGACAGGACGCGAGGCGCCCGCTGCATTGATCAGAATATCAATGACGCTGCCTTCGATCGCTTCAAGCACGCTGTGCAACGCATCTTCATCAGCCAAGTCCCCTGTAAGAAGCTTTACGGTAGGGGCGCCCAGTATGGACGCCTCACAAGCAACGGCCTGCAACCGCTCCGTATCCCTGGCAAGCAGAACGAGGTTGACACCCTCGGCAGCCAATAGCTTTGCAATACCAGCCCCTATACCAGCGCTTGCATCTGTGACCAGCACCGTCTTGCCATCAAGACAGATATCCATGGTTACCACTCCTGGCTAATCAGATCGTGTATGGCGTCCGCAAGCGTGTCGACTTCCGCTTCGCTGATGATCAATGGCGGTAACAGGCGAATAGTATTTTCCCGCGTAACATTGATTAGCAGGCGATGCCGGTCAAGCGCCCGTTGCATCAATGATCGGCAGGGCTTATTCAATTGAATGCCCAGCAGGAGACCATGGCCGCGTATTGCCTGAACCTGTAGGAGGTGGCTCAAGCGGTTCTCGAGGCGGTCCTTGAGCTGTGTACCCCGTTGTGCCGCATGCAGGACCAAGCCTTCTTCCTCGATAACATCCAGCACAGCACATCCCACTCGGCATACGAGCGGATTTCCACCAAAGGTACTGCCATGGCTTCCTGGTGTGAAAAGATCGGCAGCAATGCCAGCTGCCAGGCAAGCGCCAATAGGCAAGCCATTGGCAAGCGCCTTGGCGATTGTAACGACGTCGGGTTGGATGCCTTCATGTTGATAGGCGAACCAGGCACCTGTACGACCCATGCCGCTCTGAATTTCATCCAGCATGAGCAACCAGCCGTTGCGCGTGCAATGCGTGCGTAACGCGGTGAGGTAACCCACGGGTGGCGTTATCACGCCGGCTTCTCCCTGAATGGGCTCAATCAGCAATGCTACAATCTGGTCACCATACCGTTGGGTTACGGCGTCAAGTGCGTCCAAGTCACCAAACGGTATCCTGACAAAGTCATTGATCAACGGCCCGAAGCCGTTGCGAACACTAGGGCTGTCGCTGGCGGATATCATGGCGAGTGAGCGCCCATGAAATGCATTTTCCATCACGACCACCTTGGGTGTTAAGACGCCTTTATGCTGAGCATACCGACGGGCAAGTTTAAAAGCGGCCTCGTTGGCCTCCGAGCCCGAATTGCCAAAGAATACGCGCTGCATACCCGTAAGTTGTGTCAGACGCTCGGCCAACTCGTGCTGCCAGGTAATGCTGTAGTGATTGGAGGTGTGCATCAGCAGGTCGGCCTGCTCCTGAATGACTTGGGTAATCCGCGGGTGGGAGTGACCTATATTGGTTACCGCAATACCCGCAACAGCATCCAGATATTCAATTCCTTGCTGATCCCAAACTCGCGTTCCCTTGCCCCTTACAAAGCTGACCGTCAACGGGCTATATGTCTGCATCAAGGGCAGGGATGAGCCTGTAAATGCAGACGTCTGGCCAAATGCGAAGGTAGAGGTTGAAGAGATAGCTGTCATAAAGCCTCCTATTAGAGAAGGCTTGAGTATCTTTATGTAGCAATATGAGATAAACGCTATGATTGTTCTATCACTTTGAATTCAGGCTTTAAAATGGATCTTTATCAAGCCATGACGGTGTTTGTACGTGTAGTCGAAAGCGGCAGCATGACTGCAGCAGGTGAACAGTGTGGATTGTCCACTACGATGGTCGGCAACCATTTCCGCGCGTTGGAGAAGCGCCTCGGCATGAGTCTTTTGCGCAGGACTACTCGGCGGCAAAGCCTGACAGAGTTCGGGTCGGTCTATTATCAGCGGTGCGTCGAGGTGCTGGGTCTCGTAGCCGATTCGGAGCGTCTGGCTGAGCAGGCGCAGGCTAACCCTCATGGAGTCTTACGTCTCACGGCACCGCCCACGTTTGGCTCGGAATGCCTGATGCCTGCCTTGGCAGACTATCTGGCCCAGTACCCAGAAATCAGGCTCGACGTGGTATTAACGGATCGAGTGGTCGATCTGGTTGAGGAGGGTTTCGATGTCGCCATTCGCCTGGGCACGCTGGATGCGTCACGGCTCATTGCCCGACCACTGATGGACTATCGCCTGACGATATGTGCATCGCCTCAGTATCTACAGCGGCATGGTTACCCAGAACGGCCGGAAGAGCTTTCCCACCACGAATGCTTGTCCTTCGCCTATCCTGCCGGCACGGAGTGGCGATGGACCGAAAAGCGTTGGTGCTTGAGCGGACCGGAAGGCGAGGTTTCCATCGATATCAGTGGCCGTGTCATAGTCAATAGTGCCCAGGGGCTTCGGCAGGCCGCGCTCAGTGGGATCGGGATCGTTATGCTACCTAACGTCCTCGTGTGGCAAGATCTGCAGCAGGGCAGGTTGGTCAAGCTGCTGGACCATTATCAATTGCCCAGCAGACCCATGCACCTAGTCTATTCCCAGGACCGTTATCGCTCACTCAAACTCCGCAGTTTTGTTGATTATGCGTTAGAGGCATTTAGGTAAGGAGGCTGCTCTCCGCTCAAACATAGCTGTTGCCAACTGGCACAACTGTTGCTTTTATCCTGCTGCCCTTAAGTTAACGCCTCGATAACCGATACGTATAACAGGTGGATCATGTGCTTAATGACTTGTCAATAACACTGGTCGAGCGAATTGATACTGAACATTCAGATGTAGTTCATCACGATCAATCATGAAAACACGTTATACAGGCACGGCGGACAGATTGCTAAATCCTGCTGCACAGCAGGAGGGTAGCGCTTTTGATCTTACAAAGGATGAATATGCGTTCATCAATCTGATCCTGAGGGAACACGCGTCCAATGATGGACGTGCAGATGGTCAAGCGACAGACGCCAATTTAATGACTGATCTTTCAGATACAGAGCTGAGGAATGAGTTTTCCAATCAGGCCCAGATGCTTGATGCTGCCATGACGCTGATCGATGCTTCCTCTTTTTCCGGTCAGGAAACACTAGAGCAGGCGGCCCTCGAATGCCTCAAGCTGGCACGTGCCCTGGTTGGGCAGTTGATGGGCCAGCCTGGAAGCAATGAGGTACCTTCAGTAGGATGATGCGTTTTACTCTCCGTCTCTGTTCATCCAGCTGTTGATTTCTGCGAAAGAAACGGCGCTTTCGGCAAAGCCGAATGTGCCTTCATCGCGAGCTTCCAACGCCGCTGCGATAAATCCACTCCATGCCGCTCGCGCCAATGAGCTACCCAGACTTATCCGTTTGACTCCCGCTTCGGCCAGCTCACTCACGCTATAGTTCGCTCCAGACAGGCCCATCACAACATTGACTGGCTTGGATACGGACTCGCAAATCAGCCGTATGGCTTCCAGATCAGGCAGCCCGGGTACATACAAGACATCTGCTCCTGCTGCTTCGTAGGCTTGGAGACGCCGCACCGTATCATCGAGGCTTGCACCACCACAGGTATAGGTCTCAGCACGTGCGACCAGCATGAAAGGGTAACCCAGCTCCTTTACGGCTTCAGCTGCAGCCGCGATACGCTCCACCGCATGGTTGAAATCGTAGAGAGGCGAGCTTGCGTTGCCGGTGGCATCCTCGATCGAGCCGCCTGCCAGTCCTATTTCAGCCGCCCGCTGTATCGTTTCGCTCACTGCTTCTGGCGAGTCACCAAAGCCGTTTTCCAGGTCTGCGCTGACCGGCAGGTCGGTTGCCAGAACGATACTTTCCGCATTGGCCAACACGCAATCACGGGAAAGGCTCCCGCGTGCATCCTGGCGCCCCAGGCTGAAGGCTAATCCTGCGCTGGTCGTTGCCAAGGCCTCGAAGCCAAGCCGGCTCAATATGCGGGCGCTACCGGCATCCCATGGATTGGGTAGGATCAGCGGTTGATCATACGTATGAAGCTTCTTGAAGAGTGCCGCTTTCTCGAAAACATCCATGGCTAGGTCCTTTCAGGCTCAATAGTCAGGTAATTCTTGCAGCTGCTTTGACGACGTGCAGTCAAACCGGGGCCTGCATCTTGACGCAGTCATTGCTGGAGCAGACCGCCGTCTGTCAGCGGAAACAAGGGATGCGATTTCCTGAACTGAATTGAGACGGAGTCGACTAATCTCATCAATGGCCTATGGAAGCGACAGCTGGCACTAAACTCTTTTAAACGTCGTGTCTCAAAGCTCGCGTACAGGAATCCATCGTCAGGATCTTCACTTTCAGGGCATTTTTATCAGAGCCGCGCCCAGGCTCAACATTATGGATATGCCGAATGGACGCCTACGCCGTGCTTAATGAAGAGCTTACCCTTTTAGCCAGCAGCGACTCACTGCCACCCTATGACCGTAAGCTTGCCTCATCGATTCTCTATCGCCTGCTGATGGAAGAGTCAGGCGAGATGTCTCAGATCTGCCGGTCCTCCATTCTGACCGTTCTGGCTATGTTGATTCGTGAAGATGTTGAAAAGAACAACAAGCAAGCCATCGCAACGACCAATCAGATTCTTGAGCGTATCAAGCAGTAATAAAAGTCCGCCTCATGCGCCTGAGTTCTAGAGCTCAGGTAGGCATCGACTCGGACAGGCGATAAAGCTGGAGCTGTTAAACGCTCCCTGACAGCTTACTCACCACCTACCAACCGGTCGAGATCTATGGGATCTCCCGGCTGGGTATGCAGTTTTCCTCTTAAATCTTCAAACATCTGGTCGTAATCCTCGTGATGCGTAAAGACGCTCGCCTTGGGTAGAGGCACACCATAGCGGCGCAGGCGATGATCAATTTCCGCCAGGAAGTTATAGGCTTCGTCTCGGTGCATGGAAAACTTTTCTTCTACCGCACGTTGGCCCACGTGGCCTGAGAGATGAAAGTGAGCATGCTGGTTTGAGGAAACAGGGTCGACCGTATATTCCAGCAGCAAATGCATGGCAGGAAGGTATCCATTGGCAACCTGATCGACTTCAATGCGGCCGGGCACGAACATGAGCAAACTCCTGAAGAAATGATCACTAACTTTTCAACGCTGCTGGTGGATGATGTAACCGTCAAATCAGCAGCGACAGTATGAATGTCCAGACGCAAACATACGCCAACAGTGCCAGGCTGTACTGAAGCACCATTCTCATAATCGAAGATTCAGCGCCTACCTGATCCACGGCGGCTGCGGCAATGGCGATCGACTGTGGTGAAATCAGCTTGGCCATCACGCCGCCGCTGGTATTGGCGGCGACAAGCAGTGCCTGGCTGGTGCCAATCTGAAGCGCTGTCACGGATTGCAGATGGGCAAACAGCGTGTTGTTGTTGACCACCGAGCCGGTGATAAAAACGCCCAGCCAGCCGATAGCAGGAGAAAGCAGTGGAAAGATGCTTCCGGTTTCTGCCAAGGCAAGCCCGATGGTAGAAGAGGCACCTGAAAAATTGGCGATATAGGCAACACCCATGATGAGGCAGATCATGATCAAGGGACGCCACAGCTCTTTTATGGTCTGCTTCAACTGCTCGCCTGCACCCTGCCATGAAAGCGTAGGAGAAAGCAGTGTGGTTAACAGTACTGAAAGTAGAATGGCTGTTCCCGGCGCGCTGATTAGCGCAACGCTCCAGGTAGCGGGTAAGGTATGAGCTACAGCGGCAATTGGTGGAATTTCTTCGATCTGCTGATGAAGAAACGGGGCATTCAGTTTGAGCACACTGGCCGCCAACGGGCCCTGCGCTGCAAACAGCGATTTGAATGCGGGCAGACTCCACAGCAGCACGATTCCGGTCAGAATATAAAAAGGCGACCAGGCTGCCAGAACCTGCATCAGAGACCAACGCTGTGTAGAGCGTGGCGGTGCGTCAGACTCGCGATAGATACGCCTGGGCTGCCAGACCTGCATGAACAGCGCAAGGGCTCCCATGGATACAAGCGGGGCGATGATATCCACCAGCTCCGGTCCTAGCAGATACAGCGTAAGCGTCTGCAGACCACTGAATAGCACGCCGATCAACAAAAGGACCGGCCATGTTTCACGGATGCCACGCAACCCATCCAGTACCAGGATCAAGAGCGTCGGAATAAGCAGGGTGGCTGGCTGAACAATGGCGATCATCATCAGCGCCATGTCATCCAGCGGCACAGAGCCTTGTTGCGCGCCAACAATTACCGGGATTCCGATGGCGCCATAGGCGCCAGCCGCAGCATTGGCCAGCAGGCACAGCATGGCAGCCTTGAGCGGCTTGAAACCCAACTCGACCAGAAGCGCCGCGCAGATGGCAATAGGTACACCAAAGCCTGCAGCACCCTCGAGAAAGCCACCAAAGCAGAACGCAATCAAGATGACCTGAATGCGCTGATCTTCAGAAATGGTGGCAATACTGCCACGGATGACATCAAACTTGCCGCTCTTGACTGCCAGTTTGTAAAGCCACACCGCCATCAGCACGATATAGCCAATCGGCCATAAACCGTTGGCGATGCCCAACAGTGCGGCGCTCAGGATTTTGCCAAGGGGCATGCCGAACAGAAACAGAGAGGAGACCACGGCAATGCCCAGGGTCAACAGGGAGGCGGTCAGCCCTTTCAACTTGAGAAGCGTCAGTGCTGTCAGAAAGAACAAGATAGGAACAGCGGCCACCAAAGCCGAGAGATAGGCGTTACCAAGCGGGTCGTATAGTTGTTGCCACATGACGGGGCTCCCTTAGCGGCCGGCCGGATCCCTGTTGATCAGCACATTGGAGCATGCTGTCCCGTTCACCAGGCATTCCAGGTTACGGAGTGTCACCTCGGAAATCTCGCGTAGCGCTTCGACGGTAAAGAAGCCCTGGTGTCCGGTCACAATCACATTGGGAAAGGTCATCAGCCGCTGGAAGACATCGTCATCAATGATGTCGGATGAGCGATCATGGAAGAAGAGGAAACTTTCCTGCTCATACACATCAATGGCCAGGGCGCCTAACTGACGGCTCTTCAGTGCCTCTATAACAGCGGCCGTGTCCACCAGTCCGCCGCGGGAGGTATTGACGAGCATGGCGCCGGGCTTCATCTCGGCCAAGGTGCGTTCATTGATAATGTGGCGGGTTGCGTCCATCAAGGGGCAGTGCAACGTCACGATGTCCGATTGTGCCAGTAGCATGTCGAGGTCAACGAAATCCCCAAGCGTCTTGAATTCAGGCGCAGGCATGGGATCGTATCCCAGCAGGCGACAGCCAAATCCTTTCAGGATGCGGGCCGTTGCCAAACCGATTTTGCCGGTGCCGATAACCCCGACCGTTTTGCCATGCAGCGTAAACCCCAGCAGCCCCTCCAGCATGAAATTGCCTTCGCGGACGCGGTTATAAGCCCGATGCGTATGCCGGTTAAGCGTAAGGATAAGCGCAATGGTGTGCTCGGCCACTGCTTCGGGTGAATAGGCAGGGACACGCGCAACAAAGAGTCCTAGTCGCTCGGCAGCGTCGAGGTCTACATTATTAAAACCTGCACAACGCAGGAGAATCGCATTGACCCCATATTCCTTGAGTGTTTCGAGAACAGGCGCATCGAGTTGATCGTTGACGAAGGTGCAAATGGCGTCGCTGCCCTGCGCGAGCGCAACGGTTTGAAGCGAGAGCGGGACATTTTGATAGGTGAACTCGAAGTTGTGATGAGCGAAATGGTGTCTATTGGCTTCGTCAAGAAACCGCTGATCGTAGGGCTGGGCGCTGAAAACAGTGATTTTCATGCGATCTCCTCAAGTCACAAAAGAACGAAGTGGTCGTCCCACGTCTGCTACTGCACGGCCAGTATGGCAATGCCCACGTCTGATACAGATACCCCAAGCCTAGACGAAACCGTCTAGGCTGCTACTTCAACATGGGGTTCACTGAGCCTAAGCACCAAAACTGCGAATTGTGCAAACATCCTGAGAAAGCTTGTGCTGGTAAGCCGACTTCCATCAGCGCTACGCTTGCACCGTTTCCCTACTGGTTACCGGCGACGTGACGTCTGTAACCAGTAGGTTGTTTTCCTACATAGTCGATTACGAGCCCGCGCCATGAATGTCATCCTGAACCGTCGAACGTTTTTATTGGCTAGCGCTGTGGTGTCTGCGTCTTATTCGCTAGGTACGCTGGCTGGCGCTAATCGGGATGATGCTTCCTTTCAAGATCGGCTGGCTAAGTTGGAGCAGCAGCTGAACGGACGGCTTGGAGTATGCGCCATCGATACCGCAAATGGAGCACAGTTGGGCTATCGCGCCAATGAGCGGTTTGCCATGAACAGCACGTTCAAGGTCATGCTCGCCTCAGCGTTTCTCGCCCGAAGCCAAGACGAACCGGGGCTCCTCGAAGAACGGCTCACGTACACCCGGGCCGATCTGGTCACATACTCTCCCGTGACGGAAAAGCACGTTTCCACTGGGATGACCGTTGCCGAATTGTGCGCCGCAGGCATTCAGTACAGTGATAACACCGCGGCCAATGTGCTCATGAAAAAGCTGGGGGGCCCTGAAGCGGTCACCGCATTTGCCCGTTCGATAGGCGATACGCATTTTCGCCTCGATCGGTGGGAAACCGAACTCAATTCGGCTATTCCGGGAGATCCTCGTGATACGAGTACCCCTCAGGCCATGGCAATGAGCCTGCAACGTCTGGCATTGGGTGACATGCTGGCTGCGGATAAACAGCATCAGTTGCAGGCGTGGTTGAAAGGCAATACCACAGGTGGCAAGCGTATCCGGGCCGGGGTACCGGCTGGCTGGCAGGTAGGCGATAAGACAGGTACGGGTGATTACGGCTCGGCCAACGACGTGGCTATCCTCTGGCCGCCTCGCCGTGCACCCGTTGTGCTGGCTCTCTATTCCGCTCTTGAAAACCAGCAGGCGGAAGCGCGCAATGACGTACTGGCCGATGCGGCGCGCATTGTGGCTGAATGGGTGACAGGCTGATTCCAGCCCATACGCTACGCTCATGCGCAGCGGGTAGTTAAACTGGTGTACAGGAGATGGTATTTCTCCTTTAACTGCTCTTGGGGTAATGATGCCTAAGAACCCTGTCTAGAAGGGTTCGTAGGCATGTGCCTGTACCTTTCCGCCCACATCAGGAAAGGTCAATCATGTACGTTTCTTTTCCCGCCGTTGTAACCAGTAGCTCTCCTAGCTGCGCGTTGCACTTTTGGCTTGGTGTAACGCTGAATGGGATGTTTCCCTCCTTCCTATTGGAACGCTATTCACGACCGGTCTGGGGCCTTGGATCATCGATACGCTATTCAGAGAATGTCGCACGTGGAGGTGTGATCAATCTTCTAGGCCGGCTTCGCCTGAACCCAAAAGTACATCTGGCGCACAACATTGCGTCAAATCTCATGAGGCATATCGTGAAAGCTAAATAACTATGACGCTGCTATCACTTTGATTTCAAACGTAGCGCGTATAGTTCTTCCTGGCCTTCCTGCGCTGCGCTGGAGAGGCCTTTACCTCCGCATTCTGTTTACACAGAGGCGGGAAGGGAGACATCAACTCATGCAAGGAAGCTGCTATGAAGGGTGCGATCTTAAAGCCCCGAGGTTTTGCCGTGGCCGCCATAAAGGTAGTGCTGGCTGCTGGATTGTTATCCGCGTTGTCAACGGCCGAAGCAGGCATCGACCTGGTAAGTCTGAACATGTCGGGTGCAAGTTTTGCAGCCGAGGTGCTGCCGGGCGCTAATGGCTTTAACTACATCTTTCCTACGGAGCAGTATTTCAAGGCGTGGAGCGCAAAGGGCATAAAGACCATTCGTTTCCCCATCCTGTGGGAACGTCTGCAGAAAACCACCTACGCATCGTTTGATCCAACTTATGCTGGGCTTGTAACTCAGACGCTGGACTACGCCCATAAATACAATATGCGGGTTATTCTGGACCTGCATAACTTTGCGCGGTACAAGAATCAGCTGATTGGCAGTCGAAACGTCCCGCTAGACGCGTTTCGTGATGTCACGTATCGAATGGCAATAGCATGGGGAAGTCACCCTGCCTTATTCGCCTATGACGTGATGAATGAACCCTATGCGACCTCGGGTACGGTGGCGTCCATCATGCAGGCGGGTATCGATGGTATTCGCCGCATCGATAATACCCATTACATATTGGTGGAAGGTGAAAACTTCTCCAGTGCCTGGCTATGGTCGTCGTCTTCAAGTGCAGGTCTGCTTTCCGTCAAGGATCCGGCCGACAAGATTCTTTATTCAGCGCATACCTACCTGGACGATAACAACTCTGGCACTTACACCAATCCTCGGGATGCTGGGATGAATGATCCTATGGTTGGTGTCAATCGGGTCAGGCCGTTTGTAGAGTGGTTGAAAGCCAACAACAAGAAAGGCTATCTGGGAGAAATCGGCGTTCCGAACAATAATCCTGCCTGGTTACCTGCGCTCGACAATACCCTCAAGTACCTCGCTGAAAATTGTATCCCTGCCTCTGTCTGGGCTGCCGGGCCAGGATGGGGTGACGACTATGTATTGAGTGTGGAGCCTGTTGACGGCAAGGACCGTATCCAATGGCCGATCTTGCGTAAATACGTGGAGACTAGTAATTCGTGTGTGTCTATTGGGCCACAAAAAGCGGCAAGCCCAACTCCGCCTGTGCCCCAACCCAAGCCTGAGCCGCAACCTCAACCAAAGCCCGTGCCCATTCCACAGCCAGTACCGGCTCCACAACCGCAGCCCGTACCTGAGCCCGCGCCAGTACCTCAGCCTGCACCGGCTCCCCTACCTAAGCCATTCGTTTGTCAGTTTGCACTGACATCATGGCTTCCAATCTGCCAGGCAAAGACAAACACGCACGCCTATTGGTGGCATTGGTAAGGCAGAAGCCCTGGCGAGTAAGGCGCCAGGGCTTGAGCATTAACCTGATCAGCGCTCAGCGTTGGGGCGCTCGATCTTGGCAGGTTCCGTTGACCGGGTTTTCCAGAGTGATACCAGTACGCCACCCGCCAGCAAGCTCAGCGTTACACTCAATGACAAGGCGGCAGGTATTTTGCCAATGATGCCCACCAGGAAGATCTTGCTTCCGATGAACACCAGAACCAACGCCAGCGCATACTTGAGGTAGGCGAAGCGATGAATCAGGGCAGCCAGCGCAAAGTAGAGTGCACGCAAACCCAGGATCGCAAAGATGTTCGAGGTGTAGACAATGAACGGGTCCTGTGTGATCGAGAAGATCGCCGGTACGCTGTCCACCGCAAACACCAGATCAGCACACTCAATCAGAATCAACGCGAGGAACAACGGTGTTGCCCACCAGACTGTGTGACCGGCAGCATTAGGTTTCCTTACAAAGAAGTGCTGCTCGTGCAGCTCATTCGTAACGCGCATCCGTCTGCGCAAGAACTTGACCAGGACGTTATCTTCCAGGTTTGGAGCTTCATCCACCTTGGCGAACAGCATTTTGATGCCGGTGACGACAAGAAATACCCCGAACACATAAAGGATCCAGCTGAACTGATGGATAAGGGCTGCGCCCAGGCCAATCATAAGCGCTCGGAGGACGATTACACCCATGATTCCCCAGAACAGCACCTTGTGCTGATACTGTCGAGGAATGCCAAGAAAGCTGAAGATGATCGCCATGACAAACACATTGTCCATGGAGAGCGACTTTTCGATTAGAAAGCCGGTCAGGTAGTCCATGCTGGCGTCACTGCCTTTCTGGAACCATACCCATACGGCAAACAACAGGCCCATGCTGATATAGCCTGCCGAGAGGAATAGACTTTCCTTGATCCCTATCTCGTGATTGTCACGATGCAGAACCCCAAGATCAAGCGTGAGCAGGGTGATGACGACAGCCAGAAATGCAAGCCACAACCATGTGGCCGTACCAAGAAAATCGGCGAACAGAAACGCTTCTAGGGTGTTCATGAGCCCCTCCTTACAGTCGAAGTTGTACCAGCTGTGACTCCGACATGGCGGTAGGAACCGTCAGAGGGGCCCGGCGTCACGCTGATTACGTTAAGTCCTTTCCTGCAGCGTCTCAACTGACAAGTTTGACAAAACGTTGCAACTTTATGAGGGGAAAGAGCAAATGCGGGCGAACAGAAAAGGCGGCGTGAAGCCGCCTTTTTCAAGAGGCCTGACAATGGCCTTATCGCTTGCGAAGATAAACGCGGCTAACGCGTCGCTCGTCAATATCGGTCACGGTGAGACTCCAATCTAGCCATTCCACGCGATCACCTTTGACAGGCAACCGATCCAGCAGGCTCATGACGAGGCCGGCCAGCGTCTGATAGTCCTGAGTGGCCTTGGCCTGAAAGCCCAGGCGCTGCCTGAGAACATCCAGCGGGAGTCCACCACTGACGATAAAGCCGTCCTTGTCCTTGCGGATATCGGGCACTTCCATTTCGCTGGCGTCTGGAAGATCACCTGCAATGGCCTCAAGCATATCGGTAATGGTCAGCACACCTACGAAATCACCGAATTCGTTGACTACAAACGCGATGTGCGTCGAAGCATGGCGAAGCTGTTCCAACGCATGCAAGGCCCCGCAGGTTTCTGGCAATACGATAGGGACATGAATAGCGCTATCGAATGCTACATCGTGTCCTGCCAGCAACTCACGAAGCAGGTCTTTCTTATGAATGAATCCCAGCGGCTCATCAACTTTACCGTCTCGTATGACCGGCAGGCGTGAGTGAGGGGAGTCCATCAGACGCTGGCGATTGTGCTCATCTGTATTGGCCAGGTCGATGTAGTCCACATTGGAGCGTACCGTCATGAGGCTGCGAATCGGCCGTTCGGACAGGTTCAATACACTGCTGATCATGATGCGTTCCTGGCGATGGAAGACGTTTTGATCTCGGTCATCATCCAGCAGGTCAGTGATCTCGTCATCCACCTCGTCCGTTTCAAACTTACGCCCGCCCAACAGGCGCATGACCGCGTATGCCGTTCGCTCCCTCAAGGGATGGTTTCCGTGCAGCTTCTTACGACGTCGCAGGCGTGCGATCTGGTTGAGCAGCTCGATCAGAATCGAGAAGCCAATCGCGGCATACAGGTAGCCCTTCGGAATATGAAAGCCCAAACCATCGGCGGTCAGGCTCAAACCGATCATCATCAAGAAACCCAGGCACAGCATGATGACGGTAGGGTGTGCATTGACGAAGTGGGTCAGAGGCTTGCTCGCAACGATCATTACCCCGATCGAGACGATCACCGCGATCATCATGATGGAAAGATGGTCGACCATGCCGACCGCGGTAATCACGGAATCCAGTGAGAAGACCGCGTCCAGCACCACGATCTGAGCGACGATAGGCCAGAAAGCCGCGTAGGTTTTGCTGTTTCGTGCCTGAACGACATGTCCTTCAAGGCGTTCATGCAATTCCATCGTGGCTTTGAAGAGCAGGAAAATACCGCCAAACAGCATAATGAGGTCGCGCCCGGAAAAGCTCTTGCCAAATACCTCGAACAACGGAGCGGTAAGGGTTACCAGCCACGAAATGCCGGCCAGCAGACCCAGACGCATCAGCATCGCCAGCGACAGGCCGATGATGCGGGCGCGGTCACGTAAGTGAGGCGGCAGTTTGTCTGCCAGAATGGCAATAAAAACCAGGTTATCAATGCCTAGGACCAGCTCAAGCACGATCAGCGTGGCAAGCCCCAGCCACGCGGTGGGATCAGCAATCCATTCCATTTGGATCAGGCCTCTATCTGTTGGAAGTTGAATAGCCGAACGTGTACAGCGTCGGTGTGCGCGATGGGATGATCAAGCAGGCACCGTGGCAACGAGAGGGCGTTGTGAGGTAAACAGAAAGGGCGTAAGGAAGTGGCAACGTGACGCTGAGCAGGGCCGCTCGATATGGAAGGGAAGCGTCGACTGGGAGGTTCGGAGGACGTGTTCATAACACCTTGGATAGAGTGGAAAGCCTAGAGCTTAACCGGGCGATAGACATTTGCCTAAAGCGAAACTATTACAATTTGCTATGGACCAGCAGGGTGAGAAAGGACGCGCCGAAGCGCGTCCTTCGGTATTACAGGAAGTTGAATGGCAATGTGGAAACGAGGCGGATCTCCTTGAAGCTGCCGTCTACCTGATTCTGGCTAGCCTTGTGACGGGTCAGCATCAGGCGGAACTTGCTGTCCTTGATTCGGCCAGGACTGGACCTGGTATGTGCCGACCAGCCCGAGTTCGTGGTGGGTTTCCCCGTCCTGTTGTAGTACTTCGGCATAGTTAGCGTAATTGCCACTGCCGGGATTGTAATGCGTACCGTCGATGTCCCAGCCCTTAACGTACCAGATGCCCGTTGTCAGACCCGGAACACCGAAGTAGCTCCAGTCGGTCTCGTACCGGACCTGGGCGGACTTCTCGTTTGGCCCGTTATAGTCCGAAAACATCGAGTTGCCCAAGTAGATCGCAGCGGTCTCGTGGGCATAGTCGAAGTACTCGTTTCCTTCAATCTGCTGATACACGAACGTCAGGCTGTGAGCCTGATGGCTACCGGTAAGCGCCATGCTCCAGGCAGTATTGTTTATATTGCCAGCCTTCGCATCGCCTTGATCGAGGGTACGATAACCATTGAATGCAGCTTTCCAGCCAAACGTCTTGATATCACCGCCGGTCTTGCTCAATCCCAAGTAATACTGGTTCCAGACGTCTTCAAACTGTGCGCCGTAGAGGCTGATCTCGAACCCGTCCAGCGGCTTGTAGTTACCGCCCAGATAACTCAAATGATCACCAATGACTTCGCGTGTACCGTATTCAGTCGTGAATTTCTCATCGCCTGCACCGGTTCGCGGACTGGCACGGCGGAAGCTGCCGGCTTGAAGCGACAGGTTGTCCCATTCATCGCTGACGATCCCGAAACCGGTAAAGCTGGAGGGCAGAGCGCGGTTGTCGTTATAGCTGGCTACGGGTGTATCAATCAGAAAGCGACCGACCTTAAGCTCGGTATTGGACACACGCAAACGGACATCAGCTACCCCTAGCTTTGACCATTCATCGTGGCCATGACCGTCACTGTCTGCCAGCGTACGGTTGCCGCCACCACCGATTCGTCCCTTGCCTCGCTCCAGGTTGATGGCATTGAACCCAGCAACATCGATACCGAACCCCACGGTACCTTGCGTATAACCGGAGCTGTATTTGAGCGCTGTGCCCTGAACCCAGGTATTACGAGTATGAGTGAAGTGACGGGAGCCGTTCTTGGGATAGGTGAAACCGAAACGGTCTTGCCCGATCTCCCGAGCAGCAAAGTTCCGCGTGGTCAGCGTTAGCGTATCGTCTTCAAAAAATCCTTTGGCACCTGCCTGGCCTTTGACCGGCTTCTGTACATTGGGAAGGCTTTGGACTTCATTGATGTAGCTGGGATCATCAGGGGCCGGAGATTGAGCCTGAGCTGCAAGCGAAAGTGCAAGTAGCGAAAGGGTAAAACCGGCGCGGTACAAAGTAGACATCTATTTTCCTTATGATTTTTATAGGAGTTCGAGTGAAACGCCCCATGGTGCTTTTCCTGCTGACAGGCAGAAGGAAAGTGTCCGCGGCGCGGCGCTATACGCTCTGCCAGGACGGTTAACGCAACGCTTACGTATTTGCTCTCCCTCAATCGAGACGTACTAGGCCCATGGCTTAGAAACCCGTCTCGCCGAGTCAATTTGAATAAAATGGGTTTCTGCTTCTATTGCGCTTTGCTCACTTCCCGAATGGCGTATCGAGACAGGGCCAAGGCAACCAAGCAGGCCGTTTAACGGCATGGAGATCCATGGAAACAGTTCCAGGATTTCATGCCCGTCGCAGGGCTCTATGCAGAAGCTGTACCTAAGGAAACATGACTGATTAGTCAGGTTTATGTTTGTCCGTTACACATATATTTATGGCGTAAATGCATAAAATCAGGGCAGTTTCGATATCATTAAGCCTGTATACATTTGGTAACAGTCGCTAAACCATTGTTACGCTTGAGAAAGATATTGGTAATGAAATGCGCACCGACTGTGCACAGGTGTGCTCTGTAATGGTGCATGGTTTTTCAAAAGGGTGCTTGGGTGCCGGTAGTTTGCTTCTGCTCGTTGCAGCCACACTGAGCATTCCCCTGATTATCTATCCAGCACAACGAGCCAAAACGCCGTATCATTGAGGGTGAGTTTCAACCGGATAGAATCCACATGCTGTCTGCTGTTAAACGCTACCTGGCAGGGGAGTTATCGAACTATTTTCCACGTACCACGGAGTACCTGCAGAGCAATGGTGATGGCCCGCTGTCTCATCCCAAGCCAAGCAAGCAGGCGGGCTCGTTGCTGACCAATAAACTCAAGTCCATGGTCACCCGTAAGCCCACCCAGAAAGTCAACCCACGCAAAAAACCTGAAACCGGTGCAAAAGGTTCTCCAAAGCGTGGCAAGGCGGCTCCCACGGCTAAAAAAGCTCAAAGCAAGAGTGTGACTGCGACCAAGCGATCAACGAAGCCGAGCGGACGAGCCAAGAAGCCTCTGGAGTCTGAGCCCAAGGCCCATAGAGCTACCACGGAAGGACTCTATGGGCCCGCGTTACTGTCTATAACCGAGCAGCACGTTCAGGCGATGCATGAGCGCGTAGCCGAAGCCGTCAAAGCAGGAGTGATCCGAGCGCCGTCAGACGAGCAGTGGGGTATGATTGTCAGCCGCAGCCCGGCTACGCGCATCTTTGCAGGTGCAGGGTCGGGCAAGTCCACTACGCTGGTGCTGCGCGTAGTCTTCATGCTGTGCCATCTGGATATCAAGCCCGAACAGCTCACAGTCATATCGTTTACTAACGACTCCTGCGCGCAGCTGCGCGAGCAGCTTATCAAGGTATTGTCCTTCTGGAAGTTCTCTTTTTCAGCTGAGCAGGCGCGCAGCTGCGTACGGACCTTTCATTCGGCGATGGGTACGCTCGCCAAGGACGCATTAGGTGCGCCGGTATGGTTTGAGCAGCTGTCCGATCGCAAGGCATCAGCTACCGAGCTGGACAATCCATTGACAGGCGGCCGTCTTCATCCTGTGCAGTTGGACCTGCTCAAACAGGCCTACCAGCGTGCCTATTCAGACGTCCCGGCGTTCAAGAGGAAGGTCGACAAGCTGCTGAATATCGCTAACGAAAGCGATGAAAGCGAAGGAAACAGGCCCGCTCCACTCAAGCCGTTCAAGCTGGAGGGCGAGTTCGTAGCGGTTCCGCTTTTTGAGGCGTTCTACGTCCAGGCGGGCTTTATCGAAAGCCTGGGACTACGGGTAGATCGTTTGCAAAGCGATAGCGTGCAGTGTTCCGTTCGCGAGCAGATCTTTATCGAGGCCCTAGGGCTCTTCTGGAAAACGTTTGAAGCCTGTCTGAAAGAGAGGGGCCTACTGACGTTCAACCGTGCGTTTCAGGAGCTTACCGATCGGCTCAATCGAAACGATCGGAGCATCCGTCCGGAAATGCTGATGCCGTTCAGTCATCTGCTGATCGATGAATTTCAGGACATCTCCCCACAGATCGTATTGTGGCTGCAAGCCGTCCATGGATATCTGGCCCGTCAGAAGCGGGCAATCAGTCTTATGGCGATAGGGGATGACTGGCAATCCATTTATGGCTGGCGAGGAAGCTCTCCCGAACTCTTTATGAACTTCGACCGTCATTTTCCAAGCCAGGGGCGAAACAGAAAAAGTACCGTTCTGACGCTGGCTACCAACTACCGCTCCGTGGAACCCATTATTCGGGACGCTGAGAGAGTATTGGCTGGCGTAATATTCAAGCAGGAAAAGACCTGCCAGGCCGCCAGGACTGTCAAGCGAGGTGATCATGGCGTGCAGGCGGTTACACGGTTCGATTTCAAGAGTCGTCTGCCGGAAGTGGTAAAGGAGATCGAGGCTCAGTGCGTCCACGCTGCAAGTCGGAACTCTTCGGAGCGGACTGCGGTGTTGGTGTTGAGCCGACGCAATGAGACGCTCAAGACCCTTCAAAGCCATCTCGACAAGGCGCTACCTGTGCGCTGCTATACCATCCACCGGGCGAAGGGATTACAGGCTGAAGTAGCCATTGTTGTCGATGATGGAGCCGGTGCCTTACCGCATCCGCTGCGCAACGCATTGTATAGAGCGTCTGGTTTTTTTCAGAACACCTATGATCAGGCGATGGCCGATGAGTCATCAAGGCTCTCTTATGTCGCGATCACACGAGGAGTTAGTCGTGTACTCTGGTATACGACCAAATCCAGAGGGCCATGTTGATAGCAGCTAAACCCTTGAAAAGGAGTCTCTTTCTCTGATTATCGATTTGGCTGATGATGACTAGTGCTACAAAACATTTCTAGCCTGTTCCTGCGCTGCCTATGGTGAACCTGTCTCTTCCTTGAAGAGCCCACCAGTTAAAGAGGGTAGCGCCATGACTCATCAATTGTTTCGTAATCCAGCCAATGCCTTGCATATCCACACCAGTTTTGCCGAAAAAGCGGCTTTTCTGCTGGGTACGCAAAAACAGGTGCAGCTTGAAAAGGCGACTGGTACTACTGATCCAGTCCGTTGAAACGGGTGCCATCCCTCGTGCTTGATGCGAGCTGTTGCGTAAGCACAAGGGATGACACATTAACCTAACAGCGATTAGCGCTTTTGATAAAGATCCAAAAAAGCAGTGGAGCCTTGTCTCAAATGTCTGGACAGGCGAACGGGGCCCAACTGCTCATGCTGGCGCTCCTGGGCCAACATTGTTCCGGCTTGTAGATCGCAGCCGTGGATCATGAGTTGGAGCAGGGACTGGGCTGGTGACTGTTTGATAAGTATGTTCATGGGCAGGGACCATGTAAGATTTCGTCCATAGTTACGCTCATGTAGAGCGTCTGGTACTGATTTACATCAAGGCTTGTGCGTGCTGTATACATACCGCTCTTTTCATTTCAGCCTTATTTCACCGCCAGCAATCATGACCTTGGCTATGTAGGTAACCGACGTGCTGTACTACAGACTGCCGTTTGAGCGGAGCGCAGTAGCCTGGGACATGTCAGTCACTTCCGTAGGCCCCACTTGAACGTACCTCCAAGCTAAGCACTCCTTTGCGTCATATGCGAAACCTGGCGACGTATGGATAATCGGCGCTGCCGATCTCCATAACTGGGGGCAGGCTGAGAAACACCTTCTACCTGGGTGACATCACGTGCCGTGATTTATGATGTCCTGCAACACGCAGGTCTGCTTCATTTCCTTGATATGTATCAAGCCTTGGCTTTACAGGCGTATGACGATAGTGGCATCAGGTAGGGGGAGAGCCCCAAGGAGCCGCGGCATGAATCGCTATCAACGCCTCCTTCTTGTGGTGGACAACAGCTGTTAGCGGACTGCTGCCTTTATGCGTGCCCAAGCGCCGGCGCAAGCCAGCCGAGCAGCATTGCACCTGGTTATGTTTGATTATGTCGAGGCGAGGCGATTACAGCCCATTGCTGCAGTAACCAACTATTGCAGCCGTGATGAGGTGGATGTGTTGGTAGTTGGTCGTACGGAGCACCATCCCTTGCCCTGGCTGGGAAGTTTTGCCGAGCCACTGCTGGCTGCGCCCCCATGCAGTATTCTGGCCCCTGGGCCGTTCTTCTGTCGATTCCTAGTTCACGCTGTAAGCATTCGTACTCGATCACACCTGGTTAACCGAGTGCAGATCCGAACGCTTACGAGCGGGCACTACTGGCTGCAAGGAAAAGGAGAAACTATTTCTGGCCCTTGATTTCCATACTGCCGTATTTGTTCTGCTGATAGATCGTGTAAGGCAATACCAACGTATCCAACACACCAGAAAGCGCCATATCTACCGCAATCAGTGGAACAGCATGTTTTTCCTGAGGTGGGGGATAGATAACGGGCGGAGCGTTGAGTGAGCAGAAATCGTACGCCACGCCGCTATAGACCCGGCTTATGGACTCGCAATAGGTTTTCTGCTGCCTGAGCTTGTAGCTAGTAGTCGCATCGTCTTGGAACACCGTATTGAGGGTTCCACACCCAGTCAGGCTCAGCGCCAGGACGCCAATGGCAATCGTGTCAAGCTTCATGCCTATCGTTCCTTCTATATCAACGTGGCTTGAGCCACTGATCAAGCCAGACAAAAGCGGCTTCCTGTTGCTCCTGCACAAACACGTGGCCAAGTTCGGGCCACAGCTGTGTGGTGAGATTCAGCTCGGCCTGTTGAGAACGCCAGATGCGGTGCACCTTGGCGTAAGCCGCTTCGACCGATTCTGAAGAGAACAGCGTGTCCTTTCCACCGTTGAAAAGCAACAACGGACGGGGTGCAGCAATTCCGGCAACGTCTGGAATATCGAGCCGGGCCGGTATGCCTGGATGCAGCATGTAGTACGATGACTGGCCGCGTAATGTGTTATTCCCCGGCGTCATCAGGCCTTGGTAAGTCCCAAACCAGGAAATGGCAGCAGTTGCCGCAACCTTGTCTGAAAGGGCTGCCAACTGCCAGGCGCGAAAGGCCCCCATGGAGAACCCGACAACGCCGATGCGACGTGCGTCGACCATGGGGAGCGTTGCCAGAAAATCGACCGAGCGCATGTCTTCATAGGCCATTGTTCCGGCAAGGGAACGTCCCAAATTGAAGAAATTGCTGGCAAGCGCCTGTTGCTGTTCGTATGTCACCGGGCCGCGCTCACCCCAACCAAGGGCATCGACCGAAAGCACGACATAGCCCCGCTTGGCCAGCTCATCGCCAGGAAAGCGGCCAGAGAAATATTTGTCGGCCCACTGCTGCGCGGAAGCAGATACTGTTTGATCACCCCATGGTTTGACCATCTTCTCTTTGCCAATATCAAAGCGCGCCCCATGGTCATGCAGCATTAGCACCGCGGGATGAGGGCCGGGCGTATCAGGCAAAAGAAGCAGAGCGTTGACACGACTTTCATCCGTCAGCGTGAACCTGATCTTCTGAGCGCTGTAGCCTGAACGCTGCTGCTGATCAATAACCTGAGCGTTGAAGGCACGCTTTGAATCTGGCGTTAGCAACGCCTCGCGCAGTAGCGTTTGGGCATAGGTACGCCATTTTGAAAAGTGCTTGTAATGACCTGACAGCCAGCTATCTGGATAGGTCATCTTCTGTTTGAGCAGCAGGTAATTGCCGGGAAGTGCGTCGGCCGTAATGGGAGCGGAAGCTGACTGGGCCTGGGCATTTGCCGTTGCGGCAAGGCTGATCCCGCAAAGCACGAGAGATTTCAGAATATTCAAGGTGCGACTCCGGCTGTTGTTGTTATTGAGGCGAGAGTATAGACAGCAGTATGACAACTTAAAAATGGATGGGCCATCTGGCAATCCGGATCTCAGCTGTTCAGGCCGATATCCGATAGGATGAGGCAGGCCGTTACGTTTGCTATCGAGGTGGAATTCTTTCGATAGGGGGCAGGTCTCACACGCATCTCACCTCGACACGGGAACCATAATCCTTGCAGACCCTCCGTCTCACACCCACGGTGGCCACGTTCCTTGTATCATTCCACTCCATTTCCAGGGGCCTGGATAGCGGTTTACGCTATGGCCGGTACGCTCTTGGACTTACAGCCCTATTGATGCTGGCAGGATGTGGAACACACTCTCCGCAGCAGGTAACTGCGCCCAGCCCAACTGAAGTACAAGCCAGGATTGTCAGGCTCATGCCTGGTAGTGTGTCTGAGCGCCAGGGCTGGGCCAGGGATATTTATATGGCGTTCGATGCGCAAAAAATTCCTCCAACGACCGAAAACATCTGTTCCGTATTGGCGGTGACTGAGCAGGAGTCCACGTTTCAGGCAAACCCTCGAGTGCCAGGCATGGGCTCGATTGCGAAAAAGGAAATCGATCGCCGCGCCGGCAAGTTGCATATACCGGCCTTTCTGGTCCGTACCGCATTAAGCCTACGGTCACCCAACGGCAAAACCTATAACGAGCGACTTGCTGCGGCGCATACCGAAAAAGAGCTGAGCGATATCTTTGATGACTTCATTGGCATGGTTCCGCTGGGCAAGACACTCTTTGGCAGCTTCAACCCTGTTGAAACTGGCGGGCCGATGCAGGTCAGCGTAGCGTTCGCTGAGCGCCAATCCAGAGGTTATCCCTATACGATTGACGGATCGATTCGTAACGAGGTCTTTACCCGACGCGGCGGTGTCTATTTCGGGACGGCACACCTGCTTGGCTATCCGGTCAGCTACACCCAACAGATCTACCGATTTGCCGATTACAATGCCGGTTGGTATTCGAGCCGTAATGCTGCGTTTCAGCGGGCAGTGAGCAGTCTGACAGGCGTTTCTCTTGCGCTGGACGGCGATCTGATCCGCTATGGCTCACTGGAGCCGAGTGCAACCGAACTGGCCGTCCGTAAGCTGGGCAAACGACTGGACATGAGTGAACTGGCCATACGACGTGCGCTTGAAAAAGGAGAAACACTCGATTTCGAGGAATCCAAATTGTACACCCGCGTTTTCGAGCTGGCTGAGAAGAAAGCGGGTAAATCGCTACCTCGGGCCATATTGCCAGGCATTACGCTCGAAAGCCCCAAGATTACCCGCAAACTAACCACCGCCTGGTTTGCCAAGCGTGTCGAGGAGCGCTACCAGCGCTGTCTGGCGCGTGCAAAGTAACGTGCAGCATGCCTTGGTTTACCGAGGCGTGCTGTCGTAGCGCAGTTGGGCCTGATCGATCGCCTCCATATTCGCCTCTGCCCACAACCGAAGTGGCTTGAGCGTCTCGGCGAGGGTAACGCCCAGCTCGGTGATACGGTATTCCACGGTGACCGGAACGGTGGGAAATGCCGTACGCAAGACCAGACCGTCCCGCTCGAGCGTTTTCAACGTCTGCGATAACATCTTCTGGGAAAGCCCGCCGATTCGGCGCAATAGCTCATTGAACCTTAGGGGACTTTCCAGCAGAAGATCAAGTATCAGCACCGTCCACTTATCTGCAATTCGATCCAGTATCCGTCGGGTTGGACAGTCAGCGCTAAATGTGTCGGGTGCCAGAGCCGCTTGATTCATTGGCAGTCACCTCAGGGTAACCAAGTGAGAAAAAAGTGCGTTCTTGTCGGAACGTACCGCGTCAATTAACGTGGTTTCCGAAAGTTACTAACTAACGGAAGGGGACTATACATGAAGGTTGCATTAATTGGCGCGTCAGGAAATGCCGGCTCGTGCATTCAGGATGAGTTGATGAAGCGAGGGCATCAAGTGACTGCAATTGCCAGAAATGCCTCTCGTATAAAAAAGGCAGCAGGCGTACTACCGGTAGCGGTCGATGCGAATAACGAAGCTGAATTGACGGGTGTCCTAAAGGGTCATGACGCCGTTATCAGTGCCGTCATGTTTACCAGCAGCAACCCGGAAACTCTTATCTCAGCGGTAAAAAAGGCTGGGATCAGACGTTATCTGGTAGTGGGTGGCGCGGGAAGCCTTGAGGTGGCACCCGGAGTCAGAGTAATCGATACGCCTGATTTCCCAGCGGAATACAAGCCAGAGGCTTCGGCGGGTGCGCTCTTTCTCGAGCGATTACAAAGGGAGCCAGCGCTTGACTGGACATTCCTTTCGCCCTCGGCCGAATTCGTACATGGGCCACGCACTGGGACGTTTCGACTGGGTGAAGACAGCCTACTGGTAGATCAGAAGGGACGGAGCCACATTTCATTCGAAGATTATGCAATCGCCATGGTTGACGAACTGGAGCAAGGCAGGCATCTCCGCAACCGGTTTACCGTTGGGTACTAAAACGAGGACAGAATCGTTACCGTTCGCTTGCTTGTAAGCGGTTGCGCTTATAGATCCCGTGCAACGGCAGAACTTTTGCGACGGAGCTCATGGATGGCATCTTCAATGATGGTGTTCATGAGTTCCTGATTCGCGGCATGACGATTAAGCAGGCTCCGCTCAACCTTGGCAGGCGTTCGCGGGTCGATGAGCGTAATGACAAATACATCGCCGCGACTCTCAAGTGTGTACTTGACCGGTGGATCGAGCGAGGCAAGGCGGTATTTCAAGGCGTTCACTGTCATAAAACCATTCTGTCGTTGTTTTCACTTCGACAGGTACAGCACCGCCGATGTTCCTACCATTCAGCTCGAAAGGCGATGCTAGAGCGCTTGCTTGCTAGCGATTTACTGGCATGGTGAGGGTGAATACCGTCCCGCTGTCTCGGTTGGAATTTACCTTCATATGGCCACCATGGGAGCGGGCAATTTCATTGACGATGTACAGCCCGATACCCAGCCCCTGTTGCAGGTTGGTCTGAAGCGTCGTTCGGCTGGCCCGCCAATACGGTTGGAACAGGCCAGACAGGATGTTTTCAGAAAGAGGCTCGCCATCGTTGTGGACGGATAGCGTCAGTAAACCATTCTCCACCTCTGCACGGATCAGAATAGGGCTCTGCGGATTGCCGTGCTGAATGGCGTTGGCTGTCAGGTTCGACAGAAGCTGCGCCAGGCGGTCGCAATCGCAATAGACCGTCCCCAATGTATTTACCGCGCTTTCAATGCAGCGATCAGGGTAGGTTGCCTGTAGCTCATTGACGACCTGCCGAAGGTGCAGTTCCAGGTTGCCGCGCTCCTCCTTGGCTAGCGGGATGCCGTTACCCAGCTGTCCTCTGGAGAAATCAAAGATGTCTTCCACCATTCGTAGGGCTCGCTGGGCAGAAGCGTGGATCAGTTCGACCAGCGAGCGCTCCTGATCCTCGCGCGGTGTTTTCAGCAGCCGCTGTGCACCCGCACAAATGGAGAACAGTGGATTGCGCAGATCATGGCCAACCAAGGCAAGAAAATGCTCTCGGGATTTGGCCGTCAGCTTTTCATCAAGCAGCTTGCTTTCGGTTTCGATAAGGTTTTCCTGGGTTTCTATTTCCAGCGAAAGCAGATGAGTAAACGAACTCATCATTGCCAAGGTTTTCGTCTCGTCCAGATTCGCGGGCTCTGGATCCAGTGCGCACAACGTGCCGAAGAAACTGCCATCGCGCCGGAAGATGGGAACCGAGATATAACTTTCAAAACCATACTGCTTGGGGGTTGGGTGGCTGCAGTAGCGCGTATCTGCACTGGCGTTATTGATCAGGATCGAGTCCTGGCTTGCATGGACTTCGCGGCACAGTGTTGTGGTGACATCCAGAGGATCGCCTACCTTGAGCCCAAAGCCGATCAGGTCCAATACGGCACAGGTTGTCCAGGAATCTTCAGTTACCCGTGCGATTGCGACAAAACGAAGAAGGGTGCTTTCAGATATGACCTTGAGAATAACACCAACAGCACTGATTCTAGCGATGATGGAAAGATCATTCGCGAGTGTACGCATTATGAGTTATACCTTGAAGCGAGGCGTACTTCACGGCTGCCCCTGACGATAGATCAGGGTAGTGAACGCGATTATCGTTTCGTTGACAACCTTTGGACGTATACAGTTTACACAGGTGAGACTCCTGGCCAGGGAGACGACTTTCAAAGTCGCTTGCCATTGCCGTCTTTTACCCTCGGATGGCTCAAGAGCCGCCTGCATGACACATCCCTGGCTTAGGCGTGCCCGGAGGCTTACACAGTAGGACGCTGTTGAGCGTGAAGCGCTGCCGTATCAGCAGAACGGCGTTCTATAACGACCGTGCCTGTAGCAGGATGGCTGCTGGCTGGAAATGGAAAAAGCGCACGCCCATACAGGTCACGGCAGCAAGCAATGCCTCTCTAACGACATAACCTCGGGCATAGAGAGGCCTCCAGAACACAGCCGTGTTCAGATTTCACCTTCCCAATAGTCCAAGTTGGCCTCGGTCCTCTGTAGGGCGCGAAACGCCTTGATTCCCTTGGCACTGGCAGTCGCAAGGTACTTACCCGAATCTGGATACTCCACGACTTCGGGCGACTCTTTCGTGCTGATTGACAGGTATTTCAACTCAGCGTGAGACGTATTGATGATCTGATGTGGATAGTCAGGGCCGGCGGGAATAAAAAGCACATCGCCGGCCTGTATCGGCACATGCTCGCCTGCTACCCGCAACGTACCCGTGCCCTCCAGAATGAGAAATGCCTCCTCCTGAGCATGGTGAAAATGATAGGGACATGAGCGCTTGCCTGGCGGAACGATATCCAGCGAAAAACCAAGCTTTTGTGCGGCTGTTCCTTCAGAAAGGCTGCCGCTCTGACTTTCAAACAAAGGGCCGTAGGTTTCATGCGTCAGCGACGCATTGTTCAGGTTGCGAATAAGCGCTTGAGCCAGTACGGCTGCCTTGTTGGAGGGAATTGTTGTCATGGCTGCGAGATCCGTGGGGCGTCTGGTTATGCAGCATAGACAATCATAGAGCGATGACGGATTCCGTTTTTGCTCCTTTGTGCAAGCGATACCATGAAGTGCGATAGCTAACCGCGTCAGCGATCAATGGTGCCGATCGTATAGGAAGCAGTAATGTAAATCTCATTCCTCTTCCGGCACCAACTTGCGGCGCGCAAACAGGCTTTCCAGAATCTTGTTCAACAGCACGACCAGCGCAATAAACACCAGGAAATAAACAACAACATTGTCAGTACCCATAAGCCTGGAAAGCTTACCGGCAATCATTGCAGACAGCGCCAATACACAGACGAAGCGAATGCCCAGTACTAATGCAGACGTGTACTCATGAACCACATTGTCAGGTTTCACGGGGCGATCACTCGTTTCCATAGTCCAACTACCTGGCAAGTCTGATTGCTTGCCTGGCTACTTTAATAGCATTGCAACGATGCTTTTCCGAGCATCATCCTCCGAACGATCACTTATGGCCGATAGGCGCCAATTACAACGGTGATTGATACGCTTGATGCTGGGCCCGTCAGAAAACCGGCGTGATCTGAAGAAGGAGAGATCTTAACAAAGGAAGTTGGCTTCGCCTGATGAAGAGTGGTCAAGTGAGATGAGTTATTGGAGCGGAAGCAATGATAACGAGGTTTGCTGGAGCATGCAGGGCTTCGTGCTGCCCGCTGTCCCTGAGTTACTGACCCTGCAAAAGTATGCTCCGCTCCTTCCAGTTCTTAGCCAGTTGCCGTTGAAAGCTTGCTAGTAAAGAGCGCTTGGTTTTCATTCCGTGGCAAGGCGGGTGTTCGGTTGTAAGGATAAGGCTTCTCTGTATATCAAACCTTATCAGTCGAAAAGAAAAGGGCGTTATCCGATAAAGCAGAAGCTTTAAGCTTGAGGCAGCTTTCCTCTCACGAATCGCATCATGGGGAAGAGGTGGCTAACGTTATATTAAGCGGATAAAGGCTTTTAACACGGCAAACTACAGAAAATGAAGCATACCGATAACGCCTCATACGCTTAAAACTCCACGTCAGTATCGTCACGCTCATCTTCAGCGCTACGTGCTTCCAGATCACCTAACCAGTCCCAATCACTGGTGCGCTCGGGTTTACTCAGCAGCCATTCTATAAAAGCATTCAATAGTAGGTTCACCTAGCTGTATTTATGAACGTGTTGGTTCATTTAAAGACAGTAACTACAAGGATGCCTGATTATTACGCTTATAAATGCTTTCATTATGTTTCAAGGACTTATGATGAACCGAATCAATTGCTATGCAGGACAACGATTAAGTTCCAGAGCCTCTTGGCGAAAGAGGCTCTGGAGGCATAGCTCCGATTAGTTGGCTAGCGCCGCCAATGTCTTGGGATAACCTACGGTCGATCCATTTACCGGAGCGCCCTCGAGATAAACCCCAAGGTTTTTACCTGCCTGGACATAGGTAATCTTGCGAACCTCGCCATTGGCAAGGCGTACAGATTTTCCTACCTTGAATGCCGCCTGGTTGGTTGAGGTGCCAGGAATCGAGAAGCCAGCCTTCTTGCGGTACACACCGTTGAGCCAGTCAGCATTGGTAAAGTCATTGATCGGGCTTGTGGCGAGTACTGCCGATACCAACGCCAGCTTATTAGGATAGCCTACGATCGATCCATTTACCGGAGCGCCGTCCAGGTACACCGCCATATTGGTACCGATCTGGACAGCAGAGATCTTTCTGACCTCTCCGTTAGCAAGTCGCACCGAAGCACCTACTATGAAGGCAGCCTTATTAGCGGCCGTAGCAGGGATCGAGAAACCGGCTTTCTTGCGATAAACACCATTGAGCCAATCGGCGTTAGTAAAGTTGTTGATTACACTACTAACTGCACCGTCTACTCCAGCAACAGGTGTGGTGGTTATTGGAGTTGCTGCCGGTGGTACCGAAGTCGACGGTGCTGTGGAAGAGCCAGTACCCGTAGACGGTGTGGTCGCAACCGGAGTTGTACCCACAGACGGAGTGGATGGCGTTGGCGTCGTGGAGGCGCCTGCCTTCTTCGGGCCTATTTCCGTACAGCTGGTGTTATCCATGTATTTCTTGAGCGTCGGCCACTGCGGGCGATCCTGCCCATTTACCGGCTCAACCGACATGAAATAATTGCCCCAGCCCGGACCTGCCGCCCAGTAGGATGCCGGTACGCAATTCTCTTTCAGGTAGGCCAGCATGTTGTCCATCAGGATGTTCCAGCGCGGGTTGTTATCCGGTACGCCGAACTCACCAATATAGCCACGCTGACCATGCTTCTTCAGCCACTCTACGAACGGCTTGACCCGATTCACGCCATACATCACGTCCAGCTTGTTGACGTCTACGTCACCATAGCTGCCACCGGCGTTCTCATCGAAATACGAGTGCGCCGAGAAAATGATGTTGTTGGACGGATCCTTCAGGTTCAGCAAGGGATCATTCCACTCCGCCCAGCGCGTAGCGCTCGACCAGCCGTTACCTTCCACAATGATCGGGCGGGTCTTGTCTACGGCGCGCACACCGTTGATACCGTATTGCGCAGCGGTCGCCCAGTAGGCCAGGGCCCCGTTGGGCTCGTTCATGATGTCGTAGGCGTACAGGGCGGGTTGATTACTCCACTGCTGGGCAATCTTGGTCATGATCTCCTGGTAGCGCGCATACGGAACGCCACTGGTCCCAATCACCTGGCCGCGATAGCGTGCATAGTTATGCAGGTCCAGAATGATCTTGATGTTGTGCTTTTGCGCATAACCAAAGGTGCGGTCTATCAGGGCTACATAGGTAGGATCAAGAGGACCGCCCAGCTTGGGTTGCAGGCGCTCCCAGATGATGGGGAAGCGGAATGTCTTGATACCCCTGGCGCTCCACTGCTGGAAGTAGGATTCCACCGGAAAAATATAGTTGGTGCCATTGATTCCAGGTAGAACATGGGGAGCAAATCCCGCACCGGACAGGTTCAGACTAACCAGATCGACCGGTTCGGCTTGGGCGGCTACCGAGCCAAAGGTAAGACCCACGAGAAGGGGCAGGCTCTTGAAGAATCGCTTAGAAAAATGAATGGACGTGCTCATAATCACCATACTGCTCTGCTAGTGATGGGCTAGGTCTCGCGTCCATGAATACGAGGGGGCTGCCCTAAATAAAAAGTAATGAGGTCTTGGTACTAGGAGATACCAAGAGGCGCATCCTGACGCTTGTGCCCTTGATTACAAGTGACGTGCCAAAACCTTTACATATAAGGAAACATTTAGGATTAAAGTCCTGATAGCTTTGCTAAATACTTGATGGCGCAA
Source organism: Pseudomonas sp. HPB0071 (assembly GCF_000478505.2). NCBI lineage: Bacteria > Pseudomonadati > Pseudomonadota > Gammaproteobacteria > Pseudomonadales > Pseudomonadaceae > Pseudomonas > Pseudomonas sp. HPB0071. The sequence continues at coordinate 124,352 of NZ_KI517368.1, read as the reverse complement.
TGCTTTCAGCAGGAAGACCGTTTATCGGGTTTGATTTTTCAGGTCGAGTAGGCAGTGCCTGGTCAAGAAGGGACCCCTTGGGCAGTCAGAAATCTGGCTTTCAGGCGAGACCATTCTGGCGCTTTCGTCCAAAAGCAAAAACTTCTTGTCGAGATGCGGGATAATGGCAGCCAATTCGCTTATTCACGTTTCGGTAGTTTTGCATGGAAATCAAGGTCAATTTTCTCGATAACCTTCGGCTTGAGGCTAAGTTCGATGACTTCACGGTCATAGCCGATCAGCCTATCCGCTACAAGGGGGACGGTTCGGCGCCTGGGCCTTTTGATTATTTCCTGGCTTCATCAGCGTTATGTGCTGCGTATTTCGTGAAGCTGTATTGCCAGACACGCAACATCCCTACCGACAACATTCGTCTTTCGCAGAACAATATTGTTGATCCTGAAAACCGTTATCAGCAGATTTTCAAGATTCAGGTCGAGTTGCCGGCAGATATCTCTGACAAGGACCGCCAGGGCATTTTGCGCTCCATCGACCGTTGTACGGTAAAGAAGGTGGTGCAAACCGGCCCGGAATTTGTCATTGAGGAAGTGGACAACCTGGATGCCGATGCTCAGGCGCTGCTGATACCGAGCATGGCCTCTGACACGAACACCTTTATTGCAGGCAAGGATCTGCCGCTTGAGCAGACTATTGCCAACATGTCGGGGATTCTGGCCGACCTGGGCATGAAGATTGAAATCGCTTCATGGCGAAATATCGTTCCCAACGTGTGGTCGCTGCATATACGCGACGCTCATTCTCCGATGTGCTTTACCAATGGCAAGGGGGCCACCAAGGAAGCCGCGTTGGCGTCAGCCTTGGGCGAGTTTATCGAGCGTCTGAACTGTAACTTCTTCTGCAACGATCAGTTCTGGGGTGAAGACATTGCCAATGCAGAGTTCGTGCATTACCCGAACGAACGGTGGTTCAAGCCAGGCCGTAAGGATGCATTGCCATCTGAAATTCTCGATGCATACTGCCGGGAAATCTACAACCCTGATGGGGAGCTACGCGGCTCGCATCTGTATGACACCAACTCCGGCAACGTCGAGCGCGGCATCTGTTCGCTGCCCTTTGTACGTCAGTCGGACGGCGAGGTGGTGTATTTCCCGTCCAATCTGATCGAAAACCTGTACCTGAGCAATGGCATGAGTGCTGGTAACACGCTGGCTGAAGCGCAGGTGCAATGTCTGTCGGAAATTTTCGAGCGCGCGGTGAAGCGTGAAATCCTGGAAAGGGAACTTGCCCTGCCTGACGTACCGCAGGACGTGCTGGCAAAATACCCGGCTATTCTGGCTGGCATCCAAGGACTGGAAGAGCAGGGCTTCCCGGTATTGGTAAAGGATGCATCGCTCGGAGGTGAATTCCCGGTGATGTGCGTCACCTTGATGAATCCACGTACCGGCGGCGTATTCGCCTCGTTTGGCGCGCATCCAAGCTTGGAGGTAGCGCTTGAGCGCAGCCTCACAGAACTGCTTCAAGGGCGCAGCTTCGAAGGTCTCAATGATCTTCCTCAGCCTACGTTTGAAAGCCAGGCCGTGACCGAGCCGAACAACTTCGTTGAGCATTTCATTGATTCCAGCGGTGTAGTGTCGTGGCGTTTCTTCAGTGCCAAGGCGGATTTCGAATTTGTCGAATGGGATTTTTCAGCCGAGGGTGAAAATGCCAATGCTGAGGAAGCCGCGACGCTGTTCGGTATCCTCGAGGATATGGGTAAGGAAGTGTACATGGCGGTATATGAGGACCTGGAGGCAACGGCTTGCCGTATCCTGGTGCCGGGCTATTCGGAGATTTATCCGGTAGAGGATCTGATCTGGGATAACACCAACAAGGCGCTGTCCTTTCGCGCTGATATTCTGAATCTGCACCGTCTGGATGACGCCGCTCTGGAAGCATTGGTTGAGCGCCTGGAAAACTGCGAGCTGGATGATTACACCGACATCACTACCCTGATCGGCATCGAATTTGATGACAACACGGTTTGGGGACAGCTCACGATTCTTGAATTGAAGTTGCTGATCTATCTGGCACTGAAGCAGTTCGAGGAAGCGCATGAACTGGTCGGTGCCTTCCTGCAGTTCAACGACAATACCGTTGAGCGTGGCCTGTTCTATCAGGCTTTGAATGCAGTACTTGAGGTATCGCTGGACGAGGAGCTGGAGCTGGCCGACTATGAAGTCAACTTCCGCAGGATGTTTGGCAATCAGCGCATGGATGCAGTGCTGGGCTCAGTGGATGGAAGCATCCGCTTCTTTGGCCTGACGCCCACCAGCATGAAGCTGGAGGGGCTGGATAGACACCTGCGACTGATCGACAGCTATAAGAAACTGCATACGGCACGTGCCAGGGCCGCTGCTTCTGCCCATTAGCTGTCATTGAAGGCGCGTAGTGGCTAGGGTCGCTCCCAGCGACTATACACCTGGCGGATGCCAGCAGTGCAATCGCCTGATTACCTGCTATTTGAGTAATCAGGCGCACTCGCAAGACGGACCTGTTACTGCGTTGGGGCAGAGGAGAACTGCCCTTTGCCCGGCTACGAATGATGGGTCTGCTCTTTAGAGGAGGTACCCAATGGAGGTGATCGTCGTACTTCGGTGATGTAGATCAGGATCAGCGACACCCACACGATGCCGTAGAGCAGCATGAAGCAGCTTGAGTTGATACCCAGGAAGTCGAGCAGTGTGCCAAACAGGATAGGCAACAGGAACCCTCCCAGTCCTCCCGCCATGCCGACGATGCCTGAAACGATGCCCATGTTTTGTGGAAAATCATCGCCGATGTACTTGAAGGTAGAAGCCATGCCGCAGGCAAAAGCGATACCTAGAATAAACAGCAGTGCTGTTGCTCCCCAAACCGGAAGGCCAAGATGAAAGTTCATCGGTCCCCGGATAGTTTGAACAGTAAAATCGGTTTGCGGATAGGAAAGTAGAAATAGACTGATCCACGCGATCCACAATACCCACCACGTTACAGCATGGGCACCAAGCCGGTCTGACAGCAAGCCGCCGAGCGCTCGAAGGGCACCTCCAGGAAGGGAGAAGCAGGCTGCCAGCAGTGAAGCCTGAGCAATCGAGAGACCGTACTCGTTCAGGTAATACTGTGGCATCCAGATCGAGAGCGCTGTGAAGCCCCCGAATACAACGGAATAATACTGACAATATTTCCAGACGCGCCCATCCCGCAGAACAGCCAGCTGCTGTCTAACCGGAACGGAGCGTCCAGGGGCTCTGGTATCCGGTGCGGCAATTATCCAGAACAGAACCGCCGTCACGAGAAGCGCCACGGCATACACACGCGGCACGCTCTCCCAGCCGTAGCGGGCAACAAGGGCGGGCGCCAGGAACATGTTGATGGCGGCGCCAGTGGTACCTGCTCCGAATACCCCCATCGCAAATCCTTTGCGCTCGCTGGGAAAAAAGCGAGCCACGTAGGGCGTTCCAACCGAGAATGAGGCTCCCACAAGCCCAAGTGCCAGCCCCAACAACAGGAATTGCCAGAGCTGGTTTGCGTAGGAGGCTAGCCAGAGGGGAACGGTGCACGTCAGAAGCAGCAAGGTCATCACTGTTCGACCACCGAAGCGGTCTGTCCAGATACCCAGCGGCAACCGGAAAATGGCGCCGGTCAGGACTGGCGTGGCGGTAAGCAGGCCGAACTCAGATGCACTGAGCCCTAGGGAGGTCTGAATGGGGATGCCGATCACGCCAAACATCATCCAGACGGCAAAGGAGATCAGAAATGCCAAGGTGCTCATCACGAGCACACGCAAGGACTGTGTGCTGTTTGAGGATGCGATTGCTGCCGATCCGGTTTTCAAGAGCAGTTCCTCGCGGGAATGATCACGGGATCTCGGTTCGGGGCGTGGCCAGCGGAAGCGCCCGCGGCGGTGCACGATGATCCCGCCGGCCACGCTGAGGGTCGAGCAGGGGCGCTCTCGCCTGCAAAAAGGTCGAAGCCCTTGATGCTGGCGCGTGCGGCCAGTGAGGCGATATAGCCCTGCACGGCCTGCCGCCAACTGGTTTCCTGCAAAAAGGCGATAATTCGCGGGCGTACTGCCTGCAGTGGCGGTACCCGTCCTTTATGACAAGCCAGCACACGGATGATATGCAGGCCGAACCGGCTTTGAACAACTGTGGGGCATACCTCACCTGCTGCCAGTCCGGCAAGGTGGGTTTCGAATTCCGGCACTGTGCTTCCACGCTCAATCAATCCCAGATCGCCGCCCTGCGTTCTTGAAGGACAGTCAGAGAAGCGGGCCGCCAACACGGTCAGTGCTGTCGGGTCATCAAGCACTTCTGCAAGCATCGTTTCTGCCTTTTCCCGTGCCGCCCCAATGGCGCGTTCATCACCGGGGTTCGCTGCGATCAGCAAGTGCTGGACCTGCCAACGGTCAGGACGCTTCAAACGATCAAGGTTGTGCTGGTACCAGCGCTCCAGCTCTGTCTCGGTTGGCTCTGGAAGCTTCAGCTCAGTTTCGAGCAGACGCCTGATGGCGGCCTCGTCGGCCTCCTCACCGGGCTCAGCATCCTGACCGGTGATACCGTGCCGTGTAGCCTCGGCCAAAAGCAGCTCTCGAACGACGAGTGCGCGTGCGGCCTGTTCCCAGGCAGCGGCTGGGTCATCGGCGTCCTGCAGTTGGGCCTCCAGCGAAAGTAGGTCATCAGTAATGGCAATACCGTCAACGGTGATCATTGTCATGTCCCTACTTTTTTTTATGTTCGTCGAGCCGGGTACGGACAGCAGAAGTGCTCTGCTGTAGTCCGGCTGTTATGCCGTCGTCCAGCGCAATGTTGGGCGGAACGCCGAGCGAGGCCCTGTACAAGGCCCACATGGCACCGGGCTGGTCGGTGGTACCTCCGTGCAGTAACAGCGGTAGGTTACTGCGATCGGCCAGCAAGTCCGAAAACTGCTTGACCTGCTCCTGTGTCGGCAGGTCCTGAACGGGAAGGTTGGCGTAGCGGATGCGTGCGAATTCCGCATGTTGTTTTTCGGATGCGATTTCTTCCGCTGGCCTCAGATCCACAATCATGGCGAAACCTACGCGCTTGGCTTCAACCACACCCTCGTCCTCAATCGGACCAGCGATAGCCACAAGCGGCGCAACACGGTGGTACAGCGGCAGACGCTGCTCGGCAATCTGATCCCCGAATGGCGCGATCCCCGGCTGCGGCGCTACATCATCGGCAGCGCCTGCTGCCAGGGCTGCCTCCATGAACAGAACACCGGATAACAGCCAGAGCATTCGCTGGAAAGGCGTCATACGCCCTCCTTGGAAATGTTGGCGTTCTTGCGAACGATCTGCCATCCAGGGCGGCCCAGGTACCAGACAGGCGCAGACCAGACATGGACGAGCCGGGTAAAAGGCACAAGAAGGAACAGCGTCATACCGCAAACCAGATGCAGCTTATAGACCCAAGGCACGTCGGCCACCAGCTGCGCCGAGCCCGGGCGGAACAAGAGAATGCTGCGAGACCACTCGGCAAGCACCAGCATGTAGGTGCCGTCCAGATTTTGCGACGATTCGGGCAGCGTGCTGATCCCGAGGCAGAGTTGGAAGAAGATGAAGAGCAGGATGAAAATATCGGTCGGCTTGCTGGTCTGGCGAATGCGGGCATCCGTCAGGCGCCTATGTATCAACAAAATTCCGCCCACTACGCCGAGGGCGGCGAGCGCACCACCCGTCACGATAGCCAGGATCTGCTTGGCTTTCACGGTCAGGCCGAGGGCATGGTAGACCTCAGGCGGCGTAAGTAACCCCGCAGTATGCCCGACAAAAAGGCCCAGAATGCTGATGTGAAAAAGATTACTGCCCCAAACCAACTGGCGACGTCTCAAAAACTGGCTTGACTGACTTCGCCAGGAGAATTGGCTGCGGTCAAATCGTGCCCAACTGCCCAGAAAAAAACAGATCATGCACAGGTACGGGTAAAACCCGAACAGGAACTGGTTGAGCCAATTCATGCGGCATACCTCTAGCGTTCTATGAGACGGATGGGTGAAACCTGCACATCGCGTTCGAACTGTGCAACCAGGGCGGCTGCGTTCGAGCAGGCACTATCGGCAGCTACGGGCTCCATAAAGCTGACAGGTGCTTCTTCGTAGCGGGCATCCAGTGCCTCAGGGGTATCTTCCTGTTCTCCCTCGGCCAGCCTGGAGGCGACTACCTCGGCGTCAGCTGGCCGTGAACCTAATGCCTCGATAGCGCGCAGCACTGCAGCATACGGTGTTTCGCGTTTCTCGAGACGACTGGCCAGAAGCGCAACGATCTCTACAATCTCACCGAGCAGGACGGCGGCGTCGGAGGGTGCATGACACGAAACGTATTCCAGAAAGACCGGTAGAAAATCGGGCAACTCATCGCCTGACAGCTCTAGCCCAACGGCCCGATAGTCTTCGACGAGGTTGGCCATGGCCTGGCCCCGGTCCCGTGAGTCACCGTGCACATGACCGAATAGATAGAGCGAGAGGGAGCGTGAGCCGCCATCAAACAGCGACACATAGTTCCCTTGCGCCTGTATAGGGTCAGTCGCTGCCAGATGGTCGCAAAAGGCGATGACCTGGTCACGCTGTGTGACGGGTAGCGGTGAGTCATTCAGGATATATCGAATATCCGGCAGGGCCTCCATGAGGGCCTGGTCGGGGTAAAGCAACAGTCCGGCAAGTGCCTTGCACGTTATCATCACGTTACTTCCTGTCGAGAGGGAAGCGCTCACCCCGGGTCTTGCGGGTGTCCTGGCCCCACAGCATGAAACGGCTGTTCCCTTCGGAAGTCATCTGCCCGAAATGGAAGCCGGCAATGCCGCGCTGGTCGTAAGCATTTTCGGCCACTTCCTTATGCGAGGTCGGGATCACGAACCGGTCCTCGTAGTTGGCGATTGCCATTACGCGGTACATCTCTTCGGCCTGTCGCTCTGTCAGACCGACCGCATCGAGCATGGTGGTATCGACAATCCCTTCGATATTGCGCCGACGCATGTAGGCTCTCAGCGCCAGCAGCTTGCGTAGCGTGTCGCGGATGGGCTCCTCTTTTCCCGCCGTCAGCAGGTTAGCCAGGTAGCGGACCGGGATACGCAGGCTGTCTACATCCGGGATGCCTTCAAGGGTAGCCAGGGCGCCTGCATCGGCCGCCTCCTGAATCGGCGACAGGGGAGGGATGTACCAGACCATCGGAACGGTTCGGTATTCAGGGTGAAGCGGGAAGGCCACCTTCCACTCACAGGCCATTTTATAAACGGGCGAGCGCTGGGCCGCCTCGATCCAGTTATCCGACACGCCGTCTTTGCGAGCCTGCTCGATTACAGCCGGGTCGTGCGGATCAAGAAAGATGTCCAGCTGCGCCTGATAGCAATCCTGAACATTGGCCTGAGAGGCAACCTCAAGAATCCTGTCGGCGTCGTATAGCATCACGCCCAGGTAGCGAATACGGCCTACGCAGGTTTCCGAACACACGGTCGGCTGACCGCTCTCGATGCGCGGATAGCAGAAGATGCACTTCTCGGACTTGCCCGTATGCCAGTTGTAATAAACCTTCTTATAAGGGCACCCGGTTACGCACATGCGCCAGCCGCGGCACTTCTCCTGATCGATCAGGACAATGCCATCTTCTTCGCGCTTATAAATAGCCCCTGACGGGCACGCGGCAACGCAAGTAGGGTTCAGGCAATGCTCACATAGACGAGGGAGAAACATCAGAAAGCTGTTTTCAAACTCTCCATAGATCGCTTTCTCGACTTCCTTGAAGTTGTAGTCTTGCGAGCGTTTGTGAAACTCGGTACCGAGTGACTCTTCCCAATTGGGCCCCCAGCTGACCTTTTCCATCCGCTCGCCAGTCACAATCGAAACCGGCTGAGTCGTTGGGGCAGCCTCGCTTTCACCTACGCCATGAATGTAGGAATATTCGTAATCGAACGGCTCGTAGTAATCATCGATTTCCGGCAACTCCGGATTGGCAAATATCTTGGACAGAATCCGCCATTTGCCGCCAGTCTTCGGTCGCAGTTCACCGCCCTTGCCAAGCACCCAACCGCCGCGCCAGCGCTCCTGGTTCTCCCAGTCTTTAGGAAAGCCAATGCCCGGTTTGCTTTCTACGTTGTTCCACCAGGCGTATTCGATTCCCTGGCGGGTCGTCCAGACCTGTTTACAGGTCACGCTGCAGGTGTGGCAACCAATGCATTTGTCGAGATTGAGAACCTTGCCGATCTGCGCCCTGACTTTCATGTCCGCTGCCCTTCCACGCGAGATTCCTCTTCGGTTTTCATCACGGCGATCTTTTCGGACAGCGGTCGGTCGCGCCAGTCGACGTTTCTCATCTTGCGCAGCACGATAAATTCGTCCCGGTTCGATCCAACGGTGCCGTAATAGTTGAATCCCCAGGACAGCTGGGCGTAGCCGCCAATCATATGTGTGGGCTTAAGCACAACACGGGTGACGGAGTTGTGTATACCGCCGCGATTCTGCGTGACCTCGCTGCCCGGCACATTCGCCGTACGCTCGGCCGCGTGATACATGAACGCGGCCCCTTCAGGTATGCGTTGGCTGACGACCGCACGTGCGACCAGTGCACCATTACGGTTGAACGCCTCAATCCAGTCGTTATCTTCAATGTCTGCCTTGGCGGCATCACGCTCGCTGATCCAGACGATTGGCCCACCCCGCGCCAAGGTCAGCATGATCAGATTTTCGGTATAGGTACTGTGGATGCCCCATTTCTGGTGAGGTGTGAGGAGGTTGAGAGCAAGCGGCGGATTGCCGTTGTCATGCGCCTGAGCTAGCTCAAGAGACGCCGAGCGCGTATCGATCGGAGGGCGATACGTGGCGAAGCCTTCGCCAAAATCCCGCATCCAGGGGTGATCCTGATAGAGCTGTTGGCGTCCGGTTAGTGTTCGCCATGGGATCAGCTCGTGCACGTTCGTCCAGCCAGCGTTGTAGGAGATCTCATGGCTTTCGATGCCCGACCAGACCGGCGATGTCAGGATGGGGCGGGGCTGGGCGGCGATATCACGGAACTCGATCTTTTCACCGGCACGTCGTTCAATCAGGTGAGTGTGATCACGGCCGGTTACCTCCGAGAGGACCTGCCAGGCTTTATAGGCTACCTGTCCGTTGGTTTCGGGTGCCAGCGCCAGCACCGTTTCGATCGCGTCGAGATCCGACCGCATGCGTGGGCGATTGTTTGCGCCGGGGTCAGGTAGATTGACGTCACGCAAGTGTGCCACCTCCGCCTTCGTATCCCACACCATGCCCTTGGTACCGTTCCCGCGTTCCTCAAGCAGGGGACCCACGCTGACAAAGCGGTCGTAAGTCGCGGGATAGTCGCGGGTAACCAGGGTAACAGCAGGCATGGTGCGCCCTGGAATGCCAGCCGGTCCTCCATGCTTCCAGTCTTGCCCTCCATAGGGCTGGGACAGTTCGGATGGCGTGTCTTTCAGGGTTGGGGTCAGCACTACGTCTTCCTCAACGCCCAGTTGACCAGGCGCAAGCCGCTGGAACGTATTCGCCAGTTCTCGAAAAATGGCCCAATCCGTGCGTGCGCCCCAAACCGGGTCCACCGCGGCTTGCAGTGGATGGATAAAAGGATGCATGTCGGAGGTGTTGAGGTCAGCCTTTTCGTACCAGGTGGCAGTTGGCAGGACCACATCGCTGAAGAGCGTGGTAGTATTCATGCGAAAATCGATGGTAACCAACAGGTCTAGCTTGCCCTCTGGAGCCTGCTCTCGGTAAACCACTTCTTCGGGCCGCTGATCGCTTTCCTCGTTAAGTACATTGTTGCGTGCACCTAACAGGTGTTTCAGAAAATACTCATGACCTTTGCCGCTAGCGCCGAGCAGATTGGAGCGCCAGACGAACAGGTTGCGTGGCCAATTCTCGGGCGCGTCTGGATCTTCGCAGGCCATTTGCAGGGAGCCTGCATGAAGGGCGTCGGCCACGTACGCAGCCGGGTCTTGGCCTGAAGCGCGTGCGGCACGCGCCACATGCAAGGGATTGGTCTTGAGCTGCGGCGCACTGGGCAGCCACCCCATGCGCTCGGCTCGAACATTGCAGTCGAGCATGGTTCCAGACCACGCCGTGGGATCTGCCAGTGGCGAGATCTGCTCGCGTAACTCCATACGCTCATAGCGCCACTGATCAGTGTGGGCATAGAAAAAACTCGTCCCGTTCATCTGTCGTGGGGGACGCGACCAGTCTGTCGCAAACGCGACCGGCAGCCAGCCGGCTTGAGGCCGCAGCTTTTCCTGCCCGACGTAATGCGCCCAGCCGCCTCCGGACTTCCCTACGCAACCACACAGGATGAGCATCGACATGATGCCGCGGTAGGTCATGTCCATGTTGTACCAGTGGTTCAAGCCCGCACCGAGGATCACCATGGAACGTCCTTGGGTCGCTTCGGCATTGGCTGCAAAACCACGAGCTACGGCAATGCAACGACCCCGCGGAACGCCTGTGATCGACTCCTGCCAGGCGGGCGTTCCTGGAATATTTTCGTCAAAACTGCTTGCGCCGTCCTCGCCCAGTCCGCGACTGACGCCATAGCTGCCAAGCATCAGGTCGAACACAGTCGTGATTTCGACCTCGCGTCCGTCCTTGAGCGTCACACGACGTACAGGTATCCGGCGTTTCTGAATAGGGGCATGGTCAGTAAGACCAAACTTGCCTTCGCTGCCAAAGTAGGGGAAAGCAACGGTTGCAGTCGCCTCGCCTAGCAGCGTTAGGCGCGGGGAGATCTCTGCTCCGCTGGCGCCATCCTTGGGTTCCAGATTCCACTTGCCTTTCTGACCCCAGCGGAACCCGGCGCTGCCCTGTGGCGCTACGATAGCATCGGTCGTTTCGTCAATCACAACGGGTTTCCAGTCGGGATTGTTGTCCTGGCCGAGGTTATCGGCAAAGTCGGCGGCACGAAGCATGCGGCCAGCAACGAGCCCTTCGGGATGACGTTCGAGCACAATCAGGAAGGGCAAGTCGGAGTATTGACGGACGTATTCCTGGAAGTAAGGCACTTGCCGGTCGACGAAGAACTCCTTGAGGATTACATGACACATGGCCAGGGCAAGGGCCGCGTCGGTGCCCTGCTTGGGATGTAGCCACAAGTCGGCGAAGCGGGCCACCTCGATGAAGTCTGGCGCGATCACCACACTTTTGGCCCCGCGATACCGGGCTTCGGTGTAGAAGTGAGCATCGGGCGTCCGTGTCATGGACACATTGGAGCCCCAGAGCAGCAGATAGCCAGAGTTGTACCAGTCTGCACTTTCCGGAACGTCTGTCTGCTCGCCAAAGGTCTGAGGTGATGAGGGTGGCAAGTCGCAGTACCAGTCGTAAAAGGACAGGCACGTGCCTCCGATCAGGCTGAGGTAGCGTGTGCCGGCCGCATAGCTGATCATCGACATGGCGGGAATCGGTGAAAACCCGACCACCCGATCAGGCCCCCAGGCCTTGATTGTGTGAATGTTGGCAGCGGCGATAAGTTCGTTGATCTCATCCCAATCCACTCGTACGAAGCCACCCAAGCCCCGCACTTCCTGGTAACTCCGCCGTTTGGCAGCATCGCTCTGGATGGATTCCCAGGCCTGAACAGGGGAAAGCGTCTTGCGTGCTTCGCGCCAAAGCGCAAGAAGGCGACCGCGTACCATCGGATATTTGATGCGGTTGCTGCTGTAGAGATACCAGGAATAACTGGCGCCACGGGGACAGCCACGCGGCTCATGGTTGGGAAGATCAGGACGGGTCCGCGGGTAGTCGGTCTGCTGAGTTTCCCAGGTCACCAATCCATTTTTGACATAGATCTTCCAGCTACAGCTGCCTGTGCAATTGACGCCATGGGTAGATCGTACGATCTTCTCGCTTTGCCAGCGGGACCGATAATTATCCTCCCAGGCGCGATTTTCGTCAGTGGTTACTCCATGACCTTCCGAGAAAGATCCCTTGTACTTTTTGAAGAACAGTAGTCGATCAACGAACTGGCTCAAAACGTCGGCTCCCTTGTCTCGGTCCTTTCGAGCCTAGCAACGACTATTTTGCTTCGCGAATAGGAGTGTTTAATTCCGATAAGCGGTATTGGTCGAGCGAAGCAAGTTGGCACGTTTTGTGGCGAGCATGTACTTGAGGACGTTGGAAGATAGATACGTCTAGGCTCTTGTAATTACACGCTTTTTTTGTGTGGTTATTTGCGCTTAGGGGTGTCTATTTACCGTTTAAAGAACTCATAGGGAGCCAAAGAACATTGAGTCGTACGAAAGGTACATGCGCTACTGTCAAGCCCGGACCAAGATCAAACATTGCCGTTTTAGGTTCAGCCTTTCGGTAAAGGGTAAGCATTCCGGCTGACGTCATCGCTTGTCAAAACGCCTCAATACGGCCGTCAAATGTTCCGAGAACAACTCTTCAGGTTGCTAATACAGAGGCCAGGGTAGTTTGATGTCCTGGAACGTATTATCATGTGCACAGGCGCATTTGGAGTGCGCGTTTCACCTGCTCATTAAAAGGACTTAGCCATGACCGATATCAATCAAACCGTCCAGCCTGCTCCATTGCAGCAGCCGATTGTCAGCAATTCGAATATGGCTGGCATCGTCTATGTTCTGTACATTGTAGGTTTCTTCAACGGCGTTACCGCGCTGATTGGACTTATCCTAGCCTATGTCAACAGAGATACGGCAGATCCGATTTCTCGTTCGCACCTGGATTATCAGATCCGTACATTCTGGTGGGGACTTCTGTGGCTTGTACTGGGGTTTGCTTCAACCCTGCTTATCATCGGATGGTTCGTGCTGCTTGGCTGGGCAATCTGGACGATTTATCGAATCGTGAAAGGGCTGACGGCAATCAATAATCGTCGTGGAATTTAAGTAAGCGTAATCTCGGCTTATATCTAACTGGCCGCCTGGGGTTTGAATGTTTACCGCCGATACCCCGGGCTGGCGTCCAATCCATAGAAACACACCACCAACAAGCCTGCCTATCAAGACGCACCCATCAGTGTAAGCGCTATCGTTTTCAACACTGCTGCTACTCGTGAATTAAATAACCTTGGAAGATAAGACTGTTCTTATCTGCACATGAGGGCCTGTTATTTAGCAGGGGATATTTTTGACGAGCAATCAAGAAAAGTAGATGGAGCATAATCGGACATGATCAATTCATGTCCGATCTGGTACGCAATGAGCGGTTTTCAAAACTTCAATTGCATAACCCTATATTAGGCTTAGACGTTTTTAGGGTTCTGCCCGAAGCGGTTATCGACAAGATCTCCTTCCAGGCACATAAGCACCAGGAAAATGATTCCGCCTACTGCTGGAACGCCACTGATAAGAGCCCACCAACCGCTTCGGTTGGTATCATGAAGGCGTCGGATAGTGACGGCCACATTTGGAAGAATCATAGCCAGGGTATAGACACCACATAACCAAGGGCCCCAGCCAATTACTCCATCTACAACGGCAAGTACAACAGTAATGATCGCGCTGAACAGGGCGAACATCCAATATTCTTTCCGTCGAGCACGGCCATCAAACTTGACGTAGTTACTGACTACCGAGAGATACCATTCCATTTATTACATCTTCCTTATACAAGCCAGGCATAAAACGCCAGCATCCTAAAAAACAATGAAGTTTAGGATAGGGAATCAGTAAAAGAACAGATGATTGCACAGAGCTGCTATTTGCCATGAGAGCAAGCAATGCAAGAGAAATCTTTCCCAGATCATCCATAATCTTTCACAGAAGCCAGTCCATAGCTTCAAGGTGGGCGGTAAGTTTACAGATGAAGTCAACTTGACGCTACAGTAAAAGCGCTATCATTCATTCCAGATAAGTGACCAGTGTGTAATAGTTGGAAAATTCAGCTTTTCAATCACTTAGATACGTCAAAGGTATTGAATCAGTGAAGTACCATGGTTGGCGTATCTTTTAAGGTTTGGCAACCTGAGCATTGAAATAGCCGCTATTGCTTGGTTAGGTATACCGGCAGGCATCGTGGATCTATCGTACATGCGGCTGACTCAACCAGACTAAAAAGTCAGACAGTTGTGTAATAGTTCTGACAAACCGTTCAGGATTATAACGTGTAAATGTTACCTTTAAAGGTTTACTAGCGTGTGGCTTCATAACCAGATCCTGGCTCTCAAAACTATCACTACATAGTTTGTGGTTGCATTTGATAAGTCAGCGTTTGCCTATGAAGTGGGCACGTATGCATTCCCTCGTGCAAACCCATTGTCTTAACGTTTAAATCCATTGATACATCGTCAGCATCGACTTCTATCGAACAAAATGTATGGCTGTTCGCTGGGGTGCGATGAGTCCTTAGACAGTCGTAGCATGCCAAGCTGCTACAAGTCACACAGTAGGGTTATATCATTGGGTGGGTATCAACACCGCTATAATCGTCGTAAAACTTGAGCGAGATCAAAAACGTTTATCCAGATTTCGATACGTTAGGGGTTCACCTCATACGTTCAGGAGTCTCGGATGGCCAAGAAATTTCCTTTGCAGCCTAAGCATCCGGAGCGCATCTGTTGGGGGTGCGATATGTATTGTCCTGCAAACTCGTTAGCTTGCGGTAATGGCGCCAGCCGTACCATGCATCCGGTTGAGCTGTTTGGTGAAGACTGGGATACGTTCAATGCAACCGGGGGTGAGCCGGCAGAAAGCGAGAGCCCCGAACACCAGCTGAAACAGTAGGTCCGAACGTCCAATTAACCTATCGTACGTTCGTTTGGCTTAAGCTGTAGTCTCTTCAAATCGGATGAGAGGCTATAAGACGTGCTTACCCTGCGGCATGCCTGGTCAGGTCCCGTTGAGCTGGTGGATGCCAGCGGTACGGGTCACCGATTCGCCAAGCACAGCCATGATGAGTGTGTAATTGGCGTTAATTTGGAAGGCGAGGAGCACATCTGGCTGGATGGCAGGATATTCAATGCCGGCAAGGGATCCATCACTCTGTATAACCCCGGCCAAATACAAGGCGGCGGGGCCCATGAGGGAGCCTTCTGGCGCTACGTAGGGCTTTATGTATCGGCGGACTGGCTGGCCCAAAGCCTTGGGGTCAATCAAGTTGAGTTCGAGCGTCCTTTGCTTTATCAGCCAGACATTGCAAACCGCTTTGCCTGCGTGGTGCAAATGGCGTTACGAGGCAGCTCCATGAGCAACCCACACGTTCATCAGGCGTTGGTCCTGTTACTCGCAGAGATCACGGAGCTGAGTGGTGTTGCACTGACCACGCATTCAGCCGAGCCAGAGGTGGTTCTTCGTATTCAGGAGTGTCTTGCCGACTCCTTGGCGCAAATGCCTACTTTGGACGAACTAGCCCTTTTGACCCAGCGATCCAAGTATCAATTGCTGAGGACATTTCAAAAGGAAACGGGGTTGAGCCCACATCAATGGGCCATGCAGCTGAGAACGCGGCGAGCACGGGGACTGCTGCGGCAGGGTATGCCCGCCACGGATGTTGCTTATACGCTTGGCTTTGCTGATCAGAGCCACTTGAGTCGCCACTTTCGTTCGGCTTATGGAATACCGCCTGGCCAATATCAACGCCTCTACAGGTCCTGCAATCCTGTTCAAGATTATTGAGCAGGGGCAACCCATACTGATCGCCCTTTCTTTCCGAGACGCCTGATATGCTGACAATCTTCTTATCGGCCTTTTTGTTTGGCGCTGCGTTCTGCCTTTCGCCTGGACCTGTCCTGGCTGAAACGTTGCGTCGTGGCTTGTCCAATGGTTTCAGGCCGGCCCTAATGGTTCAGGTAGGATCTTTGCTGGGCGACGCCGTGTGGGCTGTATTAGGGTTGGTAGGGCTGTCAGTCCTGCTGGGCCATGAGCCGATTCGCATACCCCTAACGCTACTCTGTGCGGTTTATCTGGCCTGGCTAGGCGTTCAGAGTCTCAAGGATGCGTGGCGCCTGCCGGTCGGTACAGGTGAATCAGGTCAACCGCAGCAGGGCGCCTTGATGGCGGGTGCTGCCATCTCGTTGACTAATCCAAAAAACATTGTGTATTGGGGCGCGTTGGGAAGCGCCTTGTCGGGTATAACAGGCGACACTCCCAGTATTGCAAACACAGCGATGTTCTTTAGCGGAGTCATGAGTGCCTCCATTTTGTGCTGCTTTCTGACGGCAGCGCTTGTTGAGGGGTTCCGGCGTGCCAGCTCGCCAAACTGGCATAGAGCCAGCCATGCCCTGTGCGGAATCCTGTTGCTCATCATGGCTGGGCTCGCTCTGCATGGTCTCTGAGTGCGATCTTATACATGCGCTATAAAAGACAGGTAACCGTTTTGATAAAGGTAACGGCCAATCATTACAAAGCAGATGGCTACGATGAGAGGCCTGATCAGTCGGGCACCGCCACCGATAACGGCCAGTGAGCCCAGATAGGCACCCGCAAGCTGTCCGACTGCCATGATGCCACCTACCAGCCAAAGTACCTTGCCGCCCACGATGAAGATTGCAAGGGATGCAAGGTTGCTCGCCAGGTTAAGGGACTTGGCAGTTGCCGTAGCGGTAATAAGGTCGCGGCCCCGTAAGGCTACCTCGCTGAGTGAAAAGAACGAGCCCGTGCCAGGGCCGAAAAAACCGTCGTAAAACCCGATAAGGGGGACAACCAGGAGACGGTGCAGCCGCTCCCCCATGCGCGGCTTGCGCTCAACAGTACCTGCGCTTGGCGCAAGCAGAAAGTACAACGCAATACCACCCAATATGAAAGGCACCAGGACTTCAAGAGCGGAGGCATCCACACGCTGAATAACCACGGCGCCCACGGCTGCACCAATAAAGGAGGTCAAGAAGGGCTTTTTGACATCTGCCCAGGCGATCTTGCGTTTACGAAGCAGGGTCAATGTGGCGATTAGCGCCCCAAAGGTGCTCTGGAGTTTATTGGTTGCAATGGCTTGTACCGGTGGGATCTGAGCCAGCATCAGGGTAGGCACGGTAATCAGCCCGCCGCCACCTGCCAGCGTATCGATAAAGCCTGCCGCAAAGGCAACCAGCCCGAGTAACAGCAGAAAGGTGGGATCTAATACTATATCCATTTCAACATCCTTTGATGACGCGAGACGGATACGATAGAGCAATGCCGGGTTTTGTGTTGCAATGTGGTATTGCAGAAATCGCAACAAGGAAGGCGGTATGTCACTGGCTCAGTTATGGGAGCTACAAGCCTTTTGCGCAGTAGTGGATCGCCATAGTTTCGTGAGTGCGGCGCGCCTGCTGGGACGCTCTCCCAGTACAGTGACGCGCGCCATACAGAGCCTTGAGGCGCAGCTGGGGCATGAGCTTTTGCAGCGCTCACAAAAGCAGGTCCGATTGACCGAGGCGGGGGAGGCGTATTATGGCTACGCCAGGCAGATGCTGTCGCTGCAGGCCGAGGCAGAGGAATCACTCTCGGTACAGGGTACGTTGGCGCAAGGGTGGATTCGCTGCTCCGCCCCTGAAAGCCTGATGATGGATTTCTTGCCCAGCGTCATGGCGGAGTTTGGGCGGCGGAACCCCCAGATCAGCATTGATATACAGGTAAGCGATGCGGCACATGATCCCATTGCAGACAAACTGGATTTTGCTATTCGTGGTGGCTTTGCCTATCCCAGCGAGCTGATCGGCGCGCCATTGTGGAGCTATCGGCGTCACCTTTATGCAAGTCCGACATATCTCGCCATACGTGGCGTGCCTGAAGCGCCCGAGGCGCTTGTCGAGCATGACCTGCTGATGCATACCTCCCCAAGAATTCTCAAGGATTGGTATTTCAGGCAGGGCGATGCTCAGGTC
Source organism: Pseudomonas sp. HPB0071 (assembly GCF_000478505.2). Lineage (NCBI taxonomy): Bacteria > Pseudomonadati > Pseudomonadota > Gammaproteobacteria > Pseudomonadales > Pseudomonadaceae > Pseudomonas > Pseudomonas sp. HPB0071. The sequence continues at coordinate 106,564 of NZ_KI517368.1, read as the reverse complement.
CGTTACAAGGCCCAGCCCCGTTACCGTCTCAGTTCAGGCGTAGCGTTATATAACGCTGCTGTCCAAGGTCTTGGTATCTGCCGGCTGGCAGACTGGCTTGCAGAACCGGCGGTGCAGGCGGGACGTTTAGTCCGGGTATGCAGCCATTATCGACTGACTTCCTCAACCGGGCATGACCCACAGATACATGCCGTTTATGCCAGTACCCAGCTGCCTCAGCGGGTACGCGCATTTCTGGAGGCGATCAAAAGCGCCGCGCGTAAACGTTACGCCTGAAGCGGTTGAGTCGTTGGTGCGACAGGCCCAATCACCCTGCAGAGGTACAGATGCTTGTAACCGTTTATGGTGTCGTCTTGTTCGCGGCGGCCTTGCATGCCACTTGGAATGCAATCGTCAAAAGTGGAAGCGACAAGATCCTTATCACTGCAGTGATTACCGCTGCAGCGGCATTGATAGCAGCCTTGATCCTGCTATTTGTCCCTCCGCCGGCAGCGCCCAGCTGGGGTTTCATTGGAGCATCTGCTGTACTGCAGGTAGTGTATTACAACCTGGTGGCACAGACTTATCGCGTCGCTGAAATGAACCTGGCATACCCGTTGATGCGGGGAACGGCGCCGCTGCTGGTAGCGGTCATCAGCACGGTGGGATTAGGCGAGCATCTGAGCACGACGGCCTGGGTGGGTATCGGCACGATTTGTCTGGGTATTTTGTTGATGGCGCGCAGACGTGTCTCCAGTCATAGGGCAGGGGTGGGTTTGGCGCTACTTAACGCTTTGGTTATTGCTACTTACACATTGGTAGACGGGGCGGGCGTCAGAATGTCGGGTGCACCGCTGGCGTATACCCTATGGATTTTTCTTCTGACAGGCGCGGTTATGACGGCCTGGATGCTTTGGCGCAATGCCCATGCCTTCGTATCATTTTTCCGCGTTCAATGGCTGGTGGGACTGGTAGGGGGAGCTGGAACATTGGCGTCTTATGGCCTGGCGCTTTGGGCGATGACCCTGGCGCCTGTGGCCGTTATCGCTGCCTTGCGAGAGACCTCGATTATATTTGCGGCGCTCATCTCCGTGCTTGTTCTGAAAGAGCGCATGAGTCGGGGTCGAATTGCGGCGGTATGTGTCATGGCTATAGGGGCAATGATTCTGCGTCTGGCTTGACTAGTCAGGTGGCAAGCCAGATGCCAGCAAGTCTCGCCGATATTTGACGAAGCCGCGCTTGCTGTCACCCTTGAAGCCTGCCCGCTCGAAGAAGGCGTGGGCCTGAATCCGGTGGGCTGAACTCAATAACATGATCTTGGAGCAGTCCTTGTCGATACAGCGTTGCTCGATGGTTCTGATCAGCTGCCTGCCGACGCCCGTTCCGCGTTGCGCCTCGTCAACGATTACATTCTCTACCACCGCAAACGGTTGAAAACCAAACATTGCATCCTTGCAGAAGATCAGCAACGCGCTGGCGATAACGGTGCCGCCATATTCGGCCACTAAAAGCTCATGGACAGGATCATGCTGAAGCTCCTCCAGACGAGCCGGAAGCACAGTAATGAACGCACTGTCCACAAGTTGGCTGTATAGCCGTTGGAGGTAGCCGGCATCGTCAGGTTGTGCACGTCGAACGGTTAACATGCGTGGACGATCTCTGTTGTGGTGCGTTGGCAGACTTTATCTGTGGCCTTACCGAGGGATATCTCCGGTTGGCCGAAGCATCTTGTACATCGGTATACAGTCCAGCGTAAGACCACGAGGCGAATGGTAAGTGGATACCTTTTCACCTACAAAACCACACTTTCGATAAAACGGCGCCGCGTTCAGGGTTGCGTCCAGGTGAAGGTAGTCCAGGTCTGCCTGAACGGCAAGCGTTTCGAGATGCTCCAGCATCTGGCGCGCAGCCCCTTGTCCCATGTAGTGGGGTAATACAAAGATTGCGTCGATCTTGCCGGATGTCAGGTCAACCATACCTGTTCCGATGATGCGCTCATCCGAGACCAGGACATGGAAATGGTCCTCGACATCATTTTCATAGCTTTGCGTAAAGGTGCCACTGGTCCAGATCCGGATTTGCTCGTCACTGTAGGACGATGGGCATTGATGACGAATGGCCTCACAGCGAACTGTCCAGGTGTCCGCCGTGTCTGCGCGGTTTGCCTTGCGAATGTGAAACACGTTATGACCCCTCTGATTGAGCAGCCGGACGGACTCATTCCCTGGCACCACGAGGCGCTATTTGCTGCGTGCAGAGAGGGTACATCCAGGAAGACGCACAGAGCCACAACAGCACACCTGCGCTGGCGACCAGCGCCAGTATTTTAAACGCTTCAGCATAGCCGTAACGGGCTGCGAAAAATCCGCCCAGGCTGGTACTCAAGGCAGCACCGATGCCCTGTACTGTCATGACGGCAGCAAGGCCGGTGTTGAATCGCCCGGAACCATCCAGAATGCGGGCTACCAACCCCGGTACGGCTACGCCCAGCAAGCCCGCACCAATACCGTCGAGCAACTGGACAGGGATCAGAACCCAGGGTGCCTGGATGAATGAGGCCAGCAGGCCGCGAAGAGGCAAGGCCAACAGTGCCAGTATAAACACGATGTAATAGCCCTTGGTCTGGGCCAATCTGGCCGCCAGCAGTGCCATGACGATCATGGTGGCCTGAGCCACGATTACGGTAGCAGCGGTATAGGCACTGGGGTCGCCAGCGGTGCCGCGCGCTACCATTGCCTGGCCCAGCAACGGGAGCATTGCCGCATTGCCAAGGTGAAAGAGCAGCACTGTAACTGCCACGGTTAGAAGGGGGCGGTTGCGGAAAAGGGCTGACCAGGAAAGCTTTTGCGCATGATCCGGCGAGCCAGCGCGGGCTGCCTCGTGATCAATCTGGTCAGCCCGTATCCTGGCTAGCATATACAAGGCGGCCAATGTCAGAACGCCCATCAGGACGAATACAGCGCCCAGGCCAAACCAGTAGCCGAATACGCCAGCGCCGATTGCAGCAAAGGCATTACCACCATGGTTGAACGCTTCATTTCGACCTAGCTGATGGTCGAACCCTCGTGTTCCTACAAGGCCCAGGGTAAGTCCTGCAATGGCGGGTGGAATAGCGGCACCGGCGATACCGGCAACCATCTGCGCGATGGTGGTAAAGAGAAAAGTAGGTAGAAAATAATTGAGGGCGCAGGCCACAAGAATGCACAAGGCAGCCCATGCAACAATACCGCGCTTGGCCTGTAGTGCGTCCACCAGCATTCCCAGCGGTGTGGTCAGGAGCAAGCCGGCTAACCCGCCTAGTGTCATGACCAGTCCTATTCGGTCCGCGGTCCAGCCCTGTTGCTGAAGAAAGATTCCAAGGAATGGGCCAAGCCCGTCACGAACATCCGCAAGAAAGAAGTTCAGGCCGTTCAAGAACGCAGTGGGCGCCATGTGGATGCATGCCTCTTATGTCCATTGGGCAACGACTACTCATCCTGATTTAAAACATTTTGCAACCTTTAAGGAAGAATTAAGCCAGCCCCGTTAGCGTGATCACATCAAAAGCCGCATTGAGGATGCATCACATGAGATCACCTATATCTATCTGGACAACCTGGGTCCTGGCTTTTGCTGACGACACGCGGAAGACCCGGCAGCAGCTGTGTTAACACCGATCTGAACGATATACAGCCACTGATCTCCAGACTGTCAACAAGGGAGTCGTTTCATGATTGCTCGGATTTCGAGAACGCTGACCTGGATGCACAAGGTTTTTTCCTACGTCGGCTGGCCGCTGTTCTGGTTGTTTATCTGGGATGTCATCGTTACGGCCGATTCGATGTTGCTGATGAACAATCGGCTAAACCTGCCTCTTATGCCGCTGACGCTGCTCTGTTCAGCACTGGTCGTCCTGATCAGCTTTCGCAATACAAGCGCCTATAACCGGTGGTGGGAAGCGCGTACCTTATGGGGTGCCATGGTAAACAGTTCACGGAGTTTTGGTCGCCAGGTACTGACCTTGATCGATGATCAAGACGACAGGCGAAATCCAATCAAAGCGCTGCTGTTTCGCCGACACGTGGCCTACCTCAAGGCGCTTTCCGCTCACCTCAAGGGCCAAGCTTGTCCAGCTGATGTCGCGACGCTACTACCTGCCGATGAGTTTGCCCGCCGACATGACACCAATAACTTTCCCAACGATATCCTGAACGCCTCCGCAGCGATTGTGGCGCAGGAGTACCAGGCGGGTAGGTTGGACAGCATACGTCTGGCCCGTATGGAATCTACCCTCGTGGAAGTTTCGAACCATCAGGGTGGAATGGAGCGTATTGCCAACACGCCATTGCCCTTTCCCTATGTGTATTTCCCGCGGCTGTTCATTTCGCTGTTCTGCCTGATCGTTCCGGTTGGCCTAGTGTCGTCTATGGGGTGGTATACGCCACTGGTTTCTACCGTCGTAGGCTTCATGCTGCTGGCGATCGAGCGGATCGGGACCGATCTGCAAACCCCGTTTGCCAATAGCCAGCACCAGATCCAGATGAACTCGCTGTGCAGCAATATCGAAAAGAACCTGGCCTCCATGTTCAAAGAGCCTTCGCGGCTGGAGTTCGGCTTTATGCCGCGGCGACTCAGCTATCAACCTAGCGCCACCGTTGCGTAGTCGCCAACAGCCCGCCGTGGTCCCTTGGGCGGCACAGTCACCTATCGAGATGCATGTTCTGCTTGAAAGCCTCAAATAGCCATGCATCTCAAAGGTTCGGTAACAGGAATTAATACCAGAAGGCTCAAAAGCGGTTCGTTTACATCCTTTGGATCGATTTTATATTTAGCCTTTTCCTTGAAGAATCGACCGGCGTCTTGGTGATGCATTCGCAGGTGGAAGCCATGCACAAGGTTCATCTACCGCAGGGCAATACCGCGTTACGGATAGCCAGGAACACACCATTCTTCAGCACGCCAACCGGTGCTGATCTGGTCGATTAACCGGGTCGCCAGGTAGCGACCCCTATGGATACAAGGAAAGGAAATCGTATGTCCCGCTTGAAACCACTCGCTGCTGCCATCCTGCTGGCCTTCGCCATGCCCTCATGGGCTGAAATGAATACTGCCGACGTTATGCAGGACGGAGAAAACAACACGGCAACCCTTGAACAGGCTGGTACCGCTATCAATAGCCAGGCCTCTATCAATCAGCTGGGAAGCAGTCATATTGGGGTTATCCAACAGCAACAGGTCAATAACGGTCAGGTATCAATTACTCAGGAGGGTTCTGCCAACGAAGGGCAGATCTACCAGGGGGGCGGCGGCCAAGATAACAGTGTGGCGCTTGAGCAGCGGGGCGATTCGAACCTGGCTACCCTGAATCAGGGTAGCGGAATAGCGCAAGTCGCTGATTTGCGAGCCACTCAGGAAGGAACAGGCAATACTATGCACGTAACCCAAAACGGGTTTGATACGGTGCTCGGTGTTACTTCTCGTGGCAATAACAACTGGGTCGAAGCTGTGCAGTACGGCGGCACCACATCAGGCAGTGTTACGCAGGAAGGCGATAACAATACGGCTTACTTCAGACAGTCAGGCGGTGGTGGTGCTGGCATTAGCCAATATGGCAATGGCAACAGCGCTTCGCTGGAACAGTCCACGCGTGAGTTCGCCAACGGTGGGATATCTCAGTCGGGTGATAACAATTTTGCCTCTGTCAGACAGAGCAATATGTTTGGCGGCCTGGGTGTCTCACAAGAAGGCTCGAATAACGAGCTTTATGTCGTGCAAGGGACACGAGGCTCCAACCTTTCTGGCTCCACTGTTGGCAATGATAACGACGTTGAAATCAACCAGTACAGTGACACCAGCACTATCAACTACAGCCAAACCGGGGATCTGAATATCGCCCAGATCGATCAAGTGGGATATCAGACACAAAACTCAGTGTCGCTTACCCAGAACGGCATCGCCAACCAGGCGCTGATTACTCAGGGTGGCGATACCTTCTATGGCAACACTGCAGGCATTACGCAAACAGGTACGGCGAACCGCGCAACAATTACCCAGCAGTAACGTTTAACCATGAAAATAAACGCCGCGCTGAACGTCTCTTGACGGCAGCGCGGTGTTTATCATGGACTTACTGCTTTTGAATGAAGCCCTGGATGATATCCAGTGACACGTCGTTCACACCTTGCATGCCCTTCACCTTGCTCAGGGCTGACTGAGCAGCGTCTACCGAACTGTAACGGATGACGCCCATGCCTGCCGCCGAAGAGGCTTGAACCATCGTACCGCCAGTAGCTTTTGCAACCTGATCAATAACAGACGCATCCTGTACAAATACCTTCAGGCGCGGAGGCACGAGCACGGCTTGCCCGGAGGTCAGGTTCACTGCGACGCCCATCTCGCTCGGACCTGAGGCAGTGCTGGCTGCCGCCGCGGATTGCGACTTGAGCTGAGCCTGATTACCCTGCGGCAGCCTGATCGCATACGGCCCTATCTGTCCCACCACATTGCTGTCTGCCTGTAGCGTCTGCTGGCGGCTCTGGCTTTGCGTGGTTGACGGCGTTTGAGCAGAGGCAGTGGAGTCGATACGCTGAACCGTTGCGTTGGGCACGAGGCGAAACGGGGAGTTTCCGACATTGAAGCTAGCCCCGGTCGCCGCCTGCTGAAGGCGCGCCGCGTCTGTGGTCTGCGCCTGTACCAGAGGTGTTGCAGCCAGGGTAACGGTTAAGAAGAATAAAGTGGCTATTTTCATGATCAGTGCCCCACCACGCGAAGTTTGAAGTCTTGCAGCTTGGCGGCATTACCCCCCGCATCAACCACATCCGTTAACGAAAGCGTCCAGTCACCCGTCGCCGGCTCATCCAGAAACGCATTGCTCGCCGCCAGTGAAACGGTGAACCCGGTCCCGGACGTAACATCCGATAGCGTCGAGAAAGGCGTCATGACATAGCTTTTGGTACCGCTTGGCGAGGTTAGAACGGCCTTCAGGTTTGACGGCTTCATATGGCTGGTCTGGAAACTGAGCTGTACCGCCTCGACCTTGATGCTCTGATTGATCCGCACGCGCAATGTTGCCGGAGCATTCACACCGCCAATCGGGCTGGCAGGATCACTGGAGGCTTTCCAATGCGTATCTTTCATCGCCGGCAGTAGCTTGAAGCTCATGGCTTTATTGACGGCCGCGGTTGCATCCACCAATCCAAACCCATACCAGTTGCTGAAGTGATGGCCTGCCGCGTTGGTGATCCATCCCGGCTCGATCACTGTTCCGCCGTAGCTCACTACCGGCTGATAAGGATCAAGCGGCCGCGCAGTGCTGGCCAGGATATATTTCACGTCGCGCTGAGTAAGCTTGGGATTGGCACCCAACATCAGGCTCACCACCCCTGACACTGTGGGCGCGGCAGAAGAGGTGCCGTTCATGCGTCCCCAGTAATTGCAGGAGTTATCGATAGGCGACTGACTGCCTTCCAAGGCATTGGAAACAGTATTCGCGGTATTGGCTCCGCGGGAACAGCCCATCAGATCAGTGGTTACGATGGCAGGGGAATAGTAGGTCGGCCTGATCGCTTCCCGTACATTGGTAAGGTCCGGGTTATAGGCCCTCTGATTGCCAAATTCGCCACCAAAGCCTGAGATCCACACCGACGATCCGGCTGTGGAGTAAGACGAGCGGAGCCCCCGAGCATTCACGGCGGCGGCGGTAATAATCGTGATCAGGTTGTTATTGGGATCAATCGTTGAAGACGCGCAAGTCACATTTAGCTCGGCTGCCTTTTCAGAACAGATATTGACTCGGCCAAACGCAGTATAGGTAAAGAACTCCTTGAAGGAGTTGCCTGCCGACTTGACATAAATTCCGCCCTTGCCATTACGCGTGGACTGCATCAAACGTTCCCAGGCGGCCTGCTCGCTGGTTGAGAATGCAGGATAGTAAGGTGTACTGCTGCCCCAACTGTTATTGAAAACGGCCACATCCTTGGATTCGTTGCCGCTGCCCCAGGCGTACAGAATGTTTGCATCCTGGCTCGCCGGGTCTGCGTCGCTGGCTAGGAAGTTAAAGCCCTTCAGCTTTGCCTCGGGTGCGATGCCTCGCCCTCCTTTTCCGTTCCATCCCATTTCGGCAACGATGCCTGCCACCGAGGTGCCGTGTTCATCGGTATCGACACTCGGCGTTGGATCGTTTGATCCGTTTACGAAGTTCTTCGAGCCATTTGGCACGACGTTACCTGACAGGTCTTCATGACGTATTTCCAAGCCATCGTCCACCACCCCGACAATGACGTTCTTCCCTCGTATACCCAGCTCATGCAATACACCCATCCGCAGATCCACGCCGGCAAGTGGCGTGACATCACCGATTACCTTTTGCCCTCTATTGCGTAAATGCCACTGGTAAATGAACAGTGGGTCGCTGCCATTCTGAACATTTTGTGCGGCTTGTGACGATGCAGTGTCTTCGGCAGCGTATGCAATACCGCAGACTCCCCCTGCAAAAAGCGAAACTAATAAAAAAACAGGTTGTTTGGATGAGAGCATTATTCCGGTCCTTCGCTTTATCTAGAGATTTAGCCAGGCAGGATTAACGATACGCCCAGATTCGTTTTTCCTGATACGAATATAGAATTAATGTCTCGTTTTTTAAATCAGGTGTATTGACTGTTTGTTTGAGGTGTTTCTTTAAATGCTATTCTTGTGATATTGAATTGAGATTCAAAATGAAAAGTTGTGATGGCATGAGTGCAGGTATGTTATTCATAAACTGTTGATAAATAATGAATTTATGATTTTATAACCTCTCTTGTATGAATGGATCAATATAACGTATGGCTAAAAAATCCGATAAACGGCATTAATTCCTTTAAATATTTTTTGACTTGGTTTGGATAATATCCAGATGACTGAGTGGTCACTTAATGGAAAAAATAAATTGAAAGGACGCCAAACAAGGCAGAGTGTAATGTTCGTTATGAAAGATAGGCTTGTAGGGATAGAAGAAATGAAGCGTTATGAATAGATAAGTTTATGCTGTCATAACTGATTTATGTTCTTGCTCAATTAAGTAGTAAACAGTAGGCGTATTAAAACTAATTTCTTTTAGCGCCTGTCTGCAGTGCAGAGGCCTTATGGCCAGAGTGCTTTTGGGTTATTCCCTCAAGGACTCGGCAGGCAAGTGATTGCTTGATACATGCTTCTGGCACCCGGTGTCGACCTAAAGGGCGTGCAGCTGAGCAGGCGACCGCCAATCAGCAGTGTCGAAATATCACTGCAGGCGTTGCCTCTGACGCATTCCGTCAGATTTTTTATGATATTTCCGTCTTCAGTTATCCCGGCATCTGCCGATAGCCCTTCCGCATAGATAGATAGGCTGGCCCAAAAAAGAACAAACACACCAGCTGAGTGACTCAAAACGACATTTGACGGAAGGACTTATGAATAGCTGGTTTGGGAATATCAGCGTTACGCGCAAGCTTACGCTGGGGTTCGGTGTGGTACTGGCATTGACGCTGTTTCTTGCCTGGAGCGGCTGGAGTGGTTTGGGAAGCGTCATTCAGCGAAGCCTCTGGATGACGGAGATTTCCAAGCTGAACAGAACGCTGACAGACCTGCGTATCGCACGCCTGCAGTTCATGCTGGCGAATGGGGATGAAACCAGCACCGAGCGGTTGCAGAAGAACTTGGGTATCTACCTTGAGCAGCAAAAGAAGCTCTTGGGTAGCTTTACCAACCCGGCCAATGTTGTGCTGCTGAAAAAGCAGGACGGCATCAACGGCGATTATCAGAAGTCCCTGGGCAACATGCGTGACGCATACAAGGTTGCGAATTCGGCTCGTGAGACCATCAAGAGCGAGTCGGCTGACGCGGCCAAGCTGATCGACAAGATGACCAATAGCGTCCTGCTGCTTCCCAGCTATGATGACCGTCGCTTCTCCCAGTTTCAGACTATCTCAAAGACCAAGGAAGACTTGCTGAAAACGCAGTTCCTGGTCAGTGTCTATGCCGCTAATTCAACGTCCGAGAATGAACAGGCACTGCTTGCCCAGATCGAGACAACGGGCAAGGGCATTGATCACATGATGTCCGTTTTCAAGGATGAGCTAAGTTATACGGCCCAGCAGGTAAAGGACTCGCTGAATCGCTATAGCACGGCTGTCGCCGGCTACAAGAAGGCCAATGCGGATATTGCTCAGGCTCGTAAGGAAATGACCGATCAGGGCAATGAGATCGTCAAGATCAGTGAGGAGTTGTATCAGTTCCAGCTGGATCGTCTGGCAATTGAAAGCAGCCATGCGCGTCAGCTGCAGATCGGCAGCACGATTCTGGCTCTGCTGTTGGGTGTACTGGCTGCCTGGGTGATTACCCGCCAGATTACCCAGCCGTTGAAAGAAACACTGGGTGAAGTTCAGCGTATTGCCTCGGGTGACCTGACGGCTTCTGCCCGTGTTACCCGCCGCGATGAGCTGGGTGTTCTTCAGCAGGGTATCCAGAGCATGGGCAATACACTGCGTGAGCTGATTACCGGTATCCGCGATGGTGTGACCCAGATCGCCAGTGCTGCCGAAGAGCTTTCCGCCGTGACCGAGCAGACCAGCGCAGGTGTAAACGGCCAGAAGAGCGAAACTGATCAGGTGGCTACCGCCATGCATGAAATGGCCGCGACCGTACAGGAAGTAGCCCGTAATGCCGGTGATGCGTCCACGGCTGCCAGCGAGGCGGACAAGCAGGCCCGCATGGGTGACAAGGTGGTCAACGAGGCGATTGTACAAATCGAGCGTCTGGCTTCTGAAGTAAACCGTTCTTCCGAGGCCATGACCAACCTGCAGAAGGAAAGTGACAAGATCGGCAGCGTGATGGATGTCATCAAGTCTGTTGCTGAGCAGACCAACCTGCTGGCGCTTAACGCTGCTATTGAGGCCGCGCGTGCTGGTGAGGCCGGTCGTGGATTTGCGGTGGTGGCGGATGAGGTTCGCGGTTTGGCTCAGCGTACTCAGAAGTCTACAGAGGAAATCGAAGGGCTGGTGGCTGGATTGCAGGTTGGTACGCAACAGGTCGCGTCTATGATGAACGATAGCCGCAAGCTGACTGACAGCAGCGTCGAGCTTGCCCGCAAGGCAGGCGGCTCGCTGGAAAACATCACTCAGATGGTGTCCAACATCCAGTCGATGAACCTGCAGATTGCGGCGGCGGCTGAACAGCAGAGCGCCGTGGCTGACGAGATCAATCGCAGCATCGTCAATGTTCGCGATGTGTCCGAGCAGACGGCGGCGGCAAGCGAAGAAACCGCGGCCTCCAGCGTTGAGCTGGCGCGCCTGGGTAATGAGCTGCAATCCATGGTCAGCCGCTTCCGCGTCTGATCCTCTCTTCAGTGCACGGTACTCGCCGTGCACTGACTCTCCAAGCGGACATATCCAGCTCAGCGCTGTTGGCTTTACAGCCAGGGTGACTATCCGATTGTGTGCGTCTGTCACGCCCTGGTTGATCCCTGTATCAAAGAGATGCCTGCGCGCAGTGGTCTCGCTACAATAGCCATTCATTTCAATACGCCCACTTATAGGGATAGTGTCTTGGGTCTTGTCTCCTGAGTGCCGACGCTTCGGCTACGCAAGGGAAAAGGCTTCTAGCAGGGAGCTCGCTTGGTATGATCGTTGGTATAGACCTGGGAACCACCAATAGTCTGGTCGCCGTCTGGCGTGAGGGTGCGCCGGAGCTGGTCAGGAATGCGTTGGGAGATACGCTGACGCCTAGTGTAGTCGGCCTCGACGATGAGGGGCAGATACTGGTGGGTAAGACAGCACGTGAGCGGCTGCATACCCACCCCACACGAACAGCCGCCCTGTTCAAACGGTACATGGGAAGCGCCCAGGAGGTTCGTTTGGGTGAGCGCACCTTCCGGCCGGAAGAGCTGTCCGCACTGGTGCTTAAAAGCCTGAAGGCTGACGTCGAGCGTCAATACGGCGAGCCGGTGACCGAAGCGGTCATCAGTGTTCCGGCCTATTTCAGCGATGCACAGCGCAAGGCTACCCGCATCGCGGGCGAGCTGGCAGGGCTCAAGGTCGAAAAGTTGATCAACGAGCCGACAGCCGCGGCCTTGGCGTATGGGCTTCACCAGAAAGATAGCGAAACCTCATTTCTGATCTTTGACCTCGGCGGCGGCACCTTTGATGTCTCCATTCTTGAGTTATACGACGGAGTCATGGAAGTACGCGCCAGTGCAGGCGATAACTTCCTGGGTGGAGAAGACTTCGATCTCATGCTCATGGAACGTTTCGTCGCGCTTCAAAGCCAGCAGAGCGGCTTTCCTACTCTGGAGCAGGTCCGCCAGCCGCTGCGCCGTGAGGCGGAGCGCGTACGTAAAGCCTTGGCGCAGGAATCCAATAGCGAATTTGTCCTGCGGTATAACGAGCAGGAGTGGCGCCAGACGTTTACTCAGGCACAGCTTGCCGAGCTCTTCGCTCCGCTGCTGGAGCGCCTGCGGGGCCCGATTGAGCGTGCACTGCGGGATGCGCGAATCCGTGTGGCTGATCTTGATGAAGTGCTGCTGGTCGGCGGTACGACCCGCATGCCCTTGGTACGCAAGCTGGCAGCAGGGCTGTTTGGCCGTTTCCCCTCCATCAGCCTCAACCCTGATGAGGTCGTTGCTCAGGGAGCAGCCGTTCAGGCGGCCCTCAAAAGTCGTGACGCAGCCCTTGAGGAGGTTGTCCTGACCGATGTCTGCCCCTATACGCTTGGCATCGAAACCTCAATCACGTTTGGTCAGCAGAGTGAAAGCGGGCATTACCTGCCGATTATCGAGCGCAACAGCGTAGTGCCTGTCAGCCGTGTCAGGTCGGTACAAACGCTCCATGACAACCAGAGCAAGGTCCTGTTCAGGATCTTTCAGGGCGAGAGCCGACTGGTGAAGGACAATATCAAGTTGGGCGAACTCGAGATTGATGTTCCTCCTCGCAAGGCAGGCGAGGTCAGCATTGACGTGCGTTTTACCTACGATAACAACGGTATTCTGGAAACCGATGTCACCATTCCGTTGACGGGTGCCAACCATCGGCTGGTCATTGAAAACAACCCCGGCGTTCTGAGCCCCGATGAGATTCAAGAGCGTCTCAAAGCCCTGGAAAAACTCAAGATTCACCCGCGCGACCAGCAGGTAAATACCCATATGGTGGCGCGTCTGGAACGTCTGTATCAAGAGTTGTTGGGCGACGAGCGCGAGACCGCGGGGTATCTGGCTACCCAGTTTCAACAGATCCTGGAAACGCAGGACGAGCGCAAGATCAGTGAAGTGCGCAAGCAGATTGCAGAGCAGCTCGACAGGCTTGAGCGGGGGACATGGTAAGCCCTATGGACTGCTGGGAAATTCTGGGTCTCGATGATGAGGCCGATGAGCGTACTATCAAGCGGCAGTACGCCAAGCTGCTCAAGGTGCATCGCCCCGATGATGATGCCGAGGCGTTTCAGCGGCTGCGCGAAGCTTATGAGGAAGCCCTGAGCTGGGCCAGAGAGCGAACCGTCGAGGAGGTCAAGGATGCCCCTTGGCCCTCCATACGCACGCCAGAAACCTTTTCCGATGCGGCCGTTGAGCCCGTGCTGCCTGAAGACAATAGTGTCTGGCTACAAGCAACCCAGGCTCATGGCTCGGACGAGGTTGAAGAGCCGGCATTCTTTCCAGGTGATGCACCTCGGCCTCGCCCAGCGCCTGATTATCTCGAACCGGCTCTGAATGCCGAGGCCTTGGCCGGACATCATGCCAGGCGTCTGCTGGAGGAAACCGTTGCCGAGAACCTACGTCAGCAATGGGCTCAGGCACAGGAGTTGAACTGCGTAGCTCCATTCCAGGCGGGACTGCTCGAACGCTGTCTTAGGCACGATGAAACCGCGCTTCTACTCGCTGCGGTTGAACTGCTGCAGTGGCTGACACCCTGGCAGAGTATCGTGCTCAGCGCCGGTCAGGAAGCCTATCTGACTGCAGAACTTCTGGGACATCAGCGTGAGCATCTCGATGACCTTGGCGAAGCAGGTAACGAGCTAGGCTTTCTAGCGCAGCTCAGGGTACTGAGCAAGCAACCTTGGGCGAATTCATTCGACAGACAGCAACAACTGCAGGGTTGGGTGCTGGAGATGCTGGACGAGGCCGACTATCTTACCCCTTCATTGTTCGAGGGCGTATGTTGCCTGTTTGGCTGGGATGACCGGAAGGGCATTGTACCTGCGCCGTACGAGACATGGTGTGCCCTGGTAGAGCGCTGTGAGCAGGAGGCTTATGCCCTCCGCCTGCAACAGCTCCTCAATGCAGAGCCGACAACCCCTGAAGGAAGGGCTGCTCATCTGTTGCTGGGGCCTATCTCTCATTCCGAGCAGATTCGTCTCGCCAAGGCTTTCAAGCCAGAAGACAGAGCGGCGCGTGAGACCCTAAGGGATAATCTGAATCATCGCTACCCTGGTTTGAAGCAGCGTTTTCCAGATGCGCGACTCGATGCGTTTGTCAAGATAGAACCTAAAGAAGGCAAGCCACTTTCGTATGGCTGGGTATGGGCAGGAGCTGCTCTATTTGCACTTCTTTATACCTTGCCACAGCGGTGGCAGGAAGGGCGTCTTGACATATTTACCTTGTTCTATTCCTTGACGCTTTGGCCGCTTGTTGCCGTATGGGTAACCAAACTACTCACGCGCTTGTGGCGACCGGTAGCCAAATGGCTAGAACCGCTCGATTTGATCCTCACTTATAAGGTGCTACCTGGGCGGTTATTCAACCCAGAAGCCTCGCGCTGGACGCTGCTACGCAACGGTATTCCCCTAGCCGTTATGGCCTTATTTATGGGGCAAAAGGCCGGGCTTATTGCACTTGGAATCATGGGGCTAGTAACTTGCGCCTGCTTTGTACGCCTGCCAGCCGGGAGTACCCCATTCGATGCGCTGGTTGCTTACTGGCGACGCAACGATTTTTCTAAAGTCATTCGACTGATCCTGATTACTGCTGCCTTTATTGTTATGGGCGGTCTGGTAGGCCTTGCTACACGCGGATCGTTCCCAAATCAAAAGGTACCTATTTCATCCAATGCGGTAGAACAGTGCGTCATGCATTCTGCACCTCAGGTAGCAAAGCTTTGTGACAACGCCCAGGATGCGCAGGTTTGTATGTTGAAGCTACAAAAACTGTTCAATGAACAATGCAACAGTCAGCAGCCCGAGCCAACTGTCAAAAATAGCGCATCAACATGAGGCTGGGCTCAAGAGGCTCAGCTTTAGGAAAGGTTTATGGACCACCCCGCGTTGTGTCATTGGCGCGGGGCTTTTCATCGTTAGCATAGTAAGCGGGTAAAGGCGCTAGGCTCTGTACGCAAAGGCTTCGAGCGAAGGTCAGGCGAGGCAAACATCGGTAAGGAAGCGGAGTTTACGTCTTGTAAATGAGCATTCCGAATCGGTTTTTTAACCAAGCATCACCGAGCGCAGGTACTTTTCGTATAGAGCCTAGAGTAGTTATTCAAGGAGTAAAGCCAGCGTACTAGACATCCTGATATTGAAATTTATAAATATGATGCGTAAAGTAGTTACTTCATTTGCTCATGGTTGACATTCTGTAGATTCACTTGGGCAGCCGTGAGCTTAGGCTTTTGACGAAGCGTCACATTTATTCGTTGATATTGAAGTATTTAAATGAGCAAATACATACTGCAAACTACCACGCTAGGCCCTTATACACTTAAGAGTCGCATTGTATTACCGCCATTGACTCGTTCGCGTAGCACCCAGCCAGGCAACATACCCAACACGCTAATGGCAACCTATTACCAGCAGCGGGCTAGCGCAGGGTTCATGGTCACTGAGGGAACACAGATCGAGCCTCGTGGCCAAGGTTATGCCTGGACGCCGGGCATATACTCACCTGAGCAGATCGATGGGTGGCGACTGGTAACCGACGCGGTGCATAAGGCAGGCGGTATTATCTTCGCTCAGCTCTGGCATGTAGGCCGTGTATCGCATACATCGTTGCAGCCAGCGGGGGCAGCGCCTGTTGCGCCCTCAGCCATAGCCGCTGAGAACGTCAGCGTATTCATCGAAACCGGTCCTGGGACTGGAGTCCTCAGTGCACCTTCAACGCCTCGTGAGCTCAGCACGACTGAGGTAAAAGAGCTAGTCCAGTTTTACGCGCAGGCAGCCCGTAATGCATTGGACGCTGGTTTCGACGGAGTTGAAATACACGCTGCCAATGGATATCTGATCAATCAGTTTATCTCGGCGCACAGTAACCAGCGTACCGATGAGTATGGCGGTTCGCTGCACAATCGTTTGCGTTTCCTGCGGGAAGTTACCGAAGTAGTTGCTGCAGTGGTTGGCAAGGATCGAATGGGCGTACGTTTTGCTCCGCTCTTTGAGACAACGGATGAGGCGCGGGTGTATCTGGGGCTGGTTGAGGAAAATCCTCAGGAAACCTACCTGGAAGCCATTAAAGTGCTTCAAGATGTAGGAATAGCCTATCTGTCAATTGCCGAGGCAGACTGGGATAACGCACCAGAGCTTCCCGATGATTTCCGCAAGGCGGTCCGCAACACGTTTAAGGGCCGTATCATCTATGCGGGACGCTATACGTTAGAGCGTGCGGAGCGAGTATTAAAGGCCGGGTGGGGCGATCTGATTGCGTTTGGCCGTCCTTTTATTGCCAACCCCGATCTGCCTGAACGGATTGCCAATGATTGGCCGTGGACTCCAGTGGATCCTGCCACGATGTATGGGGGCACAGAGGTCGGCTACATAGACTATTCTCGATACGAGTCCTGAGAAATTGTTCAAATACCCCTTGGTAAAAATGCCAAGGGGTTCCGCTGTGATAACATTGACTGGCTGTTTACTATAAAGGAACCGTTACCGGATACCAGCAATGAGTATCGATGTCAGCTTGGCGCTTAAAGCGCTCGATAATCCTACCCGTCTCAAGATCCTGAATTGGCTGAAAGAGCCTCGCCGGCACTTTCCAAGCCAGGAAGTTGATCCTGAAACCACTGGGGTATGTGTAAGTATTATCCAGGACAAAGCTGGGCTTTCCCAACCTACGGTTTCGCTGTACTTGAGCACCTTGCAGCGCGCCCAGCTGGTTACCTCTCAGCGTATAGGTCCCTGGACATACTACAAGCGTAACGAGGCGAGCATTGCCTTATTGAAGGAGGCGCTAGGCGAGTTGATCTGATCACGAAGGGCCTGTGTAATCAGTAAGGCCTCGCGCCTGATTGTAGCTATGCAAGCCTAGTAGACTGGCCTTTGCGTCTTTATTGATGTTGTCTTCGCGCTATTCAGAGCGCCTTCCTTAAATGCATGTTTGGCCTGCATGCGCTCCTGGTTATCCATAACGCCTTAAGTAGAATCCCTTCTTCCGTGGCATTGTCCTGGCGCTGCATTAGAAGCGCTTTGCTAACAGCTATCATATTTACCTGATACGTTTTGCTCTGCATTGCTGTCGCAGGCTAAAAAGATGGTTACCTATAGTACTGAGAAGCCCTTTACAGAAATGTTTCCTGATTGTGTATTCACATCGTTTTAAGAAGACCAGCCGGGCTGCACAATTACATTCCTCAGAGAATCGGTGTTGTCAAACAGTTATGGGACATGCTCAAGAATAAAAAAGGCAGCCCTAGGGCTGCCTTTTGTTAGCGTATGCCATTATTTCTTTTCGGCATATTTGCTCTGTAGCGTTTTGGCATGCTCAAGGTGCGCTTCCAGTTTAGGCAGTGCAGCCTGCGCCAGCGCCTTCAGCTCCGGATCCTTGCTGGTATTGGCTTCGTTACGGAAAATTTCGATAGTCTGCTCGTGGGCGACGACCTGGTTGTTGGCATAGGCAGCATCGAACGACTCATCGCGTACTTGAAGGATCATCTTCTTGGCCATGTCCATCAGCATCGCATTATCAGCAACTTCCAGCTTTTTTTGCTGGGCCAGTTGCTGAAGTTGCTCATTCATCTTGGTATGGTCATCGATCATTGACTGTGCAAAGGTCTTGACGTCTTGGGACTGGCTCTTTTCAAGCGCAAGCTTGGCCGTTTCTATCTCAGCAATGCCTTTTGCCGATGCATCGTTAATGAAGTCTTCAGGCGACATGGCTTCAGCTTGGTTAGCATTGGCCGACTGTGCATGGCCGGAAGTGCCGTGTGCGCTATCAGCATGGGTAGCGTTTTGGGCAAAGGCAGTCGCCGTGCCCATTGACAGCAAAAGGGCGCACGTGAAGGCAAATTTCTTAGGCAGTGCTGGGCTCATGGTGATTC
The DNA here is from genome assembly GCF_000478505.2 of Pseudomonas sp. HPB0071. Classification (NCBI taxonomy): domain Bacteria; kingdom Pseudomonadati; phylum Pseudomonadota; class Gammaproteobacteria; order Pseudomonadales; family Pseudomonadaceae; genus Pseudomonas; species Pseudomonas sp. HPB0071. Next base: position 88,361 of record NZ_KI517368.1, on the reverse strand, counting down.
TCCTGATCTAGCTTTAAAAAACACCGGATCGCTTGGCGTGCCTGGCGAGGCAGCACTAGCAATTAGTCTCATCTCCGATGATGCTGGGCTTATATAGCCTACTGGTTGTGACTGACATCCCAATCGAGTTGTTCCCAATCCTAAGCAGATCCATGAAAACACTTGTAAAAACGTGTCTCGATATTGACCGTATAAGGCCTCCATGATGAACCGTACCTGTCTGATGCCAGTCGCAAGAAGGTAAGACTGAAGAAGGCGTCGAGATGAAAAGCGAGATTTCAGCTCAGGAGCTGGGACTGGATCTATATAGTGGAGATGAGAAAGCGCTGTTTGGCTGGTTTCTGGCCAGTTACCTGTTTGGCAAGCGTATTTCGCAAACGATTGCCGCTCAGACATGGCGTTTAATGTTCAAGTCTCACGGCCATGATACGCCGCTAAAAGTATTGGCGTGTGGTTGGCACGGCTTGGTAAGGCTGTTACGGGAGGGGCGTTACACGCGCTATGACGAGTCTACCGCCACGCGGCTACTGGAGGTATGCCAGATACTTCAAGTTGAATACGGTGGCAGCATCATGGATATCAAGAATAAAAGCGAAGGCCGTTCGGATTTCGAAAAGCGCCTGTTAGCCTTCAAGGGCGTCGGGCCAAAGACGTTGGAAATCTTCATGCGAGACGCTGGACCTGTTCTGTTCCACTAACGAAAAGCGCAAAAAAACGTGTCTGATCGTCCTCTTGTGGTAACCAGGAGCGATCTTTTGAGCCGCGCCTGGTTGCATACAGTGAAATCTCTTATAGATGAATACAGCTGTGCACGGCTTCAACAGGCATGGCGACGTCATCTACGGCGTGGATCATGCCTGTAGCCAACGCTGCTTCGGGGTTAAGGATACGGGGAGAGGCCTTCAGATAATTACGAATGTCCATTCGCTCGCTCGCACCCGCAGTGCGCTCCATGACGATCTCGGCATAGAGGTCGAGGTCATAATCCAGACTCATGGCATATTCAGACATCCGCGCATGGTCAATTGCCCCATGCAAGCTCCAATGAAATGGATGAATCAGAAACTTGCTGTGGCGACAGGCTGTGCGGTGGCGTCCCGCCAGGAACAGAATGTTACCCATGGACTCGACGGTCCCGAGGTTGTGCGTATGGACCGGAATCGGAAGCGATACCAGGAAATTGTACATTGAGAAGCCGTAGCTGCAGTCGCCACCCATGGTCGCAATCTTTATGAGCAGGCTAGAGGCGTCCTGCTGCAAGGCATTGGAGCATTTCTCGATCAGCTGACCACACGTGGTTGAGTTGATGGGGCCAGTGAAATTGATAACGTGTGTGGTCATGATGGGTACGACTCAAGGATTGGGTCTGCGATATTGGCAGCGGCTACTGCCTAATAAGCAGATCGGCATTCTTGGGCAATCCTTGAGCGTTCATGACAGCAGGTAGGCTACCTGGAACGTTATTGGTTTCTTGAGGCCGACCATTTTGATTTCTAGCGATGGAATTTCTGATCAAGCTTCCATCCTCAACAAAAAAGGCGCCTGTGCGGCGCCTTTTTCCTGTTGCGGGATTAACTCAATACGCCTGTGAGGCATCGACCTGTACGGCCTTCTGCATCTTCGGCGGCAGCGGGTTGCTAGTATTGGTTGGCAGCGACTGTTGGTACAGGTTGGTCAGCATACCTTCCAGCGGCAGATTATCCGAAGAGTCGCCTACGGAAATCATGTAACGGCCAGCATCAGCAAGCCAGTTCCATGTGTTGACATCGAAGTAGGCCAGCGAACGCGCGTCCAGCTGAACGGTGACCTGCTTGGACTGGCCGGCTTTCAGGAACACTTTAGTAAAGCCTTTTAGCTCTTTCTTCGGACGGTCAATCATTGCCTTTTTGGGGCTGACATAAACCTGGGCTGTTTCATAGCCATCCTTATTGCCGGTGTTGGTGACGGTAAAGGTGACGTCGATGGTTGAACCAGGTGTCAGCGACTTTGGACCAATCTTCAGGTCAGAGAAGCTGAACGTGGTATATGACAGACCGAAACCAAACGGGAAGAGTGGCTTGGTACGCTGCTTATCCAACCCGCGATATCCCATATATACACCTTCCGAATATGTCATCTCGGTCTGGGCATTGTCACCCACGTACAGATCCGGATTCGGGTAACTGGCATAGGCAGGATTATCCTGGATACGTTTTTCGATCGAGATCGGCAGCTTGGCAGAGGGGTTGGTATCGCCAAACAAGATTTCCGCCAGGGCCTGACCGCCCAACTGACCAGGATACCAGGCATGTAATACGGCCTTGGACTTCTTCACCCAGGGCTCAAGGTTCATGCCGCCACCGCCATGCAGCACAACGATGGTGTTGCGGTTGGCCTTGATGACATTCTGGATAAGATCGCTCTGGTACTCAGGCAGATCGAATCCATGATCCGATGCTTCGCCTTCGTACTCGCTGTTGAAGCCTACGGCTACCATGACAGCGTCATATTGGCTCAGGTCTTTAGGCGCAGCCAGCGACGCCCAGCTCATCTGCAGACCATACAGGCTACCCGACGTTGGAATATAGTGATCGTTGACGCGGCTATATTCGAGCTTGATGTCATAGGTCTGGCCGGCTTTGAGGTTATATGCCTTGCCCGAATGGGAGATTGAGTCCGCCAGGTCGTTGGACAATGGTTTGCCATCGAAGTCGATGACCAGCTTGTTGTCTACCCATAGCTTGTAAGCGCCATCACCACGTACCTTGAATACCTGGTCGCCATTGACGGTCGGTTTGATTTTGCCGGTAAAGCGGGCCGAGAAATTATCCTGCTCCGGGCTGAAGCCATCAATGGTAGTGACGCCATTGGCCGTGACGTTCTGTGCCTTCAGGAAATCCCAGTTTATACCGGGTTCAATACGCTTGACGGCGGGCTCGCCCGAGAAGTTTGGATTGTTGAAGTATTCAGCTGTCAGACCTGCTACGGTCTCGGTGGAGCCGGTGCTATCACTGGAGGTATACCACTCCGACGTTTGCGGATCGAGAGACAGTGCCTGGATATAGGTGATCTGGCTTTGATCCTGCGCCAGTTGCTGCAGGCCTTGCAGCTCGGTGGTATAGGTATTGGCGGCAGACCAACCGGTACCGAAGGGGTAGGGTGGGCGCTGCTTGGCGATATCACCAATCACAGCAATGCGTGCGGTTTTAGGCAGCGGCAGCAGGTTATTGGAAGAGCCTTTTGCTTTCTCGTTCTGTAGCAGAACGATGCCCTGCCGGGCCATATCAAGGGACGTGCTCAGACTGCGCGGATCGTTACCTATGTGCGATGCGGTCGGCAGGCCTTTGTCAAAGCCAAAGCCAATCATGGCGCGCAGGTTACGACGGACCTTCTCGTCGATCACTGACACCGGCAACTGACCACTCCACACGTACGGCATCAGAACAGATTCGTTCATCTGTAGGCCGCTGGGCATGTCTAGATCAGCACCAGCCATCGCCGCCTTGTAGCCGTTCTGGATGGAGTTGAAGTCGCTGACAACGAAACCTTTGAAACCCCATTCGCCCTTGAGCATGTCGGCGATCATGCTGTGGCTTTCGCAGGCATAATCGCCGTTGATCTTGTTGAAACCGCACATGATCGACGCAGGGTTGGCATTCTTGACCAGAGACTCGAAGCCGGGCAGGTAGATTTCACGCAGGGTGCGATTGTCGACCTTCACATTCAGGTAATGGCGGTTGGCCTCCTGCTCGTTCGCGACAAAGTGCTTGGCACCTGTCCAGATACCTTGAGCTTCGATGCCATTGGCGACAGCTGGCGCCAGCACGGCACCCAGGAAGGGATCTTCGCCGGTCAGGTGCTCAGCAGAGCGGCCATTGTAAGGCGTACGGTACATGTTGAGGCCGGGAGAGAGCAGTTGCTGTCCGCCCGATGCGCGAGTGTCGTAGCCAATAGCCAGACCGTAGGTTTTGGCCAGGTCCACGTTCCAGGTTGCTGCCAGCGCGGACTGGGCAGGGTACTGCACCCCGAACATGGTGCCTTCAACGGTTACGCCAAGAGAGGAATCGCGGGCTAGAGTGCCCGGCAAGCCAAACTTGGGCATGGCACGCATCATGTAGCCGTTATCGATATTGATGTAGCTGATTTTGTCCGACAGGGACATCTGGGACAGGATCGACTCGACTCTGCTTTCGACTTCCGGACCTTGCTTGAGGGGGGCAGCCCAGGCGCAGCTGGCACTTGCCAAGGCTACGGCTAGCAAGGATCTGCTGGCCACAGGAAAAACACGAGTAGGTTTCTGCATGTTGGTGGGGGTCCATCCTAGGATTTACATAATCAGCGTGAGGCTGATCTCATTTGGAATATGAAGGGCGCTTAAAATAACCGTACTGTTCAGTTTAGTTATTGGACAAGTTCACACTTTTGAAAGCAAAGCGCTATTACTTTGCTTTTATCTGGTGGCCTATGAGTATTAAAACGCTATTAAGTTTCCTGGTGTGACGATCTGCCTTAGCATGGCAGGATTATGTTGGTGATCATGGACGCAGGATGAGAACGAAAAGCCCAAGCAAACGCCGCGAAATAGTGGACGTTGCCTCGACGGTTTTTATGGAGTTGGGCTTTGATCAGGCATCTATGTCTGAAATTGCCAGCCGCGTAGGCGGTTCAAAAGCGACGCTCTACAACTATTTCAGCTCCAAGGAAGAGCTGTTTGCCGAATGTATCCGCGCCAATGCTGCCAAGCATTTTGAGCCAATATTTGCGCACCTTCCGCTAGACGCCGATTTGCCCGAGATGCTGGAGCGATTTGGTAATGAATATGTCCAGACCATTATTCGACCCGAAATCATGCAGGGCCGACGCCTGGTGCAATCGAGTGCAGGAAACAGCCAGGTAGGGCTTATCTACTATGAGAACGGACCCAGGATTGGCTGGTCCCGAATGGCAGAGGTGCTCCGTAACGCCATGGATAACGGTGTATTGGAACCTTCTGATCCTTGGGTAGCGGCGCTACATCTCAAGGCTTTGCTGGAGGCCGAGTTCCATGAGCAGGCTATGCTGGCGTTAGAGCCCGCCATTGACCCGAGCCTGATCGGCCCCGCCGTGCAAAGGGCGGTAGCCTTCTTTCTAAAGGGGTATCGTCCGCAGACGTAACCTGTCGCTTTTTAGGGGGAGGGTTTGGGCTTGTTCTGGTGAAGTGCGGAGCATTTCGGCTGCTGCTTCGGTGGCCTGAGGTGTAGATTCACGGTGTAGGCCTTGAAGTACCCCTTTACGGTCTGCTTCGCTGCGGTTCTGGCTCATCTTCCATTTTCCTTCCAAGCGGGAAACGTGGATTTCTATACCGACAATTCGAGACAATTGCTCGTCAATGAAGTCGGCTGGCGCATCGGTCATTCTCCAGGGCGTGTCCTGAGTAGCCTCATGTGCACGGGTCAGGCGAGCCACAAGGCCTCTGACCCATTGGGCATCGTCTCTGACCTTGATCTGTCCGTAGGCATGTACGGTGGCATAGTTATAAGTCGGCACGACCCGGTGCGTTTCAAGTTTACTGGCATACCAAGAAGGTGAAATATAGGCGCTTGGCCCCTGGAAGATGACAAGCGTTTCGTCATGGCCATTAAGCGCTTCCTGCCAGAGCTGGCTGGCACGCGCCACATGAGCCTTGAGAATGCCTAGACCCGTCTCCTCGCTTTCCAGCAAAAACGGAAGATGTTCGGCAGACAAACCATGACTTCCCTGTATAACCAAGGCACCCAACGGGTGCTCCTTGACGAAGCGATGCAGAACGGCTAGGTCCGTTTCCTTGAAAGGGGTCGGAAGGTACATGCGCAAGGCTCCGTTAGAGAATCAACGTAACCTTAACGGTATGCCTCCAGAGACAACCATATACAGAATGCAGCAGATTAGACATTACAGTTATGAGGTCCGTGCTGTATTACGGAATGCCATTCCTACCATAGACCAGAAAACCGGAGCGCTCAGCCAGCCGATCATAATAAGTGTTCAAGGCGGGTAGGTAAGGATGTGTTACAGGCGTTTCGAACCATCGGTTCACAGAAAGACCGATCGGAATGTCCGCAAGCGAAAAGACTTCACCTGCTACATAACCCTTGGTTTTCTGAAGCTGGGCGTCAAGTATGGCCATACATGCTGACCATTGGCGATGACTCTGGCTGATTTGTTCTGGATCCTGATGGCTGGATAACCGCCTTACCAGCGCTTGGAAGGCATAGCTCCAGGAGGGGTTCAGCGTAGAGGCCTGCCAGTCGATCCACTGATCAATGATGGCGCAAGCCTTATTCTCCACCGGATATAGAGCCTCTCCATTATAGTGGTTCGCCAGATAGCGAATGATTGAATTCGATTCCCACAAGACGAACCCTTTGTCCTGGATAACCGGGACCATGGCGTTGGGATTCAGAGCTAGAAAGTTCAGATCATCCGTTGGCCTGAACCCTGTGCCCCACTCTTCAAGAGTGAAGGGAATGCCAAGCTCTTCGCACGTCCACATGACCTTGCGAACATTGATCGATGTCGCCTTTCCCAGAACCGTCAGCATAGTATTCCCCTTTAGAGGTTACTGCTGATTCTACCCATTGCCTGAGATGGTTGGGTATTTCTCAGGACGTCAATGTTTCAAACCAGCCTGCATAGGGCGTGTTGGCAACTTGTCGGCGGTTATAGTCGGGCGCTCCGTCTGTCCACCACACGGGCCCACGCTCACCTAAAGCGCGCTTGGCTTCATCGACCCGGTGGCGCGCCTGCTGTTCAGCCGCTTTGTCGTGGTTGCGCTTCGCTTGGCCCACCTCTCTGCGCGCCGTCATCAACTCGTGGGTAAGCACCTTGCGTTGCGCCTCTGGAAGTGCAGGATTGGTGCATCGCCAGAGTTGACCACGTACCACGAAATAGCGGCCATCAGGCGTAACGGGGTAGAGAGGCGTATCAATACTCATAGGTCCGCATATATGCCCGTGAAGATTGTTTAGAGCGTTGAGCGAACAGGCGTATTTGCCCGAAAGGCGCTAGGAAAACAGCAGCGCAAGCTGACCTGTGGCGAACACGGAGCATGCTTCATGGATAGTGGTTTAATCATATACCGCAGCGGGTTGATCAACTGGAGGTGTTGTTCAACCCGTTCAAGAAGGGTCAGGTGCTGGGAGTCGCAGAGTACGCAACACCCGTTACCATATCGATTAGCTGGCCGATCGACCACGGTTTGGGCAGAAACCTGACCTTGTACTTGATGCTGGCGGTGGCTGGCGTGTCATAACCGGACATTACGATGATCGGGATATGAGGCCATGTAGCGCCTACATGATTGGCAAGTTGGGCACCCTCCATCGAGCCTGGCATACGGATGTCGGTGATCAGCAGGTCGATATCTGCCGCCTTGTCCTGCAGAAGGGCATGAGCCACGTCGGCCGACTCTGCGGTCATGACGTTGAAGCCCTCGCCATCCAGAAGCTCACGGACGAATTCCCGAATCACTTCCTCATCTTCTACAACGAGAACAGTGGAGGGGGTGCGGTTGGTACCTTGTGTCGATTGTTGACTATACATATGTCAGTGCTTTTCCAGATATCTGCCAGAAGCCGTCGTCAAACGGATGTACTCGGAGGACTCGGCGTATTCCCTATGTGGTTCGAAGAAATGGACACAAAGAGAGTGATTAAGTGCCAGCCGGAGTCATGATATTGGCGAATTTGTTGTATCCGTACAGGCTTGGCCAAAGCGTTAGGCTTGGATCTGGACGAATAGCTTACAAGCAAGCAGATGTATAAAAGCCAGCAAGATGCTGGCTTTTCATGCAGGTACCGTTTATTTTCTGACCCACTTTCCATTGAGCTGGATGTATTGCCCCGCGGGTGTCTTCTCGATCGCCTTCTTGCCGGCGATGGCTTCTACATCACCCAGCTGGATGCCATTTTGCTGAGCCAGACGCTGGTACTCATCGCGGCGGGCCTGATTGATCAGATTGGCAATTTCGGTGCCTTGGTTGCTCCCGTCAACCGCGCCCAAGTAGCCATTGGGTTGTTCGCCCACCTGGCCACTTGCCTTGGCATGGCTCAGGGTGGCCATCGCCTCGTTGAGGCTCATGGCCCAGGCGGGACTGGTGAAAAGCAAGGCCAGCATCAAACTGGCAACACGGATTCGCATGGCTGGCTCCTTAGAATAGACCGCTGTTTTCGCTGAGAACGTTATCCAGTGCCTTGTCTACTTTGATGTAGATTTCATGCTGGATTTTTACGTTCAGGTTGATGTTGATCGGCTCGTTTGGAACCGCGACCTGTACGGTAGGTGTACAGGCTGCTGTCAGAAGGCATAAAAGCAATATGCCGAATAGTGGGCGCAACCCCATCAGGGCTTCTCCTCGGTTTTGGGGCCAGTTTGATCACGACGCAGGCGTTCCTGCACACGACGTTGAATGGTGTCGCTGACCCGGTCAGTCAGTTGCAGACTGGTCAGTAGTTGCGGAATGTTTTCTTCAAGGTTGATTCCAAAGTTGAACGCTCGTCCCTTTTCAATATCAGGGTTGCGGCCCTCCAGGCGGAGTGAAAGCATCAGTGTACCGTCTTCACGGTAATCAACGCCGCTACGCAGTACCTCGTAATGGAAATCGTCGAGCGCATCGGCTACCAGTTTCATCCCGGGGTTGCTCCGCCCCAGCGCTTTGATTCGATCCGAGCGGAAGCGTAGCACGCCTGCTCCACGTGCGCCGACAACGCCTTGCTCGACGCGAATACCCTGGCGCGTCCAGTGCAGGGGTAACTGCCCGTCAATTATACCTTCGCCGCTGAGCCCCTCGGTCGGGTAGGCTTCCAATAGTGAAGCGACTTGCAGACCTGAGAGATGCACCGGCAGCGCAAGTGTGAAGTCGCCCAGGTTGCCTTGGCCTGGCGGTATCCACAGGCGACCTCCCAATATGGCCGTTTGAGCCTGTTGCCAGGACAGCGTGCCGGCCAGTGGATCATCCAGCCGAGCGCGATAGGCGCCGCTCAATTCAAGAGGACCTAGAGTAAACCCTGGGTTAAGGCTATCGGCTTTGAACGCAGGCAATGCTACGCTCAGCTGATCGTTATTCAAATCAAGCGCAACCTTTGCAACAACGCCATTCATTTCCAGACGATCGTAAATGCCGCCCAGACCTTGAGCATCCAGATCAATATTCAGGTTCATGTCGCCTTGTTGAGGGATACGAAGGGCAAGCTGACCGTCAAGACGTCCCGTATTGAATTCCAGCAAGGCCGGCCAAGCGGTAAATGTGGCTGCAAAGGGATTTCCAGCCCGCATGAATAATGTGTCCAGTGTGCCTTCCAGGACGAATGACTGATCAGGAGACTGACGAAGCCGGGTCTTGAGGCTGAGGCCTGTATCGGTCTTAAGTGTACCATTTAGACCTAGCGCCCGATCCGTCAACTCAAGCTGTCCATTCCAGTTCCATTTGGCAGCCTTGAGCTGCGGGTGAGCAATGCGCTTGGTCTCGAGCTGAGTGTTGCCCTTCAATGTGAAATGCACGTCCTGCTGATCGTCCAGCCGCCCCATCAGGTTGAGCCCAGGCGAAGTTGCAGATACGTTGTCCAGGCGTGTCCCTGAAGTACCGCTACCGATGTCCAGCTGGCGCGCACCTAGCATGATATTGGAGAAGGTCAGCTCAGCACTGCGCTGATCCATCTTCCCTTGCGCCTTCAGTTTGACGTCGAGAGTGTGAACGGCAACGTCGGATTGCTTAAAGTTTGGAACGGTTCCATGCAAATCAAGCCCATCCACCCGGAGGCGCCAAGGGGCCTGAGTAGCAACCTTAAGGCGTCCTTTCAGGTCCAGAGCTGCTTCGCCACGGGAGGTTAGGGTAACGTCGAGGGGGAGCAGCACGTCCGGCTGATCAATAGATGCAGGTGTCTGCGCCCGGATATGGAGTTGGTCGGGTCGTATACCCTGCGGGAGTTGGAGCTGCCAAGGTTGGTTCCTTACTGCAAGTTGCAGATCGGCTTGCAGGGCTCGAGGCATTACATAGCCGTGATCCACTGTAGCATCCACGCTGGCATCGCCTTGAAGTGATCCCAGTCCTGGCACTGGCCAGGCTTGGGGTAAATGCGCATCAAGCCGAATACTGCCTTGTGCATTAAGCAGGGACTGGAGGTTGTCAATTGTGTTAGGTAGGGATAACTGCCAGTCACCCTGTAGTCGAAGAGCACCCGGCAGGGATTCAGCGTTCACGGCAGGCATTGGCCACCACTGGTTGATCCAGTCCAGAACCCAGGGGCCTTCATTAAAGGCAGGGATCAGGAGGTCACCGCTCCAAGCCACTCCGTCGCCGTGGGGCGTTAGCGCAGTCCGTAGCACAAGCCTTGGCTGATCATCAATGGCAAGGTTGGCTGTCAGGCGCGGTGCCTCCGGTGTGCCCTCAAGCAAGGCCAGGGTTTGTAGTGTGCGCCCATCATGACGAAGCGTGAGCTCCAGGCTGAGGGGCAAGGCCTGGTTGTTTGCCTGGCTTGCACTCAAGGAGCCCTCTAACCTGCATTGGCCTTGTGCGCAGGGCAGAGACAACGTGAAATCAGGTGCATCCAGACGATCGGGTAGCCATGTCGGTATGGCGAGAGGAGTGTCAAGGTGCAGAGGGCCAATAGGCTCACCGCTGGTACCGTTTGGAATAGCAGCCAGCGCGAGCTCAACGTGATCGATCCTGAGATGACGCCCGGTCCACTCAAACATCAGTGGCCCGGTGTTGAGTGACTGCTCTGTACCATCTTTATCGGCTTGGACAAGCGATAGGCTCTGTAACCCTATCGAGTGAGTATTCAGATACAGCCCTTGTAGATTCCAGTGTGTAATACCCAGCGAGCGAATCAACAACGCAAAGCCGAGCGAACCGGATGCCAGCAATAACAGGAAAACTACACTGGCCCAGCCTAAACGCCGAAACCAGCGTAGGGCGCGAGAAGAATTGACGTTAGACAGTGGACTCACCGCTCGAATACAGGCTCGACGTTAGGGTGAAGCGTCTAAACCACTGAATCAACCCTGGTGCCTTCGTTTTGCATTAAATGCTTATTTTTTCTTAGTAATACCAGCCCACTATAAAACAACTAAACTACCATAACACTTCTGTAATCAAGACGAAAAAGCCCCGGGTGTTTAACCCGGGGCTTGGCGAACACGCCAATGTTACAAGCAGAATGTTAAAACAAAGTTGAACACCAGGGCGGCGATGAAGCCGAGTGGCGCTGCCTTGAACAGGAGCTTGGGAAAGAGAGCAGAGCGGCTTTGTTCAGTGGGGCATGAGCCCAGCAGCAGGCTTCCACCGGAAGAGAAAGGCGAAATAGAGGTTGCCTGTGCCCCCGCCACGATGCAGATGAAAATGATCATCGGATCAATGGACAGGTTAGCGGCAATTGCGGGCACGATCGGGAAGAGCGCAGGTGTTACCACGCCCAATGTACTTGAGAACAAGGACATCAGCGCTGCGACCACACCAAAAGCAACAGGTACCAGGACGGCCGGTATATTGGCGCTGATCCAGGATGCCAGGAGATCAACCGTGCCGGCCTTGATCGCAACCGAGATCAGCATACCTACGCCACAGATCATGATGATGGTAGACCAGGGGAGCGTAGCCATGACCTTGCGCTCATCGCCCAGCTTGAGCAGCAGGGCAATCACGGAGAAAACACTGGCGATCAGACCAATATCCATCTTCGAGTTGATAAAGCTGATCGTGTCATTCTGCGGGAAGACAAGGTGGGCGATAGGAGCCAGCAAGACAAGCCCCATCATTAGAAGGGTCAACCACAGCGTGGTTTTCTGATCTTTCGTGAACGGCGTAGGTGCACTGATGTTGAACGCAGCCTCCCGCATGGATTGCTTGTGTCCGCTGAACAAGATAAACCCGGTGATGACCAGTAAAGGAATCACGATCGTACTGGCGAAAATACCAAAGCTGTTTATGAAGGCGGTTTCTTCCGGAATTCCCGCATTCACCATCAGGCTGCGGAAAATGATCCCGCTTTGGCTGGAAACAAAATTGGCCCCTCCGAGGGCTCCGTAGTTCACCGCCATCGCGCCCACGATGAGACTCATGCCCGTACGTTCACACAACAGCAACGTGATCGGCGCCATGAAGGCCAGTACGGTATAGTAACCCGCGCCTAAGGCAGCAATCAGGGCGGCAGTAACAAAGACGGCGTAGGGCAACAGGTAGGGTACTTTTCTGCAGCTGTACAGCAAATGCTCCGACAGTTTTTCCAGCGTGCCGTTAACGATGGCAAAACTGTAGAACAGGCATACCGAGAAAATGATAAAGAAGATTTTGAGCGGCCAGAGGTTGATGACTTCCGACGGACTCATACCCATCACAAACGAGCCGATCAGGTAAGCGAAGGCGATAGCAAACAGGCCTATATTGATCCGGGTCTTGTACCCGAGGACAATGGCAACGGCAATCGCCGTCACGACGAGCAGACTCATCATAATTGTCTTTCCTTGTTGTTATTGTCTGGTTTTCAGGGCTTGAACTTGAATAGTCTGGCCGGGTTGTCCACCAGCACTTTCCTTCTTTCCAGCGCATCCGGGAGGAGGGAGGTCATTATTGAAAACTGGGCATCATAATCGGTCTGGTCCTCGAAGCGGGTATGAGGCCAATCGCTACCCCATAACAGTTGATCAGAGTGCCCATAGGCGTTGCGCAATATATCAACCATCTGGGTGGCTTGCTCTAGACTGGCCTTGCTTCGATAGGTGGCGGACAGCTTGACCCATATAGCCGAGTCAGGCAGGAGCGACAGGAAGGCCTGATGTTCTGGCGTTTCAGGATCTATACAGCCGGCGGGCAAGCCGAAGTGGTCGATGACAACATTGACCCCTGCATCCAATAGCGTTGGAACGATAAGGCAGAGGTCTTCCATGGCACGCTGGATTTCGACCGACCAGTTTCGGTCGGCCATCTTCTTGAAAAAGGTTTGCCACCGTGGCTGTGAGTAATCTTCCAGCGGAAGCCCGACCAGGTTCAGTCTTACACCCACTACTCCTGCCTTTTCCAATTCATTGAGTTCGGCGTCACTGACTTCGGGATCGACTACCGCTGTCCCACGTAACCGTTCCGGATAGACCCGCAGCGCACCTACCATGAAGTTATTGTTGGTCCCCAGGAAGCTGGGCTGTACCAACACGCCATGGGAAAGCCCGCAATGCTCCAGATGAGCCAGATAGCTTTCCACAAGGGCATCGTAGTCAGGGCTGTAGCGGCGGTTTTCGGTCAGGGGAAGGTCACGGGAAAAAATATGTGCATGTGTATCGATACCCGTGATAGGCATATATGGCTGAGACATGGGCACTACCCTTGTTGTGTGTTTTTGGCAAAGGTAACCACCGCCCTTGCCTATAAAACATATATTCATCTATATGAATAGAGGACCGTATAGCGATGCGTGTTGGCTGTCAATGCATCACCCGATGGTGCTCGTGGTAAAGTAGGTCTACCAGTCGTTTGGATGACGATATGAACAACGAAAAGCTGGGACAGGATGAGCGTTTACCGCTCTATCAACGGTTGAGTGATGAAATACTGGCCAGGATTGCGTCAGGTGAATGGTTGCCAGGCCAGTCGATTCCCACCGAGGCTGAACTGACCAAGCTCTATGGCGTTGCCATCGGGACGGTAAGAAAGGCAGTGGATACGCTGGTGAGCGAGGGCTTGCTCGAACGAAGCCAGGGCAGGGGGACGTTTGTTCGTCGGCCAAGCTTCAATGCCTCATTCTTTCGTTTTTTTCGCCAGATAGATTCGTCCGGTAGCCAGGCTGTGCCGACCAGTCAGGTACTCAGCCGCACGCTCGAGCAGCCTCCTCAGGCCGTGATCCATGCACTAATTCTCAAGAAGCATGAGCAGGTAGTACATCTGGAGCGCGTCCGCGTTATCGAGGGACAGCGGAAATTCTATGAGGATATCTGGCTTCCCGGCTCGAAGTTTTCCAGGCTTCTAGACGTAGACCCGGGCAGGTTCGGCAATCTGCTTTATCCCTTTTACGAGCAGCAATGCGGCCAGCATGTCGCATCAGCGCAGGAAACGCTGACGGTGGAATCGGCTTCGGCTGAAACGGCTCGGATTCTGGAAATCGAGGAGGGCAAACCGGTTGTCGTGATCGAGCGTATCGCGCTGGGCTATGACCGGCTTCCCATCGAGTACAGAGTGTCTCGAGGTGCGGCAGAAGGCTTTCGTTACCAGGTCGAGATAACCTAAAGAGTCACTTTAAATCGGCCGTTTCCAATAATTATCCTGGACGTTCTCCACGGTATGTCTGATCAGACCACGCCCAATCTGCCTCTGAATGACAAGCGTTTTGCTGAGGTAGCCAGTCTTATTTCAACCGCTCGCCAGCGAGCGGTTCAGGCCGTCAACATCGAGTTGATCGATTTGTATTGGCGGGTAGGGGCGTATATCAGCGCCAAGCTTGAAACCGCGGAGTGGGGAGACGGGGTCGTCGATCAGTTGGCGCGCTATCTTGCACAGACTCAACCCGGCTTGCGTGGTTTCACTCGCGCCAATCTGTTCAGAATGCGCCAGTTCTATGAAGCGTACCGTAACGAACCATCACTAGCCGCTCTGGTACGGCAGTTACCATGGACCCACAACCTCATTATTCTCAGTCAGAGCAAGCGCCCCGAAGAACGTGAGTTCTATTTACGGCTGGCCATGCAGGAACGGTGGCCCAGCCGTGAGTTGGAGCGGCAGTTCAAGTCTGCACTTTTTGAGCGCTCCGTTACGCAGCCTGCAAAAGTCTCAGCAGCGCTGAGACAAAGTCATCCTGAGGCGCTGAGTGTGTTCAGGGATGCCTATATGGTCGAATTTCTTGGGCTTCCGGAGGGACATGCAGAGGCTGATTTGCACCACGGACTGCTGCAGCGACTCAGGAATTTTCTGATCGAACTCGGGCGGGATTTCTGCTTCGTCGGCTCCGAGTATCCCTTACAGGTGGGTGGACGGGATTTCGCGTTGGACCTGCTGTTCTTCCATCGGGGCCTGAACTGCTTGGTGGCCATCGAGCTCAAGGTAGGCCGATTCGAGCCGGAATATCTGGGTAAACTCGAGTTCTACCTTGAGGCGCTGGACCGCACCGTACGCAAGGCACATGAAAATCCGGCAATTGGTGTTCTGCTCTGTGCCAGCAAGGATGATGAAGTCGTTGAGTACGCGTTGAATCGATCTTTGTCGCCTGCGCTTGTAGCGGAATACCAGACCCATTTGCCCGACAAGAAACTACTGCAGGAAAAGCTGCATGAGTTTTATCGGTTGAATATTACTGGTGAATCAGAAAGCTGAGAGAAATCGATAGGCGGTCCGTTGCCCTGGCTAGACCTTATAAAACGCTTTTAGCGCGCTAGTTAGCCTAACCACCCGTCGAGCCTTGCCAAAGGTTATGAATCAGATGGCCGACACGTTCTGAATAGAACAGGTTGCTGATTCGAAAACTGTTTTACGGCAAGTCCGCGGCGAGCCAGTAGAGATAGGCAACCATTCATTGCGCTGCTAAAGGTGTTCCGATGTCCAGGTCGATCCATAAGAAAGTCGCCTTGTTACGCAAGACCTTCTTTTATGTAGGTTGGTCTTTGTTCTGGCTGCTTGTGTGGGACATAGCCGTCACAGCAGAGGCTATGCTGTACGTAAAAGACCCGATTGACTTGCCACTCACGCCCCTGACATTGCTTTGTTCAGCATTGGTAGTGCTGATCAGCTTTCGTAATAGCAGTGCCTATAACCGCTGGTGGGAAGCGCGTACCTTGTGGGGCGCAATGGTCAATAGCTCTCGCAGTTTCGGCCGGCAGGTGATGACACTTATTGATGATGTGGGCGTAGGGCGTAATCGAGTAAAGATGGTTCTTCTGCTACGTCATATGGCCTATATCAATGCACTGCGCGCACATCTGAAGGGTACCTCATGCGCAGAGGCTGCGGGACCCTACCTGGCCCGGCACGAGTTATCAATGGCTGAAGGCAGCAGCAATTTCCCCAACGACATACTCAACGGCACCGCACAACTATTGGTCAGAGAACTAAACCAGGGTCGCCTCGATAGTATCCGGTTGGCACGAATTGAATCGACTCTCGTGGATATGTCCAACTGCCAGGGCGGCATGGAACGCATTAACAACACGCCATTACCTTATCCCTATGTCTATTTTCCAAGACTTTTTACAACGCTCTTTTGCATCATCATGCCCATGGGGCTAGTCAGTACATTAGGCTGGTACACCCCTGTTGTTTCCTCTGTGGTAGGTTTCATGCTGCTCGCATTAGAGCGAATAGGAACCGAGCTTCAGGCACCTTTTGCCGACAGCCAGCACCAGATCGCCATGGATAGTCTGTGCACAACGATTGAAAAGAATCTGCGTTCTTTGCTCCAGGAAACGGCGGCGCATGTAGCGGAGGAGGATCTGGTAGAGGCTATCCGAACAGTGCGTGTAGAACCCGCTGCACCTGCAGAGACCAGTGTCGTGAAATCCATCGCTAACCTGTAGGCAAACCGCCTCCTAGACTATGTTGCAGATGCTCGATAAATGTCCTCACTTTGGCTGAAAGGAAGCGGCGGTGAGGGTAAACAGCATAGAGAATGGGGGTGTAGCTGGTCTTCCATGCTTGCAGTAGCGGTACCAGGCGGCCAGCTTTTATGTCATCGCCAATGATGAAGCTTGGCTGCAGAATAATTCCATGACCTGCCAAGGCTGCAGTTCGCAAAACATCGCCGTTATTGGCCCGAAACATCCCGGATACCTTGACTCGTACTTCTTCTTCGTCGCGTTGAAAGAGCCATTCATTACCCTGGCGCGCGTACGTATAGTTGAGGCAGCGGTGTTGTCTGAGTTCCAGTGGATGCGCTGGCGTTCCATGCTGTTTCAGGTAGAGCGGTGAGGCACACACCACTACGTCGAGTACGGCCAGTTGACGTGCGACTAAGCTGGAGTCGTCGAGCTGACCAATACGTACTGCCAGATCGAAACCTTCCTCTACAAGGTCAACGACTCGGTCATTCAGTTCAAGATCAACATATACCTCTGGGTATTGCTCCATGTATCGGGCAATTACCGGGGCCAGCTGCAGGATGCCAAAGGAGAACGGGGCATTGACCCGTAGCCGCCCCCGCGGATGCTGGACATCAGACTGCAGGGCTGTTTCCAGGTCATCAAACTCGGCCAGCAACGGAAGAATGCGCTCATAGAGTGCACGACCCGCATCGGTAAGGCTTAGCTTGCGTGTCGTCCGGTTAAGCAGTCTCGCATCGTATTTACGCTCAAGAAAGGCGATCAGTTTCGTAAGTCCCGAGCGGGACAGTTCAAGTCGATCAGCGGCCGCAGCGAATGATCCTAGTTCCACTACTTTGACGAAGGCAGATAGCGCAGAAAGCGTATCCATATCGATTTCCAAAATGTAAATAATTCATTTTTATTTACCCTATTTATCTCTAAAAGGGAAATACAAAGAATAGCGGTATCTGACCGATCGCACCTTTTTCTAAGGATTTAACGATGGATACTCGTACCGCTTCCTATGCCGCGCTTCTGTTGCGCTTAGCGCTAGGTATCATGTTTCTGGCCCACGGCCTTACAAAGCTGTTCGTCTTTACCTTGCCGGGTACCGCACAGTTCTTTGAATCGGTTGGTTTTCCAGGCGTGCTGGCCTATCCGGTTACGGTCTTCGAAATTCTGGCGGGTGCAATGCTGACACTGGGCATCCTGCCTCGCTGGGTTGCAGCCGTTGCCGCGGTACAATTACTGGCAGCCTCTTCCGTACACTTTGGAAATGGCTGGTCATTTACCGCAGCTGATGGCGGCTGGGAGTATCCTGTTTTTCTGGCAGTCACGGCCGCTGCGTTGGCACTCCTGGGGCCTGGTGCCTTGGCTCTGAAGCCATCACTTCGTAAGGATTAAGGTTCTAAACCGCGCTGCACTCTTGAGGAGAACACCATGAGCCGACTTCCCACGATTTTCATATCCCACGGTTCGCCAATGGAGGCATTGGATGCAGGGCGGGCAGGGCAGGCCTGGACGGAGCTTGCCGCGGCGTTACTACGTCCGCGAACCATTGTAATGGTCTCCGCTCATTTTTCGGCGCCATATCCAGTGCTCGGAACGACCGCGCAGCATGACACCATCCATGACTTTTATGGATTTCCTCAGGCGCTTTATGCGCTGCGCTACAACGCGGCGGGTGAACCTGACCTGGCTTTTCAGCTGGCAGAGGCGTTACAGGCTCAGGGGTTGCCGGTACGTATTGATCCTAATCGCGGGCTGGATCATGGCGCGTGGGTGCCACTGCGTTACATGTATCCTGATGCCGATGTTCCAGTCGTCAACCTGTCCATTGATGAAAACAAGGGCCCCGCCTATCACTACCAGCTCGGTCAGGCATTAGCGTCATCATTGGCTGACGACGTACTCCTTATCGCGTCAGGCAGTCTGACACATAACCTGGGCGATTTTCGCAGGCCGCACCGGTCCGTTCCCCGCTACGTCACAGCCTTTCAGGCGTGGATGCAAGACCGCCTGAAGGCTCGAGATATAGCCGCTCTGCTGGACTACCGTGAGCAGTCACTGGAGGGCGTTCAGGCTCACCCGAGTGATGAGCACTTGTTACCTCTTTTCGTTGCATTGGGTGCAGCAGGTGAGCAAAGCGAGGCACGCGTATGGTTCAGCGAGATAAACCATCAGATACTGGCGATGGATGTATACCGGTTTGAGCGATCCGCTTGAGACACAGGTAAAAGAGCCCTCCGGCTGCAGGCTTTGCCTGATCTCGTGCAGCCTTTTCATTTTCTCGCTAATACAGGTAGGAAAAGTCAAAACGACTCTTTGAGCGTTTAGGCAATTGCCAAACCTTATCATTCACTAACGTCCAGGTTAGTGAGGATCAGCTCGGCGCATTCGCTTAGATCAGCGCTTGAGTGCCTCTTGGTCGGATAACCCATGGCTTGATATTGAGTTCGAACAGTAAGACCGCCGGTATCGCAGAAGTTGAACAGCCCTAGGGTCATGGTCTCTAACCTTAGGCATAAACAATGAATAGTGGAGACAGGCATATGAATACCGACGGGCAAGACATTTCGGAAGCACAGGGTTCGGATCCGTTGGCACCTGGAGACGAGGTGGATCCAGACGGTGACGCTATTGCCAATGATGACTTCTCAGCACCACCTCATGAGGAAGGTACAAAACGCTGATGAGTTGTTGATGGGATACTAAATGGCCTAGCCGCAGCTGGGCCATTTAGCAATGGGTGCTGATGTTACTGCCGCAATGGTCTGAACAGCACCTCAAGCCAAGCCTTTCAACACATGAATCTGGAGACTTTCATGACCAGTGCCCCGCCGATACATGCTTCTACCCCTGAACCTCATCTAGCTGAAGACACTGTGCGTGATCAACGCTGACCCGTACTGCTGTCCCAAGACACTAATATTCAAAAAAAAGTGAGTCTGTGCCAGAGAGCCATGGGGGGATAGATGTCAAACGGAAACAACACTGCAAAATCGGGATGCCTGGAAGACGTAATCGATGGTGTTATTGAGCTGGGTAAAGAGAAAGATAAGGTATCGGTTGGTGATATCAAACGTGAGATAGGGCAGCGTAGTTATGGTCCTTTTTTATTCGTCCCGTCTATCATCGAAATCAGTCCGGTAGGCGGCGTACCGGGCGCATCCACTTTCTTTGCGCTGATCGTTGCGGTCTTCGCACTTCAGATGCTGTTTGGACGTAATCATTTCTGGATGCCTCAGTTCCTGGCTAAACGTTCTATTAAAAGTCAGAAGATCGAGTCAGGCCTGAACAAGGTTCGTAAAGTCATACGAGGGCTGGACAAGGTCATCCGGCCGCGCCTCGGCTGGGCTACGCAGAAAACCTTTGTTCGTCTTATTGCGGCAATATGCCTGATATTGACAACCTCTGTACCGCCTCTGGAGTTCATACCATTTGCTAGTCTGGCTCCATTCTCGGCTATTTGTCTTTTTGGTCTTGGGTTGACAGCAAAGGATGGCGTAGTCGTCCTGTTAGGTATGGCTGTTTCGCTGATAGCGTTCTATTTAGCGATTACAGGTGTAGCAGGAGGATAAGGGCCCATTTAGCGCCGCTGTAGAGGAACACGAGGTTCTTCAACGGATTCGTTAAGGACGTGTCAGCCCGCAAAATTTCCGGCTTTTTTGCAAACCACACTTTCTGGTGTACCAGACGTTAATTCTCAAACGTAACGAACGTCTACGCAGGTCTGAAATATATGTAATCAGGGAACGCCTCTGAAATCCTGGGAGTCGCAAGTTCTACAGTATCCACGGCATAGCTGCTGGCATATGAACCGGTTTCGATCATGATGGCGCCGTGTGCCTCGTGGATCGTTGGCCCTGGCATTCCATCCCCCTTAGATCAGGAGGCAAAATGAAAGCTGTCGTATTTCATGGTATCGGTGATATCCGGATTGATGATGTGCCCGAACCCAACATTCAGGAGCCGACGGATGCCATTGTCAGGCTGACGGCTTCAGCCATCTGTGGCACTGATTTGCACTTCATACGCGGCAGCTTTTCCGGCATGAAAGAGGGCACCATTCTTGGACATGAAGGCGTTGGCGTTGTTGAAGCGCTGGGCAGCGATGTACGAAACCTGAAGGTCGGTGATCGGGTGATCATTCCTTCCACCATAGCCTGTGGAAGCTGTTCCTATTGCAGGGCCGGCTATTTTGCTCAGTGTGATGTGGCCAATCCAAATGGCAACCAGGCAGGTACGTCATTTTTTGGCGGTCCGGCAGCTACTGGTCCTTTCAATGGACTGCAGGCAGAAAAGGCTCGTATTCCCTACGCCAACATTGGCTTGATCAAGATCCCTGACGAAATTAACGATGAGCAGGCGATTGCCATGTCGGATATCTTCCCGACCGGCTACTTTGGAGCCGAGATGGCTGAAATCAAGGATGGTGACACCGTGGCGGTGTACGGCTGTGGTCCCGTAGGCCTTTTTGCCGTTGCCAGCGCCAAGCTGCTGGGCGCCGGGCGTGTCTTTGCAATCGATTGTCTTGAGGACCGTTTGGAAAAAGCGCGCGAGTTGGGTGCTGAATGCATCAATTTCGACAAGGAAGATCCAGTACAGACCCTGGTGCGGCTAACCGGAGGGATCGGTGCCGATCGCGCAATTGATGCAGTTGGCATCGATGCCGTCCATGCACACAGTGGAAAAGCCGTCGAAAGTAGCGACATAAAAGGGCAGGAGCAGGAGGCTAAAGCTAATGCACCTGAGCAGAACCCGCAGAACGGTAATTGGGTTCCTGGTAATGCACCTAGCCAGGCACTGCAATGGGCTGTGGAAGGATTGGCCAAGGCCGGTACGCTTTCGATCATCGGAGTATATCCGCCCGAGTTTCGTGGATTCCCCATTGGCGCGGCGATGAACAAGAACCTGACGATCAACATGGGTAATTGCCATCACCGCAAATATATTCCTAAGCTGATTGATCTCACGTTGTCAGGCCGAATCGATCCGTCCAAGATCATTACCCAACACCAGCACCTGACGGATGCCTTGAGCGCTTTCAAAACTTTCGACAAGCGCAAAGAGGGGTGGATCAAGGTGGAGTTGTTGCCACAATAAGCTACTTTTCCCTTGGGCTGGTCATTGTTTTTGGACAGTGATCAGCCATCGCATTACCTAGTGTTTCTCTGTATTGACCTTGAAGCCAGGCCGAACGCGCAAGGACACCATCATGCTTGAGCTGGCCGCTATTTTTGTCAGTTTCACGGCACTGTTTGCCTATTTGAATTATCGCTTTGTAGGATTGCCGCCCACTATTGGCGTGATGGCTATTGCACTGGCCTGCTCGCTTCTGCTGCATGGCTTAAGCCTTGCTGGGATGCCTGGTCTGGAAGAACGGGTCGAGGACGTAATGTCCCGCGTCGACTTCAACCGATTGCTAATGGATGGCATGCTTTCCTTTATCCTGTTTGCCGGTGCCCTGCATGTTGACCTGGGTGAGTTGCGCCAGCGCCGATGGGCCATTGGTCTGCTGGCAACAATAGGCGTCATCATTTCTACATTGACGATCGGCTTGGCCTCCAGGTGGATACTCCAGGCCTTCGAGATGGACCTTTCGCTTATCTATTGCCTTGTCTTTGGTGCGTTGATCGCGCCTACGGACCCGATTGCCGTATTGGGCATCATGCGATCGGCAGGCGCGCCCAAAAGCCTGGAAATCACCATTGTCGGAGAGTCGCTCTTTAACGACGGCGTGGCGGTAGTTGTGTTTACCGTCTTGGTAGGCGTGCTGCAGGCAGATAAGGTGCCTGGGTTTGGTGAGGCACTATGGTTGTTCGCCGAAGAGGCCGGAGGAGGTATCCTCTTTGGCGGGATACTTGGGGGCCTGGTTTTCTGGATGCTAAAAAGCATCGATGAATATCAGGTTGAAGTATTGCTAACGCTGGCACTCGTCATCGGGGGCTACACACTGGCCACCCATCTCCAACTTTCGGGCCCTATCACAATGGTCATCGCTGGGCTGATTATCGGCAATCATGGCCGCGCCATGGCCATGTCAGACAAGACCCGACGCAACCTTGACACTTTCTGGACGCTGATAGATGAGAGTCTCAATGCTGTGCTGTTTGTACTGATTGGGCTGGAATTGATCCTGCGTCCGTTCGACTGGTTATATCTATTCATTGCCCTCTGTTTGATGCTAACCATCCTCGCGGTGCGCTTCATGACTGTGGCACCTCCGCTTCTGCTAGTCAGGTTTTGGCGTGAGGAAATGCCTAAAGGATCGGCTCAGGTACTGACATGGGGTGGCTTACGCGGCGGTATATCAGTGGCGTTGGCGTTGTCATTGCCAGCAGGCGACGAACGTAATCTGGTGCTGAATCTAACCTACCTGATTGTTCTGTTCTCAATCCTGATTCAAGGGCTCACCATTGGTCGGCTGGTAAGACATGTAACAGAAAAGAGCTCCGGGTAATGATCTGATGCCCATGATTCAACCGTATGGGGACGGTACCCTCACATGTCATCACCTTGGGTCTGATAAGCCAAAGTTGTTGGAACAATTCCTTAAACAAGGGCGTCTGTAAGAAACACTTACAACAATAGTGGCTTTTCAATTGCTAATACCCAGGCAGTTCCGTCTTTAGCGTATTAGCAACGTCGTGAGGGCTGCTAACCGTGATGCTTGCACCAAAAAGTGCGCTAACCCACCGAGCTTCAGCGACAGGGCAATCCTGATGAATAGCGATACAACCGAATGCACCATCACCTATGACGGGCAATTACTGACTGGAAAAGCAGACATCCCTCTGATTGATTTTCTGGCTGAGCACGATATTCATTTGTCTCATGTGTGCTATCACCGTGCGCTGGGGCCATTGAAGACCTGTGATGTATGCTGGGTGGAACAGGATGGCGAGCTGGTACGTGGTTGCACAATCCGCACCGCTGATGGAATGACGCTATCCAGCCAGGGTGAGGCACGTAAGGCGCAGCATGAGGGAATGGATCGCATTCTGGCCAAGCACGAACTCTACTGCACTGTCTGCGAACACAATACGGGCGATTGCACGTTGCATAACACTGTAGCGGACATGCATCTTCCAATTCAGCGCTACAAGTTTCAGCGTAAGCCTTACGACAAGGACCACTCCAATCCTTTCTACACTTATGATCCCGATCAATGCATTCTGTGTGGGCGCTGTGTGGAGGCTTGCCAGAATGTCGAAGTCAACGAGACGTTGAGCATAGATTTTTCCATGGAGCATCCCCGGGTGCTCTGGGATGGCGGTGAACAGATCGAGGGGTCAAGCTGTGTAAGCTGCGGCCACTGCGTCACGGTTTGCCCCTGCAATGCGCTGTTGGAAAAAACCATGCAGCCCAATGCCGGACCGTTTACTTCAATGCCGCAAGAGCTTAAGCGGCCCATGATCGATGCGATCAAGACACTTGAAAATACCATTGGCGCGCCGCCCATTACGGCCATTTCGGTCATGGACATGAAATGGCGGCAGCCGGAAATAAAGCGCACCAAAACGGTTTGCACCTACTGTGGCGTAGGGTGCTCCTTCGAGATGTGGACACGGGACCGTAATATTCTCAAGGTGCAGCCTGTAGTCGACGCACCGGCCAATGGTATTTCCACATGCGTCAAAGGTAAATTTGCCTGGGACTTCGTCAACGATCCCAAACGCCTCACGATGCCCCTCATCCGTGAAAATGGCCGTTTTCGTGAAGCCAGTTGGGACGAGGCACTGGATCTGGTTGCTCGTCGTCTATTGGAAATCCGTAATACTTATGGATCGGACAGCATAGGTTTTATTGGCTCCAGCAAGGCCAGTAATGAAGAGGCCTATCTAACCCAAAAGATTGCCCGTCTGATTATCGGCACCAACAGTGTAGACAACTCTTCACGCTACTGTCAGAACCCAGCCACTAAGGGATTATTCCGTACCGTTGGACATGGTGGTGACTCGGGCACCATTGAAGATTTGCAAAAGGCCGAGCTGGTCATCATTGTGGGCAGCAATATGTCGGAGAATCATCCGGTCATTGCC
This sequence comes from Pseudomonas sp. HPB0071, assembly GCF_000478505.2. Classification (NCBI taxonomy): domain Bacteria; kingdom Pseudomonadati; phylum Pseudomonadota; class Gammaproteobacteria; order Pseudomonadales; family Pseudomonadaceae; genus Pseudomonas; species Pseudomonas sp. HPB0071. The sequence continues at coordinate 63,828 of NZ_KI517368.1, read as the reverse complement.
TCGAAGATCAAGGCCGCTCAAAAGCATCACGGTCAAAAACTGATCGTGGTTGATCCACGTCAGCATGAGATGGCTGAACGTGCAAACATTTTCCTGCGCATAAAGCCGAGCACCGACCTTATCTGGGCTTCGGCCATGTCTCGCTATATGTTCGAACATGGCTATGCCGATATGGCCTTTTTGACGAGTCAAGTCAATCAAGTGGATGAGTATCGTCATTCGCTGGAGCCCTTTACCCTGGAGTTTGCCGAGCGGATGACAGGCATTTCCCAGTCACAACTGATCGAGGCCGCTGAAATGATCGGTACGGCCAAGTCGGTCTGCATCTGTTGGGCAATGGGTATTACCCAGCACAGCCATGGTGCCGATACCAGTACAGCCCTATCCAACCTGCTGCTGGTGACTGGCAACTATGGGAAGCCAGGCACCGGTGGCTATCCGATGCGGGGGCATAATAATGTACAGGGTGCCAGTGACTTCGGTTGCCTGAAAAACATGTATCCCGGCTACGAGAAAGTGTCAGACGAGAAGGCACGTGCCAAATGGGCCAAGGCCTGGGGAGTGCCACCGGACAAACTGTCCAACAAGGTTGGTCAGGACAACTTCCTGATGGTACAGGATGCCGATGAGGGCAAGATCAAGGCGATGTATATCATTGGCGAGGAGACGGCGTTTTCCGATGCCGATTCCAAGAATGTCCACGAGGCCTTTACCAAGCTGGACTTTTTCGTCGTTCAGGATATTTTTCTGAGTCGCACAGCCGAGTTCGCCGACGTGGTACTGCCAGGCTGTCCGAGCATCGAAAAAGACGGCACCTTTGTGAATACCGAGCGACGTATTCAACGCTTCTATGAAGTCATGCCTCCGTTGGGTGATAGTCGCCCTGACTGGCGTATCTTGACTGATCTGGCTGCACGTATGGGACATGACTGGGGTTATACCCATCCCTCTCAGATCATGGATGAAGTGTCCGGCATTGCAACTATTTTCAACGGGATTAGTTATGAGCGGCTTGAAGGTTGGAAGTCGTTACTGTGGCCAATGAAGCCGGACGGGACCGACACGCCGCTTCTCTACACTGATGGCTTTCATACCGATGATGGTAAGGCGGTGTTATACCCGCTGCAATGGAAAGCACCTGAGGAAGACACTGACAGCGAGTACGACCTGATACTTGATAACGGGCGCATGCTTGAGCACTTTCAGAGCATGAACCAGACCGACAAGGGGAAGCGGGTCACTTCACTCTCTCCAAACTGGTTTGTAGAAGTCAGCCCTGAACTGGCTGCCGAACGCGGTCTTGAAGAGGGTTCCTGGGTACGTCTTATTTCACGTCGCGGATCGGTTGAAGTACCTGTTGTGGTAACGAATCGAGTAAAAGGGCACGTGCTTTTTATGCCGATTCACCAGGGTAAGCCTGGTCTCAACAAACTGACCGGTGAACATCATGATCCCGACGTTAATACACCGGCGTACAAGGAGACGGCAGTCAGGCTGGAGGTTCTCCCGAAAGAGAAATTCAACCAGCCGATTCCTCATGGAAATTTCCGTTACGGCAATCGTACTCCACTTGAGGGGGTACCCACACAGGTCGTTCAGGTTAAGTGGGCGCGAGATGACTATGTTTCGCCGCTCGAACAAGCCCCTCACCCGGAGAGATTCTAATGGCCGAACGTATCAGTCACGATGTTAAGCCACCCAAGATCGGCCCCGATGCCCACGAAGAGTTGGAACGTCTGCTTCAGACGATGCACGAGCATGGGGTCTTGCGTTTTGCCAACGACCTGATAGCAGCCAATACGCAGGTAGCCAAGGTGTTGGTGGATGGTCTTAACAAGGAGGGTACGCTTAATGCCATTCAAAACATGTCGATTCTGGCCATGGCATTGTCTCGCATCCCGCCCGAGCAGTTCTATAAGGTAACATTCGCTTTCAAAGATGCCTTCACCCATGTCAGTGGCTACAAGTCGGGGGAGGGCGAGACCGAAGCGCCTGGCGTCACGGGAGCCTACAAGATGCTGCATGATGACGCGTTGTGGCAGGCCATCACGCCTATTATCGAAGGGCTCAAGGTCTTTGCCGAGCGGCTGGACAAGGATGTAGACAAGCCCATCTCCGAGTTTACGGGAAAGCCTAGCAGTGCATAGCTTTCATTCATGGCAAGCCCGCCCGTGGCACTCCTGAGGCGGGCATTACCAAGCCTTCATGTCTGAATATAAGGTAGCTGATGGATCCTTCTGACCCAACATTGCTGGTCGCTAGAGCTCAGTTTGGCGTCACGATTGGATTTCATATCGTGCTGGCAGCATTCTCCATAGGTTTGGCGAACTTTCTCATGGCGCTCGAAGCGCTCTGGCTGTGGAAGAAAAATCCGGCTTACATGGATGTGTACAAGTTCTGGCTGAAAATCTTCGCACTGAACGTGGCAGTAGGAACTGCTTCAGGCCTGGTCATGGAGTTTGAGTTTGGAACTAACTGGAGCAGGCTTTCCAGCAAGGCCGGCTCAGTTATTGGGCCGCTCATGTTTTTTGAAGTCATGGTGGCTTTCTTTTTGGAAGCAGGCTTTCTCGGCATCATGCTGTTTGGCCTGAAAAAAGTTGGCCCAAAGCTGCATTTCTTTTCCACCTGTGCTGTGGCATTGGGCTCGCTGTTCAGCGCTTTCTGGATATTGTCGGCTAACTCCTGGCTACATACCCCGGTTGGCTACGTCATCGCCCCAGATGGTCGATTTCTGCCTGAGAACTGGTTTGAAATCATTTTCAATCCATCTTTTCCCTATCGTCTGGCTCACATGACCCTTGCTGCATTTTTAGGAACTGCGTTCTTGGTAGGCGCTGCCGGAGCCTGGCATTTGTTGAGGAATTCACGTAACGCTCGTGCCCGCATCATGTTTTCTATGGCGATGTGGGTTGCCGCTATCGTAGGACCCATGCAGCTCATCGCAGGCGATTTGCATGGCGAAAATACGCTTGAGCATCAGCCACAAAAGGTAGCGGCCATGGAGGGCTCATGGGACAGGCCTGTGACAGGAAAAGGTGAGCCTTTAAGGTTGTTTGCTATTCCTGATATGGATGAAAAGCGCAATCACTATGAGATAGCTATTCCTCATATCGGCTCGTTATACCTGCGTCATAACTGGACGGGCACGATCAAAAGTCTCAACGAATTTCCGCCTGCGGATATCCCCCCGGTTTCTATCGTGTTTTTTGCTTTTCGCATTATGGTTGGGCTGGGATTTTTAATGGCAGGTGTTGGTGTCGCCAGTCTTGTGGTACGCAAGCGCGGTCATTTATACAGTGCACGATGGCTGCATAAGCTTGTATTGATGATGGCTCCAGCAGGCTTTGTAGCCATGCTTTGTGGCTGGGTAGTTACCGAAGTAGGAAGGCAACCTTTTACGGTTTATGGGATGCTCCGTACCGTTGAAAGTAGCTCTCCCGTGTCTTTATCGTTTGTAACGACTTCGTTCATTAGCATCATCGCCGTCTACCTATTGGTATTTGGCATCGGACTCGTATACCTGATGCGCGCCATTGCAAGAGAGCCGAAACGGGACGAACCAGGACCGGAGCCTGAGTTGGCAAACGAGACGGGCAGTAATACAAGCAACTAAGCATATGCTTTCAAAGGGGCCTATATGCCGTTGTCTGATGAGCTTATACATCTGTTATCTGCAGGCGCCCTGGCGTTCTCCATACTGACGTACGTTATTCTGGATGGCACTGACCTGGGCGTTGGAATTTTATTTGCGGCCAATCGCAAGGCAAGGCATCGCCATGTCATGGCGTTCTCTATCCTGCCAATCTGGGACGGTAACGAAACCTGGTTGGTCTTGGGAGGTGGTGGGTTGCTCGCTATGTTTCCTGCGGCCTACAGCATATTTTTATCTGCGATGTATGCGCCCATTATCCTGATGCTGCTGGCGCTGATATTTAGAGGCGTTGCACTCGAGTTTCGTGACCGTGCCAAGACAGAGCGAAGGCAACGACTGCATGATATGGCGTTTATGGGCGGCTCTCTTGTAGCGTCCTTTTGCCAAGGCATTGTACTCGGCGGGCTAATTCAGGGCATTCCCCACGAAAAGGGACAATACAGTGGCAACGGTTGGGAATGGTGCAGTGGTTTCGCTTTCTTTTGCGGTTTCGTGCTTGTTGTGGGCTATGCATTGCTGGGGGCTTGCTGGTTGTACTGGCGCACCGCAGCTGATCTCCAGCTGAGGTCGCGTCGTCAGGCACGAATCCTTGCCCCGGCCACATTGGTTTTGCTTGCCGGTATTGTCACCTGGACGCTTGGCTTGAATACGGTAAATGAGGAGCGCTGGCTGGAGCCGTCAATTGGAGGACCAATTACGCTGTTGCTGGTAGGGCTGATGATCGTCTTTTGGCGCGCTTTCTCTTGGACGCATCATTTTCTACCCCTATTTGCTGTACTCGGTTGGTTCATAGTGGCTTATGGGGCAATGATCGTTGCGTTGTACCCTTTGGTTATACCGCCCACTCTCACAATTTCGCAGGCCTCCTCGGCCCCTTTGAGCCAAATGCTTGTGCTAGGAGGCTTTGCTATTCTGATACCCGTTACGCTGGTGTATAGCACCTTTGGCTTCTGGGTTTTTCGTGGAAAGATCAGGCCAAAGAACCAGGTGCATACAAGCGATAGCTAAGATATGCGCCTATCTATAAGGCTAACTGTTTTTTTCAGTCATGTCGCAGCCTCCTGGAATAGGCGCCGGCCCAACCCGATCATCATCGGTATCAGCCGTATCGCCAGCCGGTGTATCAGGCGTTCTGCGTGGGCTTTGGTGTACTGGCTGATTACGTTCATTGGTCATGACTACCTCACATGGCGAGTAGATAAGTTGTATTAATTGGAAAGGACTTCCGACCTTAATGCTCAGCCACACAGACGCCATTGGTCTGATTTCCCGAGGGCTGCGGGCACACCTTGAGGGTGAGCAGTACCTAATAGAAAGACTACATATAGCCTTGGAACACCTGTCGAAGACTCTTTTTTCCTTACTGGAAGTGCCCGTCGCGTGATCACGATATCCATATAAAAGCTCAGCAGTACGCTGAGCAACGCTTGATAACCAGTCTTTATGGCTGGTTGTTGAAACTAAATAGCGGTTTTATCAGCAGGAGCTTTTATGTCCGTACCGGACTGGTTGCATTGTGTTTCGGCAGTTTCGCTTATTGTGGCGGTGGTATGTGCCCTGTGGGTTGTGTTTGATATTTACCATCATCCACAGCATATGAGAATCATGAACGTCGTCTGGCCCATCACCATGTTGTGGGCTGGCCCATTGGGTTTGTGGGGCTATCTCACTGTAGGCCGGGTAAAGATGAATCACCAGCGAAACCATGAACAACGATCCTTCAGGCAACGCGTCGCCTTAGGAGCAAGTCATTGTGGAAGTGGTTGCACATTGGGGGATTTGATTGCCGAGACGTTTACTATCGCTATTCCTGTCACCGTTCTTGGTAGTCCTGTTTTCGCTACTTGGATTATCGATTTTATTCTGGCTTTTCTCATTGGCATTATTTTTCAATACTTCAGCATCAAGCCGATGCGCGAATTAAGCCCTAAGCAAGGATTGGTCGCTGCTGTTAAAGCTGACACACTTTCACTAATTGCCTGGCAAGTTGGGATGTATGGATGGATGGCGATCTGCCTGTTTGCCGTGTTCAGTCAAGAAGCGCTTCCCAAGCATGAGCCCGCGTTCTGGTTCATGATGCAGATCGCCATGCTGGTAGGGTTCTGTGTGAGTTATCCGGTTAATGCCTGGTTGATCAAGCGGGGGATCAAGGAAGCGATGTGAAAATTTTGTACCGCCCGTAGCCATGTCCTTCGGCTACCTGTGGTGCAAAGAGAGCCCCTATATCAAGCAGCTCTACCGTTGCTTGAAGCGGTTTGCCCACTGCAGGGCAAAATCTTGTCGGTGAAATGCATTGACTGTCGCAGCACCTAAGAGCATGACAATCGCTCCTACCGTCGCCATTGCCATGTCTTTTTGCGAGTCCCATGGGTCCTGCTGGGCGCCTACAAATGCCTTAGCAGCATCGCCACCCAGATAGGCACCTCCGATCCATTCGATAAGCTCGTACACGGCCGACGACGAGAGTATGAGATTGAGCGTCAGGAAGTAGCTTAGAAAACCACGCACCGGGACCAGTCGCAGTAAACCCTCGCGGATAGGGTAAGCCAGCAGCAAACCATAACTAAAGTGCACCAAGCGGTCGAACTGATTACGTTGAAACCCCATGGCCTCATCAAGCGTCTGGCTAGTTAATGCCTGCCACCAGGCATTGTATGGCACCTGAGCATATGTATAGTGAGCACCTACCTCATGAATGCAGAGAAACAGAAAAACCAGGCTGAATGAGGTACGTGAAAACATGAATTTCCGGTGGCTAATCGCTAGAACCAACACAAACAGCACGACAAGCAGATTTTCCATCAGCCAATCCCCCCGTTTAACGGGAGAAATCGCCAGTAAAACCCAGATCGCTCCAAATACAACCGTTAGCGTCAGGACGTACTGACGATACGAATCCTCTCTCATGAAAACTCCTGACAACGCCTAAATCAAAACAGTCGGAAACTGGATAATGCTGTCCACTCAGCGCTCCGGGTGCTTACCTACTTCTATACTGACGTACTTAGACGCGTGAAGATTCCTTGAGAGGCGCCTTTCCATAAGCGGCTGATAATCCGTCCCTAATGCTCATGCATGCAGGTCTTGGCAAGCCGGAAGCAGTAAGCCATCCCGCGGGGTTTATCACCTCAGGCAGGCTTTAAGCCCATAGGATTAGATATCGTCTGACTTGGTGGAGGGTTGGTCATTTAGCGGGAGTATCCGCGGTAGCAGGAAAAAAATGCTTAGTGCTAGGAGGGTACAAAAGATAGCTGCCATTTCCCGGCCCGAACCCGCCGCCATGCCGATCGCAGCGGTCAACCAGATCCCGGCAGCAGTCGTCAGGCCCTTCACATGATTCAAGTCGTGGCCTTTTATTATTGTGCCTGCGCCAAGGAAGCCTATTCCTGTAACCAGTCCCTGTATGACACGACTAAGGTCGGTACTACCAACTCCCATCATCGAAGGAATGAGGACAAAGAGGGCTGAACCCAAGGCAACTAGCATATGGGTACGAATACCTGCCGCCTTGCCAGATTGTTCACGCTCTAAACCCAGTAGCCCTCCTAAAAAGGCTGCCAGCGTTAGGCGAAGCACAAGACGTGTTGTCTGCGCAGGATCAAGAAAGTCGGCGAACTCCTCACATAGAGTGGCCTTGATAATTTCCCAAGTATCGCTCATTACACATTCCTATATAAGGGCTGTTCCGGCCCCAACAAGCGGCGCTAAGTCTGCAAAGGAAATTTATTTCGCTTTTAACCGCCGTTAACAATCGTCTGTCAAATATAGAATTTACTTTACTGTTTATTCACGGAGAGCAAGAAATCGCACACTACGGCTATTAGGGAAGGTCTGAAGTAGCCCTGTATTTCCGGTCGACTTCAGCCCTCGCTGCTTTTGAAAGCGGGCCGTCGATCAAAATCGACCAGGTAACCCGCTCAGTTCTCCGTTTTTGGCCGCCGCGAGCACCTCGCAGCAGCCATTTCCCGCATTACAGGCGTACCTCTCCTGCGGTAGTCAGCAAATGTCGGCGCGCCATCCATAGGT
>NZ_KI517368.1:0-55595 GCF_000478505.2 Pseudomonas sp. HPB0071 | reverse complement strand
GTAGTGTGGCTCGATCAGGGCAATCAATCCCTTCCACGGCACCACCTGATCCATCTCGATCAGGAACAATTCCTTACGGGTCTGCTTGCGCTTGCTGGCGTACTCGGCGTCGGCGAAGGTCATCTGCTTCATGGAAAAACTCGGCTGGCGGGATCGGCGTATTTCACCAGATTCGGGAAGTCTTTTTCAGACCTTCCTTAGGCGTAAGCACCAATACGTCCCGTGTTTTTCGATGGTACTCTTTTCAGGCGGAAAGACTGGTTCTAGAAACCGGGTTAAATCGCTTCGAGATCTGACCGTTACTGTTCCAAGAAACAAGCGGGATGTTGGTCTGCACGCATGTCGTTTGAACATATTCCTGGGTTGGTCCTGGCCGCGCCAATTAAGCCAACGCTCAATATGACTGCACAAATGTTCCAGATTCAATCGGAAGGAGGCTGATACGATCCCAAGACGATCTGTTTGTTGCCGTCCATGATATCAAGGCGAAAGTCCTAACTATGACAGACGACAGGAAAAGCTGGGTTCACCTGAACCAGGACGCCGAAACCGGTATCGAGACCATTCGTGCTCATTTTGAGGGTCATGCCTATGATCCCCATTGGCATGACAGCTATCTTGTAGGGTTTACCGAGCAAGGCGTGCAGCAGTTCAGCTGCCGGAATGCGCTGCACGTCAGCACCCCTGGTAAGGTCTTCATGCTTGAGCCGGGTGAGATTCACGATGGCCATGCGCCGGCAGAGGGTGGGTTTACCTACTCCATGCTTTATCTGGAGCCGCAGTGGATCGAGCGTGAGCTGAGGATGTTGCATGAGGATGCGCCTGTACAATGCCTTCCCAGTTTTGGCGCGACACTAACCGATCAGACCGAACTCATGATCGCTATTGCCGATGCGTTCAAGGCGCTCGAATACAATGAGTTGAGAATAGTAAGGCAGACCGCGCTGGATCAATTGCTGATCAAGCTGACCGACCATGTGAAATGGCGAATGCGGGGAGCTTATGATCCCAGACTTCCGTTGGTGGCTTATCGCGTTCGAGATTATCTTCACGCTCACATGCAGGACGATGTAGGCCTGGATGAGCTTGCTAATACCGTAGGTGTGGATCGATTTCGCTTGACCCGAGCCTTCAAGGCCGCCTTTGGTTTGGCACCGCATGCTTACCTCATCCAGCTGCGACTCGCCAAGGCTCGTTTTATGTTGGCGAAAGGCGATCAACCGGCCGAGGTTGCCATGAGACTCGGTTTTGCGGATCAGAGCCACATGGGCCGTTGGTTCCGCCGCGCCTATGGGCTGACTCCAGCCAGCTACCGCAAGCGCTGCTCAAATCTTCCAGACGCCTCACGCAGCTAACACCACAATCGACTCCAGCCGTATAACTGTGGAGTCGATATGATGATTTCTGTGCCGTTCATTCTGTTCTCTCTGGTAGCCTCCATCACTCCAGGGCCTACCAACATCCTGGTGCTAAGTCACAGTGCCCGCTATGGATTCTGGAAGGCATTACCTATTGTGCTGGGCGGGTGTGCGGGCGCGGCCGGTATCGTGCTGGTAACAGGCGTGGGTATTGGCGAAAGCCTGACGAGCTACCCGTTGATCCAGCTCGTGATGAGCACTGCCGGCGTGCTGTGGTTGAGTTATCTGGCCTGGCAGATCTTTAGCAGCCCAGCCACGCCATTGAATGAGATGAGTGAGTCCATGGCCAATGACAAGCGCGTCGGGTTTGGCGGAGCGGCCGGGTTGCAGCTGATAAATCCAAAGACCTGGATGATGGCCATCGCCGTTATCAGCGTGTTTACGCAAGCCGGGTCAGACAAGGCCGCGCAGGTGGTACAGCTGACATCTGTATTCTTTGCGATATCGATTCCATGTCTGACGGCATGGGCGGTGCTGGGCTCAAGCGTTTCGCGCTGGCTCGATTCTGCCACCCGTGTCAGATACTTCAACCGTCTCATGGGCCTGCTGTTATTGGGATCGGCTTGGCTGAGCCTGCTTTGATGTTTGTCCCATAGTTAGGCCAGACAGCTGCTTGGCCTAACTATGGCTGTCTTCATGTAGTACTTTCAGGATATTTGGCTCGAGCCAGCCAGCCCTTCCATAACCATTTTCTCTCATGAGCATCCAGAGGAGCATCGAACGCGTGCAATGCTAGCCACTGGTTGAAACGCAGCTGTTCGAGTTCTTCGGCTGGCTTGCATACCGGCCCACCCAGAACCTGTTCGATATTGTTAAGCAGTGGGGCAGGTACCTGTTCGCGATACAGGCAAATCTGCTCTCTCAAGACATCCAGTGTGTAGGTGAGGATTTCCTTGTCAGAAAACTCAGGCACGGACATAAGACACCTCTTGCAGCATTGATCATTAAGCAAAAACGGTTAAATACGATCCGTCGCGATGTCACATGAAGCGGGTTAGTGCTGAGTCGTTAGTTGGGCAAGCAAAAGCCCCATTTCTTTTACCGGCACGCAGTAGTTCGGGTTACAGGCGCTAAGTTCATGAATAGCCGTGGTCGAGCTAATAGCCTGTCTTTGATCCTCTACGATGCAGATCCCCCCGGCGCCTTTGATGGCGCGCAAGCCCTCGACGCCGTCTCGTCCCGATGCTGATAACACCGCGCCTATTGTACGCGGCCCAAATACCTTGGCTGCAGAGGTGAACAGTTCATCTGCTGAGGCATGCTCATGCCTTGCGGAATCAAGCCGTTTAAGCCTGATCATGCCCTTGGGCTCTATAGTGACTTGATACCCAGGCGGAGTGAGATAGACGCAGCCCGCCACGAGTAGCTCGCCGGGTGTGCATACTTTTACGGGAAGGAAGGTATAGCGTCCCATAAGCGTTACGAGCGCCTCTACAGGACTGTCGGTTGCTACACGAAGCATCACAACGACACAGGTTTCCAGGCGAGAAGGAAACGTGCTGGCGAGCTGGCATAAGGCTCTAAGACCAGGAAGGGGGGAGGTAATAACTACAATGTTGTTGATTGAGCTCATCTTAAACTTCTCATGCAAAACGCTGTGAAAGCATGTCCTGATGAAAAGGTAACTCCGGCTTACTGCCCTCACGCTCCGTATGCGGCTGCGTACAGACGGAAAAACAACGGGAATAAAAAACTGTATCGCCGCGAGTACAACAACTTCGCCAACACACTAAACGCGGCGATACAGAGGAGCACACTTCATGAGCTATGACATCACTACAGAACAGGTTCAAATACAACCTGTATTCAATGGAAAGCTGGGTGAAAGATAAGTTGCAGAATTGCTAAGTCATTAAATTCTTTGAACTTTATTAAAATACAAGTTTTGCTAAGTAGATACCAGACGCTGATTAAGATAGCGCTTCGTTGGAACGGCGCAATTGTGCAGATTTGCTTTTTAACCTTCTACATGAAAATTGTACATGTATAACTATGGACCTATCTGTACGTCTTAGCCCTGTAATATCTTGAAACATCCATCAATCCTTATATACGACTACGGCAGCTGAAACAGGTAAGCTTTAGTCCCGGATCACAGCTGCTACTCGCCGTCGACGTTGGACGTAAGCAGTGAGTCAATGGCGTGAGCGTTCAAAGGCATACGATGCTACCGGTCTCATCTACCCAGTGATCACACAGAAACAAGGCTTAGTACCCCTGTTTTGGCTAGCCGATATCGAGCAAGGTCTTCTGCCAGAAACAGCGAGCCCTGGTAATGGTGTGCAGCTTCACTACGGATATCCTCAATGGAGGGAGACTGCTCCGGATTGGCTTGATAGCGGGCGCTAAAGTGCGTCAGGACAAGATTGGGCAGCCCGCTGGATTGGGCAAAGCTCGCAATCCCGGCCGCTGAGCTATGTCCGAATGTATCGCCAGCCCTGTCTGCCACATCTTGTGTATATGTCGACTCATGAACAAGCACCTGAGCTGGCTGGCAAAAGGTCCGCAACAGCTCGGGCTGATCGTTGTCACCGCAGACGACCAGGCAGCGAGCCGCTTGGGGGTAGTACACATAATCGGCGCTTTTAAACGTTTGGCCTTCATGTACCACATCAATGCCTTTACGCAGCTGTCCCCAGATTGGGCCGCGTGCAATACCTTCGGCATTCAATTTTTCAGTGTTTAGATGAGGTTCACGGGCTGTTTCGGTAAACCGATAGCTGAAAGAGGGCACGCGATGGGAGAGGGGCGTAGCATCGACCGTCCACCGTGGAAATGCCCACTGCCCTAGCGCCTCAGCCGGCAGAAACTCTACGTCAAAGGGCAGGTACAGCTGGGTGAATTGTCGAGTCGCGTTAAACCATTCGGCAATGCCCGACGGGGCAATGATGGGAAGTGGCTTCTTTCGGCCTGACATGCCTGCGCTGGCCAGGAGGCCTGGCAAGCCATAACAGTGGTCACCATGGACATGTGTAATGAAGATGGCCTGCAGATCATGCAGCGACAGACGTGTACGCAGTAGCCGGTGCTGAGTGGCCTCGCCGCAATCAATCAGAAACCAGTCACTGCCCATCTCTTCCTGTAGGGCAAGCCCGGTCACGTTGCGTTTCTTGGTCGGTACGCCAGCGGACGTGCCCAGAAATAGTAAATCCACAAATGCCTCTATTTATTGGTGCCGCACCAGTATCAAGACATAGTGTATATCGCAGATGGCTGCAAGGTGGTGAGCATGAGACTTGCCGACCTCCGTGTCGGCGTATTTCAGAACGCTCAGGTTCCAGGCGCGACGTCATTTCTGGCGATTCGGATTTCTTGCACCATGGCCTCGGAGAACTTCTGGGCGGCTGACCAGCGCAGATGGATTGCATCGATGAAGGATGTCTTGGCGGTAATCCATTCCTTGTCGCCATTCCAATACTGGGCCTTGGTTGGCGCCAGGGCGGTAGCAAGCTGCTGGTCGAAATTAGCCAGAAAGACACCTGTTGGATCTTGCTGGGCTTTCCAGTCAGGATGTAATGGCGTGGATACGACCGTTAATTGCCGTCCCTCCTGGTACAAACGGGTAGCCAGGGTTTGCAGGGCATTGAAACAGGTTGAATCCAGCGCTTCCGGGCGGCCATAAAGCAATTCACGACTGTTCACCGTATTGAGCGGGCCGTCCCCGTAGCGATTGAACACTAAGGGATCGAACTCGATACGGTTGGCGCGCTGATCTTTTACCTTCAAGGCATTGCGCATCAGCGAGCCGGGGGAGAAATAGTGCATGTAGTAAAGCCAGGGTGACGTTTTCTCATACACGTACTGATCAACATCGTTGCGATTGAATACGGCAGCCGAAACACGCCAGCAACCCGCAAAATCCTGGGGGTCGACTACCACCAGGACATGCCTGACGGTAGGTTCCCGGTCAAGTAGCCAGTTGGCAACGTATACCGACTGATTGGCATGCAGACCACAGAAGGCGCCGTTCAGCGGGCGCGTACCTGGGGAATGCCTGACGATGGCATCACCATCGATATGCCGCCAGGCTACAGATGACCCTATCACCAGCAGGTCTGGCGATTCGATGGGATTTTCACGTAGAAAGCTGAGTTTTTCGTCAACGCACAGGCTATTGGAAAATGCCGGTGGGGGCAGGTTATCTGTGCCGCGCAGGCCGAGCAGCAGCATCCAGAACGCCGCGAGGGCACCCGCCATTCCGCCAAATAGTGCAAGCAGGTAGCCGGCAGAAATCCTGCTGCCGGAACTGGAGGTGGGCTTGTCATCCGCTGCTGAAGTCTTCATGACACCGCCGCTCCTTCGAGTTTGGATTGTATCAGCTGAGCGAAATGGCCCACATTCTTGAGTGACTCAAGCTCTGCGGTCCTGAACTTGATACCAAAACGCTGCTCTGCCGCCACGATCAGGATGACATGCGTCTGGCTGTCCCAGCCGTCGATGTTGTCGGCGGTCATGTCTGGAGCAAGCACAATGTCGTCGTCATCGAACACGTCGCTGAAGACCTGGGTCAGTGCGTTGAGAATGTCCTTATCGTTCATACGTCAGTAACCTCGATGAAGTGGCGGGAAGTACGGGGTGAGAGCAGGTCATAACGCCAGAAGCTGGCGTTGGGGATAGCGCCTTCAGGTGCTGGGCAATGATCAAAGCCCAGCGCTGCATAATGTTCGGCAACCATGCCGTTCCGGTCGGTAGGGCGATATTCGCCGATGAGCGCTGCCCAGCCAGCTGCCGTTGCACGTTTGATCAGTACGTCGAGGACGGCCTCTTCTACCTGACGGCCCAGGACGCGGCAGCTCATCAGCCAGGTATCGATAAGAAGTTCATCCTGAGCCCATGCGGTATCTGCGCGTGCGAGAACTACGCTGATCAGGCCGTTATCACCGAATTTGTCGCTCAGGCGCACCGCAAGGGCAACTGCACGATTATCTGCTGCAAGGCGTTCGACCTCCGCTTCGCTGTAGCGGTGCGTCGTAAGGTTGAACTGATTGGTCTTGTTAATCAGCTGCGTGGTACGGATCAACTCTGCCGGACCGATGGTGGTAGCGGTAAGAACCATTTGCAGACCGCGCAGGTAACCTTCCATGTCGGTTGCCTGGCTCATGGCAACCTTGCGTTCGGCGTTAAGGGCATAGTGACGGCTGCGTGCAGTGTCGTCTGTGGTGAACGAGACTGTCTCGAAATAACCGGCAGCCGCTACGCGAGCAGGGTAGTCGGCTACATCCTCGGGAAGTTCCGGCACCGCCACCTCGGGTAGCTCACGGCGAACAATGTCACGCTCAGCCGGGTTATCGTCGACAAAGACTAGGCTGTCGAGTCCGATATTGAGCATGGAGGCAATACGACGCAGGTTGCCCGCCTTGTCCTCCCAGTTGGCGACAAAGGCGGCGATATCGGAGCGCTTGAGACCCATTTCCGGGTGGTCGAACGCCGCTTCAGCTACTGCCAGATCGTTCTTGCTACAGACCGCGAGAATGATGCCTCGTTTGGCCAGCTTCCCTGCGTAATGCTGGAATGCCAGAAACGCTTCACCTGCCGGTGATCCCTGGCCTATCTGGATGCCATGAACACCATCGTCGCCAATCACGCCGCCCCACAGAGTGTTATCAAGGTCCAGGACCAGGCACTTGCGTGAGAGACCGACCCCAGCGGCAGCAACCCTTGCCAGCTGATCGCCATAAAGGGGGGCCAGCGTTGGGCTGACCAGCTGTTTGGCTTGGTGCCACCGCACAGGCTCAGCCAGACCGGTGCCATACATCCCTTGTGCAGCTTGCCACGCCAGGTCCATCAGCAGTACACCTTCTTCCTTTGCCGCTGCACGGATGGCGGTATTGAGCCGCTCGATTACGGCAAAGGGCGCGGCTGGAACATGGGCTTCGAATGAGCCGAACAGCAAGGGTTCTGTAGTGACAAGCGTTTGCTGAATAACCTGCGCTGCGTAACGTTCCCGGGCGAGGCGCCAGAGGTGGCGTAACTCCTCGATACGCGTCTCAACGGCGCTTGAAACCTGCGCCTCTGATGCATCCAGGGGCAGCTGCAGGGCGGTGTCTTTTGCATCCACGGCCAACAGAATCACCTGAGGGGCAAAGGACGATAGCGCAGGGTCGTCCATTAGTAAGGCCTGTCGATACATGCCATACGGGGCAACATACACGGACAAGGCCAGACGCCGGGAGAGACCTGCGATCCGAATGGCAGGAACGAGATGATCCACGGTATGGGAGGAAAGCAGGGCGATACGCAAGGGACGCAAACCCAGTGTTGCCAGATCTCCTGCTGTGGTGAGATCACTTAGTCCTTCTGCGGCAAGCTTATCCAGTCGGGCGGTAAGGGTGAAGTCGCGTCGAAATCCGGATAAATAAGCCGCCTGACTGAGCCGCTTGGCAGGGTCTGCCTCTCGCTTGGCCTCGCTGATCGCTGCGCCGAGATCTGGATGAGGGGGAAGCCAGGGTAATAGGTCCATCATGGAATGCTCCTGTTTCGACACTTAGAACTGGAAGTAAAGAAACTCGGTCGGGGCCGCAGAGAACGCAGAGGCCAATGCAAAAAAACCCAGTACACCCAAGGCAGCGCCCAGCACTGGCGTAGGCCGCCACGCCACGAAGGGGAACCAGTGTTCGATCCAGTTTTCCTTTGGCCGAAAGTTCAGGGCAGTGCGGAAGTGATGCATCCACTGGCCGATATTGGGCATGGTCCAGACAAAGGCCAGCAACATAGCGATGGCCAGGAAATCGGACTTGTCGAGCTTGGTCGAGACGTCGCTCAGGCCCACCATGCCGGCGAGGATTGCCATGGCAGCGGACACGCTTTCGGCTCGGAAGAACACCATGGCCACCACCACACAGGTGAAGGTGAGCAGCAATGCAGCGACCTGATGGATTCGGTTGTCACTGTCGAGCTTCCAGCCTTTACTGACCTTATAGGCGCGCCAGCCATGGGCGACCACAAGGTAAAAACCGTGGAGTAGCCCGAACGCTACGAATTGCCAGCCGGCCCCATGCCAGACGCCGGAAATGAACATGGTGAAAAGGGTAGGGTAGGCCACCAGCGCTACAAAGGTACCAAGCGACATTTTTCCGCGCTTGGGCAGGGGCTTACCGGCAGCCAGCCGTGCACGGGTAATCCGCATGACGATGGGATTGTAGATATAGGCGGTCAGAAAGCGTGTCAGCGTCATGTGCCAGCGAGACCAGTAGTCGATCACGTTGCGTGCCTTGAACGGGCTGTTGAAGTTGGCCGGTAGGCTTATTCCAAAAAGAAGCCCCAGGCCGATCGCCATGTCGCTATAGCCGGAAAAATCAAAATAGATCTGGAGGGTGTACGTAAGCGCGCCGGTCCATGCGTCGAAGAAAGAGGGCGTCACGCCGTCGGCTGCCAATGCAAACACCGGCGAAGCTTTTTCACCCAGCGGGTCGGCGATAACAACCTTCTTGAATAGCCCCAGCAGGAAGATAGTGGTGCCAATAGTGAGATTATCCAGGCGGGGTTTGAAGTTGTTGCGTTCGCGAAACTGCTCCAGCATCTCACGGTGATGGGTAATCGGTCCGGCGATCAGGTGCGGAAAGAAAGTAATGAAAAGGCAGTAGTTGAGAAAATCATGTTCAACAACTTCACCGTCGTGTGCATCGACCAAATAGGCAATTTGCTGGAACGTGAAGAACGAAATCGCCAAGGGTAGAATGATGTCACTGACCGTCCAGCCTGTATCGAGCACATCGTCAAGCGTACCGAGCAGAAAACCGGTGTATTTGTAGTACCCCAGCAGTGCCAAGTTGGCAGTAATACCTAGGGTCAGGGCCCAGCGGGAAGGGTTGCGAAGTAGATAGCCACCCAGCAGGTAATTAAAGATCATGCTTGCGGCCAACAGCGGAACGTTGGCTGGGTTCCACCAACCATAAAATACCAGGGAGGCGAGTGTCAGCCAGACGATCGCCAGGCGTTGTCGACCCGTCCCACCCAATACAAAAAAGCCTAATAGTACGACTGGAAGAAATCCGGCTATAAACGCAAACGAGTTAAAAAGCATCGTCCTGATCCTCTTAACAACGCCGTTCCATGGCCAAGGGCTCGCCCGGCGACAAGCCAGAGCGGGGTGGTTTCCTTGGCACTGCATCATGAATGGCTATCACTGATATCCACCACGGCCATCTACTACCGACCGCGCATAAGTGCCTTTCACCGTCGCGTACGGGGATTTTGATCCAAAACGTTTGTGCGCTCGGCCACAGAAAAATCCTATATCTCCGTGTAGCACCTATGCTTAGCGCCTGCCAAAAAAGCTCGCCGCTTCAAGCGGCAGATTTGCTTATTTATGTGATCTAGTTTGCTTTGTATGGAAAGAAAAGCGCTGTTTATTAATGTTCTGTTAATGAGTCTTTACCAGATTGCCCATAAATTGTGACGGCTATCACTCATAAATGGGGCGCGGTTGTTGTTGCTCCTTAAAACAAATAACGGAATTACAAAATAATACCAGCCCTATAAATGGTTTAAGAAAACTAACAAACCCAAGCACATAACAAGTAATCAGAAACGTAAAAACAAAAAGGCCACCATTAGGTGGCCTTTTCGCTAAACAGACGATTAGCGTTTGGTGCGGGTGGTAGGATCAACATCGTCCATATGATCGGTGCCACGCATGCCAGCCCGGGTTGCGACATTGTCATTTTCGATGTCTACATCGGTACGGCGTACTGTGTCATGAACCGTTTCGTTATGATGAGTCGTTTCCTTACCTACCACGACTTCTTCCACAACTCGAGCGGTTTTCTCAACAACGGCTTCTTCTGCCGTTTCCTGGATCTCTACCGTTCCAGATTTGAAGGCAGAAAGATCGTCAGTGGAGACTGGGCGGTCGACAGGGCGACGTTCGATAACGGCATGCTGTTCGCTGAGGTTGACCGTTTCTTCAACGGGACGCTCACTCATACGTGATACCACTCGTACGCGGCCCAGGCTGTTTTCACGTTTGCCGACCTTCAACTCTTCTTCCATGACTGGAATGGCCGTGCGGTCAGTCGCTTCAGTAGGCGTCTGGTCAGCGTGGGTAGTGGACCCTGCACCCAGTGTAGAAGCTGTGTTAGGGTAGTCATTCGATACCGGCCCGGTAGCGGCGCTGGTGCCCATGGTGGTCGCTGAAGAGCCGATCGCACCCTGGTTGCTCCAATTGGCGCTGCGCTCGTCGATATCAATTGCGCCATTGCGCTCCATGATTTCTTCAACGACACCTACTTGTGCGTCGTCATTGACGGTAACAGTCACTACAGTGGATCCACGGCGTACCGCTTCAGGATAGGTATCGGCGTAGCGGCTATTATGGGTGTCGCTGTCGCTGAAGATTGAGCGGAAGAAGCCGCCGATCTTGTCGGTCATCGATTCATCGTCGTGAGTACGGGTGTCGGACCGCATGGAAGTATCTGTCGTGCCGTCGAGCACGGGGGATTCGTTAGAGGCGGCCATGCGGATGTTCGTTTGGGATACGCCTTTGGACAAAAGCTCACGCTTAACCTGTTCTGCTTCGTTAACGTGGTCAAATGCTGCAACTAGAATGTGCTGTTTCATAAGGTCACCTTTCGTTCTCTTCGGCAGCTGTGCTGCGATTCGATTGGGCGGTGCAGACTGCGATTACCGCGCGGAACCGGAGTGATCTGACTCCGGATGAGAGTGGCTGCGTTCCACAGTCACGTTTTCGCGTTTCAATGTGACCGGCACGGTACGTTGTGCTTCACGAGTGACGCGTTGGACATGAAGTTCTTCCTTCAACATCAAGCGTTTTTCAACAACCAGAACTTCTTCGAAAACAGGGATGATGGTGACATCACCGTCCTGCCGCACCTGTGGAAGGTGAGCGGGGTCGACTGGCGTGTCGAATTTGACCCGTTCGATAACCGTTTCCTCATACCGCAAGGCGTCAGAAACGGTGTATTCCTTGGACTCGACGGTCTTATTGATCCGGACGCGGCCGGATTCGACAGTCTCTTTATGAAGCTCGGCACGCTCTTCAACGATAGGTATCGTTTCGGTTGCTTGCCTATCAGACTGGTCGTTGTTCATCCGTCTATCCTGCTGTTGATTTCGCTCGGTGTTTTCATGCCCTTCGTGAAAATGGAGTGAGTCATGAACGGTTCGTTCAGAGAAACTTACGAGCGGTAGGGCCGGTTCTAGACTGGTTGAGAGCTGTGTCTAAAACCAGAAGATTTACAGGAACGTAAGCGGTCTGTAGGAGTCGGCCCAATGCAACCGAGCAAGCGTAACGCTGTTAAAGGAGGTAATGAGAGGAGGCGGACGCAGAAACGCCCGCCGACATGAAGAAAGGACCTAAGCGCTCAGATGACGTATCCATGCCAAGCCTTCAGATGTATTTCCACGGGGACGGTATTCACAACCGATCCAACCGGTGTATCCCAATTCATCAATCAGCTGGAACAGATAGGGATAATTGATTTCGCCGCTGTCTGGTTCGTGGCGGTCCGGTACGCCAGCAATCTGGATATGCCCAATACCTGTTATGTAACGACGTAGTTTTGCAGAGATATCTCCTTCTACGATTTGGCAGTGGTAGCAATCAAATTGGACCTTGAGGTTGGCAGCACCTACTTCTGAACAGATGGCCTGAGCCTCATCCTGTCGGTTCAGGAAGAAACCGGGCATATCACGCGTATTGATAGGCTCAATGACTACCGTCAGGCCACTCTTGGCCACTTCCTGTGTCGCATAGGTGAGGTTTTGCAGGTATACCTCACGGTGTGCTGCGCGATCTGCGCCTGACGGCAGCAGCCCAGCCATAACATGAAAGCGGTCATTACCCAGAGCGGCAGCATAGTCCAGCGCACGGGCGATGCTATCCCGAAATTCAGCTTCGCGGCCGGGGAGGGAGGCGAGACCGCGCTCCCCAGTCGCCCAATTCCCAGGCGGTGCGTTGAACAGCACCTGGACAAGTCCGTAGTCGTCGAGCCGTGCCTTGAGCTCGGCAGCTGGGTAGTCGTAAGGAAACAGGTACTCGACTGCCTTGAAGCCATCGGCCGCGGCCGCAGCAAAGCGGTCGAGAAAGTCGTGTTCGGGATATAGCATGCTCAGGTTTGCAGCGAAGCGGGGCATGGTCTCTCCTTCGAGTGTTCAGACAAAGGGCCAGAGCAACAGGGTCAAGATAAACCCCAGGGAGCCCAGCAGTGTGGTCAGTACGGTCCAGGTTCGCAGGCCGTCGCCCACGTTCAGCCCAGCCAGTTTAGTGAAGATCCAGTAGCCCGCATCGTTGATGTGAGACATGGCGAGCCCGCCTCCGCCCATGGCTATTGTCAACACCACTCAGGAAACAAGCGGCATTCCGTACGTGTTCGCCTTGCCGTGAGCACCTGAAAGCCTGTCAATCTTGACGGCAGGCTCTCAAGTGGCCCGCTCCGACGTCCGTCGCCATTGACGGCTCAGCCATCGCCAGGCAATCCAGCCCAGACCCAGCATATAGGCGAGGCTGCCAGGCACCCACATGATGAGGCCTGCCAACTGTTGGTCAGACAGGTCGCCTGATTCGTGGTAAAGCGTTTGGGTACTGAAGGTGAGAAGCGCGCCCAGTAATCCGGTATGCATAAGTGTGAGCAGAAGCGCAAGCAACGCCTGAGGAACACGCGCATGACTGGCATGCAGGCACGACCACCACAATAACCAACCGGTAAAAAGAAAGCAGATGTGTTCGGTGACATGCCACCAGAGGTTATCCAGGGCGAGCTGGTAAGGTTTGGGGGCATGCCAGCCCCAGATCGCCAGCGCATGGAGCAGGGCTGCAGCCGTTGGATAGCGACCGGCCTTCAGGATGGGATGCCAGACGCGTCGGCCGCGTCCACGTAACGCAGCCTGCCACTGGGGCAGCGGTCTGGCGAGCGCCCACAGGGGCGCAACGATAATCATATAGAGCATATGCTGGACCATATGCATCGCTGTACTGGTTTCCGCCCAGCCATCGAACGGGCCAAACGTTGCCAGGGCTGCGACGACCATGCCGGCATGAAACCAGAGCGCCTCGCCTTGATGAGGCGGAACCCGGCGCTGCCCTATGTAATAGAGCCCCCACATGGCAGCCAGCAGTACAGCGCAACCCCATATAGGTAGACGTTCGGTCAGATGACCCTCTAGTAACCCATGACCATAGGCCGAAGGTGCAATACCCAGCAGGATTATCAGGGCTAGAGGCATGGCGGCATCAACAGAATGGGAATACCCACAAACAGCGTGGCGATTGCGCTGACCAGATGCAGTCCGGCGCCCAGCGTTGCCAGGAAGCGTTGCCAACGCGCCTCCTCGGAATCGCCGAGGCCAATAGCCTGCCAGCAGCGCCGCGCATTCCACAGCAAAAAAACCAGTGTGGCGAGCGTAAGCAAACCCAGCATGAGGTTTATACGATTGAGGGCACCAGCTTCTGCAGCGGGCGGCGCGATCTGGCAGGCTACTGTAAGCCCCCCGTAAATAGTAATAAACCACAAGCTCCAGACGACAAGGCCTGCAACCAACTGCAAGGGATGGGCTGGACGCATCAGTAAGGATTCCAGGTCAGGGGAAACAGCACCGTGGCGATGTAGCTGATGGTAACTACCGTTGTGGTATAAACCCACCACTGCAGCACGATCTTGGGCTCATAAGGTGCATTGATCCCGACATATCCCCAATGCACCCGCAAGGCCTGAAGTGCAGTAGCCAGGACACCTACCACGGCGTGGAGCAGGCTGTAACCCAGCATGGTCAGCAGCACGGCATCGTGGGTTGTTTCGGTAGGCTTCAAAGGCGCTTCAATGATTACCAAGACCAGCAGCAGCGTATGCACCAGGCCAAGCACAGTGATACCTGCCAGTTGAGACCCTAGGTGCGTAATGTGCTTCTCCCTGAGCTGACTCACGACACGGCGCAGCCAGCCGGTGACGATGAATGCCGGCAGCAACGCGGCCAACATAAGTCCATGGTTGAGCGGGTTCTGCGAAGGAATCTGCCAATTGGGCGACACGCTCCACAGGTAGAACCAGCCGAACAATAGCGAGAGGTAAAGGGAGCCGTTGGAAATCAATGTGGTTCCCATGCCCCAGAGGCCCGGACCGTCAAACGTACGGGAGTGCAAGGGAGGCTCATCCGGCTGGGTATGCGCATCAGGCGCTGCCTTGGGATGAGCGCCGTTTTCCCAGCTCCAGCGCAGACAGATGATCAGCGCCGCCAGCGCACCCAGACCCGCTAACGTATAGGCACTGACTAACAGGCAGATGCACATCACAGCCAGTACAGCCGAAAGCACAAAGGGCCACATCGAATTGCCGGGTAGGTGAATCACATGGCGTACCCGTCCGGTAACCGGATCGACACCCCAGGTTTCGCGGCGACCATGACTACTGACCGAAAGGCCATATTCGCCATTGGCGATCGCTTCCGGCAGATGCGGCTGGTCCCACAAGGGATGGCGGGTCTTCACTTCCGGCAGGCTGACGAAGTTATAGGCAGTAGGTGGCAATTGCGTTGCCCATTCCAGCGTATCCGCCTTCCACGGATTCTCACCGGCCTTCTCGCCAAAGCGAAAATGCAGGAACAGGTCGAGCAGAAACGTCGCAACGCCAAAGGCCATGATGAAGCCGCCAATCGAGGAGATCAGGTTGGGCAAATCCCAGCCCAGGCCGCTTTCATAGGTATAGACCCGCCGTGGCATGCCCATGAGGCCCGTCCAGTGCATGATCAGAAAGGTCATGTTGAAGCCGATGAAGGTCAGCCAGAAGCCCCACTGCCCAAGCGTCATGGAGGGCATCCGGCCTGAGAAATGCGGTAGCCAGTAGTAGATGCCGGCCATCAGCGGGAAGAACATGCCGCCTACCAGCACATAATGAAAATGGGCGACGACAAAGTAGGTATCGTGCACCTGCCAGTCGAACGGCACGAGAGAGAGCATCACGCCTGTTAGCCCACCTGCAACAAAGATGACGATAAACCCTACCAGCCAGAGCATGGGCAGCTCGAATCGAGGCTTACCCAGCCACAGGGTCGCAATCCAGGAAAACACCTGAATCCCTGTTGGCACCGCCACCAGCATGCTGGCCGCCGAAAAGAACAGCTGCGCCAGTTGGGGAATGCCGATGGTAAACATATGGTGTACCCATAGACCAAAGCTGATGAAACCAGTCGTTAGCACACCCAGTACAACCCAGCGGTAACCCACCAGCGGACGCCCGCAGAACACCGGGAGAATGGTCGAAACGATACCGGCGGCCGGTAAAAAGATGATGTAAACCTCAGGGTGGCCGAACAGCCAGAACAGATGCTGCCACAGCACAGGGTCGCCCCCGCGGGCCACATCGAAAAAGGGCAGATCGGCGGCACGGGAAATCTCCAGCATCAGGCTTGCCAGTATCATGGGCGGAAAGCCGATCAGGATCATCATGGCTACTACGAGCATGTACCAGGCGAAAATCGGCATCTGGTGTAGTCCCATGCCGGGCGCGCGCGCTCGAAGAATGGATACGACGATCTCGACGCCTGCCGAGATAGCGGAGATCTCGACAAAGGTAATTCCGATCAGCCAGAAGTCCGAGTTGAGTCCCGGTGAGTACACCCGGTCCGACAGGGGCGTGTACATGAACCAGCCGGCATTGGGAGCTACATCCAATAGCAGGCTCGACAGCAGGATCAATCCACCGAACAGGTAGCACCAGTAGCCAAGGGATGAAAGGCGTGGGAATAGCATATCGCGTGCGCCCAGCATCTTGGGTAGCAGGTAGATGGCGAGACCTTCCAGAATCGGTACGGCAAACAGAAACATCATGACCGTGCCGTGCATGGTGAAGACCTGGTTGTATTCGTCCGGTCCCAGAAATGTATTGCCCGGGATGGCCAGCTGGGTGCGAATCAGCATGGCCAGAAGCAGTCCAACCAGAAAGAAAAACAGGCCCGTCACCAAAAAGCGCACCCCAATGGTGGTGTGGTTGACGATACTAAGTGCGCGCCAGCCACGAGGATTACCCCAGACCTGATCAAGATCCTGGTGAAGACGATCCTGTTCGGCCTGCTCACCGTGGGTATGGGTGGTCATGTCGCTCATGGGGTGAGGGTCTCCAGCCAGTCGGCAAGTACATCGAGTTCCGTATCCCTCAGGTGATCCAGCGGCGGCATGCGGTTTTCCGGCTTGAGGGTCTGATGCTCTGAAAGCCAGCGGCGAATGGCGCCCGGTTCATTTTTGAGCACTCCGGCGCCCAGGTGGCTGCGGCTACCTACGTCGCCCAGATCCGGACCTATCAGCAGCGTTTCGTCTGTGATCCCTCCAAGCGGCGACTCAAGTCCACTGACCTGATGACAGGCGGCACACTCGCGCTCAAAGAGGCTTCTGGCTTCGGGCTGTGGCGCAGGCGCCTGCCATTGCTGTCGCGCCTTGAGCCAGGTTGCGAAATCCTCAGCCGTCTGGACCTCGCTGTAGAGAATCATGTGGGTGTGCTGCATGCCGCAGAATTCGCTGCATTGCCCGCGGTGTGTCGCTAGTCGGTCCGCTTCCAGACGGATGACGTTTGTACGGCCGGGAATCATGTCGATCTTGCCGCCCAGGCGCGGAATCCAGAAGGAGTGGATCACGTCCGCGCTGCTGACGTGAATATCCAGCGGGCGACCGGCCGGAAGGTTCATCTGGTTGGCCGTTACCACGCCGCTTTCGGGATAGCGCACTTCCCACCACCACTGATGACCGATCACCTCAACTTTGAGCGGCTGTACGCCTTCCACTGGCAGCGGCAGCATGCGCTTACCCTGAGGAATGCCAAAGCTGAGCAATAGCACGATACTGACGCAAGGCAGCACAATGCCTCCCCAGACAATCCAGCGGCGGTTGTAGCGCGCAACCTTTTCCTCCGGTACAGCTGCCGGCGGGCGACGCATTCCGATCAACCAGAGCGCTACTACACCTACCAGGACGACGGCGGAGAAACCAAACATGGCCCACCAGGTCCAGGCGACGGCCCGGGCTGCTGGGCCATAGGGGTCGAGCATGGACTGTGTACCGCTACAGCCGACCAAGGGAACTGTTAGTCCCCATGCGGTCCATTTAAAGGTCTGCCATCGACTGGAGAGTCCTGCATGCCTGCGACCGACAACATCGAAAGCCGCGCCGCCGTAGCGGGCCACCCGATTCATCCCATGCTGATTCACTTTCCCGTCGCGGCGCTGATCGCACTGGTGGGTGCCGATTTCGGCTTCTGGTGGACGGGCGATGAGTTCTGGGCACGAGCCGGACTGTGGTTGGCAGGTGTAGGGGCTGCGGGTGGTTGGGTAGCCAGTATCGCCGGACTGATCGACATTACTACCGTGGCGGATATACGCCGACGTATTACAGCATGGTGCCATGCCATTCTGGCCGTAATGATGTTGTCCCTGGCTTCGCTCAACTGGATGGTGCGGTATCAGGGGGGTGAAGAGCTCGTGCTCTGGAGCTTTTACCTGACCGGCGTTACCGCTGTACTGATTTCCCTTGCCAGCTATCTGGGAGGCCGTCTGGTCTACGAACATGCGGTTGGGGTGGACGTGGAAAGCTGATCGGTTGGTCATGCGCCGCTCCAACCTGGCTTGGCCAGGACAAGATACAGCGTGCCCCCGATAGCCAGACTGAGCGCAACCGCCAGGCCTATGCTCCATGCCCGTATGGTCCTGGGTGCCAGGTTATCGCTTTTCAGAATCAGCGCACCACATAAGGCGTGGCCTACTACCATGACGGCTACCAGGCTGAGCTTCAGGATCAACCAGGGATCGAAAAGGCTGTGACGGATGAACAGAAGTGTTCCGCTGATAATCGCCACCAACGCACAAGGGGTGGCAATGAGCGTGAATACATAGCGCAGCAGCTCAGGCCTTAGCAGCTGTAGGGCCGGAACGGGAGCGTCTAGCTCTGAAGTAATGTCGCCTGTACCAGACCGATAAGGTCTGTCGGCCTTGTGTATGTCATGAACCTGGGCCATCAACAGGCCCGGTAGATAGAGCAGGCTGCCGCACCACCCAATCAATCCCAGAAAATGCAGCAGCTTCAACAACGGCATAAGTCGTCCTAATGATCCAGATACATGCTGGCCTACGGCCGGTCCTTGGGGTCCGACCCCATGAGGTTTGCAGATGTTCGGATCAGGGCGTAGCGGGTTGTAACATGAATTGTATGGATCGGTTCAGGCGATTCCTCGCCCATGGCTACAGTACCCAGCCTGTCCGGGGAGGAAAAGAGAATCCATCATGAGGCCATGGACTTCGCCTGAATGGGTTTCTGGCTTTTCAGGCAAAGGCTTCTGAGCGTAGAGCAAAGCCCGCCAGTGCGGGCCTTACGTTAAAGAAAGCGACAGCTTTTTACGCTATCGCCAGGCGCATCTCCATATCCTCTGGAGCACGATTGGGTGGCCGGATAGTCGCGTGCCCCTGGCTGGCCCGTTGGTGCTAGGCAGCCTGGTAAAGCAGTCGGGAGCCCTGGAGGGAGAACCTTGGTTCAGTGCTCGCCTACGCGTTCAAGGTCGTCGGCGATCAGGGAGATAAGTGCATTCTGCTGTCGACCGGAAAGCTGGCGGAAGCGCTGGAGTAGTTCACGTTCGTGCAGGCTCAAGGTCGGGCTGTCCATGCGCATGTCGGGATCAGCTTCCAGAAGGCCGTCCTGCACTAGACTATGCTCCAGGTACGAGATGATTTCAGAGTTCATGCTGCGGTGGTGGTTGCGAGCAACCTCTGCAATACGCTCACGCATGCCTTCAGGCAGCCGGAGGACGAATTTTTCGGCGGTACGGGTCGAGTAGGATCGAATGGCTTGTGGCATGAGTCTATTCAGCTCCGTGCTGGGGTAGGGACAAACAGCTGTGCAGTGAACCGCTCCAGCCAGGTTTCGACACGGCCCGGCAGCTTGTGGCTATCGAGCCGTGAAACACTTAGATGATCGACAGCAACAACCGGCCGGCGAAGAACACCAGCACTAGCCCCATCGTACGTTCGAACCAGTGCCCCATGCGCAGGAACAGTTGTCGCACACGAGGGCTCGAAAACAGAAAGCTGACGATCATGAACCAGGCTGCGTTCACACAACACATCCACAAGCCATACAGCGCCTGGATTTTCATTGGGGTTTGTGCGCTCACCACGGTAGTAAAGATCGCCAGAAAAAACAGGGTTGCCTTGGGGTTGGTAGCATTGGTGAGGAACCCAATACGGAATGCTTTGCCGATGGTTTGCTCATCGACAGCCACCGTGCCGCCTTGCACTTCATCCAATGCCTGGGTCGGCTTGCTTTTGAGCAGGCTGATGCCTAGATAAAGGATGTAGGCGCCCCCAACGACTTTTGCAACACTGAGCAGCCAGGGAGTGGCA
Organism: Pseudomonas sp. HPB0071; assembly: GCF_000478505.2. Classification (NCBI taxonomy): domain Bacteria; kingdom Pseudomonadati; phylum Pseudomonadota; class Gammaproteobacteria; order Pseudomonadales; family Pseudomonadaceae; genus Pseudomonas; species Pseudomonas sp. HPB0071. The sequence goes on along the minus strand of NZ_KI517368.1, from coordinate 35,847 downwards.
TGCATCAGGGCACCGATGCCCAGCAGCGTATAGAGCACATGTACCGAAATGCCTGCTCCGATGCCCAACGCCGTAAACAGCCCGACCAGACGTCCGTAGCGAACGCTCTGGCGTACCGTGATGGCAAAATCGGGCCCTGGTGCGACCACCGCCAGAAAATGGATGATGGCAAGGCTTAAAAATTCGGTGAAGTAAGAGGACGTCAATTTCAACTCCAGAAGGTTAACGGGCTGCCAGCGCCTCGGTATCCAACAAAACACGACAGGCTGAGGCGTAAATGGTCCGAACCGGGAGTGACCGCATGCATCTTTCTTGAGTTGAAGAGAATGAGGTCACCCGGCTCCGGTCGGATTTCAACATCGGGTGGTCCCAGCAGGGTGGGGTCTATCCCATAGCTTGTGCCACGCAGGGCGTCGAACTGATCGGGCGTAAGCTCGGTTCGCCAGAGCTGCAGGGCGCCGCCCTCGCTTGGCATGTTCAGGTAAACGTTGCAGGCCATCTGGGCCTCAAGGCTCATGGCCTCGGTGCTCTGCGGAGCATCCTTGGCAAAGATGTCGTGATGGGCAAGGAAGCGAACGCCCGGTTTGACGACGCGGGAAAGCCCTACATACATCTTGCGTCCATACAGGGTTTGCAGCCGGGCGCCCGCAGGCCAGACTTCATCAAGCGTGCAGCGCAGCAGATCGATAGGGGACAGATACGGCTGGCAACGCCGTCGCAGTTCTTCGATGTTTTCGTAGACGCTTTCAAAATAGTCCGCCAGCCGGGGCGGCTGATTTTCAGCCTCGTAAAAGGCCATGCCGATACGGCCGATACTGGGTGCGTTAAGGTAGCTTTCGAAACCCTGCCCGAGAATTTGCTGGGCTATCTTCGACGCCAGTTCCTGAGGAATGAACTGCCTGACGTGGATCGCCATGACCTCTTCGTTAGCGAGAGCGTTGATGGACGACGTCTCGAGACGCTGCTTTTCAAGCATCATGAGCAGGTTCCTTGGGTGATAGGGTGACTTCCTGGTGTGCTCGTATGGTTGTTACACGTCGCAGACCCTGACCATCGTGTGATCACGTCATGGGGAAGTCACATCGTAATGAACGGAGAGTTTTCCTTTCTTTTCCTTGAGCAGGAGATCCTTCAGTCCGTTAAGCTCCCGCGAGGAGCGAACATGCGTGCCGCCACAGCCGTAAGGCGTAAAATCGCCAAAGCCAACCCTACGCTGGCCTTCGTCATCGAGGGTGATGCTGACCGGTAGATCCTGTTGCACGTACTGGTCGAAATGAGATTCCAGCTGCTCCGCATCCAGAGGCCGAGCCTCCTGACCGGGCATGAACTCAATACGGCCTTCTCCTGGCCAATGGTGTGCCTTGACGGGTCGCCAGCCAAACGCCTCTCCGATATGACCGATCAGATGACCGGCCGAGTGCAAGTGTGTATGCAGTCGACGTCGGTTCTCATCGACACGGGCTCGCACGGAACCCAGTGTTAGAGGCTCTCGTGTGTAGTGGACGATACGCTCGCCGTCCTGTTTGACCATGACGACCTCTGTGTCGCCCAGCCAGCCGGTATCGCTGGGTTGCCCGCCGCCCTGGGGATGGAAGGGCGTGGCGGCCAACTCCACCGCATAGAGATCTTCCCAAGGGGCACAGGCGGTAACTTCAACCTCCATGACCAGAATGTCACTCGAATAATACAGACGCTGAGTCATGTCTAAAGCCCTTTGCAAAGCAGATGCCTGCCCCATTCTAGGGAAGGGGTGATATTGTGATAATCCGCCTGCATTCCAAAGGACTTTTGCGCGGTGAGCACAAATCTATCAATCATGCTAATGGGCGAGATGGTTGTTTTCGTCAAGGTCGTCGAAACTGGAAGCTTCTCCGAGGCTGCACGTCAGCTGGGCACGACACCGTCTTCCACTAGCCGAAGTGTAGCCCGGCTTGAAAAGGCCCTGGCGACACGCCTGCTCAACCGGACGACACGCAAGCTTCGTTTGAGCGAAAGCGGAGAAGAGGTCTATCGGCGCTGTGTCGACATGGTGAACGCTGCGCGCGCCGTCATGGAGGTCAGCGGGCAGTTCAGTCAGACGCCGGAGGGTGTTATCCGCCTGAGTGTGCCGAAGGCAGTCGGGCGATTTCTGATTCATCCGCACCTGCCCGAATTTTTGCGGCTCTACCCGCAAGTGGATGTGCAGATGAATCTGAGCGACCACTATGTCGATCTCATCGATGGTGATGTGGACCTGGCTATCCGCATTACGGATCAGCCACCGCCCGGCCTGATGGGACGAGAACTGGTGCAGATCGACCATCTACTGGCGGCGACGCCCCATTATCTGGCAGAGCATGGCACGCCGGAGCATCCTCGGGAGCTGACAACGCACAGCTGCATTTACCTTGGGCAGGAGCCGGCCGATTCACGTTGGCGGTTCAGAAAAGGCAACAAGACTGTGAGCGTCAACGTTCGCGGCCGTTATGCCGCTAATCATACCGGGGCGCGACTGGACGCTGTGCTACACCATATCGGTATCGGCAGTCTTCCCTATTTCACCGCGCGCTACGCCTTACGCAAGGGTCTGATCGTTCAAGTACTGCCTGAGTGGTCATTCCAGACGCAATACTGCGGAGGAGCCTGGCTGCTCTATCCAGCAACCAGGCACCTGCAACCCAAGCTCAAGGTGTTTATCGATTTTCTGGTCGAACGGCTGAGTCAGGAGCCAACCCTCCATGACGATCCAGAGATAGGCATGGCAGTGACCCAGTACCGGGAATACGAGATGCCGGAGGCAGGCGGCGACTGGTAGCGCCGCCTGGAGGGTTCAATAGCCGATTGCGGCGCCTGCGGGACGGCGTACGTCGTTGGAGCCGTAAAGAAAGCCTTCCCGCACCCGCCCGGATACTGCCGAGTCGTTGCCGGAGTCATCTGCCATGACACCAGGCGCACCCGGCAGGCCCACCATGATCAACTCGGCTGCGCCCCATGGTGTCTGCTGCACCATGGTATAGCCCATGTCCTGCAGGAGCTTGAGGCTATCGGCAGATACGCCGCGTTGCTCGTAATACACCTCATCCGGCATCCATTGGTGATGAATTCGTGGCGCATCGACTGCTTCCTGAGGCGGCATCCCATGATCAATGACGTTAAGGGCGGTCTGCAACGTGATGGAGATGATGCGCGAACCACCGGGTGAGCCCAGGACCATGAAGGTTTTGCCATCTTTGTTGATCAGGGTGGGCGTCATCGACGACAGCGGCCGCTTGCCAGGAGCTATCGCATTGGCTGTGCCTTGAACAAGACCATACAGGTTCTGCTCACCCACCTTCACGGTAAAATCATCCATCTCATTATTCAAAAAGAACCCGGTTCCGGGCGCAATAACGACTGATCCGAATCGGCCATTGATGGTATAGGTCGTGGAAACGGCATTTCCATGTTCATCCATGATGGAATAGTGCGTGGTCTCTGGCTTTTCTCGTGTTTCCATGCCTGGAATGACCTGCGCCGACGGGGTGGCCTTGTTGGGAATAATCCGGTTGCGTACCTGGGCGGCGTAATCTTTGCTGGTGAGCTGCTCGATGGGATTATCGACAAAGGCCGGATCGCCCAGAGAGGTGTTGCGGTCCATGTAGGCCTGCCGCATGGCTTCGGTCAGGGTATGGATATAATCCGCTGAGTTGAAGCCCATGCTTTTCAGGTCATAACCTTCAAGAATGTTGAGGGTTTCGCACAAGGTTACACCTCCTGAGCTGGGCGGTGGGGCAGACACAAAAGTGTAGCCTCGGTAGGTACAGGTAAGCGGTGCGGTTTCGTTGATGGTGTAACGCGCAAAATCCTCTGCCGTCAGGATGCCGCCCCCTGCCTTGGCCGCCTTTTCGACAGCCTGGGGAATGCGTCCCTGGTAGAAGGCGTTCGGTCCCCCTTTAGCGATGCCAGCGAGGGTGTTGGCAAGGTCGGTCTGTATCAGACGGTCACCCGGCTGAAGTGGAGAGCCGTCCTTGCGCAGGAAAAGTCGTGCGGCTTCCGGATCATGCTTGAAGCGTTCAACGGTAGTGTCGAGGATATCGGTATCCGCCCGGGTCAATACAAAGCCTTCCCGCGCCAGCCCGATCGCCGGCGCCATGACCTGCTCTCGGGTCAGCTTGCCGTACCGCTGGTGAGCGGTGTCCAGGCCCAATACCGTACCGGGCACGCCAGCGGCCAGATAGCCATATAGGCTGGCGTCTTTACGGACCTTGCCGTTGCTGTCGAGATACATATCTGCACTGGCGGCAGCAGGCGCCTTTTCGCGAAAGTCGATAAAGGTATCTTTGCCATCCGCCAAGTGGATTGTCATAAAGCCACCGCCACCGATATTGCCGCAACAGGGATTGACCACGGCCTGCGCGTAACCGACAGCAACAGCGGCGTCGATGGCGTTACCCCCTTTCTTGAGAATATCCACGCCTACTTGGGAAGCCAGCTGTTGCGACGAGACGACCATTCCATGCCTGGCCTCCACGGCAGGGCTTGAGGCCGCAAACGTAAGTGCAGGTGACAGAAGCATGGAGATGGAAAGTGATACCGCTGCAGCAAATGGCAATGTCCATCGGGCGAACATCAAGGTCTCCTTGTTGGGATTGTTATAAGGCGTAGCACATTGAACCGGTGGAACCGCGCGTGCACATCGCTATGGATACTAAAGGCTGCTGGGTTGCATTGAAATGCCAGCTGTAAAAAGGCCGGACGAGGTCCGGCCTTTCATACACCGCTATCAACGAGGCTGAAGCAGCAGCGCGACCAGTGCGCTCCAGCCGGTCTGGTGGGAAGCTCCAAGACCGCGCCCGTTCTCACCATGGAAATACTCATGGAAAAGCACAAGGTCTGCACAGTCTGGATCATTCTGAAGCTGTGGATAGGCCATCATGCTGGGACGGTGGCCGTTTTCATCCTTGAGGAACATGCGTGTCAAACGCTCGCTCAGGCCGCTGGCGACCTCTTCCAGGGAGGCGAGGTAGCCGGAGCCAGTCGGATACTCCACCGAGAAGTTATCCGAGTAATACAGATAGAACTCGTGCAGCGATTCGATCAACATATAGTTGATCGGCATCCACAGCGGCCCCCGCCAGTTGGAGTTACCGCCATACAGCCGGGAGTCAGATTCGGCGGGTTGATAACGTGCGCTAAGCATGGAGCCGTCTTCCTGCCGCATCTCGAAGGGGGCTTCGGCATGTATCTTGGACAGTGAGCGGATGCCGAATGGTGACAGAAACTCCTTCTCATCCAGCATTCGCGCCAGGAGACTCTTGGTCCGCTGGCCACGCAGCAGCGCCAGCAGGAATCGGTTGCCCTGACCGGGCTCGGTCCAACGGGAAACCAGTCGTGCCAAATCAGGACGTTGCCGTACGAACTCCTTCAGACGATCCCGCACGCCAGGCAGGCCTTCATATTCCTTGGACTCTAATACCTGCACGGCGAACAGCGGGATGAGTCCTACGATCGAGCGCAGCCGCATCGGCTCACAGGTGCCATCGCCACGGTGCAGCACATCATAGAAGAATTCATCCTGCTCATCCCAGAGTCCATCATGGCGCTCTTCACCCGCGTTGATCGCGCCGGCGATATGCAGGAAGTGCTCAAAGAACTTCACGCCAATGTCGACGTATACCGGGTTTTCCTTGGCCAGCTCTAGTGCAATGCGCATCAGGTCAAGCGCGTAGGCAGCCATCCACGCAGTTCCATCGGCCTGATCCAAGTGAGAGCCGGGCGGCAAGACGGCGGAACGGTCGAAGATGCCGATGTTATCCAGGCCCAGGAAGCCCCCCTGGAAGAGATTGCGGCCTTCGGCATCCTTGCGATTGACCCACCAGGAGAAGTTGAGCAACAGCTTATGGAAAACGCGCTCCAGAAACTCGCGATCACCGTGTCCCGTCAGTGCCTTTTCTTGCTGATAAACATGCCAGCAGGCCCAAGCGTGTACGGGAGGATTGGCATCCTCAAAGTTCCATTCGTAGGCCGGTAGCTGCCCGTTGGGGTGCATGAAGCGGTCTTTGACTAACAGAAGAAGTTGCTGCTTGGCAAAACCCGGATCGATCATGGCATAGGCCACCGCCTGGAACGCAAGGTCCCATGACGCATACCAGGGGTATTCCCACTTATCCGGCATTGATACGATGTCGAAATTGACGAGATGCCGCCACTGGGTATTTCGCCCGCTCTTACGCTCCTGGGGCGGGGCAGGACGATTGGGATCACCATCAATCCAGCGGTTGACTTCAAAATAGTAGAGCTGTTTGGACCAGAGCAGGCCGGCAATGGCCTGCCGCTGTACGTTGCGGGCGTCCTCATCGATGATGTTGTGTTGCAACTCTGCGTAAAACGCGTCTGCTTCAGCACGGCGTTTGGCGAAGACCGCTTTTACATCGAGATGAGGGTCAGCGGTTTCCGGTGCAAATCGCAGATAGATAACCGACCGGCCATTTCCCTGAATATCCAGTACGAACCGTGCAGTCACCTTGCTGCCGGAGTCTCGGCGAATCGCCTGCTCGTCACCACTCACCACATAATCGTTTATACCATCCTTGAACGGACCGGACGCTTCAATGCCTTCCAGTTTTGGCTTGTTGGTTTCGTTGTTACAGAAGATCCATTCGGGCGTGACGTCACCCCATGCGGTAGCGATATAATCCGCCCAGTTGTAGTTAGTTGCCTTGACTTTTCCGTCGTCCATGATGGATAGCAGCGGTCGCTGCGGCGCTCCGGTCCATACCCAGGTGTTGCGTGTCCACAGGTGGGGCATGACATGTAGGCGTGCCGCCTCGGTAGAGCGGTTTACCACCGTGACACGCATCAGCACATCGTCCGGCGTGTTCTTGGCGTATTCGACGGTCACATCAAAATAGCGGTTGTCGTTAAAGACACCGGTATCCAGAATCTCGTACTCCGCATCCTCAAGGCCACGGCGACTGTTTTCTTCTACCAGGTCGGCGTAGGGAAACTCGGCGTGAGGATACTTGTAGAGCATGCGCATGTAGGAGTGGCTTGGAACGCCATCCAGATAGAAATACAGTTCCTTGACGTCTTCGCCATGGTTGCCTTCGGCGTTCGTCAGGCCGAACAGACGTTCCTTGATAAAAGGGTCGCGCTCATTCCAGAGCCCTAGCGCCAGACACCACTGCTGGGCTACATCGGAGAAACCGGCCAGCCCGTCCTCACCCCAGCGATAGGCACGGCTGCGTGCATGTTCGTGCGGGAAATAGCTCCAGGCGTTGCCATCGGCACTATAGTCCTCACGCACCGTTGCCCATTGGCGTTCACTCAGGTAGGGACCCCATTTCCGCCAGTGCTCGGCATCGACGCCGGAAAGCCGCTGACCTTCTATTGTATTGAGGATGCCCGGTGCTGGATGTGCCGTCATCGTATCTCCCGTGATAATTAGATTGCCAAACTCCAAGCGCGAACAGGCGCCCTTGATGAGGTATAGACATCTTTTGGCACAGGAGGATTCACATTCCACGCTTGCTGCACTAACCGGGCCGTTTATACGGCTTGATATGGCCGGGCCAAACGCGTCGGCAAGCACGTTTGGCGTCGGCATTAACCTGAAACCTATTCATGTTCGGCAACCTTTTCTTACAGTTACATAACCCCCTGATATGGCAGTACAATGGCCTATCGCTTTGCGATCACCAGTAGAGAAGAACAGGCACCTGTTTTCTTGCGGGTGCGAGGTGGCTGCTCTCGTACATACCCTTTCACGAGAGAGCTCATGATTTGCCAGGCCTTATGAGGCTTTTGGAACGCTCGCGTAGGCTTACCCGCCGAGGCGGCACCCAACCGGTAAGCCATGAGCATTCCTGTCATTCACGTGTGCGGGAATCCTTCCAGTCCGTCAGGAAAGACCTATAGAAACAAGCCTGATCGTCACACCGTATTAGTCAGAAAGGAACGGCAGTAGATGTTAAACAAACGGATTACCTTGATTGCTTGTGGCGTATTGAGTGCTACCCAGGCATTGGCAGCTGAAACCCAGACCTCCAACGGGTTTATTGAGGACAGCAGCCTCAAGCTGTTCCTGCGCAACGCCTACATGAACCGTGACTATAAGCACGGTAATCAAGACAAGGCGGAGTGGGGGCAGGGCGTAACGGCCAATTTTGCATCTGGATTTACACAAGGTATCGTAGGGTTTGGCGTCGACGCATTTGCTTTGTACGGTCTGCGCCTGGACGGTGGCAAAGGCCGCTCGGGTGCTGGCGGTATCGATTTCTTCAAACAGGGCGACAGCGGTGAGGCGGCCAGCGATATCGCCAAGGGCGGCGCCTCGATCAAGGCACGTTTCTCCAACACGACCATCACCTACGGTGATCAGATGCCGGCGCTGCCGGTCCTGAACTCGGACACCTCACGCCTACTGCCGGAAAGTTATACCGGTACGCTGATTACCTCGAAAGAAATCGATGGGCTTGTCCTCAACGTAGGGCGCTTCACCGAGGAGTCCCGCAAGAGTGCCGAAGGACGTGATAGCGGTGGGCTGAAAAAGATCGATGTCATCGGTGGCAGCTACAAGTTCACAGATCAGTTCATGGCATCGCTTTATGCGTCCGATGTCAAAGACGTCCTGAAAAAGCAGTACATCAACCTGAACTACGTCCTGCCCATCGATAAGGACCAGTCTCTGACGTTTGACTTCAATGGCTATAAGACGCGGTTGGACAAGAGCTTTGCCCAGACTTATTCAGGTGATGCCAATGCCCGCGACAACAAGATCTGGAGTCTGGCGGCTACCTACTCGGTAGGGCCTCACTCCTTCACTCTGGCGCACCAGCGCAGCACGGGTGATATTGGCTATCCCTACGGCTGGTATCAGAACGCGGGCGGCATAGGTGACGGTGGCATGACGATCTTTCTTGCCAACTCCTACTGGTCGGACTTCAACGCTAAGGACGAGCGTTCCTGGCAGTTGGGCTATGGACTGGATTTTTCCACTTATGGGGTTCCGGGCCTGAGCTATCAGCTGGCTTATGTTCGCGGTGATCATATCGATGCCGGAGATGGACGTGGCAAGGAGCGCGAGCTGTTCAATCAGGTGAAATACGTTGTTCAGAACGGTCCGGCCAAGGACCTTTCGGTACGTCTGCGTAACTCCATCCTGCGCACGTCAAACAATGTCCGCTCCTACAACGATGACGGTAACGAAGTGCGTATCTTCATCGACTACCCAATCAGTATCTTCTAAACAGATGCCGGCTGGATAAGCCGGCAAGGCGGGTCGCTTGAGATCAGCGACCCGCCTGGTTTACCAGACGCACTACTGATGAAAGGCCTGACTTATAAGTGGCTAGCGTCTTTTGCAATAAATGGCGTCTGAAGACCTGACACTAGGTTTCGATCATTGGCGGCGGGTCTGAGCAGTACCCAAAATGTCTAGAAGAAACATTCATGACAAGATGACGCTTTAAGGACAAACGGTCGATATTTGCATACAAAATGTCACAAAGAGGGCATAGCGTGAGGTGAACAGTCCTATAAGGTCCTCTCGTATGTCGACGATCCAGGCTCATGATGCGGCCCCCGCAGCCACGCGTCCCCGGCTGGACCAGACGTTCAGTCGCCGAAGTGTTTTCCTATTTTTCTCATTGCTTTTTGCCGGCATTCTCATCAGTTCCTACGGTATTGTCAGTGATGTCCGTGAAGCCGGATCGGTAGCCACCACTTGGTTGCCGTTCGCATTGCTGGGCCTGGCTCTGGTCATTGCGCTTGGATTCGAATTCGTCAATGGGTTCCACGATACGGCCAATGCAGTTGCTACCGTTATCTATACGCATTCACTGCCTGCCCAGGTCGCTGTCGTGTGGTCCGGTTTTTGGAATTTCATGGGTGTGATGCTTTCCAGCGGCGCCGTGGCGTTCGGCATCATTGCACTGTTGCCGGTTGACCTCATCCTGCAGGTCGGCTCCAGCAATGGCTTTGCAATGATCTTTGCCTTGCTGATTGCCGCCATTGTCTGGAATTTGGGAACGTGGTGGCTTGGGTTGCCAGCGTCGTCATCCCATACCTTGATTGGTTCGATTCTGGGCGTCGGGCTGACCAATGCCTGGCTGGAAGGGCGAGACGGCAGCAGCGGGGTAGATTGGAGTCAGGCGCTGAAGGTGGGGTATGCGCTTCTTTTCTCACCCCTGGTAGGATTTATCTGTGCAGCGCTCCTGCTGCTGACATTGCGCATGCTGGTCAAGCAAAAGGCACTCTATCAGGAGCCCAAAGGCACTCAGCCGCCCCCGTTCTGGATTCGGGGGATGTTGATCCTTACCTGCACCGGCGTGTCGTTTGCCCACGGCTCCAATGACGGTCAGAAGGGAATGGGGCTTATCATGCTGATCCTGGTAGGTACCTTGCCAATGGCCTATGCGCTGAACCGTGCAGTGCCCGCCACGCAAACGCCGCAGTTCGTTGCTGTAGCTCAGGTGACTCAACAAGGAATTGTAAAGGATGTACCTGGCGCTGCACCGGCCGATCCACGTGGCGTACTTCTGGAATATGTACGTACCCGCAAGTCCACGGAGGAGGTCATTCCGGCGTTGGGTGCAGTGACCGGGTTGATCGCCGATGAGGTGAAAAGTTACGGCACGCTGGCCAACGTACCTGCCCAGGCCATGATGAACGTGCGTAACGACATGTACCTGACTTCAGAAAGCATCAGCCTGCTCAAGAAACAAAAGCTCGATACCTTTTCCGACGACACGCGCAACAATCTCAATGAATTCAAGCGCCAGATCGATGAGGCGACACGATTCATTCCGCTTTGGGTAAAGGTGGCGGTGGCCATTGCGCTGGGTATGGGCACCCTGGTTGGGTGGCGACGGATCGTCATTACCGTGGGCGAGCGCATTGGTAAGACGCACCTGACCTATGCTCAAGGCGCCAGTGCCGAGCTGGTCGCTATGGCTACTATTGGCGCAGCCGACCTGTATGGCCTGCCTGTCTCGACCACGCATGTCTTGTCCTCGGGTGTAGCGGGAACCATGGCAGCCAATGGCAGTGGCCTGCAGATGTCTACGGTACGCAACCTGGCCCTGGCCTGGGTATTTACCTTACCCGCCGCGATGATGCTTTCAGGGTTGCTGTACTGGCTCTTCCATGCCGTGTTCTGATGATGAGCTGCCTGTGCGGTACTCCTGTGCCTCGCCAAGCAGCCAGTCGCGAAAGGACTGTAATGCTTGAGATGTGGTCGTACGCTCGGGGATAGCAAGATAATACGCACGATCACTGCGGTAGCTAGAGGTATTCAAGATGATAAGCCGCTCCTGCTCCAGCTCGTTCTGGATAAGGAACGGCGGAATCAGCGCAACCCCCATTTCATGGATGGCGGCCTGAGCCAGCATGGAAAACAGCTCGTAACGCGGACCATGCAGATCATGGGGGAATGACAGGCCCTGCGCATTAAACCATTGTCGCCAGGCATAAGGCCGTGTGGTCTGTTGCAGTAGCGGAAGCGCTGCAACAGCCTGAGCGGTAATGCCATCCTTGTGATCGACCAATGCCGGACTGCACACCGGCACCGGGTATTCGTGCATGAGAAAATGGGTTTGTGTGCCTGACCACTCACCGTCTCCACAATAAAGCGCGGCATCGAAGTCAGTGTCGGCAAAGAGAAAAGGGCGGGTACGGTTGGTCAGATTGACCGTTATGTCTGGATGAAGTACTTGAAACCGCTTAAGGCGTGGCAGGAGCCATTGTGTACCAAAGGTGGGTACTACCGCGAGTTCGAGCCGGCCTGAGCCATGCTTGCCCATAACAGCCAGAGCGTCCCGCTCGGCTGCATCCAGGTGCTGGGCTACCTGCCGGCTATAGGATAATCCCGCTTCAGTAAGTAGAACACCCCGGCGAGTACGGCGAAACAGCTCAATGCCCAGAAAGCTCTCCAAACCTGCAATCTGCCGGCATACCGCACTTTGTGTCAGAGCCAACTCATCTGCGGCACGGGTAAAACTCTGGTGTCTGGCAGCAGCCTCAAAGGCAATCAGCGCAGCCGTACTGGGTATTTTTCTTCTCACATGTACCTCTTGCTCACAGACAAATGCCTACAGCAGCGGTAATCATCATGGTGTGAAGTGAGTTTTACGCACAACCCTGTGCACATTGCTCGGTTGCAGCACAGTTAGGCGTCTTCTAGCCTTGCTTCACAACAAGATCACCGGAGTGACCTGCAATGGCAGCCAATGCACCGTTCAATTGGGAAGATCCTCTCCTGCTTGAGCAACAGCTCAGCGATGAAGAGCGGATGGTACGCAACAGCGCCGCGCAATTTGCACAGGCCCAACTGGCGCCTCGTGTCCTGGAGGCGTTCCGGCATGAGCAGACCGACCCGTCGATTTTCCGCGAAATGGGGGAGGCAGGCTTGCTTGGCGCCACGATCCCTAGTGAATACGGCGGCAGTGGACTTAATTATGTGTGTTACGGCTTGATCGCCCGTGAGGTAGAACGGATCGACTCAGGATACCGCTCCATGATGAGTGTTCAGTCGTCTCTGGTCATGGTGCCTATCTATGAATTTGGTACTCAGGCACAACGCCAGAAATACCTGCCAAGGTTGGCCTCAGGCGAATGGATTGGTTGCTTTGGGCTGACAGAGCCGGACCATGGCTCTGACCCAGGCTCAATGGCTAGCCGGGCAAAAAAGGTAGAGGGCGGCTATCGCCTTACGGGTAACAAAACCTGGATTACCAACAGTCCGATTGCCGATGTCTTTGTGGTCTGGGCCAAGGATGAGGCCGGTGATATCCGCGGATTCATTCTGGAAAAAGGCTGGAAAGGTCTCACCGCACCTGCCATTCACGGCAAGGTGGGACTGCGTGCCTCAGTAACGGGTGAAATCGTAATGGATAACGTCTTTGTCCCTGAGGAAAACCGATTTCCAGAAATACGCGGCCTGAAAGGTCCCTTTACCTGCCTCAATTCCGCCCGGTACGGGATCAGCTGGGGCGCATTGGGTGCGGCCGAGTTCTGCTGGCACACCGCTCGACAATACACCCTTGATCGCAAGCAATTTGGTCGACCTCTTGCTGCAAATCAGCTCATTCAAAAGAAGCTGGCCGACATGCAAACCGATATCACGTTGGCCCTGCAAGGCTGCCTGCGTCTGGGACGAATGAAGGACGAGGGGACGGCCGCTGTGGAGATCACTTCAATCATGAAACGCAATAGTTGTGGCAAGGCACTGGACGTTGCCCGTATGGCCCGGGACATGCTTGGAGGCAATGGTATCTCTGACGAATTTGGCATTGCGCGGCATCTGGTTAATCTTGAGGTGGTCAACACCTACGAGGGAACCCATGATGTGCACGCGCTCATCTTGGGACGGGCACAGACCGGTATCCAGGCCTTCTTTTGATCACTCTCAGGGAGGCTGGCTCATGGCTGGAGCACTTGCAGGCTTACGAGTCCTAGACCTGTCACGGGTTCTTGCCGGGCCTTGGGCAGGACAAATCCTGGCGGACCTGGGGGCAGAAGTCATCAAGGTCGAGCGCCCCGGGCGAGGAGATGATACACGTCATTGGGGGCCGCCCTTTTTAAAAGGCCCGCTAGGGGCGAACACGGGCGAGTCGGCCTATTTTCTGTCAGCCAATCGCAACAAACAGTCGATAGCCGTGGACTTCACCCAGCCCGACGGTCAGCAGATCCTTCGGGATCTGGCTGTTAAATCGGATGTGGTGCTAGAAAATTTCAAGGTTGGAGGCTTGTCAGCCTATGGCCTGGACTACGCCTCGCTCAGTGTTCTTAACCCGAAACTGATCTACTGCTCGATTACCGGTTTTGGTCAGAGCGGCCCTTATGCACAGCGGGCAGGCTATGACTTCTTGATACAGGGGCTTGGCGGCCTTATGAGTCTGACAGGCCATCCGGATGATGACGAGGGCGGTGGCCCGGTCAAGACAGGGGTTGCGCTGGTAGATATCCTGACGGGGCTGTATGCCACGGTGGCTGTTCTGGCTGCGCTGAACCATCGGACTCAGACCGGTGAAGGGCAGCATATCGACATGGCGCTGCTCGATGTTGAAGTGGCTTGCTTGGCCAACCAGGCCATGAATTATCTGGTCTCCGGTGAGTCGCCAACGCGCCTTGGCAATGCCCATCCCAACATCGTGCCGTATCAAGCCTTTCCAACAGCCGATGGCGATATGATCCTCACGATTGGCAATGATGCTCAGTTCCGCCGGTTCTGCGAGGTGGCAGACCGGCTGGATTGGGTGAATGATCCTCGTTTTGCCACCAACCAGGCGAGGGTCGTCCATCGTATGGAACTGGTTCCGCTGATTCGGCAGGTTACCGTTTTCAGGCGTACTGAAGAATGGATCGCCCTGCTCGAAGCGGTGGGTGTGCCCTGTGGTCCGATCAATTCAGTGGCCCAGGTTTTTGCCGATAAGCAGGTAGCGGCACGCAGTCTGGTCTTTACGATGGCGCATCCGCTGGGACAAACCGTTCCGCAGGTGGCAAGCCCGATACGTCTTTCCAGAACGCCCGTGGAGTACCGACGTCCTCCACCGCTGCTCGGTGAGCATACCGAGCAGGTGTTGCGGTATCTTCTGGGCCACGGCGATGCCAGAGTCAACGCCTGGAGGCAGGCGGGTATAGTCGGTTAGACTTTACGCCCGAATGCCTGAACGGCCAAGGCCAACCGCTCTACCGCGTGGCCGATCTGCTCGAGCGATGGCGCAGCAAACGACAGCCGTACCGTAGAGTGGTCAGGGACTTCGGCGTAGAAGGCGCTGCCTGGAACGTACATGACCTTATGCTCAATAGCCTGCTCGAGGACCGCCTTGGCATCCAGCCCCTCTGACCAACGCCCCCAGACAAACAGCCCGCCTGCCGGCATCCGGCATTCGAACCGTTGGCCAAGGTGTGTCTGTAGACCACTCACTAGCGCCAGGCACTTCTCATGATAGGCCGCGGTAAGCACCGGTAGATGCCGCTCCAGTAAACCCTGCTTCAAGTAGGCTTCGGCAATGGATTGCATCCAGCCGGAGGCACACAAGTCAGCGGTTTGCTTGGCGATCGTACAGCGTTTGAGTACCTCGGCAGGCCCTATCATCCAGCCAATACGAACCCCAGGCGCCACGATTTTTGAAAGGCTGGACAAATAGACTACCTGATCTCGGGTTTCCGGTTGTGTGCGAGCCAGCGCTGCCAGCGTGGGAATGGCAACGCCGGTAAAGCGTAGATCACCATACGGATCATCTTCGATAATCAGCAGGTCATGACGCATCGCCACCTCCAGCAAGGCGCGGCGGCGTTCCAGACCAAGCGTAAGTCCGGTAGGGTTGGCAAATGTGGGGGAAAGATAGAGAAACTTCGGTCGTTGCTCCTGCGTACAGCGGGTCAGCTGACTATCCAGTTGCGCAGGATCGATACCGTCCAGATCCGAGGCGACGGTTTCTATTCTGGCCTGAGCCAACCGTAAGGCTTGAAGCGTAGCGGGGTAGGTAGGTTGTTCGACCAGAACGGCGTCACCCGGCGAAAGCAGGACGCGAACCAGCAAATCAAACCCTTGTTGCGAGCCAGACGTGACGATCAGATCGTCCGCATCACAGGGAATACCACGCTGGCGGCTCAACTGAGCAAGTGCCTCGCGTAGGCCCGGCAAGCCTTCACTGCTGGAATATTGCAGGCAACCGACTGAATTGCGAAAGGCCACTGTCATCGCCTCTGCCAGCCCTGCTTCATCAAACAGATCGGAGGCAGGGTAGCCGCCCGCCAGCGAGATCATGCCGGGTACGGAAAGATACTTGAATAACTCTCGTATGGGAGAGCCTTGTGGCGACTCGAAGACAGGGTTGAAGATACGCATGAGGGATTCGCCGTTAATCACGATGCGAAGACTATGCGTCTGCCGCTTCCCTCACTACAAACGAGAAAAAGTCATAGGCTGTTGAAAGAAAGGAATTCTAGTGATTTGCCGTTTCGCTTGACTTTCCTGCTGAACCGGTTAGCTTTGTTGCCCATGAACACCTTTATCACACCTATCGCTGCGTATTATTACTACCTGAACTCTTTCGGGTGGTAGGTGGTGCTGCGCTGCATTCCGAACCGCCTGTGGCGGCTCGGTGAATGCAACCTCTCCCAGTCTCCGCAGGCCAGAAAGCCAAGGAGACGTATTCAATGAACAAGCCCCAGCAAGACCTGCTTCACCTGTTGGAAGAACGTGGTTTCATCCATCAGATCACCGACCGTGACGGTCTTGGCCAAGCGCTCAATAACGGACCAGTGACCGCGTACCTAGGCTTTGACGCAACGGCTGATAGCCTGCACGTCGGGCATCTGCAAGGTCTCATGCTCATGCGCTGGATGCAGCGTGCAGGGCATCCGATCCTGCTTTTGATCGGTGGCGCCACGACGCGCATTGGCGATCCCAGCTTTCGGGACAGCAGCCGCCCGGTGCTGAACGACGCCCAGATCGCTCAGAATATGTCCGGTATTGCCAAGGCATTTACAACCTACCTGGAAGTGGGCGATACGGACGGGCAAGCCCGGGTAGTAGACAATGCCGAGTGGCTTGATGGGCTGGGTTACCTGAATTTCCTCAATACCGTAGGACGGCATTTCTCGATCAGCCGCCTGCTCACGTTCGATGCCATCCGCAATCGCCTGGATCGTGAGCACTCTCTGTCCTTCGAGGAATTTGGCTACACCTTGCTTCAGGCTTACGACTTCGTCGAGTTGGCCCATCGGTATGGCTGCACTCTGCAGTTGGGCGGCGCTGACCAGTGGGCCAACATTATCAATGGCGTTGAGCTGTCACGTCGCCAGAATGGCCCGCAGCTCTACGGGCTTACGATGCCGCTGTTGACCACGAGTGACGGCAAGAAGATGGGCAAGTCGGCACAATGCGCGGTATGGCTCAACGGCGATAAGCTATCTGCCTATGATTTCTGGCAATTCTGGCGCAACTGCGATGATCGGGACGTACAGCGTTTCCTGGCACTGTTTACCGAACTGCCCATGGACGAAGTACGTCGCCTGGGCGCATTGCAGGGTGCAGAGCTTAACGAGGCGAAAATCGTTCTGGCCAACGAGGCGACCCGTTTGTGCCATGGCGAAGCGGCCCAGCGTGACGCGGAGACAGCGGCACAGGCGTTGTTCAGTGAGGGCAGCCAGAGCGACACACTCCCCAAAGTGGAAGCCAGCCGCACCGCACTGCAAACGGGCCTCACCCTGACCGATCTTCTGGTGGCTAGCGGACTACAGAGTTCGCGCAGTGCCGTGCGCCGACTCGCGGACGGCGGTGGGCTACGCCTGGACGACGTGCAGGTCCAGAATCCGGACGAGCCCTTGTCTCCCACGCTGGAAGGCAGCCGATTGAGCCTGGGCAAGAAACGTCATTTTCAGGTTGTGCTGGTGGACTGAAAAGGAAAAGCCCCGGTGTTCCGGGGCTTTCTCTAGCTGGCTTTATGTCGCAAACCGCATGACAAGTCGATTCATATCTATGGCTAGGCGAGACAGTTCCGCGCTGGCCGTAGCGGTCTGGTTGGCGCCTGCGGACGTCTGTATCGACAAGTCACGGATGCTGACCAGATTGTAGTCAACGGCCCGGGCTACTTGGGCCTGTTCTTCAAACGCCGTAGCGATCAGCAGGTTTTCTCGTTGTAAGACATATTATAAGATTTGTAATCAGGCTAAGGCACGGGCAACGCCCCAATAATGGTACGTTAATGGGCGTAAGCCCGTTAAATAAAACGTTTTGAATTCAATCATTTCGAATTTGGCGTCATGGATAAGTTTGCCTATTTCCCGGTTCAGGTGGCAGCCGCCCACTACTTGGGACCAGAGCGGCGTCATCCGATCTTGCCATACACGCACCGCTTCATCGGGGGCTTGTCCATGCTCGCAGAACAGGAGCTGTCCTTCCGGCTTGAGTACGCGATGCATCTCTTTAAGTGCAGCGGCCGGATCTGGAATCGTGCACAGCGAATAGGTCACCACAACCGTGTCGAAGGAGCGATTCTCAAAGGGAATCCGCTCGGCCGACAGATCAACCAGCTCGACGTCAAGGCCTGCGCGTTGAGCACGAGACCGAGCCAGCCGGTGCATATCCAGGGAGGGGTCCAGCCCAACGATACGCTCTACCCGAGACCTGTCATAGTGCTCAAGGTTGAGCCCGGTCCCGATGCCAATTTCCAGCACCTGACCATACGCCAAAGGGATAAGAGACTGCCGCTGCAGGCGTACGGGTTTAATCCCGCAGGCAATATCGAGCAGATAAGGCAAAACACGACGCTCGTACCAGGAACTCATGTTGAACAGGCCACGTGATCCGTTGAAAGACGGTACTACTGTATCCGGTCTGTAAAACAAAAGGCGGGGAGAATACCCCGCCTGGCTCAGGCGATCATTGCTGAATCATCGAGGCCATATTGGCTGTACCCAGTTGAGAAACGATCGCTTCATTACCTATGCCTGAGCGCTCAAGGCTTAGGGTGTGGTTGGTGCCTTCCTGCACCAGCGCGAAATGGTCATTTTGTGTATTCATTTGAGTCACTGTCATGACCAGCCCATCCCCGCGCTGCGCCATATCCAGGGAGCTGTCAGTCGTGTTTCGTTGACTTAAGTTCATCTCATTGTTGTTACCGGTCTGCTCGGCCGTAATCTCATGGGCACCCGCACCCCCCATTTGCACCACGGTCATGCGGTTATCGTTGCCGTTTACCGTAGCTTCCAGGCGGTTGGTCATCTTGGTGGTCAGGTAGCCAGACCACCCCCATTGCTGCACATCCAGAGTATTACGGTCACCGTTCTGGCTGGAGATGAGAGTATTGCCGTCACTTCCCTGACGGACGTTCATAACGTTGTCGTTCCCATTCTGGGAGGCCTGCATCAAAGACCCGCTCAGCTCGCCCTCGATAGGCCCCAAGCCGCTCTGCTGCACCTGAACGATATTGCCATTACCCTGCTGATTGACCTCGGCCTCCTGACGACGCCATTGCTGTTGCAGGTCGATCAGGTTGTTGTCACCGTTTTGCACAAGGTCTGCATCCATGAAGTATTGAGCATCCTCGCCCTGCACAACCCTCATGGTATTGCCATTGCCCAGGGTGCGGGCACTGAGGCTGGGCGTCCCACTCATGTTTTCCAACCGGAAGTCGTGCAGGTTGTGAGTACCCTCCTGGTAGCTCGTGACACGCCCGGCGTTATTGCTGCCCTGATCGATACGCACCTCGTTCACGCTGCCTCGCTGCGTAACCGCCACGGTAGACCATCCTCGGGTGTCCTGATAAATCTCCACCAGGTGGCTTTCACCACTCTGATCGATATCAATAGTCCCGCGAGTTCTTTCCCCCTGGTAGATCGATGCCGCATTGAGTTCGCCCGTTTGCAGCACCGTTTGACGGGTGTCGGTGCCCAGCTGGACCTGAACGCTGTGGTTGCCTTGCCCGGTTTGTGTCAGCGCGGCCGTATTCTGCGCACCGCTCTGAGTCAAGTCGGCCGTATTTGACGCGGCGTAACTATGGGTGGTGCCGAGTAGTCCGATAAGCAGTGCGAGTGGTTTCAACCTGAACATGACGGATATCCCTACGATCTAGTAATGACCTGTACGCGCTTTGCTATTACAGGGCCGGTGTTATCCGGCCTTATGAGCGTAGACGGAAATCCGAAATATGTAGCGAAGGAAAATATCAGATGAACCATAAGCCCTTTTCCATCCTCAGCTGAATATGGGCATGGGCGATGTCTCGCATGATGGCAATTCCAACGCCCGTACCATACCCCACTCAAGCCGATAGAATCGCTCGAAGATACGCTCACGTTCATCCGATGGAATACCTGGCCCACTGTTTTCTACTTCTAGGATGACCGCCTGGTCCGACAGATTGATTCGCATTGTGGTGCAACCTTCAGGCGGGATATGGCGGATGGTATTGTCGACAAGATTGACGCAGCAGAAAGGCATTGCCTTGTGTTGAGGCTCGGGCCAAGGTCAGTAGTTGATTAGCCTGGTGAATCATCCGCTCGCTTGTCTGATTGATAAAACTCAAGATGCGACTGCTATCAGGAGCGCCTGCATATCGTTCGCATAACCATTGGCGTTGGATATGCAAGCCGACAAGCGGGGTGCGCAACGGGTGCGCCATATTATCGAGAAAGGCGCGCTGCGCTTCTGCACCCGAGTGGATACGGAGCAGTAGGCGATTGAGCGCGGCAATAATGGCGGAAGGCTTCTCAGGCCGCTCTGTTACTCAACGATGTCAAAGTACGGTAATGGTGCGTTGCTGAACAGCAGCCATACCCTCAGCTGAACCATTACATTAAAAGTGAAATCTTAGGATAGCATTATATGCCCTTGATTTATAAGAAAAAAATTTATGTTGATAGGTGATAGATATTTTCCTTCAATTTATCGTGAGGCCAAGCCGTCTACATCTTAGAAAATGCGTTAAAAGGTCAGAGAGTTAAAGTGATTTCTCGTTAAAATTAGTGATCAACATTAGGTTATGTTTTCAAGCTATTGTTTTTTATACAGATTATTTTGAAAAAATGGTTTTTTGTGATCGCCTCGCTTACAGCTGCATAAAGCGTTGAATCACAGGCCCTCTCTTAGGGTCCATAAGTACTCTAGGTTTAATCACGAGGGTCAATCATGGGACTGTTTAGCTCGATTCTTGACAAGCTTGGCTTGGACGGCGTTAGTAACGAAGAGCAGCGAAAGGCTGATGTCGGCGTCATTGATGCCAGCAAAACGTCTACACGTATCGTTACCGATTCTGAAGAAACCAACGCTGCCCACAGCGCTCGTGCCGAGCAACTACAGGCTCCGGCAGCTACCGGCGTGCAAAATTCGATGGATATTTCGGCGCGTCTCGATGCAATGGCTGCTAATCATAATGATCACCTGAACTGGCGCTCCTCCATCGTCGACCTGCTCAAGGTACTTAATCTGGACAGCAGTTATGAATCACGCAAGGAGATGGCCGCCGAGCTTGGGTGCCCTGCCGATAAGCTTGAAGATTCGGAGCAGATGAACAACTGGCTACACAAGGCCGTTATGCAAAAGCTGGCCGAGCACGACGGGACGGTTCCTCCCGAGCTTAAGGCGTAACCGGTTTTGGAAGGCAGGCATCCAGCTCAGGGATGCCTGTGAGACACCTCCGACGGTCAGGTATTGCCCATCAAGGGATCGCTAATCGAATGGCGGCCAGTTTCAAGTCTGCCAGCCAGACGCCTTTCCCAGCTGCCCTGATCAGCCCGAACCGTAATGTCGTACCATCCACCACTCACGCGCGTCGATATACGCTGTTTATGTGTGGCACCCGCACCAAGCTGAAACTCGTGGGGCTTTTCAAACGTATAGGGACACCGATCAATCTGAACGGTCATAGCCTGCAGGCTTGTATTGGTGATTGTCATGACCAGATTGTGGCTTTTACCGTCACGCTGCAGCCTTACTTCTGGCTGCGGAGCCTTGAGGTTGCCACGCAGTGCTCGATGAAAGCCGTTAGGCCCCAACAACCACAGGTCGTAGGTGCCATCATCTGTAGTAGTGGGGACCCAGACATCACTCAACAGCTTCCCTGCCTCGATGGTATAACGGCGAGGGATATCCTCCAGATGCAGCCGATCGTATACATGCAGCACGAGACCTTGTTCGCCTGTGTTGCGCATGGTCAGGGTTAGCTGGCGCGTCTCCGGACTGGCTTCCGCCTCGACCTCGATCCGATACGGCAATGCTCGGGAAGGGCGAGCCAGACGTCGCTGCACAGGGACTTGTTGTTGGTCAGCAGGCGGAACAGGGACCTGTGGTAGCTGCTCCTGTTTTTCCCGCAGCTCATCCGCTGCACGGCGAGAGGTAGTCTGCAAGGGCGGCAAAAACTCCTGATTCGGATCGACAAAGTTAAAGGCAGACGTCAGATCTCCGCATACCGCTCGCCGCCAAGGACTGATATTGGGCTCTTTTACGTTGAAGCGCTTTTCCAAGAATTGCAGTACCGAAGTATGGTCGAAGACCTGCGAATTCACCCAGCCGCCTCGGCTCCACGGCGAAATGATAAACATCGGGACACGGGGCCCTGGTCCGTACACACGTCCATCAGGGGCCGGCTGTTCCTTCGAGCCAGGAGGTGCTTTGTGCTGGAACACTTCGGCATCGAAAGCAATGGTTGATTTACCTGCCAGTGTTCCATCTGCGCGTAGGGAAGGAGCGGCAGGTGGCGGCACATGGTCGAAGAAGCCATCGTTTTCGTCATAGTCGACGAGAAGTACCGTCTTGCTCCAGATCTCTGGATTTTCAGTCAGTGCATTAAGGACTTCCTGGGTATACCAGCCTCCCTGAACAGGACTGGGGGGACCGGGGTGCTCCGAATACTCCGCTGGTGCGATCAGCCAGCTCACCTGAGGCAGCTTGCCTTGTCGGATGTCGCGTCTGAAACTTTCGAACATGGTTTCAAGGTCGTTGCTGTTCGCTGCTGGCATCGTATTGCCGTTGCCTTTGTACAACGGGGCGACGGCCTCCAACGCTTCGCGATAGACGACGAAGTCGTTAAAGTCTGCAGAGGGCTGGGCGGGGTTGCCAACCTTGACGCTTGCGGCACGGTATTGGCGAAAGCCTGCATAGGCATTATCACCGAAGTTGTCCGGTAGGTACTGATAGACCTTCCACGAGACGCCCGCATCCTCAAGTCTCTCTGCATAGGTCGTCCAGTCATATCCCTCATCGGGCGGCCCCGGAGCATCCCACTCGTTGACAACCGCTGCGACGTTAGAGCCAGTGGGGCCGTTGGTACCGGTCCAAAGAAACAGGCGATTTGGTGCTGTTCCACCTAACAGCGAGCAATGGTAGGCGTCACACAGCGTGAAGGTGTTAGCCAGGGCAAACTGAAAGGGCACCTCGTTACGCTCGTAGTATCCCATCGAAGTCAGCGTCTTATAGGTTGGCCATGCACTCAAACGACCGCTGTCCCAGGCCGCCTGGGTGTCTGCCCATGAATGTGGCGTGTCATGCACACGCTGGGCGTTACCTTTTCGGCTGTCGAGGTGATAAGGCAGGATAACGCGCTCTTGACCTTGCTGCTGCCAGACAGCGCGTCCGCCCGGCAATGGAATCGTCAGCCGGTCAGCAAAGCCGCGTACGCCCGGCAGCGTGCCAAAATAATGATCGAATGATCGGTTCCCCTGCATCAGGATGACTACATGCTCGACGTCCTGAATAGTACCGGTACGGTTGTGGGCGGGAATGGCCAATGCCCGTTGGATCGAGGCGGGTAGCATGGCGATGGCCGACCCGACGGCCGCTGCCTGCAATAGATTTCTGCGGGTGAGAGAAGGCATGACTCGTTCGCTCCCTGTACGTGCTGAGGGGGTTAGCCGGAACAACTCGTTACATATTTGTACGGGCAGCAGGTAGTAGAAATATGACACTGCGAAACGATCTGGAATTTATAGGCAGGTGTATGAAGCGCTTGTCTGTCAGATGAATCGGTGCGACTGGGCAGAGCCATATCGCACCCAGGCAGGGAGGTCAGGATTTTTCAGTAATAATGAATTGATTGGTGCCGAGTTTATGTGCTCCCCAGGAAACGGCGTAGCCCTGGCCAAGCCTTACCGCCTCGGAGACAGCTACCGCCTCGCTGTTGTAAACGCAAGCCAAATGCCATGGAGTGTTCCGATAAACTCCCCAGCCTTTGACCCAGTCCTGGTCGTTGGGATCTCGTTGTAGCTCACGGAGTAGCCATTTAAATTCCATAACAGCCTTCCTTGTAGCAGTGGGACAAGGTGATACAACCATAACGCCCCTCAGCGCAGCGGGCGATTCCGGCTTGTGGCAAGTGTAGCCAAGATCATTGCGTTAGCTTGATAGACTTTCCAAAAAGGCAGTATCGACTGCAACGGCAGCGATAGCACCACGATGACATTGAACATCGAAACCCGAAGATGTTCATGGGAATGAAGGGACTGGGCCGAAAGAAAGGGCCCCGTCCCTGGGGCAGCATGCTCAGCTAGGCAGGGTATCCTGTCTGCCTGCATATTTCATCGGCTGCCAAATCAATAACTTGAGCCACTTTTTAAAAAATATGGATTTTTTTGCTAACCGTTTATCCCTTTAGACAGACGGCACGCTGTAGTGGCGAATAAATAGCAAAACGCTGCCTCTAACAAACACTACTGCCTGGTTCTGCTTGCATCATGAAGTGTCTGTCTCGCCTTACCTACATTTTTGCTGACTCATTTGCTCTTAAAGGCATCATCGACCAAGAGGGTAGCCTGACGATTACCGCAGCGCCTCTTGATGGAGGAGAGCCTTATACTTGGCGTTTTTCCGCCCGGTATTTGAAAAATGGTGCGCTGTTCCAGACGCTGCTGGACGATATCGAGCATGAGCTGCTCAAACACAACAAGCAGAAGGCGCAGTTGCAAATAGACGACCTGGTAGGAACGCCCGTAGGGCAGGTGTCTCGCTAAAGGCTCATCAGATCACCTGCTACCGTTTATTTTTTTGCTGTTGCCCCCATCTTGATTCCACTACCGCTGCGTGCCGTTGCGCCGTTGGCGCTGTAATACAGTAGAGGTGTTCAACCTCTGTCTCTTCTCGACGTCAAACGTATTATCGCCTACAGCAGGATCTGACAGCCTATGAGCCTCGTCTATGGCATCTGCTCGGATGCACATTTGCATAATTGGTCAGCGTTTTCCCGTGTCGACAAGAATGGGCTCAATAGCCGTCTCGGTCATATTCTGGATCAGATTCAGGTGGCGGCGCATGACCTTCGTGCGGCAGGAGGACGTACGCTCTACATTACAGGCGATCTGTTCCATGTACGTGGCTCCGTTTCGCCCACGGTTCTTAATCCAACTATCGACCTGTTCGCACGGCTTACGACAGACCTGGGCCTGAACATTCGCGTCTTAGCAGGCAATCATGACCTTGAATCCCGTGACAGCAGCGCGCTGGGCAATGCTTGCGAGAGCTTGCGTACCATTTCCGGTATTGAAGTGATTTCAACGCCAATGTTGTTCGAGGATGACCATGTTGTCATGGTGCCTTGGTATGACCGACTCGATGATGTCCGCCGGCATATTGACGCTTGCCTGACAGATTTGAATGCAAAAGGGGAAGCTCCCAACGCATGGACTCTGATGATTCATGCGCCAGTCAATGGTGTTCTAACCGGCTTGCCAGACCATGGCTTTAACGCAGCGGAGTTGGCCCGATACGGGTTCAAGCGCGTTTTTAGTGGGCACTACCATAACCATAAGCGCTTCGAGGGTGAGGTCTATAGCGTAGGCGCCACCACCCACCAGACTTGGAACGATATAGGGACCCGGGCAGGCTATCTCTTGGTCAGCGATACCGACGTGGTATTTCGTACCTCTTCTGCGCCCCGCTTCATGGATCTGGATATTCGCTGGGATGAGCAAGAAGCTAGGGCGCAGTGCCGAGGTCATTATGTGCGGGCCCGGCTGGGCGAGGCGACCGAGGAGGAGATTTCTCACCTTCGTGATCAGCTTAAGACATGGGGTGCGTTGGGAAGCCTGGTACAAGCCATCCCCTTGCCACGCTCTGCTGTTATGCAGCGTCGCTCGCCGGTCTCCAGCGCACCGACACTACGCGAATCGATCCGCGGGTGGGTGGAGGAAAACAGCACGCATGGTGACGCACTGGTAGCACTGTGCAACGACATACTCAGCGAAGCCGAGGCGATCGATCCATGAGGATACAGAGCCTTTCGATTACTCACTTCATGGCGATTGGACATGTCGAGTCGCTTCCCCTGAACGACAAGGGTCTGGTACTGATCCAGGGCGAGAACCTGGATGATACGAGCCAAAAGAGTAACGGCGCTGGCAAGTCGTCAATTGCCGACGCACTGTGCTGGGTCCTGTATGGCGAAACCGCTCGTCAGGAGTCTGGTGATGCGGTGATCAACCGTACCGCAGGAAAGGGTACAGAAGTCAGACTTGAGCTGCTTGACGAGACGGGCGCACGTTACCGCATCAGGCGTTATCGCAAGCATCGCCAATACAAGAATCAGTTGCGCCTTGAGCATTTCATGGAAGGCGAATGGCAGGACCTTACCAAGGGCTCGGATAAGCTGACCCAGGTGCTGGTCGATAAGGTCATGGGCTGTTCGCGCGAAGTGTTCGTTAACGCGATCTATCTGGGTCAGGAGGCCATGCCCGACCTGCCCGGGATGACAGACCGAAACCTCAAGCTCCTGGTAGAGGAGGCCGCAGGTATCCATCAGTTGCAACAGGCTTATGAGATCGCTCGGGCCCGACTTAATCAATGCAAGGTCGAGGTAGGAGAGCTCACCACTCAGGCCAAGGCCTTGGAAACAGCCATCACCACCTTTACCGCCAATGTCGGGGCGGCCGAGCAGGATCGCGAGGCGTGGATACATCAGCAGAGCGCCGCCGTCCAGACCGCTACCCAGCACTACCATGCCGTTCGGGATGCATTTGATGCAAGCCTGGGAAAGTATCTTCAGGCACACTTGAAAAGCCTGGACGAGCAGGCCGCGGCCGTTCGTAGCAGGATCACCGCGTCCGATGAGGAACGCCGGCAGGAGCGTATCCATGCCAAGACGCTTCGAGAAGCGGAGCTTGCTTATGTCGCAGTCCAACAGACCCTGGAGCGTGAACAAGCCAAGACCCAGCGGCTCGCTCACACGTTGGAGCACATTGACGATCAAGTAGGTACTACGTGTTCTCAATGCGGTCATGTCATCGAACCACAGGATCTTGATGCCTCACGAGACATGACCCGGCAATCCGTGAAAACGCAGCAGGAAAAGGTACTTGCGCTACAAGATCAAGCGAAGACAGCGAAAGAGGCGCTTGACCAGTTGGAAAACAGCCTACGCAATTATCGCCAGCAAATGACTGATGTTTCCGAGCAAAGTGCAACCCTGGAAGCGCTTGAGCAGCAAAGACGAAAAACCCAGGCTGAACAGCACGCCTGGCAGGAACAGGCCAGGCAGCTACAGGTGCTGAAGGAGCGCATCGCGCAGCTCGAATCAGCAAAGAATCCGCACGATTCAGCCATACAGCGTGCACGTGAGCAGTTGGTACAGGCAAGGGTGAGACAAGAAGCCTTGACGGCTACATTGAGCGCAGCGCAGCAACGGCTTGCACTGGCGGAAGAAGCCGCCCGGGTATTCAGCCCGTCAGGCGTTCGTGCGCATATTCTGGATAACGTAACCCCCTACCTGAATGCTCGGACGGCTCACTATTTGTCTACATTGACGGACGGAAACGTGACCGCAGTGTGGTCTACCATTGCATTGACGGCCAAGGGAGAGTTACGCGAGAAGTTCTCTATCGATGTGGTCAGCGCAACCGGGGGTGAGACCTTTAAAAGTCTCTCAGGAGGAGAAAAGCGTAAAGTCAGGTTAGCAACCGCCATGGCACTGCAAGATCTGGTCGCATCGCGAGCCAGTAAACCCATCAGGTTGTTTATGGCAGACGAGATTGATCAGGCCCTTGATGAGGCCGGTCTTGAGCGATTAATGTTTTTGCTGGAGGAAAAGTCCCATGACAAGGGAACGGTCCTGGTTATCAGCCATACGGATCTACGCGATTGGATTCGTAACAGCATCACTATAACCAAGGAAAACGGACAGGCTACCGTAGAAGCTGCATATACCGTCTAAGCGGTGCTGGCTCATTGGATAGCCAAAAGGGCATTTGATGCGGGCTAGTAAAAATCAGTCTGCTATTTTTTAGTGTTAGAGCTAAGCCAAGCGTCCCTGCAGGCTTGCCAATGGATAGGTGAGGGAAATCATGCCGCGTTGTCCTGACTCTTGCGTTCCTGGTACTTCTTGGCGGCTGACTCGAGACTGCTGACAATGCTGTCATAGACGTCAACGGTCATCTTGCTGGCGTCCGGGTAATCCGTTTCAAACTTCTTCTGAACAGCCGGGCTGCACTCGCTTACCGCATTTTCGATACGCTTGAGCTGACTCTTGTTAATGTAAACAGCAGGCTGGCGGTTGGCATTGGTCTGAGAAGCATCATTGGCATCGTCATCCTCTTGGGCAATACCTGCAAAGGCTGCCAGGGAATAACGGCGATAGTACGTAATCGCGCTACCAACCCCTTGAGGGTCCATTTTCATGCAGGGGCCCAGCAGGGTATTGCTGATCCACTGACCCGACTCGTGCATCAGTACCGTTTCGACACTGACCTTGCCATCTTCAAAGCCCGGCATTTGGACGATCGAAAGGCCGAACTTGCTCAGAATCGGTCGGGTTGTATTCAATACTTCGGCTAGATCCGCATACTTGCTTCTGAAGTGCGGATTGATGCTTCCCTTCGTGGCGTTTTCAATCTCAGCCTGTGCGGCGGCCAGGGCCTTGGCAAGGGCGTCGATGTTTTCTGACATTTTCATACAGGTATCTCCAAGGCAACATACCCCTTACCGACGGGACAGGGGTGAACGTCGAGAACTGATGAGAAGGGTTTAAAGAGGCTTTCCAGGCAGTCCATCCTATATGGGGGCAAGCGGGCTAAAACCAAGCTGAAAGCCCCGAGCTGCCTGACCTTTCGTCGGATGAACACTGCCTTTAAAAGGCTTCTCAGTTATCAAACGCGCTACTACCTGGACCACAGCGAAAGCGGTTTATCTGCAAGCGTGCAAAGGTTTGTAATGGGTCAGAATTTATGAAGCGCGAGGGATATCCCATAGCTCAAGGCCTGCCCGGTCAGTTGGCGAAGCTCCTCGTCAGCGTCGTGTTTCGCTGCCTGAACAAGGCGATCACCCAGAGCACCTTCAAGGCATGCAGGCGTTGCCTTCAAAATCTCGAGCCCCTTGGCAGTGAGGACACAATCATGAGCGGTTCCAGCCACTACATCGCCATGTTCGATCAAGCCTGCATTGCCAAGCCATCTGACCGAGGCGGTAAAGAATCGAGCCTCATCCGCACAGGGATTAAAGTCATCTATTTCATTCAGGCCCGCCGCCTCGATGTGCTTTTGCATATCGGTACAAAAGAGATTACGCGGAATAGGGAAGGCCTCGTACAACTCACCAAAAAGCCGACCGACCAGATTATCGAACCGTTCAATGTTGGTAGCCATGGGCGCTCCTGAGTTGATTTCACTCCATCATAGCTGACATCGTAATGCGCAGGAGAGCACCGTCTGGCGAAAAGCGCTGTAAATCAAAGTGTTAAATATAGTCCTGCCTTTTTCTGGCTACGCCATCCCCTACTTGGGATGAGCACAGAGTTGCGCTACGATTAGCCTTACGATTTTTATCCTTTACGTAAAGCGAGTAGCCATGAGCCGTAACGGTATAGACAAGGAGAAGGTGGCCACTGCCATTCGGCAGCTAAAGGAAGAGGGCCGGTCTGCCTCTGTACCTGAAATCCGGGCGCTGACAGGAGGCTCGTTTACAACTATTCAACGCTATAAAAAAGAAATCGAAGCTGACGAGCAAAGCCTTTCAGGACCGAGCGGGCGGATCAGGGCGGACATGCTGGCACTGATCGAACAACTCGAACGCAAGTTGCTGGAGAGGGCCCAGCTGGAAATAGACGAGGCCGAGCAGACGCTCGCGGTTCAGGCGAAGTCGATAAATGAAAAGCTCAAACTTGCCGATGAGCGTGCGAACGCCCAGCAAGAGCGTATCAGGGACCTGGAGACCAGACTAGCGAAGGCCGAAGCACTCGCAGCAGATTACGCAAACCGATACAACGCAGCCAATAACGAGCTGGCCAGGCAGGCGGTAGACCTGACTCATAGCCAACGTGAGTCGGCTGCCCGTGCCCAGCGTATCGAAACGCTAAGCGCTGAACTCAAGACGGCACGGGATGCGTTGGAAGGTTATCAGGAGGTGATGCAGCGCCAGCGGCTGCAGGATCAGGTGCAGTCGGATTCCGCCGTCAGTGACTTACGCAACCAGCATCAAGCGGTTCTGGCCGAGAATGCCTCCTTGCGGGAGCAGAACATCCAGCTGATTCGGGATAATGAGCGACTCCAGGCCTTGCATACCACACAGGCCCGGCATCTGGATGACCTGGCCCGTCAACTCGATCAGGAGCGCGCCACCGGCAAGGACCTGATCAGGCAGATCGCCCGTCTGGAGGCGCGATTGGAATCGCATCAGCTCTGAGACTTGTCCTCCGGGGCAAGTTGCTCATTCAACTGCTCAACCAGGCGTTCTACCGGGACCGGTCTGCCTAGCAGAAAACCCTGCGCTTGATCGCAGCTCAGGATACCTAGTGCATTAAGCTGCTCGGCTGTTTCGACACCTTCTGCGGTCACGGACATCGAGAGCGCCTTGCCCAGTGCAACAATGGCCTTGATGATGGCCTGATTGCTGTCGTCACCCTCGCTTAAGCTCATGACGAAGCTGCGATCAATCTTGATGCCATCGAATGGATACTGGCTCAAGTAGCTAAGCGAGGAGTAGCCTGTTCCAAAGTCATCCATGGAAAGCTTCACACCCAGCGCCTTGAGTTCATGCATCAGGGCCAGTGCGCTTTCAGCATTATCCAACATCACGCTTTCGGTAATTTCCAACTCAAGCCGCGCAGGCTCAAGTTGCGTTTCTTCCAATACCTGCCGGATACGCTCTACTAGGTCATTACGCTGAAATTCGATACAGGAAAGATTGACCGAGACGAAGATAGGATCTTTCCATTCGAGCGCCTCGCGACATGCCTTGCGCAAAACCCAGTCGCTCAAAGGCACTACAAGCCCGCTCTGCTCGGCCACCGGTATGAATACAGCAGGACTCAGCAAACCGCGGGTAGGGTGGCTCCAGCGTACCAATGCCTCTGCGCCAATGATATTCCCGTTCTGGATACTAAAGCGCGGCTGGAAGACGAGTCGTAACTCATCGCGCTGCAGGGCGGCCCGTAGGTCTTCCTCGATCTGCTGACGTTGAAGCAGCCGCTCGTTCATCGCGCTGTCGTACAGCCGCCACGTATTACGGCCTGCCCCCTTGGCCTCATAAAGTGCAATGTCCGCAAACCGAAGCAGCTCGCTCTTGATAACCCCATGGGCAGGCGCCTGCACGATACCAATGCTGGCGCTGATACGAACCTCAAGTTCGTCAATCATGATTGGAGCAGAAAGGCAGGCCAGCAGACATTCTGCCAATACAGGAGTGTTTGGCTGCATTTGCCCGGTAAGCACAAGGACAAACTCATCGCCACCCTGACGGGCAATGAATACGCTGCTATCCATACACCGTTTGAGCCGGTTGGCCACTTCGATCAGGACCTTGTCACCAAAGCCGTGCCCTTGAGTATCGTTAACGTGCTTGAAGTCATCCAGGTCCAGATAAAAGATGGTCAAAGGACTCTCTGGCGTAGGTCCGTTTCCCAATTGCTCCTTGAGATACCGATACATGTACGTCCGATTGGGAAGCTGCGTCAGCGGATCATACTTGGACAGATGCTCGTAATGGGCCTGAGCTTCCATTTCGTCTGTAATGTCGCTGAGAGTCCCGCGATATCCGGATAAGACGCCCTCCGTCCAAACAGACCGAAGATAAAGGTGCCCCACACGTTTATGTCCTTCGCGGTCCATGTAAAAGCATTCCAAGGCTTTTGGGGCACCTGCTGGTTCCTGATCTTGTTGGGCGCTTGCCTGGAAGTCCGTTTCGCTGAAATCAATAAGCTCCTGCAGCGGCTTTCCCAGCCACTCGTGAACACTAAAGCCGGTGCTAACTGCGAAACGGTCAGAAAGATAGGTCAGCTCACGTCGGGCATTCGTCTCCCAGATCCAGTTTGAAGAAGCCTCGGCAACATCCCGAAAACGAGCCTCGCTATGCTCCAGGGCTTCATGGCTGCTGTCGATCAATGCAGCCGCGCGCAGTGATCGGCGCTTGAGTTTGATTAAAACCAGATACAGGGCAAATGCCGTAAGTACCAGCAGAGGCAGCATTACGCTTAGCAGTACACCGCCAGGACGCTCTGCCTGCCAGCTGAGCAGAAAAGGAACGCCATAGTCCTCACTTATGATAAGGCTGGCGCTATCCTTTTCTGCCGGCCCGGCTTTCAGATTGACAATGCCAGAGGCCGCACCTATCGACGCCAGCCTCTGCTGATCCAGCCGTTCAACAAAGAGCAGGATGGGAAGCTGGTCTCGCCTGGGTAGATACGCCACCTGAATAGGTTGAACCAAAGCTGCCGAAACAATCGCCGGTACGCCATCTACCTGATAAGAACCCTGAACATACGTAAGCGGAGGCTCGCTCCGGAGTCGGTCCAGCATTGCCGGCAAGTCGCCTTCGATCCACTGGAGTGCATCCTTGGGGTCGACCGTATCCTTTAAAAAGGCATAACGGGTATTTTGCGAGCCGTCGACAACCAGGACGGCATCCAGCCCATACTGCGACAGCAGCGAGCCGGCCAGCTTATCTTCTTCACGCGCCCATTTCGTATCGACCGCAGGATAGAGGTGCATGAAATTCTCCTCCCAGCGGGCATAGTCCATGAGTGTCGCCACCGTGGACTTCTTACGGGTATCGATAGCATTGCGCAAGGCCTGCTCACCACTGGTAATGGCCTTATTATCTAACGACCAGGCAATATAGCTCGTGACGGCGCCTGCCAGGGCGAACAGGCTCAACATCAGGACGGTAAACATCAACACAGAGCGACGGGTCAGCTCAGTGTGGCTTTGTGAACGAAACGGCTCGTCCTTTTTCATGGCTGGCGGGGGCGGAGAAATAGGCATGGTCAGGGAGGCGATTCGATAATCTGCTATCAGGTTGTTTTATATCGGCTTCCGCTCTCGCCGCTGTAGCAAATAATCCGGTTCAGGCGATGTGAGGCACAACCGGGCGGATCAACAGACCATCCGGCAACTTTTGACTCAAGAATTCCGCACTGATGCCGCTTCAATACGTATCACTTTGCATGTCCTCTCCGGCCCCCTTATCAAGGTTATGTCTATGAGCCTTCGCTCCGTGAAAATTGCATACCGAAGCCTGTTTTGCTTTGGCGTTATCGCGGTCATCCTGACCGGGCTGGGGGTGTTCAGCCTGGCACAGATGTCTCATATCCAGGATCAATCTCGGAAAGTGGAACTGAACTCACTGCCCAGTATTGTTGAAAGTGACAATCTGGCCCTGCAAATGGCCCGTATTCGTATAGAGGCGTTGCGCCTGATTGCCTTGCCAGATGCTGAAACGCTTCGAAAGACTCAGCAGAAAATCAAAGACTTGGGACAGCTTGTTGAAGCTGGCTTCAAACGCTATGAGCCTTTAATCAGCACGCCGGAGGAGGGCAAGGCGCTACAGCAGTTGCAGGCTATCTACCGCGACTATATGACTAATACCGATCAGCTCGTAGCGTTAATGGTCAACGGCCGGATCGATGATGCCCGTAAACAGGTCATGGGTGGCATGGCCAGCCTTGGCTTGAGCATGAACGAACAGACCGAGAAATTGCGTACCCTGAACCAGCAGGCAGCCAAAGCCTTTGGCGAAGATGCACAGGCAGTGTATAGCAACTCCGTATCCATTACCCTGACAGTTATCGGCTGCGCCCTGGGCCTTACAATCCTGCTCGCCTGGCGTCTGACCTTGAGTCTGTCCAAGCCTATTCGCGAAGCTGTGCAGGCCGCGGAGGCCATCGCGTCGGGTGACCTAACCCACCGGCTGGAAACAACCGGTACAGATGAGGCCGCTCAGCTGCTCAAGGCTATGGGAAAAATGCAGGGCAATCTGCGCGATACGCTTGAGCAGATCAACCGGTCGGCTGAGCAGCTGGCTGCTGCGACTGAAGAAATGAGCGCAGTCATGAGCGAAAGTACGCAGGGACTGCAACAGCAGAACAGCGAAATTGAGATGGCAGCTACTGCAGTCACCGAGATGAGCCAGGCCGTTGAAGAAGTAGCGGGTAACGCGACGTCGACGTCAGTCGCCTCCAAGGCAGCAGCCGAAACCGCGCGCCAAGGGCAGCGTCAGCTTAACGATACCCTCAGTGCTATTGGTGTCCTGACGGACAACGTTCTGAGCGCTTCTGAGCAGGCACGTCAGCTGGCCGAACAGACACGCAACATCAGCCAGGTGCTGGATGTCATCCGGTCCGTAGCGGAGCAGACCAACCTGCTGGCGCTGAACGCTGCAATCGAGGCGGCCAGAGCAGGGGACGCGGGTCGCGGGTTTGCTGTTGTAGCAGATGAGGTACGCTCACTGGCACACCGGACCAGTGATTCTACCCGCGAAATCGAGGCCATGATTGGTAGCATTCAGCAGGGGACTACTCATACCGTAGACGCCTTGCTGACCAGTGCGGATCAGGCCAGGCAAACCCAGGAGCAGGCTGAGGCGGCAAGTCATGCACTAGGCACAATCAA
The DNA here is from genome assembly GCF_000478505.2 of Pseudomonas sp. HPB0071. Taxonomy (NCBI): domain Bacteria; kingdom Pseudomonadati; phylum Pseudomonadota; class Gammaproteobacteria; order Pseudomonadales; family Pseudomonadaceae; genus Pseudomonas; species Pseudomonas sp. HPB0071. The sequence goes on along the minus strand of NZ_KI517368.1, from coordinate 1,581 downwards.
CGATGCGGTTAACGGTATCGATGAGCGTAACCTGGTCATTGCCAGCGCTGCTGAAGAGCAGGCACAGGTGGCCCGAGAGGTGGATCGTAATCTGGTTCGTATTCGTGATCTGTCTATCCAGACGTCCGCGGGTGCAGAACAGACCCATACAGCCAGCCAAGAGCTTTCTCGCCTGGCTGGAGACCTAAGCGGGATGGTTCGCCGGTTCAAAGTCTGATCGACCGGCAGGATGATGCTGATTAACAGACATCGTTCTGCCCTACGTTTCGGCTAGGTAACGCAACGGAATGTAATAAATGCGCCCTTTATGGAAGGGCGTTTGTAAGCCCTCGTTGCAGTCCATGCCCTAAGGTAGGTTTATGTCTCATCCTGATTCAATGGTTTCGAAGAAACTCAAACGCCTACCTCTGGAAACGCTAACGATGGCCTTTCTGGGCCTGGTGTTTGTGTCCTTGGTAGGGTTTGATTTCTGGCAAAGCTGGCATGCGCGAGACGTTCAACTGCAGCAGTCCGAGAGCACAACGCTCAACCTGACTCGCGCGTTGGCCCAACATGCTGAGGACTCGTTCCAGGAAGTGGATGTAGCGCTCATGAGCCTTCAGCACTTGCTGGAGCAGGGTAATGAGATATCGTTTAAACCAGACGCGCTGCATACGCTGCTTGAGAAATATGCGGGCTCCCTAGAGCAGGTCGAGGGCCTGTTCGTTTTTGACGAGCAGGGCAATTGGAGGGCAACCTCTTTAGGTGAAACGCTATGGAAAGGCCAGAACTCAGACCGAGGCTACTTTAGATTTCACAATCAGAACACAACTGAAGACCCCTTCATTAGCCGTGCCATTCACTCCCGCTCTACAGGTAACTGGATTATTCCGATATCCCGGCGTGTTACCGACAAACAAGGGCGTTTTGCGGGTGTAGTGCTGGCTACAGTCAGGATGGAGTATTTCCTTGATTTCTATAGGCACATCGAGTTAGGGCCTTCAGGTGCCATTGTGCTGGCGATGCCGGACGGCACGATTCTGAGTCGACGCCCCTTCAAAGACGAATATCTGGTGGGCAAACACCTTGCCCAGAGCTACGTCATTACCACAGCATTGGCTCAGGCGCCTTCCGGCATCGTGACTATCAAAGCGGTAATTGATGGGGTTGAGCGCCTGTATGGCTACCAGCTGATAGATAGATATTCCTTGTTGGTAATGGTGGCAATGAGCAAGAAAGAGCTCTTGTCGGACTGGACCGGTGATACGCAACGCTCAGCCATCATTGTCGCCAGCCTCATTATCGTGATGTCGCTGTTCGGCTTGGTGTTAATGCGTCAGATCGGGCACGCCAATACGGTAAAGGCTGAACTGATCGAGGCACATACTCTATTTAACATAAGATATATTATGCGAAGCCCTTTGTGTGGCTTGAGTCTCACCACCAGTCAATATTGTTGCTCCAATGCAATTACAGGGTCAGGCTCCTGAACCTGATCATGTGCCTTTACGATACATAATCCCATCCAGATGGCACAAAGCCAGAGAACAATCGGATTGTCCATTTCAATTACTCGCGATCAAGTGCGTGCTCAGACGCCAG
>NZ_KI517367.1:3610067-4270067 GCF_000478505.2 Pseudomonas sp. HPB0071 | reverse complement strand
CTGCTTTGCACGCAGGAGGTCAGGAGTTCGATCCTCCTTGGCTCCACCATCTAACACCGCGTTAAAGCTCAGAACTGAGTGCTTACCCCCCCCCCTAAGGGTTGGGTCGGAGCATTGACTTCTGAACTTTGTTTTCAGACTGTTCTTTAAAAATTTGGGTATGTGATAGAAGTACGAACACATAGGCTGTTTCACTGCAGACTATGTGGTCAAGGTAAATTTGCGAGTTCAAGCGCAAGTTTTCGGCGAATGTCGTGTTCCAAACCAGACATAACTTCAGATTCTTTGGGGTTATATGGTCAAGTGAATAAGCGCATACGGTGGATGCCTTGGCAGTCAGAGGCGATGAAAGACGTGATAGCCTGCGATAAGCTTCGGGGAGTCGGCAAATAGACTGTGATCCGGAGATCTCTGAATGGGGGAACCCACCTGACATAAGTCAGGTATCTCACACTGAATCCATAGGTGTGAGAGGCGAACCAGGGGAACTGAAACATCTAAGTACCCTGAGGAAAAGAAATCAACCGAGATTCCCTAAGTAGTGGCGAGCGAACGGGGACTAGCCCTTAAGCTCAATTGATTTTAACCGAACGCTCTGGAAAGTGCGGCCATAGTGGGTGATAGCCCCGTAGGTGAAAGGATCTTTTGAGTGAAATCGAGTAGGACGGCGCACGTGAAACGTTGTCTGAATATGGGGGGACCATCCTCCAAGGCTAAATACTACTGACTGACCGATAGTGAACCAGTACCGTGAGGGAAAGGCGAAAAGAACCCCGGAGAGGGGAGTGAAATAGAACCTGAAACCGTATGCGTACAAGCAGTGGGAGCCTACTTTGTTGGGTGACTGCGTACCTTTTGTATAATGGGTCAGCGACTTATATTCAGTGGCAAGCTTAACCGTATAGGGAAGGCGTAGCGAAAGCGAGTCTTAATAGGGCGTTTTAGTCGCTGGGTATAGACCCGAAACCGGGCGATCTATCCATGAGCAGGTTGAAGGTTAGGTAACACTGACTGGAGGACCGAACCCACTTCCGTTGAAAAGGCAGGGGATGACTTGTGGATCGGAGTGAAAGGCTAATCAAGCTCGGAGATAGCTGGTTCTCCTCGAAAGCTATTTAGGTAGCGCCTCATGTATCACTCTGGGGGGTAGAGCACTGTTTCGGCTAGGGGGTCATCCCGACTTACCAAACCGATGCAAACTCCGAATACCCAGAAGTGCAAGCATGGGAGACACACGGCGGGTGCTAACGTCCGTCGTGAAAAGGGAAACAACCCAGACCGTCAGCTAAGGTCCCAAAGTTGTAGTTAAGTGGTAAACGATGTGGGAAGGCTTAGACAGCTAGGAGGTTGGCTTAGAAGCAGCCACCCTTTAAAGAAAGCGTAATAGCTCACTAGTCGAGTCGGCCTGCGCGGAAGATGTAACGGGGCTCAAACTACACACCGAAGCTACGGGTTCATCGCAAGATGAGCGGTAGAGGAGCGTTCTGTAAGCCTGTGAAGGTGAGTTGAGAAGCTTGCTGGAGGTATCAGAAGTGCGAATGCTGACATGAGTAACGACAATGCGAGTGAAAAACTCGCACGCCGAAAGACCAAGGGTTCCTGCGCAACGTTAATCGACGCAGGGTGAGTCGACCCCTAAGGCGAGGCTGAAAGGCGTAGTCGATGGGAAACAGGTTAATATTCCTGTACTTCTAATTACTGCGATGGGGGGACGGAGAAGGCTAGGCCAGCTTGGCGTTGGTTGTCCAAGTTTAAGGCGGTAGGCTGACTGTTTAGGTAAATCCGGACAGTTAAGGCCGAGAGCTGATGACGACTCTTCTTATGAAGAGGAAGTGGTTGATGCCATGCTTCCAGGAAAAGCCTCTAAGCTTCAGGTAATTAGAAATCGTACCCCAAACCGACACAGGTGGTCGGGTAGAGAATACCAAGGCGCTTGAGAGAACTCGGGTGAAGGAACTAGGCAAAATGGCACCGTAACTTCGGGAGAAGGTGCGCCGGTGAGGGTGAAGGACTTGCTCCGTAAGCCCATGCCGGTCGAAGATACCAGGCCGCTGCGACTGTTTATTAAAAACACAGCACTCTGCAAACACGAAAGTGGACGTATAGGGTGTGACGCCTGCCCGGTGCCGGAAGGTTAATTGATGGGGTTAGCGCAAGCGAAGCTCTTGATCGAAGCCCCGGTAAACGGCGGCCGTAACTATAACGGTCCTAAGGTAGCGAAATTCCTTGTCGGGTAAGTTCCGACCTGCACGAATGGCGTAACGATGGCGGCGCTGTCTCCACCCGAGACTCAGTGAAATTGAAATCGCTGTGAAGATGCAGTGTATCCGCGGCTAGACGGAAAGACCCCGTGAACCTTTACTGTAGCTTTGCACTGGACTTTGAGCCTGCTTGTGTAGGATAGGTGGGAGGCTTTGAAGCGAGGACGCCAGTTCTCGTGGAGCCATCCTTGAAATACCACCCTGGCATGCTTGAGGTTCTAACTCTGGTCCGTTATCCGGATCGAGGACAGTGTATGGTGGGCAGTTTGACTGGGGCGGTCTCCTCCTAAAGAGTAACGGAGGAGTACGAAGGTGCGCTCAGACCGGTCGGAAATCGGTCGCAGAGTATAAAGGCAAAAGCGCGCTTGACTGCGAGACAGACACGTCGAGCAGGTACGAAAGTAGGTCTTAGTGATCCGGTGGTTCTGTATGGAAGGGCCATCGCTCAACGGATAAAAGGTACTCCGGGGATAACAGGCTGATACCGCCCAAGAGTTCATATCGACGGCGGTGTTTGGCACCTCGATGTCGGCTCATCACATCCTGGGGCTGAAGCCGGTCCCAAGGGTATGGCTGTTCGCCATTTAAAGTGGTACGCGAGCTGGGTTTAGAACGTCGTGAGACAGTTCGGTCCCTATCTGCCGTGGACGTTTGAGATTTGAGAGGGGCTGCTCCTAGTACGAGAGGACCGGAGTGGACGAACCTCTGGTGTTCCGGTTGTCACGCCAGTGGCATTGCCGGGTAGCTATGTTCGGAAAAGATAACCGCTGAAAGCATCTAAGCGGGAAACTTGCCTCAAGATGAGATCTCACTGGAGCCTTGAGCTTCCTGAAGGGCCGTTGAAGACTACAACGTTGATAGGTCGGGTGTGTAAGCGCTGTGAGGCGTTGAGCTAACCGATACTAATTGCCCGTGAGGCTTGACCATATAACACCCAAACAATCTGTTGTTTGGTAAAGACCAGCCGAAAGCTTGGTTGAACCGCAAAATACCAATCACATACCCATTCGGGGAAACGACTAGACACCGGTTCCCCACCCGAATTGCTTGACGACCATAGAGCGTTGGAACCACCTGATCCCTTTCCGAACTCAGAAGTGAAACGATGCATCGCCGATGGTAGTGTGGGGTTTCCCCATGTGAGAGTAGGTCATCGTCAAGCACCTATACCCAAAACCCCCAGGCCTAACCGCCCGGGGGTTTTGCTTTTGCAGCAGAAATAAAAGAGATAGGCTGCTTTTCCTGCGTGGCCTACAAGAGCTGCTTATTTGCTTGCGCCTGTCTGCTTACTGAGGCTAGGCCTCTTCTTTTCAGGAAAAAGCTCTTTCCCGATAAACAGTCACGAACTCCCTCTCGCTTGCTCACTCAACTAGATACAAGCATTGAGTGAGGTGGATTTATGTTTGCTGCTATTGGTTCTGGTTTTGTTATTGGGGAAGTTCCTGGCTTTGCCTTTCAAGTCAAAGGTGATGCTAAGGAGACAATTGCTGAGCAATTAGCCGCTTGGCTAAATGGCCTTATCACTTCTCACGTAAACTTTTTGAAAAGCCAGCTTCTCAGGATTCGTTATTGACTTTGAAAAAGATGATTGAACGAGAGTTCGAAAGCAGTACGGAAGTAGTGCCCTTGTTGATCAGCTCGATATAGCGAAGAGATAAATAAAACCGACCTTAATAGGTCGGTTTTTATTAGCCGCTCAGGCGTGGAAGGAGCGAGCCTTATGAGATAGGTTTAAAAGATGCTGCGGAGGTTCCGAGCCAGTGGGGTTTACTGTAACCGGCTTGTCTGTTTCAGAGTGCGAATGTCTATGATGCCGTGGAGATCGGCTTATTCTAAGCATTGCCCATAACATCGTACCGGCTAATGCGAGCCATCCGATAATCAATAATACTATATAGGCTGCTGGGCTCATGGCGTCACCATACTGCTCAAGCGTATTGATATCCCTTAAAGGGGCTATACCTATACAGACTCGCTAAAGCAAGAGATGTTTAGAGCTTCTACAAGAATTCGACGAGTAGTCGCCTGAGGCGAGTAGCTAACTAGCAATCATAGCTAGTTAGCTACCAAGCTAAGATCTTACCCAATAAACTGGTTGGACAACCAGAAAAGGGCAGCTGAAAGCAGCATCGAGGCGGGTAGAGTTAGTACCCAAGCTAATAGAATATTACGTACCGTACCGCCCTGCAGACCGCTGCGGTTGGCGATCATTGTGCCTGCTACACCAGAAGATAGAACGTGTGTAGTGGATACGGGCAGACTATAAATGTTCGCGGCGCCGATGGCGATTACGGCAGTAAACTGCGCGCTGACACCTTGTGCATAAGTCATTCCTTGCCGGCCTATCTTTTCACCTACTGTCAGTACCACTCGCTTCCAACCGACCATGGTTCCGATCCCTAGAGCCAATGCTACTGCGATGATCACCCAGTACGGAGCATATTCTGTTGTGCTGGTAAGGTCTTTACGCAGCCTGTTCAGGTCTTCAACATCGCGGCCTTCCAGAACGGGAAGCTTGCTAATTTTCTTTGCGGAATCGTCCAGGCAAAGCAAATAGCGGCGTACTTGGGTCCGCTGATCCACGGTCATGGCGCGATAGTCGGTCACACCATTCAGATTGCTTAACAACGCATTAAGTGTAGGGATTGTAAGCCTAGTTTCACAGCTGAACTCTTCAGGAAGATCCCGATTGCCAGTTGTGTAATCCAAGTACTCCTTCAGAACACTCGATTGACGCTCGTAGAACTGACCCAAGTGAATAGCCGCATCACGGGTGCGTTCAATCTGATAGGTGGTGCTAGTCAGATCCAAGACGAACTTACCTGGCACGATGCCTATGAGTACCAGCATGATGAGGCCAATCCCTTTTTGGCCGTCATTGGAGCCGTGCACGAAGCTCATACCCATGGCCGAGATGACTAGCATCAAACGGTTCCAGAAAGGTGGATGCTTTTTTGAGTCTATTTCGCGGCGTTGCTCAGGTGTCTTATGCATTTTGGAACGGGGGCGCCAGCGCTTTAGACCTATAAGAATAGCGCCTGCCAGTACAAAACCCGCTATTGGAGAGGCAATAAGCGAAAGGCCGATATCAATTACTTTCTGCCAGTTAACGCCCTCGCTTAAGGGGATACCTGTGATAAGGGAGTTAGTAAGGCCAACACCCAAAATTGAGCCAATCAGAGTGTGAGAGCTAGAGGCTGGTATACCGAAATACCAAGTGCCTAGGTTCCAGGTAATGGCAGCAGCCAAAAGCGAAAAGACCATGGCGAGGCCATGGCCTGTATTCACATTAATGAGTAGATCGACTGGCAAGAGGTGAACAATGGCATAGGCAACACCAACACCACCAAACAGAACGCCTAAGAAATTGAATATACCTGAGAACATAACCGCTAAATGAGGCGGCATTGCCTTGGTGTAAATGACGGTTGCGACAGCATTTGCGGTGTCATGAAAACCGTTAATGAATTCAAATGTCAGCACGAAAGCCAAGGCAAGAACCAGACTAATGCCTACCCAGACATCTAGCCCGCTGAAAAGATCGAACATATCGTTTCATCGACAGTTGAAAGGCAGCAATTATGTCAGAAAGCAGCCAGACAACTGACCCTTTGTGTAATAAATGGGTAATATTCAGTCGCCGCGGTATTCGCAGCCGCTTGTGCAGGTCTCGTGAACACGGACCCGAGAGAGTTCGGGTAACTGTGGTTTCAGTTCACGCCAAATCCAGATTGCCAGATTTTCACTGGTCGGGTTCTCTAAACCCTGAATATCGTTCAGATAGTAGTGATCGAGTCTCTCATAGATGGGCTTGAAGATCGCTTTGATATCAGCAAAATCCCGTAGCCAGCCTGTGTGGGGATCAACCGGCCCTTCAAGATAGATGGCTACTTTGAAGGAGTGCCCATGTAGGCGCCCACACTTATGTCCTTCTGGAACATTAGGTAGGAAATGGGCTGCTTCGAAGGTGAATTCTTTAAAAATTTCCACGTGATCAGCTCGAACTACCGCGACATGCGGTTCTGATAGGCGCGGAGTTTAACAGTTTCGTCATAATTTTTTCGACTTCTCATGTTTTATATCCCACTTCGCCGACTGACTGCGCTTATCGGTAAGGTGTACCTGAAGATCACATGGTTCATGTTAGACGAATACGAGCGGGCTGTAGAGGCGTGAATAGAGGGAGAAGCAACCTGTGAAGATGCTCTTGGTTGAAGCAAAAGCGGTTTCTAATCAAGCATTTTTTTTGATTAACAATTATGGGCATTCGGTGCTCGCTGAAAGTCGTTGCGCTGTGATAGCAAGCAAGGCAGGCTCGCGGCTTTAATCATGTATGAGGGATCCCGTGGCAAAGAACGTATCAACGGAGTCGCCAACCAAGCTCACTTTTTGGGTGCTTATTGGAATTGCTGCAGTGCTGGTAATGCTCGCTGTACTTGGTAATCAGCTCGGATGGGAGCTGATACATATTGGTTATGACTCAATGTCGCTACCCAATGGACTGGAGGCGGGTACACGTGGGTATGTTGTCAATGGCCTGACATCGTTATTGTTCGCCTTGGCACTTACAACTGCAGTCACTGCTGCTTTCATAAAGGCGGGAGGGCGTTATCGCGCACGACTGCCTGTACCCGTTACAGCGCTGATCATGTGGCTGCTTTTTAACGTATTGCTGGTGATTTTTTACCCATCCGCGCTTGAAGTGCAGGTCAGACATTACAGCGGTCCAGCCTTTATTGACTTCTTTTCCTTGAGGGACCGCAAGGGAAGTTTTCAAGGCAGCGCTGACAAAAGCCAAATGCTTACGTACTACCAGGACTGTGCCGCCCGTAGCGAGCAATGCCCTGTTTATGAGTGTGTGACTGAAAAGCAATGGTGGTTTGGTGGTTTTCAGAAGATTCAGGGTTTCTATCCTGGCTTGGATATTGAAAACCAAAAAAAGCTGCTTGACCAATATTGCCAAACAGCTCTTTTGAAATAGCCTCAGCTTTCTCCTACGAATCCGCCCGTCTGGTGATGCCATAGACGGGCATATAACCCTCCTTGAGCAATCAATTCTTCATGGGAGCCAATTTCAACGATCTGGCCTTTATCCATCACAACAAGTCGGTCCATACGTGCGATGGTAGAGAGACGGTGAGCGATGGCTATCACAGTCTTGCCTTTCATAAGCGTTTCGAGACTTTCCTGAATGGCAGCCTCGACCTCTGAGTCCAGTGCTGATGTTGCCTCATCCAGCAGAAGAATAGGCGCGTCCTTGAGTAGGGTGCGTGCAATCGCAATACGCTGGCGTTGCCCGCCGGACAACTTGACCCCGCGCTCGCCTACTTGCGCATCGAGCCCGGTTCGTCCTTGCGCATCAGTCAGTAATGGAATGAATTCATCTGCTCTAGCCTTATGTACGGCTGCTTGAATTTCTTCGTCTGTTGCATTGGGTCGGCCATACGTCAGGTTCTCGCGAATCGAGCGATGCAGTAGTGATGTGTCTTGAGTTACAACACCTATGTTGCTGCGAAGGCTTTCCTGAGTGACGTGAGCAATATCCTGGCCATCAATCAAGATTTGCCCTTTTTCCAAGTCATACAGGCGAAGCAGGACGTTAACCAGCGTGGATTTCCCTGCGCCAGAGGGTCCGACAAGGCCTATTTTCTCTCCGGGCTTTACGTCCAGATTAAGGTTTTCGATAACGCCACGGGTTTTGCCATAGTGAAAGGCAATCTCTTGAAAGCGGATTCCGCCTCGCTCAATCTCAAGTGGTTTGGCACTGCTTTGATCAATGACGGTGCGGGGGCGGGAAATAGTTTCCAGGCCATCCTGAACCATACCAATGTTTTCGAAGATGCCATTGACTACCCACATGATCCAGCCGGACATGTTGTTGATACGGATGACAAGTCCTGTAGAAAGAGCGATCGCTCCGATTGAGATAAGACCTTTATGCCAAAGCCACAGGGCAAGTCCCGTCGTTCCGGCGATCAGGAAGCCATTCAACAGGGAAATAGTGACACCCATAGCGGTAATCAGACGTGACGCATAGCGAGCTTGTTCTGTTTGTTCTGCCATGGCTTCATGAGCGTAGTCTTCCTCTTGCCGAGTATGAGCAAAGAGTTTGAGCGTCATGATGTTTGTGTAGCCATCAACAATCCGTCCGGACAGTTTTGAGCGTGCTTCGGACGAGATGACGGATCGCTCCTTGGTCTTGGGTACGAAGTACCAGAGGGTAAGGATGTACGCGATGATCCAAATAATCAGGGGAACCATAAGCCAGACGTCAGCCTGGGCAAAAAGAACCAGGGCGCTGCCGGCATAGATAAGTACATGCCAGATGGCATCCACTGCCTGGACAGCGGAGTCCCGTAGCGATGCTCCGGTTTGCATAATACGGTTGGCAATACGACCTGCAAAATCGTTATGGAAGAAGCTGAGGCTCTGCTTCAAGACATAGCGATGATTTTGCCAACGAATCAGTGTAGTCAGGCTAGGAGTAATGGTTTGATGGACCAGCAGGTCATGCAGGCTGATAAAAAGTGGACGCAACAAGAGTGTAACGACTGCCATCCAGACTAGTTCATGGCCATGCTCCTGAAAGAAAACCGTGCTGTTAGCAGAACTCTGTGCCAAGTCGACGATTCGACCCAGGAAGCTGAAGAGTGCGACCTCGATAAGGGAACCTACCAGGCCCACTACCAATAGAAAGAGAAAAGCAGGCCAGGCCTGTTTAAGGTAGTGGATGTAGAACCGCATCACGTTGCTGGGAGGTGTTTCGTCGGAGGCAGGCTTGAAGGGATCAATAATAGTTTCAAACAGGCGAAAAACCATATGCGCTCTCGTTGCCGTTCAGTGTATGCGGCAGGAAGCCGCGCTGTCTTAAGCCTGATCCTCAGAGGCGTGTGACTGCCTGTCAGCAGAATAAGCAGTCACACTTTAATCGGAAGCAGGCTTATGATTTTTTGGCCGCGAGGATCAAAATCGGTTCGCGTGGAACGTTCTGGAACATGCCTTTGCTAACAGTCGAGACACCGGCGATCTTATCTACTACGTCCATGCCGCGAGTAACTTTTGCGAAGACGGCATAACCAAAATCCCGCTGGCCATGATCAAGAAAGGCATTGTCTGAGACGTTGATGAAAAACTGGCTGGTTGCCGAATTGACCGCTGCGGTGCGTGCCATGGATACGGTACCGCGTGTGTTTTTAAGCCCATTGTCCGCTTCATTGTGAATAGGGGCTTGTGTGTCTTTTTGCTGCATGTCCTGGGTAAATCCGCCGCCCTGGATCATGAAGCCTGGAATGACGCGATGGAAGATGGTGCCTTTGTAAAAACCTGAATCTACGTAAGAAAGAAAATTCTGTACGCTGACAGGCGCTTTTTGTGCATCCAGTTCCAGTTCAATTTCGCCCTGGTTGGTGGTCAGCACGACATGAGGATTTTCGGCAGCCCAGGCAGAAGAAGCCAGCACAAGCGTGGCGGCAGTAAAGAAAGCTTTGAGCATAAGCGCTCCTTTTGGGGTTAGGGTTGGTTATGTATGAGCGTAGCGCGGTTTGCATGGCACTTATCAAGACTGGCCATGCCCTGTACCTTGTTTCTTGATCAATTCAACCAGTATCTGAGAGGCAGGACCGAGCGGGCGCTCTCGACTCTGATACATATAAAAAGGATGGAAGCGGTTACCTCCTTGGCTCAGCGAAAGAGGTTTTAGCGTACCTTCATTGATTTCGCGCTCGATAGAATGACGAGGTAGCCAGGCGAACCCCAGCCCATTGCGGACAAAGGTGGCGGCTGTAGCAAGGCTCCCAACGGTCCAGCGCTGTTCCGCGCCCAGCCAGCCAGCGTCTCGTGGTTGGGTGCGACCGGAATCTCGTATGACAATCTGCATCTGAGCCTCAAGGTCCTGAAACGTCAGCTCACGCTGCAGTCGATGCAGATGATGATCTGGATGGGCGACTGCGACGAATTCGACTGTACCCAAGCCTGCGCCTAGGTGAGCCGCAATATTCAGACCGCTGATAGCAAGATCGGCCATGCCTTCAAGTAAGGCTTCTTCTACACCAGACAGTACCTCTTCCCTCAGGCGAACCCGGCATCCACGGCTTTGTGGCATGAATTCGGTCAGTGCGCTGACCAAACGGGAAGTAGGGTAGGCTGCATCGACTACCAGGCGTACCTCTGCTTCCCAGCCTTGCTCCATATGGTGGGCAAGCTCTTCCAGCTGGCTGGCCTGTTTAACCAGTTGGCGTGAGCGCCTTAGCAAGACGTCTCCGGCTTCTGTCAGTACCGCCTTGCGCCCCTCGATACGTAGCAGCGGAACGCCCAGCTGCTCCTGCATGCGCGCAACGGTATAACTGATGGATGACTGAGAGCGATGTAGCACCTCGGCAGCTTGTGCGAAACCGCCGTGGTCAACCACTGACTGTAAGGTGCGCCATTGGTCTAGCGTAACTCGAGGAGCCTTCATACCTATTCCTTAGCGAATCGGGCAGCGTAAACGCCATGATAAGTCATTGTTATATCAATAAAGTTGATTGGTATTAGCTATAAATTCCGTTTTTATATCAACTTAATTGTTATTAAGCTGTGCTCATTCTCCCATTACAAAGGACGCCAGCATAATGTCTCAGGTTCTCGTGATTGAAAGCAGTGCTCGTAAAGAAGGTTCGATTTCTCGTCAGATTACCGCTGAGTTCATCGAAGCGTGGCAGCATAAACATCCAGAAGGCAAAATCTCGGTACGGGATGTTGCCGTTGATGTTATTCCTCACCTGGATGAAAACCTTCTGGCAGGTTGGATGACCCCAGCCGAGACACATTCCGAGGCACAAAAAGCAGCTCTTGCACGTTCGAACGAGCTGACCCAAGAGCTGTTGGCAGCCGATGTTCTCGTACTGGCCGCACCCATGTACAACTTTGCTATCCCTAGTACCCTGAAGGCCTGGCTGGATCATGTACTACGTGCAGGTGTGACGTTCAAGTACACTGAGCAGGGGCCCCAAGGGCTTCTTGAAGGCAAGCGCGCATATATTCTGACGGCGCGCGGTGGTGTTTACACCGGAAGTCCTGCAAATACCTTTGATCATCAGGAGCCTTACCTGCGGCAGGTGCTGGGCTTCATTGGCATTACTGATGTGACGTTTATCCATGTAGAGGGCGTTGCGATGGGGCCAGAAGCAATGGCCAAGGGACTGGAACTGGCGAAGGCTCAATTGGCCGAAGCACTCTAAGTTCAGGCGTTTACCTTTGGATTGAGCCTCCTTCGGGAGGCTTTTTTTCGTCTGGGCATTGGTTATTCCTGGGGTCTCGTGGATTCGGTATCAAGAGGTGAAGACTTTTCTGATGCTAAAAAGCGCGGTACTGTCGCGCACCTTTTGCTGAGTGGTCGTTATGCCGTATCTGTTGTCTGTCACTGTACTTTGGGCGTTTTCCTTCAGCTTGATAGGGGAATACCTGGCCGGTAAGGTCGACAGTGATTTTGCTGTATTGATCAGAGTATTGCTGGCCGCCGCTGTGTTTCTGCCGTTTACTCAGTGGCGAGGTGTTGCGCCGCGCTTCATTGCAGGCTTGATGGTGGCGGGTGCCTTTCAATTCGGCATTACATACCTGTGCCTATACCGAAGCTTTGCAGTTCTGACGGTACCGGAAGTACTCCTTTTTACCGTACTGACGCCTATTTATGTGACGCTTTTGGATGATGTGGTGTGTCGCCGCTTCAATCCGTGGTCATTGGTCGCCGCTGTGGTGGCGGTTCTAGGGGCCGTCGTGATTCGCTTGGAGCGGTTCGAAGGTGAGTATCTGTCAGGATTTCTGTTGTTGCAGCTGGCCAATCTGACCTTCGCGGCAGGACAGGTATTGTGTAAGTACCTGGTACAGCGTCATCCCTCGGATATCCCGCTGTATCACCGTTTTGGATACTTTTTCCTAGGCGCATTACTGATTGCGCTGCCGTCATTTCTATTGTTTGGCAACCTGGAGCGTATGCCCCAAACAGCCGTACAGTGGGGCGTACTGATCTGGATGGGACTGTTTGCCACGGCGCTGGGCATGTACTGGTGGACGATCGGCTCAACCCGGGTCAACGGCGGAACACTGGCAATTTTGAACGAACTGCATGTACCTGCCGGTCTAATCGTGAATATCCTTATCTGGAATCGAGATGTGGATCTTGTTCGGTTGCTATTGGGTGGTGGGGTTATCGTGGCCTCTTTGATGATTAATCGTTTGGGACGCAGGGCATTCGCATGACTCTATCTGGCCGGGGTATGGCGCTGTCGGTGCTTTCTTCTGTACTGTTCGCTGTGATGCCGGTGTACTTCAATTATCTGGAGCCATTGGACGGTGTTCAGGTGCTGACGCAACGCATTCTCTGGTCGATTCCCATGGTATTGCTGCTTCTGGTACTGACACGACAGGGCGCCATGCTGCGACAGGCGCTTGCTCGATTGCTTCGTGAGCCTCGGCTGATTTTGGCTCTAATAGGCAGCACCTTACTGGTTGGGTCGCAATGGGGGGTATTTGTCTGGGCAACGATGACAGGGCATACCCTGGATATAACACTGGGCTATTTCCTGTTGCCTCTGGTGATGGTCATAGTCGGCCGCATGTTTTACGGCGAAGAGATGAGACCGTTATATCGGGTCGCTGTAGTCTTCGCCTTGATCGGCGTCATTCATGAGTGGTGGGCTACCGGGGCGTTTTCCTGGGTTACGCTGGTGTCGGCTCTGGGTTATCCACCTTATTTCATGTTGCGGCGCTGGATGAAAATTGATGCGCTGTCCGGCTTTATTCTAGAAATGCTGTGCATGGCGCCTTTGGCTATCGTGCTGCTCTATTTCTTTAGTCCTGCCTCGGCTCTGCAGGTGGCGCCGAGCTTGTGGATCCTTCTACCGGGGCTTGGCTTGTTAAGCGCGGTGGCCTTTGGCGCCATGATGGCTGCAAGCCGACTGTTGCCAATGGGACTGTTTGGTATCCTAAGCTACATCGAGCCGGCCCTGCTTGTGTTTGTCGCGATCCTGCTGCTGGACGAAGCATTTGTCTCTTCCCAACTCTGGACATACGGACCGATCTGGATTGCCGTACTGCTTGTTTGCCTGGACAGTGCCCGTTTGCTTAAGAAGCAGTTGCGTCGAGGGCTGGAAAATGTCTGATAGCTTCAGCGGCCGCCATTAAGCGTTGAAATCCAGCGTCCTATGAGGTCTCGCTCGGACTGGGTCATCTGCGTGACATTGCCTAAAGGCATGGCATTGGAATCTATGGCTTGCTGCTTGATTCGCGGGGCCATTTGCCGGATCTGATCAGGCGTATCCAATAGAACCGCAGCCGATGCCTCACTAAACAAGGGGCTGGTGGGTTGACTGGAATGACAGACCGTACAGCGTTCGTGAATGATGCCTTCTACCTGAGCGAACTCACCTGTAGCGGTAGGTAACCTCTGTTGCGATTGTACAGTGGCGTAAAGGCTGCCTGGATTTTTGATAGGTGAGGGCGTGTTAGTGGATTGTATCAATGGAGACATCTGCTCATTGTCAAACCACAGGAAGAGGCCCAGCACTACCAGGGTTAGCCCTGAGCCAAACAGCATCCATCTGAGTTTTTGCATGTCGCGATCACTGGCTAAAGCTATCAGTATAACCAAGCGGTATGTGGACCTGATGACGGCCAGTCGCGGGTTGTCGATTGGCTGTGCCGCTTTGGTCAACAATTGGAAAGTCTTCGATATCCACGAGTGCTCGCATAGAGTAATGCAAGACTCCTTGGTGACAACTGATGCCTTGCTCTTCGTTGGTAAGGAAGGTCCTAATAGGGTCAGGACCAGGCGTATCACCCGCAGACGTGACTACGATCAGAAAAGGCTTGTCTGAGCGGGACAAACGGCTGGCTTCCTAGTTTGCTCTGGCTCATCACGCATTGCCTGATTCAATGCCATTTCAAGAGGCTGGTCATGGGGCGATTAACAGCCCATGTACTGCACACTGCGCACGGCTCTCCAAGTGCCGATATCGCTCCGGCGTTGTACTGTGTGGATACCGATCTGGCGCATTGTCGGCATAGGTAAACAGCAATGGAACACAACGTGTACCGGGCAGCAGACAGTCCTTTTAGCAGCGCAACGCGTACAGTAGAGAGCCAAGACATGCCTATTTATATATTTATCCTTTGTAACCTTTCGTAAGGTATTGGAACTTTTTGGGGAACAATTGCGAATATCTTGGGGCCGAAGGGTTGATCCGTGAAAGTTGTGCCTGGAGTAACCCCCATGTCGATCCGTGTATCGCGAAGAAACTTCTTAAAATTAAGCGCGACCGGGGTGGCAACGTCGAGTATGGCAATGTTGGGCTTTGCGCCTGAACCTGCTATGGCGTCCATCCGTTATTTCAAACTTGCTGCAGCCAAGGTAACTCGAAACACCTGCACCTACTGTTCCGTAGGATGCGGCATGCTGATTTATAGCCGAGGCGATAACAGCATCAATACCGTTGAGGATATTTACCACATTGAGGGCGATCCGGATCATCCGGTCAGTCGCGGCTCCCTGTGTCCTCGTGGTGCTGGCGCACTCGACTTCGTCAAGAGTGAATCTCGCCTTTCTCATCCCTCCGTTCGCGAACCGGGTTCCAACGAATGGAAACGCATCAGCTGGAATGAGGCGTTGGACCGCATTGCGCGTCATTTGAAGGATGACCGGGACAAGAATTTTGTGACCCGTGATCAGCATGGTCATCTGGTCAACCACTGGACTACAACAGGCTTTCTCGCAGCGTCTGCTACCTCGAATGAGACGGCTTACCTTACGCAGAAAATCGCACGGAGTCTTGGTGTTGTTGTAATGGATAACCAAGCACGCGTTTGACACGGACCGACGGTGGCAGGTCTTGCCCCAACTTACGGTCGCGGTGCGATGACGAATTCTTGGACTGATATCCGCAATGCCAATCTGATCCTTTCCATGGGCGGCAACTCGGCTGAGGCGCATCCTGTAGGCTTTCGCTGGGTAATCGAGGCAAAGGAAAAGAACAACGCCAAACTCATTTCAATCGATCCGCGCTTCACCCGTACGGGCGCCGTGGCGGATTACCATGCCTCCATTCGGACAGGCACTGACATCGTGTGGTTGGGTGGTCTGATCAACTATTTGTTGACCACTGACAAGATCAACCATGAGTACGTCAAGGCCTATACAGACGTCGCAATCATCGTAAAAGAGGATTTCGACTTTCATGATGGCTTGTTCTCCGGCTATAAGCAGGACGATATCCGTGCTTATGACAAGTCGAGCTGGAGTTACGAGTTCGATGAAAAGGGTATGGTGAAGGAAGACCCAACCCTACAGCATCCCCGCTGCGTTTATCAGCTGATGCGTAAGCACTACAGCCGCTACACCATCGAGAAGGTTGAAAGCGTCTGCGGTATGCCACGTGATCAAGTCCAGAAAGTCTGGGACATGATTGCCGAGACGGCTGCCGAAGACAAAACCATGACCATTCTCTACGCGCTGGGTTGGACACAGCATTCTGTTGGCGCGCAGATGATTCGTGCCGGCAGTATGGTGCAGTTACTCCTGGGTAACATCGGCATGCTGGGTGGTGGGGTTAATGCCTTGCGTGGGCACTCCAACATTCAGGGCCTGACCGATTTGGGTCTGCTCTCAAACCAGCTTCCTGGCTATATCCGTCTGCCTTCTCATGAAGAGCAGGATTTTGACGGTTATATCGAGCGGCGTGCCAAGCAGCCGTTACGTCCAGGGCAGGTGTCTTATTGGAAATACTTCAAGCGCTTCCATGTCAGCCTTATGAAGTCATGGTATGGCGATGCAGCCACGGCAGAAAACAACTGGTGTTATGACTGGCTGCCCAAGCTCACAGAACCGTTGTATGACGTTATGCATACCCTTGAGCGTATGCACAATGGCGAGATAACAGGCTACCTGGCGCAAGGCTTCAACTTCCTGGCTTCGTTCCCGAACAAGAACAAGAACGTGGAAGCACTCTCCAAGCTCAAGTTCCTAGTAGTCATGGATCCTCTGGATATCGAGACGACCGAGTTCTGGAAAAACCATGGCGAGTACAATGATGTAGACTCGTCAAAGATTCAGACTGAAGTCTTCCGTCTACCCACGACCTGTTTCGCCGAAGAAAATGGCTCCATCGTCAACAGCTGTCGTTGGTTGCAGTGGCACTGGCGTGCGGCACCACCACCTGGTGAATCACGTCCGGATGTGGCCATCATGGCAGGTATTTTCCATCGCCTGCAGCAGATGTACCGTGACGAAGGTGGAGCGTTTCCTGATCCAATCCTTAATCTGACCTGGCCCTATAGCAATCCCGAGGAGCCTAATCCAGAGGATATTGCTCAGGAGTACAACGGTCGCGCGTTGGCTGATCTGCCGAGCGCTGATGGCAAGACTATTACCCATAAGAAGGGCGATCTGCTGGATGACTTTGGTTATCTGACGGATGATGGTCGTACAGCCTGTGGCTGCTGGATTTACTCTGGCTGCTGGACTCGTGCCGGCAATATGATGGATAGACGCGATAACGCTGATCCTTACAATGTCGGTATTACATTGGGATGGGCCTGGTCGTGGCCTCTCAATCGACGCATTTTGTATAACCGTGCAAGCGCGCGTCCTGATGGGACCTCTTGGGCACCTGAAAAGCGATTGATCTGGTGGAATGGTGAGCGATGGGCAGGACCGGATATTCCGGACTTCCCGTGGACATCGCCGCCGGAGGCTGGTGCCAGTCCGTTCATTCTCAACCAGGAAGGCGTTGCGCATTTCTTTGGTGGCAGCATGATGGCGGAGGGGCCGTTCCCTGAGCATTATGAGCCTTTCGAGTCGCCGCTCGATTACAACCCGATGCATCCTGATAACCCTGCAGCCAAGAACAACCCTGCTGCCCGTATCTTTGTAAAAGATCGTGAGCAATTGGGCACCAGCAAGGACTTCCCTTACGCCGCGACAACTTACCGGATTACTGAGCATTTCCACTTCTGGACGACTCATGCACGACTCAATGCCATCGCGCAGCCGGAGAAGTTTGTGGAGATTGGCGAAGATCTGGCAGGTGAACTCGGTATCAAGGCTGGTGATACGGTAAAGGTTACGTCAAAACGTGGCTTCATCCGTGCCATTGCGGTGGTTACCAAGCGTATCCATAAGCTTCAAGTGGAGGGACGCACGGTGCACCAGATCGGTATTCCTATTCACTGGGGCTTCAAAGGCGTGGCCAGGAAAGGTTTCCTGACCAATACCCTGACTCCAGTGGTGGGCGATGCCAACACGCAGACGCCTGAGTTCAAGTCGTTCCTAGTGAACGTCGAGAAGGTATGAGGACGCGATAATCATGAGAGGCGATCAAGTCAACTTTCAAAACATCGTCGCCCGGTCCGCGACCACCGAAGCCTCGCCGCACACACGTGACGGTGGGGTGGAGAAGGTCGCCAAGCTGATCGACGTTTCCCGGTGCATCGGGTGTAAGGCTTGTCAGGTAGCGTGTTCGGAGTGGAACGATCTGCGTGATGAGATCGGTCATTGCGATGGTAGCTACAATAATCCGGCAGACCTTAGCCCTACTACCTTCCAGGTCATGCGATTCAATGAGTATGTGAACGAGCAGGGCAATCTGGAGTGGTTGATCCGTAAGGACAACTGCATGCACTGTGCAGAGCCTGGTTGCATGAAGGCCTGTCCGGCACCCGGGGCGATTGTGCAATACGCCAACGGCATCGTGGACTTCAACTCCGAGCATTGCATCGGTTGTGGTTACTGCGTATCAGGCTGCCCATTCAATATTCCGCGTATCTCCAAGAAGGATCAAAAGGCCTATAAATGCACATTGTGCTCGGACCGTGTCTATCACGGCCTAGAGCCTGCCTGCGTTAAAACCTGCCCAACTGGCGCGATCATGTTTGGTACCAAGGAGGACATGACCGAGCATGCCTTGATGCGGGTAGGCCAGCTCAATGATCGTGGTTACGCCAATGCTGGTCTGTACGATCCACCGGGTGTGGGCGGTACCCATGTCATGTATGTGTTGCAGCATGCCGACAAACCAGAGCTCTATAGTAATCTGCCGAGCGATCCGCAGATCAGTCCGCTGGTAGGGCTGTGGAAGGGCATTACCAAGCCCATCATGTCCGCGATGATTGGTTTGACTGCCCTGGCAGGCTTTGCGCACTACGTGATGAAGGGCCCCAAGGAGGAGCCGGAAGACACGCCGGATGAGGAGATTCGTCACGAGGCCCTAGAGGAGGATCGCAAATGACCCCTTCAAGCAGCGAGAAAGGCATTCTGCGGTACAGCACGTTTAGCCGTCTGAACCATTGGGTCATCGCGATTACATTCGTATGTCTGGTGCTCAGCGGTCTGGCGTTCTTTCACCCCTTCTTTTTTGACCTGACCGCCCTGTTTGGCGGTCCGACAATGACGCGCATGGTTCACCCCTTTATCGGGGTGATCATGGCACTCTGTTTCGTGGTCATGGCCATACGCTTTTTCAAGGTCAACTTGTTCAAGCGTCATGATATCGAGTGGATGAAGCACATTGGTGATGTACTCAGTAACCGGGACGAACTGGCGCCACCGATCGGCATCAACAATCCCGGTCAGAAGCTGGTGTACTGGCTAATGGTCATGAGTGTGCCGTTGCTGTTGATCTCGGGTATCGTTATCTGGCGGCCTTATTTCGCGGAATATTTTCCGCGTGAATGGTTGCGACTCTCCAGTCTGGTACACGCCTATGTCGCCTTTGTTGCGATCATCACGCTGATCATTCACGTCTACTCGGCGATCTGGGTGAAAGGCTCCTTCCGAGCGATGACGCAGGGACGGGTTAGCCGTGCCTGGGCCAAGCATCATCATCGCCTCTGGTACGATGATATTGTGGAGCAGGAGCGCAAAGAAAAGGAAAGAACCGGCTCGCGTTCGGGTGCGGTCAATGAGCATCATATGCCAACGAAGGGGACGCCGTGACAGCCACTGCCACTCACCAATATGGGACCTCGCCGACGGGGATCATGGATCCGGCTCCCGTTGTACTGCCTAAAAAGCAGGTATTTGCCATGCGGGCGCGACGGCTCAAGGAGCTTTCTGAGAAAGTCGAGCCGCTCAGCGGGTTCTTGCTGTTCATGTCGCAGCTCGTCAAGGCGCAGGACATTGTCTTGAACGAGCATGAAGCCAGTTGGCTACCTGATCCAAGCGCTTTCACGCTGGCGCTGGAGCATGGTATGCCGCCGCTTGGAATCAATGCTTTGCGTCGTGACATTGATTGGCAGGCTGAGCTGAACGCATTGCTTGATACGCTTGAGCTCCACGTGGCCGATAAGCAGCGTGAGCTTTTGACTGCACTGCGTCATCTGGACCATGAGACAAGGGAAGCACTAGCGGACGATATTCTGGATGGCCGTCCAGGCCCTGTAGAGCATCGTGCCTTGCTTCCTTTTATCTCGGCAGCATTGCAGATCGCCTGGGTTCGTCTTACGCAGTGTCTATCTTCGCCACCCAGAAGGCCATCCGGTAATGCACGAACGATTTGTCCATGCTGCGGGTCGGCTCCTGTTGCCAGTATCATTCATGCTGATCGAGACCGCAGTGGCGTACGCTACTTGCACTGTGGTCTGTGTTCGACTGAATGGCATCTGGAGCGCAGCAAGTGCAGCGTGTGCGGGGAAGGCCGTACGGTGAAGTACCTGAGCCTCGAAGATGAGCAAGGCAAAGTGCCGGTGGCTGCGCAGGCGGAAACATGTAGCGACTGCAACAGCTATCTCAAGATTGTAACCAAAGAGTTCAATTTGGGAGCGGAACCAATGGCGGATGATCTGGCTAGCCTGATGCTGGATATGAAGCTTGCAGAAGAAGGGCAATTTGATCGAAGCGGATTCAACCCGCTGCTGATCGTAGGTGAATAACTATTTGCCCTTAACAAAAGGCCGGCTTTCTAGCCGGCCTTTTCATTGGCGCCTTAGCGCTGATGAACCTTCACGCCCATGGCGTAGGTTTCCTTAACGGTTCGATCATCACCCAGCATCATCAAGGCAAACAGTTTTTCTTCCAGCGACTTGGCCTGCTTCAGGCGATAACTCAGCAGAGGTGTTGCGTGGTAGTCGAGCACCACGAAGTCTGCGTCGTTACCCTGAGCGAAGCTACCAATCCTATCCTCCAGGCGTAATGCACGAGCTCCGCCTAGCGTAGCAAGGTAAAAGGCCTTGAACGGGTGCAGTTTTTTGCCTTGCAACTGCATAACCTTGTACGCCTCGTTGACCGTCTGCAGCATCGAGAAACTTGTGCCGGCACCAACGTCCGTGCCCAGGCCAACGTTCACCTTATACTGCTCAAGTTGTGGCAGTTTGAAAAGGCCGCTACCCAGGAATAGATTCGAAGTAGGGCAGAAGGCTACGGCTGATCCAGTCTCACTCAAGCGGGCACATTCTTCATCGCAAAGGTGTACACCGTGTGCAAACACCGATCGTTTACCTAGCAGCTGATAATGATCGTAGACATCAAGATAACCGCTGCGCTCGGGGAAAAGCGACTTTACCCATTCGATCTCCTTGATGTTTTCGGAAAGGTGCGTGTGCAGGTAGATATCCGGATATTCCCCAAGCAACTGGCCTGCAAGCGTTAGCTGCTCTGGCGTGCTCGTTGGTGCAAAGCGCGGTGTCACGGCATAGTGCAGGCGGCCTTTGCCATGCCAGCGCTCGATCAGCTCCTTGCTGTCTGCATAGCCGGACTCTGGCGTATCTACCAGAAAGTCGGGAGCATTTCGATCCATCAGGACCTTGCCGGCGATCATGCGCAAATTGAGCTTTTCAGCCGCTTCGAAGAATGCCTCTACAGACTGCTTGTGTACAGTGCCAAACACCAGAGCAGTTGTGGTGCCGTTACGTAACAGCTCCTTGAGGAAAATATCGGCGACTTCCGCCGCTTTGGCTGAGTCAGCAAACGCTCCCTCGGCCGGGAAGGTGTAGTTGTTTAACCAGTCCAGCAACTGCTCGCCATAGGACGCGATGATTCCTGTCTGTGGGTAATGGATGTGCGTGTCGATAAAGCCTGGTGTAATCAGCGCATCCGGGTGCTCAATGACCTCGGTTCCTTCGGGCAGTACGGGCAACAGCGTGGCTGCGTTTCCCATTGCATCGATGCGACCATCAGTTACGACCAGCAATCCGTCTTCAACGAACTCACAGGCAGCCTCAATGCCGACATCATTCGGATCGGCAACGCAGTGGAGCAGAGCGGCACGGTAGGCTTGAGTAGTCATATCCCTTCTTAATCATCCAGTGTGTTAACGGTAGACAGGTCAAGCATGCAACCTGTCGCGCACGATCAACCACTGCAAGGTCGACAATTCAAACCCGCGCGACATTATTAGGAATGGTTATGTGTCGGCTGAACGAGACGCAGTGGAGAGGCTTCTTGTAGCGTAGCCTGTGCGCTATAGGTCGCGATAACTTCTCCCGCTACAGAGATCGCAATTTCCGCAGGAAGTTTACCTTTAATCTGCGGGATTCCCAGAGGGCAACGTACGCGACCGATCTGTTCGGTTGTAAAACCCTTGGCTGCAAGGTGATGCTGAAACTTCACCCACTTGGTTTTAGAGCCTATCAGTCCGTAATAGCCAAAATCGTTACGGGTCAGGATGCGCTCGGTCAGCTCAAGGTCTAACGGATGATTATGCGTCATGACGATAAAGTAGGTGCCGCCTGGCATGGCGTCTACTTCATCCAGAGGTTCGTCCGTGACGATTTTGGTAACTCCCCTAGGAAGAGTGTCTGGAAACTCCCGAACACGTGAGTCGATCCAGCGTATCTCGCATGGCAGGCTGGCTAGTAGTGGTACTAGGGTTTGTCTGAAAAGTCGCGTTTGTTAGCCTAATGCCGTTGTGGCAAGCGGAGGCAGACATGACAGGTCGCTACGAGCTTTCGAGTCAGCGCTGGGCATTGATTGAAGACATCGTTTCTCCTCCCCAGACCATGGGCCGTCCTCGCCGGGATGATCGACAGATGCTCAATGGTATCTTCTGGATCCTTTGCTCCGGCGCTAAACGGCGTGATCTACCCGAACGCTATGGCCCTTGGAAAACGGTCTATCAGCGTTTTCGCCAATGGCGGGACGACGGAACGTTTGAGCACGTATTGACTCGTCTGCATCTGCAGCTTCGCCAAGATGGCTTTATCGATCTGGATACCTGGATGGTGGACTCTACGACCATTCGAACTACCCGTGCCGCGGCAGGAGGCGGAAAAAAAGGGGCCCGGACGAACCTGTAGATCATTGCTTGGGACGCAGCCGGGGTGGGTTAGGTACCAAGATTCACCTGCTTTGCGATACCAATGGTTATCCGCTGAGCTTTACCCTCTCGCCTGGTCAGCAGGCCGATTCGCGCAACTTTATTCCGTTACTGGATCAGGTGCGTCTTCCTGGCTCTCAGGGCAGACCACGCAAGCGTTGCCGGACAGTGATCGCGGACAAGGGCTACGATAGTGAAGGGGTGCGCCGCTATTGCGACCGCTTCGGTATGCAGCCGGTGATTGCCCAGCGCACGATGCACCGCAAGTCCCTGCCAGGTCTGCCTCGCCTGTTTGATAGGCCTAAGTATCAACAGCGTAACGTGATCGAGCGGCTGTTCAGTTGGTTAAAGGAAAAGCGTCGGCTCTGTACTCGCTTTGACAAGCTGGCTAGCAGCTTCAAGGCCATGGTAACGCTGGCCTGTATCGAACGATGCATGCGTGCCGACTTTTCAGACAAACCCTAGGGCACGCGCCACATGTCCATTACCAAACACGGCGACGTGCACCGTGTGCTGGCCCATGGGGTCAAACAGCAATTCTGTGGCTTCCGTGCCGCATGGTTCCTGACTTTCACCCAGCGTAAACCGTTCGATGCGCGGCTCGCGTATTCCTTCCTTGAGCATCTGCCGCGCAATCTCGATGGCCTTGTACTTGAGGTGACCGCTGCCAATCGTCAGACGTAAACTATCGGCAGTGACTATCATTTTTGTCCCTGTAGTACGCGGCGTTGAGCCTTTCTCTTCAACAACGGTGACCAACACGCACGGAATGCCCTGGGATTCAAAAGTGGCCAGCTCGGCTAACCAGCCCGTCTTTTCTTTCATGCACTTACCTGCTCAGTGGCGGGGTTTGCCGTGGTGCAGGCCTCGGCCTGCTCCAGGCGTTTCGTCAGTTTCATGTCCTACAGTACATACTCGAGTGGGGAGGGCATCAACATTTGGGTGAATCCGGTAATCCGCTAGGCTGGCAACGGCGTCCTTTAATTTGTACCAGACAGCAATGCCTCGTATGAAGGGCGGCTCGCCTACGGCGTAGGAGTGAGATACGGTTGCCCTCGGGCTCGATCTTCCACCGGCTTGATGCGGAAATCAGGGGGGTATCCGTTATTGTAGGAATTTCGAGAGATATCTGACCGATATAGCCCCTGCGGATCAACTTTTCGAAGG
Source organism: Pseudomonas sp. HPB0071 (assembly GCF_000478505.2). NCBI lineage: Bacteria > Pseudomonadati > Pseudomonadota > Gammaproteobacteria > Pseudomonadales > Pseudomonadaceae > Pseudomonas > Pseudomonas sp. HPB0071. Next base: position 4,246,360 of record NZ_KI517367.1, on the reverse strand, counting down.
CCGGCTGCTGTTCCCATATGCTACATAGCCGTTAGTGAAGGCAACATTTTCTTCGCGGGCACCATAGTGCGAGCCGCAAATTCAACCAAGCGCTGGCGAATCCTGAATGCTGCGTTCTGCGCTACCTTGCCGCTCAAATCCGCTCCGCTTGAGGCGGCGATAGCGTTGATGTACTAGGTATGGATCTTAAGAGCGTGTCCATCAGAAAGCCTGCATGGTTATCGGCAGGGCTGTATCTTTCTGTTCAGGCTGGCAGGAAAGCGCTCTAGTTTTTGTGCCGGTCTAACCGGTCTTCTGACCAGCTCACCTCCACAGTTGGGGCAGCAGCCATGCAGGTGACTCAAGGCGCATGTCTTGCAGAATGTGCACTCGAAAGAGCAAATGAATGCGTCGCTTGTGTCAGGTGGTAGGTCTTGATCACAGCATTCACAGTTAGGGCGTAGCTCAAGCATGATCAAGTCCTCGTATGGGGTCACCGAATCGGGCGCTATACGCCTGCGGGCTGACTGACAAGTGTTTCTGAAACGTCCGGCGAAGGCTTTCCGGGTGGCCGAAGCCACAGAGGCGAGCAACGGTGCTGATTGAGGCTTGTGCATCATGTAGAAGTGCTCTGGCGGTCTCCAGGCGAACCTGTTCTACATAGCGTCCCGGAGTGATGCCCAACTCCCTGCCAAATGCACGCGACAAGGTGCGAGGCGTCATGTTGACCTGCTCTGCCAGACGCTCGATGGAAAGATCTTCCCCCAAGTGCGCGGGTATCCAGTCCAACAATGCGGCCAAACGAGGAGTTCGGCTGGGCTCCGGCGAAAGACAGGCGCTGAACTGTGCCTGACCACCGGGACGACGTAAAAACATGACGAGTCTGCGCGCTACGCTTAATGCTGTAGGTCGATCCAAGTCCGCTTCAATCAGGGCCAGCGCAAGGTCAATGCCTGCCGTAACACCGGCGGAAGTAAAGACATCGGCATAACCGTCCTGCCCGCCAGGATCGTAGGTATGTAAGCGGTCTCCCTCGACTTGTATAGCGGTGTAACGCTGCAACGCTTCCAGGTCAGCCCAGTGTGTCGTGGCGCGTCGGCCCTTCAGCAGTCCTGCCTCAGCCAGGATTAGGGCGCCGGAGCAAACGGACCCCAGGCGACGCAGGCGAGGCTGGCTCTGTTGCAGCCAGTCCAGCAGTTCGGTATGTCGACATTGCTGCTCGACGCCAATACCGCCAGGAATCAGTAGGGTATCGAGCTGCTCCGCAGGCATGTCACGCCAGGATTGATCCGCCACGATCTGAATGCCAGATGAGGTCATGATTGGGCCGGGCTGATTAGCCAGAAGACTTATCTGATAAGCCGGAGGCAGCCCTTGTCGCTGCCGTTCAACATTGGCAGACGCAAAAACCTGCAATGGCCCGGTTACATCTAGGCTCATTACGTCTGGATAGAGAAGGCTGGCAACAATGCGGACGGCACTCATGGTTCATACTCAGGACTGATCAATCAAGTGTGCTGCGCGCTGTGTCTGTCTGCAATGACAAGTGCCACACAAATATGGACATCAGGATAAGATCATCGGAAATTCTTCAGGGTGGCTTCTGCTCTGGCAACAACCTATTTAAGATGCGCTCCATGAATGTTTCTGACCCTAAAGAACTTGCGCCTTTGCTCGAAGCAATACTGCTGGCTGCGGGTAAACCGCTGACGCTGGAACGCCTCGCGGAACTCTTCGATGACTATGAGCGGCCCGAGCCCAAGCAGTTACGCGATGGACTCGCTGTGCTGGCCGGCTCGTGCAAGAAGCGTGGTTTTGAGCTCAAGGAAGTGGCCAGCGGTTATCGCTTGCAGGTCAAGGAGCGGTATTCAACCTGGGTCGGTCGTCTTTGGGATGAGCGTCCGCCACGTTATTCGCGAGCGCTTCTGGAAACCTTGGCGCTGATTGCCTACCGGCAGCCAATCACCCGTGGTGAAATCGAAGAGGTGCGTGGTGTTGCAGTCAACAGCCAGATCGTCAAGACATTGCTTGAGCGCGAATGGATTCGCGTGGTTGGCTATCGTGATGTGCCGGGCCGCCCGGCCATGTTTGCCACTACCAGAGCGTTTCTGGATTATTTCAACCTGAAAAGCCTGGATGAGTTGCCAACGCTGGCCGCTATTCGGGAGATGGAGTTCGATCCAGAACCTGTTCTCGACGATCACGCGCTGGCAGCAGAAGATGTGTCAGTCATGTCACCGGAGCCTGCCGAAACAACAGCCAAGCCGGCAGAGGAGACCAGTTTTCGGACATTACTGGCGGAGCTGGATGTCATGGAGACCGGACTCAAGATCGACTTTAACGATCTGCGTCTGGAAGAGGCCATCGATCCGATGGGAGAGGATCGGGAAGAGCAATGAGGCAATAGCCGCTATAATGAAAATCGGCCGGAGATGATCCGGCCGATTCGTCTGTGTCAGGTTCTGTGTTACGCCGGAGCGTTTACCAGTGCCTGACAGGTATCGAGCATACGGTTGGAGAATCCCCACTCGTTGTCGTACCAAGCCATGACCTTCACCAAATTGCCGGTGACCTTGGTGTGGTTGGCATCGAAGATTGAGGACAGCGGGTTATGGTTGAAGTCGATCGACACCAGTGGACGGTCGTTATAACCCAATACCGGCGAGGCTTCGCTGGCCGCTTTCATGAAGGCATTGATTGTCTTGGCATCTGCTGTCTTGGAAACCTGAATTGTCAGGTCGACCAGCGACACGTTGATAGTCGGCACACGTACAGCCATGCCGCTGAACTTACCGACCAGCTCTGGCAGCACCAGACCCACGGCTTCAGCCGCACCGGTCTTGGTTGGAATCATCGACTGAGTAGCCGAGCGGGCACGGAAGGGGTCGGAATGATAGACATCCGACAGGTTCTGGTCATTGGTATAGGCATGGATTGTGGTCATCAGACCATGCTCGATACCCAACTCACGGTTCAGGACCTGAGCGACCGGGGCCAGACAGTTGGTTGTGCAGGACGCATTGGAAATGATCTGGTGGGACTGACGCAGGATATTGTCATTCACACCATAAACAATTGTGGCGTCAACCTCCTTACCAGGTGCGGAGATAATGACCTTGGAAGCACCTGCGTCCAGGTGAGCCGCCGCCTTGCTGCGGCTGGTGAACAGACCGGTGCATTCGAACACCACGTCAACATTCAGGTCTTTCCAGGGAAGCTCTGCCGGATTTCGGATGGCGGATACCGCAATACGGTCGCCATTCACGGTCAGGCTGTTCTCATCAACGGAAATCTCAGCATTGAAACGATCATGCACGCTGTCGAATTCCAGGAGATGGGCATTAATGGACGCGTCACCCAAGTCATTGATGGCGACAACCTGCATATGCTGACGATAATTTCCGGAGTAAAGCGCACGAAGAACATTACGGCCGATACGCCCGAAACCATTGATAGCAATACGAATGCTCATATTTGAAACCTCGTTCTGGCAGGATTTGTTGTAAAAACAATTACACTATCGCGTATTTTGAGAGGAATAATAGCCACTCAGATCAAATTTGTTTTAAAAACAACAAATTTTTCGCCTGCCTGGAGAATCGGAACCATGCATCCTCGCGTCCTTGAAGTTACACAGCGTCTCATTGAGCGTAGCCGCCCTACGCGTACGCGCTACCTTGAAATGATCCGGGCAGCTGCGAGCGAAGGCCCTCAGCGTGCCAAGCTGCAATGCGCCAACTTTGCCCACGGCGTAGCCGGGTGCGGTCCTGCGGACAAGCAACGTCTGCGCCTTATGGATGAGGTTAACGTCGCTATCGTTTCGTCTTACAACGACATGTTGTCTGCGCACCAGCCTTACGAACATTTCCCCCAGATCATCAAAGATGCCCTGCGCGAAATAGGCTCCGTTGGTCAGTTCGCCGGTGGAGTGCCAGCCATGTGTGACGGCGTAACCCAGGGCGAAGCGGGTATGGAACTCAGCTTGCTGAGCCGTGAAGTCATCGCAATGTCCACCGCTGTGGCACTGTCCCACAATATGTTCGATGCCGCATTGTGCTTGGGCATCTGCGACAAGATCATTCCTGGCCTGATGATTGGCTCTCTACGTTTTGGTCATCTGCCATTCGTTTTTGTGCCAGGTGGTCCAATGCCTTCGGGCATTTCCAACAAGGAAAAGGCGCGAGTGCGTCAGCTTTTTGCGGAGGGTAAGGCAACCCGCGAGGAGCTGCTTGAGTCCGAAATGAAGTCCTACCATAGTCCCGGCACCTGCACCTTCTACGGTACAGCCAATACCAATCAGGTCGTTATGGAAGTGATGGGACTGCACCTGCCGGGCTCGTCCTTCGTGAATCCGTATACGCCTCTGCGTGACGAGCTGACCCGTGAAGCGGCGCGTCAGGTGACACGTATCACGCAGCAAAGCGGTAATTTCATCCCGCTGGGTGAGATCGTTGACGAAAAAGCCATTATCAACTCGGTCGTGGCCTTGCATGCAACCGGTGGTTCTACCAACCATACCCTGCATATTCCCGCCATCGCACAGGCGGCTGGTATCGAACTAACCTGGCAGGATATGGCGGATCTGTCGGCTGTCGTTCCAACGCTGGCGCAGGTTTACCCCAACGGCAAGGCGGATGTGAACCATTTTCATGCGGCTGGTGGCACCAATTTCCTGATTCGCACCCTTTTGGATGCCGGTTTGCTGCATGAAGATGTGAACACCGTCATGGGTCATGGATTACGTCGTTACTTGCAGGAGCCATTCTTGGAGAATGGCACATTGACATGGCGTGAAGGACCTGTGGCGAGCTTGGATGAAGAAATCCTGCGTCCGGTCGAGCGCCCGTTCCGCCCTGAAGGTGGTTTGCGTGTGATGGATGGCAACCTTGGCCGTGGGGTCATGAAGGTATCTGCCGTAGCGCCTGATCACCAGATCGTAGAAGCGCCTGCTAGAGTATTTGCTGATCAAGCCGAGCTTGCTAATGCCTTCAAGGCGGGTGAGCTGGACCGCGATTTTGTAGCGGTGGTCCGCTTTCAAGGACCCAAGGCCCTTGGTATGCCGGAGTTACATAAGCTGACGCCTTACCTGGGCGTGTTGCAGGATCGAGGCTTTAAGGTCGCTCTGGTGACTGATGGACGTATGTCTGGAGCATCCGGCAAGGTGCCAGCGGCTATCCATGTATGCCCTGAGGCAACCGATGGCGGTCCGTTGTCGAAAGTACGTGACGGTGATCTGGTGCGTGTCAATGGACAAACCGGAGAGTTGATCGTGGTGGTTGATCCTGCCGAGTGGAATGCTCGGGAGCAGGTGGCGCCCCCGCAAGGCATGGGAATTGGAACGGGACGTGAACTCTTTGCGTTCATGCGGCAAGCAATGAGCACCGCCGAAAAGGGTGCGAGTGCATTTACATCCAGCCTGGAGGCGCTGAAATGAATTTGGCTTTGGTAGGGGATATCGGGGGCACGAATGCCCGTTTCGCATTGTGGCGTGACCAGCAGCTTGATGCGATCGAGGTGATGGCGTGTGCCGATTTCGAGCGTCCCGAAGATGCTGTGCGTGAATACCTCAAGCGTACCGGTGTCGCTCTTGACGATATCCACTCCGTATGTCTCGCCTGCGCGGGGCCGGTAGGCGAGGGTGACTTCCGTTTTACCAATAATCACTGGGTTATCAGCCGCGAGCGTTTCTGCGCTGAGCTTGGTCTGACTCACCTGCTTCTGATCAATGACTTCAGTTCAATGGCCTGGGCTGTAGCCAAGCTGGACAAAGCGCATTGCGTTCAGGTCCGTGAGGGAGCGGCGCATGCCAATCGGGCACGTCTGATCATTGGGCCGGGGACTGGCCTGGGTGTGGCCGGTCTGCTGCCGATCGGGGATGACCGCTGGATGGTACTTTCCAGCGAAGGCGGTCACGTTGACTTGCCGATCGGCACGCCACGTGAGTTCGAAATCTGGAAGATCCTGAAGCGCCAGTTTGGTAACCACGTGTCGGCGGAGCGTATTATTTCCGGCAATGGCCTGGTGAATCTCTACAAGGCCAGCTGTGAGCTGGATGGCCGCGAAGAGAAATGCGTGACCGCTGCCGAGATCTGTGAAATGGCGCTGTCCGGTGACGCCTATGCCGACGAGGTGCTGGAGCAGTTCTTCGTATGGCTGGGCCGTGTGGCAGGTAATGCTGCGCTGACCTTAGGTGCGTTGGGTGGCGTTTATATCGCCGGTGGAATTCTGCCGCGATTTGTCGAGCGCTTCCAGAACGGCGCCTTTGCCAAGGCGTTTGCGGACAAGGGTAAGACGAGCAGTGCCTACCTGCAGGATATTCCTGCCTGGCTGGTCACCGCCGAATACCCTGGCCTGTTTGGCGCAGGGGTTGCCTTGCAGCAAAGCCTGAACGGTCAGTAATACCGCGTTTCACCTCTTGGCGTTCCCCCTGGTGTCGTGCATGCTTCGACACCAGGGCAATAATAAAAAAGACAAGGGACAACGCTATGACGCCGATGGGTAAATCCATCCTGCTGGTCGATGACGATCAGGACATTCGTGAGCTTCTTGAGGCTTATCTGAGCCGTGCCGGATTTAGCGTTCGGGCTGTGGCAGACGGCTACGGATTTCGTACTGCGCTTAAAGCCGAGCCGGCTGATCTTCTGATACTGGATGTCATGCTGCCGGGTGAGGACGGCTTCAGTCTTTGCCGTTGGGTCAGGGCGCTGAGTGGTTCCATCTCTCAAGTACCTATCATCATGCTGACCGCCAGCTCCGATGAGGCAGATCGTGTGATTGGCCTTGAATTGGGCGCTGACGATTACATTGGAAAACCATTCAGTCCGCGGGAATTACAGGCGCGGATCAAAGCGCTTCTCCGGCGCGCAGGTTTTGGTGACGCCAAGTCGGGACACACATTGGTGTTTGATGAATGGCGTCTTGATACTGTCACGCACAGGCTGTTCCACCAGGACGGAGAAGAGGTCATTCTGTCCGGCGCTGATTTCACTCTGCTCAAACTGTTTCTAGATCATCCCCAGCAAATACTTGACCGTGACACGATTGCCAACGCGACGCGGGGGCGTGAAGTCATGCCGCTTGACCGCATCGTGGACATGGCCGTCAGCCGCTTGCGTCAACGGCTGCGTGACACCGGGAAATCGCCTCGACTGATTCGCACGGTACGCGGCAGTGGCTACCTTCTGGCGGCGCAGGTGCATGGCCCGACCGCTGATGTTTTTTAAGGCACTCCAGCGGCTGGTACCGCACTCATTGTTGGGAAGAATGCTGTTGCTTACGCTGCTGGCGGTTCTGCTGGCCCAGGGCGTTTCCAGCCTCTTCTGGATATCGCACTTGCGTGCCAGCCGAATGGAAGGTCTGCTGAACGCTTCGCGCAGCCTTGGTTACTCCATTGCGGCCAGCGTGCGTTATTTCAGTCTGCTACCACCGGCGTATCGTCCGGTAGTGCTGGAGCAGTTGCGTAATATGGGCGGTACACGGTTTTTCGTATCGCTTAATGAAAAGCCCTTGATCATGGAGCCGCTGCCCGATTCGCCTGGCAAGCAGGCGGTACTTCATGCTGTGGAGTCAGTCTTGCGGGAGCGTCTCGGCAATGGGATGCCGATGTATGTGGAGTTTGTCAGCCCCAAGCACCTGCGCCTGTTCAATGGCAATCTTTCCCTGGATGAGTTGCCGCGCTCCTGGGCGCACTACGTTCTCAGCTTTGAACCACTAGATCCGCCCATTCTGGTCACCCAGATACGAATAGGTCCGGAGGAGTGGGTCTACATCGGGACACTGATGCCAGCCCCTTATCTCACCCTGGATGAGCCCTTCCTGCCTCTGCAGCAGGCTTGGTTCATCCTGTTCAGCAGCGCTTTTCTACTCTTGTTCATCGGCCTGCTCATCCACTGGCAGAGCCGGCCGCTTAAACGTTTGTCGCAAGAGGCACGTGAGCTTTCGCTGGAGGCACAGGTTCAACCCCTTCCTGAAGTCGGGGCGAGTGAAATTCAGGAAGTCACACGCGCCTTCAACACCATGCGTGATCGTATCAGTCGATACCTGGCCGAGCGGGGCCAGCTTTTCAGTGCGATTTCCCATGATCTGCGGACCCCTATCACCCGGCTGCGGCTCCGCGCCGAGTTACTGGAGGATGAGGCATTGCAGGCGCGCTTCAATCGAGACCTCGACGAACTGGATCTGCTAGTCAAGGGAGCACTGCAATGCGTCAAGGACACCGATATTCATGAAAATATCGAGTCGGTAAACCTCAATCTCCTGCTGAGCAATATCGTCGAGCCTTACCAGGTCGGTGAGCAGCCTCGAGCGACGTTGCAAGGTAAAGCGGTGGCTCTATATTCCGGCAAGCCGCTGGCCTTGAAGCGCTGTATCGGCAATGTACTCGACAACGCGCTGAAGTACGGTAATCGGGCGCATTTGACGGTGGAGGATGATGGCAAGGTATTTATGCTGCATGTCGATGATGAAGGCCCAGGGGTGCCAGAAAAGGATTTAGAGCAGGTTTTCGAACCGCATGTCCGCTTGACAGGTCAACAGCAGGGATACGGATTGGGGCTCGGGATTGCGCGTAATTTAGCCCATGCCCATGGGGGGGAGGTGGTCTTGCGCAATCGTCGGGAAGGGGGCCTGCGGGTCACGCTGACGTTGCCGCGCTAGAGGCGTCCTGAAACGAGTGGCGTCAAATTGTGATCGATATCTACAAAAGCCGCCTAATGTAACGGCATTGTGACATTAATGATTCCCTTCGTTACCCACGCTGGCCAAGGGCTGGCTAGACTCCGATCAGATTTATAAAAACAACAAGGTCACTGATCATGAAAGCACTCAATCGTCTCGCCCTCGCGGTTTCTTTGTCCTGCTTGAGCCAATTACCCCTAACCGCCCAGGCGGGCGAAGTGGAAGTCCTGCATTGGTGGACTTCAGGTGGTGAAGCTCGGGCTGTCGATACCCTCAAGCAAATGATGCAAAAGCAGGGCGATACCTGGAAGGATTTCGCGGTTGCCGGCGGTGCCGGTGAGGCCGCGATGACCGTTCTGAAAACCCGTGCGGTTTCTGGCAATCCTCCTTCTGCAGCACAGCTCAAAGGCCCCGACATTCAGGAGTGGGCTGACATGGGCTTTCTTACCAACCTGAACGACATCGCCAAGGCCGGAAAATGGGACAGCATCATGCCCAAGCGCATCGCTGAAACCATGCAGCATGATGGTGATTACGTCGCCGTTCCCGCCGGTGTTCATCGCATCAACTGGCTCTGGATAAACCCTGAGGCCTTCCAGAAAGCGGGCGCCAAGGTGCCAACGACACTAGATGAGTTCTTCGAGGCTGCAGACAAGCTCAAGGCAGCAGGTATCATTCCGATTGCCCACGGCGGTCAGAACTGGCAGGACACCACCATTTTCGAGTCGCTGGTCATGGCCATGATGGGGCCAGAGGACTATCACAAGGCATTTGTCGAAACTGACGAAGACACTTTGCGCAGCGACAAGATGGTTGAAGTGTTCAAGACCTTCAAGCGTATTCGCAACTACATTGATCCAGATGCAGCGGGCCGTGACTGGAACCTGGCTACCGCCATGGTCATCAATGGCAAGGCCGGTATGCAGATTATGGGCGACTGGGCCAAGGCCGAGTTTACGGCTGCAAACAAGACTGCTGGCAAGGACTACCTGTGCGTAGTCATGCCGGGCACTCAGGGTGACTTCATCTACAACATCGATTCCCTGGCCATGTTCAAGCTCAAGGACGAGGCAAACAGGAAAGCCCAGGACGACTTGGCCCGTACTGTCATCGACAAGCCTTTCCAAGAAGTCTTCAACCTGAACAAAGGCTCGATTCCTGTTCGCAATGATATCGACATGGCGAAGTTCGATGACTGTGCCAAACAGTCCATGAAGGATTTCCAGGCAGCCAACGACTCGGGCAAAGCGGAGCCAAGCCTGGCGCATAGCATGGCCAACACCAGCTATATCCAGGGCGCTGTCTTCGATGTGATCACCAACTTCTTCAACGATCCAAGCGCCGACCCCAAAAAGGCGACCGAACAACTGGTCGCCTCCATCAAAGCGGCGCAGTAATGCAGTAATGCAGTAAGGGCAGGGCGTTGCAAGACGCCCGGTCCTGATGCAAATACCAACCTACGGGTTGGATCAGGAGTTCTTCGATGTCTTTAAGCGAAGTGCAAATCATGCGCACAGGTACCAGCACGTCTGTACGAAAGCCTGACCGCCTCCAGAAATGGCTTCCCAAGCTGGTTCTGGCCCCTACCGCGGTGGCAATGATTGTTTGCCTGTACGGCTACATGCTATGGACGGCCGTGATCTCATTGACCACGTCCCGCTTCATGCCGGTGTATAACTTTGCAGGTCTTGCCCAGTTTGAACGCCTACTGGCCAACGACCGTTGGCTGGTGGCCTGTAAAAACCTGGCCATCTTTGGCGGGATGTTTATCCTGCTTTGCCTGATCATCGGCGTGTTCTTCGCCATCCTGCTGGATCAACGCATCCGACGCGAAGGTTTTATCCGCACCATTTATCTTTATCCCATGGCGCTATCGATGATCGTTACCGGTACTGCCTGGAAGTGGCTGCTCAACCCAGGGTTAGGCCTGGACAAGCTCCTGCGCGACTGGGGATGGGAAGGTTTCCGCTTTGACTGGCTTGTTGATACGGATAGGGTCATCTATTGCTTGCTGATCGCTGCGATCTGGCAGGCCTCCGGCTTTGTCATGGCAATGTTCCTGGCCGGTTTACGCGGCGTGGATAGCGCCATCATTCGTGCCGCACAAATTGACGGAGCCTCGCTGCCCACGATTTATCTGCGCATCGTTCTACCCAGTTTGCGACCTGTTTTTTTCAGTGCCGTGATGATCCTGTCACACATTGCGATCAAGAGCTTTGACTTGGTAATGGCCATGACCGCCGGTGGACCCGGTTACTCATCCGACCTTCCTGCGGTCTTCATGTATCAACACACCTTTACACGCGGGCAAATGGGGTTGGGGGCGGCCAGCTCCGTCCTGATGCTTGGCGCGGTGCTTGCCATCCTGGTGCCTTACCTTTATTCCGAACTGCGGAGCAAGCGTCATGGCTGATCTTTCCCATAGCAAGCGCTGGTCTTTCAACCGCATTGCAATTCACACTACGCTTCTGGTGGCTTGCGCTGTCTATCTCGTGCCACTGGTAGTCATGCTGTTAACCAGCTTTAAGACACCGGATGACGTGCGCACCGGTAACCTGCTGACGTTACCAGTAGACTGGACACTCATTGGCTGGATAAAGGCCTGGAGTACGGTTCACGAGTACTTCTGGAACTCCTTCATGATCACGGTTCCTGCCGTCATCATCTCGACTTTCATCGGTGCGCTTAACGGCTACGCCTTGTCGAAGTGGAGCTTCAAGGGCTCGAACGTATTGTTCAGCATGCTGCTGTTCGGTTGCTTCATCCCGTTCCAGGTCATTCTGTTACCAATGTCATTCACCCTGGGCAAGCTGGGTCTGGCCAATACCACCACCGGACTCGTGCTGGTTCACGTCATCTACGGTCTGGCCTTCACAACGCTTTTCTTCCGGAACTACTACGTCGGTATTCCGGATGCCCTGATCAAGGCGGCACGTCTCGATGGTGCAGGCTTCTTCACCATCTTCTGGAAGATCCTGCTGCCGCTTTCCACCCCTATCGTGATGGTAAGCCTGATCTGGCAGTTCACTCAGGTCTGGAATGACTTTCTGTTTGGCGTAGTGTTCGCCAGCGGCTCTGCGCAGCCGATTACGGTAGCGCTCAACAACCTCGTCAATACCAGTACTGGGGCCAAGGAATACAACGTTGATATGGCCGCTGCGATGATTGCGGCGCTGCCGACACTGCTCGTTTACATCTTCGCCGGCAAGTATTTCGTCCGTGGTCTGACCTCGGGCGTCGTCAAAGGATAAGAACAATCATGGCCGCACTAGAACTTAAAAATGTCCGCAAGACCTACGGCAACGCTGCTCAGGAAGCGCTTAAAGGTATCAATATCAGTATCGAGACCGGGCAGTTCCTGATCCTGGTTGGTCCTTCCGGTTGCGGTAAGTCTACGCTGATGAACGCCATCGCTGGCCTGGAAGATATTTCCAGCGGGGCCATCATGCTGGGTGGTGAGGATGTAACTGCGGTCGAGCCCAAGGACCGCGATATCGCCATGGTATTTCAATCCTATGCGTTGTATCCGACCATGACGGTGCGGGAAAACATCGCCTTTGGATTGAAGATCCGCAAGACACCTGCAAACCAGATCGCGGCGGAAGTGGACCGTGTCGCCAAGCTTTTGCAGATTGAGCACCTGCTTGAGCGCAAACCCTCGCAGCTATCCGGTGGGCAACAACAACGTGTCGCCATGGGGCGCGCACTGGCGCGCCGCCCCAAGCTTTACCTGTTCGATGAGCCGCTCTCAAATCTTGATGCAAAGTTGCGTGTGGAAATGCGCACCGAGATCAAGCTAATGCACCAGCGGCTCAAGACTACAACTGTCTACGTTACTCACGACCAGATCGAAGCCATGACGCTGGGCGACCGTGTCGCAGTTATGAAAGAGGGAGAAGTTCAACAGTTTGGTACTCCCCAGGAAATCTACAACAACCCCGCCAACCTCTTCGTGGCCAGCTTCATTGGTTCTCCGCCAATGAACTTCATTCCTGTCGCGTTGGAGCAGGAAAACGGGCGCCCTGTGGCGCGTTTGCAGGGGCATGGCGAGCGTACCGCTATTGGTCTACCCATGCTTCAAACCGCTCTGGCAGACGGTCGCGAAGCAATTTTAGGGGTTCGACCTGAGCAAATCTGTATTCGCAGTGGTCAGATCGGCGATTTGCCATTGGTCAGCGCCCGAGTGCAGGTCGTAGAGCCAACAGGCCCCGACACTCTGGTTTATGTCGAGGTCAATGGCGTCCAGGTGTGTTGTCGAGTAGCGCCAGTCGACACTCCTGAAATCGGATCAATCGTAACGCTAGAGCTTGATGTAGAGCGTCTCGTATTATTCGAACCTGCTTCAGGTGCTCGTATCGCTTAGGAGAAAGTTATGACATTGCCACGTGTGGTGGTTTTTGGAGAGGCCTTGACCGATCTGGTCCAGCATTCACCCGGACAGTGGCAAGGCCATCCAGGCGGTGCACCGTGGAATGTTGCCCGGACGCTGGCGCGTCTGGGCGTACCCGCTGCGTTTGCGGGATCAATCAGCCAGGATTCTCTAGGCGATGAGATTCATGAGCAGTCTCAGGTGTCCGGACTGGACATGCGTTTTCTGCAGCGGGTCGAAGCTGATCCGCTGGTGGCAGTAGTACCGTCCAGCAATCCACCCCGATATTTCTTTGCTGGGGAGGCGGATCTAGCCTTTGATCCGGATGCGTTGCCGCACGGCTGGCTCGAGGCAGCTGAACTCTGCCACTTCAGCTGCATCAGTCTGGCCCGTGAGCCGTTGGCTTCCAAACTGCTTGAACAGGCAGAAAAGGCCAAGGCAGCAGGTAAACGTATCAGCTACGACCCCAACTGGCGAAACCTGATGGGCGATGACTACTGTCGTCGTATCTTTCCAACCCTTGTGAGGCTGGCAGACGACATCAAGCTTTCTGACGAAGACCTGGAAAATATCTATCCCGGATTAACGCCTGAACAGGGCTTGAGCCGCCTGCGGGAGATGAATCCAAAGGCCAACATCCTCTATACGCAGGGTGCCAAGGGCATCACGCTGCTTTCCAGCCAGGGGGAGTGGACTCAGCCTGGTATTCCGATTCATGTGGCGGACACCGTAGGTGCCGGTGACGCCTGTATGGCGGGGTGGTTGGCGTCAGGGATCATTTCAAGCGCATCACTGGAAGAGCGACTACTTTTCGCAGCTGCCTGTGCCTCGGTGTCTTGCCAAAAATCGGGGGCCTATGCGCCGACGCTTGATGACGTTCGCGCCATGATGGCGACTTCGCCACTTCCTGCCTAAGGGACTTCGCATGAACTTTCCAGACTTCCGTCAACGTGACACTCTGCTGGATCATATCCAGCATACGCTGGCTTTCTACTATCCACGCTGCATCGACGAGCAGGGCGGGTTTTTCCAGTTCTTCCGTGACAATGGCGATATCTATGATCGAGAGACGCGCCATCTTGTCTCCAGTACCCGTTTCGTCTTCAATTTTGCAATGGCCCATCGGCAGTTTGGCAACGCTGAATACTTGGGCGCCACACGGCATGGGCTTCGCTTTCTAAGGGAAAAGCATCTGCAGCCCAATGGCAGCTACGCCTGGCTACTGAAGGGCGACAAAGTAGTAGACGGCACCAATCATGCCTATGGTCTGGCATTCGTTATCCTGGCGTACTCTCACGGCGTCATGGCAGGAGTCGAGGAGGCCAGAGCATGGCTGGCTGAAGCGTGGGTTACCTTCGAGCGTCATTTTTGGCGTGAAGAAGACGGTCTGTACTGTGATGAGATCAGTGCCGACTGGTCCGAGGTTTCCTCCTATCGTGGACAAAATGCCAACATGCATGCCTGCGAGGCGCTTCTGGCTGCCTATGAGGCGACACAAGAGTCCCGCTATCTGGACCGCGCCGAAACGCTTGCACTCAACATGACTCAGCGCCAGGCAGCACTTAGCCAGGAAAGCGCTGAGGTTGCTCAGGATGTATCAGGCGGGTTGATCTGGGAGCATTACCATCAGGATTGGAGCATCGATTGGGATTACAACAGAGATGATCCTGCCAACCTGTTCCGCCCTTGGGGCTTCCAGCCTGGACATCAGGTCGAGTGGGCCAAGCTCTTGCTGATTCTCGAGCGCCATCGTCCCCAAGCATGGTTGGCGCCACGTGCTGCAGAGCTGTTTGATGCCGCGTGGAAAACCTCATGGGATCATGAACATGGTGGCCTATATTACGGTTTCGCTCCGGATGGCAGCGTTTGTGATCCAGACAAGTACTTCTGGGTTCAGGCCGAGGCCTTGGCGGCTGCAGCCTTGCTTGCCGAGCGCACCGGTAACGGTAAATATTGGAAACAATATGAACAGCTCTGGCACTATAGTTGGGAGCATTTCATTGATCACGAGTATGGCGCTTGGTGGCGCATTCTCGACCGTCGAAATACTAAGTATTCCGACGAAAAAAGTCCGGCCGGAAAGGTCGACTACCACACCATGGGAGCCTGTTACGAGGTACTTAATGTTCTGCCGTGAAGTTTAGCCAGTTATTGGCGCGGGACCTGTGGTGTGTTGCGTATAGCCCATTAAAAATTATAAAGGACCGAGAAGAATGTATAAGCATAAAGGCAAACGCGTACGGCACTTGGCTGTGTTGTCGTTAGCTGCACTGGGTGGACTCAGTGCCACTGCCCATGCAGCCGATGCCTTCGACCCTGAAGCAGGTGGTATGACAGGCGATTGGGGTGGCCTGCGTACTGAACTGCTAGATAAGGGTTACGACATCAAGTTGGAGTACGTCGGGGAAGGCGCTACCAACATGCGAGGTGGATATGACAAGGATCACACCGCACGTTGGTCTTCCCAGTACATGTTCGGCCTGGCGGTCGACATGAACAAGACGTTGGGTTGGGAGAATTCCGTATTCAAGGTTGCCATTACTTCACGTGACGGCCGTAACCTGACCAACGACAATATTGGTGATCCACGTTCCGGTACGTATTCTTCCGTACAAGAAGTCTGGGGTCGCGGCCAGACCTGGCGCCTTACCCAGCTGTGGTTGAGCAAGGGGTTCTTTGATGGCCGTCTGGACATCAAGGCTGGTCGTTTCGGCGAGGGTGAAGATTTCAACTCGTTCGACTGTGACTTCCAGAACCTGGCGTTCTGTGGTTCCCAGGTGGGTAACTGGGTAGGTGATCAGTGGTACAACTGGCCGGTCAGCCAGTGGGCCATGCGCGTCAAGTACAACCTGACACCTGAGCTGTTTGCCCAGGTTGGGGTTTACGAGCAGAACCCGTCGCTGCTTGAAACCGGTAATGGCTTCAAGATGAATACCAGCGGTGCCAAAGGTGTGATCCTGCCAGTTGAGCTGGTATGGTTGTCAACGCTGAACAGCCTGCCGGGTGAGTACCGCTTTGGTTACTACTACAGCACCGCTGATGCGGATGATGTGGATGGTGTTTCCAGCCGTCATTCCAGTAAGCATGGCTACTGGGTTGTAGCCAAGCAGCAGCTGACCAAGCACAACGGTGATGCTTCTCGTGGTCTGAGTGTATTCGCCAACTTCACGGTGCATGACAAGGCTACCAACAAGGTAGACAACTACATCCAGGCTGGTGTGGTGTACAAGGGGCCATTCGATGCGCGACCAAAAGACGACATCGGTTTCGGTGTGGCCCGTATCCACACCAACAGCGATGCGCGTGATGCGCAGCGTGCAGCCAACCTTGCTACCGGTATCGACGATTATGACAACCCAGGCTACGTACCGCTGCAGTACAGCGAATACGATGCTGAGCTGTACTACGGCGTACACGTGACCAACTGGCTCACCCTACGTCCGAATATTCAGTACATGCGTAACCCGGGTGGCGTCAAGGAAGTCGATAATGCTGTTGTCGGCGGCCTGAAGGTCCAAGCGGTGTTTTAATTCCGCAGATGGTACTGGGCGCAGCGAGCAGTGTGTTTATACTGTTCGCTGTGTTCAGATGCTGAGGTAGCCCTGTGGGTAAGGTTGAGAGTCCCTGCGTAAGCCAATGCAAGCTCAAGGATGAAGTCTGTCAGGGATGCGGCCGCAGCCGCGATGAAATCAAGGGCTGGAAGTCCATGAAGGACAAAGAGCGCAAGGATGTGGTCGAAAAGGCCAGCAAGCGTCTCAAGAAGCTCAAGAAGAAATAACCTCGCTACAGGCTGAAGCGTACTGCTCCAGCCTTTCTCGTCGATTACAACTCTTCCTGTTCCTGCTCCATTGGATAGCGTGTTGCTACCAGACTTTCCTTTACTTTGCGCAGGTGCGGCTGGAAATCAACGCCGCGGCGCAGCGTAACGCCAGTGGCTAGAATGTCGAGTACTGTCAGCTGAACGATACGTGACGACATTGGCATGTAGATATCAGTATCTTCGGGCACTGGAATATCAAGGCTAAGTGTTGAAACCTTCGCAAGCGGAGAGTTGGCAGCAGTCATCCCGATAACCGATGCCCCGTTATCCCGTGCCAGCTTGGCAACATCCACCAGTTCGCGCGTACGGCCGGTGTAGGAAATAATGACAAAGACTTCGCCCATCTGCGCTACAGACGCAAGCATGCGCTGCATCAGAATGTCTGAATGGGCCGAAACAGCTAAACCGAAGCGAAAGAATTTGTGCTGGGCATCCAGCGCTACGGGTGCGGATGCACCCAGGCCAAAGAAATGAATCTGCCGTGCCTGAATCAGGAGATTGACGGCTCGATTGATCACTTGAGCATCCATGCGCTGACGAGCATTATCGAGCGAGGCGATGGTGCTACTGAAAATTTTTTCTGAGTAGGCTTCAGGCTCATCATCCGCTTCCACCGCCTGGCTTACGTAGACGGCGCCGCTGGCGATGCTCTGGGCCAGCTGAATCTTCATTTCAGGGTAGCCGCTGATTCCCAGTGATCGGCAGAAGCGGTTGACGGTCGGTTCGCTGACGTGTGCTGCCTGTGCCAGGGCGGCAATGGTCAGGCGGGTAGCCTGCCGTGGATTGTTTAGAATAACCTCGGCTACCTTGCGTTCGGCACGGTTCAATTCCGGCAGACGGGTCTGAATCAATTGCAGCAATGTGCTGGCCCGATCCATCAAATGCTCCTGAAAGTTGTCATCCTTTTATCGTACAGCTATAGAGGAATAAGGCTGCACAAAAAGGTTTTATTAAATTTTTGATTTTTATACTACGTAAAAGGGGAAAGCTCACTTAAACTGGGCTTTCATTCACCAACTTTTCGTAAAAGAACGAATATATGCCAGCAGTTCGCGTACTCCCTTGCACTTTGGCCCTGTTCGGCGCGTTGGGCGATCTCGCTCTGCGCAAGTTGTTTCCGGCTCTCTACCAACTCGATCGCGAAGGTCTCCTCCATGATGACACGCGTATCGTCGCGCTTGCTCGAGATCAAGGAGACGGCACCAAGCAGCTCGCTCATATTGAAGAGCGGGTTCGGCATTACGTGCCGAATGCTGACTGGAATCAAGCCGTCTGGGAACGTTTCGCCGCCCGCTTAAGCTACCGTGCCATGGATTTCCGACGCATGGAAGACTATGCCGGACTGGCCGAAGACGTGGGTGACTCCGAAACGGTGATTGCGTATTTCGCAACACCCGCCTCAGTATACAGCTCGATTTGCGAGAATCTTGATGCGGTAGGGCTTAGCAGCCGTACACGTGTCGTCATGGAAAAGCCCATCGGCCATGACCTTGAGTCTTCGCGTGTCGTGAACGACTCCGTGGCTCGGTTCTTCCCGGAAAGTCAGGTCTACCGTATCGACCATTACCTGGGTAAGGAAACCGTACAGAATCTGATTGCTCTGCGGTTTGCAAACAGTCTGTTTGAGACCCAATGGAACCAGAACTATATCTCCCACGTGGAGATTACGGTTGCTGAGAAAGTAGGGATCGAAGGCCGCTGGGGTTATTTCGATCAGGCCGGGCAGCTACGCGACATGGTGCAGAACCACTTGCTGCAGCTGCTTTGCCTGACTGCAATGGACCCGCCGGCTGATCTCTCGGCGGACAGTATCCGTGACGAAAAGGTCAAGGTGCTCAAGGCGCTCGAGCCGATCACCGCCGATCAGCTGGCCAGCCGTGTCGTGCTGGGCCAGTACACGAGTGGTTACAGCGATGGCAAGCCGGTGCCCGGCTATCTGGAGGAAGAAAACTCCAACGAGAGCAGCAGCACGGAAACATTCGTGGCCATTCGCGCCGATATTCGTAACTGGCGTTGGTCTGGAGTGCCTTTCTATTTGCGTACCGGCAAGCGTATGCCGCAAAAACTTTCGCAGATCGTTATTCATTTCAAGGAACCGCCACACTACATCTTCGCGCCTGAGCAGCGGAGTCTGATCAACAACCGACTGATCATCCGTATTCAGCCGGACGAAGGGATTTCCCTGCAGGTCATGACCAAGGATCAAGGCTTGAGTAAAGGGATGCAGCTGCGCAGCGGTCCGTTGCAGCTCAATTTCTCCGAGGCCTTCAAGTCGGCGCGGGTACCAGACGCGTATGAGCGTTTGTTGCTGGAAGTGATGCAGGGCAACCAGTCTCTCTTCGTGCGCAAGGACGAGATCGAGGCGGCCTGGCGCTGGTGCGACCAGCTCATGGAAGGCTGGGAAAAAATGGGCGATACCCCGAAATCATACGCAGCTGGCACATGGGGCCCGCTGACTTCCATTGCTCTCATTGCACGTGACGGGAGATCCTGGTATGGCGATATCTAACCTGCCACAAGGCGTCGAATTCATCGAGCTGAACGGTCGTGAGGCCCATGCTGAGCAGCTGACCCAAGCTGTAGCGGCTGCGCTTCGTGAGGCTATTGCACAGAAAGGGGCGGCCACACTGGTGGTTTCGGGTGGTCGTAGCCCAGTGCCGTTCTTTGAACAGTTATCCGAGCAGGAGCTGGACTGGGCGAAGGTCACGATTACGCTCGCCGATGAGCGCTGGGTGCCTTTAGAACATCCGGATAGCAACGGCGGGCTAATTCGCAAGCACCTGTTGCGTAATGCAGCCCGTGCAGCGACTTTTGTAGACCTCTATGCCGCTGGCGAAAACGCTGAAACGGCTGCTCAGGAGGCTGATAACCGCTTGCAGAATCTGCCCAAGCCTATCGATGTACTGGTGCTGGGAATGGGCGACGATGCACATACTGCTTCGTTGTTTCCCGGAAGCCCTGGGCTTGAAGATGCGCTTGATCCACAGAGCGAGCGCTTGTGCCTGCCCATGTGGGCACCTTCCGTGCCTCGTCAACGCCTGACCATGACACGCGCATTGTTGTCTGGTGCTCACAATCAGTTCCTGGCCATCCAGGGCCAGAGTAAGTTGGCCGCTCTGCAAACCGCTGCAACTGCCGGTGATGAGCTGGCGACTCCTATCAGCGCCTTCCTGCGAGAGCCGCTGAAGATCTATTGGTGCCCTTGAGGATGAGTGACATGCAAAACAAGATCGCTGCCATTGATGCGCTGAGCCAGAAAGCACGCATCCTGCCCGTCATCGTGATCAACGATCCGGCTGACGTCCTGCCTTTTGCTGACGCGATGGCAGCGGGGGGGCTCAAGACACTGGAAGTCACGCTTCGCTCTGCCCATGGTTTGGATGCTGTGCGCCTGCTGCGCAAGGAACGCCCGGAGCTAACGGTGGGTGTCGGTACTGTTCTGGACACCCACATGTTTGATGCTGCGGTAGAAGCAGGTGCTCAGTTCATTGTAACGCCCGGCTGCACGGACGAAATCCTTGAGGCAGGCGTTAAAAGCGATGTGCCGCTACTGCCCGGTATTGCTACGCCTTCAGACATCATGCGTGCCTATCGGCTGGGTTACCGTCGCTTCAAGCTCTTCCCGGCCAACGTTTACGGTGGAATAGACGCGCTTAAAGCCTTTGCCGGTCCTTTTGGCGATCTTCGATTCTGCCCAACGGGCGGCGTCAATCCGAGTAATGTCAAAGCCTATTTCCAGCAAAGCAATGTCATGTGCGTAGGAGGTAGCTGGATGCTGCCTTCCGACGCTATCAAGGCGCGTGACTGGACAAAGATAGAGCAGCTTTGCCGCGAAGCCCTGGCTGCGCTCGATTAAGGCAGTCATCTTGTTCGACGGCCTGTATCATGCAGGCCGTCTGCATCTCAGACCATCCATCTCTTTTCTGTCGAAAGGCCTGCACGTCGAGTCATTTAGTCGCTAGGCTCAAAGGCCAGGTGACGCTATGATGCGCGCCTTTTTGTTGCCGCTTACACCGGGAGGTGCCTTATGAACGACAACACTCCTCATACCCCAGTCGGGGAAAAACTCCAGAAAGTCCTGTCCCGTATGGGTGTAGGTTCCCGCCGTGATGTGGAAGCCTGGATTGCCGAGGGCCGTATTCAAGTAAACGGAAATGTCGCCACTCTGGGTCAGCGTGTTACGCCTCAGGATGCCATTGCTGTGGACGGGCGTGTGCTACGCCGCGAAGAGGCCACCGAAAATGTTCGCCGTGTACTGATTTACAACAAGCCTGAAGGTGAAGTCTGCACCCGTGATGACCCCGAAGGGCGTCCTACGGTGTTTGACCGATTGCCGCGCCTGAGAGGCGGGCGGTGGATCAATATTGGTCGTCTGGATATCAACACGACCGGCCTGCTTTTGTTCACAACCGACGGTGAGCTGGCCAACCGCTTGATGCATCCCTCTTATCAGATGGACCGGGAGTACGCGGTACGTGTGCGTGGTGAAGTCGATGAGGCCATGATCGAGCGTCTCAAGGCAGGTGTCATGCTGGAAGACGGTCCTGCACGTTTTACCGATATCCAACAGGCTCCCAATGGTGACGGTTTCAACCACTGGTTCCATTGCGTGGTCATGGAAGGACGTAACCGAGAGGTTCGTCGCCTGTGGGAATCCCAGGGCGTGCTGGTCAGCCGCTTGAAGCGGGTACGTTTCGGACCGGTTTTCCTGACGGCTGAATTGTCCATGGGCCGCTGGCGCGAGATGATGCAGGGTGAAATCAATATTCTCAGCGCAGAAGTAGGGCTGACGCCTGTTGAATTGCCTCCTGTGACCGCGAAGGTTCGCGAAAAGCTTGAGCGTATGCAGCGCAAGTCCGGCAAGCCTGTTGAGGCTGGCCGCGGCGGCCGTGGTGACAAGCGCTCTGGCAAGCCGCAGGGCGAAGGCCGCCGTGGTGGCACGCCATTAGCCGAGCGTCCATCCGAAAGTGGGCGCAAGCGTCCGGTACGGACTCGTGAAGAGCATGCCTCTGGTGATGACGGACGTCGCGAGCGTCCTGCCCGGGAACGGGCCGCACCGGCACAGCGCCGTAATGGTCCAGCCCGTGAAGGTCAGCGTCCAGGCTTTGGTAGTAATAATCGCGGTAAACGCTAAGCGGTTACCTGTGCTCGAACGGCTCGCCTAGGCGAGCCGTTTTTGTATGGGCTCTACCTATATCGTTGATCAAGTAGCCTTTTTCCAATTCAGGACTAGCTGGGTGATCAGGCCTGCGACCACTCCCCAGAAAGCCGACCCAACGCCTAATAATGTCATGCCTGAAGCGGTTACAAGAAAAGTGACAAGAGCGGCTTCGCGTTGTTTAGGGTCGCTCATGGCACTGTTAAGCCCATTCATGATGGACCCAAGCAGTGCAAGTGCGGCGATGGATAGCACTAATTCTTTAGGAAGCGCTGCAAACAGGGCTGCCAGTGTTGCACCAAACGTTCCGGCTATACCGTAAAAGAAGCCGCACCAGAGTGCTGCGGTGTAGCGCTTTTGTGAGTCTTCGTGGGCCTCAGGCCCTGTACAGATGGCTGCGCTGATGGCCGCCAGGTTAATTCCGTGGGAGCCGAATGGGGCCAACAGTAACGAGGCTATTCCGGTAACGGATATCAGGGGGGAGGCAGGTGTCTGGTAGCCGTCGGTCCGCAAAACCGCAATGCCTGGCATGTTTTGAGAAGCCATGGCAACAACAAATAGCGGAATACCAATGCTGATGATGGCGGACATGGAGAAGGACGGTGTGGTCCAGACAGGCACCGCCAATTGCAAATGAAAGTGCTCGAAATGCAACAGCCCTATGACGGCGGCGATGATCATTCCAATCATCAGGGCAGCCAATACGGCATAACGGGGTGCCTGCCGTTTGGTCAGCAAATACGTCAGGAACATGCCTATTACAAGCAGAGGTTGCTGCTCAGTAGCCGAGCAGATCTCAATGCCGATCCGAAACAGGATGCCTGCCAGCAGCGCGGCGGCCAATGCAGCAGGAACCTTGCGCATCAGACGCTCGAAGCTGCCAGTCATACCGCAGAAGGCCGTGAGGAGGGCGCATAACATGAAAGCGCCAATAGCCTCGCTGTAAGGGACCTGAGGCAAGCTGGTCATCAGCAGGGCAGCACCGGGGGTAGACCATGCGATGACGATGGGAGTCCTGAAGCGCAGCGAGAGCGCGATCGTGGTTATCGCCATCCCGATGGACAGCGCCCAGATCCAAGAGGAAATCTGAGCGTTGTTCAGCCCTGCATTCTGGCCTGCCTGGAACATAAGCACCAGGGAGCTGGTGTAGCCAACCAGCATCGCTACGAAACCGGCAACGATTGAAGAAGGCGATGTGTCGGCAAAAGGGCGCAAGGCGGTGGATACGGTCATGGTACGGTCTTCAATGGGTAGACAGCAGAATCGGGTACAGAGAAATAACTAGCAGGGCAGCCATCGTCCAGTTGAACGCACGCAGACGCATCGGGCTATTCAAAAGTGTACGTAATGCCATACCAAACAGCGTCCAAAGGCTAACGCTAGGCAAGTTGATAAGCGCAAACAGCAGCGCTATCAGCAGCAGGTTACTGTTGAAATCTTGAACGGGCAAATACGTAGTGACGGCGCCTATGGCCATTACCCAGGCTTTTGGATTGACCCATTGAAAGGCAGCTGCCTGAAAAAAACCGAATGGTTTGCCGGAAGCCTGCTTGGGCGTAGGCGGTGCGGCGTTGGCAATTTTCCATGCCAGGTACAACAGGTATGCAGTAGCCACGACCTTCAAGGCCATGTGCAGTGAGGGGTACAGGCTGAACAATTGTCCAAGACCCAATCCCATTGTGATTACCATCACCATATGCCCAAGGCTAATGCCGAACATATGCGGAAGTGTCCGGCGGAAACCATAGTTAACGCCTGACGCGAGCAGCATCATGTTATTGGGACCCGGGGTAGCTGAGGATACGAAGGCAAAAAGTATAAAAGCGGTAAGTAATTCGGCTGTCATGGCTGGGCTTCCCTTTTTTTCCAGCATAAACAGCCTGTTGGCTGGCGTACCGATACACTCACCTATAGAAGGAGCCGTACAGTCGATCAGGCTTTGTCTGAATGAAGCCGCTAGCTGTGCTCAAGTCGACCCGTCTTTCCGGCTCGATTCGCGTTGGCGCTCCTGGCCTGCCAGCGTCTGGTTGATTTTCATCCATCCCTCTACCGCGGCTTCTCCGGCTTCGTCAAAGGCACGCTGTAGCAGCTTGACTTGTTCCCGCCGCAGGAGCTGCTCAAGCTTTGCACCGTGCGATGTCAGTCGCAGCTTGCGCTTGCGCTTGTCTTCCGCGTCTGACTCCACCACAAGCATATCTTTTTCAATTAGCTGGCGAACGGGCGGATTAGCGGCCTGCTTGGTAACCCCCAAAGCCTCCAGCAACTCTTTGTGGCTGATTCCTGGCGAGCCAGCCACGAAAAAGAGAATACGCTGGTGTACGCGGCTAAACCCGCGGCGCGAAAGCATTTCGTCGGCCTTGGCGGTAAATGCCTGGTAGCCGAAGAAGAATGACTGCATCGCCTGGCGTTGGGCTACGGTATTTTTTAGGTCAAGCATATTGACGCTTCTATCCGGTTCAGCGTAGTTTCGGTCAAGCAGTTTGACTTATTCTCCGGCCGCTGACTACTGGTGCTTCCATGGCTTTCTCCGAACGCGTTACCCGTCTAAAAAGCAGTCTTATCCGCGAAATTCTGGCAGCGGCACAGCGTCCGGAAGTGATGTCCTTTGCAGGTGGTCTGCCTGCGCAGGAGATGTTGCCGCGCGTGGAATGGGATGCTCTGCCGGTGAATCTGGGGCAGTATGGAACGAGCGAAGGAGAGCCGGAGCTGCGCGAAGCGATCGCTGCCCAGGCCAGAGCCTTGGGCGTTGAGTGTGATGCCAGTCAAGTACTGGTTACGGCTGGTTCGCAACAGGCATTGGATCTGGCTGCAAAACTCTACATCGACCAAGATACTCAGGTGCTGTTAGAAGGCCCCAGCTATCTGGCTGCGCTGCAAAGCTTTCAATTTTTCGGTGCTGATTGCCTGACAGTACCACTGACGGCGGAAGGCATGGATATTGAAGCGCTGCGCCAGTGCCTCGAGACCAACAAGCCAGCCTTTGCCTATCTGATTCCTACTTTCCAG
Organism: Pseudomonas sp. HPB0071; assembly: GCF_000478505.2. Taxonomy (NCBI): domain Bacteria; kingdom Pseudomonadati; phylum Pseudomonadota; class Gammaproteobacteria; order Pseudomonadales; family Pseudomonadaceae; genus Pseudomonas; species Pseudomonas sp. HPB0071. The sequence goes on along the minus strand of NZ_KI517367.1, from coordinate 4,221,352 downwards.
AACCCGTCCGGTGTACGTTACACCGAAGCCTGCCGTGATCAGGTGGCGGCCTTGATGGATGAGTTCAGCGTCACGCTGATTGAAGATGAGCCATATCGCGAGCTGATCTTTGATGATGCACCGGCTACGCCTATCGTAAGCCGCTTGAAGAGAACCAGCTGGATCTATACCGGTACGGTCTCCAAGACGTTACTGCCCGGTTTGCGCGTGGGGTATCTGATTGCCTCTCCTGATCTGTATCCTTATTTGCTGCGCCTCAAGCAGGCCGCTGATCTGCATACGAACCGTATCGGGCAGTGGCAGGCCTTACAGTGGGTCGGAACGCCACGCTATCAAGCCCATATTCAGGAGCTGCGCAATTTCTATCGTGCTCGTCGCGATGCCTTCCAGGCTGCGTTAGTTCGCCACTTTGGTGAGCTTGCAGACTGGGATCAGCCTCAGGGGGGACTATTTTTCTGGCTAACACTGCGCCAGCCAATCGACACACGCTTGCTGTTGGAGCCCGCTTTGGCTCAGGATGTGGCCTTCATGCCTGGGGAGCCTTTCTTCAGTGACCCGGAGGGCAACCTTGGTCGCTTGCGCCTGAATTTCAGCCATGTGGCACCTGAGCGTGTTGATGAAGGGCTGAGCCGTTTGGCCAGTGTCATAAAGGCCGCCCAGGCCTTGTAATGAAAGGAGATCATTATGTACCGGATTTATGGAGACCAGCGTTCCGGCAACTGCTACAAGGTCAAGCTGATGATGGCCTTGCGCGGATTTGCCTATGAATGGGTTGATGTAGATATCTTAAAGGGCGAGACACGCTCTCCAGCGTTTCTTGAAAAAAACCCCAATGGCAAGATTCCTGTGCTTGAGCTGGATGATGGCTCCTACCTATGGGAGTCCAATGCCATTCTAAACTACCTGGCAGAAGGCAGCACATTCCTGCCCCAGGAGCCGCGTTTGCGGACTCATGTACTGCAATGGCAATTCTTCGAGCAGTACAGTCATGAGCCCTACGTAGCAGTGGCGCGGTTTATTCAGTTTTACCTTGACATGCCTGAAGAGCGGCGTGCCGAACATGCAAGTTGCCTTAAGGAAGGCTATAAGGCATTGGATGTTATGGAGCAGCAACTCTCCCGGACACCGTATCTGGTAGGCGATACGTACTCCATTGCCGATATTGCGCTTTACGCCTATACGCACGTAGCGGCAGAGGGTGGATTCGACTTGTCTCGGTACCCTGCCATCAATGCCTGGCTGCAGCGTGTTGCAAGCCATCCGCAGCATGTGGGCATGTATGACTGATTGACGGGAATAAAAAGGTCGCTGTTTTACAGCGGCCTTTTTATATCTGAGAATCAAGCCGAGGCGTTGGCAGACGTGTTTATTCGGCTTCCGGTAGTGCCTGTAATAGGCTTTGCTGGAATCTGTTTGATGGACTTCTTCACTGTCTCTGCAACACGATAACCATTTGGATTCTGCGATTGCCAGCGCCAAGCATCGGCAATCATCTGCGTCAGGCTGCGTTCTGCTCTCCAACCCAGTTCCTGTTCGGCTTTGTGAGGATCGGCCCAGCACTCCGCAACATCCCCCTCGCGGCGAGGCGCCAAGCGATAGGGCAGCTGCATCTGTGCAACCTCTTCAAACACCCTTACTAACTCCAGTACCGAATAGCCGCGCCCGGTTCCGAGGTTCCAGACGTGCGCTCCCTTGACGCTTTGTAGCTTGCGCAGGGCGGAAAGATGTCCTTTGGCCAGATCGACTACATGAATGTAATCACGTATCCCGGTACCGTCTGGAGTAGGGTAATCCGAGCCATAAATGCTCAAGCGCTCCAAACGGCCAATGGCTACCTGCGTGATGTATGGCAGAAGGTTATTGGGAATGCCACTTGGGTCTTCACCAATCATGCCGGATTCGTGTGCACCTATGGGATTGAAATAGCGCAACAGGGCAATGGACCAGCGAGGATCTGCAGCAGCCAGATCGCGCAGCAGGTTTTCAACCATGAGCTTGGATTGCCCGTACGGATTGGTTGGTATACCGGTAGGTGCCTGCTCGCTGATAGGAACCGTGTCAGGCATGCCGTAAACGGTTGCTGATGAACTGAACACCAGCTTGAAAACACCCGCGTCAGCCATTGCCTGGCAAAGCGTCAGGCTGCCACCCACATTATTGTCGTAATAGCTCAACGGGTGTCTTACGCTTTCGCCTACTGCTTTGAGCCCGGCAAAGTGCAGGACAGCCTCGATTGGATATTGTGCAAACAGAGCATCCAACTGCGCGCGTCGGCGTATATCACCTTTGACGAAATGCACGCTGCGGCCAGCTAGCTGCTCGACCCGTTGTAATGCTACACGTGAACTGTTGCACAGGTTATCCAACACGAGAACGTCTTGCCCTGACAGTAACAGCTCCAAAACAGCATGCGACCCTATATAACCCGCGCCCCCAGTCACAAGAATCATCGTCACGCTCCATTGATCTAGTCGTAATACAAAGCACGCCGACACAGCGAAGCGCTGAACGAGGTTCAGCGGCCTATTCGAAGCGGCAAACAAGACAGGCCATGCACAAAGAATATGCATGTATAAAGCCAGACCCGGTGATATGACGACTAGTTCCTATAGGAATGAGGTAAGTGTAAAAAAACATGTATCGACGAAAGGGTTGGAACTGGGTTTGCTCAGAACCAGTCTCACCGCCCAGTGACTCTATTGATATTCGATGATGTTCGAATGCAAGGTGTTCTGATTTTTGCCGGTTTTGGCGTAATGAGTAGCCGGCGGGTTTAGCTCTTAAATGGAAAGAATTGGATCTTTCCAACGGGAAAAGGCATAGAACTCGATTCGTGTTGTACGAGTTCCTGACTTGGTCATACACGAGTTAAGGAGTAATCGATGAGCTGGGCTGGACCCTTTCAATATGAGATTGGCAAGTCAAAGCCGTCATCCAGAACGGAAATGGGCTTTGATGCATCAGGCAGGGAAAACCTTCCTACCCTGATCTGTCTTTCCCATCTGCGCTGGAATTTCGTCTACCAACGGCCTCAGCACTTGATGTCCCGCTTTGCGCGCGACTACAACGTACTGTTCTTTGAAGAGCCGATGCCATCGGATGAACCCAATCCCTGGCTTGAAGAAATCGAGGCTGATCTAGGCGTTACGCGTCTGGTACCCAGACTGCCTTCGGACGTACAGGGCGAGGCGGCTGAGGCAGTATTGAAGCGTCTGCTGGACAGATACGTCGAAGAGTCCGGAATTGAGGAGGCGGTTCTCTGGTATTACACTCCCATGAGTTGGCCCTTCAGCCATCACCTCAAATCTACGCTTACCGTGTATGACTGCATGGATGAGCTTTCTGCTTTCCGAGGCGCGCCGCCGGAAATGCTGGAACGTGAACGACTTCTGTTGGAAAAGGCCGATGTGGTGTTTACGGGCGGTTATAGCCTGTATGAGGCCAAGCGCGAGCGCCACCCTAACGCCCATCCTTTCCCGAGCAGTGTAGATATCGCTCATTTCGCTCAAGTCCGCGCCGAGCAGCTTGATCCTGATGACCAGAACAGTATTCCGCATCCGCGTCTTGGGTTTTATGGCGTGATTGACGAGCGTCTGGATATCGACTTGCTGGCCGAGGTCGCGCGTCAACGGCCTGATTGGCACATTGTGCTGATTGGTCCGGTCGTCAAGATAGATCCCAATAGTTTGCCTAAGCTCGACAACATTCATCTCTTGGGCGGCAAGGTATATGACGAGCTGCCCCATTATCTTGCGGGCTGGGACGTCGCGATCATGCCTTTTGCCTTAAACGAGTCGACACGTTTCATCAGTCCTACCAAGACGCCCGAATACTTGGCAGGCGGTAAGCCTGTCGTATCGACACCCATTACCGATGTGGTACGCACCTATGGTGAGTCGGGTATCGTCCGTATTGCAGATAGCGCTGAAGCATTCATTCGTGCCGTAGAGGCTTCGCTGGTAGATGCCCAGGACCGGGAAGGGCTTTTGAAACAGGCCGACTCTATCCTGGGTGAAATGTCATGGGATGCCACTTGGCAGGGCATGACGGAGCAAATGAAATGCGCACGATAAACGAGGGGGAAGCCATGTCTGCAGGTGCAGCGAGTTCAAAAGAATCCCAGAGACGTGGGTTCGACTATCTGATCGTAGGCGCCGGATTTGCCGGGAGCGTACTGGCTGAGCGTCTGGCCGTAGGGCTCAACAAGCGTGTCCTGATCGTAGACCGCCGGCCCCATATTGCGGGCAACGCCTATGATCACTATGACGAGGCAGGGGTTCTGATTCATCGCTACGGCCCACATATTTTTCATACCAACTCGCAGCGGATCGTGGACTATCTTTCCCGTTTTACCGAGTGGCGTACCTACGAGCACAAGGTGCTCGCTTATGTGGACGATCAACTGGTACCGATCCCGATCAACCGTACCACGGTGAATGCGCTGTATGGTCTTGACCTGAAAACAGACGAGGAGGCCGAGAGCTTCCTGAAAGGTCGGGCTGAACCGGTAGAGCCTATCCGGACATCTGAGGATGTTGTCATCAATCAGGTAGGCCGTGAGCTTTACGAGAAATTCTTCCGTGGCTACACCCGCAAGCAATGGGGGCTTGATCCTTCACAGCTGGATAAATCAGTCACTTCGCGCGTTCCTACCCGTACCAATACGGATGATCGCTATTTCGGCGATACCTTCCAGATCATGCCATTGCATGGCTTCACCCGTATGTTTGAGAAGATGCTGAATCATCCCAACATCAAGGTCATGCTTAACACCGATTACCGCGAGATCCGTAACGAAGTCCAGTTCGATCATCTGATCTATACCGGTCCTGTCGATGAATATTTTGATTATTGCTACGGCAAGCTGCCGTACCGCTCGCTAAAGTTTCATCACGAAACGGTCAATTCGGCGCAGTTCCAACCTGTGGCAGTCGTCAATTATCCCTCTGAAGATGTTCCATACACCCGTATCAGTGAATACAAGCACCTGACCGGCCAAGAGCATTTGAAAACCAGCGTGACCTATGAATATCCGTCGGCGGAGGGCGACCCCTATTATCCAATCCCTCGCCCGGAAAATGCCGAGCTCTACAAGCGATATCAGGAGTTGGCTAACTCGACTCCTAACGTGACATTCCTGGGCCGCTTGGGTACGTACAAGTACTACAACATGGACCAGGTCGTTGGACAGGCATTGACAGCCTACAAGCGTATCGCGGAATCGGAAGGTGTGGTTGAGGACACTGCTGAAGTCTCGGCAGTATAAAGACCGGAGCACATTACGATGCATGTACCTGGGACTTTTAACAGTTTTTTCCTGGGTGGGTTCGAGTGCTCAACTCACCGCCGTTTCGATAACCGTCGCCTGGATTTAATCCAGGCGACGGAGCATGATCGCTTTGCGAAAGCCGACTTTGCGCGCTTGCGTACCCATCGTATTCAGGCTGCTCGTGATGGTGTGCGCTGGCATCTGATTGAGACGCGGCCAGGTTTTTTTGACTGGTCGAGCCTGCTTCCCCAGGTCAAAGCCGCCCGGGAAGAGGGTGTCCAGATTGTGTGGGACCTGTGCCACTATGGGTGGCCTGACGACATCGATATTTGGTATCCCGGCTTTGTGGAACGCTTTGAGCGATTCACAAAGGCTGTTGCCACGTTTATGCGTGACGAAGGCATAGAGGTACCCTTTTATTGTCCAGTCAATGAAATATCTTTTTGGGCATGGGGTGGTGGTGATACGGGTCAATTCAACCCCAAGGGTGTCAAGCGGGGAGCTGAACTCAAGCATCAGTTGATCCGAGCCTCGATTGCTGCCATCGAAGCCATTCGTGGTGTTGCGCCCAAGGCTCGGTTCGTCCAGGCGGACCCACTCATCAATGTGATTCCTGCCTCAGGTAGAGCAGCAGACCGCGAGGCGGCCGAAGCCTACCGGCAGTCTCAGTTCGAAGCCTGGGACATGCTGTGTGGAAAAGCTTGGCCGGGGCTCGGTGGGAAGGCTGAATATCTTGATATCGTTGGGCTCAACTTCTATTCCGACAATCAATGGTTTAACGGCGGTAAAACCGTTTTTCGGGATGATCCACTGTATCGTCCCTTGCGTGGAATGTTGGCTGAGGTCTATGCCCGCTACCAGCGACCGCTCATGATTGCAGAGACAGGAGCGGAAGGTGAGGCGAGGCCTTCATGGCTGGCATACGTATGTGAAGAAGTTCGTAATGCCATGACTCAGGATATCCCTGTCGAAGGCATTTGCCTGTATCCGATCTTGGACTATCCAGGATGGAACGATGAGCGCCTATGTGAAGTCGGTTTATATGGTTATGCTGATCTTCAGGGTCATCGAGCCATTTATTCTCCGTTGGCAGAAGAGCTGGAGCGTCAACAGGCTCAGTTCGCTGCGATGGCTGAAGGGCAGGCTTCATGAGCAACACTTCCAGTTCTCCAGGGGGGCGACCGTTCCCCTCTCGTCCGATCGCGTTTCTATGGCGCTATGTCTGTCGGCGCCGTTTGGCGTTTGGAGGGTTGTTTTTCCTAATGGTTGGCGGCGCCACCTGCGCCGTTGCCGTTCAGTACGCCATGAAGCTTCTTGTGGATGCTATGGCCAGTGACAACCGAATGGAAGCCAATGTCTGGCTCCCCTTTGGTTTTTTCATCGGACTTATTGCTCTTGAAAACATCCTGTGGCGAGGAGGTGGGTGGCTTGGCTGTCGGACTATTGTCAGGACAGGCGTAGATCTGCGAATCGATCTGTTCGAGTATCTGACCGGCCACCCAATGCGTTACTTCAAGGAGCATTTCTCTGGCGCATTGGGCAATCGAATCAATCAGACCAGCACAGCCGTCGCGAATATTTTTTCCGCGTTGACGTGGCGTATCGTTCCGCCCTGTACCGATTTCCTGGGGGCGGTAGTCGTTATGCTGTCCATCCGCTGGGAAATGGCGCTGGCGTTGATAGGCTTTGTGCTGCTGGTTGGCTGCATCATTACGGGTTTTGGCATCCGTGGTCGCCATAAGCATCAGGCCTTTGCCGAGCAAGCGTCGCGTGTAGGCGGAGAGGTTGTAGACATGGTTTCCAATGTCTGGACTATCAAGGCTTTTTCGGCTCAGGCTCGAGAGCGTGATCGCTTGGCGCAGGAACTGGGTGTTGAGGCACGTGCTCAGCGTCGTAGCTGGATGTATGTTGAAAAAGCGCGAGTTCTACACGATATATGCCTGACCTTGATGGCTGGCTCTATGCTGCTCTGGGCTATTTACCTGTGGCGACAAGGTACTGTTACGCCTGGTGACGTCGTCGTGGTAAGTGCACTGACCTTCCGTATTCTGCATGGCTCCAGAGACTTGGCGCTGGCACTGGTCGATGCCGCGCAGCAGTTCGGAACGGTGGCCGATACGCTCAAGGTGATTGCTCAGCCCCATGGCATTCAGGACACGGAAAACGCTGCTATTCTCAATGCCAAATCAGGCTCCATCACGTTTGAGCATGTTTCGTTCAGCTATCCTGACGGATCCAAAGTCATTGATGACCTGTCCTTGCACATTCCCTCAGGCCAAAAGGTTGGACTAGTGGGCACCTCCGGGGCAGGCAAGTCTACGTTGATTAACCTTCTTCAACGTCTGGATGAAGTGAATAGCGGTCGAATTCTTATCGATGGTCAGCCTATTCATGAAGTCAGCCAAGACAGCTTGCGCGCAGCCATTGCAGTGGTGCCGCAAGAGATCGCTCTCTTCAATCGCTCCATCCGTGAAAATATCCGTTATGGAAAACCTGATGCTACGGATGAAGAGGTCTATAAAGCAGCTTGCCACGCCTATTGCGATCATTTCATACGCCAGCTACCCGAAGGGTACAACACACTGGTAGGCGAACGAGGGGCTCGCTTGTCAGGAGGGCAGCGTCAGCGCTTGGGCATTGCGCGGGCGTTTCTGAAAGGCTCCCCCATCCTGATTCTGGATGAGGCGACCTCTGCGCTGGACACGCATTCGGAAAAGGAAATTCAGATGGCGCTGACGGACCTGGTTCGTGGACGCACTGTTCTGGCAGTAGCCCATCGGTTGTCTACAGTCGCATCGTTCGATCGGGTCATCGTGATGGACAAAGGGCGTATTGTCGAAGATGGCCCACCGGCTGTTCTGCAGCGAAGTGGAGGACTGTTCGAGTCGTTATGGACTATCCAGGCCAAGGGGCTTGATGACGTACAGGCCCAACACCGCAATGCAGGTTAAATAAAAAACCGGCCATTCAGGCCGGTTTTTCACGAGCATCAGACTTATCGGTTAATAAGGCCCATGAACTCGGCGCGTGTTGCATCGTTGCTACGGAACTGGCCAAGCATGACGGAAGTAACCATCGATGAGTTTTGCTTCTCGACGCCGCGCATCATCATGCACATATGTTGAGCCTCGATGACTACCGCGACACCCGCCGCGTTGGTGACTTTCTGAATCGCCTCCGCAATTTCACGGGTCATGTTTTCCTGAATCTGCAGGCGGCGCGCGTACATATCAACGATGCGGGCAACTTTGGACAAGCCCAGCACCTTGCCGCTTGGCATATAGGCTACGTGAGCTTTGCCGATAAAGGGCAGCATATGGTGCTCGCACAGGGAATACAGCTCGATGTTTTTGACCAATACCATCTCGCTATTGTCTGAAGTGAACAGCGCATCTCCAACCACTTCTTCCAACGTCTGGTTGTAGCCTTTGCACAGGTACTGCATGGCTTTGGCGGCACGTTTGGGCGTATCCAGCAAGCCTTCCCGGGAAACATCCTCGCCTAACTGAGAAAGAATGGCGGAGTAGTGTTGTTCCAATGACATGGTAATTCCTATGGATATTGACACCGCAGCGATGCGGGATGAGGAGAGTAGGGGCTGCGGCGATTAAAATCAATTCTGACTGGAAAGCTAGGTTATTCGTCCCGACCTTCCAGCATGGTTCGTTTAAGCAGTACATAGACGGCGCCAGTACCGCCATGGCGCGGTTGGCAAGACACAAAGCCCAGCACCTGAGAATGTTGACGCAACCAAGTGTTGACATGACTCTTGATGAGCGGACGTCGTCCATCAAGGCGCGCTGCCTTCCCGTGAGTAATGCGAACGCAGCGAACTTCGAATTTCGTTGCCTCAGCGATAAAGTCCCACAGTGTCGCGCGCGCTTTCTCTACCGTCATGCCATGCAAATCCAGGCTGCCGTCAAACGGAATCTGCCCGGCCTTGAGCTTACGAATCTGGCTATCCTGAACACCATCACGTGCCCAGTAAAGCTCGTCTTCAGCCCCCACGTCGATGATGAACTGATCAGACAACCCATCAACCTTGATAGCTGCCGTTGACTGTATGGCGGCTTCACGACGCTTGACGACCTGCTGACGATCCGTGCGCGGTTTACCGGTGTCTGCATGGTCATCTACCAAGCGTCGAACGCCTCGCATTTCACTGGCGAATGATGAGAAATCGTCGTCTGGCATAGGGCCTCCAAATGATTTCATCATTTTACTGGATAGACATGCAGGTACGCTAACCTTCCAGCAACTCAGTGACATATTGCAAGGCCAGGCGTTGTCTATTCGCCCAGTTGCCTCCGATGCACCGATAGGTTTGCTTATGGTTATCCAGCCACGTTTTACAAGCCTCATAAAAGGCCAGGCGGTCTCGCATATCAGGCTGGCAGCGCTGCCCGTCGCTGTTCCAGGGTACCTCCCGCGGGTCCAGCAGCAGATGCAGATCGTAGTGGCGCGCAAGCAATGCAGCTTCCAGCCAGTCTGGGCAATCATCGAATAGAAAGCGGCTCCACAAGATGTTGCTTAAGAGATGAGTATCTAGGATCAGAAGAGCGGGGCGCTGCTGGCGTGCTGCGTCTTCATGTTCAAGCTGACGACGCGCGATAGGGGTGATGTCTTCGTAGGTAGTATCGCGCCCTAGCGTAGCAAAGTATTCCCGCACATATTCGCCTACCAGCATTCCGTCCAGATTGTCTTTGAGCGTTTGAGCCAACCATGACTTGCCAGTGGATTCAGGGCCTGTCAGTACGATCACCTTCATACGGTTGCTACCTCACGTCGCCATACAAACCAGCCGCGCGCGGCCAAACCAACAAACAGTACATAGAGCAGGGCGGTCAGGTAGAGGGCCTTGTAGATAAAGAGCGCAACGTAGATTACATCGACTACGAACCAAAGCACCCAACATTCGACCCGCTTCTGTGCCATCCAGAGCTGAGCAACCAGGCTAAAGCTGGTCAGCCCCGCATCCAGCCAGGGCTGGCTTGCGTCGGTATGGGTGCTCATTAAATAACCTAAGGCAATTGTCCCGAGAGCACCTACCAGCAGATTACCCAGCAGAGCTGCATTTGAAAGACGAGTGACGTGTCGTCCTTGATGATCTTGTCCGCCCTTGACCCACTGCCACCAGCCATAGAGCTGCAGAACGGCATAAACGCCCTGAAGCAGCATATCTGAGTACAGTTTGACATCATAAAAGACCCAGGCATACATCACGACCATGACTAATCCGACCGGCCAGGCCCAAACATTTTGCCGAACCGTGAGCCAGACCGCGATAACGCCTAAAACGGCTGCAACTATTTCAAAAGAAGACACCCTAAGCACCCTGGGAAAATATGTCGGACAGGGACCGTATCTTACCTTCAGTTGTATCGCTCCGTTTTATTGAACGTATGCCAACGAAAAGTAAGGCCTCTGGTATTGTTCACGGCGTTCCGGTTGTAGACCTGACTCCCCCAGTTGAATAAGCAAGCTAGCGCTGCTACCTCGGCAGCTATATGGAGAAACGAATGGATCTATGGAGTGCCATCCAGGCGCTAATTTTGGGCATCGTAGAAGGCTTGACCGAGTTTCTGCCGATCTCAAGTACAGGTCACCAGATTATTGTGGCCGACCTGTTGGGATTTGGTGGCGATAGAGCCATGGCGTTCAACATCATTATTCAGTTGGGTGCGATTCTGGCTGTCGTTTGGGAGTTTCGCCGCAAGATCATCGATGTCGTAGTCGGCCTGCCCCGTCAACGAGAGGCTCAACGGTTTACCGTAAATCTGATGGTAGCCTTCTTTCCAGCCGTCATTCTGGGCGTTGCCTTTGCCGATGCGATCCATGAATACCTGTTCAATCCCATCACGGTAGCCATGGCACTGGTTATTGGTGGCGTGATCATGCTGTGGGCGGAGCGGCGCCAACACAACACGAATATCGATCATGTCGATGACATGACCTGGGTCGATGCGCTCAAGATTGGCTGCATTCAATGTTTGGCTATGATCCCAGGTACTTCCCGTTCGGGGTCTACCATTATTGGTGGTTTGCTGATTGGCCTTTCTCGAAAAGCTGCAACCGAGTTTTCATTCTTTCTCGCCATGCCTACCATGGTCGGCGCCGCGGTCTATTCAGGCTACAAGTACAGGGATCTTTTTCAGCCCAGTGACCTACCTGTATTCGCTATCGGTTTCATCACGTCCTTTATTTTCGCGATGATCGCCGTGCGTGGTCTCCTGAAATTTATTGGTAACCACAGTTATGCGATGTTCGCCTGGTATCGGATCGTCTTTGGTCTGCTGATCCTGGCAACCTGGAAGTTTGGCTGGGTGGATTGGACGTCTGCAGTGGCTTGAGTAAGGTCGCGAGTCGAATGCCATGGAAGAGTTTCTCATGGCATTCGACAGTCACTGAGGCGGTATTCGGGGCGGGGTGGACGGTTGTCCAGTGAATACACGCTAGCTAGATATTCTAATTATTCTAGGAGGACGTGCTCAACACGTCCTCTTTCACCGATATTATCGGAGTTGCAAAACTTCATTACAGTGTGAACGCACGCGCTGAAGCAGCTCAGGGTCCTTATCCAGCGAACCATTGAGTGCTGGGAACATCCTCAATAACTGAGCCTGCCAGGCCTCACTCTTGTATTGCTCAGGGAAGCAGCGCTGAATGAGCGTAAGCATGATCGAGACTGACGTCGACGCGCCTGGAGAGGCACCCAGTAGCGCTGCAATCGATCCGTCCTGTGCCGACACGATTTCCGTTCCGAACTGCAGAGTGCCGCCCGTCTTGGGATCTTTCTTGATGATCTGAACGCGTTGACCTGCAATCTCAAGGCGCCAGTCATTCTTGTCCACTTCTGGATAAAAGCCCCGAAGCTCCTCGATACGCTGGTCGAACGTCTGCATGACCTGACCGATCAGATACTTGGTCAAGGGCATGTTATCCCGTGCCACAGCCAGCATGGGGCCCAGATTATTGGCTCGAATGGATTTAGGCAGGTCCATAAAGGAGCCTTGCTTCAGGAATTTCGTTGTGAAGCCTGCAAATGGACCAAACAGTAGAGATTTCTTGCCGTCCACGACACGCGTATCCAGATGGGGTACGGACATGGGGGGCGAGCCTACGCTTGCCTTGCCATACACCTTGGCCTGATGCTGACTGACCACTTCCGGCTTGTCACAGCGCAGCCATTGACCGCTCACCGGGAAACCGCCATAACCGTGGCTTTCCGGTATATCGGATTTTTGCAGGAGTGGTAGAGCACCGCCGCCTGCGCCAAGAAAAACAAACCGGGCCCGTAAGGTGCGAGTTGCGCCGGTCTGGGTATCTTGGATGGTCAGTCGCCAGCGATTGTCAGGCTCGCGATGCAGATCGGTAACCTTCTGGTTATACGTAATCTTGGTACCCGGCTGCTTGGTCAGGTGATGGAGCAGGTTAGTGGTCAGTGCGCCAAAGTTCACGTCGGTACCGCTCTCAGTGCGTGTCGCCGCGATCTTTTCATTCGTGGTGCGTCCCTTCATCATCAGGGGCATCCACTCTTTAAGCTTTGCACGATCTTCGGTGTATTCCATCCCGGCAAACAAGGGGTTCGCCGACAATGCTTCGAAGCGCTTGCGCAGGAACGAAATATCCTTATCGCCGCGGACAAAGCTTAGGTGAGGAACAGGATTGATAAAGCTTCTAGGCGAATCGAAATGGCCCTGTTCGACAAGGTAGGTCCAGAACTGCTTGGACGTTTCGAACATGATGTTGATATCGATGGCCTTGGTAATGTTTACCGTACCGTCCTTGCCTTCCGGGGTGTAGTTCAGCTCGCAAAGTGCTGCGTGACCTGTGCCGGCATTGTTCCAAGGGTTGGAACTTTCGGCGGCGCCGGAACTGAGTAGCTCTAGAACTTCCACATTCAATGAGGGGTCGAGTTCCTTGAGCATGACAGCAAGCGTCGCACTCATGATGCCGGCTCCCACGAAAACGAGATCCGACTCTCCGCTACCACGTTGGGTCATTAATGGTACTCCTGAAGCACAAGGTCATTCTTGAATTATAAAGGCCAAGCCTTTTACGACTTGAGCCTGCATTACCTAGTTCAGATACCTCGAGCTCGCGTGCCAGACACATCTGGCTGTGACGCGATGCAAAGCCACACCTTATCCATATGGGGCTTGAGGCATAAAACACAAACGGAAATACGTTATAAACAATCTTAAGCCAGATCGTAAGCAGACTAACAATGCTGACAGATAATTTTGTTGAAGACAGTCGGCGGCGATGCTTAAGGAAACGAAGAATATCGCTGCGGTCAGGCATCATGGCTGCCTGATGGAAGGATCGAGTACACAACGACTCGATAAGGTGAGCGACGTAGGAAAAGGCATTTTCTCTTTTCAACAGCCGGACATACCGGAACATGCTTGAAATATCCGTTTCATGGGCGAATCGGAAAAGCATGGCGGATGATACAAGCGCGGAGCTCAGGATAAAACCCAAAAGCGGTGGACTTTTAATAAATCTCACCGCTTTTTGTAGCGTTATATACTAAAGGCTACATTGGCCTAGCCAATTACACCTTGGCTACGCAGGTAATCATCATAGGTACCACTGAAGTCAGTAATACCTGTTTCGGTCAGCTCAACAATACGGGTGGCGAGCGAGGACACAAATTCGCGGTCGTGGCTGACAAAAATCAGTGTACCGGGATAGTTTTCGAGCGCCAGATTCAAGGCTTCGATGGACTCCATATCCAAGTGGTTTGTCGGCTCGTCCATTACCAGTACGTTAGGCTTTTTGAGGATAAGCTTGCCAAACAGCATACGACCCTGTTCGCCACCCGAGATGACTTTTACAGACTTCTGAATGTCATCGTTGGAGAATAGCATCCGACCTAGCGTTCCACGTACCAGCTGTTCTCCGCCCTGGGTCCATTGGCCCATCCAGTCGAACAGGTTGATATCGTCTTCGAAATCCTCAGCATGATCCTGGGCGAAGTAGCCAACCTCCGCGCTATCTGTCCACTTGACTTCACCTTTATCGACAGGCAACTCGCCGACAAGGCAGCGGAGAAGGGTGGTTTTACCAATCCCGTTCGGTCCGATAATGGCTACGCGCTCACCGGCTTCAATCTGAAGACTCAAGCGGTCAAAAAGCAGCTTGCCGTCATAGCCCTTGGCAACGTTCTCTAACGTTACAGCCTGGCGATGCAGTTTCTTAGTCTGTTCGAAGCGAATAAAGGGGCTTACCCGGCTGGAAGGCTTTACCTCTTCAAGCTGAATCTTGTCGATCTGGCGTGCTCGGCTTGTAGCTTGCTTTGCTTTGGATGCGTTAGCCGAGAAACGGCTGACAAAGGACTGAAGCTCGGCAATCTGTGCTTTTTTCTTTGCATTATCAGACAGCAAACGCTCACGCGCCTGGGTGGCGGCCGTCATGTATTCGTCGTAGTTGCCAGGAAACAGACGCAGCTCACCATAATCCAGATCGGCCATGTGCGTGCAGACGCTGTTAAGAAAGTGGCGATCGTGCGAAATGATGATCATGGTGCTGTTACGCGCAGTGAGTACACCTTCGAGCCAGCGGATTGTGTTGATATCCAGGTGGTTGGTAGGTTCGTCCAACAGCAACACGTCTGGATCTGAAAACAGCGCCTGCGCGAGAAGCACGCGAAGCTTCCAGCCTGGCGATACGGCACTCATGAGACCAAAATGCTGTTCAAGAGGAATACCGAGCCCGAGCAGTAGTTCGCCTGCACGTGATTCGGCTGTGTAGCCATCCATTTCAGCAAACTGAACTTCAAGCTCGGCAACCGCCATGCCGTCGTCTTCCGACATTTCCGGAAGTGCATAAATGCGATCACGCTCGGCTTTAATCCTCCACAGCTCGGTGTGCCCCATGATGACCGTATCGATGACGGTAAACTCCTCATAGGCGAACTGATCTTGGCGCAGCTTACCCAGACGAGTATTCGGCTCCAACATGACCTGACCCGCT
This sequence comes from Pseudomonas sp. HPB0071, assembly GCF_000478505.2. NCBI lineage: Bacteria > Pseudomonadati > Pseudomonadota > Gammaproteobacteria > Pseudomonadales > Pseudomonadaceae > Pseudomonas > Pseudomonas sp. HPB0071. The sequence continues at coordinate 4,206,105 of NZ_KI517367.1, read as the reverse complement.
GATGGTTCCAGATCACCACCCAGAATCTTCATGAAGGTCGACTTGCCACAACCGTTCGCGCCGATCAGGCCGTAACGGTTGCTATTGCCGAATTTGACTGAAACATTTTCAAACAGGGGCTTTGCCCCGAACTGCATGGTGATATTGGCGGTGGAGATCAAGAGTCTTACCTGTCGCGGTGTCCAGACTGTCATAAGCGAGGCGAGGACCGATTCAAGGCCAATTTGAAGTTTTGCCAGCTCGTTGCAGTCTGATTGTGAAGAGATCCAGTGGCGTAAGGCGATAGCAGCAGTTGAACGCTATGACCCAGCTGACCGGTGATGAAAGCGGGATTCGTTCCCGACATTAGGCATATTGTGGCATAACTGTGCCTACAGTTATACGGTGGCCAATGATGAAGGTTTGGCTTAAAGGTGTACGGCAAGATTTATGGTTTCGACTCCTCCAACTGTTCATAGGAAACGGTAGAAACCGGCGTAATCATATTCGGACTTCAATGTAAAAAATGTATTTAGCCTTTGAGCGGTTTGAAGAGACCAGTCATGAAGAGAAACGTCCTGTTAATTGCTATTGCTTTTGTGTGCTTGGCTGGATGTAGTCCAACCGAGAAGGATGCTATTGAAAAAAGTCAGGCGTTAGTCAAGAAAGAGCTGAAAGACCCAAAGTCAGCAAAATTTGGGTATACCTACTTTTTAGGCTCATTGAGTAGCGGGACTGGGGACGGATATGTATGTGGACGCTTAAGCGGGGTAGGCGTCAGGGAAACTGCTCCACGTTTCATGAGGTATGTTTCGTCAGTGTCAGTTAAAGAAAATACATTAGTTATAAATAATATATGGGTCGAGGCTCCTGACAATACGAGTATTCTGGGTACCAAAGAAACGATCTTTGATCGACTCTATTGGAATAAATACTGTGTTGATGCAAGGCATCCAGCTAGCCAATCAGGAATCTGAATATTAATTTTTGATATTGCGAAGTTTGTTATCTAGAGAAAGTGAAATTTTTTTAAATTCAACTTATTGATCTGGCTGCGCTAATAAGAATACAGAGAGAAGTCATCGGGTTTCGCTGTTTATGTGCATAATAAAGTGGCTAGTAGTGATGCGCGTTTCTAAATTAATTCTTTTGGTTTTAAATGGCAGATATAGCTCACATTGCTAGAAATAAGTATATGCCAAGGTGAAAATGTTAATATCGCCACCTTGGTATATTCTGGTTGCCTGATCGTGGCCTATTCTAGCTACGGGCATCTGGTTAAATGAAGCTCTCCATTTGGTATCTTCATTGACCATCCTGCCGGTTCTATTAGCACTTGAGAATAAAGTCCATCCATAGTTTTTTTAGCAGCACACAGTCGGTCTCCAAATGATTTGTCTTGGTAAATTACCATCGTCGGCCTGCCTCTTTCGAATATTGAGCTTGCTTTCCAAACATAGGAAAAAACAATCAGTGCCAATAATGAATAGCATGCAATGCGCACATTCCTACCTGCGCTTTCGATAATAATCGAGAGTGCCAGAACAAAGCAAAGCATCGCAATCAAGTTTATTCCGACAAAATAACGGTCAGGGAACGTCGAGTTGTATCCGTTTAGCAGCGTCGTCAGTCCCCCGCGCATCTTGAATGTTAGCGCGACGTAGATGAACAGCGATGCAGCTGAGAATGCGAGTATAAACCACTTACCGTTCCTGCGGGAAAGGTAAAGTGCACATGCAATAAGTGTAATAAATACAACCAATAAAACTATAGAAGTAACATCGGTCATGTTTCTATAAATTAAATGAACGAATGGGTAGAGCACACTCCTTGCTACAATCGCCTCTACAGCATGATTTTGGTCCCACGCTATAGGTAGCGACGAGCCTGGTCGAACGTTGTCCTTTACCGCGATAATGTAGGTTAGAGAAATCAAGCATAGTGGTGCTAAGCTTTTAATAGTGGCGAGGAGGTTCCTGTTTTTTAGGAGGTAAAGCGCTGCGTATAGAAATACCAGTAACGCAACGACTGGGTTTGTTATCACGAACAAAACTAAAATCGCATCGATAGTAATAGTGCCGATAATTCCAAGCGTTTGGTCTCTTATCATCAGAAGAAAAATAGAAGCCAGCGGCAAAAAGAACCCTATTTGGAGAATCCTTCCAAATATTTCATTTCCATGCAGACCCACTGGAGCCATTACAATTAGAATGTAAAGCACGATCCTCAATGGGTGGCTGATAATACCTTGCGTAGCAAGGTAGCCAAGCGTAGCGATAGCGGCAAAAAAAGCATATGAAAATATAGCTATAAAGAAAGCCAATCCTTCTATGTGGCTTCCTGTAAAAATATAGCTTGTTTTTGCAGCTAGCCAAAGCATAGCGACATTTAGGACGACCTTATAATCAGGCCTTGCATTCCATGCAGTTTGTAGCCATCCATGCTCCATTCCCATACCTGTCCAAACACCATCTTCAGCAAATACAGTCGGATTGAGGAGTGGCTCTGAATTTCGCATAAAAAATAACATGAATGCTATTGCGAAAAGATTTATTGCTACAAGTGCCGAAATTGCAGTAGATGACCTGGGTGCTTTTTTGTTGTGCCATAAATAAGATTCGTTAGTAAGCATGAGGACTTCCAATTAAGGCATGACTAGTATCAGGAGCGTATTAAAAAGCTAAATTTTTAAAGTATTTATTAAAATCATCTGGCTGGTTGCTTATTCTTGATCCATTTTTTAAAAATGGATGATTTATAAAATTCATGAAAGTTTGAAGTGAAGTGTTTTTTTATTTCATATCCTTATTGTCTTTTAAGGGGGTGTGAGTTTGTTGCGGAGTATAAAGACCGCCCGAGAGGTGTGAAAGAGTCTAGATGGTTTATATTTTCAGTTTACCAGGGCGCTGGGGGATTAAAAATTGATTACGGTTGTACAAGCGTGGAAAGCTATCCACCAGCTCGCTTCCTTCGGCATGTGCTGCGGATAGAAGAGCGGGGGAAACGCAGATTGTCTTTGGCGTTGTATATGCGATAGGCGATTATCTATGCAACGCGAGGGCTGACAAATTAGGGCATCGCTAGCAAGGGGAGGGCCAACGCAGCGCTTGGGACTCCTAGCTCAGTGGCGAGAAAACTGCTATTTATTGATCCATGAGTAGAGGCAGATCTATGCCTAGACTCATACCATTTAAGGGATTCCTTCAAAAAAGGTCTTTGTGATCGCTAGGGGTCAGCATTGTCAGTCCGCAGCGCTAATTATATTGCAGGTGGTAATCGGGTCCGCCTGTGCAGGCCTAGACATGAGTCTACTGTACCCTGATTTTGCCGCTAGTTTTGCCCGCTTTTCAGTGATGCTGATCAGTGAGAATTAAAACCTAGTGCATTATAGCTGAAGTAAGTGGCTGGCTTGGTTAACAATAGATTGTTGAAGGTCTTGGCTGACCAGAAACTGCTTTGAAATATCTATAAAGATTTTTTGGATTTCGAATCGTCAAGCGGATAGTTTCGTGCGATTCGAAATCTATATGAGCGTCAGGGTGTACGCCCTTCCTTATAGCCATGATCTATATAGTGCAGGGTCGCAAAATTTCTATTCGACCCAAACGCAGCGCGAAGGTCTGCATATTTTGCCAAGTATCTATCTGGGCTGAAGGAAATTTTTCTGCCTTCTTTAGATCCATTTAGTATGTAGTGTTTGGCTGCTGCATTGATGTCAGTACCAAACGCTTTTATAAGATCAGGATAGCTTGCGATATAAGATAGAGCATTAAAGAGTACCCTTCTGCCTTCCCTATATCCATAAAGGATATAATGTCTGGTCGCAGCATTAGTATCTGTACCAAAGGCTGTAGTTAGGTCAGGGTATGAAGCTATATAGCTTAAAGGGTTAAATGATATAACCCGTCCTTCCTTGTATCCAGTATTGATATAGTGCTGCGTTGCAGCTTGAACGTCTGTACCAAAAGCAGCCGCTAAGTCCGGATACGATGCTATATAATTTAGTGCATCAAACCCGGCTAGTGACACAGAGATATTTGAAACAGGAGCCGTATTTGTAGGTGTGGCTGTTGGTATAGCTGTATTAGGTGTCGACGGAGTAATGACTCCTGCTCCTGATGGCAGAGCTGTAACAGGTGTTACTGCAGGTCCATAGGAAGAGCAGCTTGTATTATCGATATATTTTTTCAGTGTCGGCCACTGAGGGCGGTCTTGTCCGCCAACGGGTTCTACTGACAGGTTATATGTTCCCCAGCCAGGACCTGCTGCCCAGTAAGTTGCTGGAATACAGTTCTGTCTTAGGTAGGCCAGCATGTTGTCCATAATAGTGAGCCAGCGGGGGTCGTTATCTGGAACACCGAATTCTCCAATAAAGCCTCGCCTGCCATTTTTCTTCAGCCATTCTATAAAGGGCTTAACACGTTCAACACCATATGTTGGGCTTAGGGTGCTAACGTCGACAGCGTCGTATGTGCCGCCAGCTCCCTCATCAAAGTAGGTATGTGCTTCGAAAATAATATTATTTGCAGGATCCTGCAGTTTGAGCAGCGGATCATTCCAGTATGCCCAGCGGGTGGCCTCAGCCCATCCGTTACCTTCGATCATGATGGGGCGAACATTATCTATACTGCGAACACCATTAATCCCATATTGAGCAGCCGTTGGCCAATAGGCTAGGGCATCATGGGGCTCGTTCATGATGTCGTAAGCATACAACGATGGTTGGGTGCTCCAGCGCTGTGCAATCTTGGCCATGATGTCCTGATATCTCTGATAAGGCACACCACTTGTACCAATAATCTGTCCCCGATAACGCATGTAATTATGCAGGTCCAGAATTACCTTCATGCCATATTTATTGGCAAGATTAAACGTACCATCTATCAAGGCAGCGTAAGTCGGATCCAGCGGCCCACCTAGGGTAGGCTGAAGGCGTTCCCAAAGAATAGGAAAGCGAATCAGCCGTATGCCTTTGGTGCTCCATTGCTGAAAGTAAGGCTCTGTAGGAAAAATGTAGTTACGGCCGTTTACGCCAGGCAGCACTTGTCCTGCAAACCCTGCTCCAGACATATTTAGACCTATTAGGTCTACGGATGCCTTAGCAGTTTCGGTTTGGACGGTCAATAAAACAAAAAATAACAGGAAAAGCGGCGCTTTTCTGATAAAGCCGGACAGATAAAAAAGGATATTCATTGCTCACACCTAATACGGACAACGGAGCGCACGTCTGCTTATCGTCAAAACCAGCCGAAAATTTAATTTGATGGTTTTTTGACAGAATAGAGCTTGAGGAATAGTGCCTCAATGTTCTAGCAATACTCAGGCCAGGCTTTAGAGTACGGCTGCGTTTGCTGGCGAAAAGCTACAAAGAAGGCATCACTACCTTTTGTGCGGTTGCTAGCCTAGTGATGAGCTTGTCTTTTCATGCTTTAACGATTCATGATCTTTTGATCATATCGGCGTATGAGTAGGTTAGGTATAACGTTCAAGTGATGTGTAGTTTCATTCCTAAGCTCAGGAGTCTGCCCGGTATGCTTTACGGTGATCAACAAATCATGGTGGCGTTACTGTCCCGTTTGAACCGGAACCAATTAGCGCTCGGCGCAGCGGTTGAGGAGCTTGCAATTTGGATTGATCAGCGCGGGTCAACCGATGTGTCAGGTCGTGCCATGGAGCATCTTGAAGAGCTTGCAGCAAATGCTGATTTCATTAGTGAAGCTCTTCTGACGCTTATGGATAGTGCCCAGGACAAGCACCAGGATGACTCTTAGTGTGATGAATCACAAGTACGTTTAATTAGTTCCTACGAAAAGCTCGTGCTGCCCGACCTACCGAAGCCAGGATTTCACCAGCGCTCCTACTCCAGCGGACGGGCCTCGGGTTCTGGTTGTAAGTAGCCAGGTAATGGTTAATAGACTTCTCAAGATCGCTTACGCTGGTATGTGATTGCCGCTTGATCCATCTCTGGCTAAGGGTCGAGAAATAGCGTTCTACCAGGTTTAGCCAGGAAGCCGAGGTTGGGGTGAAATGCACCTGATAACGAGGGTGTGCGGCTAGCCAGGCCTTTACCTGATCGGTCTTATGCACCGCATAGTTGTCCATGATCAAGTGAACCGGTAGGTCCGTACAGATCTCTTCATCAATAGCCTTCAAGAACTCCACAAACTCAGCGCTACGATGACGACGCTTGAGACGCCCGATCACTTCGCCTGTGGCAACATCCAGCGCAGCAAACAAGGACGTTGTGCCAAAGCGCTAATAATCATGTGCTCGAGTTACCGGATGGCCTGATGTCAAAGGCAGACCTGGCTGGGTTCGATCCAGGGCCTGGATCTGGCTTTTCTCATCGATACACAGCACCAGAGCCTTATCCGGTGGGTTCAGGTATAGCCCAACGATGTCATGAACTTTATCAACGAAGGCCGGATCGGTTGAGGGTTTGAACGTCTGCTCAAGGTGAGGCTTAAGGCCAAAGGCTCGCCAGATACGTTGCACACTGGCCATGGAAATATCGGTAGCCTTGCTCATGCGGCGCGAACTCCAGTGGCTGGCATCCTCAGGCTTGGTTTGCCGGACCCGATCAACAACCTCCTGAACCTTCTCGTCACTGATACTGCGGGGTCGCCCAGATCTGGGCTCATCATTAAGCCCCTCAAGTCCCCACTGTGAGAAGCGAAGACGCCACCGCGATACGGTCTGAGCGGTAATACCCAGGCGCCTGGCAATCGATGAGCCAGGTTCACCGCTAGCGTAAGAAAGGATGATTTCAGCGCGTAGTTTTGAATCCGCAGGACCTTTACGCTGAGCCCTACGACGGCTGAGCTCGGCATGTTCTTGCCTGGTTAGTGTGATCTGTACAGCGGGACGGCCTGTTCTCATCGCATGCCTCCTCGACTCAGCTTTGAGCATTCACTCTGCAGACCATATTTGTGCTTGGTAGTTGTGATTCACCACACTAGGGTTTGTCTGAAAAGTCGGCACGCATGCATCGTTCGATACAGGCCAGCGTTACCATGGCCTTGAAGCTGTTAGCCAGCTTATCAAAGCGAGTACAGAGCCGACGCCTCTCCTTTAACCAACCGAATAGCCGTTCGATCACGTTACGCTGTTGATACTTGGGTCTATCAAACAGGCGAGGCAGACCTGGCCGAGGTTTGCGGTGCGTCGTGCGCTGGGCAATCACCGGCTGCATACCGAAGCGGTCGCAATAGCGGCGCACCCCTTCACTATCGTAGCCCTTGTCCGCGATCACTGTCCGGCAACGCTTGCGTGGTCTGCCCTGAGAGCCAGGAAGACGCACCTGATCCAGTAACGGAATAAAGTTGCGCGAATCGGCCTGCTGACCAGGCGAGAGGGTAAAGCTCAGCGGATAACCATTGGTATCGCAGATTAGGTGAATCTTGGTACCTAACCCACCCCGGCTGCGTCCCAGGCAGTGATCTACAGGTTCGTCCGGCCCCTTTTTTCCGCCTCCTGCCGCAGCACGGGTAGCTCGAATGGTCGTGGAGTCTACCATCCAGGTATCCAGATCGATAAAGCCACCCTGGCGAAGCCGCAGATGCAGACGAGTCAATACGCGCTCAAACGTGCCGTCGTCCCGCCATTGGCGAAAATGCTGATAGACCGTTTTCCAAGGGCCGTAGCGTTCGGGTAGATCACGCCATTTGGCGCCGGAGCAAAAGATTCAGAACATACCATTGAGCATCTGTCGATCATCCCGGCGAGGACGGCCCATGGCCTGGGAGGAGAAGCGATGTCTTCAATCAATGCCCAGCGCTGACTCGAAAGCTCGTAGCGACCTGTCATGTCTGCCTCCGCTTGCCATAACGGCATTAAGCTAACAAACGCGACTTTTTAGACAAACCCTAGGAAAGAAACGCCGTAGAGCCTCTCGCCTTGCACTTATTGGCCATGTTGAGGGTCCCACTTAGTCCAGACAGGAGGATCCAAAATGAAACGAGCAGCATGGGTGACGAGTATCTTATTCGGGGCATTGTTGGCGACTGGCTGTGTACCGTGGGGCAAAGATCAAGGGGGCGGAGATGTCAGTCCGCAGGAGCAAGGTGGTGCGGCAGGTGGAGCTGGAGGTGCGGGCAGCGGTATGGGCGGCACTGGCGGGGTGGGCGGATCTTCATCCGGCTCGGGCGGCGGATCAGGCAGTCGCTGAGTTTATTCCTTCACAAGAGAAATAATGTTTGGAAGCAGCGCCTTATACACTGGTACGAAGCACGCAGTGATATGGCCTGCTTCGAAGAGAGTATTCATAAGTGCTAACTCAGCTTGTTGAAACCCGACCGATGAGTCGGGTTTCGCTTTCGTATCAAGCTGGTCTTCACGTTGTCTAAGCTTATGTGCCTGCTGATTGTGCAGATAGGCCCTTAAACAGGCTGCCGAAGCGTTGCTAGTTAAGTTCAGAATCTATCCGTTGTGGCGCTTAGGCGCTATTGCTTAGCTTGCTTATACCTAATTCTGTTATGAGCTTACCGGAATAACCATTTTCATCAGTGATGCGTTGTTTGAGTTTGCTCGGGTGAAAGAGAAGCCTGAGTAAGCAGATAACGCTTTTGCAATTCCTGATAGTCCTGGGTCTGCTGCATACGGGCTACTTTATTAAAAAGGTCGGAAATCGTTGGGTCTGGTGTATTAGCTGACACGAACCATCCAATCCAGCCATTTATATCCATCGGCATATCTTGCTCAGTAAAGGTTTTGACGGCCGGCCAGTTAGGAATGCGATCTTTGCTGGTTACAGTAAGAGCGTGTACCTTTCCTTCTGCTCTACGGCTGTTAACCTGTCCGCATACAAATATCGTGGCGGCCAATCCTCCTTCGAGTAGGTCGCCGATAATAGCTGTGGTGTGACTGTATGTTTGCATGCGCAGAGCAATTTCTTCTTCGCAGCCCAACATCAAGCCTGCCAGATGACTTTGAGACCCATACAGAGCTATACCTACATCTCGGAAGTGTGGTTTTTTGCTAACCCAGTCGACATAGGCACCCACGCTCTGGATAGACTGCGGAACTGCTGGCCCTACAGCAAGAGCATAAGTGTAGTCCCTAACAAGGCGAGGGGCGTAAAGTCGTTGATCGGGTCATATTCGATCGAGTCATAAACATTGGGAAGTAGGCTCATTGAGGCTGAAACGGCTTGGAGAATAGTTGTGCCGTCTGGTGTTGCCTGCTTGGCTAGTGCGACTAGCCAAACGTGTGTTCTGCTCACTGATGATCTGCAAGCAGTACTCAAATGGAGCTTGTTTGGAGAAAACAGGCTATAAGCGCTCAGCCATTTCGGTACTGAATGCTTCTTTTGGCTGACCAGTTTTACATTGCTGGACTTCTGGGCTTCCAAGGAAGTTAATGAAGCACCTAGAAGGGCGACCCAGATCCATACAAAAAATGTCTTCGACTGATGATGACGTGGCTCTTGTACTGACCGATGAATACTCAGAGGCAAGCGCTAGGGCTGCTGGTATTTCAGGGTAGTTCGAGCTATTGAATACGCTAATTGGTAGCGCGTTAAAATACTCTTAAATTACTTTCAGACGTAATTATGCATTTTGTCTGTATTCTAAATAAGAATTATTTGTATTTCTGAAGCGCCGATGCGTAACTTTGATGGTGGGATATACAAAGCCTTTCCTGCACATCGACAACTCTGCCGCAATAGTCGGTTAAGCAGTACTTTATTTGGTGTAAAATAGAGAGTATCGAAAGAAACGCGCGCTATCCTGATCGATAACCAGCGATCTTGAAATCGGTACTGAGTGTCGGGTTGTGTTTTCGATCACTCAAATCTTGAGTATCCTTACACGTTTAACGTTGTAGTTCGCTCTGTACGGAATAGTCTGGAGCGGCTGAGTGTATATGGGAAAATGGATCAACCTGAAGCGCAATCTCCAGATAGAGGGGTGGGCGTTTTTATTGGCGTTTGGCTGTATTTTCTTTGGATTCAGGCACAGTTACTGGCTGTGGATGCTGGTCCCGTTGTGTCTAGGGTTGGGTGTTGATTGGCATCGACTGATGCCAGACAAAGATCCTGAAGAACTACCGTGACACTTAGCCAATCTGACGCGGCCGCACCAATACTGTTGATGCAGCTTTCATTCGAACATCTTTCTTGACGTTAATTGATCGAGACGGCTCCAGAGGTTCTGGATTCGTATTTAATCAATGGAGCGGTTTAGCCGGGGTAGGCATGAAGCGTTTAGTAGTAGTTATCAGCCTTGCTTTAACAGGTTGCGCTGGGGTTGGCGATATTGAAAAGGTACAGCCTTCTCTAGCGGGAAGATCAAATAAAGATCCAGATGCCTTTATGGAGTGCCTGATGACAGACCTGTCTGTCAATCAGTCAAAAGTTATTATTGAGAGGAAGGGAAGTAGTATCAAGGCCCTGGTTCCTCAAGGGTTGGCCTCGCCAGCTCCGGCACTGGTTATTGCTGACAAGACTTCGCATGGGACTAAAGTCGTCCTGCGAGACGGCAAGGCGAATAATCCCTTTCCTTTTGCTGGAATCAGAAGCACCGTATCAGGCTGCTTGTAAATAGCGATCATTAAGCCTTTTAAAAACAAAGCTCCACATGCAGTGGAGCTTTGTTTTACGGTCAGCGATAACGACGATGAGAAACATCGAAATCTGTTTTCGCCGTCAGGCTCATGTCAACACTGCGTTGGTCGTTGACATTGGCCGCTAATAACATGTCAGCCGATGGCCTACACTGCTCAAGACAGGAGTCTCCATCATACGCCCACCATACTGTCATACTGAAAGCGGCAAGAAATAGCCAGCTCAGCAAATTACCGGTCTCTACTTTTGACGACTCGTTCATAACGTTTCGCTCCATGAATACGCTAAGGATGATGGCATTTTGGTGCCGCTCTCTTTTTACTCTTAACGTTTGAAGTTGGCTAGTGCTTGTTTAACAATTAACAGCGTCTTTTAAAAATATGTGGAACAGCTTGAGTTAGTTGCGTAGCTAACTTCTCATAAGTGCTTTGCCTAATAGATTGCACGAAAGAGGAAGGGGCTCTAGGTGTGACTAATGTTAACTCTTAACTATCACTAACTGGATACAAAATCAGCCAAGCCTAATACAGAAATAACCCCTGCATAAAAAAGCAGTGCGTAAGCAAAACTTGTCCAGATGAGTCGACGGCGAAGTTGTATGCGGGTCATAAAGCATTCCTTGCTGAGTAGAGATAGAGCGGAAGCGTGAGTCAGCTGGGCGACAAAACGAAGTGATGAAGCTGATCTGCCAGCTATGACCATAAAAATTTAAAAGCGCTGCACAGTGGGCGAAAAAAATTAGCTCAAAAGGTGAATGACACATCATTCACCGCCTGAGAAGCGATGTGCGTATGCCCTGAAGAACTGAGAGCCAGCCATCACATGGCAGAAGAAAAGGCGCCTAAGCGCCTTTAGAAGGGAATATCATCATCGAAGCTGTCGTAGTCTGGAGCCGGCTGGGTTGAGGGCTGCGGCTGTGTAGGCCTACGGGCTTGCCCAGAGGGTTGTTTGCCGGATTGTTGGTTACTCGATGGTTCGTTATCCCCTCGGCCGCCAAGCAGTTGCATGGTACCGCTTATGTCGACGATAACTTCAGTCGTGTAGCGGTCTTGCCCGTCTTGGCCCTGCCACTTTCGTGTGCGTAATGTACCCTCTACGTAAACCTGTGACCCTTTGCGAAGGTATTCGGCGGCTATCTCGGCCAGCCGGCCAAAAAAGACGACCCGATGCCACTCGGTTCGTTCTTGCAACTGACCACTCTGTTTGTCCTTCCAGCTTTCGCTGGTTGCAAGGGTGATATTGGTGATGGGGTTACCATTGGGCGTATAGCGGATTTCGGGATCGGCACCTACATTGCCAATGAGAATAACCTTGTTGATACCTCTAGCCATTCGAAACCTCACAGTCAGCACTAGGGCTGCGGTCTTTTGTATACATTACTGATGTCCATACGTATAAGCCGACTATTTTAGTTTGCCCATCGATACGTTCAATCATTCCTGAAAACTGAAGTTGAGAGTTGCTCAGTAAGCTGACATCTAAACGGTCAGAAGCGTGCTTTATAATTAACTTACGCGCTAGTTATAAATTTCCGAAGTTCTAGGTCGTGCTTTACAGATATGGGGTCGAGAGGGTTAAAAACAATATCAATTGTTTGGGTTGTATGGACCGCTTGTCGCTTTTTCAAGTGTTTAGATCGTAGAGTAAGAAATATAAGCTGGCGTTTTTCAGGTCATTAATGAAATTACGAAGCCCTAATATGAATTTATATAGAAAATTCCATTTCTAAAAAACATGGGCATTAAGCGGGTGCCTGATGTAGGGGCTTTTTCAAGACAAGCAGCCTAGGCGTAAGCTTTATTAATGGCTTAAGTGCGGAAGGGGTTGTTATTAATCACTTGGATATGGGAGCCATGCTCTGTTGGCTCCTTATGGCACCAGCGGCAAAGCTTTTAGACTAGTGGCCATTTGATAGCGTCTGGTGATTGTATAATGGGCTCTCCTGGATCGACGTAGCGTTGAATGCTTTGAGTCTGATATTCATTTCAGCTTTGGGATAGGAGGCCGTTAAATTGACATTGAGTCAACGTTTCGGCTTACCCGATAAGATTGTCCCGGTTGTTTGTATGGCCAGGCATCTTCAAAGGAGTCATTAATTGTCTTTTATTCGTGTTGGGCTCTATGGGTTTTAGACTTTTTGCCATGCCTGTATTAGTGCTGTTGGTAGGCCAGGCTGTTTCGATCGTTCTTTTCGTTTGGGCGGGTAACGTTGAAGCGCTAGTGCTTTTGGATCTAGCGATTACTGCCAAGCTGATTAGCTTGATGATGTGGTTGGTAAGTTTGTCGATAGGTCTGTCGTGGCTGTTAACACGCCTCCAAAAACTGCTGCGCTGGAAAAAAGGAAGGCTGCATGGAGGGTGTATCCATTGTGAGGGCTTGTTAAGCCATCACGATGATGAGCACGGGTTCTACAGTAAGTGCTTGATGTGTAATGCGAGGCATTATTGATAATATCTTGCTAACTTGGCCCGAAGCTTTTACGCCATAGGTTGTTAGTGTGTGCTGAACGAAAGTATCCAGCTGACATGCGTATCAGCTGGCTAATTTCATCTGTAAGCCTAGCTTGGCCGATCCTGCCTGGCGTTAGGTGTTTCCATAGCACGCTGCGCCTGTTTGAAAAGATAAAGACACAGCAGAAGGCCGGCTAGAGACATTATTGCAGCAAAGAGATAAATGGAGTTGAAGCCAAACGCATTGGCAATGCTGCCGGCTACGGGGCCGGTAATTCCGAGCGACATGTCTAGGCACAGTGAGTAGGCACCTAGCGCAGCGCTTCTGTTAGTGGCGGGGACCTTTACAATGGCCTCTACACCCAGGGCGGGATAAACAAGCGAGAGGCCAAAGCCTGCTAACGCGGCTCCTGCCATGGCCATGCCGGGTGAAACGGCTAGCCACAGAAGCAGCAGACCTAGTGTTTCCACGATAAAGCAGGCAATGGCGACGGGGTAGCCGCCGAAGCGGTTGACTGTTCCTGCAAATAAAAGACGGGCGCAAATGAACGCAGCACCAAATGCGGTCAGGCTATAGGCAGCGTTAGGCCAGCCATGGCTGCCGTAGTACAGCGTAATGAACGTCGCGATGGTGCCAAAGCCAATCGAGCTTAACAGTAGACCCAATCCATAAGGACTGATGCGCCAGAAGACGCGAAGAAAGGGGAGGCGCTCGCCAGGAATGACAGGAGCTGGCTCTTTATTCCAGGCCAGGGCCAAGCCGATGGCGGCCAGTAAAACAATGCTTACACCCAGGCTCCAGAGTCCCAGGCTGCTTACCATGGCAACGCCTAGCGGAGCACCAATGGCCAAGGCGCCGTAGGCTGCGATCCCGTTCCAGGAAATCACCTTGCTGACGTGCTGCATCCCAACACTGCCCATGCCCCAGCTCAGCGAGCCTGTACCAATCAGTGCCTGGGCGCATCCTAGAAAGACTCGCCCTATGATAAGCAGCACCAGGCTTGCAACCTGAAAGTCCTGTAGCAGAGTTGAGATGAAAGTCAGGATGCCACAGATGCCGCAGCCAAACAGCCCTGCGATTACGCCTTTCTTGGGGCCGATGCTATCAGCAATCTTGCCTGCAATCGGGCGCGTAAACAGGGTGGCGATGTATTGGATGCTGATGGTCAGGCCTGCCATGACCGACCCAAAGCCCAGGGTGTCATGGACATATCCGGGCAGGATGGCAAGCGGTAGACCAATGGCCAGAAACGTCAAAAAGCTGAAAACGACGATTGAGGCGATACGCAAGGTAATGGCAACGGATTCTGAAGCGTTCATCAGTAGGTAAGGCCTCCCGGCTCAGACGTTAGGATTCCGTTTTAGCAGCGTGATACTCAATGCCAAGCCCATTAACGACGCCAGGGCTGCGCTTAGGAACATGATGGAATAGCCAAAGTTCGCTGCAATGGCCCCAATCAATGGACCCGTGATACCTAATGAGAGATCAATGAAAACTGAGTAGGCGCCCAGCGCCGAGCCTCGGTTCGCGGCTGGCACCAGCCGGACGGCCTCGACACCCAGTGCAGGAAATACCAGGGAAAAGCCAAATCCGGTCAGGGCTGCGCCTGCAAGCGCAAGGAAGGGTGTCGAGGCCTGCCAGAGCATCAGTAATCCGAACGTCTCAACGGTCAGGCAGACAATCGCTACCCGAAATCCGCCTAGTCGATTGATGGCATTGGCAAACAAGAGGCGTGCACAGATGAAGAAAAAGCCGAATACGCTTAGGCAAAAGGCTGCGTTGTCCCAATGACGGCTGCTGTAGAAGAGTGTGATGAAGGTTGCGATGGTTCCAAACCCGATTCCGCCTAGGGCAAGGCCCATGCCATACGGAGCAACCCGCCCCAGCACATTGAGAAAGGGCATGCGTTTACCAGGCACAATTGCAATGGCAGGTTTAGGTCTGGCCAGGTAGAAGCCTAGCAGGGCAAGCAAAAGAATGCTGACACCCATGCTCCATAGGCCCAGACCATTGACCAGCATGACGCCCAAGGGTGCGCCAACGGCCAAGGCCCCATAGCTGGCGATGCCATTCCAGGAAATGACCTTGGCCGTATGCGCTGCACCGGTACGACCAATCGCCCAACTGATGGCTCCCGTGCCTACAAGACTTTCCGAACAGCCCAGGATAAGGCGTCCTGCCAGCAAACACCCTAAGCTGATTGAGGGTGCGTTCTGCAAAAGCGTAGATGCCAGCATGAGTATTCCACTTACGCCACATCCAGCCATGCCATAAATGACGGCTTGCTTGGCGCCTATGGTATCGATGACTTTACCAGCATGGGATCGTGAGAGAAGCGTAGCGAGATATTGACTGCTAATGACGAGTCCGGCGACGACCGAGTTGAACCCCAACTGGTCGTGCACATATTTGGGCAGGACCGCAAGTGGAATCCCGATGGTCAGATAAGCAAGGAAAGTAAAGAGGACAGTTGAAACGACTACAAGCGTAATTGCAAAAGGTCGCTGTGATTGGGACTCGGTGTTCGACATGGACAACAAAAGCGTTCCTGAATGTTTGAACTGTTTATTGGATCATTAGCTAAGCATCCAATAAAGCGATATTACCGTGTAGACGCTGCTGAGCAGGGTTTCGTTACGTAAGCCACTGCATGAGGTATTTGCCGTATTAAAGCGTTATCGGATGAGAGGCCTAAAAAGCTATACCTCATTTCAGAACACAGATTAAAAAAATAAAGTAATTTCTAGGATTGTCTAATTTATACAGATTAATCAGCTACTTAATTAATAAAGTTAAAGCTAACAGTAAGTATGTGATTGAGGAAAGGGTCCTTCTGGCTAGACTGTTTTCTGGCAGCGTCTTCCGCTTCGCTAGCTTTGCGCCAGAATATTGTCATCAACGACTTGCCTCATGGCGCTTTACCAGCTTCTCTTATCGTATATGCATAAAGTTTGAAGGTGCTCTGGCCCTTTATTGATGCTGTGTCCAGCCTGAAGCAGAACAACAGTTTGCTTAGCTGGCACAGCATTTGAATAGGTATTGGTAGTTGGCTGTATAACGATCAACGGTTCAGGGAAAGTCCGAACACTGTTCGGAATTATCGTGCATGGACGTTAAAGAGACGTAGGTTCAAACACATGCATAAGCATATCGATACTCGCCGCAGCGGCGGTTTTACACTTATCGAAATTCTGATTGTGGTCGCCATAGTCGGCATCCTGGCGGCTATCGCGGTTCCGTCCTACAGCTCGTATGTCACTCGCAGCCAGATCAAGACAGCGCAGGGCGACCTTGTGGCGCTTGGACTTAATATGGAGAACGTGCGGCAGCGTACCCTGAAATATTCCTCTGCGCCGGTTACAGCGACCACAGCTGCCACAGAGGCGCTGTTCAATGGCAAATGGCAGCCTGCTCAGGGTGCGGATTTCGAATACATGATCACTCAAGTCACCGATACGGCCTATACGGTATCTGCCCGTGGCAAGAGTGCCAAGTTGAGCACCTGTACACTTACATTGACAAGCAAGAACGAACGTACCGCGACCGGGTGCCCAGGAGTGACATCATGGTAAAACAGGCCAAGGGTTTCACCCTGATCGAACTAATGGTCACGTTGGCTGTGATGAGTATTCTTTTGATGGCAGGCGTTCCCTTGACTCAGGGATGGTTGAACAGTGCTCATCAGCGTGATGCTGCCAGTGTTCTTCAACAGGGAATTGCGCGGGCCAAGGCGATGGCATTGAGGAACCCGGCGGGCGTCGTCGGAGCGGATAAACCTGCTGCCTTGCTCTGTTTGAACGACACTTCCTTGGTGCTGGCCCAGCCAGTTGCCGGGCAAAGCGCCTTTAACTGCGGGCAGGTGGGTAATGCCCAGGTTGTATGGAGCAGTGCGCTACCCAAACAAGTTACCATCGAGTCCGACAACAAGTCCTTCCAGTGCGTCGCATTGGATAACCGAGCGCTACCTTTCCAAAGTAGCCCGTCGGGACTTGATTGCGCCACGGTGGATCTGGCAGTGAAGGCGGGTCGAGAAGATGCGCTTCCGATCACCATTATCTAATGGCAGGTCTTGTCAGCGCGGTGATACGCTGATCGAGGCCCTGGTGGGTGTCTTGCTGATGTCAATCATAGGCATCGGCATGATTCATATCGCCACGCGTATTCAGCAGACGCAAACAGACCTGCATATCCAGAACTATATCGTGGTGCAAATGCGCAACCTGCTGCATGTCTATGGAACAACGCTCTGTCCAGGTAATAGCGCCAATAGCAAAGCCATTGTCTATTCACCCATTGATGGTTCCCCATTTCCACTGGATGTGGAATGCACGACGACGTCGGGTGCTATTTCGCTGGGTGGACGCACGGTAGATGCGTCTCCTCAACACGTTATGCTACAGACCCGTGCCATGGATCAGGAGGTATTTGGTCTGCCCATTCAGGTGGGCGATCTGTGACAGGCAGTCGTCAAAGGGGATTCAACCTGATCAGCCTCATGATAGGCATGGTCATTTCGCTGATTACCATACTGGCGATGTTGTCGCTATACCGGACCCTGGTAGGTGTAAGTGTAGAGTCGGCAAGCCTGGCTAAGGTGGAGGGGCAGAAAGCCTCGGGACTTTTGACTGCACAGATCGCTTTGCAACAGGCAGGGTTTGGTTTGCCGGTAACTGGTACCAAGCGACCTCAACTAGGTACGGATCTGGTCTTCATCCGTGATGCAGTGCTGTCCAAGGCAGACGAAAACAATGTGCGCAAATTATCGGGTGGAACGGTAATCGATTTTACCAAAGCGGACCCGATTAAAGGGTCGTTGGGAAACGCGATTATCTGGGGCTTCAATGCCAGCACCATTACGGCTGCTCCGATCGCGGATGCCTATCAATGCAGCGGTCTGGTCTCGACTTCCTCAGGGCTTGTACTGCTCAAACCCATGAAGTGCACAAGTGCGAAGGTGTGGGCATCGCTGGATTGGATCACGGCTGACCTGATCAACGAGATGGGCAGCGATACACAGGGCGCCTATATGCAAGTGGTCGAAGCGACATGTTGGCCTTTTAGTACAAATGAAGGGGTTCATGCGGTACAGGTGCGTTTTCCCGTATTGGATCTGGAACCGCAGCCTGAGCCGCTGACGATTAGTTTTACCACGTGCCTGTCGAATTTCGCGCCATGATTAGCTTTCCGGCTCGCCAAAGAGGTATCGCCTCACTGATGGTCATTCTGCTGACTGGAATGACGCTGACCATTGCAGCGCTAGGCATGATGTACATGGTGCAAGGCACGCAGGAGCGGCAGCTGGCGGTTCATGCAACAACGCCAGCCCAGTTGAAGGCCTGGACAGGCGTGGAGCTGCTGAGGCAATTTTTGACAAACCGATCTACAAACGATCTGGAGGCGCTTGCAGCGGGAGAAATTGCTGTGGGTGGAACTGAAGGATTACGGGTAGAGCTATTGTCCAAGACTAAGCCCAAAAGCGATCAGTACCGCATAGTAGCTAATGTTACGGGTAGAGCAGCCGACTCAACTGCCATCGTACAAGCGATTTTTGAGGTCAATCCGCTGGACTACACCTCAACGGGTACAGGCCCGACGACTGGAGCTGCTTCTGGTGCGACCGGTCCCTCAAGTCCTGCATCAGTACCGCCTCTCATCCGAATTAGTACAGATCTCAACCTTAATGGGTCTGTCAGCTTCGAAGGGCCGCAACAGGCCAATATAAGTGTCAAAGGAAAGGTCAATCTTTCTGGTAATGTCACGGGTCTGGATGCAATCAGTTCAACAGATGATATTACGGTTGGCAGCTCGGTCTCTGTCAGTTCATTGACGACAAACGGCAACGTGACGCTGGAAGGAAACGCTTCGGCACTAACCGTCTCAGCTATCAAGAACGTAACTCTAACCGGAAATGCCAGCGCGGGAACGGTTACCGCCAATGGCACGCTTAATATGGCTGGGCGTCAGATTTCGACAGCGAACGTAACCGGGAATGTCAATATAAGCAGTGGCGCTATCACGACACTCAATAGTCAAGCAGACGTTTTTTGGACAAGTAAGGATTCATCCAGAGAAATCAATACCAATGGTAAGGTTACGTATTCCGGTTCCA
Source organism: Pseudomonas sp. HPB0071 (assembly GCF_000478505.2). Lineage (NCBI taxonomy): Bacteria > Pseudomonadati > Pseudomonadota > Gammaproteobacteria > Pseudomonadales > Pseudomonadaceae > Pseudomonas > Pseudomonas sp. HPB0071. The sequence continues at coordinate 4,187,002 of NZ_KI517367.1, read as the reverse complement.
ATAACGGTACGGCTGTGGCAGCCATTGGCGATGTACGAATTGATGACGGCACGGTCCAGACGGTTAGAACTCAGGGTAATACGCTAATAGATCGAGGAGAGATAACTAGCCGCCTCGATGGACAAGGCGCTTTGACCGCAAGTACTGCTGTTGTTGCAAGCGGAACAATTGGCGGTGCGTTCACGGTAGATAAAAATTCCAAGGTAAACGTAGTACGGACTATTAATTATCAGGTCAATGTACCGCGCGTTACTGTTCAAACTGTGAAAGAAACAGTAGTGCAGACGAGTAAGGTAGACGCTTATCAACTTCGTTCCAACGCCAATTATGTATTCCAACTCTCATCCACTGGGCAGCGACAGGTAACTGTCCAGGGTGTGGGTGGTATTGCTAATGGTGTTTATCTCTTGGGAAATTACCCGGATGCCGGCGGAAGAGGTTACCGTGATTTTCTTTGTAACGAAGTTAATGCTCAGGGTATGTGTACCGCTCCGCTTCAGCCTAATAAGACGATATGTCAGGGCGCAACTACATTTAATGGCTGCATAACTTACAGAGATGGCTTGTGGTCGCTTTCTGGCTGGAGCCTTGCGCCAGGCGTCCTATGGTTTCAAGGGGATGTTCAAGCTGGGAGCGGTGTTTATTACAACAGCATTATTGCGACGGGCAACATAGCAACTACCGCCAAAAATAAAACTATCGCTGTCAATTATGCTGGCTTTGATCCGATTTGTAGAAATACGCGACGCGCAGAAGACAACGTTCCGGCCAGCCTGGATTTGGCTGGACTCTATCCTTTGAATCTTTGTGATATAGCAAAAGGTCTTTATAAGCCCTCTGCTGTAGGAAACGTGGCGCTGCTAGCGGGGGGTTACCTCAACGGCACTTTCTCTGGGGGGACGGTCACTTTGGGAGCCAGTAACGATGTTTATGGCAGCGTAGTGGCGGGTAATAACGTTGTGACAACCGGGAACACACGGGTCCACGGTACGATTACGTCTGCCGCTCAAGGCGGAGGCGTTCAACAACTTGGAGGCTCAACCACGATTGATACCACAGCGTGGCCTTCCACCTTTTCTCCCGAGCAGGCCCCCGGTAATGCGCCGGAAGGCTCTGGTACGACAAACAGTGGCGCTATGTATGATATTGGTCGGGCTCAGCCTACGGTCCAGATTCTTTGGACCCGTTATTTATGATCCCCCCAAGAGCCGGAGTTGTTTTTAGAGGTGCCTGTCTTTAAGTGCTCGGCGTGTCCGCGGGTCTTGAACAACGACAACACGATACCACCAGCCAGCAGACTAAAGGTCACACCCAGTGATAGCGGTGCCGGGACTGGGCCAATGAGGGAGTGCGCAAAGATCTTGGCCCCGATGAAAATGAGCACCAACGCCAACGCATATTTTAAATAGGCGAATCGGCTGATCATGGCAGCCAAGGCAAAGTAGAGCGCTCGAAGGCCCAAAATGGCACAAATGTTTGATGTGTAAACGATAAAAGGCTCCTGGGTGATCGAGAAGATGGCCGGAACGCTATCCACCGCAAAAACCAGGTCCGCCATTTCGATGAGTATCAACGCCAAGAGAAGCGGAGTGGCGTAGACCAGGGGCTTGCTGAAGCCTTCCTTTTCCTTGCGTATCAGAAAGCGATCACCATGAAGCTGGTCCGTCACGCGGATATGCTTGCGCAAGAAGCGCAGCATGGGATTTTGGGCCAGGTCGGGCTGGTCGTCGTGGCGGCTGAAGAGCATTTTGATTCCTGAGATCAATAGGAACGCGCCAAATACATAAAGGATCCAATCGAAGCGTTGTACCAGCGCAGCGCCAACGCCAATCATGATGGCACGCATGACAATGGCGCCGAGTACACCCCAGAACAGGACTTCATGCTGGTATTTACGCGGAATTTGAAAAAAGCTGAAGATCAGCGCCATGACAAAGACGTTATCCATCGAAAGCGACTGTTCGACCAGATAGCCTGTGTAATATTCAAGGGCGCGAGTGGCACCAAATTCGTACCAGATCCATCCACCAAAGGCGATCCCGAACGAGATGTAGCCTGCCGACATCAACAGGCTCTCCTTGATGCCTATTTCGTGATGATTGCGCTGCAGGACACCCAGATCGAAGATCAGAAGCAAGAGTACGATGATAAGAAAGCTCAGCCACAGCCAAGCGGCGGCGCCCATGAAGGGCGTAGTCAGAAAATCAAATGCGTCGGGCATGATCGATCCTGTCGATGTCGTTAGGTGACTCCGACATGGCGATCGGGTGATCGTCAGAGGGGCCCGGCGTCACACCTCCATAGAGGTAGGGTTGAATCTAACAAAGCGGTTGGCTTCGTCATCTCAATAGACCCACACTTCTACGCGCCGGTTCTTCATCCGGCCTTCATCACTATTGGCTGCTACAGGCAAGGCATCGCCCAGCCCTACGATGTCATGGAACATCACGCCACCCTTGTTCAGCTCCCGCCGTACGGCCATGGCGCGTAGCTTGGAGAGCAGCTCGGCTCGCTTCAAGTCTTCCTTTGTATCGCTAAAGCCAATCAGTGCTACCTTCTTGTCGAGCTTGTCATTTTCTCTGAGGTAGGTCATCAGACGTTCGATATCGAGGTTGGCCTTGTTGTCCAGCGTGGCGCTACCCTCAGCGAAGCGAAAATTGACCGAAAGGCGCTGCGCATGGTCGGCAAGCTGACGATAAAACGCTGGCGCATCTGCCGGCACGGCGGGCTGGACCGCTAGCACTTCTTGAGCCACGAATCCGCTCTTGCTGACCCATCTTTGCCCCTCCGAACTTTGAGCGTAGCGGATGAAGGCATTTACCCACGGATTTTTCTCGTCGGGTTTGTTATAGAGGAACAGACGACGTGAGAGGGGATAGTCCTCTGTAGCAACGGTGGTAACCGTTGGGGGGAGGGCTAGCGCCGATCCGTCAGAGATCGATACGGTTTTTGCCTTGCCTACAGCAGCCAGTCCGACAAAGCCGATTCCATATGGATCCTGGCTGATAGCGTCGGATAGCTCGTCATTGGATTCGAAACGCGTAGCTGTAGGCGAAAGGCTTTTGCCATGAGAGGACATGACCAGTTCTTTGAAGGTATCAAAGGTGCCTGATTGGTCATCTCTCGCATACAAGTGAACAGGACCTAGTGAACCCCCAATGTCTTTCCAATTCTTCACATCGCCTGAAAAGAGTCGGGCCAACTCATCGGTTGAAAGCGTGGTCAATGGGTTCGCCGCGTTCAGGATGATAGCGATGCCATCAATACCAATGACATGCTCGGATCCGGCATCTCGTGCATTACCCAAGCGCTTGAGCTCGAGTGCCACGCTGTCCTTGATAGGACGTGAGGCAGCAGCGATATCGGTATCGCCATGAATAAGATCGGCAAAGCCGGTACTCGATCCATGCGCCGCCATATCGATGCGAACCTGATCACCGTTGGCGCGTCTGCCAATAATGATATGTTCGTTTTCATGACTGCCAGTCCGGCTGTTTATGGTCTTGAACCCATGTGTTTTGAGAAAGCCTTCGACCATGAGCGGGGAAAGCTGAGCGCCGATGGTGTTGGAGCCATGGATACTCAATACCGGTTTGCCATCTGTGCGAAGCGGTAATGGCTGCGCCGCGGTCGACCATGATGAGACGGTGCAAACGATGCCGAGAAGCGCGCCGGCAAGAAGACGGCTCCAAAGGTTGGAATCCTGACGGGCGGAATTCATATTCCTACAGCTACCCTGGAAATGAGACGCGGGCAGCATAAAAGGGAAAAATGACGAAAACATTACAACGGCAGCTTTTTGCCACTATTGCGTTGTGAGGTGGCCTGCTTGAGCAGACCACTGTATCGCGTCAGGTCAGCTCAACCCAGATAGGGGCATGGTCTGAGGGCTTTTCCATGGCACGGATGTCATAGTCAATACCGGCGTCTTTGAGGCGAGGCTGAGCACCTTGCGAGGCCAGGATCAGATCGATGCGAAGACCCCGCTTGGGCTCCGCTTCAAATCCTTTGCTACGGTAATCAAACCAGCTGAAACGATCCGCAACAATAGGGTTGAGGTGGCGGAAGCTATCAACCAGCCCCCAGTTCTTGAGCTTGGCCAGCCACTCGCGCTCCTCGGGTAGAAAGCTGCACTTGCCGGTACGTAACCAGCGCTTGGCATTATCGGCACCAATGCCGATATCGCAGTCTTCAGGTGAGATATTGAAATCGCCCATTAGCAGCAGCGGTGTGTTGGTGGAGTAGCGCTGTTCGAGAAGCTGCTGCAGGTCTGCATAGAACTTGGTCTTGGCAGGGAACTTGACGGGATGGTCCCGGCTTTCGCCCTGCGGAAAATAGCCGTTCATAATGACGACCGGCTGGTTGTTATGGTCGGCATAAACGCCATAGATGAAACGTTTTTGGGACTCTTCGCCGTCGTTGGGGAAGCCCTTGTGGATCTCCAGCGGTGCCTGGCGCGAAAGCAGTGCTACGCCATAGTGACCTTTCTGCCCGTGATAGTGAACGTGATAGCCCAACGCCTCGATATCAGCCAGCGGGAACTGGTCATCCGAGACCTTGGTTTCCTGAAGCCCGATAACATCGGGTGCGTGACGTTCGATCAAGGCAGCCAGCTGATGAGGACGTGCTCGCAAGCCATTGATATTAAAGCAAACAATCTTCATGGGCGAAGAAGACTCTCGGTAAAATGGCCATCCTAGCGTATAGAACGGCTTCATGACGAGCCTGCTTCGCTGGTATAGCCGATGAACGCCACGACGCTGCGTTTGTCTCACGACCACTCGCCCGGTAGCATCGCGTCATGACTTTTCATTTACGACTCCGACTCAGTATTGCCGGCCTGCTTTTAATGAGCGGCGTCGCCATGGCCCAAGCGGCCGAACTCACCGTGCACGTCACGCCTGATAATCGTGCGCTGCGGGATAACATTGCTGCGTATATCGGCAGCCTTGCCGATCGGGATGTGGTTGCCTTGCAACGGCTGCGGCGTACGGCTGAAGGCCAGGCGGAGCAGGCTGCCCAGGCACTGGGCTACTACCATGCGCAGATTGATAGCCGGGTCGAGCCGGGGCAGACGCCTCGGCTGGTCCTGGATATCCAGACTGGAGAGCCCGTTCGACTGCGCCAGGTAGATATCCGCGTGGAAGGTCCGGCGCGGCAACTCAAGTCATTCAAGTCGCCCGATGGTGCCAATCTGAAGTCTGGTGCTCAGCTCAATCATGGCTTCTATGAAGATGCCAAGACGCTGATTCAGAATCAGGCTGCACGTTATGGCTTCTTCAGTGGGCATTTCACCCAGCAGAAATTGATCATCGATCCGCAGGCTGGCTACGCAGACGTTGCACTGGTTTACGAAAGCGGGCCTCGCTACCGGTTGGGTAACGTGGAATACGAAGGGGATTTTCCATTCGATCAAGACCTGCTCAATCGCATGGTGCCGTTCAAGCCAGACGAGCCCTATGATTCGGAAACCCTTGCTGAGCTTCAGCAGACGCTGCTCCGAAGCGGTTATTTCGACAGCGTGCGCGTCAACGCTATTCCGGCAGATGCCAAAGACCAGACGATTCCCGTCATGGTGAATCTGACTACTCGCAAGCCACGCACGCTGGGGTTGGGGCTTGGCTACTCTACCGACGTCGGCCCGCGTGTTCGCGCAACCTGGGATCGACATTGGCTCAATGCACAGGGGCATAGCCTGGGTGCGGAGATGGAGCTTTCTGCGCCACGCCAGAACATCGGCGCCTGGTATGACATTCCCGGGCGCGACCCCATCAACGATAAATTCCGTTTGGCGGGGGGATATCAGTATGAAGAAATCGCCGATGACGATTCGCTGAGTCGCCTGCTCACCGTCGGGCCCGAATGGCATCGCAAATTGCCCAGCGGCTGGACACGGGTGCTCTCCCTGAAACTCCAGCGAGAGGAATACCGTCTGGGAGACGATTCCGGTCTATCGACACTGCTCATGCCGGGTGTCGATTATTCCTACCTGCGCAGCGATAATCGGATCGATCCCAGCCATGGTTACCGACTGCAGTTTGGTGTCTCGGCTGCCAAAGAGGGCATCGTGTCCGACGCCAACATGGTGCATGTGACGGCGCTGGCGCGTGGCCTGACTACTTTTGCCGGTGGGCACCGGCTGCTAGGGCGGGTTCAGGTCGGCGGCAACGCCACCAATGGGTACAAGCAGATTCCGCCATCGCTGCGCTTCTTTGCCGGTGGTGATCAGAGCGTCAGGGGCTATGACTACCAGACGCTATCGCCCACGAACTCCGACGGAGACAGAATCGGTGGACGATACATGGTCACCGGCAGCGTTGAGTACCAGTATCCGCTCAAGGATAAATGGCGACTGGCGACCTTTGTCGACCAGGGGGGAGCGTTCAATGCGCTCGATAATCCGGATATCAAGACCAGTATCGGCCTTGGTATCCGTTGGGTTTCGCCAGTGGGGCCCATACGTGTCGATCTGGCTCATGGCCTTGATGAAGAAGGTAGCTTTCGTTTGCATTTCTCGATGGGGCCGGAATTATGATGCGTGCGCTCAAGATTGTTGGCGCCACGCTGCTGACGGTTGTCGTTGTTCTTGTATTGGGCGTGACCATTTTATTGGGAACCGAGTCTGGGAGCCGTTGGGTGTTGGGCCGGATTCCCGGGCTTGCAGTGGAAGGCTATATGGGTCGACTGGGAGGGCACTGGAAGGCCGACACGCTGACCTGGGCTCAGGCCGGTACGCAGGTTAGGCTGGTGTCTCCTGAGTTCGCTTGGTCGCCTGGTTGCCTGTTCAAGCGAACACTGTGCATCGATACGCTCGTAGCCAGCGAGGTCAATCTCGATCTGGCGCCTACCGAGGAGCAGACGCCCGATGAGGGGCCGGTTACATTACCCGACCTCAAGCTACCGGTAGACGTTCAGCTGGGTGATGTACGCATAGGACGGTTTACGCTCGATGGCAATGAGCAGTTCGCAAACGCCACGCTACGCGCTCATTCTGAGGGTGGCAGCCTGGTCATTGAGCAGCTGGATGCGCACCGCGACGACATGATGCTCAGCCTTACCGGGACGTTGCAGCCTTCCGGGAAATGGCCTTTGACGGCGGACGCCAATGCCCGTCTGCCTGCGCCTGACCAGCAGGAGTGGCCACTGACCTTACATGTGGAAGGTGATCTGCAGGGAAGCTTGACTCTTAAGGCCGACAGCAGCGGTTACCTGCCGGGCCGGTTGACAGGTGACGTGCAGCCTTTGGCAGAGGGTGTGCCAGCTTCGCTGCATCTGACGGCCAACGGTTTCAAGCCAACACAGGATCTGCCAAAGACCCTGACGTTCAATGCGCTCGACCTGACTGCAAACGGCACTCTTAAAGATGGATATAAGTTGGTAGGCACGTCTGTATTGCCGGGTGAAGGAGGTGAGGTCGCCCTGAAGCTTGATGGCACCGTTACGGCAGAAGGTGCAGACCTTAAAGGACTGACGCTCGATGCGGGGCAGCAGCGTAAAGTCGTCTTGAGCGGCAAAGCAGGCTGGTCGGAAGGACTCAATGCGAATGCCACTATCAACTGGAATGAGTTCCCATGGCGTCGGCTGTACCCGGAGATTGAGGAGCCGCCCGTAGCGCTGCGTCGATTGAAAGGTGAAGTTCAGTACGCCGATGAGCGCTATATCGGAAATGTGGACGCTGCACTAACGGGGCCTGCCGGTGATTTCACACTGGTAACGCCGTTTACGGGTGATCTCACACAGATCAATTTGCCATCGCTGGATCTACATGCCGGGCAAGGACGTGCCGAGGGGCAGGTGAATGTCCGGTTTGCTGATGGCATTGGTTGGAAGGCGAACCTGAACCTCAGCCAGTTTAATCCTGCATTCTGGGTCGCCCAGCTGCCTGGCAATCTGGGCGGACCGCTACGCAGTGAAGGGGAAATCAAGGGTGAGCAGCTGCGTGTGACGGCTGATCTGGGACTGCAGGGACAACTGAGAGGTCAACCTGCTCAGCTGGCAGCGCAGGCGCGTGGTCAGGATAAGCAATGGGATCTTGATAACCTGACTGTCCGTCTGGGCAGTAATCGCATTCAGGGAAGCGGTCAGCTGGCCGAGCAATGGAAAGGGCACCTGGATATCGACTTGCCTCGTCTCGGCCAGTTATGGCCAGGTCTGGCTGGCGCCATTAATGGAAAAGTGGATTTGCGCGGAACTCAGCAGGCGCCGCAAGGGGAGCTGGTGTTGAATGGGCGAGAGGTTGCCTATCAAACCAACCGGCTGGCGGCTTTGAGCCTTAAAGGTACGCTTGATGCGCGTCAACAGGGACGAATCCAGCTATTAACCTCCGGTGTACGTGCAGGCACTAGCGACATTGGACGTGTGGTGCTCGATGGACAGGGTAACCGTCATCAGCAGGCAGTCACGCTTGATGTAAAAGGGCCGCTGGCAAATCTGGCGCTTGCCCTGGAGGGTACGCTCGATGATGCGATGAACTGGCGAGGGCGGCTTACTCGAGGTGCTGTCCAGAGTGGTCCCCAGGACTGGCGCCTGCAAAACCCTGCAAGCCTTGAGCGTCTGGCAAACGGGCAACTGACGCTTGGCCAGCACTGCTGGCTATCAGGTAAAGCCTCGCTCTGTGGGGAAGACCAGCGCCTGATGCCGGAACCACGGCTACGCTACCATCTGCGCAACTTTAACCTTGCCGGACTGGCACCTTTCCTGCCCGAGGATTTTGGCTGGCAAGGTGCGCTTAATGCTGATATCCGTCTTGATCTTCCTGAGAGCGGGCCAGACGGCACGGTTACAGTCGACGCAGGCACAGGGACGCTGAGGGCACGTAACGCCGACGGCCAGTGGGCAGACTTTGCCTATGACACGCTCAAGCTGAATAGTACGTTGCGCCCCGATGATGTGCGCGCCTCTCTGGATTTTAGCGGCCCGCAGCTTGGCAACCTCACCCTGAATGCACAGATTGATCCACGCCCTGATGACAAGCCTGTCTCAGGGCGCTTCGATCTGCGCGGGTTGAATGTAGCCATTGCCAAAGGTTTTGTTTCAGGTATTGAGCAACTGGACGGAAGAATCGACGGTAGTGGTCAGGTAAGCGGTACGCTGCTTCAACCTTCGATCAATGGTCGGATCGATTTGAGCAATGGTCAGGTCGGGGGCGGTATCGTTCCAACCCGTCTTCAGGATCTTCGGCTGACTGCTCTGATTGCCGGAAACCAGGCGAACGTGAGCGGTGGATGGCGCAGCGGCGAGCGCGGCCAGGGTAATGTGAGTGGAGCGATATCCTGGGCGGATGGATTGGACATGAATGTCGCCGTACGTGGCGATCGTCTTCCTGTTGTGGTTGAGCCCTATGCTAACCTTATCGTGGCGCCTGACCTGAATATTGTCATGCAGAACGGTAGTCTGGCGCTCAAGGGTACGGTTCGCGTGCCGAGCGGTGCCATTACGGTTCGGGAGTTGCCACCGTCTACCGTCAAGGTTTCCAATGATGCGGTAATCGTTGGACAGGAAGCGCCTGCGCCCAAGCAGGAGACCCAGCTGTCCATGGATGTAAATGTACTGGTGGGCCAGGACAAGCTCACGTTTTCAGGGTTCGGTCTGACTGCCAACCTTGAAGGGAACGTGCATATTGGTGACAACCTGGATACGCGCGGTGAAGTTCGTTTAATGGATGGTCGCTACCGTGCTTACGGTCAGCGACTGACTATTCGGCGGGCGCGTATATTCTTCCAGGGTCCGATCGCTCAACCGTTCCTGGATGTGGAAGCGGTACGTGTCGTGGATGACGTAACCGCAGGGTTACGTTTGTCAGGTCTGGCCGATCAGCCTCGCGTCGAGGTGTTTTCGGACCCTACTATGGGCCAGGAGCAAGCCTTGGCCTATATTGTTCTAGGGCGCCCGCTGACCAACAACGACGAAGGCGAGAACAACATGTTGGGGCAGGCCGCACTTGCGCTGGGCCTTGCCGGAGGGTCATCCACGGCGGGTGAGCTGGCGCAGCGTTTGGGCGTACAGAACTTTCAGCTGGATACCGAAGGGACAGGCGACAAGACCAGTGTCGTTGCGTCAGGCAATATTACCGACCGCTTGGCGCTTCGATACGGTGTAGGCGTCTTCGAGCCGGCCAATACGGTCGCCTTGCGTTATCAGCTTACCAAGCAGCTGTATCTTGAAGCAGCCAGTGGTATTGCCAGCTCATTGGATTTCTTCTACAAGCGAGACTTCTAACCCGCCAGGGTTGTCCGATCGTATTGGTCGGGCAACAGGGTAACGCTTGGGTAGTGACCCGTTAGTGCACGGTAGGGATGATTTGCAATAAACAGGTCTTCAGACTTTAAAGCCTGAGGCGAAGCGTGTTTACTTGATGTTCCATTCAATTGTAGGAAACAGGTCATGACAGAAGTCACTCTTCGCGGTAATCCGGTTCAGATTGAAGGTACTCTGCCTCAGGCGGGTCAGTCCGCACCGGCATTCAGCCTGGTCAATGGCGATCTGGCCGATACCACGCTGGAAAGCTTTGCCGGCAAGCGCAAGGTCCTGAACATTTTCCCAAGTGTGGATACTCCGACCTGTGCCATGTCGGTTCGCAAGTTCAATACCGAAGCCGCCAAGCTGGAAAACACCGTGATCCTGTGCGTGTCAGCTGACTTGCCGTTTGCCCAGAAGCGTTTCTGCGGTGCAGAAGGCATCGAAAATGTAATCAACCTATCCACGCTGCGTGGTCGTGAGTTTCTGAAAGACTACGGTGTTGCCATCGCGTCCGGCCCCTTGGCGGGTCTTGCCGCACGTGCGGTAGTAATTCTGGATGAAAATAATAAGGTGCTTTATAGCGAACTGGTGCCTGAAATTGGACAGGAGCCCAACTACGAAGCGGCTATTGCAGCGCTGAAATAAGGTAGAAGAAAACCACTCGGGCCTTGATCAAGGCCCGGGTGCAGATGCATGAAGTCGATGCGCTTCAAGATGTAACAAGGCAAGGCAGAATCCAACGTTCCGTCATACTCTTATGACATTCTGGCGGCAGTGTATTGCTTGCTGCTCCGCACCATTCAATCCTGTATGTAAACAACGCGTAAATCCGCTTGGCCTGATGAAGGCTGCGGCTTACCGTTATCTTTCCGAAACTTATTGCTGTGGCGTTCATGAGCGATTCCCTCAATTCCAAACCTTCTCGCTCCAAATTTCCTTTGTTGATTGCTGTTGTGGTAGTGGCGGTTGGCGCTGTAGCTGCATGGCATTTTCTAGGTAAATCGCCTGAACAGGCAGGGCCTACCGGTCGTAACGCTGCTCAAACTGAGCAGAAAGGGCCGGCTGGAGCCGGACGCCGTGGTTCCATGGCTCCAACAGACATGATTGTGAGCACTGGAAAGGCCGAAAAAACGACGCTTTCGGTTTACCTCAATGCATTGGGCACGGTAACGGCCTACAACACGGTTGAAGTTCATGCCCGTGTCGACGGTCAGTTGGCCAAGGTACTGTTTACTGAAGGGCAGGAGGTGAAGGCCGGGGACGTACTGGCTGTCGTCGATCAGCGGCCTTATCAGGCGGCGCTGGCACAAGCCCAGGGGACCTTGCAGGAGAATCAGGCTCAGCTGAAGAATGCACAGATCGATCTGGAGCGTTATCGCCAGCTCTTCAAGGAAGACTCAGTAGCCAAGCAGACACTGGATACACAGCAGGCGCTGGTTGCTCAGTATCAAGGAACCATCAAGAACAGCGAAGCGCAGGTGGCCGATGCCAGACTGAACCTGACCTTTACCGAAGTACGGGCTCCCATTAGCGGCCGGTTGGGTCTGCGTCAGGTGGACGTGGGTAATCTGGTGGCTAGCGGTGACACTACGCCGATCGTAACCATTACCCAAACCAAGCCTATTGCCCTGACATTCAGCCTGCCTGAGGATCAGCTCAGCACGGTGCGTCGCCAGATGGCGACCGGAAAGCCGCTGGCCGTAGAGGCATGGGACCGCGGGCGAAACAGGGTTCTGGCAACGGGTACGCTGGTAACGGTGGACAACCAGATCGATACCAGCACGGGCACGGTCAAGTTCAAGGCTCGCTTCGATAATCAGGATGAGTCGCTGTTTCCCAATCAGTTCGTTAATGTCCGCTTGCATGCGCTGGAGCTGAGCGATGTCATTGTCATTCCGATCTCGGCCATTCAACGTAACGACGAAGGGCCTTACGTTTTCGTCGTTGGCGAAGGCAATAAGGTTGCAACGCGCAAAGTCAGCCTGGGCGAGATACAGGGCGAGCAGGTAGAGGTCCGTTCAGGCCTGGATGCCGGTGAAACTGTTGTGACAGAAGGACTCGACCGCCTGCGTGACGGCCAGACAGTCAAGGTTACTCAGCCTATTACGGAAACTGCGCCCAAGTCAGATCCGGACGCCAATGAGGCCACGTTAGGCGGCGGAGCCGGTGAATGAACCCGTCTCGTCTTTTTATCCTTCGGCCGGTAGCGACCACCTTATTGATGGTCGCTGTTCTGCTGGCCGGTATTATTGCTTACCGGTTGTTGCCTGTAGCCTCGCTGCCAGAAGTTGATTATCCCACCATTCAGGTCAAGACCCTTTATCCGGGAGCCAGCCCTGAAATCATGAACTCAGGCGTGACCGCGCCGTTGGAGTCAGAGTTAGGGGAGATTCCTGGGCTGGAGGAGATGTCTTCCACCAGCTCTGGAGGCGCCTCTGTCATAACGCTGCGGTTCAGTCTGGACAGTAATCTGGATGTGGCGGAGCAGGAAGTACAGGCGGCGATCAACTCTGCCAATAACCTGCTGCCCAACGACCTGCCGCAGCCGCCGATCTTTAGCAAAGTCAATCCGGCCGACACCCCGATTCTGACGTTGGCAGTCACCAGCAGCAGCCTGCCCTTGCCCAAGATTCAGGACTTGGTGGAAACCCGCTTGGCGCAAAAGATTGCTCAGGTCAGTGGCGTCGGTATGGTTAGCCTGTCCGGCGGGCAGCGTCCTGCTGTTCGGATTCAGGCCAATCCTACTGCATTGGCGGCCTATGGTTTGAGTCTGGAAAATCTGCGGACCGCTATCGCTAACAACAACCAGAACGGGCCGAAGGGAAGCTTTGACGGACCGACACGCTCATCGACACTGGATGCTAATGATCAGCTGCAATCAGCCGATGAGTACAAAAACCTCGTCATTGCCTATCAGAACGGTGCGCCTGTACGGCTGAAAGACGTTGCGTTGGCGATCGATGGGGCTGAGAACAACAAGCTGGCTGCCTGGGCCAACGACACTCCTGCAGTCATTCTGAACGTTCAGCGGCAGCCCGGCGCCAATGTCATTCAGGTTGTGGATCAGATCAAGCGGCTACTACCAACCCTACAGGAGACCTTGCCGGAAAACCTGGATGTGATGGTGCTGACGGATCGCACAACCACTATCCGGGCATCGGTCCGTGATGTTCAGTTCGAACTGGTGCTGGCCATAGGACTGGTGGTCATGGTGACTTTCCTGTTCCTGCGCAACGTCTCGGCGACGCTGATTCCCAGCGTCGCTGTGCCGTTGTCGTTGGTCGGTACGTTTGGAGTCATGTACCTGGCTGGCTTTTCCATCAACAACCTGTCGTTGATGGCGCTGACGATCGCTACCGGCTTCGTCATTGACGATGCCATCGTCATGGTCGAAAACATTGCCCGCTATCTGGAGGAAGGAGAATCGCCACTTGAGGCTGCACTCAAAGGCTCAAAGCAGGTAGGTTTCACGATCATCTCGCTGACCTTCTCGCTGATTGCTGTACTGATCCCGCTTCTGTTCATGAGTGACATTGCCGGGCGGCTGTTCCGTGAGTTTGCCATTACGCTGGCTGTTTCCATTCTGATTTCCTGCGTGGTTTCGTTGACCCTCACACCGATGCTCAGTGCGAAACTGTTGCGCCATGTGCCGGAAGACAAGCAGAGCGCATTCTCGCGCAAGGCCGGAGCCGTTATCGACGGAATGATCCAACGATACGCTACAGGTTTGCGCTGGGTTCTTCGGCATCAACCGCTGACACTGATAGTTGCCATCGGTACGCTGGCGCTGACCGCGGTGCTTTATCTCTTCATGCCGAAGGGGTTTTTCCCGCTTCAGGACACAGGCCTGATTCAGGGAATTTCCGAAGGCCCGCAAAGCATGTCCTTTGAAGGTATGGCCAAGCGGCAACAGGCGCTGGCTTCGATCATCATGCAGGACCCTGCGGTCGACAGTCTGTCATCGTTTATCGGAGTTGATGGTGATAATCCGACCCTCAATACCGGGCGCATGTTGATCAACTTAAAGCCTCATGATGTCCGAGATGTATCTGCCTCGGAGATCATTACACGCCTTCAGGACCAGATGGCCGATCTGCCTGACATGAAGCTTTATCTGCAGCCGGTACAGGATCTAACGGTGGAAGATCAGGTTAGTCGTACGCAATACCAGTTCCGTCTGGTCGACTCGAGCCTGGAAACGCTCAAGACTTGGGTTCCAAAGCTGGTCGAGCATTTGCAGACGCTACCGCAGCTGACGGAAGTCGCCAGTGACTTGCAACCGCGCGGCCTGCAGGCCTATATCAGCGTTGATCGGGATAACGCGTCTCGGCTGGGCGTGAGCCTGAGCGATGTTGACAGCGCACTGTACAACGCGTTTGGTCAGCGCCTGGTTTCAACCATCTTTACTCAGTCCAACCAGTACCGGGTCGTACTGGAAGTGGGGCCGCAGTTCCAGCTGGGACCGCAGGCGCTGACGCAGATCTACGTGCCAAGCTCCACGACGACCACTACCAACGGCACGACTACTACAACCAGTGGGCAGGTGCCGCTATCGGCCATTGCCCATGTAGAGGAGCGCAATACCCTTCTGGCGATCAACCATGCCGGGCAGTTACCTGCCGCGACAGTTTCCTTCAACTTGGCCAAGGGTGTATCGCTGGGTGAGGCTGTGGAAGCGATTCGTCAGGCGGAGCAGGATCTCAAAATGCCGGCAACTGTTGATACCCATTTCCAGGGTGCAGCGCTGGCGTTCGAGTCTTCCCTGTCGAGTACGCTACTGCTGATTCTGGCCGCAGTGGTCACCATGTACATTGTGCTGGGAATTCTTTATGAGAGCTTTATCCATCCCGTCACGATTCTATCGACGCTGCCTTCGGCCGGGGTAGGAGCGTTGCTAGCGCTCTGGATTGCCGGGCAGGACATCGGCATGGTGGCCATCATCGGCATCATTCTCCTGATCGGTATCGTCAAGAAAAACGCCATCATGATGATTGACTTTGCCCTTGAAGCCGAGCGGGAAGAGGGTAAAACACCGGAGGAGGCTATCTACCAAGCCTGTCTGCTGCGCTTCCGGCCGATCCTGATGACTACCATGGCTGCCTTGCTGGGCGCCTTGCCATTGATGTTGGCCAGTGGTGCAGGCGCCGAGCTGCGCCAGCCGCTGGGTATTGCGATGGTAGGCGGTCTTCTGGTTAGCCAGCTGCTGACCTTGTTTACCACTCCGGTCATTTACCTGGCGTTTGGCCGGTTAGCCACACGATTCAACCGCTGGCGCTATCGGCATAACCTGGATTTCTCCGGGGAAATCCGATGAATTTTTCGGCACTGTTCATTCGGCGACCGGTTGCGACTTTGCTGTTGACGCTGGCTATCGTGTTATCCGGTTGGCTGTCTTTCGGTTTGCTGCCAGTTGCACCGCTACCACAGGTGGATTTTCCTACCATTGTGGTCAGCGGCACTCTGGCAGGAGCCAGTCCCGAGACCATGGCCTCTTCAGTGGCTACACCTCTGGAACGCTCATTGGGACGTATTTCGGGCATTACTGAAATGACGTCCACCAGCTCTCAGGGCAGTACCACCATCATCATCCAGTTCGATCTGGATAAGAACATCGACGGTGCCGCGCGTGAGGTTCAGGCTGCCATCAATGCGGCGGTGCCTTCGTTGCCCACGGGAATGCCCAGCAATCCGACCTACCGCAAGATCAATCCGGCCGATATGCCCATCATGGTATTGGCGCTCACGTCGGATAAGCTGGACAAGGGCAAGCTTTATGATCTGGCATCCAATACGGTCGCCCTTAAATTGGCCTCGGCCAAAGGTGTCGGTCAGGTCAGCGTAGGCGGCAGTTCGTCGCCTGCCGTGCGGATTGATCTGAACCCGGATGCGCTCAACCATTACGGCCTGTCTCTAGACGATGTTCGTACCGCAATCAATGCGGCCAATTCCAATTCGCCCAAAGGCGCATTTGAGTACGGCGATCTGCATTGGCAAATTGACGCCAATTCCCGGCTGAACAAGGCGAGTGACTATCAACCGCTCATCATTCGTACCCGTAATGGGCAAGTGGCGCGACTGGACGATGTAGCCACCATTACCGATTCAGTCGAAGACACCCGCAACCTTGGTTTCTCCAATAATTCTCCGGCGGTGCTCATTCTGATTTCACGGCAGGCCGGCGCCAATATCATCGAAACCATCGACGGTATCCGGGAGCAGTTGCCAGCGCTACAGGAGACATTGGGTAAGGACGTCACGCTGAGCATCATGGATGACCGTAGCCCCGGCATTCGCGATTCGCTGCATGAGGCCGAGTTTACGCTGATCATTTCCATCGCCCTGGTCATTCTGGTGGTGTACCTGTTCCTGCGGGACATACGTGCGACGTTAATCCCCAGCATTGCCGTACCAATTTCTCTGGTGGGCACCTTTGCGGTGATGTATCTGTGCGGGTTTTCGCTCAATAACCTGTCACTCATGGCGTTGATCGTCTGTACTGGGTTTGTGGTCGACGATGCCATTGTGGTGGTGGAGTATATTGCCCGCCGGATCGAAGAGGGCGAGAAGCCCTATCAGGCCGCGTTGTTGGGCGCGCGCGAGGTAGGGTTCACGGTTCTTTCCATGAGCCTGTCGCTGGTAGCGGTCTTTCTGCCGATTCTGTTGCTGACGGGCATTATCGGTCGCTTGTTCCGCGAGTTTGCGGTGACGCTATCGGTTGCCGTTCTGGTGTCGATGGTCGTATCGCTGACGCTCACGCCGATGCTGTGCGCCAGGCTTCTCAGGGCGCACCGGCCCCGCAAGGAAACGCCTGTAGAGCAAAAGACCAGTCGTTTGGTTGCGGCAATGTCCCGGTATTATCGGGCAAGCCTTGCCTGGGCGTTGGATCACTCGTTTCTCATGCTGTTGATTCTGATCGCCACGATTGCGCTCAACTTTTACCTGTATGCCGTAGTACCCAAGGGTTTTCTGCCGGATCAGGATACCGGCCGCCTGCGTGGCTATGCCGTGGCGGATCAGGGAATCTCCTTCAGTGGGATGCAGAGCAAGATGGAGGCTTATCGGAAAGTGCTCATGGCCGATCCGGCGGTCGACAATGTGCTGGGCTTTACCGGAGGTCGAGGGCCTGGCGGCTCATCCACCAATAGCGGGTCGTTTTTCATTACGCTCAAGGATATCTCCCAGCGCGATCCAGTCGAGACCGTCGCCATGCGGCTGCGCAAAGCCGCGGCAGCTCAGGTGCCTGGTGCCAACCTCTTCCTGGTGGCGTCACAAGACTTTCGCGCCGGAGGGCGGGAAGGAAATGGTGCTTATCAATTCACGGTCAAAAGTGACGACCTGGAGCTTTTGCGTACCTGGAATCCACGGATCGAGGCTGCTCTTCGAAAGGTCTCGCAGATCATTTCCGTGAACAGTGATTCACAAGACAAAGGGGTTGAGTTGTCGCTGGACATCGATCGCGACACGGCCAGCCGGTACGGCGTCGACATTCAGATGATCAATGCCGTCTTGAACAACTCGTTCTCGCAGCGGCAAATCTCGACCATGTATGAAGACCGCAACCAGTACCACGTTGTGCTGGGTGTGGGTGATCAGTACAGGCAGAGTGTGGACGTCCTGAGCCAGGTGTATGTGGTCACCAGCGAGGGTAATCGTGTCCCGCTTTCCAGCTTCACTCGTTATCGGTTCAGTAACGCTCCGCTGCGGGTTGCCCATGATGGTCAGTTTGCCGCGTCGACGTTTTCCTTCGATCTCGCGCCTGATGTAAGTATCAGTCAGGCCAGGGATGCGATCCGTGACGCGATCAAACCGTTGAAGCTGCCGATTGGATTACAGACGGCGTTTGCGGGAAATGCCAGCATGGCGCAGCAGTCCCAGAGCGCTATGCCCCTGATTATTGTGGCTGCCCTGGTTGCGGTGTATATCGTGCTGGGTATGTTGTATGAAAGCTATATTCATCCACTGACGATTCTGTCGACGCTGCCTTCGGCGGGCGTTGGAGCTTTGCTGGCGCTGCAGCTCTTCAATACGCCGTTCACCTTGATCGCACTTATTGGCGTAATCCTCCTCATCGGGATCGTCAAGAAGAATGCCATCATGATTGTGGACTCTGCGCTGGATGCCGAGCGGCGTCTGGGGCTGGCGCCTCGCGAGGCGATTTTGGATGGCTGCGTCAGACGTTTCCGACCAATCATGATGACCACGCTGGCTGCAGTGCTTGGCGCCTTGCCCTTGCTTCTGGGCATGGGCGGTGATGCGCCGCTGCGTCGGCCGCTGGGGATCACTATCATTGGTGGCTTGATTGGCAGTCAGTTGCTGACGTTATATACCACTCCCGTTATCTACCTGTATCTGGACCGTCTGCGACACTGGTTTAACCGCCGTTGGGCGGGACGCCGAGCAGGCTCGCGCACGCATGCGCCCATGGAGAAATCATCATGATGTCGTTTTCAGCTCGTCCCCATTACTTGGGACTTGCCCTTGCCTTAGCCGTGGGTGGCTGCACAGTGGGACCAGATTACCAGCGACCCCAGGTCACTACGCCCATCGCATTTAAGCATGCTGAAGGTTGGCAGATGGCCAAGCCCAGCGATGCCATCAAGCGGGGGCAATGGTGGGAGGTGTATGGAGACAGCACCCTTGATGGTCTGATGCAGCGCCTGGAGAACTCCAACCAGACACTGACCCAGTATGAAGCCCAGTATCGCCAGGCACGCGCTCTGGTACGCCAAGCACGCGCCTCCTTCCTTCCCGCGGTAACCGGAAGCGCTGGTGCAACACGCTCGGGGCAGGGCGGTGGAAGCAGTTCGAGTTATCAGTATCAGACGTCAACAGGAACGACCATCACATTGCCACAAGGCACCAGCAGCGCCACTACTTCCAACAGCTACACCACCAGTCTTGGTGTCAGCTGGGAGCTTGACCTGTGGGGAAGCATTCGCCGCAGCGTGGAATCCCAAACAGGATCGGCGCAAGCCAGCGTGGCCGAGTTGGCCTCTACCAAGTTGAGTCTGCAATCGGAGCTGGCACAGAACTATTTGCAATTGAGGGTTCTGGATGCCCAGCAACGGCTCCTGGATGCTACGGTGCAGGCCTATGAGCGGTCACTACGGGTCACCGAAAACCAGTATCGCGCCGGTATGACTACGCGTTCGGACGTTGCCCAGGCTACGACCCAGCTCAAAAGTACCCAGGCGGATGCCATTGACCTCAAGTACCAGCGTGCGCAGCTGGAAAATGCGATTGCTGTGTTGATTGGTGTCCCGCCATCTGAGTTCAGTCTGGCGGCAGTAGAGACAGTACCGACCGTGCCCGGCATCCCTGCCAGCGTGCCGTCCGAGCTGTTGCAGCGTCGTCCGGATATTGCTCAGGCTGAGCGGCAGGTAATGGCTGCCAATGCCCAGATCGGTGTTGCCAAGGCGGCATATTACCCGACGCTTTCCCTGACAGCCTCGGGCGGTTATCGAAACAGCCAGTGGGGTAATCTGGTCAGCACCCCTAACCGTTATTGGTCCATCGGGCCAGCGTTCGATCTGACATTGTTTGACTTCGGCGCACGCCGTGCACAGGTCGAGCAGGCCGAAGCATCTTATGATCAGACTGTTGCCCAATATCGTCAGGCGGTACTCAACGGTTTCAAGGAGGTCGAAGATTACCTGGTTGAGCTGGACGTTCTTAATCAGGAATCCGGTGTAAGGCAGGAGGCACTGGATTCGGCGCGGGAGTCGCTGCGTCTGGCAGAAAATCAGTACCGTGCAGGTCTGATCGATTATCTGGACGTAGTAACGCTGCAAACCACGGCATTAAACAACGAACGCACCAACCTGACGCTGTTGGGTAGTCGTCTGGTTACCAGCGTTCAGTTGATTGCTGCAATGGGTGGTGGCTGGAATGCCGTTGAGCTTCAGCAGGATCCGCTCGCCAGGAGTGAGCCGTAACAAGAAAAAGCCCGCGGCCCAAGGAGCAGGGAAAGCCGCGGGCCAGGGCGACATCGTCGCCCCTAACCGAAGGATCAGGCGTTGGGGATCTCCCAACCGCCGCCTAGTGATTTATAGATCGCTACAATGCCTTGGTAGAGTTCGACTTCCGCTTGGGCCTGGGCGTCTTCCGCCGCCAGTCGCTCGCGCTCTGCATCCAGCAATACCAGGAAGTCCGACCCGCCTTCGCGGTAGCGGATCGCTGCCTGCTCGGCTGCTGCGCGGCTGGCTTCGGACTGGCGAATCAGTGCAACCAGGCGCTCCTGGCGTTTACCATAGTCGCTAAAGGCATTGGCACTTTCTTCAAGGGCAAGCAGCACTTGCTGTTCATAGTTGGCCAGGGCGCCTTCGGCATCTGCCTTGGCCCCACGCAGGCGTGCGCGAACGCTACCTAAGTCAAAGGCTGGCCAGCTTAAGGTAGGACCCAGGCCCCATGCGCGGGCGGCCGAAGAGCCGATCTCGGAACCCCGCCCCGCGGTGAACCCTAGAAAGCCGCTCAGGCTAACTCGCGGGAAAAGATCTGCAGTAGCTACACCGACATTCGCGGTTGCGGCTGCCAGCTGACGTTCGGCTGCCTGGATATCCGGGCGGCGGCGCAACAGCTCGGCCGGGTCACCAATGGGAAGCGCCTTGGCAATTGCAGGCAATGGCTTGGGTGAAAGGTCAATGCTCATCGCATCAGGCCGTTCGCCTATCAGGGTCGCTATCCGATTCTTTGCCCGCGCCGCTTCTGCCTGGAGTTGCGGCAGAGTCGCCTCGGTAGCCGCAAGGCGTGCATCAGCCCGCAAGACATCCAGCTGGCTGCCTACGCCTGCTTCATCCAGGGTTTGGGTCAATTGCCGGGAGGCTCGCTGATTCTTCAGGTTTTCCTGCGCAATATGCTCGCGCAGCTGGGCACCGCGGAGCGTGCCATAGGCGTCTACCAGTTCTGCAATCAGGCTGACCTGCAGTTGATTGAGTTCTGCCTGCGCGGCGTCTGCCTGAGCATCGCTGGCTTCCAGTTGATGCTGGATCCGGCCGAAGAGATCAATCTCCCAGGCCATGTCTAATCCAAGATCATAACGCTCATTGTTTGTACGCTTATCGGTGAAGCCCGGCTGCTGCGCCTTGCCGATCTCGCTACTAGCGCGACTGGTCACAACAGGAAAGCGGTCATTGGCCGTGTCATCACGCAGGGCACGAGCCGAGCGCAGTCGGGCATAGGCCACGCGAAGCTCCCGGTTGCCAGAAATCGAGCGCGCCACCAGCTGATTAAGGGTGGGGTCCTCGAATTGTTGCCACCACTGTGCCTCGAAACGGGAGTGATCATATTGGCTGCCCGCCGCGGTCTGCAGATGAGCCGGTTCGGTTTGCGGCGCCTGATAAGTCGGACCGACCGCACAGGCACTCAAGGCAAGGGCCAATAGACTTGGAACGAAGATTTTCATGACAGCACCTCCTGTGCGGCGATACGGCGCTCAGCACGACGCTCTACGAACGCACGGATCAGCACATAGAACAATGGAGTCAGTAGCAGGCCAAAGAAGGTCACACCCAGCATGCCGGAGAACACCGCAACGCCCATGGCATGACGCATCTCGGCACCTGCACCGGTAGACGTCACCAGCGGCACCACGCCCATGATGAAGGCAAAGCTGGTCATCAGGATCGGGCGTAGACGCAACCGGCATGCTTCCAGTACGGCGGCCACACGGTCCATGCCTTCTTCCTGTTTATCCTTGGCGAACTCCACGATCAGAATTGCGTTTTTGCAGGCCAGGCCAACCAAGACGATCAGGCCGATCTGGGTAAAGATGTTGTTATCACTCCCGGACAGAATGACCCCTGTGATAGCGCACAGAAGCGTCATTGGTACGATGAGAATAACGGCAAGCGGCAGGCTCCAGCTTTCGTACTGGGCAGCAAGCACCAGGAAGGCCAGCAGCACGCACAGCGGGAAGACTAGGAAGGCCGTGTTGCCCGACAGGATTTGCTGGTAGGTCAGCTCGGTCCACTCGTAGGTCATGCCATTGGGCAACTCTTCCTTCATGAGTTTTTCCAGCGCGGCCTGTGCCTGGCCCGAGCTGTAACCGGGTGCCGGGGCGCCGTTGATTTCGGCCGTGATAAACCCGTTGTAGTGCATCACGCGGTCGGGACCTGCGCTATCGCTTACCTTCACGAAGGTAGACAGCGGCACCATCTCGCCCAAGTTGTTACGTACCTTCAGCTGGCCGATCTGGTCGGCTTCAAGGCGGAACTGCTGATCGGCTTGTACGTTGACCTGGAAGGTACGGCCAAAGCGGTTGAAGTCGTTGGCATACAGCGAGCCCAGGTAGACCTGTAGCGTATCGAAGATATCGCTGATCGCAACGCCATGAGTTTTGGCTTTCTCACGATCAATATCGGCATCGATTTGCGGAACGTTGACCTGGTAACTGGAGAACAGGCCTGCCAGTTCCGGCACGCTCTGGCTTTTCGCAATGATGTTCTGCGTTTGGGCGAACAGCTCGTTATAGCCCAGATTGCCCCGGTCCTCGATCTGCACGCGGAAGCCGCCAATGCTACCCAGCCCCTGAACTGGCGGAGGCGGGAAGATCGCGATGATCGAATCCTGAATAGAACTGAACTTGCCGTTGAGTGCACCTGCAATCGCGTTGGCTGACAGACTCGGGTCCTTACGTTCTTCGAAGGGCTTGAGTGTCACGAAAACAATGCCGCTGTTGGGGCTGTTGGTAAACCCATTAATGGAGAGTCCCGGGAACGCCACGGTGCTTTCCACGCCCGGATACTTGAGCGCGATATCGGACATCCGCTTGATGACGTCTTCGGTACGATCCAGCGTAGAAGCGTCAGGCAGCTGCGCAAAGGCGACCAGATACTGCTTGTCCTGCTGCGGCACAAAACCTGTAGGCGTGTTCGTCAGCCCAAACACCGTCAGCGCCATCAGACCGGCATAGACCACTAGCGCAATCGAGCCGCGGCGAAGCACACGTGCAACCACGCCTACATAGCCATGACTGGCGCGTTCGAACATACGGTTGAATGGCGCGAACAGCCAGCTGCCCAACAGGCGATCCAGCAAGCGCGAAAAACGGTCCTTGGGAGCATCGTGTCCCTTGAGCAGGACGGCTGCCAGTGCAGGGGAGAGCGTAAGCGAGTTGAAGGCTGAGATGACCGTTGAAATAGCAATGGTCAGGGCGAACTGTCGATAGAACTGTCCCGTCAATCCGGAAATAAAGGCGGTGGGTACAAACACAGCGCACAGCACTAGCGCGGTAGCGATGATAGGACCAGTTACTTCCCGCATCGCTCGCTGGGTTGCGGCAACCGGAGAGAGGCCCAGCCCAATGTTCCGTTCGACGTTTTCCACGACCACGATGGCATCGTCCACCACAATCCCAATAGCTAATACCAGCCCGAAAAGGGATAGTGCGTTCAGTGAAAACCCGAACAAGTGCATCAAGGCGAACGTGCCGATCAACGAAACCGGAACGGCTGCCAGCGGGATGATGGAGGCTCGCCAGGTTTGCAGGAACAGCACCACAACCAGCACAACCAGCACGATGGCTTCAAAAAGGGTATGCACAACCGCTTCGATGGAGCCACGGACGAAGATCGTAGGGTCATAAACGATGGAGTAGTCCATACCCTGAGGGAAGCTCTTCTTCAGGTCAGCCATTCTTGCCCGTACCTGATTGGACAGGTCGATTGCGTTGGAGCCTGGACGCTGGAAGATCGGTATGGCGACGGCTGGTTTGTTGTTCAACAGTGAACGCAAGGCGTACTGGTTCGAGCCCAATTCAACGCGCGCAATGTCCCTCACGCGGGTGATTTCACCATTTGCGCCGGCTCGAACAATGATGTTTTCGAACTCTTCCTCATTGACCAGGCGGCCTTGGGTGTTGATGGCCAGTTGGAAGCTGTTCGCGTTGGGCGCGGGCGGGGCGCCCAGAGAACCTGCCGCAACCTGGCGGTTCTGCTCACGAATGGCGTTGACGACATCTGTTGCCGTCAGGCCACGAGAGGCCACCTTGTTCGGGTCAAGCCACACACGCAGGGAATACTCGCCCATGCCGAACAGCTGGACATCACCCACACCGTCCAGGCGGGACAGCTCGTCCTTGATGTTGATCAGCGCATAGTTGGACAGGTACAGCATGTCGTAGCGCTCATCGGGCGAGGTAAGGTGCACCACCATGGCCAGATCCGGTGAGGCCTTGTCAGCGGTTACACCCAGACGCTGCACTTCTTCAGGCAGCTTGGGCAGGGTACGGGTGACACGGTTCTGCACCTGTACCTGCGCCGTATCCAGATCTGTGCCCAAGGCAAACGTAATGGTCAGGGTCATCTTGCCGTCGGCAGTGGCCTGGGACGACATATAGAGCATGTGCTCGACGCCGTTCATGGCTTGCTCCAGCGGGGCTGCCACGGTCTCGCCGATAACCTTGGGGTTGGCACCCGGGAAGGTGGCGCGAACCACTACTGTGGGCGGCACGACTTCCGGGTATTCACTGATAGGAAGTTGAAAGAGCGAGACGGCTCCGCCGATCAGGATAATCAGCGAGAGAACGGCCGCGAAAATGGGACGCTTGATGAAGAACTGTGAGAAGTTCATCGGACCATTCCTTTGTAAACGCGAGCAACAGGGCACCGTCGCTCTCCTGGTAGAAGAGCGAGGCGCATGGGCTTGGCGGCAGGGTTAGACGGTGTTAACGACGCGTATCGTTGGCAGTAAGCTGAATCGGCTTGTCCGGCAGAGGCAGGCTTTTCGCTACCAGCTCGCGCTGATGCTTGAGTGCAGCCAGGGTGGCCTCGTCAGCCATGGGTACGATCTGAGCGTCTGCCTGGGAGCCCGGACGGATGCGTTGCAGGCCATTGATGATGACCTTGTCATTGCTGGCCAGACCTGTACGGACAATCCGCAGCCCTTCGATTTTCGGACCCAGTTCAACCGAGCGGTAATCCACGGTGCCGTCGTCTTTGACTACCAGCACGTATTTTTTGCCCAGATCAGTACCTACAGCCTCATCCTTGATGAGCATCGCGTTATAGGTACCGCTGCCAACCAGCTTCAGCCTTGCATAGAGCCCAGGAGTAAACTGGCCATCAGTGTTTTCGAATACGGCCCGTCCACGAATGGTGCCTGTACGGGGATCAACCTGGTTATCAAGAAAGTTCATCTTGCCTAGGTGAGGGTGGCCGGTTTCGCTGGAAAGTCCCATAAAGACCGGACTGGTTTCGCCCCGCACACCTTGGCGTTTCAAGTTGGAATACTTGAGGAAAACACGTTCATCAGCATCGAAATAGGCATACACCTTGTCGGTGGCTACCAGCGTGGTGAGTTGGCTTTCCCCAGCATTTACCAGGTTACCCGCGGTCACCTCGGCCCGGCCAACGCGACCTGTAATGGGGGCGGTAACTTGAGTAAAGCTCAGGTTCAGACGGGCTGCGTCCAGTTCGGCTTGCGTAGCGGCAAGCGTCGCCTTGGCTTCCAATGCTTCGCTGGTGCGGGCATCCGCTACTTCGGCAGAGATCGCATTGCTTGAGCGCAAGCGCTCGCCACGTTGTGCTTCATTCTGAGCCCGATCCAGATGAGCCTTGGCCTGTTGCAGCTGCGCTTCCAGACGCTTCACTTCGGCCTGGAAGGGGCGGGGGTCGATCTGGAAAAGCAGGTCGCCTTTCTTAACTAAGGTGCCTTCCTGAAAGACAACCCGATCGATATAGCCCGAAACGCGCGGACGAATGATGACAGACTCGGGCGCTTCGAGGCGGCCGGTAACCTCATCCCATTCCGTGATCGGTTGTTGAATGACCTGAGCGGCGCTGACCTTGGGCTTTGCTGGTGCTGTGGCCGACGCATCAGGCTTGTTGTCGCAGGCACTGAGCAATAGAACGCTGGCTAATGCCAGAGAAGATCGCCAGAGAGTGGAAGACTGTTCCATGTTCGTTTCCGCCGGACAAAGTGAGGAAAATTTAAGTACGGCGGAGTCTGGCTCAAGGGTCTGGCACGATCGAATCGAACACTCTGAATTTAACTATCGATCAAAATGATAAAAGCCTTCAAATATATCGATAGCAGACTATCTTTAGTTATGTAATACCAGCCCATTATTATAAACTGTCTGGATCTCCCACAAACATTTGTATACGAGAGCGTAACCAGCGTTCGGCAGGGTCGTTATCGTGCACACCGCTCCAGGCCATGGAGAGTTCAAAGGATTGCACCTCCAGAGGTGGATCTTCGATGCGCAAGCCGCCGTTGGAAGCCAGTACCTGGGCGGTGTAGTCCGGGACGGTGGCGAGCAGATCCGTATTGGTCAGTAGTGTTCCCAGGCCGTTGAACTGGGGGACTGCCAGCACGACGCGCCTCTGCTTGCCCAGCGTCGACAGCGCATCATCGATAAACCCACTCAGGTCGCCGGCAGGCGATACCAGCGCATGAGGGCGAGCACAAAAGTCGTCCAAGGTCAGCGTGCCGGGAATGGAATCGGCCCGAAGCACTTTTGAGCGCGAGCGCCGCAAGGTCTTGCGTTTGGCATTGGCGGGCAGTTCCGAGGTGTAGGCAACGCCTACTGTGATCTCGCCGGAGGCCAGTTGGCTGGAAATGTTCAGGTAGTTGGTTCGGCGTATGACCAAGGCTACTCCGGGTGCCTCTGCGCGAAGGCGCCTGAGCAGGGGCGGCAGCAGGGCGAACTCGACGTCGTCCGACAGTCCTATTCTGAATACGCGATCGGCGCTTGCCGGTTCGAAATTCTGTGCGCGGCTCATGGCCGAGGAGATTGAGTCCAGGGCCGGTGAAAGCAGGCCGAAGATCTCCATGGCACGGGGCGTAGGTTCCATCGTGCGGCCGGTGCGGACCAGCAATGGATCGTCAAACAGGCTGCGCAGACGGGCAAGGGCGGCGCTGATGGCAGGCTGGCCCAGGAAGAGCTTTTCAGCAGCGCGGGTTACGCTCCGCTCCCGCATCAATGTCTCGAACACAATCAACAGGTTGAGGTCTACTCGGCGAAGATCGTTGCGATTCATGGTATGCCCTTAACCGTGGCCATGCATTTGTTCGAGCGCATGAGACTGTAGTGAGTCGAGGGCGGCGTCAAGCCTTGCATCACTGGCATTCATGACAACTATCGATACGGGCGGGTAGCGTTGAGGCGCCAGCTTGGATACAGTCCGTAGCCATACGGAATCCACCAAAGAGGTTTGCGATGTCCCGTGTGATTCGCTTTCACCAGTTCGGCAGTGCTGATGTCCTGTGCTGCGAAAACCAACCCACTCCTGAGCCTGGTGCAGGGGAAGTACTGGTGCGTGTACAGGCGCTGGGCGTATGTTGGGGCGACGTGCTCTGGCGGCAGAACCTAGCCGATGAGCCTGCCACATTGCCGGCTGGGTTTGGTTCTGAGCTGGCGGGTGAGGTTGTGTCCGTGGGCGAGGGCGTCCGCCATTTCCAACCAGGCATGCGAGTGGCCAGCTTTCCTGCCCACTCGATCAACCAGTATCCGGCCAGTGGTGACATGGTGCTGATGCCCCAGCAGGCATTGACCGAATACCCTGATACGCTGACGCCGGCTGAAGCGGCAGTTCATTATGCCGGTCTGCTGCTGGCCTATTTTGCCCTGGTAGACCTAGCTCAGCTCAAGGCCGGACAGCAGGTACTGGTTACCGAAGCCAGCAACTGCGTAGGCCCGGCGGTGGTTCAGCTAGCGACCGCCTTGGGTGCACAGGTGATCGCGGCTACCAGCGAGTCGGAAAACCGTGCACTGCTCAAAGGGCTGGGTGCTGTGAAGGTCGTATCGACCGATGAGCAGGACCTGGTGCTGGAAGTAGAGCGTTTTACCGAGAGTCGCGGCGTTGAGGTTGTACTGGATGCGCTATGTGGTCCGCAGCTGTCCCGCCTGGGTGATATTGCCGCGACACGGGGCAAGCTGATCATTTACGGCATGGGTGGTGGTAACGAGGCGTCCTTTCCGGCCTGCGCTGCGTTCAAGAAACACCTGCAGATTTTCCGGCATAGCGTCCTGGATTTTACAGGTCATCCAGAGCTTGGCCTGGAGCCCCATGCCGAGGCGGTACAACGGGCGCTGACCGTAATCAATCAGATGACCCGGGATGGTCTGCTCAAGCCCATCGTTGCGCATACGCTGCCGTTTGACCAGTTCGTGGAAGCCCATCGGCTTGTAGAAAACGAATGCCTCAAGGGGCGGGTCGTCTTGACCGTTGAGTAAGTAGACGGGCAGTGCGCCTGCAATGCGTTGCCCGACACGCCTGATTTCTTCCCCCCGCCTGTGCTGCAGCCGAGTCAACCGTTCGGCTGCTTGCAACTTATCTCCATCAATAGCCTGAACTTTTCCCTTAGGCGTCGGCTCAGTATTTCATACCTATTGGGCTCAGCGCGGTAGAGGTTATGACCCTCCGCCGCACCCGCCACAAGGCATCGAAGGATGTTCCGATCGCCGGAAGCTGGGTATGAGCCAGCCAACAGCACTTTAAGGAGTCAGGCTCGATGTCGAATACCGATCTCCCCGGTTCACTCGCGTATCTACCTTATGACCCGGAAACGGCGTCGCAAACACCGAGAATTGCCATCGAGTCGGTCAGCCCGACAGTGGATAACGGACAATTCGCTGCCAAGGGCATCGCCGGCCAGCCCATTACCGTAAAGGCCACCATTTTCGCAGACGGGCACGACAAGCTGGCCGCCTGCGTACTGTGGCGCGTGGAGGGTGCTGAAGACTGGCAGCGAGTACCGCTGGAGCTTCAAACCAATGACCTCTGGCTGTGCGAGTTCACGCCGGTACAGGTGGCTCGACATGAATTTGTCGTTCAAGCGTGGTGGGATGTGTACGGCAGTTACCGCTACGAGCTTGAAAAGAAATATGGCGCTGGTGTGCCGATCGGACTTGAGTTACAGGAAGGACGCATCCATCTGGAGCAGGCCCTGACTCGTGCGGATGACGAGGTGCGGCCCGGTCTGGAATCCTTGCTGGCACGGTTTGATCAGTGCGCTACCGAAGGTGACAAGGTGGCTTTGTTGCTTAGCTCGGAAACTGAGCGCAACATGCGCGACGCCGATGCCTATCCGCATCTGACGCACAGCGTCGAGTACCCGTTGGACATTGAGCGCCTCAAGGCACAATTCGCCAGCTGGTATGAGCTCTTTCCCCGCTCGATTACTAATGACCCACAGCGTCATGGCACCTTTCGCGATGTAATCGGTGAGCTGCCTCGTGTACGTGACATGGGCTTCGATGTCCTGTACTTCCCACCGATCCATCCGATCGGGCTTGCCCACCGCAAGGGCAAGAACAATACGCTGGGTGCCGGCCCTGACCAGCCTGGCAGCCCTTATGCCATTGGTAGTCCCGATGGCGGTCACGACGCCGTACATCCGCAACTCGGAACGCTTGAAGATTTCCGTGAGCTGGTTGCCGCAGCGGCTGACCATGGTCTTGAAATCGCACTCGACTTTGCCATCCAGTGCTCACCTGATCATCCCTGGCTCAAGGAGCATCCGGGCTGGTTCTCCTGGCGTCCTGATGGCTCCATGCGCTACGCGGAAAACCCGCCCAAAAAGTACCAAGACATCGTCAACGTCGATTTTTATGCCAAGGATTCCGTCCCGGACCTCTGGCTCGCGCTGCGTGATGTGGTCTGGCATTGGGTGGAGCAGGGCGTCAAGATTTTCCGGGTCGATAACCCCCATACCAAGCCATTGCCGTTCTGGGAGTGGCTGATTGCGGATATCCGTGGCCGTGACCCAGAAGTCATGTTCCTGGCCGAGGCCTTTACTAAGCCAGCGATGATGGCACGTTTGGGCAAAGTCGGATATTCGCAGAGCTATACCTATTTTACCTGGCGCAATACAAAGGCTGAGCTGACGGAATATTTCACACAGCTCAATAGTTCGCCCTGGCGTGAATGCTATCGCCCCAACTTCTTCGTCAACACGCCGGACATCAATCCGGTTTTCCTACAGACCAGCGGGCGTCCAGGGTTTTTGATTCGCGCAGCGCTGGCCACCATGGGGTCGGGCCTGTGGGGCATGTATTCAGGTTTTGAGTTGTGTGAAGGCACGCCGCTAACGCCCGGCAAGGAAGAGTATCTGGATTCCGAGAAGTATGAGTTGCGCCCCCGCAACTGGTATGCGCCGGGCAACATCATGGCGGAAGTTGCACAGCTCAACCGGATCCGCAAGCAGAACCCGGCTCTCCAGACACATCTGGGGATCAAGTTCTACAACGTGTTCAATGACAACATCATCCTGTTCGGCAAGTACACGCCCGATCTCAGCAATTTCGTACTCGTGGCAATCAATCTTGATCCCCATAACGCCCAGGAAGGCCACTTTGAACTCCCCTTGTGGGAATTCGGACTCGACGATAATGCATCCATGCATGGCGAAGACCTCATGACCGGCCACCGCTGGACATGGCACGGGAAAACACAATGGACGCGTCTCGATCCTTCCATGCCATTTGGCATATGGCGTATCCGCCCGGCCATCTAGGCCAAAGGAAGACTATAAATGGCGAAACCAAAAAAAACGCGCTCGCGCAAACCGGCGGCCTTTATCAATGACCCGTTGTGGTACAAGGATGCGGTCATCTATCAGGTTCACGTGAAGTCGTTTTACGATTCCAACAACGACGGAATCGGTGACTTCCCTGGCCTGATCGATAAGCTCGACTACATTGCTGGCCTGGGCGTTAACACCATTTGGATACTGCCGTTCTACCCGTCGCCGCGCCGCGATGACGGGTACGATATCTCCGAATACCGTGGAGTGCATCCGGATTACGGCACCATGGCGGATGCTAGGCGCTTTATTGCCGAGGCGCACAAAAGGGGATTGCGGGTCATCACTGAGCTGGTAATCAACCATACCTCTAGCGATCACCCTTGGTTTCAGCGTGCACGCAAGGCGAAGAAAGGGTCTTCGGCGCGCAACTTCTATGTCTGGTCAGATGATGACAAGAAGTACGACGGTACGCGGATCATCTTTTTGGATACCGAAAAGTCCAATTGGACGTGGGATCCCGTCGCTGAGCAGTATTACTGGCACCGATTCTACTCGCACCAGCCTGACTTGAACTTCGATAACCCTCAGGTCATGAAAGCGGTGATCTCGATCATGCGCTACTGGCTGGACATGGGCGTCGATGGCCTGCGTCTGGATGCCATTCCCTATCTGGTGGAGCGTGACGGCACCAATAACGAAAACCTGCCCGAAACCCATGCGGTACTCAAACAGATTCGTGCCGAGATCGATGCGAATTACCCGGACCGGATGTTACTGGCGGAAGCCAATCAGTGGCCGGAAGATACGCAGCAGTACTTTGGCGAAGGTGACGAGTGCCACATGGCGTTCCACTTTCCGCTGATGCCTCGCATGTATATGGCTATCGCCCAGGAAGACCGCTTTCCTATCAGCGATATCCTGCGTCAGACCCCTGAAATTCCAGCGAACTGTCAATGGTCGATCTTTTTGCGCAACCATGACGAACTGACGCTTGAAATGGTGACTGACCGGGAACGGGATTATCTGTGGAATTTTTACGCCTCAGACCGGCGTGCGCGCATCAATCTGGGGATTCGCCGTCGCCTGGCACCGCTGCTCGAGCGGGATCGTCGGCGGATCGAACTGCTCAATAGCCTGCTTCTCTCCATGCCAGGTACGCCTACGATGTACTACGGCGATGAAATCGGCATGGGCGACAATATCCACCTAGGCGACCGAGACGGCGTACGTACGCCGATGCAATGGTCGGTCGACCGCAATGGTGGCTTCTCCCGCGCCGACCCGGCCAGCCTCGTGCTACCGGTGGTAATGGACCCGCTATATGGCTATCAGTCGATCAACGTAGAGTCACAGGCGCGCGATCCTCATTCGCTGCTGAACTGGACGCGCCGCATGCTGGCCGTGCGCAAGCAACAGAAAGCCTTTGGTCGCGGCACCATGAAGATGCTCCGGCCAACCAACCGCCGTATTCTGGCGTATTTGCGTGACTACACCACGCCCGAAGGCGAGCACGAGACCATTCTCTGTGTTGCCAACGTGTCGCGTGCTGCCCAGGCCGTCGAACTGGATTTGTCATCCATGGCAGGCAAGGTGCCCGTGGAAATGCTGGGAGGCAGTGCCTTTCCGCCCATTGGCCAACTGCCTTACATGCTGACACTTCAGCCGTACGGATTTTATTGGTTCTACCTCGCAGGCAATGAACAGATGCCTGCGTGGCACTCCGAGCCTCCAGAAACCATGCCTGACTTCCAAACGCTCGTCATCAAAAAGAATCTGCAAGAGTTGCTCAGCGGTACGCCGCGCAAGGCTCTTGAACAGGAAATCCTGCCGCTGTACCTGCCCAAGCGCCGCTGGTTCGGCAGCAAGGACGAGGCGATCCAGCAGGTCACCCTCATGTACGCTGTGGAAATTCCAACGCCGAAATTCCCCGTGCTGTTCATGGAAGTCTGTGTGAAAAATGCCAAGGGGCAGGAGCATTATGCCTTGCCGTTGGGCTTCCTGGCCGAGAGTGACCAGCATTGCAGTCCGTTGGCTACCCAGTTGGCGATGTCCCGCATTCGCCATGTTCGCAACGTAGGTCTGGTTACCGATGCCTTTACGCTGACCAGCTTTGTGCATGGGGTGTTCAAGGCCTTCAAGGATCAGGCCGTACTGAAATCGCCTGCAGGTGAGATCCGCTTCCAGCCGTACATGGATGTCGAGAACTTCACTACAACCGATGAAACTGAAATTCGGCACATGGGTGTAGAGCAGTCCAACAGTTCGCTCATTGTAGGCGACAAGTACATGCTCAAGCTGATCCGGAAGGTAGCTACAGGTATTCACCCTGAAGTCGAAATGGGTCGGTTCCTGACGGACAAAGGCTTTGCCAACATGGCGCCCTTACTGGGTGAGGTGACACGCTACAACGAAGAGGGCACACCCAATGTGCTCATGTTGGTGCAGCCTCAGATCCATAACCAGGGGGATGCCTGGAAGTGGACGCTGGACAAGCTGGACCAGGTAACCCGTGACATGTTGGAGGCAGGTCTGTCAGAGGTGGAGAACGAGTTCACTGCCATGTCCGATCTGGAAAACTTTGCCGCCATTCTGGGACAGCGCCTGGGTGAAATGCATACCTTGCTTGCCCAGGACACCGATGACGCTGCGTTTGCACCCGAGAAGATCGATGCAGACTCCGCGCGTACGTTTGCTCACCGTGTACGAGAGCAGGTTGACGCTGCGCTGGATACGCTTGAGAACAAACGCGCCTCCCTGGATAGCGCCAGCACCCAGCACCTCGACAAGTTGGTGTCTCAGCGCAAGGAACTTGGCGAGCGTATCGAAGCCCTTGCCGAAGACGTAGCCGGTGGCTTGCGCATCCGTGTTCACGGAGATTTGCACCTTGGGCAAGTCCTGGTGTCTCAGGACGATGCCTACCTGATCGACTTTGAAGGTGAGCCTGCCCGTTCGCTGGATGAGCGTCGTGCCAAGTATGGTCCGCACAAGGACGTGGCAGGTCTGCTGCGATCCTTTGACTATGCGGCGGCCATGATCACCATGAGCAGTAACAGTGGTGCCGATACGTCGGAAGAGGCAATGCGTCAACGGCGACAGGCAGCAGAGACCTATCGCACAACGGCTTACGCGGCCTTCCTCAAGGCTTATCGTGAGGCTGCTGCCGGTATCGCCCATGAATGGAGCGAGCGTGGTGAGCAGGCAGCGCTGGATCTCTATACGCTAGAGAAAGCCGTTTATGAAATTGGTTATGAAGCGGCCAATCGGCCTAACTGGATCAACATTCCGCTGCGCGGCGTAGCCGCCATTGTGGATTCGCTCATTTCGGGAGCAAAAGGATGACTCAAGCCGTAGCACCCCAGAACCACCAACCAGACTACGCCCAGCTATCTGCTCCAGAGGCGGACGCGCTGGCTCGCGGAGAACATGGCAACCCGTTTGCCATCTTGGGGCCTCACCCGGATGGTACCGGGTTTCTGGTTCGTGCCTTTTTACCCAATGCGCTGGGTGTCGAGCTGGTCGAGCGTGAGAGCGGTCGCCACTTGGCCCATATGGAAGC
Source organism: Pseudomonas sp. HPB0071 (assembly GCF_000478505.2). Taxonomy (NCBI): domain Bacteria; kingdom Pseudomonadati; phylum Pseudomonadota; class Gammaproteobacteria; order Pseudomonadales; family Pseudomonadaceae; genus Pseudomonas; species Pseudomonas sp. HPB0071. Next base: position 4,152,738 of record NZ_KI517367.1, on the reverse strand, counting down.
CGGGCAGATTCCCGGGCTGTTTTATGCCCGCCTGGACTATCAGGCAACGTATTTCTTCAGGATCCGCTGGCCCAGTGGCGTACAGGAGACAGAAGACCCTTACAGCTTTGGTACACTGTTGGGCGATGTCGATATCTACCTGATCAATGAGGGTAAGCATCGTCAGCTGGGCCAATGCCTGGGTGCTCAAGCGATGACCATCGATGGTGTTCAGGGTGTACGCTTTGCTGTGTGGGCACCCAATGCACGTCGGGTTTCAGTAGTGGGTAACTTCAATACCTGGGACGGTCGCCGTCACCCAATGCGCCTACGGCACGGTGCAGGGGTGTGGGAATTGTTTATCCCCCGCGTCAAGCCGGGTGATTCATACAAGTACGAAATCCTTGGTCAGCATGGGTTATTGCCCCTAAAAGCTGACCCAGTCGCCTTGGCAACGGAGCTACCGCCGTGCACCGCCTCGGTAGTGGCTGATCCGGCTCCGTTCGAGTGGCATGATGATGATTGGATGGCGCAGCGCAAGGAGCGCCAGTCTGTTCATGCGCCGTTCTCGGTGTACGAGCTGCACTCTACCTCATGGCGTCGTGACGGTGGCGACGATGGTCGCATCTTGAATTGGCGGGAGCTGGCTGAACAGCTGATTCCCTATATTCAGGAGATGGGCTTTACCCATATCGAGCTATTGCCTGTGATGGAGCATCCGTTCAGTGGATCATGGGGCTATCAGCCACTGTCGCAGTTCGCTCCAACCTCTCGTCATGGCACGCCGGCTGATTTCGCAGCCTTCGTAGATGCCTGCCATCAGGCGCACGTCGGTGTGATTCTCGACTGGGTGCCCGCGCATTTCCCGACGGATCCCCATGGACTGGCGCGTTTCGACGGTACAGCACTCTATGAGTACGAGCATCCTTTCGAAGGTTTCCATCAGGATTGGAACACTTACATCTATAACCTTGGGCGCAATGAAGTACACGGATTCATGCTGTCGTCTGCGCTGCATTGGCTCAAGCATTTCCATATAGACGGCCTGCGTGTGGATGCGGTCGCATCCATGCTGTACCGCGATTATTCCCGCAAGCAGGGCGAGTGGATTCCCAATAAATATGGCGGCCGCGAGAACCTCGAGACAATCGATTTTCTCCGCCATTTGAACGATGTGGTGCATGAAGAAGCGCCCGGTGCGTTGATGATTGCAGAGGAGTCAACCGCATGGCCTGGTGTCAGCAAGCCTACCTCCGAGGGCGGTCTTGGGTTCTCCTACAAGTGGAACATGGGCTGGATGCATGACACGCTTCATTACATCGAGCGTGATCCGATCTACCGCCGTTACGACCATCACAACATGACCTTCGGTATGGTATACGCCTATTCCGAGCGTTTTGTTCTTCCTATTTCCCATGATGAAGTCGTGCATGGCAAAGGGTCTTTGCTGAACAAGATGCCCGGTGACAATTGGCAGAAGTTTGCCAACCTGCGTGCGTACCTGTCCTTCATGTGGACGCATCCGGGCAAGAAGCTGCTGTTCATGGGGTCCGAGATCGGTCAATGGCGTGAATGGAGCCACGACCGCGAACTGGACTGGTTCCTGCTGCAGCATCAGAACCACCAGGGTGTACAAAAGCTGGTAGCGGATCTGAACCGGTTATACCGGGCAGAGCCCATGCTGCACGAGCATGACTGCGAACCGGAAGGCTTCCAGTGGCTGGTAGGTGATGATTCTGCCAACAGCGTATTTGCCTGGTTGCGTTTCGACTCACAGAAGCGGCCCCTGCTGGTTGTTGGAAACTTCACACCGGTACCGCGTTATGACTACCGTATAGGCGTGCCTGAAGGGGGACAGTGGTTAGAACTCTTCAATAGCGACAGCGATATTTACGGCGGTAGTGGTGTTGGCAATGGTGGTGCCGTTACGGCAGATGAAACCTCTAGCCATGGCCAGCCAGCCTCTTTGGATCTGAAGTTGCCGCCATTGGGTGTCGTTATCCTGAGACCTGGCACTCGACCCGAGCATTGATCGGAAGACAAAAAAGAAAACGGCGCTTAACGCGCCGTTTTTCTTGCGTTTTCCCGCAGGTAAATGAAGCTGATCTGTTATTGCCGCCGAGGTTGCCAGGCTGCTGTTTGCATCATTCATGTTTTATTGACACGCTATGGGTTCTACTAATGCAGTAGCACCGGATCAGGGTCTTTATAGGTAATCAGGGAGGACTCACATGGTAGATCTGGCAGAGTGGAATCTGACAATTCCCGAGCCATCCAGTCCTGTCGTTATTGAGACCAACGTACTCAATCGCAACTACCGCAGTGATTACTTTTATCGTACTCCCGATGGTAGCGTGACCCTCTGGGCTCCCGTAACAGGACGTTATACGCCGGAACTCAACTATCCCAGTACTGAGCTTCGGGAAACGCGCCCGGATGGCAGTGAATACAATTGGAAATACGAAGACTCCGTCAGCCTGATGCAGGCTGACCTGCGCGTTAATCAAGTGCCTTCCAGTGGCAAGATGATTATCGGACAGATCCGTACGGTGGGAGATAGTCAGGGTACACCGGACTCAGCATTGATCAGCCTGCGTTATCGTCTGGACCCTACCATGGAGGGGAAAACGCCTGTCACTGGACAGGTTGAGGCCTTGATTCGTACCAAGCCGGACACCCTCAAGATTCCGCCACAAATTCTGCTACGCAATATTCCATTGGACGGTCCGTTCAGTTATGAGTTGCGCTTGAGTCGGACCGGTGTGCTGAGCGTAAGGCTTTTTACACATGGGCGCGGAAACGGGGAGCTGTCTGTACAGTTGGATCAGCGCTGGGCAAGTTACCACCTTTACTTTAAGGCGGGCGCTTATGTGGAGGACAAGGAGGGACCTTCTACCGAAGGGGGTAAGGTGACCTTCAACCGATTGGTCACCATGCATCAACCCAACAACCGATAAGGATTCGGCAGCCGGTCAGGCTGCCGGACCTTTGGCCTGCGCCTGTTCGTCCTGTTTTTCCATCTTGGCCTCGTTTCGTGCCCGGATTTTCTTGGCGCGACTTTCCATGAAGAAATACACAACGATGGCAATCAGCAGCGGAGCGATGAAATAAATGGCTCGGTAGGCAAGTAACGCCGCAATAATGTAGGAATGATCCAGTTCATGCCCCATGAAGGCCACGAAAACTGCTTCCAGCACTCCGATTCCGGCTGGAATATGCGTGATGACACCAGCAAAACTACTGATGAGCAGGACGCCCAGCACAAACACATAATCCATCTTCTGTCCGAGCAGCACATAGATAATGGCACCCATTGCCATCCAGTTGATGGAGGAGACGACCAGTTGAATACAGGCCATGCGCAGGGAAGGCAGATTAAGGTCCTGCCCTTTAATGGTCCATGAGCGACGTTTGGAAAACTGGCAAAACAGCAGATAGACAGCAATAAAGGTGACGAGGCCAATGCCTATCATCCGTAGCGTCATATTGCCGATGTACCAGTGCGGCGGAATCTTCACCAGCCCTGCTGTAAAGATAATCCCTGCCAGTAGGATGTAGCCCAGCCAGTTAGTCGCCAGGCTTAGGCTGAAGATACGGGTAATGGTGCCGCTTTCCAGACCCAGGCGAGAATAGAGTCTGTACCGCAAGCCAATGCCGCCTACCCATGTACTGAGCGTAAGAGTAAAGGCATAACAGATAAACGACACGATCATCACCTGCCGTTTGCCCAGCTTGTGCCTGCAGTAGGCTCGCCCAATCAGGTCATAAAAGCCATACATGATATAACTGACCACAACCAGGCCCACGGCCATGAGGATAGCGGTCCAGCCATACTGGCGAATGGAATGCCAGACCTGCACCCAGTTCACCTGCCGGGCATACATCACGAGCAGAACAGTAACGGCAATGAAAAAAGCGTAGGTCAGAAGCCTCTTGGCGATCGGCCACACTTTACCTTTGGGAGAAGGTTTCGACTTCACGGAGGCATCCTGAGAGTGCCTTAGAGTGGCGGTCATGTATGAGTCCTCGCACGTTCCGGATCTGCTATATCGGATCGTTCAAGATGCGATTGAGCGGGCGGTTCGACCAACGCTATTTTAGGGGTGTGTGCCGGTAACCAGCCTACCCAGGCAGGGAAGTGCCGAAGGAAGTGAAACACCAGCATGGTTTTGGCCAAGTGCCAGATGGTCTTGCGCGGCACCTTGGTCATGTCCACATGCTGACAATGCTGCACCATGAGTTGTTCGAGCCGACCACGCAAGACCTGATTAAAGGCTCGGTCATGGAAGATGAGATTGGATTCGAGGTTAAGAGAAAGACTTAAAGGGTCCAGGTTGCTGGAGCCCACCGTAGCCCAGTAATCGTCCATCAGCGCCACCTTGCCATGCAGAGGGCGGCGGCAATATTCGTAGACTTCGACGCCCTCAGGTACAAGGTAGTTGTAAAGCATCCGTGCACCGACCTTCACGATCGGCATATCCGGTTCGCCCTGGACGATCAGTCTGACCTTCACGCCACGCCGGGCCGCGTCTCGTAGTTCACGCAACAGGCGGTAACCGGGAAAGAAATAGGCATTAGCAATGATGATTTCACGCTTGGCGCTTCGCATCATCTCGATATAGTGCTGCTCGATATCCGTACGATGCTCTTCGTTGTCTCGATAAACGAACAGCGCCTGTGCATCACCGGGGAAGTCGTTGCGAGCAGGCTCATTGCGTCGTCGACCCCACCAGCGACGAGGCTCTTCGCTGTTGCCCAGTGCCTCAAGGCTAAAGCGATGAATATCGGCTACGATAGGACCTTCGACTTCTACTGCGTAGTCCTGCTTGGCCGTAGGACCAAAATCACCCAGATGATCAGCAGAAAAATTGATACCGCCAACAAAAGCGATCTCAGCATCAATGACAACGATCTTGCGATGAAGACGGCGGAAGAGGTTGGTCCTACGCCCCATGAAGAGAGGGCGCGGATCGTAAAAGCGGAAGCGAACACCGGCAAGCACGAGTTTATCAAGGAAGTCCTTGGTCAATTCCGCCGAACCGTAGCCATCCACCGTGACCTCAACGCGTACGCCACGCCGGGCTGCTTCTATCAATACACGGTGTAGCTCATTGCCTACCTTGTCTTCAAACAGAATGAAGGTTTCCAGCAGGATTTCCCGCTTGGCCTGGGAGATGGCTTCAAATACCCGGGGAAAGTATTCTTCACCATTCTCCAGGAGCTCAATTCGATTGCCGTCTCGCCATTGCGGGTTCATACACACAACTCCACAGCCAGCGGGGCATGATCGGACAGGTGAGACCAAGGGCGGTTGGATAAGACTTCAGGGGTACGCACCGTGAGGTTGCGTGTGTAGATCCGGTCCAATCGCAACATAGGCATACGCGCTGGGAATGTCTTGGCGTGTTGCCCGTTGGCGTTTAGAAATGCTTCCTCAAGCCCTGCGCCCGCCTTGAGCACATCGCTGGCGCGTTGGCGCCAATCGTTGAAGTCACCTGCAACGACCAATGGTGCATCTTCCGGCAGATTTTCAATGAGCTTGCACATCAGTTTCAGCTGTTGCAGACGGTGGTTCTCTCTGAGCCCCAAATGACAACAGATCGCGTGGATATCAAAGTCATGATCCGGAACGCGCAGCACACAATGCAGCAAGCCGCGCTTTTCCGGGCCGGTAATGGACACATCAAGGTTCTGGTACGTCACGATCGGAAACTTGGACAGTACGGCGTTGCCATGGTGGCCATCCGGGTAAACCGCATTTCGCCCGTAGGCGAAATCGGTCCACATGGAATCAGCCAGAAACTCATACTGCGGCGCCGCTGGCCAGTTCTCGAAGCGCAACGGGTGCTTCTCGTGTGTACCCAACACTTCTTGCAGAAACACGAGATCAGCCGATGTCGTGCGCACTGCGTCACGCAGCTCCGGCAAGATGAACTTGCGGTTGAAGGACGTAAAGCCCTTATGCGTGTTGATAGTGAGGATCTTGAACGAGAAACCCTTTGTTGCGTTCGTCATGCTTGACGCTTCCTCCGTTTGGTTTGCTTGGTCAATTCGAACAACAGAAATGACCGTCCTGTTACTTGATAGACATCGCCAAACGCAAAGGTGTCGCCGGTTTCCAACAAATCAGGTTGATTAGTATCAACCTGCAAAACCCAGTGCTCACCTTGAGGCACTTGGGGCAGTGTGAAGTCCACCATGTCGTAATGAGCATTTACGATCATCAGAAGCGACGTATCAGAGCCGGCACGGCGAATCCCCGTAGGTTGCGCACGACCGTCAAGCAGGATGCCCATGCAGCGATTGCTGCCGTCCTGCCACTGTTCCATGCCCATTTCTTCACCGCTGGGCATTAACCAGGTGACGTCCTTGATATCCAGCGCTTCGTTGTATACGCCAGTAAAGAAGCGGCTACGGCGTAGTAACGGATACTTCATGCGAAGCTCGATGAGTCGGCGCGTGAAGTCCTGAAGCTCAGCACTGCGCTCCTTGATATCCCAGTTTATCCAGCCGATTTCGCTGTCCTGGCAATAGGCGTTGTTATTGCCGCCTTGCGTCCGCGCGAACTCATCACCCGCCAACAGCATCGGTGTGCCTTGGGAGAAGAACAGGGTTGCCAGGAAGTTACGCATCTGGCGGTAGCGCAGGTCGATGATTTCCGGATCGTCCGTTTCACCTTCTACGCCACAGTTCCAGGACAGGTTATTTGAATGGCCGTCGTTATTGCCCTCGCCATTTGCTTCGTTGTGCTTGTCGTTGTAGGACACTACATCGTTGAGGGTAAAGCCGTCGTGAGCAGTGACAAAGTTGACTGACGACGCCGGCTTGCGGCCACGCTGGTTGAATTGATCACCCGAGCCGAGAACAATCTTGGCAAAGTCGCCAAGTTTGTCGTCATCGCCTTTCCAGAAGGACCGTGCCGTATCGCGGAATTTATCGTTCCACTCCATCCAGCCGGGTGGGAAATTACCCACCTGATAGCCGCCTGGACCGCAGTCCCAAGGTTCGGCAACAAGCTTGAGCTGATTGAGTACCGGATCCTGACGGCAGGCATCGAGGAAACCGCCGCCTTCGTCGAAACCATGGGGTTCGCGGCCCAGAATGGTAGCAAGGTCAAAGCGGAAGCCATCCACACGCATCTCGGTTGCCCAATAGCGCAAGGAGTCAGTCACCATCTGCAATACGCAAGGGTGACTCATGTTGAGTGTGTTACCCGTACCGGTATCGTTGATGTAATACCGGGGATTATCCGGCATCAGACGATAGTAACTGGCGTTATCGATCCCCTTGAGCGAGAGGGTCGGGCCCATCTCATTGCCTTCGGCGGTATGGTTGTAGACCACGTCGAGAATGACTTCAAGGCCGGCCTTGTGCATCCGCGCGACCATGATCTTGAACTCGCCGATGGATTGGCTGGCCATGTAGCGGGCATGAGGGGCAAAAAAGGCCAGGGTGTTATAACCCCAGAAATTACGCAGCCCTTTCTCAAGCAGATGGTTGTCATCCAGGAAGTAGTGGATGGGCATCAGCTCGACGGACGTCACACCTAGCGAACGGATGTAATCTACAACATCGCTTTCGTGGAACGCGGAGAATGTGCCGCGGGTGTTTTCCGGCACTGAAGGATGCTGCATAGTGAAACCACGGACATGGGTCTCGTAAAAGACAGTACGGTCCCACGGTACCTTGGGCTTCTCTGTAGTGCCCCAGGTAAAGGCCGGATCGATCACGCGGCAGCGAGGCATATAAGGTGCACTGTCGCGTTCATCGAACGAGAGATCACCGTCAGGATGGCCAATGGTGTAACCAAACAACGCATCGTTCCACTCAAGCTCGCCTACGATCTGCTTGGCATAAGGATCGATCAGTAGCTTGTTGTGGTTGAAGCGATGGCCTGCCTCTGGTTCATAGGGGCCGTGTACGCGATAACCGTACAACGTCCCCGGACGTGCGTCAGGCAAGTAGCCGTGCCAGATCTCATTGGTGTACTCGGGCAGCTCGATGCGCTCGATCTCTTCAAGAGTATCCTGGTCAAACAGGCAAAGCTCAACCTTGGTAGCATGAGCCGAAAACAGGGCAAAGTTGACGCCGGAGCCGTCCCAGGTGGCTCCCAGGGGATAGGGCAGTCCTTCGCGAATGCGGGATGTCGTGCGGTTGACGAAAGCGTTTTGGGTCTTCTCAGAACTATCGCTAGGCTTGTTAGCGCTCATAGTAATCGACTCAGGTCTATGTCTTAGAGCTCAACCAGGTGCTGCCTGTATTGAGGTAACGGTACCGGCTCTATCTGGAGCGAGGCACTTTCAACCATCCGGTAATGTGATGTTTCCGGACCTTCTTGTACGTCATAGGTATAGAGGCTCCCGAATGCTGGCAGTTCCGAAAGGACGTGTGTCATGCCGGTTAGAGCGAAGCAGCGCAAGTTTCAATAAATAAATAGTTATTTTTATAAGATTTCGTGTATAAGATTTGTAGAGTTATAAATTTCAGATTGAATTAAAAAGGCGGAAAAGAATATTCATTCTTTTCCGCCTTTTTAATGGTGATCCGTACAACTTAGTAACGAGTCGGAAGATCAACACCTTTTATTTGGAACCGCCCTTGCGGCCGGCTTCAGCTGCACGCTCACGGTCATTGGCAAAGTTGCCTCCGCTATTACGGCCACCTTTACGTCCGGCCTCGGCCGCTCTTTCACGATCATTGGCAAAATTACCAGGATTGTTGTTCTTGGCAGTCATGAATTTACCCTCACGTTGGTTTCTGGAAATAGCAGTTATTACCGCTATTAACTGCTAACCCTTCACTGTATGGGATAGCCTCATGAGGCTACGGTTCACCCGCTAGAGCCCACGGCTGACGAGCGGTCCAGGCCTTTTTTGGATGCTCATCGCTTGCTTGAATGGTAGGTTGAGAACATTACCTGCAAATAGATGGCGCATGGTAAGATCCATTCATTTGAGTCTTAACTGATTAATTAAAATCCGCCGTGTGTGGATTGGCATTTAGTTGGCAGCAATTAGGCTCGGAAGTTAACCAGCCGTCTAGATCGCGTGGTTCAAACTCAATGCAACTAGGCATTTTGGCAGGATTGTCACTTACGATCGGGTCAGGTTGAGGAACTTCAGGACGGTGTGCCATGGCATCAATTCTCATAGGATTAAAATTACACCCGAACACCTTGAATCGAGTGCTGGAATTGATACGCAGAGGTAAGGCTAGTTCCAGCCTTTTATCGGCTGTTGATAGTATCCGGATAAAAGGTATATGGCCTTTTGATATATAAGCAGAGCCACATATCAAAGAGAAAAAGTGTTTACCCCTTCTGCTAGTAGCAGAAGGGGCAGAGACATTAAGGCAGGACTTACTCTTTAGGTACGGTCTTGGCACGCGGAGCACGGGGCTTCTTGGGCGCTGCAGCGGCAGCTGTGGTTTTTTCGACCGGAGGCTTTTCAGTCTTGGGCTTAACGGCTTCCTTGACCTTTTCGACCGCTTTTTCGGCCAGCGAGGCAGCCTTGGGCTTGGTTGCACGAGGCTTCTTGGGCTTGGCTACAGGCGCTGCTGCAGCTTCAGGCGCTACACCTTGCTGCTGCTCGGCTTCATAGAGCTTGGTAGCCATTTCCCAATGGCGATGCTCTTGATGAGCAGGACGACCTTCGGACTCCCAAATCTGGTAGGCGAGCTGCTGAATGCGTTCGGTGCGTTGACTCATTATAATGTCTCTCCTTGTGACAGGTCTTGTGTAATCAATAAACCAAGAGGAAAGCTCGCAAGAAGCTCGCTTAATGAAAGTTCACTCTGTTTCACATGGACAGATGAATGGCTGAAAGTTTCCGTAAAAATTTGATCGACGAACTGTTTTGGCACTTTTACAGAAGTGTCCTGCCATGCTGATGCCTCAAAAGAGGGACTGGGATTCTCCCCAATGAAGCGCCAAACGCGCAGCGGTACAATAACGATAGCGGCCTTGCCCTGATACTCACGGGCGAATGCCAGTACGTGGCTCGCCTGTGCTCCCGAGACTTCCAGCGGTATGTACTGGCCCTTGAGAAACACATCCGCATGAGAGGTACGGGCCGCCAGGGTTCTTGCAATCACACTCTGCTTGACGCGGCCATCCTTCCAGCTAGAAAGCAGCTCTGCCGGGGCCTTGGCCTCTTTCAGCGCAGCGATGCGAGGCGGATAGTCCACCGGACGGCGGTTGTCAGGCTCGACCAGACTCAGATCCCAGAAGTCACATCCCTGATAGAGGTCCGGTACACCGGGTGCGGTCATTCTAAGCACCGCCTGGGTCATGCCGTTCAGCGCACCTGCAGGAGCGATACGGGCTACCATCTCGACAATTTCCTTACGAAGTGCCCCGCCTTTTTCACCGGTGATCAATTGTTCCAGGAAATTACGGCACGCTGCTTCGTATTCGGTATTAGGCGTCCACCAGTCTGACTCAAGCTTCTCTTCACGTAAGGCTTTTTCCTGCCAGGGCAGGAGACGATCCAGATACGCCTGAAGCCCCTGCTTGTCATCGGCTGCCAGATCAAGCGGCCAGCTGGCCAGCAGGGTTTGGTAGAGCATCAGCTCATCACCCGGGGTAGGGGCAGGCTTGTCAGCAAAGGTTCCCCGCAGCGGTGAACCCATCTCCAACCAGCGGGTTGCAGCCTGGGTATAGAGATCAGCCATTTCGGAGATGACCGCGAGGCGTGCGCGTGTGTCTTCGCCGCGTTTGTGGTCATGGGTCGCGGTAGTCAGCATGTTGCGTGGGAACTGCTCGGACCGCAGTTTGCTGCTTGCATGGAACTCTTCTGTGCTCTGGCTGAAGTTCTGTGGGTCGAATCCCACATCGTTGCGCGAGAGCAGGGCGCCTGAGCGGTAACAGGAGGTGTCTTCCACGGCCTTGGCTGCAACGGGTGAGGTCAGCTGCTGGAACTTGGTAATAGCGCGACGCTGCTCGCGACGTGCCACGCTACCCACCGGCTGACGGCAGGGAGCCTTGCCACCCAACCATTCATGCAGCAGCTCCAGTACTGGTAGCTCGGCTTCCGAAAGATTGGGGCGCGCACCGTCTACGGCTTTCTGGAAGAACTTTTCATCCTCACCAGTAAAGCCGGCTGCGCTGGCGTAAGTGCGGTAAACCGGGAAGTAGGTAATCAGCTCAAGCAAGACGCGCCTAATGGAACCCAGGCTGATGTCACGGGTACGCCAGTCCTGCTGAGCCACAACATGCAAGGTATGCGCAGTGGATTCGAATTCACTGGCCAGTGCAGTAGTCACCACGAGGCGGCGCGCCTCACGAACTTCTTCCATGAAGTCGGCTGGGCGTCCGGTCTTTTCAGCCCAGAATTCGTTCAGAGGTTTTTCGCCGGCCGGATCATGCATAACCCCCGACACTTCGTTCATGAACTCATAGCCGGTGGTGCCGTCAATGCCCCAGTCGCCACGCAGGTGCTCGCCCTCGGCAAGGATCTTCTCCACATAAATGGGGAAGCCGCCTTCAGGCGTGCCGTTGGAACGGCTCTGGCAGATCGTATCGATCTGTCTACGCAGCTTGCGGCAATAGCCACGGGGATTGGCCAGACCGTCGATATGGTCCAGGCGCAGACCGTCGATCAAGCCTTCGCCGATCAGTCGGAAAATCATGGCATGCAGCGCGTCGAAGACCTCGGGGCGCTCCATGCGCAGGCCACCCAATTCGGTGATATCGAAGAAGCGGCGCCAGTTGATATCGTCGGAAGCGGTACGCCAGCTTGCCAGACGGTAATGTTGACGCTCCAGCAGCGCATGCAGACGCTCGTGATTGGCCGCGTCGCTTGCATCGAAAGCTGCCAGGCATTGGTCCAGCGCTGCCTTGACTGCAGGGTTTTGACGAGCACTTTCTGCCAACTGGGTAACGGCCTCGTTGGCGCCTTCACGGTCACCCTCGCGGGCCTCGAACGCATCGGCAAACAGGCGCAACTCGGAGGCATCGCTTGCGCGTAGGATATCGGCGTAGGTAGGCGGTGAAATAGGGAAATGGTGCGCGTAGTACTCGACCCGGAAACCGTCTTTCTCATCAAATACCAGCTTCAACTCACCGGCCTGCAGAATGTCACCATAAGCGCCACCCAAGAAAGGCAGCAGTAGCTGACCATGCAATTCAGGGTCGGGGCTGTACCAATTGATGTCGTAGAATTTGGCGTATGGGCTATGGCGTCCCCATTTGAGCACATCCAGCCACCACGCATTCTCCGATCCGCCCACGCTCATGTGGTTGGGTACAAAGTCGACGATCAGTCCCATGCCACGCTCGCGCAGACGGGCAACCAAACGGCGCAAGGCCTCTTCACCGCCCAATTCAGGATTGACGCGGGTGGGGTCCACAACGTCATAGCCGTGAACCGAGCCGGCTCTGGCCGTGGTGATGGGGGAGGCATAGATATGACTGATGCCCAGGTCGGCAAAATAATCGACCAGGGGAATGGCATCGTCCAAGGTAAAGTCCTTGTGAAACTGCAGGCGAACAGTCGCGCGCACTGGGCTCATGATGAGTGGCTCTCCGCTTCTTGACGGGCTGCCGCCAGTAACTGCAGGCGACGCTTGGGGGTTTCGTTATTGAGTAGGGTGCTGGCCTGATCCGGCCAGCGACGGCGCCAATTGGGGTGGCTATCGATAGTGCCGGGCAGGTTGGCTTGTTCTTCCAGGCCCAAGGCATCTTCAACCGGCAGGATAACCAGCGGTGCCGGTGTTTTACCGATATGGCTTATGCAGGCATCCACAGCCGCTTTGGCGCTATCAGGGCTGGTGTCTTTCAGGCCCAATGTCTTGGCCAGGCGCTGGCGATCCTCTGCACGATTCTGCTTTTCTTTTTCTTCGGTGGTGTCTTCCGCCAACTGTTCCAGCCGGGCCTGCCATTCGACATCACGCGCAATCCACCAGCCAGTCATGGTAGGAAGATCGTGCGTCGTGGTCATGGCGATGGAGGTATTGTTCCAATCTTCGATCTCTTTGAAGTTCTGGTCCTCGTCGCGCTCAAACATCAGCACTTGCATGCCCATGATGGACTTTTCCATCAGACGCTCACGAAACCCTTCCGGTACGGTGCCCAAGTCTTCACCCATGACAATACATTCGTTACGCCAGGACTCGATTGCCACCAGACGAAGCATGTCTTGAATGGGATAAGACAGATAGGCGCCATCGGCCGGTGAGGCGCCCTCGGGCACCAGCCACAGTCGTTGCAGACCCATCACATGGTCGATACGTACACCGCCTGCATGGGCAAAATTTGCCTTGAGCATTTCAAGGAACGCCCGAAAGCCGTGGCGCTGCAAACCAGACGGCGAGAATGCAGAAATGCCCCAGCCCTGGCCGCGCTGGTTGAGCAGGTCGGGTGGTGCTCCAACGTTGACAGACGACAGCAGCTCTTCCTGCCGGCTCCAGGCCTGACTGCCGCCGCCATCGGCGCCTACGGCAATATCAGCAACAAGGCCGATTTTCATACCTGACGCTTGAGCAGCCTTTTGTGCGCTTTCCAGGCCGCGGGCGGCCAGCCACTGCGTGAACGCATAGAACTCCACGTCTTGTGCATGAGTTTCAGCAAACGTGGCGACAGCAGGATTTTGAGGGTCCTGATATTCCTTTGGCCAGTGCTGCCAGCTGGGCGCCGCGGTACCATGGGCAAAGGATGCATGTAGCGCTTCGAACCGGCAGTGGTTTTCCAGCGCTTCGCCACCCTGTTGGCGGAAGGCCTTGAAATCGTCCTGCAACTCACCGCTTTTCACACGGAAGTCCATGAATAGCGCTCTAAATACACGAAGGCGAGTCTTGGCCACGGCAGGCCAGTCGACCATCTCCAGTCCCTCCAGGCGGGACCACTCCTGCGCTAGGCCGGTCTTATCCAAGGCGTGTTTGAGCGCTTCCTCACCCAGAATCGCGGCAGGAGAAGCATTCAGGATATTGAGAAACATCCGGCTGGAGGGCGAATAGGGGCTGTAACGATTGCCGTCAGCACTGAACATGGCATGCAGCGGGCTGATAGCAACCGCATCGGCGCCCAGCTCTGCCGCCGAGCGGACAAACTCTTCGAGCGCTTTCAGATCACCCAGGCCACCATCCCCCGGACGACGCAGGCTATACACCTGCACGGCCAAGCCCCAAGTTCGCGGTTCGGGTTTACCCAGGGCATCGGCAATGCTGTAACAGCGCTCGGGTGCAATCGCCAGGGTGACCTGCTGTTCGCCTATTTTCAGGGTGTGATAGCCCATGGTGTCGATGGGCGTGAGTTGGCCGTTCCCGTCCACCTTGCCGGTCACGCTGCTACCCGATTCAAGGGTAATCGCATAGGTCTGTCCAGCCTTGAACTGACCTGTCCGGCCGACAGGCTTGTTGCAGTCTCCGGTAATGAGGGGAGGAAGGTTTTCGCTGTCTTCCAGCTCATCCAGTTTGGCCAGGCTGGCCTTGATGTCCGCCTCCGAATCTGCGGGCAAGCCAAGTGCGGCGAGCAGACTACACAAGGCCTCATCCGATACCTGTTGAGGCGTGCCGTCATAGGCATCCCAGTGAATGGAGATGCCAGCTTTTTCTGCCAGTGCGTGCAGTTGGTCAGAATCGTTCATTGAGCATCCTCCAGCCAGGCGAGGGCGGTATGCCCAGCCAGTTGGCCTTGTTCGCGCGTGGAGAGACCGCTATCCGTGCTGGCGAAGAGCAGTCGACCCGGTTGTTTGGTATCGACAGAAACGGCTTGCTCGCTCAGGTTGACTTCCAACGTGAGGCGGGCACCATCACCCAGCGTCCAGCAGGCGGTGACCGCCTTTTCGCCTAACGCTTTAGCCTCTGCTGGACGAGCACCAGGCAGACGCGGAATGATCTCCTGATGGCGAATCTCGAGAAGCTTTTTGTAGAGTCCGACCCACAAGGCATGATCTGGCTGGTCCGCTTCTCCAAAATTGGGCTTCGAATCTTCAAAGGTGGTAACCGCATTAGGGTCCGGGATCTTTTCTCGGTTTTCCTCATGGGTGAAGAATTCGAAATCCTTGAACTCGTTGCGACGACCATCTCTTACCAGCTTGGCTAACTCTTCGTTATGACTGGTAAAGAATAGGAAGGGCTGCCGGCTACCCCATTCCTCACCAATGAAGAGCAGTGGAATCATGGGGCTGAGCAGCAAGAGAGTCGTAGCGGCTTTTAGAGCATTCTCTGGGGCGAGAAGTGTCAGGCGCTCACCAAGGGCACGGTTGCCAATCTGGTCGTGGTTCTGCAGGAAGATGACAAAGGCCGTTGGTTGCAGATGGCTGCTCGGCTCCCCGCGCCCCTTGCCGTGGCGAGTGTCTTCGCCCTGGTAGATAAAGCCCTCGCTCAGGCAACGAACCAGCTTAGCAGTGGCGTCTTGGGTAAAGTCCTGGTAGTACCCTTCGTTCTCACCGGTAATCATGGGATGAATCACATTGTGCCAGTCATCCGCCCACTGCCCATCGTAATGTACGCCGCCCAAGAGGGAGGCGGTGTTGTCCTCGTTTTCCAGAACGAGATGCACATGGCGACCCGGCTCGACCGTTGAGCGAATCTCGTCTGCCATTTCCATGAGGAAACCCTTGTCACCAATGGCATGGACCGCATCGAAGCGCAGGCCGTCGAAGCGGTATTCCATCAGCCACATCAGGGCATTGTCCTTGAAATAGCTGCGTACGGCCTGTTGACGGAAGTCGATGGCTGCACCCCAGGGCGTGTGGATGTCTTCACGGAAGAATTTTTCGGCATAGGCGTGCAGGTAGTTGCCGTCCGGGCCGAAGTGGTTGTAGACCACATCAAGGAACACCATAAGACCATGCTCATGGGCCGTATCGATCATGGCCTTGAGATCTTCAGGCGTGCCGTAGGAGGATTCCACGGCGTAGGGCAGCACACCGTCATAACCCCAGTTGCGACCGCCAGGGAATTCGCTCAGCGGCATCAGCTCGATGGCCGTGACTCCGAGTGCAGCCAGCTTGGGCAGAATATCTGCAACGCCTTTGAATCCACCCAGCGTACCGACGTGGACCTCGTAGATAACACTCTCGTGCCAGGGGCGGCCGCTCCATTGGGTATGACGCCATTCATAGGTATGCGGATCAATGACAATGCTGGCTTCATGTACGTCACCCGCCTGGGCCCGGGACGCAGGATCGGGAACCAGAAGGTCACCGATACGATAGCGGTAGCGTGTGCCGACACCACAGGCGGCTTCAGCGCTGAACCAACCCCCATCGAGGGCTTGCATGGGAACAATCATGCCGCCATCGAGAACTACGTCGACAGCCGTGGCGCTGGGGGCCCAGAAACAGAATTGGGTACGATTGTCGGAGAGAAGAGTGGCGCCAGCCGTGCATTGCCAGGCGTAGCGGTTATTTTTGGACGGGCGTGACAAGTCCTTCATGCGTTCTGTCTCCCAGTGGAGGGCAGGGTAAGGCACGTGGGTGCAGGTTCGGTTTGTGGTGCGCGCTCCCGCCATGAAGGCGGGAGTGTTCTTTCTATGACCAGAAAGATGGCGCTAAAGTTGAATCAGATCGCAGCTTGTTCCTGACGAACTTTAGAAAGCAGCGATTGATAGAGCTCATCGTACGGTTGAGCGCTCTGAGACCAGTAGAACGGGCCGCTCATGGCGCGTCGACGCATGGCTTGAAGCAGATCCTTACGCTCGAACACTTCGAACGCACGATCAATGGACTTCGTGTAGCTTTCCAGAGTGTGCTTGTCGAACAGGAAACCGGTAACACCATCTTCAATACTGTCCGCCAAGCCACCTGTGCGGCGAGCAATTGGTAGAGAGGCAAAGCGCTGCGCATACATCTGGCTCAAGCCACAAGGCTCGAAGCGAGAGGGCATCAGCAGGAAGTCGCTGCCTGCAAACATGCGGCGAGCTTCGGTCTCGCAGAAACCTACGTGTACGCCAACACGACCCTTGTAGCGCTTGGACAGCTCATTCACTGCGCGCTCGACCGCAGGCTCTCCGCAACCAATGATCACCAATTGGCCACCGCGAGAGACGATATGGTCAACTGCTTCAATGGTCAGATCGATACCTTTTTGGTGCACCAGACGGGAAACGACCGCGAACAGGGGACCTTCAGAAACTTCAAGACCGAAATCCTCACGGATACGGTCTGCATTGGCCCGCTTGCCTGCCCAGTCATAGGGAGAAAAGCTTTGGCACAGGTGCGGGTCATTGCAAGGATCCCAGCCCTCGTCGATTCCGTTGAGGATTCCGGACAGCTTGCCCTGCTTGGCCTTGACCTGAAGCAGACCTTCCAGCCCACAACCAAACTCGGGTGTGGTGATTTCCTTGGCATAAGTCTGGCTTACCGTCGTAATGTGACTGGCGTAGCTCAAGCCTGCCTTGAGAAAGGAGATCTTGCCGTAATACTCAAGACCGTCAATGGAAAATGCTTCGGCCGGGATACCGAGGTCTGCCATGCAGTAACGGGGGAATACGCCTTGATAGGCCAGGTTGTGAATGGTCATCACTGATGGTGTTTTCAGTCCGCGCCATTGCACATAACCTGCGGCCAGGCCTGTCTGCCAGTCATTCAAGTGCAGGAGATCAGGGCACCAGCGAATGGACGCCGTGCCTGCTGCCAGATCCGCTGCCGCCGAAGCCAGGCGACCAAAGCGGATATGGTTGTCGACCCAGTCGGCACCATGGGTATCGGCATAAGGTGTGCCCGGAAGCTCATAGAGTTCGGGGCAGACCAACACATAAATCACGAGACCGTCTTCCTGATCGACACGGGCGATGTCGCAGGCAGGCATGGCAGCCAGTGCCGGAATACGTCCGACAATCTGCATTTCGTCGCGGATGGCATCCATGACAGGACGATAGCCGGGAATAAGAACCCGGACGTCATGCTTGGAAGACAACGCGCGTGGCAGGGCAGCGGAGACTTCTCCCAGGCCACCAGCTTTTACGAAATCGGTAATCTCGGGTGTTACGAACAAAATACGCTTACGTGTTTCAACGACTGAGCTCAGCTTGAGCTGGCGCTCGTCGGTTTGAGTAGGGAAGCGATTGGCATTGCGCACTTCTGCTGAGTTCGCAGCTACAAGCGTTTCAAATTTCCCCACAACGGCATTTGCCATATTGCGCTCCCAAAAAGCAGTAATGACTGAGGTTTGCCCAATGAACGCTTCTCGTCGAAGCCGACATACCGATCAAAAACGTCCACAGCCATGCTGCTTACAGCCCCCTGGCGACGTCCCCCTGTAAGGGACTGGACAAAGGGGCGTTGCAAGGTTGCGCCCGATAGTCCAGTCTGCATAAAAGATGACCTGCGCCAGCTCGCCTAAGTTTCCTGGTTGGGTATGCACATTTGACGAACGTGCTAGAACCGTGCCGCTTCTGGTGGGCTGGAAATAAAGCACGCCCCTGTAGCTTTAGCGAAGATCGTTACAATTACGCGACAGTACTCTGCGTAATCGCCTTAAATTCAGATTTCAGGCTGTCTAGCTGGCGTGTTGTGCATTTCGTCGGATCCTGAGTGGGGCCGTTTGATTTGTGTGCCCACTTCCGCCCGCAGCTGAGGCAAACACTCTGGAAATTCCCGATTTACGAAGGCAATCAGACGCTCACGTACATGGCAGCGTAGATCCCAGTTCTTAGATGAGTCTGGAGAGGTAACGAGGACGCGTAGCTGTATAGCTCTGTCCGAAGCATCCGTAACTTGCAAGACGCACACACGGCCATCCCACAAATGGGGCACTTCATTGCACACGCGCTCCAATTCAGCGCGTATCGGCTCCATCGGGAGAGAATAGTCCACCCACATGAAGACTGATCCCATGAGGCTGGAATTGGTGCGGGTCCAGTTCTGAAAAGGCTTCTCGATAAAGTACTGCAGGGGTACTACCAAGCGACGATCATCCCAGATCCGTACCACGACATAGGTTCCGGTAATCTCTTCAACCCGGCCCCATTCCCCCTCGACAATCACGACATCATCAATTCGAATGGGTTGGGTCACGGCAATCTGCAGACCGGCAATGAGATTGCCTAGTACAGGGCGTGCGGCGATACCCGCCACGATACCGGCCACACCAGCGGAAGCGAGCAGACTGGCACCGATTTGCCTGACCTCGGGAAACGTCATCAGCATGGACGACAGGCCTACCAGAAAGACGACAAAACCTAGGCTGCGCACCATGACGCGCGTCTGGGTCTGGATACGTCTGGCACGAAGGTTATCTTCAATATTGACCGGGTGACGGATGGAAATGGTCGCGCCAATGGCTTTTACGCACCGTAAACCCAGCCAAGTAAAGGCAGCGATTGTGATCAGGGCCGTCAGGTGCCTTAAGCCACCGATCAGGGGCAGGGTGTCAGGCGCTGAGCCCAATACGCCTTGCAAGGCTATCAGCGGGATCAGAAACCGGGCAGGGCGCTCGGAGTAGCGGATCAGTGTTTGGGCCAGCAAAAAAGGCCGCGCGATTCGTTTAAGTACAGTAGAAATAACCAGTACGGCAATACTGGCGATCGCCATCGAAACACATGCCGCTACCAGAGTAGCCAGCCACGGAGAGGAGAGAAATGTCGACCAGTCGATGGACATCATCCAGAGTCCTTAGGAATCAAAAAGCCGCGAAGCGCGGCTTTATCGGCTGATTCAGTCGGTGGGTTTAAAGCGAAGTAGGGCTTTCAGGCGGAAGGGGGGTGTTATCAACACTACCGGCATCAGCGTCGTTAGCGGCTTGAATAGTTTGAATACGTGCCACAGCAGACACATTGCGCGCATAGCTGCGGGTGATATCGATGATCATCATGGCATCTCACCTCAATGCTGCAAGGAACTTGGACCTGGTCGCGCTGATGATTCAGCGCTTGTCAATTCCGACTGGGCTTCTCGGGCTCTGGTTCCCCAGCCTCCCAGCTAGAGCGGCTTTAGCAGCTGAACGGTCATCAGGCGAGTAGTAATACCAGCCTATTTGAGGAGTAGATGCCAACAATCCCAGCTCGTTTGAACACGTCATACGTAATTATTGAGAAGAACGTAATGAATCGTTTCAGCTATAAACGTAAAGCTTATCAAGGAAAGGCCGACATCCTTATGGAAAGGCTGGGCTGATGACAGTTTCAAGGGATATGCAGCGTCGATTTACTTAGCCAAACGGCCATTCAGTGCTACTAGTTAGATAAGCACCTCGTGTTGAGGCGAGTCACTTGAATAGGTAATCCGTCCTTTGATGTTTATGCGTTCATCCGATATTGACACCCACGTATCGTCCTCTCGAAATGTCCTGCTGGCAGCCCCGTGGCGACTGGTTCTGGTATATACCGTAGTGGGTGTCCTTTGGGTCGTAGGTACGTCCTTTGTCATTGAGACATTAAAGCTTCCTGAATGGAGCTATACACTTCGCGGGCTGCTATTTACCTTGTTCACGGCCATCACGGGATGGTGGTTTATCAAGCGGCTGGCTCAAATTGCGATTCAGACCCAGCGACTGATCAGCCAATCGGAAGGCGATTACCGAGCGTTATTCGAAATTCATCCAGCACCCATGTGGCTCTATGACAAGCACAGTCTCGTTATCATTAAGGCAAACGAGGCGGCTCACAGGACTTATGGTTACACCAGTGCTCAATTTGCCCAGCTGAAGATCACTGACTTGTACGCATCCAGTGATAGGGATGAATTTAAAAATCGCACCCATAAAAACGGTATTAACAGTCAGCATCTTTCTGGTATTCGCAAGCATGTCAATCAATCCGGCAATTCCATGGATGTAGATGTGCTTTGCCATGAGCATATTTTCAAACATGAGCCTTACGGGCTTCTGATGGCACAAAACGTTAGCGCCCATTTCGAGCTTGAGAAAAAGCTGGCCAATAGCTTGAGGCAGCTTGAGCTGGCCCAGCATATTGGCATGATGGGTTATTGGGAGCGGGATCTAAAAGACCAGTCGATTCGCTGGTCGCCTGAGATTTATTCAATCCTCAACCTGGACCCCAGACAGGAAGAACTTACCTTCGAGCGCTTTCTTTCTCTTATTCACCGGGATGATCGAGCGCGCATGGCCAAGATATATCATGAGGCGGCTTCGGTGGGGCAGACCACTCATGAGTATCGGGTTACTCCAAATAATGGAGAGCTTCGCTACGTGTTTGAGCGTACTCAGCTAATAGGAGATGAACAGGGAGTCGCCCGAACGCTGTTCGGGACGTTTATCGACGTATCCGAGATCAAGGTGGCCGAGCAGGCGTTGGCGAGGCAGCAAAAGCGTTATGAACATATGGTTGACACCCTTCCTGAAGGTGTACTGATCATCCATCAGGGGCGTGTTACATACGCTAATAACGCCGCCTGCCATATGTTCGCCGAACATTCAGGTGCACGGTTACGGGCGCTGGATATCGGGCTGTGTTTCCATCCGGATCATCGGGAGCGCGAGATGGACCGCCTTGATGCCTTGCATAAAGGTCTGACGCAAGAGCAGACATTCAGGCATATCACATTATTACGGCTGGACGGCTCAGAATTCGAGGCTGAATTGGCTGAAATCATTCTTGAAGAGCATGGACACCGTGACGTGCAGTTGCTTGTTCGGGATATCAGTCAAGCCTCTCAGATGCGCCGGGACCTGGAGGTAGCCAACAAGAGCTTGCAACGTCTGTCCCAGCGGCTGATCGAGGTGCAGGAGTTTGAGCGCCGACAGCTGGCCCGTGATCTGCATGATGATATTGGGCAGCAGCTCACAGGCATCAAGCTGCACCTGCAACGACTTGTTCGCAAACTCGACCATGAATCTGAAGTCAAAACATTAGCTACCGACCTTGGCCAAAGCGTAAATGATGCCTTGGCCAAGGTGAAAAGCCTCTCGTTGTCCCTTCATCCGCTACAACTTGAAACATTAGGACTTGAAGCTGCCGTGCGGTGGCATCTGTCCCAATTTCTAGGAGCTACGTCTACTCAATGGGAGCTGAATGTTGAAGGGACGTTGGATAACCTGTCAGCCGACATGGCGGTTGTTGCGTTCAGAATCATTCAAGAGGCCGTGAACAATGTAGCCAAGCATGCGCAGGCGGCTTCTGTAAGGATCACCTTAAGTTATGACGTCGAGGGGCTAAGGTTAGAGATATTGGATGATGGTTGCGGATTTGATGTCAGCAATGCGTCTCAGGGAGCCAGAAGTCTGGGGCTTACCAGCATGCATGAGCGGGTGGCTTCTTTAAACGGGAAGGTCAGGATCTCAAGCATATCGGGCGTAGGCACACGTATCACAGCGGTTCTGCCTGTTGCGACTAATTGATGAAAGGAGAATGAGCTTGGTAACCCGTGTAGCGCTCGTTGATGATCATGCCTTGATCAGGGCTGGGCTGCGGTCTTTGGTCGAAGACCAGCCTGGCTATGAGGTTGTGGCGGAAGGAGGGGATGGCTCCGATGTAGAAAGTATTCTGCGGGAGCATAAACCGGACATCTTATTATTGGATATCAGCATGAAGCACCTTAGTGGTCTCGATGCGCTACGCCAATGGCGTGAACAGTATCCAGATGTTCAGATTCTTATGCTTTCCATGCATGCTACACCTGACTATGTTCTGGCTGCATTACGCCTAGGTGCGCGGGGCTATCTGCTCAAGGATGCGGCTGCACAGGAGCTAGACCTTGCTTTGCAAGCCCTGGCACGCAACGAGTCGTATTTAAGTCCCGGTATTGCCCAGACCGTTATTCAGTCCGCTATCGTTGAAGGCCGGCCACGCGAGAGTAGTAGCGGCGGTTCGGTATTGACGCCCAGGCAAACAGAAATCTTGCGTTTGATTGCACGTGGTTGCTCGACACGTGATATCGCTCAGGGCCTTGGACTCAGTGTAAAAACCGTAGATACCCATCGCTCGCAAATCATGGATCGCCTTAATCTGCATGATGTGCCCTCGCTGGTTTTATACGCTGTACGTAAAGGCTTGATAAGCCCTGAGGATTAACAGCTTATTGGCTTAGGGAATTCCCTGATAGTCAAGGTGGCGCAAGTTTCGCACACTAGGTCACTGGCTATTGAAAGAGTGCCCTATGTCTTCATTTTCGTCCCAGGCTGATCGTTTCCTGGAGCATTATCTCTCACGTCATGATGCTTCAGACGCACCTTCTGCTTCATTTCCAGTGTCCTACTCGTGGGCGTTCTGCTTGGGCGTTTCCATGGTCAGTCTCCTTTGCCTGGGCCTTGGCCGGCTAGAGGTTGCGTTACTGATCTGGGGGGGCGCGCTGACAATGGCCACGGTAAACCGTCTGGCTTGGCAAGCGTTCAGCGTTTGCGGGCTGGTTACCCTTGTAGGGTGTCTGGTCTGGTATGTCATTGATCCCCACCCCTACGATATCGATATTCATCTCCTGATCGTTTGCGGGTTGGTTATTTCGGTCAGCTATCTTTCGGGAAAAGTGGCTCGGCTGAAGACGAGAATCAAACAGCAGCACATACACAACCACTTGTTGGCGCAGTTCAGTTCGGTCCTTACCCAGTCGCCTGACGTATGCCTTAAAGAGATTGACTTGAGCGGTCGTCTTTTAAGCATGAATGACCAGGGTCGATTGCTCATGGACGTTTGCAATTCCGAGCAGGTCCACGGCGCGGATTGGTTGAGCTTCTGGAAAGACGAATGGGCTCCAAAGGCGCGTCAGGAATTTGATCAGGCCTGTTTGGGCGTGCCGGGGCGTTTTGTTGGCCAATGTGACACGCTCAATGGCACAGCCAAATGGTGGGATGTACTGGTCCTGCCTGTCCGTGGGCAGCAAGGGCACATCGAGACGATATTGGCGTTCTCTTGGGACATTACCGAAGCTCAGCGTAACGCTACCAAGCTTAAAGACACCCACGATGAATTTGATGCTCTTCTAAATAACCTTGATGAAGGAATGTATCGGCTCGATCAGGAGTGGCGTTTCATTCAAGTCAATGAGATGGCTGAGGTCCTGCTCAGGCGCACACGAAAAGAGCTATTGGGCGCTTACATCTGGGATCTTTACCCAGAGGATGAAGATCGGGAACTCGGTTCGGCTTATCGGGATGTGATGTATTCCGGTTTCCCTCGTCATTTCGAATTTTATTTTCGGCCTTTTCAGCAATGGCATCGTGTCAGCGCCTATCCACGGCCTAACGGTATCACGGTGTTCTTTAGCAACATCACCTCGGATGTCGCCAGCGTCCAACAGAGCCAGACAACAGAAACTCGCCTGCGCTTGGCTCAGGAAATTGGTCGTTTCGCCGATTGGCAATTCGATCTGGCCTCGCGTGAACTTATGTTATCCGAGCAGGCGATACAGCTCCTGAATATTTCCATGGAGGCAGGTGGTTCGCATCAGGATGAGCTGATGAAGCATTTGCATCCTGATGATCGTCTGGGGCTGGTTTCAGCGCTGCTGGATTTGACCGAGGGAAAAGCTTCCTTGAGTGTCTCTTTACGTCTCCGGCACGTCGGGCGGTCGGGAGCATGGAGAAACTTTCAATTTGCAGGCGTGGTGCTTCGCCCTAAAGCTCATCCCCAAGGCCTTTTGGTCGGTTGCATGCAGGATGTGTCCTTGCAGAAGCATCGTGAGCAGCGCCTGATTCAAGCAGAAGCCTTTACACGCAGTATTCTTGATGCACTACCTCAGTTGGTATGTGTATTGGACGAAGCCGGTACTGTAATTACCGTCAATCAAGCGTGGACCCAGTTTATTGATACCCATCCCGCCCAGTGGGACTGGCCGGATGCTGGAACGAATTACCTGAAATTCTGTGCAGGTATGGCAGGCCGGGGTGGGGCCGTGGCGCAGACTATTTTGGCTAAACTCCAGTCTCTGCTAGATGGAGAAGGTGATCCTTTCAGCCTGGAGTTTAAGATGGACTTGGGGGATGAGGTTCGCGTCTTCAAGATGTTTGCCCTGCTAATGGACACTGAGCAGAAGCAATTACTCATTGTGCATGAGGATGTCACCGAAACGGCTCGTCTTCAGCGAACACTAAATACTCAGGCCCAACGGCTCAAGTTGATTTACGAAGGCTCGAGCGATGGGTTGTGGGAGTGGATCCCGCAGCGTAAAGCGCTTTACCTGTCCGAGCGGTTTATTGAATTGATAGGAAGCATCCCTGATGAGCATCAACCGTTTCCACAGTGGTTGATTGAACAGACTCATCCCGATGAGACCGAGGCGTTGGTATCTATGCTTGAATGCCATCTGGTGCATGACGCGCCATTTGATATCGAGCTGCGTCTGCAAACGGCTATGGGCTGGCATTGGTTCAGGATCCGTGGCAAGGCCGAGCGGGAAGGGGATGTACTGGTGCGCTTCGCAGGATCGCTGATGGATATCGATTTTCAGCGAGACCTTTTAGCTCAGCTTCAAGAAAGTGAAGCTCGTTTCAGGGAAATGGTTGAATATCTTCCTCATGTCTTCTGGGTATATGACATTTCCAAGGAAAAAGTCAGCTATGTAAGCCCAGCCTTCCAAAAAATATGGGGACATTCTCCTGAGTTGTTATACGAGAATGCGACACAATGGATCAGCCTTGTCCATCAGGATGATCAACCCTTGGTTGAGCGCTTTCATCAAGAGGTGATCTGGCATCACCGGTCTGCTGAGGTCGAGTACCGCTCAGTCGATGCCAACGGTAAACTTTTGTGGGTCCGTAATAAGGCTTTTCCATTTCCGAACGCCCAAGGAGAGGTTGCTCGTATTGTGGGTATCGCCGAAGACATCACCGAGGCGCGCACCTACCAGGAACAACTTTATGCGGCTGCGCATTTCGATAGTTTAAGTGGGTTACCCAACCGAGTCATGTTCCATAAACGCCTGGAAGAGCAATGTGTTCAGGCTGGAAAGGGTAATCGCGAGTTCTCGGTACTCTTCATTGGGCTTGATCGTATCAAATGGGTCCAGCAATGCCTGGGTCAGCGTATACGGGATGAATTGGTCAATCAGGTTTCCGAGCGTTTCCAGACCGTATTAGGTGCAAAGGGCTACCTTGCTAATCTAGCCAGCGATGAGTTTGCGGTACTGTTGAGCCGAGAGGAGGAAATGGCGCATGTGCATGATGTTATCAAGGCCTTGCTTCAGTCGCTTGATGAGCATTTCTTATTGGCGACAGAATCGATCCGGCTAACAGGCTGCATTGGTGTAGCTCAGTATCCATTGGACGGTGAAACGGCTGAGCAATTGATCAAGAACGCCAATGCTGCCGTGTACGCCGTACAGAAATCTGGGCGCAATGGGTATCAATTCTTCAACCAAGGATTGCTCAAGCACAGCTTCGATACGCTTAAGCTTGAAGCTGAACTTAGTCGTGCGATCGATCAAAACGAGTTCGTTCTGTATTACCAGCCCAAAGTGGATATGGCTAATCAACAGGTATGTGGCGCCGAGGCCCTGATTCGCTGGGAACATCCAGCTCATGGTCTCCTTAGTCCGCTACGGTTCATTTCATTGCTTGAGGAAACCGGCCTGATCGTGCCCGTTGGGCTCTGGTGTATCGACCAGGCTCTGGCGCAACTGGCTGAGTGGCAATCAAGAGGGCTAGGCCATTTTGTAGTAGCGGTGAACCTGTCGCTTCGCCAGCTGCAACCCGACCTATGCGAGCAAGTGCGAGCCAGTTTGGAGCGACATGGTATTGAGCCGGGCTGCCTGGAACTGGAGCTTACCGAGTCCATCATGCCTGAGGCAGGCAGCGAGTCGAGCGCCATCATCAATGATCTAAAAACGTTGGGCGTCCGGATAGCAGTGGACGACTTCGGTACGGGTTATTCGACCTTGGGAAGTTTGCGTTCCTTTGTGCCGGACACACTCAAGATTGATCGATGCTTTCTTAACGAGATGGCCAGCAATGCTTCTGATCGTGCCATTGTGAAAAGCGTCATTGAGATGGCTCACGCCTTGTCGATGACGGTTGTGGCCGAAGGTGTCGAGTCGCTGGAGCAACAACGGTTATTAGAGGAATTGCATTGTGACCAGATGCAGGGGTTCTTGATCAGTCCGCCGGTTGACGCCGTTATTTTTGAGGAAAAGCATATTGCCATTAGGTAAATGACTTAGTTCTTTCAGCTTGCAGTGTCAAAAAGCCGCTCCGCTGTAGAGCGGCTTTTTTTTGAGCTTACGGCGTGGCAGGCCTTCGATTCTGCCATCCATCCTGAAACTTTAGCCGCTCGGTGGCTTAGATGTTTCAGGTTTTTTCTTAGGAAAAGCAGGCGTTTTACCTCAGGTTCTCCCCGATAGTTTCTCTTGATCAACGACGCTTAAATATGCCTGCCGTGGATGTCAGGCGAGCCGAAGTGTTTCGGCCTACATCAGACAGGCCGCACGCTTTGGAGTGAGCAGGAGCCACCCAGCTGCGTATGCATCCATTTATCAATGAAACCATTGCTCGTAGTTGAGGAAACCTTCATGGCCCTGGTCAAGAAACCCACCACGCCTTCCGCCGCGGCTGAAAAAGTCGTATCCCGTACCGTTGCCCGTGACGCTGAGGCACAGCGCAAGCGTGCCCGTACACTGGCCAAGCAGCAGCAGGCAGCCGAGCGCATTGCTGCTGCAACCAATCAGCTGTCTACAGGCGTGAATGAAGCCGCTTCTGCTGCAGAAGAGCTCAAGCGTGCCGCCGATCAGATCGCCAGTGGTGCAGAGGAAGCTTCCGGCGCTGCTCAGCAGTCCCTGAAAGCTTTCGAGATCGTAGGCCGCTCCATTGAGCTTCAGCAGCAAAGCGCTGCGGTTGCCCAGGAAAAATCCGAGGCCATGCAGCGCCTGGCTGCGGCGGTCAATACTGACGTAGTAGCGCTCATTGCCAACGTTCGTGTTGCGGCAGAGCGTCAGTCCGGCTCGGTTGACCGCGTCGCTGAGCTTAAGCAGCAGGCCGCTAACATTGGCGAGATCGTCAAGGCTGTTGGCCGTATCGCTGACCAAACCAATCTTCTGGCATTGAACGCTGCCATTGAAGCCGCCCGTGCAGGCAAGCATGGTAAAGGCTTTGCCGTAGTGGCTGACGAAGTCCGCACCCTGGCAGAAACCTCTGAGAAGAGTGCCAAGCAGATTTCCGACATGGTCGGCAAGATCCAGCATGACGTGGAAAACATTGCCCAGGGCATTAACCGCTCCGCTGAAACCATCCAGACCGAAGTAGAGAAGGGTGGCACCATCACCCAGCAGCTTGAACAGATTCGTCTGGATTGCATAGAAATTGTAAAAGGTGCGCAGGACATCGCCGCGGGCGCTGTTCAAAGCAGCGCTGCTGCCCAACAGGCCTTGCGCGGTGCAGATTCCATTGCCTCCGCTGCCGAGCAGCAGTCCGCCGCGGCCGAGGAATCCGCCAAGACGGTAGACGAGCAGGCCCAGGCCCTGGCTGAGTGCGAGCAGGCCGCTCAAAGTCTTTCAGAGCTGGCTGAAGAGCTGAAGAGCTCAACTGATGTCAGCAAAAGCGCCGAAGAGGTTGCCTCAGCGGCTGAAGAGCTGTCTTCGGCTGTTCAGGAGATCAATCGTGCGTCCAGCCAGATTTCTCTGGTAATCGACCAGATCCGCCAAGGCGCACAAACGCAGGCTGCTGCTACCGAAGAGTCCGCTGCAGCGGTCACTCAGATCGAAAAAGGTCTGGAATTGGCGCAAGGCCGTGCAACGGCCAGCCTGGAGAAGGCGAATGCCATCAAGACGCTGATGGGGGCCAACAAGGGCAACATCGACGCCATGGTCAATGGTGTGACGTCGTCCATCGAAGCGACTCGCGCCAGCCTGAGCCAGATCAAGGATCTGGAACTGATCTCCCGCCGGATCGACAAGATTGTTGACGCGATTACCACGGTTTCCATCCAGACCAACATGCTGGCCGTGAACGGCTCTATCGAAGCGGCCCGAGCCGGTGAGTTCGGTAAAGGCTTCGTCGTCGTGGCGACCGATATCCGTAACCTGGCCCATGACTCCGCTGAGAACGCTGACCGCATCAAGGATCTGGTGAAAGCCGTTCAGGACCAGATCGGGGTAGTGGGTCGCGACCTGGAAGAAATCATCAGCGCTGCCCTGGCAGAAGCTCAGAAGGCAACGGTGATTACCCGCAACCTGGACAGCATGGCCGGTGACATCGCCAGTGTAGAAGTGGGTTCTTCCGACATTCTGAAATCTGCCGAAGAGATCAGCGCCAGCATCACCCAGGTGAAATCCGGTATCGACCAGATCTCTGCCGCCGCCCAGGAAGCCGAGCACGCGGCTCAGGAAGCCGCCGCTGCTGCCAAGCAGCAGTCGCAGGGTGCTGAGGAGCTGTCCGCCGCCATTGAAGAAATTGCCTCCCTGGCTGATGAGCTGCAAAGCGCCTAAATCCCTGAAGTGAGGGGATCGAGATGACTCAAACAACTGCAAATGAAGCCCTCGTCGTACGCGGCGAGGGAGGAGATGACGACGAGCTGGCTCAAGGGCATCAGTTCGTAACGTTCACCGTCGGTGAGGAGGTGTTCGCGGTCGAGATGTTGCCTGTGCAGGAAATCATCCGTGTACCAGAGGTGATCCGTGTACCACTAACACCGCCAGCCCTGAACGGTCTGGCCAACCTGCGCGGTAACGTGTTGCCGATTATCTGCCTGCGGACCTTGTTCAACATGGAAGCCCGCGATGCCGATGATTCGACCCGCGCCATTGTGCTCAATTTGGGCCAGCCGCTGGGTTTCGTGGTTGACCGTGTTGCCAGTGTCATTATGGTGGAAGACGATCAGATCGAGCCGGTCAGCCATGTCCAGTCCACGATCAACACCCGGCTCCTGACAGGGCTGCTCAAGCAGGTTGGCGGCCACGAACTGGTCATGATCCTGGATTTCCAGGCCCTGATCCGAGACAGCTTCAGCGAGAACAGTCTGCTCCAGCGTACCGTCATGGCCAGCAGCATGTCCGTTCTGCCTGACACCGCCGATGAGGATGAGGACAGTGATGAGCTTCAGTTGGTCAGCTTTACCGTAGACAGTCAGGAATACGGTATCGCGATCGAGGATGTTCAGGAAATCGTCCAGGTTCCCGAGCATATCGTCTCTGTACCCAAGACGGCGTCCCATGTACGCGGTGTCATGACGCTGCGTCAGCGCCTGCTGCCTCTGGTATCGCTACGCGAGATGTTCCATTTGCCCAGTCAGGAGACTGACGAGCGCAGCCGCATCCTGGTGGTAAGTCTCGCCGGGGTATCGGTTGGGATCATTCTCGATAGTGTTAATGAAGTTTTGCGAGTGCCCGGCTCTCAGGTTGAGCCCATGCCGCCAATGCTGGCGCGAGACCAGAACATGGCTGAGCTGACCGGTTTATGCCGCCTGCAAAATGGCAAGCGACTGGTTTCCGTCGTGTCAGCAGAGCGCTTGTTCCAGCACCAGTCGGTGCAACGTGTTTTGAATACGAATGATAAGGAGCCGAGCGTGGACGAAGAGCTGCTCGATCAGATTGATAACGACGACGAAGAGCAACTGGTGGTGTTCCGTTTGGGTAACGAAGAGTTTGGCGTACCCATCGACAGCGTCCAGGAGATCGTTCGTGTCCCGGAAAACCTGACGCATGTACCCAAGGCGCCTTCCTTTGTCGAGGGTGTCATGAACCTGCGTGGCGTTGTGCTGCCGGTAATCGATCAGCGCCGCCGCTTCGGATTACCGAGCATCGAGAACAATGATCGCCAGCGCATCATGGTGTTTGTCATCAATGATCTGCGCACCGGCTTTATCGTGGATTCGGTCGCTGAAGTGCTGAAAATCTCACGCAACCTTATCGAGCCTGCACCGGCACTGTCGAGTGAACAGCAGCGCCTGTTTGGTCGCGTGGCAAACCTGCCCAAGCAGAAGCGCATGATCCAGCTTGTCGAGCCGCGTCAGCTTCTGGGCGAGCAGGAGCTTAGCGCCCTGTCGAGCGTCGCGTAAGGGAAGGGTGCTGCCGTCATGATTCGTCTGCTTATCGTCGATGACTCCGCATTAATGCGCCGCCATCTGCAAAAGGTGTTTGAGGCCGAAGGTGACTTCGAGCTCGAAATGGCCCGCAATGGCCTCGAAGCGATTGAGCTGGCTCGCCAGTTCGATCCGGACGTCATCACCCTGGATATCAATATGCCTGAGATGGACGGGCTGACGGCTTTGTCCATGCTCATGGCAGAAAAGCCCCGTTCGGTCGTGATGTTTTCATCGTTGACCGAGCAGGGTGCTATTGCCTCGCTTGAGGCGTTAGCGCTCGGCGCGGTGGATTTCTTTCCCAAACCGGGCGGTACGATTTCTCTGAATATTGATCAGGTGCGTGACAGCCTGGTTGCCAAGGTGCGTGCCGCTGCTGGTGCTCAGCTCAAGAAGGCAGGAAAACCACGCGCCGGATCAACCGCGCCGACTCGCTCCCAAATCGAGCGCGAGCCGGTGGAAAAAGCCGTAGAGCTGGCAGGTGGCTTGGGTGAAGGGCTTGTACTGATCGGCTCATCTACCGGTGGGCCTCGTACGCTGGAA
Organism: Pseudomonas sp. HPB0071; assembly: GCF_000478505.2. Classification (NCBI taxonomy): domain Bacteria; kingdom Pseudomonadati; phylum Pseudomonadota; class Gammaproteobacteria; order Pseudomonadales; family Pseudomonadaceae; genus Pseudomonas; species Pseudomonas sp. HPB0071. The sequence goes on along the minus strand of NZ_KI517367.1, from coordinate 4,121,375 downwards.
GAAATTCTGTCGAAGCTTCCGGCGAGCTATCCCTGGCCGATCGTGGTTTCCCAGCACATGCCGGCCAACTTTACCCGTGCTTTCGCCGAGCGCATGAACAATGTCTGCGCGCTCACGGTAGTAGAGGTCAGCAGACCCATGCCGCTCGAAGCCGGTACGGTTTACGTTGGGATGGGAGCCAGTGACGTTTGTATCGGTCGTCGTGCAGGCCGTCCTTATGCCTTGCCCAAGCCGGAAAACAACAAGTACCTCTGGCATCCCTCCGTCAGCCTGATGGTGGAAACCGCCATGGAGCATTTCCAGCCAAGTCAACTGATCGGTGTAATGCTGACGGGCATGGGGTACGACGGTGCTGATGAGATGACCGAACTCAAGCGCCGTGGAGGGCGCACCCTGGCTGAGTCCAAGGAATCATCTGTTGTGTTTGGTATGCCGGCAGAGCTGATCCGTCGTGGCGGTGCCACGGAAATCATGGCCTGCACTGAAATGGCCGCCACCCTTATCCGTTGGGGCAGCGGTAAAACCACTACGTCTTCTCGAGTATCCCGCCATGCCACTCGTTCGTAATACCCTGGCCGATCAGGCCGGCGATGACCAGCCAAGCGGGTTCGAGCAGCTGCTTGATACACTCGACAGCCCCGATACCGCGGCTCGTCGCTTGGCCGCACGTGCAATAGCAAGGTTTCCAAATGCCAGTAGCGCTCTGATCGATCGTCTGGAAGAAGAAGCCGAACCGTCTGTGCGTGAGGCCATTATCACCAGTCTGGCTGCTATCGCCGATGTCAGCTCAGTCACCGCTCTGCTTGACTGCCTGCGCAGTGAGGATGCGGCGCTACGTAACGATGCCATCGAAGCTCTGAAGACGGCAGGTGTTCAGCATCCTGGGTTGATTCAGAACGCGCTGCAGGACTACGACGCCGACGTCCGCATCCTGGCTATCGGAATTCTGGAATCACTCAAGCATCCGGATGTCGAGCTGTGGCTGATCGATCTGCTGGAGCATGACCCGCATCTCAATGTCTGTGCCTGCGCCGTGGATCTGCTGTGCGAAATCGGGAGCGAGCGTGCGGTGCCGGCGCTTGAGGCTTGTCTTGAGCGCTTCCCCGATGAGGCTTACCTGCGTTTCGCCGTTGATCTGGCTATCCAGCGCCTGCGTGGAGAATCAGCCCTGTGAGCCAGACACCCGCGATTACCAAGGAAGACTTCGTGAAGTTTCGCGAATTCTTCTACCGCAAGACCGGTATCCACTTCGATGACTCGAAGCGCTATTTCGTGGACAAGCGCTTGATCGAGCGCATCGAGGCCACGGACGCGGGTACTTTTCGCAACTATTTTGTGAACCTGCGTTTTCAGGCATCGGGTGATGAGCTGCAGTCTCTGGTCAATGCGATGACCGTCAATGAGACCTACTTTTTCCGCGAGGAGTATCAGCTCAAGTGTCTCGTGACGAACATGCTGGAAGAGGTCACCCGACGTAAGCGTGACTCAGGGCCCATTCGTATCTGGTCGATGCCGTCGTCTTCAGGTGAGGAGCCTTACTCCATCGCCATGTACCTGCTCGAATACTGGAAGGGTATTGAGGAGTGGGATGTTGAGCTGATCGCCTCGGATATCGACACCAACATTTTGGAGCGCGCCAGAAGAGGTCTCTATAGCCCGCGTTCGGTACACAACCTGCCGGCCACGCTTTTGGAAAAGTATTTCAAACAGCAGAAAAGCGGGGATTACCAGCTAATCGACGATATTCGTCAAAGCGTCGAGTTCAGCCGGGTAAACCTGATGAGCGCTGCCGATGTGAAGGCTTATAAGGGCTTCGACATTATTTTCTGTCGTAATCTGCTGATCTATTTCGATGATCTGTCTCGTCGCCAGGCGGCCGATACGTTTTTTGATGCGCTCAATCCAGGCGGGATGATCTGCCTGGGTCACTCGGAGTCCATGAGTCGTATTTCGTCTCTGTTCCAGGTGCGCAAATTCCCTGAAGCAATTGTTTACCAGAAGCCGTTGGAGGCTCGATGAAACGCATTCTGATCGTCGACGACGCGGCCACCGTACGGCTGTTCAACCGACAAATACTGGAGAAAGCCGGTTATCACGTTGACGAGGCCATCAACGGCATTGAGGCGCTGGAAAAAAGCCTCGAGACGCCCTACGACCTGTATCTGGTAGACGTGAATATGCCCATGCAGGACGGCTTCAGCTTCCTGCGTGAACTGCGCTCCCGGCCTATTGAACAGGCCCCTGCGGTAATGATTACAACCGAGTCGGGTGATCATGATCGTCAGCAGGCTTGGGAATCCGGTGCTAATTATTACTTAACCAAACCGATCAAGCCTGAAGCGTTGCTGAGGCTGGTGAATGTTTTGACCGGAGAAGGTGCTCAGTGAACGCATTGCTGCAACAATTCATCCAGGAGAGCCGTGAAGCCCTGGAATCCATTGGCAGTACCTTGCTTGCCATGGAACGAGAGCCTGGCGATACCGCCCCACTGGGCGAACTGTTCCGCCTGGTGCATACGCTTAAAGGTAACTCAGGCCTGTTTGATTTTCCGGCGCTGACCAGTGTATTGCATGCCGCTGAAGACGTGATGGATGCAGTCCGTAACGGTGAGCTGGACTTCAATCAACAACTGGCTGATCAGCTTTTGAACACGGCTGACTATGTCAGCGAGTTCCTGGATGAGATCGAACAAAACGGTCAGCCGGGTGACGGCTTTCAGGTTCCGCCTCGTGAACTGGTCGATGGGCTGCGCGCGTGGCTTACCAGCAGCGAGACGGCCGTGGTTGCTGCTGACGCAAAAAACGGTACGTCTGAAAGCGAGTCGCCCGCCTGGGCTACTGAACTGAATGATGAAGTACGTCAGCACATAGCCGATCGTTTGAAGGACGAACAATGCGTTTACCGTGTTGAGTATCGTCCTGCCGCCGATTGTTTTTTCCAGGGCACCGATCCTTTGCACCTGGTGCGTCAGCTGCCGGACATTTTCTGGCGTCGTGTGACCGCTGTAGAGCCCTGGGCGGTAGCGTCACAGCTGGACGCCTATCACTGCAATCTGCGTATCGAATTCCTGTTAGCGATACGGGAAGAGGATCTGGCTGAGCACTTCCGGTATGTCAGTGATCAGGTCAGCTGGGAGGCCGTAACAGCGGCACTGTTTGCTGCACCTGCTCCGGCCGAAGAGGCTCAACAGAGCTTAAGCCATGGTAACGAAGCAATCGATCCACTGGTACGGGACGTAGTAGGCACTCAGCAGATAGCCTTGGCTGCCTGCCTCTCTCAGCCTTGGCGTAGCGGTCAGCATGCCGCCATCGTCCGGACATTAACCAATGTTCTCATGGCTTATCCTGCACTCAATGAGACCTTGCAGCGTAGCGTGATGGATGCCGATCAGCAGCGCAGCGCCACACCGATCATGGCCTGGTTCCAGGCACACTGGCAGGCGGGTGCTGACTCCATATCCGAGGCGTCCAAAGAAGAAGAGGGTCGTACTCACGAGGCCATGAGCGCATGGCTGTCGGCACAGCTTGATCCCGCAGCACCTGTTGTACCGGTGGTAGAAGCTGCACGCGCGCCTTCCGACGCATCTGCCGGTCGGCGTCAGGAGGAGGCTGGCAATCATGTTACGTCTAAGGTCCTCAAGATCGAGCAGGAAAAGATCGACCGCCTAATGAACCTGATTGGCGAGATCGTAGTTGCCAAGAACGGATTACCCTATCTGGCCGAGCGTGCTGAAGACCAATATGGTCAGCGCGAGCTGGCGCGAGAGATCAAGGCTCAATATGCCGTAGTCAACCGTATCGCCGAAGACCTGCAGGACGCCATCATGCAAGTACGCATGATGCCGGTTTCTTTCGTGCTGCAGCGCTTCCCACGTTTGGTGCGTGATATCGCGCGCAAGCTGGGCAAGAAGGTCAACCTCATCCTGGAAGGGGAAGACACCGAAGCGGACAAATCCATGATCGAGGCCTTGGCCGATCCGCTTGTGCATATCGTCCGTAACTCCATGGATCACGGGCTGGAGCTTCCGGAGGAGCGTACAAACGCTGGCAAGCCGGAAACCGGCACGCTGCGTATTCGCGCCAGCCAGAACGCGGACCATGTGGTTATTGTTATTGAAGACGATGGTCGCGGTATCGATCCACAAAAGATCAAGGCCAAGGTGGCTGGTAAAGGTCTGGTCGAGCAGACCGCCCTGGATGCGATGAGTGATCAGGAGCTGGTCAATCTGGTCTTCCTGCCGGGCTTTTCGACTGCAGAGCAGATTTCCGATCTGTCCGGTCGTGGCGTTGGTATGGATGTGGTGCGCTCGGGTATCGAAAAAGTGGGCGGCCAACTGCGCCTGACCAGTCAGGTCGGCAAGGGTACGCAGCTGAGCCTGACACTGCCGCTGAGCATGGCAGTAACGCAGGTCATGGTGATTGAGTCAGGCGGTCAGCGCTTTGGCATTCCCATGGACCAAGTCATGGAAACCGTGCGCTTACCTAAGGATTCGATCCATACCATCAAGCATCAGCCCACCGCGCAACTGCGCGGCCGCACGATTCCGCTCAAGAGTTTGAACCAGATGCTGGCGGTCTCCGAGGAGCAGGTGCTTAACGAGGATGATGAGTACGCCTTGATGGTGCTACGCAGCCGAGGCGAGCTGGTCGGCCTGATCATTGATGATTTCCACGGCTCGATCGACATCATCCTAAAGCCCATGGTGGGCATTCTGGGTGAGCTATCTGGTTACTCCGGTACGGCCGTGATGGGGGATGGCTCCATCCTGATGATCCTCAACCCCACGGAGCTATTCGAATGAGCATTACCTTCAAGAAAAGCGTAGCCGTATTGGCTGATCAGGTCACGGTGGAAGAGGCCGAAACCTTGCTGGAATGGCTGGTGAAAAACCCGGCCGCAAAGGTCAATCTGGGTGACCTCGAACACCTGCATACCGCTGATCTGCAAGTCCTTATGGCATTGAAACCAAACGTTTCAGTTTGGCCAAAAAATACCGATATAAAGGTGTGGCTTGAAGCCGCACTGAATGCGTAGGAGAGAGTGAAATGAGCAAGAACATCATGATCGTCGACGACTCCGCGACCATGCTGATGAGTCTGCGCAGCAGCTTGGAAATGTCCGGCTTTAAAGTCGAGGCGGCCAATGATGGCGTGCAGGCGATGAGCAAGCTGCAAGGTGGCTATAAGCCGGATCTGATCATCACCGATATCAACATGCCCAACATGGGAGGTCTTGAGCTGATCGGCAAGGCCCGCGCGCTACCTGGAATGCGCTTTGTTCCTATTCTGGCGCTCACTACCGAGAGCCAGCAAAGCAAGCGTGACGAAGCCAAAAAGAATGGTGCCACCGGCTGGCTAGTGAAGCCTGTCGGGGCAGCGGACCTGCTCAAGGTCATCAAGCAAGTCCTGCCGGGCGCCTAAGGAGCCAAAATGAACAACCAAGCCTACCTCAAAGCCGGATTGTTGCTGGCCATAGTGGCGCTGGGCCTCAGCTCGCCGGTCTGGTCGGCTTGGCTGGCGCAACAGTCAACCGTGGCCTGCATGGGCGTCGCCGTGTTTTTCTCCATTCCGCTGTTATTGATGACGTGGAGGTTGTCCCAAAATTCTGCCCATGTTCCTGAGCGAATAGAGGAGGGGAGCACATACGCAGTCCTGTTCGATAAAACAGTCGCCACGGCCAATGCTGTGCCTGGCCTGAGCCGTATCGTGCAGCGTAACCTAAAAGAGGTGAGTGATGAGACCGAGCGCAATGTACTGTGCGCAATCGAACGTCTCAATAATATTCATCTTACCGGTCAGAAGCTGTCCGAGACGGTAAGTGAAGGATGTGGTTGTGCCCAGACGCTTTCCCGTGAGGCGGATGAGCATCAGCAGCGCAATGAAAAGACACTGGCGACACTGTCTGCCTTTGAAAAAGAGCGCAAGGAAAGCCTCAGTAGTGATATCGAGCGTATGCGGCGCCTGTATGAGGAAGTCAACGCCACCGGGCCGTTGATTGCCCTCATCAGTGATATTGCCAAACAGACCAACCTGCTGGCGCTTAACGCAGCTATCGAGGCTGCACGGGCAGGGGACTCCGGTCGTGGGTTTGCCGTAGTCGCCACTGAAGTACGTAATCTCTCCGCGCGCACTGCAGAGGCGGCGCACTCGATTTCCACGACTATTCAGAATCTGGCCTCACGCTTTGAGGAGGAGTCGACAGCCGCACAAAACCGGCAGGAGGATTTCCTGGCCAGAAGCGGACTGGAACATGTAGGTAATGAGTTGCGTTCCATGGTGAGGTATCTACAGGAAGCAGCGGAATGCATGACGTCAGTCGTCAGTGGTGTCAAAGGGCTGAGCTCCGAAGTGAACAATGATCTGCAAGGCGTACTGTCCTGTTTGCAGTTCCAGGACCCGCTACGTCAGCGCCTGGAGCAGAGCAGTCATATGCTGGACACCTTGAGCGATGTTATGGAGGCCTATGGTGTCGGGCTTGCCTCACCTGAAACCTGTCAGCCGGGGGAGCTACCTGATCTCGATGCTCGGATGCAAAAGCACCTGAACAGCTATGTGACGCACTCACAGCACAAGGGCCATCTTGAAGAGATAGGTCGGGGACACGAAGTGCAGTCCGAAGGACTCAAGATCGAACTGTTTTAAACTTCATACGAATGCAAAAAAGGCCAGCGGGCTTCCGACTGGCCTTTTTTATCGGCTCATGCTCGATGGTTTAACGCCTTCGCCAAGCGATCCCCGCCAAATTGAATTAATGTGACAAGTAATACCAGCCCTATAATGACAATGAACATAACTGACACATCGAACCGCTGATAACCATAGCGATAAGCAAGATCTCCCAGGCCGCCCGCACCAATGGCACCCGCCATGGCAGAGGAATTGATCATCGTAACAAGCGTAATGGTGAATCCGCCCACGATACCCGGCAGGGCCTCAGGTAGCAGAACATGCCAGACGATATGTCGGCGTCGGCATCCCATGGCCTGGGCGGCCTCGATCAGGCCATGGTCTACCTCACGCAGGCTCACTTCAGCGATACGGGCAAAGAACGGCGTTGCTGCAATAGCCAACGGTACGACGGCGGCCCACACACCGTAAGTAGTGCCTACAATCAGGCGGGTGAACGGAATAAGAGCCACCATCAGAATCAGAAAAGGAATGGAGCGGAAGAGGTTGACGATACTTCCAATCAGCCTGTTCAAACGAACAGCCTCGAACATCCCGCCTTTACCACTGGTAACCAGAAACACGGCCAACGGAATACCGGCAATCAGTGCGATCAGGGAGGAGACGCCTACCATTAGCAGGGTATCCAGTAGTCCTTGCCACAGGCGATCAATCAGCAGCGACATAACCCAATACCTCCACATCGTCGAAAATATGCCGAGCCCGCTTGATCAGCTCTTCCTGAGCGTGGGGAGAACGCCTGATCGAGACCAGCAGATGGCCTACCGTGCGCCCTTGAAGTCGTTGGATGCTCGATCTGATAAGCGTGAGCTGTCCACCCAACGCGTTGAAGAGTGATCCCAGGTCGGGCTCACGGCTGCTTGAGCCACTCAAGCGCAGTTCAAGCAGGAGGGCATCGTTTTGGCGTAATGGCTGTGTCTGCAGACGCGCTTTAAGATCATCTGATAGCGTTTGCTGCAACGGAGAGAGCAAGATGCGGGTCACGTCATGGTGGGGATCACCAAAGACTCTCCATACGGGGCCTTGTTCGACGACTTCACCACACTCAAGCACGACGACACGATCACAGATCTCGCGAATCACCTCCATTTCATGGGTGATCAACACAATGGTCAGCCCCAGCGACCGATTGATATCGCGTAGCAGCGACAGAATGGCCTGTGTCGTTTCAGGGTCCAGTGCTGAAGTCGCTTCGTCGCATAGCAGGATATCGGGATCATGAACAAGCGCTCGGGCAATGCCGACGCGTTGCTTCTGGCCGCCGGACAGTTGCGCAGGATAGGCATCATGCTTGTTTTCCAGACCTACCAGCTTGAGGAGTGAGGCAACCTTCTGCTGCCGCTCCTGCCGCGGTACGCCAGCCACTTTAAGGGGTAATTCCACATTCTGCCGCACGGTTTTGGCGGAAAGCAGATTGAAGTGCTGAAAGATCATGCCGATGCGCCGGCGCAAGGCAACCAACTCGCTTGTGCCGTAGCGACCGATATCTTCGCCGTCGATCAGAACCTGTCCTTCGCTTGGCTGCTCGAGTCGGTTGATTGTCCGTAACAGGGAAGACTTGCCCGCACCACTGCGCCCGATGATGCCGAATATCTCACCCCTGCGCACAGCCAGATCTATACCATGCAGCGCACGCACTGGTCCTTGCTCACCGTTATAGGTTTTACCCATATCCTGAAAGCGGATATGGGTCTCGGCGCGTTCCAGTGCGGTAGAGGTAAGGGGGTAGGGTAGTGCATGAGAGGGTTGGTCCGCCTCTGCTTCATGAGTGCTTCGAGCCTGCCGAATAGATGTAATCGATCCCGTCATGAATCAGCTCCTCCAGCCAGTCTGGTAAAGGGTTCCATGTGCCTTATCTAGGGCTGCACGCACAGCCGGAGAGTGCTGGTAGATATCGACGAACTTGCGTAGACGTTCGTCGTTCTGTCGGTCAGGCCGAATGACGAACTGGATGACATATTCAGGGTGATCAAGCCCGTCAAAAAGCAGAGCCGAGTAGGGGTCGAAGGTATTGGCCAGGCGGATGTAGGCCGGATAGCCCTGCACCAGATCCACGTCATCATAGGCGCGTACCAGTTGAACGGCTTCCAGCTCAATGATCTGTATATGCTTGGGGTTGGTCAGGATGTCGGCTTGAGTCGCCTTGTATCCCACGCCGGGCTTCAAGGTGATCAGGCCCGCTTTTTCCAGTAGTTGTAAGCCACGTCCTCCATTGACAGGGTCATTGGCAATTGCCACGCGGGCGCTGTCCGGCAAGTCTTCAAAGCGTTTGTACTCTTTCGAATAGAGGCCTACGTTGTTGATGATGCCGGGGGCATAGGGAATCAGGTCATAACCACCTTCCTCTCGTGCATTTTCCAGAAACGGAATGTGCTGGAAGTAGTTCACATCAATGTCCCCGTTAGCCAAGCTGACATTGGGGGCAATCCAGTCGGTAAACTCGACCAGTTCCACCTTCAACCCCTGCTTTTCAGCTTCAGCTACAGCCGCTTCCAGTGGAGGTGCAAAGGCTGCTGTCGTACCGAGTTTCAGTGGTTCATTAGAATCGGCTGCGTGGCTCATGCTTGCAGCGCCTAGCAGTGCTGCAAGGGCGAAGGTCTTTATCCAGCCACGGCCTGGGTTCAATCGGTGCAGCATATCGGTCATCCTGTTCAAGGTCATGGGAGGCGAGGCTGGAAGCGTTCCAGTAGTCGTTGAGATCAAATTGCAGTTCGTCTAGCCGTTTGGCTGGCCTGATGTGTCAGGTTTCGCCAATGTGTACCAGCATGGTCTAGCGGTAACCGAGCGCCTTGGGCGAACAGTTTTCCGCGCAGGGTGCCTGGCTCGTAGGCTGTCTTGTAGCGACCCCGTGCTTGCAGCTCAGGAACTACCAAGTCGATAAAGTCCGTATAGCTTTCCGGTGTGACGATGCGTGTCAGGTTGAATCCATCCAGCCCGGTTTCGTCGATCCATTGCTCCAGTGCATCCGCCACTTGGCTTGGCGAACCAACAATGAGTGGGTATCGGCTACCCAGAGCGTGCTGCTCAAGGAGCCTGCGCTTGGTCCAATCACTGTCCTTGGCGGTAAACGCCTTGACGACCGACTCGATGGCATTGGTCTTTTGATAACGGATAGGCTCATCAAGCCCATAGCCTGCGAAGTCGATACCCGTCGAGCTGGAAAAGTGAGCAAGGCCTGCTTCTGGATTGGCGTAGCGTAGATAGTCCGCATGCTTTTCCCGGGCCTCAGCTTCAGTCGGCGCAACGATCACGCTCATCCCCATAAAGACTTTGATGGCGTCCGGCGTACGCCCGGCGGCTACTGCGCTGGCACGTGTTCGGTCAACCTGATGCCGGACCGCCTGAATATTCTGGCCACCAATGAAAACGCATTCCGCATGTTGTCCGGCGAAATTAACGCCGCGTTCGGAAGAACCCGCCTGGTAAAGCAGAGGTGTGCGCTGTGGAGAGGGTTCGCTCAGGTGATAACCTTCAACGTCGTAGAACGCTCCGTGGTGTCTAACCTTGTGCACCTTATCCGGTCGTGCGTAGACACGGCCCAGGCGGTCAGCGATGACAGCATCATCTTCCCAGCTGCCTTCCCACAGCTGGTAAAGCACGCTTAGATATTCATCTGCCTGATCGTAGCGACGATCATGCTCATGCTGAGCGGTAAGTCCCATCGCCTTGGCTGCGCTATCCAAATAGCCCGTCACAATGTTCCAGCCGATGCGGCCGCCCGTCAGGTGATCCAGCGTTGAGAACCGTCGTGCCAGCAGGTAGGGATGTTCATAGGTGAGATTTGCAGTCACACCAAACCCAAGGTGCGTGGTATGGGATGCCATGGCAGAGACAAGAAGGAGAGGGTCGTTAACCGGAAGCTGGATGGACTCCCTTGCCGTGAGGTCTATGCCGCCACCGTATACGTCGTAGACCCCTACGATGTCAGCAAGGAATAAACCGTCGAATAGACCGTGCTCCAGCAGCTTAGCCAGCTCAGTCCAATAGCTCAGCGTCTTGTACTGGGTGGACGTATCCCGCGGATGCGTCCAGAGCCCATGGTTGATGTGCCCGACACAATTCATGTTGAAGGCGTTTAGCCGAATCTGTTTCTTTGCCATGACAACCTCAGAGGTAGCTGCGTCGGGGCGGCAGGGTATCGTTCAGGTAGTAGTCGCCAATGGCGTGATATTTCCAGCGCACGGGATCATGCAGGGTATGTACACGTGCATTGCGCCAGTAACGATCAAGGCCATGCTCTGCCAGACTGGCCCTGGCACCACCCAATTCAATGAGTTTGTTGCCTGCCAGTAGAGAGGCCTCTGTACTCAACGCACGCACCTCAGCGATTGCAATGGAGGCGGCAGCTACGGTGTCTGCGGTCGGATCTTGCTGCGCCTTATCGAGTGCCTCTCCAGCGCGCTCAAGCAGGGCTTCCGCGGCGGCAACACGTACGGCCAGCCGGCCGATATCACTGATCGTCAGGGGGTCTTCGTAAGCATGTTCAACACCGGAATCGGGCCAGGGACGCGCCTGTTCACGGACAAAAAGAAGAGCGTGCTCATAAGCACCTCGCGCAATACCTGTATCGATCGCTGCGTGTAATAGCTGGGCGAAAGGGCCTACCGTAGTAGGGCGCTCAAATGCTGTTTGAAAAGGTACGACCTCATCAGCCGTTACCGCGACATTATCTAGCACGACCGAGCCGCTGCCCGTGGTCCGCTGCCCAAAGCCAGACCAATCATCAATAACGGTTACGCCCTCACGGGTGCGCGGGATAAAGGCCAGCCGCTGCTTGCCTTCGTCATCCACAACCGAGGTGGGGATGCGCTGAGCATACAGTGCACCGGTTGCATAGAACTTGCGCCCGTTGACCTTGAAACCGTCCCTGTCAGGGGTGAGCCGGGTAGTGCGGTCCAGTATCGTCTTAGTACCAATCTCGGCCAGTGCATTGCCATAACGGGCGCCGGCCAACACTTCGGTATAGAGCTTGTGCTGCTGTTCGGCACTGCCATTTACACGCAATACTTCCAACGCGTAGTAGTGATTTTGCGGTATCTGGCCTAGGGAGCCATCCGCCGCAGCAATAATAGAGATGACCTTGGCAAGCGTTACGCTGGAGACTTCAGCGCCTCCCAGCGCTTTAGGTACTGTAATAGCCCAGAGTCCGGACTGGGAGAACTGCTCCAATTCACTCCACGGCAGCGTCCGATGTTGATCCCGCTGAGCGGCGTCTTGCTTGAAAAGGGTGGCCAGCTCGGTGGCAATCCTTAATGCTTGTTCATCACTTTCGATCCGGTCGGCAATACCGTGCAATACAGGTGCATTCATGGTTCAGATCCAGGCATGGCGGGCAGGGGATATACCGTTCAGGTGATAGTTGCCAATGGCATGTACCTTCCAGCGCACGGGGTCATGAAGGGTGTGCGTCCGAGCGTTGCGCCAATGCCGGTCAAGGTTGAACTCAGCCAGCGTGGCTCGGCTACCAGCCAGCTCGAAGAGTTTTTCACTGGCTGCCAAGGCAATTTCGGACGTCAGCACCTTAGCCTCGGCTACCGCAATCGAGGCCTGAGCAGCCTGTGACTCATCAACAGGCTGGTCCTTAAAGGAATCAAGTACCCCGGCTGCCTTTCGCAATAGCGCTTCAGCTGCATGCAGTTCAACTTCCAGTCGTCCAACCTCTGCAATCAGGTAAGGTTCATTTCGTGCCTCAGTAATACCAGCCTCAGGCCAGGGTCTAGTTTTACCAACAACAAACCACCTCAAGTCAGCCAAAGCAGACAGGGCTATGCCTGCATCAATGGCTGCATGGATCAGCTGCGCATAGGCACCTTGTAAGGAAGGCTTAGTGCTTAGCAATCCGCTCGGAATAATGTCTTCTGCGGGGAGACGAACATTATTGAGAATGACTGTTCCGCTTGCTGTGGTTCGCTGTCCAAAGCCGGACCAGTCATCAATGATTCGAAGCCCCGGTGTTCCGCGCCGGACGAACGCCATGACTTGTCGTCCGGTGTCATCCAATGCCTTGACGGTTACCCAATGGGCAAACAGGGCACCTGTCGAATAAAACTTTTCGCCGTTCAAGCGGAAGTGATCACCTTCGGGTGTCAGGCGCGCTTTCAGGTCCAATGTATGTTTGCTGCCGCGCTCGGGGCCTGCATTGCCTATTCTCCATCCAGCCAACACGCTTTCGAATAGGCGCTGCTGTTGCTCGGCGGACGCTACGCTTCGAATGACATTGAGAATGCTGAAATGATTCTGGGGAATTTGAGCCAGTGCTGGATCAGCCTTGGCAATGATCTTGAAGATTTCAGCGATCGTTACAAAGGAAACCTGAGGGCCTCCAAAGGCTCTGGGAACGAATACGCTGCCCAGACCGCTGGTAGTAAAACGCTCGATTTCGGCCCAGGGAAGTTTGCGCTCCTGGTCACGCAGCGATGCTTCTTGCGCAGCGAAACGGGCTAGCTCATGAGCAGCAGCAATGGCTTCGGCGTCGGTAGTGAGAATACGGGCAGGGTAGACGGGTGGAGCTACATCCTGATCGTTATCAAGAAGGGTATCTGGCTTGAGCATACGGCCTCGCAATGAGCAATGCCGGCCAGATCCACAGCGGAGCCGGACCGACAGATGAAAAGTCAGTGCAGGTCCGGTGATCCGGTAAATAGACGTTAAAGGAATTTAAAAAGAGTTATAAATACTTTCTAGCTATAAGCTTAGAGCGAGCTTAAGGGCAGAAAGCTCGTTACTCAGGCTGTAAGGTCAGGAGCGCGTCTACAAGCGACTCAGCCAGATATTCCACCGAGAAAACACCACCATAGGTCCAGGTTGAGCGGACCGTAGCGAATCGTCGTGCTTGCACGAAGGGCATCGCCTGCCAGAGGCGGGTAGGAAAGAGTTTGTCCTCTTGGGAGAACGGCTCGATATGGAGCACAGCGCCTTCACGTATCTTTCCCAAGTCACTAATAGGTTTCTGTGTAATACCCCAGGCGGTAGCGGGTAAAGGGTAGGCAGGCTGAAGATGCAGTAGGTTCATGGCATATTGAGGCATGGAATTGTCGCCATACACATAAACCACCGCCGGCGTAGAAAAGCGAATCATTGTGACTTTCGGAGGTTCGCCATTGAAGTGCTCAAGCAGCCGCTGCCGTAGTTCAGCAATATGGCGATCCATTTCCGCCAAGCGCTGCTGTGCCTGATCGAGGCGATTAAACTGCCTGGCCAGTGTCAGATAATTTTGCCGTGCGGTTTCGTAATTGTTGTGATCCTGTCGATAGCTGTCGAATGACTCTACCGGGGCGATCCGCTCAAGCTTGCCACGTAGATCTTCAAGAGCCGGGCTGGAGATGATCAGGTCGGGCTTGAGTTCGGCCAAGAGCTCAAGATTGGGCTCGACACGGCTTCCGGTATTGAGAACCGATGACGGCAAAGCAGGGCGCACGACCCACACCTTGTAGTCATCGGCGTCCGCTACCGCCAAGGGCGTGATCCCCATTTCGACCAAGTGTTCAGCCGCTTCCCAGGTGAGCGCAACTACCCGCTGCGGTGTTTTGGCTGCGTGAGCGAGTGCAGAGCCGATCATCAAGAGTCCGGTTAGGACCCAACGGAGCAGGCTGGGACTGATTTTATGCTTGAGCAACCCTACGCGCCTCGCTGTCTGGCTAACAGAATAATGAAATAGACTCCACACAGAACGGACGCCACGATGCCTACCGGCATCTGAAGCGGATAGATCATGACACGGCCTATCCAATCGGCAACAAGCATCAAGACGCTACCCAGCGTGGCGGCGAGCAAGAGTTGAGGCAGGACTTTCCTGGCACCCAGGATGGCTGCAATATGCGGTGCCAGCAGGCCCAGAAAGGCGACCGGCCCCATTACGCTGGTCACGAGCGCACACATCAGCGAAACCAGAACCAGTAGCACGATACGTAGGCGCGTCAGATTCAGGCCGCGACCAAGGGCCACGCCGTCACCTATCGAAATCAGCGACAGGCCTCGATGGAACAGTAGACTGAACCCTCCGATAAGCAGAACGCCTACACAAAGTCCGACAGACTGGCTGGCCGAAACCCGGTAGGTCGAACCCGCCAACCAGCCCATGATGGCGAAGGAGTCTGCTGTCCCCTTGGCCAGGGCAAATTGAAGGATGGCGTCCAGCAATGCCATCAGGGAAATACCTACCAATGCCAGCATGCCCGGTGCATATTGGTGCTGGCGACCAAACAGAAGCAGCACAGCCAAGACCAGCATGCTCCCGGCAAAAGCCGCCAATGGCCCGCCTGCGGTCTGGATAGTCCCACCCATGACAAACGCACTTATGAGAAGGGCAAGCGTTGCCCCGGCGGAAAGGCCAAGAATGTCCGGACTCGCCAAGGGGTTGCGCAGCAGACGTTGAAGAATGACGCCTGCAATCGCCAGTCCGAATCCTGCCGAGGCGGCCGTTAGCGTCCGCGGCCAGCGAAAGGACCAGACGAGGGAGGAGGGCCAGTTCAACTGCCAGCCTTGGGCGCCCGGCGCCAGGCATAGGGTCAGTAATGCAATCGCCAGGGCAATGCCCAGAATGAGTACCCAGCCTGATGTGGTGATTCTTCTGTCGCTATTGCCTGGGAGCGTCAGTCCACGCTGATCTTCTGCCGACATTTTGCGGCGCGAAAGCCATAAGAGTGCCGGTGCACCTATCAATGCGGCCGCGGCTCCGCTGGGAATCAGGTTGATCGTCCATTGACTGGCGAGCACAGCCAGTGCATCGGTTGTCAGCAGTAGAACAGCTCCCAGCAGCGTGCTGTATAGCAGTTCATCAAAGGCGGTACGAGCGCCGAACAATCGCGCAAGATTAGGTGTGAGCAGACCAATGAATCCAATCAGGCCGACCGCGGTAATGGAAACAGATGTGAGCCACAGTGAGGCGAGAAACAGCATCAACATAATCGGCCATAAACTCATGCCGCGTGCTTGTGCGCCTTCACTGCCCAGGCGCAGCAGGGTCAACGGTCGCTGGGCAAAGGCCAGGACAAGCAGACCGACCGCCAGCTTGGGCAGCAGCCAGATGACCCATTGCCAGTCCATTTGCGCCAGATCGCCAGCCCCCCAGAGGAAAAGATTCCGGGCGTACTGATCGTTGAGCAATACGAGCCCCGAGGCCAGCGCTCCTAGAAGAAGATTCATGGCCATACCGGCCAAAACGATTGGAAGACCAGCAATACCAGATCGCCCTGCAATCAACAGGACAATCCCTACTGCAGCCATTGCGCCCAGTAGCGCGGCCCATTCACCATGATCGGCAGCCAGGGTTGGTGCAATCAGCGTGGCACAAACCAGTCCCAACCATGCCCCTGAGGCCGACCCGATAGTCATGGGTGAAACCAGACGATTTTGCGTCAATTGTTGGAGAAGACTGCCTGATAAGCCCAACGCGGCCCCAACCAGAAGACCCATAACAACCCGTGGAAGCGCAGAGTCACGAAATTGCAGCAGCGTGAAGTCTTGGCTGGAGGCATCGAACAAGGCATGCCACTGCTGACCTAACGACAGCGGTGAAGCAATCTGTAGGTGTACGAGCAGTACCAGAAGCAATGACAGTAGCGTGAGCGGATAACGCAGAAGACCTGGTGCAGTAGATAACATGGGTCTGGATGGGACGCCCGTCCCGGTGCGGGTAACGTGCATCTTCAGGCAACAACCGCAATCTTGCGCTGCGCCGCAGGCTGCTCAATGAGTTGAATATCGATCTCGTACAGCTCGGATAGCAAACGACTGGACAACAAGGCCTGTGGCGTCCCGTCAAAGAACAGTCGACCCTGCTTGAGGGCAACGATACGGTCGGCATAACGTGTAGCCAGATTGATGTCGTGCAGAATGACGACAATTCCGCGTCCGGTCTTCTGGTTCAGCTCATGTAAAAGGCCCATCAGCTCATACTGATGGGAGAGATCCAGGGCCGATGTGGGTTCATCCAGCAGAATCAGTGGCGATTCTTGGGCTAGCAGCATCGCAATCCAGGCCCGTTGCCGTTCGCCGCCGGAAAGGGTGTCGGTCAGGTGATCGGCATAATGCGCCACATCTGTTTGTTGCATGGCTCGCTCGATGATCGTCTGATCTTCACGCTGCCAGCGGCCTAACAGACCGCGCCAGGGAAAACGGCCCAGGCGCACCAGTTCACGTACTGTAAGCCCGGCGACTTCCGGCAACCGCTGAGGCAGAAAGGCAATCTGCCGCGCAAATTCCCGCTGGCTCAACCGTGCGATGGGCTGGTCGTCCAGCTCGATCCTGCCACTGTCGGGCACGGTCTGACGCGCCAGCAGGTTCATCAATGTCGACTTGCCGGAACCGTTATGCCCTAGAATGACTGTCAGCTCATTTCCGGCAAGCCGCAGCTGGTCCAGACTCAGAATGAGTCGTCCGCCGCGGTTGACGCGGATATCAGTGAGTTGCAGCTTCAAGGGTTAACTCCTGTCGTAAACGGACAATGCGCTCTTCCTGCTTGAGCTTGGGGCAGGTGCTGCATAATTCGCCATCTGCGCGGCGGAAGTGTTGGCAGCAGACCTTGCGTCCAAGCGCCAGCCGCTCTTGTCCGTCGTCAAGCGCAATGCAGATCAGCTCGCTGTTGTCCTTCAGGCCCAGCGCTTCGAGCCACATACCTTCCAGCACACGCATACGGTTGTTGCATAGCGTTTCGCGCAGGTTGTTCTGCACATAGAGAAGGGCTGCCAGCACGCAGTCTGCCGCCAGACGGCGGGCCATTTTCGGGTTGAGCTTGAAAACCGTTCCTGCCTCTTCCAGCTGCCGTTCGCAAAGGTTCTGTAATTGCTTGGCGGCGACACGAATCAACGTGTCCTGGTCGGCGATATAGGGACAATGATCATGCAGGTAAAACCCTGCCACGAATCCGTGGTGCACGCGCTGGGCAAACTGATCGAGAGAAGGAACACATCGACCGAGGTGGACACCCAGAATCGTCAGGTAGATCGGCTGCCAGACCATGAGCGTCCAGCTGCGCGCTGACCAGTAATGGGGGCCGGCCTCCGGATGGGCCTGCTGCCAATGGTCATAAAGCGCTGCAACGCGCACATGATTTTCGGCACTGCCGCAGGTGAGGTCATCCGGGCCTGCAGGGCCTATCGTTCCCTTGAGCCCTAAATAGGAAAGGGCGGAAAGATCCAGCAGGCGGGTAAGATCGGTCTTTACCTGAATCGTCATACGTCGGACCCAGAACGAGGTTGGATGTCATCCCCCGAACGTCTGGTTCGGCCGTTCGGGAGGACATGCTCGGAAATGCCGATTTAAACACTTAAATACAAATGCATCAAATTATCATTAGCAATCCATGTGTCACGTTTCGCTAGATTGCGATGAGCGGAACAGGGTGAGCGGTGGCAGAGGGTTGCCACCGCCTCAAGCATTTACGCTTTGACCGCTGTTGCAGCCTTGTTGGGCGCTTTAACCAGTATCGGAAAGAGAACTGCCGTGAGCAGCAGGCCGGCTGCACCTACCCAGAACGGCGTAGAAAGCGTGAAATGACTGACGAGAAGCCCAGCGCCATAGGATGAACACATGACACCCAGACTCTGGAAAAAATTGACCTTGCTAAAGTCCACAGCATACGCCTCGGGCTTGCTCATCTCGAACATGAGCGCATCCAGGCGCACCGTGACCTGATACAAGGCCCAGCCGAACAGCAAACGACCTCCTAGGATGGCCACTTCGTTTTCAACGCCCTGAATGAAAATACCGCAGACGCCAAGCAGCAGGGCGGACAGGATACCTTCCCAGGCATGGCCGTGTTGGCTGGCTCGCTTGCTCCACCAGAGTGCGACCAGCGCCACAGCGCCTGGCAGCGAATAGACGAAGCCGGTGACGAGCTCATTTTCCAGAGCGGAAACCTCTTGCCAGTAAACCGAGAAGAACGGTCGAATGACATAGGCACTGAAGTAGAACAGCAACATGATCAGACAGAGCTTGTAAATGATCAGGTGGCTACCTGGTTTGGCGATAGGCACTTCGGTTGCAGACTGTTCCGGGGTTTCGCTGGAGGCTGGAGCTTCTCCCGAAGCGGGAGGCTTGTCTCGCATCAGACGCATACAGATTGCCATCTGAATGAAGTCGCCCAGCGCCATGATCAGGAAGACTTCGCCCATTTCCAGCGCCTGGAGAACCAGCCCGCCCACAGCTGCGCCAAAGATGGCTCCGAAATGCACTACAACCGACAATGTGCCAATGGTTCGCGTGTGGCTTTCCTTGGCTTCCAGACTCATCACATAGGGATACATCAAGAGATAGCTGCCCTTGAAGACCACCATGCCTAGTGAGACAACCCAGAACAAGGGCAGGGAGTCGATGGTATAGCAGCATACGCTGAGCAGCCCCGCAGCCAACTGTGTCCAGATCAGGATCCGAATAGGGTGCACCCGCTTGGCCAGTTTGGCCCAGAGAGGAAAGGCAAACATGACAACAACGCAAATAGCAGCCAGGTAGGCACCGACCTGCTCGGGACGAGGATCGTCAAAACGGCTAGCAAAGTATTGCGGATAAAAGGGAATGAGCATGTTATCGCCAATAACTGCCAGGGCCGTCATGGCAATGAGGCAAAAACGTAAATTCATAGCGAACGGGCTCAGCCAGCTGAAAAGGCCGCAAATCATGCATGCGGATCAACAAGAAAGCGACTGTTTGATTATGCGTATTCTTTGCATTCTCGATTACAAGCCGTTACAAGCATCGAAAGCGATATAGTCATGAATTAAATATGTTTATCGTTTAAAAGCACTGATTGGCTCGGAACAGCGCCAAGTGATCTCGGGCCACCTCGGTTAATAGGCTGCTCCAGCTGTTAACCGAGGTGGCCCGACAAGCAGTGGCCAACAGGCCATGGAGGTTAGTATCTAACCTTCATGGCTTCTGAACTTGCTCAAGAACCGTTGCGTCCGTTCTTCCTGGGGATTGGCAAACAGCGCCTTAGCTTCTCCTTGTTCAACGATAACGCCCTGATCGACAAACAGCACGCGATGCGCCACGTCACGGGCAAAGCTCATCTCATGCGTCACGATCACCATGGTCCGCTGCTCATTGGCCAGATTACGAATGACCGTCAGCACCTCACCGACCAGCTCGGGATCAAGGGCTGACGTGGGCTCATCGAAGAGAATAACCTCGGGCTGCATCGCCAGCGCACGGGCAATGGCAACGCGCTGCTGCTGTCCGCCGGATAGCCGCCTGGGATACGCATCTTCCTTGCCCGCCAGGCCTACTTTCGCCAGTAATGCCCGGCCCCGGGCTTCCGCGGATTCCCTGGCCTCCCGTTTGACCACAATCGGCCCTTCGATCACGTTTTCCAGAGCCGTACGATGAGGAAACAGGTTGAAGTTCTGAAACACGAAGCCGGCGCGTTGGCGGAGCGCCCGGATCTGATTCTGCTGCGTATTCAAAGGCCGCCTTGCATCAATGGAAATATCTGCAATACGGATATGGCCCTTATCGGGCGTCTCCAAAAGGTTCAGACAACGAAGCAGGGTGGTCTTGCCGGAGCCACTGGGGCCAATAATGGCAACGACTTCGCCCGCAGCTACATCCAGATTGATCCCGTTGAGCACCGGCTGGCCATTGAATGACTTGGTCAGGTTACGTACTTCAATCATGACTCAACGCTCCTGATCATGCCGGTTTACCCGATTTTCCAGCGTGTTCTGTAACGCCGCCAGGGTGCTGGCCAGAACCCAATAGATCAATGCTGCCGTTAGATACATGCTGAAGATTTCAAAGGTACGCGCCGTAATGAGCTGCGCTTGGCGAAACATCTCAGGGACCTGAATGGTAGCCGCAAGAGAGGTATCCTTTACCAGCGAAATGAAGCTGTTACCTAAAGGTGGGAGCGCCGTACGGGCTGCCTGAGGAAGGATGGTCCTACGCAGTGTCTGTGCCCGTGTCATGCCAATGCTGGCAGCCGCCTCCCATTGTCCTCGGTCAATCGAGGCAATGGCTGCCCTCAGAATTTCACAGATGTAAGCGGCCATATTCAGCGAAAAACCCACGAGCGCAGCGGGCAGAGGATCTAGCTGAATGCCCAGCTCAGGCAAGCCGTAATAGATCATGAACAGCTGCACAAGCAGTGGGGTGCCTCGAAAGAAAGACACGTATACCCGCGCTACTGCGCGCACTACCATGTTTTGGCTAAGCCGCATCAGCGCCAGAAAGAACCCCAGCACCAGCCCGAAAAACATGCCGCCCAGACTGAGTAGTACAGTCCAGACGGCACCTTTGAGTAGAAACGGAAGCGAATCCAGTATCAGTTGAAGGCTGGATTCGCTCATTGAGTGACGTCAGCCTTGAACCACTTCTGTGAGAGCTTGGCCAGCGTGCCATCAGCTTTCATCTTGGCAATGGCCTGGTCGATGGCGGCATGGAATTCGGGATTTCCCTTGCGCTCGGCCACGCCCGACTCCTGACGATTGAACGGTTCGCCTGCTGGTACAAACTGGTTACCGGTTTTGGCAGCCATTTCAAAGGCGGCCAGTCGGTCTACCAGAACGGCATCGATCCGACCTACACGCAGGTCCTGAAACTTGGTTGGGTCGTCTTCATAAGTGCGAACATCAGCCTGTGGTACGTTTTCCTTGAGCCATTGCTCATAATTGGTACCAAGACCAACACCCACCTTCTTATTGGCCAAGTCTTCCGGCTTCTTGATGGTGTCCTGCTCGTTCTTGCGAGTCATTGCCTGGACACCGGAGACCGTATAGGGCGTCGAAAAATCATATTTTTTCTTGCGCTCTTCGCTAATGGTGACCTGATTGATCACCACATCCAGACGCCTGGAATCCAACGCGGCCAATAAACCATCCCATTTGCCCGGCTGGATTTTTGGCTGTACGCCCATTTCCTTGGCCAGCGCCTGGGCAAACTCGACTTCAAAACCGGTCAGCTTGCCGTTTTCATCCTGGTAACTGAAAGGAGGGTAAGTACCCTCAAGCCCAATCACCAGCGTACCGCGCTGCTTGACTTCCTTTAACAGGTCTTCTGCATGGGCATTAACGGAGATACCGAGTGCCAGAGCCAGGCTTGCAAACGTGAAATAACGACGCAGAGCGGTTCTCATGTTCTTATTCCATAATGTAAGGATCTAGAACTATAAGATTACACAAGTGGGCTAATAAAATAGCTTCCGGCGCTATAGATATAGCAAAAAGCTTTAATCAGGAGATTAGCGTGCGGCTGATCAGGTGCAGCCGCAGCGGGAGAAGTACCGTTTAACTCAAGAGCAATCAGCCAAGATTGGCTTCCAGCTCAACGGCTTCCTCAGTCTCTTCCGAGATTTTCTGTCTGATGCCGCGCGCCAGTTCGAGAAAATCGTCACGCTGCATGTCCAGCGATGCCAGAGCACATTCCAGGTCTTGCTTAACTGTCATTTCCGCTTGATCAAGCGACATAATGCAACCTCAGTCCTTTTCCTGTTTGGATATACAGTATTCCAAGCGAAGCGGTACGACAAGCAAAAACAGGATAGACGGTCTTCGGTTTTTTAACTGTGCGAGTCTTCGCACTCCTATTTCTGGTACGGCGCAGCAGGTCAAAAGGGCGTTGATCAAACCATGAGCCGTCGTCGCTGTCTTGCATAAAAGCCGTCCCATAAACTCTGCGGAGAGACAGTACGATGTCATTCAGAGCAAGACCTGTTCATGAACGTAGAGGACTGCTCAGAGCAACTCTGCTGGTCAGTGCCCAGTTGTTAATAATGGGAATAGAGTCAGCCAAGGCTCAGGAATCCTGGGATTCGGGGGACGGTGGCGTTTCAACGTTCTATCGGTGGGATAAACCTATTCCAACCGCTGCAGGTGAGTTGCTGCGCAGTGAGCCACTTCCCCCACAAAATCGGTTGGAGGATGCAGAAGGGCAGTTTCGTATTCTTTACACGTCAGTGAGCGGTCTGGACAGCTCGCCCATTACGGTCTCTGGTCAGTTGTTCGTTCCCAAAGGGCAACCGCCTGAGGGAGGGTGGCCGTTGCTGGCGTGGGCTCATGGAACAGTAGGCGTAGCCGATGTCTGCGCGCCGTCCTGGAATGAAGCACCAACCGTTTACAAAGATTACTTGAATCGCTGGCTTAAGCAGGGTTACGCCATTGTCGCGACGGATTATGAGGGGCTTGGCACGCCCGGTTTGCATCCCTACCTGACCAAGCGCTCCGAGGCCTACGGTGTGCTCGATAGTATCCGCGCCGTTACGGATGGACGATATCCCATCGCCAACAAGGTGATCGTGGCAGGACAGTCCCAAGGGGGCGGAGCGGCCTTTGCGACGGCCGGATTTGCCAAGGAGTATGCGCCGGAGCTGGATATCAAGGGCACGATAGTCACAGGTATACCGTATCTGACGGAAAGAACGATGACCGTCTCGGGGGTAGATCCTAACCAGGTGGATCCCGGCATTGCCTATATGTTTTACGTAGCGCTGGTTGCCCATCAGAGGCAGCCAGTAACCGATGCTTCGACGCTGTTTACGCCAAAAGCCATGCCGTTATTCGAAAAGGCCGCCCGCTTGTGTGTGGGCACCTTGGCACGAGAGGTCATGCAGGCGGGCCTCACTCAGGCTAATACGGTTCAACCCGAGGCGGTGAAGACGATGGCCAAGATTCTTTTGCCTCAATATCGCTTCAATACCTTGAAGCTGGACCAGCCCTTGTTTGTCGGAACCGGCGATGCGGACCGGGATGTTCGTCCGGAGGGGCAGCAGCTACTGGTTCAGGAGGCCTGCAATGCCGGTACGACAGTTGAGGCTCATGTATATAAGGGCGAAAGCCACTCAGGGGCTTGGCTGGTCTCTCAAAAGGATGCATTGAGCTTTGCTCACAAAGTCATGACAGACGAGCCCATTGTCTCTACATGCCCTGCCAAAAGCACAACCTCTCCCTAAATTACGACCTGTTTTTATCCAATAACGGCATCAGGTCTTCTGCTTATGAAATTAGTTTTCATGATCAATTGATAAAACCTCGCTTCGGTGTATGTTGCTTTCAAAAACCAGGCAGGGGAATCGCTGTGAAGCCTCACCATGCTGCATCTGAACAAGTCAATGGACTCGGAAAGGGTCTCGGTTCGTTAGCGGGTACTGTCTCTACCCAAGAAGTTGCCGCCTCGGGGTGGGATATCTTGAAGGAGGACGTGAGTCTGCCTGTTGCGGTACTGCGGGAGCAGCGTATCGAGCATAACCTGCAGTGGATGAAGCAGTTCATGGAGCGATACGGCGTACAGCTTGCGCCGCATGGTAAAACCACCATGAGCCCGGCATTGTTCAAGCGGCAAATGGAGGCGGGGGCTTGGGGTATTACGCTCGCCACTGCACCACAGGTTCGCGTAGCGTTTACCCACGGGATACGGCGTGTGCTAATGGCCAATCAGCTGGTTGGCAAAGCCAATATGGCCCTGATTGCCGATCTGCAAGAGGCCGATCCCGGTTTCAGCTTTTGTTGTGTGGTTGATTCCTCTCAAAACGTCGAAAGCCTAGGACGTTATTTCAGTGAGAGAGGTCAACGCCTTCGGGTTTTACTCGAATATGGCGTATCAGGCGGTCGTACTGGCGTGCGTAATGAGGAGCAGGAAAGGGCAGTGCGAGACGCCATTTCACGCTGGCCGCAGGCACTGGCCCTGGTAGGGATTGAGGTCTACGAGGGGGTCCTGAAAGAGGAGGCCGAAATCCGTGATTTTCTTAAGCAAACCGTAGCAAGGACGCGTGCCATAGCTGATGAAAGCGGGTTTGCCGAGCCTCGCATTATCCTGTCAGGCGCTGGGTCTGCCTGGTTCGATCTGGTTGCCGAGGAGTTTGCGCTTCCTCAGACGGGGCTGCCCTTGGATATTGTGTTACGCCCCGGCTGCTATCTCACCCATGACGTAGGTATCTACAAAGCGGCCGAGGCACGTATTCAAGCCAATAACCCTGTTGCACAGGAAATGCAGCGCAGCCTTCTGCCAGCCTTGCAACTTTGGGCCTATGTGCAATCACGACCCGAGCCGGGCCGCGCCATCATTGCACTGGGCAAGCGTGATGCGGCGTTCGATGCCGGTTTCCCTGTTCCCTCGCTGCATTTTCGGCCCGGTCATTCCGCCTCTCCAATGGAGGCGCCTGCAGCCTGGAAGATCAGCGCCATGATGGATCAGCATGCCTTTATGGACGTACCACCTGTGGCGGATCTGCAGGTAGGGGACATGCTGTGTTTCGATATTTCTCATCCATGTCTCACGTTCGATAAATGGAAGCAGCTCCTCCTGGTAGATGAGCAATACCGCGTCACCGGAGCTGTTGCCACCTACTTCTAACAATGACGTTATGCCGTCCAGCCATGGACGGATTCAGGCACGAGGAATGCTCGATGACGCCTTCTACCGGGTTCTGGCTTCTGATCTATGCCGTAGTAGCCATCATTGCGTTGATTGTCTTGATTGCGCGGTATCGGCTGAATCCCTTTATCGTGATTACCCTGGTATCGGTAGGACTGGCTCTGGTCGCCGGTATGCCAGCCAATACGATTGTTGCCTCTTATGAGGCCGGTGTCGGCAAGACGCTTGGTCATATCGCCTTGGTCGTGGCATTGGGCACCATGCTCGGCAAGATGATGGCCGAGTCAGGCGGCGCAGAGCAGGTCGCTCGTACCCTGATAGCCAGATTCGGCGAGCGCAATGCCCATTGGGCGATGGTCTGCATTGCCTTTCTCGTGGGGCTGCCCCTGTTTTTTGAAGTGGGCTTCGTGCTGCTGGTTCCTATCGCCTTTACCGTGGCCCGCCGTGTAGGTGTCTCTATCCTGATGGTAGGCCTGCCCATGGTCGCGGGGTTGTCGGTTGTGCATGCGCTCGTTCCGCCGCATCCTGCTGCCATGCTGGCCGTGCAGTCCTATCATGCCTCGGTAGGGCAGACGCTCTTCTATGCGGTTCTTGTAGGTATTCCGACGGCTATTCTTGCCGGACCGGTCTACGCCAGGTTCATCGTTCCAAAGATTCAGTTACCTGCCGAAAACCCATTGGCCGAGCAGTTTACCGAGCGTGAGCCTCGTAAACAGCTGCCTGGTTTTGGCGTCACGATCGGTACGATTATCCTG
Organism: Pseudomonas sp. HPB0071; assembly: GCF_000478505.2. Lineage (NCBI taxonomy): Bacteria > Pseudomonadati > Pseudomonadota > Gammaproteobacteria > Pseudomonadales > Pseudomonadaceae > Pseudomonas > Pseudomonas sp. HPB0071. The sequence goes on along the minus strand of NZ_KI517367.1, from coordinate 4,095,634 downwards.
CCCGTTGTGCTGATGTTGATGGGTGGCTGGGCCAACCTGATATCAACGCCGGGCAGCGTCTTCAATCAGTTTCTGCAATTTATCGGCAACTCCGTGATTGCACTGCTGGTTGCCACATTGGTGAGTTTTTGGACGTTAGGGCTGGCTCAAGGCTTCAACCGCGATGCGATCCTGAAATTTACCAATGAATGCTTGGCTCCAACGGCAACGATCACATTACTGGTAGGCGCTGGTGGAGGGCTAAACCGAATCCTTATCGATGCCGGTGTGACCACCGAAATCGTTGGACTGGCCCGGGAATTCAACCTGTCACCCCTGATGATGGGGTGGCTTTTTGCTGCGCTGATGCGCATTGCCACCGGCTCGGCCACGGTCGCCATGACCACGGCTTCAGGCATCGTCGCGCCTGTTGCGTTAGGGTTAGGCTATCCACACCCTGAACTGCTGGTTCTGGCTACCGGGGCAGGGTCGGTCATCTTTTCCCATGTAAATGACGGCGGGTTCTGGTTGATCAAGGAGTATTTCAACATGACGGTAACCCAGACGTTCAAGACGTGGACCGTATTGGAAACCTTGATTTCCATCATCGCCTTTCTTCTGACATTAGCGTTGGCGGCTGTACTGTAATGGATATCCTGTATCAAATCCGCGCACGTCTTGAGCATATGAGTGCAGGCGAACAACGTATCGCTCGCCTGATCCTGGAGGATGTACCGTTCGCCGCCAGCGCCAGCCTGGACGAGCTGGCGACACGGGCTGAGGTGAGTAGTGCGACCTTGTCCCGCTTTGCCCGCAGCGCAGGGTGCAAGGACCTACGAGACCTGCGCTTGCAGCTAGCTCAGGCCAGCGGTGTTGGAGCGCGGTTTCTGGGCCGAACACACGCACCGGAGCATTCTGCATTCTTTGGCAATATCGTCAGTGACATCGAAGCAACGCTTCGCCAGCATCTGGCCCGTTTCGATGAGCAAACCTTTGCACGGGCGGTTGCACTTGTTCACGAGGCGCGCATGGTTTACGCCTTTGGTATGGGCGGTTGCTCTACGATCTTTTCGGATGAACTGCAGTACCGGCTGGTTCGGCTGGGATACCCCATCGCGGCTTATCACGATCCGGTTCTGATGCGCCTGACGGCTGCCACGTTGGGCCAGGATCAGGTAGTGATTGCCTGCTCGATGACGGGCATAACCCCCGAACTTGTCGAGTCGTTGCAGCTGGCCAAGGGGTACGGCGCTCGCATTCTGGCCATCGCACCCGAAACATCGCTGGTTGCCCAACTGGCTGATGTCGTACTGCCGCTGTTTCTGGCTGAAACAGACTTTATTTATAAACCTACCGCCGCCCGCTACGGAATGATGCTTGCCGTGGATATTCTGGCTACTGAGCTGGCATTGAGCGCACCTGAAGCGAATCAGGAACGCTTGCGGCGCATCAAGCTCGCCATGGACGACTACCGTGGCGGCGATGAGCGATTGCCGCTGGGAGACTGACAATGCCAACCTACGATGCTCTTATCCGCAATGCACAGGTGATCGATGGCAGCAACTCGCCGGGTTATCAGGCGGATATCGCTATACAGAACGGCCGAATAGAACAGATAGGATGTATAAGTGGGGCAACGGCAACCCATGAGGTTGACGCCGCGGGGAGGGTGCTTGCACCGGGCTTCATTGATGTTCATACCCATGACGATACCGTGGTGATTCGTCAGCCGGAGATGCTGCCCAAGCTAAGCCAGGGTGTAACGACTGTTATCGTAGGTAATTGTGGCATCAGCGCTTCTCCCGTCAGCTTGAAAGGCGAGCCGCCAGATCCCATGAACCTGTTGGGGCCAGCAGCGGCCTTTGCCTATCCGACGTTCGCCGATTACAAGTCAGCCGTCGAACAGGCGCATCCGGGGGTAAACGTTGCTGCCCTCGTTGGGCATACAGCGCTGCGCAGCAACCATATGGAGGACCTTTATCGTACGGCAACGCCTGGCGAAATTGCTGCCATGCGGGCTCAGTTGCGTGAGAGTCTGGAGCAAGGTGCGCTGGGGCTTTCCACAGGGCTCGCTTATGCCTCGGCCTATGACGCAAGTACCGACGAAGTAATGGAGCTGGCCTCAGAGCTGGACGCCTACGGAGCGGTATACACTACACATTTGCGTAGCGAATTCGAGCCTGTACTAGAGGCCTTGGACGAAGCGTTTCGTATCGGTCGTCATGCGAAGGCGCCCGTTATCGTCTCGCACCTCAAATGTGCCGGTGCAGGCAATTGGGGACGTAGTCCACAGCTTCTGGCGGCATTGGAGCAGGCTGCACGGGATCATCCAGTTGGGTGTGATTGCTATCCTTATTCGGCCAGTTCCTCAACGCTGGATCTCAAGCAGGTAACAGCTGATTTTCGCATCACCATTACCTGGTCTACACCCTATCCTGACGTGAGCGGCCGCGACCTGAACGACATTGCAGAGGAGTGGGGCGTATCGCTACTGGATGCTGCCAAACGCCTGCAACCGGCCGGGGCAGTGTATTACGGGATGGATGAAAACGATGTGAGGCGCATTCTGGCTCATCCGCTATCAATGATCGGGTCGGACGGCTTACCCGAAGACCCATTCCCGCACCCTCGCTTGTGGGGCGCCTTTCCGCGAGTGCTGGGACATTACAGTCGCGACGTGGCCCTGTTTCCCCTGCATACCGCGGTACACAAGATGACCGGGCTTTCAGCGGCCCGTTTTGGGCTCTACAAGCGCGGATTAATCAAGGAAGGCTATTGGGCGGATCTGGTCTTGTTCGATCCCAAAACTGTACATGCCGCTGCCGATTTCAAAACGCCCAAGGTTGTCGCAGAAGGGATTGATGCGGTCTGGGTAAATGGAATCCTGTCGTATTCAGATAAACAACTGACTCCCCATAGAAACGGTCGCTTCCTTTCCCGGCAAGGCGACCTGCGCACACACTTTAATTAGGAGGATGACATGTCAATCAAACGTTACGGTGTTGAGGGTGGTAGCGGGACAGGCGGGCAGCACCTGCCGTTTGCGCGCGCTGTTGAGGCTGATGGATGGCTCTACGTCTCGGGCCAGACCCCTATGGTCAACGGAGAAGTAGTCGAAGGCGGCATCGTCACTCAAACGCGCCAATGCCTGGATAACGTCATGGCCATTCTCAAGGAAGCCGGCTACGGCCCGGAACATGTGGTGCGTTGCGGTGTATGGCTGGATGATCCTCGTGACTTCATGTCTTTCAACAGGATCTTCAAGGAATATTTTGGCGAGCATCCGCCTGCACGCGCCTGTGTGGTATCGAGCATGGTGATTGACTGCAAAGTCGAAGTGGATTGCGTCGCCTACAAAAAACCGGAATAAGGCTTCTGCTCCCGCGTCAGAGTGTTTGAACGCTCTGACTATAGGGACTCCATCATCATGCGTATGTTTTTTGCGTTGCCGTGCCCAGCCTCTGTGGTTACACGTGTAGTCGCCTGGCGAAAGGAGCAGGGCATAGATGGGCGCCTGGTTCCTCCTGAAAATCTTCACATGACACTGGCTTTTCTGGGTGAAATTCCAGAGGAACAGATAGACGCACTTATGGCTCTAGGCGATCACATACGCTTTGAGCCATGTACGGTCGTGCTTGATCGCGTCGAGCGTTGGCATCAGGGGCTTATCAGCATGATTGCATCCCAGACGCCAGTGCCGCTGGTGTCGCTGGTTGACGATCTAAACCTGGGACTGAAAAGTTTGGGCGTTCCGCTGGATCGCAGACCCTTTGTCCCACACCTGACGGCTGCACGTAAAAGCCGCTATCGGCCAAATGGACTACCGTCATTGGCATGGCCAGTAGAGCGCTTTGCCTTGTTTGTATCGGAAAGCGGCCAGGGAAGCGTGCAATACAGAGCTTTAAAAGAATGGACAGTAGCTGAAGGCAGTCCGGGAGAATAGGGCGGTGACAGCTGCCGCCCATTACGCATTTTACTTTTTATGTAAACTTTATCTATTGCTGCTTGGCGAATATTTAAGCCTGGACATACTTGCTGAATACAGCGCTGTAGTCATGGGTCATATAAGTCTCCAGCATCAATGTATTCAGCGTGTCCAAGGTACCTGTGTATTGCTGGGTTATGTGTTCAGGCGATGCTGGGTTAGCAATCTTGTACATGGAGGCCGTCACATCCAGTACTTTTAGTGCATTGGCACGCTTGAGTTCTTCCAGGTGCTGAATCTTGCTGATCCCGATCAGAGACTTGTAGATGTCTTTGACCTGTTCAAGAAAGGTCTTTTTGATATCGATGCTGAAGGGTTTGCCGCCTATGACGAATTTCAGCTCGACATCTAGATCCACTGTGCCGGCCGTTTCAATCATGACGCTCTGAATACGCTCGCTGAGGTAATCGTAGCGTTTGATAGTGCGCTTGGACGATACCGCAGATTCGCCGTCCACATGAATCAACGCCAGATTGGTAAAGCAGTATTCATCCTTTTTCGATTTGATCAGAAAGAAAATCTTTTCACCGTCCTCGTGAAAGAGATAGTCGTCCGCATCGACCTTGTCGAAGTCTGCTGGTTTGATAATCGATCCGATGTCGCTTAGTCCCAAAGCATCTGCTGCAAATCGTTTGAACATACCAGGCTTTCCTTGAGTGACAGGATAAGGCGCAACATCGAGGCTGCACGCACGCAGAAAAGGTTTTCACTGAACACGCAAAGTGAATTTCAGTTGGGCAGTTGTATCAGGCAGTGAAAAAAAGACAAGGCGTAGGAAGGTTCATTAACGAGGCAAGGAAATCTGTCTTGGCTTAACCGGAGCCAGATGAAGGTTTAGGACCCAAAACCCATGAAGGGGATAGAGGCGTCAGTGCTTGCTAATATATAATTTAACATAATATACATTATGCGAAGTTATGTGTTCTGGATATGGAGCCATGGGGCAGCGCCTTGAACGCTGCGAAACTCCAAATGAGCTCTTTATAGCTCACTTCTTTATTGATCCTTTAAACGTCGCTGTTTACCAGACGCCGCTCGCTCCTGGTTGATGGCGTTGTAGTAAATGTCTTGCGTTGTACTCGCCTTGGCGTGGCCAAGATCTTCCTGCAGGTGTTTGAGTGGTCTGCTGGGTGCATCGTAAGTTGCGCTGGTGTGGCGTAACCAATGGGCGCTGGCTGCGCGCAGATTGGATACTTCATCCTCGCTGCGACCTTCCTGTTTCATTCGTACCAACGCCGTGTCAAAGCATTCCTGTACCAGGTTGCGAATCTGCCGATCGGTCAGACCGCCTTGCCCGTTGTGTTTAGTCAGTAGCGGCGCAGGATCTCCGGCGTATGGCAGCGGCGTCAGATTGCGGAAGGCCCGGTAGCGCTTGAGATAGACCAGCATGTCATCACTGACCGAGATGCGACGCTCCTTGTTGCCCTTGCCAATTGCAACGTACCACCAGGAACCGTCAGGGTCTTTCTGAAAGGCATCCATGGTGGGAGACCAGCCGGGCCGCCCGGAAAGTTCGGAGATTCGCAGGTAGAGTGAAAACAGGGTCGCTATGATAAAGAGTGTACGCTCGTGCTTTTCAGGCTCCTCTGCAGCCATGCATTCCGCTGTTTCAATAACGAACTCCCATTGAAGGCGGTCAAGGACCTTGCCGCTGACAGCCTTGGCTTTCTTTTGAAAGAAGCGGCTCTTCTGCTTGATCGCTCGAAAGGGATTACCCACCAATACGTCCTGATCATTGAGGTAATCATAGAATGAGCTGCAGATTGCAAAGACTTGCTTGAGCGTACCCTGAGCCATTTCATAGCGTTCTGGGGTAGTGTCATCGTCGTCTCCTGTTTCGACAGCAAGCTTGCGTGAGGCTTTATCACCCTGAATCCCAAAGGGGCGCCATAACGGATTGGGCTCCATGCTGCCATCTTTCAGAATGAAGCGGCGACGAACAGAGGTGCCCACCCAGTCCTCGTCAGGCTCCTGACTGAATGCCAGGAACGCCTCGGCATCCTGGCGGCGGAGCGAAAGGATAGACCTCCCTTCCTTGATCCAGCTCCACAGAAGGAGACGTTCAACTTGGGTGCGATAGGCTTTGAATGTCGTTTCCCAGCCGGCATAAGAGCGCAAAAATTCACGCACATGAAAATAATCGTCTTTAGCCGGAATACCGGGCTCAAACCGTTTCAGGTAATTCAGGATAGACGTATGCTCTGCCTCGTAAGAGGTAGCGTTAAGCCCAAGAAAACTGGCATAAGTGTCAAATAAAGGCTGGGGTTTAGACGAGAAAAGCATCGAAATAACAGTGAAAAGGCAGGTTTCTTAGTATATCAATTTCCGATTATGGACGTAATCGGAAATTTGGCTTGTTTATAGGATTTTATAGAAGACACAAGCACTTACGAAAGCCGTCTCGTGCCGCTTCCAACGAACCGTTAAAGAACTAAGCTGTGTGAGATTGATCTCACTTTTATAGGCAAATGCCGTTCAGCTTTAAAGGTGGCTCGCCGTGGACTGGTTAGGTATTCATTTTCTCACAGATCTTCAGCAATCCGGCCTTTCGCCTGTCGAGCATAGCCACACTTTTCTATTGGTTGCCTTTTCCTATCTGATTGCAACTGCTGCCGGTTATACCGCGCTGAGCCTTGCTGATGTTGCGGTAGCGGATGATCGCCGAACGCGTATGCTGTGGCGCTGGATCGGTGCCTTTTGTTTGGGCGGCGGTATCTGGTCGATGCACTTCCTTGCCATGATGGCGTTCGTCATGCCGATTCCAGTGTATTACGACCATCGCCTCACGGCCCTTTCGCTGGTCATTGCTATCATGGCGTCCTTGCTGGCCATGGTCATGATTGGTCGCCCTGCTCTTACAGTCAGGCAATATATCGGCGCGGCGATCAGTATTGGCCTGGGGGTTACAGCCATGCATTACATTGGTATGGCCGCCATGCAATCTGCTGCAACGGCCTACTATGACCCTTGGTTATTTGCACTTTCCATTGTGGTGTCGATGTTGGCCAGCCTCGGGTCAATGATGTTGATCTTGAAGCTACGCCAGCCGAACAACCCTGCTCCGCTCAAGTTGAAACTGGCGGCGAGTCTGGCGCTGGGTGCAGGTATTATCTCTATGCATTTCAGTGGTATGGCGGCCGTTACCTTTACCCTCCCCGCCGGCTCGACGTTTGACGCTGGTGCGCACGTTGACAATCACTCACCTTATCTAGGTATAGCGACGGCCTTTATTTCGTTGATTATTATCAGCTGCAGCTTGGTGGCGGTATGGGCAGGAAAGAAGCTGGAAAGCCAGCGTCGAGATCTTGAACGGGTCAACGCCCTGCTCCACGAGCTCGATAGCACACAGGCTTCACTCCATAACGTCGCTCATTTCGACGCCCTTACAGGTCTGCACAATCGCTATTCCTTCAACAAGGAAATCCAGATGCGGCTGGATGAACACGCGGCCCAAGGCACTTCCATGGCACTGCTGTTTCTGGATCTGGATAACTTTAAGCGGATCAATGATTCATTAGGTCATGATGCCGGTGATGAGCTGTTGCGTGTTGTGGCTCAGCGCCTGAAAAGTGCCTTGCGTGAGCGAGACCTGATCGCACGCCTGGGCGGTGATGAATTCTGCATTCTTGCCAACGTTGAAGAGAATTATGAGGCCGAGCTGTTGGGGCGCCGCATCCTGCAAAAGATGAAAGAGCCCATTATCCTGGCCGGTCGAAAAATGGTCATAACCACATCCATTGGGGCCAGCCTATTCCCACAGGATGCAACGACCGGTGAAGATCTCATGAAGCATGCCGATCTGGCCTTGTATAAATCCAAGGCTAATGGTCGCAACATGCTGTATTTCTTTCAGGAACAGCTCAGGAGCAAAGCGTCACTTGAGCTAAAAATGGAGGAAGAACTGCGACAGGCATTGAGTCGTAATAATCTGACCGTGTATTACCAGCCCGTCTTTGACTTGAGTAGCGGCAAGGTTTGCCATGTAGAGGCATTGGTGCGCTGGCAGCACCCCGAACAAGGCCTGCTGCTGCCCGGTAACTTTATCGACATTGCGACAGCAAACGGGTTTATTGCTGATATTGACCGTTGGGTGATTCGCCGAGCCTGTCGTGATATCAAGAAACTGCATCGGCAAGGCTTCAAGATTGGAGTCGCGGTCAACTGCTGTGTACGCAGCCTGGAGCGTGAAACGCTCGTATCCGACGTTCAGGGAGCCTTGAGTCAGGCACGCCTGGAGCCCCAGTTTCTCGAACTTGAAGTAACCGAAAACGCGCTAATGGCCAACATTGACCAGGTTATCGGGCAGCTAAGGCAGTTGCGTGAGCTTGGCGTGCGGTTGTCCATTGACGACTTTGGTACAGGTTACTCATCACTGGCGTATCTGAGCCAGCTTCCCTTGGATGCTATCAAGGTGGACCGCTCGTTCATTCAGGATATTCCCAACAATGCGCGGGACCTTGATCTGGCGGAAGCTATCATTGCCATGGGGCATAAATTGCATTTGAAAGTCATTGCCGAAGGCGTGGAAACCCAGCAACAGATTACCTTTCTGATCGATAACCAGTGCGACCTTGCCCAGGGGTTTCTACCCAGTCGCCCTCTTCCCTTCGAAAAGCTTCAGGCGTTCTTGCTTGATGAGATAGGTAACAACGCATTTTCCCAGTCTCACCTCGCCTGAAATGACAAGGCCTGCTTTCAAGCAGGCCTTGTCTTGCTGGTTTCTGACTACGCGCGGCCAGTATCTGCACGTGCATAACCGTTACCGATATCGGCTCGCATATCAGCCGGTGTTTCAAAGTCACTTGCGGCACCACGCATGTCGCTTATTGACTTTGGAAAGCCGGATCGATTGCTGTAGTCACGTATAGGCATGTGTCGTGGACGGTGGTGGCGCTCTGTGACGCCCCGTGTTGCCATGACATCGACCAACGCGGTAGCCAGCACGACAGCCATCGCGATTTTCACGTTTCCCCGCTTGGGATTATCGGCATTCAGACCGGTCGCCAGTGTAGCCAGATCCAGGGCATCACCCGCTACACGGCTCCAGAGCGCAGGTGTAGGGTTGTCACTCAGCGCGCCAACACCACTAACAATCTCACGCACCCCATAGGCACGAACAATATTCTCCGACCCATCCATGCCCAGGGCGCGGGTCAATAATCGTGGAGCAGCCAACTCCAGGAGACCAAGACCCAGGCTGTAAAAGCCGAGGCCACGGGCCAGCTTGTCTGAAGCGCCTAGTGATCGCTGGGGGGATGAAAATTTCTCAAGCATGGTCATAGCCGTCTCCCTCAAGGTTTCAGAACAACCTTGATGCAGTTGTCGAGTTTATCCCGGAAGGTCTTATACATTTCCGGGCCTTGGTCGAGACTTACCGTATGGGTAATCACGAATGAGGGGTCGATCTGTCCGTCATCGATACGGCGCAGCAGGTCATCCGTCCAACGTTTGACGTGCGTTTGCCCGGTGCGCATGGTAAGCCCCTTATTCATGAGCGCCCCCATGGGAATCTTGTCGACCAGACCGCCGTAAACGCCCGGGATAGATAAAATGCCCGCCGGGCGACAGACATAGATCATCTCGCGTAATACATGAGGACGATCACTCTCCATCATGGTCGCCTGCTTGACCCGATCATAAACGGCATCCAGCGACCGCGTCGCATGGGACTCAAGGCCTACGGCATCAATGCATTTTTCAGGACCCTTACCGCGGGTAAGCTCGTTCAGACGCTCAACCACGCTCTCCTTGTCGAAGTTGATGGTTATCGCCCCGCCCGCTTCTGCCATGAGCAGTCGTTCAGGCACGTTATCGATCATCACGACCTGCTTGGCGCCCAGCAGTATGGCGCTGCGCACACAAAACTGACCCACCGGACCCGCCCCCCAGACCGCTACGGTATCAGTAGGCTGAATGTCGCACTGCACCGCAGCTTGCCAACCCGTGGGGAAAATATCACCCAAGAACAGTACCTGTTCGTCCGTAAGCGTGCTTGGAACCTTTACATGGGTAGAATCTGCAAACGGAACACGTACGTACTCGGCCTGCCCGCCTGCGTAACCGCCGGTTAGGTGCGAGTAACCAAAAAGGCCTGCTGTGGAGTGACCAAACACTTTGTCACCCAGGTCTTTACGGCGGTTCGAGCGCTCGCAGACAGAAAAATTACCGCGTTTGCATTGCTCGCATTCGCCACAGGTAATGGTGAATGGCACGACGATGCGATCGCCTACCTTTAGCTCTTTGTTTTCCGAGCCGACCTCAACCACCTCTCCCATGAACTCATGGCCCATAACATCGCCGCACTCCATGCCGGGAATGAAATGGTCATAGAGGTGAAGGTCGGAGCCGCAAATGGCGCAACTGGTTGTCTTGATAATAGCGTCGCGTGGGTGTTCGATCTTGGGGTCCGGAACGGTGTCGTAGCGGATATCGTTTTTCCCGTGCCAACAGAGTGCTTTCATGCGCGTTCTTCCAACGTTGGTTGAAAAGTCCCGTCACCAACAGCGTGAAGGTCCCTCCTGTCTGGAACATGGGCGGGCTGTATGAATAAGGCCACTCCCTTGGCAGTGATGCTATTGGGACATCAGAACGCATAGGAAAAGTTCAAAGATTGCCCGGATCCTCAAACCAAACGGTAAGGAATAAAGATGACCTGCTGGTCATTTCCTTTTAAGAAACCTTATAGGGTTACCGTTAGAGCTACTAATCGCGGGTAGCGTTCGGTTTCTCAGGAAGCGCGCATTGATCATCCTTACAGCGTCTGGAGCCTTCCGGATGAGGAATCCAGATCAGTTGCGGGCGAGCGCGCAAAAACAGGCGATAACCCAAATCAAACAACGGCCGCAGCGGCTTCCAGGCAAGAGGTGCTGCCCAACGGCCAAGCCCTGCCGCTCGCCAACTCCAATAGGTTGCATCCAGCCCCTTGACCCATTGCCCGTCGGCAAATCGGGCGTGCAACAGATCCCTGAATTGCTGTGATGACATGCCAGGTGCCGGTGCCTCGAAGGTTGGATCAGCTACGTCTGCAAATAAAAGACGTGCAGGGTCAGCATGTCGACGTAGATGTCGAATCTCACGGGCACACAGCGGACAGTCGCCATCGTAAAACAAGGTGAGCGGCCACGCGGGTTGCATATACTTCTCCAAAGGGTACGACCTGAAGAGGCCATACCCTTTCACTCGATCAGATAGGGCTATCGGTAGAGGGTTTTTCCCACAGATTGATTCCCCCTTCAACTGCATACTTATTGATTTCTGCCAGCTCCTCCGCGCTAAAGGACAGATTGCTCAAGGCTCCGATATTTTCCTGCAACTGTTCCGGACGACTCGCCCCAATCAGCGCCGAGGTGACACGCGGATCGCGTAGCGTCCAGGCCAGGGCAAGCTGAGCCAGACTCTGACCGCGACGCTGGGCAATCTCATTCAGTGCGCGCGCCCGTGCGATGTTGTCATCGGACAGGTGCTCCGGTCGCAAGGAGGCACCACCGGGACGGTTCACCCTTGCATCCTCCGGTACGCCATTGAGGTATTTGCCGGTCAGCAAGCCTTGGGCCAACGGTGTAAATGCGATGACGCCTGCACCGACCTCATCAGTTGCATCCAGCAGGTCTTTTTCGATCCAGCGATTGAACAGGTTGTAGGAAGGCTGATGGATGAGAAGAGGAACCTTCCATTCCTTGAGCAGCGCTGCCATCTCGCGTGTCTTGCCAGCCGAATAGGATGATATGCCAATGTACAGGGCCTTGCCCTGCTGCACGGCCGTAGCCAATGCACTGGCGGTTTCCTCAAGTGGTGTGTCGGCATCGAAGCGGTGGGAGTAAAAGATGTCGACGTAATCCAGCCCCATACGCTTCAAGCTTTGATCAAGGCTTGCCAGGACGTATTTGCGTGAGCCACCGCCCTGTCCATAAGGCCCTGGCCACATATCCCAGCCGGCTTTGCTGGAAATGATCAGCTCGTCCCGATAGAGCTTGAAGTCTTCCCGCAGGATTCGGCCGAAGTTGGTTTCGGCGCTGCCGTAGGGAGGACCGTAGTTATTGGCCAGATCGAAATGGTTGATGCCAAAGTCGAATGCCGTACGTAACAGGGCCCGCTGGTTTTCAATGGGTGTGGTGTCACCGAAGTTGTGCCACAAGCCCAGGGACAGTGCAGGCAGGACCAGACCACTCTTGCCTACCCGGCGGTAAGGCATGGATTCGTATCGATTGATGGCAGCCGTATAGCTCAAGGCGCTCTCCTCTCTTCTGTTGTGCTTATGCTTAGGTCTGCAACGGTTATACGACAACTTGACCACTCAGCAAAAGCTGCTTCTACATTCCGCAGGCTTGAATGAGAAATTGTCGAAAGGCTTCTGCCGCTGTCGGCAGTTCGGTATCCGGCTTCCAGATCAGCCCGAGCTCCATAGGCGGAACGGCATCATTGAGCGGGCGTACCTCGATCTTCTTGCCTTCAAGCGACCAGGTACGAAACACCATGTCCGATAGGATAGTCACGCCAAATCCATGGGCAACCAGGCCACGTACAGACTCCATGGAGGACGTTCGAAACGCGACCTTTGGTTCCAGACCGCGGGCGTGCCAATAGCGCTGGGTCGAGGCTTCGCCCTCTTCGACCGTCCCGAGGATGTAAGCATGCTCGGCCACATCCTTGAGGGTAATGTCGGGTTTGGTCATCAGCGGGTGGTGACTGGCCAGCCAGAGCTGGCGGCGTGATCGGATCAGAACATAATGCTCGAAACGGTCAATGGCCTCGCTGTTGGACACAATGATCAGGCCAAGATCCAGGCGCCCTTCCAGAACAGCCTGCTCGATGCTGGGCCGATCCATGTCCACTAGATCAATATCCACCTGTGGATAGCTGCGCTTGAAGCGAGCCAGCAGGCTGGGCAGAAAATACCCCAGCACTGCGTAGGTGGCTCCTACGCGCACCACTCCCTCCTGGGTATGACTCAAGAATAGGGGTTCCTTGAGTGCATCGTTCAGCGTATCGAGAATGTGCCGGGCATGCTGCAGGAACCGGTGCCCTTCTGCTGTCAGAGCAACCCCGTAGGGCTGTCGCTCAAACAGATTGACCCCCAGATTTTCCTCCAGTTGAGCCACTGCTGAGGTAATCGCGGACTGGGAAACATGGACATCCAATGCCGCCTGGGAGAAACGGCCCGTGGTGGCAGCCGCCACAAAGTAGCGTAGTTGACGCATCGAAATATCTTTGGAGCTGGCCATCTGATTTTCGAATACCTGAGTGCGGTTTTTAGAATTTTACGTTACCTGTACCCCTTCCTACACTCAAAAGCAAATGGGGCTTCGCTCGCCCCGATCCTGATGACAAAAACAATAAATCGAGGAATAGCGAATGAGTGCAGCCAACAAGACGTTGGATGAAAAGTACACGTTGGAAAGCGGGCGTATCCTGCTAACCGGTATCCAGGCGCTCGCTCGCCTACCCTTGATGCAACGGCAACGTGATCTTGCAGCAGGTTTGAATACTGCTGGGTTCATCTCGGGCTACCGTGGCTCGCCACTGGGCGGCCTGGACCAGGCTTTATGGAAGGCTCAGAGCCATCTCAAACAGCATCACGTTGTCTTTCAGCCCGGCCTGAACGAAGACCTGGCCGCTACGGCCGTCTGGGGATCACAGCAGGTCAACCTCTTCCAGGGTGCGCAATACGACGGCGTGTTTGGCATGTGGTATGGCAAAGGCCCAGGCGTTGACCGCTGTGGCGATGTCTTTCGCCACGCTAACGCTGCAGGCTCTTCACGCTTTGGCGGCGTGCTGGTTATCGCTGGTGACGACCATGGCGCTCGTTCTTCCACCCTGCCTCATCAGACCGAGCACATCTTCAAGGCCGTGATGATGCCGGTATTGTCTCCCTCCGGGGTGCAGGAATACCTCGATTTTGGTTTGCATGGCTGGGCCATGTCCCGCTATTCAGGCTGTTGGGTGGCCATGAAAGCCATTTCGGAAACCGTGGAAAGTGGCGCGGTGGTCGATGTCGACCCGCTTCGTGTACAGCCCAAGGTGCCTACCTATGAGCTCCCGGCGGATGGTCTCAACATCCGCTGGCCCGATCCGCCACTGGTGCAAGAGAAGCGCTTGCTGGAGCATAAGCTCTATGCCGCCCTCGCCTATGCGCGGGCCAACAGGCTCGACCGCATCACCCATGATTCTCCCAATGCCCGCATCGGTATCATCACGTCAGGCAAATCGTATCTGGAAGTCTGCCAAGCCCTGAAGATTCTGGGTATCGACGAAGACATGGCCCGGCAGATCGGCTTGCGCGTGTACAAGGTGGGCATGGTCTGGCCCCTGGAAGCCGAAGGCGTCCGGCATTTTGCCGATGGGCTGGAAGAAATTATCGTGGTGGAAGAAAAACGCCAGTTGATCGAATACCAACTCAAGGAGGAGCTATACAACTGGCGCGAGGATGTTCGTCCACGCATCGTAGGCAAGTTTGACGACAAGGGCGAATGGTCCCTGCCCCATACGGACTGGCTGCTCCCGGCCACCAGTGACCTGACTCCGGCGCAGATTGCCCGTGCAGTGGTCAAGCGCATCCTGCAACGCCAATCCAATGGCCTGCTGCAGATGCGCCTGGCGGTGTTGGATGCTCAGTTGGCGGCTAAAGGCGGACTGGTCACCAAGATGGCGCGGATGCCCCATTACTGCCCTGGCTGTCCACACAACACTTCTACTCAGCTCCCGGAAGGCAGTCGCGCACTGGCCGGGATCGGTTGTCACTACATGGCAACCTGGATCTACCCTGAGCATACCCAGACATTCAGCCAGATGGGTGGTGAAGGTGTTGCCTGGGTAGGACAGGCGCCGTTTACCCAGACAAAGCATGTGTTTGCGAACCTGGGCGATGGGACCTATTTCCACTCAGGGCTTCTAGCCATTCGCGCATCGGTCGCCGCGAAGGTACCAATTACCTACAAGATTCTTTACAACGATGCCGTGGCCATGACAGGTGGTCAGCCGGTAGACGGTACCTTGACCGTGCCGCAGATTTCACAACAGCTACGTGCTGAAGGTATCAAGCGCATCGTGGTCGTCACGGATGACCCGGACAAATACAAGCCAGTCAAAGGGCTTGCCGAGAATGTACCGGTCAAACACCGTGACGAGCTGGACGCTGTGCAGCGTGAACTGCGAGAGCACCCGGGCGCATCCGTCATTATCTACGACCAAACCTGTGCCGCCGAGAAGCGGCGTCGCCGCAAGCGTGGTGCCTATCCTGATCCCGCTCGTCGCGTTGTGATCAACGAGGCCGTGTGTGAAAACTGCGGTGATTGCAGCAGCAAGTCCAATTGCATGTCCGTGGCTTCGGTCGAGACTGAGTTCGGACGCAAGCGCGAGATCGACCAATCCGCTTGCAACAAGGATTTCAGCTGTCTTTCAGGTTTCTGCCCGAGCTTTGTCACGGTGGAAGGCGGAAAGCTGCGCAAGGCCAAGGCGCTGGCGGAAGACCCTTCCGATAGCTGGGATCTGCCTGAGCCTGTACTGGCCTCGGTCAGTGAGCCTTACAGCATTCTGGTAACCGGTGTGGGCGGTACAGGAGTCGTCACGATCGGTGCCCTGCTGAGCATGGCGGCTTATCTTGAAAGCAAGGGAGTGCTGACGCTGGACATGGCTGGGTTGGCGCAGAAAGGTGGCGCAGTGTGGACCCATGTCCGTATCGCCGAGCGGCAGGAGCAGCTCTTTGCACCCCACATTGCCGAAGGTGAAACCAACCTGTTGTTAGGTGGCGATCTCATCGTCAGTGCCAATGCCGAGACGCTTGATAAGCTTCGCCAGGGCGTCACCCATGCGCTCGTCAACAGCCAGGAAAGCGTAACCAGCCACTTTGTTCGCACCTTTGCCCATCAGGCAAACAGTGGCGATGTTCACACCCATCCTGATCCTCAATTCCAGTCTACGGACATGGCCGCTCAGATCGCCGAAGCCGTAGGAACGGATCGTGCCTTTTTCCTCAATGCCAGCCGTATCGCCACTGCGCTGATGGGGGATTCGATTGCAACCAATACCTTTTTGATGGGAGTGGCCTATCAGAAAGGTTGGCTGCCGGTTAGCCAGGACTCGCTATTCCAGGCGATCGAAATGAATGGCGCTGCCGTCGAGCTGAACAAAAAAGCCTTCATCTGGGGCCGTCGAACTGCCGTTGACCAGGCGCGGGTTGAGCAGAAGGTCAAGGAAGGCTCCGTTGTTACCGCGTCTCACCAGTTATCCAAAACCCTTGAAGAAGTGATTCTGCGGCGTGTGGATGATCTGACGGCGTACCAGAACACCGCCTATGCTGAGCGCTACCTTGCGCGTCTTGAAAAGATCAAGGCAGCTGACACAGTCCTGATGGGACAGCCTGGTGAATTGAGCGAGGCGGTTGCCCGTGCCTATTACAAGGTCCTGGCTATCAAGGATGAGTACGAGGTGGCGCGTCTGTACACCGATGGCGACTTCCAACGCAAGATTGCTTCGATGTTTGAAGGCGACTACACGCTCAACTTCCATTTGGCTCCGCCTATCTTCAATAAATCCAAGGCTGGTGAGGGTCCGAAGAAGCAGCAGTTCGGACCCTGGATGATGAAAGGCTTCAGCATGCTGGCGCGCCTGAAAGGTATCCGCAATACCTGGCTGGACCCCTTTGCCCGCACTGAAGACCGCAAGCGAGAGTTGAAGACGCTCAGGGAATACGAAGCCAACCTGGATGAAATCCTGCAGCGTCTGACGCCTGACAATTATTCCGTTGCAGTTGAGCTTGCCAAGTTACCGCTGGACATTCGGGGGTTCGGCCCGGTGCAGGAGCGTTATCTGGCTACTACCGAACGCAAGCGTGCCGAACTGCTGGCCCGCTTGAGGCAACAAGCCTCGTTTGTAGACGCTGCCGCTGAGGTACAGGAGACCCTGCAGCGCATTCGTACTACCCAGCTGTAAGGTGTTGAATCGAGCGGTTGCAGGAATGAGCCGCTCGTATCCCAATGCAGGAGGTAGCTTTATCAACGGCACGGCAAAATGTTAACCTAATCACAATTCGCATGGTGCGAATCAAGGATGCCCGAAAGGATTAGTGATGTATCGTAAAGCAGTTGCGGCTATCGGAATGGCCGTATTATTAAATGGATGTGCCTCTGGCTTGAACAGTTTTCAGAAGTCAGAACTCGACCGGTACGAAGCCCGCGGTCTGGTCGTTCAAGAAAAGAGCCCTGGTCTTGCAGCAGGCCTTGGCCTTCTTCCCGGAGGAGGTTCTTTCTATACCAGAGAATACGGCTTTGGCGTCGTGAATCTTCTGCTCTGGCCTCTTTCCATCATCTGGGACCCGGTTGGCGGTTACGATGCAGCCAAGGTCATCAACTATCAGGCCACCAAGGCTAAGCTTGATGCTGAGCGTGACAAGGACCTGGACACGCTTGATAGCCAGCTTCAGCTGGGTCAAATTGACATGACCCAGTACGCGCTGGAAAAGCGCAAGATTGAGAGCAAATACAAATAATTCCCCCCGCTCCCGCTGACATCATGACCAGCGGGAGCGGTACGCACTACGACGCCTTTCGCTGCGTCAGCTCCTCGATCATGATTTCCCGCATGCGAAATTTCTGAATCTTGCCCGTTACGGTCATGGGAAACTCGTCTACGAAGCGAACATGTTTCGGCACCTTGAAGTGTGCGATGTGGGCCTTGCAGAACTCGCGAAGCACCTCCTCCTGTGGGTAGTGCCCGTCATGCAGTTTGACCCAGGCGACGATCTCCTCACCGTACTTGTCGTCAGGAATGCCAATCACCTGAACATCTGCCACTGACGGGTGACGGAATAGGAACTCTTCGATTTCACGTGGATAGACGTTTTCACCACCCCGAATGATCATGTCCTTGCTGCGGCCTACGATCTGCACATAGCCCTGCTCGTCCATGCAGGCAAGGTCGCCCGTATGCATCCAGCGGGCACCGTCCAGCACGTCGGATGTGGCCTTTGGGTTTTCCCAATAGCCCAGCATCACGCTGTAGCCGCGTGTACATAACTCGCCTATCTGCCCACGAGGAACGATGCGGCCCTGCTCATCGATGATCTTGCTTTCCAAATGGGGCTGACTGCGGCCCACGGTGGTAACGCGGCGCTCCAGTTCATCGTCCGGGCCAGTCTGAAGAGAGACCGGACTGGTCTCGGTCATGCCATAGGCAATCTGCACTTCGCTCATGTGCATCTCGGTTATGACTCGGCGCATCACTTCGATCGGGCATGTCGATCCTGCCATGATGCCGCTGCGCAGGGAGGACAAGTCGCAACGCACACGTTCGGGATGATCAAGTTCGGCGATAAACATGGTGGGAACGCCATAGAGCACGGTGGCCTGCTCTTCCGAGACAGCTCTCAATGTTGCCAACGGCTCAAAAGATGGCGCTGGATAGATCATGGTGGAACCGTGGGTCAGGCAACCTAGATTACCCATGACCATACCGAAGCAGTGATACAGCGGTACGGGAATGACCAGACGATCCCGCTCGGTCAGCCCAAGGCTTTCTCCCACCATGTAGCCGTTATTGAGAATGTTGTAATGACTCAGAGTGGCTCCCTTGGGAAAGCCTGTGGTGCCTGAGGTGTACTGGATATTGATAGGGTCATCGAACTGAAGTAGCGCGCTGCGCTCATGCACATCAGCCGTGCTCGTTTGCTTGGCGAAATTGGAAAGATCACTCCAACGCAGGAAACCGGCAGGTGCCGTTTCGCCCAGCGTGATTATGCCGTGCAGACCCGGAAGGTTTACACAGCGCAGCCGCCCTGGGGGCTGGCTTTCAATATCAGGGAGAAGCTCGTTCAACATGGCGTGGTAGTCGCACGTCTTGAAGATATGCGCGCACACCAGCCAACGGCAGCCGGATTGCTTCAGCACATACTCCAGCTCACCTACCCGATATGCCGGGTTGATATTGACCAGAATGGCCCCGATTCTAGCGCTGGCAAACTGCGTGACGCACCATTCCATGCAGTTTGGTGCCCAGATACCCAGTCGGTCCCCCTGCTCTACACCCAATGCTACCAAGGCCCTGGCGCAACGCTCTACCTCCTCGGCCAACACCTGCCAGGTCAGCCGTACATTCTGGTGACGAACAATTAGCGCTTCGCGCTCAGGGTAACGGGCTACCGTAAGATCAAAGGCCTCTCCAATCGTCATGGCCAGTAAGGGCTTGTCTTGACGGCCCTGGGTATAGCTCGGTTGGTTCATGGCTTTCCCTTCTTGTCATTGTTGTGGGAGCTGCTGACTCATGTGGCTACCGCTAAAGCCTAGTTATCTTTACGTTAACGTAAAAGGCATGGCAAGTCGTTGTATCCAACCAGCACAGCCAAATTTCTGAAGAGGTGTCTGGCATGCTTGCGAGGTATTTGCATCTAGACGTTACCGAAGCGAGTTGACAGCTTCGCTGACCAGCTTTACGTTAACGTAAAGGTAATCCAGTTGAGTTTACATATGACGGCGAGTTACAGCATTTCCGATCTAGCCCGAGAGCTGGACATTACAACCCGCACCATTCGCTTCTATGAGGAGCAAGGCATGCTTACGCCCGAGCGACGTGGTCAGGAGCGCATCTACTCGGCCAAGGATCGCGTCACGCTCAAGTTGATTCTGCGGGGTAAGCGAATCGGGTTTTCACTGGCGGAGTGCCGGGAATTAATCGAATTGTATGACCCGAGTTCAGGTAACCAGAAGCAGCTCAATAGCATGCTGACCAAGATTGCGGAACGTCGCGAGCAGCTTGCACAGCAGCTGCTGGATATTCAACAGATGCAGCTCGAACTAGACACGGCTGAAGAACGCTGTCGTGCGGCGCTGGAGATGGCTAACGCAACGGCTTGATCCCCTTTTGCTTCCACCAGACAAAAACAATCACAGGTGACCCCATGACATACCCCTCGCTCAACTTTGGCCTCGGCGAAACCATCGACATGCTGCGCGAGCAGGTGCAAAGCTTTGTCAGAGCGGAAATCGCACCCCGCGCAGAAGCCGTTGACCGTGAGAACACGTTTCCCCATGACCTTTGGCGCAAATTTGGCGACATGGGTCTCCTGGGTATCACAGTGGATGAAGAGTACGGCGGCTCGACATTGGGGTATCTGGCTCATGTAGTGGCCATGGAAGAAATCAGCCGAGGCTCGGCCTCTATCGCCCTCTCCTATGGTGCGCATTCGAACCTGTGCGTCAATCAAATCCACCGTAATGGGACGCCTGAGCAGAAAGCCAGATATCTGCCCAAGCTAGTATCAGGTGAGCATGTCGGCGCCCTGGCCATGAGCGAGCCGAATGCCGGTTCTGACGTGGTTTCCATGAAACTGCGTGCAGAGAAACAGGGTGACCGCTACATCCTCAACGGCACTAAAACCTGGATTACCAATGGACCAGATGCCAATACCTATGTGATCTATGCCAAGACTGACCTGGATAAAGGACCACACGGCATCACAGCATTCATCGTTGAACGTGACTGGAAAGGCTTCAGCCGCAGCAACAAGTTCGACAAGCTGGGCATGCGAGGCTCCAATACCTGCCAACTCTTTTTCGATGGCGTCGAGGTGCCGGAAGAAAACATCCTTGGCGCCCTGAACGGCGGCGTAAAGGTACTCATGAGTGGGCTGGATTACGAACGTGTCGTACTCTCTGGCGGACCTGTCGGCATCATGCAGGCCTGCATGGATGTCATTGTCCCCTACATTCACGACCGCAAACAGTTTGGCCAGAGCATTGGCGAGTTCCAGTTGATCCAAGGAAAGGTGGCGGACATGTATACCCAGCTCAATGCCAGCCGCGCGTACCTGTATGCCGTTACCCAAGCCTGTGATCGAGGAGAAACCACGCGCAAAGATGCCGCGGGCGTCATTCTCTATACGGCTGAGCGAGCAACCCAGATGGCGTTGGATGCCATCCAGATTCTGGGCGGCAATGGCTATATCAACGAATTCCCAACCGGCCGCCTTCTACGCGATGCCAAGCTGTACGAAATCGGTGCGGGGACCAGCGAGATCCGGCGCATGTTGATCGGGCGCGAGTTGTTCAAGGAAACGATGTAACCCGCTTTTTATCCTGCGGACATTCCAATAACAACGCTGAAGCGAGATCCGCCATGACCGTTCTAACCAGTCAGCTCGACCCCCGCTCGCCTGACTTTATCCGCAATCAAGACGCCATGCAGGCACAGGTGGCGAACCTGCACGCGCTGCTTGCCCACATCCAGCAAGGCGGCGGACCCAAGGCGCAGGAGCGTCACACCTCACGCGGCAAACTGCTGGTACGAGACCGCATTGATCACCTGCTCGACCTCAACTCGCCTTTCCTGGAGGTTGCCCAACTTGCCGCTCATGAGGTTTATGGCGAGGGCGTACCGGCGGCTGGCGTGGTAGCCGGCATTGGCCGAGTCGAGGGTGTGGAGTGCATGATCATTGCCAACGATGCGACGGTCAAGGGAGGGACGTATTACCCCCTTACCGTCAAAAAGCACCTGCGTGCCCAGGCCATTGCCAAAGAGAACCGACTGCCGTGCATCTACCTTGTGGATTCTGGCGGTGCCAACCTGCCCCGACAGGATGAGGTCTTTCCTGATCGCGAGCATTTTGGACGAATTTTCTTCAACCAGGCAACCATGAGCGCCCAAGGCATTCCGCAGATTGCGGTAGTGATGGGTTCTTGTACTGCCGGTGGCGCCTATGTGCCCGCCATGGCGGACGAAACCATCATGGTTCGCAACCAGGCCACCATCTTTCTGGCCGGTCCGCCCCTGGTCAAAGCCGCTACCGGTGAGGTGGTGACCGCTGAGGAACTGGGTGGCGCTGATGTACATTGCAAGGTGTCCGGCGTGGCGGATTACTACGCCGAGAATGATGAGCATGCCCTTGCCCTGGCGCGTCGCTGTATTGGCCATTTGAACTGGCGCAAACAGGGTCAGGTGCAGATGCGCTCCCCTGTAGCACCTAAATACTCACCCGATGAGCTTTATGGCGTTATCCCGGCAGATGCCAAACAGCCCTACGACGTTCGCGAAGTGATTGCGCGTCTGGTTGATGGTAGCGAAATCGACGAGTTCAAGGCGCTGTTCGGGCCTACTCTGGTTTGCGGTTTTGCGCATTTACATGGCTACCCCGTAGCAATTCTGGCCAATAACGGCATCCTGTTTGCCGAGGCGGCGCAAAAAGGTGCGCACTTCATCGAGTTGGCCTGTCAGCGAGGTATTCCGCTGGTGTTTCTTCAAAACATCACGGGCTTCATGGTTGGTCAGAAATATGAAGCAGGCGGCATTGCCAAGCATGGGGCCAAGCTTGTGACCGCTGTCGCCTGCGCACAAGTCCCCAAGTTTACCGTGATCATTGGCGGCAGCTTTGGCGCGGGCAATTACGGCATGTGCGGCCGAGCCTATGACCCCCGCTTCCTCTGGATGTGGCCTAACGCCCGTATCGCGGTAATGGGCGGTGAACAGGCAGCCGGTGTACTGGTGCAGGTCAAGCGGGAACAGACCGAGCGGACAGGCGGAGCACTCAGCCTGGAAGAGGAAGCGGCCATCAAAGAGCCGATCCTTGAGCAGTACGACCGTCAGGGTCACCCCTACTACTCCAGTGCCCGTTTATGGGATGACGGCGTGATCGACCCTGCCCAGACGCGTGAAGTACTAGCTCTGGCTATCTCCGCTTCTTTAAACGCACCTATTGAGCCGACCCGCTTTGGCGTGTTCCGCATGTAAGGAATCCCGCGATGACTTACCAGACCTTGCAACTTGACATCGACAGCCGCGGCGTTGCCACCTTGTGGCTGAACCGCCCGGAAAAAAACAATGCGTTCAATGCCGAGGTGATTGCCGAGCTCATTCACGCGTTGGAAGCAATTGGTTCTAATGAGGCCATCCGGTTTCTGATTCTGCGTGGACAGGGACGGCAGTTTTCCGCAGGAGCAGACCTTGCCTGGATGCAGGCATCGGCCACCTTGAGCCTCAAGGAAAACCATGACGATGCACAACGACTGAGTCTTTTAATGGAAACACTTCATGCCCTACCCCAACCTACGTTGGCGGTCGTGCAGGGAGCGGCCTTTGGTGGAGCGCTTGGATTGATTGCCTGTTGTGACATGGCCATCGGTTCGCAGGATGCTGTGTTCTGTCTTTCTGAAGTCCGCATCGGTCTGGCTCCGGCAGTGATCAGCCCTTATGTCGTCCGGGCTATTGGCGAGCGAGCCACGCGCCGCTATGCCTTAACAGCCGAGCGCTTTTCCAGTGGTCGTGCGCAAGCCTTGGGGCTACTGGATGAAACCTACCCGGCTGACCAGCTGGAAGCCGCCGTCAATGAGTGGAAAAACAATCTGCTCCTCAACAGCCCCGCAGCCCTTAAAGCCTGCAAGAGCTTGCTGCACCAAGTGGGTACGGCTGCAAACCTGGATGATGCATTGAAAGGTTATACCCAGCACTTCATTGCATCACTGCGGGTAAGCCCAGAAGCACAGGAAGGACTAGGCGCCTTCCTTGAAAAACGTATGCCTAGCTGGCAGGAGTCCTCCGTATGAGCATGTTAAAGCCTCTCGACACTCTCCTGATCGCCAATCGCGGCGAGATTGCCTGTCGTATCATGCGTACCGCCCAATCGCTGGGCATCCGAACGGTCGCCGTGCACAGCGAGATCGACATTACAGCCCGCCATGTTCGCGAAGCAGACCTGGCTGTTAACCTGGGTGGTAGTAAACCGGGCGAAAGCTATCTGTGTATCAACAAGATTATTGCAGCGGCCAAGCACAGCGGTGCCCAGGCCATCCATCCGGGGTATGGCTTTCTTTCCGAAAATGCAGCCTTTGCCCAGGCTATTGAAAAAGCAGGCCTGCTCTTTCTTGGCCCTCCCGCCTCCGCAATTGAGGCGATGGGTAGCAAGTCTGCCGCCAAGGCCCTGATGGAAACCGCCGGCGTGCCCCTGGTTCCCGGCTATCATGGTGAGGACCAGACGCTAGAAACATTCAGACAGGCCGCCGAGCAGATCGGCTATCCCGTTCTGCTGAAAGCGGCTGCCGGCGGTGGTGGCAAGGGCATGAAAATCGTTGAGCGAGAGGCCGATCTGGCTGATGCCCTGGCCTCGGCGCAGCGTGAAGCTCAATCTGCCTTTGGCGACGCCCGCATGCTGGTTGAAAAATACGTGCTCAAGCCTCGACATGTCGAAATACAAGTCTTTGCCGATCAGCACGGTCATTGTTTGTATCTGAACGAACGCGACTGTTCGATTCAGCGTCGCCATCAGAAAGTCATAGAAGAAGCCCCTGCCCCCGGACTTTCTCCTGCATTGCGTAAAGCCATGGGAGAGGCTGCCGTACGGGCTGCACAGGCGATCGGCTATGTCGGTGCCGGTACCGTCGAGTTTCTGTTGGACGACCGTGGCGAATTCTTCTTTATGGAGATGAACACGCGCTTACAGGTAGAGCATCCTGTGACAGAGGCTATCACCGGACTGGATCTTGTTGCTTGGCAGATTCGCATCGCCCGAGGTGAAGCCCTGCCCATCACTCAGGATCAGGTCCCGCTTAAAGGGCATGCTATTGAGGTACGCGTGTATGCAGAAGATCCTGGCAATGATTTCCTGCCCGCTACCGGTACCTTGCATCTCTATCAAGAACCCGCCAGTGGTCCAGGTCGCCGCATCGATAGCGGTGTAACCGAGGGTGATACAGTATCGCCCTTTTACGATCCCATGCTGGCCAAGATCATCGCTTGGGGCGAGAACCGCGAAGAAGCCAGACAACGTCTGCTCGCCATGCTGGAGCATACCCAGGTAGGCGGGCTGCGAACCAACCTGGCCTTTCTCAAGCGCGTTTTGGCTCACCCCGCCTTCGCGCGTGCTGAACTGGATACAGATTTCATTCATCGGTATCGGAATGAATTACTGCCAGCCCCTGCAGAGCATGACAATGATTTCTGGCAAGCAGCTGTTCAAGGCTGGCTAGGCAGTGAGCCGCCGGTAGCAATGGCTGATGACCCCAGCGCTCCCTGGGCATCGTTGCCCGGATGGCGAGCAGGCTTGCCGAATCGGCAGGCAGTAACGCTGATATGCAATGAAGAAAAACAGCGTGTTGTCTGGGATGGAAAAGATCGAAAGGTCAAGGCGCAGCGCCGCGACGACAACCTCTATCTGAATTGGCGAGGCGAAACCCACACCCTTACCCGCTTCGATCCCATACAGGCCGCAACCAATAAAACGGTTCACTCAGGCGGGCTTACCGCTCCTATGAATGGCAGCATTGTGCGGATACTGGTAGAACCAGGTCAGCGTGTTGAAGCCGGCGCTCCTCTAGTGGTTCTGGAAGCCATGAAGATGGAACATACCATCCGGGCCCAGACTCCAGGCATGCTCAAGGCCATCCTTTACCATGAGGGTGACATGGTCAGCGAGGGTTCAACCTTGGTTGAAATGGAGGCTGATGATGCTGCCTGAGCGTGTTCGTCTTGTTGAGGTAGGCCCACGAGATGGCCTTCAGAATGAAACACAGCCGATTAGCCTGGAGGACAAGGTACGGCTGGTAAATGATCTGACTGATACTGGCCTTGATTACATTGAAGTGGGTAGTTTTGTTTCTCCTAAGTGGGTGCCGCAGATGGCAGGGAGTTCTGATCTATTTTTGAAGATCTCTAAAAGGGCTGGTATTACCTATAGTGCTTTGACGCCTAACATGATGGGTTTCGAAGCTGCCTTGAATGTAGGTGTGAAAGAAATAGCCATCTTTGCAGCAGCATCCGAGAGCTTTTCTCAACGTAATATCAACTGCTCTATCAATGAGAGCCTGCAGCGGTTTAAACCTGTAATGGAGGCTGCACGGCAGCATGGGATTAGCGTCCGTGGGTATGTTTCCTGCGTACTGGGGTGTCCTTATGAGGGCGACATTACGCCTGATCAAGTCTTATCAGTTGCACGTGAACTGATTGATATGGGGTGCCGTGAAATTTCATTGGGTGACACGATAGGGATTGGTACACCGGGCGCTGTACGAACGCTCATAGGTAAGCTCTCCCAAGAGATTCCGTGTGATCGACTGGCTGTGCATTTCCACGACACTTATGGCCAGGCATTGGCCAATATCTATGCTGCCCTGCTGGAGGGTGTCTCTGTGGTCGATAGCTCTGTTGCCGGCCTGGGAGGCTGTCCCTATGCAACTGGTGCAAGCGGTAATGTGGCCACAGAGGACGTGCTCTACATGCTCAACGGCCTTGGTATCCAGACTGGAGTAGATCTTTCTCGGCTGATTGCCGCAGGTCAGCGAATCTGTGAGGTCCTAGGCCGCGATACAGGCTCTCGAGTCGCCAAGGCTTTTAAATAGCGCTCCTCCCCTACCGTTACGAGACTTTATAGGTACTCGTAACGGTTCATATGCAACGTACCCACTTTTACCGATCATGCTTCATGAGGTAAGCATCAACATCATGGAGCAATGCTAGAGGTCTGGATACATTGGGCGTATTTCCTACCGTTCGATTACTGCTCGAAACGCTGATTGCGATGCCGACGCGAATGCCCCGCTCCGCTGATCTGGAAGGAAAAGATGAAGCTGGAGCACTGGAAAAATATTTGGTTAGACAGCGATTCATTTCTACGGCTGGTAATGCCCCTCTTCTCCTGGCATGAAAGCTACGTTTGTATGAAGCCAGCTTCTTAACGTAGCGGTTTTTCCTGATGACTTGTTGCTTTTATGGAGGTGTTTGAAAAGCCTATAAAGGGGCTGGTATTACTTAGGCACTACAAAAAGGGACGCACATGGCGCCCCTTTTTCTACTGTTTGATGCCTGCTGTACTTAGGCAATCTGGCCTTCCAGCGCAGGCTTTTCATCGGCACTCAACTGGCCGTTGATGGCGATGCGCTTGGGCTTGGCCTCTTCCGGTACTTCACGCAGCAGATCGATGTTGAGCAGGCCATTCTTCAAGCTCGCGCCCTTCACCTCAATGTGGTCAGCCAGGCGGAAGGACAGCTTGAACGCACGCTGGGCGATGCCCTGGTGCAAGTAGGTCACGCTGTCGGCGCTCTTCTCACGGCGGCCGCTCTTCACGGTCAACACGCCCCGCTCCACTTCGAGCTCAAGGTCGTCTTCGGCAAGGCCGGCAGCCGCGATCACGATGCGATAGCGATCGTCGCCATGCTTTTCCACGTTATAGGGTGGATAGGAGCTGCCCGACTCGTTGCGCAATGCGGATTCGAACAGGTCATTGAAGCGGTCGAATCCAACGGAATGGCGGAACAAGGGAGCAAGAGAGAATGCAGTGTTCATATAGGGAATCTCCTGAGTCATCAGCAAGTTTCAACGCAGGGCCCGGCTTCGGCGCCCTGCAGAATTCCATATAGGAACCCGCTCGCTTTTTTCAAGTAGCACGCCCGACGAACGGTAAATCTTCACCTAGTATCAGCCGATGTGTGCAGGAGTCGGTAGATGAATACGGCTTCGCTGCGTATCGGTGCAACTTCTTTCGTATTGGCGTCGACTTTATGACGATCAGAAGACAGCAAAATGCAATAACGAGACATGCGTCTCACTTTTCTAACGCTATGAACGCTACCCTTTCAAGCACGTGAGATGGACGGGTTTGAGCAACGCAGTATTCATGCTGAAGGTAAGAAGTTGATTCAGCTATGAAATTTTTGATCCCCGCCAAATCTCGCCGTTGTTGTCGAGTAAGTGCTCGTAACGGTTGCCCCATTAAATTGGAAACCGTTTGCAAACTGCCTGTGCGTAGTATGCAAACGCTATAGCGGCTGGAAAATCTCGTTTCAGATCGCCTGAAATTTTTCTCAGGCGAGGCTCAGGCTGAACAGTTCACCGTTCTCATGGCCGGTCGTAGCTGATGGAGCTCCAGCAATATTGAGACTGGTTCAGAGCCTTTGCTCCCGTCTCCCTACCGATTTCGAGATACCTTTCATGGCTAAATACAACAACGCCCTGCGCCGCACCGAAGAAATCTTTTTTGATGATCGCAAACGCAACGAACTGATCATTATCCCGCACGATACTGATGAGATTAGCGAAATTGAGGCACTTTTGACTCAATTATCACGTGCCTCTTTACGAGTCATCCATAAAAATGGCCAGAAGGCGACATTGATGATTCTTCAGGGCTGGAAGTCCAATCCCAAAAAAATCACGGCCAGCTTTACGCCGGGCGTGATTGATGTATTGGGACGTGACCTGGAACCCAAGGATCTGCTGGCCCTAGCTATCGAAAAAGCAACTTAACCCGTACTGCAACACCGTACAGGTACGATAGAACCATTTGGCTTATTCAGGCCAAATGGTTAGTCACATCCGTAGAAAAGTGTCTAGCGGGTACAGACTGCCTTCCTAATGGACTGTAGATACAGGTCTGCCTGCTGCTCAAGCCATTGCCGTTTTGTAACTGCCTGCTCCCGCATCTTGCCCTTCTCCAGCATCTTTGCATCTGCATCTACATTGAGCAGTACCGCCGATAACCCACCCTGCAATAACAGACTCCCAGACAGTATGTCGCTCAGCACATTCTCGGATGTAAACGAAACGCCTTCTTCCGCCAGACGAAGCAGTTCGAGACAGGTTTCTGCTGTTTCCAACGGGACCTGCGTGGCCTCGACCTCGGCATCTTGTACCTCCTGCTCACGTTCTTCTGCCTGGATTGAGGAATGCTCCGGTAGTCGAGCCGCATCCATGTATCGCTCAAACGCTCTTACATCTGCGTCGGCGTAGGTACCAAGCTTCGCCATCTGCTGCTCGACGCGCTTGATCAGCTCGCTCCGACCAGGAGCAGCCGATTTGGATTCGCTGATCCGCAGCGCCATGAGTATCAACGCACTTCCCATCGTGGCCGAGACGACCGCTGCTGCCCCACAGCTGGGTGTCGAGCTGTTGGCAGCCGTTGCATCACGAAAGGCTGCCAGCGTCATGCTCCAGATACTGCTCATGATTCACACCTGCACTCTTTGTCTGTTCTTATCAGAGCGGCCAGCAAGCAAATACGTTTCCAACGTAAGTGTTAACAGATTATATGGATGTGCATATATACGAATTTTCATATATTAATTATAGTGCCTCCCTTATTGAAGGAAGCCATATGTCCCAATCCCTGACGCCTTCACTCCTGTTTAAATGCCTCGCCGACGAGACCCGTGCACGCATGACATTGCTGATCCTTCAAGAGGAAGAGCTATGTGTATGTGAACTCGCCAGCGCTCTGGATGAAATCCAACCAAAGATTTCTCGCCATCTGGCACACCTGCGCCAATGTGGACTGCTAGCGGATCGTCGCCAGGGCCAATGGGTGTATTACCGGATTCACCCAACCTTGCCCGGGTGGATTCAGGCTGTCCTTCGGAGCACGCTGGAAGCCAATCCAGCGTGGCTCGCGGTAGACATGGACCGCCTGCACAAAATGGGTAACCGTCCCGAGCGTAAGGCGCTTTGCTGTTAACCAACGTCAACCTTCCATCGAGTTTCATGCATGCTGATTGCATCTCTGATCTTTCTGATAACGATCGTTCTGGTCATCTGGCAGCCCAAAGGGTTAGGCGTGGGCTGGAGCGCATCCCTAGGAGCCGTTCTAGCACTTCTGACAGGTGTCGTAAGCCTGGGAGACATTCCGGTCGTATGGCATATCGTATGGAATGCTACTGCCACCTTTATCGCCATTATCGTCATCAGCCTGCTACTGGATGAGGCAGGCTTTTTCGAATGGGCCGCATTGCATGTCGCCCGCTGGGGTGGCGGCAACGGACGCAGGCTGTTCGCGTTCATTATCCTGCTGGGGGCTGCGGTTTCTGCCCTGTTCGCCAATGACGGTGCGGCGCTGATCCTCACTCCTATTGTCATCGCCATGCTAATGGCCTTGCGCTTTTCTCCAGCCGCCACGCTGGCATTCGTCATGGCGGCCGGTTTTATTGCCGATACAGCCAGCCTGCCGCTCGTGGTATCCAACTTGGTAAACATCGTTTCGGCGGATTATTTCGGCATCAGCTTTGGCGAATATGCCGCCATCATGGCACCCGTGAATATCGTGAGCATTCTGGCCACGCTGATTATGCTGCTCTGGTTTTTCCGCCGTGAAATTCCTCAGCACTACGACTTGGCCCAGATCAAGGCCCCCCGTGAAGCCATACGCGACCGTGCAACGTTCATTGCTGGCTGGTGGGTGCTGGGCCTTTTGCTCATTGGCTTCTTCATCATTGAGCCGATGGGTGTACCTATCAGCGTTATTTCTGCGGCCTGTGCCCTGCTGCTATTCGTAATTGCGGCGCGAGGTCATGTGATCAGCACCCAGAAGGTGCTCAAGGACGCTCCCTGGCAAATTGTCGTCTTTTCCCTTGGGATGTATCTGGTGGTATACGGGCTACGCAATGCGGGCCTGACAGACTACGTGACGCAGGCGTTGAAATATTGCGCTCATTACGGTGTATGGGGCGCTGCAGTCGGAACCGGCCTGCTAACCGCTTTTTTGTCGTCCATCATGAACAACCTGCCTACGGTTCTCATTGGAGCGCTTTCCATTCATGACAGTGAAACCAGCGGTGTGGTCCAGCAGGCCATGATTTACGCCAACGTTATTGGCAGCGACCTGGGCCCGAAGATCACCCCTATCGGGAGTCTGGCCACGCTGCTCTGGCTACATGTTCTTGCACGCAAGGACATTACGATTACCTGGGGTTACTACTTCAAGGTAGGTATCGTGCTTACCCTGCCCGTTTTGCTCGCGACGCTTGCTGCGCTCGCTCTGCGTTTAAGTCTGTAAGCGCCAGGAGGTTTTATGAAAGTACTGTTCATGTGTACCCATAACCGTTGTAGAAGCATTCTATCGGAGGCAATGTTCAATCATCTGGCTCCTGATGGATTCGAGGCGGTTAGCGCTGGTAGCCATCCTAGCGGGGAGGTCAGTCCATTGACTTTACATGCTCTAAAAAGGGCTGGTATTACAACGGAGGGACTTTATAGCAAGTCTTCCGACGTGTTTGCTGACGCTCCGCCTGATGTGGTTATTACCGTCTGCGACCGGGCAGCTGGCGAAGCCTGCC
Source organism: Pseudomonas sp. HPB0071 (assembly GCF_000478505.2). NCBI lineage: Bacteria > Pseudomonadati > Pseudomonadota > Gammaproteobacteria > Pseudomonadales > Pseudomonadaceae > Pseudomonas > Pseudomonas sp. HPB0071. The sequence continues at coordinate 4,064,659 of NZ_KI517367.1, read as the reverse complement.
CGGTCTATTTTGGTCATGCACTCAAGGCTCATTGGGGGCTGGAGGATCCCTCTGCACTGGAGGCCAGCGAAGCGGATATTCAGCAAGCCTTCGAGAAAACGCTAAGGGTCATCGAGCAGCGCGTGCAGGCATTCCTTGCCCTACCATTTGATCGGTTGAATCGGGACGAACTCCGCTCCGCAGTTAATGCGCTTGGCAACTGACCGGGAGGCTTCACTTGGATAACCTGCCGAATCTCGATATGTCCCTGATCGACATTCCCGCTGTCGAGCGCCTGGATAGTCAGCAGCCCCTGCCCCATAAGCCCAGGATCCTGTTGCTTTATGGATCGAACCGAGAGCGCTCCTTCAGCCGACTCCTGACACAGGAAGCTGCTCTTCTGCTCGAACATTTTGGCGCCGACGTCCAAATTTTTGACCCTTCAGGTCTCCCCTTGCCTGACGATGCCCCCGATACCCATGAGAAAGTCATTGAGCTGCGGGAATTGATGCAATGGTCAGAAGGTCAGGTATGGTGCTCACCTGAGCGACACGGCTCCATGAGCGCCGTTTTCAAAGCACAAATCGACTGGGTTCCGCTGGCCATGGGTGCGGTTCGCCCTACCCAAGGCAAGACCCTCGCTGTTCTGCAGGTCTGCGGAGGCTCGCAGTCCTTCAATGTCGTGAATCAGCTGCGTGTTTTAGGTCGTTGGATGCGGATGTTCACGATTCCAAATCAGTCCTCGGTACCCAAGGCGTTTCTGGAATTCGATGAGGCAGGACGAATGAAACCTTCGCCCTATTACGATCGCCTGGTGGACGTCATGGAAGAACTGATGAAGTTCACGCTCCTGCTCCGTGGGCGCCAGACGTATCTGGTAGATCGTTACTCGGAACGCAAGGAATCTGCCGAGGCACTGTCCCGGCGCGTCAATCAACGCTCCCTCTGATCGAGATAGACTTCAATCTCCTGAACGGTGCTCCGTGCCGTTCGGGTGACGCCTACCAGCGTTGCTGATGCCATACCGGTCCACTCACCGTAGCCCACGAGCCACACACGGGGCTCCTTGACCGAACGAGTGCGGTTAACCTGAACGCGTCCATCCGGCTCGACTAGCCCCAGCGCTTCCAGATGCGTCAACGCAGGCCTGAAGCCCGTGCACCAGATTACCGCGTCTACTGCAATTTCATGTCCGTCGGACCAGACTACGCCGCTCTCAGTAAAGCGCTCGAATGGCCGCACGGCCCGTAATACGCTTCGTGTCCTTGCCTCCTTCACGCTGGGAACCATGACAATATCGCCCAGCCCACCCGCGGGCTCATCCCAGACGCGGCCTTCCTGCTGCGCCCTCCAGCGCTCGGTTGCTCGCTCGAACAAGACATATCCATCCACATCGTCCGGTAGAAATTGTGGATCCGCCAGGGTAATCCAATGAGCCTCTGCCACCCTGGATACTTCAGCCAGGATCTGAGCCCCTGAATTGCCCCCTCCGACAATCAATACGCTTTTGTCCATAAAAGGCTCGGCATTGACATACTGTGCCGAATGAATCTGCTGTCCGCTGAACAGTGTTTGGCACGGATAACGAGGTGTGTAGGGATGTCGCCAGGTTCCGGTTGCGCTGACTACCGCCTGGGCTAGCCATGCCTCTGCGCCAGCCTTGACCAGCAAGCCGTCCGGGCGTGACTCAATGCTCTCTACCCAGACAGGACGCCTGATGGGAAACCCGTAACGCTGCTCATACCGGGTCAGATAATCCAGGACATGGTCACGCGAAGGCGTTTCTTCGTGGGTAGGAGGCATGGGCCAACCAGGAATGGAGCTGGAGCTGGCCGGTGAGAAAAGATACAACGAATCCCACCCGTGTTGCCAGGCACCACCTGGATGCTGCTCTGCATCCAGCAACACGAATGAACGTGACGTACGGCGCAGGAAATAGGCAACTGCCAGCGCGGACTGCCCTCCTCCTACCACAACCACGTCAATCTGCTGCATAACCCTGCTCCACCCTGCCACTCTCAGTAGTTTCTGACCGTTCATGCACCCTAGGGGTGCCTACCGCTTCGACACCTTGATCAAACGATCAAGGCCAAATGCAGTCACATCTATAACAGACGAAGTGGCAGTTATTGACTGCACAGCTCTGGATTAGAAGGAGTTTACATTCGGCATGACTGGCCACGATCAACGCGAAGCCGACCCCATACGCTGTGAGAGCGAGCCTATTCATATTCCAGGCGCTATTCAGCCTCATGGGTATCTGATTGCTTTTAGAGAAGCCGATACTCGCGTTCAGCACATCAGCGCCAACCTCCCTACGCTTTTGGACTGCAAAGCGGATGCGGTACTTGGACAGCCTCTTGCAAAGATCCTGAATGCTCAAGCGCTGTCGCAGGTCGAGCAAGCGCTCCGGCAGCCCCATTTCGACGAGGTCAATCCGCTGTTATTGACGGTCGGGGGCCACGAATACGAGGGTCTGCTGCATCAACATGATGGCTTGATCTTTCTCGAACTGGAGCGTGCTCAACCCACTTCGCCTTCTGACGGCGTTCTGAATTCACGCGCGTTGCGTCGCCTGCAAAAAGTACGCACGTTGGCGGATTTGCAGCAAGTGGTAGTCGAGGAGGTCAGAGCCCTGACAGGCTTCGACCGCGTTGTGGTCTACCGATTCGATAACGAAGGTGACGGCCAAGTGGTGGCAGAGGCACGAGATCCTGAGGTAGATCCCTATCTCGAGCTTCGGTTTCCTGCCTCTGATATACCGGCCCAGGCCCGTAAGCTCTATGAGCATAACTGGATTCGCCTGATTCCCGATGCTCGCTATGAGCCGGCCCCCCTGCTTCCGCCATTCAGAAGCGAGACAGGCCAGCCGGTAGACCTTAGTTGTGCAATCCTGCGCAGTGTTTCGCCGCTGCATCGGGAATACATTGGCTATCAAGGCTTGCGGGCGTCAATGAGTGTATCGCTTATGCAGGGCGATTCCTTATGGGGCCTGATCAGCTGCGGTCATAGGGAGCCCCATTACCTTCCCTACCGAATTCGTGCCGCTTGCCAGGCAATTGGCGAGTTAACGTCGCTCCAGATCAATGCGCTCCAAGAGCGGGATGCCCAACAGCAGCGTGAAGCCAAGCAGGAATACCTTTCTCGCCTGGTGGAAGCCATGCATTCGGCTGAAGATGAGGCGTTGATCGGGCTGATGTACAAAGGGGACGATCTTCTGGCGCTTGCGGATGCCAGTGGCGCTGCCATTTTGGTCGATCAGCGCGTATTGGCTGTGGGGGATTGCCCAAGTGATGCTGAAATCAGGGCGCTTGCCCAATGGGCTGAATTGCAACTTGGCGAGAGCGGGATTTTCCATACGCGCTGTCTGCCCAATGAGCTGGCTGATGCCTCTGCCTATGCGCACCTGGGTAGCGGCCTTATGGCTATTACCCTGCCCAAGCCAGTCACCAATATGGTGCTGTGGTTCAGACCAGAGCTGGTCAAAACCCTCAAATGGAGCGGTAATCCGAATAAACCCTTAGAAGCGGACCCAGAGACCGGTCAGCTGCGTCCTCATCCGCGGCGCAGCTTTGCCGTTTGGCGAGAACAGGTACGTGGACGCTCCAAGCGCTGGCTTCCTGGAGATATTTATGCCGTCAAGGACTTGCGCCGCTCAGCGATAGAAATTGATCTGGCCCTTCAGGTCGCCCGCGAACGCGAGGCCGTACGTGCCCGTGACGAGATTGTGGCAGTAGTCTCCCATGACCTGCGTAATCCCATGACGATTGTGACCATGCAGGCAGGCCTTATGCAGCGGATGATCGTGGGCGATCAACGTGAATCATCCAAGCGCTTGCTGTCGGCGATCAATATCATTCAAACGGTCGCTACACGCATGAATAGCATGATTGGCGACCTGTTGGACCTGTCCAAGATTGAATCGGGCCGCTTTCAGATTTCACCTCAGCCCCATGATGCTTCCAGTCTGGTCCACCAGGCGGTGCAACTCTTGCAGTCGCTCGCCGAAACCAAATCCATTCAGCTCAAGATTCATGTAGAAGACGACGTGATCCTGAATGCCGATGCCGAGCGGCTCTTTCAGGTGCTATCGAATCTGATCAGTAACGGTATCAAGTTCACGCCTGCTGGTGGCAGTATCGAAATATCCGTGACGCGTGAGGGTAGCCACGCCTGCTTCTCCATCAAAGACAGCGGCATAGGCATTTCCGATGACGAATTGGAGCACATCTTTGATCGTTACTGGCACGTCAAGGCAGGCAACCCAACGGGAACCGGGCTGGGCCTATTCATTAGCAAGGGAATTGTGGAAGCGCATGGAGGTAGAATTTGGGTCGTGAGCGATCCCGGACAAGGCAGCACCTTTCATTTCACGCTGCCCCTGGCCGCTTGATTGACTGAGGCGTTAGTCCACTACTAGTGATCTGCTCGTCAAGAAACCTTTACAGCAAGCCTTGCAAACCGTGGATGTTGGCACGGCTGTCAGAAAAACGTGACACTTTATCCCACAGCAACAGCCCGGGTCCTTCAGGCCGGGGTTGTTACTTGTGCTGGCTTCGGCTCATATAGGCCTACTGGAAAGGACATTCCATTACCGCTTCTCCGGTACGTCCGCTCCGTCACATACAACAATAAAAGGTGACGCATGATCCTGAACGTAGACTGCCTGCTTTCTAGCTCTAAAACCGCCTCGATTAACCTTACCTATCACAGGTGTACTCATCAAAAGAGTGCTTCAACCGATAAAAGGCGGAGTACCTGCGACATTTTTACCTAGTTTGGCCTTCGCATAGACACGCTTCACACCGCACAATAACAACACCTTGCGTGAGGACGTTTAAATGGTTGGTCGTAACACCCAATCGGGTACACTCAAACGTGGCCTGAAAAATCGCCATATCCAATTGATAGCCCTGGGTGGCGCTATTGGTACTGGTTTGTTTCTTGGCTCGGCAGGCGTCATGCAGTCGGCCGGCCCTTCCATGATCCTGGGCTATGCCCTGGCTGGATTTATTGCCTTTCTCATCATGCGCCAACTGGGCGAAATGATTGTCGAGGAACCTGTAGCCGGCTCGTTCAGCCACTTCGCTCATCGATACTGGGGAGGCTTTGCCGGCTTTCTGTCAGGCTGGAACTGCTGGGTTCTCTATATCCTGGTAGGCATGTCCGAGCTGACGGCGGTTGGCAAGTACATTCATTACTGGTGGCCGGAGATACCCACTTGGGCCAGCGCCGCCTTCTTTTTCCTGCTGGTCAATGCCATTAACCTGGCCAATGTGAAACTGTTCGGCGAGGCCGAGTTCTGGTTTGCAATCATCAAAGTGGTTGCCATCATCGGCATGATCCTGCTGGGAACTTACCTGCTTATCGGTGGCAGTGACCCACAGGCTTCTGTCAGCAACCTGTGGTCGCATGGCGGCTTCTTCCCCCACGGCATTCAGGGATTGGTCATGTCCATGGCCATCATCATGTTCTCGTTTGGTGGCCTGGAAATGCTGGGCTTTACCGCCGCCGAAGCCTCGGAGCCCAAGAAAGTCATCCCCAAAGCCATCAACCAAGTAATCTACCGTATCCTGATCTTTTATGTCGGCGCCCTGATCATTCTGCTTTCACTCAAGCCCTGGGATTCGCTGGTACAGACGCTGACTGCCTCCGGCGATGCGTACAGCGGTAGCCCCTTTGTCCAGATCTTCTCTCTGATTGGCAGTGATGCAGCGGCCCACATCCTGAACTTTGTCGTACTGACCGCAGCGTTGTCCGTCTACAACAGTGGTTGCTACTGTAACGGACGCATGCTGTTGGGTCTGGCTGAGCAAGGCGATGCGCCTCGTTTCCTGGCCAAGGTCGATGCTCGCGGCGTACCGGTAAGTGCCCTTCTGTTCTCGGCCGCTATTACCTTCCTGGCGGTAGTTGTCAATTATCTGATGCCGCAGCAGGCGCTTGAGCTCCTGATGTCGCTGGTAGTGGCAACGCTGGTAATCAACTGGGCGATGATCAGCCTGGCGCATCTGAAGTTTCGTGCGCAGATGAAGCGCCAGGGTGTCAGCACGGCGTTCAAGGCGTTCTGGTATCCCTATGGGAACTACCTGTGCCTAGCGTTTGTAGTCTTCATCCTGGGCACCATGCTGTTGATTCCCGGCATCAATATCTCGGTCTACGCCATTCCGGTATGGCTGGTCATCATGGTGGCGTGCTATCGCCTCAAGCGTAAGCCGGACGCCAACGCCGCAGAACCTTCGCTGGCAGCCACTTCGGCTGACTAAGCCAGACACCTGGACCCGTAAGGGTCCAGGCTCCTCCTCTGTATCAACTTTTCCCTCCCGCTGTAGCCTAATGCTCCGATCTTGCGTGTTCGCAACCGGAGGAAGAGCAATGGATTTAGGCATTTCGGGACGCTGGGCAGTGGTATGTGCTGCCAGCAAGGGGCTGGGTAAAGGCTGTGCCAGCGCGTTAGCTCAGGAAGGCGTCAACCTGGTAATCAATGCACGCGGCCTTGAAGCACTGGAGGAGACCGCCACATTTCTACGCTCGCTCAATCCTGCTATTGAGGTCCGCTGTGTCGCAGGCGATATCAGTGATGAAAACGTCAGACAGGCACTCCTGACTCAATGTCCACAGGTCGACATCCTTGTGAACAACGCAGGCGGACCTCCGCCGGGAGACTTTCGTGACTGGACGCGGGAGGACTGGCTGAGCGCCGTCGAGACCAATATGCTGACGCCCATCGAGCTGATCAAGGCAACCGTTGATGGCATGGCGGAGCGAGGATTCGGTCGTGTCGTGAATATCACGTCCTCTGCCGTCAAGGCGCCTATCGATATTCTAGGATTATCCAATGGCGCACGCAGCGGCCTGACGGGGTTTGTCGCCGGGCTTGCGCGTCAGGCTCGTCTGGCGGAGCGCAACGTTACGATCAACAACCTTCTGCCAGGTTCTTTCGATACCGATCGGCTACAGAACACGCTGGAGCGTTCTGCACAGTCCACTGGCAAGCCGGTAGCAGATATCGTTCAGCAGCGATTACAGACGATCCCCGCCAGACGCTTCGGCACGGCAGATGAATTCGGTGCGGTGTGTGCTTTTCTATGCAGCCAACATGCGAGTTACATGACCGGCCAGAACGTGTTGCTCGATGGTGGGCATTACCAGGGCACGTTCTGAAAGAAAAGCCGGCGATTGCCGGCTTTTCCGCTACCGAGAGACCTCGGCAATCGCACGTGCCAGCTCATCAAGCCGGCTCTCGTCCAGCCCGGCGACATTGGCCCTGCCGCTACTGACGAGATAAACGCTATAACGCGCCTTGAGCTGTGCGACCTGCTCAGCGGTGAGTCCTGTATACGAGAACATACCGCGCTGCACGGCAATATGAGCAAAGCGCTCGTTCAAGCCAAAGGGGATCAGTGCTTCGACCAGTCCCTTGCGCAAGCTCGTGATACGCGTGCGCATGGCATTGACTTCTTCCTCCCACATTGTGCGCAATGAAGCAGTACCCAGGATCTCGGCCACGACCGCCGCACCATGGGAAGGTGGCGTAGACCAAAGATTACGGGCAATCGAGGCGAGCTGGCTGCGTATGGCCAGAAGACGATCTGCATCTTCCGCCACCACGATCAGCCCTCCCGTACGTTCACGGTACAGACCAAAGTTCTTCGAGCAGGAGCTGGTAATCAAAAGCTCTGGCAACGCCTGGGCAAATAACCTGACAGCCCAGGCGTCTTCTTCCAACCCGTCGCCAAACCCCTGATAGGCAAAGTCGAACAAGGGCAGCAGCTCGCGCTCCTTTACGATCCCCAATACCTGCTGCCAATCGGCCCGACTCAAATCGAAGCCAGTCGGATTATGACAACAGGCGTGCAACAGGATGACGTCACCTTTGGGAATCTGCCGCATGGCTTCGAGCATACCGGCTACATCAAGACGGTTATCTGCCCCCACATAGGGGTAATGCTGCACGGCGAGCCCGGCGGCCCTGAACAGCGTTTCGTGAATCGGCCAGGTTGGCTGACTCAACCAGACGCCCTTGCCTGGCAGACACTGCGCAATGAACTCCCCTGTTAGCCGCAGGGCTCCTGTACCACCGGCGGTCTGGGTACAGCCGGCCCGTTTGTCATCGATCACCGCGCTATGTGCACCTAGAACAAGGTGCAGCAGGTAGGTCCCGAAGCTCACATCGCCGTGGCCGCCAACATAGCTTTTGGTCTGTTCGCTGCCAATCAATGCCTGCTCCGCCAGTTTGACGGCTTTGGGAATGGGAGTAAGGCCTTGCCGATCCTTATATACGCCTACGCCCAGATCCAGCTTGGCGGGGTTAGGATCGGCTCGAAACGCTTCAAGCAGCCCCATGATCGGGTCGCCGGCTACCCAGTCGACCGTCTTAAAATGGCTCACTTGCGCCCCTCCGCTGTAGCCGCCACCTCGTCCGTGCGGGCCGCCATGATGAAATCGTTGCGATGAAGTCCTTTGATCGAATGGCTCCACCAGGTCACCGTCACCTTGCCCCATTCGGTCAAGAGGCCGGGATGATGCCCTTCTTCCTCAGCAATAGCGCCAACGGCATTGGTGAACGCCAGCGCATGGCGAAAATTCTTGAAGCGGAAGACCTTTTCGAGCTGCATGATTCCGTCACGCACTTCAATGCTCCAGTCCGGAATCTGCCGAATCAGCTCCGCCAGCTCTTCTTCGCTGACTTTGGGGGCATCGGCGCTACAGGCTTCGCAGTGGCCTTGTTTCAGAGCGGTAGCAGTCATGTCTTCTCCTTGTAATATCAGGCTGCTTTGGGCGAAAAGCGGGGTTTGTGAAGCCCGAGCTGCATGGCCTCGCGAACCATGCCCATGATGTCTTCATGAGCGACCTGGAATAGCCGCTTGAGTTCAGGCAACACGAAATAGACGGGTTGCAGAATATCGATTCGATACGGGGTACGCATGGCCTCGATGGGGTCGAACGGCAGGTGCTCCGGTTCGGCCGAAAGCGAATACACCGTCTCCTTGGGCGATGACAGGATACCGCCTCCATAGATCTTACGTCCCATCGGCGTATCCACCAGTCCAAACTCAATGGTCATCCAGTACAGGCGCGCCAGGAAGATGCGCTCTTCCTTGGAGGCAGCGAGCCCCAACTTGCCGTAGGTATGGGTGAATTCGGCAAACCAGGGATTGGTCAGCAGCGGACAATGGCCAAAGATTTCATGGAAGATATCGGGCTCCTGCAAGTAGTCCAGCTCTTCCCGGGTTCGAATGAACGTGGCGACTGGAAACTGCTGGCTAGCCAACAAGGCGAAAAACGTCTCGAAAGGGATCAACGCTGGCACTTGTGCCACGCGCCAGCCCGTGGTGCGTTCCAGTACGCGGTTGACTTCGGACAACTGAGGTATGCGGTCCATAGGCAGATCAAGCTGGGTAATACCGTCCAGGTATTCCTGGCAGGCCTTGCCTTCAATCACCTTCAACTGCCGGGTGATCAGCGTATTCCATACACCGTGTTCGTCATCCGAGTAATGAATAAAACCAGACTCATCCGGTTTTCTCGCCACGTACTGCGTACCTTTCATGTAGCCTCCTTGACGGCGGATGCCGCTGGGTCTTGTTGTATGGCTCTAGCAATAGCGCGAAGGCGGTCTGTGTGTATAAGGGTAAAAGATCAAGGCAGCATATGTTGCCTGGATAATTCGTAAGAAAATCTTTACAGCAAACTGTTAAGGGTTCACTTCAGGCTGTGTGGTTTACTTGATAAAAGGCCTATCTGGCACATATTCTTGACACTCAATTTGCGGCCCATTGAAAAATTCGGCTGCACCGCCCGCCATAATCACAACAATGGGCCTGCTCGATGCGAATCAAAGTTTTGTGTCAGAACCGCGTAGGCATTCTGCGCGACATGCTCAATCTGTTGGCTGACTACGGGATCAACGTGGCCCGTGGCGAGGTGGGAGGCGACCAAGGCAATACGGTCTATCTCTACTGCCCTAATCTGATCAATCTGCAATTCCAGGCACTGCGACCCAAGCTCGCGGCCATCCCCGGTGTGTTCGATATCTGGCGTATCAGCCTCATGCCCAGCGAGCGTCGCCACCTGGAACTCAATACGCTGCTCGGCGCGTTGGAGTTTCCCGTGCTGTCGATTGATATGGCTGGCCATATCGTTGCAGCCAACCGCGCAGCAGCACAGCTATTGGGTGCCCGAGTGGACGAGGTGCCCGGGATGGCACTCTCAAAATATGTGGATGAGCTGGACTTGCCTGAGCTGGTTCGTGCCAACAAATCCCGGCTCAACGGTCTGCGTATTCAGATCAAGGGCGATGTCTTTCTCGCCGATATTACCCCCCTGCAGACCGGGCATGACGACAGCGAGGCCCTGGCGGGCGCCGTACTGACGCTGCACCGTGCCGACCAGGTGGGCGAGCGTATCTATCAGGTACGCAAGCAGGAGCTTCGAGGGTTTGACAGCATCTTCCAAAGCTCCAGGTCCATGGCTGCTGTCGTCCGGGAGGCGCGACGCATGGCTCCTCTTGATGCGCCGCTGCTGATTACCGGCGAAACCGGTACCGGCAAAGAACTGCTGGCGCGGGCCTGTCACCTGGCAAGCCCTCGCGGTCAAGCCCCCTTCATGGTGCTCAACTGTGCGGGTCTGCCCGAGTCGATGGCTGAGACGGAACTGTTTGGATACAGCGCTGGTGCATTTGAAGGGGCTCGGCCAGAGGGCAAGCTTGGACTGCTTGAGCTTACCGCCGGCGGCACGCTTTTTCTGGATGAAGTGGGTGAGATGAGTCTGCGCCTTCAAGCCAAACTGGTTCGGTTTCTGCAAGATGGGATTTTTCGCCGGGTGGGTAGCGACGAGGAGGTCTACCTGGACGTCCGTGTCATCTGCGCCACCCAGCAGGATCTGTCCGATCTGTGCGTACAAGGCGAATTTCGCCAGGATCTGTACCATCGCCTCAATGTGCTTTCGCTGCACATCCCCCCCTTACGGGAATGCCTGGATGGACTGGAGCCGCTGGTCGAACACTTTCTGGATCAAGCCAGCCGCCAGATCGGCTGCCCGCTCAAGCCTTTGGCCCCTGCCGCCTTCGAGCGACTACGCCATTACCCCTGGCCTGGCAATGTGCGTCAGCTTGAAAATGCACTCTTTCAAGCGGTTTCCTTGGCCGAAGGCAAGGTAGTTAAACCTGAGCACATACGCCTGCCGGATTACGGTACCCCACAACCGCTGGGACACTTCACGCTGGACGGTAATCTTGACCAGATCGTTGGTCGATTCGAAAAGGCAGTGCTGGAACAGCTGATTACCCAATACCCCAGCAGCCGCTTACTGGGAAAACGACTTGGCGTCTCCCATACCACCATTGCCAACAAGCTCCGGTTATACAGCATTGGGCAGCCTACCGAGCCGCAAGGATAAACAGCCAAAATCGGTGTGAAATATCCAGGTGATCGAACACGATCTGCACAGTTAATGCCTGAATAGTATCCGCAACCACAAGATGGCCACGCTTACTCAGCATAGCCACAACCGATGAACGTAGGCCGGTTTTTCATGAAGCTGTCCGAACCGGTGGTAAAGACGCCATGTTGATTGAGTATTGGTTAATCAGCGAGTCCCTGTTGCACGACGCGGCGGACTCGACGGCCTTTAACCTGAAGGGTCACTTGATTCGAGCGCGAGACAGAACGCTTCGACCTCTCAAGGTACTTTACGCACTACTAGATCCTAATTTGGCAGACTACTGCACCGGACATTTTATCCTTAAATTTCAATTATTTAAACTAAAAAATTGATCCTATATCTAACGTTAAGTGAACGGTTTTTAAATACTGGGTAGCTACGTAAAGAGCTGTTCAAATCTGATCGAATAGAAGATTTAATCGCTATAAATCAAAAACTTATTTATGTAATTTAATGTTATTTATAGATATAAACCAACATTAAAGCATGCCGTGCGCTCTCATCTGAAAAGCCCCTGCGGTCAGACAGGAGGCTTTGTACGTTGATCAATGCGGAGCTGGTGCGGAGCCGACTGGCGTGAACTTATAAAGCTTGTCATTAGGGCCTGCCAAAATTGAAGCGACCATAGCCAGAGCCCCAGAACAGTTGACCATTTATAATCGATGGCGCACTGGCTACCGAGCCACCTGACGCATACTTCCAGATAGTAGCCCCGGTATTGCGTCGAGCACTACCATGTCACCGGACATCGAACCGGCATAAACCAGACCCGGCGACGACGCCATCGGCCCTAACCCGACTGCCTATTTTGACGTCACCGGATTGGTACCGGTGGCAGGCACTTGGCAGAGAATCCGGCCAGTTGTCGCATCCAGCGCGGACCACATACCACCCTTCCAGCTTTTCTGGAAATCAGGCGCCAACGTGTGATTCTGATTTGAGGAATTGTTGATCGACACATAGATTGGAGAATTGAGCGGATCTACCGATGAGCTCCACTCGATTCCGCCGATCGTGTCTCCAGGGCCTACCTATGTTAACCAGAGGGTTTGCCGGTCCTGCGTCCAGTACCAGCCTCGGGTTGGCATAATTATCCGGTATTAGGCAGGCCGTTTGAGCGTTATTAGTCGATGCGCCCTAGACACAACAGCACGCTGCGCTCGCCGAATGCCATAGACCCTGCGGTTGAAGGGGTCAACCGTCAGCATGCCTCACACGACAGCGTCGGCAGGCTGTTGGTTGACACGCCGGTGCCGATACAGGAAGGATCACACCGTGCGGCCGAACAGATTATGTGATGGCGCCAATATGCCAGGGAACGAATTCATTCTGCCCATAGCCGTGCTGCTCGCTCTTGCTTCGCTCGCCCGAGGCAATCCTGAGCATTTTGTCGAAAATCTCGGCTCCGGATGCTTCGATGGTCAGCGTACCGGTCGCGATTTCGCCACAATTGATGTCCATGTCCTCTTCCTGACGCTGCCAAAGGGCGTTATTGGTCGAAAGCTTGATCGAGGGCGCCGGTGCGCATCCATAGGCCGAGCCCCGTCCGGTAGTAAAGGCAATGAGATTTGCGCCTCCCGCAACCTGTCCGGTAGCGGAAACCGGGTCATAGCCGGGCGTGTCCATGAATACCAATCCCTGAGCCCTTACCGGCTCGGCATATTCATAGACAGCCATCAAGTTACTTGATCCGGCTTTCGCTACCGCGCCAAGCGATTTTTCCAGAATGGTCGTAAGACCACCCGCCTTGTTGCCTGCAGACGGATTGTTGTTCATTTCCGCTCCCGTGCGTCGGCAATATTCTTCCCACCAATGGATGCGCTCGATAAGCTTTTCGCCTACCTCACGGCTGGTAGCCCGACGGGTCAGCAGATGCTCGGCACCATATATTTCCGGTGTTTCGGACAGGATAGCCGTACCACCGCAGGCTACCAATCGGTCCACCGCATTACCCAGGGCCGGATTGGCGGTAATACCGGAGTAGCCATCCGAGCCGCCGCATTGCAGGCCTACTATCAAATGACGGGCACTCACAGGCTGGCGCTCGATGCGATTGGCTTCGCTCAAGAGGTCTTTCACATACGCAATGCCTTTGGCTACGGTCTTGGCCGTACCTCCCGTATCCTGGATGGTGAACGTACGCAGTGTTGCGGTCGCTTCCAGCCCCTGAGCCGCCATCATGCCTTCGATCTGGTTGGTTTCGCAGCCAAGTCCGATCACCATGACCGCCGCGAAATTGGGATGGACGGCATATCCGCCCAGGGTGCGGCGCAAGATGGCCAGAGGCTCGCCTGCTGAATCCACAGCGCAGCCGGAGGTATGCGTCAGCGCGACGACGCCATCCACATTGGGATAAGGCGCCAGAGCGGCCGGATTGATATCCCGCCGAAAATAGTCAGCCACTGCCCGAGCTACAGTCGCCGAGCAATTTACCGAGGTCAGGATACCGATGTAGTTGCGCGTCGCTATACGACCATCCGGGCGGACGATACCTTGAAACATTGGCCCCTCGGTGGGAAAGGCCTGCACGTGGGCATCCTCTCCAAAAGCATAATCCCGGGCAAACTCGCCCATCGCCAGGTTATGAACATGGATGTGCTCGCCGGGCATGATAGGGGTCGTGGCAAAGCCGATGATCTGACCATAGCGGCGCACCGGTTGCCCGCTATCAATCCGGCGCACCGAGAACTTGTGGCCTGCGGGAATGGGCTGACTGAGGGTTACGCGCTCCTCCACGATGGCAAGCCCTGCCGGCAGCGGCTGTAGAGCCACGAGGACGTCGTCCTGCGGGTGGAGGCGAATCACGGCTTTGGCGGTATCGATCCCGCCTGTTTTTGTTATCAGTTCCATGGCGTTCTCACGGTAATGTCAATTTTGCAGTAATTGACGCACGGCCAGCTCTACCCCGCGCAACTCTGCCAATCCTTTGAGACGGCCGATCAGTGAATAGCCGGGGTTGGTACGGCGATGCTGATCATCCAGCAGCTGATGACCATGATCGGGCCGCAAGGGAAGTCGGGGGCCATGCTCATGTTCGCGTCGACGCTCTTCCAGAACCAGCTCACGGATCACACCGACCATGTCTGCGTCTCCGGCCAGGTGATGCGCTTCGTGAAAGCTGCGCGGATCAGCCTCGCGCTTCACCGAGCGCAGGTGAGTGAAATAGATGCGAGGCGCAAACTGCCGAGCCATGGCAACGAGATCGTTATCTGCACGCACCCCGTAGGATCCGGTGCAAAAGGTCAACCCGTTGGCCGGACTGGGTGCCGCATCAAGAAGCCATTGGGCGTCCTGTGCGGTAGACACGATACGAGGCAAGCCCAGAAGAGGCCGTGGCGGATCGTCGGGGTGAATGGCCATGCGTACGCCCGCCGCCTCCGCCACCGGCATAATGGCCTTGAGAAAGTAGCCCAGGTTTTCCCGAAGCTGCTCCGCGTCGATGTCCGCATAGGTCGCAAGCAGTCCTTTGAAATCATCCAGGCTATAGTGCTCTTCAGCGCCTGGCAGACCGGCAATCAAAGTAGCAACGAGCGTATCGCGCCGGGTGTCGTCCAGGTTGTCAAAATAGGTACGGGCCCGCTGGATATCGTCCTCGGTGTAGTCCGCCTCGGCGCCTTCACGCTTGAGGATAAAGAGATCAAACGCGGCAAATGCATCCTGATCAAAGCGTAGTGCCCACCCGCCGTCCTCCAGCGGCCATGCGAGGTCCGTACGGGTCCAGTCGAGGATGGGCATGAAGTTATAGCAGACGATGTCGATACCGCACGCCGCGAGATTGCGAAGGCTCTGTTGGTAGTTGCCAATGTAGTCATCGCGGCGGCCACAGCCTCGCTTGATATCCTCGTGAACGGGAATACTTTCCACCACCGACCAGGTCAGTCCAGCTGCCTCGATCATCGCCTTTCGTTCACTGATCGCCTCTACTGTCCAGACTTCCCCGTTGGGAACCTGATGCAAGGCCGTGACGATGCCTGTCGCGCCGGTCTGCCGAATGTCGCTCAAGCTGATGGGGTCGTTAGGGCCGAACCAGCGCCAGGTATGCTCCATGACTTCGCTCCTCAGTGATTATTATTGTTCGTCGCTTCTGCGAGCGCCGCGGCAATACCTTGGGTGCTCAGCACACGGTAGGCTTGATGCACGGCCTGCCGGAACCCCTCCTGCTCGGTCAGACTCGCCGGAAAGACGTCCATAAGTCCCAGAAAGGCCTCGACCAGTGCCCCTCCCTGCCGGTGCGCATGCAACTCAGCAAAGGTGTCACGCAGCGGATCATTTACCTCATGCGCCCCTTGGCTGCTCTGCCCGGAGCAGTACTCAATCCAGGCCGCTACGCCAAACGCAATGCAGCTGATTCCGCCTCCCTGAGCAAGCCGTGCTTCCGTGCCGGAGAGCCAGCGCTGAGGCAGCTTTTGCGAGCCGTCCATAGCGATCTGATGCAAACGGTGCTGGAGGCTGTCGTTGCGAAAGCGTGCTATCAGATCATCAGCATAGGCGTTGAGGTCGATTCCTGCCGGCATCTCCAGCGTCGGCATGGCCTCGTCCTTCATGTAATGCCGGATGAGTCTGACCAGTGCAGGATCATTCATGGCGTCATACACCGTGGTATGACCTACCAGTGCACCTACGTAGGCCAAAAGTGAATGGCTGCCATTGAGCAGGCGTAGTTTCATGGTTTCGAATGGGCGTACATCCGTTACCATCTGCACCCCCTCCTGCTCCCAGTCGGGCCGCCCCTGAGGAAACTGATCCTCTATCACCCACTGGCTGAAGGCTTCGCCGATAACGGCTGCCGAGTCCTCACACCCAAGCTGACGCAACGTTTCGAACGAGGCGTCAGTCATGGCCGGAACAATGCGGTCTACCATACTGCAGGGAAACGCGACCTCCTGACTGATCCAGGCGGCCAGTCGTTCATCTTGGGCAGCCGCCAATTGCGTTACCGCCTGCCGTGTTCGCTGGCCGTTGTCCGGCATGTTGTCACAGCACAATACTGTAAAGGGGGCTATCCCACGGGCATGACGTCGGCGCAAGGCCTCTACCAGCAGACCTGGGGCCGTGCGCGGCGCATGAGGCGTGCGAATATCATGGACGATATTGGGGTCATCTACGCGTAGCTGCCCAGTGGCGGGACTCAAGCAGTAGCCTTTTTCCGTCACAGTTAGCGTTACCATGCGTGTCGCCGGATCGGCCATTCGTTCGAGCAAGGCTTCTTTATCTTCACCGTCTTCGCCGGCATAAAGTACCTCCTGCAGCGCCGCGATTTCCCGCAAGGCAACGTGCTCACTGTCGCGGTATTCGGCCACGTGATAGCGACAACCTTGCGCACGAAGCTGATCGACAAGTACCCGGTTGGACCGAATGTTGGCGCTGCATATACCCCATTCGCCTCCACCATGCCGTGCCAGAGTGCGCTCCAGGTAGACCGCCTGATGCGCTCGGTGAAATGCACCAAGGCCCAGATGCACGATGCCGATGATCGGCTTTGGATAGGTTGAGGGATACCGCTCGACTTCACGCATGGGAAGGCTCCTTGATTCCTGCCAGAGTAACGCCACAGGCTTCCCCCAGCGCTTGAAGGGATTCGATCACCCCTGTCTCAACCGGCACACCCTCACGCGATGCCGCTTCCTGGGCCTGGATTTCCTTGAGTCCCGCGTACCAGACCTGATCGTGCCCTGCGGCAGGCTCCGAGGTGCGCAGGTCTGACAAGAGCTGATCCATGGCTTGGCGAAACTCATCCGCGGGACGGAACAGGTCGATTCGAAAAGCAGCAAAAAAGTGCCCCACTCGCCCCGTACTCCCAGGCGTATCGTGCAGGTGCCTGCCAAACCCATGCCCCGCCAGTGCGCCACAAAGGATGTCGACCATCACGGCAAGACCATAGCCCTTGTGGCCACCAAACTCGGTGCCCGCACCGCCTAATGGGTGCAACCCGCCGCCTGCATAGATGTTCATGCTTTCCAGGAGACTGGGGGCATCATGGGCATCGCCTCCATCCGGTGCCGCAGCCCATCCAGTGGGCAACGGTGTGTTCTGCCGGCCATAGACTTCTAGCTTGCCGCGCGTCACGGCTGTGGTCGACATGTCCAGCACAAAGGCCTTTTCCCTGTCGGCCGGTGCGGCAAAAGCGATCGGGTTGGTGCCAAACATGCATTGTCGACCATGCGTGGGAACGCCAAGTGCCGCCGTGTTGGTCATGGCGATGCCAATCAGGTCATGGGGCAGCGCCTGCATGGCGTACCAGGCGGCAATACCAAAGTGGTTCGAATCGCGTACGGTCGCGAAACCCGCGCCGTGCTCGCAGGCTTTGGCAATCACGGCATCCATGGCCTGCTGGCTGACCGTGGTGCCCATACCGCCCTGGGCGTCCAACACCAGCGAGAGCGGCGTTTCATGAATCAGCTTCGGTTTGGCATCTGTCAGGATACTGCCCGCCTTGAGCCCTCGCACATAGCGCGGCAGACGTGCTACGCCATGGGAAGGAATGCCCCGGGCGTCGGAGTTCACCAGCACTCGGGCAGCGAGTTCGGCGTCCGGTGCGGCGAGACCATGGGCTCTAAAGACCTGCTGGCAGAATCCTTCAAGCGCCCCTTGTTCTACACATGTGTACTGCATCTGCAACTCCTTACGAGGAACGGCCCAGTACTGACGGCGTAGCGACCGATGGCGCCATCTCCGCCTGCACAGGGGCAATAGGCTTGACGAAACGGGCCACACACAGCGCACCCACAACCGTCAAAAGACCTGCCAGGAGGAAGGCACTGGTAAATGCCCCGGTAAACTGGACGATAAAACCGGTCACGGTTGGTCCGACGATGCCGGAGGTATTGGCCAGGAAATGCATGAAGCCGCTTACTCCACCGACCCGTGCCGCCGGTACGGTATCCTGGATGATGGCCCAGTAAATAGCGCCGGTCAGATACAGGAAGAATACAGACAGCGCCACCAGCGCTACCGCGCTATACATGGTGGAAACAAGCCCGGCGCAACCGATGCAGACCGCACAGCACAACAGGCACCCCACCAGCACCACCTTGCGCGAGAACATCACCCGGCCGGTTTTCTTGAGCACGAAGTCGGACACGAAGCCACCCAGCGCCAGTCCCAGGCATCCCAGAATCCACGGAATGACGGTCGCGATGCTCATGTCCTTCACGTTCATGCCATGAGCCATGGTCAGGTAGCTTGGGAACCAGGTCAGGAAGAAGTACAGCGTGTAGTTGTAGGTGAAGAAGGCAAACGCCGTAAACAGCACGGTAGGCTGCTTGAGGTAATACCGGAGTGGCTGAGTCGGCACGTTGGCAATCTCGGTGAGCCGTTCACCCTCTTCGATTTCACGTGCTGCCGCACCGTCCGGCTTGGCCTTGATAAACTTGAACCACACCGCCGCCCATACGAGGCCAATAATCATGATGACGATAAAGGACTCCTTCCAGCCGTAGGTGACGGCAATGATGCCTACCACCGGCCCGGAAATGGCGCCACCCAACGGCGTACCGGCCATGGAAACGCCCAAGACGCGTGCTCGCTTATCGGGCGCGTACCACGTGTTCACCATCTTGCTGGTCGTCACGCTTAGCGGCCCTTCCCCCATGCCAAACAGCACGCGGATCAGGAACAATGAGGCAAAGCCCAGGGCCAGCACCGTCAAGCCACTGAACAGTGACCACAGCACCATGGCTACCAGCAGCGTGGTTTTGGCGCCGTAACGATCTGCCGCCCAGCCGCCGACAAAGTTGAAGGCTGCATACCCTACGAAAAAGCTGCTGAAGATCAGCCCCATCTCGCCGGCATTGAGCCCAAAGTCCTTCTGAATGAACGGAGCCGCCACAGACAATGCCGAGCGATCCAGATAATTGATGACACCCGCCAGAAACAGCATGACGAGTACCAGGCTACGACCTTGACCAAACATGGAAACCTCCCGCTTCTTGTATTTATCGGTGAGGGCGCCCGGGTGGGCGCGTATCGATTGGAAAGACGGCTAAGGCCGTCCGAGTTAACCCGCCACGTGCATCAACTCCACTAACACCTTACGCGTCTGCTCAGGATGGCTTTCGATCAGATCAATGGCCTCAGGCATATCGTCAAAGGCTACGCGATGGCTGATCAGATCCTGCGCATTCAGCTTTCCGGTCGCCATCAGCTCAATCACCCGTGGAAATTTGCGGTTGTTGAGCCGCGATCCTACTAGCGTCAATTCCTTCTTGATCATTTCCAGCTGTACCAGGTCGCTGGGCGCTGCATTGAAACCCAGAAGACCAATCCGCCCGGCGGGTGACGCCAGCCGCACTATTTGAGGCATCAACGCAGGAATACAGGCTGCATCTACAATGAGCGGTACGCCCTCGCCTCCGGTCTGCTCCTTCATGACAGACTCCACATCCTGTGCCTGCCCGTTGATCGTGCATGTCGCGCCCAACGCCCGGGCTGTTTGCAGGCGCGTATCAATCACATCGGTAACAGTGATGTCGGTAAGTCCCAGGGCGCGCGCCATCTGCACGATGGTCAACCCGATAACGCCAGCGCCATAGACCAGTACAGAGTCGCCTGGCTGAGGTTGCATGCGATCAAGCACGTTCAGCGCGATGGAATACGGCTCCACCAAGGCGGCATGGCTGAGCGGCATCCCCTCTGGCAGTTTGTGAGCGTTCTCCGCTGGCACACTGACGCGCTCGCTGAAACCACCGTCGCGGTGCACGCCAATCACTTGCAAATGGGTACAGACATTAGAACGGCCAATGCGACAGGGGTAGCAGGTGCCGCAACTGATGACCGGATCGACGCACACACGATCGCCAACGCTCAGCGTCTCGACACCCTCGCCGACCTCCTGAACGACACCGGCAAACTCATGCCCGGTCACCCGTGGAAACCGAACGAATGCGTTCTGCCCATGGATGATATGCATGTCCGAACCGCAGATACCCGCATACGCCACGCCTACCACCACCTCACCTGGCGCAGCGACTGGTGTCTCGACCTGGGCCAGACTGAACTCATGGGGAGCCCGTACCTGAAAGGCTTTCATTATTTGCCACTCCTCTGGATCGACCTAACGGCTGCACCGGCGTTACCCAGCAGCCTCCCTGCATACAATCGGTTCTGTTTGTTCATTGTGCGTACCCGTCTGTTGTTGTCATTGTCGAGCATGATTCACCAGTGCCAGAGCGTACCGTCTACGAGGCGGTTTACCGGCAGACTGGCACGCTTGTAGGGATAGCGCGCCGCCAGATCTTCATCGATGTCTACGCCATGCCCTGGCGCTTCGCCCGGCGTGAAATGACCATCTTCGAATCGATACGCGTGGGGGAAGACTTCATCGATCCGCTCCTCATGGGGCATGTGCTCCTGGATGCCAAAGTTAGGTACCCAGGTATCGAAGTGCAGTGCCGCTCCCATGCATACCGGTGACAGGTCAGTTGCGCCGTGAAAACCGGTACGCACGTGGTACAGCGCCGCCAGATCAGCGATCCGCCGGACATGGGTAATGCCACCGGCATGCACAAGCGTTGCACGGATATAATCGATCAGCTGCTCCTGGATCAACTCGCGGCAGTCATGGATCGAGTTGAAGACTTCACCCACCGCCAGTGGTGTGGTGGTGTGCTGGCGGATCAGGCGGAAACCTTCCTGATTCTCGGCAGGCGTACAGTCTTCCAGCCAGAACAGATTGAATTCCTCTACCGACTTACCCAGACGCCCTGCTTCAATAGGCGTCAGGCGATGGTGCACGTCGTGGAGGATGTGCAGGTCGTCACCGAAGCGTTCACGAACCGCAGCAAACAGCTTGGGGACATACTTGAGGTACTTGGCAGTGTCCCAGACGTGTTCGGCCGGCAGGTCACTGTCTGCCGGCTCGTAGCGCTCACCTTCGCGCTTGGCTACACCATAGGTGGTGGGAATACCGGGAATGCCACATTGGACTCGGACGGCCTTATAGCCCAGCTCTACATGTCGGGCTACCTCATCCAGGCAGGACTCAATGTCCTTGCCGGTAGCGTGCCCGTATACCATCACCTGCTCACGACTCTTGCCGCCAAGCAATTGATACAACGGCATATTGGCGGCCTTGGCCTTGATGTCCCACAACGCCAGGTCAACCGCGGCAATCGCCGTCATGGTGACGGGCCCACGACGCCAGTAGGCACCGCGGTACAGGTACTGCCAGATGTCTTCGATTCGATGAGCATCCCGTCCGATCAAGGCAGGAATAACATGTTCTTCCAGATAGGCGACCACGGCCAGCTCACGGCCATTGAGGGTAGCATCGCCGATTCCGTAAAGACCTTCGTCAGTCACAATCTTGAGAGTGACTAGATTACGACCGGGACAGGTCACGATAACGCGGGCTTCTCTTATCTTCATTGTTCAAGCCTGGGCAGCTAGGGAATACGAAAGCGCGGGCATTGCCGGCATGGCGGGAGGCGGGATCAGGGCGCCTCGGTGCTGAATGACATTGACAGCCAACCGGTGACCCCACCGGGCAGCCTGTTCAGGATTACCGCCCTGCAGACGACAGGCTAAGTATGCTGCGCTGAAAGAGTCACCGGCGGCGGTGGTATCGACCACCTGCTGCGCCTTCTCGCCGGGAATCGTCAGAACCTGCCGTCCGGTATGGATCAGACACGGAGCCTCCCCCCGCTTGAGGACTATTTCGGTAACGCCTGACTGGGCATAGGTACGGAACAAGGCCTCAGGTGAAGAGAAGCCGAACAGCTCGACATCGTCCTCCCAGGTAATCAGCGCCAGGTCGACCAACGCCAGCAATGCCTGATAGCAGTGTTGTGCCGCGCCGCGATCCGGCCAGAGTCGGGGGCGGTAATTATTATCGAACACGATCCGCGTGCCCTGCATGCGCGCCTCGGCCAATGTCTCGAGAAGCCGTGCCCGGCCTTCAGCAGTCAGCACCGCCAAGCTGATGCCACTCAGGTAGATGACGTCATAGTTGAGCAAGGCCGCCAGCGTCTGCGCTGCCTCATGGCCATCGAAGCAGCGTCGGGCGGCCGCCTCACCACGCCAGTAAAGAAACTGCCGCTCGCCCTGCTCATCAGTCTGGATGAAATAAAGACCAGGCAATGCATCAGGCAGGTGTCGCACATTTTGTGTACCCAGCCCTTCAGCCTGCCAGGTTTGACACATGGCCTCGCTGAACGGGTCTTGACCGATGGCGGTTATATAGTCCACCGAAATGGCCGTGGACTGGCATAGCCGAGCCAGGTAGACCGCGGCGTTGAGTGTATCCCCGCCAAATGCCTGAGTAATCGTGCCTGCGCTGTCGCGTTGCAGCTCGATCATGCATTCACCAACCAGGGCAACCCGTATCGGGGATGGCAAAGATTTGAAGAGGGTCGTCATAGGGAGCCCCCCACCCGATTCGTCACATACGCGTCTGCCTGGACGGGCATTAGATACCGCTGTGGAATAGCCTGCATCATCTGGTGCCTTCTTGTTTTTGTAGCGGGGTTCCACGCTTGCGGCCCCTACATCAGCATTATTGAAACGTGGTTTCAATTCCTGTATTGAACCGAGTGTAGCGATTCAACAAGGCACGTCAAGAGAAATGAAACGCTGTTTCGAAATGGAATTCAGATACACTTAACAACGTTCGCAGAGGAGCCCGCATGGATAGTCCCACTACCAATAATGAATCTGTAACCGCGGTTAGCCGGACCATGGCTGTTCTGGAAGCGCTGGGTCAGTGTCCTGAAGAAAGTGGCGTTTCAGAAATTGCGCAAAAGCTGGACATGTCCAAGAGCACCGTCTACCGCTTTCTACAGACCCTTAAATCGCTAGGGTATGTCGTACAGGACAGCGAGGATCGTTATCGCCTCAGCGTGCGGCTGTTCGAACTGGGCAGTAAGGCATTGCCGCATATTGATCTAGTACGTGAAGCCGAGCCCGGCATGCGTACCATCAATGAGCTTACGAGCGAAACAGTGCATCTAGGCATTCTCGATGAAGACAATATCGTTTATGTCCACAAGATCGACTCGCGCTACAACCTGCGGATGTACTCGCGGATCGGCTTGCGTGCGCCGCTTTATTGCACAGGCATTGGCAAGGTACTGATGGCCTGGCGCGACGAGCAGGATGTACGCAAGCGCCTGGCGAGCGAGACCTTCCAGCCTCGTACGGCCAATACCCTGTCGAGTCTGGAGGCCTACCTTGAGGAGCTGGCACTTATCCGCAGCCAGGGATACGGTGAGGACAAAGAAGAATTCGAAGAGAATATGCGCTGCCTTGCCGCGCCCATCCATGACCGCTTCGGCCATGTCGTTGCTGGAATGAGTGTTTCCTTCCCCTGCTTTCGCTTCAGAGAAGAACTCAAAGACGAATACGTTCAGGAATTACTAAAAACAGCCCAGGTCATTTCGCGCCGCTTGGGTTGCCCCGAAAGCATGTTTAACTAAATGTTCGACGTGTCTCCGCTGCTACTAGCGAAAGCAGCGGAGAAGTAACAGTGCATTTAGTGTGCAGCCGTCAATCCACGATAAAGCTTGTGGTAGTACCGTAATAGAGATTATCCATCTTTTGACCGGCTACTTCATAACCATTCGCAGGCGTCTGGTAACCACTTGCCAAGATGAACCGACCTTTCTCCTTGGCAGGGACATCGACAACGCCCTGACTATCCGTCTTCAATTTCAGCGCCTGATTTTTTGGATCGAACAGAACCACATCATGTTCGGCAAGCGGCTTGCCTTTGAACAGTAAGGTAAAGCGGTTACTGTTTGCAGCAGCAGGCACGAGTTCGTAATCCAGCAATGCCTTGGTCTCGGTGCGGCCTGCACGAGCGTGCATCAAGGCGGCTGTATAATGGCCCTGCTCATCCTTCCAAGGTTTCCAGACCTGATCGTTATAACTGCGAACATCCCCCTGCTCGTTTACTGCAGCCTCCAGGTGATCTTCACGTGCTACAACCTTTGCCGTTGCATTTCGATCATGGGTAAACACTTGAGTGGTAGGGGCCAGCGCAGCAATGGTCTCGCCGGTTTCCAATACGCCCTCGTCCGGCTCGCCGAGGTAGACACGTATGGGGCCACTTGCATCCCGCTCAAGCCAGAGTTCATGCGCGCTTGCATTAAGTACAACGCTACCAAGACCAATACAGAGCAGAGCGTTTCTAAGTATCACCACAGGTTTTCCTTATTGAAGGTTATTGGAAGCGCCCCTTCACCACTTGGCAAAAGAAATTCGCACCGGTTGCACCGCTTTCATGTATCGCGCAGCAGTACATAAAGCATGTAAAAATCACTGATGAGAAGCGTTTTTCCGCCTGCTTGACCTCTTTAGCCCTTACCTCACATTCATCCTATCCCGTTACGTCGATAAAGCCTTATGGCTAATTTGTAATGAGATATTTTCTTTTTTGATACAAATTCTCAATTGATATAAGTTATCAGGTAGATAGAAATTCTCTCACCTCGCGCTATTAGCTGTGGTTGTGCTTAAGCGCTTATCTACAAAGGACTTGTATGTACCGCTCTGCTGCTTCATCTTGCGCTATCGTTGCCTGCGTGACCCTGCTTGCCTCACCCATAAATGCGGCTGAACAAGAGGCTGCCTTTGAACTGGACGCTACCGAAATCAGCGAGGAATCGCTGGATGAAAGTCCTACAGGGCCGGTAAGTGGATATGTCGCCAATCGCAGCCTTACGGCAACCAAGACCGATGCCTCATTGATCGAGACACCGCAGTCCATTTCGATCATTACCCGTGATCAGATGCAGGCTCAGGATGCGCAGAGCCTCAATCAGATCCTGCGTTACACCGCGGCCGTCATTCCGGAAAGTCGTGGCGCTACCGCCTCGCGCCTGGACCAGTTGACCATTCGAGGGTTTTCACCAGGCAGTTACCTGGACGGGCTGCGCATGCCCGGCAGCCGGGATGCCCTTCCTCAGGAAGATGCCTTTGATCTGGAGCGTGTAGAGGTACTACGAGGGCCTGCGTCGGTACTTTATGGACAATCCAGCCCGGCAGGCGTGATTAATATGGTCAGCAAGCGTCCCCTGGATACGCCCTACCATGAAATCGCTGTTCAGATAGGCACGTTTGACAAGAAGCGGACCACGCTGGATTTCAGCGGTCCTTTAGACGACGCAGGAGAGTTTTCCTACCGCCTGCTGGGTCTTTATGACGATGCGGATGGCCAGATCGAACACACCGAAGTACGTCGACAGTCTATTGCACCGTCATTCACCTGGCGCCCCTCGGAGAACACGACCCTTACACTGCTGGGCCATTTCCAGCGGGATCCCAAAGGGGGCTCCTACGGCTCCATTCCCGCCTATGGCTCAGCACTGCATAGTCCAACTGGCAGGCGCATCAAGGTCGACTTTTACGACGGTGACAAGGAGTTTGAAAAGTCTGATCGTGAGTACTATTCACTCGGTTATCAGTTCGAACATCGCTTCAACGATACCTGGACTGTACGGCAAAACGCTCGCTACCTGCGCAGCGAGGGCATTTACCGCAGCTTGTACAATGCATCCGTTCTGGCAGCTGACTACCGCACGATGAGCCGCAGCACCATTGCAACCGATGTAGACATTGACTCCTACGCCCTCGACAACCAACTCCAGGCCAAGTTTGGTACGGGCCCGTTACAGCACACCGTGTTACTGGGTGCTGACTATCAGAACACCAGCAGCGATACCAAGGCCGGTTATGGAAAAGGCAGTAGCCTGGATATCTTCGACCCTGTCTATACCGGTATCGATCGCTATCCTGCCTTCTCCACCGACGCGACTCAGCGCAGTGAGCAGAAAGGTCTCTACCTACAGGATCATCTGAGTTGGGACCGCTGGGTCCTGCTAATGGGAGGACGATACGACTGGGCAGATACCAGCAATAGCACACTCACCCTCAGCACTGGCAGAAAAGCCAAAAGTTTGCAGTCCAGCGAAGCATTTACAGGACGTCTGGGGCTGGTCTACTTGTTCGATAATGGGTTCGCACCTTATGTAAGCTATGCGGAGTCGTTCGAGCCGCAGTCGGGCACGCTCTATGGCGGCTCGCTCTTTCAGCCATCGGAAGGCAAGCAGTACGAAATCGGAATCAAATACCAACCGCCTGGGAGCAACAGCTTTATCACCATCGCGGCGTTTGATCTGCGCAAGACCAACGTACCGACACTCGACCCAGACCCTACCCATCTGTGTAACGGCAGTCGCTGCCAGGTACAGGATGGCGAAGTCCAGTCCCGTGGCCTGGAGATTGAAGGCAAAGCCAGCCTGACCAACAATCTGGACATCACTGCCGCCTACGCCTACCTCGACAACCGGATCACAAAATCCAACAATACCACCAGCAGAGCCCCTGGGGTGACGGGTGTTGCAAACGGTCC
The DNA here is from genome assembly GCF_000478505.2 of Pseudomonas sp. HPB0071. NCBI lineage: Bacteria > Pseudomonadati > Pseudomonadota > Gammaproteobacteria > Pseudomonadales > Pseudomonadaceae > Pseudomonas > Pseudomonas sp. HPB0071. Next base: position 4,037,892 of record NZ_KI517367.1, on the reverse strand, counting down.
CGAGGTACCCGTGGAAGGCACGACCACTTACGGCCTGCCTCGCCATACCGCTTCCGCCTGGGCCGATTACACTTTTCATGAGGGGCCGGTTAAAGGTCTTGGAGTAGGCGGCGGTGTACGCTACGTCAGCTCCTCTTGGGGCGATGCCGCCAACACGTTAAAAGTATCTGGCTATACGCTGTTTGATGCGGCCATTCATTACGACGTCGGCCCTATCAACAGCCCTACCGATAACCTGCGGCTGGCCCTGAATGTGACCAACCTGACAGACAAGGAATACATCACCACCTGCTACTCGTATTCGTGGTGCTGGTACGGTTCGCAGCGTACGGCGCAGTTGAGCGCAACGTATCAGTGGTAACAGCTCCGCCGGAGCGAGGTTGAGCATCAAGCAGTGGCGATAACCTCGCCTCACAACGGGCTATATTGGCTTGCGTAGCGATTAGGTCGTGTTGCGGCCTAGCCCCGGCTGGTCGCAATGCGGTAGTGCCTGGCCGCCAGACGCGCATCCAGCAGTGCGTGATGAGGCACCTGTTCTTCAGGAATGGCCCTGGCAAGGTCCAGTATCAGGTCATAGCTGTTACGGGGGGCATTACGCACATTGGCAGGCCACTTGCCATGGCGATATGCCAGTTGACTGAAGAACTCCCAATCCCATAGTGGCGCATCACAGCACACGATGACCTCCTCATCAAAGCGGGATAGAAACTGCCATAGCGCATCCCTGGCGTCCGGCACACTCATGCCATACTGCACAGGGTCCAGCTGCGGCAGCACAACTTCAATGACAAAGTCAGAGCAGTCTGCAAGGTCCCAATTCTGCGGCAATTCAACATCGAACTCGGGGCCGTCTGGAACAACCAGCGCCAGCGAAATCAGTCTGGCTTGCGCAGTAAGACTGGTGAACTCTGTATCAAGAAAAGCAAATGGCATTGCGTCACCCTGAGCTGGTGTGTGTCAGTATGTAACCATCTAGTCAGGAGAGGCTGTCGATGTCTGAACACGTTCATTTCTACGAACCCGCCAAAGGCCATGATCTGCCCCACGATCCCTTTAATGCGATCGTCGGCCCACGTCCGATTGGCTGGATTTCCTCTCACAACGAGCAGGGGCAATTGAATCTGGCGCCGTACAGTTTCTTCAATGCCTTCAACTATGTGCCGCCCATTATCGGCTTTTCCAGCATTGGCTATAAGGATAGCGTACGTAATATCGAGCGGACGGGTGAGTTCTGCTGGAACCTTGCGACACGCGCACTGGCGGAACAGATGAACACCAGCTGTGCAGCGGTAGCGCCGGAGGTCAACGAATTTGAACTGGCCGGGTTGACGACTACCCCCTCACGCGTGATCTCGGTACCACGTGTTGCCGAAACGCCGGTGGCCTTCGAATGCAAGCTCACCCAACTGATCCAGTTGCAAACCGCAGCCGGGGATTCGGTGGAAAGCTGGCTGGTGTTGGGCGAGGTGGTCGGCGTACATATCGACAGGTCACTGCTGGTCGACGGGGTCTATCAGACTGCGGCCGCACGGCCCATCCTGCGCGGGGGCGGTCCGGCAGACTATTTCGAGATTACCGAAGCGCAGCTCTTCAAGATGTACCGGCCGAAATAAATACCCCATAATTATTCAGCGCAAACGAAAAACCCCGCGCTTGGCGGGGTTTCGTTGACCTTACTCAACATCCTGTCAAGTTGCCATCCTGGCGTGGTCGTCGTCCTTGAGGTGCGATGAGCGCTTCCTGCGCTGCATTTCGATATGTGTAGATTACGCAGATGCTGCATGCAGGCCTAGCGCCAACCGACTTCTATCCGTGTAAGCCTTTTGCCATAGGTGCCGTCAGTATGGACTCGCGCTTTGGAGCCACATGGGGAAAGCGCAAGGTAAAGCAAATGTGCCGATGCTCATCCTGCTCGACGCTTGCACTTCCCCCATGCAGACGCATGATGGCTGCTACAATCGCCAGTCCAAGCCCGTTGGATTCCGAGCCATGCCGTGCCGCATCACCTCGGTAGAACCGATCAAACAAGCGTTCCAGCTGACGAGGTTCGAGCATAGGGCAGCTGTTCTCTACCTGGATCCATTGCTCCTGTCCTTTTTGCAGTGTACGGATATGGATAACGGAACCTTTGTCCGCATATCGAATGGCGTTGGCAACCAGATTGCTCAGCGCACGGCGCACCATCAACGGATCAGCTTCCAACTTCCCGTCGCCTTCAGTGCTGAGCCGCAGCTCACGCTCTTCGGCTAGCCCCTCGAAATAGTCCGCCACACGCTCCAGCTCGTCTGCAAGCGCCAGGGTTTTGTAATCCAGTACTGCCTGCGCATCATCGGCGCGGGCAAGAAACAGAATGCTTTCCACCATGCGTGAAATACGCTCCAGCTCTTCCAGATTGGAGGCGATCACACTTTGGTACTCATCCAGAGAGCGAGGTTGCTGCAACGTAACCTGGCAGATCCCCATCAGCGAACCGATAGGCGTGCGAATCTCGTGGGCAAGGTCCGCTGAGAACTGCACCAGACGCTGATAGCCATCCGCCAGCCGATCCAGCATACCGTTGAACGCCGTGGTGAGTTGATCCAACTCCTTGGGCGTATTGGCGGGATCGAGTCGACTGTTCAATCTCGCGGGTGTGATTGTTGCGGCATGGGCAGCCATTTCACGAATAGGCAGCAACCCTCTGCGCAGCAACAGATAGCCCAGAATAGCTGTCAGCAGAAACGCCAGCACTACGGCGCCCAGGATGCGCTCACGGAACGTATCAAGCATGGCCATTTCCTTGACCAGCAGATGAGCCGCCACGACACGAACCGAGGTATCCCCGGAACGGACTTCAGCCGCCGCCGCGCGCAGGGGAATATTGTTCGGCGCAACGCCACTGCGCAGGTCATCCAGACTCAATGACTCGTCACTGCCGACCACAGGCATATCCGGCAGTATGGCCTGCTTGGGATTGACCATGACGATAGACTGCCCCTGCTGGCTGATGATGAAGACATCATCCTCATTACCCAGCATGTTTTCGAACAGCTGCGGATTGCGCTGCAGATCCGCAAGATTCAGGTCATACCTCAACAGCTTGCGAAAATGGTCGACCCGCCCAAGTACGGCATAATCACTGCGCTCCAGTAGCGTGTGTTTCAACGAGCCGTACAGATAAACGCCCACGCCGCCTACGGTCAGCATGGCGACAACCGCAAAGGCCAGAGTTGCCCGAAGGGTTAGAGAGGGCTGTCTTCGGATGCGCATGGCCGAGCCTCACAGACGTAGCCAATGCCGCGTACCGTATGAATAAGTTTGATGGGATAGGGTTGATCGATCTTGCTGCGTAGTCGCTTGATGGCCACATCCACCACATTGGTGTCGCTATCGAAATTCATGTCCCACACCTCCGACGCGATCAGAGTACGCGAGAGCACCTCACCTTCACGGCGCAGCAGCAGATGCAACAATGCGAACTCCTTGTTGGTCAGCGTAATCACCTGCTGCTGCCGCGTAACGCGCCGCCTGAGCAGATCCAGCTCCAGATCTGCCAGGTGGTAGTGGTCGACCTCACGGACAACGCCACGCCTGAGCAACGTACGGATGCGCAACACCAGCTCGGTAAACGAAAACGGCTTGACCAGATAGTCATCCGCGCCCAGCTCAAGGCCGCGGATACGGTCCTGTACCTGATCGCGGGCAGTAAGAAACAGGACGGGCACGTCGTGCTTCTTGCGCAGCACCTCCATGATCTGCCAACCGTCGATGCCAGGCAGCATGACGTCCAGAATGATCAGGTCATAATGATGCTCAAGCGCCATGTGCAGACCGTCCGCTCCATGCTGGGCCCAGTCCACTACATAGCCGGACTCACCCAGCCCTTTCTTCAGGTACTCGCCGGTTTTCGTGTCGTCTTCAATCAGTAATAGGTGCACAGTTGCTCTCCTGCGATCAGTCAATTCTAACGAGCACGACGACGACGGTGGATTACATTTTTGTCATTCGCCCGTCATCTTCATGACCCCTTCCCTGCGCGAGCATGGCTCCTGCAACCTATCCCAGAAGGATTCGCCCATGACCAAGAATCTGTTATCCACTGCCCTAGGTACCTTGTTACTGGGCAGCACGCTGCTTGTCCATGCCGCCACGCCCGCCGGCGCCGCCATGCCGACTGTCAAGCCGGTTCGCGGAACGGTAGATGCCGTGCAATCCAACACGCTGGACCTCACCACTCGCAATGGCCAGCACCTGTCGGTTGCGTTGACTGACAAGACATCTTATCGCCTGGTCTCTCCGGCCAAACTGGACGCAATCGAGCCCAACAGCTTTGTAGGTTCCGCCGCCATTCCGCAGCCGGACGGCAGCCTCAAGGCACTGGAAGTCACCGTATTTGAAGCTAGCCTGCGGGGTACTGGCGAAGGCCATTACGGATGGGAAAACGCTGATGGCTCTTCCGGTACCATGACCAACGGTACTGTTGGAGAACTCAAGAATGCCAACGGCCGCACCCTGACAGTGCAGTACAAGGGCGGCGAAAAGCAGTTGCATGTGCCTGAAGATGTGCCGATTGCCTATGTAGAACCCGGCAAGGCGGACGAACTCAAGCCTGGAACCAAGATCGTGTTGTTTCCTGATGCTGATGGCAAGACGGCCAAAGGCGTTGCGATCGGTAAAGACGGCTATACCCCACCCATGTAGCCCAGCTGAGGCGCACCGGAGCGGTGCGCCTACCCTCCTACCGGGAGATGACCCATGACGCATCCGACTACCACGCGGCGGCTGGTGCATGCCTGGCCGGTACGCCTGACTCACTGGATCAACGCCCTTGCCATGCCCTGCATGTTTTTGAGCGGATGGGGTATCTACAACGCCTCACCGCTATTCGGGTTCGCCTTTCCGACCTGGGCTACCTTGGGCGGCTGGCTGGGTGGCTCCATTGCCTGGCATTTCGCGGTCATGTGGGTCTTGGTGATTAATGGCGCCCTCTATGTGCTGTACAGCCTCGCCAGCCGACACTTTCGTCGGGACTTGTTGCCCATAGGCGCTCGGGCCTTTCGCCAGGACCTCATGGATGCGCTGCGCTTTCGGTTAGCCCATCGACTGGGGACGTATAACGCTGTGCAGCGGCTGATGTACTGGTTCGTACTGGCCATGGGCGCTCTGGTCGTACTGTCGGGTCTTGCAATCTGGAAGCCCGTACAGTTGCAGGCCCTGGCCACTCTGTTCGGTGGATTTGACCGGGCACGCTATGTCCACTTCCTTGCCATGGCTGGGATCGGCGGGTTTGTGATTATCCACCTTGCCCTCGTCATGCTTGTCCCTCGCACCTTTCTTCCGATGATTACCGGTCGGGTCAAGGAGACGCATCATGAGTGAGCGCAAAACCAGAATTTATCTTGAGCCAGCGCAGCGTACGCAAGTGGTTAACCTGCAGCGTCGACTGTTCCTGCGCTCCGGTCTTACCGTCGGCGCCATGGCCATGCTGACCGGCTGTAATCTGCAGGATGGCGATCAGGTAGACAAGGTACTCTGGGCCCTGTCCCGTTGGAATGATCGGGTTCAGGCCTGGTTGTTTGGCGGCCAGCGTCTGGCGCCGGTCTACCGGGAAGACCAGATCACTCACCCCTTTCCTTTCAACGCCTTTTACCCTGAATACAACGTTCCTGATGTAGACCTGAGCGATTATCGCCTTGAGGTCTCGGGGCTCGTACAAAAGAAGCAGCCCTGGACGCTGGAAGCGCTGCGGCGACTTCCTCAGCGCAGCGACATTACTCGGCTGATCTGTATCGAAGGTTGGAGTGCCATTGGTCAGTGGAGTGGCGTACCGCTCAAAACCTTTCTCGAACACATCGGTGCTGATACTACGGCAAAGTATGTTGCCTTCAAGTGTGCCGACCGCTATTACTCCAGCATCGACATGGCCACTGCCCTTCACCCTCAAACCCTTCTGGCACTGGACTTTGGCAAGACACCGTTGCCGCCCGATTACGGCTACCCGCTTCGCCTGCGCGTACCTACCAAGCTGGGCTTCAAGAACCCCAAGCATATTGGCGAGTTGTTTGTTACCAACCAATACCCAGGAGGGTACTGGGAAGATCAGGGCTACAATTGGTTCAGCGGTATTTGAAACCCAGCATTCTGCCCTTATATTAAGAGCCAGCCATATGATGCGTACCGTATTTGCCTTTGCGCCGGTACGCCTCTTTTCAGCGTCATGCTGCGCTTGTACGGGTTAACGCCCTTATTCCTAGAACAATCCCAATACCGCCTAGGCTGGCATCAACCAGGTCTGAACCTGTCGTACGTCGACGGCCCGATTCAAGTATCGGACAGCCGTGCCGTCATAGAGCATATGGGCATCGAGCTTTCAGACCTGATAAATCAATCATGCCGCTCCTGAACAAGAGCGCAGCATTGTTGCTGAAAAGACCGACCGGGCCTTATTTATCCAACGTCTTTTCAAAGGTTATTTCATGCACAACTTACTCGCCTCGAAGAACGCGCGCTATTACGCACTCGCGCTAGTCTTCCTATTTTGCGGCACGCTGGCACTGTTCGGCCTGCTAGGTTTTTTCGACCCCTTCAAAACGCATCATCTGATGCTGAACAGTGCAGATAACCGCAGCGACATCATCATCTGGATGCTGCGCAAAGTATCCTGGTTCCTGTTCATGGCGGTGTCTTTCAGCGGATCACTTCTGTTCCTGGATGCAGCGGTTACGCCAGCAACCGCCACGTCCGACAAGTAATCAGCGACGCGCAGAGACCAGTCGGATGCGGGTGATTTCTGAGGGCGCGCCAAAGCGAATCGGAGGCCCCCAATAACCTGTGCCCCGGCTGATATAGACACAAAGCCTTCCCAGCCGATGGATACCGGCCACCCACGGCTGCTGGAAACGCACAAAATGCATCCACGGCCAGAACTGCCCTCCATGGGTATGTCCGGAAAGCTGAACATCAAACCCCGCCTCGGCTGCCAGCTTTGCTGAGCGTGGCTGGTGGGCCAGAAGAACCTTGGGCACGTTGTTCGGCGCACCCTGGAGCGCTGCCTGCGGATCGCTTTTGTGCTGCGGCACAAACATTCCGGCGGAATAATCCGTAATTCCCGCCAGCACCAGCTCAGCCCCGTTGTGAGCAATCACCACGTGCTCGTTGAGCAGCACCCTGAGCCCCATATGTTTCAAGTGGCTTACCCACTCCAAAGCACCTGAGTAGTACTCATGATTGCCTGTCACCACGTACACACCGTAACGGCCTTTTAGTTCGGCCAGTGGCTGAATGTGCTCGGCCAACTGCTTTACAGAGCCGTCGACGAGATCCCCTGTTACCGCGACGACATCGGCCTCAAGACGGTTTACACGTTGAACGATGGCAGAAATATAAGACCGGTGAATTGTCGGTCCGACATGGATATCGCTGATCTGAGCGATCGTAAAACCTTCCAGGGCTTCCGGCAGGTCTTCGATGGGTAATTCAACGTCAACGACGTTTGCAATTCGTCGTGCATTGAAGACGCCCAGCACCGTGAAAAGCAGCACCAGACCTACGACTGCCTCGGCAGAGCGCTCTGTGACCGCCTCGGACAGCGCGCCAGGAAATAACATGAGCACAGCGATCAGCACACCGCGCAACAGGCTTAGCACGGCCAGGCTGGAAAATATTCCCATAGCCAATAGACCTGCCCAGGCCAGCCAGGGCATGCGCAAACTGCGCGAGCGAAACCCTAATGGCACCAGGTAGCAGGACAGCGCCAGCAAAAGCGCGGCAAGCAACTGCCCTACATCGTTAAGCGGCAGATGGGGAATCAGCGTCACGCCGACATAAACATGAAGCAAAATCAGGATGACCGGCATCGTCCAGCGTGAGCGAAACATTTAAAGATCCTGTTCTAGAGCATTCAGGTAAGACCACAACGTTGCGGAAACATAACCGAGTTATAGGCAGCACACCAGCAGAAAGCCGCTGATAGAAACCGGTTCCATGGTTGCAACAAACGACCGGCCTTCTGTTTCCCTGGTCTGTAGGAGACTTCAATAGAACCTATGCCCGTTCGCGTTGTTCTTTATCCAAGGCTTAAACCCCAAGGAGACAGGCTATGAGCAACAACATTGAAGGCAAGATCGTTGTGATTACCGGTGCCAGTAGCGGGCTGGGCGAGGCAACGGCCCGACAGTTAAGTCAGATGGGCGCAACCGTTGTTTTGGGCGCGCGCCGCCTGGAGCGTATCCAGGCCTTGGCTGATGAAATCAATGGCAACGGCGGCAAGGCGCTTGCCATGAAGACTGACGTCACCGACAGTGCACAGGTCAAGGCACTGGTCGAAAAAGCCATCGCCACCTATGGCCGCGTCGACACCCTGTTGAACAACGCAGGACTCATGCCGCACTCCCCGCTTGAGCGGCTCAAGATCGAAGACTGGGACCGCATGATCGACGTCAACGTCAAAGGTGTGCTTTACGGCATTGCTGCGGTACTGCCCTACATGTCCGAGCGCAAGGCCGGTCATATCATCAACGTGTCGTCAGTAGCCGGACACAAGGTGCGCGCTGGCAGTACGGTCTACTCTGCGACCAAGCATGCCGTACGCATCATCTCCGAAGGACTACGCCAGGAGGTGAAGCCCTACAACATCCGCACCACCATCATTTCTCCAGGCGCAGTTGCTACAGAGCTGCCAGACAGCATCACCGAGCAGGACGTCGCCGAAAACGTCCGCAAATTTTATGAAATCGCTATTCCGGCCGACTCCTTCGCGCGAGCCGTCGTTTATGCCATGAGCCAGCCGGATGATGTAGACATCAACGAGATTCTCTTCCGTCCTACGCTTCAGGACTACTGATACTGCTCCACGGGGTCTTGCACGCAAGACCCTGTTTCGCCCTGCGCTATGCCGTCAGTTTTTTTGACGTCCTGCCTAGCTGTGCCACAATTTCCATCTTTACCGCTTCCGCCCTGACTGCGGTTGCCCGTTTCGTCTGGATCAGACCAGACGTTCCGGTGCACGAATCACTTATAAATAGCACTAGAAGGTTTGGTATGGAGGACATCTCCCCCCAATGGCGCATGGCAATCGATTTGGAGCGCTGTATCGGTTGTCATGCCTGCTCGGTCGCCTGCAAGGTCGAAAACCAAGTGGAACTTGGCCACTTCAGAACCAAGGTCTATTACCACGACCAAGGCGAATTTCCTCACACACAGCGCAGCTTTCTTCCGGCCTTGTGCATGCAATGCGCCGATGCACCCTGTATCAAGGCGTGCCCTACGCATTCCATCGAAAAGGGCAAGGACGGCATTGTTCGAATCAACGTGGATACGTGTGATACCTGGGGCAGCTGCGTGACCGCTTGCCCATACGGCGCCCTGCACATTGATCCGGTCCAGTGGGTCGCCGACAAGTGCGACTTCTGTAGCCACCGCCTGGAACAGGCCATGCAGCCTGCCTGCGTCGAAGCCTGCCCAACCGGCGTACTGGTCTTTGGTGATATCAGCGATGCAGCAAGCCCTGTCGCGCAGTTCTACCAGAAGCGCGGAGCCGAGCTGGCCAGCCTCAAGCCTGAACAGGCCACTCAGCCGCAAGTGCTCTATCGAGGACTGGATCGCGTTGCGCCTCGTACCATCGAGACCAAGCTGCCACACGGACGCAACCACGACCCGCATTCCTACGAGATCGATACGTGGGCGGAGCTCGGTACGCCTACCTGAACACGCTTGCGTCCTGTCCCTTTTCGAGCATGAATCAATGAAACGTCGCACGTTCATCAAATCCGGAATGGCAGCGCTCGCGCAGCTTAAACTGGGTGAATACATCTATCTGGGCGTAGGTACCGCCGTTGGTGCCGGTGGTGTCGCTGCCGCCCTGGCCATGGATCCACCGCCCCGCAAGACCAGGCATGACTACAGTCAGGCCAAACGCGTCAAAAGCGTATGCCTGAACTGCTCCACCGTATGCGGTATCGAAGGCTTTGTCATTGATAACCAGGTCGTCAAGATTCGTGGCAACCCTCTCGATCCAAACATGGGTAGCTACATGACCTGTGCCAAGGGTCAGAGCGGGCCGACGATCAATGACTATCCCGAGCGACTGCTTTATCCTCTGAAGCGGGCGGGCGCTCGGGGCGAAGGCTTATGGCAACGGATTAGCTGGGACGAAGCTTATACAGAGATTGCCTCGCGCATTCAGCGCAGTATCGATGCAGGGCACCCCGAACGGGTCGCCTTGCATGCCGGACGCTCTCGCATCGATGCGGAAATTAAGCGTTTTTTAGGCGCTATAGGCTCACCCGTGCAGCTCAACCATCGCGCCTTGTGCTCGGCCAGCAAGCGCGGCGCCAACTACATCAGCCTGGGCGACACCGACTGGGAGTCCATCGATGCCGAGCGCTGCCGATACTTTCTGAACTTCGGCTCCAATTTTTATGAGGCCCACCAGGGCGGTCTTCATTTGGCCAAGCGTGTGGCAACCGCCCGCTTCGATCATGGTGCCAAGCTTGTTACCTTCGACGTTCGCCTATCCAACACTGCTGGCCGCAGCGATGAGTGGCACGCGCCTTTTCCGGGTACCGAGGGTGCTATTGCACTCGCCATGGGCCATGTCATCATGCGCGAGGGTGAATACGACCGCAGGTTCATGGAGCACTTCGTCAACCTGAGCCTGAAAGAAGTCCATGCCTTCCTTGCCCCTTACACGCCTGAATGGGCGGCCCAGCAGTCAGGGATCGCCGCCAGCGACATCGAACGCCTTGCACTTGAATTTGCTCGCCAGCGCCCCGCTGCTGTGGCGTTTACCAACCGGGGGACAGGCGCCCATTACAATGGACTCAATGCTGAACGCGCCGTGGTCATGCTCAATGCCCTGGTTGGCGCTGTAGGCCAGCCGGGTGGTTACTGCTATGGCCTGGAAGAAAAGCTCAGCGCCACTCGCTACCCGCACCCGCAACCTGTGCCGCCCAAGCCGAAGCTGAGAACGGATCTGGAAGATCCACCCGAGTGGCCACTGGCCAACCGCTGGCAGGAGATGAAGGTGGGCCAGATTGTGTATGACTACATCCGCCAAGGCCGCGCCAAGGTTGATGTGTATCTATCCTATACGATCAGCTCCCCCATGACCTGGCCTGAGGGCCGCTCGACAACGGTCGAGGTGCTCAAGGATGAATCCCTGATCCCTTTTCATGCCTGCTCCGACGTAGTTTATTCAGAGATGGCCCATTACGCCGATCTGATCCTGCCGGATGCGACCTACCTGGAGCGCTGGGGGCTTGATACCCGTAACAGCCTGGAACTCCAGCACTTCGTTACCTTGCGTCAACCCATGGTGCAGCCGCCGGGCGAGGCACGTAGCTATGCCGATGTACTGTTTGATATCGGCCGACGCCTCGGCCCGGAACAGGCCAGATACTTTCAGTTTGGTGACCATGAGGCGTTTGTCCGACACCAATGCGCCAACATACCGGCTGGCGAAGAAGCTGATGGCTTCGAGTACATGAAAAAGCATGGCGTATACGTCGACCGAAGCGCTCCGAAAAGCTACGAGGTACATCGCCGTCGCCTCACGCCTGAACAGCTCCATAACATGAGAGTCGACGAAGCCACGCAGATCATCTACACGGCGAATGCGGCCGGCCAGGAAAGTGCTATTGGCCTGATGATCAAAGAGGACGGGATTCGCACAGCAGTCAGAGGTTTCCAAACACCCTCTCGCAAATTCGAGCTGTACTGTCCGGAGCTGGTCAAGGTCGCTACGACACTCGGCATTACCGATGACGGTCTGCCCAGTTATATACCTATTCCTGCGCACCAGAGCCTGCTAGAAGACCGGTTCATCCTGACCAGCTTCAAATGGAATGTGCATACTCAGGCCCGGACAGCCAATCAGAAATACCTGACGGAAATCGTCCATGACAATCCCATGTGGATCAATGCATCCACTGCCGCGTCACTTGGCCTTAAAACCGGCGACTGGGTTGAATTGACCACCTACCGCCCGGTCAGCGGCCCGCATGGTGACCAGGCCTATAAGGGGACAGGTGAGCCTGTAGGTTCCGAGCGTGTTCGTATTTTCGTAACCCAGGGCATACATCCTCGCGTGTTTGCGGTATCCAACAGCCTTGGCTATCTCGTATCGGGTCGCGCTGCCCTTGCACGTCAGGGCGAGCGCAATACCGAAGCGACACTTGGCCAGCAGGGTTATGGAGGGACTCCAGAACAGGATGACCTAAGCACCTCGCTCTGGTGGGATGAACGCCAGGGCGGCCGCGGTAACGGTTACAACGTGAACCGAATTATTCCCATCAATCCACAACCGCTCATTGGTAATCAGGCCTGGTTCGATACGGTTTGTACCATCCGCAAAGTCGAAGGTAGAGAGGCGTGAAAAGGTAGGCAGAGGTCTAGGCCATGCCACAACGTACGCGACAATGCGTTCATGGACATCGCGATAAATAACTAATAGAGTCTAATCGGTACGGCCTTGCTTATAGCCAAAAGCTATGTCAAGGCTGTCTCGACTGCAATCCATTCTGGCTTCAACACCTTAAGCTGTACCTTGCCGTAGTTATGCTTCCCTGCGTTTCCCTCTAGCATTTATACGCCTCGTCCCGCTCGACGGTTTGACTAGCCATCAACCCTTTCCCGCAGGTTGATTCGCCTTACCCATGAATACCGTTTATCTCGTTCTGATTCTGCTACTGGTAGCGTCTGCAACCGGTGTGGCTGCCCGCTTCCTACCCGTACTTCCGACACCGCTGGTTCAAATCGCATTTGGTGCCTTGCTGGCCTGGCCTACTGGCGGTCTGCATGTGGAACTTGAGCCTGAAATCTTCATGCTGCTCTTTATTGCGCCGCTTCTCTTTGCCGATGCGCGACGCTTCCCGCAAAGGGAGCTCATGATTCTGCGAGGTCCTATCCTGGCGCTGGCCCTGGGTCTGGTGCTTATGACGGTGGTTGGTGTCGGCTATGTCGTGCATTGGATATTCCCTCACCTGCCCTTGCCCGTCTGCTTTGCGCTCACTGCTATTCTGTCTCCCACCGATGCCGTGGCGGTGTCCGCCATTTCCGGTCGTCTCCCCGTTCCGCCGCGGCTCATGCATATCCTCGAAGGCGAATCGTTGATGAACGATGCCTCAGGCCTTGTGGCGTTCAAGTTTGCAGTTGCGGCAGCGCTTACCGGCGCGTTTTCCATCATGGATGCCACTGTGGGCTTCCTCATGATCTCGATAGGTGGTCTCGTCATCGGCGCGGCCATGGCCTTTGTTTTCAACTTCATCAGAACGCGCCTGATCGAGCGCCGACTGGGCGAAGCTTCAACGATCCAAATCGTGCTTCTACTGCTTCTGCTGCCCTTTGCAGCTTATCTGGTGGCTGAGCATTTCAATATGTCGGGCATTCTGTCCGCCGTAGCCGCGGGGATGGTCATCAACTATAAGGACCTGAAACGTCAGGACCAGACCAGCTCACGCATTCAAACGCGCAGCGTTTGGGACATGCTTGAGTTTGTGCTCAACGCCCTGGTCTTCCTGCTCCTAGGTTTTCAACTACCCGAAATCATCGAGGGTGCCCTGCACTATGCGGAGCAGAATGGCGGTACGCTCGAATTCTTCAAGCTGCTAGGTCTGGTCGGCCTGATTTCCCTATCATTGTTTGCCATGCGTTTTGTCTGGATTCTGGGCGCAGCCCACCTGCCTCGCCTGCTATCCAGGCGTGAAGCCAGACCCAGGGTATCGATGCGCGTCATTCTTGCAGGTAGCCTGGCTGGTATCCGTGGCACGGTAACCTTGGCGGCAGCGCTCTCCTTACCGGTCGCAATGAATGATGGCACTCCCTTTCCAGCACGAGAGCTACTTATCTTCCTGGCTACCGGCGTCATTGTGTTTACCTTGATTGCCGGCAGTATCGGCCTTCCCCTGGTGCTTCGGAATCTGCACTTGCCAAAGGACACCAAGGCGTATGAAGAGGAGCGAACAGCCCGCATTCGCGGCGCTGAAGCGGCTATTCGTCGAATTGAAAGCTACCGTCAGGAAAAAGCCAAGAAACTGGCCGAGCACAAGGGTGATGAAGAAATCATCATTGCGTTCAATGACGTTACGCTCCAACTGATGGACTACTACCACAAGCGGTTGGAAATCAATAATGTCGAACTCTCCACACCTGTCCTGGAAAGTCGCCGGGAGCTGGAGCGTGAAACCCGTCTGGAAGCATTGAAAGCTGAGCGCCATGAGTATTACAAGTTGCGCAGCAAGCACATTATCAATGACAACACCTTACGCAAACTCGTGCGTGAGGCAGACCTGCTTGAGACCGCTCTGGGCAACAACGCTGAGAAATCTCATTAAATATCGGTGACACTGATAGCCCGCGGGAGCCTGAACCGGTCCTGCGGGGTTGCCGGTAACCATTGGATTTTCTTAAGGCAAATAAAAACCCCGCCGAGGCGGGGTTGTCAGTAATGCGGTTCTAACGGTGCTGACTAAGCTCATAGGAGGTGATGAGATTGCAGTTTCAAGATATCCCATCCAACCAAAACAAAAGCTGAACAGCCTTTAATCTTCTAGGGTGAGCCAAACGTGCAAACATCAAGGCGTTATCTGAGCGCTTTGGAACCTAGATCAAAATGATATAAAGGCAATTAGCCATTACCATTAACCCTGTGATCTAATAACCTACATTTATTGTGGAATGGAAGATCATCTTGAGTTTCACTCATGCCAGCAAGGATGCCAGCGAGTTTCGTATCGACAGTGCTGTAGCGGCCATCGATTCAGCACGCTTTCAGACATATGTCTCTGAGGTTTGCCGTCTGGCCTTGGTGCTCGATGGCAGTATTCATCCTGAATACGCAGACAAGGCACGTTATCTGATAGACCGGTTGATTCAGATCGACACTGAACTTGAAGCGCTGCTCGGTTCTGCCAAGGCGCTGATAGCCGAATCCAGAAACTATCAACGCCCAAAGCCGACCCCTGATCATGTAGAGCCGCCTTTGCAACCAGGACTGGACATACGTCCCTTCTCAGACGGCAGACGATTCGACTGACCTCAGGACGTTGCAGCTCGCATGGTGGGGCCTGGCTTGGGTAATACCCGCTTGCGCCATGTCGCCAGTTTTTCAAGCGTAATGCAATCCTGCCAGTCAGCGAGCGCAACGCCTTGATCAGCCAGGCGCTCACGTAAGTCCTTCAGGTAATGATGCAAGACGATGGGGTTGCTGAAATAAGCACTGTTCAACGGCTCGGAACTGAACAGGATGCCATTTTCCTTATCGTGAACCATGAAGCTGAAAGTTCTGTACGCCTCACCTTGTTTAAAGACGCAGCGAAGAGGCGCCAGGGCGTATCGGATCTTTCCACAAATGGCTTCGTAACGTAAATGTTGCATAGGTCCCTGCCCAACTACAGATAACTAGGTTGCGCAAAGACCTTACAGATGAGAATTAGTTCAATTTAAACAATAAACTAGGCTGTAATCTTATAGCAAAATCTCATCTATGCATGCAGATTATGCTTGATGAAAAGGCTCACGGTTCGCCTGAACCTGATTTCTGCCGTCACGTTTGGCACGGTAAAGCGCCTGATCCGCGTTCATGATGAGTTTCTTGCCGGAACACTCATCGCCACGACTAGGTACATACGCATGCACACCGCAGCTGACCGTTACATAGCCGGTTGGATTACCAGGATGCGCCAGCTTGAGCTCTCGTACATTTTCACGAATCCGCTCCGCAACCAGAACGGATCCATCCAGATCGCTTCCTGGTAGAAGTACCGAAATCTCCTCGCCACCATAGCGAACAGCAACATCGCTGGGGCGGTTGAGGCTTTTCTGGATGGCTTTGGCGACACGTTGCAGACAATCGTCGCCGCCTGGATGGCCGAAGAGATCGTTATACGTCTTGAAGTAGTCGATATCGATCATGATCAGACCGACCGGATGAGAATAACGAAGTGCACGTCCCAGCTCGGCAGGCAACAATGTATCCAGATAACGTCTGTTGGCGAGACCGGTCAGGCCGTCATGCATGGCCAACTTTTCAAGCCCCTGCTTGGCATCGACCAGGTCAGCCTCTGCCTGCATGCCGTGCTGAATCTGCCTGAGTAGTAAAAGCCCGAACATCGTCATGCCCAACAGCATCAGCGCCACCATGGCAACGGCTCTGCGCGTCTCGTCAGTCCAATTAGCCAGAACAGCTTTTTTGGACAAGGCGGCACCAATTACCAATGGATAACGCTCTAACTGGCGATAACCATACATGCGCTCAACGTTATCTACGGACGCGCGAACCACCGCGACACCTACAGGTGCGCCAGGAAGATAATTACTGAAAATCGGACCTTGCTGAATGCTTTTGTTAACGTATTCATCTTTAAAAGGACGTCGGGCGATGATCGAGCCATCGGTCAGGGCAAGAAAGATCGCGCCCTCGTCATCAAGCTTGAAACTGTCATAGAACTGTTGGAAATAGCTCATCTTGACCGTAGCCAACACAATGCCACCAAAGCTTCCATCAGGCTTGTTGAAACGCCGCGAGATCGGAATGATCCAGTTGTTGGAAGAGCGGCTGCGCACGGCATGATCAATGTGTGGCGTCAGATTGAAATTGGAGACATGCTGCTTGAAGTAGTTACGGTCCGCATTGTTACTATTGGCCGGTATCGTCGGAAAGGATGTCGCCAGCCAATCGCCCTTCTCATCATAGACGAACAATCCCTCGAGCTGTGGAAGATCTTGCACATGCCGCCTGAGCAGCATACTCATCCGAGTCATGTGCTGGGCGCTGGTGCCATCTATTTCCATACGCTCCTGCAAACCGAGCAGTACGGCATCAGCCTCGGTGAACGTATCTTCAGCATGCTGGGCCAAGGACTTTGCAAGGTTGGAGGTCATGACCTCGCCTTCGCTGATCTGGACATTTCGCGAATTCCAGACCTGCCAAGCCGTCAATGCCACCATTGACAGGCAAACCGTGACCAAAAAGAGAATCGTCAGGAGCTGTAGCGGTAACCGCTTGGCCTTCGAGTCGTACCCATTTTCGAGATCAAGCATATCTAGGCAAACCTGGAAGACCAAAAGCCTGAAACAAAGATTGCATACTGTAAGGGTTAATGCTGCAAATCACCTTAATTCATAGAGTGCAATCCTGCACCCCGAGTCACATGGCGACAGCATTAAATTACAGTCGCTGCGTTGCCAAAACTTCAAACGCCTGCTCATCCGCGTTACGTCCACGCCAGGCGAGAATCTTGCCGGGACGGAAATTACGGGAGTCAATCATCGACTTGGTCAACCTGAGCTCGCCACGCAACCAGGCCGGATCATCCGGCGAGAGTGAGGTGGGCGCCTGCTCCAGGCAGGAATAGAAGGCTCGCTGTCCATTCAGGTCGACATTCATGATCTGAATTACTCGGTCCCGAGGCTGAGCATCGCCAGCCAGAATATCGGGGATCAGATAGGCATTCAGGAACACATCGGCGATCTGGACAAGATCGCTTGAGATATTTTTGAACGCTACGACTTCCACCCGTACGCCCTTCGCCTGAAGCGCCTGTGCCAGCGCGACAAAATCACCGTCGCCTGTCACCAGCACGACCCGATCCAGCTTGTCAGCTTGGGTCAGGACATCAACGGTCAGTTCCACATCGACATTGCCCTTGCGGGACGTGCCCGTATCGTTGTTGTAGCGCTTGACCGGCTTGATCAACAACCGAAACCCGGCGCCCTGGATACGGGCGACGTGGGCAGCATGCCAGTTCGCATACTCGGGCTTCTCTTCGGCCAGCACTTCGTCGAAGGCATGATAAGCCTTGGCGATAGTGACTACGCTGGATGCCTCATAGAAACGCCTGAGCGTTTCGTAGCGCATGTAGCTGCCGCCACTTGAGCTGATATTGTCTGAATCGACGTAGATGCCTGTGCGCACGGGTAACCCTTACTGAACTGCAAACCATGACAACGTCCGATGAACGCTATCAGTATAGATCGCTAATATACCCTGCCGCGTCCATCCGCCGAAGTCACAGGTTATCAGAATGACATCACGGACCTGAAAACAGTAGCCTGTCGAACTAAAAAGACAGTCGGTCAACCGGCTGAACTCGACGCTTCAGAAATCACATGCCCGCATTTTGCTGTTATGCGAAACTGCTCACTCTTGCCGTTTCGCTGCAAGAAAGAAAGAAGAATAAAACCCTTTGAGGTGTCATTTGAAGAAGCTGTATGTGCTAGGAACCTTGGCGGCATGTTTTTGTGCTGCTGCGCTGGCTGAAACAGACCGCGCTGCCCCTTCAGTCAGGGAACATGACAAGAGTGTTTTTATCGACAAGCTCATGAAACAAATGACGCTTGAAGAAAAGATAGGCCAGCTCAACCTGGTAAGCGTTGGTCCTGACTACACCAAGGACGCCATCATGGCAGACATTCGGGCCGGTAAGGTAGGCGCGATGTTCAATACAGTCACTCGGCCCGACATTCGTCAGATGCAGGTCCAGGCGGTAGAGCACAGCCGCCTCAAGATTCCACTGTTATATGCTTATGATGTGGTGCATGGCCACCGCACCATTTTTCCTATCAACCTGGGGATGGCGTCCAGCTGGGATCTGGATGCGATTGCCTTGAGCGGGCGCATTTCAGCAGAGGAAGCCAGTGCAGACGGTCTGAATCTCACCTTCTCGCCGACAGTTGACGTCACTCGTGACCCTCGCTGGGGACGGGTTTCCGAGACGTTTGGTGAAGATAGCTACCTGACCTCAAGGATTGCCGGCACACTGATCAAGGCGTATCAGGGTGACGACCTGGCGTCTGCGCATTCGATTATGGCCAGCTTCAAGCACTTCGCGTTGTACGGCGCGACTGAAGGCGGTCGTGATTACAACACGGTCGACATGAGCCCCCAGCGCATGTTCCAGGACTATCTTGCCCCCTACAAGGCGGCGGTGGAGGCAGGC
This sequence comes from Pseudomonas sp. HPB0071, assembly GCF_000478505.2. Lineage (NCBI taxonomy): Bacteria > Pseudomonadati > Pseudomonadota > Gammaproteobacteria > Pseudomonadales > Pseudomonadaceae > Pseudomonas > Pseudomonas sp. HPB0071. The sequence goes on along the minus strand of NZ_KI517367.1, from coordinate 4,018,978 downwards.
TCGGGCAGCGTCATGGTTTCCCTCAATGCCATTAACGGCATTCCTTCCACAGCCAACCGCTGGCTGCTCAAGGATCTGCTGAGAGACCAGTGGGGATTCAAGGGTCTCATCATCAGCGACCACGGCGCCATCAACGAGTTGATCCGTCACGGCGTCGCCGAAGATGGGCGCGAAGCCGCAAAACTCGCTATCAAGGCAGGCGTGGACTTGAACATGCACGACGACTTGTATGGCACCCAGCTTCCCGCCCTGCTCAAGAGCGGCGAAGTCAGCCAACAGGAAATCGACGATGCCTGCCGTTATGTACTTAGTGCCAAATATGACCTGGGCCTGTTCAAGGACCCTTATGCCTTCCTGGGCAAACCGAACGATCCGCCTTTTGATACCAACGCCGAGAGCCGCTTACACCGCGAAGCCGCGCGGGAGGTAGGCCGCAAAAGCCAGGTCCTGCTCAAGAATAAAGGCAACCTGCTTCCACTTGAAAAGAACGGTACCATTGCGGTTATCGGTCCCCTGGCCAAGAGCCAGCGCGACGTAATGGGAAACTGGTCAGCCGCCGGGATGACCCAGCAAGCCGTCTCCCTTTATCAGGGCCTGGCTAACGCGGTCGGTGACAAGGCCACACTGGTCTATGCCAAAGGCGCCAACATTACTGATGACGCCAGCATTCTTGCCTATCTGAACTCCTACGACCCTGCTGTCGAGGTGGACCACCGCTCTACCGAAGACATGATCGAGGAAGCGGTAGAGGTAGCCTCGAAAGCGGATGTCATTGTCGCCGCGGTAGGTGAGTCGCAAGGCATGGCCCATGAAGCATCCAGCCGCGCCCATATCGATATTCCGAATAATCAGCGCCGCTTGATCAGAGCCTTGAAAGACACTGGTAAGCCTCTGGTACTGGTGCTCATGAATGGCCGACCACTGGATCTGAGTTGGGAAAGCCAACAGGCCGACGCGCTACTGGAAACCTGGTTTAGTGGCACTGAGGGCGGTAACGCTATCGCCGATGTCTTGTTTGGCGATTACAACCCCTCCGGCAAGCTGCCCATGACCTTTCCACGCTCGGTTGGCCAGATACCCATCTATTACAATCACCTCAATACCGGCAGACCGTTCAATCCCAAGGACCCGGGCAAATACACGTCTCGCTATTTCGATGAGGCTAACGGACCGCTGTATCCCTTCGGCTACGGCTTGAGCTACACCACTTTCGACCTTTCCGATATAACGCTCTCCAGCGGCACGCTGCACCGAAATGGCAGATTGAAAGCCAGTGTGACGCTGAAAAATACGGGACAGCGCGCGGGCGAGACGGTTGTACAGCTGTACTTGCGAGACGTTACTGCCTCAATCAGTCGTCCGATCAAGGAGCTGAAGAATTTCCGCAAGGTCATGCTGCAACCTGGCGAAGAAGAGATTATCGACTTCGACATCAGTGAAGAAGACCTAAAATTCTACAATGCAGACCTGAAGTACGCCGCCGAGCCCGGTGCATTCAAGGTCTATATCGGACTGGATTCGGAAGAGGTAAAGGAGCAGCAGTTCCGCCTGCTTTAACCAGCTGGAAGTGCCGGGCCATCCGGCACTTCTTCACCCGGCTACCCTACCAGCAGTTGGGTGACCGTATGGATGATCAGTCCAACCAGTCCGCCTACGAGCGTGCCGTTGATACGGATGAACTGCAGGTCTCTGCCTACGTTCTTCTCAAGCTGTTCGACCAACTCGTCAGTGTTCCAGGCTTCGACTCGCTCGGCGATGTAGTCTCCCACCTGACCGCGATAACGCTCAATGACAGGAGGCGCTACCTCCTCGATCTGGTCATTGATCCATTGCCGCATAGGCGCATCCGCTGCCAGCGCAGCCCCCAGCCCTTGGGTCAGACGAATCAGGCGTCGACGTATTGAGGAATCGTCCTTGCCCAGATCATCCTGCAGCCAGTCAATCAGATCATCCCAGAGCCCTTGCAGATACTCGGCAATGGCGGGGTGCTCGATCAGCTGCATACGGACCTGCTCGCCTTTCACTCGAAATTCGGGATCGTTCTTGAGCTTCTCGATGAAGTCGGCGACATAATGGTCGAAGCGAGCCCTCATCTCATGATCCTTGTCTTCGCTGATCTCGGTAATGAGCATCGAGATCCGCTTGACGACCTTCTCGGCCGACCAGCGCCCCGCATACTCATCAAGCCGAACATAGCGCAACGCTCTGAGCTCTGAAGAGATGGCACGGGCAATCATCGCCTGAGTATCTTCGTCCCTCATCATGCGGTCGATCTCACGCAGCACATCATCGAGCATGGCCTGATGGCGCCGGTCTGCCGTCATGACATCCAGCAGCTGCCCGCTCAACAGTGCCAGGTCAACCTGCTGCAACCGAGCCGTCGCCGTGCGCTGGATAAAGCGCTGAACACGCTCATCCCGCAAGGCACCTACACCGAATCGGGCCACCCCTATCAGATGATTACCTAGGGCTTCGGCATGGTGAGGCTTTTGCAGCCAGCCGGCCAGTTGGTCGGCTGCGTTGAATTCTCTGACCTTTGCCATCAGCTGAGGGGTGGACAGGAAATTAAGACAGATGAAATCCGAAAGCTTGCGCCCTATGCCCGCCTTGTTACGTGGAATGATAGCCGTGTGAGGAATGGGCAGCCCCAGGGGATGCCTGAACAGCGCGGTAACCGCAAACCAGTCGGCGATCGCGCCAACCATCGCCGCCTCGGCAAAGGCGGCGACATACCCCCAGCCAGGATGGATGTCATGCAGTGCGGTAGCGACCGCATACAGGACAGCGGCTGCCAGCAACAGGCAGCCCGCCAGAACCTTCATGCGAAAGACTGGGGACTGCCAGCGATCGGATTTTGCAGGTGCATCAGGTGTTACAGGTTCGTTGGCCAAAACGGTCCTCGCTCGGGTCGTTGTTCCTGTCTGGGTGACTGAGCAGGCTGCGCTCAGTCCCGGTAATACACTTTGACCAGGTGATAGCCAAACTTGCTTTTGACCGGACCATGAATATCACCGACCGACTTCTTGAAAATTACCTGATCGATCACCCTGACCATCTGGCCCGGCTTGACCTCGCCAAGGTCGCCGCCCCGCTTTCCTGAAGGGCAAATCGAAAATTTCTTCGCCAGTACGTCAAAGGCCTCGCCTTTTTCAAGGCGCTTCTTGAGGGCGTCCGCCTCGTCGGATGTCTTGACCAGAATATGTTTGGCCATGGCTTTCATAAAAGGGAACCTCAGGGTCGATAATGGCCGACCCGCTGTTTATCCAGTGGAGAGATGGCAGGTTGATGACTGAACGCCTCAGTCTTCCAACGCGTTCTTTAGCGCTTCATAGGAGGGCGCCGCGTAGATGTCGAGCTCGGCGCAGAGATCCAGTACGCGCTGCACGTCATGGGTGTACACCAGAACGGCTTGCAGCTCATCATCAAGTGGCTCACTGAAATCCATCAGGGTGTAGCCACCCTTTTCCTTGTACATGCTGCTCAGCTGAACCTGGATCCGATTGAGCGCCTTGAGTGGTTCAACCTTCACCAGCTGCTTGGGTTTGATGTTGAACGGCACATTCTTGCCGAAGGAATCCATGATGTGCTGGAGCAGCTCATCGTAGCTATCGGCCTGGAACAGTACCGTTTCCGGCAAACTGCCGACTACTACCCACTCGCCCAGCGAAATCGGGAAGGTCTCGTCGTAATTGATATCCGGATTGGCTGCCAGGAACGCTTCGGGATCGGCATAAGCTTGTGCAGCTTCGTCAGCGATCCGCGCGATCTCCTCATCGCTCATACAGCCGGAGCTGATTAGGGTGATCAGTTCAAGGAGTTGGTCTTTCATGTGAGGCATCCGGAAATAATCGAATGCCTAGTGTACAGGGAGGCGCTGCCGGATGCCGACTCGCTGGCCCAGCGGCGTGGTATTACCACTGGGCCGACTGATCAGCGCTAAGGCTTGCGGTACAGCCCGATGATGCCGGAAAAGTCCTTGCCGCCCTCACCTCGCTGGCTCATGCCCTGGTAGAGCTGTTGTGCCAGCGCACCCAACAGAACCGGTTGGCGCACCTGCTTCGCCGCTTCAGTGGCAAGCCCCAGATCCTTGAGCATGAGGTCAGCCCCAAACCCACCGGTGTAGCCTCGTGAAGACGGCGCCGTCTCGATGATACCCGGCCAGGGGTTATAGGTATCCGAACTCCAGCAGCGTCCGGTAGAGGTATTGATGATGCCGGCCAGAACCTTGGTGTCGATGCCGAGCGCATCGCCCAGCGCCATGGCTTCTGCAACACCGATCATGCTGATGCCCAGCAGCAGGTTGTTACAGACTTTGGCGACCTGTCCGGTTCCGACCTCACCACAATGCACGATATTCCTACCCATATCAGAGAGTACGGGCTGTATGAGATTGAACAGCTCAGGCGTCGCGCCGACCATAAAAGTCAAGGTGCCTGCCTGCGCACCGCCGGTCCCCCCTGAAACCGGCGCATCGGCCATGGCGATTCCTCGCCCTGCCGCCACCTGGGCGACCTCCCGGGCCGTCTGAGGATCGATGGTGCTGCTGTCAACTGCTACGGCTCCGTCAGGCAGCGCCGCCAGCAGCCCCTCCTCGCCCAGGTAGACGCTGCGCACATGGGCCGCGGCAGGCAGCATGGTAATGACCAGCTCACATTCCAGTACAGCGTCCCGGGCGGAGTTTGCCGCCTTGGCGCCCGCTTCCGCCAGAGCGCCAACCGCCTGTGCGTTGACATCGAAGACCGTGAGCGCATGTCCGGCTTTCAGCAGGTTATGCGCCATCGGAGCCCCCATGTTTCCCAAACCAATAAAGGCAATACGCATGGTTATTCTCCTTCTGTAACGTTGAAGACCGCTCCGATCAACGCAAGGTAATCGTGGTATTCACCCCATCGCTGACACTGTCATCGTCGAACCAGCGGGCCGTGACGGTTTTGGTCTGGGTATAGAACTGAACAACCTGCTTACCGTAGGGCCCCAGATCACCCAATTTGGAGCCACGAGAACCGGTAAAGCTGAAGAAGGGAACCGGTACCGGAATCGGAATATTGATTCCTACCTGACCAACATCGATTTCACTTTGGAATTTGCGAGCCGCTGCACCGCTCTGGGTGAAGAGTCCGGTTCCGTTACCAAAGGGGTTGCGATTTACCAGAGCAATCGCGTCATCCAGCGTATCAACTTCGAGAGTCAGCAGGACCGGGCCAAAGATTTCTTCCGTGTAGATACGCATGTCTGTCGTAACGCCGGAAAACAGCGTAGGCCCTACGAAATTACCCTGCTCGTATCCGGGCACCTGAACATTGCGCCCGTCAAGCAGCAATGAAGCACCTTCCGCCACCCCGCTTTCGATCAGACCGAGCACACGCTCCCTGGCCTGTTTGGAGATCAGCGGACCAACGTCAGTCCCCGGTTCGGACCCGGCATTGACCTTGAGTTGTTCAGCCTTGGCCTTGAGCTCCGGCAGCCATTCGCGCGCCTTGCCTACCAGAACAGCCACCGAAGTGGCCATGCAGCGTTGGCCGGCAGCACCAAAAGCCGCACCTACCAATGCATTAAGCGTCTGCTCCTTGTTGGCATCGGGTAACACCACCGCGTGATTCTTGGCGCCCATCATCGCCTGCACGCGCTTGCCGTGCTGACCCGCCAGGTTGTAAACATGAGTACCAACGGCTGTAGACCCGACAAAGGAGACAGCCTTTATATCGGGATGAGTACACAGCGCATCGACCACGTCTTTTCCGCCGTGCACCACATTGAGCACACCGGGTGGAATGCCGGCCTCAAGCGCCAACTCGACCAGCTGCATCGTGGAAAGCGGGTCCTGCTCGGAGGGCTTGAGCACGAACGTATTGCCGCAGACGATAGCCATAGGGAACATCCACAGCGGGATCATGGCCGGGAAATTGAAGGGTGTAATGCCTGCGCAGACGCCAATGGGCTGGCGTAGCGTATAAGTATCCACCTCGCCCGCCACGTTTTCGGCAAACTCGCCCATCTGCAGACTACCCACCGAGCAGGCGTGCTCGACGACCTCCAGACCCCGGAAGATGTCACCCTCGGCATCGGCCACGGTCTTGCCCTGTTCGGCACTCAACGTTTGGGCAATGGGCTTCATATGCTCACGGATCAATGCCTGATACTTGAGCATGATGCGCATACGCGCACCGATAGGCGTACGCTTCCAGCGGGTGAACGCCTGCTGGGCAGCAGCGATAGCCGCATTGACCTCATCGGTCGTGGCAAAGGGAACACGAGCCAGCACCTGCTGAGTTGCCGGGTTGACAATATCGCGCCACTCGTGCGTTTTGGAGTCCACCCACTCACCGTTGATCAGCAGTTTGACTTGGCTGATATCAGCCTTGGCATCATTCAAGGGGGCGTTCATAGGGATTCTCCTGAGGTGGAATTGACCATGCCAACGGGGCGGGAAGCGGTAGTGGAAATAGCGGAGCGGCCGACCTGAGGATCCGGCTTCATCAGGGCCGTACAAAGCAATGCGATCGCACCCATGACCAGCAGATAGACGATGACGTATCGCGGATTGCCTTCTCCCAGCGACAGCAGCGTAGTGGCGATCATGGGTGCAAAGCCGCCGCCCAGCACGCCAGCAAACTGCACGGAAAGCGAAATTCCGCTATAGCGAATCTGCGCCGGATACTGACGGGCAAACAACAGTGACTCAGGCGCATACAGGATGGGAAACACTACGCCCACGGCCAGCACCATGGCCCACCAAACAAGCAGGGGTTCACGTGTTCCCAGCATGGCAAAGAAGGGATAAACAAAGGCGCACAACAGGAGCAGCCCGGTGAAATAGAGACGCCGCTGCCCTACCCGATCAGAGAGATAACCACAGAACGGCATGGTGACCAGGGACAGTGCGGCACCGGCGGTAATAGCATTCAGTACACTGGCGCGGGGAATCTGGAGCTGATTGGCGGCATAGGCCAGCGCAAAGGTGACCGCCATATAGAACCAGGCGTTTTCAGCCGTGCGGGCGCCGATGATGGCCAGAGTTTCCCGAGGGTGCTCCTTGAGCACTGTAAACAAGGGGACCTTGACCTTGCGCCCCTCCTGCTTGAGCCGTTCGAAGTCAGGCGACTCCGCCACCTTTACCCGGATCAGCCAGCCAATACCCAGCAGTACCACACTGGCCAGGAATGGCAGCCGCCACCCCCAGGCCAGCATATCTTCCTCTGGTAAAGTAGCCACCGCACCCATGGCCAGCGAGGCCAGTACCAAGCCTGCTCCAACACCAGTCTGCGGCAGGCTGCCATAAAAGCCTTTTTTGCCCTCCGGCGCATGCTCGACCGCCATCAGCACGGCGCCGCCCCACTCGCCCCCTACGGCCATGCCTTGCAGAAAGCGCATGACTACCAACAGCAAGGCTGCCCAGTAGCCGATCTGGTCATAGGTGGGAATCAGGCCGATGGCGATGGTAGGAACGCCCATCAACATGAGCGTCAACAATAACATGGATTTTCGCCCAATCCGGTCACCGAAATGACCAAACACGATGCCGCCCATGGGACGACCAAGAAACCCCACAGCGTAGGTGGCAAAGGCAGCCAGTACGCCACTCATGGGATCGAGGGCAGGAAAGAACAGCTTATTGAAGACCAATGCCGCAGCAGTGCCGTAGAGGAAAAAGTCATACCACTCAATGGTGGTTCCGGCCATGCTGGCCAACCCGGCGATCCGATAGTGCTTGCGACCAGATGAGGTCGCTCTGGGTGATGGCGTGCCTGTAGTCATAAACGCCTCCGCTTATTGTTGTTGTGCGAGGTGTCATCAGCCGGAATCGCGTTCTGGCGCTTGCGGCTGTTTCGGAGTATAGATGTGCAAACTTCCGATAAGAACGCACAAAAAAGCCGGACCGATATGCAAAAAAATCTCATGTCCCCTGCCGCACTTGACTGGGACGATCTCAAGTTTTTCCTGGAGGTAGCCCGGACACGAACGGCTACCGGCGCGGCCCGTAGGCTGGCGGTGGACTACACGACGGTGTCACGCCGTATCCGTATTCTGGAGCAGACGCTAGGCGCCTTACTGTTTGAAAAATCACGCAGCAGCGGCTTTGCAATGACCACCGAGGGCCAGCGGCTCCTGGGCTATGCAGAGGCTATCGAGAGCACGCTGCAATCGGCCTGTGAAGAGGTCGCCGGTGCAGGGCTGTCCCTGTCGGGACATGTCCGAATTGGCTCCACAGAAGGGTTCGGCAGCTTCTTCATCGCGCCGCAAGTCAGCCATTTTCAGCAAACCTATCCAAGCCTGACGGTCGATGTCTTGCCGGTTCCGCATTTCATCAGCCTGTCCAAACGTGAGGCAGACATTGCCATTACCCTGGAGCGGCCTGAACGAGGGCCTTACGTCTGCACGAAACTGTGTGATTACCAGCTCAAGCTCTATGCGACTCCGGGCTATCTAGAGCGGCACGGCCCCATTCATGATCGGAGCGATCTGGCTGAGCATACCTTTATCACCTATGTAGATGATCTCGCTTTTAGCCCGGAGCTGTTGTATTTGGAACACGCTGTTCCAAGCGCTCGATCGGTGTTACGCAGCACCAGTGTAATCGCTCAATATACGGCGGCGCTTCAGGGACGCTCGCTGGCGATCTTGCCCTGCTTTCTGGCCGGCCCGGATCTCCGTTTGCAACCGCTGCTTGCGGAGGAAATCCAAATAACACGGCATTTCTGGATGTATTGTCAGGAGGATTTGCGGGCATTGAAGCGCGTTACGCTACTTTGGGACTACCTCAAAGCCTGCGCCGAACTGAACGAACCACTGTTAAGCGGCGCCTCCAGTGAAATGAGATTCATCGATCCTTCGTGACCTACAGCGTATCTAACGCTTCTACCACCCACAGGTTTTTACCGGTCATATGAAACAAGTACGGTGCTCTATGTGTCCTTGTTACAAAATCGACAACGCACCGTTTCGAACACCCATACAGCGAAACGGCCTAACGCAGTATCCTAACGATCAGGTGCTGGTCGACGGGTCGGCGTTTCCACACTTCACCGAAACCTATCCAATGCACACCATCAGCCATGCCTCAACACCCTGACTGGATCATCTGCGAGCACTGCGATTCGGTCTACCATCGGCGCCCACTCGCGCGGGGCGAAGCTGCCCGCTGCGTGCGTTGCGATGCCGTGATCGAGCGCAGCAGACGGCTCAATGTCGAACAGTTGTTCGCCCTTACGCTGGCAGCTGGCATCCTGTTCATATTGGCCAACGTCTTCCCCATCATGCACATCAGCTTGCAAGGGCTGAGCAACGAGGCCACGCTCTGGGAATCTGTCGAGGCATTGGCTCAAGGTCGTATTACGTTGATTGCGCTGGTGGCAGGCCTGGCGATTATCTTCGCGCCGCTGTTTCAGATTCTGCTGCTGGGCTGGGTGCTGGGTTACGCTTATGTGGGCGAAATGGCCCCTGGTTTCAGGGCCTGTATGCGGGCGCTTGAGCATTTACGACCCTGGAGCATGCTGGAGGTCTGCCTGCTTGGCATTCTCGTAGCCATTATCAAACTGGCCGGTATGCTCAACGTTTCGCCTGGCGTCGGCTTATGGGCTATGGCCATGCTGACGGTGCTGATTATTCTCATTGCCGGTCGTGACATCCGCTACCTCTGGGATGATCTGGAGGTGCCGGTTATATGAATAAACCGCCCTACGCGCGCGAACTCAAGGTTTGCCTGTGCCATACCTGTGGATTTGTCTGCCCTGAGGGAGCGCATGAATGCCCGCGCTGCTATTCCCCGGTTCATACGCGCAAACCCAACAGCATCGCCCGTACCTGGGCCTTTCTGCTTGCTTCGATCATCTTTTATGTGCCGGCCAATGTCCTGCCGGTGATGTATACCAGCATGTTCAGCGGGGGCAGTGAAAATACGATCATGAGCGGTGTCATCGAGTTCTGGCAGCACGGCTCATGGGACATCGCTATCCTGATTTTCATTGCCAGCGTTGCCGTGCCTTGCATGAAATTTTGCGTCCTGGGTACTTTGCTGATTACCTGTCAAAGGCGCAGCCGCTGGGCCATGCGCGAACGGGCCAAGCTTTATCGCTTCGTAGAGCTGATCGGCTATTGGTCGATGCTCGATGTATTGGTCGTGGCCTTGGTGGCTGCGCTAGTTCAATTCCGAGCCTTGAGCACGATCGAGCCCCGTCTGGGTATCCTGTTCTTTGGCCTGGTTGTTGTGTTGACCATGCTGTCTGCCATGAGCTTTGATCCGCGCCTGATCTGGGACGCTGAGGTAAATGATGTCGAATAACCCGAACACTGCTTTTCCAACCCCTGGCACGCCTCAGATCAGAAAGCGGCGCTTCAGTATTTCTCTGGTCTGGCTGGTCCCGATCGTGGCGGCTCTGGTAGGGCTATCCATGGTCGTCAACAGCTGGTTGCGGGCAGGTCCTCAGGTCAACGTCAGTTTTCAGACGGCTGAGGGGCTTGAAGCAAACAAGACCCAGGTAAAGTACAAGAACGTGGTAATCGGTACGGTTACCCGGATCGCCCTCAGCGAAGACCGCACCCACGTTACCGCCACGATTGACCTGGATAAGTCAGCCGAACCCTTTACCCGCGAGGATACCCAGTATTGGGTGGTCCGTCCGCGTATCGGCGCCAACGGGGTTTCCGGTGTAGACACACTGCTCTCCGGCCCCTTCATCGGTGCGGACGCTGGCCGTTCCGACGTGACCAAAAAAGATTTCGTCGGACTGGAAAACCCTCCTCCTGTCACCTACGGGCAAAGGGGCAAGCGCTTTACCCTTCATACCGACGATCTTGGCTCATTGGATATTGGCTCGCCGGTCTACTATCGCCGCATTCAGGTAGGCCAGGTCATCTCGTATAACCTGACGGAAGATGGCAAAGGGGTAGATGTTCAGGTGTTCGTCAATTCGCCCAACGATGCGTTTGTGACCGACGATACCCGCTTCTGGAATGCCAGCGGCATTGACGTCTCGGTTGATGCCAGCGGCCTGAAGGTCAACACCCAGACGATCCCCTCCATTCTGGCGGGCGGCATTGCCTTCCGGGAGCCTAATTACAGCCCGGACGCCAAACCAGCTCCAGAGCACTACGAGTTCACGCTCTATAACGACCAGCAGACGGCACTGGCGCCTCCCTCCGGCGAACCTCGGTTTATTCGCCTGCGGTTCAATCAGTCCTTACGCGGACTTGCGGTGAATGCTCCCGTGGAGTTCCTGGGGGTGAATATCGGCCGGGTTGTCTCAGTGGATCTTGATTATGACCCCAAAACGCAGCGGTTCCCGACTACGGTAGGTGCAGTGGTCTATCCGCAGCGTCTGGGCAGTGCCCATGACAAGCTGGTCAAGCAGATCGGCGGTGAAAGCGAAGAGCAATCCGCTCAACTGATCAAGCGTCTGGTCGAGCAAGGTCTGCGAGCCCAGGCCCGCACGGGCAACCTTCTGACAGGACAGCTTTATATTGCGCTGGATTTCGAACCCAAGGCGGCCAAGGTCAGCTTCAACCCCAACAGTCGTCCTCTTGAGATTCCGACGGTTCCAGGCGGGTTCGATAAGCTACAGGAGCAGCTGCAGGCTATGGTCGACAAGATCAGCAAGCTACCTATCGACTCGATTGCCAACAACCTGAACGGCAGCCTGAACGAGTTGCAGAAAACGATGAAACAGGTCAATGGCGATGTGTTGCCGCAAATGCGAGGTACGCTCGAGGAGCTGCAAAACACGCTCAAGACTGCCAACGAAACGTTGGATGAAGATTCGCCGGCACGTCAGCAGGTCAACCAAGCCATGGACGAGGTCCAGCGAACCGCTCGCTCCGTGCGTGTACTGACCGATTATCTGAGCCGCCATCCCGAGTCGCTGATTCGTGGCCGTACCGAGGAAGCGGCGCCCGGCTCCTATAAAGGGAAGTCATCCTCTCGAGACATTGAAATGGAGTCCCAGCCATGACCCTTCGCTTATCGCTGGCTGCAATAGCGGCCACGCTGGGGCTTGCCGCGTGCAGCTCAGCCCCTACGCATTACTACACACTACTGCCTCCCCTGTCTGGCCAGGCGGCTTCTCACACCGCCTCCGCAGCGTTTCAGTTCGAGCTTGCGCCTGTGCGCATGCCTGTGCAGGTTGACCAGCCTCAACTGGTGGTGAGGCAAAGCAATGGTAGCCTCGCCATTCTGGAGTCCGAACGCTGGAGCGCGCCGCTTGGCGATGAATTTCATGACGCACTGGCAGGTCAGCTTGAGCAACAGCTCGGCGTCCGGGATCTGGCAGGACTTCCCAAAACCTCCGGCAAGCCGGTGTTGACGCTACGCACTGATGTACGCCGCTTCGACATGCTGCCCGAGCGGTATGCCTTGATTGATGTAGTCTGGAGCCTTAACCTGAGAAGCGAAGGTAGCCCACGCCGAACGTTGACCTGCAGCAGTATCATTCGCGAGCCTGCCGGCATGGAGCTTGAAAGCCTCGTCATAGCCCATCAGAAGGCTATTGCTACTCTAGCCAAAACCATTGCGCAAACCGCGCAGCGTTGGAACGAACTGCCGACTACAGAATGCCCATGATAATCGATTGGTACCTGCGTATCCGCCACGCCTGCTCACAAACCAGTGTCTTTGAAGTCTGTTTTGCTTTCGGCACAGCATTTGTCCTTTTATTCCTGCCTGTCGAGCAAGCAAGCGGCTTGGCCAAGCGCCTGCGAGAGCATAGCGCCTATTTTGTAGAGAGTACGTCCTTTTCGAGCGATGTACTCTTTAGTCTTGGCAGTGAAGTGAACTACCAAACCGGAACGTTAACCAGCTGCGGCATGTAAGCCACGCCTCTATATAAGGGGCTAAAACGCCCTCTTGTACCTACTGCCTGTTTACTCAGACCTTACGGCTGATGATCCCTTCTCACAGGCAGCAGGCTTTCTGCCTGTGTAGCCCCTGCTGTTTGAACCAGGCCTCCTTTCAATACGTTCAAATAAGCGTTTTGAGACGGGATAGAAACCGAACCTCCCATCGCCTCGGTATGTTCGCCCTCCTTCGCCATGCACGGGCTTATGTCAAGCCGCACACGTGCGGGTGAACCTCACGGCTACCCCCTTTGTAAAAAATACAGGCTACATGCCAAGGAGTAACAATATGGACACCACGGAACCCTCCAGAGAAGCATCATATCCGCCAAAATGGCAAGAGCGTTTCGCCTTTTACGAAACCTATGGTGCACCTAAAACCGCTACATGCAAAAAGGCATTCAAGGAGCTTCCTTTTCGAAAGAAGCTCCTGATCATTAGATGCTGGCCAGCCTTTTTTCTCGGACCTTTCTATTTGATTTTTGCTTTAGGTTTAAAGAAAAAAGGTTTAGCCATGTTAGGCATTGCCTTCTCTACCGGCTTACTTGAACTTTTATTTCAGGAGCTGACGGGGATTGATGTACCCCAAGCGCTTGACTTTGGCATTAGCATAGGCTTTGCGATTGCTAACTCAATGATTGCCAATTACGCCTATTACCTTAAAGAAATGAAAAATACGCAGAGCTGGAATCCGTGGGAAGGTTTCTCGGCTTTCGGATGGATTTAGGCGGGCTAGCTCTCTCCGCTTGGAAGACTTCGGTTTTTACAACGACGTTGGTTATTTATCAAAATAGCCAACGTACCTCTACTGCAAAACCTCTTTACAGCGCTAAACTTGTCAGACATCTTATAGGTAGACCGGATAACTAATCTAAATAAGAAGGTGTTCCAGATGCATTCCGAGCCTGTTTTTCTCGCCAAACGCTCGCATAATCTTTCGCAGGAGCTGGCCAATATTCTCGATAGCCAGATACGCGATGGCCAGCTTAGCCCTGGCGCAAAACTGCCTTCCGAAGCGCAAATCATGAAGGCTCATGGCGTGAGTCGCTCGGTTGTTCGTGAAGCGCTTTCCCACCTTCAGGCAAACGGCAAGGTAGTCACCCGGCAAGGTATCGGCACATTTGTCTGCGAGCCCATTATTCGGCTATCAGGCATGATTGATCCCTCCAGTGTAGAGACACTGCAGGATGTTCTTTCAGTCGTTGAAGTCCGAATCAGCCTTGAGTCCGAAGCGGCAGCCCTGGCAGCACAAAGACGCTCAGAGGCCCATCTGACGCAGTTTAGAGCTCTGCTCGACCGTATGCAGGCACGGGCAAGAGCGTCCTCTCCCTCAGAGGATCTCGACATGGAAATGCACCTTTTGATCGCCCAGGCAACCGGTAATCGCTACTTTACAGAGATCATGAGCTGCCTTAGCCGAGAACTCATTCCACGTATGCGCCTGAACAAAGCCTTTAATGAAAGTTCGCTGTCCCAAGCCTATCTTGAGCGGCGCGATGCCGAACATGAAGACATCTATAACGCCATTGCCCGGCAGGATGCCATTGGTGCTGCGGCAGCTATGCGTCTGCACCTTAGTAACAGCCGAGAACGATTGGTAAAAGTGATGCAGTCACTTTAGAAGGGCCAGCTGCAATCAAAAAATAAGCAAAAGAGCATCATACCCACTTGTATGACGACTGATGAGAGGTTAGGCTAAATCCACAACAACAAACCTCATGGCTCTCAGCAGGGTGCAATACATGAATCCGCAAGAACTCAAGCACACCCTTTCATCCGGATTGCTGTCCTTTCCGGTAACCGATTTCGATGCGCAGGGCGATTTCCGCCGCGATACCTACATCAAGCGCCTGGAATGGCTGGGGCCCTACGGCGCTAGCGCCCTGTTTGCGGCCGGCGGCACCGGTGAGTTCTTCTCGCTGGACCAGAAGGAATACTCCGACATCATCAAAACGGCCGTGGACACCTGCAAGGGCATGGTCCCGATTCTGGCCGGTGCCGGTGGCCCAACCCGCGTGGCGATCCAGCAGGCTCAGGAAGCCGAGCGCCTGGGCGCCCAGGGCATCCTGCTGCTGCCGCACTACCTGACCGAAGCCAGCCCTGAAGGCGTGGCCGCGCATGTCGAGGCGGTGTGCAAGTCCGTCAAGTTTGGCGTGGTGGTGTACAACCGTAACGTCTGCCGTTTGAAGCCTGACCAGCTGGAAATGCTGGCCGAGCGCTGCCCCAACCTGATCGGCTTCAAGGATGGCATGGGTGACATCGAGCTGATGGTCTCCATCCGCCGTCGCCTGGGTGATCGCTTCACCTACCTGGGCGGTCTGCCGACCGCTGAAGTCTATGCCGCGGCCTACAAGGCGCTGGGTGTACCAGTGTACTCCTCGGCGGTGTTCAACTTTGTTCCCAAGACGGCCAT
Organism: Pseudomonas sp. HPB0071; assembly: GCF_000478505.2. Lineage (NCBI taxonomy): Bacteria > Pseudomonadati > Pseudomonadota > Gammaproteobacteria > Pseudomonadales > Pseudomonadaceae > Pseudomonas > Pseudomonas sp. HPB0071. The sequence continues at coordinate 4,003,740 of NZ_KI517367.1, read as the reverse complement.
GGACTTCTACAAGGCCATTGCTGCGGATGACCACGAGACCGTGGGCAAGCTGATCGATGACTTCTTCCTGCCGTACCTGGACATCCGTAACCGCTGCGCAGGCTATGCGGTAAGCATCGTCAAGGCGGGTGCGAAGATCGCAGGTTACGATGCCGGTCCGGTACGCGCACCGTTGACCGACCTCAAGCCTGACGAGTACGAGCGTCTGGCTGCGCTGATGGACAAACTCGGTCCGCAGTAAGCATTTGGGCCGGTTGCGTGCCCCCTACGCAGCGTATTGCAACCGAGCCTGTTTTACAGCCAAGGGCGGTCCGCCCCGCCCTTTTTGACAATGCAGTACCCGCCACAACAATAAAAGTGGGAGAGCATTCATGAGCCATACCGCTCAATCGGCTGTATCAGCCGACGTTCTGGCGAGCGCAGTCGCCAAGGTAAAGCGACACGTCCTACCACTGTTCATCATCATGTTCATCGTCAATTACATTGATCGCGTGAACATCGGGTTTGTCAAAAACCATCTTCAAACTGACCTGGGCATTGGTGTAGCCGCCTATGGTCTGGGCGCTGGTCTGTTCTTTGTCGGCTATGCGCTGTTTGAGGTCCCCTCCAACATCCTGCTGCAACGGGTTGGCGCACGCGCCTGGCTGACACGCATCATGGCCACCTGGGGCATCGTGGCTGCCATGATGGCCTTTATCCAGAACGAAACGCACTTTTATATCCTGCGCTTTCTGCTCGGTGTGGCCGAAGCGGGCTTCTTTCCGGGTGTCATCTACTACTTTACTCGCTGGCTACCCGGTGCCGAGCGCGGCAAGGCCATTGCGCTATTCCTTTCCGGATCGGCTATCGCCTCGATCATTTCCGGCCCGGTAACAGGCGCCCTGCTGCAAATCGAGGGGCTGGGCCTGCACGGTTGGCAATGGATGTTTTTGATCGAGGGGCTTTTCTCCGTTGCGCTGTGCGGCTTTGTCTGGTTTTGGCTGGACTCACTGCCCCATGATGCCAAATGGCTAAAGCGCGAAGAGCAGGATGCTCTGGTATCAACCATTGAGGATGAGCAACGTCAGCGGGAACAGGCACAGACGGTTAAACCGACTCTGATGCAACTGCTCAAAGACTCCCAGATCATGCTGTTCTGCGTGATTTACTTTGCCATCCAGCTGACCATCTATGCCGCCACGTTCTGGTTGCCCAGCATCATCAAGAAAATGGGCAACATCAGCGACTTTGAGGTCGGGTTGTTCAACTCCGTACCCTGGCTGATCTCCATTGTGGCCATGTATGCCTTCGCCTCGCTTTCGGCACGCTGGAAATTCCAGCAGGCCTGGGTTGCCGTTGCCCTCCTGGTAGCGGCGGCAGGCATGTTCATGTCGACCACAGGCGGCCCCATCTTTGCCTACGTTGCCATCTGCTTTGCCGCCATCGGCTTCAAGTCCGCATCCTCATGCTTCTGGCCGATTCCCCAGGCGTACCTGGATGCTCGCATCGCAGCAGCCGTATTGGCCCTCATCAACTCGCTGGGCAACCTGGGTGGCTTCGTTGCACCGACTGTCTTCGGCATCCTTGAAGAGCGGACCGGTTCAATCCAGGGCGGCCTTTATGGCTTGGCGGCTACGTCCATCCTGGCGGCCATCGTGGTGTTCTTTGCCCGGACCAAGCCCAAAGGACAGAAACCAGACGCTGGCAGCACAGGCCTGGAACTCAAGCCCGTTTAACTCCCACTACGCCCGGCTTTACCGCTGGGCGTTACCTAAACAAGCGTACCGGCAGTACTCCACTGCCTGCCACAAGAATAAAGCGTGAAGAGGAATAGGTATGAACGTACAGGTCACTCATGAGGCTCTCACACAAGCGCCCGTCATCACCGACATGCAGGTCGTTCCGGTTGCAGGACACGATGGCATGCTGCTCAACCTCAGCGGCGCGCATGGTCCGTTCTTTACTCGCAATATCGTTATCCTGAAAGACAATGCAGGTCATGTTGGCGTGGGTGAGGTACCCGGCGGCGAAAAGATCCGGCAGACCCTTGAAGATGCTCGTGCACTCATTGTTGGGCAGACCGTTGGTACCTATAACAACATCCTTAATCAGATGCGCCGTACGTTCGCGGATCGTGATGCTGCCGGTCGAGGCCTACAGACATTTGACCTGCGCATCACCATTCATGCCGTAACAGCTGTAGAAGCCGCCCTATTGGACCTGCTCGGTCAGCACCTGGGCGTTCCGGTTGCCGCCCTGCTGGGCGAAGGTCAGCAGCGCGACGCTGTAGAAATGCTGGGTTATTTGTTCTACGTAGGCGACCGCAACAAGACCAATCTTCCCTACCGCAGCGAGCCAGAGGCCGATAATGACTGGTTCCGTGTGCGCCATGAGGAAGCCCTGACCCCGGAAGCTGTGGTGCGCCTGGCCGAAGCAGCCCATGCCCGCTACGGCTTCAACGACTTCAAACTCAAGGGCGGCGTGCTGCGCGGCGAAGAAGAAATGGAAGCGGTGACGGCTCTGGCTGAACGTTTCCCCGAAGCGCGGATCACGCTGGACCCGAACGGTGCCTGGTCACTCAAGGAGGCGATCGCTCTTTGCCGTGACAAGCATGACGTACTGGCCTATGCCGAAGATCCCTGTGGAGCAGAGGATGGCTACTCCGGCCGTGAGGTGATGGCTGAGTTCCGTCGCGCCACAGGCCTTCCGACTGCTACCAACATGATTGCGACCGACTGGCGTCAGATGGGTCATGCTATCCAGCTGCAGTCCGTGGATATCCCGCTGGCCGACCCGCATTTCTGGACGATGCAAGGTTCAGTTCGTGTTGCGCAAATGTGCAATGACTGGGGCCTGACCTGGGGTTCGCACTCCAACAATCACTTTGATATTTCCCTGGCCATGTTCACCCACGTCGCTGCGGCCGCGCCAGGAAAAATCACAGCCATCGATACACACTGGATCTGGCAGGACGGTCAGCGCCTGACCAAGGAGCCTTTCCAGATCAAGGGCGGTCTGGTCGCTGTTCCGCAAAAGCCGGGACTGGGCGTCGAGATCGACATGGATCAGGTTGCCAAGGCCCACGAGCTGTACAAAGGCATGGGACTGGGCGCACGGGATGATGCTGTCGCCATGCAGTTCCTCGTGCCGAACTGGACATTCAATAACAAGCGTCCTTGCATGGTCCGCTGAATTTGTTCGTTCCATCAATACACGCAGCATAGCCGTACCTTGGAGTAAAACAATGAAAAAAGCTTTATGCGCCTCCCTTCTGACTGCATTCGTTTCACTCACTGCAAGCAGTGCTTTTGCTGCGGAGGAAACCAAGTGGCCTACTCGTCCGGTACAGGTCATTGTGCCTGCCAGTGCGGGCGGTGATACGGATTTCAACGCCCGCACTATGGCTAAGTACTTTACCCAGATCACGGGTAAATCGATGGTCATTACCAACATGGGCGGAGGTGGCGGCTCTGTAGCTACCTCCCAGGTCAAGAATGCCGAGCCCAACGGCAATACGATCCTGTTTGCTCACGTCGGCCAACTGATTGTCAACGAGGTTTCCGGCCTAGTGGATTACAGCTATGACGCCTTCGACATATCCAGCATCGCTGCGGTAGACAAAGGAGCCGTATTTGTATCGGGTAAGCCATCCGGCGTCGACTCGCTGGACGCACTAATCGAAAAAGCCAAGGCAAAACCTAATAGCGTTATCTATGGAACAGAGCTGGGCGGCTTCTCGCACTTGCAGGGACTTATCTTCCAGAAGCTTGCCGGGGTACAACTTAAGATGGTTGATACTGGTTCGGCAGCTGAGAAAGTCACTTCCCTGCTTGGCGGCCGTATCGATATGTCTGCAGTGAGCTATGGCGCCGTACAGGACTATGTCAAAACCGGCGATATGCATATCCTGGCGCAGCCTAACGAAGAGCCGAACCCGCTTTTGGGTGATGTAAAGACCTTCAAGTCTCAGGGTATCGACTTTGTCATGGATAAGCCCTACATCATCGCCTTTCCCAAAGGGACGGACCCAGCCATCGTTAAGAAAATGGCTGACGTCATGAAGCAGATTACTGAATTGCCTGCTTATGCGAAAGATCTTGAGCAGGGCTTCAAGCAGCCGGTCAGCTACTACAATACTGAACAGGCTGTTGCTCGTCTGAAGGAAACGCGCGAAACGTTCATGCAGTACAAGGATATGTTGCAGCAAAACAAGTAAGCCACCCTGCCAGCCAGGCTCGTCAATCGAGCCTGGCGCTGCTGTTTCCATGTGAGGACGTTATATGGAAAGCCACAAGAAAAAAGAGCTTGTGATCGGCGTGGTTATGCTTGGCGCTGGTCTGATTTACCTGTTCATGACAATGAACCTACCCCGCAAAGGTTTTGTTGACGCCGCCTTTGTACCTTATGCCCTCTCTATGATGATGTGCCTGTTAGGCGTAATGCAGTTGATTGCCAGCAGAAAGCCGGCCAACCCTGAGGGGGACAACGAAAGCGTCAGTGCTCCGGCTGATTATGCAACTGTATTGAAGACGCTGGGGTTGATTGTTCTTTATGCGGCCCTGCTGGATACAGTAGGTTTTCTCGTGATCACCGCGCTGTATCTCTATCTACAGTTCATCGTACTGACACCCGCCAGCCACCGTGTCAAACATGTGAACTATCTGATCATTGCCGTTATCGCCTCAACCTCTATCTATTTCATCTTCCGCCATGGCTTCGATCTGATGCTACCGGCCGGATTCCTGGACCTATAAGGAGACGGCCATGTTAGAACTCTTGCAGGAAGGCTTTTCCGCCGTATTCTCGTTTCAGATTTTAATCCTTATTACCTTGGGCGTAGCCGTTGGGATCGTATTTGGAGCGGTACCGGGTCTCACCGCTGTCATGGCAATCGCTCTGAGCCTGCCACTGACTTACACAATGGGACCTGCTGCGGGTTTGTCGCTGTTGGTATCACTGTATATTGGCGCGACTTCAGGCGGCTTGATTTCGGCCATCCTACTGAAGATTCCTGGCACACCCTCGTCCATTGCGACAACGTTTGACGGCGCGCCGATGATGGAGAAAGGTGAAGGCGTCAAGGCACTCGGTGCAGGGATTGTATTCTCGTTTATCGGTACGATTGTCAGTATCGCTGCACTCATGTTTATCGCTCCCTGGCTAGCCAAAGTTGCCCTGCGGTTTGGCCCTCATGAGTATTTCGGGATTGCGATTTTTTCCCTGACGCTGATCGCCACGCTTTCGACCGGCTCGATGATCAAGGGCCTGTTTTCCGGCGTAGTAGGCTTTGTCTTTGCCACGGTAGGCATTGCACCGGTGGATGCCATCCGGCGCTTTACCTTTGATACCCCTAACCTCAACAGCGGTTTTGAGATTCTTACCGTGCTGGTGGGCATTTTTGCCATCTCTGAGATCATTAAAGTCGCTGAAAGCGTGCGGTCAGAACGCAAGGCGGCCGTTGCTTCGGTCAGCATGAAGCAGATCAAGGGATTTGGTTTCTCAATGAAGGAATTCATTGGTCAATTGCCCAACTCGATTCGCTCATCATTGATCGGTATCGGCATCGGGATTCTACCCGGCGTAGGAGCTGGCACCTCGAACATCGTGTCCTACATCGTGGCCAAGAAACGCTCGAAGCATCCCGAGAAGTTTGGCAAAGGTGTAATCGACGGTGTGGTAGCCAGTGAAACCGCTAACAATGCCGGAATCGGCGGTGCGATGATTCCGCTGCTAACTCTGGGAATTCCCGGCGATGCCGTCACAGCCATTCTGCTGGGTGGTTTTATGATTCATGGCATTCAGCCAGGACCGATGCTATTCATGAGTCAGGGAACGCTGGTATATACCATTTTTGCCGCCCTGCTCCTGGCTTCCGTCATGATGTTGATATTGGAATTTTATGGCCTGCGTATCTTCATCAAACTGCTTGCCGTACCTAAGCACATCCTTCTGCCCATCATCCTTGTACTGTGCGTAGTGGGTGCGTTTGGCCTGAGTAGCCGTATCTTCGATATCTGGACCATTCTGTTGTTTGGCCTGATTGGCTATGGCTTTGTGAAAGGCGGTATACCTGCTGCGCCATTTATTATCGGATTTATCCTAGGGCCGATGGCCGAAACCAACCTGCGGCGTGGGCTGATGCTTTCGGATGGAAACTTCACAGGCTTCCTGACCAATCCGATTTGCGCCACTTTCCTGGCTTTGGCTGCGCTCTCGGTCGCCTGGCATGTGTATGGCACGCTGCGCCCGGCCAAGAAGGGAGGAGCCGCCGAACTAATGCGCTCCTGACCTTACCGCCCGGTGCGAATGTGCCGGGCGCGTTTGAGTTAGCACCACACGTCGCGAGCGCCTTATTAACAGTACACAACAAAAAGCTGACTAACCTTTAAAAGAGGCCAGACGAACATACTCCATCTCTTTACAGGAGACGCTTATGAGCGAGACCACAAATCAAACGCCTACGCTCTTACTGATTGGTCCTTTATTGCCAGCGCTACAGCAGCAGATCGAATCGATGTATACGGTCTACAAGCTCTGGGACGTCGAGGACAAAAACACCTTTTTCAAGAGTCATGGTGACTCTATTCAAGGGATCGTCACCAGCGGAATTCACGGCTGCAAAGGCGAGGTAATGCGGGCGCTTCCCAACCTGAAAGTTATCGTTAGTTTCGGCGTGGGTTATGACGCAATCGACATCGCCACTGCACGAGACCGAGGGGTAGCGGTCAGCAATACACCAGGCGTACTGGACGACTGCGTGGCCGACACTGCATTTGCCCTGCTGATCGACGTAGCTCGCGGCATCAGCGCGGCAGACCGCTTCGTTCGCAATGGCCGCTGGCTCAAGGAAAAGTTTCCCCTGGGACGCAAGCTCGGCGGCAAGACCTGCGGTATTGTGGGGTTGGGCAACATTGGCAAAGCCATAGCCAAGCGGGTTTCCGCCTTTGACATGAATGTTGCTTATTATGGTCGCCATCAACAAGCAGATGTGCCCTACCGCTACGAGCCGGACCTGAAGGCGCTGGCCAGCCAGTCCGACTTTCTGGTGCTGGCGGTCCCCGGTGGTAACGCGACCCATCACCTTATCGGTACAGACGTACTACAGGCATTGGGCAAGGATGGCTTCCTGATCAACATTGCCCGTGGTTCGGTGGTAGATGAAGCCGCGCTAGTGAGTGCACTGCAACAAGGCGTTATTGCAGGCGCCGGGCTTGATGTATTCGCCCATGAACCCGAAGTGCCTCAGCCATTGCTGGAAATGGATAACGTTGTCCTGACACCCCATCTGGGCAGCGGGACACATGAGACACGTCAGGCCATGGCCGATCTTGTGCTTGAAAATCTCAACCTGTATTTCACGAGCGGAAAACTCAAGACCCCCGTGTAATCCACCGAGCCTCCAGCGGTTTCACCGGAGGCTTAACGTTCCCTTCTCAACAGGAGACACGACCACCTTCAGATCGCTTACATACCAACGAGGCGGGCTTGTCCGAACCCCGTTCCATGGCCTGCAGTAGGTCTGCCGACATTGGACTGCAAAACGCTCTTGATAGTGACAAGAACAATCAACCTATTCAGAGAGTTACGTCATGGCACATACCGAATCGGTTTCCAAAAAGGCAGTCAGTACTTCCCGTTATTCTCTTTCCAACCTCGCCAAGGTGCTCGGCCCTGGCATTATCGCAGTGCTCTCCTGGCTAGGCGCGGGCGACCTGATCACCTCATCGGTCGCCGGCTCGAATTATGGCTATGCCATGATGTGGGTATTGGCCGTATCCCTTTTGCTCCGCTTCTTGATCGTCAACATCATTGCCCGCTTCCAGCTGTGCAACAACCAGGGCATGAGCATCCTGCAAGGCTATGCCCAACTTCACCCGCTCTTCGCCTACTTCATGTTTGGCTATGCGCTGATCATGGCACACCTGACCAATGCCTACATGATCAAGGGGGCCGGCGAGGCGCTTTCGACATTACTGCACGTTAACCAGCCCTTATTGTGCTCGGTGGCGGTCGTGCTGGCCGTGTGGATGCTGGTGGGGCGAAACTTCTATGCGATGATCGAAGGCGTCATGAAGTTGCTACTGGCTATCATGACGCTGGCCTTCCTGACCCTGGCGATCATGGCTACGCCGGATATGGGCGGCATCCTGCGTGGAACCATCGGTTTCAGCATACCGGCCGATGAAGGCGTTCACGGCGCGCTGCTGGTGGCGGTGTCTGTCATTGGTGCCGTGGCGGGTTCGTTTTCCAATTTCGTTCACCCCTATGTGATGAAGGAAAAAGGCTGGACAGGGCCTGAGCACAAACGCATCCAGCGTAACGACCTTCTGTTTGCGGTGATTGTCGGCATCATTATCAACCTGGCCATCTGGGTCGTAGGCGCAGAGATCCTGCGACCCAACGGTATTCAGGTCAATACGCTGGATGATCTGGGCGCTGCGCTGGAGCTATATTTTGGCCAAGGGGGATGGCTGATCTTCTTTGTGGGCGTGTTTGCAACGCTGTTTGCCAGCATTTCAGGCAAGACAACCGCCCTGCCCATGTTGATTACCGATGCTTTCCAGTACATCCGCCCCGGTCGCCGTGAGCGCTACGGCAAGGTCCTGCACCATGATCCGATGCATAAGTGGTTCATGCTGTTCATCCTGGTTACGCCATTGGTGTGGTCGCTTCCGGGAATGCCTAACTTCGTTACCCTGACGATCGCAGTCAATGCCTTGAACATCATTGGTTTGCCGGTGATCTCCCTTGGACTGCTGATCATGTCCAACCAGAAATCACTGTTGGGTAAATACCGGAACAACTGGTTCGAGAATATCGCGCTGGGGTTCGCGACGGCTTTGGCCGTATGGATTGCTTTCCAACTGGGTATTAATCTGTTCAGCTGATCCACATGGCCTGAGGGGTTCGTCCCTCAGGCCTTCCTCGAAGTCAACCGTTCCAACCAGACGCCGTCTCTTCCTTCCATAATCTAATCAATACAACCTAGGTTTTAATGGGTGACAGGCTTTGATTTATGTAAACCTCCCTAAGCCAGCCAGTCCAGTGACAGAAACAGGCGCTTCTCGCCCGCCTCCAAGGCAGGCGAACAATGCACAATGCCTGCCCCTTCGTTGCCCTCCCACTTGTCACCCTTGAGCAGCGCCACTGCACCCGACGCGAGTTGATGGGCTTCGTCCGGAGAGATAGTGGTCAGCTGGCTTTTGCCTGACCAGAGACTGCCCGGCCCGGAATAGGTCGTCACCAGCCGAAGCGGCACGTGGTCAACGTGAAAGCGTGGGCACATTGCCTTGTCCAGCAAGCGCAAACGCACCCCGACTCGGCGGGCATTGAGCAAATAGGCGAAGGCTTTGACCAGCCAGGCGACGTCTGCAACAAACCCTTCGTGACCCTCCAAATCCTTATGGGTGCCGGCCAGCTGACTCAGATTGGGTTCGGCTTCCGCATCCTCCAGTTGCACCACCAGAGACTGGGCAAATGGCTCGGCCACGCCGGTCAACATCCGGGCGAACTGTTCAATGTGCAAAGGAAGGCAGCGGTTCCAGATGGCGAGATTGATACCCTCATGGAGCACATCAGCCAAAACGGCAGGGGTATCGCCTGCTATTTGCCGGGGTGTAACGCTAGGTTCTGCCATGTTCATCAGACTCACTTTTTAAAGCGTCAGGCACAGGCTTGCTTCCCCACCTAACAAACAAGAGGTCAGTATGTTGGGTGTAAATGCGTATTGACGCAGCATCGGCAGGACCTGTCGGATATAGACTTAAACATAAGATAATTGATTAAGTTATAACATAACATAAATCAGCTTTTGAGAATGCCTGCTCTATCCTGTAATCACCTTTGATATCTCTCGGATAGTGGTCATGTGCGCCAAGACAATGTTCTTGAAGCGATGCGTTGCGGCGTGTTGAATCTTTCGTTTATGTACAAGCCTAAGGGCCAGACCCGGACGTTATTATCAAGGAGAACGAATGCTCATTAGAAAACTGGCAGGTCCACTGCTTGGCCTTATGCTGTTGAGTGGCTGCGCCCATCAAGAAGCGGATACGCCAGAAACAACCGACCAACCCACCCAAGGCACTGCGGCCAGTCCGACCACTCAGGCGCCCATGGACTTCAATACCGCCAAAGCGATGGCCGAGCGTGGCGATATCGACGCGCAGATCCAGCTGGGCAGCTTCTATTTCATGGGCAAGCCAACCAAGGACTTAAGACAGGCCGAGCGCTGGTGGAAGCTGGCCGCTGACCGCGGTCATCCCGAGGCGGCCGTGAACCTGGCATTTCTGTATTCAGGACAAGCTGATCCGGCCCTGGCCAACGAGGCCGATATGATCAAATACCTTAATCAGTCAGCAGCCGGTGGCAATCCCATGGCTCAGCACATGCTGGGTAACTTTTATATGGAAGGCATGCATGGCCTGCCCAAGGATACCTTTCAGGCCAAGCAGCTCTACATGAGCGCCTGCGACAAGAAGTTCGAGAGCAGCTGCCAGCGGCTGTCTACGCTTCCCTGAAACAAGGGCTGGGTCCGCCATCAGACCCAGCCTCGACATTACCGGTGCTTAAAATCTGCGTCCCGCTTTTCAACAAAGGCCTTCATGCCCTCTTTCTGATCCGCCGTGGCGAAGACGGCATGGAAAATGCGCCGTTCGAACCGCACACCTTCACTCAGGCTCGTTTCAAAGACCCGGTTGATACTTTCCTTGGCCATCAATGTTGCCGTCAGTGACTTATTGGCGATCTCATGAGCAACCTTCAGGGTTTCGCTCACAAGGCTGTCCACAGGAAAAATACGGGCTACCAGCCCTGCCCGCTCGGCTTCCGGTGCCTCCATCATGCGGCCGGTCAGGCACATTTCCATGGCCTTGGCCTTGCCCAGCGCCCGCGTCAGCCGCTGAGTACCTCCCATGCCCGGCAAGACGCCAAGCTTGATTTCCGGCAGGCCAAACTTGGCATTGTCCGCGGCGTAGATGAAGTCGCATAGCAACGCCAGTTCACACCCACCTCCCAAGGCATATCCGGCTACGGCTGCAATCATCGGCTTGCGCCGGCTGGCGACACGATCCACAGCAGAGAAAAAATCATCCAGATAAATGTCAGGAAAGGTCAGGTCAGCCATTTCCTTGATATCCGCACCTGCCGCAAAGGCCTTGGACGACCCGGTCAGCACGATGCAGCCAATGGTGCTGTCCCGCTCCAGCCCGTCCAACGCCTGATTGAGTTCGTTGATCAGTTTTGTGTTCAGGGCATTCAGGGCTTGAGGGCGGTTGAGTGTGATCAGCGCAACACGCTCTTGTATTTCGATCACCAGGGTTTCATAGGACATGAAGTTACTCTCCTAGATGGCGGGCAATGACAAGCCGCTGAATATCACTGGTGCCCTCGTAAATCTGGCAGATCCGGGCGTCGCGATAGATGCGCTCCAGCGGATAGTCGTTGAGGTAGCCATAGCCACCCAGGGTTTGCAAGGCAGCGGAGCAGACGCGCTCCGTCATCTCGGAGGCAAACAGCTTGGCCATGGAGGCCTCGACCAATGCAGGCCTGCCGGCGTCCCTGAGCGCGGCGGCATGCAGCACCATCTGCCGAGCCACGGCGATTTCGGTTGCCATGTCCGCCAGGCGGAAAGACACAGCCTGATGCTCGACGATAGGCTTGCCAAAGGTCTGCCGGTCACGGGCGTAATCGCGCGCATATTCGAATGCCGCGCGTGCCATGCCCACTGCTTGCGCTGCAATACCGATGCGTCCGCCCTCAAGGTTGGCCAGGGCGATCTTGTAGCCTTGCCCTTCCTCGCCCAGCCGATAAGCCGCCGGGATACGCACGTTGTCCAGTTGGATCTGACAGGTGTCGGAGGCATGAATGCCCAATTTGTGCTCTACACGAACGACCGAATAGCCGGGCGTTGAGGTCGGCACCAGAAAGGCGGTGATGCCTCGTTTACCAGCGGACGGATCCGTCACGGCAAAGACAATCACAACGCCTGCATTACTGCCGGAGGTAATGAACTGCTTGGCCCCGTTGATTACGTACTCATCACCTTCCCGCCGTGCCTTGGTCCGTAGATCACTGGCGTCCGAGCCAGCCTGAGGTTCGGTGAGTGCAAAGGCACCGATCATTTCACCCGTAGCCAGCGGTATCAGAAACTGGGTTTTCTGCTCATCGGTGCCGAAGTGATGAATCGGGACGCAGCCTACCGAATTATGCACGCTCATGATGGTAGAACAGGCCCCGTCACCGGCGGCAATTTCCTCAAGGGCCAGTGCATAGGCAACATAACCTGTCTCGCAGCCGCCCCAGGTATCAGGCACCAGCATGCCCATGAAACCCAGCTCAGCCATCTCCCGTAACGCTTCTCGAGGAAAGGTATGCTCGCGGTCCCATTCTGCCGAGAACGGACGCAACCGCTCCTGAGCAAACTGACGGGCCATGTCGGCAATGCTTTGTTGTTCTTCGGTAATCAGCATGATCTTGTCCTCACATCAATACAGGCATTCCACGGCCATCGCGGTTGCCTCGCCGCCGCCAATGCAAATGGCCGCTACGCCTCGGCGCAGACCATGACGGCGCAAGGCCGAAATCAGGGTCACCAGAATCCGTGCACCTGAAGCGCCAATAGGATGGCCCAGTGCACACGCACCGCCATGAATGTTGACCTTTTCATGGGGCAGTCCAAGCTCGCGCATAGTGACCATGGCAACTACAGCAAATGCTTCGTTGATTTCGAACAGATCCACGTCGTTCAGCGACCAGCCTGTCCGCTTCATGAGCTTCTGGATGGCGCCAATGGGCGCCGTGGGAAACAGATGCGGTGCATCGGCGAAGGCTGCATGTCCGTGGATAGCGGCCAATGGCGTCAGCCCCTGCCGCTCGGCCTCGGAGCGGCGCATCAGTACCAGCGCCGCTGCACCATCGGAAATCGAACTGGCGTTGGCAGCCGTTACCGTACCGTCCTGACGGAACGCGGGCTTTAATTCGGGAATCTTGTCGAGCCGGGCCTTGGGCGGCTGCTCATCATCGCGGATAAGGCGTTCTTCCTTACGGGTCTTGACACTAACCGGTACGATCTCGGCCGAAAAGGCGCCCTCCTCGATGGCCTTGCGCGCCCGGGTCAGAGAGGCCATCGCATACTCATCCTGGGCAGCACGGCTGACATCATGCTGCTGGGCACAGTCTTCGGCAAAAGTCCCCATGAGGCGTCCCTTGTCATAGGCATCCTCCAGCCCATCCAGGAACATATGATCCAGTACGCGCCCATGGCCCATGCGATAGCCGGCGCGGGCACGATCCAACAGATACGGTGCGTTGGACATGCTTTCCATGCCCCCGGCAATGACAACGTTGGCACTGCCAGCCCGCAGCAGGTCATGGCCGAGAATGGCAGCCTGCATGCCGGAGCCACACATTTTGTTGAGCGTAGTGCAGGGTGTGTGTTGGGTAAGGCCTGCACCCAGGGCAGCCTGCCGTGCCGGTGCCTGCCCCAGGCCGGCGGGAAGCACGCAGCCCATGAGCACCTCATCTACTGCCTCAACGCTGACGCCGCTACGCTCGATAACCGCGCCGATAGCCTGGGCGCCCAGCTCCGTTGCGCTCAGCCCTTGCAGATCGCCCTGGAAACCGCCCATGGGGGTGCGGGCAAGACTGACGATAACGATGGGATCCTGATTCATGATGATCTCTCTTATTTGGCTGCCATGCGCAAGGCGCCGTCGAGACGAATCACCTCGCCGTTGAGCATGCTGTTTTCAATGATGTGCCTGACCAGGGCTGCATATTCCTCAGGCCTGCCAAGACGCGGCGGGAACGGCACGCCTGTAGCAAGGGATTCGCGCACGGCCTCTGTCATGCCTGCCATCATGGGCGTCTCGAAGATACCTGGGGCGATGGTCATGACCCGTATCCCGTAACGTGCCAACTCCCGGGCAGCCGGTAGCGTCATGCTGGCGACGCCGCCTTTCGAGGCTGCATAGGCTACTTGCCCGATTTGCCCGTCAAAGGCCGCAATGGAAGCGGTGTTGATGATGACGCCACGTTCGCCACTGGCCTCAGCCTCGCCCTGCGTCATAGCTTCGGCGGCCAGACGCAGCATGTTGAAACTGCCAATAAGATTGATGCCGACGATTCGGCTGAAGCTGTCCAAACCATGAACACCGCTTTTTCCCAGTACCTTTTCACCCCCTACGACACCTGCGCAATTGACCAGCCCATGAACGGCGCCAAAGGCCTCCATCGTGGCCGCTACGGCTGAACGCGCCTGAGTTTCGTCGGTGACATTGGTCACGGCGCAGCGTGCCCGTGGGCCAAGTACCTCGACCTTCGCCTCGACACTGGGCGCATGCATATCCACCAGCATAACGTTGGCTCCAGCCTCCACCAGCATGGTCGCGGTAGCAGCCCCCAGGCCCGAGCCCGCACCGGTCACAAGGAACGTTTTGTTTTCAATCTGCATACAGCACTCCTTAGGCGGCAGATGCCGGGGTAGCCTGGGCCTTCGCAATCTCCTGGTTACGCAGGATGAATCGCTGGACCTTGCCACTGGGGGTTTTGGGAAGCTCCGCCACAAATTCGATTTCCCGCGGATAGGCATGGGCGGCCAGGCGTTTGCGTACGTACTGGCGCAGCTCTTCGGCAAGCTCTGGGGTATCACAGTACCGGCTATGAATGACGACGAATGCTTTGATGATTTCGGTACGCTCTGGATCAGGCTTGCCCACTACGGCCGCCTCGATCACGGCCGGATGCTCGATCAAGGCACTTTCCACATCGAACGGTCCTACGCGATAGCCCGATGTTGTGATCACATCATCGGATCGCCCTACAAAGCTGATACTGCCGTCATCGTTCAGCTCGACCGTATCGCCGCTGAGGTAGTAAGCGCCGACGAAGGACTTGGTAGGCAGCCCCAGATACCCACCAAACCAGCACATGGGCGACTGTGAGAGATCTACTGCCAGGATACCGGGCTGGCCAGGGGGCAACTCCTGCGCCTGGTCATCCACTACCACGACTCGGTGTCCAGGACTGGCAAAGCCTGCCGAGCCGGGCCGCACCGGATGCTCCAGTGCGTGGTGATTACACAACACCATGCCCAGCTCGGTCTGCCCGTAATGGTCATGGATGGTTGTGCCCAGGTTCTGTGCGAACCAGCGGATTACCTCCGGGTTGAGCGGCTCTCCTGCACTGCTGACCGCTCGCAACCGCCCTTTGAGGCAGTCGATTACGCTGTCACCACCAGCGATCAGCATCCGGTAAGCAGTAGGCGAACCGGCCAGGTTGGTAATGCCATATTTGCGGATGATGCGACAGGTGCTCTCCACCGAGAACGGACCATCATAAAACGTAGTGGGATGTCCCAGCGCCAGAGGGCCTGTCACGGCGTAGTACAGTCCATAGGCCCAGCCGGGATCAGCCACGTTCCAGAAGGCATCTTCCGGGCGCAGGTCGATGGCATCGCTCATGTAACCCATGAACGCGGCGATGGCCTTCAGCGGAACGGCCAGTGGCTTGGCAGGGCCTGTGGTGCCCGAAGTAAACATGAGCAGGAAAGGATCATCCCCTGCACGCATGACCGGCTCGAAATGGGTAGGATGCTTTTCCAGTTCGCTCCAAAAACTGAAGTCGCCACGCTCAATGCCCAGACCACGTCGGCCACCCAGCGTAACAATGGTGGGGCAATGATCGACGTCGCTCAGCTTGCCTCGGTTGGCCCCATCGGTCACGACCAGTTTCGCCTCTGATGTCGTAAGTCGATGCTCGATGGCCTTGGGGCCAAACGCTGTGAACACGGGCTGGTAGACCGCACCGGCCCGCCACGTGCCAAGGATCGTCACAAGAAGCTCTGGCGTACGCGGCAGCAGGCCCGCCACACGATCACCCGGACCTATCCCCTGGGCCACCAGAAAATGGGCGAACTGGGCCGCGCGCTGCATGAGGTCGATAAACGTCCAGGTTTCGCTGCTGCCGTCGCGGCCCTCCCAGAACAGGGCGATACGGCCCGGCAGAGCATGGCGGTCGCAGCATTCGATACAGGCGTTGAGCGACTCGAGCGTCCCGCTCAGTCGGCTGGCAACAACAGAAGGGAAATCAAAGCTGGAATAGGCAGCCTGATAGTCCTGCATGATCAGTTCCTCGGCTTGTTGTTATTGGAACGTCAGGAGCGTCTTTTTTGACTGTATCGCGCCAGCGCTGGCTTGCAATGGTCAAACCCTTCAATCTGGCTGAGCGGTTTGGACAATCAGGCAGAGTCGGCTTGGGCGAGGATCAGGTTGCGATAGTGACCAGGGTTGGTTCCGGTCCATTTACGAAAGGCCTTGTAGAAGGCGCTGATATCAGCGAAGCCAAGCTGAGTAGCAATGTCCGAATAGGTCATCGAGGGATCGGCCAGCCAGTCGATCGCCTGCTCCTTGCGTACGGTGTCCTTGATCGCCTGGTAGGACTGCGCCTGCTCTGCCAGACGCCGCCGCAGGGTTGCAGGCGACATGCACAGGGTGGGCGCCAGGGCTTCACTGGTAGGCCATTGCTCGCCTGGCAATTGCCGCAGCTGCAGCTTGATCCGGCTCGCCAAACTATCCGAATCGCGGTATTTCTCCAGAATATTGCAGGGTGCCTCAGCCAGAAAACGCTGCAGGTCCGCCTTGCTGCGTCTTACCGGCACATCCAGCACCTCAGCAGCAAAGATGATGCGCGTCCGACTCTGGTTGAAACGCAGGTTGTCCGAGAACATGACCTTGTAATCGGCCGTAAAGGCGGGTTCGGGGCAGCGCAGCTCGATTGCCAGAATCGGGATCCGGCGGCCAGCCAGCCAGCAGGCTACGCCGTGAACGATCATCCAGTAGGTGAAATACGCGAAGGCTCGATTGGGCGCCCCGGCGGGCTCCCGCAATATAATTTCCGCCAGGCTCTGGCTGCGGACCAGCTCACCACGAAGGCGCTCGAAGGTAAGCCCGAGAAAAGCCAGCCCATGAATCAACGCTGCGCCTACCGTAGGTTGGGACAGGCAGGCCCGGCAGAGAAACTCGAAACTACCGGACCGCATGCCACGCGGATCCATGCCAAAAAACTCATCATCAAAGCGCCGGGCCAGACGCCGCCAGATGCGCCCGTAAAAGGGGACGGGCACCCGGCCGCCCGGCTCCGCCAGACAGTCTGGCGCCAGCCCGATGTCGCACAATAATTCCGCATGGCTCATTCCCCGCGCAGCAAAGGCCTGTAGCGCCTCCTCCACCAGATAGGTCGAGATGGTGCCCTTGGGAACGGCACGGCTGACCACTGATCAGTCCTTCAGGACGCGCAGCGGATGCTCGTGGGCCGGAAAGGCAGGCTCGAAAAAGGCATCCAGCCAAGCCGGGTCGTCCGTTGCGAGTGGATCTGCATGCCATTTCGGCTGGCGGTCCTTGTCGATCAGCAGGGCGCGTATCCCCTCTTGCAGCTCACCGAGCTGAGTGCAGCGCACCGACAGGTCCAATTCACTGCGCAGCGCCTCGGCCAGCGACCAGCGCTTGCTGCGCCTGAGCTGACGCAGCGTGATGGCCGCCGAAGTCGGTGAGCCCTGGGCCAATGTCTTGGCCGCCTTGGTTAGCCAGGGATTATCGCCGCTGTAGGCCTTGATTTCAGCAAGTACAGTTTTGTCATCATCGAAATCCGTCAGGGCCTGAAGGGTATCGAAGAGGGGTTGTACATTTGGCTCAGGCATCAGGGGCAGGCTCACTTGCTCATGCTGGCGTAGCACCTGTGCAACCGAGGCATGGCCGAGCACCCTGTCGGGCATGGCCTGCAAATCGGCAATGACCTGCTCACGCCGCTCCGCCGCAATGCAGCGATCCGCCAGCCCGACGAAAACCGCATCACGCGCCGTAAGCTGTGCGCCGGTAACACCCAGGAACAGCCCGCAACGGCCCGGCATGCGGTTGAGAAACCAGCTCGCCCCTACATCGGGATATAACCCGATGCTGACCTCAGGCATGGCAACACGGGTGCTCTCGCATACCACGCGATGAGAGGCACCGGCGAGCAACCCAAGCCCTCCTCCCATGACGTAACCCGCCCCCCAGGCAATAAGCGGCTTGGGGTAATGATGGATGAAGTGATCGAGCCGGTATTCCAGCGTAAAGTACTCACCGGTGGCCTTGCCCGGCCCAGCTTCTCCTTCCCGCATGGCCTTGTAGAGCGCGACGATATCGCCTCCCGCGCAAAAGGCCTTTTCACCAGTTCCCTCCAGCCAGACCGCGTCAATGTCGTCCTGCTCCGCCCAGTGCCTGAGTTGTTCTTCCAGCTGGACGGCCATGTTGAAGGATAGGGCGTTCAGGCTGCTTGGTGCGTCTAGCGTCACGCGTCCGAGCCGCTTGCCGGAGGCCAGTGGCAGTTCCGTTACCTGGATGCAGCGCTCACTCATGTAGGTGCTCTCGTCTTGTTCTTATCGGTCGCCCTGTCTGCCAGGAGCGACGGGGCCATGAGAAATGCCCTATCAGATAAGCACATTCCACCCAAGGGAGACAATTAATCCTAACGGTGATAAGAAGTTAGCCGCTTGCCGATTAGCGGGGCTTTGTAAATGCCTAAAAGTCACCTATAACTAATTAGGTCAGCAACCTACAGGACAAACCTCATGCATTTTCTCATCATGCAGGGCCAGTATGGTCACAAGCTGGTTAGCTATAGCGATGCTGTATTTGATTTGAAAGAAGCACTGACGGAGTTGAAAGGGAAAGACGCTGCCAACTCACCGATGATTCTTGACGACAAGGTGGTGCAAAGTACCTACCTTTGCACCGAAACTGGCATGCCTGTGCAAGAAATCGACGGCTATCTCATCCGGCTGGCTGAGCTGTAACCCGGCCCCACGCTGCTGACCTGAGAGGGTCGTGTTCTTATCGCCGTATTGCAGTGTAAGAACCGCCCTCCCCTACTCCGATTGCTTCCCTGCGTTGCCCGCCCTTGTCGCGGGCGGGCAGTTCTGCCGTCAGACCTTGAACTGATTGACCAGGCGACGCTGCTGCTCGGCCAGCTGTGTCAGCTCGGCACTGGCGTGCGACGACTGCTCTGCACCCTGGGCCACTTCAGACGCAACCGTTCCGATCACGGTAACATTACGGTTGATGTCCTCCGCCACGGCACTTTGCTCTTCGGCCGCTCCCGCGATCTGGATGTTCATTTCCGTGATGACGGAAACCGCCTCGGTGATCGCCGCCAGCGCAGCTGCGGCCTCGGAAGATTGCTGCACGCTGGTCTCGGTCTTCGCCTGACTGGCCTGCATGATCTGCACCACGTCCTGCGTACCGCTTTGCAGCTGCTGGATCATGGTCTGGATTTCCTGAGTCGCCTGCTGAGTCTTGCCCGCCAGATTACGAACTTCATCCGCCACTACGGCAAAGCCGCGGCCCTGCTCACCAGCCCGTGCCGCCTCAATGGCTGCGTTGAGGGCCAGTAGGTTGGTCTGTTCGGCAATGCCGCGAATGCTGACCAGGATCGTGGTAATGTTTTCGCTGTCCTTGGCCAGCCCTTCCACGCTGACAACCGCACGGTCGATCTCGGCAGCCAGTGCGGAAATCGCATCGCTGGAGTTCTGCACAATGGTCCGCCCGTGGTTAGCCGACTGATCTGCATTACCTGCCGCCTCGGCCGCCTGGTTGGCACTGCGGGCAACTTCCTGGGCTGTAGCGGACATTTCCTGAATGGCCGTTGCCACTTGATCGATTTCAGATTGTTGCTTCTGTACCCCTTGCTGGGTGTGAATGGCGATCTCTGCTGTATGCTCGGATGCATCGCTCACTTTTTGTACCGAGGATACTACCTGGGTAATCATGGCTTGCAGCTTGGCCAGGAAGCGGTTGAAACCTTTTGCCATGGCACCCAGCTCATCGGGCCGGTTTTCATCCAGCCGACGGGTCAGATCGCCCTCGCCTTGAGCGATATCATCTAGCATCAGCACCATTTGCTTCAGTGGTCGCGTGATACTGCGGCTTACCAGCCACAGCGCGCCAAGCCCGATAATGGCAAGGGCCAGGCCGACCAATCCCATCCCGAAGGTATTTCGATCGCTCTGCGCCTTGATATCGTCGTGAAGCTTCAGAGACTCACCCAGTGCGGCCTGGATGGGCAGCTGGATCATCAGTGTCCACTGAGCGGACGTGTTACCGACCTTGAACGGTAGGAACAGCTCGATATGCCCATGCGCTTCGTCATAGTCGTATAGCGGCTCGGTCGACTTCAGCTGCTTCAGATTATTCAGCTCGTTTTCATCCAGCAGAGTACTGACAGACTTGCCCAGCTGGCCGGCGTCCTTGGTATAGGCAATCAAGGCACCATTACTGGCAATCAGTGCCATTTGACCTGCGCCCTGGTAGAGCGACTGGTTGGCCTTGACCAGAGCATCCTGGATAAAGCCGACGGACAGGTCCGCACCGGCAATACCCTGGAACTTGCCTTTGACCATGATAGGCGCGGTAAACGATGCCATCAGGACAGGCTTGCCAGCGACGTCATAGGTATAGGGGTCAACGGCGCAAAGCTGTTGCGTTTCCTTGGCGCACAAATAGTACTCGCCCTCGCGCACGCCCAGGTCGGAGCGTTTCTGGCT
Source organism: Pseudomonas sp. HPB0071 (assembly GCF_000478505.2). Taxonomy (NCBI): domain Bacteria; kingdom Pseudomonadati; phylum Pseudomonadota; class Gammaproteobacteria; order Pseudomonadales; family Pseudomonadaceae; genus Pseudomonas; species Pseudomonas sp. HPB0071. The sequence goes on along the minus strand of NZ_KI517367.1, from coordinate 3,983,186 downwards.
TTCCATGAACTGAATGATGTCATGGCCGAGCGTACCATCGGCATTGCGGAACCAGTACGGCAGAAAGCGGCCAGTGCTGTCATGCCCAGGCTGCCCCATGAACTGATAGTCGTCACCTGCAAAGGCATTGGGCTCCCAGCCCAGATAAGCGCCCAGGAGTTCAGGGTGCTTTTCCATCGCATTTCGAACGATTCGATCCTGCTCATCTCGCGACAGATGGACGCTGGTGCTCGGATCGCTGGCAGCCAAGGCGCTCAGCTGCGCCAGTGATGCTGCGATGTTCAATGGCTTTTCAAGGTCATGCTGGATATGCATGACGTTGGCATCGGCCAGAGAAATCAGCCGCTCCTGGATGACCTTTTCAAACAACGCCTCTGTACCCTTGGCCGCCTGATCCTGTGTACGCTCGCCGGTAACCAACGCATACCCCACCAGGGCGATGACGATCGCCAGGATACAGGCACCGGCATACGCCATGATGGTGTACTGAATGGACTTGAATTTCATGGTGCCTTTCCCATGTCTGCTTAGCTAAAAGGCTCTATCGGCGCAGACCAGAAAAGCTGAATTGCAGCCTGTCGGTTAGGACAACACCTCGTCGCGCCTGTCTTGCCGGGTGCTCAGCCGACAGGACAGGTGCAGAAGCAAAATCAGTCTGACGAGGAGGAGAAATCGGTCAGGGGCCGCGACAATCGAGGGTCATGCCGGTAAGCCAGCATAAGGACAAGTCCGACCAGGCCCATGACCGCACAGTAGCCCACGCAGAACCAGGGGCTGACCGGCATCAGGGCAATCAGAATCAACGGCGTGATACTGCCCCAGATCGAGTACGCAATGTTGTAGGTAAAGGAAATACCCGTGACTCGAATATTGGAGGGAAACAGCCCGATCATCACCGATGGCACGACGCCCACAATGCCGCAGGCAAGACCTGCGATTGCGTAGCCCAGCCAGAGCGCTATCGCCTCGCTGACCAGACTCGCATACAGGACTGCAATACCGGGGGCGAGAACGGCGCTGTACAATCCCATCGCCTGCCAGGGACCTATTCGATCGGCGATGCGTCCGGCGATGACGCAGCCAATATTCAGAAACACGATACCGATGCAGCTCATGCGGAACGCGGTACTGGTTGGAATATGAAAGTACTTCTGCATCACGGTAGGCGTCACAACCACCAGGACGACCACTGCCGAAGTCAGAACGCAAGTCAGCAGTGCCGCCGGCAGCAAGGCGGTGCGGTGTTCTCGCAGGACCGTCGATAACGGCAGGCGCGCCGATAATACCTTGCGAGCCTGCATCTCCATGAAGACAGGCGTCTCGTTCAGCCACCGCCGTAGCCATACCGCCAGGACGCCAAAAAAGCCACCCAGGATAAAGGGGATACGCCAGGCATAGGCGTGGAGTTCTTTCTCGGCGTAGATTGATGAGAGCACCGTGGCCGTTAGTGCACCCAACAGGTAGCCAAATGTCAGGCCTGCCTGAAGAATACCCAGCGCATAACCTCGGTGATTGGCCGGGGCATGCTCTGCTACAAACACCCAGGCACTGGGCACCTCGCCGCCGACGGCAGCCCCCTGCAATACCCGTAGCGCCAGCAGGATCAGCGGTGCAAAGTAGCCGATCTGCGCATAAGTAGGCATCACGCCAATGAGCAGGCTTGGCAATGCCATAAGCAGGATGCTCAGGTTGAACATGCGCTTGCGCCCCAGGCGGTCGGCATAATGCGCCATGAGAATCCCGCCCAAGGGGCGCGCCAGGTACCCGGTGGCAAAAATGCCGAAGCTTTGCAGCAGCCGCAGCCATTCAGGCATTTCCGGCGGGAAAAACAACTGGCTGAGCACCAGCGCGAAAAAGACGAAAATAATGAAGTCGTAGATTTCCAGGGCACCGCCCAGCGCCGCCAGACCCAGGGTCTTATGGTCCTGCCAGGATAATCGCCGGGTAGGCGTATGAATGTCGCTATGCATGTAAACGTGCCCGCTCTCTTCTTGCCTAAACATGAGGCGGCGCAGAATACAGGGAAGTCGCTGTCTTGTTACAGTGTAAACGTATCTCGAAGTCCATCATGTCAATCGTCTAAGTGTTCGCCTCAACCCATGGCACGGCAGCGGGTCTAATCCGATACGCCTATCCCTGATATAACTCAACTCCCTGAAGCGTCAGTCATGTTTATGAAATACCTGTTCATCCTTGGTGCGCGAGATCCTGAAATGATGCTCATCGAGACCCTGGTTCTTAGGGCACGGCATCGACTGGCCTATGCGCTGGCGGATGAGCGTCGGGTATACGCGGGCAATGCCTATAAAGCCGATCGCACATCTGCCCGCCAAGGCGAGCCCCATGGCCCTATCGTCTGGGTGGAATGCGGCCTCGCCGATACCTCCCAACCTCGTGATATTGTGGTAGACCATCATCATGAAGGCGATCCGGGGTATGACATGCCTCCGGCGCGCTACTGGGAAGGCTCCTCGCTGGGGCAGGTCTGCCAGCTGCTGGAGATCGAGCCGACCCCGGAGCTGCAACTGGCTGCCGCCGCCGACCATTGCCTGAGCGCAGCCTACAAGGGTCTCTGCCCCGGGGTCGATCCGGCTGATCTACGCGCGTGGCGTATCGCCTCCCGGTCGAACTGGCAAAAGATCAAACCTGATCAATTACGAGCCACGATCGAGGCGGCAATCGAACAGGTCAAGGCGCTCAAACCAATCTCCATCGCCGGCCATGAGTTCTTCGATGCCATGGATCACGACATCCCCGAACTCTCCGAGGCGTCCGCCATCTTGGGGCGCCCCGTCATGTACAGCATGCCGGAGCCACGGAGCGGACGTATCAAGGTCGGCGCCCTGAATGGCTCTCCAGACATGCTTCAGGCCTGGATGAACTGCGCCCGGGAGGTCTTGGGCCTTGAGGATGTGTACGGCAACCCGATTCGTGGATACGCCGGTGGGTATTTACGTGGGGATATCTTGCAACGTGCATGAGGCCTGGATCGCAACGTAGCGGTTTTCCTGGCTGTTGTGCAGTCGTCCCGGCAGGTAAAAGGTCCTATGAATACGTTCCTACGCCAAGACCTGACGCATGCCCAACAAACGAAGCACGCCTGATCCCACCCACGCCTCTCCCTCTACAGCCCCCGGCTTTGTCCGCGTCCGGGGCGCGCGTGAGCACAATCTCAAGAATGTAGATGTCGACATCCCCCGCGACAGCCTGGTTGTTTTTACCGGCGTTTCGGGCTCTGGCAAGTCCTCCCTTGCCTTTGGAACCCTGTACGCCGAGGCCCAGCGTCGTTACTTTGAATCGGTGGCACCCTATGCCCGTCGCCTGATCGATCAGGTAGGCGTACCGGATGTGGATGCCATAGAAGGATTGCCTCCGGCTGTTGCTCTCCAGCAGCAACGCGGCACGCCCAGCGCTCGCTCTTCGGTGGGTAGCGTCACTACCCTGTCCAGCCTGATCCGCATGCTGTACTCACGCGTCGGCACCTATCCGCCTGATCAGCCCATGCTCTACGCAGAGGACTTTTCGCCCAACACACCCCAAGGCGCCTGTCCTCAATGTCATGGGCTCGGACGAGTCTATGAAGTAACCGAGCAGTCTATGGTACCGGACGACTCGCTGACTATTCGCGAGCGGGCCATTGCCGCCTGGCCTACTGCCTGGCAGGGGCAGAATCTGCGGGACATTCTGGTAACCCTGGGCTACGACGTAGACATACCTTGGCGCGATATCCCCCAAAAGGATCGCGACTGGATTCTCTTTACTGAAGAACAGCCGACCGTTCCGGTCTATGCCGGCCTGACACCAGAGCAGACCCGCGAAGCCCTCAAGCACAAGCGCGAGCCCAGTTACATGGGCACCTTCACCGGTGCGCGCCGCTATGTGCTGCACACCTTTGCCCATTCGCAGAGCGCGTTAATGAAAAAGCGCGTATCCCAGTTCATGGTGGGTAGTCTGTGTCCGCTGTGTGAAGGTAAGCGCCTGAAGCGTGAGGCGCTGTCCGTCACCTTTGCCGGGCATGACATTGGCGAGCTGGCCCGCATGCCTCTGCTGACCCTGGTTGATGTCCTCACACCTGTTGCAGCCGGTGCGCTGGCTTCAGGGTCATCCCCCGTGGAGAAAACCTTCACAAGGGAAGAATCACGCCGCGCACGTGAAGCGCGTGCCCGGGAAGGTGGCGCTTCCCATGAGGCCGCCCCGGACGTGCGCCGTACGCCGACCCTGTCAGACGAAAAGCGCCTGGCGGCCCAACGTATCGCCCAGGATCTGCTGGAGCGCCTGACCACCCTGACCGAGCTAGGGCTGGGATACCTCTCCTTGGAACGCAGCACCCCAACATTGTCTTCGGGAGAGCTGCAACGTCTACGCCTTGCCACTCAGTTGAATTCGCAGCTTTTCGGAGTGATCTATGTGCTCGATGAACCGTCCGCCGGTCTGCATCCTGCTGACGGCGAAGCGTTGTTTACGGCTCTGGATCAACTCAAGGCGGCCGGCAATTCCTTGTTCGTAGTGGAACACGATCTAGAGACGATGCGTCGTGCAGACTGGCTGGTAGATGTGGGCCCTGCAGCAGGCGAATACGGTGGTACGGTTCTCTACAGCGGACCGCCCGCCGGATTGGCCCATGTCGAAGCGTCCCAAACGCGGGATTACCTGTTTGCGTCTCGGCGCACAGCAGCCCCCTTGAGACGCCCGCACCGCAAGCCGCTTCATTGGCTAAGACTAACCGGCGTAACGCGCAACAACCTCAAGGCCCTTGATGTTGCGTTTCCACTTGGCTGCTTTACCTCCGTTACCGGTATCTCTGGCTCCGGCAAATCGACTCTTGTCAGCCAGGCACTATTGGAGTTGGTCGGTGAGCACCTAGGCCGGCCACTGGCCGAGCGCGATGAAGACGAATCACCGCTGGACGAGGAGGCTCCTCAGCCGCTCTCAGGACAAATCATTGAAGGCATGGAGCATATTCGCCGACTGGTCCAGGTGGATCAGAAGCCGATCGGTCGCACACCGCGCTCCAACCTTGCCACTTATACAGGCCTTTTTGACGGCATCCGCAAACTGTTTGCCGCGACCCCGGAAGCCCGGAAACGGCGATATGACGCCGGTCGCTTTTCATTCAACGTAGCCAAGGGGCGTTGCCCGACCTGTGAGGGCGAAGGCTTCGTCAGTGTCGAACTGCTGTTCATGCCCAGCGTGTATGCGCCCTGCCCGACCTGCCATGGCGCCCGTTACAACGCCGAAACGCTGGAAGTCACCTGGCAAGGAAAAACCATTGCGGAAGTCCTGAACCTGACGGTAGAGGATGCCTGTACCTTTTTCGCGGAGGAAGCTGGCGTACTCCGTCCCTTGCACGTCCTGCGTGATATTGGTCTGGGCTATCTGCGCCTGGGGCAACCAGCCACGGAGCTTTCCGGCGGTGAAGCACAGCGCATCAAGCTGGCAACCGAGCTGCAACGTACCCAGCGCGGCGCTACGCTCTATGTACTTGATGAGCCTACAACGGGTCTACACCCTACTGATACGGACCTCCTGGTGCGCCAGCTCAACGGTCTGGTAGAGGCTGGCAATACAGTTGTTGTGGTTGAACATGACATGCGCGTCGTGGCGCAAAGCGATTGGGTCATCGATATCGGCCCAGGGGCTGGTGATAGAGGCGGACACATTGTCGCGAGCGGTACACCCGAGAGCGTTGCAAAAGAGACCAGCAGCAAGACCTCGCCTTACCTGCGGGCGGTACTGGAGAGCTGATCGGGTTCACATGCCAAGCGGTGCCTGGGAACCACCGGCCCGCTTGGCTGACAAACAGGGGCCGCTTTTTTGAAGGAATCAAAATGCCTCACGCCATCAATAAAGACACCAAGGTTTGCATGTCCCTGGCGGGACGCCCTGGCAACACCGGTACACGGTTTCACAATCATCTGTACGAAGCCCTGAACCTGAATTATCTCTACAAGGCGTTCACAACCACCGACCTGCCTGCTGCCATTGGCGGCATCCGAGCGCTTGGCATACGCGGATGCGCTATTTCCATGCCGTTCAAGGAAGCCTGCATTCCTCTTCTGGATGGCCTCGACCCTTCTGCCGCCGTGATCGATTCGGTCAATACTATTGTGAACGATGACGGTAAGCTGACAGGCTATAACACGGACTTTCTGGCTGTCGCCTCACTGCTTGATAGCCATCAGGTGTCTCGTGATCTGACGCTTGCGCTGCGGGGTAGCGGCGGTATGGCCAAAGCCGTGGCGTTTGCCTTGCGGGAGGCCGGCTTCAAGAAGGGACACATCGTGGCTCGCAATCCCACTACCGGCCGAGCCCTGGCTGAATCCTGCGGGTATGAGTGGACCGAATCCCTGGGCGACTTGCGCCCTGAACTCATCATCAATGTGACACCCGTAGGCATGACCGGCGGACCGGAAGCGGACGATCTGTCTTTTGATGACGAAGTGATTCAAAAGGCCAAAGTGGTATTTGATGTCGTGGCAATGCCATCCGAAACCCCACTCATCAAACGCGCCCGCGAACTGGGCAAGCCCGTCATTACCGGCGCAGAGGTTGTTGCCCTCCAGGCACTGGAGCAGTTTGTCCTGTACACCGGCATCCGCCCAAGTCCTGAGCAGGTTGAAGCCGCCGCGGCATACTCGCGCAACCAATAAAGGTAAATAGGGGCAACCGCACATGACGATTGCCCCGCTCTTGACCGTCAACGTTCGAAGGCACAGTGCTGTCTAACAGATTGTGCCTGAATATCACGCCTCGAACCGGCTTACCTCAAGTCCTGTTCCTACCGGCAGCAATACACTGGTAATGCCCGCCTTGGCTCGAATAGCGCGCCCATAGCGCTTCACATCGTCATTGCCGGGCCGGATCATATTATCCGCAACAATGATCGCACCCGGGTTGAGCTTGGGATAAAACGCCTCAAGACACGGTACATAGAGGTCTTTCCACAGATCAAGCAGGACAAAGTCCACTCTACCGGGTAGCGCCTCGATCAGCTGTACGGCATCACCGACCTGAAAGTCGATGTAGTCTGCAAGCCCTGCTTTTTCGGCCATCTCCCGTGCATAGAGTGACTTGTACTCATGCAGCTCCAGAGTAATCAGCTGTCCACCCGTTGCGCGTGCAGCCTCGCCAAGCCAGATTCCGGAATAGCCAAAAGAGGTACCAATTTCCAGAATCGTAGGGGTCTCCAGGCTTTTCGCCAAGATATTGATCAGCTGTCCGGTTTGCGGTCCGACAGCGCGCATGCGTTGATCCTGCCCGCCGTCACGTCCGCCAGGAGGAAGCTCGCGGGGCGCGCTTTGCTCTTTGTGTATCCGCGCGTGATAAGTCTCAAGCACCGTATTGATTTTCTCGTCCATATCCTTTCCTTGCCTGTTCGTTCGATAGCCACACAGGTGCCGCCTTCTCGCGCCACCTTAATGGTTATTGCATGCGGAACGTGTAGGGGCTATAGAAATCCGAGCCGGCCCACGGACGAGTCTCCTCGTTGAAAAGAGGCTTACCCTGCTTATAGCTTTCAGCGTTGGCTGGGTCGCCCTTGCCGTCGTAAGCTGCCACATACGGATAGGGATAGACCGGCCGCGAACGGATCACCTTTTCATCTTTTACTACCGGCTTTTTCATGAGGTTTGGAGCATCCTTCATCTTCTTGAAGCCAGGAGCGTCCTTCATGGGTCTATCCGTCGGTGCGCCAAAGTGGCCCATGACGTTTTGCCCATCGGTCTGGTTTGTAAGGATGGCTTCAGGTGCTTGTCCGCCCTCAACCCAGGAGAGCATGGGTGTCAACAGGTCAAGCTTCGCCGGGCCTTCACCTTGACCACAATGGTAGACGCCTGGCAACAGGTAAAGCCGTTCGAAGGTTGAAGCCTGCTCCTTGCCCATGACGCGCTGAACAGCCTCGTGATACGCAATGGAGTTAATGGGCGAGATATGCGGATCAGCCCAGCCATGCCAGATGATGAGCTTGCCGCCAGCCTTGGCAAAGGCTGATAGGTCCGGGTTGGTTGCATCATAAAACGCATGCAACGGCCTTAGGCGGTCAAAGGTCTTCAAGTCGAATTGCATATCCGAGAGTTTGAAGTCCTTGCCCGGACTCTGCTCAAATGACAGCCATTGCAGTGCGCCCATGGCAATCATTTTGCTGAAAATAGGATCGTCATGGCTTTGCGGAACAAAGACATCCGCCCACGCCAATTCAGATCCCGGCTGCGGTCCACCAGCAATCAGCCGCTGGCCAGTCGCAGGATCTTTAGGTCCTTCGTACAAGCGACGCACCACGCTAACCTCGGCCGCAGTCAGACAGTTAGGGCTATCGCCTTTCTGCTCGCTCTTGCATTGCAACGTGCCCGGATCAAAATGGCAGGCCCGCGGGTCGGAAATCAGACCATCGACCTGCCCATCCAACGCGTCACAGTGATTGAGTACAGCCCTGTGAATCAACGGAAGGCGAGAGGCTATCAGAACAGCCTTACCGTCTGGGCTGGTGTTCGTACGTGCCTGCCAGGCGTGATACATCGCATTCTGGGTCTGGAAGTTCATCGCCGCGGCACCGGCAATGATGCCATTGAAATCGTTTGGATAGCGCTGCGCCTCCATCAACGCTTCGCGTCCGCCATCAGAGCAACCGTTAAAGTAGGAGTAGGCCTCACTACGACCATAAAAGGCATGGATCAGCTTTTTGGCGGCCAGGGCCGTAAGATGCACACCGCGAAAGGCAAAGTCTTGACGCTTTTGCGAATCTTCTCCGAACGACTCCTCGCCCTGGTGTCCCATGTCCGTGCTTGCCGTGACAAAGCCGCCTGTATCGAGCGGCGTACACCCTTCGGCCGCACCGACCTCAAGCGAGATACGGCCACATAATCCACCGCATCCCACCTGCAGATAGCGCTGAGTCCAGCTGTGCAAGGGAAGAACTACCTTGAAGCCAATCGAGGGGGCCAGCGCCCCCTCAACCGCACACACTGCTACGCCATTATCAGAGGTTTCAGTGGCTGAAGTGATCGAACTGCCCTTACCGCCAATGTCGCTCATATCGAGACTTTTAAGCGACGAACAAGCCTGAGCAGGTTGGACGATAGGCAGTGATTGAGACAACGCCAGCGAAGCAGCTGAATTATCTTCCTGGGTAGCAGCGCCCGCCACACTGGCAGCTGATGAACACACCCATAACGTAACGGCCATACAGGCGCGTCTGAGACGTTCGTTGTACATGGGACGATCTCTATGAATACTTAAAAACAGGTTAGCTTCCAGGCATACCGCTTGTGCAGTGACTACTGCTGCTGCAATCGACTGCCAGTGCCGGTAGTACAGGGCTATCCTGGGTTATCCCATCAGGTATTTGACGCATGGCTGAATCAGTCAGGCTGTCGCTCATGCTTTTTTCAGCCTCAAGTGTGAGTAACAACTGTGCAGGCAATGTGAAGATTGGGCTATGTCCTTGAAAACGTCAGACACACCCGCCTAAATATAACTAGCAGTACCCTTCAGGCCCGCTCCTTATGAAGCTCAGCATTTCCACAAAAGCCTTTATTGCCATACAAACGCTGTCGGTCCTGGCAGTGCTCAGCATGGGGTTTGCCGCCTACTGGAGCTTTACCCGCAGCTTTGTAGGCTTTCTGAACGAGCAGGCTATTATTCGCATGACCAATGCCATTCCAACATTGGAAGATGCCTATACCCAACATGGCAGCTGGCAGTTTCTGGTAGGAACGCATGTTCAATGGTTCGAACTCTTGAGTACCAGTCTCAGGCAGCATGAAGGTGAGCCCCATACCCGACGCGAGCCTCCCATAGCCGATCTGACGGGAGCGCATATGCGCTTCACCCTTCTGGATGCCCAGCACCGCTATATCAATGGTTATCCCAACTACAAGGACATCGCCACCTTCAAACCGGTACAGGCAAACGGTATGGTTGTAGGCTGGATGGGCATGACGCCCTTCGAGAGCGTTACGGCCATTGGTGATGAGCGCTTTCAACAAGACCAGGTTCGCTCAATCTGGTTGATCGTGGGCGCCAGTTTGATCATCTCCTCCTTCATTGCCTGGCGTATTGCCCGCACGCTGTCGCGTCCGATCAGGCAGGTGGCATTGGCTACCCATCGGCTGGCCCGAGGAGAGTACAGCACACGGGTTGGCGTCCACTCACAGGATGAAGTGGGCCAGCTTGCTCAGGACTTCAATCAGATGGCCAAAACCCTGGAAAACAACGAGAACATGCGGCGCCACTTCATGGCGGATATCTCCCATGAGCTAAGAACGCCACTTGCTGTCCTGAAAGGGGAAATGGAGGCGCTTGAAGATGGCATTCGCCCGCTGACCAAGGAGGCAATTGCCTCCCTTCAGGCCGAAGTGGAATCCCTGAGCAAGCTGGTTGACGATATTTTTGCCCTATCCCTTTCTGAGCTGGGTGCTCAGGCCTACCAAAAGCGTCCAGTGCAGTTGGAGTCCGTTCTTTATGGCATTGCCGCTACGTTTGAAAGGCGCTGCTTGGTAAACACGCTATCGTTAACCCTGGAAATACCCGGCGAACCGCTGTGGATCAGCGGTGATGAAAGTCGGCTTCAACAACTCTTTACTAACTTGCTGGAAAACAGCCTGCGTTATACCGATGCGGGCGGTCATATCCTGATACGCGCTCGACGAGAGCGAGACGGCATCCTCATCAGCTGTGAAGACTCCGCGCCAGGCGTATCCGAAGAGCAACTGGGCCGCCTGTTCGAGCGATTCTACCGAGTCGAGCAATCACGCAACCGGGCCACTGGCGGCGCTGGGCTTGGGCTGGCGATTTGCCGCGGTATTGTCGAAGCCCATGGTGGGCGAATTGACGCCACATCCTCGCCCTTGGGCGGGCTCTGCGTGACATTGCAGTTTGATCCCCTGCCTGACTTGGCGAGTAACTAAAGATGCCGCACCGCTCCTCTCTCTCAACACCTACCATCCTGATTGTGGAAGACGAACCCAAGCTGGCCGCGCTCCTGGCAGATTACGTCAGAGCGGCCGGCTGGAATGCCCAGCTGGTCATGAACGGTCTTGAGGTGCTGCCTGCTTTTACGCAATACAGCCCAAGCCTGGTCCTGCTTGACCTCATGCTGCCCGGCAAGGACGGAATTGAGGTGTGTCACGAGATTCGCGCCATCAGCCAGACGCCTGTGATCATGGTAACAGCCAGGGTGGAAGAAGTGGATCGCTTGCTGGGCCTGGAGATTGGCGCGGATGACTACATCTGCAAACCTTTCAGTCCGCGCGAAGTCATTGCCCGGATCAAGGCCGTGCTGCGTCGAACGCAAACACCTGCGCCAGCCCTGCCAGGCGGCTTGAGTATTGATACCGACCGCTACCAGGCCTTTCTTAACGGAGCCCTGCTTGATCTGACGCCTGTAGAGTTTCGCCTGCTGATGACCTTTGCCGAACACCCTGAGCAAGTCTTCTCACGCGATCAGCTCATGAACAACCTGTATCAGGATCACCGCATCGTATCGGACAGAACGGTAGACAGCCACGTCAGCAATTTGCGTCGCAAACTACAGCAACACCTGCCCAATCAAGAGTTCATTCGCTCGGTATATGGCGTAGGTTACAGCTTCAAGTTGGACTAGTCAGAGTCGGCACTGGCCTCTACTTACTCCCTTTCATGTGTCATAGACTTCAGGCGCTTCCGACAAATAGCCTGACTACTGGCTTTCATACGTATGCATTCATTGCGGGTAAAGAGCCGCCACAAAAGAACATTTTATAAAACAAACATAACGTCACTTACTTTAATAAATCCAAAAAGATATCAATTCGATATCAAATAGATATTTAACCCAATAAGGACAATCGGTCTTGCAATATAAAAAATCCCCTCTTTAATAAGACTATCCTTAATCATAAAGAGGAGAATACCAGACTGATGATATCTTTTACCTAAAGCATCCTGGAAGCATGCTTTCCTCGCAAGTCGTTCAGACTGGATTGTTAAAACTATTCATGTATGTAAACTTTTGCGGGAAAACGCATATGAAGTACCTTGGCGAACTTTATTTTATTAAGCGTATATCAAAATTTCAGTTAGCAATAATACTTGCTGGAGCCTTTGGATTTTTAAATGGTAACGTAAAAGCCCAGAGCGCTGGCTTTGAACTTCTAGGCTTGAATATGTCGGGTGCCGGCTTTGCTCCGCAGGTTCTTCCTGGCATTAATGAAAAGAACTATGTATTTCCTACAGAAAATTACTTTAAGTATTGGAGCAGCCAGGGCATCAGACTGATTCGTTTCCCCATTATTTGGGAGAGACTTCAATCAAACCTCGGGGGGCCTCTTGATCAAAACTATATCGCCTTGGTGGATAGAACCTTTGCTTACGCTCAGAAGTATAATATGAAAGTTATTCTGGACCTTCATAATTATGCGCGATACAAGGGGCAGATCATAGGAACCTCCGCTGTACCCTACTCCCGTTACAAGGAAATAATGACCCATATCGCTACCAAGTGGAGTAGCCAACCGGCACTGTTTGCCTATGACATCATGAACGAGCCCAATGGAGCTCTCGCTTATTGGCCAACCGCCGCTCAATATGGGATAGATGGCGTACGTGTCATTGATAAAACAAAGCCAATTATTATCGAGGGCAACGGCTGGGCCAGCGCAACCCGATGGCCGGAATGGAACGACTCTTTGCTCAACCTGAAGGACCCGGCAAATAATATCGTCTATTCCGCTCACTCTTATTTCGACGAAAATGCAGGTGGGAACTACCAGGCGGTAGATGTCGGAAAACTAGACCCCATGTATGGCGTAACGCGAGTAAAACCGTTTGTAGAATGGCTCAAGAAAAATGGCAAACGAGGCTACATCGGAGAGTTCGGGGTTCCAGATAATGACCCCCGCTGGCTAGCCATGATGGACAACATGCTGGCGTATCTGAAGCAGAATTGCATTCCAGCTACCTATTGGGCAGCAGGGCCAGGCTGGGGAAATTATTTTATGTCTGTGGAGCCTGTTGGCGGTCGCGAGAGACCGCAATGGGCAACGCTAAAGAAATACATCAACAACACCAGCTGTTCAACGTTTGGTCCACCTAAATAGCGCTGCGCAGCGGAGGCTCCTAGCGTATGCCTGCATGCGTCTTGCCAAGATAGAAGAGGCTTTTGCAAACGTTGTAAAAGCCTCCATGAGCAGTAGCGCTCACCGACCACGCAGCAGACATCCAATACTTATAGGAACGAAAACGGATAATTAATGATCAGCCTGTTCTCATCGATATCCCTGCCATAACTGCTCCGGTAGATTGCGTTTCGCCAGCGTATCGAAAGCCCTTTCGGGCCCTGCTGAACGACATACGTCACGTCTATATCACGTTCCCACTCATGGCCTCCTCCGACTTTATCCAGATGCGAGCCGTGGATATAACTCGTAAAGAAACTGAGTCCCGGCAGCCCCATCGGGGCAAAATCATAGCCATAGCGCACCTGCCAGCTCCGCTCACCTGCGGTGCCAAAGTCATGGTATTGCACATAATTCGGCAGGTACGGATTGTTGATATAAGGAAAGCCGCTTGAGCCTTCCAGATGTTGATAAACTGCCGTAAAGCTATGGCCTTTCACACTGTACGTCAGGGATCCGCTGTATACATCGCTCTCTATTTCCCCCACCCGCGCCGCACCTGTGTCACGGCTAAAAAAAGTCCTTAGATCGGCCTCTACCGTTCCTTCGCCCCATTTCTGGCGGTGAGTAAGCCCTAGAAAATGCTGCCGATAGACACCCTGTAATTCGCCGTAGTAATAGCTGGCCGTCAGTGCTGGCGTGACAGTGTAACTGCCACCCCCATAACGGAAATGATCGCCCTCACCTGTCGCGCGGAAGCGACCCTCTTTGGTGGCTATCATGATTTTTTGCAGATCGGTCGAGTCAGGGGTGGTGGTACGGTCGAACTGAGCAACGTTGAGCGAAAGCCCTGTGATTTCATTCGAGCTGATCTGCGTTCCCTGGTAAAACTGAGGAAACATCCGGCTACCGTTGAACTGAAGGACCGGAACCTTTGGCAAGGCAATTCCTTGACGCAGCACCGTCTTGGAATACTTGATTTTGGCCGCTATACCGCCCTTTGAATATTCCTCTGCCGCTTCTCCCGAGTTGGTCTTGGGCAGCAGGCCACTCCCTGTACGATCAGGACTGGAATCAAGCTTGAGTCCCCAAAAGCCCATCGCATCAAGGCCCAGACCTACCGTCCCCTCGGTAAATCCGGACTCGTACTGCAGCAAAAGCCCTTGAGCCCACTCATCCCGCTTCGAAACACCGGCCTCTTCCCGAAAGTCACCGTTGTAATAGAAGTTACGGATATCGAGTCGGGCCTTGCTGTCATCCATGAAGCCAGCAGCCCATAACGGTAGAGAGCAAAGCATGCCTAAGGTGAATACGGTATGGCGCAGGATATGAATCATTGTTGTTTTCTCCAGGCGCAAGAGAGCACTGCCCGGCATAACCGGACAGGACCAAGATAAACGGCGGGATTTAGTGCTTGTGGTGGAGCTCTTGGGCCAGCTTGTCGCGGTCCAGTTCTTTCTCCCATGAGGACACTACGAGCGTAGCTACGCCGTTGCCGACCAGGTTTGTCATTGCAAGGCCCGTCCCCATGAAGCGGTGGATACCCAGGATCAACACCATGCCAGCCACTGGCACCACTGGAATCACCATCAAGGTACTGGTCAACATCACAAAAGCCGCGCCCGACACACCACTGGCACCTTTGGAGGTCAGCATCGCCACGATGACCAGAGTCAGTTGCTGACTTAAGCTCAAATCAATGTTCAGAGCCTGGGCAATGAAGAGCACCGCCATGGTCAGGTAGATATTGGTGCCGTCCAGGTTGAACGAGTACCCCGTAGGTACAACTAACCCCACAACCGACTTGGAGCAACCCAGGCGCTCCATTTTTTCCATGATCTGCGGTAGCACCACTTCGGATGAGCTCGTTCCCAACACGACCAGCAGCTCATCCTTGATATACGCTATAAAGCGCAGGATGCTGAAACCAGAGAGCCGTGCAACGCCTCCCAGCACCACGACAATGAACAGAACGCAGAGCAGATAGAAGCTGCCGATCAGTTTAAACAGGGGTAGCAGTGAGGCGGCGCCATAAGTACCAACCGTAAATGCAATAGCGCCAAACGCCCCGATGGCTGACAGCTTAGCAATGATATGCACAATGCGAAAGAACACACCCGACAGGCCTTCTATCATGTCGTAGACCGGCTTGCCCTTCTCACCCATGGCCGACAGCGCACATCCAAAGAACACCGAAACCAGAAGAATGCACAGTACATTTCCTTCTGCAAATGCCTGAAAAAAGGTGGTAGGAATAATGCTCATCAGAAAGTCGACCATATGCAGGTGCTTGGCCTTTTCTGCAAAGCCCGTAACCGCCGAGGCATCCAGGGTGCTGGGGTCGATATTGAATCCACCACCGGGATTGAACAGGTGTCCGCCAATCAAGCCAATGATAAGGGAGAGGGTTGAAATGATTTCAAAGTAAAGCAAGGCCTTACCGCCTACTCGCCCTACTTTCTTCAGGTCCTGCATGCCGGCAATACCGATGACCACGGTACAGAATACGACCGGCCCGATAATCATCTTGATGAGCTTGATAAACGCATCACCGAGCGGCTTGAGATCCGCTGCAAAGTCAGGCCAAAAATGCCCGACGACCACGCCGAGCAGAATGCCTATCAGTACCTGAACATACATGGCGCGGTAAAACGGTTGCTTGGTCTTGACGGTGTTTTGGGTTGACGCACCTACGGGGGTGGTGGCCTGCGAGAGAGGATTCATATAGGACTCCACTACCAGTCATTGTTGTTGGATTTGGTGTGGCGAAGGCGCTCTATCAGCGCCCATAAAGCGTCATGGGGTTATCTACCAGAAGTTTCTGGCGAAGCGCCGGATCAGCGCAGAAGCGAAACATCAGGTCTACCAAACCGCCATCGTTGGGCATGTCACGGGTGATATTTGGATGCGGCCAGTCAGTCCCCCAGAGCACGCGATCAGGCGCATGTTCAATGAGCCGTTCGGCAAATGGAATGGCATCCTCGAAGGGTTTGCGTCCTGCTGAAACGCGCTCTGCACCACAGACCTTGACCCAGGCCAGCGGGTTTTCCATAAGTTCCAGCAGGGCTTTGAATGGTGCCTGATCAAGTCCCTCCTGAGCCTTGACACGCCCCATATGGTCAATGATGAAAGGAACCCCGATACGCTCCAACCGATCGGCATAAGTAACGATATCCTGAGCATCCAAATGCAGTACCACATGCCAGCCCAGCGGTTCCAGGCGTTCCAATACCTGATCAAATAGCTCCAGGTCGGGTGCACCACCCAAGTGGGCTACAAAGTTGAAGCGTACGCCGCGAACGCCACCAGCATCCATTTCAGCCAATTGCGCATCGCTTTCACGGCCGTTGACAATGGCCACACCTCGATAGCGTCCTTCACTACGCGCGATAGCGTCGAGCATGGCCCGGTTATCGCTGCCATGGCAGCTCGCCTGTACGATCACAGCCCGACTAAAGCCTAGAAAATCATGAAGATTACGTAAGGTTTCAAAGGGTGCATCCGGTGGCGTGTAGCTACGATCCGGAGCGTACGGGAATCGACTACTTGGGCCGAACACATGGCAATGGGCATCCCATGCACCTTCCGGCAGGGTATGGTGTGGCTTGGTAGGTTGGGGATCAGGTGCCAGACAGCTTTTCATCACGTCTCCTCGTTCATTGTGATTATTCGAAGGGATACGTCGATGGTGACGGCTATTTCTTGGAGCAACAATAAAGCCTGGGTTCTAGCAGCTATGCAGGATTTGCATAACGGGTCAGCGGCTATGCACGTGTTCGCGGACCATCGCCAGCGTTTGGTCAGCCAATCGCGTCAGGGGCCGCTGCGCGGCGGTTGTAACAAACAGATGCGTATGAACAACCGGGTCGATAATAGCTGCCGAGCGCAGGCCTTCTGGTACATAAGGCCCGGACAACGCCGTACGGAACAGAATGCCGTAGCCCAACCCCAGGGCCACCAGCTCAAGCAGAGAAGGAATGCCATCCACCTCAAGCGCGACATCCAGCTCGACGGTATGGCGAGCTGCCTCGGACTCAACCAGGCGACGCAAAGAATGGGGTTGGCTCGGAATGATCAAGGGATAGCGGCCCAGTTCTTTGAGGGGGATTTCATCTGGTAGATTCGAGGATTTTGCACCCACCAGCACTAGCGGCTCCGAGTGCAAATGCTCATAACAGAGTTGGGCATTCTGGGCCGGGTTGAACAGTAGCGCAAAATCCAGCCGTCCTAGCAGCAGCCACTCCCGTATCGAGTGCGTCAGCCCTTCCTTAATGCCCAGCGCGCAGTGAGGAAAGCGCTCGCGAAAGGCCGTTACCAGCCCGACGGTGTGGCAGCGTGCAATGCTCGGCGGCAAGCCGATAACCACTTTGCCCGACAAGGTGTCCCGCTGCTCACGCAATTCCTCCCGAGCCACCTGAACCTGCCGTAAGATGCCTTGCCCATGCTCGAACAACCGCATCCCGGAGGCCGTCAGCGTGACACCACGGCCATTGCGCAGCAGCAGATGCTCCTGCAACTCGACCTCTAACTGACGCACCTGCCGGCTGACCACCGATTGGGACAGGCCAAGTACCGCCGCAGCCTTGGTAAAGCTACCGAACTCGGCGACCCGTACAAAGCACTCCAATTGCTTGAGGTCCATGAACACATGATCTCATACGGCAAAAGGGCAGCTTA
The DNA here is from genome assembly GCF_000478505.2 of Pseudomonas sp. HPB0071. Taxonomy (NCBI): domain Bacteria; kingdom Pseudomonadati; phylum Pseudomonadota; class Gammaproteobacteria; order Pseudomonadales; family Pseudomonadaceae; genus Pseudomonas; species Pseudomonas sp. HPB0071. Next base: position 3,965,418 of record NZ_KI517367.1, on the reverse strand, counting down.
TCGCCTTTCTGCAGATGAGAGTACCCGACGTCTTCAGACCTTGCCGGACCAGACCGATGCCGGTATACACACTACACCGTTAAACAACAACCGCGCGGTACGCAGCAGTCCACATCCGGCCAACTCACCCTGCCGACGATGGAGCTCGACAGTAAATTCTCCCGTGGGATGTTCAACAGAGAGCCGCAACGAGTCGCCCTGCTCTACCCGGGCCAACCCATCAGCCACCGAGCCTTCGATCAGACAGGCCGAGGCCACGCTTACCGCACCGAAAACGCCAATAGAGGCGTGGCAGCGATGGGGAATAAAAGTTCGGCTACTGATAGCACCACCCGCTTGGGGTTCAGCAATCAAGCACATTTTGGGGACTGTACGGTGGGTAACATCCCCCAGGTTCATACGCGGCCCGGCCTGAAGACGAATCGACTCGATTCTGGTCTTAAGTTCGGTATCGCCATCCAGCTGCTCACGCGTCTCATAACCGGTGCGACCCAGATCGGCCGCTCGAAGCAGCACTACCGGCATGCCATTATCGATACAGGTCACCTCAATCCCATCAAACGTGTCGCACACGTTTCCGGTCGGTAACAGCGCACCACAACTAGAGCCAGCAATATCCTCGAATTCAACAATCAGCGGAGCGGCCGTACCCGGTACGCCATCAATGCGGGCATCGCCTTCATACTGCACCTCACCGTTTGGCGTAAGTACATTCGCAACGGCAATCTGACCGGTGTTTTCCATGAAGATACGAACCTGAGTTGTATCTTCCAGCACAGGAACCAGTCCTTGTTCTATGGCAAACGGGCCAACACCCGCCAGAATATTGCCGCAGTTCTGCCCATAGTCGACTCGCGCTTCCTCTACCAGTACCTGAGCGAACAGGTAGTCCACATCGACATCCGGTCGCTCGGAGCGCTTGATGATCGCAACCTTACTGGTCAGCGAATCTGCGCCGCCGATACCGTCAATCTGGCGCTTGTCAGGCGAGCCCATAACGGCCAGCAGGACTTTTTCCCGCAGTGCTCCATCGTTAGGAAGATCAGTGGCGAGAAAGTAGGCTCCCTTGGAAGTACCGCCGCGCATCATCAGGCAAGGAATACGAGTCTGTCCCATGGTTCAGCCCTCCAGCTCGTCCAGACTATCAACGTACCGAAGGCCCTTTTCGGCCAGGCGAGGACGCATGTTGTAGATGTCGAGCCCTAATTCGCCATTAGCCAGCCGAATCCGCTTCTGCTCTTCGGCATCGGCCCGCTTGCGACTGGCCTCGACCACGGTTTGCACCTCGGCACGCCGAACCACCACAACGCCATCGTCATCAGCCACAATAACGTCGCCGGGGTTGATCAGCTGGCCGGCACAAATCACTGGAATGTTGACCGAGCCGAGCGTTTCCTTGACCGTGCCCTGGGCATAGACCGCTTTCGACCACACGGCAAAGCCCATCTCCCGCAGCGTGCGGCTATCGCGCACACCTGCATCGACCACCAGCCCACGTACACCGCGTGCTTTGAGCGAGGTCGCCAGCAGATCACCAAAGTAACCATCGTGGCATGGCGAACTGGGTGCTACGACCAGGATATCGCCCGGCTGGCACTGCTCTACCGCAACATGGAACATCCAGTTGTCCCCAGGTGCTACCAGTACAGTTACAGCCGAACCGCTGATGCCATAATCCTGCTGAATCGGGCGAATATCTGGAGCCAGCAGCCCTTTGCGACCCTGAGCTTCGTGAACGGTTGCCACACCATACTGACCCAGCTCATCAACCAGCCCCACTTCGGCCCGTGCGATAGTGCGGACTACAACGCCGTTCTTGCCGATCAAGCTGCTCATCCCAGATTCTCCGTCACGCGTGGGAAGATGCTCTGGTAGCCCTCACCGTAGATGATGTTCTTACTGGAGGTAATGCCTACGTTGCGCTTGGCCTGTACGCCACGTTGTAGCGCTACACGGGTGTAGTACTCCCACAAGTGTTCCTGGCCAGCCATGCACTGAATAGCGGCATACTTCTTGTCCCACACGTCGGTGATGTCTAGCAGTACGTCCGGGCGCCATTCGCACTGCTCAGGCTGGTGCGGCTCGAAGCAATAGACGGGCGGCGCACCGACAATTTTCTCGCCCGGCTTGTAGCCTTCTGCCTGAGCGATGATGCGCGCTTCCTGTGCCAGGTGCGTAGCCAGTGGATGGTCGTAGTTGTAGGGGTCCTTCAGCGAGTGACTAAGCACAAATTCCGGCTGTACGCGGCGGAACACATCGGCCAGACGAAACAGCGTTTCCTTGTCGGCACGCATAGGGTAATCACCGATGTCGAAGAACTCGACAGTGGCACCCAGTATCTCAGCTGCCGCCTGCGCCTCTTCACGGCGCGCCGCCTTGACCTTCTCTTCGGTCATTTCGCCCTTGCGCCAGAGTTTGGCCGACTCGCCCCGCTCACCAAAGGACAGGCAGACGACATGCACGTCATAACCCTGCCCGACATGCAGAGCGATAGCGCCACCTGCACGCCAGACGAAATCAGCGGAATGGGCGCTGACGACCAGAGCAGTTTTTTTGTTGGAATCGATCATGTCCAGGCTCCTCATGTTTTCAGGGAGAGTCGCACGGCTGATCCTGAGCGAATATTGCGTTCAGCTAGAGCAGGTATACCTTTTACTTATCAACACGCCGCGCGCATGATGCAGGCATGTGCCCTGCCAAGAGAACACCATGACTGCCGAACTTCCCAATCTAATGCAGATACGCGCGTTTGTCCGGGTGGCGGACCAAGGCAGTGTTTCCAAGGCGTCTGAAGTACTGTACCGCGCGCAATCTGTTGTCACCCGTTCCATTCGCGACCTGGAAGAGCGGCTTACCATTGCATTGTTCGAACGGCATGCCAATGGAATGCGGCTGACCGATTACGGCGCCCGCATCTTGCCTCGTGCACGACAGGCATTGGCTGAGCTGGAGACAGTGCCCCGCTTGCTGGGTACCCATCCAAGCGCGATCACCGAACCCCTTTATCTGATGCATACCCGGCGTCTGGAAGTGTTTGTCAAGCTGTGCGAAACCCACCATATGCAAACGGTAGCTACCCTTTTCGGTCTGACCCAACCCGCTGTGAGTGCAGCCCTCAAAGTGTTGGAAGGTGGTTGCGGCCATACACTGTTCGAGCGCACTCCCAAAGGCCTTCAGCCTACACGAGCGAGCCTGGATATTGTCCTGCCGATTCGTCGGGCATTGAATGAGCTGCGCCATATCGATGCCGACATTGCCGCCCTACGCGGCTCGCTCCAGGGAACCGTCATGGTGGGTGCCTTGCCCTTGGGGCGAACCCGGCTGTTGCCTGAAGCTATTGTGCGCCTCGTCTCTGCGTACCCTCAAATTCGTGTGGCGACCAATGAAAGTGCGTTTGACCTGTTGGCTACCGACCTGCGGGCCGGTGACATCGACTTTGTACTGGGCGCCCTGCGCCCCTCCGACTATGCCAGCGATCTGTTGGGTGAAACGCTGCTGACTGAAGAGCTGGTGGTACTGGTACGCCGGGGCCATCCATTACTGGATCAGGGGGTAAATACCAATGACCTTATCCATGCTCGCTGGGTGCTGCCCCGTGCAGGCTCGCCGGCCCGCAACCAGCTCGATGCCTTCTTTAGCGAGCTGGGTACGGAAACGCCACTACCGGTAGTTGAAACGGGGGATCTGGCGATTATCCGTGGGCTGCTCGTACGCTCCGATATGTTGGCTGTTGTTTCAGCCCATCAACTTGAATACGAGATCGCCTCAGGCGAGTTGCAACGTCTCCCCTTGCGGCTTCGCCATACCACCCGCGCCATAGGTTTGATCTACCGCACCGGTGGCCTGCACTCACCTGCAGCCAATGCGTTGATGGAAAAGATCCGTGAAGTAGCCCTGGAGCGTTTGGACGCCTGATTTTACTGGGATGCAGGCGCTTTATAAGCCAGCCTAGACCGCACCTACTTTGCCAATAACGCTGTCAGGGATGGTTTTGATCAGCACCTTGACGCAAAACAGTGGTGAAGGACTGTCTGCGATGGATGCCACTACTGCCTTGTATTTGGCAGGAATCTGGTCAAGGCATCGCTTGGCCGTTCGTGTTACGGCCTCGTTAGAGTCGTGTATTTCGGCAGCAAGTGCCAGGGCGAGAAGTGCTTCCAGAAACGTCATGACACCAGACTGCCAATGGACTATCGCCATTTAGTGAATGGACGCAGCGACAGGCACCGCGCCCTGGGTTGGAGTTATTTCTTTCCAGCAACCGAGTACAGCACCTGCTGATTACGCGTTTTCTGGAACTCTTCCAGTGATTGGCCACGCATGGCTGAATAGATGTGCAGGTTGGATACCCCTACCACCGCGCCGAGCTTCTCTAGCAGGAAGAAAATAACACCGTAGTGAATCAACCCACGCCAATCGCGGCGTCGAATCAGGTCGCGTTCTTCATCAGTCAGGTCGGCTTCCTCGAACATGGCCTCCGATTCCTCCAGAAAACGCTCACGCCAGGTCGGAGTGATCATGCCATGCAGGAATTTGTTCAGCCGATACCCCTTGGCACTGCGCTCCAGCGTAAACGGGTACGTGCCCTCCAGCTTTTCGACACCAGCCAACTGATGGTTCATGTGTTCGCGGTGGCGGGCTTGTACGTCGATGGGTAATGTCCGCGCCTGGTTTTCCAAGAGCAGCGTCGCGATCCCGGTCATCGAAGGCAGGTAATAATCCTGATGAATCAGCTTTACATTGGATGAGAGCGCACCACGCATGATCAGCCAAGTGATGACCTCCGACCCCTCAAGTCCACCTAGCGTTGCGTATTCGGCAATGGTCATCTCGGTAAGACGCGCGGGATCGTTGACAAAGAGATCAACAAACTGGGCGTCCCATTCAGGATTATTGAAGCCACACCGCTCACCATGGACCTGATGGGACACACCACCCGTGGCAGCAATGACCACCTTCAGATCCTCGGGATAGCTCTCGATGGCACGCCGCAAGGCCTGTCCCAAGTTGTAGCAGCGCTTGGCACTCGGGATCGGAAACTGCAACACACCGACCTGCAGAGGCACTACGTCTACCGGCCATTCCGGCTCGAACGGCAGCAGCGCAGACATGGGCGAGAACAGACCATGGTCGATCGGCTTGTCACGAAAGAACGACATGTCGAACTCATCAGCCATGAGACTGGCCCCGATATGCCGGGCCAGCGCCGCATGCCCACCAATAGCAGGCAGTCCACGTACGCCACCGCCCTCGTCTGCCACACCATAGTGATCGTCTACGCCCAGGGCGAAGGCCGAATAGTGATCGAAGAAGAACGAGGTGATGTGATCGTTAAAGATATAAAACAGCACATCAGGCTGCTTATCCTTAAGCCACTCCTTCATCGGCTCGAAGCTCTTGAAGATGGGCGCCCAGGCGGCCTCCTCCTGCTTGTTGTGGTCGACTGCAAAGCCGATCGTAGGCGTGTGCGAGACGGCCAGGCCTCCGATAATACGTGCCATAAAATAATCCTTAATGAATGATCAAGACGCCAAGGCAGGCTGGGCTGCACGCCGTGCAGCATAACCATTGCCCAGTATGGCCAGCGCTGCCACGAAAGCCGGTATCGCCAGCACTGCAAAAATCAACCCGAAGCTCAGCCCAAGGCTCAGCACCGCACCACCGATTACCGAGCCGAAGATCGCACCAAAGCGGCCTATCCCCAACATCCAGCTCACACCTGTGGCGCGGGACTCGGTAGGGTAATAGCCGGGGGCATAGGCATTAAGACCTGTCTGCGCGCCGCTCATACAAAAGCCCGCCGCGATAACGCCAAGTGTCAGCAGGCTGGATTCCAGGCCAAAGGCACCCAAGAGCAGGATGAACGCACCGCCCAAAGCATAGGAGCCTGCAATAACACGATTGGGATTACGCCTGTCCATGATCCAGCCAACCACGATTGCTCCTACCGTCCCGCCAATCTGAAACAGTCCTGTGATGGTCGCTGCACGCTCGATCGGGATACCGGACTCACGAATCAGCGTAGGCAACCAGCCCATCATCAGATAGATCACGAGCAGCCCCATGAAATAGGTAACCCAGAGGGAAAACGTTCCTAAACGATAACGCTCTGCAAACAAGGCGCGAACCGGCGCCTTGTGGTGAACCGTAGGCTCAAGCGTGATAAAACGTGTTTGCGCCGTAAACTGGCCACCCAGTCGATTCAGCACTTTGGCGATACGGGCGGCAGGTGCGTCTTTTACGACAAGAAACCGGGCAGACTCAGGCAAAAACAGCCAGAGGAACGGCAGCAAGAGGATAGGTAGAAGGCCACCCACCAGCAGCACAGACTGCCAACCATAATGGGGAATCAGCCAGGCAGCTACAAAGCCGCCGGCACCCGAGCCCAGGTTGAACCCGGTAAACATCACGGTAATCAGCACGGAGCGATAGCGCTCGGGTAAATACTCCGAAAGCAGTGTCGTCGTATTGGGCATCGCCGCCCCGAGCCCTACCCCGGTGAGAAAACGCAGGATGGCCAGCTCATAAGGGTTACGTGCGAAGGCGCATGCCAGGCTCAGCGCACCAAATACAGTCACAGCGCCAAGCAGTACCGTCTTGCGACCGAAGCGGTCGGCATAAGGGCCCGCAACCAATGCACCCACCGCAAGACCAACCATGGCCGCACTCATGACCGGTCCGAAGGCGGTTTTGGATAGATTCCAGTCCTGCATCAGTGACGGCGCAATGAAGCCCATGACGGCGACATCCACACCATCGAACAGGACGATGAAAAAACACAGGACAAGGATCAACCACTGATAGCCCGAGACAGGCCGGTTATCAATCCATTGTTTAACGTCGACAGGCGAGTCGGTGTGCATGACGGCCACCCTTGTTGTTTTTATGGTGATTCGAATGCCCATAGGGCTTATCACGTGATGGCAGAACGAAACTGCCTCACGGTCAGCCCAGACGTTAAAGCCACTCGCCTGGCCCGTCGTCTGGGAAATGCTTAAGGGGGTATCTGATTTTTTTATGAGGGCCTTAGGCACCTGAGCGAAACGATACTCGGGTGCCTGAGGCTGAAAGGAAGGCAAGCCCGTGTCATACGGGCCTGAAGGGATACGTCAGATGACAAAGAGATCAACGAACCGATTGACCGGAGTACGCTCGAGGGTCGCCTGATCCTTACACAAAGCAAAAATCTGCTCACAGCGCTGTGCCGGGAAACGAGTAGCCAGGTTGTTCTTGAACTTGGCCTCGAGCAGCGGGATGCCTTCGTCGCGGCGACGGCGATGGCCAATCGGATACTCTACCGTGACCTTGTCGGTACAGGTGCCATCCTTAAAGAATACCTGGATGGCATTGGCTATAGAGCGCTTGTCAGACTCCAGGTACTCCTGGCTGTAGCGCAGGTCTTCGATGATTTCCATTTTCTCGCGCAACTGATCGATCAGCGGATGCGCTGCATGGAAGGCATCTTCGTAGTGCTCGGCCACCAGGTCTCCGTACAACAGCGGCACGGCAATCATGTACTGCAGGCAGTGGTCGCGGTCAGCCGCGTTGGCCAGCGGGCCGACTTTGGAAATGATGCGGATGGCAGACTCGTGGGTAGTCACCACGATTTTCTCGACCTGATCGAGCTTCTCACGAACCTGGGGATGCAGAATGACCGCTGCCTCGGCCGCCGTCTGGGCGTGAAACTCCGCAGGGAAACTGATTTTGAACAGGACGTTTTCCATTACGTAACTGCCAAACCCCTGCGGGAAGCTGAATTGGCGCCTGTCCTGCGGCTTGGTCTCCAGGTCCTTGTTGGTGTGGCTGAACAGCACATCATAAAAGCCCCATTGAGGTGCGCTCAGCACGCCCGGAATACCCATTTCGCCGCGCATGGCAATGTCTGCCAGACGTACACCGCGGCTGGTGGCGTCCCCTGCTGCCCAGGACTTGCGCGAACCTGCATTCGGCGCGTGCCGATAGGTACGCAGTGCCTGTCCATCTACAAAGGCGTGAGAGATAGCGGCAAGCATCTGCTCGCGATTGGCGCCCATCAACTTGGCCGCAACCGCCGTAGACGCCACCTTGACGAGGATGACATGGTCAAGTCCGACCCGGTTGAAGGAGTTCTCCAGCGCAAACACGCCCTGAATCTCGTGCGCCATGATCATGGCTTCAAGCACGGCGCGCATGGTCAGAGGCGCCTCGCCCTGCGCAACGCGCTTTTGCGACAAATGATCGGCTACTGCCAGAATGCCGCCCAGGTTATCCGAAGGATGTCCCCACTCCGCTGCGAGCCAGGTATCGTTGTAATCCAGCCAACGCACGATACAGCCGATATCCCAGGCAGCCTTTACCGGGTCCAGGCGAAAACTCGTTCCAGGTACGCGCGCACCATGTGGCACCACGGTCCCTTCCACAAACGGACCCAGATGCTTGGTGCATTCTGGGAAACGCAGGGCCAGAAGGCCACACCCCAGCGTATCCATCAGACAATTACGCGCCGTGTTTAGCGCCTCGGTAGAGTCAATCGTATAGTTCAGGACGTAGTCGGCGATGTCCTGCAGGACGTTGTCATAGTCAGGACGATTATTCAGGTCGACGTTGGCGCTCATGCTCTCGCTCTCATGGTTCATTGTTATGTGAGGCAGCAGTCGCTGCCTTTGGATGTATCTACGCGCTGCGCTCTTCGAGCGACACATACGGGCGCTGCTCGACGCCGGTATACTCCGCACTCGGGCGAATGATGCGGTTGTTGGCACGCTGCTCGAACACATGGGACGCCCAGCCTGTAACCCGCGAGCAGACAAAGATCGGGGTAAACAACTTGGTGGGAATTCCCATGAAGTGGTACGCGGACGCGTGGTAGAAATCGGCGTTGGGGAACAGCTTCTTCTGCTCCCACATGGTGTGGTCGATCGCTTCCGATACAGGGAATAGCACCGTATCGCCTACTTCCTCGGAGAGCTTTTTTGACCAGACCTTGATGACTTCATTGCGCGGGTCCGAATCCTTATAGACGGCATGGCCAAAGCCCATGATCTTGTCCTTGCGCTCCAGCATGCCAAGCGTGCCCTCAATGGCCTCTTGAGGTGACTTGAAGCGCTGGATCATGTCCATGGCCGCCTCGTTGGCCCCGCCATGCAGAGGCCCACGCAATGAACCAATCGCACCGGTGATGCAGGAATACATGTCCGAAAGCGTGGATGCACATACGCGCGCGGTAAACGTCGAGGCGTTGAACTCATGCTCGGCGTAAAGGATCAGCGACACGTTCATCACCTTGCGGTGCAGCTCGTTGGGTGCCTTGCCATGCAGAAGCTTGAGGAAGTGCCCGGCAATCGAAGGTTCTTCCGTTACGCACTTGATGCGCACACCCTGATGGCTGAAGCGATACCAGTAACACATGATGGCCGGTAATGCGGCGAGCAGCCGATCCGATACGACCTGCTGTTGCTCAAAGCTGCGCTCAGGCTCCAGGTTGCCCAGCATCGAGACGCCGGTCCGCATCACATCCATCGGATGCGCCTGCGCCGGGATGCGCTCAAGCACCTCTTTCAACGCCTGTGGCAGATCACGCAGGGTCATCAGACGATTCAGGTAGTCATTTAGCTGCTCACGAGTGGGCAGCTCACCCCGGAACAGCAGATAAGCCACTTCTTCGAACTGGGCATGCTCGGCCAGCTCGCGCACGTCATAACCTCGATAGGTCAGACCAGCGCCTTCTTTACCTACGGTAGACAAGGCTGTCTGGCCGGCGACCTGACCCCGTAGGCCAGCGCCGCTCAATACTTTTGCTTCAGCCATTGCTCTCTCCTTTCTTGGATTTGTTATGGATGGTGCAACTGCATCTGTCAGGTTAGCTGACGGACCTTCGCCGGATCAGCGCTTGTTCTGGGCGAACAGTGCATCCAGCTTTTGCTCGAACTCGTGATAGCCAATGCTTTCGTATAGCTCCATACGCGTTTGCATGGTGTCGACTACATTCTTTTGCGTACCGTCGCGCCGAATCGCGGTGTAGACGTTTTCAGCCACCTTGTTCATGGCGCGGAAAGCTGACAAGGGATAGAGCACCAACGAGACATCTGCGGAGGCCAGCTCCTCGGTTGTGAACAGTGGCGTCGAGCCAAACTCGGTAATATTTGCCAGTACCGGTACCTTCACCGCGCCAGCGAACTCCCTGTACATCCCAAGCTCGGTCATGGCTTCTGGGAAGATCATGTCCGCGCCCGCTTCTACACAGGCGCAGGCTCGATCGATAGCCGACTGTAATCCTTCAACCGCCAGCGCATCGGTTCGCGCCATGATCACGAAGCTGTCATCAGTCCGGGCATCCACGGCCGCTTTGATGCGATCCACCATTTCCTGCTGCGAGACGATCTCCTTGTTGGGTCGATGACCGCAGCGCTTGGCCCCCACCTGATCCTCGATATGCAGGGCCGCCGCGCCAAACTTGATCATTGATTTGACCGTGCGGGCCACATTGAACGCTGACGAGCCAAACCCGGTATCTACGTCAACCAGCAATGGCAAGTCGCACACATCGGTAATCCGGCGCACATCAGTCAAGACATCATCCAGGTTTGAAATACCCAAATCCGGTAGCCCCAATGAACCGGCTGCAACGCCACCACCGGACAGGTAAATGGCCTTAAAGCCGGCGCGCTGGGCTAGCAAGGCATGATTGGCATTGATAGTGCCAACTACCTGGAGCGGATGTTCGACCGCAACAGCCTCTCGAAAACGCTGGCCGGGACGCATGGAAAGACCCTGACTCATGATTCACCTCTATTCTTGTTGGCAGACGCCGCGCTTACCACGGCATGCTCGGGTTGGTGCTGAGTGTCAAGTTGGCGCTCGATATTGCGCCGTGACGCAGCAATGTGGCGCTTCATCAAGAGTTCGGCCAGCTCACCGTCACGGTCAGCGATGGCGTCGAGAATACGATGGTGCTCGGCAAAGGCCTGGCGCGGCCGGTGGGGTGTGGCGGAAAACTGGATCCGGTACATGCGTACCAGCTGATACAGCTCATCGCACAGCATGCGGGTCAGTGTGCGGTTTCGGCTGCCCTGAATGATGCGGTAATGAAAATCATGGTCGCCTTCCTGCTGGTAGTACCCCACCCCAGCTTGAAACGAGGCGTCCTGCTCATGGGTTTCTAGCACCTGCCGTAGTTCGAGAATCTCTGCGTCGGTCATGCGTTCGGCTGCCAGTCGGCACGCCATTCCTTCAAGCGATTCACGGATTTGATAGAGCTCAACCAGCTCCTCAAGGCCCAGCGAGACAACACGAGCGCCCACGTGGGGCACGCGTACGACCAGCTTTTGCCCTTCCAGACGATGAATAGCCTCACGCAATGGACCTCGACTGATCCCATAGGTACGCGCCAACTCAGGCTCTGAAATTTTGCTGCCCGGTTTAATTTCACCCTTAATGATGGCCGCCTGGATATGGCGAAAGACATGCTCCGAAAGCGTCTCGCTTTCAGGCGTATTGGCAGAAGGTATTTCGCTTAGTTGATTCATACTGTCGACACATTTATTTTTTTAGCGACCTTTGTGTCAAACATTAGGCCCAAAAACAGAAAAGTGTCAACAATCTTAATCACCTATGGTTTCAGCGTTGGCAATCACTGTAAACCTAGGGGCCCGGCATAGCACTACGCGCTATCCGTCTGGGCCCTAATAGGTCAGATTGTTTATTTGCCAATATGAACACTTTGGTGCAACGGGCTGGTGCTCCAGCTTTTTAGCCGCCTTTGGGTAGCGCGGAATGCTCCTCATCAACACACAACACCAGCAAATTATTCCTAGCGGGTGCTGGGCATGGGCTGCCCTACTTCTGCTGATAAACTCCCGTTTCTGTTCCGTCCCGGCAAATCGAACATGACTTCGTCATAACCGGCATGCCCTCAAGATGCGCAAACTCAGGTAAACCTAGCCCTTGTTTATCAACAGCACCCATTTACCCCAATAGGCCGGTCAAAGCGAATCGGACAGGCTTCATTAGAGTCCCATACCGATAACTGTGGATCCTATAAGGATAGGACGGTACGGCTACGGCAGGTTCGTGCTTGAGAGTATCCAGAAGAGTTGCGTCTGAACGTGACTCGCAGGTGTTCGGATGGGTTGGATATGGAAAGTACTAGGCCTTGGCTTAAAGCCAGACATGAAATAAGTCGTTATTTACCCGCTTCATGGCTCAAGGCTTATTCTTCAATAACCCGGCTTTTCATCCTGTTTAAACCTGCGCTCGCATAGGCAGGCTATAAACCAGAAAAGAATATCTATTTTGATGAAAGACGTGTAATAGCGGCTGTCAGGTCATGGAGTGAAGCCGGCTTAACCAGATGCACATCAAAACCTGCCGCTTTGGAACGCTCCCGGTCTTTAACTTGCCCATAACCGGTCAAAGCGATCAATCCTAGCGCTGATGGAGGAAAATGCTCACGGAGCATAGAGGCCAACTGAAAACCATCCAGGTCGGGCAGCCCTATGTCGAGCACCGCAACCTCGGGCTTGAGCTCACGGACTATATTCAGTACATCGAATGGATTACTGCTTGCCTGGACGGTATGTCCCTGTTGACGCAAGACAGCCTGGGTACTTTCAAGCGCATCAAGGTTGTCATCAACAATCAGGATCCGAGCCGGTTTTACTACCGTATTGCTATTTTCCTCAAGGACCTGCGTTGGTTCGCTGATGGCCAACAAAAGCCGTGGCAACGTAACCGTAAAAGTAGAACCGCAACCAACACCGCCACTGCTAGCCGCTACCGTTCCTTCATGCAGGCTTAGGAAACTCTTGACCAAGGCCAGACCAATACCCAATCCGCCTTTCGCCCGATCTATGGTAACCGCACCCTGCTCGAAAATATTGAAAATACGGGGCAATAACTGAGGACTGATACCGGAGCCATTATCTTTGACTAGAATAGAAACCTGTTCACCGTCAGTCTTTACCTCGACCTCTATTTGGCCCCCAACATGAGTGTACTTGGCCGCATTGGTCAGTAGATTGGTAAAGACCTGGGTCAGGCGGACGGAGTCCCCTGACACCCAGACCTCTTCATCGGGAAATATATGAGTGATCTGCTGACGCCGGTCACCAACAAGCGCACTTGTATTCTCAAGGGCTTGGAGCACTACTCCTGTTATGCTTGTAGGCTCTTTATTGATTTCGATTTTTCCACGAGTGATGCGCGTAATATCGAGCAGGTCATCCACCAGACGCGACAAATGATCAGCCTGCCGCTCGATGATCTGCAGCTCTCGCGGAAACAGGCCCTGATGCCTTCTTTTGATCAATCCAAGCGCCATGACAATGGGTGCCAGGGGATTACGCAATTCATGCCCCAGCATCGCTAGAAATTCATCTTTGGCTCGACTGGCCTGCTCACGCTCAAAATCTGCCCTTGCGGCTTGTAATCCTGTAGCAGCCAATGAAGCAGCAGCTCGCAAAAGAGCTAATTGGTTGATGCTTGGAAAACCTGGCGCAGAAGAACCAAACCAGATTTTTCCACCATACGTTCCATAGCCCATGCTCAAGTGAACAATGTACATGGACCCCAATGGAGTATCTGACTCATAGGCTCGCCCGTCAGGAACACGCGTGTTTTTCCAGGCTTCGGCTGTAACTTCCCAGCGAGATAGCTCTTCGCCCTGGCAATAACGCCCCTCGACTCGCAAAAGGCCTTTGAAGGATGGATTATCAGCCAACAGCGCCTGGGCATAGCTAAAGCGAAGGGGAACGATACGTTCGGCGGCCTCGATCATGAGGCGAAGAACCGTCTCACCCTCTCGCCCTGCCCACAAGGCGGGTAAGGCGAGAAGACCCATCAGGTCTCGAATACCACGTTCTGAGGAATCGCCTTCCTGGGAGGGAACCGGTAATACTTCAGGATAACGGCTCATTGTCTTCCAAAAAGGCGAAATGAAAGGAGGAAAATAACATATCAGGTGGTCGAGGCGTCTTCCTTGACCTGACGCTTGGCAAGCTCAGCCAGCATTTCTGATGCTGGGGTATAGAAGGGATTTTCCTGTACTACACCATTGATAAGCGTCAACGGATGGGTACGTAAGAGATCCATCATCATGGAGCCGGACATTTTTGCAATGTCATATACACATACGGCTGGTTGACGGTTCTGGGAAAGCACTTCATTTACTTCGGCCTCGTACGCCAGAATGTCTTTAGCACCAGGCACATCATTAAAGACCCAGTCCATATTGCCCATGATACGCACGCGTGGAAATCCAGCTTCCCGCGCGGCTTTGCAGGCACTTTCCAGCGTATTGAGCATGCGGTCCTTATTAAAGGTGCCGGCTTCATCAAGATAGGCACCCTGCCACGATTGAACCTCAAGTTGCCCACAGGCCTCACAGGCATGAGTATCGATTCCCGCCCTGTTAAGGCGTACCCGATGGTCATCCATCTTGGCAGGATTTACGATATGTATATTCTTCTCGCCCTGATCAATCCCCTCCTTGAAAAAAGGAGTCAGGACATCGTACTCCTGCTCACGACTATCGAAAAAAGCGCAGACATGAAAGTGTTCAATTTGTGTGCCTGCCAATGACAATTCGTTCATGTGTAGATGTCCTCTAGAACAACCAGCAGCTGACGTGACGAGCTTGAATTTGAAATCCCATCCAAGATGGCTAATTGCCTCTACCGCTTGGCAATTTAGCTAGCGAAGAAGCTTAGTGCTAAATATCATTTAGCTGAAGATTTTATTTGCTTAATAAACAGATTCTGACCAGCCAGTCATTTTGGCTGAGTCTAGATAACAATTTTCTGTCGTTACCTTATAAGACGCAAGAACCTTGCCACGGCCTAAATGTGCAGGGGTCAAAATTTGCTTTCGTGAGCTCGCTTGTCAAAAACAAGGTCTTTGAATAGGTAATAGTGTACAGGCTCTCTTCAGCTTGCTGGCTGTTTTATGCGTTTACATACCATCAGTTACACTAATCTTATTTGGGAAGGCTATGAATCATGCCGGTAATAAAAGGAGACTTGGTCAAACTTGCTCTAACGGGCCAATTCAACATTATCGTCCATGGATGTAATTGCCAGCGCAAAATAGGTCAGAAATCGCTAAGACTATAAAGAGGGTCTCCTGAATCCTATGAAGCTGATTGCCTAGCTTCGAAAGGAGTACGGGAAAACTGGGCACTTGCTCATGCACTCGAATTAAGCAAGGCAACTTCGAGCTTACAGTAGTGAATGCTTACACTCACTGGCGCGGAAAGAGCGTCAAGGCAGATTATGAGGCTATCCGCGCAGTCGTGAGGGCGATTCGGCAAGGGTTCTCGGGATGCCGTATCGGCTATCCTCGCATTGGCGCCGGGCTTGCAGAGGGTGACTGGGCAATCATCGGTGCCCTCATTAATGAGGAGCTGGCAGGCCTTGACCATACTCTGGTGGAGTATTTGCCTTAGCTTTCGTGCGTTTTTGCCTCACTGATGCAACCGCCCTTGACGGCTGCCCAGGTCTTGCTAGCCCAGTATCACCCTAACGGACTGTCGTCCACGTCTGGTCTTTCATCCATGTTAGGCGTGTCTTGGGTATCAGGAACGTCACCGTATTCATCATATTCATCAGGCGTCTGGCCTTGATCAGGCATGTTTTCCGGGTTGCTCATAAATCACCTCTGCGTGTTTGTCATCTGATACCTGATCAGGCCATGCGTTCAACAAACGCTTGTAAACCGCAAAAGCCTGTTCAGCACGCCTCCTCCCTGCAAGGGATCGCACTGTCTACAGAAACAGGCGTTAATGGTTTCAGGTAGTTGAAAGCGGATAAGCGGTCCATACTCGATTCCGTGCAAGACGTTATTTCCCCAGCATTCACAACAGGATGCACACTTTCAACAAGAGCCTTTATGACCATGAAACCGGATATTGTCGTGTCCTCACTGGACCTTGAGCGGATAGAAGATTTGCTCGAGTTCCTGCCGGCCAGCGAACACTCCATGCAAACCGCCTTACAGGAGGAGCTTGGTCGAGCTGATATTGTCGATCCGCATGAGATACCGCCTACGGTCGTCACCATGAATTCAACCGTGCGCTTTCGCATGGACGCAACTGGTGAGGAATTCTGCAAGACACTGGTGTATCCCAAGGATCTTGCAGGCGATTCGGGGCAGGTTTCTATCCTCGCCCCGGTAGGCAGTGCGCTGCTGGGGCTGTCCATCGGGGACTACATTGAGTGGCCGACCCCAGGCAAAGGAATGCTCAAGGTCAGGATCATGGATATCCCCTTTCAGCCTGAACAGGCCGGGCAATATCACCGGTAGGCAGGTCAGGAGGAGCATCAGGTGTGCTCCTCCTGCCGGATCAAGCGCTTAGCAGCGCCTGGATATCGTTGTAGAGTGCCTTGGGTATCCAGACCCCTTCACGCAGGCTTTTTTCACGAGCCTGATAACGCCTCTGCGAAGGTAGACGCGCGCCCTGGGCCACCATGGACTCGAACAGCTTTTCGGCACGGGCAAGCTCGGTCTCAGCCTGCTCACCCAGGAAGCGTTGCGGATCGATAGCAATAATCAGCTCGCCTCCCATGGAAGTAACCCGTGCGCCGTTATCAAATGCCAGCGACTCGGCACTGGTCATGTCGGCGATCAGGGGGCCAGCGATCAGCTCCACCATTGCGGCCAGAGCCGAGCCTTTATGCCCTCCGAACGTCAGCATGGCGCCCTTGTCGAGCACGGTGGCCGGATCGGTACAAGGTCTGCCTTCGGCGTCTACGCCCCAGCCTTCAGGAATAGGCTTGCCAGCGCGGCGATGCAGCTCAATTTCACCCCGCGCCACCATGCTGGTCGCAAAATCAAAGATAAATGCCGGCTTGTCTGGACGAGGCCAGCCAAAGGCAAAAGGGTTGGTTCCGAAAAGTGGTTTGCTCCCACCGGCAGGCATCACCCAGGCATGGCTGGGCGTGCAGGCCAAGGCAACCAGACCGGCATCCGTAAGCGGTTCGATGTCTGCCCATAGGGCTGAGAAATGAGCGCAATGGTTGATGCCCAATGCAGCAATACCCAGTGTATTGGCTTTCTGGATCAGATGTGGCAGTGCCATCTGGTAAGCGACTTGCGAAAAGCCACCCTTGGCATCGATACGTACCAGAGCGGGCGCCATGTCATGCAGTTCTGGCTCGGCATCCGGAGAGACCTTGCCTGCCTTGAAGGTATTGATGCAGGACAACAGCCGATACAGACCATGGGATGAACATCCATCGCGCTCGCCAGCCACTAACGTTTCGGTAACGTAGCGGACATGAGGTGCGGTAAAGTCATAGTGTTGGAGCACACGCGTCGCCAGTGCCCGTACGTCATCAAGCGTAAGGTGAACCGTGTCTTGCCCAGAAGCATGGGTCTGGGAAGCGCTTGAGGCAGTCATGGATTCTCCTTTTTAGAATTGTCGTGTCAGAGAAGCATTTGAAATGGGTTATGGAAATGGCCAGGCAGGCGGCCAGTCTTGCAGGTTTATTAACTGGTGGGCCAGCCTAAGAGGCCAGCCCACTCACAGAGCCTTACTGCGGACCGAGTTTGTCCATCAGCGCAGCCAGACGCTCGTACTCGTCAGGCTTGAGGTCGGTCAACGGTGCGCGTACCGGACCGGCATCGTACCCTGCGATCTTCGCACCCGCCTTGACGATGCTTACCGCATAGCCTGCGCAGCGGTTACGGATGTCCAGGTATGGCAGGAAGAAATCATCGATCAGCTTGCCCACGGTCTCGTGGTCATCCGCAGCGATGGCCTTGTAGAAGTCCATGGCCGTCTTGGGAACAAAGTTGAACACCGCCGAGGAGTACACCGGTACACCCAGCGCCTTGTAGGCCGCGGCGTAGACTTCAGCGGTCGGTAGGCCACCCAGGTAGGTGAAGCGATCACCCAGGCGACGGCGGATGGAGACCATCAGCTCGATATCGCCCATGCCATCCTTGAAACCAATCAGGTTGGGGCAGCGCTCGGCCAACATTTCCAGCTGGTCAGGCTTCAGGCGACAGACGTTACGGTTGTACACCACCACGCCAAACTTGACGGACTTGCACACTGCCTCGACGTGCGCGGCCACGCCTTCAGGGCTGGCTTCGGTCAGGTAGTGCGGCAGCAGCAGGATGCCCTGGGCGCCCAGGCGCTCGGCTTCCTGAGCCTGCTGGATCGCTACGCGGGTCGGACCACCGGCACCGGCCAGGATCGGGACCATGCCCTTGCAGGTGTCCACGGCCGTTTTGATGATGTCGGAGTATTCCTTCTGGTCCAGCGAGAAGAACTCACCGGTGCCGCCAGCCGCAAACAGGGCGCTGGCACCGTAGGGCGCCAGCCATTCCAGGCGCTTGATATAGGTATCGCGGCGGAAGTCGCCCTGCGCATCGAAATCGGTTACCGGAAAGGACAGCAATCCGGATGAAAGGGTGTGCTTGAGTTCTTGTGGAGTCATTTTGTTGCACCTTGCTTGATGGCGTACGTGGCTAAGGAATAACCGTTACTTGTTGTACGACATCGTATGACTATAGAAAGTAAAGTGCAACCTAGATGAGAGTCTATGTCTGACTGGAAAGGCGCAACCTAGAGCAAGTGGCTGAAACAACAGAACAATTTCTTACAATTACAGGGCTAATAGGCGTCATGGCTTGGCTGCATGAAGAGCCTAACCGTTTTTATTCAAATCGGTAGAGTTGGCTTATTCCCAGTCCTTTTTATGCTTCCAACCGATTGAATATTGCCAAGCATCTTGCCGCACGGCTGTATGCGCCCTTCCCTTCAGAGCATCTCTTCAGTCATCGCATTACCTCGCCGTATTGCCTGTGGTGGCATGCCGAAGCCGCGTATAAAGGCCTCTCGCATATGGCGGCGATCACGAAAGCCGGTTTCCTTGGCAATCACATCTAATGAATGACGACTTTGCTCGATCATGAGTCGAGCCGCTTCCAGGCGAAGACTCTCGATAGCCTTGGCAGGTGATTGGCCGGTTTCCGCAGTAAAGACACGGCTGAACTGACGCGGGCTGAGGTGAACGGATTCGGCCAGCTCTTCCACGCTCAAAGGGCGGCTCAGGTGTTGTCGGGCATAGTTCAGGGCGTTCTGGATACGATCAGACTTAGGTGCAAGGTTTAGCATTTCGGAATGCTGGCTCTGACCACCGGCACGTCGTTGGTGCATGACCAGCTTGTGTGCTACCGACCGGGCAACCTCATTACCCAAATCCTTTTCCACGATTGCAAGCGTCAGATCAAGCCCTGCCGTCATCCCGGCTGACGTCCACATCGGACCGTCCGTGATATAAATACGGTCTTCCTCGACACGGATCTCAGGATAACGCCGCTGCAACTCCCGTGCATATGCCCAGTGGGTGGTCGCACGTCGTCCCGCCAGTAATCCAGCTTCCGCCAGTACAAAGCCACCGGTACAGATTGCGGTCATCCGGCGCGCCTGGGTACTGGCGTCCTGAATAAAACCAAGCACAGCGTCAGGTGATGGTCCAGCCAGTGGATTGTTTACCCCCGCCACGATCCAGGTATCCGCCTGGCTATCGGGCCCGAGTGCCCGAGAACCCACCGTCAGGCCAAGCGAGGAGCGGACCTCGCCGCCCTCCAGCGAGAAGTTCTCGACTTCGTAGAACGGCTCGCCTGCCACCACGTTGGCATATTCGAAAACCGTTTGCGTCGCCAGTGAAAGGATCTGGAACCCGTTTGACAGCATGTAGCCTACCCGGTGCATGATCGTCTCCCTGACGATGTCCTGAAAACGCACCATAAACGTCATTTAGGTCGCGGTCAATTCACTGCATGATGCCTCCACACCCACCCAAACGGAGCAGCATCATGAACACTCTTCATCAAGGCACTGCACTCATCACTGGCGCCTCTTCCGGTATCGGCGCGGTATATGCCGAGCAATTGGCCCGTCGCGGTTATGACCTGATTCTGGTTGCCCACAACCGTGAGCGACTCAACACTCAGGCCGAGCGCATTGCCACGCTGACCGGACGAGCCGTGGAGGTCCTGCCTGCCGATCTCAACGATAAATCATCTTTAGCAGCCGTTGAGGCAAAGCTCAAGGAAGACGCCAGCATCACTCTTCTGGTGAACAACGCGGGAATCGGTACTCACACCCCATTACTTGGGAGCGATATCGAGCAGATGGTGCGAATGATTTACCTGAACGTGACGGCACTCACTCGCCTTACCTACGCTGCCGTTCCGGGATTCGTCCACCGCGGCAAGGGCGCCATTATCAATATCTCCTCCATCGTCAGCCTTGCACCAGAGATCCTCAATGGCGTCTACGGCGGCAGCAAGGCGTACGTGACGGCGTTCTCTCAGTCTCTGAGCCATGAACTGGCCGACAAAGGCATCCGCGTACAGGCCGTCCTGCCCGGCGCTACGGCCACTGAATTCTGGGATATCGGCGGTCTGCCGCTGGAAAACCTCGACAAACGCATCGTCATGTCACCGGAAGACCTGGTGAAAGCAGCGCTGGCCGGCTTTGACCAGGGCGAGCTGATCACCATTCCTTCGTTGCACGCCCTCGAACGCTGGGAAGCCCTTGAAGCGGCCCGCCAGGCCCTGGCCACGCAGCTCTCCAGCAATACGCCTGCTTCCCGCTACGCCTCGTACTGATCACTTCTACATTCAACCAGGAGACTTCACCATGAACACAAGCGGAAACACTATCTTCATCACTGGCGGTACGTCTGGCATTGGTCGTGCACTGGCCGAAGCCTTTCATCAACGTGGGAACAAGGTTATCGTTGCGGGCAGACGCCAAGCACTGCTCGATGAAGTCGCCAGGGCTAATCCCGGTATCGATACCATCGCGCTGGATATCAACGATCCGGAACAGATCAAAGCCGTCGTCCAAACAGTCATCAAGCGCCACCCTACCCTTAACGTCATCATCAACAATGCTGGCGTCATGCCGTTCGATAATGCGGCCTCCGGCGCACTGGACGATGAACAGGCGGTGCAGCTGCTCATGACCAACCTCCTGGGTCCGGTCAGGGTCAGTGCTGCATTTGTAGAACATCTAAAGCGGCAGCCCGAAGCGTACATCATCAACAACAGTTCGATTCTGGCCTATGTACCGCTGGCAGTTACCGCACTGTACTCCGCCACCAAGGCGGCGATTCACTCTTATAGCCTGTCGCAGCGCTTCATGCTTCGGGATACGTCAGTAAAGGTGCTGGAAATCGCACCGCCATGGGTCGATACCGATCTCACTCACAAGAGTGGTGATCCACGCGCCATGCCGCTGGATGAATTCATTACGGAGATTCTGGAGAAGCTGCAAAGCGCTGAAACGGAAGTCATTGTCGATCGTGTTGCGGCCTTCCGCGCCAATCCCGGCCCCAATGAGCATGCGTTGGTAGAGCAATTCAACCAGGCCCTGATTGCCAACCCTATTCCTGTCGGCTGAATACGCCCCAGGCCACTCGTCACGGGTGGCCTGGGTGATTCACTGGAGACGCTCATGAAAGGTCTTATCGCGCCACCCACCTTGCTTGCATTGCGATCCTTGAGTTTTGCGTATTTCGTCCAGGCGGTAGGTGCTTTGTCCGTGGTTGGCTGTCTGCAGCAGATTTCCCAGGAATGGTTGCTGACCGATACCCAAAGCGCGTACCTGATCTCCCTCTTCGGCATCACCTTTGCCCTGGCTGCGCCCCTGCTGCAGGTCGTTCTGGGACATCTACCCAGACGGCGGCAGGTTCTGCTTGGCCTGGGCCTTTTCAGCAGCGCTTCGCTTCTATTCGCACTGGCGCCAAATTACGGCGTGCTGGTGCTGGCTCGCGTTCTTATGGGATTGGGCGCAGGCTTTATCGGTCCGGTATTGGGTGCACTGGGCTCAGCCCTGGTTGACCGGGCCCAGCAAGGCCGCGCCATTGCCATGGTATTGTTGGGATTGAGCGTGGCCGGGATGGCAGGCATTCCCTTGGCCGCCTGGATCGCTCAGCATTGGGACGTACGCTCGCTTTATCTGATGCTGAGCGTCGCGGGCTTCATGACTGCCCTTCTGATTGCCCGATTCGTTCCCGACTATGTGCAAGGTGAGCGCATCGCGGTTTCAACGGTTGTATCCCTGCTCACACGCCTTGGTTCGCTCAGTACCTTTCTGGTGGTGTTTTTCATCACTTCAGGCGTGTTTTCTACCTATGCGTTTCTGTCCCCCATCATCCGCGATGTGTATCACGGTGGGCCAGAGGACGTGTCTGTTGCCCTGACCGTGCTGGGCATAGCGGGCGTAGCAGGCAACCTGTTCGTGACACGGGCTGCCGGACGTTACAGTGCAGAGCATATGCTTCTGTCCGGAATCAGCCTCCTGGCCGTAACGCTTCTACTCTTGGGATACGGTCCCGCTCACCTGGGCTGGCTGCTGCCTGTGCTGGTTCTGTGGGCATTCGCTACGGACATGGTATGGCCTTCACAGCAACGGCGGGTAGTCGAGCGTATGCCGGAACGACGCGGTATCGCCCTGGCGCTGACGGCTTCCTTCATGTTTTGCGGCATTGGATTTGGATCGGCGGTGGCGGGCTGGGTCTATCCTGCCTATGGCTATACGGGCGTGCTAAGCGCCTCATTACTGTTCTTTGTTATGGCAACTGTCTGCCTTGTGGTGTCATACAGTCAGACTAAGGCTGCTATTCCAGTGGCGTAAATCGTATGAAAGGTTAACCACAACGACCCATCGTAGAAGAGCCGTATGGATACGCTGACCCTCAAGCCGATATCAGAAGCAGATGTGTCTTTTCCTCTTGGTTTGAGGAGACGCGTGCTTGTACCTCATGAAGTGGCAGCCGGTATGCAGCGCTCCGAGGAAGAGCATAAGGCCCGGGTATTGGCGCACCTTGAAAGTGGCCAACTGATAGTGCTTGAGAACACACCCATAGGGGCTCATCAAGGTAGTGAAATCAGACAGTACGTGGAAACTGCTTCAGCTCCAAATCATCCCGGAGCAACAGGGCAACGGTATTGCCACTACCCTGGTGACAAATCTGTTGCGTGAAGCGCGATGTGCATCCATACCGGTGGTCTTGACCGTACTCTAGAACAACCCAGCCAAGCGGCCCTACGATCGGCTCAGCATGTCCGTAACCAAGGAGTGGAAGTTTGTATACCAGATGCAGGCGGGATAGTACGGCACCGTAAAAGACGGTCAAAAATGAAAAGCCGCCCCGGAGGGCGGCCTTTGCGGTTACACCTTGAACTGATCCATTAGGGTCTGTTGATGGTTGGCCAGCGCATTCAGCGACTGGCTGACCCGAGCGGACTCTTCCGCCTGCTCTGAAAGCGACTCCGTGACCTCACGGATACCGCTGACGTTACGGTTGATTTCTTCTGCCACGGCGCTTTGCTCTTCAGCAGCGCTGGCGATCTGCAGGTTCATTTCGGTAATGACCGAGACGGCATCACCAATCTGACGCAGGGCCGACACGGCTTTACCTACATGCTCGACGTTACCCTGAGCCTGCCGGTGACCATCGTGCATGGAATCCACTACGTTCCGCGTGCCCTTTTGCAACCCTTCGATCACCTGACGAATCTCCTCGACCGACTCCTGGGTCCGCTTGGCAAGGCCACGCACCTCATCGGCCACGACCGCAAAGCCACGGCCCGCATCACCAGCCCGTGCCGCTTCGATGGCAGCGTTTAGCGCCAACAGATTGGTCTGCTCGGCAACTCCCCGGATGACCTCCAGAACGCTGCCAATCTGCTCGCTGCTTTCCGCCAGACCCTCGACCTGACTCATGGACGCGCTCATATCAGCTGCCAGCTTTTCGATGCTGCGCGTGGTCTCGGTAATGATGTCCAGACCTTCATGGGTCGCATGATCGGCCCCACGTGCAGCCTCTGCGGCCTGTGCAGCGTTGCGAGCAACGTCATGGGCCGTGGCGCTCATCTCGTGAGATGCCGTTGCAACCTGCTCCACCTCATGGAACTGGTGCTGCATGCCCTCACTTGTACGAGTCGCAATGGCCGCAGACTGGTCCGCCGTTGTGCGCGCATCCTGAACCGAGCGCTTTACGTCCGCAATAATGGGTTGGAGCTTGTCGAGGAACCGGTTGAACCAGCCCGCCAACTGTCCCAATTCGTCCTGCTTGGCATATCCCAGGCGGCGGGTCAGGTCACCTTCACCACTGGCGATGTCCTTGAGCATGGCGGCAACGGCCAGAATCGGCCGGGTTACGCTGCGGGCAGCGAACCACATCAATACCAGACCGCTCAGCACCGCAATCAGGCCCACCACAACCGAGAACACACTGTCGGAAACGCGCCGCTCGTCCAGCTCATCGGATAGTTGAATGGCACGGGACAGAACCAGCTTCTTGGGCGCCTCAAGCAGGATGCCCCACGGCTTGGCTTCCGGGATGGGCCTGATTGGCTCGATGACACGTACCAGATCATCATGGGACAACATGGCAGACTCGCCTGTCGCCAAAGCCTGCTTCAGCTCACCTGCCTGACTGGCATAGATCTTGTCCAGGGACTCTCCCAACCGCTTGGCATCCAGGCTATGACCCGCCAGGAGACCAGCTGGGCTGATGATGCTGACCTCGCCCTCCCCCTTGTACAGCTTGTCGCTGGCTTTTTCGGCAATCTGCTGAAGTGTGTTCAGGCTGATATCAATGCCGATAACACCGGTCACCTTGCCGTTTTGCTCAATAGGCAGGGCGATGCTGGTCATCAGGACCTGCTGCTCATTCACCTCATCGAAATAAGGGTCCAGCAGACAGGCCTTACGCGTATCACGAGGACAAGTGTACCAAGCGTTATAGGCTGCACCACTCGGCCCGGGAGTCGTCTTGGTAAGCTCTTCTTCGGTCATTGATTCGAAATCGAATGTTCCCGGCTCCCCTTGAGACCAGTACAAGGCAAAACGGCCACTTGCGTTGCTGCTTTCCTCTTCCGCATTGATGAACTGTCTGTCCTGTCCGTCTAGCGCGTTGGGTTCGAAGGCAATGTACAGCCCCAACAGGTCAGGGCGTGCCTTGAGTGCGTTGCCCACTACCTCAACCAGCTCCTGACGCAATTCACGGGCACTGATAGCCCCTCTTGCCTGCTGCTCACTCAGCAACTTGACCTGGCCTGCCAGGCCCAGTCCGTAGTGATAGGCACTCATGAAGTCTCGCTGGATGCGCAGCGCCTGGGCTTCGCCTGAGGTTTGCAAGCGAAGCTCCGCGGACTGCTCAAGCATGCTGGAACTGGTCTGCTTGACCACCTCACCGCTACGCTTGGCCTGGTAAAGAGACGCACCGACCAGCAGTGTCACAATAGCCAGCAGGCATAAGCCTGCCAGCGCAGTGATCTTCAGCTGGATTGAAAGACGGTTGAACATAGTAAAGGCCTGATTAAATTGATGCCTTTGCTATCGGCCTACTCCCGCTGCGCTTGATTAGATTATTCCTATGAAGGATTTAAACATTCCTATTGCAGGGTTACGGTTTAACCTTGATGGCCCGAAGCTTTCGGCCATCCACCGGCCAGCACTTTGTACACTTGCACCAGATCCGTCGAAACGCGGGTAGCACTGTCTACCAGCGCGCTTTGAGTCTGGATCAGCTCACGCTGGACATTCAGCACGTTGATGAAATCAATAGCGCCTTCCTTGTAGCGCGCCTGGGCTGTTTCCAGCGCGATACGGTTTTGACTGACCGCTTGTGCAAGCGCCGCATGGTGACGTTGCTCAGCACTGTAGGATGTCAGTGCATCTTCTACTTCATGCCAGGCAGCCAATACGGTGCGTCGGTAATTCAAGGCCGCTTCCTGTTGCTGACGTTCGCGCAACTCCAGCGTGCCAGTCAGGCGTCCACCTTGGAAAACAGGCAGGTAAAGGCTGGGGCCGATCGAGAACTGGCGGGCGCTCCATAACCCGAGATTAGAGCCTTCCAGCGCCTGGAAGCCAAAATTGCCGCCCAGGCTGATGCGTGGGTAGAAATCAGCCTGGGCTACGCCTACGGCTGCTGTAGCCTGATGCAGAGCTGCTTCGGCCTTCTGGATATCCGGACGACGACGGGCAAGCTCCGACGGCAACCCCACCGGTACGGCCGACGGCGGCTCTGGCAAGTCTCGCGGCTGCCCCAACTCCTGGCCGAGCGCATGGGGCTCCTGGCCAAGCAGATAACTCAAGGCATTGATGAGACGGGCCTCCTCTGCCTCTAGCAACGGAATACGGGCTTCGATCGTGGCCACCTGGGCAGCCGAGTTGGCAGTATCCAGGTTGGTTGTTACACCATTCTCAAAACGGGTTTTGGTAAGTGCCTGACTTTGCCTGGCAATATCCAGGTTCTGCCGGGTAACCGCCAACGTTGCCTGAATACCCCGCAGGCGCAGGTAATCCGCTGCGGTTTCTGTCGCAATGCTCAAGGCGACGCCATTCCGTTCAGCCTCGCTCAAGGCAACGCCTGCGTTGGCAGCCTCCAGGGTACGCCTGACATGGCCCCAAAGGTCTACCTCCCAGCTCGCCTTGAGGCCGTACTGCCAAAGATTGAAGTCGGACTTTCCATTATTGCCCGAGGCATCCATAAGGCCTTGCTCGCTGTTGCGTGCACGCTGGTAGCCTCCTGTAGCCGAGACGTCTGGCAGTACATCCGCACCGGCAATCTGCAGCAGCGAACGACTCTGCTCGAAGCGGCTGCTGGCAAGAGCCAGGTCCAGGTTGGTGGAGGCGGCCCGCTCAACGAGTGAGGTCAGGAGTGGATCGTTAAACTGTGTCCACCACGCCTTTTCAATAGGATGGCTAACCGTCACGCTGCCAACGGCCTGTGACGGGCCTTGCCAAGCCTCGGGCAGGACCGCCTCAGGTCTATGAAAATCAGGTCCCACGCTGCACCCGGAAAGCACGGCCAACGTGATAGCCAATAGAGAGCGGCGCATCAGTGAACCTCTCCCTGAGTATTAACAGTCGCCACCACCGACAACCCTACACGCAGATTGGCAACGGCTGGCTGATCAGGCTCGAACACGATCTTGACCGGGACCCGCTGGGCGACCTTGGTAAAGTTGCCGGTGGCGTTATCGGGTGCAATCGCTGAAAACGCAAGACCCGTAGCGGGTGCGAGACTGTCGATATGGCCATGCAGGACCTGATCCGGGAAAACATCGACCCGCACATCGACCGGCTGATTGGCCTGCATCCTTCCCAGCTGTGTTTCACGGAAATTCGCCACCACATAGGCTTCACTGACCGGTACCACGGCAAGCAACGGTTTGCCCGGCGCTACGTAGGCACCTACCCGAACCGAGCGTTGGGCAATCACGCCATCGCGAGGCGCTACAATATGAGTGTATGACACATTCAGGTCGGCTTGTTCGCGTGCAGCTTCGGCCTTTGCCTGGGTGGCTATTGCGACATCGCGCTGCGCCTTGAGTACGGCCAAGTGCTTCTGGGCCGCGACGCGGGCTGCACTGTCACGATCCCTGGCGGCCTGCCATTGCAGGAGTTCGGCCTCAGCCTTCTGCTGCTCCTCGACGGTACCGGCCCCTGCCTTGGACAGGTTGCGATAGCGCTTGGCATTGGCTTGGGCAAATGTAAGCGATGCATCGGTGGCACGCACCGTCGCCGCCGCCTGATCGATGATGGCAGCCTGACGATCGATTTCAGCAGTCAGGTTGGCCACCTCGGCCGCAGCAGCCTTCACCGCCGCCTGAGCCGAAGCCTGCGCCGCCACGAAATCCCGGTCATCGATACGGGCCAACAATTGGCCTGCCTTGACTGGCTGGTTATCCGAGACGAGCACCTCGGACACCATACCTGCGATCTTGGGCGCGACCAGTACTGAATCAGCGGTGATAAAAGCATCGTCTGTGCTTTGCGTTCCATCATTCTGAGCGACATGGACACAGGCATACAGGGCGCCAAGCACAACGGCGACGCCGACAAGAGAAAACGCGGTTTTATGACTCATGGCATTACCGGAGGTTGAGGTGGATAAGCCCGCTTGGGCAG
The DNA here is from genome assembly GCF_000478505.2 of Pseudomonas sp. HPB0071. Taxonomy (NCBI): domain Bacteria; kingdom Pseudomonadati; phylum Pseudomonadota; class Gammaproteobacteria; order Pseudomonadales; family Pseudomonadaceae; genus Pseudomonas; species Pseudomonas sp. HPB0071. The sequence goes on along the minus strand of NZ_KI517367.1, from coordinate 3,937,499 downwards.
GGTCAGCAGGACCAGCAGCATGAATGCCGCGACGCCGATCAGAGCCAGATAGGCGTCGCTGAACGACAGAACGAAGGCCTGCTCGCGAACGCGGTGGCTCAAGGCCGACATCGAATCGTTGGTCAGCAGAGGTAATAGCTGGGCCTGCGCCGACCCGAGCCGGTCAAGCAGGACATTAGAATGAAAGTGCTCACGCACCGTGATGAAATGCTCCAGCAGCGCCGCACCGATTACAGAGAAAAGACCCCGTACGGTATTGACGGTGGCGGAGGCAAAAGGACCTTCAATAGGCTGTACCACACCCGTGGCGCACATGAGCAGCGGAACCACAATCATCGGCTGCGCCAGGGTCTGCAGGATTTGCAAGGTATAGAAATCGTCCCGAATCCAATCGCTTGTCAGTTGGGAGCCACCCAGACAAGCCAGCGTCATCAGGCCAAGGCCACAGGCAATGACCCAACGGGAGTCCACCCAGTTGCGATTGATGACAGTGGCTACCAATGGCGCCATAAGAAGCTGTGGCAAGGCGATCATCAGAGCAATCGGCATGGTTTGCAGGGGACGGTAGTCATGCACGTGGGCAAGATAAGCGGACGGAATCGCCACACCCGACATGCCCAGGATCAGAAAACTGGCCAGCGTAACGATGCCGAATGAGAAATTGCGTCGACTGAGCAGTTGCAGCTTTACCAGCGGAAGCGGGTGAAACCACTCGTTGATCAGAAACAGAGGAAACAGGATGGCAGCGCCGATGAACAACGTGCGGATCAGTGGCGAAGCCAGCCAGTCCAGCCGCTCCCCCTGCATCAGGGCAATCACAAACATAGCCACACTGCCACACCCAAGCAGTGCACCCAGCCAGTCGGCTTGTTTGAAGCGCTCAAGACGCAGCGGGTCCTGCGGCAAGCCATAAGCGATACAGGCGGCGGCGATCAGGCAGGAAGGCACCACCTGCCAGAACACCAGATGCCAGTCCAGATAATCCGTCCAGACGGCAGCCAGCGGTACGGCAAGGTTTGGGCCGAACGTCGCGGTCAGGGCATAGGCTGAAAGACCATACAACTTGATATGCCAGGGCAGGAAGCGTAGCGCCGCCGTCATCAGGAGCGGCGGCAGCGCCCCTCCGGCCAATCCCTGGAGGACGCGTAAAAACAGCAGCGACGGCAGATCTGGTGCAAACGGACACAGCAATCCCAGGAAGGCAAACGCCAGTGTTACCCCGATAGCAAATCGGCGCAGCGAGAACGTGACCGCCAGCCACGGTGAAATGAGCATCGCCGACACCTCGGCGGCTCCGTACAATGCGCTGATCCAGGTGCCTTCGTCATGACCGATTCCAAATACGCCCCGTATATCTGCAAGGGCGATTTCCGTTACGCGGTCGTTGAGACCTGAAGTCAACGCTGCAATCAGGACACCGATAAGTCCAATAGCCAAACGCCAGCCAAAGGGTGCTGGAGCTGGCGCCGGTGGCGCAGTAGGAGACATAGAATTTCCAGAAACGAAAGGGCTCGAAACTAAGCCTATGGTGCAGAAGCAATATGCGGTACAGTGTACCGAACAGTGATACACAGGACAATATCCATGACGACCTCTGAGCCGGAACGTGGTGCCATTCAGGTCATTTCACGGGCAGCGGCCATCCTTCGTTGCCTTGAAAATGAACCCGCAGGGCTAAGCCTTGGCGCTATCGCCAAACGCATCGACCTGCCCCGCTCCACCGTGCAGCGGCTGGTGGATGCACTGGCATTGGAGCAGCTGCTCGAGGTTCATGGCGCTGGCGGCGTGCGGTTAGGACCAGCCCTGATCCGGTTGGCGTCCCGGAGCCATGGCGATATCACCCAGCGGGTGCGCCCCTTTCTGGAAGAGTTGTCCAAGCACACCGGCGAGACGGCTGTACTGGTGCATGCCAATCGCGCTGAATTGATGGTGCTGCACTCGGTTATATCCAGTCAGGAACTACGAGTAGCACCCACCCCCGGTAACTTTCTGGCCATTCACGCTACTTCGGGTGGAAAAATGCTGCTGTCGGGCATGACGGACGGCGTAGTAACCCAGCTGCTTGGACCCGAGCTAAAAGTGCTTACTCACAAGACCCTTTCCACCCTGCCCGCCTTGCTCGATGAATTGCAGCAGATTCGGGAGGATGGCTTTTCCTATGATCGCGAAGAGCACATGCTGGGTGTCCATGCCATGGCTATCGGCATTGAAACGCCTCAAGGCCGGTATGCCATTTCCCTGGTTGGCCCTGCCTGGCGGATGGAGGCAAATGACGAGGGCCTGCGCCGCGCGTTAACAGATTGCCGTAACGCACTAGCCGACGCGCTGCGTAGCCCTCAGGTCGATCATCCGCCGGCTGGATGAGTCAGGCGAGTTCTGCACCTTCTGCAACCAATGGATCGACTCCAGCATTTTTGTCGGCCAACTGAAGCACCTCGCTGATTGCCTGACTGACAATGCTCGGGTGGTCTTCAGGATTGAAATGTCGCCCGCCGGGAATGGATACCAGAGAGGCGTTCAGCTCAGCTGCCAACTGCTGGCCTGAAGCGAACGTAATGGAGTCCGAATCTCCCCAGACGATCCGCTTGGGCCCACGGATGACGGACAGCTTCCCCGCCAGTGCCTGGGTGTCTTTCGAGTCCAGACAACTGATCTGATGCGCAAAGGCCTTGGGGCCGATTGTTCGCGAGTACGGCTGCCAATGCAGGCTGATCGACTCCTGGCGGCGGGCTTCGTTATCGTGTCCTAAGTTGTACACACCGCTTAAAAAGAGTGGCTTGAACAGACTGGGTGGAAGCTGTTCGATGACCGACGCCTTGAGTTTGGCCAAGCGCACCGTAGGAACGGGCCAATTGTCATACGCGACGCTATCGACTAGCACCAATCCGCTGCTGAGCTCAGGATGCCTGACCAGGAGTTCCTGAAGTACGCCCCCGCCGAGGTCATGTCCGACGAAGACGGCTTGGGTGATGTTCATGTGCTGCAGCCAGTCGTACAGGTAGTCCGCTTGTTTGGGAAGCGAAATGTCGCGCTCAAGGCCCTCTTCTATCGACCAGCCAAAGCCCACCAGCTCCCAGGCAAGGCAACGCACACCCGGCTTGCAGACCTGCGGAATCACATAACGTCACAGACGTGGATGAGTAGGAATACCATGTACCATGATGACGGGTACTGCACCTGGGTCGGAATCACCGTGCTCCTCCCACCGCATAGTGATGCCATTGACGAGGGCTGTACGAATAAGCTCGGGCGCTGCCTGCTCATTCGCATCGATTGACGCCTCATTGGCACTCGGCTTGAGCAACGCGCTACCCAGCCCCAACGCCGCTGCAGCCGACACCATACTGCGCAGCCCTCCACGGGGCATGGCCAGTGCACAGGCCGCCGCCACGCTACTCAAGATCAAGCGTTTCTTGTCGAAATTGAAAGATGACTTGTTCATGTGACCTCCAAACCTGTTCAAGGTGTGGGCCACAATATGAGACCGGAGGTTCCGGTCAGAACCAGAGAGACGACAAAGGGCGTGTACTGGCAAGGCAGACAACACCCTCTGAATAATCGGAGCCTAACGCTGAAAGGCGCCGTGTAGGACCTTACTGGTTAGGCGCGTGGCCATATTTCTTGATGAACTGCTTTTCCATTTCCTGGCAGGCCTGCTGGATCGAGAGACGATCCCCTGAGCCAGCGGCGGCAGCATCAGCGCGCTGATGACAGGCTTCGATCGTACTCCGTTCGTTGGCTTCAACCTGAGGCGAAGGCCCGCGGGTAAAGAGATAGATCATGCCGCCAAACAGTGCGAAGGCAAAGGCAATGGCACCGACGGTCATCCAGAGGCAACCGGCCTTACTGGGCGGCGGCTCGGGCTCATCGGTATTAAGATGGGTATGGGGGCTTTTATCTTCTTTCACAACGGGACCTCTAGCCGTGGGAACGCGAATCTAGCATGTCTTTAACGCTTCGATAACTGAAAGGATGTGCAGGTTCTCCTTATCCTGTCCTGGTCAGCCCATAAACCAGCGGCTGATGACTGTATGCCTGGACCTGGAGGCGTTTGCGATGACGAAACCACACCCTGCAGAACGCAACGGCCAGTAGCACCTCTGCCAAATCACCACCGTAGTACATCCATTGAGCGGCAGATTCGATCTCGGTAAGCGCATAACCAAGCCCATGGGGATAACCAAACCCATACATGATCTTGGCCAGCCCTGCGTGGGCGGCCATAGCGATGAACAGCACGACCAGCCGCAGGCGCAGCGTAGGCCGATGAGGCGCGGAATCAGGTCCGGCAATGGCCCAGGTGAACAGATACCCCGACAGGATAAAGTGCAGATGCAGCCAGGTATGAACCCATGGGCTGGTCTGGCTTAGCGCAAAAAATGAGGTCAGATACAGAACATACATACCGCCTATATCCAGAAGCGCCGCCGTAATCGGATGAGTCAGCACACGCATGAAGCGCGTCGCCAACAAGCGAACCAGTACCCGTGCCGTATCAATGGGTATAGTGCGCAGCACCAGCGTACCCGGTGCGCCAAATACCAGGCCCAGCGGCGCAAACATGCCCAGCAGAAGGTGCTGGAGCATATGTCCGCGAAGGTCCTGATGAGCAAAGCTCGATACCGGTGGCATGAAGGCGACCACGATCAGGACGATGCCAACCGCAAAGCTGAGCGTACGCCAGCCGGACCATGTCCGCCCTTGCCGCTGCAAGCAGATTACACCGAAGCAGTAGAACAACCAGACGATGATAGCCAGCAGGATCGGGAATACCGCTACGTGGCCCGGCCCCAGGAAATAGGCATGCATTATCAGCAAGGCTCCTAGGGGTTATGGGCTGACGTAGGTGCGTCGGGCTCTTCTCAGCAATAAAAGGCCAATCAGCAGCAATACGATACCCGCGAGGTTCCAGAGCAGGTCATACAGCATTAAATTGTCGACGTATCGGACCTGATGCAGGCGCAGGACTTTGTGATCAATCAGGCCATCGAACAGTTGAAATGCCCCCATCCCCATGAAAAAGCCGGCCCAGGCCTGAGGTTTGGCAAAGGCTTTACGCTCCCGCAGTTCGGCCACCATGAAAAACCCGACAATAATCAGAATGAGTTCGGCCGAATGCAGGATGCCATCGGAAAGCAAGGCGAAAGCACCCGTGCCACGATCCACAAAATGATGCCAGGCCAAGACCTGGTGAAAAATGATTTCATCGATGGCGGCCATGAAGCCGATCCCAATAAGCAACGCAGCTGTCAGGGATCGGCGCGCCAGTAGCGTGGCTGATGTTCCGGTAGCCATGGGCATTCCTTCTTGTCTCGGTCACTCACTCGTCTTATCCAGTGGTCTGGACAAACCTCTGTGAAGTAAGACGCAAGACGAGCGGGATCGTTCGAGGAAAGCCACTGGTTCAGCGCAGGCAGCAATTACCTGTCAGGCAATTTATTACTCTACTCGTATGGCGGAATGCACATCCTTGCTTTCAATCCATCCCTCTACCGGCTGCTGATCACCCGTAGAGATCTGGATCTTTTTCCAGCGCTTGTATTCACGCGTATCCACTATCCGTACGGATGTGCCAGCTGCCAGACGAGTCTGCACATTCCCCCGCCGAGCCGCTGCCGTGTCATACACAACAGGCCATTTACGCACCAACACGTTGTCTGTCTGCACATGCCAGGTTTGCTCGGGACCTGCTTCACGAAACGAAACTTCAGCCGCATGCACTGTGATCGAGGAGAAAGAGGCACCCAAAAAAGCCAGGCTTAACATGAGGGTTTGCGCGGCCTTCAGCCTGTGATTCGGGTGTTTCCTTGGGGTTGCCATTAAGTCGCTCCATGCAATGATGGCGCTATGACAGTGTTCGATGCAGCAGGTTCGATGCAATTAATCATTATTTGAATGAATTAAGAAAGGCGGTACGGATCATAGCCGTAAGAACGCTGGCATCGAGCCTGGCCCTGATCCTGCCAAGCTGCCATGATGAGTCAAAACAACAAGGACGCAGCGGTTACCGTGCTACAGATACTGTCCATCACGACCCCTATCTTCATCCTGATTGGTCTTGGTTTTTTTGCTTCCAAGAGCGGCATTCTGGTGCGGGAGCAGATCCGTGGTTTGGGTAGCTTCGTCATCACATTCGCAATGCCGGCCCTGATCATCCGAGCGTTATCCGAAAGCCCGATCGATCAGGTGTTCAATAAATCCTATCTCATCGCTTACGCGGTAGGATCGCTTCTAGTCTTCACCGGCGGCTTTTGCTTTACCCGCTACAAGCTCAAACAGACCCTGGATGTCAGCGCCATTACAGGCATGGGCATGTCTGTGTCCAACAGTGGCTTCATAGGCTATCCGATTGCCGTATTGGTACTGGGACAACCGGCTGCGGTAGCGTTGGCCCTCAACATGCTGGTGGAAAACATGCTGATGATTCCATTGGCGCTGGCGCTGGCTGAAGCTAGTCGCTCCAGCGAAGGCGGTGTGTTGAAAGTGCTCTTGGACATCGTCAAGCGACTGGGCAAGAACCCGATGATCATTGCGATTCTTGTCGGGCTCCTGCTGTCGGCACTACAGATCAAACTGCCTATCGCGATCTATACGGTGATCGACATGCTGGCCCACGCCTCGGCGCCCACTGCGCTCTTCGTAATTGGCGCCACGTTGTATGGCCTGAAGGCAAAAGGCATGCTGGTCGACGTCGGCCGGATTGCGGGCAGCAAACTCATTCTGCATCCGCTGGCCGTCTTTCTGATGACCCTGATGCTGCCCTCCATTGATCCAACGCTCAAGCTCGCAGCCGTTTTGTTCGCCAGCGCGCCGATGATGAGTATTTATCCGATCATAGGACAACGCTATGGACTGGAAGGCCGTTGCGCGGCTGCGCTCATGGTAGCCACAACCGCCTCGTTTTTTACAATCAGTGCTTTGCTCATGTTTATCAGCCCTGCACCGTGACGCGGGGCCGCAGCGGAAAATAAAACGCCTTGGGGATATCCAGGAGCCAATGCAGGTCTCATGTGTAGACTCGATCATTGGAGGACGAGATGAATATCAAAGCACTATCGGCCGTTGTAGCCATCAGCGCATCCCTTGCAAGCGGTGCCCTCTTCGCCCAGCAAGCCGCTGGCGATCACCAGCCTTCCAACAGCAAGTACCAGTCCGAAGTAATGAAAAAGGCACCTAATCAGTCAGAAGATGCCACCGTCAAGGACCCGAACAGCAACAACGAATATAAGGTAGGCAGCGAAGCGCCTGATAAATATCAGCGTGATACCTACCGAATCAAGGATTGGAAAGCCCACGGCCTGAGCGCTCCCGAAGAGAACCAGCACTGGGTCAAGATCGGTAACGATTATGTGCTCCTGAAAGACACCGAAGGCGCGATCATCAAGATCGTCAAAGGGCAGGACTCGAAGAAGTAACAGCGGGCTGATCAAGCCTGTCAGTACTACGCATAGGGGCCGGAACAGTTACCGGCCCTTATTGTTTGCATTCTTCATACGTTTGGCCTTTATTGACTTACTCCTTAGCCTGCGCCCTTGTCTATCAGCTAAATCAGGCGAGCACCTACCAGAATGTCCGCCACGGCCTGAAAGGTCGCTTCCGGCACCCCTTCTCCGGCTGTCCGCTGGGCAATGCGCTCAGCCAGTCCTCCGTTGACCGCATAAGGGAGCCGCTGCCGCTGCGCGTCCTGAATCATCTGGTGGGATTGCTCGGGTTCTGCACGGCAGACGATGACCGGCACCGGTGTCTCTCCCCTGACATATCTCAACCCTACGACCCACTGCCCAGGCGCACCAATAATGAGCGAGGCATGCTGCAGGCCACGCTTGGCTGAAAGGCTCTGCATGTCGCGGCGTAACCGTTGGCGCTCACGCTTGACCATCGGGTTGCCGTCAGTGTCCTTGAGTTCGCGCTTCTGTTCGCTCTTGGTCATGCGCATTTCCCGAGCAAAGAGCCAGCGCTGCATCAGCACATCGAAACCGCCTACGATCAAAAAAGCGATGATAGCCGTGATGACTAACGGTTTTAGAAGCCCCAGGAACGTGGCATACAGGCAGGAGGTACCGCAGTAGGAAGACTCCATTAGCCGTTGCAGCCCCAGCCGGTAGACGATGATGAACGCCACCGCCATTGCGCAGAGCTTGATAAGCGCCTTCAGAAATTCGATAACGCTGCGCATGGAAAAAATACGCTTGAAGCCAGCAACCGGATCGATCCGCTCATACGTTGGCTTCACCGGCTCGGCCGAAAAGACCATACCGCGCATGACCACAATATTCGTCAGAATCACTGTGACTACCGTGACAGCAAACAGCGGTAACGTAGCGGCCATTAGGACATCAAGCCCCAGCATTTGCAGCCTTGGCCAGACCTGGGTGAATGGCTCGACGTAGATTCGGCCTGCCTCAAGCAACAGCGCCTCCACACGCGCCTCGATATCGGGCGCTATCACGACCACGCACAGGGTGCAGGCCAGGATAACCATACCGGTTACCAGATCCTGGCTTTTGGGTAGCTGCCCTTTCTTACGTGCATCACGCAGTTTCTTGGCTGAGGCCGGGAGGGATTTTTCCTCAGTCTGCTGACTCATGACACCACTACCTGAAAGCGCCTGTTCATTGCCCTAGCCCTTAGAGACGGCCTGTTCCAACCAGTCGAACACCTCATACAGGCTACCCAGCTCCGATAACATGAGCGGCACAAGGAAGGATGCGTAAAGCACCATCAAGAACGAAAACAGCAGATTCTTTACCGGGAGAGACAGATCGAATACATGCAGCTGGGGCGCCATACGGGAGAGATAGGCCAGCATCATGTCAGCCACTAGCAGCGCCACGACAATGGGTGCGATCAGCAACACCCCGATCTGCATCACACGGTCCAGTATCCGCACGATCTCCAGCGCCGTGTTTTCTACCACGATCGGGCTAAAGGTCAGGGTCGGCCAGAGGCCATAGCTGCGGTAATACCCATCTACCATGAGCGTAAAGCCCCCAGACATGAAAAACAGTGTGATCAGGGTAACCGTCAGAAGCGTGGAGGAAATACTCGTCTCACCGGCGCCCAGTGGATCTACCAATTGGGCCATGGTAGACCCACGCTGAAGATCGACCAACTCACCTGCAACCTCTGCAGCCCAGAACGGAATACCGAAGGCAAGACCAATCACCAAGCCAATCGCCATTTCCTTGATCAGCAGCCCTGCAATGGCAAAACCAGTCGGTGCGTCTGCCAGCGAAAGCCCGGCATAGATGACTGGCGCCACCGGAATGGCCAGCACGACGGCTACCGCCGAACGGATCATGCCGGTCAGTCCCAGACGATTGAATGCCGGACTGATGATGACCATGCCCAACGCCCGTGCCACTGCCAGGCCAAAGGCCGCGAGGAAGGGGTAGACATAGTCCAGAAGCGCCTGGGCAACGGCAAAATTCACGTCAGTGCCTTACCGTGTCCAGGCTGCGAAATTATCGAGCATCCGTTCGGCCAATTGCCCCACTTGCCCGGCCAGAAGCGGGCCGACCAAGATCAGCACAAGCAGCACAGCCACCAGCTTGACGGCCTGCGGCAGCGTTTGATCCTGAATCTGTGTAAGAGCCTGCATGAGCCCTACCCCAAAGCCGATCACGATGGCGACGATCAGAGCCGGCGCCGACAGGAGCAACACGGTAAGCAGTGACTCCTTCATCAAGGAAAGAAACAGATCCTGTCCCACCTCAGCCTCCGTAACTCATGATCAATCCGTGCATCAGGCGTGACCATCCTTCAACCGCCACGAACAGGAAAATTTTCAGGGGAATGGAAATCAACGTAGGCGACACCATCATCATGCCCATGGCCATGAGGGCATTGGAGACGATCAGGTCGATCACCAGAAACGGGATATATAAAAGAAAGCCTATCTCAAATGCGCGGGTCAGCTCCGAACTGACAAAGGCGGGAATGAGTACAACCAGATCGTCGTCCCGTAAGTCTGCCCGCGCCTCCTCCGACCAGATGCTCTCTGTCGCCTGCATGAAGAATGCGCGCTCATTATCATTGGCGAACCTCGAAAGATGGTTCTGCAATGGCTGGCGAAGCGCTCCGGCGGCTGCTTTGACACCGTCCACGCTCTCCAAACTGATCGGTTGATGCTCCAGCTGCCGGTACATCTCACCTACCAGCGGAGTGGTCACATACACGGTCAGAATCAAAGCAATACCGTACAAGACGAGGTTCGGCGGCGTTTGCTGAATGCCCAAAGCATTGCGGATCAGAAACAAGACGACAGAGATCTTGAGAAATCCCGTCATCGTGACGACTGCAAGCGGAACCAGCCCGATCGTCGCAACTACAATGATGATCTCAATCAGGTTGGGCTGAAATTCATCCATGTGTTGATAGGCTCGTGATCCGTACGCCTAGCCCTTCGCCAATCCTGATCAGGGTACCGCGGCCGAGTCGGCGGCCGTTCACAGTGATCTCAACGGCCTCGTCAGTCGAGTCCGGAAACGCAAGGATGCTTCCCTCCGACAGCGCCTTGACCTCACCTAGCGGCAACTCCAGCCGCCCCGCCTCACATACCAATGTAACAGGCACCTCCCCTAATGGATCGTCCTCGGCGGTTGTTTTATGCATGGACGTATCACTCATGTCCCATTCCTTACTGACAGACGTTAAAACCAATCCGGTTTGCAGCTGGTATCCCGAGGCCACTACTGCCAGAGGCGCCCTGAGCCGGTTTTCAACCGATATCCAGGCGCCCTGGTTCGAGCGCAGCATCACCACATCACCAGGCTGCAAACCTTGCAGTTCACTCAGGCGCACCTGCTGGCTGCCGATGCAGAGCGTTACGGGGAGCCGCAGCTGAGAAAGAGGCAAATCACTGGCAGGAAATGTTTGATCGAGGCATGGCAAGAGCGGACCAAGGGTTGTGGCTGAAAGATCCAGCATCACGGGATAGGTCTTGTCCCGCAGCGTTACCTGAAACGAGAGCCGTATGGGATGAGGAATGTCCACGGGACCGGCTGCGAATCGAATGGCGAATCCGGTGGATTGCTCAATGGGCTGAATAGAGGTCAGGAGCGCCTGCTCGATCAGCAAGGCCCGGAAACGCGCTGGAGCGCCGATGCCCTCCAGTAGCGCTCCGCCAAGTGCCTGAGTCAGCGATGATGGCAGCTGCAGACAGGCTGGCTGCTCATCGAACATGAGCGGAAACGACAAGGCGGACTGGATGGGCTGGGAGTTCCATGCAAGCCGAACGCTGACAGGATGACCTGTAATCTTTCCCTGCCAGTCTTCACGCGAGCGATACACACGATTGGCAAGCCTGACGTCTTCGAGTGTGACAAGGGGAAACACCAGAGGGGCAACCTCTTTACTCGTGCAAAACTCATCACCAGCTGATGGATCGGTCATCCACATCACGGGGTCTTCCTAGCTTGCGGGCGATCTTCCGTCTCGATATCAGCCTGCATCTCTTCTGCAAGACGCACGTTTTTATCCTCATTGGCCAGTAAAAGGCTGACGGCCTGCCTCGCTTTCCAGCACTGGTTACGCGTCTGCAGGGCTTCGCTACGCCTGAGCAGCGCCATGGCATGCTGCTCGTCCAGTCGGCGGAGTTCGTCTTCCAGATCCATCCGACGTCCGGTCAATGCCTTGAGCGCCTCGTCCACCTGCTGTACATCACGATGCCCAAAGGCTCCATGAGCCAGAGTGGCCATAAGCTGCGCCTCCTGCTGATGCTGGTCGACGCAATAGGCGTGATACTGTTTCCGGGCATTTGCAGCAGCCTCCTGCGCCTCGCTGGAGCGCTGTGTATCAGCTGCCAGTGCTGCCATGGCACGTTCTTCACGCCGTGTGCGCAACGCAATCAACACATTCAGACGACTTCTGGAATGGGTCATGATGCAAGGCTCGCCAAGCGCCGCACGGTTTCGGCGAACGCCGCACGGTTTCGGCGAACGCCGCGCGTTCCTCGGTAGGCTGCCGTAAAAAGGCTTCGATCGCTCCCTGTTGCGCAATGGCCTGATCTGTCATGGCGTCGCTGCCAGTCGTGTATTCACCCACCTTGAGCAGCAATTCGATATCGGCATAGCGCGCCATCAGTTCACGTACCTGGCCCGCCCATCGGCGGTGCGCCTCGGACGCAACCGTGTCCATCAAACGGCTACGACTACGCAATACGTCGATGGCTGGGAAATGATTGCGTTGAGCCAACTCTGCACTCAGCACAATATGTCCATCCAGAATGGACTTGGTTTCTTCGGCGACGGGATCAAGGGTGCCGTCCCCTTCAGTCAGGACGGTATACAACGCAGTGATCGTTCCGTGCTGCCCGGGGCCGGCCCGTTCGAGCAGCCGTGGCAATGCGGCAAAGAAGGATGGCGGGTACCCTCGTCGAGTAGGCGGCTCCCCTGCCGCCAGGCCGATCTCCCGCTGCGCACGGGCATACCGGGTAATGCTGTCCATGAGCAGCAATACATTCTTGCCCTGGTCACGGTAATACTCGGCAACGCTGGTCGCCACGTAGGCGGCCTTGACGCGCTCAATGGCAGGCCGATCCGAGGTAGCCACCACCGCTACGGTACGCGCCCGTGCCCGCCTGCCCAATTGTACATCCAGCAGTTCGCGTACTTCGCGGCCACGCTCGCCAATCAATCCCAGAACAATGATGTCCGCCTCGGTGCCTTTGACAATACTGGCCAACAGAGAAGACTTGCCGATACCGGGTTCACCAAAAATCCCGACGCGCTGACCCCGGGCAACCGTCATGAGTCCATCAATGGCGCGAATACCTAATTGCAAGGGCTCCTTGATCAGGCTTCGCTCGAACGGCGCTGGCGGCTCGGCCTGAAGCGGATAGCGGCGCGTATCATGCCCATCAACTGTTCCTTCGACACGATCCAGCCGCTCGCCGGTCGGACTGATAACCGCGCCGAGCAAATGATCACCTACGGTGATTGTCATCGCCTGACCGGTGGAGATAACTTCTGTACGGGTCGACATACCCTCCAACTCACCCACCGGTGTCAGCAGCGCCTCGTCATGCTCGAAGCCGATGACTTCAGCGGGAATCGTGCGTCCCGTGAGCGGGTCGCGTAGGTAGCAGAGTTCACCAACCCGCGCCTGGGTCAACATGGCATGCACCATGATCCCGCGAATACACTTCACACGTCCGCGTACCGGACGCGACTCTGCCCGATCCAGGCGCGCTTTCAAGCTGGGGATGATCGTCTGGAGATCTAACACTTCCAACACCGACTCCTGCATTACACCGCCTCAGACTCGCCAGGGCTGACCAAGGCGGTACGAAGCGCGTCCAGCTGCATGTCCAGGCTGGCATCCACCACAGCGACAGGACTGGCGATAACGCATTGAGTCGCTGTGAGCTGGGCATCGGGCTCGACGCGAAATGAGGCTGATGGTCCAGCCCCTTCCAGCAGCATTGCTTCCACGTGGGCCACATGCTCTGGCGCTACCCTCACGGTTATCGTGTGCTGACCACGAAAGGTCGTCAGGGCTTCGCGAGCGAGACGGGCCACCAGCTCGCCGGGCTCAAACTGGCCCAGAACGCGGCGGACCACATCCAGAGCGAGGTCGGTCAAAGCCTCCGGCAGACTGGCCAAATACCGGTCCATCTGGTGGGTGGTATTCACCAGGATCTTGTTTGCCGCCTCGATGCCGGCGCGCTGGCCTTCAGCGTAGCCTTGAGTGCGGGCGGCATCGACTTGCGCCTGTGTACTGGCCAGCAGAGCATCCGCTTCCTGTCGGGCCTGCTCGAGAAACGTGTAGCCATCCATCCATTGGGCGGCCTCAGCTTGCCGAAGAATGGTTTGGGTAGGTTGACGAGGCAGTTCGCTCAAGAAGCCTTCCTCACTGTTGCATAGGCCTGAACGTGCGGCGCTATACGCCTGACGATGGCGGGCCCGCGTTGCAGCAGGTCCGTCGAAAGTGCGCGGCTGTAGACAGGCTCATCCGTCGCCTTCAGTCGCAGCCAGGCGGCGAGCGAGGTAGGTTGAGCAGCCAGCCAGGCGGCGATACAGGCCTCTCCATCCAACTGAACGGCCCGCTCCAGTTCATCGAGATCGGTCAGAACGGTGGAGGTGCTGGCCAGATCGGCATTGGTTACGGCCAGGGCGAATAAGTCCTCACCAAAGCGCGCTTTCAGCGCACGCAAGGCCGACGCTCTGATCTCCTGGGTGAAGGAGCGTCCATGAAGGACCACACCACACGGCACTACCAGTGCAGCAAAGTGTTCCGGCGCCAGTAACGCAATGGCCAAGTCCTCTTCAACGGGCGGCTCTACCTCATTTAACGGTGGCAGCGCGAAGTGATCCTGGAACAAACGCTCAAGTCGAGACTGAAACCGCTGCTCGGCCTGGATGGCGGCCACGATGGAATACTCGCCCCATTCACTGAAGCACTCAGCAACGTGCTTGCCGTGTACGAAGCGCAAAGGGTTGGTCTTGAAGAGGTTCCACCCGTTTTCACCACGAAACAACGGCAGTTCTGCAGACTGTGTCAGGCTCATTTCAATGGCACCAATTCGTAGGGTTGAGCACGCCGGGACTGCCACACCACGTAAACCAGTGAAGTAGCCAGCGCCAGCACGAGGAAAAGCAGCCCGCCCATGATCCAGGCGGCCTTGCCGACGTTCGATTGAAGCATCCAGACCCCCATGAACGAAGCCAGGGGTTCGCCCTCTTGGGAGCCTTCGACCCGCTTGACCGCCTCGACCGGTACGACTGAAACGTTCTGATAAGTCAGGCCCGAAATGCTACTAGCGACCAGAGTCTTGATCTGTGGAATCAGCGGATTGATATCGAGCCCCGGTTCATACCGGATAAAAACCGATGCGGAAGATGGCGTGACATTGCGTTTAAGCAGGTCATTATCGGGCAATACCACATGCACCCGGGCCGACAGCACTCCATCGACCTGCGATACGGTATGCGAGAGTTCTTCGCTCAGGGCATAGATCATCTGAGCACGTTCCTGAACAGGCGAAGACACCAGTCCATTGCTCTTGAATACATCGCCCAGGTTGGCAAAGGATTGCCCTGGCAAGCCGGCTTCGTCGAGGATATGCATGGCCTCGGCAAAGCGTGCCTCGTCTACCTTGACGGTAAGACGGCCGTCCTTCTGAATGACGCGTTCAGCAGAAATGCCGCGCCGCAACAACTCCGCCACCATGCTGTTCGCATCGCGTTCTGAGAGGTTGGTATACAGGTCCGTTTTACATCCCTGCAGCAACGCCACCAGCGTGAGCAGTATTACCGCTTTTGCAAACCATCCGTTCCAACCGGTCATCTTATTGACCACGCAACAGGGTGTTGGCCGCCCCGGAAACCTGGGTCGCGCCTCGGACAACCATCTGGGTTTCGATCGAATGATCGAACATGCGGCTCAGTGCGGTGACAACCTTGTCCATCTGGCTGTCCGGAAGCGCCGCGCCTTCGGCCTGGGAGCTACGGATCACCGGGCTGAAGGTCTGCGTCTGATCGACCCCGCCGTTGGCCCGTTCAGCGAAGCGATGGGAACGATCCAGAAAGCCATCCAGCCGCTCCATCAATCCCTGGCTCAGTTGAGCCGGGCTTGCTCCCTGAGGAAGGCCCTGCGCATGCATCGCCATGTGCTCGAAGAGATTCTGGGCAGCCTGCGCGGCAGGTTCCGGCATGGGCTGCGGGGCTACAGGAGGAATACTGACAGTCATGAATATCTCCAGACACACATCGATAATGCACAGGGCCGCCAGACTTACTCGTCCGACATCGCCTCATTCAGGATTTCGTTCGCACGGGGCATGATGATCATCTGCCCGGCGACGGTCACCGCACCGTCCACTAACTGCTGGGTGAACTCTTCATCGGTCATGCCGGTATCGGACGACTCGAGCGCAGCGTCGAATGTCTGCTCGCTGTTAGTGACGCTGCCGGTACTGCTGTTATCTATGGGTGCTGTTGCCATGTCCTTCTCCTTGTCTGTGAGGGCCAAAAGGCCAGATGTTCAACCCTGTCCGCTAAAGACTTCGGTTTCCGCGCCACCCCTAAAAATACGAATGCCCTGGCTTTTTCCCCTCGAAATAACGGGCCTTTCCAGGCCTTCGAGACTGCGCTGCACATAGCCAATGTAGGCAGGCGGCCCGGATACGCTCAGAACCGAGCGGCCGGGGTTGAGCTGTATCGATACGTTCTCGCCTACCAGGCCCAGCTGGTCGAGCACGCCTCTCAAAGCCTTCTGATCGAACCGGCGGGTATCGATGACCTGACTGATCAGCTCGCGGTTGGCGTTCACATGCAGGGCGCTGCCGTCGTAGTACCAGACCAGCCCCTGGGTGGCGCTGATACGCGAGAGAAACTCACCCGCGCGCTCCGCCCGCACATGGCCCTGTACCCGGCCCTTGACCTGATCGGACAAGACCACAGGCAATGACAGATTACGACCGAACTCCATCAGTACGCCGCGTACATCCTGATCAATCACAACGTAGTGATAGGGCTGGTCCAGCCAGACAGGTTTCTCTGTCTGTGCCCAGCCATCAAGCGCAACCCCTGCAAGCGCAAGCAGGCAACACAGTGAACGTAAACAGCGAGCGGTAAAAACAGGCAACGGCATGGCTTGCTCGTTCTTCTTCATCTCTTCCATACCCGGCTCGATGCCACATACGACTCGAACCGATGGCAGACAGTGATCCATCCCTGTACGAAGCAAACCAAACGACAACTCCGGCTTATCCTTTATCCGGAACGTTCGGACACTTTCTCGATGCCCCGAGTATGGTGAGGCTTTGTGACAAGCCCGTTGCAAGTCACCCAATGAGTGTTGTCTGTATCACAGAACCAGGGCGGTACAGGACAAGCCTCAAACACAGCCGGGCGCTGTCATCGAGCTGTCATGTTTGTCCGGCCAAATGCGCAGGATGTGGCTCTTTGCAGTCAAAGCATGGAGTGTGATTTTGCCTACCTCCCGCCCTACCCGGCTCGCCCTGGCTGTTGTGTGCTCCTGGCTGGCCGGTTGCAGCTCTGCACCTTCCAATCCTCACCCTGATCTTCAGCTGGACAAACTGGCATCCGACATCGAACGCCGGGGCGACCCTGCCACCGCGTCGGCCCTGTATGCACGCGCGGCTCAACAGCAGCAGGACGCTCCCGCGTTCATTCGTCTGGGTAATGCCCGGCTTGGCAGCGGAGATGCCAACGGTGCCGCCCAGGCCTTTCGCGAGGCTCTGATAAAGGAACCCCATAATCCCGACGCGCTGTTGGGATTTGGTAGTGCCCAGCTACGGCTCGGCAATGCCAGCAGTGCGGCAAATGCGCTGAAGGAAGTTGCCCCGCTCAAGAAAACGGCCAGTACCTATAGCAAGCTGGGCACGGCCTACAGTCTGTTGGGCCAGTCAGCCGCAGCGGAAACAGCCTTTTCCAAGGCGCTTGAATTGGCGCCCGGCAATCTGGACATCCAAAGCAATCAGGCCGTCGCCATGGCATTGGGAGGCTCACCGGATCGTGCCGTCACACGGCTGCGTGAAGTCACCCGCTCCCCTCTGGCCATGCCAGGCCATTACCGCAACCTGCTTCTGACACTGGTACTGGCCGGTCACGAGCAGGAGGCTACGGGCTTGGTCATTCCCCAAACGACACCGGCTCAAAAAGCCCGGCTGCTCGAACAGGCCCGGCAGATCAAGTCCCTGCGCGACCCGATGCAACGCGCCCAGGCAGTAGGGCTTATCGCCACTCATCCCAATTAAAAATGTTCGCCAGACCTGATCTGACGAACATCATCACATTCCGACAGCGTTACGGTTTGCCGCTTCCTGCTCGAGCCGTTGCCGCCTGATGTCATCGGCGGTGTGGCCGGTGATATAAGCTTCTGCCGCACGTGCTACCGGAGCAGCCATGGCGGGTCCCATCGGACGACCACGCTGTAGGTCAGTAGGTCGCTCGATCATTCTGGCCAGATTAAGCGCATTGGCGCAGCCCATGGGTAAACGATCGGGCGCTGCCGCTGTTTCGGGACTCAAGCACACACGGGGCACCCATACCGCCTGACCGTTGCGATCAGCCAGACGGACATAATCCGATGCATAGGACACCGGCTCCAGTGAGCACCCCGCCAGCAGCATGACAGCCGCGCCGAGCACAGCAAGGGAGCCTCTCGAATCAATCCACATAAAACCCGAACTCCGAGTAAGGCTTGGTGGGCGTGGTAGACGTTCGCGCCAAGTGCTGTGTAGGATTGGACGCGCTCGGATCAAGTGGCGTAGCCAGCGTGTGGTCTGACTCAGGCTCGACAAGGTACGGCGTGATCAGAATGACCAGCTCGGTTTCATTGCGCTGAAAGCGTTTGGACTGGAACAATGCACCCAGGATCGGAACGTCACCCAGCATGGGAAGCTTGTCCATATCCTGCGCGCTGTTGCGCTGGAAAAGACCGGCGATGGCAAATGTCTGACCACTGCCTACCTCAACACGCGTATCGGCCCGCCGGACCTGGAACGTTGGCACACTGGTACCCGCTATCTGCACAGCACTGGTCGTTGAAAGACTGCTGACCTCGGGGCGAACCTGCATGGCAATACGCCCACTGGGAAGCAGCGTAGGCGTAAAGAGCAGCGATACACCAAATGGCTTGTATTCAATACCTACCAGGTCACGACTTACAGGAACCGGTACCGGCACTTCGCCCCCTGCCAGGAAACTGGCCGTTTGCCCCGTTACCGCCGTGATGTTTGGCTCTGCCAGAATTTCGAGAATGCCGTTACTTTGCAGCGCATCGAGTAGCACATCGATATTGGCGCTGCCGGTGCTGTAACCTGCCGAGATCAGATTCGTGGCCCCGGCTACTGCCGACTGCGCCAGCGGACCGCCTGTCACCAGCCCGAACGAAAACGAACCACGGGTAATGAGCGCATTCCAGTTCACCCCATACCGCAGCAACTGCTCGCGTGACACCTCGGCGAAACGTACCCGGATATTGACCTGGGGCGATTCAGGATAAGTCGTGGTGTTCAGGGGTGGCGGGCCACCGGCTGGTGTCTGGCTATCGAGTAATGCATTTATATCCAGCGCCGACGCAACATCCTGGGTGGCTCCCTTGGCTATCAGCCGCTTGCCGGATTGCGCCACCGAAACGCTGCTGCCTGGCTGCAATGCCTGTACGGCCTCCTTGATCGGCCCGACATTGGGCTGGACCTTGAGCTGCCAGGTGCCTTGAATGTCCTCGTTTGCATTCAGGGCAATCAGATTCGTTTCGCCACTGGTCTTGCCATAGACATACACCACTCCCGGCGAGACAACGCGCAGATCGGCAATGGCAGGATCAGCAACAAATACCGACTCTACCGGCGCCTTGAATTTCACAATCTGGCCCTCCCCCGAGGCGAGGTAAAGCACACGCCCCTCAGAACTCACCCCCTCAACAGGTTGCGCAACGGCCCGCCCGGGAGCCAGCCAGCCGCCGGACAGTAAAAGACAACCGAAACCAATAATCAGCCATTGTCTTAACGTCGGTCTCGGCACACACCCTGCCTGCAGGTAATCCTCAAACACCCTCACCATCCTTTCTGTTCCCTTACAACGGTTGTGGAGCCGTCAACGATTCCGTTACGGTGTGTGGCAAGGCCGCATTGGCCTCCGGTAGCGTGAGCGTCGTCAGCGACTGCACGGTGAATTCACGGGTCAGGTCCTGGTAGCACAGCACGGGAACATCCAGATCATGCCGGGTCAGCAACTGCCGGAGCGGGCGACGGATGTCCGCCGTCACCATGACCACCGGATTCAGATCATGACTGGCAGCGTCATACGCGTGCTGAAGCTGGATCGTAATGGTGCGGGTCAAGTCGGGCGGCAGCACCGTAGGGCGGCCTTTATCACTGCGGCGCAGTGGCGCCCGTAATGCCTCCTCCAAATCCCGGGAAAAGACATAGGCCGAAATGACGCGATGACTGTCGGCGTACGCATAGCAAATCTGCCGGGCTAGCGCAGCACGGACGTGCTCGGTCAGAATGGGCGTATCCAGATCACGCGGTGCCCACTCCACAATCGCCTCAAGAATGGCGCGGCGGTTGCGGATGGAAATATGCTCACTGACCAGCCGCCTCAGCACATCCGCGATTCGCTGCAAGGGCAGCACACGGAGGGCCTCCTTAACGAGCTCGGGATACTGCTCTTCCATCTCGGTCAGGATCTGACGGGCCTCCTGGATACCCAGGAATTCAGCCGCATAGCGGCGTAAAGTCTGATCCATGCAGGCGTCAAACGTCTGCGCCAGATCTAGATGCCCTACCCCAGCCTCTACCAGCGTGGCAGCCTGTTGTGCATCCACCCACAGGGCAGGCTTACGGCGTAACAACGGGGCCGAGGCTGTATGCTCGATTGCCAGCAGCTCGAGATGAACTTCATCGTCCTGCAGCAACACCGCATCAGGGCGGATAGCTCCCTCCATGACGGGCACGCCCTCCAGATCAATCCTGAACCGCTCCGCCACGGCGTTGCGGTCAATGCGCAAGCCGATACGGGGAAGCTCGACGCCCAAGTCCTCACTGATCTCGTAACGAGTACTGTCCAATCGCTGCCTGAGCGTATTGAGCGAGACCTGTGACACATGGGCTTCACTAATCCATAGCGTAATGCGGAAATGACCCGTGTCCTCTACATCTTGTATTGGCTCAGCCATAACCTCACGTGGTTCCGGCTCCTCCTGAGCAGCCGGAACTTGTTCCGCGGTCTGTTTACGCCGATGCATGTAGAAGGCCGTTCCGCCCAGGACCAGCGAAATGGCAATGAATACAGGCGCCGGGAATCCTGGAATAAACGCAACGCCCAGCAGAATGGCAGACGTCAGTGCCAACGCCCGCTGGTTGGCGCTTAGTTGACTAATAATTTCCGTGCCGAGATCTGTCTCTGCATCGGTTGTTACGCGCGTGACTACCGTGCCTGCGGCAACCGCAATCAACAGGGCAGGAATCTGGGCGATCAACCCATCGCCTACGGTTAATAGCGAATAGGTATGCACCGCCTCGCCAAAGGGCATGCCCCGCTTGATCATACCGATCAGCAAGCCACCCAGCAGGTTCACGCACAGGATGACCAATCCGGCGATCGCATCTCCTTTCACGAATTTCATGGCACCGTCCATGGCCCCATAGAGCTGGCTTTCCCGCTCCAGGCGTGAGCGACGTCGACGGGCTTCGGCCTGATCGATATCACCATTACGCAGATCGTTGTCGATACTCATCTGCTTGCCTGGCATCGCATCCAGAGTAAAGCGAGCCGCCACCTCGGCCACCCGCTCGGCGCCCTTGGTGATAACGATGAACTGCGCCACGGTAATGATCAGAAAAACCACCAGGCCAATGACCACCTCACCGGCAATCACGAAATTGCCAAATGCCTCGACAATATCCCCCGCTTCTCCGTTGAGCAGGATCAACCGGGTCGTGGTGATGGAAAGCGACAGGCGAAACAGCGTACTGAGCAGAATTACCGGCGGGAGTGCCGAAAAATCCACTGAATGCGACACGTAGAACGCAACGACCAGAACCAACAGACTGAACGCGATATTGGTGCCGATAAGCACATCGACCATTACTGTGGGGAGCGGGATGATCATCATCACGATGGCCAGCATCATGAACAGTGCAATGACGATATCGGTACGCTGTGAGGCCATTACAGCCAGGCGGTTCAATCTGGCGAGCACGTTACGGCCCTCCGACTATCCAGATAATCACGAAAACAGCGTCGTGCCTCGTCTTTGGCACCCAACGCCCATAATGCGCGGCTACGCAGAAACTTGAGCGGCATGCCTGACCCTTCAAGCTGCTCCAGCCTTCCGATAGCAGCCAGTGCCCGCTCCCCATCACCAGTGGCAATAAAGCCATTGGTGAGCGTACGCAGCAAAGCGGTATCTGCCGGGTCGATCTGAATAGCCAGAAGCAGATAGATCAGCGCTCGTCGCTGTTGTCCGCTGCGTAGATACAGAGCGCCAAGCGAGTGCAGCAGCTGTACTGCCTCGCGATCCTGTAAGTTCATAAATCGTCGATCTCGCTCAACCGCATCCCAAGCTCCCGACGTTGCTGGATTTCCTGCTCAAGCAGGCTGGCAGCAAGTGCTTTGATCTCCGGCTCGGCGTCCAGCCGAGGCAACACCGTATCAATGATGTGTTCCAGCACCTGAAGCGAATGGCCAGGGCTGAAGATGCCAGGGTCGTTAACGGGAGGGCCGATCAGCTCCGCCAGCTCGTTACGCAGGGATTTGAACGGAGTCCGGCTGCGCAGCCGCAGCAGCGACTCGAACACCTCACTCTGCCTGGCCCTGGCAACCGAGCCGGTCCGACGCAGGGATTCGCTGGACGCCTCTTCAGGCCGCTGCAGGTCCAGCGGTCGGCTGGTATCGATTCTCATCGAAAAGGCCTCCCACCCAGGGGTTGTGTAAGCAATGGCAGCGTCATAGGGTCAGGGCAAACTCGTGGCCGTTGCGACTCAGGACAATCCGCTGCGGCTCTATCCCCTTGAGCACCCAGCCGTCGTCCAGCGATGCGCCGGGGTAAAGACGTGTACCGGACTCACTAACCACATAAGGATCCTGTCCCAGCCATACCGCCTGGAACCTGACACGGGGAGAAACCGGTGCCTTGCGTAGCGTGACCGAGCTGACCAGTACATGGCTGCTGCCATATTCACCATCGAACCACTTCTGGATATCGACCCAGGCTGGCTGCTGAGCAGTATCAATTTCACCAGAGAGCATGAAATGGCGACCTTGTGATTTCACATGCAGCGCGGAAAGTCCAGCGGCCTCAAGTCGGGACAGCAATTGCCGGGCAACCTGATCGTCCCGCACTACAGGCTCCTGACCAGCGCCGCTGTCGAGTGCCGGGCTAACTGGCGCGTTGGCAATAGGCAATAAGCGATCTTCGGCTTCGCTGGTGCCAATCAGCGTATACAGGCCTAGCAATACCGCCGCGCCAAAAAGTGCCATCATACCGGCGTGGGTAACAGGCCATCGTTTGGGAGGCGCAACCAACTTTGTCAGCGGAGCAGATAAGCGGATTCGAGCATCCCCAACGGATAACTCGACCGGTAATGGCAGGCGCAGCCCCTTGCCCAAAGGGATTCGTTTTTCAGCCGTGAGTACATCACCTCCAACTGCCTCAACGGCAACTGTATTTTTCTCCAGACGCAACACGGCATGGCGAGGCGCAACGCCTGCATCCCTGAGCACCAGATCCACCTCGTCGGAGGCGCCCAGGCAATAGGCAGGTTCATCCAGCGATACCGATACGCCGGTATGCAGTCCCGCAATGACCTCAAGAGTGGGCACTGCAGGTTTTGAGCCGGGAAGAGAAGACATTGCGGACATCATTGTTTTGCCTGACCCGGCACGCATGGCAAGGCCAGCCTGCATGCAGGTCCAATCTGGAAAGCTGTCTGAACAAACAGACGGCGCCATAAGGCGCCGCCCGTCCACACCTTAGTTCTGAGGACGCTGTTTGGTCGCGTCAAGCTCAGTTTTCTTCTCGGTGGTGATCTCAGTGATCTTCGCGGATTTTTCGATGGCGGCATCGAAAGCGGCAGTCATTTTGTCGATAGCAGCGTCAGAAGAACTGGTGCTGGTCGGAGTAACATTACTCATATCAATATCTCCTTATTGAAAGAAATTAGACATGCGCCAACTGCTACTACACGGCTGCAGAGAAGAGCATATTTCCAGCAACGTCCTGATTCTTTCGAACCCCAATCGCTGCCAGACGAGTGAATGTTGCCCCGCAAGGCATGAACATTTAATTACACGAATATTAAGAGTTATAAATAGCTGCAAACCGACCCTTCATATAATGAGCTTTAATGTCTTAACGCCATGCTTTCCAAGCAATTAAGAATTCTTTGTCACTTTATCGGTCAAGATTGCAACGCACTAATTATGCGAACAGATTCACCAAACAGCATATTCAAACAGTTAATTGAGTAAATATTTGTAAATAACCGCTAACTAGCAGATGCTTATATATGAACTGAGCGAGTATTGCTTTGTATAAAGCATTACTCGCTTAGCAAATAGCATATGAATAAGATTTGGCAACGCCTCGCACATGAATTGAAAATAGAGTCTTTCAGTCATCGAAACGGAACATATTCTATTCAACCAATGCGTTAGTCTGTTGACCCTTATTTAATCCACCTTCTGCGTACATATTGTGAGTGTCCGTTTACCACTCAACGCTTTTGATAAGTAGACGAGACTAACGCTCGCGCCACGGCGGTCGAGTCCCCACGGGCCGTCCTGGGGCTGCGCTTACGGTCGGGCGCGGTTTTAAGGTACAGCCCCAGGCGCGGAATGATTTCCTGGCGGGGCACCTTGTCCGAGCGCTCAGCCTGAGCGTTTTCTGCATCAAACTCTTCGAGCGCATCGACCCGCGGCCACGGCTGCTTCTCATCCAGTGAAACAAAAATCGGCAGATTGGCGTGAGGCATGGCGTCATAACGAGGGCTTTTGGAGAAATACAGCATCACGCGCGGATGGGGCGCAATAGGACGGTAGCGATGCAGTTCGGCCTTCGCATCCAGAAACCCCAACGCCTTGAGCTCAAGCCTCAGATTGAGTTCCTTGTCCATATCAGCCTTGGCCACGGCATCAGCCAGCTGCGTTTCGATCTTTTCGATCACATCCTTGACAGGGATGCTTTCCGGGGCCGCCGTTTTGCCCGCCCAGGTGAACAGGATACGCCGTGGCACCCCTTCAAACACCTGGATATGGCGCTCGATCTGCTTGATGACGATCGGCAGCTTGAGAATGCTACGAAGATGCTTTCCCTTGGATAGAGATTTCAGGTTCATGGAGGCCGTTTCCTGAGCCAGAACCTCAAGAAAACGATCACGCGCGGCATTGGCCTCGCGGGCGTACTCCAGCACTGACTGCGAAACGCCGATCCACCCTGGGAGCCGCATGACGGTACTAGGGTGCTGCCCCTCCTCCTGCTCGAATTGCAGGATGGCCTTTTTCGCAGCCTCGATGGCAGGCTCACCCACTAGCTCCATCGGTGTGATTTTAGTCTGGCCTTTGGGCTCCTTGTTGATGGGAAGCAACCAGACTTGTGCATGAACCACCGCCGAAGGCCACGTTGCGTTGAAGGCCCGCTGAGCTTCTACCATTTCCTGCCACGCTTCGCGCACGTCAGTGATCATGAGCACCTCTTTCCTCAATAAGTAATACCAACATTCATTATAGCCGTCTCATCCCAATCTGACCGATTAAACATATTCACAATCAGATAAAGCCATTGTCGATGCGCCTATTAACCTGCACTAAGCTGCAACAGGCTGGAAATTCGGCTCGCTTACTTATTATTAGGCTGGTATTACAAGACAGGGTTCCGTCTACCTCTCTAGTCAGCTTCAACGTATCGTTTGATCGGCTCCGTCATCGTTTTGCAAGGGATAAAAGGTACTTACGTTCGTCGCTTCCAAGGCACTTTTTCTTTTCCAAACTATCGGTCATTAAGCAAGGCATATATTTGCTGACCTTGCCCTTTTCACATTCGAATCGGTACGAGCTTATGCTCAGACCGATGGTGATACGCCGTGACATGAGGAGTCTTGAGATGTGCAGCCCCCTTTTTTTCAGCCGCTATTCACTGCGGAACCTGCTCATCATCACTGATTACTTCCCGGCAATAACTTCCCCTCTGGGCCCTTGATGGAACGGGCCCTTTCGCGGCAGCGAGCTGTTCAAAGCTCGTTTTGGCCCGCTCTGCGGGCCTTCTTTTTTCTGCATGTTCAGACGACATTTACAATGCTCACGCCCAGGAGCCCGCGCATGCCGCATGATTGGCTCATGATGCCTTCAGGCACGCTGCGACCTGGGCAAGGCTCGATATACATGGGAGCTGTCCCTTATGTTCAAACTCGCTTACGCCCCTTACAAAACCTGGACGACTATTCCTTCGCTCGGCATTCGCATGCACGCCCGCACCTGGCTAGCCCATGAAGACGATCCACATCAGGTTCCATTCATCCTGATTCATGGCCTGGCGCTTTCAAGCCGCTATATGGTCCCGCTGGGGAGACGTCTCGCATCGATGGGTCATGACGTCATGGCACCCGATTTGCCCGGTTTCGGGCGTTCGCCTGCGCCGCGGATGTCCAAGTGGCCAGCAGGTCCGGATGTCAGAGAGCAGTCGAATCATCTGCTGGCCTGGATGGATGCCAACGGAATCCACAAGGCGGTGCTGTGCGGCAACTCCGTAGGCGTACAAATCGCCGTTGAAATTGCGGCACGCTTTCCGGATAGAGTCGAGCGCCTGATCCTGATCGCACCTACGCCAGACCCGGCCTATCGGACACCGGCGCGGCAGTACGCCCGCCTCGTCTTGAACATGCCGTTCGAGGCACCCTCGATCAACCCGCTGATGCACATGGAGTATCTTTCCAATGGCCTACCGCGCATGGTTCAGCAGCTTCGCAGAACGGTGGACGACCCCATAGAAAACCGTCTGTCCCACGTGCATGTTCCTGCCCTTGTAATCCGTGGCCAATACGACAAGACCCTTACCCAGCAGTGGGCAGAGGAATTCACCAGTCTACTTCCCAACGGCAAACTGGTGGTTGTAGAAGGCGCGGCGCACAACGCGCACTACACCGCCGCGCCGCTCATGTCGCAGCTGGTCCATCGGTTCATCACCGGTCGTTTCGATACCCGAGCAACCGACATGAGTAATGAAATTGTCGTCTCTGGCATGGATCAGGGTCGTGATCGGCTGGCGCCAGCCAAGTTATTATCACCTCGCATGCACGGCCTTCTGGACTATGCCTCAGCAGGCCTCTGTCTGGCATTGGCAGGTGTCAACGAGTGGGGACCGCGCACCCGCCAACTGTTTGCCGTTGCAGGTCTTTCAACCGCAACCTACAGTCTTCTGACCAACTACGAGTATGGTCTGGTGCGCAAGCTGCCCATGACGGTTCATCTCAATATCGATACCTGCAGCGGATTGAAGCTCCTTCTGGCCGCCGCTACCTTGCTTCGCGGCGAGCCCGTAACCGGACGCTGGGCCGTTGCGGCTCAAGGTACGTTCAATCTGCTGGCTGTGGCGGCAACACGAGTTCCAATGGGCCCGGCTCGCCTGGTGCCGGTGCAAAACCTGAGCCTCTGCGCTCCTACGGACTACCACCCGGCTACCGCCGATGAGAACACCTACTCCCAATGACGTAAAACGCAGCTCACAACTTACAGGGAGACATGGCGCCTGCGCCTAGCCACAACAGGCATAGGAGGCGCAACCAGGCGAGCTGAACCGTGGAGTTGCCCAACGATAGGCGTTGGGCAACTCGTTACCTTCGAACGTCATGAACTCCATATGGGCCGCAAGGGAGCCATTTACCAGGCGCATCCACAGCTCGGCTGGAAGCGTGTTGAAGTAGCTGTCCATATCCGACTGCGACTGCCATTGGCCATACACCAACCAGCAGTTTTCCTCTTCCGGCGATGGCATGACGGTAAAGGTGAGACACGTCTGCCCTGGATAAGGCAATCCCCTGAGACATGCCCTGAGGGCTGCGGAGCGCCCGGTGCGGGCATGGATCAAGAGCAACGATGTACAAGGCGATGCGGACATGAGTCCTCCTCCGAGATGAAGTGCCACGGGTTGAAACCGGAAGCCCTTAATAAGGGCTCGCGGTCGGCCTGACGATAATCTCGCTTACGTCCACTTCAGCAGGCTGTTCAATTGCAAACGCAATGGCGCGCGCGATGGACTCCGGTGAAATAGCCCCTCGGCGAAACGCGTCCATGGCTGCCTGAGCGGTTGGATCGGTGATGGTGTCAGCCAGCTCAGACTCCGTTACCCCGGGCGAGATCACAGTGACGCGGATATCGGCTCCTACCTCCTGACGCAACCCTTCGGAAATGGCCCTGACGGCAAACTTGGTTGCACAGTAAACCGCGGCAGTAGGACTGACAGCATGCCCGCCAATCGAAGACAGATTGATGAACTGTCCGCTACGCTGCTGTTGCATGACCGGCAAGCCCGCCGCAATCCCGTGGAGCACGCCCCGAATGTTTACATCGATCATGCGATTCCATTCGTCAACCTTGAGCGCTTCAAGCTTGGAAAGCGGCATCACACCCGCATTGTTGACCAATACATCCAGACGTCCGCCCTGCTGCTGAGCGAACTGCACAAACGACTCCATATCCTCCAATGCGGTAACGTCGAGCCGGCGGTAGTCAGCCTTGCCGCCCTGCGCCCTGATTTCAGCTACCAGGGTCTCAAGCCGCTCTGTACGACGCGCCCCTAGAATGACGAAGCCGCCCTGTGCCGCCAGATACCGTGCGGTTGCTTCGCCAATGCCACTGCTTGCGCCGGTAATTGCGATGACCTTGCCTTCTAGACCTTTCATACGAATCTCCTTGCCTGTCAGTGAGGGCGGCCGGTATTGCCGCGTTAGTGACAAGGCTAGAGCCGAAAGGCATTCAGACGTTAGACGGATCCTGCTCGCTTCTTGCCTGATCCTGCACGGAGAAGAACGCAGTGGGCCAGGGAGCGCCTGTCCAACACGATTATTCGCGCTCTGCAGGCAAGGTTGGACTACGCTGGCTTTCACAATCCTGCGGACCGCGGGCATACCATGACAGGATCAGGCAAGAAGTCAGCAGAATTGATATAACCCTGCATTGCCACTTTTGGTTATCGTGACGCCTGACTTGATCGGTACGCCTGTGCACGCCGATACAATGGGAACCGCAAGCTTCAGGGGATCAGCATGGACTGTGTAACGCATGAATCCACTCATAGTCGAGACACGCTTCTGCAGCAGGAACTGGCAGCGCTGATTGATCAGCTTACGTTGACCGATGGCGCTCATACCACCCGGATCGACGGTCTCTGCTTGATGCGTGCAAGCCAGCCCTCAGACCCTGTGCATGGGATCAGCAACCCCAGCTTTTGTGTCATCGCACAAGGTCGTAAGCAGGTTACGCTTGGCGATGAATGCTTTACCTATGACCCTCTGTATTACTTGGTGGGCTCTGTCTCGCTTCCTGTGACCGGCCAGATTATCGAGGCTACCCCCGAGCGCCCCTATCTCTGTATTCGGATCAACCTGGACCCGGCGGAAATTACCCGCCTGATAGCCGACGCCGGCCCGACAGGTGTCCCCGTCGTACCAGCTCACCGGGGCCTGTACGTCGAGCGCGTGGATAATGCCATGCTCGATGCCGTGACTCGACTGGTTCGCCTCTTGCACACCCCGCGTGACGCGGCGATGCTGGCCCCTCTGGTGCTACGAGAGATCTATTATCGGTTACTGCGTAGCCCCCAGGGATATCGACTGTACGAAATGGCAATAACGAACAGCCAAACCCACCGTGTAAATCGCGCCATCAACTGGTTGAATCAGAACTACATTGAGCCGTTGAAGATCGATGAGCTTGCCCGGCGCGTCAATCTGAGCCCTTCAACGCTGCATCATCGCTTCAAGGCGGTGACTGCGATGAGCCCACTGCAATATCAGAAGCAGCTACGCCTTCAGGAAGCCAAGCGCCTGATGCTCCATGAGGGCATCGATTGCTCGTCGGCAGCGCACCGGGTGGGTTATGAAAGCCCCTCCCAATTTAGCCGCGAATACAGCCGGTTATTTGGAGCACCACCCATGAAAGATATGGCCCGCTTAAGAGCGAGCGCGTAGTAACACCTGACGTCCTACCGCCCGCACTTAGAACCTTGCGCGCACCTAGCACGGCAGACTACCCCGGCGGGATTAGACCTTTGTCTAACCAACAGCAATGACCTATCGGTCAAACCCAGCATTTCTCTGCTCCGCTCTTATCAATCAGGTCATTACGCCACTATAGGGCGCTTGTACCCTGGCTTTGAGCTTAATCGACACCCTTAAAAGCTTGTAAGAGAATGTTTCCAGCGAAGGGTTTCCTTACAGGAGTCTTGGCGAAACTCGTAAGATACGACAACTTACCGCCTCCAAGAAAAAGGCGTCGTTGACATCGCAGGTAAGCACTGTTAAAAATTTCGCCATCTAGTCGTATGATGTCTTACGACTCAAAATAATACTAATAACCAGGAAACTGACATGGCGACCAGTTCTGTAGAGAATCAGCGTTTGAACCGTATCCTTCTCACCGGCGCCGCAGGCGGTCTCGGGAAGGTACTCCGCGAAGCCCTCCGCCCTTACGCTGAAGTGATTCGGCTTTCCGATATCGCCAACATGGCACCCGCCGAAGGCCCCCATGAAGAAGTCGTTCCGTGCGACCTTTCTGACAAAGCCGCCGTCGATGAACTCGTCAAAGGTGTAGATGCGATTCTGCATTTTGGCGGGGTTTCGGTTGAGCGTCCTTTCGAGGAAATCCTGGAAGCCAACATCAAAGGCGTCTTCCACATTTACGAAGCGGCACGCCGCCATGGCGTCAAGCGCGTCATCTTCGCCAGCTCGAACCACGTCATCGGCTTTTACAAGCAGACCGAACGTATCGATGCTAGCTCGCCGCGCCGCCCAGACAGCTACTACGGGCTGTCCAAATCCTATGGTGAAGACGTCGCCAGCTTCTATTTTGATCGCTATGGCATCGAAACCGTTAGCATCCGTATCGGCTCCTCCTTCCCCGAGCCGCAGAACCGCCGCATGCTGGCTACCTGGCTGAGCTACAACGATCTGACCAATCTGATCGCCCGCTCCCTGTTCACGCCCAATGTTGGCCACACCGTCGTGTTTGGAGCCTCCAAGAACCGTGACGTATGGTGGGATAACCGCCTGGCCGCTCACTTGGGCTGGGAGCCACAGGACTCCTCCGAGCAGTTCCGCGAGAAAGTCGAAGCAGAGCCGGCTCCGGCGGCGGATGATCCGTCCATGGTGTATCAGGGCGGCGCTTTCGTTGCCTCGGGTCCGTTTGAATAAGTACGCCGTTGCTTGCGATGGATCAGGACGATCGGACTGAACAAGAGAGATAAGAATGATGCAAGCTGAACTGATTCTGGATGCCCGCAACGGTACGGGAGAAAGCCCGGTCTGGAACCTACGGGAACAGGCGCTCTACTGGGTCGATATCCCTGCTCGTACCCTCAACCGCTGGAGTGCTGCCGATGGCAGCACCCGCGCCTGGCTGGCTCCAGAAATGATCGCCTGCGTGGCACGCTATGACGGCAGTGACACTGCATGGTTGGCAGGCCTTGAGAGTGGTCTGTTCAAGGTAGAGATCACCGACGGAGACACCTTGCAAGCCACAGCCCTGGCCAACGTAACGCACCCGACCGGAAACATGCGTTTCAATGACGGACGCTGTGACCGCCAGGGTCGCTTTTGGGCGGGAACCATGGTCATGGATATGGCAGCTGCAACACCGGCGGGAAAGCTATACCGCTTCCCTGAGCAACACTCGACCGCAGCCGATGGCCTGACCCCGATTCTGGAAGACCTTATCGTACCCAACGGTCTGGGCTTCAGCCCAGACGGCCGGACCATGTATCTGTCCGACTCGCATCCCAATGCACAGCTGATCTGGGCATTCGACTACGACACGGATACCGGCACCCCTCACAACCGCCGTCTGTTCGTTGATATGAACAATTATCCTGGTCGCCCTGATGGCGCCGCGGTGGATGAGGACGGTTGCTATTGGATCTGCGGTAATGATGCTGGCCAGATCCATCGCTTTACCCCGGATGGGAAGCTGGATCGTTCGCTGACCGTACCGGTAAAAAAACCGGCCATGTGCGCCTTTGGCGGACCGGGCCTGGATACGCTGTTCGTCACCTCCATCCGACCTGGCGGTGATCTATCTGATCAACCTCTGGCGGGCGGTGTGTTTGCCTTGAGGCCTGGCGTGAAAGGCCTGGAAGAGCCGACGTTCAGAGGATAGAACAACGCCTTCTACTACCGCTGTACTCCTCATAACAAAGACAAGATGTACTAAGGAGTTATCTCATGAATTTCAAACGTAACCTGTTGGCCGCTGCATGCTGTGCGCTTCTGACTCCCGCAATCGCACTGGCTGATATCACCCTGAAGTCTTCGGACGTTCACCCGGCAGGCTATCCGACGGTCGTTGCCGTCGACAACATGGGCAAGAAACTCAAGAAGGAAACCGACGGCGAACTCAGCATTCGCATGTTCCCCGGCGGCGTCCTGGGTAGCGAAAAGGAAGTAGTCGAGCAGGTTCAGCTGGGCGCGATTCAGATGGCCCGCATTTCCATCGGATCGGTAGGCCCGGTGGTACCGGAAGTCAACGTGTTCAACCTGCCCTTCGTCTTCCGCGACGAAGCGCATATGCGCAAAGTGATTGATGGTGAGGTAGGCCAGGAGTTGCTGGATACCGTAACCAACTCCAACTTCAATCTCGTGGCCCTGGGTTGGATGGATGGCGGTACTCGCCATCTGTACACCAAAAAGCCGGTGCGCAAGATAGAAGACCTTGGCGGCATGAAGATCCGTGTAATCGGCAACCCGATCTTCATTGACACCCTGAACGCCATGGGCGGCAGCGGTATTGCGATGGCAACCGGTGAGATCTATAGCGCCTTGCAGACCGGCGTGATCGATGGCGCGGAAAACAACCCGCCTACCATGGTTACGCAGAACCATTTCCAGGTAGCCAAGTATTACACCCAGACAGGTCACCTGATCCTGCCGGAAATGCTGGTCATGTCCAAGGCCACCTGGAACAAGCTGACGCCGGATCAACAGGCGCTGGTCAAGAAAACTGCACGCGAAGCGCAGATGGAAGAGCGTGAGCTGTGGGACAAGTACAACGCGGAAAGTGTCGCCAAGTTGAAAGCTGCCAACGTTGAGTTTATCGAAGTTGACCGCAAGCCTTTCTATGACGCCACCGCGCCGGTACGTGAAAAATATAGCCAGCAGTACGGACCCAAATTCGCCGAGCTGGTCAAGCGTGTTGAAGCGGTGCAATAAGGCCTGACGGCCATTACAACAACAACCTGACATGCCCTGCTCGCTCCGAGGTCCTCTCGCAGCGAGCATGCGGCCGCTCGGAGCTTTTCATGAAACATGCTCTTCTGCGTGTCAACGATGTCATCTATACCCTCTGTGTCTGGATAGCGGGCCTGTCAATTCTTGTCATCTCGCTCATCATTCCGTGGGGTATTTTTACCCGTTACGTAATGGGAACCGGTTCATCCTGGCCGGAGCCTATCGCCATTCTGCTCATGTCCATTTTCACGTTCATTGGCGCAGCGCCCAGCTACCGTGCCGGTGCGCACATGGCTGTAGCAATGTTTACCGATCGTCTTCCGCCACTGCTCAAGAAATACGATGCCGTTCTGGTCAATCTGCTGATGACCGCCATCAGCCTCTTCATGACGATCTGGGGTATCAAGCTGTGCATGGCGACCTGGTACCAGTTCACCAGTGACCTGGCCTGGCTCCGGGTAGGGATTGCCTATTCGCCTATCCCAATCGGTGGCGCGCTGACCCTCTGGTTCGTGCTCGAAAGAATCATTTTTGGCGATCAAAGCCAACGGCGCGTCGTGCAATACGATGCGGTAGAAGAAGCGGCCGAAGGAGTTGCCTGATATGGATGCGTTCGTATTACTAGGCAGTTTCATACTGCTGATTCTGCTGGGCATGCCGGTTGCCTACGCACTTGGCCTAGCGGCGCTCGTCGGCGCCTGGTGGATCGATATTCCGTTCGATGCGCTGATGATTCAGGTGGCTGGGGGTATCAACAAGTTTTCCCTGCTGGCCATTCCCTTCTTCGTGCTGGCGGGGGCCATCATGGCCGAAGGGGGTATGTCGCGGCGGCTGGTGGAGTGCGCCAACGTACTGGTAGGCTTCATCCGCGGTGGGCTGTCGCTGGTCAACATCCTGGCCTCGACCTTCTTTGGCGCAATTTCCGGCTCCTCCCTGGCGGATACCGCCTCGGTAGGTTCGGTGCTGATTCCGGAAATGGAAAAGAAGGGTTATCCGCGTGACTATGCCACTGCCGTTACGGTCAGCGGCTCGGTTCAGGCGCTGCTGACTCCACCCAGCCACAACTCCGTCCTGTACTCGCTGGCCGCCGGTGGTACGGTTTCCATCGGCTCGCTGTTCATCGCCGGCATTGGACCGGGGCTTCTGCTCAGCGCCATCATGATGCTGATGTGCCTGTTCTTCGCCAAGAAGCGCAACTACCCCAAGGGTGAAGTCATTCCCATGAAGCAGGCGCTGAAGATCTGCGTCGAGGCGCTCTGGGGCATGATGACCATGGTGATCATTCTCGGTGGCATTATCTCCGGCATCTTTACAGCAACGGAATCTGCTGCGGTTGCCGTGCTGTGGGCATTCTTCGTGACAATGTTCATCTACCGCGATTACAAGTGGAATGAACTGCCCAAGCTCATGCATCGAACCGTACGTACGGTCTCTGTGGTGATGATCCTGATTGCCTTTGCCTCAAGCTTTGGCTACATCATGACGCTCATGCAGATTCCGGCACAGATCACCGGCGCCCTCATGACCATTTCGGAAAACCGTTATGTAATCCTGATGTGCGTAAACATCATGCTGCTGATCCTGGGTACGGTAATGGATATGGCTCCGCTGATCCTGATCCTGACGCCTATCCTGTTACCGGTCATGATCTCCATTGGCGTAGATCCCGTGCATTTCGGCATGATTATGCTGGTCAACCTGGGTATCGGTCTGATCACCCCACCGGTAGGCGGCGTGCTGTTCGTGGGCGCAGCTGTAGGCAAGGTGACTATCGAGCAAACCGTAAAGGCACTGTTGCCGTTCTATGTAGCCCTGTTTGCTGCCCTGATGGCCGTAACCTATATCCCCGCAATCTCTCTCTTCCTACCCAGCCTGATGGGTAACTGATCCATCGCATGACTGCTGGTCTCATCGGGACCAGCAGCCCCTCTCTACTGCCGACTGGCAGCTCATCGGATCACCCCTGCAATTCGCTTCGTTTCCCCGCAATTTTTCCTATAGTGAACGTGCCATTATTGATAGCCTTTCAGTACGTTAATGCCTGCATTAATGGCCTGAGCCTGTTGAACCTATAAGAACGATAAAGCCCCACCTGGAGGATGCCTTGATGCAACATGCCGAACGGCTGCCTGCCGCTCTCATCGATGAGGGGCAGTATCGTCTGCTCGTGGAAGCCGTTTCTGACTACGCGATTTTCATGCTGGATCCGGACGGTTTCGTAGCAAGCTGGAATCCCGGCGCTCGCCGCTTCAAAGGGTACGAGACAGCAGAAATCCTCGGTCATCACTTTTCGTGCTTCTATACCGCTGAGGACTTGCTGACCGGCCTACCCGGCCGGGCACTTGAGCAGGCCCGCTGTGAAGGCCGGTTCGAGGAGGAAGGCTGGCGTGTACGCAAGGATGGCACACGCTTCTGGGCGCATGTTGTAATCGACCCTATTCGTAACGCACAAGGCACGCTGTTGGGCTTTGCCAAGGTGACGCGCGACCTTACCGAGCGAAAGGCGGCGGAAGACGCCTTGAGAAAAAGTGAAGAGCAGTTCCGCCTGCTGGTTCAAGGCGTCTCCGATTATGCCCTTTACATGCTGGACCCGACCGGTCAGGTGACTAGCTGGAATGCCGGTGCCGAGAAGATCAAGGGTTACACCCCACAGGAAATCATCGGTCAGCATTTCTCACGCTTCTACACCCCTGAAGATCGGGAAGCAGGCCTGCCCCAACAGGGGCTGGAAACGGCTCAACGTGAGGGTCGTTTTGAAAAGGAAGGCTGGCGAATCCGCAAGGACGGTACACGCTTTTGGGCCAATGTTGTCATCGATGCAATAAGGGACGACAACGGCACCCTCCTCGGCTACGCCAAGGTCACCCGTGACATCACCGAGAAACGGGAAACCCAACTGGCTCTGGAGCAAGCCCGGGAGGCCCTGTTCCAGTCACAGAAGATGGAAGCCCTGGGCCAGCTGACCGGTGGGATTGCCCACGACTTCAACAACCTGCTCATGGTGTTCATTGGCTGCCTTGAACTGGTTCGCAAGCGTCTGCCGGATGATCCCAAGGTTACACCGCTGCTCGACAATGCCATCCAGGGGGCACAGCGAGGCGTTTCTCTGACCCAGCGCATGCTGGCCTTCGCACGCCGTCAGGAACTGAATCCGGAGACCATTGAACTGCCTACTCTGGTCCGCGGTATGGCCGAACTGCTTCAGCGTTCCCTGGGCCCGTCGATCAAGATCGAAACCCGCTTTCCGCTGATTCTCAGACCTGCCCACGCCGACACCAATCAATTGGAGCTGGCCCTGCTCAACCTGGCCATGAATGCACGAGACGCCATGCCGGAGGGCGGCTCCATCATCATCTCGGCCCGTGATGAACTGATCTCCCAAGGCCATCCCAGCCACTTGAAACCGGGGGCCTACGTCTGCCTATCGGTACAGGACACCGGCCAGGGAATGGATGAAGACACATTGTCCCGTGCCATGGAGCCTTTCTTTACCACCAAGGGCATCGGTAAGGGAACGGGGCTTGGACTGTCCATGGTGCACGGCCTTACCGAACAATCCGGTGGCAGGCTCATCCTCAAAAGCCGGCTGGGCGAAGGCACTACAGCCGAAATCTGGTTACCCGCCGCACACGTATCTGATGCCGGCATGCAGACCACTGACGAACCCCTACCCGCGCCTTCAACAGACAAACCCGGAAATACCTTTCATATCCTGGTGGTAGACGACGACCCGCTCGTCCTGACCAGTACCGCTGCCATGCTGGAAGACCTGGGAAACACCGTTTACAAGGCCTCCAGTGGCACCCAGGCGCTCGATATAATGAGGAAGGCATATCCGCCTGTCGATCTGGTCATTACTGATCAGGCCATGCCTTACATGAGCGGCACTCAATTGGCAGAGGCCATACGGGCTCATTGGGCGGACCTTCCCATAGTGCTCGCATCAGGGTATGCCGAGTTGCCAGCAACGCTTTCGGTTGATCTGCACAAGCTAGCTAAGCCCTTCCGCCTGGAAGAGCTGGCCAAGGCCATTGATCAGGCCATGCGTCCGGACGCCATAGCCTCGGCTTGATGCTCTCACGCCGGGTGGCCATCGCGCACCCGGCCTTCTATCGGCTCGATACCTTTCAATAGAAACTCCACGCCAGCGAAACAGCTCCTATAAAACGTATCCGAATCAATAACCTGATCTGGATTACCACCCTCTTCTCAGCTCATACCTCATTCGCCCTAACCTGATATGGCAGGTATTGCCTCACATTCAGCAGGAAGCCGCACAGTCGAATAGAGCATTAAATCTGTCTTGCGGAGTTATCTATGGATGCTCAGTGTGAAGTTTGTTATTCAATTTTCCCTCCCATCGAGAATCCCAACCGAAGCGGGATGCTTCAGGTTGACGACACCCATCAACTCTATTGGGAGGAGTCCGGCAATCCTGAGGGGTTACCCGTCGTCTATCTGCACGGCGGACCTGGCGAAGGGGCCCCGCCCTCCAAGCGCCAATTCTGGGACCCGGACTATTACCGCATCATCCTCTTCGATCAGCGTGGCGCGTTACGCTCCACTCCCCTGGCCGAGGTTAAAAACAACACGACCCAGCATCTGATCGATGATATCGAGACCCTGAGGGAGATGCTCGGCATTGACAAATGGCTTGTCTGTGGCGGCTCATGGGGAACCACCCTGGCGCTTGCTTATGGCGAAGCCCATCCTGAGCGTTGCCTGGGTTTTGTCCTGCGTGGCATCTTTCTGGGCACAACCGATGAGATCAACTGGTTCGTTTACGGTATGCGCCTGTTTTTCCCAAAGGCCCATGAAGACTTCGTCAAGTGGCTGCCGGAGGAGGAACAAGGTGACCTGTTAGAAGCCTATTGCAAGCGGGTGACCTCCGAAGATAGAGACGTTCGGCAGGAGGCCGCCCGTTACTGGGTAAAATATTCCGGCAGCTGTGCGCTGCTGCGCCATGATCCTGAAGGCGTTGAAGAGCAAGCCGCTGACGATACGACCATGATGGGCATGGGTATCCTGGATCCGTATTACTTCAAGCACAGCATGTTTCTGGAAGACGACCAGTTGCTTCGCAACATTGACCGTATCAACCACCTGCCGTGCGCCATTGTGCAAGGTGGGCACGATATGATCGCAACGCCTCATGCTGCCTATCGGCTGCACAAATCCTGGCCTGGCTCCGTGCTGAACATGGTGCCTGATGCAGGCCACTCACCAATGGAACCCGGAACGCTGAGTGGGCTGATCCAGGCGTTCGAGGTCTTCAAGAAGACCGGCGATTTCCACCAGCCTTGATAGCTCTGTCACGACACAGATACCGCTGGAGCGCTTGCAATAAACCACGCCACACAAGACCTGTGGCGTGGTCGAGGCTGCTGGCAGGGTTTGCCACACCGGCAACCACACGGCAAGCCTTTCCAGAGAGCAGTTAGAACATCAATCCATACCCCATCGGGTACAGAGGTTTGCGGTTGCCTTCCTGGTTAGTTGAGTGACGGTTGATTACCTGTTCCATGGAAAGCGGCAGATCAAACGGTAGCTTGCCTTTGAAGCGGGTCGGATTGACTACCGCGTCCAGAAGGATCTCGTCGGATACACCAAAGTTGCCGATCAGGGCACCTACCTGCCCCTCAAGCTTGGTCAGCACGGCCGGACGATCCAGATACACACTTACAATAGTCGGCACACCCTTTGCGCTGGCAGCCTTGATCTGGATAAGGTCTGGATTGTCCTCCGGGTAGTCCAACGAACCCTCATGCTGCATGCTTCCGAACAGATAATTCGGATGTAACAGCTCGTAGGGCGCTGTGGAACGCATGATGGCAACGTCCGCCTTGTCCAGCGAATCCACGACATTCAGGCCGGCCTTTTGCGCCGCAGTGGCATCGACGTTATAAAGATAAACGTTTCGGCCCTGGCCAATAGGCAGCAACTTGCGGTTCTTGAGCAGTACCAGCGAGTTCTTTTGCGCGTCATCTGCCAATTGCTGATGCTCTGCACTGCCTACAACCTCGGCGGCCTTGGTTTCATCCACATACGGATTCTCGAAGAGTCCCTGCTCGAACTTCTGCTTCATGATGCGGATGACCGCCTCGTCCACACGACGCTCGGACACGAGCCCCTGCTTGACCGCACTCACTACGAGACTGCTGTCATCCACTCCGCCAAGCTGGTCGACCCCGGCGTTGATGGCCTTGGCGGTACGCTCAAGCTCAGTCAGCGACTCGACACCCCAGGGCATTCCCAGCGAGAACGGCTCACCCGGCTTGCTGCCGTTCTGGCAGGCCTCGTTACAGTCTTTGGTAATCAGCCAGTCGCTCACGACGACGCCCTTGAAGCCATAGCGGTCCCGCAGGAGATCCTGTAGCAGGAAGCGGTTGAATCCCGCCCCCACCTGCTCTTCGATCGGCCGTCCCTGGTGAGAGGCGTTCTGCAGAATCGAATAGGTCGGCATGACAGAGCCTACATTCGCCTCGAATGCCCCTATGAACGGAACGATATGCTGGCGAATGTCCTTGCCGTAGAAGTCTGCGTACTTGCCATAGGCATTGTGGCTGTCCCAGCCATCCTTCGCCTCTCCATAGCCTACCCAGTGCTTGACCACCGTCACCACACTGCCAGGGTTTAGGAAATTACCATTCTGCATGCCTTGAACATAGGCGCGAACCAGACGCTTGGCCAACTGGGCATCCTGTCCGAAGGTACCACTGCCGCGAGGCCAACGCGGCTCGGTATAGAGATCCGCCTGCGGAGATAGCGCCACGTTGATGCCTACCGCGCGATACTCATCGCGTACGACCTCGGCAAAGGTCTTGACGACCTTAGCGTCCCCAATGGCGCCCAACCCCAAGGCTTCCGGCCATTTGGAGAACGAACCGGACTGGTTGCTGGCGCCTGGTGTGTAGAGGAAAGAGTTACGGGGGTCGGTGCTGATGCTCAGGGGAATCGCCAGCCGCGATTGTTCAGCCAAGACTTGCAGCGCATTGTTCTGTTTGGCGAAATTCTCGGGGTCTGTATCCAGGCGCGTGATATAGGTGTTTACCTTCTTGGTTTCGATCGTCTTGGCAATCGCCTCCTGATCATAGACGGCACCGCCACCCAGCCCACCGGCATCCGCTACGGTCGGAAAGGTGCCATGCATCATGGCTCCTGCCTTCTCCTCAAGCGTCATCCAGGTAACCAGATTGCGGGCACGGTCCTCGGCAGGCAGTCGCCAATCCTCATAACGATCCAGCCGACCGTTACGGTTCATGTCCTTGAACTGCAAGCCGCCCACCGTTAGTACAGGCAGGTCTTTCTGCTCAAGCGTTACACCGTGCGAAGAAATACCTTGCGCCGAGACTCCTGTCGCCAGTGTGGCTAAGCTGATTAAAGCAGCGGCCTTTTTCATCGAACCCTCTCTTTTCCTTGTTATTGGTTAACGTAGCGCACTAATGATCTAGGGCACTGGAACTATAGAGCAGGTTTTACGAATCCGCTTGCTAACCGCACCGATTTGTCTGGCGCAGGTATTTCAACAAGCTTATCTATGCCTTGGCACGCCCCAGAATCTGGTCCATTACCCGGTCCGTCTTAACGGCTTCCCGCGCCAGCGCAGCGTAGTCACGCTCACCTCGAATATGCGCATTCATACCCAGCACGTGATACCACTGGATATGCTCAGGGTGCTGGATGTACTCGCTAACAGTTTCTTCAGCGTCCAGCCGGACCGGCTCATCACCAAATACTGAAAAGAGAATACGCCCTCGACTGCCAATGATTTCGACTCGATCCTCATGGCGGTCAGCCACAAAATTCCAGCACCCCATGCCGAGCGCGCCGGATGAGAAACGCCAGCTTGCAACTACTGCATCTTCCGCCGCATAGAGCCCTGCCTGTCTTGCAGTGAAACCGCTTACGGCCACGATATCGCCCAACAGGTACTGGAACAGGTCAAGGCCATGACTGGCCAGATCGGCAAAGTATCCACCCCCTGCGACAGCCGGGTCGGTTCGCCAGTTGGCCTGCTGCTCCAGATCTTTTTGCGAAGGCGGCTTTATCAGGCTCCAGGTCAGCTGCCTGACCTCGCCAATATGGCCCTGCGTCAACCATTCGCGTATCCGCTGAAACCGGGGCAGTGACCGACGGTAATACGATACGAAAAGATGGCGACCCACCTTGTCGAATGCCTGCTGCATCTCCTCGCTCTGCGTACTGCTGAGCGCCATCGGCTTTTCGACACAACAATGTTTGCCTGCGGTGGCCACCTGCATGCTGTAGGCATGATGGCTGTCGGGAGGCGTTGCGATATAAACAGCGTCCACGTCTGGATCATCGATCAAGGCTTGCGCATTGGTGTATATCCGCGCAATGCCATGACGCGCCGCATAATCGGTGACAGCCTCGGCACGGCGGCCCATCACCGCTACCAGCGCAGAGCCAGGCGCCTTGTAAAAGGCTGGCCCGCTTTTCCGCTCCGTCACATCCCCACAGCCAATCATTCCCCAGCGCACAACATCCATGAATTCTCTCCCGTTCAAGGAATCAATAGGTTTGGCACTTTTTCCCTTGTCTTCGTGCGATGCGACCACGCAGACTCAGGACTACCGTACAAAACAGGTGTGTCGGAATAGTAGTCACTGCACCCTATGCTGCGAACTGTTAGTTGGTAACGGCGCGGTGACAAACCGTCTGCCCAGGCATACAGCCCGTTCGGCATAGACAATCCATCCGCAACAAGAAGCGAGCCACGATGACCAGCAGCCAACGCCCGGTAGCGGGCCTCTCCCTACCTAAACCCATTATCGAGCGGGCCGAAGCCCTTTTGCAGCAAGGTGGTCGTCGCCTGCTGGGAATCGCTGGCCCACCGGGTGCTGGCAAGTCGACCGTGGCGGATCTGCTGGCGGCTGAGTTGGGCACGCGAGCATTGGTCGTACCCATGGACGGCTTTCATCTGGCCAATCGGGAGTTGGCTCGCCTTGGCCGCGCGGAACGCAAAGGGGCACCGGATACGTTCGATGTGTATGGATACCGGGCCCTGCTGAAGCGTCTCAGGCACCAGCAGGCAGACGAAACGGTCTACGCGCCCTCGTTTCATCGTGACATTGAGGAAGCCATTGCCGGATCGATTCCAATCTCATCCGAAGTGTCGCTGATCATCAGTGAGGGAAACTATCTGCTACTTGATGAGGGCCCCTGGCAACCCGTGGCCGAACTGTTCGACGAGTGCTGGTACGTTGCTGTCGACCCTGATGAGCGCCGTACCCGGCTGATCGAGCGCCATATGCATTTTGGGCGAAGCCGCGAAGCTGCTCAGGCCTGGGTTGAGCAGACTGATGAGCCCAACGCTCTGCGTATCGACCAGTACAAGGATCGAGCCCATCTTCAGATTCCCTGGTCTGATGGACCGGCCCGGTAAGTGAGCTGCGTAATGAATCAAGGACCTGGCTGATGCGTTTCAGACAGGCCCTTGAGGCAGTGCTCACTAGAATAACATCCCCAACAAAGACGCTTTGACCGCCGCCTCCGCCTTATTGGATGCATGAAGTTTCCGCATGGCATTTACCAAGTGAAACTTAACGGTACGCTCGTCGATATTAAGAATCAGTCCAACTTCGATATACGTCTTGCCTACGGCTGTCCATTTGAGAACTTCCCGCTCACGGCAAGTTAGTTCACTCGTACATTCAGGCATGGTTTTCGGAGCCAGAAAACGCACCATTGAAGAATGAACAAGCGTGGTCAGCCATATAAGCTTGGCTTCTTTTTCGTCGAGTTCTGTAACGGTAAGTTTTTCCGAAGAACGAACCAGCGACAACAGCCCCATCGTTCCAAACTGCCCTCGCGACGACAGGCACCAGCCATGACGAATGTCATGCTGCATCGCCTCTTCCCAGAAATCATGCTCCACCGCTGGTTGCTCCGCTGACCAGATCAGAGGGGACTGTTCCCGGATACCGTGCCGTACGGTTGGGTCGATGCAGTAATAATTATTAGCTACATACTTACTTTTCCAGGCATCAGGAAATGTTGTAAGAAGTTCTATTTTTGGGCTAGAAACAGGAAGTGGCGCCTGAAGGCCATAAGAACAGAATTGAAACCCCAGACCTGAAATGATCTTTCCAAGCTCACTGAACAATTGATGTTCGGATTTAGCCCCGGAGCATAAAGAGAGATAATCCTCACGCCAGTCTTTCACATTACTTCAACCTTTGTAAAAGATGCCCAAATGGGCAGTGGTTTGTTTCTAACAGGCTCCGTACCATCATCTATTGGTGATGACTTAATTATTGCGAAACAACTTGTAAGGTGATGAATCTTGGTCGATTTAGGTATTCTTTCGTCGCATCCCAAGGGCGCTGCCATGTCTTTATTAGCACCAGATCATTTCATCCGCATGTCTTACAAGGAGTTCAGCGACGTCACCTTTTACCAATACATGGCCTGGATGGACATGGATCTCGTCGAGGAGCTGCACAGCCTTGGAATAGACGCCGCTTCTGCCGGATTTTGCGAATGGGCCAGCACGACACATTCACCCTCCATCAGCATTGGCTGGACCTGGTTC
This sequence comes from Pseudomonas sp. HPB0071, assembly GCF_000478505.2. Taxonomy (NCBI): domain Bacteria; kingdom Pseudomonadati; phylum Pseudomonadota; class Gammaproteobacteria; order Pseudomonadales; family Pseudomonadaceae; genus Pseudomonas; species Pseudomonas sp. HPB0071. The sequence goes on along the minus strand of NZ_KI517367.1, from coordinate 3,894,039 downwards.
AGACAAAGTTCAATTGGAAGCCCCTACCTTGCTCCCGGTGGAATCAGCACCAATCTGATGCTGCGATGTGCAACCGGTTACGATCTGGGACCACGGGCTACAGAAGAACTACTAATATCCTGGCTCTCTCGACAAAACTGGCAGTCCGGAATTCCAGTCACCTTATAAGCAGACCTGTCCAGATGGGCAGCTGTCCAAAAAAACGTCGCTCTCTTGTAATGGAGTAAAGACACTTACGGAGATGCGATATGCTTAATATGGTAACAGGGACGGTTAAAGATTTAAAACCGGCCATGGCACAGGCCCTTTCGGTATATCGATATAACATTTTTGTTGAAAAGATGGGTTGGCCTCTCGAGTGTCAGGAAGGTAACGAACAAGATGAGTTCGACCGTGAAGACACCCTTTATGTAGTGGCACATGACAGCAACAACGAAGTCTGTGGCTGCGCCCGCTTACTGCCTACCCATAAGCCGTATCTACTGGGTGAAGTCTTCCCCGAATTAATGGAAGGCGCGGCCTTACCGCATTCTTCCGATATTTGGGAACTGTCTCGCTTTGCCTTGAGCACCCCCAAAAATAAAGTATTAACCGCCGCGCAATCATGGCAAAACAATATCGCCTTGATGTCAAAAGTAGTTGATGCTGCAAGTGCTCGAGGAGCGCACCGCCTGATCGCTTTTTCCGGTGTTGGCAACGAAAGACTGCTCAAACGTGCCGGCCTGAATATTCACCGTATTTCCAAACCACATCTTATTGATAACAAACCGGTCGTCGCTTTCTGGATAGAAATCGACAACCAGACAAGAAATGCATTAGGTCTTCAATAAAACGACCTGATTGCCATGCGTGCTTAATAAAAAGATGGATAGACCAATCAATAAAAGGACGTTGATAAAAAGGCCCTAGTTTGGCTTTAAAAACACATCAGGTGATCCCTGCCTTTCAACACCTGAAAGCCAGCTTGACCTTGAATATACGCTTCCCAATCATTTAGATGACTTAAACTCATGACTCAGGCAATCAGATCTTATTCCAGCCGTACAGCAGACAAATTTGTCGTCCGTCTTCCTGAAGGAATGCGCGATCATATTGCGGATGTAGCCCGTCACCATCACCGGAGCATGAACTCCGAAATTATCGCTCGCCTTGAGCAGAGCTTGATCCAGAATGGTGAAATGGACGGTAGCGCCAGAATGCGGCTGGATAGCCCTGAGCTGAGCGCCCATGAACGCGAACTGCTGCAGCGCTTCAGGGGCTTGTCAGGACGTCAGCAGAATGCCTTGATTTCATTGATCGCCGATAACGCAGCGACAGCAGCACGCGAATAGGCACTCTTATCCGGGCCTGCCTTCCGCCATAAGGGCGGGTCCGGATCTTTTCAGGTACAGCCCAAGGCTCATCCCTACCTCCCCAGCCCCGCCCTAGGTTCATCCCCTCTAAAAACAAGCGAACCGCAGATGACAACAGCGCCGCATTATCTATAATTGGATTCTGCCTTTGCTCTCTTCTTGTCATCTTAACAGGCTGCAATGTTTGCTTGCTTCTTTGCCCTTGCGTGCCTGTATGTTCAGAGGCTTTCGCCATGCGCGTCTTTTACTTTCTCTTGATTCTTACCACTGGTCTTGCATTTCTCTGGTTATCACTCTCTGATATCCCCGGCCTTATCACGTTCTCGTGAATACTTCTGGTGCCTGGGCTTTATCAGGCGCCAGGCTAACCTCACCTTAAGCACCACCTGACCGTAGCGCACGATGTTGCTGATAGCGCCCCAGCAACGTACCTATCGCGACAACGATCAGCGCGCCTGTTACACCCGCTGCGTAATGCGCCCATGAAGGCAAGGCAGGCAGGCTGGTATCGGCCACCGCCATTCCACCCGCAATCCAGCCCAACAGCGCCGCGCCCAATTTGATGATGATTGGAAAACGCTCCATCAGGCGCAACACCAGCTTGCTCCCCCAAATAATGATCGGGATGCTGACCACGATTCCAAAAATGACCAGTTCGAGCTGGCCATGGGACGCCCCTGCCACCGCCACAACGTTATCCAGGCTCATAAGCGCATCTGCCACGATAATGGTCCAGATAGCGCCCAGCAGTTTCGGGCTTGCCTTCAAATCAGCATGTTCGTCCTCACCCTCGGGCAGCATCAGTTTTACACCGATCCAGGCGAGCAGCAGCGCACCGATTAGCTTGAGATAAGGCAACGTCAACAATTCAAGAGCGAAAAAGATCAATACGATCCTGAGCAGGATGGCACCGAGCGCGCCACCCAGAATGGCTTTATTTCGCTGCGCCTCGGGCAGTTTTCTACAAGCCAATGCAATTACCACGGCATTGTCGCCACCCAAGAGGATATCGATCAGGATGATCTGTCCAACAGCAAGCCAAAGATCAGGATTATTCATCAAATCAGTCAACACTATCTCCCTTGAAACAGAGACAGCCGCAACGTGCCGAGCCAGAACACGCAAAGTCTGCCGGTGAGGATTTACACCCCCTTGTGGAGCCTCAATGTATCCAAAGGTTTCATGAAGAAGTGCAGACGACCGGAAAGAACGCCTGCTGCCGAGGTCATACGTCTATCCCTACAACGCATTGTGGATGACATTACCGCTACAAGGAGCTCTTGTGGAACCGCTGAAAATCGCCACATTCAATGTGAATGGCCTGCAGGCACGACGTGCTCATCTGCTCGAATGGCTACACCGTGAATCCCCCGACATTGTGTGTTTGCAGGAATTGAAAATGGCTGATGCCAGTTTTCCTGTCGATGAGATCCAGAATGCCGGTTACGGTGCGTTATGGCAGGGCCAGAAGTCCTGGAATGGAGTGGCTATCCTGGCAAAGGGCGAAACGCCCCAGGAAAGTCGACGCGGCCTCCCGGGTAATGAGAACGACCCCCAGAGCCGTTATCTGGAAGCGGTCGCTCATGGAGTCGTCGTGGGTTGCCTGTATCTTCCCAATGGCAACCCACAACCAGGTCCTAAATTTGACTACAAGCTGGATTGGTTTGAAAAGCTGAATGCTCATGCTGCCCAGCTGCAGGCAAGTGGTCATCCGGTCGTTCTTGCAGGCGACTACAATGTCATTCCTACAGATGAGGATATCTATAGCACGCGCTCCTGGCAGAAAGATGCGTTATTGCAACCGGAAAGCCGAGCCTGCTTCGAGCAGCTTCTGGAACAAGGCTGGACCGATGCCCTGCGCACCTGCCACCCTAACGAGCGCATCTATACATTCTGGGACTATTTCCGCCAGCATTGGCAGAAAAACTCGGGCATGCGTATCGATCATCTCCTGCTCAGTGCATCACTTGCGCCACGCCTGCTGGATGCCGGTGTAGACCGCTGGGTACGTGACCAGCCCCATGCCAGTGATCACGCTCCTACCTGGATTACGCTCAAGGCCCCATAGACGAAGACACGATCCGGTCATGGACACCATGCTACATTCGGGATCTGTCCATCGCCACAAAACAGACCGTGACTCAGCCTACCCTCCTATCGGACCGTTTGCTATTAAGCCCGCTCCTGCCAAGTGATGCGCCACGCATTCAGTTGCTGGCCAATTCGCCCTTGATTGCCGATGTAACGGCGCACATTCCCCATCCGTATCCCGACGGATTGGCCGAATCATGGATCGCTACTCACACCGCTCGCTGGGAAGCCGGCGAGCTGGCTGCCTTTGGCATTCGATTGAAACAGACAGAGCAGCTGATTGGCGTCATTTCGCTGAATCACATCCGTGACCGACGCGCTATCGTTGCCTATTGGATCGGCGTGGATTACTGGAATCAGGGATACGGCTCCGAAGCCTGCAAGGCTATTACAGACTTTGGCTTTCAAACGCTGGACCTGACCGAGGTGCGCGGCAATCACCTTGCGCGCAATCCTGCCTCAGGCAGGGTTCTGGTCAAGAGCGGCTTCGAGTATCTGTTTTCCAAAACCGCTTCGCTAGGTCTGAAAACGGAAGACGAAATGATGATGTTCTATCGACTCACCCGTAGCCCACAAAGTGAGGCAGCCAGCGTCTGAACGGATGCCCTCCGGGGCAGACCGGACGGCATCCGTGTTAGAGGTCAATGCGCCACCTCGTCGAGCTCATTGCTTTTGATCTGCGTCAGCCGCCCTTCGAACAGGCGATACACCTGATCGGCCACATCAATCAGTGCAGGCCGGTGCGATACGGCAATTATGGTAATACCAGGGGTTAGCGCTTTCAGGGTATGGCTGATCGCGGCTTCGGACTCAGGATCTAGCGCACTGGTGGCCTCATCCAGAATCAACAAACGAGGGTTATGCGCCAGGGCACGGGCAATAACGATACGCTGACGCTGCCCGCCCGAAAGACGTCCGCCCCGCTCCCCTACGACAGCATTCATACCGCCGGTGAGTTTTTCCACGAACTCCCATGCTCCGGCCTGCTTCAGCGCCCGCTCGGCATCAGCAGCCGTAAGCTCGGGATCCCCCAGCGTAACGTTAGCCAGAACGGTGTCATGCAACAGTAAGGTTTCCTGCGGCACATAGCCAATCAGGCGACGCCATTGGCGCTTGTCGATCTCCTCAATCGGAACACTGTCGATCAGGACGCGCCCAGACTGCGCAGCCAGCAGCGCACATATCAGATCCAGAATAGTGGTCTTTCCCGAGCCAGACGGCCCTATAAGGCTGGTGAATGTTCCGACCGGAATAGTAAGGTCCACCTCGCTCAGGATCGGTTTGCTTCCGTAATGAAAGGACACCTGCTCGAACACGATAGCGCTTTTCAGAGACGGTGTGCGGGTGCCGCCATTGGGCTCAGCATCCGCCAGCGCCGCGTTGATGGAATCCTGTAACGCCCAATAAGCGCTCTCCTGTGCGGCCATCCGATGATAGCGCTGCTGTGCCTTGTGAAGCAGACCCAGTACCCGCACCACCAGAAAGATGAGCACCATGACAGACGACAGAGGCAGCTTCCAGACCACCAGCGCCGCATACAGCCCAGCGGCTGCCAGGATGGCAAGCATGGGCTCCTGAAGCGCACGCAACGCTTCACGGCTCATGACCTCACGTTCCATCGCCTTGTTGAGCTCGGCTGCCTGATGGCGAAGCAGCGAATCGGCAATGTCATAACGCGCCATGGCTTTGAGCGGCTTGACCGATCCCAGCGTATCGGTCAGATGAGCCAGCAGCTCGCGCATGAGACTGGTCTGACTCTTGCCGGCGCGCCGGGACGTCTTTACCAGGCGCTGCAGGGCCATCAGGAGAAAACCTCCAAGGATGAGCGAAACCAGCGTTGCCTTCCAAGAAACGATGAACGCAATGACGGCATACACAACCGCCTGGATGACCAGTGCCAACATGTTGGCCGCATGCTCATACCCTGTCGATGCACGATAGGCTTCGGTCGCTACAGCATTGGCCAGCGCACCGGCAGGCTGACGCAGATAGTATTCCCAGCGACTCCCCAGCAACGCACGAATCAGATCGATTCGAAGGTCAGTGGCCACATGGGCTACGGCATAACCGACCTGACGGTTACCCAAGAGCACCAATGTACTGCTCAGCGTCAGCCCCACAACGATCACGACCAGCATCGTTACCAGCGTAGGCTCAAGACCCACCAGCCCAAGGACATGAATGACCTTATTGGCCAAGTCGGAATGCGCCTGATCACCCAGGGCAATGGAGAGTAGCGGCAGTAAGGTCGTCAAGCCGACCCCTTCCGCGATACCTGCCAGCAGCAGGCTTATCAACATCAGAAACGTACGCACCGGGTAAGCCCGGCCGTAAGCAAAAAGAATCCGCATGGTATATCCGTTAGCGATGGGCTCGGTTAACTGGATAGGGAGCGCACGGCTCGACCTATCGCCAGACTACAAAGGGGTAATCCAGCTCCGTATCCCTGTGAGCCTATAGCTTGGTTCATAAACTCTTGATCTGCCTTACCCCTGTAAAAGCGGCGTAAGGCAGACACGTCAGCTGACTTGCGCCGCGGTCGAAAACACATCACGTAGCGTTGCAAAGGCAGCAATGATCTGGTCGATCTGTTTTGGCGTATGAGCGGCGCTGACACTGCAGCGAACCAGCGCATCCCCGTTGGGGCTGGCAGGAGGCAGCACCAGATTCACATAAACGCCCTGCTCGATCAGCGCTTCCCAGAAGGCAACGCCCTCCTTGGGCGAACCCAGCATGACCGGAATGACAGGACTCGGTCTTGAACTTACCCGATAGCCTAACGCCGACAATCCCTTGTGCAGCTGTCGTGCATTGTCCCAAAGCTGCGTTCTAAGCTCGGGACGGGTACGCAGGCTACGTAACGCCGTACGCACGGAAGCAATCACTGAAGGCGAAGGTGACGCTGTAAAGATATAAGGGCGACTTGCATAACGAAGCAGATCGAACTCAGCGTGCTGGCTTGCTGCAAAGCCGCCAATCGCACCCAGACTCTTGCTGAACGTACCCAGGATGACATCTACTTCGTCCTCGACGCCCAGCTCCTCGGCCAGACCGCGGCCGTTGGCACCCAGCACCCCAACGGAATGCGCTTCATCAACCAGCAGATATCCACCCAGACGACGCTTGATCTCGACGATTTCATTGAGTGGCGCCTGATCACCCATCATGCTGTAGATGCCTTCTACAATGATGATCGCATCACGGGCCTTTTCGCCCAGGCGAAGCATGCGCTTTTCCAGGTCGGCGGCATCGTTATGCCGGAAGCGAATGACCTGTGCCCCACCCATGCGGCAGGCATCATAGATACTGGCATGGCAATCGGCATCCAGCAGCACGATGTCGTCCGGCCCCGCCAGGGTGCCGATAATGCCCAGGTTGGCCAGATAGCCTGTCGAGAATACAATGACCGAGCGGCGCTGAAAGAAATCACCTAATTCCTCTTCAAGTGCCATGTGGCTGCCGTAGCTGCCATTGGCCATGCGCGAGCCGGTCGTACCAGTGCCTTCATGTTCCAACGCCTGCTGGGCAGCCTTGATGCATTCAGCATCGAAGGTCAACCCCAGGTAATTGTTGGTTCCCGCAAGCACTACACGCCACTGCCCAATACGTCCTTCAGTAGGCGTATAGATTTCGTCGATGCGCGTACCAAAGGGACTGGGCTCCGCCTGGATCAGAGCGGTACGTTCCTGTGCCAGCTTGTTGAACTTATCGAACAGTGCCATCTGCAGGCTCCAGCAAGGCGATGACAGCATGTGCCAGTTGCGCGGGGGTTCGGACGTCGGTCAGGACATTGAGCGGGATGGAGATATCGAACTCGTCTTCCATTTCCATCAGAAGATCCATGACCTTGATGGAGTCCAGGCCAAGCTCCTGAATCAGATCGATGTCGGGATGAATAGGCGTACCGGGAGGCGCAAGGCGATTGAGGTAAGCAAAGATCTTTTCTAGTATTTTTTCTTGGGATGTCATGACTAAGTCCCTAAACGGAATGAATGCCCTAGGCCTTTCAGAAACTACGCTCTTGCAAAGCCTTCTCCAGCAGGATATTTGGATGCCATCCCAGTGCCTGCTCAACGGCTGCATTACTGCATGACCAGTCAGGATGTCTCAACTCACCTACCTTGGCGGGTGTCAGCATGGGTGCACGTCGTGTCAGGCGGGAAAGGGACAGATTGACCTGTGCCATTCCCTCAAGCACTGCGGCAGGCACAGTAACCTTACGCACCGGCCCTTGGCGAACTCTTTTAGCAATCTCGGCAATGCTCTGCCAGTCATAGCCGTCAGGATGACCATCACTAAGTTCATAGGTAGCCGAGTGTACCTGCGAGGCACCGACCCAGGCCACCACAGCGCGGACGAGATCTTCCACATGAATGAATGACAAGCGTGCGGATTGCTCACCCAGCGTCAATAGCCAGCCACGCAGCAACCACTGGAAGAGTGGCCGCATCTCCTTGTCGCCCGGCCCATAAACTGCGGTAGGTCTGAATACCGTAACCGGAAGGTCGCCGGCCCGTTGCTGGATAGCCTGCTCTGCCTCACGTTTGGAGGCTGCATACCAGGACAACTCTGGATGCCGAGCCGCTAAAGAAGACATCAAAAGAAACCGCCGGCCTGCACCAATCCGCCGTACAGCCTCCATCAGATGGGCGCTGCCGTCGACGTTGATCCGGTTGAACTGATGGGGCGTGCTGCCTCTAACGGCACCGGCAAGGTGGATAACAATGTCCGCCCCGTCTACCAGATGCTCAAGTGAATCAGGCTCCCCAAGGGAACCCTTGATCCAGGTGACACCGTCGCGGGGGCCGTCTTCGCGTCGGTTTAGAGCGCGTACCGTGAGATTCGCTTCAACCAGACGCTTGCGCAAGATGGTTCCGATAAAGCCTGTCGCCCCCGTGAGGGCGACAACCTGAGCGGTCAAAGGCTTATCCAGCAGCAAGAGAGAGGCCGCAATCAGCCTCGATCTGCTGGATAAACCGCTTGCGTGCCTCGGCTCGCGAGGGCTTGCCGGAGGACGTACGCGGTAATGAATGAGGCGGCACCAGCTCCACCCGGCAGGTAAGGCCAAACTCGCTGTTGATGAGCTTGGTCAGCGATTGAGCAAAATGCTCACGCTGTTCCAGATCCATGATACGGCACTGAACCTGGACGACGACCTGAGGCTCCTCTTCGCCTGGAATAAGAAAGGCAATGACGTCGCCGGGGCGAATATCCGGCTGGCATTCGGCCAGGTACTCAATGTCTTGAGGCCAGATATTACGTCCGCGCACAATGATCAAGTCCTTGCGGCGACCGGTAATATAGAGCTCACCCTTGGAGAGATAGCCCAGATCTCCCGTATCCAGCCAATCACCTTCAGGGCTCATGACTGCCTGGGTAGACTCTTCGTCGCAGAAATAACCCGACATCAGGCTCGGCCCTTTCAGGGTAATACGACCGATTGCACGCTCAGGCAAGGCATGTCCGTTGTCATCACGGATTTCAAGCGTATGTCCGGGCAGGGCCGCACCACAATTGACAAAGCTGCTGGCGTTGCTGTCCGGCCCGTCGAAAGGAATGGCCTGGGAATGGTGCTCAAGCTCCCAGCGATTGATACGGTCCGTCTGGATACCGGTATCACGACGCGCGAAGCTGACGCCCAGGGTGCTTTCCGCCAGTCCATAACAGGGCAAAAACGCCTTGCGATCAAAGCCCGTCCGTTCGAACTGCATGGCGAAACGGTTCAACACCTCTGCCCTGATAGGCTCGGCGCCAATACCTGCGATGCGCCAGCTGGACAGGTCAAAACGCTCCATATCGCTTTCGCGAACACGGCGCGTGCAAATGTCGTAACCAAAAGGAGGTGCAAACGAAATCGTACCGCGGTTCTGGCTGATCAGACTCAGCCACTGCCTGGGACGCATGGCAAAGTCCTGAGTCCGCAGATAGTCAACGGACAGTTGGGACGCCATCGGGCCAAGGACAAATCCGACCAACCCCATGTCATGATAGAACGGTAACCACGAGACGCAGCGATCACCCGGCTGAACGCCCAGGCCATCTCGCGTAATGCCTTGCAGATTCGCCATCACAGCCCGCTGCGTTACAACGACACCACGCGGGAAACGGGTACTGCCGGAGGTGTACTGCAAATACGCGACCTCATCGGCACGGGAAGGCGCCAGCTCGACTGCTATAAGCGGGCGCAAGGAGAGCTCCTTGGCCGTACCGATGAATCGCATCGGCTGCTCAGCGGCCTCCTTGGCAAACTTGACCAACTCGGCCGGTGCGAATACGACAGAGGCTTCGCAACTCTTGAGGAGTCCCTTGAGTTTCTTGACGTAGATATCGTGACTGCCTAGCCCCGAGGGAATCGGCAGCGGAACGGGCACAAAGCCGCCGTACTGACAGCCGTAGAAAACCTCCATGAAGGACAGATCGGTGTCGGCGATCAGGGCAACCCGATCTCCCCGCTCAAGGCCCAAACCATGAAGCCGTTTAGCGACCTTGAGAGCCTCTCTTCTAAGGGCACCGTACTGTACAACAGCCGTCAGGCGGCAACGGCCATCATAGAAGTTCAGCCCTGTTTCACCTTCAGCCGCATAATCAAGCGCTTCCGACAACGTCGAAAAATCAGCCAGGCGCTGAGGTAAACCGTGTTGAGTTAGTGTTGCAGACATGTACAGTTCGGCCATCCCTTTGGTCCTGCTTTCAGCACATCGCATGCAGCGGGCCGATCAGCAAGGCCAGCAGCGCATCAGTTCATCACGTAAATTAATGTTGTCGACCTCCTGAAACTCAATCGATGAATTCAGCTGAGGGGGTCCTGGCCAGGCACTATCACTGAACTCCCGGTCAGCCCAAGTACGGGGACTCTTGTAACGAGGTATTACATGAAAATGGACGTCTGGATCGACCATCATCAACATTAGATAGTTCAGTTTGTCGTAGTTGAAGATAGTTTTTAAAGTGCTTTCAATGTCGACAGTAACAGCTTTGAGCTCTGCAAATGCTGCCGGACTCAACTCGGCAAAGGCCGTCACCTGCTCCTTGGCAATCAATACCAGAGAGCCCAACGTTACCTGCTGGGGTCGCAACAGCACCGCCCAATATCGGTAATCACGAATCACAGTATCAGGAGCGCCAAACTTCTTCATGGTGGCGTTCAACGCATCAGTCGATTCCATCCAGACCCCATTGATCATCGTATGATTAGGTTCGGCTACGGAAGTTAAATGTTTATGCGCTGCTTTGAAAGCCTATTCGAATCACTAATGCTTGTTATTTTTTGAAACATCCGTAAACCATAAGCGCATAATCGTGCCGTGGGAAGAAGTAATGTGTGTATGTAAGGAAGCATGTTTCTAGTGCAACGCGAAGCATTGTTCAGCTAACCAAGCCAAAGGCCTTCATGTGGACCAACTTACTTCCGGGATCAAAGGAACAATCGAAGTCAGACCGGTTGTCAGCAAGACGGATATGGCGATCTTTATCGGTTTCCCGGGCCGCCTCTACAAGAGCGACCCGAACTGGGTCGAACCTTTGCATTTCGAGCGCCACGAGCACCTCTCCCGAAAAAATCCCGTATTCGAACATTTGAAATGGCGGGCCTGGATCGCCTGGTCAGGCCACGAGCCGGTAGGACGTATCACGGCGCAGGTGGACACGCTCCATCGAGAGCGTCATGGTCAGGACACCGGTCACTTCGGCATGCTCGAAGCCATTGATAATCCGACCGTCTTTCAGGCACTGATCGAGACGGCTGAAGCCTGGCTGCTCGAGCAAGGCGCTCGTCGTATTACAGGCCCTTTCAGCCTGACCATCAATGAGGAGAGTGGCCTTCTCGTCGAAGGCTTCGATACACCGCCAATGTTCATGATGAGCCATGGCCACCCTTACTACAGCCAGCAGCTGGAGAACAATGGCTACCGGCCCGCTGCCGATCTTCTGGCGTACTGGATGCGTACGGACGAGCTCAACTTCACGCCGACCATGCGCCGGATGATGGATCGCTACCGTGGGCGGGTTCGCATCCGAACGCTGGACCGTAGCCGTTTCGCCGAAGAAATGCAGACGCTGCGCGATATCTTCAACGATGCCTGGGCCAACAACTGGGGCTTCGTTCCCTTTACCGAAGCCGAGTTCCGGGAGATGGGTAATAACCTCAAGCTGCTGGTGCCCGATGACCTGCTGTACATCGCCGAAGTAGATGGCAAGCCCAGCGCATTCATCATTGCCCTGCCCAACCTGAATGAGGTAATCAGGCCACTCAACGGCAAGCTCCTGCCCTTTGGCTGGCTGCGTCTGCTGTGGCGACTGAAGATTCGCAAGCCAACCACGGCTCGTGTACCGTTGATGGGGGTACGTCAGGAACATCAATTTAGCCGCCTCGGTCCTACGCTGGCGCTGCTTCTGATCGAAGCGCTCAAACCACCCTTCGTCAGGCACGGCCTCGAAGCCCTGGAGATGTCCTGGATTCTGGAAAGCAATACCGGCATGCGCACTATTCTCGAGCAGATTGGCACCCACCAGTACAAGCGATACCGCGTTTATGAAAAGCAGCTCTGAATCCAAACCCTTTTCGGCACTGGTTCTGGCTGCTGACCGACATGACGGGGACGCAGTGGCAACGGCGGCCGGTGTGGACTGCAAGGCATTGGCAACCGTAGACGGCATTCCAATGGTTCGCCGCGTGACTAGCACCCTGCGCTCAAGCCCTCTGGTGGAGCGCATTACGCTCATAGGCCCTACCCGCGCCCTGTTGCGCCAGGAACCTCAGGTAGAAGCATGGCTGCAAGCCGGTGAAATCAACTGGCTGAGCCATGCTAACTCTCCCAGCGCCAGCGCCGCGCTCGGTCTTGAGGCGGAAGATCCAACGCAACCGGTGTTATTGACGACTGCCGACCATGCACTGTTGACGCCGGACATAGTCGATTACTTCCTGACCGAGGCCCGGCGCAGCGGATGTGACTTTGTGGTGGGCGTTGCTCGCCTGGAAACAGTCAAGGCGCGCTTTCCCGGAAATCGCCGTACGGCGATCAAGCTCAAGGACGGCCCTTTCTGTGGCTGCAACCTGTTTGCGTTTATGACGGAGCGTGGTCATCAGCTGGCTCCCTTCTGGAGACGGATCGAGCAGGAGCGCAAGCGACCATGGCGAGTCATCACGGGTGCTTTGGGCTGGACGGCAGTGCTTCGCTACCTGGCGGGAACGTTGACCTTGGAGCAGGCGCTGGAGCGGTTGTCACGCAAACTGAACATGCGAATTGGCGCGGTGGTGTTGCCCTTCGCCGAAGCCGCAGTTGATGTGGATACGCCAGCGGACCGTCAACTGGTAGAGACGATCCTGGCGGAAAGAGTTGGGCGTGAAGCGGCTCAGTATTGAGCCGCCGCTGATGTCGCCATCTGCCAGGTATGCACCTTGTGCTTGGCAGCTTCGAGATCCTGGGGGAAATCCAGCTCGCCCCAGCTCAGTCCTTCGATGGACTGTACGTAAACCTGGCCGGTCTGCTGAGCGATTTCATCGATAATGCTCAGATACCAGCGTTGCAGGGCTTCAGGCTTGCGCATGTTGTCTTCAAGCGCCTTGCGAAACAGAACGCCCCCCTCCGGCTGGAAGTACATCATGCCGATTGATTCGCCATTGACCGTTGGCAACGGCAACGTCTTGCCCACACGCATCAGCTGATCGCCTTCGAGACAGACCTTCATATCATCGCTGTCATAAGAGGGCTTGCGGTCGATGGCCAGTGTGATAGGCCGCGGCGACGCACCCAAAAGACGCTTGAGTACCGGTAGATCAAACAGCGTATCGCCATTGAGTAGCAGAAAATCATCACGCATGGCTTCTCGCGCCATCCAGCAACTGGCCAGGTTATCCGCAACCTCATAAAAGGGATTGAACAGCGTGTGGATGACGCCTGCACCATAACGGTCACTCAATACACGCTCTACCTGACCCGCCTCATAGCCTACGACAACCGTAATGTCTTCTATTCCTGCGGCCATCAGACCATCGATCTGCCATTCGATAACCGTACGCCCCTCAAGCTCGATAAGGCACTTGGGCTTGTTTTCAGTATAAGGAAGAAGCCGACGTCCTTGCCCCGCACTTAAAATGATCGCCCGACGGGGCTCATTCCGTTCAAGATGATTCAATGCCGTCTCCTAACAGGAAGGAACTTAACCACCTCGAAGCAGCCAAACCCCGGCCAAACATTTAAGGATGGTTATTCAGCCAGTTACGTATGAATAAACGGTATAGTAACCGGCGGGTGTTTTGGAACCACAGAAGGCTCCAGAGTTCATGCGTCTAATTGAGCGTTATGTTATCTCCGAGGTATGCCGTCCTTTACTGGCCATGGTGGGCATTCTTACCTTCATTTTTGCCAGCTACTCCTCGGAACGCTATCTGGCTGAAGCTGCGAATGGCACGTTGGCACTGAGTGTCGTTCTGGATATCGTCTATTACAAGGTACTTATTGCGCTCGAAGTGCTTGTCCCTGTAGCGCTTTATGTCGCGGTCGTCCTGAGCCTGGGACGTTTGTACCACGATACGGAAATGACGGCTATTGCTGCATCAGGTGTCAGCCCGCTGCGCCTGTATAAAGCCATCCTGTTGATTGCGCTGCCCGTTGCGATCGCGGTTGCCTGCCTTTCCCTCTATGGCCGACCCTGGGCATATGACAACGCTTATCGACTCGAACAGCAGTCCAAAACGGATCTGGACGTCAATCATTTGCAGGCCGAACGCTTCAACGTCAATGAAGACAATGGCAGGATGATCCTGGCAAAACACATCGAGCCTGACTCAGGCGCGTTAAAGGATGTGCTGATCTACGACAGCGGCGCAGAAAGAGCCCACCTGTTCAGGGCCCGCCAAGCATCGATTACAGACCCTAATCCGGAAGACCCTGTTCTGTCCTTGGAACAGGGTACTGCCTACTCGCTGGAGCGCCAGGGCAGCCGGGACCAGACCATGCTTTTCAAGGATATGACCCTGCACTTGGCGCCGGTTGCACAAACAGCCGAGTATCGCCGCAAGGCCGCACCCAGCAGTGCACTGGCAGCTTCGTCAGCCTTATCTGATCAGGCAGAGCTGCAATGGCGCCAGACCCGAGGCATCACCACCCTACTGCTGGCACTTTTTGCCATACCACTTAGCTATACCGCTCCCCGCAAGGGCCGTTTTGCGAGAATGCTACCGGTCACGGCAGCATTTGCTCTGGTTTTCTATGCCAGCGACATTTGCCGGAGCATGGTTGGCAATGGCTCGCTGCCCCTCTTTCCCGGCATGTGGCTGATCCCTATTCTCATGATGCTGGCGCTGCTTGTCGCCATCCGGCGGGACGTAGGCAAGAAGCGGATCCGCACGGCATGAAGATCATTGATAAATATCTGTTGCAGTCCCTCTTCATGGGCTTCATAGCCGCTGCCGCATTGTTACTGCCACTGTTCAGCACCCTGGACCTTGTCGGGGAGCTTGATGACATTGGCGGAGATTACCGGCTTGTCCAGGCCATTGAGGTAGTCGCCATGACGCTGCCTCGACGCATGGTAGAACTCGGCCCCTTCATTGCCTTGCTGGGCGGTATCGCTGCACTGGGGCAGCTGGCTCTGACGCAAGAGCTCAACACGCTGCGTGCTGCTGGCATCTCTGCTGCTCGTATCGGACTGAGTACCGTGTTAGCCGGCGCGCTGCTTGCGGTAGCACTGGCGGCAGTCGATGAGTTTGCTGCCTCGCCTCTTCAGCAAAGCGCTATTCAGCTACGTGCACATGCCATTGCCTCAGTCGAAGGGAATGGCAAGGATGGCAGCATCTGGGGGCGTAAGGACCAGCAGTTCGTTCGTGTAGGCGGGCTGCGCCTGGGACGGATTCCTACCCATATCGAAGTGTTCAGCTTTGACGGCGACCAGGTACTCAAGGAATATCTGTTTGCCAACTATGCCGACATTCAGCCCAAGGGGATATGGCAGCTGCATGAAGTGACAGTGAAGCGCTGGGTCGATAGTGACGAGACGGTCGAGCACATGGATCAGATGATTTGGCAATCAGTGCTGCCTGAAACGCGCCTGCAGGAGGTTGCGCTTCCGGCGGACAGTCTTTCCTCCCGGCAGCTCTACCACTACATCGAATTCCTGAAGGGTACCGCGCAACCATCGGCCCAGTATGAAGTGGCCTTATGGGAAAAGCTTGGAACACCTCTGCTGACCCTGGCCATGATACTGCTGGCAGTGCCTTTTTCATTTAGCCAAGTACGCTCCACCGGGCTGGGCAGCAAGCTGGCCCTTGGCGCAGTAACGGGGCTGCTAGTTTATCTGACCAATCAGATTATTGTAAATCTAGGCATTCTGTTCGGACTTGTTCCTGTTCTGGTGGGAACCGTTCCGGCGCTGTTAATGCTGGTATTCTCGATGAGCCTGATTTTTCGGTTCGACAGAAAACGATAAGGCGGTACGAAAGGCTGCCAAACAGGCTGCGGCCCTCGGCAGATAGGGCTTGCAAGGCTTAATAATTTAAATAACACATCCATTGCGTGGACTAAGGCAGAACTTATGACGATACAGGTCCATCTGGTAGGCCGTTGCGAGGTGATCTTGTGGGGCCTGACCTCACGGGAGCGACTGCGAAGAATCCTGAAGAAATTTCCCAAGGCGCATCTGGTCAGCCCCGGCGAAGCGCTTCCTGCTGAAGGTGATGTTCTGCTGCTGCGCGAGGATTACCTTTACGATGACCGGGTATTGAGAGGATTGCTGGATACCCAAGACGTTGCCTTGCAGGACCCTCGGGATGGCGCGGTTGTCGCGGCCCGACTCTCCGCCTCGCGCCTGTCTAGCGTGGCCGACCTGAATGCACCTGCTGTCGCTCAGCTGCGTCCTGCGCAACCTGACACCGTAGCCTCCGGCCTACAGACCCAGCTGCGCAAATTCGATCAGCCTTGGGTAGCAAGAATCACCCAAAGCAACCGCCAGCATCTGGAAAAGTCCTTGTTCAATGGTGCTTACAAGGGTGTAACGGACTTTATCACCCGCGGCGTCTGGCCTGTGCCGGCACGCTGGGTAACCCACCTGTGTGTTCGTCTGGGCCTGAGTCCCAACCACGTCACGACCGCCAGTTATGTGCTGGCCATCCTGGCCGGTTGGTGGTTCTGGAACGGGCAGTTCGGCCTGGGCCTGATCGCCGGCTGGATCATGACCTTTCTCGACACCGTGGACGGCAAACTTGCCCGCGTAACGGTAACCTCGACCCGCTTTGGCAATATTTTCGACCACGCTCTTGATATCGTGCATCCCCCGCTCTGGTACATCGCCTGGGGTATGGGGCTTGCTGCAACCTGGAGCTACAGCCTGCCGCTTTCTTTAGTGTTCTGGGCCATCTTTATTGGCTATGTAGCAGGACGCCTGTGCGAAGGCTCGTTCAAGTTTGCCGCCCCTTTTTCGATGTTCCTCTGGAAACCCTTCGACTCGCTGAACCGACTGGTTACGGCCCGTCGCAATCCCAACCTCTTGCTGCTCACGCTGGCATGGGCTGCTGGGGCCAATGATGTGGGACTGCTACTGGTGGCAGCCTGGACAGTCATCTCGACGCTTGTTCTGGCGTGGCGCGTCATATGGGCCATTACGTTGCGGCGACGCGGTGCTGAATTGCAGCCGTGGTTGAGCCAGATCGACCTCAAGGCTGAAGGGCATCGTCCGGTGGTTCGGCTATTTGCTCCCCGCTCCGGGCTGGCCGATGCCTGAATACGAACTTCCCGTACCGAAACGGATCGGGATACTCATGAATCCATTAAGCGGTCGTGTTCGTCGGCGTCTGCAGCCTTTACGTGCATCGATTGCCACCCTGCCCGGTGTCATGTTGCATGAGGCTTCAGAACCAGCGGATATTACCCGCGCGCTGCTTCAATGGCAGGGAACCTCACCAGAACTTGTGGTTGTAATCGGCGGCGACGGCACGTTACAAGCCGTCCTAACGGCTCTGCTACAAACGTCCTCCACGCCCTTACCTGCCTTGTTGGTAATTGCCGGTGGCACCACAAACATGAGTGCCGCCGACCTGGGCACACGGGCGAAACCTGAGGCCGTACTGAAGGCCTTGCGCGCCTGGCTGGAGGGCCAGGGAGCGGCGCCGCGCCAGGTGGAGCGCGCCGCGATAAAGGTCGAGGGCAACGAGACGAGCGGGCCACAGTACGGGATGTTTTTCGGCACGGGAGCGATTCTGAGCGGTGTCCGGTATTTTCATCAGCATGTTCGCCCAACGGGTGTACGCGGTGCGCTAGGCCCTGCCCTGGCCTTTATCCGTATGCTGCTGTCGCTGCTGCGCAGCAAACCCCATCCACTTCTCCCAGCCACACCCGCGTCACTGAGAACCGACACGCATGACTGGAGCAGCAGCTGGCTTCTGGTACTCGCGTCAACGCTCGATAATCTGTTGATCGGCTGCCGCCCGTATTGGGGCACCGAAGCGGCCCCCATGCATTTCACAGCCGTCGAGCATCAGCCGCGACGGCTGATACGCGTCCTACCGTTCCTGCTGTGCGGTCGCGGCAAATCGGTCGCGCATGAGCGGGACGGCTATATCAGTCGTAACCTCAGCACACTCAGTCTTGAGGGCAGCTCACATTTTCTTCTGGACGGCGAACAGTTCGAGGCTACTTGCCCGATTCGTCTTTCAACCACCGCTCCCCTGCGCTTTCTAACTTACTGAGGCCGGCCATGCCAGATCTTGCCCCGCTCCCCCGTCCTTCACCGGCATTGCTTGAGGTAATCGCCAGGCAAAGCGGGCAACCGGTACGCCAGGAACTCGATTGCCTGTGTGAAGCGGTCCAGAGAAGGTTTGGCGCGTCCGTTGTTGGCGTACTGTTTTATGGCTCCTGCCTGCGAAGTGGCAATCCGGCCGAAGGCATCGTTGACCTGTATGCCGTTGTCGATAGTTACGCAGAGGTACATGCCAATGCGCTGCTTAGGGCCGCTAATGCATGGCTACCGCCTAATGTCTTCATGCTTCAAGCCCGAACGCCAGAAGGAGAAGTGCTGCAAACCAAATGCGCGGTGCTTTCGCTGAAGGATCTGGAGCGCGGCACTGCCCGCTGGTTCCAGAGCTATCTATGGGGCCGGTTTGCGCAGCCGTCTCGCCTGGTGTACTGCCGGGACGACACGATACGGCAGCGTATTTATCAGGCACTGGGCTACGCCGTCTTGAGGTTAGTGGAACAAACACTGCCCTCGATGCCGGAACGCTTTAGCAGTGAACAGTTATGGCAAACGGGCCTTGCCTTGAGCTACGGTACTGAACTGCGTCCAGAAGCCGCAAGTCGGCCTGCCGAGCTGGTTCATTATGATAAAACCTACTACCGTCAGTTAACGGCAGCCGTTGTCAGTGACTTTTCCGGCATGCATCGAATAGCGTCTGAAGAGGATCTTTATTCGCATATGCCTTCCCGCGAGCGCTTGCAGCAAAGCCGACAGATGTGGAGCACCCGGCGGCGTCAGGGACGAATGCTGAATATTCTTCGGCTCATGAAGTCCGTTTTCACATTCGAGAATGGAGTGGACTACATCGCTTGGAAGCTAGAACGGCATATGGGCCGGCCAATTGAGGTAACGCCTCGGCTGCGCCGCTACCCGCTGATCTTCGGCTGGCCGTTGCTGTGGCGGTTATTGAGGGAACGTCGTTTACGCTAAATCGAACGCAAGCGGAGCGCTCTTCGCTTGCATCAGGAACCATGCGGCACTGCCTACGAGGTGAAGAGTGGAAAAGACCCAGGACAACGCCACGCTGTCTACTCAGAAACGTAAACGCAAAAAGCACCGCCCCAGTGTGGCGATCGGTCTCTGGATCATCAAGCGCCTGGAAAAAGCGATCAAGCACTACTCCAAGGTAGAAACGACACCCTTTATCGATGCCGGCCAGTTTGCCTGGGTGCCTGAACTGGAAACCCACTGGGAAACGATTCGTGCCGAGCTGAACGAAGTCTTGCAAAACAAGCACAAGATTCCCAATTTCCAGGACATCTCCAAGGACCAGAAAAACATCACCCAGGATGATCGTTGGAAAACCTTCTTCCTGTACGGATACGGCTACAAGATGGATGGCAATTGCCTGCGCTGCCCGGAGACAACTCGCATCATCGAGTCCATCCCAGGCATGTTCACGGCGTTCTTTTCCATTCTGGAGCCTGGAAAGCACATCCCACTGCACCGCGGTCCCTACAACGGACTGCTCCGGGCTCACCTGGGGCTAGTCGTCCCCGAGCCGAAAGAAAAGTGCCGTATTGAGGTGGGTGGCGAGACCCGGCACTGGGAAACCGGTAAATGCATGATCTTTGACGATACCTACCGACATCAGGTCTGGAACGAGACCGATGGCGTCCGCGTAGTGCTGTTCCTGGACATTCAACGACCCTTGGCTTGGCCGGGCTCGCTGCTTAACCGGATCATCTTACGATTGATTCGCTGGTCACCCTTCATTCAGGATGCGCGGCGCAACCATCGCGCCTGGGAACGTGGTTTGGAGCCGTAACGATAGAATAACGGCTCGGCGTTTCCTGGCGTCGAGCTGTCACTCAAACGTAGTTATTCATCCAGCAATTTCTGAGCATCGTCCCACGCAGCAAGATTGCGACGTGCTTCCTGAACGAAGGGGCTCCGCTTTACTGCACCTAAAAACAGGTCGCCCAAGAGCCGTCCCGGGAGGCGCAATGGCCGTTTGAACTGGATCAGTAGCACGACCCGCGTCTGATCGGTTTCATTCCAGACCTCATGGGGATAGGTGTCATCGAACACGATACATTTGCCATCGTCCCAATAGACCATTTCATCCCCTACCTGAATGCGGCAATTTTCACGTGGAGTGGGCGTCAGCAGTCCCAGGTGACACGTCATGATGCGCTTGGTCACTCCGGTATGCCGTGGAATGTGCGCACCCGGCGTCAGGATGGAAAAGAAAGCACTGTTCAGACCTGGCACTACGGACAAGGCCTCGGTGGTCTTTGGGCAACGCAGGCAATTCTCTTCGATCTTGTAGCCATACCCCCACAGAAAATAGGAGCGCCAGCTATTACCCTCGGCAATTCTGCGGTGATCAGGCGAAATATCGCGAAGCGCAGGAATTGAATCCATGCCCTGCAAGAGCTGTTGTACCTCCTGTCGTATACCCTCCCAATGCTGCTCCAGCGAGGCCGTCCAGGGAAACAGCTGCTTATCGAATACAGGCGGATCGCCGACCAGAGAATTTTTGGCCAGATAGCTGTTAAGCGCGGGCCGCAGCTTTTTACCGGTCCGGTAGAGGGCGCTGCGTTTGACTTTTGTTTTAGCGGCAACAGGAGGTGCGGCGTTGGTCATTGTACGTGTGTCCTGACGGTATTCGATGCGGCCCAGCGGACCGCCTGCATGTATGCGCCTAGATGCGATTTGCCGACAAGGCCCGCTCGCCTGTAATCACGGCCCGTACGGCCTCGATAGCACGCTGGCGCGAGGTAGCCATAAGTGCTGGCGACAGACCTGGCATTTGATCAAGTCCCTGCGGCAAAGGCAAAAGCCCCAGCGCTACATGAACTTCCTCGATTCTTCGCTCACGCTTGATGAGTCCTTCCTCTACAAGACTGTCGTAGAGTCGTCCGGTCTTGTTCTGCTGCCGGGGCGTGCCACGGCTACCTGCCACCCGGTCAATCACGCCCAGCTTGCGTTCAAGCGCATGATGCACACGCGCCTTGAAATGGCGCCGTACCGGTAATGGGAAAACTGCAACCGGTTTGCCGGTCAGGGCAGCCTCCGTCAGCATGGAGACACTTTCGCCGGTCACGATGAAGGCATCAGCCAACGCCAGCAATGCCCGGTAGGGATTATCGCTACCCTTGTCGAAACGGTAACACCAGTGCGGCGTCTCGATGGCCTGTAATAGCGACTGGGTAACCGGTTCTGCGGTACGGGGGCTTGTAGAAATCAGAAGCGATCCCCCCTTGGCCTTGACAGCAGCGCTGGCCTGGGCACCCAGTGTTCGCCCTGCGGCCTTGTCCAGTTCGTAAGGAATACTGCTTCCCCCTACCAACATGGCGACCCAGGGCCGCGGCAGATGCGCAAAACGCTCTTTCCAGACCGCCAGCTCTTGGTCAGACGGTATCTGATTCTGGATAAAGGGCACAGGTAAATCCACTACGTTGTCCCGCAGTGGCAGGCTGTATTGAGGTGTGGTCAGGACCAGATCAAAGCTGGATAACGGTGCGCGTGGGCGCCCAACGACTACCAGACGACTCCGCCCTTCGGAACGACGCTGGATCCAGTGCGCCACCGGTGCTGTACGTCGGCCCGAACTCAAGACAAGATCCGGCCAGGGCGCGGCGAGACCCGGCGCGGACTGAGCCATCTTGCCCTGCAACAAGGCACCTGGCACATACTTGGCTGGCTTGAACCGCGTTTCCTTGCATTCGTATGGCCAGCCAAGCGACTCGGCAATGGCAACCAACTGTGCATTATCGCCCGCATGTTGGCCCAGCAGTACCCACACCCTGGGCAGCGCCTCTGCCCGCCGGGAACGTAACGGGAAGTCCGCCAGATAACGCTGCAAGGTGCCGTTACCGTCTTCGCAGTCAAGCTGCCAGCAACGATCCGGATAGCGCTGGGACACACGGCGCAGCAGTGCCCGCCATCCCTTGATTGAGCCGATGAGTGACTCATCCGTCCCCAGTCCTGTCCGGATGTAGACAAAACTGCGGCTAAGCCTGAACAGCCGGTCCACGAGCCAGGGCACATCTTCCGGTGGCAGATGCTCAAGACCACTGACCGCCAAAAGGTCATGGCTGGGCAGGTCTGGTTGGCGCAATTGCTCGAAGCGGTAGTGGGTCGTAGCCAGTGAGTCCTTATGAACATCAGTCCAGTGCCCTACGAAGGCGATATCGTTGCCGCTCAGTGCGCTTGCAAAGGACAGGACATCCGATGGCAGAGACGCAGCAGGCGATGCCAGCGTCTGACAGGCTGCGTTAAAGTCAGGGCTAGGACTCGCCATGGTGTAAGGCTCGTAACCTTTAGCATTGGCCGCCTGCTCAAGGCTCAGGAAATACTCGGCATACGGGTTGATCTGATAGGAGTATTGCTCAGGTGTTGGCCGCCAGGGCTGCAAGTGCAGCGTGGTGTAGTGCAGCAATCTGGAACGGCCATGCTCATACTCAAGGTCACGCGCATGCCAGATGGGGTCGAGCTGTCCCCACAGGCCGGGCTTCTCGGCAGCCTGGGCGTGCAAAGCTTTCTTGCTTTCACAACGTGCCTTTTCAAAATTCCAGACCTCGACCATGCGCTCGCAATCGATCAAGGTGACGGCCGTGTCGTTTGGGGTTAACGCCAGATAACCATGCTCACCCATGGGCTGGTCGAAGAGGTCCGCCGGATCAGCCGTATAGATCTGGTCCACATCGTTATAAATGGCGCGCCCGTGACGTCCGGACAGATCCGGAATGGCAAACCGATAATTCGTAAACCCGGTACGCCAGCGGCTTTCATCAAAGCCAGGCAGACGGGTCATACGGTAGACCTCGTAACGCCGATCAGGATTGCGCACCTGCTCCAACGAATACACGAAGATCCGCTCGGCGCGGTATTGTGCAGGCTCGGTTCCCAGGAAAATGCGTACAGCTGGCTGTTCGGGTGCCCCTGCCCTTGCTTCCAACACAATCGGCACAATATGCGGAACCGCCATGGGCGCATGGGCAGCCTGGCTACCGGATGTTCCGACCGAAGCGGTGGAGGGAGACACTCGTTTTTTTTCCGAACGGGGCAGTTTCCACTTACGTATAGCGCGCGGCGCTTTCCAGGCAAAGAAAGTCATGCGTCCTCTTATGCTTCGATCTGAGGCAGAACAGCTGTACAACCTGCCTTGGTTGCTGACGGAAGAACTATAGTTCCCCTGTTCAGATTGAACAGGCTCTTGCACACATCACAAAGCGCGTGGCTGGCCCTTTGTTATCACTGCTTTTCCTATACTGCCAGCCCGTGAAGCCAACCCGCGTTCTATCAGCGATTCGTGTTGCAGACAACCGCTTTTGCACGTTTGCGCCTAGCGCTGGCATGTACCTTGAACATCCGGTGAGGTTTTTCACGCTCACTCTATAAGAGGCTATTCCATCCCATGCTGAAAAAATCCCTCGCAAGCGCGCTAGGACTGGCAGGTCTGCTGGGCGGACTTACCGCGGCGCCCCAGGTATCCGCAGCGGAAAAACCCATTGCGCCCAAAGTCATGCTGATCGCCATGTTTGGCCCGGAAGCCAAGACCTGGATCGAGCAACTCAAGCTCGATAAAAAGGTGCCGGTCGAAGGGTTGTCTGCCGAGTATCCGGATGTGCTCTGTAATGAGGCGCAGGTGTGTCTGATGACGACCGCAATGGGGCACACCAATGCCGCGGCCTCGACCATGGCATTGGCCTTCTCGCCCAAGTTCGATCTGCGCAAGACCTATTTCCTGGTCGCTGGTATTGCAGGAATCAACCCGCACGAGGGCACCATTGGCACTACGGCATGGGCGCACTACCTCGTGGATTTCGGCATCCAATGGGAGCTGGACGCTCGAGAAGCTCCGGCTGACTGGAAAGGTGGCTACCTGGGTATCAATACGCGTCATCCCACTCAAAAGCCTCCTCTGGACTACAAGACCGAAGTGTTCGAGGTTAACCAGAAGCTGATGGAAAAGGCTTATGCCCTTTCCAAGGACGTCAAGCTCATCGAAAGCCCCGAGTCTACTGCGTGGCGCAAGAAGTACAACTATGCGCCCGCCAACCAGCCTCCTGTGGTTACCCGCTGTGACACCGTCGCCGGCGATACCTGGTTCTCCGGTACGCTGCTCTCCCAGCGCGCCGAAGAATGGACGCGTACGCTGACGGATGGCAAAGGCCGTTACTGCACTACGCAGCAAGAAGACAACGCCACTTATGAGGCGCTGCTACGGGCCAGCCGTACGGGCCGTGTCGATATCCAGCGCCTGGCCGTAGTGCGTGGCGGCTCTGACTTCGATCGTCCTTACGAGGGTTATTCAGATGTTGAAAACCTGATCGATTACGCCAAGCAAGGCGGCTTTGAACCTGCCTTGGAAAACCTGTTCCGTACAGGCAATCCTCTGGTACAGGACATCGTTAAGAACTGGAGTGCCTGGGAAAAGGGCGTTCCCTCCTCCTGATTAATGAAAACAGGACCGGGCATAGATGTTCGGTCCTGTCAGTCATCCTAGCCGCACCGTTAACGTGCAGTGTCGCCCGTAAACGGACCATTCCCGTAACCATTCCAGAAATTGGTTCGCATAGAGACTGAACCAATGCCAGATCATCCCCTACTCTCTGCCTCAACACCTTTGTACCAAAAGCCTGACACGCCTGTAGTCATAGCCTAAGCGCCCGGTCATAACCGTTTCGCCAGTATGAACCAATCGCTATTGGCATCTCGCTTGCAAAACTGCCTGTAACTGTTGCGCCCTACTATCAAGCATATACGAGGCGCACAGACAGACATTCATGTTGGCCCGAGAGAGCATGATGCAAACGTGCGAAACGGAAACTCCTATCGATCAATCAGCCCGGATGGCACTCGATGCCCTTCGCCAGCTGGTGGCACAGCATTCGGCATTTCCGGAACGACCTTTGCCTCCGGAGCGTGATCTGGCTGCTGGCTTTGGCGTTAGCCGTCGCTCGGTTCGCCGCGCCCTTTCAGTGCTTGAAGCAGAAGGACAGGTGTGGCGCCGCCAGGGCAAAGGCACCTTTGTAGGCCCAACCCCACCCAGTGCGTCTCTGAGCTTTACCAGGCTGTCCAGCCGAACCAACTTCATCGAAATCATGGAGGCCCGCCTTTACCTGGAACCTGCTCTTGCCTCACTGGCTGCCATTCGCGCCAGCGGCGAGCAGATGGCAATGCTGCGGAGGCTCGCTGAACGTACCGGCCAACAACTCAATGCCCAGACGCCCGATGCAGAAGCACTGGAACTCTGGGACAGCGCCTTTCATAGAGGCATTGCGGAAGCCGCTGGCAACCGACTGATGCTGGATATTTTCGAAATGTTCGATGCCATTCGCCTGGACTCTGTCTGGCGCGACCTGCGCCAGCGTGCCCGCAACACTGACCGCATGCATGCGTATAGCCATGATCACGACGACATTGTGTCCGCGATCGAACAGCGTGACCCCGGCAAGGCGGCGATGGCCATGCGTGGCCATTTGCGTGCGTTGCAACAGGCGCTCGACACCGTTATCCATCACGATCTGGTGAACAGTTTATGAGCGAATCCCCATGCTCTGTCTTGAGTATCCGTAACCTGACCGTTCGCTTTAAAGGTGCAGCGGCCAATGTAGTAGATGGCTTGTCATTCGACATTGCGCCAGGTCGAACCCTGGCCATTGTTGGTGAATCCGGCTGCGGCAAGAGCGTAACATCCATGGCGCTGATGGGGCTTCTACCGGATAGCGCCCAAGTGCATGCCGATACTTCGACCTTCCTTAACGAACCTTTGCTGGCAATGACTGAGCAGCGTCGCCTGGATGTACGCGGTAACCGCCTGGCAATGATCTTTCAGGAACCCATGACGTCACTCAATCCGGCATTCACCATAGGTGATCAGATCACCGAGAGCGTCGTGCGTCACCAAAGCCTGTCTCCCCAACAAGCCCGCCGCCGGGCATTGGAGATGCTGGAAAAAGTCCGTATACCCGCAGCGGCTCAACGGCTGGAGGCTTTTCCCCACGAATTGTCAGGGGGTATGCGCCAGCGGGCCATGATTGCCATGGCGCTTGCCAACGACCCAGCCCTCATCATTGCCGATGAACCAACCACTGCACTGGATGTAACCATTCAGGCGCAGATTCTTTCCCTGATCGCAAACCTGCAAGCCGAAACCGGAACAGCCATGATGCTGATTACCCATGATTTGGGCGTCGTTGCAGAAGTAGCTGACGATGTAGCGGTCATGTATGCGGGCCAGGTTGTCGAAAGCGGTCCCGTTACTGCGCTGTTCGATGACCCTCAGCACCCCTACACCATTGGCCTGATGGGCTCGATGCCCTCGATGGGCCCGCGTGAAGATCGCTTGGCCACCATTGCCGGCCGTGTTCCCACGCCTGCAGAAATGCCCAGTGGCTGCCGCTTCGCCAGCCGCTGCCCTTTTGTGATTCAGGCGTGCCGCGCAGATCGTCCCCCGCTACGCGAGATCACACCAGGGCATCTGGCAGCATGCATTCGTACACCGCTGGAGCAGCACTTGGGAGTTAGCGCATGAAAACGCCCGAACGCCCTATTCTTGAAGGCCTTCATCTGACCAAACACTTCACGTCACCTACAGGCTTTCTGCAACGCAAGAAGGCTCCTGTTCAAGCCGTCACGGATGTTTCCCTGTCGATCAAGCGAGGCGAGACGTTAGCCTTGGTAGGCGAGTCGGGCTCCGGCAAGTCAACTCTGGGGCGATTGCTGCTCAACCTGCTGGCGCCTACCGCTGGCGATGTCATCTACGAAGGCAGAAACCTGGGAAACCTGCCTGCGGATAAGCTCCGGCAGGCAAGGCGGGAATTGCAGATCATCTTTCAAGACCCCTTTGCCTCACTCAACCCCCGGATGACAGTGGCCTCTATCATTGGCGAACCCATCTGGCTGCACACCGATAGCCACCGCGCAGATCGCGCAGCACGAGTAGCAGAACTCTTGCATACCGTGGGCCTGGCCCCTGAACATGCCAACCGTTATCCCCATGAGTTTTCCGGTGGGCAACGCCAGCGTATCGGCATTGCTCGCGCCTTGGCCTCCAATCCACGCTTGATCCTGGGGGATGAACCGGTTTCGGCATTGGATGTGTCGGTCCAGGCGCAGGTCGTCAATTTGCTGGAAGACCTCAAGCATCAGTTTGGGCTGACGCTGCTTATCGTGGCCCATGGACTGGCCGTGATCCGCCATATGAGCGACAGAGTCGCCGTGATGTATCTCGGGGAGATCGTGGAGCTGGCCGAGGTCGACACGCTGTTCGAAACACCACTTCACCCGTATACACAAGCGCTTATGGCCGCTGTGCCTGTCAGCCACCCCGGTCTGCGACGGGCTCGCCCCGTATTGGGTGGGGATATGCCAAGCCCGGCCAATCCACCGCCCGGTTGCCGTTTTCACACGCGCTGTCCCCATGCCCGCCCCCTCTGCAAAGAGGCAAAACCTGCCTTTGAATCTGTCGAAGGGGCGCGTCAGGTTGCCTGCCATTTCTGGCGCGAAGTTGCGAATGCCGGAGCAGGCAATTTGATTGTGCCAGCTCCCAGCCCCGCCTTTTCCCAACGCCTTCATCTATTCAAAAGCCATCAGCCCCTTGCCCTGGAGAGCCAGCCTTGAATCCTGTACGCCTGTTGACTGGAGCCTTGTTATTGACGATCGGCACCACGGCATTTGCCGAAACCACCCTGCGCATCGGCATCCAGGACGACCCGGATGTTCTGGATCCGCACCGTTCACGAACCTATTCGGGACGTCTGGTATACACCGCCCTGTGCGACAAACTGGTGGATGTTGCGCCGGACCTAACCTTTGTACCGCAACTGGCCACAGGCTGGAGCTGGAGCGACGACAACCTAACCCTGACCATGACGTTACGTGAAGGAGTGACCTTTCATGATGGCGAAGCCTTTGATGCCGCCTCGGTCAAATTCAATCTGGACCGAGCTCGTACCTTGCCCGATTCACTGCGCAAGAGCGAACTGGCCTCTATCGAACACGTGGATGTAATCGATCCCAAGACCGTAGCGATCAAGGTGAAGCAACCGGACGCTACCCTGATCGCCCAGCTTTCCGACCGGGCCGGCATGATGCTTGCCCCCAACGCATCACAAAGCGATGTCGGGTCCAAACCTGTCTGCTCCGGACCCTATAAATTCGTGCAGCGCGTACAGCAGGATCGCATCGTGCTGGAGCGCTTCGATCATTACTGGAACAAGCAGGCCTATCACTTTGATAAAGTGATTTTCCTGCCCATACCTGACACGTCGGTTCGTCTCGCAAACTTGCGCTCTGGAGACCTGGACATCGTCGAACGTGTTGCTCCCACGGACATCAAGGCGGTCAAGGATGACCGGAATCTTACGGTCTACAACACGCCCGGCCTGGGGTATATGCAACTGATGGTCAATGTCGCCAATGGTGACAAAGCCAAAAATCCGTTGGGAAGTGACAAGCGTGTCCGCAAGGCCTTCGAGCTGGCAATGGACCGGGACGCTATCAACCAGGTGGTATTCGAAGGGCTCTACGCGCCGGGCAATCAACCCTTTCCACAAAGTAGCCCTTATTTCGATAAGGAGCTACCACTCCCCTCGCGAGACATTGCCAAGAGCCAAGCGCTGCTGGCGGAAGCAGGCGTGAAGCTCCCGGTAAACGTTGAGCTCAAGGTTGGCAATACACCTGTCTCTCAGCAGGTAGGCCAAATTATCCAGGCGATGACGTCCGAAGCGGGCTTCAACGTCAATCTGGTCGCCACCGAGTACGCGACGCTTCTTAACGAGCAGCAATCCGGAAACTTCCAGGTAGGTATGAGCGCCTGGTCCGGTCGTCCTGATCCAGATGGCAATATCCATCAGTTCGTGACCTGCAAAGGAAACCAGAACGATGGCCATTACTGCAATCCAAAGCTGGATGAGCTGCTTAATAAGGCACGTACTGTCAATGACCAGGCCCAGCGTCAGGATCTGTATCGCCAGGCGATGACCATCGTGGCGGACGAAGCGCCGAACATTTACCTCTACTTCGAGCCTCGACTGATTGTGGCGAATCGCAAAGTGACAGGGTATGTCTCCAACCCGGACGGACTGATCCGCCTGGCCAACGTGTCATTCGCGCAATGACCGATACGGCCCGTTGCAGTAAACCGCACGGGCCGGTAATCCACGAGGGTTATGCATGCTGACGTTCATCCTTCGCCGCCTGCTCAGTGCCATCCCAACACTGGTTCTGGTCTCGCTCTTTGTCTTCACCCTGCAAAAACTGCTGCCCGGCGATCCGGTGCTGGCCATGGCTGGGGAGGAGCGCGACCCCGCTGTCATCGAATACTTAAGAGACAAGTATCGTCTTAACGATCCCGTACCGGTTCAATACCTGAACTGGGTGGGCAATGTCTTGAAAGGTGATTTCGGTACTTCCTTGCGCACCGAGCAACCAGTGACCGCGCTTATCGTCTCGAAACTGCCGGTCACCCTGGAATTGTCAGTTTTCGCCTTGCTGATTGCGCTGTTGATAGGTATCCCCACCGGTATTCTCTCGGCGGTGCGTAAAGGGAGCGCGGTAGATTACAGTGCGAACATCGTTGCCCTTTCTGGTATCTCTATTCCGCACTTCTGGCTGGGGATACTGCTCATCATGGTGTTTGCGGTAAAGCTGCGCTGGCTGCCCGCCTCCGGTTTTGTACCGTTCAGTGAAAACCCGCTGCAAAACCTTAAAACCTTGTTGTTATCAGCCTTCGTGCTGGGTGCAGGTCTTTCCGGAACCCTGATGCGTCATACCCGCAGCGCCATGCTTGAAGTGCTGCGCTCAGACTATGTGCGGACAGCGCGCGCGAAAGGGCTGTTTCCCAGAACAGTCATTCTCAAGCACGCCTTTCGTAACGCGCTGATGCCCATCGTGACGCTGACTACACTGCTGTTCGGCGAACTGCTTGGGGGCGCAGTCCTGACTGAGCAGGTGTTCAGTATTCCCGGCTTCGGCAAGATGATCGTCGATGCCGTTTTCAACCGGGACTATGCCGTGGTGCAAGGTGTAGTGCTGTGCGTAGCCATTGGATTCGTATTGATGAATCTGCTGGCCGATGTGCTCTATCGCCTGATCAACCCGCGCCTGAGGACTGCCGCATGAATGCCATTGCCACCCCTCTCCCTCCTGTCTTACAGACCCGTCTACAGTCTCGTTTCCTGGCAAAGTTTTTGAAGAACAAGGGTGCTGTCATCGGTGCAGCTATCCTCTTGTTATTTGTCCTGGCAGCTGTTCTGGCACCCTGGATTGCGCCCCATGATCCACTCAAGGCGAACTTTCTGGCCGTTCGCAAGGCACCTTCGGCCCTGTATTGGTTAGGCACGGATGAGCTGGGCCGCGATCTGTTCTCACGCCTGCTCTGGGGTGCGCGCAGCTCGTTGCTGGCGGGTGGAGTATCGGTCGCCATCGCCATGGCCATCGGTGTTCCGCTAGGTCTTATAGCCGGCTATTTTGGGGGCGCGCTGGATGCCCTTATTTCCCGGATCATGGAAGCACTGCTGTCTTGTCCGTTTCTGGTGCTGGCTATCGCGCTGGGGGCATTTCTTGGCCCTAGCCTGACTAACGCCATGATCGCCATTGGCCTGTCTGCCATGCCTATCTTTGCGCGCCTGACGCGCGGACAGGTCCTTTCGATTAAACACGAGGACTACCTGGAAGGTGCCTGCGCCATTGGCCTGCCGGATCGCTGGATCGTTCTGCGCTATGTATTACCGAATGTCCTTTCGCCGCTGGTAGTCCAGGCAACCTTGACCATTGCCTCAGCCATTCTCGCAGAAGCGAGTCTGTCGTTCCTGGGCCTTGGCCAGCAACCGCCAGCGCCCTCCTGGGGCTCCATGCTCAACACAGCCAAGAATTTCATGGAACAGGCGCCCTGGATGTCTATTGCTCCAGGCGTGGCCATCTATATCACGGTGCTGTGCTTCAACCTGCTGGGCGACGGCTTGCGCGATGCGCTGGATCCCAAAGACTAACCGTCAGACAAGAAGAGAGTGATCCCATGTTCGATCATCTGGATTATAGCCAGCCTTACGCCTCTGCCCGCTCCCCTGTCATGGGACGGAACATGGTAGCGGCCTCCCAGCCACTGGCCGCCCAGGCAGGCCTGGACATGCTGCGCCGTGGCGGTAATGCGGTAGATGCGGCAATTGCTGCTGCCATGGTGCTTACGGTAGTAGAGCCAACAGGGTGTGGTATCGGCAGTGATGCCTTTGCCATCGTCTGGGATGGCAAGACATTACAGGGCCTGAATGCCTCTGGACGCGCACCGGCAGCGTGGTCGCCCCAGTATTTTGCAGGGCACAAACACATGCCGGAGCGCGGCTGGAATGCAGTGACCGTGCCCGGTGCGGTTTCCGCCTGGGTCGGGCTTTCCGAGCGTTACGGCAAGCTGCCTTTCACCACGGTGGCCGAACCCGCCATACGCTATGCGCGAGAGGGTTACCAGGTAACGCCTATAATCGCTGAGCTCTGGCACAGAGGCGGTCAGCTCCTGAAAGATCAGCCCGGCTTTGCTGAGTGTTTTCTGCCCGATGGCCGAGCCCCCAGAGCCGGGCAGAAGATTCAACTCAGGGACCATGCCAAAACGCTGGAGCTGATCGCCGAAACCCGCGGCGAAGCGTTCTATCGAGGCGCCCTGGCCGAAGCCATGGTTGCTCATGCCAGAGCCAACAACAGCGTTATGAGCCTGGATGACCTGGGCAATCACTCAATTGACTGGATCGATACCCTATCCACGCCCTTTGCAGGCGCCATGGTCCATGAGTTGCCTCCTAACGGCCAGGGCATCGCTACGCTCAGCGGCCTGGGAATTCTGGAGGCCATCGGTATTGGCGATCATCCTGTCGACAGCCCCGAAACCCTGCATGTGGTATTGGAAGCGATGAAGCTGGCCCTGGCGGACCTCAATCATCACATTACAGATCGGGACCATATGCGCGTTCTGGCTCACCATCTGCTTGACCCGGCCTATCTAAAGGAGCGCGCCAGGCTGATCGGCGAGACTGCTGCTGACCCAGGCCATGGCTCGCCCAAGCCCGGCGGTACGGTGTACCTGTCAGCGGCAGATGAAAGCGGCATGATGGTGTCGTTCATTCAATCCAACTACATGGGTTTTGGCTCCGGCGTAGTGGTTCCAGGCACGGGAATCAGCCTGCAAAACCGCGGGGCGGGCTTTTCTCTGGACCCAGAGCACGTCAACACCGTCGCTCCCGGTAAGCGCCCCTTCCACACCATCATCCCCGGTTTTGCCATGAATGCCGACGGCACGCCGTTGATGTCGTTCGGCCTTATGGGCGGTCCCATGCAGGCGCAGGGACACTTGCAGATGATGTTGCGTATCCTGCGCTACAAGCAGAACCCGCAGGCGGCGGCCGACGCACCCCGCTGGCGGATTGAGTCAGGTCGGAAGGTTGCCGTTGAGCGACAGTTCGACTCACAGACCGTAGCTGCCCTACGCGCCAAAGGACATGATATCCAGGTTGAGGCGCCAAGCGGCGTGTTTGCATTCGGCGGGGCTCAGATCATTCAGAAAACGGCCGATGGTTATGTCGGTGGCTCTGATCCACGCAAGGACGGCCAGGCCGTCGCGTTCTGACCTTGCCGGAGGGAGGCCGCGCAGGCCTTCCTCCCATTCCTTACACCTGATCGAGCCTTAGCTCATTCCAGGTCTTCACGAAGGTGCTAGTCCTGATAGTTTTCTTCTTCTGCATAAGCGAACTGGATGAATCGCTTGGCCTCGTCGAGGCTGCCGACGCGCTTGACGCAGCGTGTGCCCATTCTGATTTCATAACAGCTGCCGCCAGTCGCATCTGCACACTCGAACACGTAGTAACCATTGGAACTGCTGACGACTTTCTCTTGCATGAGTGCGCTCCCTTTCTCAGGACGGTGAA
Source organism: Pseudomonas sp. HPB0071 (assembly GCF_000478505.2). Taxonomy (NCBI): domain Bacteria; kingdom Pseudomonadati; phylum Pseudomonadota; class Gammaproteobacteria; order Pseudomonadales; family Pseudomonadaceae; genus Pseudomonas; species Pseudomonas sp. HPB0071. The sequence goes on along the minus strand of NZ_KI517367.1, from coordinate 3,861,002 downwards.
TTCGTTATCGTCACGCCCTCAGTACATGCAATTGGGCGCCCTTTTAATGGGACCCAAATATTCCTTGGCAATTCGCTTCAATCACAGCAACGACCTTTTTGTTCATACAACAGGTTTATGCTCAGTCTGGTACAGGCAACCGTCGTGCCTTAACCGTCACTGGACGGGTTTTCCTATTGATCCTCGGCCTTGGCAGCTCCGCACGAATCTCGCTGCTGGCCCATGTGAGTAAACTCAAGGCGACTGGCCAAGTTAGCGCTGTTGTGTTTGTTTCGCTCCATCATCGATCCGTTTTTTTCTAATATCACCGCGCCACAGCACCAAAAGAGCGCACCATTAAGCGAAGTGCATCACACTTCATAACCTGCATTGTGTTAAATGATATTGATTTTCATTCAACACAGGGTCTACTCTGAATGGGCTTTGCGATAGTAATGAACACTTACTTTTAATGCGTTATCACTGCTTTTAAATTATAAAGGCTAAGCCGTTTGATAATGGCATATAGCTAACTATTAATATCAAACTACCGTGAGAGCCCGGCGAGGCATATATCCCGACAACATGTTGGGTTATTGCAGAATTGTTTAATCAATTGCCGAGGTTCCATTCGTGAATAATCCATTGCATTCGTATGCGGCCATTACTGCATACCCTTCCGCTCGCCTACAGGATGATCAGGCGACTTCGCATCTTTTCAACGAAAAGAATGCGCAGGCCTATGAAAGCCTTATGGTTCAAGGGGCTGAATGTATAAAGGAAACATTGCTCGGTATCAATAAGCCTTATACCGGCATATTGCCGCATGAACTAAAGCGGCAGTTTGACGAAGTGAATCTGGATGAAAAACTGGGTAACTTCAACGAGGCACTGGAAGAATTAAAAGCGTTGTACCTGAAAGATGCTGTTTACTTCCATCATCCTCACTATGTTGCTCATCTTAATTGTCCTATTGTTATTCCGGCTATTCTTGCCGAACTGGTACTTTCTTCTATCAATTCCTCACTGGATACATGGGATCAAAGTGCCGGCGGCACGTATATCGAACAAAAGTTGATTGACTGGACGGCTGAGCGTATCGGTCTGGGCAGCGAAGCCGATGGGGTATTCACCAGTGGTGGTACTCAGTCCAACCTGATGGCCATGCTGCTGGCACGTGATCATGTGTGCAACCGTCAGCCCGGTCACGCCAGCAACAAGACGCAAGGCTTGCCGACCGATTTCAAACGCCTGCGCATCCTGTCATCCGAGGTCAGTCATTTCAGCGTACAGAAATCCGCGGCCATCCTGGGCCTGGGCTATGACGCCGTGATACCGGTACGCAGCGATGCGCGCAAGAAAATGGACTTGAGCGATCTGCGCCGCGTGCTGGAAGAATGCGAAGCCGAAGGGCTGATTCCGATGGCGGTAGTGGCTACTGCCGGTACTACGGATTTCGGCAGCATCGATCCATTGGAAGACATCGCGGCAATCTGTCGCGAGAAAAAAATCTGGATGCATGTCGATGCCGCCTACGGTGGCGGACTGCTGATTTCGCCTAAATACCGTAACCGTCTGACCGGTATCGAACATGCCGACTCGGTCACTATCGATTACCACAAATCATTCTTCCAGCCGGTCAGTTGCAGTGCGTTTCTGGTACGGGATCGTCGAGAGCTGGGCCATGTCACCTGCCATGCCGATTATCTGAACCCCAAGAGCCAGACCCAGGAAGGCACACCCAACCTCGTTAACAAGAGCATTCAGACTACACGCCGCTTTGATGCGCTCAAGCTCTGGATGACGTTGCGCACCATGGGTGCGAATGCCTTGGGTAGCTTGTTTGATCACGTAATCGACTTGACTCGCGCAACCTATCCGCTTATCGAGCGTGACCCACGCTTCGACATTGCCCATGTTCCTGAACTGAGCACCCTGGTCTTCCGCTATATCCCCGAGGAGCCGCTGAGTGCCGAGCAGATCGATGCGACCAATGCAGCCATTCGCAAAGCGCTGTCTCGTAGCGGACGCGCCATCGTCGCGGGCACCAAGGTAGGCGGCCAACAGTACCTCAAGTTCACCCTGCTCAACCCCATGACCACCCTGGACGACCTGCGAGGCATTCTCGACGCCATCAAGCATGAAGGTGCCCGTTACGTTAACCAACAATCTGCCCTGGCCACGTGCTGATCTGGAGAACCACCATGACGGCTTCAACCTACGATTTCATCGCGATTGGTGTTGGCCCCTTCAACCTGGGTCTGGCGTGTCTGACTGCTCCCATCGACGAGCTCAATGGGTTGTTTCTCGACAAGAACGAGTGCTTCGATTGGCATCCCGGCATGATGCTGGAATCTGCAACCCTGCAGACGCCCTTCCTGGCCGATCTGGTCACCCTGGCGGACCCGACCAGCCCGTTCAGCTTCCTGAATTATCTTAAATCCACAGGCCGCATCTATGCGTTCTACATCAAGGAAGACTTCTTCCTGATGCGTCGCGAGTACAACCAGTACTGCCAATGGGTCATCGATCGGCTGCCCAATATCGAGTTCAACCGATACGTCGAACGTATCGACCATGATCCGGCAACCGGCCTCTATACGGTGAACTGTACCTGCACCAAAACAGGAGAACGCCTGGTTTATCAGGCGCGCCGTCTGGTCCTGGGAACTGGCACGTCACCCTATATCCCTGACTGCTGCCAGGACGCCAGCAGCCACTTGTCCCACACGTCGACCTACCTGACCGACAAACAGGCTCTACAGGCAAAAAGTACCATTACGCTGATCGGCAGCGGTCAGAGCGCGGCGGAGATCTACTATGACCTCTTGCAGGAAATCGACACGCGCGAGTACACCCTGAACTGGATCACCCGCTCGCCTCGCTTCTTCCCGCTGGAATACAGCAAGCTGACCCTGGAGATGACATCGCCCGAGTACATCGACTACTTCCATCAGCTGCCTACCCACAAGCGTGACGCGTTGATGCGCAGTCAGAAGGGGCTCTACAAGGGGATCAACAGTGCCCTGATCAATGACATCTACGACCTGCTGTACAACAAGAGCTTATGCGGTCCGGTCAGGACCAACCTGCTTACCAACACGGAGCTGCAGGACTGCCGCTACGATGAGCGTACCGGCACCTTTACGCTTACCTTGTTTCAGGAGGAACAGGAGAGCCGCTATACGCTTCAGACTGATGGGCTGGTATTATCTACTGGGTATTGCTACAGAACCCCTCCTTTCCTTCAAGGGTTACGCTCACGCCTGCGCTTCGATGAGCGTGGCCGCTTCGCCGTCAATCGAAACTATACGATTGATACCGCCGGCCAGGAGATCTTCGTCCAGAACGCCGAGCTTCATACGCATGGCCTGGTAACGCCCGACCTGGGCATGGCGTGCTACCGCAACGCCTATATCATTCGCGAGATGCTCGGCCGCGAACATTACCCCGTCGAACGCAAGATCGCCTTCCAGCAGTTCACGGCGCCCTCTTCGACACTGCTCCAGCCGGAGCCGGCCAAGACATGACGCTGCGTACCTCGTTGATCGCCATGACGGCCCTTGCCGTCATCAGCGACACCATGCTGATTCCGTTCTATCCGCAGTACTTTGCCAGCCGTTTTGGTGAAACGCGGCCGGAGCATGTGGGGGCCTATCTGGCCGCCATCTGCTTTACGGTCATGCTCGCGCTGCCCCTCTGGGCGCGCGTGGCGCGGCGGGTGCACCCGATCCGGCTGCTGATCTGGACGCAGCTCGCCGCCGGGTTGCTGTGCCTGTACTGCTATTGGGCATCGGCGCTCCTGGAGTTCTGGCTTGTCTCGCTGGGGATGATCGTATTCAAGGGCAGCTACCTGCTCATGTACCCCTACGTGATGAGCCTGGAGGACTCCAGGAACCATACCCATACCATCGGCATGCTGTCGGTTGTCGTTCACTTCGGCGCCATCCTCGGCGCCGTGGTGGGCGGCCTGGTCCTTCAGGTACTGGAGCCACGAGATGTCTTTGTGGTGATGGCCGCGGGGGATTTTCTGCAAATGGCGATCTGCCTGCGCCTGCTACGGCGGGAACCACCCCATGCCAAGCCGGAACAAGCCATTACGCACCGTACCGGCAAGGCATGGCCTATCTACCGGCTCTGCCTGCTGATGCTGCTGTTCTATTTCAGCGGTTACCTGGTAAAGCCTTTCTTTACGGTGTACTGGGAGCAGGTCGCTCAGTTGGACCACGCCGCCCTGACCGGACTGGTGTATGCCATTCCTGGTGGCATGGCCCTGCTCGGACTCTGGCTGAACCGGCGTACCGGCAGCCGACAGCAGGCCCTGAGCGGTGCGCTGCTGCTGGGTGTGTGCGGCCTGCTGCTTCAAGCTGGTGAGCAGACCGCCCTGATCCTGACTGGCCGCTGCCTGTATGGCTGGGCCATGTTCCAGGTCACGGTACGGCTGGATGCCCTGCTCTTCGAGCTGAGCACGCCCGATGCGTATGCCGCTGACTTCAGCAAGATCAATTTCTTTCAACAACTCGGCGTAGTGGGCTCGTCCTTTGCGGCGGGGTCCCTGGTCAGCACGTTTGGCCTGACTGTGCCCTTTCTGATCGGCGCGGCGGGCTTTGCCCTGACCGCCCTTGCCTATCCGCTGCTGGTCCGCACGGCCCAGCCCACGACAACACCTGTTATCGACAAGGGGGTCTGATATGACTGCCATTGCCTTGCAAACACCCATCGATACCCGCCCGTGCTTCAGCAAGCCACAGCATGGACTCGGCCACTTCAGCCTGCGTCCACTCAGCCTGCCAGAGGATACGGCGCGACTACATGATTGGCTGACTCGCGATTATGCACGCTTCTGGGGGATGCAGAATGCGACCCAGGCAGAAGTGGAAGCATTCTACCGCAACCTCATGGCCTCTCCTCATGCCAACGCCTACCTGGGTTTACATGATGGCGCACCGGCTTTCCTGGTCGAATGCTATATGCCGCTTCATGACCCGGTAGGCCAGCACTACGACGTGAAGCCCGGTGACCGGGGCATGCATTTTCTCGTCGCGCCCTGCGAGAAACCTGTTTCAGGCTTCACCCTGGCCGTGATGCGAACCATCATGGAATTCATTTTCAGCGATCCCTTTGCCCGCCGCGTCGTCGTCGAGCCCGATGTCCGTAACGACAAGATCCACGTGCTCAATCAGCGTGTCGGTTTCGAGTACGACCGTGTCATTCAACTGGGCGAAAAAACTGCCCACCTCGCCTTCTGCACTCGCGAACACTACGCCGCCAGCCTTGTAATGGAGAACCGCCCATGAACCAGATGATTACCGCCCTGCCCGCTGCCACGCCCGGGCACGCTGCACTGCATCTCACACCTGAACGCTGGAGTAAGGTCAATCGGCTGCTTGTACGTAAAGCGCTGGCGGAATTCGCCCATGAAAAGCTCATTGAGCCGGTGCTGACCACATCCGGAAATGGCTGGGATCACTATCGCCTGGATAACGGACATACAACGCTGGAATACCGCTTTCGCGCTCGCAAGCTCGCGCTGGATCACTGGCTGATCGACACCGCCTCTATCGAGAAGACCAGGGATGGCCAGGCCGTACCGCTGGATGCGCTAGAGTTCATTATTGAATTCAAGGAGCACCTCGGTATTCAGGAAAGCATGATGCCGGTGTACCTGGACGAGATCAGTAGCACCTTATATGGCAGCGCCTACAAACATGCCAAGCCGGGGCTAACCGCCGAAGAGCTCACCCGTGCCGATTTCCAAGCTGTAGAAACAGGCATGATGGAAGGCCACCCCGGGTTCGTCGCAAATAACGGCCGTATGGGCTTTGACGCCAATGATTACCGGGCCTATGCACCCGAAGCCGCCTCGCCCATCCAGCTGATCTGGCTGGCTGTGCGTAAGACCAAGGCAACATTCTCGTCACTGTCAGACCTGACCTATGAGCAGCTTCTAGAAGAGGAGCTTGGCACAGCGACAATCACCGATTTCACGGCCCAGCTCACCGAGCAAGGCCTGGATCCGGACGATTATCTCTTCATGCCTGCCCACCCGTGGCAGTGGTTCAACAAGCTTTCCATGGCGTTCTCAGCAGACGTTGCCAATCGGAATATTGTCTGCCTGGGTTACGGAGAGGACAGCTATCTTGCACAGCAATCCATTCGTACCTTCTTCAACACCAGCCACCCTGAAAAGCGCTACGTGAAGACGGCCCTGTCCATTCTTAACATGGGTTTTATGCGGGGTCTGTCGCCCTACTACATGCTGGCGACCCCAGCCATTAACGAATGGCTGAAAGCGCTAATTGACAATGATCCATTCCTGACGGAAAACGGCTTCAGCATCCTGCGCGAAGTCGCCGCGGTAGGCTATCGAAACCACTATTATGAAACAGCGCTGGTTAACGATACGCCCTATAAGAAGATGCTCTCTGCCCTCTGGCGGGAAAGCCCGGTCCCTCAGTTAAAATCGGGGCAGCGCCTGATGACGATGGCCTCGCTGCTGCATCTGGACGCCCAGGGAGACTCGCTCCTCACGGCGCTGATTGCCTCCTCCGGCATAGATACGGACACCTGGTTGCGCCGTTATCTCAACGCCTACCTGACGCCCCTGCTGCACTGTTTCTATGCTCACGATCTGGTGTACATGCCTCACGGGGAGAACCTGATTCTGGTGCTGGATAACAACGTTCCGTCGCGGGCAATCATGAAAGACATTGCGGAAGAGATCGCCGTGCTGAACCCTGATGCCAAGCTGCCGGAAAAGATCAAGCGATTGGCGGTCTCTGTACCCGAAGAGCTGAAAATCCTGTCGCTCTTCACCGACGTGTTCGACTGCTTCTTCCGCTACATGAGCGCCATTCTGGTGGAAAAAGCCGACTACTCTGAGGACCGTTTCTGGTCGCTGGTAGCCGAGTGCGTCAGCACCTATCAGCAGAGCCATCCTCAATATGCCGAGAAATTTGCCCGATACGACCTGTTTGCGCCCGAGTTCATCCGCTCCTGCCTGAACCGTCTTCAATTGGGCAACAACCAACAAATGGTCAATCTGGCAGATCCGGCTGGAAACCTGAAGCTTGCCGGAACCTTGATCAATCCGATCGCACCATTCAAGCGTTAACGTGAATAACTCCGCTCCGGCCGCCTGCATAGACAGCCGGAGCGGACAGGATGGGAAACCGTAGAAACAGCCAGACGTTGCACTTGTTAATGGCATCTTCACGCAGTGCGCTTAGGGTGTAACACCTTCTGCATCACTACTGATGTCGCGTTGTGTTAATTGGATCAAGTAACTTACAGGTGTACGTTCGTCCACCCATAAAGCGAAGCGTCCTGAAATTTGAGAAAATAAGAGATTGCGCATTAAGCGCGTCTGATCTGGGCTGGCAAAGTTATGAATGGTGTTATCGAAGAGCCTAAAGCTTTGCTTGAAGGCCACTGGCTTGTCTTGATTGAAGATGATCCACTTCTGCAAAGTATCTTATCGGGCTTCGTGGAAGAACTGGGCGGTCGTGTCAGCAGCTTCGAGACGGCTGATGATGCGTTGGTTTATATGCTCAGTGCAGGTGAAAAGCCCTCTCTGGTCGTCACCGATCATCTAGTGCCTGGGCAGATCAAGGGCGCCGAGCTGGCAACCATGGTTGGCGCACGCTGGCCAGGTCTTTCGGTCATTGTAACCACCGGACGTGATCTGGAGACCATTCCTGAGCTACCAGACGGCATGCTTTATCTGCAGAAACCATGGGATCTGGTGCAAATGAAAAAAGCCATTATCCAGATGCTAAATAAAACATCCGTCAGTCTTTGAATAAAGCCTATGGCCACAGTAGGACTAATTCGCTTGTTTTGAGCGCCCGTTAAAGAGACCAAGCGCGCAGTCTTGCCCTTGCCTACCCTTCCTCTTTCCGAGCAAGACGAACTTCCACTACTTGTGGAAGTGACACGCTATGACAGTGCCGGTCGACATTACCTTTCCGAGCAGACCGCCATGATGAGAGACACTGCCACCCACATGTCGCCTGCTCAATAGTAAGGGTCGGTGGCAGACCACTGTGCCTGGGAAACCGCCTTTACAGTTCAGAACGGTAGCGTTTGATACCACCAGGCCACCTATCCTCACTATCCTAATAATCCGTGCGCCTGCTCTTTCCTGCCCGTTGCGAATCCCTTTCCTCTGGAGCGTGATCATGACCCAGGCAGCATCCGGTTCCGTCGACACCCATACGTTGCGAAAAGTCATTGCCGCCGCCTCGATCGGTAATTTCGTCGAGTGGTTCGACTTTGCCATCTATGGCTTTCTTGCAACGATCATTGCCGAGCAATTCTTTCCCAGCGGCGACGCGAAAGCCGCTTTGCTCAAGACCTTTGCCGTATTCGCCGTCGCCTTTGCCTTCCGGCCATTGGGCGGCATCGTTTTCGGCATGCTGGGCGATCGGATCGGCCGCAAGAAGATACTGGCCCTGACAATCCTGATGATGGCCGGTGCCACGACGCTGATAGGCCTGTTACCTACCTATGCCGCCATAGGCATGGCCGCTCCGCTACTGCTGACCGTTATCCGATGCGTCCAGGGATTCTCGGCCGGAGGCGAATACGCTGGTGCCTGCGCCTATGTCATGGAGCATGCACCACGGGAAAAACGCGCCACGTACGGAAGTTTCGTACCCGTATCGACGTTCTCGGCCTTTGCCTGTGCAGCCGTATTGGCCTACGGTCTGGATGCTACGCTTACCAAAGACGCCATGGCCAGCTGGGGCTGGCGTATACCCTTTCTTATTGCAGCGCCTCTGGGCCTCGTAGGCCTATATTTGAGGTTGCGGCTAGGCGAGACCCCGGCGTTCCAGTCTGTCGAGGCTCAACACGCAGTAGCACATGCGCCACTGCGTGAAACGCTAAAGTCCAATGGCGGAGCTATCTGTCGGCTGGGCGCGTTTATTTCCGTAACGGCCCTGTCCTTCTACATGTTCACAACCTACTTTGCGACTTACCTGCAGGTAGCCGGTGGGCTTGATCGCGCCTCCGCCCTTCTGGTTACCGTCATTGCCCTGGTTTTTGCAGCCATGCTATGCCCATTCGCAGGTCTCTTTTCAGACAGGGTCGGGCGCAAGGCTACAGTATTTACAACCTGTACCTTACTGATCGTTGTGGTCTATCCGTCGTTCTGGATGGCCAACTCAGGTAACCTGCTGCTGTCGGTTCTGGGTGTACTGCTGTTGGCCGTCGGAGCGGTACTGTCCGGTGTCGTTACCGCTGCACTGCTGTCAGAAGTCTTCCCCACCCGGACGCGTTACACCGCCTCAGCCATTACCTACAACATGGCTTATACCGTTTTCGGCGGTACTGCGCCTCTCATGGCAACCTATTTGATTGCACAGAGCGGTAGCAACCTGGCACCAGCGTTCTATCTCATCGCGATATCCGTAATGGCGTTGATCGGAGGTCTGCTGCTACCCGAGACGTCAAAGGTTGAACTGAGCGAGGTAACCGGGCGTGTGCCCGCTGCGGAGACGGCTTCCTTGACCAGCATAACCACCTGAGACGCTTTCAGCGTCAGGCGGCAAACCTGTCCATCGCCTGAACGTTTGTCAGCCTTTGTAACGACCAGGGAACAGGACGTCTCGCAGTGGAGTCCCCTTTAGATACCGATTGGTTCTATATGGAGATAACACACGATGAAAGCCCTGCATGAACCACTAATGGCCACACGCAAATCCCAGCAGTCACTCAATGAGCCTAATGTACAGGGAACCGAGCGCACCCTTTCCCTTGTAGGTGGTGGCTTACTCCTGGCAGGCGGCCTTCGCCGTGGCGGTCTTCTGGGGCTGGCACAAATGGCCTTGGGCGCACTGGTAACAGCCCGTGGCGTCACTGGTCGTTGCAAGGCCAAGGCAGCGCTTACGCCTACGCCATACGAATCGCTTCTGCAGGAAGAGTACGGCTGGACCAATGCCGAAGCGATTTCCCGCACGATTACCATTGGCAAGCCTCGTGCCGAGGTCTACGACTTCGTACGCAGCATTGAAAATCTCCCCCTCTTCCTGCGTCGCCTCGAACGCGTCCAGCAGATGGACGCCACTCACTATCGCTGGGTTGCGGTAGGCCCACAGAATCGGACAGTAGAGTGGAATGCGTTCCTGGAGGAAGAGATTGCGCAGGAACGTATTGTCTGGAGCACCGAATCCACAGCATACCTTCAGCATAAAGCCACCCTCACCTTCAGAGATGCCCCTAACGGCATGGGAACGGAGTTACAGGTCGTTTTGGCGTGCGAACCGCCAGCCGGCCGGGTGGGTTATGCCGCAGCCAGTCTGATCAGCCAATTCTCGGGACGTGAGCTTAATCTTGATTTGCGTCGCCTGAAGCAGCTCCTGGAGACCGGCGAGATTACCAACAGCCTCATGAGAACAGGTGCTGTTGAACGGGTCCCGGTGGATGAAGTGTCAGCAACCGTACCGTTGGAAGGCGAAGTGATCAGCGAGCCGCGCACCATCGCGTCACATACCGATGAGACTCGTCAGGGAGGGGCTTACTGATGCGCGCGCTCACCTGGCAAGCCCCTAACGTTCTTCAAGTAGAAACCGTACCGGACCCGGAAATCGTTAATCCACGCGATGTCATTCTTCGCGTCACCATGTCATCGGTATGCGGCTCCGACCTTCACCTGCTGGGCGGTTACGTGCCGGCCATGAAGCCGGGAGACATCATCGGCCATGAATTCATGGGTGAGGTAGTTGAAGTTGGCTCCGGCATTAGCCAATTCAAGAAGGGTGATCGCGTTGTTACCATTTCCATCATAGGGTGCGGCAACTGCGAACACTGTCAGCGTAGCGATTTTTCCTGCTGCGACAACTCCAACCCGAACCCGGAAACGACAGATCTGGCCTACGGCCAACCGTGCTGCGGCATTATTGGTTACAGCCATGCCTTTGGCGGATATGCCGGAAGCCATGCGACGTATATCCGGGTGCCCTTTGCCGACGTCAACCTGTTCAAGGTGCCCGACGGCGTTACCAATGAGCAGGCAGTCTTTGTGTCGGACGCTGCGCCGACTGGCTATTTTGCCGCCGATAATGCCGATATCCAGCGGGGCGATACTGTCGCCGTCTGGGGCTGTGGCGGTGTTGGCCAGATGGCTATTCGCATCGCCTACCTGATGGGTGCCGAGCGGGTTATTGCTATCGACCGCTTCGCCTCTCGCCTTGAACTGGCTGAGAAGAAGGCCGGGGCGATTACCATCAATTACGAAACCACGAATGTCCACGAAGCCTTGCTGGAGCTGACTGGTGGGCGCGGGCCAGACCGCTGCATCGACTGCGTCGGCATGGAAGCACACGGCACCGAGCTGGATTATGTATACGACAAGACTAAACAACTGATGCACCTGCACACTGAGCGCGGTACTGTGCTTCGTCAGGCCATTCGGGCCTGTCGCAAAGGCGGGACGGTATCCGTGGTGGGCGTTTACGGCGGCCTCCTGGACAAATTCCCCATGGGCGCCATCGTCAACAAAGCCCTTACGGTTCGTTCCGGCCAGCAGCCAGGCCAGCGGTATGCCAATAAGCTGTTCGAGCACATTCAGAAAGGCGAGCTGGATCCGTCCTACCTGCTGACGCACCCGATGAGTCTGGAAGATTCACCGCGCGGTTATGCCATGTTCAAGGAAAAGACCGAGGACTGCATGCGCGCGGTATTCATGCCGTAAATGGGAGTTGTGCATGGACGACGAGAAGGATCACCAGCCTCCAGAACCCACCAAGCTGACCCAGTCCAAAGAGCGCTGGGTCAGTGAGGGGCGCTATCTGACAGGCCGTATTTCACGGCCCGAAGAGGAGCGTTTACCGCCCGGTCAGCATCTGGTCAAGAACTGGCCCATACTGGATCTGGGCGTCAGGCCCACCGTTACTCGGGAGCGTTGGCAGCTAAACGTAATCGGCGCAGTGAAAAACCCACAGAATTGGAACTGGGATGCCTTCATGGCGCAACCCCAGTCTCGATTAGTCAGCGATATTCACTGTGTAACCAGCTGGTCTCGCTACGACAATCAATGGCAGGGCGTAACCACACAGGACCTGCTGGATCGTGTACAGCCGCACCCGGACGCGCGTTTTGTACTGCTCTACTCCAACGACGGGTATACCACCAACCTGACGCTGGAGGATTTCGCAGCTCAGGGTGCCCTGCTTGCCCACTCCTGGGAAGGCAATCCCCTCTCAACCGAGCACGGCGGGCCGGTACGCCTGATCGTACCCCACCTGTACTTCTGGAAAAGTGCCAAGTGGATCAGGCGAATCCAGTTTCGGGTCAGCGATGTGCCCGGCTATTGGGAAGAGCGCGGGTATCACAATCGTGGTGATCCCTGGCAGGAAGAACGTTATTCCGACGATGAGTGATGCCTTCAGGCATCACTCACTCTTGTTTTCATCAAGGGAAGTTGCCCTGTAATGCCCTTTCCAAATCGTCAGGCTTGAACGGCTTGGCCAGAACCGGCCGATTTTTCCACTCTTCCGGCAACCCGTAGGCCCCATAACCAGTAGAGAACATAAAGGGGATGTCGCGCGCGGCCAGCTGCTCGGCAATCGGAAAAATTTCACGCCCACCTACATTTACATCCAGAATGGCCAGATCGAAGGTTTCTGAGCTGGCCAGCCGCATGCCTTCATCAAAATCAGCCGCGCTACCTGCCACGTCGTAGCCAAGCTCATCCAGGATATCTTCCAGCAGCATGGCGATCAGTGTTTCGTCTTCGACAAGCAGGACACGTTTACGGGTAGTGGTCAAACGAAGCTTCCTTTGGGCCTGACCTGCAGGCACAACAGCGGGATGGATAAGTGACATTCGAGGCCTTGCGGTACGAATGTGGTTACGACGCGCCCTTTCAGTTCACGCGTAATGCTGCGATCGATCAGGCGAGAGCCAAAGCCTTTGGTCTGGGGAGCCTCGACAGTGGGACCGTCGCGCTCCAGCCAATGGAGTTCCAGGCAATCATGCCCCGTATGTTCATCTTTACCGACATACCACTCCAGCTGCAAGCGCCCTTCCGGGACGGAGAGTGCACCGTATTTTGCGGCATTGGTGATAAGTTCATGAAAGACCATGGCCAAGGCCAGTGCTTCTCGAGGCTCAAGCGCATAATCACTGCCAAAAAGCGCAATGCGGTCAGACTTTTCCTGCTCAGTATAAGGTGCAATCTCCTGCTCGATTACCGCTCGGAGTTGAGCCCCTTGCCATTGCTCATGGGTCAGCAGGTCGTGGGCCTTGCTCAAGGCCAGCAAACGGGCATCGAATGTTTCGCGGAATCGAGACTCGGCATTTGCGCTACGCAGGCTATAGGTTGCAATGGACTGCACCGTCATCAGCGTATTTTTCACCCGGTGGTTCAACTCGTTGATAAGCTCACGCTGCTGAGCCTCCGCCTTCTTGTGGCGGCTGATATCCACACACATGTTGACGGCGCCAGTGATTTCACCTTGCGCGTTACGCAAGGGGGACGGGTACGCCGCGAATGGAACACGCGAGCCATCCTGCCGCAGAATAAAGCCCTCTCCACCTTGTATGGCCTTACCTTCGCTAAGTACTTCAGCCATGAAGCATTCATCATGGTTCAGCTCACGACCATCCGGCCACTGCATTTTCCACGAGCCACACCACTGGGCCTGGCCCAAGCGGGGACGATAGCCCCAAAGCTCCACTGCGGCTTCGTTGTAAAAGGTCAGGTAACCCTTCGCGTCGGTGGTGTAAACGGCCACGGCAAGCCCATCGAGCAGCTCACTCAAATGCCGCTCGCTTTCGCGCAAGGCTTGCTCGTCTTTTATCCGCTGGGTGATGTTATGGGTCACGGCCAAGTGAACTCTACGACCATCCGGCAGGCGCAGCGGAACCGCATGGGTTTCCATGTTTACCCAGGAGCCAGCCAAGCCAATGATGTCGTAGGTCCAGCTGAGCTGCTCACCATTACACACGCGCAGGTGATTCGCGATCCATATCTCCCGATGCTCGGGCACGATGAGATCGAATACGCAAGCCCCCTGTACCGCTTCAAGGCAGTCGGCCTCAATCATGGCAAGGCCGGCCCCGTTCATCTGCATCAGCGAGCCGTCTTCGGTTACGATCTTGATGCACTCGGGCGTTGCATCAACGATAGCTTGAAGAAAAGCCTGACTTTCCTGCAATTTCCGCTCGCTTTCCTTGCGCTCGGTAATATCCTGAAAGCAGTTGATGGCACCTTTGATCTGCCCGATCTCGTCAAAAATCGGCGAAATATTGATCAGTGCCCAATGCTCCTGCCCCGCCAGGCTCTGAACTCGCAACTCATGATTGCGCACCGGAGCACCGGTGCGCAGCACGCTGGCCATGGGCGACTCTTCGGGTTGCATCACACGTCCGTCGACATGAAAAATTCGATCGATCCCGATGTAGTAGGTTTCGCCAGGGACAAGCTCCCGCCCCCAGAATTCTGCTGCCTTGCGGTTATAACGAACAATGGCGCCCGTTGCGTCACAGACGAACGCAGCGGCCGGTAGAAGCTCGAACACCATATCGTTCAAGACATCTGACGACAGCGATGGCATAGGAACGGGATCAAGGGAAGAGGCTTCCAGCGTGCAGTTCATAATCCAGGAGGTGCTCAACAAGCCGGCCATAAAAGGTCGGTATTTTACAGTTTTGTGCCTTGAGCGCGTCATGCCCGCCTCGACAAACGGTCATTAATCGATCAAAGGGTTACCGCCTCGTCGGAGCAAGCGAACCGATTTGCCATTTTCTGCTTCAAACATGGCGTATTGATGTTGAGGCCGTTATGCAAGCTAAGCAATTTTCCCTGGCAGACTGGCACCGCATACTTTTCGGCGAAACACCTTGGACGTTTCTGATAGAAGTAGTCATTCGGGCTGGGCTGACTTATGTTCTGATCATGATGGCCATGCGACTCCTGGGACGACGCGTGGCCTCCCAATATACCCTCTTCGAACTCTCCGTAGTCGTTACCCTGGCCGGTGCGATTGGTGTACCACTACAGTCTCAAGAGCGCGGAATGTTACCGCCTCTGATCATCATGGCAGGCGTCATTATCTTCCAACGAGTGACTGCACGCCTGACCATGCGCCATCCCAAGGTAAACCATGCTGTCTCGGGCAGTGTGATGACTGCCATCACCAATGGGCGACTGGAACTGGATGTCTTGCGAAAGACTGTCCTGTCTCGGGAAAAAATCTTTGCACTACTGCGCATGCGCAACATTCAGCACCTGGGCCAGCTCAGCCGCGTCTATATCGAGCCTTCCGGCTCCATTTCCATCGTACTGACTGACCAGCCCTGCCCTGGGCTTTCTATTATTCCGGAGATCGACACCGAGTTGCGGGAAGCAGTAGCCAGCCGGGACCATTTTTCCTGTACGAGCTGCGGGTACACACTCAAGACTCAGCAAGAACCGCAATGTGCCTGCGAATACTGTAAGGCTGAGCGCTGGATGCCAGCCGCTGTAGAGCTGGAGGACTGAATGCTGAACATTACATCCTGGGATTGGCACCGTATTCTGCTGGGCGATACGCAGTGGTCGTTCATGATTGAGGTGGTGCTGCGTACCGGTGTGATCTACCTGCTTCTGCTCATGATGATGCGCATGATGGGCCGCCGTGTCGCCGCTCAACTCAGCATCTCGGAACTGGCCGTCATGATTACGCTGGGTGCGGCGATTGGTGTGCCCCTGCAGACACCGGAAAAAGGCATCCTGCCTGCTGCGGTCCTCTTGCTGACGGCTCTGATTTTTCAGCGAGGCCTGTCGTTTCTTTCGTTCAAGAGACGCTCGGTAGAAGTGGCGACCCAGGGGGACTCAACCATTCTCGTCAAGGATGGCCGTCTGGTCATCGATAACATGGTCAAGGCCCGCCTCTCACCCGAGCGTATTCACTCGGAGCTGCGCGCGCAGAATATCCAGCATCTGGGCGAGGTTCGCCGTGTCTACCTGGAGTCATCCGGCCACTTCAGCCTGATTAAATACCGTACGCCGCACTATGGACTCTGGCTGCTGCCAACGCCAGACGATGAAATGAGTGAGCGTATCCAGGTCAATAGCCACTATGCCTGCTCACGATGCGGTCACGTAACGGAGTGCAACCCTGCGCCTGAAGATCAGGAGTGCGACTGCTGCGGCAACAAGGAATGGCTACCCGCTGTGAGGCGTCTAGGAGTAAAGATGCAGGAGAAAGAAGACGATCAGAAAGCATCGGAGTAATCCTACCGCACGCCAGACAATAATAATTGTGGAGAACTTTCAAACGTGCGCAGCCTTCTACTTCTCATAGGTGGTCGACAGCCCTACTGGGTGTGATCTTAACCATACGCAACAGGGCCTCCCCATCATGAAAGATTATGAGCAGATATTTGACCAACCTGAGTCCATTACGGGTGCCAGCGCAGCCGATGAGCTGGATTGCGTTATCGTGGGTGCAGGGCCAGCGGGCCTTACAGCTGCCATCTACCTGGCACGCTTTCACCGCAAGACGCTGATCGTCGACGACGGTGCCAGTCGTGCCGCCTTGATTCCCCTTTCTCATAACTATCCTGGCTTTCCACCCGGCATTTCGGGCAAAGGTCTGCTGGAGCGTTTGCGGGAGCAGGCAACGACCTATGGTGCTCGTTTCGAAAATGCCCGAGTCGATGACATTCAACAGCGCCCAGAAGGTTTCGAAGTATTCTTCAATGGCCAGAGCGTGTTGACGCGTCGCGTATTGCTGGCCACCGGTATAAAGGATGAATTGCCCGATATGCCTAGTGTGTACGAGGCCATTGCAGCATCTTCCGTGCGCCTGTGCTCAATCTGTGATGGCTACGAGATCAATGGTGATAATGTGGCGGTGTATGGCGAGGCAGAATGTGCCATCTCACACGCTGTATTCCTGCGCACGTTTACGAATCGGGTGACCGTTGTCGTACACGGAGAGCCAAAGGCCTGTGAGGAAGCGTTTGCTCTGGCCGAACATTATGACATTCGCCTGATCAGTGATCGCGTTGAAGGCATCCGCCTGCTGGAAGACCAGCAGGTAGAACTCAGGACCTGCAAGGGCGAGATCCATCGGTTCGACATCGTTTACCCGTCTTTGGGCTCCAGAGTCCGTTCCGAGCTGGCCATACGCCTGGGCGCCGAAGCCGACGATACGGGAGCATTAATTGTTGATGAACACCTGCGTACTTCCATTCCAGGCCTGTATGCCGCAGGCGATGTCATCAAATCACTCAAGCAGATCAGCGTAGCGACCGGCCACGCTGCACTCTGCTCGACAGCCATTCACAACAGTCTTGAGACCAATCCCTGGACAGCGCGGAACGCGGCCCCGACACAGTAAGCATGCAACAAAAAGGGCCAACCGTATGGTTGGCCCTCGATACAACAGAATACTTACTTCTTGGCAGTTTCACCGGCTTCGGAGCGCGCCATGAACGCCATGGTGACTTCCGGCAGATGCTCTCTCACCCACTCGGCCATGGCAATTTCCTGCGGCAGGATCTGCTCGCACACTCGCTTGGTTTCAAGATCGCCAGCCGCTTCGGCGGCAGAGATCAGCACGGTGTACATGGCGATCTCGACGTTCTCAAAGACATAACTGGCCATGGACCCCTTGACCACTTCGTCAGTCATGAACATGCCGCCCATCGCCTGCCCCATGGCCATGAACTTACCGGTAAAGTCCTTCATGGTGGAGGGGCTGGTCCCCAGACGGGTCAGGCAGCCTTCGATCAGCTGAAGCTGGGACTGGGTTTCTTCGATGTGCTGCTGAATACGGGCGGAGAGCTTAGGATAATTCTCAAGACGTTCCAGCTGGCCCTTCAGCATTTTGTCTGCCTGCTGTTCCATGCCATGGGCATCTTTGAGCCAGTCGATCAGATGTTCTTGACGAGTAGTCATGTCTCTTCACCTTTTGGTCAGGGTAGAAGTTAGTTAAGCGAAGCGAACTTTCCAACTTACGCGGCTAAATCCGAAATACATAAGCGGCTGTTATTACTTAAAGTTTTACAACTCTTGTATTAAATAATGCACAACGCCTTAGTTTCTTCGCTATCCACTTCTGTTTAGTCAACTGCCCTTCTCACAAAGTTCTCGCCAACCATCGCATTATGACCGACTGAAAAATACATACCCACAGACATAATACCTTCAAATCCCATTCTAGAGCGCTCTGTTAGCAATGAAGCGCCATATGTCTATAGCGAGACGACTGAATTTATACAAGATTTATACAACAGCCTAGTCGACTCTTGAGTCATAAGTGGACTAATCAGATCTAAAAATAAAGTTTCCTCAAAGTACATTCCACTGGTCAGTTATTTTGTGGCAAGAGGAATGCTATGACGCCTCAAGAGTCCATCCTCAGGTGCCACTATTGTGTGCAACCGTGACTATTACTGACGAGGCGATAAAGGGAATTAACCCTCTCCCGAAGCGATTAAACCTGGGGGACAAGATGGATACATTTGCTGGACTTCTGGATATGAAAGGCACGCCGCTGGATAAGCAGCGGTTTACCTGGCGTGAAATGGCCACTCGGCCGATCAGCAAGTTGGATGACGATGCGACGACTCGCATCCGCATCATTCTCATGAACGGCATTGAAACCGAGGCCCTTCGGCTCAAGCATATCGGCGCGCGATTCCACAAGGAGCTGCAACCTCATCTGGCCCATATCCGCCGCGTAGAGCAGCATCAGGCTACCGCCATCAACTGGCTGATCTCAGGTGACCACTCCCCGCTGGAAACGACCATTGCCTACGAGCAGGTGGCTATTGAAGTTACGGCGGCAGTCGCCCAGAACGAGCCTGACCCCTACCAGGCACAGTCATACCGCTTCGGACTTCTGGAAGACTTCGATCACCTGTATCGCTACTCGGCCATGTATGACCGACTGGAGGGCAAGGATCCGAACAATATCCTGCAAGGGTACACGGACATCATTCCGGGTCGTCCGACCAGCCAGCACCACCGGAATCCCAGTGACGATGTACGTGACAGCTATGACAAAACTACCGCGCAGCTGATCACTAAGATCCATGCGGCGATGATTACCAGCTCGGAATACCAGACTCACGATTATTACATGAATATCGGCAACACGTTTGCCGATCCGGTTGCACGCGCGCTGTATGCGGAAATCGCTTCGGTTGAAGAGCAGCATGTGACCCAATATGAGTCCCTCATGGATGCCAGCGAAACCTTCATGGAAAAGTGGCTGGTTCATGAGGCGATGGAAGTGTATGCCTACGCGAGTTGTGCCGAACAGGAAGAGAACCCGCGCATCAAGGCCCTGTGGGAGCGCTTCCTGGATTACGAACTGGGCCACCTGGAATTTGCCTGTGACCTGTTCAAGAAATACGAGCGTCGCGATCCGGCTGAAGTGCTGGTTGGCGAGCTGCCCAAAATGCGCCCCTTGAAGCGCAACCGCGATTTTGTACGCGAGACCCTTTCGAAAGAAATCGACCTGCGCGCCCACGGCATCCATTACGTACCAAAAGAACAGGAAGACAGGGCTTCTCAGGATTACCGCAACCACCTGAACTCAGAAGGTATCCCTTCGGATATGGCCTCGGCAGGTTATATCTGGACACCCGGCACCGAACTCTTCCGTAAACCTTGAGGACTCGCCATGACTACTTCTGCACCCATGGGGTTGAATCGCACCGGCGCACAAATGTCCCCCGAGGACACCAAAAGACAAATTGAGGCTACTGAGCAGTTCCGCCAGGATATCCCCCCAGGCGATGCCTCGCGCATTACTGAAGAGCGCGTCAAGTTCATTCGTGAGCATGAAGCTATTGATGAGCAGGTCGGCTCCGTTCCTCCACCTGGCTCGGTGAAAGGCGTACTGAAAACCGGCCTGGACAAAATGATGGGTAAAAACCCTGAATTGCTTCTCGACAAGCTGGGCGAGCGCCTGGCCTACGAGCGCACCGGGGTTCGTCTGTATGAAGCCTTCATTGCCAAGGTCGCCGCAGCACCGGATGCTCGTCCGGAACTGCTGGAAACGCTCAGGACTATCCAGCAGCAGGAAGCCGAGCACATGCAGCTGCTACGTGAGTCCATCGAAACACTGGGTGCGGACCCTACTGCCATGACGCCCTGCGCCCATGTCTCTGGCACCATGGCTCAGGGGATTATCCAGGTATTGACCGATCCCAGAACCAACATGGCGCAATGCCTTAATGCCATGCTGACCATCGAGCTGACAGACAATGCTGCATGGGAGTTGCTAATCGAGCTGGCTCGCCAGGCGAACCATCCCAATATTGCTTCCAGCTTCGAGGTGCCTATGCGCCATGAGGAAGAGCACCTCGTCAAGATCAAGACGATGTTGAGTGACGAACTCAAGGCCCAGCTCAGCTGATTGAGTATTGTCCTAACAGAAGGCCCGCATAATGCGGGCCTTTTGTTTGGTCTCAGGAATACGGTGTAACAGGTAGGGCTCGCTTATGATGCGAACCGCTGTAGTATTTGAAAATAACCTGATAGGCATGGTCACTGACCTTCTTGCCTTCAAGGAAATCATCGATTTCGGCGTAGCTAATGCCAAACGCCTCTTCGTCCGGCTTACCGGGCGACAGTGATTCCAGATCCGCCGTGGGAACCTTGTGCACAAGATTGTCAGGCGCACCCAGGTATTCGCAAATCATGCGTACACGGCGCTTGTTCAACCCATGCAGCGGAGTCAGGTCGCAGGCACCGTCGCCAAACTTCGTGTAGAACCCCATCAGTGCTTCAGCACCATGGTCAGTCCCGATGACCAGCCCCTTGCGGGCACCCGCCACCGCATACTGAGCAATCATGCGCTGACGCGCCTTTACATTGCCCATAACGAAATCCTGCTGCCCTTCATCACGAAAGGCCAGCTTGCTGTCCTGCAAGCCCTGCAGCATCCCGTCGGTAGCCGGCTTGATATTCACGGTCAGCACCTCGTCCGCCTGAATGAAGCCTAATGCGCGCTGGGCATCTTCTTCATCCTTCTGCACGCCATAGGGCAGCCGCATGGCAATGAAGCGGGCGTTGTGACCTTCACTACGAGCCTGCTCGACGGCCAACTGGGCGAGACGGCCGGCAGTCGAGGAATCTACCCCTCCGCTAATGCCCAGCACATAGGCTTCCATGCCGGTCCTGATCAGGTAATCCTTGAGAAACTTGATACGCAGCTCGGCCTCACGCTGGGCATCGAATTCGGTGGGTATTTCGAGTGCCTTGATAATGTCACGCTGAATGGATTCGTAATCGTCTGACATGCGTTTAGCCTCTCTCTCCGCGTAATAGTCGTGCATGGAATAATGGAATATTCGTCAAACTGTAGACGGCTGCTGCCAATTGCACGTCCTCCCGGCCACCAAAGAACCGCTCGGTTCGGGAGAAGACTACCAGCTCGCCCTGATAACGAAAGCCCCAGCCAAAGCATACGGTGCCAGGGGGTATTCCATCTACTCCATCCGGGCCTGCAAGCCCCGTGTTAGAGATGGCGACCGCTGCATCACTGTCATGCAGGGCACCGATGGCCATTTCCCGCGCCACCTCTTCACTGGTCAGGTTGAACGTATCGATCGTGTACGGGTGAACGCCCAGCAAACGCTGCTTGGCAGCAGGAGAATAAACGACATAACCGGCATCAAGACAGGATCCACTGCCTGGAATTTCAGACAGCAGGTGAATGACCCGCCCTGCCGTGCAGGACTCGGCTGTCACCAGCAGCATGTCGTACTCTTTCAAATAATCGAGAACCGGTTGGATATCTGACCTCATGGATGCTCCCACGAAACGAAGTGCGCATTTCCGTTATGAAAGGCAGCCGCCGCGCAAGTTCGATTGGAAAGAGCTTACGTACCGTCAGGTGCGCTTCAAATCGTCAGGCACATCCACGTCACGATAGATGCCGGGATCACTGCACTCTACCCAGCGTAGCTCACCTTGCCCAAACAGCCCTCGCCCGCCACGGTCGCCCGTGAGCGCACACAACGCCTTGAAGTAACGACGGCCAAACGCCACCGGATTGCCGGCCACCGGGTTGCCGGCCACCGGAGTGCCGACCACCAGAGTACCGTCTGGAGAATTACTGGATGCTGGTGAAACGCTGTTCTTTAGAGAGCAGAACGGCACGGCAATCACGTCCTCTGACACCGCCTCGGCTATCTGGCGGAACGTCTCCGGCTGTACAAACGGCATGTCGCCCAAGGCGATCAACCAGCCTCGATGATTTGGCTCGGCCGCAATCGCCTGCGCCAGTGTTTCGCCCATCCCTTGGGTTTGTACGGCCAGTACGTCAAAGCCTTCGCGTCTGGCGAGAGCCGCCACCTCTCCATTATCCGGTCGGGTCACGACCACCCGCCGCTGCCCGATACCCTTGAGGTTGCGCAAAGTTTGCTGAAGCACGAGGGTCGACTCGCCTACCCCAGTTTCATACCTGGCCAGCAGCTTGTCAGTCCCGGCCTGGGCGCGAAAGCGACTGCCCTGCCCGGCCGCCATCACGATCACGCACAGCGAATCAGCCACGTCAGGCCACTTGATCGACAACAGGCTTGGGCTGTTTCTTTTGCGTCAGCGCAACACCATTTTTTACAGCGATCACTTCGGCCAGCAGTGAAACAGCAATCTCGGCCGGCGTATGGCTACCGATATGCAGGCCAATAGGGCCGTGCAAGCGATCGATTTCATCCTCGCTCAAATCAAACAAGGCCAAGCGTTCCCGACGCTTGCGACTGTTACCCAACGAGCCCAGCGCGCCGACATAGAAAGCCGAGGACTTGAGCGCGGTTAGAAGCGCCATGTCATCCAGACGCGGATCGTGAGTCAGCGCCACGATCGCCGTCCGCTCATCAGGAACAATGGAAAGCACCGCATCGTCTGGCATACCCGGGACGAAACGCGCCTTTGAAGTCTCCCAGCCGTGGTTGAATTCCTGCCGCGGATCGCAGATCAACACGTCGAAATCCAGCATATGAGCCATTTCGGAAACGTAGCGGGACAGCTGACCTGCGCCAATCAACAGCAATCGCCAACGCGGTCCATAGACGACACGCAAGGTCTGCCCATCCAAATGCAGGGCGTCGTCCGCCTGCGCCGGAAATAACTGAACGGCTCCGGTGCCAAGCTCAAGCTGCCGGGCCACCAGCTCGTGATTGTCACAGCGGCTCAGTAGTTCGGCAATCCACTGTGGATCACCTAAAGGCTCCTGCACCAAACGCAGCGTTCCGCCACAGGGAAGCCCGAACCGAGCGGCCTCCTCCTGCGTCACACCGTAGGTGATGAGTTCTATTCCAGTTTCGGGAATCCGGCCATCATGCATGCGTGCAATCAGATCATCTTCGATGCAGCCACCAGAAACCGAGCCGGCAGCACGACCATCGTCCCGCAGAGCCAACATGGCACCCGGTGGACGCGGGGAGCTTCCCCAGGTCTGAACCACCGTAAACAACACAACGCGATGCCCTTCCCGACGCCAAGCCAAGGCGCTGCGCAACACGCTCGAATCCACACTATCCATTCAATTCACTCAATCGGTAAGCCAGGAGGCCATGCGCTGCCAGTGTATAGCAGGCGCGCTTTGCCTCGACAGTCACGGGTAGAGCCTTTGAAACGTATCTGGTTCCCCGTCCGTCATGGCGCTTTGGAACCTCGGACGCAGCGGCCAACTCAAAACTGGAAAGCACACACCTGGAGGTAACCGGTATGCCACGTTCGATTTGGAAAGGCGCCGTCAGTTTTGGATTGGTCAATATTCCGGTTTCCCTGGTATCCGCCACCTCCAGCCATGGAATCGATTTCGACTGGCTGGACAAGCGCAGCATGGACCCGGTGGGCTACAAGCGCGTCAACAAGAATACGGGCAAAGAGGTCTCCCGGGAAAACATCGTCAAAGGTATCGAGCACGAAAAAGGCGAGTATGTCGTGCTTAGCGACGAGGAGATTCACAACGCCCTGCCGGAAGCCACCCAGACGATCGACATTCTGGCGTTTGTCGAGGCCAGCGAGATTTCCATCCTGCACTTCGAAAAGCCCTATTTTCTATCTCCTGAGAAACACAGCGAGAAGGTATACATCCTTTTGCGAGAGACACTCAAACGCACCGGCAAGGTTGGCGTAGCCAACGTCGTGATGCACACCAAGCAGCACCTTGCTGTGATCATGCCCTTGGGCGATACGCTCGTGCTCAACACCTTGCGCTGGGCCAACGAGGTTCGCTCAGCCGAGGACGTGGGCCTTGAAGACCTGGACGCCAAGGTGTCCAAGCGCGAGATCGACATGGCCGAGCGCCTGGTTGAAGACATGACCGAGTCGTGGGATCCAGAGCAATACCATGACACCTTCGAAGACAACGTCATGAAGCTGGTTGAGCGCAAGGTACGTGAGGGCAAGCTCGAAACGCTTGAAGCGCCTGAACAGGAAGCACCCAAACGTACGGCCGATGTCATTGACCTTACCGAGCTGCTCAAACGTAGCCTGAGAGGCACACGCACGCCGCCCGAGAGCGACGAAGAAAAAGCCCAACCCCCCAAGGCAAAGCCAAAGCGCACCAGCACCACCCGACGTTCGTCAGGTACCGCCTCACCCAAAGGCCGTAAATCAGCCAAATAAGGAACCCGGCCATGGCGAACCCGCTGAGCGAGTACTCCCGTAAGCGAAACTTCAAGGTGACTGCAGAGCCTGAAGGCAATGCGCCCCATACGCGCACCTCGCCCGAAGCGCTACAGTTCGTCATTCAGAAACATGATGCACGCCGGCTGCATTATGACTTTCGTTTGGAGCTGGACGGCACCTTGAAGAGTTGGGCCATTCCCAAAGGTCCCAGCTATGACCCCAAGGAAAAGCGCCTGGCTGTTCACGTTGAAGATCATCCGATCGAATACGGCACCTTTGAGGGCAGCATTCCAGAAGGCGAATACGGTGGCGGAGACGTCATCGTCTGGGATCGTGGCATTTGGATACCCCATGGCGATGCAGCTACCGATTATGCGGCGGGCAAGCTCAAGTTCGAGCTGCAAGGCGAAAAGCTCAAGGGCAACTGGACGCTGGTGCGCACGCGCCTGCATGGCAACGGCAAAAAAGAGCAGTGGCTGCTGATCAAGGAAAAAGACGATGACGCCAAACCTCATAGCGAATATGACGTAACCGAGGCTCTACCTGACAGCGTACTGAGCGAGAAGACTTTACCGCGACTGGGCAAAGCAGCGGCGCCTGTTGCTAAGGCAGCGGAGCCAGCAAAACCCAGGCGGGCCCGTACCACGGCGGCAAAGGCAACATCTTCCGCTGCGCCTTTGGCACTGCCTGAAGTGGTCGAAGCCCAACTGGCCACGCTGGTCGACGCGCCCCCAGCAGGCGATTGGCTCTATGAGATCAAGTTTGACGGGTATCGCCTGTTGACCCGTATTAATGATGGCAAGGTCAGCTTTATCACACGCAACGGCAAAGACTGGACCCATCGTCTGCCAGAACAGGCAAAGGCTCTCTCAACACTTGGCCTGGATAATGGTTGGCTTGATGGCGAAATTATCGTACTCGACGACAATGGCGTCTCTGATTTCCAGGCCCTGCAAAACGCTTTCGATACCGGCCGAAACACCACCATCCTCTACTACCTGTTCGATATGCCGTTCTGTAACGGTACGGACCTGCGCAGTTATCCACTCGAAGAACGTCGTCGTGCTCTCAAAGCCGTACTGGATACCACCCAGTCTTACGTCATACGGTATTCGGAAGCCTTCGACGTACCCGCCAACAAGATACTGGAAAGTGCCTGCGCCATTGGCCTGGAAGGCGTCATTGGAAAACGTGCTGGCAGCCCGTATACCTCCAGGCGCAGCAACGACTGGATCAAGCTTAAGTGCAAGCGCCGGCAGGAGTTCGTCATTGGCGGCTATACCCAACCCCAGGGAGCAAGAAGTCATTTTGGCGCGCTGCTGATCGGCCTGCATGACAAGGACGGCTCACTACGCTTTGCAGGAAAGATCGGAACGGGATTTACCCGGGAAAGCCTGGCTGCACTCCATGAGCATATGCAGCCCTACACAACTGACACCTCCCCCTTTAAGAACCCGCCTCGGGGTGCTCAAGCCCGCGGCGTTACATGGCTCAAGCCGGAATTACTGTGTGAAGTAGCGTTTGCAGCTATCACCAACGACGGAATTGTACGCCAGGGTGTTTTCCATGGGTTGCGGCAAGACAAGCCGGCTCAGGATATTGGGCTCGAACAGGCGCAGGTCGTCCCGCGTAAGGCTTCGTCCCTTGCGCCAAAGAAAGCGTTAGCCTTAACGAAAAAAGAGGGTGCTGAAGTCGCAGGCGTGCGCATCAGCCACCCAGAGCGCGTTATCGATCCGTCTTCAAAAACCACCAAGCTAGACGTCGCAGAGTACTATGAGCGTATTGCGCCATGGATGTTGCCACACTTAAAAAACCGGCCGGTTGCCTTGGTACGGACTCCTGAAGGCATCAAAGGCGAACAGATATTCCAGAAGCACAAGCAAACCCTGGCAATCCCGCATATCCGCGAATTGGACCCGGCTCTGGATCCAGGCCATGCACCGCTTATGGTGATTGATAGCCTTGAGGCACTGCTGGGCGCTGCGCAGATGGGCACAGTCGAACTGCATACCTGGAACGCCAGGGCTGACCAGATCGGTAAACCGGATCGCATGATCTTCGATCTTGATCCTGATCCCAAACTGCCCTGGAAACAGATGCTGGAGGCAACGGAGCTGTTGCTGACCCTACTGGATGAGCTGGGCTTCAAAGCCTTTATCAAGACCAGTGGCGGCAAGGGCCTGCACATTGTTGTTCCTCTGCAACGCAGAGATGACTGGGATAGCGTGAAAGACTTTGCACAGGCCATTGCTCAGCATATGGCGGCGGTTATTCCAGAGCGCTTCTCCGCCAAGATGGGCGCGCAGAACAGAGTCGGCAAGATCTTTATCGATTACCTGCGCAATCGCGAAGGTGCTACTACGGTATCGGCCTATTCGCTACGGGCACGCCCAGGTCTAGGCGTATCGGTCCCTATAGGCCGTGAGGAGCTGAAAACACTTGAACGAGGCGACCAGTGGACACTGGAAACGCTGTTCGACCATTTGGATCATCGGCAAGATGATCCTTGGGCAGATTACGCAACCGTGCGCCAGAGGATTACCGCTGCGCAGCGAAAAACGTTAGGTATGGAGTAAATGATTCGCCTGTACTGTTGATGTGCCTCAAAAGCGCCCAATATCAGTTCGGCATTATGCGAGGTAGTGGCCTCGCACGAGGAACAGCGATATGACGACGCTCAATACCCGCACCCTGGAGGAAAAAAGCGCCTCTGCGCAGGAGTGGGCCGCCTGGCCCCGATTTGCCGGAATTCCGGAAGTTGATGCCAATCATTTGGTCCCGCCAGGTCGACGGGCCGTAATCATTGCGCCTCATTCGGATGACGAAATTCTGGGCTGTGGCGGCTTGTTGGCCCAGCTTGCCGAGCTGGGGCGCAAAGTTCTTTTAGTCAGCGTAACACGGGGTGAATACAAGCAAGGACTGGGCAGCCAACCGGTTTTCCATGTACCTACCCTGCCGGAAAGTCGTGAAGCCAGCCGACGGCTGTGCCTGGAGTCCGTAGACATCTGCCGGCTGGACTTTTCCGACGGCATCGCCAGCAATGAAGAACAACGGCTTAGCGAACAACTGGCGGCACTCATCAAGTCGACCGATACGGTGTTCACCGCCTGGCGCGAGGATGGTCATGCCGATCACGAAGCGACAGGCCGTGCCGCCAGCTTTGCCTGTGTAGTCACAGGGGCTCGCTGTATTGAAGTCCCGCTTTGGGCATGGCAATGGCTCCGTCCGGGTGATGACCGCTTTCCCTGGGAGCGGGCTCGACGGCTGCCGCTGGATGAGTCCAGTCTTGCCGCTAAGCGCTATGCTGTCGAGGCATTCAACACAGCCAACGGCCCGGCGCCAGAGCCTATCCTGCCATCCCATGTATTGTCGCGCCTGTTTCGGCCTTGGGAGATCTTTCTGGTTTGAGCACTACCGGTTACGGTCAAGCAACTGCATGCGAGGCAAGGCGAAATGCCAACGGATCGCGGCAAGGCGAATAAGAAGCACCACTAGCATCCCAACGCCTGTGACTAGCTCTGCCGGCAGCGCCAGGCGGTTCAACCCGATATATACCAGCGAGCCGAGAATACAGGGTGTAGCGTAGATCTCCTTATGAAAGATCAGTGGAATGTCATTGCAGATAATGTCTCGGATGACACCACCAGCCACACCGGTCATGACACCCATGATGACGGCTGTGCTTAAAGGTACCTGCTGACGCAGGGCGACTTCCGTTCCGATCACGGTAAACACTGCCAGACCAAATGCATCGGCGATCAGAAGCGCTTTTTCCGGTATCGGTCGCGTCAGACGTACCCACAGCACCGTACCTAAAGTGGCAAAGACAACCACTGCAATGTAGGTGTCGTCCCGTATCCAGCTTACCGGATGCAACCCCAGAATCACGTCTCGCAGGGTTCCGCCACCCAGTGCAGTTACCAGGGCCACTACCAGAACACCAAACAGATCCATTGCTTTGCGCCCGGCCATCAGGGCGCCGGTAATAGCGAAAACAGCAACGCCAAATAGATCGCACAGATAAAACAGCGAAACCATCGAGGGCTCCATCAGAGGGTAAAGAAGTCACCCGGCGTTGTTCCGAACTGCGCTCGAAACGCAGCGATAAAGGCTGACGGCGAATCATAGCCGCAACTCAAAGCTACCGCCGTGACACTGTCGCCCCGCTCAAGCAGGGTCAGTGCGCTTAGCAGACGCAGCTTCTGCCGCCAGGCTCTGAAGGTAAGACCGGTTTCCCGCTGAAAATGTCTACTCAGGGTTTTTTCGGAAGCCCCCAGCAGTAATGCCCACTCCGCCAGGGTGCGCTGATCATCCGGCGCTTGCTGCAAGTGTTCACACAATCGGCGCAGTCGAGCATCTGCTGGTAATGGCAGCGATAACGCCATATGAGGCGCGATTGCCAGTTGATCGATCAGCACCTCGACCAGGCGCCCTTCACCACCCTCTTCATCGTACTCGACGGGAAAGGTTGTGAACGTTCTTATCAGTTCGCGCAACAACAAACTGACGCTCAGTACCCGACACTCGGCCCCCCGGTTCGGCAATAGCTGCGGTCCTAGGTAGAGGCTGCGCATTTCAGCCTCGGCTGAAGAGCGCACCTCATGCTCCAGCCCCGCCGGAATCCACACGGCCCGCTGAGGAGGTGCGACAAAACTACCCGCGCTAGTGTGCACCGAAAGCACCCCCTTGATGGCGTAGGAGAGCTGCGCCCACGGATGACTATGCCAAGGCGTCCAGGAGCCACGTGCCAGCGACTCGGCCCGGGCATAAACCGGGCGAGGCAGCGCTTTGAGAGAAGGAATCTGCCGGCGTAATTCAGCGGATTGTCCGTTAGGCGACATTGAAAGCCTTTTTGACGTTAGTCGGAATAATCACACCACAGTAGACTGCGAAGTCAGACTCAACAACTGTTCGAGAGATGTGAATGGCTCGTCCACGCTTTTTACCCGACAACTTTACGTTGTACCTGATAGCAACCGTCACGTTGGCTAGCATCTTTCCCTGTAGCGGAGCCGCTGCCGGGGTACTCAATGTGATCACCAACATCGCCATTGGCCTGTTGTTTTTCCTGCATGGCGCCAAGCTGTCACGCGAGGCCATTGTAGCGGGCGTTACCCACTGGCGCCTTCATCTCCTGATCTTCTGCTGCACCTTCCTGTTATTCCCGCTGCTGGGCTGGGCGCTCAAGCCGCTGCTTTCGCCCCTCGTCACGCCTGAGCTTTACATGGGCGTACTGTATATGTGTGCCCTACCGGCAACCGTACAGTCTTCCATCGCCTTTGTTTCAATGGGCCGCGGCAACGTGCCTGCCGCCGTGTGCAGTGCCTCGGCGTCCAGCCTGATTGGTGTGTTCCTGACGCCGCTACTGGTAAGCCTGCTGCTGGACACGCAAAGCAGTGGAGACACCAACGGCATGTCCACCCTAGATGCCATTACCAAGATTTTCCTTCAGCTTCTGGTTCCCTTTATTGCGGGTCAAATCCTGCGCCGCTGGATTGGCGGATGGGTCGACAAACACAAGTCCAGCCTCAAGTTTGTCGATCAGGGCTCCATTCTGCTTGTTGTCTATACTGCGTTCAGCGCTGCCATTCTTGAAGGCCTCTGGTCATCCATTCCACTGACCGCTTTGCTGGGCCTTGCTGCAGTCTGCTCGGTAATCCTCACGCTGGCGCTGCTGATTACCCGCTATACGGCGCGCCTGTTGGGCTTTAACAAAGAAGACGAGATCACAGTGGTTTTCTGCGGCTCCAAGAAGAGTCTGGCGACTGGCGTGCCGATGGCCAAGGTGTTATTCGCTGGCAGTAGCATGGGTGCCATTCTGCTACCCATCATGCTGTTCCATCAGATCCAGCTGATGGTATGTGCGGTATTGTCACAGCGCTACGGGCGGCGTGAAGAGACAACCGCCAGTGAAACCAAGGTAGCCAAGGCGCACTGAATTCTTTTGCTTAACCTATAAAAAAGGCCGGTCACTACCGGCCTTTTTTATGTATTACGTAAATCAGTCTTCTCTCACTGGGGAGCGCATGGTCACCCACTCTTCCGCTGCTGTCGGGTGAATACCGATGGTGTCATCAAAGCAGCTTTTGGTTGCACCGGCCTTGAGAGCCACTGCCAGACACTGGATCTGCTCAGGAGCATCGGGCCCGACCATATGGCAACCCAGCACCTTATCAGTCTCAGCGTCTACGACCAGCTTCATGAGCGTACGCTCCGTCTCATTGGTCAGGCTGAGCTTGGTAGGCTTGAAGGTCGTCTGGAAAATCCTGAGCTTGTAGCCCTTTTCACGGGCCTGCTCTTCACTCAGTCCTACCGTTCCGACGTTAGGCAAGCTGTAAACCGCGCTAGCGATGAGGTTGTAATCAAGTGGCTTGTAACTTTCAGGCTTGTACAGGCTGCGGGCCAAGGTCATGGCCTCTGCCAGGGCAACAGGCGTCAGCTGCACACGGCCAATGATATCCCCAATCGCATACACTGAGGGCTCCGTGGTTTGGAAGGTTTCATCCACCTTCACAAAGCCACGTTCATCGAGCTCGACGCCAACGTTTTCCAGGCCCAGGTTATCCAGCATGGGGCGACGGCCTGTCGCATAGAACACGCAGTCAGTTTCCTGAACACGGCCATCCTTGAGCGTAACCTTCAAACTGCCATCGCTCTGCTTGTCGATACGGGCAATTTCCGCATTAAACTGCAGATCGTGGCCTCGCTTGAGCAATTCATCCCGCAGATGCACCCGTACGCAGTCATCAAACCCGCGCAGGAATAACTCCTTGCGGTACATGAGAGTCGCCTTCACACCCAGGCCGTGAAAGATCGATGCAAATTCAATCGCGATATAACCGCCACCCACGATGATCATTCGCTCGGGCAGCTTATCCAGATAAAAGGCTTCATTGGACGTGATGATGTGTTCACGGCCAGGCAACTCAGGCACTGACGGCCAACCGCCGGTAGCGATGAGGATTCGCTCGGTGGTGTAGCGCTTGCCCGTTACCTCGACAGTATGCGCATCAATGATTCGCGCATGGTCTTCCAGCAGTGTCACACCGCTGTTGATGAGCAATGCACGATAGATGCCGTTCAGTCGACGAATCTCATGGTCTTTATTGGCTAGCAGATTCTGCCAATCGAACCCCTGTTCCTCGACCTTCCAGCCATAACTGCGCGACTGCCTGAACTCGTCGTGGAACGAAGCCCCGTAGACGAAATACTTTTTCGGCATACAGCCGACGTTTACGCAGGTGCCGCCCAGGTAGCGGCTTTCCGCTACGGCCACGCGAGCACCAAAATCGGCGGAAAAACGCGCTGCACGAACACCGCCCGAACCCGCACCGATGATAAAAAGGTCAAAATCGTATGTCATGACGAATCCTGATCGGCTCAACTGCTCACCAGCTTAACGCACCTGCATCGCTGCTGACGAAAATACTGTTGCCTTAAACGACAGAAGCCACCCTAAGGTGGCTTCTGTCAAACACAGGCTAACAAGGAGATCAGAGCTCCTTGTAGACGTTCTCGAAGCAGAAGTTGGTTGCTTCAACGAAGCCTTCCGCACTACCGCAGTCGAAACGCTGACCCTTGAACTTGTAAGCCAGAACACAACCGTCCTGAGCCTGCTTCATCAGGGCATCAGTAATCTGGATTTCACCGCCCTTGCCCGGCTCGGTCTGCTCGATCAGGTCGAAAATATCAGGCGTCAGGATGTAACGGCCAATGATCGCCAGGTTGGAAGGTGCATCTTCCGGCTTGGGCTTCTCAACCATGTTGTTCACACGGTAGATATCATCACGGATCATTTCGCCCGAGATCACACCGTACTTGTGTGTTTCGTTCGCAGGTACTTCCTGGATAGCCACGATAGAGCAGCGGAACTGGTTGTACAGCTTGACCATCTGCTTCAGAACGCCATCGCCTTCGAGGTTCAGGCACAGGTCGTCCGCCAGCACAACG
This sequence comes from Pseudomonas sp. HPB0071, assembly GCF_000478505.2. Classification (NCBI taxonomy): domain Bacteria; kingdom Pseudomonadati; phylum Pseudomonadota; class Gammaproteobacteria; order Pseudomonadales; family Pseudomonadaceae; genus Pseudomonas; species Pseudomonas sp. HPB0071. Next base: position 3,828,484 of record NZ_KI517367.1, on the reverse strand, counting down.
GCGAACGGCTCGTCACCGATCAGAGGACGGCCAGTCAAGATGGCATGACCCAGACCTTTCATTTCGATCTGACGGGTATAAGAGAAGGAGCATTCGTCGATCAGGCGGCGAATCCCGGTCAGGTACTTTTCCTTCGCTGTGTTCTTGATCTGGCTTTCCAGCTCGTAGCTGATATCGAAATGGTCTTCCAGAGAGCGCTTGCCACGCCCGGTGACCATAGCAATTTGCTTGAGCCCAGCGTCGAGTGCCTCTTCAACGGCGTACTGGACCAGGGGCTTGTTCACGATGGGCAGCATTTCCTTCGGCATCGCTTTGGTTGCTGGAAGAAAGCGAGTGCCGTAGCCGGCGGCCGGGAACAGACATTTGGTGATCATGGGCGTCCTTTGATCTGTGGGAGCAATACTATGGCAGTCTAAACAGCCGTTCATCGGGTTACAATGCTCAGCATGAGGCTCTCAGTGACCGATTAAATGGACGTCTAAAAGCGCTCGACCCCGAGCGTTGGGAGATCCGACCACGAAAGCGCCCAGCGGTTCGATTATAAAGCGCTTTTCCGCAGACGAGATATGATGAGTAGTGAACTCGTTGGCACCACCACCGTCGAAGACAAGCTGCTTCAGATGGTTAGACAAGGGATCAAACGATCTATTATGAAAAAATGGATTCCTCTTTTCGCTACCGCATTGCTGGTAGGCTGCGCCAGTAAATCCCCTCAACTTACTCAGGAAGAACTGCATCTGCTCACCCAGAATGACCTCCTCCAGGCAAAGATGCTTGTAGTATCCGGAGGGGAAGATGAACTCAAACTGGCTGACGCCTTGCTCAATCGCGCCTCGATGCAAACCGACAAAGCTGAAGAAGGCACCGGCGAGATCGAGTTCTACAAGGCGCTGGTAATGATCAAGCAAGGCCCGCAAGCAGATGACGTGCTGTCCCTGCTGGAAACCTCAGCCAAGAAAGAGTATCCGCTGGCCTATGCAATGCTCTATCAGGTCTATTCCAAGCCTTACCTGGTAACTGAAGCAGACCCTATTCGAGCGGAAACCTACAAGGACAGCTACAGCGATCTTGACGTTGCCAAGAGCGGCTATCCTTCTTTCGAGAAGGCATTGGTATTGGTGGAGCGTCTGAGCAGTGACAAGCCTTCCGAAACAGCGGCCATGACTCACTGACGACGTTCAAGCCGGTTGGTTGTAGAGCCCGGCGTCCGTTCAATTTCGATTCCGCCAGGGTATTCCGTGCTCTGGCGAATCGAGCCTCGCTGTTCATACTGTCCGCTGGAATGAGAGCGGTACTCCCGAACCGTTCCACGCGGGACAGCCTGACCACCGTATAGATTATAGTACTGGCTACGCTGCTGCGTCTCGATGCTCCCGGACGCTCCGGGGCTTATATAGGTTCGGGGTATCGCACGTCTATCAAACTCGTCTGCAATACCTGTATTAGCGGCCAACGCCAATGCCAGCCCAAGCCCGCACATTGCTATTTTAAATACGCTCATTTCGATCTCCTGCCCCTCCTCCACATTAAGACCTCTACGAAAGGGCCTGTTTCAAACCATTGGTCCCGTCGCACACCTTTTCAGTTTTTCGGTGGTGCCGCGTAGGGCGTGTGAAGCCAGGACGGCGTTCGTAGGCAGAGTATTCTGGCAGGACTCAATAAAGTCCCAACAAAGGCTTTCTATAGACGAAAAAAGAAAGGGATACGGGAAGGAGTGGATCGTGAGATATCGATTGCACGTTCGTACCTCCGTTAGAAGGCCGCTATACCCGATACGACTCAGGAGAATCCAATCAAAAGCTAGAGAAATTCTAGCGGCCTACCGAGCGCAGGCCGCTAGCGGGAAAGCACATATCACATGGAGCGTGATGCGCGCTGTGGCTCTTGTTCCTGATGCTTGGAAGACATGTGGTCGGCTTCTTCCTTAACACGATTTGTCGCCTGATCAGCCAGATCCTGCCCTACTTCAGTTGCCTTGGCATAACCCTGCTCGGCTTTCATCTTCACTTTGTCAGTGATCCGATCACTGGTCTTGCCCATCAAGCGATTTTCACGCTCGGTTGCAGGCAAGGTCGCTCCAAGTAGCGCACCTACTGCAATCCCAATGGCACCCAGCGCCAACGGCTGCTCTTCCAGCATATACTGGAAACCACTTTTGGCCTTGGCCGTCTGGTTACGCATGGTTTCGGATGCAGTCTGAGCTTTTTCGCTTACAGTCTGACGGGCTGAACTCATGGAGTCAGACGTGCTGCTGCGCATGTCCGCAGCCTTGTCCTTAAAGCCCTGAGTTTGCGTTCTCATACTGTCTGTCTTGTCATGTACCGCGCCGGACATACTGTTGGCCTTGTCGTGTAATGTGTCGCTCAGGCCTGAAGCTTTGTCCCTTAGCGAATCGACGATACCAGTGGAGGACATGCCTGCATTGGTATAGGGCTGACTGCGATTCTGGCCCATCATCATCCACATGAGCCCAACCGAGGTAAGCAGTGTCGGCACTGGGTTCGCCTTGATGGTCGAGCCTAGGTTATTGATAAATTCGCCTCCATTGCCCTTGGCATAGGTCATTGCCTTGTCAAGCAACTCGCCGGGAGAAAGGCGGCTTTCCAGCGCATTCACGATATCGTTGATACTGTCACGCTGCTGATCGATTTCACGCTCAAGAGTCGCAGGATCTTTTTGCGATTCAGCGTCTAGTCGGCTATGGGTATCGGTGCTCATGCTACTTTCCCCTTCACGGCTTCTTTATCTTTCTGCATGCTATTAATGGTTCGCTCTGGCTTGAACGCCGCAGGGTCAAGTTTCTTCTTGCCCGCAGATACCATTACCAGACCCACTATGCACACCACACCGCCCACGATCAGGGCGGCCAACCAGGGCGCCATGACCTGGCTCAGTCCAAGAACGGCTGAAAGCAGCAGCATGATAAAACCGGCCATCAAAACAATACCGCCTGATGCCATGCTGATTGTGGCAGCCTTGGTAGTATTCAAGGCTTCGGTAATCTCAGCCTTGGCTAGTGCTAATTCCTTGGTAAACAGAGAAGGCACTTCGCGTGTCAGCTGACGCACCAGACCTGCAATCGAGGTTGAATTTGAATCGATGCCAGTCTCTTCTTGATAGGTAGCATCACGTAGGTTCGGTTGTTCTTTCATGATTACAGACCTCCGTTAGTGTCCTTCTTGGTATTGCCTAGCGCTGTGGTTGATGCACGATCAGGATCAAGCGCGGGGGAACCATAGGGTGGGGTATCGCCCAAGTCGGATGTAGGCACTGGACGGACAATTGAGGTAGTGGCCGTGGTATCGCCTTTAGGCAACTGGGAGGTACTGTTTTGATAGGTGCTTTCCTGTTCGGCGATAACAGGTGTGCTGGTCTGGGATGCCGGATCGATAGTACGCGTGCCATCTGAATGCTCAAAGCCACCCATACCGGCATGGTTAACCGAAGATGTGGTTCCCATGGCCGCACTAGAGCCCATTACACGACAGGATGTTTCCTTGTCGCTCTCGCCCAGCGTTGGCGGTGTGGTCATGGTTTCACCCGTTGCACCTGCCCGAGCGGTATAGGACGAACCGGAGGACAGATCGGAACCTACTCCGGAGCCGCTGGTGTTCGAGGACGACATCTCCATGCCGGAGGTATTGGCTTTGCGGCTGCTGGCCTTGGCGAAGCGAGACAGTCCGAAGCCAATAGCGATGCTGCTGGTCAAAAAGAGTGCCGGGTTTTCACGGGCCAGTCGGCCTGCTTCCTGGATCAACTCATCAGCGCTTTTGCCACGTAGCGTATCAGCTAGCCCGGCCATGCTTTGGGCGATATCGGAGACATAGCCTGAGAGACCGGCACGATCCTGGTCGCTCAGCTCCGACGCTGCCGCTTTGAAACTGTTAGCGACGGTTTCGATTTCATTGGCGGCTTTGTCGCTGTAACGATCAATCTGACCTTTACCTTGCACCATTGCATTGTCCGCCACACTCCGGGCCTTATCTTTCATGGCTTCGGCCTGTTCTTGGGCAGACGGCATACTCTGCTGCTGGCTTTCTCGAGTATTACTCTCGTAGGGTGATGTCATAGCTTGGTCCCACCATTTTTACGTTTTTCCGCACAATAGCGGCTGGTAAGCGCAGCGGTGACTCAAAAGACATAAAACTGCGCGTTAATAAGGTGACTTCAGCGGCACGGAGGAGTTCGTTTCGATTTTGTCAAGTAGCGCTATTCACGATAACCGGCATCGGTATACGCCGCCTTTAAAGGTTTTTTTGTGAAATGTTGGAAAAATCGATTACCTCTGGTTTTCGCATCAATTCCTCATACCCCAGCTGCACATAGGGCTGGTCAGTACTGACCAAGGTGCGGACAATAGCGGCCCTCTTCCAAGACAAGGATGTGTCATGCCTATTACTCGCCTAAAGATTGCCGCCGCTTGCCTGCTCAACCCGGCAAACGAATTACTCGTGGTACGTAAACGACATACCCGATTCTTCATGTTGCCTGGCGGCAAACTGGAGGCAGGCGAAAGCGGTCTCGAAGCACTTGCACGAGAGATTCAGGAAGAATTGAATCTGCTGCTGGATACCGAGACCTGCCAGCCGCTCGGCCTCTTCCAGGCGCCCGCTGCCAACGAGCCAGACACCATGATCGAGGCAGAGCTTTTCATGGCTTATGTAGATACACCCTCGCTGGCTGTAGCGGCGGAGCTTGAGGCGCTGGCCTGGATACCGCTGGCACCACCTTATGAGGTTGCTCTGGCGCCCCTGCTGTCTGAACACGTTCTACCGCTATTGCAGCGGAATACGGGCTTTTCCCCTGCGAACCGACAGGCATAACGAGAGTCAAGAGTCTACGCCTGTCGTTCCTGCAAAGGAGAGTCCTATGAGCACACTGCCTATCCACATCGACGTCTGGAGCGATTACGTCTGCCCATTCTGTTATCTGGAATTGCCGCTGCTCGATCAGCTGAAGGCGCATTATGGCGACAGGCTGACCGTTACATGGCATGCCTTCGAGTTGAGACCAGACCCCATCCCAACCCTTATCCCGGATAGCCATTACTTACGCAGCACATGGGCGCGAGCGGTATATCCCATGGCGGAAGAACGGGGATTGACATTGCGCCTGCCTCCCGTGCAACCCCGTAGCCGACGAGCACTGGAAGTAGCTGAACATGCCCGGCAATCTGGACAGTTCGATGCCATGCATCAAGGGATATTCAAGGCCTTTTTTGAACAAGGGCGCGACATCGGTCGTGACGACATCCTGCTGGATATTGCAAACCTGCAGGGCATCGATACATTCGAATTAGGTGTGGCGCTTGAAGAAAATCGTCATACCCAGAGCGTGCTCGACGATGAAGCGCTGGCCCAGACACTGGGTATTACAGCGGTGCCCACTTTACTAATCCGTCTGGAAGGCCAAGCCTACGAAGAAGCAACCCAGCTTAGCGGCGCGGTGGACTATGAGCGTCTCACACGGGCAATCGAGACGCTCACGACTCAACGCTGAGCCTGCTAGCGTTGAGCTGCCGGTGAGGTTTCCGGAAAGAGGACATCCGTGAATCCGAACCGGGAAAAGTCAGTGATACGCGACGGGTAGAGCCGCCCGATCAAATGATCGTATTCGTGCTGCACCACGCGCGCATGAAAACCTTCAGCGATCCGATCAATCGTTTCGCCTCTCGCGTCCACTGCCTTGTAACGGATACGGGCATACCGATCAACGACACCGCGCAGGCCGGGGATGGAAAGGCAGCCTTCCCACCCCTCCTCCATCTCTTGTGACAACGGCGTTATCACAGGATTGATAACAACGGTTTGGGGCACTGCAGGTGCATCCGGGTAGCGTTCGCTGCTGTCGAAGCCCATTACGAACAACTGCAGATCCACACCGATCTGCGGAGCAGCCAAACCCACACCACCAGCTTGTTCCATAGTCTCGAACATATCCGCCACCAGCGCATCCAGCTCCTGGCTGCCAATCATGGATGCCGGCACAGGTTTGGCGATGCGCAACAAGCGCTCATCACCCATTCTCACCAGTTCACGAATCATTTCTGCCTCCGTCAATGTTCAGGTGAGGCGGCTATCAATCGTCCGTCTCAGGTAATTCGATCCTGTCGTCGTATATAACGATCAGCCCCTGCTTGTACAAACCGCCAATGGCCTTCTTGAACGTCCCCTTGCTGACGCCGAACAGCTTGCTGATCAGTTCTGGCGAGCTTTTGTCGCTGACTTCGAGAACGCCATTGCGGGCTTTTGCCAGCCCAAGTATCTGCTGACCCAGCGCATCGACAGCCTGACGTCCCAACGGTTGCAGGGAAAGACTGATCTTTCCATCGGGGCGCACTTCCTTGATAAAGCCCTTTTCCTGCATACCGCTACGCAGAAACTTGAAGACCTCATTTTGATGAATGAGTCCCCAATGCTTCCCTTCGATAATGGCCTTGAAGCCCATGGGCGTTTGTTCGGCCACCAGCAGATCGACTGCCTGACCACTTGTGTAAGACGCCGGTACGGTATCCAGGTATCGATCCAGGCGCGCCGTTGCGGTAATTCGGTGGGTGCGCTGATCAATATAGACATAGACCACGCAGTAATCCCCAACCTGCAACGGGCGCTTTTCTTCGGAGTGCGGGAGCAACAGGTCCTTGGGTAGGCCCCAATCCAGAAAAATTCCGATACGGTTGACCTCGACCACTTTCAGACTGGCGAACTGCCCTACCTGAACCTTGGGCTTTTGAGTCGTCGCAATGATCCGGTCTTCACTGTCGAGATAAACGAATACATTGATCCAATCACCCGCCTCGTTGGGCTGATCCTTCGGGATATAGCGGTTCGGCAACAGGATTTCACCGTCCTGCTCGGCATCCAGATATAAGCCAAAGTCCGTCCGCTTGATAATTTGCAGACTATTAAAACGCCCGATTAAAGCCATGCTAGTACCTCATTAAGAAGCCACTATCATACCTGACATATTCTGCTCAACCGATAAACCATGAAATGCCCTGGCAAAAGGGCTAGACAAAATCTTCGAAAGCGTTACAGTGCCTGCACTGTGTTGCACGTGTACCGTTTATCGGCGAGGCCATGGCCACGCTTAGCAGTGGTGACTCTTTGCACTCAGTTGCAGCCTGGGCAGTTCCAGCGCTGTCAAAAATCTTTGTTCAGGGAGCAATCCATGTCTACTCGCCAAACCGGTACCGTCAAGTGGTTCAACGATGAAAAAGGCTTCGGCTTCATCACTCCGCAGAGCGGCCCGGACGTTTTCGTACACTACCGTGCCATTCAGAGCACTGGCTTCAAGAGCCTGAAGGAAGGTCAAGCCGTTTCCTTCCTGGTCGTGCAAGGCCAGAAGGGCCTGCAGGCTGATGAGGTTCAGGTAGTCTAACTACCCCGACTTCTCGAAAAAGCCCCGCTGCAAAGCTGGGCTTTTTTTATGCCTGCACGACAGATAACAGGGTGATATATGCTTCGTAAACTGGGACTCGTTCTGCTTCTGACCCTATCAGGATGTGCGGTGTTTCCAGGCGATCAGGTCGCCCCTACACCAGCGCCCATCGCTTCGCCGTCTTTCGCCCGTCCTGGATTACACGTGGAATTCAATTTCTACCGGGGCGAACCCGACGACGGGAATGCCCGATCCATTCCAGTAGCGCGTGAAGGCCTGGAACCGGCCCTCATCCAGGCATTGCAGACCTCGGAGCTCTTCAGTCATTACAACCTGGCGCCTGATCGTGCCGAGCCTGGTGATTACGTACTCAAGTTGAAGCTATACAACCACAGCGCCATGGCAGCTTCTGTTGCCAGCGGCATGCTTACCGGCGCAACGCTATTTATTGTCCCCGGCGTGGCCAAGGACAACTTTACCCTGACAGGCGAGTTATTCGACCCTAGCCTGCACCCAGTTGCCCGGCACCGTAACGATGATTCCATCAAGACCTGGATGGGTATCTGGTTTCTTCCCTTCATGGGACATACAACCGGCGAAGCGATTACCGATACCTTTACCCGGCAGGTCAACGAGCTGCTAAAGACCTTGATAGCTGAGCAGCCAACGTTACAGACACTGCAATGACCGTTGGCCGAAAACATTGAACGGGTCTGTATAAGTTCAGTCACACCTTATGAGCCATTCATAACCACGCAATGCGAGGTGAGCCATGACTGAACAAACGCGAAATGCCGAAAACGAAAAAAGAGATCAAGCAGAAAAGCCACGCCGCACAGAACATGCCCAGGTGGATTCGGAGCGTAACCCGCCCTCTCCCAACAGCCCTGATCGCATGAAAGACGGCACGGGTTATAACTAAGAAAGGGCGCGTATGCGCCCTTCTTCATTCAAGCCCTATTTTCAACACTTCCCCTTCTGACGAATCCGTTAATACGTACAGATAACCATCAGGTCCCTGGCGAACGTCCCGGATACGTGCCCCTTTTTCTTCCAGCAAACGCTCCTCATGGACAACCTTGTTGCCCTCCAGCTGCAGCCGGATCAGACTCTCTTGAGCAAGAGCGCCAATGAAGAGGCTGTTTTTCCAGGCGGGAAACCGATCGGCTGAGTAAAAGGCCATGCCGCTGACGCCCGGCGACTTCTCCCATACATACAATGGCTGCTCTGTCCCTGGTACGTCCTTGCCCTTTGCTTCCGGAATGGGTGTATAGGAGTAGTTGATCCCGTGGGTAGCCACAGGCCAACCATAGTTTTTACCTGCCAGCGGAATATTGACCTCATCTCCTCCACGAGGCCCATGCTCATTCGTCCAGACCTGTCCGGTCCAGGGATTCAGGGCCGCGCCCTGCTGGTTGCGATGCCCATAGGACCAGATCTCCGGGCGAGCACCTGACTGGTCTACAAAGGGGTTATCGTTCGGAACGGTGCCATCGGCCTTGATGCGAACAAGCTTGCCCTGGAGCTTATCGAGCGCCTGCGCCGTGATACGCTGGTTGTTCTCACCCAGCGCAATGAATAGATAGCCCTGCTGATCAAACACCAGCCGTGAGCCAAAATGCGCACCGGTGGAAAGTTTGGGCTCTTGCCTGAAAATCACGGTAAAGCCTTCCACACGGGTCATGTCAGCAGAGAGCGTGCCTCGCCCAACCGCCGTACCAGCCTTGTCATCCTTGCCTCCCCCTTCGGAGTAACTGAGATAAATAAGACGATCTTCAGCAAAAGAAGGAGACAAAGCCACGTCCATCAAGCCGCCCTGGCTGCGATTGTAGACATCCGGCAAGCCTGCAATAGGGTTAGATACAGAGCCGTCGCTCTTGAGTACACGTAGGCGCCCGGGCCGCTCGGTTACCAGCATTCCCTTTTGATCAGGCAAAAAAGCCAGCCCCCACGGATGGTCCAAGCCTTTCTTAATGACCGTAACGCTCACCTTGCCTTTCTCACTGGGATAGGTAGCGACCTGTCCCTGAGCAATGACTACATCACTTAACAGCAACGCGCCTGCTGCCAACGCCCACTTAAACATAGTGTTCCCCCTTTTTAACCGGAAAACTGACTGTAGCGCTTTACTTCGGCTAAAAAGGCCCACTCACATAGACAGTTACAATAAGCGAACGCTTACAGACGTAGTCCGTTTCGGCACCTTTTAACAGGGATGGTATTACCCTATAGCAGATCAGTGCTGTGAAAGCAGTGTTAGCGATTCAGGTTGCAGGGGTTAATCAGGGAAGAGGAGCCGTGATCAGCATCGACTCCTGCATTGGACGTTGCCGTTACCGACTTGACTATACGGGCTACGGCAAAGACAAGCGTTCAATGCATAGAATTTAAGTAGGGGTTAGCGACGACGTGCGCGACGACGCTGCTCTTCTGCCAAACGCTCCCGCTCGCGGCTGCGCACAGGAATAGGCTGAAGACGCGGCTGATCAGCCAGGCCCAGCGCCTCGATCAATTTGGACGCCAGCTCTTGAATACGTTCTTTCATTACCGATCTCCTGAGATCTACTACCTGTAATACAGAGACTACGTGTCTGCCGGAAAATTGCCTGAATAACGCACTCAACAGATTATCGGCAGGCTTACCTTAATATTGAGTCAATTTTGCCCTATTCAATTCCAGAACTATTGCCCCAGCCGTAACACTATATTTCGATTAACCCAAACGGCCTGTGCGCTACGTTGCAAACAGACAAGTATGCAACCAGAACCAGTTTTTGAAGGACTAAACAGTAGTGCTCTGGAAGAGGCAGTATTCATGCGTGTTCCGCTTTCACCCTGGCTGGTCATCTTTGCCATTGCCCTAAGCGTCGGGGCTTGTACCCGTGTCGGATTTGCCTATAAGCACCTCAATACGCTTATACCGTGGTCGATGAACGATTACCTCGACATGAACTCCGAGCAGCGTCGTTGGTTTGACGAACGGTTGGCGGACCATCTGCGTTGGCACTGTAGCCACGAGCTGCCTCGCTATCTGGAGTGGATGGATGGCATCAAGACTATGGTGCGTAACCAGCAGGTATCCCCAGTAACGATCAGGGCTCGCATGGATGAACTCAAACAGGCCGTCGATACCCTGGCGGTTGAAATCACACCGACCAGTACCGATCTGTTAAAACAGCTGACCGATCAGCAGGTCGCAGAGCTGAAGGAAGAGCTGGACCGTGACATCAGGGACCGTCGTAAAAAGTACCTCGACCCTTCTCGCGGCGAACAGATTCGAGATCGGGCCGCTCGTATGGAGGAACGCATCAGCTTCTGGACAGGCTCGCTCAATCCGGCTCAGAAAGACCGAATCATGCAATGGTCGGTGCAACTTGGTGATCAAAATCAGGCCTGGGTCGGCAATCGGATTCAGTGGCAGCGAGAACTACTTGAGGCCTTGCAACATCGCGGCGAGCCAGATTTCCCACAGCGCGTCAAACAGCTGCTGCAGGATCGGGAAAGCCTGTGGACGCCTGCTTACCGGGAAAGCTTTTCGAAAACTCAGGAGGCAGCGATTTCGCTTATTGACGACGTGTACAAAACCACGGATGAAACACAGCGTAATCAGATCGTCAGTCGATTAACGGATATACAAAAAGACCTTGAACCTCAACGGTGCGATAGAACGAAAAATTAGCACGATCAGCGGAACTGTTGAGTAATTACCTGAGGTCTTATTCCTAAGTTTGTAATATTGGTCAAAATTTAACCGACGAATGACCTTTTCCAATTCGGCTAGATCGATATTATTCCCCTGAGCCTGTTTTACGTGCCTGAGTGCCCTGGCTCCTCCTGTCATAACAAGAACGTAGCGTGCTCCACGTGGCGGACTTTTTTGAATATTAACTACCTGCTCAACCACGGATGAATGTTGACGTCAGGCATTGCTTTGGCCTCTGGCTGTTTGCCTGCTAGTGCAGGCTGCTGAGCAATCGCCGCTCCTGTTAAACCTAGGGGAGTGAAACCCATGCCAAACCCTTCATGGCTTGTTTTTATTGTGGCGGCTCTTGCCTCCGGTCCTGCTACAGCCCAGACGCTCTTGCAGCGTGACCTGGGCGGCTTCGATATGACCCTGGGAACGACCCAGACGCGCACTATGGCCCAGGGGCTCGTCAAGCCTTCTAACGGCGCAGTAAATGGCGGTCTGGATTTCACCCATGACACTGGCTTGTATTTTGGCCAGTGGACGGCGAACAGCGGATCCTCCGCGGATAACCTGTCCATTGAAATGGACACTTATGCGGGCTACAAGCATCGCTTTGCTAGCAGCGGATACGGTTATGAATTCGGCCTGATCAATTACGATCACGTCACGCAGGACGTAGAACCCAGCCGGGAAATCTACTCCGGTATTAGCATTCTCGGTAGCCGCTTTGGCGCGGCGTTCGCCAATGATCCCGACCGTAGCAACACATCTCTTTACGCGGACCTGGGTACTACTCCGATTCTCGGAATGGGCCTTTCCATGCGTTATGGAAATTACATGCTGAACTCGCCGGTGACGCTGGCAAGTGGCGACATGGTTCGCTCGTATAATGATTGGTCGGTAAATCTGACCCGCAAATGGGCTGACACCCAGTTCAACTTCTCTTATACCGGAACCAGTCTTCAGGGACAGGATTGCTCATCTTATTCAGGACACAACGCCTACTGCGATACCGCTTTATTGCTGAAGGCGTCGCACCCTCTGTTTTAAGTCATCCAGCGGTCATAGGACCGCTGGATGCAATAGGTTAAAGACTGGTTTTAAAAACATTACTCAGCTGATGGAACTGCTCTGAGAGGCTTTTCAAACGCTGGCTTTCATGCTCAAGCCCTTCCGCTTCTAAAGCATTCTTTTCAGTGATTGTCCGTACAGAGTAGAGGTGCTTACTTACCTCGCCAGTGACTTCAACCTGATGACAAGAGGTAGCTGCTACTTGCGCATTGATATCGTTAATGGCACGGATGTCATCGGAGATCAATTGCAAGGACTGAGCGCTCTTGTGTACATCGCTAGCGCAGCGAACCGCGCGCGCTCGGCTTTCCTGCATGGCTTCTACTGCACTTTTGCTTCCCATCTGCAATGAGCCAATGATGTTTTCGATCTCTGAGGTCGAGGCCGCTGTCTTCTGCGCCAATGCCCGCACCTCATCTGCCACCACCGCAAACCCTCGACCCTGATCTCCAGCCCGGGCCGCCTCGATGGCTGCGTTAAGCGCCAGAAGGTTAGTTTGCTCGGCAATCGCTTTGATGACTTCCAGCACTTTTCCGATCTGTTGAGAGTGAGCGGCCAAAGCGCGCATTTCCTCATCGGTTCCCTCAAGATGCTCAGCCAGAAGGCTGAACTCCTTTTGCATGGCATTCAGATCGGTACTGCCTTTATAAGCACGCTTAGTCGCCTGACCGGCTACTTGAGCAGCCTGCTGAGCCTGTTCAGCAGCTATACCGATTGTGGCTCCCATCTGATCAATAGCAGATGAAACCTTAGTAATTTGCTCATGCTGTATGCGTGAGCCCTCACGCATGTGAGAAGTGGCTTTAGCCATCCCCTCACCGGCGACAGAGAGCCCTTGGCTGTTAGAAACGACACTTCCAACAGTGTGGTCGAGCGAGTCAAGAAATCCGTTGAACCGGTCTGTCAGTTCGTTTTTCAGTGAAATGCGATAGCTCAGATCAACCGCCTGACCATGACGTGTCAGATAGTTTACTGCCAGTAACAAGGATTCACTGACAACCGCCTGCTTACGGGTATGAAGCGACAGATAGATAAGAATGGCGCTTTCCAACACCACATAAAACGCATGCAGGAAAATAACGCCCCATGTTTCGCTACGATGGATGACATGCAGATCCCATCCTGACGCCTGGATTGCATAAAATCCAACATGATGAACAGCGATAACGCCCGCCGCTATGAGAATAGGTAACCAGTCACGGTAATACACCAGAAACGCCAACAGTACAAAGACGCCGAAGTGCATTTCCTCCATGCCTTGCAAGAGGTGGATCTGCAATGCAGCAAAACCCATAAATACAACGGCTATGGTGCAACGCATCAGGCGTGAGCCGGGTGCAACGCTATAAAGCACTGTGGGCAAAGCAGCCAGTGCTCCACCGACAAGCAGGGCCTGCGTAAGACTTCCTTCCCAGTAGGTCAGGCAGAGCGAATAGACGAACATGACCCAAACCACAGCCAACATCAACTTATCGGCCTTGCGGTAGTAGGTAGTTAGGGAGTAAACGGACTCGGACACAGGCATGCCCTCTACCAAGAAATAATTGTTTAATGGGTCGACACAGTCGTGTCGTAGGAGGTATCGACCTGCTGCCTGAATTTATTGAGTAAGCGCCTGATTAAACTTATCTAATCACGACAAATGGCAAAGTAATGAGCACACTATTCATAAACGCTGCTTACGCCTGTCTGTGCAAGGTAGGCGTCACCTCGAACCAGCAGTAGCCGGGCCTTTTGTTCTTCCTCTGGCTCTAAGGCGATCAACGCCTTGAACTTACCGGCCACCCAGGCCGCAATCGGTACGCCATTTCTGAACAGCAGCCGATTCCCCATGACCGCAGGAACCTTGGCTCCAGGTAGCAGTGTACCGGCAAGATTGAGTGGGTCTACGGCGGCAATACGCACATAGCATTCAGTTGCGGCACGTGTTCGCACGGCGCGTAGTAGCGCAACAGCTTCCGGCAAGGCGAACTGCTCACCGGAAAGACCCGCTATGAAACGCCCGCCGCGTATGTCTCCTCCCGCTTCGAGACGGTGATAGATGCGCAGCAGTTCGCGCCAGGGCGGCAAGGCGTCTGCCTCCCGTGCCAGCAGGTGCCAGCTGATGACGCCATATCGCCTCAGCAACACCCAGGCAATGTGCTCCATGACGTCATCACCCCAGCGTGGGGGTTTGGATACCTGCTGCTCGGCTTCTGCTGCAGGCCGCCGAATCAATGCCCAGCGGCCTGCATCGTCCATCCCGCCATACAGAGGCACCCTGCCCCGACGACTCGTGGTACGGCTGCCTCGCTTGGCGGCTGGCAGTAATAACGCCCTCAATCCGGCAAAGCTGTCTGCGTTGACCATCCCTGTATTGACCAACTCGCCCAGGGCATTTTCCAGCTCTGTTCGCAACAAACGAGCTTCACTCATCAGTTCGTCAAAAAACAGCGCGCCGCGACGGGACAGGGCATCCATGACCTTTTGTGCCTTAGGTGAAAGCTCCGGCTCGGCCGAATGAGCAGACAGCGCATTCCAGACAGCCAAGTCGCGTCTGGGCAATAAAACAATGGGAGAAGCTCGTACAGGTCCGCCAGCAGCTTTGCTTACGGGATCCAGGCGCATCCACACCATACGCCCGCTACGACACAGATCATCCAGCCAATGAAAGCCATAATCCGGCAAGCGCGCAGGTAATATCTCACTTTCCCAGCCTGCAGCAGCCACCTGATACCCTTCCAGCTGGGTCAGTACTGCAGACAAGGCTTCGATCCCTCTGGCCTGGGTCTCAGGTGTGACATGCTGCCAGTCAAACAGGAACTGCATGAAATCCGTACAACTCACCGGCTCGATCTCACGACGTAGCCGGTTGACGGTATAGCGGTGAATGCGAGCCAGCAGATGACGCTCACACCATTCCTCTTCAGCAGCGACAGGCGTGAAACGCCCCCGCAAGACATAACCTTCCCGCTCCAGTGCAGCGAGTGCCACCATGAGCTCTGAGGCTGAAAGCCCCATGTGCTGGCTCAGCGTTGTTAACGTCAGCGGACCGAAGCCTGTCAGCCGGGCACGTATGAGCTCCACCAGCGCCTCTTCCCGAGTGCATATCTCATCAAGTTCGACAGGCAGTGAACCATCAGGATCACGTGTCATTCCCGGATAAACCAGTTCCAAAAGGCGTACACGCTCAACCGGGGCCCAAAAGACCTGATGTGGGGTAACAACACGGCATACCCGACCTGCCTTGAGTAACTTGGCCAGAAACGGTTTCCAGCTGTTTTGCGCAGACATCTCTTTTTCAGTCATGCACACCAGTCCTGTGAGCGCTTCGTGCAGCTCATCGGCATCACGTGCCTGCGGCCAGGCCTGCTCCCGTACTGAGTCAATCGCCTCGGCATCGAGCGCACCCAGATCATCGCCAGTCGCGGAATCCAACCAACGCCGATTCATCACAGCCAGCGTTCTGCGCTCCTCTAAAGGAGCATCGTCCAGAAAGGCATAGGGACGTGCGGTAAGAATTTCGGCTGCAAGGGGTGACGGTGCAGGCAGATCGCAGACCTTTGTCGCGACCGTACCCGCCTCGATATTCCCGAGCAGCTCCAGCCAGGCGCGGCTATCCATGGATACCTGCAGGCAATCATGCAGGGTTTGTTTGACCAGCGGATGCTCAGGCACCTCGCGCTCGCCAACAATGTTTTCCAGACAAGCCACCTGATCGGGAAAGACGGTTGCCAGCAGATCATCGCTGCGCATCCGCTGGACCTGAGTCGCGACCTTCCGACCTGCCGTGAACCGCGGCAAGGCCAATGCGGTGGTGGCATTCCAGCGCCAGCGAATGCCAAAAAGCGGTGCCTCAAGCAGCGCCTGTATAAGAATGTGCTCCGCACTTGCTGAGTGCAGGTACCGCCACACCTCTTCCAGCGGAAAACTATGGCTGGTAGAGAGCGAAAGGATGAGAGCATCCTCTGTCGCCGCCGCTTGCAGCTCCACATTGAATCGGCGGCAGAATCGCTTGCGCAGCGCCAGTCCCCAGGCTCGGTTGACACGGCTTCCATAAATCGAGTGGATGACAAGCTGCATGCCGCCTGCCTCATCGAAAAACCGTTCCATTACCAACGTCTGCCGGGTCGGTAACGCACCCAGCATCTGTCGAGCACGTCCCAGATAATCGACGATCTGCTCAGCCGCCGCCGCTGGAAGCTCTTTTTCCACTTTCAACCATTCGATGACCGACGCCGTATCGGATAAGCGTAGCTCCAGCTCATGACGCAAGCGCGAAACACCGTGTGAGAGCTCATCTGTTCTCCCAGGTGCTTCGCCGTGCCAAAATGGAATATTGGGCGGCTGACCCTGTGCGTCCTCAACGCGGACACGTCCACTTTCGATCTTGAGAATTCGATAGGACGTATTGCCCAGCTGAAAGATATCGCCAACCAGGCTCTCGACCGCGAAGTCCTCATTGACCGTCCCGATCCCATGCCCCTGCGGCTCCAGCACGACAGAATAATCGCCGGTTTCAGGAATGGTCCCACCGCTCATGACTGCAGTCATCTTGCCACCACGACGACCGCGCAAGAGCCCGTTCACGGCGTCGCGGTGCACATAGGCGGTCCGAACACCTCGCCGATGGCTATAGCCTTCACACAGCATCGTCACTACCGCGTTGAAGTCAGTTCGTGACAGTGCCGCATAGGGCTCGGCACATCGGACCAGCGTAAACAAGGCGTCCTCGTCCCACTCACGGCATGCGGTTTCCGCTACGACCTGTTGTGCCAGCACATCCAGCGGCTGCCTAGGAATAACCAACGTATCCATTTCGCCACGTCGGATGCAATCAAGCAGCGCTGCACATTCGATCAGATCATCCCGAGACGTTGGGAACAGTCGCCCTTTCGGAATCCCTTCGACATGGTGACCCGAGCGGCCTACACGCTGAAGAAAAGCGGCAATGGAGCGAGGTGACCCGATCTGGCAGACCAGATCAACCTCACCAATATCGATGCCCAATTCCAGCGATGCGGTTGCTACAAGCACCTTGAGTTCGCCACGCTTGAGGCGCTGTTCGGCGTCGAGGCGCTGCTCTTTGGCCAGACTGCCATGGTGGGCGGCCACTGCCCGACTGCCGAGCCGGTCCGTCAGATGCCTGGCCATGCGCTCGGCCATACGGCGCGTATTGACGAAAATCAGCGTCGTTCGATGGGCCTCAGCCTGCTCGGCCAGACGATCATAAAGCCCTTCCCACGTTTCATTGGACATCACAGGCTGCAGCGGAGCGGGCGGTACTTCAAGAGCAAGATCCCGAACACGATCATGGCCGATATCAACGACCGCACAAGGTCTTTCCTGCCCTGCTCTATCGCACCCCACCAGAAAGCGCGCGACGGCGCCGATGGGCTTTTGTGTAGCAGACAATCCAATACGCACCAATGGCCGCTCGCATAAGGCCTCCAGGCGCGCAAGAGAAAGACTCAAATGACTGCCCCGCTTTCCGTCAGCAATGGCATGGATCTCATCCACAATGACGCTGCGCACCGTATGTAGAAGCGCGCGCCCAGAGTCTGAGCCCAGCAGTACATAAAGCGATTCTGGCGTCGTCACCAAGATGTGTGGCGGCCGTTTACGCATGGCATTACGCTCGCGCTGCGGTGTATCGCCTGTTCTGACGGCCGTTCGGATCGCTACAGGCGGCAAACCACACTGTTCAAGCTCAGCCGTGATACCTGCGAGCGGCTTTTCCAGATTGATTCGAATATCGTTCGATAACGCCTTGAGCGGTGAAACGTAAACAACCCAGGTCTCATCCGGCAAGGCACCGTTGTGTTCAACACCCAGGCGTACCAGTTCATCGATTGCTGCCATAAAGGCTGTCAGGGTCTTGCCAGAGCCGGTAGGCGCTGCGACCAACGTCGACTGTCCTGCCCTGATGGCAGGCCAGGCATGCTGCTGGGCTTGGGTTGGGTAGGCGAAGGTACGCGAAAACCAGGACTGCACGGCAGGATGAAAACCTGCCAGAGCCTCTTGGCTGGAAGCGGGACGTAAAGGATAAGTCATGACCGCACTATGGGAGCGGCTTCGATAACAGACAAGGCGGTATAAACGAAGCCGGACGAGTGGATTTCTCCGCTTCGCCCGGCTTAGTAACAGACGATTGCATCAAGCCTTCTGACTCAATTGTCTGCCAGCGACAGCGGTCGCGCGACTGACTCGAGTGACTTGCGTTCGGCTGCCACGCCCCAGATCGACTGCACTATCCCTGCTGCAATCATGAGGCTAGCGCCAATGGCGTAGCCATAGAAGACGTTGACTCGGCTACCACTCTCAATCAGCTGACCAAACAGGGTTGGGCCAATAATTCCACCAAGCCCCGTACCAAAGGCGTAGAACACTGCAATCGCCAAGGCGCGGATTTCCAACGGGAACGTTTCAGCAACGGTCAGATAAGCCGAGCTGGCTGCGGCTGAGGCAAAGAAGAAGATAACCATCCAGGCAATCGTCTGAGTCGTTGCATCCAACATACCCTGCTGGAACATATAGCCTGTGATGATGAGCAGGACACCCGAAATAGCGTAGGTAGAGCTGATCATGATCCGGCGACCAACCACGTCGAACAGTCGCCCCAGGAGCAGTGGACCACAGAAATTACCGAGCGCAAATGGCAGTACATACCAGCCGACATTTTCTGAGGGTACATCATAGAAATCCGTCAGTACCAACGCATAGGTAAAGAAGATTGCATTGTAGAAAAAGGCCTGAGCTGTCAGTAGGGTCATGCCTACCAATGCGCGTTGGCGATGCACGACAAACAAGCTCTGAAAGACCTCCTTGAGTGGCGTATGGTCCCGACCGCGCATGCGCAAATGGAATTTGGGATCGACCGGCTCAAGCTTGTAGCCTTCGGCTTCGAAGCGTTTTTCGATGTTATCGACAATGCGCTTGGCCTCTTCCGGCTCATTATGAATCATGAGCCAGCGCGGGCTTTCGGGTATCCACATGCGCATGAATAAAATGATCAACCCGAGCGCTGCCCCAATGCCAAAGCACATTCTCCACCCCAGGTCGCCTGGAAGCAGTTCGGGGTCCAGAAACACAATGGAGCCCATGGCACCCAGGGCTGCGCCCACCCAGAACGAGCCGTTGATCGTCAGGTCAACCCAGCCGCGATAACGCGCTGGCGTGAATTCCTGAATGGTGGAATTGATGGCCGTGTACTCGCCTCCAATGCCTGCGCCTGTCAGGAAGCGGAACAGCAGAAAGCTCCACAGGTTCCAGGAAAACGCCGTCAGAAACGTTGCACCTACATAGAGAAACAGTGTGATGAAAAAGAGCTTGCGACGCCCTAGCCGGTCCGTCAGCCAGCCAAAAAATAACGCACCCAAAACTGCACCGGCGATGTAAACGCCACCTGCCAATCCAACATCAGCATTGGTCAACTGAAGCGCGGGACTCGCCTTCAAGGCGCCGGCTACCGAACCCGCCAATGTTACTTCAAGACCATCGAGGATCCAGGTAATACCCAAGGCCATGACCAACAGGGTATGAAAGCGCCCCCAGGGCAGGCGGTCGAGCCGGGCCGGAAGGTTGGTTTCGTAAATGTGCTCGTGCAGTTTTTTGCCAGAAGGGGAATCCGTCTCTTGGACAGCGGAAACATCTGAGGCCGCCATATTTCTTGTCCTCACTATTTTTATAAAGGGGCCGCACAGCGATGCGACTGGCACTTTTGTACAGCTCGTCTACAAATTGAGAGCTAGGTCATACAAAACTAGTTCAGCGAGGCGCTACGCAACTCGTCGAGAAACAGCGAGTCCGAGAAAAGCTTTTTTTAAAAAAAGAACTATTGCGCTATCGGGATAGAGAAAATAACTAATGAAAACAATGATTCGCGGCACCTCTGCGGCTTTTTTAGCCTGCATCTTTCCGCTCACAGGGCAGGCATTCGAATTTGATGGGTACGGACGTGTTGGTATAGGGGGTGCTGATGCAGGCGGTAAGCAGTCCTGCTTTCAGCTTCCGGGGGCACCTGCCAAATACCGCTTGGGTAACGAGTGCGAGACCTACTGGGAGCTAGAGGGTCACCAGGAACTGTACAAGGGCGCTGACGGGACGCTCTGGAAATTGCACGGCATGGCAAGCCTTTACAATGTCTATGACCAGTCGCCCACGTTTAGCGGCGCCAATGGCAATGTCCGCTTGCCGCAAATCTGGACCAGTCTGGCGTTGCCCGAACTGAACGGCGGTGGCCTCTGGTTCGGTCGCCGCTACTACAAGCGTCACGACATTCACATCAATGACTTCTACTACTGGAACCCAAGCGGCACAGGCGCGGGTATCGAGGACTATGGCCTGGGCGACACAGGACTACGCCTGAGCTATGCCTTCTCCCGAGAAGACAATATCGAACAGAAGCACAAGGCCAACCGACACGACATCAACCTGGGCGGCATCAAGGCCAACAAGGACGCCGAGATTGAAATTGGCCTGAGCTACATTCAGAAAGCCGGACATGTTGAAGACTCGCACAGCGGCTGGTCCATCTCGGCCGAACATAAGCAGGTGAATTTCTTTGGTGGCGAAAACCGGTTTACGGTTCAATACGGCGAAGGTCCCGGTATCGGGCTTGGCCAGACCGGTAACGTACAAGCCGACAAGGATGTAAAGAGCATAAGGGTTCTGGAATCGCCCCGCTGGCAGATTACCCCGCGCTTTGGCGGAATGCTGCTGGCATTGGTACAGCGTGACCGCGCGCCTAACAACGCTGGCCAGACGTGGTACTCCTTTGGTGTCCGCCCATCCTATGCGTTCAGCGAGCATTTCAAGCTTCTGGTAGAAGCAGGTCACGATCAGATCGACCCTGAAGAAGGCGGCACACGCAAATTGACCAAGTTCACCGTGGCGCCCACCCTTGCGTTAGGCGGGATGGGTCTGATGGATCGTCCCGAAATCCGATTCTATTGGACTTATGCGCAGTGGAACCGTGCCGCTCAGCTAAGCGCAGCGCAAGACACTGCACTGTCTGATTCAGGGGCATTCGGCTCTCAGCGTCACGGTTCAAACTTCGGCGTGCAATTGGAAACCTGGTGGTAAAGCGGTAGCGTTATAGCCGTATTCTGGCATCAGCTCCGATACGGCTATAAGCCTTCGACCATCCAGAAGCAATCGATCTTAGCCGCCTCTATTCTAGAAAGAACTTTAAGTTTCTCTCCGGGTCCGTTCTACGAAGCCCACCTCCGGCATCTGTCGGAACGACCTGGAGATAATGCCATGAGCCATCTCGCCCGCGAGATGAACACTGTGGATGCCTTCGCTCTCGACACCCCTGGCTGCCTCATCGAACGCTTTAAACGAGTTCGATCCGCTACTGAAAAGCTTTGTGCTCCCCTTCAGACCGAAGACTACCTGATTCAAAGCATGCCAGACGTCAGTCCGCCCAAATGGCATCTGGCCCACGTGACCTGGTTTTTCGAAGCGTTCATTCTCAAGCCCTTCCTGCCGGGCTACAAGACGCTGGATCCAGCCTACGATTACCTGTTCAACTCCTATTACGAAACCCATGGCACCCCGTTCCCACGAGCCAAGCGCGGGCTGATCTCCCGTCCAACCGTTGCAGAGGTCTATGGCTTTCGCCAATGGGTCGATCAGGCCATGCTCGAACTGCTAAACCATCTGCCGGAACAGCATGCTGAAGAAATCGCCCGTCGGACAGAACTCGGGCTACACCATGAGCAGCAACATCAGGAGCTGCTGCTCATGGACATCAAGCACATCCTGGCCCAGAACCCTCTCCATCCGGTATATCGGCACGATCTCAAGCCAGCCACACACGCTGATCCCACTCCGCTGACATGGCATTCATATCCGGCTGGCGTACGCCACATAGGCCATAGCGGTGACGGTTTTGCCTTTGATTGCGAGACACCACGCCACCGCGTCTTCGTCGATGAGTTTCAGTTGGCGAGTCGCCTGGTCACCAACGGTGAGTACATGGCCTTTATCGAAGATCAGGGCTATAGCCGCAGTGATCTCTGGCTGTCCGATGGCTTCAGCCAAGTGCGGCAGGCCGGCTGGCAAGCACCCCTCTACTGGGAGAACGTAGACGGCCGCTGGTACGCCATGGGCTTGGGCGGCCTACAACCTGTCGATGAGCAGGCTCCCGTCTGTCACCTGAGCTTTTACGAGGCGGATGCATACGCCAGTTGGGCCGGCGCCCGCCTGCCAACCGAAGCCGAATGGGAAGTGGCCGCCGCCGGTCTTTCGCGTACAGGCAACTTTGTCGAGCAGGACCATCTCTCGCCTGTGGCCTGTAGGACTCACACGCCCGATCAACCCTGCCAGCTGTTTGGAGACGTTTGGGAATGGACCGGCAGCGCCTATCGCCCCTACCCCGGCTTCAAGCCGCTGGATGGCAGTCTGGGCGAGTACAACGGCAAATTCATGTCCGGGCAGATGGTCTTGCGGGGCGGCTGTTGCGCTACCCCTGCCGATCATATTCGCGCGACCTACCGTAACTTCTTCTACCCAGCCATGCGTTGGCAATTCGCCGGCCTTCGCCTTGCCAAGGAGATCTGATCATGGCTCTAGCGGTTCGCTTCTACGATCAACAACCGGACGTCGCCAGCGACTCCCTACGTGAAGATGTCCTGAATGGTTTGGCAGCCGAACCCAAGGCCATTCCGCCCAAGTACTTCTATGATCAGCGCGGCTCCGAACTGTTCGAAGCCATTACCGGTACGCCAGAGTACTATCCGACTCGTACTGAAGAGCGCATCCTGACCGAAGCGGCTGGCGATATCGCTGCTATTGCAGGCTCCGGCATGACGCTCATGGAACTGGGCAGTGGTGCCAGCCGCAAGATTCGGCTCCTGCTGGAAGCCCTGCGTCCTCAAAGCTACCTGGGTGTGGACATTTCCCGAGACTTTCTTTTGTCCAGCACGCACCGCCTGGCCGCCGACTATCCCTGGCTGGACGTAAGTGCGCTGTGCACGGATTTCACACAGCCGATGAAGCTTCCACAAACGCTGGGAAAAGCGCCCGTGCTGGCCTTTTTCCCCGGTTCGAGCATTGGCAACTTCACGCCAACCCAGGCATGTGCCTTTCTGCGTAACCTCCATCGATTGCTGCCACCGGGCAGCGGCCTGTTGATCGGTGTGGATCTGGTCAAAAGCAAGGCCCGCCTGGAGGCGGCCTATAACGATGCCGAGGGCATTACCGCGGCGTTCAACCTCAATCTGCTGGAGCGTATCCGTCGCGAGATGGATACCGACCTTGATCCTTCGCGCTTCAGCCATTACGCCTTTTATAACGAACCGCAGTCTCGTATTGAAATGCACTTGGTTAGCCGCCGCGCTCAGACGATTCGTGTCGAAGACCAGCGATTCATGTTTCGTCAGGGCGAAACGCTGCACACCGAAAACTCTTATAAATACAGTCTGAAAGGATTTGAAACCTTGAGCCGGGAAGCCGGTTTTTCCCCAATAGCCGTATGGAAAGATCCCGCGGCCCTCTTTAGCGTGCACTATCTGGGACGATAGCGCCCAAGCAGCGGTCAGCCGCGTCGTTAAGGGCTGACCGTTAGGGTACTCATGATGCCGATGCGCCACTCTGGCGCAGATGCCAAGGCTAAGCTATTCCTATAGTTGTACTAAACCGTTGCGATTACTAACTGTTTAGTGGAAATGAGCTGTAGAGCGCTCATGCGAAAGTATGGGTGTGTTATTTAGCAGACATGTCTGCAGGATTTAGCTTATGAGTAATGGCGCTGCCCTTCCGCCTAATGAAACAGAGCGCTTGGCTGCTTTGCGCAGTTCAAACTTGCTGGACAGCCCAGCTGACCCCGCATTTGACCACATAGCCGAAATTGCTACCGAACTCTTCGACGTGCCTATTGCCATCGTTTCGCTGGTGGATGAGCATCGACAATGGTTCAAGTCTATCCGCGGACTCGACGCGCAGGAAACGCCTCGGGATATCTCGTTTTGCTCTCATGCCATCCTGGATGAAAACATCATGCAGGTGCGTGATGCCCAGACCGATCCACGGTTCAAGGATAATCCACTGGTAACCGGTAACCCTGGCATACGCTTCTATGCCGGCATCCCGTTACGGACCCACGAAGGCCTGGCCTTAGGCACCTTATGCCTGATAGATACCAACCCACGGTCTGAGCTCAGTGGTGCCCAGGTACGACTCCTCAGTAAATTACGCGATATGCTGATGGAGCGCATCGAGACGCTGCGTTCACTCAGCTACGTAGACCCTATTACCCAACTGCCTAACCGCAGCCGTCTGCTGGAAGATGCCGAATCGATGCTGCGCAGCTCCGAAGAGCTGCTGGCCGTCTCCATGGATGTGTTCGACCCGTTCTATCTCAATGGCCTGCTCAATGCGCTGGGCCAGGACCACTAAGAAGGACTGCTCCAGTCCATCAAGGAGCGACTGCTTTCCCTGATGCCTTCGGGGATACGGTTGTACTCCATCGGTACGGCCCGCTTTGCATTTTTGGTCCACGGCATGACCGATCTGCAAGGCAAGGAAGTACTCGATTGCATCGAGCGCGGCATGACGGGGCTTATCGACTACAACGGCATCCCGATTGAAACCCGTCCCGGTCTTGGGATTCTCAAGCTCAAGCCCGGCGACACCCGTGATTGGCTGAGGGCGCTGATCTCGACGGCCGATATAGCCCGCGAACGTAGAATGGGGAGCCGTTATTACGACTCCGCCCACGATCTTGCTCAGCAACGGGCCTTTGCCCTGTTGAGCAGCCTGCCGGTCGCCCTGCACAGCGAAGGTCAGCTCTCCCTGTTTTATCAGCCTCGCGTAGACCTCAAGTCGGGTGCCTGCCGCTGCGTGGAAGCCCTGTTGCGCTGGGCTCACCCAAAGCTGGGCGCTATCGGGCCTACCGAATTCATAGCACTGGCTGAGAAAACGGCCCTGATTCGCTCTATCAGTTACTGGGTCATCGATGCTGTCTTGAGCCAGTATGCGCTTTGGAAAGCAGACGGCCATTGTTTCAATGTGTCGATCAACATTTCGTCCCACGACCTGGACGATCCAGATTTTGCCGAGCGGGTAGCGGAAAAAATGGCCAAACATGGCGTACCGCCCTCCTGCGTGGAGTTCGAGGTGACGGAAAATTCGCTCATGTGCAATTTTGAGAACGCTCGCATCCAGTTGGATGCGCTTCGGCATCTAGGAGCCTCTATCTCAATCGATGACTTTGGAACGGGATACAACAACCTGATCTATCTCCGCCAGATACCAACGGATTACATCAAGATCGATCAGAGTTTCATTCGCTGCCTGCCAGGCGACGACAAGGACGCACTCATCGTTCGCACCATGGTGGAACTGGCACACGGCCTGGGATACGAAGTCACCGCGGAAGGCGTGGAAACACCCGAGATTCTGGACACCGTGCTGGCGCTAGGATGCGATGAAGGTCAGGGCTACCACATTGCCAAACCCATGGGTGCGCTTGAGCTTGAGCACTGGCTCAGGCGACCCGTAACGCCTCAACCCTCTGGCCAGGGCGGCTCGCCTTTCTCCTCGTCTTACGCAACGAACTAGCCTTGAGACGAAATTGGCCCTGTAAAAACAGGGCCAACTCGTTTATTCCGCGTCCGTCTTCTTACGCCGCAGAGGCGCCATGCCATCCTGGCTGACCACCTTGGAAGCGCTGGGGCGCTTGGGCCGTGGCGATGTCTTGGCTTTCGTCACTGGCTTCTTGGTGTCGGTCTTTTTCTTCTTGGTGCTGGCAGCCTTGCCAGACGCCTTGAGCTTCTTCGGCCCTTGATAGGTGCCTTTAAGCGGTTGCACCACGCGCCGCTCGAAACGCAGTTTCAGGTAGCGTTCGATGCTGGACATCAGGTTCCAGTCGGTATGGCAGATCAACGAAATTGCCATGCCCGCCTCGCCGGCACGTCCGGTACGGCCAATACGGTGGACATACTCATCCCCGCTGCGCGGCATATCAAAGTTAATGACCAGATCCATGCCTTCCACATCCAGGCCACGGGCCGCTACATCCGTAGCAACCAGCACGGACACGGCGCCCTGCTTCAAGCGCTCCATCGCCAGCTTGCGGTCTTTCTGGTCCTTTTCGCCATGCAGAACGAAAACCTTGATGTTGCTGGCGGTCAACACGCCACCCAGGCGGTCGGCCTGTACACGGGTATTGGTAAAGACAATGGCCTTGCGATAGGTCTCGTGGGCCAGCAACCATTGCAGCAGGCGCTCCTTGTGAGCCACGTCATCGGCAGTGATGATCTGCTGGGTGACCGCCTCGTTGAGTTCCCCGGTGCGATCAAGCATGAGCACTTCCGGCTCACGCAGGACATGTTCTATGACAGTACGCAGGGAGCTACCGCCGCTGGTAGCCGAGAACAGCAACGTTTGTCGGGACTCTGAAGTGCACGCGTCGGCCAGTTTAAGCACATCTTCGGAGAAACCCATGTCAAGCATCCGGTCGGCTTCGTCCAGGACGAGAAAATCGACATCGTCCAACTCAAGGCTACCGCCATTTAGATGCTCGATCAGCCGTCCGGGCGTTCCGATAAGAATCTCGGGATTCTTGCGCATCGCCGCGGCCTGCTCCTTGAACCCCTCACCTCCGGTAATGAGTCCGGCCTTTAGAAACGTGAACTGGGCAAACCGCTCGACTTCCTTGAGCGTCTGCTGGGCCAGCTCGCGGGTAGGCAGCAATATCAACACCCGAGCACCCACTTGGGGTTTGGGCTCGGACAACAGACGATGCAGAATCGGCAGGACAAAGGCAGCCGTCTTGCCACTGCCAGTACGGGCAGTCACACGCAGGTCTCGCCCATCCAGTGCCGGGCCGATGGCGGCCTCCTGAACCGGCGTGGGCTTTTTGAATTTCAGCGTGTCCAGTGCCTTGAGCAGACGCTCGTGCAGGTCGAAATCGGAAAACAAGGACGCATACCTCAAAGAAAATCGTAGTTCTGCTGTATAGCCTACCGGTTACGCAACAAAATCGCTGCCTTATTTAGCGCAGCGGATGTTTCAGCTTCCCAATGGGTAACTCATCGACGTGGCAGTAGACGGCTTGTAGATCAGCTGCCAGCTGACGCGCACGTCCAACGCGAACCGGAGCACGCTCGGTATCGATGACAAGGACAGACGCATCAAGACGAGGCAATGAGGTCCAGGCGCGTACACGGCCATCGGTCATCACAACGACACTTACCGGCTCATTGCCGAGACGACATTGGTGTTGCTTTAGCCACTCATGTGCGTGTTCCAGGGACTCAAGCAAGGGAGTACCGCCCCCTGCACCCAGGTCTTCAAGCCAACCCGGAACCTGCTGACTGGCTCGACGAGCCTGGGCAAGCCAGTGCGGCTGTACACCTGTTGCCCCTAGCACCGCTACGCTTGCCCGCGCGCGGTAAGCCTGCTCGAGAAAACCCAGCAATACGCCCTTGGCTTGAACCAGGGCGCCATGACGTCGCATGGACGCCGAGGCATCGACAATGAACAACCAATGCTCTCGTGGCAACTGAGAGCGAGGCTGGCGTATCAGGTCAGCCTCACGTCGAGGAAGCCCCCTCAGTAAGGTGGGTACCCAGGCAACTGCCCCTGCCTCACCTGTGCGAGAAGCACCGTGCCGACCGCTACTGGCCTTCCCCGGTAAAGGTCGAGCATCCGCCACTTGGGTTACACGCGGGCGAATGCTCAGCGCTTTTTTGGCCAACCCTCACCTGAGCGCTTTTCTCCAATCGCCGTCGCCTGAGGCGGTAGCTCACCCCATTGCCCTTCACTCTTCGAATGGCTTGAAGAGGGTTCGGAGACGGGACGATCAGAAGATGGCGGTGGCGGTAACTCCGAAGGGGGTTGCTGTCGTCGGCGATGACGCAACGCGAACTCTTCCACCGCATCGATATCATCTTCAGTAATCATTTCGTTACCGCGCCAAGCCGCATGGGCGCGTGCTGCCCTTAGCCATACCAGGTCCGCACGCATGCCATCCACTGCCGCTGCAAAACAGCGCTCGGCAATACGCGAAAGCGACAGATCATCCAGTGCGACCCCTGCCAACCGGCTACGTGCAGCCTGGCAGCGCTCGACAAGGTCCGCCTGGCTTCCGGCCCAACTGGCAATAAAGCCGGGCGGATCAAGGTCGAACGCCAGCCGACGACGCATGATTTCGGCTCGCTCTGCTGGCGCAGGATGGGCATTCAGCGCCACATTGAAACCAAACCGATCCAGTAATTGAGGACGTAACTCCCCCTCCTCGGGGTTCATGGTGCCAATCAGTACAAAGCGCGCCGGATGCCGATGGGAAATCCCGTCGCGCTCCACGGTGTTTACACCACTGGCGGCTACGTCCAACAACAGGTCAACCAGATGATCCGGCAGCAGATTGACCTCATCCACATACAACACTCCGCCGTCCGCCTTGGCCAACACGCCAGGTGAAAATGCAGCGCGCTTTTCACCCAGGGCGGCGTTCAGGTCGAGTGTGCCGGTAATACGCTCTTCGCTGGCCCCCAATGGCAAGGTCACGAATGAACCACCCGGCATCAGGGCGGTCACGCCGCGTGCCAGGGTGGACTTCGCCATACCGCGCGGGCCTTCGATCAATACCCCACCGATACCCGGATCAATGGCATTGAGGCAAAGCGCCAACTTCAAGGAGTCAGCTCCTACAATGGCAGCCAAAGGAAATTGCGGAGTATCAGTCATAGAGGGCTCATTAATGGGCTGGTATTATGAGGAAACATCTACTTAGCTTTCCTCGCTGTCCATCAGAATGTTTTCCAGCGCTTCCCGATAATGCCCAGGCTCCTGCCAGAGCCCGCGTTGTTGGGCCTCCAGCAATCGCTCGGTCATTTCTCGCAAGGCATCAGGATTGTGCTGCTGGATGAATTCGCGGGTGGCCGGATCGAGCACATAGGCATCGGCCAACAGCGCATACTGGTGGTCATCGATCAACGCTGTCGTGGCGTCGAAGGCAAACAGATAATCCACCGTGGCCGCCAGCTCAAAGGCACCTTTATACCCATGCCGCTTCACGCCATCGATCCATTTGGGATTGGCAGCCCGGGAACGAATGACGCGGTTGAGCTCTTCCTTGAGTGTACGGATGCGAGGCGACTCCGGCTGACTGTGGTCGCCGTGATAAGACGCTACTGCCTCGCCCTGCAATGTCTCTGCGGCGGCCAGCATGCCACCCTGGAACTGATAGTAGTCGTCCGAATCCAGCAGATCGTGCTCACGGTTATCCTGGTTGTGCAAGACAGCCTGTAGATGGCCGAGCCGCTCGACGAAGCGCTCCCGTGCAGGCGTGCCTGGGTCATCTGCGCCATAGGCGTAGCCGCCCCAATTAAGGTATACCTCCGCCAGATCATCGCGAGATTGCCACTGACGCTCATCGATCGGGCCTTGCAGACCCGCCCCATAGGCGCCGGGCTTGGAACCAAATACCCGCCAGCCAGCTTGGCGCCGCGCCTCGTTAGTCGCCAGCCCCTTCGCTTCGAGGACACGTTGCTCCTCACGGACCCGGGCGGCCAATGGATTCATATCGTCCGGCTCGTCCAGCGCGGCCACCGCCTGCACCGCGGCATCAAATAGCCTAATCAGGTTGGCGAAGGCATCACGGAAAAAACCCGAAACCCGCAACGTGACGTCTACACGCGGCCGGTCCAGGATTGTCAATGGAAGGATCTCGAAATCGCTTACACGCTGGCTATCGGCCTGCCAGACGGGGCGCACGCCCAGCAGTGCCATGGCCTGGGCGATATCGTCACCGCCTGTCCGCATGGTGGCAGTTCCCCACACGGACAATCCCAGTTGCCGCAGGTAATCACCATGATCCTGCAGATGACGCTCCAGCAAGAGGTTGGCTGATTGCCAACCGATTCGCCATGCCGTTTGGGTTGGCAGGTTGCGGACGTCTACCGAATAGAAATTGCGGCCCGTAGGCAACACATCCAGACGGCCTCGACTGGGTGCTCCGCTGGCACCTGCCGGGACGAACCGTCCTGCCAGTGCGCTGGTAATGCCCTCGATCTCCGCCGGACCGCAGGCGTCAAGAAGCGGTGCTATATGGCTTTTGAGCTGGGCCAGCACCAGCCCCGCATAGGGCCACTGCGCCTCATTCAACTCACCGCCCAGTGCCTGCTCAATCAGTCGACCGGCCAGTAATTCCAGGCGCTCACGCGTGTCACCGGCGATACGCCAAGGCTCCGTACTGACTGCCCGTAACGCTTCAGGGTGCGGCCCAGGCCAGGGCTCTCCCAACGCAGCATCAAGGGGATCAATATTCAGGCTCAGGTCTTTAGCCAATGCCTGAAGCAGGCTGGCATTACCGCCCTGCCCGTTACCGCGGGGAATACGAACCAACGCCAGCAGGGTATCAAGCCGCAGGCGCTCCTGCGGAGACTCACCAAAGATATGGAGCCCGTCGCGTATTTGCGATTCCTTCAGCTCGCACAGGTAGGCGTCTACCTTGGGTAACCAGTCTTCGGGTGCTTCGGTATCCGAAAGTTTCAGCTCCTGGTCCAGACTGGAGCGGCGTAACAGCTGTGCGATATCGCCTTGCAGCTCGCGGGCGCGACGCGGATCAAGCAGTTGCGCTTCATAGAACTCATCGGCAAGCCGCTCAAGATCGCGCAAAGGCCCATAGCTCTCGGCGCGCGTCAGCGGAGGCATCAGATGATCGATGATAACCGCCTGGGTACGACGCTTGGCCTGCGCCCCTTCGCCCGGATCATTGACAATGAAAGGATAAATGTTGGGCGTTGGGCCAAGCACGGCATCTGGCCAACAGGTTTCAGACAGACCAACACCCTTCCCTGGAAGCCACTCAAGGTTGCCATGCTTGCCGACATGCACCAGCGCATGGGCGCGATAGACGTGCCTCAGCCAAAAATAGAACGCCAGATACCCATGCGGCGGCACAAGGTCCGGATCGTGGTAAACCGCACCGGGATCAAGGTGATAGCCCCGCGCCGGCTGGATACCTACAAACGTCAGTCCGAACCGCAGCCCGGCAACCATCATGCGGCCGCAGCGAAACATGGGGTCCTGCTCGGGATCGCCCCAGCGTTCCCGCACCGCGTCCTGGTTCACCTGCGGCAATTCGGCGAAAAAGCGCAGGTAGTCCTCCATCCCCAGGCTTTGATGGCATGGCCGTAGATCCAGGCTTCCCAGATCATTCGTCACGCCGCCCAATAGGGAATGGACCAGGGCCGTTCCGCTCTCGGGCAGGCCTTCGACCGGATACCCTTCGGTCTCCAGCGCTTTGAGAATATTGAGTGCAGCGGCAGGCGTATCCAGCCCTACACCATTACCAATCCGGCCGTCCCGGGTCGGGTAATTGGCCAGGATCAAGGCGGTACGCTTTTCACTATTTGGCAATCGAGCCAACATGATCCAGCGCCGAGCCAGTTCAGCCACAAACGCCATTCGCTCATGAACGGGCTGATAACACACCACATCGCTCTGGCTGCGCTCATCTCGCCAGGCCAGGCCCTTAAAACTGACGGGGCGCGTGATGATCCGCCCATCCAGTTCCGGTAAGGCAATGTGCATCGCCAGGTCGCGTGGACCAAGCCCTTGGGCGTTCTCCCGCCATCCCGGTTCGTTATCCTGGGCACAAATAGCCTGCAATACCGGCACATCGCGACGAAACGGGCGGAGATGAGGGGAATCCGGGTTGGACTGGGCAAAACCTGTCGTATTGATGATCAGCTCGGTCTCTGTCGCCTCCAGCAGTGCCTCGACCTCAGCAAGGCACTCCGGCTCCTTGAGACTGGCTACGGCAACGGGTAACGGATTAATCCCTTGAGCTATCAATGCTTCGCAGAACGTATCGATGAACCCTGTATTGGCCGCTTGTAGATGACTGCGGTAGAACAACAGGGCCGCTACCGGCCCATCCTCCTGCCAACGCTGCTGCCACGAGCCCAGCGCCTTATCTTTATCACGCTCTGGCGCATACACCACAACACGCGGTAGCGGCTGAGGCTCGACCCACACCGCCTCATGTCCAAACCATCGCTGGCCGATGAAGCGATACAGCATGCGGGCATTATCCATGCCGCCCTGTCGAAGGTACTGCCAGATCCGCTCGGCATCCTCAACGGAAGAGTTACCCAACGCCATTAGCTCAGGATCGGGTTTGTCATCTCCGGGTACAAGAATCAGCCTGGCACCTTGTGCGGACAGCTGGGCTAACTGATCTACACCGTAGCGCCAGTACGCCGCCCCGCCCAGCAACGAGACAATGATGACCTTGGCATGCTGAAGCACCTCATCGACATACAGATCAACCGAGGCATGATTCATCAGCTGCATGGGATTGGCCAAGCGCAGGCTTGGAAAGTCCTCAGGCAGCCCGCGCGCCGCTTCGGCCAGCAGCGCTAGATGAGAATCGGCACTGCACAGGATCACCAGGTCACCCGGGGTCTGTGCAAGATGAGCGATTCCGTCGTCGGGCGTAAAGCCGCCGGGCTGAGTCCTAAGGAGATGCATCGTATTAAGCCAGTACGCTGCGGAGTTCAGCGCTGATGGCAGCCTGATCCAGATCCTGGCCAATCACGACCAGACGTGTCTGCCGAACCTCATCCGCCTTCCAGGCACGATCGAAGTGCTTGTCGAAGCGGGTACCTACCCCTTGCACCAGCAGGCGCATCGGCTTGGCCTTGATGGCGACGAAGCCCTTGATACGCAGGATGCCGTGGCGCTGCACCAGCCCGGTCAATGCGTCCAGCAAGACACTCTCCTCCACCTCTGGCAGATCGACCGCAAACGAGTCGAATTCGTCATGATCATGCTCCTCATGAGGCTCATGGTCGTGATGCGTCTTTCGCGCGTCGATATGCAGCTCAGCCTCGGCATTCAGCCCCAGCAGGACAGACAACGGCAGCTGCCCGTTGCTGGCTTCAATGATTTTGACGGACGCCGGCAGTTCGCTTTCGATCTGGCTACGGACGGCCGCCAGGGCCATTTGCGGCATCTGGTCGACCTTGTTCAGGATGACCAGATCGGCACTTGCCAGTTGATCCTCGAACAGCTCATGCAGTGGGGACTCGTGATCCACGTTGGGGTCCAGCTGACGCTGGGCATCGACTTTTTCGGGATAGGCCGCAAACGTACCCAGGGCAACCGCCGGGCTATCCACCACGGTAACAACGGCATCCACGGTGCACGCATTACGGATTTCTGGCCACTGGAAGGCTTGTACGAGTGGCTTGGGCAGCGCTAGGCCAGACGTCTCGATCAGGATGTGGTCGATATCGGCACGTCGGGCCACCAGGTCGCGCATCACCGGAAAGAACTCTTCCTGCACGGTACAGCACAGACAGCCGTTAGCCAGCTCGAATACCCGGCCTGCGGCTTCTTCTTCGGTACATCCGATGCTGCACTGCTTCAGGATTTCACCGTCGATACCCAGCTCACCGAATTCATTCACAATGACAGCGATGCGCCGCCCTTGGGCATTTTCCAGAATATGGCGCAGCAATGTGGTTTTGCCGGCGCCGAGAAAGCCGGTAATGATTGTGACAGGAATCTTGGCCAAGGTTTTCATGAGCTGCCTTATGAAAAAGGGACAGGCAGGCATGACGAAGACGCGCTCATACGCAGTCCAGACGCCACACCGGATCACCCCGCCCGGTTGTCGGAAAGAATACGGCTCACACGTGCAGCCGCATTCTGAAATGTGTTCAAGGCAGGTCTCCTGGCTCACGGCAACGCTTCTCGCCTTCCCGCCCAAGAGCAGTGGCTTCCTGAAAAGC
Organism: Pseudomonas sp. HPB0071; assembly: GCF_000478505.2. Lineage (NCBI taxonomy): Bacteria > Pseudomonadati > Pseudomonadota > Gammaproteobacteria > Pseudomonadales > Pseudomonadaceae > Pseudomonas > Pseudomonas sp. HPB0071. Next base: position 3,794,611 of record NZ_KI517367.1, on the reverse strand, counting down.
ATCGATTAAACAACCGTTTACAGTTGCGGGGGCAGCTGCGGCCTCGCACCGCATTCCCTCTTAGCTTTGGTCATGTGCCAAAGCACCCTGAAGGCGCAAAGGCTACGAGCGCCACTCTGGAGTGTCAATCGATGAAGTTGACGCTTCGCCCGTGTTCGTGGTCTGCTTGCGCCTGATTTCAGGTGTCGCCACGCGGTTCGTGGCGGTGAAACGGGAAGCCGGTTCAAGTCCGGCACTGCCCCCGCAACGGTACGTGAGTGTAGATCGATATCCACTGTGCTCGGCTGTAGAGCATGGGAAGGCCGATCTTGCAGGCGTTGGAGCCCCTTGCTCCACCCCCTTCACAAGTCCGGAGACCGGCCTGATTGACGATTGAGCAACCCGCGGTGGGCGGGCGCAGCTGAATGGCGTGGCGCGCAAGCGACCGCGCCTTCGTGCGTTCCCTCATCCTCGCCACACTCCTAGGAGGGAATCCATGAATAGCCAATCCCTGTCTCATGTGCCTACGGCATCCGGCACCCTGACTCAACGCCTGACTGCCGCCGCCCTGGCGTGCGTGTTGGGAGCAGGCCTGGTCTTTCTAGCCGGCTTCTCACACATCGACGCCATTCATAATGGCGCTCATGACACCCGTCATAGTGAAGGCTTCCCCTGCCATTGAGGCTGTGACATGTACAAACGGATTGCCTTTACCGCCGGCTTTGCCGGACTACTGGCGGCACTGCTCCTGAGCGTGCTGCAGGGTCTTTGGATCACGCCGCTTATCCTGGAAGCCGAAACCTATGAGGTAGCGGGTGAAGCGCACGCGCATGCCGCTGACACGCCTGCTCACCACCATGACGACGAGGCCTGGGCACCTGAAGACGGCTGGCAACGAACGCTTTCGACACTCGGCGGCAACCTGGTCGTTGCGGTTGGATTCAGCCTGATATTGGCAGGCCTGTTTACGCTACGAGCCCCACGCCACGCCTGGCATGGCTTGCTTTGGGGCGCTACCGGCTATCTGACCTTTTGTCTTGCGCCCTCCCTGGGGCTGCCACCGGAACTGCCCGGCACCGCAGCGGCTGAACTGACCGCACGGCAAGGCTGGTGGATCGGCACCGCGGCTGCCACAGCCTGCGCCCTGGCTCTGCTATTTTTCACCCGCCATAGGGTGTTGCGTCTGGCCGCATTGGCCCTTTTGGCACTGCCCCATATAATTGGCGCACCACAACCTGCCGAACAGGCAAGCCTGGCCCCTGAATCCCTGCAGCAACATTTCCAGTTGGCAGCACTTGTTTCCAATGCCGTTTTCTGGATTGTGCTGGGCTGGCTGAGCTCCTGGTTCTACACCCGTGATACAGCTGAGAATACCTGATGACATTAAGTAACAGCGCACCCGCCATTCTCGTCGTGGGGCATGGCACTCGCAGCAGGCCGGGCGTCGAAGAGTTCTTCCGCCTCGCCGAACACCTCAAGAGCCGCTTTCCGGATCGTCTGTGCACCACAGGCTTTCTCGAATTCGCCCGCCCGACCATTGCTGAAGGCCTTAACAAGCTGATCGCAGAAGGTGCTCGCAACATTACCGCCATTCCTGGCATGCTGATGGCCGCCGGCCATGCCAAGAACGACATTCCCAGCGAACTCAACGAGTTCATGGCCGCGAACCCGGAAGTCAAGATCACCTACGGAGTGGAACTGGGCGTCAACGCCAAGATGATGCGCGCTGCACGCGATCGTATCGAGGCGGCCGAAGCGCAGTTTGGCGATGGTTACCGTCGCGATGAAACCCTCCTGGTCGTTGTCGGGCGAGGCGCGTCCGATGCTGACGCCAACTCCAACATCACCAAGATCACGCGCTTCCTGTGGGAAGGCATGGGCTTCGCCTGGGCCGAGACCTGCTATTCAGGCGTAACCAAGCCGCTGGTAGCCGACGCGCTGCCTGTCGTGCATCGCCTGGGCTACCGCAATGTCATCGTATTCCCCTACTTCCTTTTCACAGGACGCCTAATCGATCGCATCTATGCAGACGTAGATGCCTATGCCGAGGCGCATCCTGAGGTACGGGTTGTCAAGGCCGGTTATCTCAACGACCATCCCTTGGTCATCGAGGCGTTGGTGGACAAACTCCATGAAACCGAGGAAGGCACTGGCAACATGAACTGCCAGCTTTGCCATTACCGCGAGCAGATCATCGGCTTCGAAGACCGTGTCGGTGCTCCCCAGTTCGGACACCACCACCATGTGCGCGGTATTGGCACCGATGCCGATCATGACCACCATCATCATCACCATCATGGTCATCACCACCACAATCATGACCATGGCCATAGTCACGATCATGCTCTGTCACCTGCCCAGGCAGCGCCGCTCAAAGCTGTTCAGAAACTGACCCCGGCGGATTGATTGCATGCCCTTCGATTATCAGCGCGACCCGGAGGCCATCGAGCGTCAGTCCTTTGAACAGATCAGGACATTGACCGACCTCAGCCGCTTCGACCCTGACCAGGCGCAGATTGCCATGCGCCTGGTGCACACCTGTGGCGAACCGGAGATTGTGGAAGCGCTGCACTTCAGCCCACATGCCATGGAAGCCGGTCTTGCCGCCGTGGAGGCGCAGGCCTCTATCCTCTGTGATGTCGAAATGGTCAGGCACGGCCTGACCCGACGCCTGTTCGGTGAGCGTCCCTTATGCTTTCTGAATGACGAGCGTGTCCCGGCGCTGGCAAAAGCAACGGGTGAAACGCGCAGCATGGCGGCGCTGTCGCTGTGGGAGCCCTATCTGCCCGGCAGCATTGTAGTCATTGGCAACGCCCCGACAGCCCTGTTCAGACTGCTTGAGCACTTGGAAACGGGTGGCTCCAGGCCCGCCCTTGTCATCGGGATGCCGGTTGGCTTCATTGGTGCAGCAGAATCCAAGGATGCGCTCATGGCTCATGGGCAAGCACTCGGCATCGAATGGATAGCGCTCAGTGGCCGACGGGGCGGCAGCGCGTTGGCCGCCGCTACGCTCAATGCACTGGCACGTGTGCAGCAAGGGATACGCTGGTGAGCGAACGAACCTGGAATGGCCCTACGCTGGAAGTCATCGGCCTTGGGCTCGCAGGCGAAGCCCTTTCGGCCGAAGCGAGGCAGGCACTGGACTCGGCTGAGCTGGTTATTGGTGCACCGCGTCATTTCGAAGCGCTTGAGCAGCAAGGCCTCGATGTTCCTCGCCGGGCCCATTTCCCTAGCCCGTTTTCAGCGCTCTGGTCGCTTCTGGCAGAGCACTCCGGCCAGCGCATCGTCCTGCTTGCCTCTGGCGACCCGCTTTTTTATGGCCTTGGCGGACATCTGCGCAAGCACCTCACCGCTGAGCAGCTTCGCCTTTATCCGGCAGTGTCCAGTATCCAGGCCGCCTTTGCCCGGATCGGCCAACCCTGGCAAGAGGCTGAAGTGGTCAGCCTGCATGGTCGTCCCCTTTCCAGTCTGCGCGCCGCCCTGAAGGTCAACCGCTGGTTTGCAACGCTCACCGATGCCCACAGCCATCCTGCCGCGATCGCAGACGAGCTGGTTGCAGGAGGCTTTGGTGATTCCACCGTTTGGGTAGCAGAAAACCTAGGCACCCATGAGGAACGTGTGTCCGCTCATACGGCCAGCCTTCTCAGTGAGTCGACTGAAGTCTTTTCTCCCTTGAACGTCGTGATCTTCAGGACTCAAGGTGCAGGTGGCGTACTGCCTGAATTCCCGGGCATCACCGACGCCGCGTTCAGCACAGACGGTGACGAGGCCGGCAGAGGTCTGCTGACCAAGCGCGAGGTACGGCTGTGTGTTCTTTCGCTGCTTGAGCCCCGTGCAGGTGATATCGGCTGGGATATTGGTGCAGGGTGTGGTGGCGTAGCGGTGGAATGGGCCCGATGGAACCCCTATGGGCAGGTTCATGCCCTGGAGTATCACGCCGAGCGACTCACCCATCTTGCTACGAACCGTGACCGCTTCGGCGTTATCAAGAACCTGCATATTCATGAAGGCCGTGCGCCTGAGCATATCGCTAAACTGCCATCGCCGACCGTCGTATTTGTAGGCGGTGGCGGCCGTGATCTGGCTGCGATTCTTGAAGCATGCTGGGCTCGACTCCCGTCAGGAGGACGCCTGATTGCCAGTGCCGTCACCGAGGATGCGCGTATGGCTTTGCATGGCTTTTCACAAATTGAGCCTGCCCAGGACGACGAATGGATCCAGTTGGCCGTTTCCAGAGGCGACCGTCTCGCCGGTCAACGCCTCATGCGCCCGCACCTGCCTGTACTTCTTTTCAAGCGAATCAAACCATGACTGGTACACTTTATGGCATCGGTGTCGGCCCCGGCGACCCCGAACTGCTTACCTTCAAGGCTGCCCGCCTGATCCGGCAGTGTCCGGTAGTAGCCTATATTGCCAATCAGCAAGGTGCCTCCCAGGCGCGGGTCATCGCCCAGGAACACCTGATCGATCAGCTGGAGCTGCCTATTTACATGCCGTTCGAGCGTCAGCGCGATGCGGCGCTCTCTGTCTATGATCAAGCTGCTGCCGATATTGCCCACCGGCTTGAGCATGGACAGGACGTGGCGGTTCTATGCGAAGGCGATCCTCTACTGTTCGGCAGCTTCATCTATCTACATGATCGGCTGGGCGAGCGGTTTCCCTGCCAGATTGTGCCGGGCATCAGTTCGATCATGGCCGCCGCCGCTGCAGCGCGTCACCCGCTGACGCGACTCGAACAAAGCCTGCGCATCCTGCCCGCTACTGCCGGCCCGGAGCGGCTGGCCAGCGCCCTGCATGAGCCCGGACCGCTCGTGATCATGAAACCCGGCCGCCAGTATGGTGAAATCCTGCGCTTGCTGCGACGTACCGGACGTGACGCTGATAGCGTTTATGTCGAATACGCCAGCCGTGACACACAGCGGATCATTCGATGCCATGAAGCGATGCCTGATGGAGAACAAGGCCCCTACTTTGCCTTGTTCCTAATCGGGGCACAGCCATGCTGACCATCGTCAGTCTGACGGATGCCGGTGCTGCGCTCGCTCAACGCTTGCAGTTACTGGATCGAAGTGCCGAGTGGCTGCATCGTCCTCAGCCTTTTATCGAAATCGTACAGCAACGCTTCCAGGCCGGACATCGGCTGGCATTGATCTGCGCCAGCGGTATCGCCGTACGCACCCTGGCGCCAGTGTTGCAAGACAAGTACCGCGACCCGCCGGTGCTGGTGTTGGATGAAGCCGGTCGGTTCATCATTCCCCTGCTGTCCGGCCATGAAGGCGGCGCCAACGCCTGGGCGCAGGAATGGTCGGAGCAGCTGCAGGCTCAATGCGTTATCACCAGTGCCCGGCGCTACACCCGTCCTCTCTACATTGCTGGCCTGGGATGCGAGCGAGGCTGCCCGGAATCAGTTCTGCATACACTGATGACAGAAACCCTGGCTGCCCATTCGCTGACCGTAGCCGACATCAATGGTTTCGCCAGCATCGCATTGAAACACGACGAAGTCGGCATGCTGGCATTGGCTGAAACATTAAATGTACCTATTCGGTTTTTTGAGGCCGACACGCTCAACCGGTACGAAAACCAGCTCACTCAACGCTCCGCTATCGTTTTTCGCGAAACGGGCTGCTATGGCGTGGCAGAGGCAGCGGCCCTTGCAATGGCCGAGCAGGTAACGGGCGGTCCGGCCGAGCTGATCATTCCCAAACACAAGAACGCCCGTGCGACCCTTGCTCTTGCACGCGCCTATCAGGATCCTTCATGACTGGACGTTTAGTTATCATCGGTACCGGCCCAGGCGGGCTGGAGCACTTGAGCCCCGCTGCCAGCCGCGCGCTGGAAGGCGCTACAGACCTGGTTGCATACCCGCTCTACGTCGACCTGCTCGGCGAGATCGTGGCCGGCAAGGCACGTCACGATAGCCCGCTGGGTGATGAAATCGGCCGTGCCCGCCGCTCCCTGGAGCTGGCCGCCGAAGGCCGAAGCGTGGCGCTGATTTCCAGCGGAGATGCAGGCATCTATGCCATGGCGACTCTGGTGTTCGAGCTACTGGAGCACGAGGCGCTGCCCGCCTGGCACGAGGTGGAGATTGCCGTAGTGCCCGGCATTTCAGCCCTGCAAGCCTGCGCCAGCCGTGTGGGCGCCCCACTGGCCCACGATTTCTGCACTATCTCGCTTTCAGACTTGCTCACTCCTTGGGAAACCATCGAGACACGCATCCGTGCGGCAGGCCTAGGAGATTTTGTAGTGGCCTTCTACAACCCGGTCTCCCAAAAGCGTACCTGGCAGTTGGCACGTGCCCGTGAGCTGTTACTGGAAAAACGCCCAACAGACACGCCTGTCATTATCGGTCGCAACGTTACCCGGGCAACAGAGCAGATCACTGTCACTACACTAGGCGAACTTGACCCAGCTCAGGTCGATATGCTGACTATTGTGCTGGTGGGCAACAGCGAAACCCGCCGAGTTGGCCAATGGGTATACACGCCCCGCGGCTATGCCAAAAAACTGGGAGCCGATGCATGACGGTTTATTTCATCGGCGCCGGTCCTGGCGACCCTGAGCTGATCACCATCAAAGGCCAGCGACTGATTCACAGCTGCCCGGTCATTCTCTATGCAGGCTCTCTGGTCCCCGAGGCTGTTCTCCAAGGCAACACAGCCGAACAGGTCATCAATACTGCCGAGCTTCATCTGGCGGAAATCATGACGCTGATCGAAGCTGCCCATGCCAAGGGCCAGGATGTAGCACGCGTGCATTCAGGCGACCCGTCACTCTATGGCGCAATTGGCGAACAGATTCGCCGTTTACGTGCGCTGGACATTCCTTTCGAAGTGATACCGGGCGTCACAGCCACGTCTGCGTGCGCTGCCTTGCTCGGTACAGAGCTGACGCTTCCGGATATCTCTCAAACCATTATTCTCACGCGCTATGCAGGCAAGACAGCTATGCCCGAAGGTGAGCAACTGCCGGACCTTGCTCGGCATGGCGCAACCCTTGCCATACACCTGGGAATCAACCGACTGCACAAGATTGTCGAGGACCTGATCCCGCACTATGGCGCCGATTGCCCCGTGGCTGTGGTGCACCGGGCTACGTGGCCGGATCAGGACTGGGTAATGGGTACGCTGGAAGACATCCTGGCTAAGGTTCGGGCCAAAGGCTTCCACCGCACGGCGCTGATTCTTGTCGGGCGTGTGCTGGCACCAGATGATTTTTCCGAATCCTTTCTTTACCGGGAGGACAAGGCTCATGTATATCGTCCGGCATACAAGCGTCGCAAAAAAGCCAGCGAGGAGCCGCCTGCATGAGACCGTTCACCTGCCCGTTCGTCCATTCCAAACCTGACGCACTCATGTCAGTGGTGGGCTGAAGGACGATCCAACGCCCATGCGCGAGGAGTCTCCCGAGCGTAAAGGTCCGCTGCGCAGCGGCTTTACAACAGGCAGCTGCGCCACGGCCACAAGCCTGGCAGCGGCACGGCTGCTCTTGCGTGGCGAAACCTTTGATGCCTTGACCATCGACCTGCCTAAGGGCGGGAAAACCCTTCTGCTTCGCATCGAGCATTGCGAGCGTAGTGCTACGGGTGCTATCGCCTCGATCATCAAGGATGCTGGAGATGACCCGGACGTTACCCATGGCGCACGGATTTTCGCTCAGGTCGAGCTGACAGCCGAACCCGGTATTACCTTTCTAGCAGGTTCTGGCGTTGGCACAGTAACCCGACCAGGTCTGGTACTGGAGGTTGGAGAGCCCGCGATCAACCCGGTACCCCGGCAGATGATGCGCCACCATCTGGAGCGGCTCGCCCTTGAGGCTGGCTACCCTGGCGGATTCCAAGTGACTATCGGCGTTGAAAACGGCGAGGTATTGGCGCAAAAGACCATGAATGCCCGCCTGGGCATCCTGGGAGGGCTATCGATTCTGGGTACCAGCGGCATCGTTCGTCCCTTTTCCTGCGCAGCCTATATCGCCTCAATTCAGCAGGCTATTGATGTTGCCCGCGCCAATGGAGAGTCTCACTTGGCTGCGTGTACCGGCAATGCCAGCGAGGCGGCCATGCGGACCCACTTCGGCCTGCCTGAAATTGCCTTGATCGAGATGGGAGATTTTGTCGGCGCGGTCTTAAAACATACCAAGCGCGCTCCAGTGCCACGATTGTCTCTCTGTGGCGGTTTTGGCAAGATCAGCAAATTGGCAGCCGGACACATGGATCTCCACAGCCGTAGCTCCAGCATAGACCTGCCCTGGCTGGCTGAGCAGGCGGCAGCTCTCGGCGCAGGTGCCTCCCTGCAAGCAGCTATTGCTTCCTGCACTACCAGTCAACAGGCGCTCAAGCTTTCTCATGAGGCCGGTTTCCTCCTGGCTGACCATATCTGCCGACTCGCCCGTAATGTGGCGCTCAGTAAACTGCCCGCTGCCACGGCACTGGACGTTTTTGCCATCGACCGCGCCGGCAATCTGATGGGAAGCGCGTCTTGAAGAAAATTCTGCTGCTGGGCGGCACTCGCGAAGGTCTGCGCCTTGCCTATCAGCTTCCCGCTGATGCCATCTATAGCCTGGCTGGCCTGGGTCAGATACCCGATGACTTACCCTGCCGCTGCCACGTAGGTGGCTTTGGCGGTATCGATGGGCTAGTTCGTTTCATTCATGAACAACGAATTGATTTGCTGCTCGATCTGACCCATCCGTACGCTGAACAGATCAGCCGACATGCTCAGAAAGCCGCTAGACAAACAGGTACTCCATACTGGGTGCTGCATCGTCCGGCCTGGCATCCTTGCGCGGGTGATAACTGGCGGGAATGGCATCACTGGCCCGATCTGACGGCCCAGCTTTATCCCTTTGCCCGCGTCCTGATGGCGCTCGGGCGAGAGCCGCTAACCCATATCGATGAGATACCCCGTCACCAGCGCTGGTGGGTTCGCTGCCTGGTCACTTCGGAGCAGAGTCGTTCCAACGTTACGCTCCTGAACGCACGAGGACCATTCCGGATAGAAGACGAATACACCTTGTTGAAAGATCAAGAGATCGAGGTGATTGTATGCAAGAACAGCGGCAGCAGCGCCACCGAGGCTAAACTGATCGCTGCGCGCGACTTGAAAATCCCTGTCCTGATGCGTACTCGCCCCCCATTACCACAGGCGGACCAGACATTTACTGCAATCGATTCCCTGATGACGGCGCTAGGCCTAGGCCGGTAGTCAGGACTGGGCAATATCTGCATCGGCAACAGGCGCGTCTTCGCCTCGGGCCCGTACATGAATCGCTGCAAAGGGCTCGTTCTGTACCAATTCGATCAGCGATTCCTTTACCAACTCCAAGATAGCCATGAATGTCACCACCACACCTAAACGGCCTTCTTCGACGGTAAACAAGGCAATAAAGGGTACGAACTGCCCCCCCTTGAGGCGTTCGAGCACATCGCTCATGCGCTCACGAGTCGATAAGACTTCCCGTGATACCTGATGGCTCTCGAAGAGATCCGCCCGCCGCATAACCTCACTCATAGCCAGCATCAGCTCGTTCAGACCGACATCCGGCAGGAGCTTGCGCGCCTTGGCGTCAGATGCCGGTAAAGTGGGTACGGTAATGTCACGCCCTACCCGAGGCAAAGTATCTATATCCTCAGCAGCTTTTTTGAAGCGCTCGTACTCCTGCAACCGGCGAATCAATTCAGCTCGAGGGTCTTCCTCTTCCTCTTCCACCTCCGAAGAGCGAGGCAGCAACATGCGCGACTTGATCTCCGCCAGCATGGCTGCCATGACCAGATACTCTGCAGCAAGCTCCAGACGAACCGATTTCATGAGTTCGACATAACCCATGTACTGCCGCGTGATCTCAGCCACTGGAATATCGAGAATATCGATATTCTGTTTGCGGATCAGGTAAAGCAGCAGGTCAAGCGGTCCCTCAAAGGCTTCGAGGAAGACCTCCAGCGCATCTGGCGGGATATACAAGTCCTGTGGCAGCTCGGTAAAAGCCTGCCCGTAAACCAGCGGTACTGCCGCCTCTATGCGTGCCGAAGGCTCGTTCACGTCAGGACTGCCTGGCTCGCTCATGCACGCTCACGCTCAAACGGCTCTGGATCACCAGCACCAACACGTAGAACTTCCGGCTCGCTGTCGGTCAGGCTGACCACCGTAGAGGGCTCAAGTCCCCCCATTCCACCATCAATGATCAGGTCAACGAGATGGTCCAGCTGGTCTCTCATCTCATAAGGGTCGGATAGCGACTCTTTCTCGCCAGGCATGATAAGGCTGACACTCATCAGCGGCTCCCCCAGCTCTTCCAGAAGCGCCTGAGTGATGGGATGTTCGGGCACTCGCACACCAATGGTACGGCGCTTGGGATGCAGCAGAATGCGTGGCACCTCACGGGTGGCGTTGAGAATAAAGGTATAGGGCCCTGGCGTATGCGCCTTGATCAGTCGAAAGGTGCTCGTGTCGACCTTGGCATATAAACCAAGCTCGGAAAGATCGCGGCATACCAGAGTGAAGTTGTGCTTATCGTCCAGCTGGCGAATTCGCCGGATGCGTTCTACGGCATTTTTCTCACCGATCCGACAGCCCAATGCATAAGACGAGTCGGTGGGATAGGCGATCACGCCGCCGCTTTGAATGATATCCACGGCTTGACGGATCAGCCTCGGCTGGGGATTTTGCGGATGTATCTCGATGTACTGGCTCACGTTGGCTCCTGACTGGCTGGGTAGATGGCATGACCGAACCGTGCCCACAGCGGAGGCAGGTCTTCAGGGACCGGGCGGTACATGCCCAGGTCAGACCAGTCACTCGGTGTATGGAAATCACTTCCGGCACTAACCATCAGACCGAACTCACGCGCCAGAATTGCCAACATGCCAACCTGTTCGGCTGGCTGGACCCCATTGACCACTTCCAGGGCATGCCCGCCGGCCATGATGAAGTCACCGATCAGCTTGCGCCGTTTAGTCCGTGTAAAGTCATAAGCCAATGGATGAGCCAGACTGATCCACGCCTTGGCCGCACGCAGGGTTGTGACTGTTTCCTCCAGGGTCGGCCAGTGCTGCTTGACATCACCGATCTTGCCTCCGCCCAGCCATTTGCGGAATGCTTCGCCCCTGTCCTTCACATAGCCTGCCTGCACTAGAAACTCAGCGAAATGAGGGCGGGAAGGCGCATTACGGCTATCACCCAGCGCCTGCTGAATAGCCTGAGCGCCTTCAAGCGCCCCCGGCATGCCCTTGGCAGCCAAACGTCGATCAATTTCTTCGGCCCGCGCCCAACGCCCCGTGTAAAGGGCCTCCAGTGCCTGCTTCAAGTCTGGAGAGTCGCTGTCAAAGCCGTAGCCCAATACATGGATGGTTGCGCCGCCCCAGGTACAGGAGAGCTCAACGCCTGTCAGTAACGTCAATCCCAGCTTATCGGCCGTCTGTCGCGCCTCGGCAAATCCTTCCAGGGTGTCATGATCGGTCAGGGCCAGTAACCGAACGCCCCGCTCATAGGCGCGTGCAACCACCTCGGCCGGGGCCAATGTCCCATCGGAAGCCGTACTGTGGCAGTGCAGATCGACACGCATCCTGGTTCCTCGTCTTGATTCGTCTGTTATTATGCCCGGATGTCTTGGCTCCGGCTGCTTAAATGAAACAACTTATCGATTTCATCCCCCTGCTTCTGTTCTTCATCGTCTTCAAGCTTGAACCTCGAACCGTCGAGTTCGCAGGTCATGCCTTCTCACTGGGCGGCATCTTTAGTGCAACAGCGGTTCTGATCATTGCGTCAGTCATCGTCTATGGCATCCTTTTCATCCAGCAGCGACATCTGGAGAAAGGCCAATGGCTGACGCTGGTGGCCTGTCTGGTGTTTGGTGGCATGACCCTGGCGTTCCACAGCGAAACCTTCCTGAAATGGAAAGCGCCTGTGGTCAACTGGCTGTTTGCCCTGGCCTTCATCGGCAGTCATTTCATTGGTGACAAACCGCTGATCGAGCGGATGCTGGGCCATGCCATGACCCTGCCCCATGTGATCTGGGTACGCCTCAACATTGCCTGGATCATCTTCTTCTTGGTCTGCGGCTTTGCCAATTTGTTCGTTGCCTTTACGTTCGAGAGCATCTGGGTGGACTTCAAGGTGTTTGGCAGCCTGGGCATGACGCTGCTCTTCATGATTGGTCAGGGCATTTACCTGTCCAGGCATTTGCATGACAGCGACTCCAAGAAATCCTAGAACCGCTGAAGTCTTCATACAGCTGCCGGCCTGTCATACGTCGGCAGCCTGCTTCCGGTTTCCGACGAGCCTAACGTAATGAGCCAAATTCTTCTGATCGATGACGATCGTGAGCTTTGCGATCTGCTAAGTGCCTGGTTGCAGCAGGAAGGATTCGAAGTGCGCGCCAGCCACGATGGCGTGACTGCACGCCAGGAACTGGCTGCCCACACCCCTTCTGCAGTAGTACTGGACGTCATGCTGCCTGATGGAAGTGGTCTGGAGCTGCTCAAGCAGCTACGCAGCGACTACCCCGAGCTACCTGTCGTGATGCTGTCCGGCCGTGGCGAACCCCTGGATCGCATCCTGGGCCTGGAGCTGGGCGCGGATGACTATCTGGCCAAACCCTGCGACCCGCGAGAGCTGACTGCGCGCCTGCGCGCCGTTCTACGCCGCAGCCACCCGGCGCAGCCTGCAGCCCGCTTACAGCTGGGTGATCTGTCATTAAGCGTTGCCCGAGGCGTCGCTAACATCGGCGAGCACGAGGTCAACCTGACACTTACCGAGAGCCGCATTCTGGAAGCCCTGCTTCGCCAACCCAGTGACCCTCTGGATAAACAGGCTCTGGCCCAGATTGCCCTGGGACGTAAGCTTACGCTTTACGATCGCAGCCTCGACATGCATGTCAGCAATCTGCGCAAGAAACTGGGTGCCCATGCGGATGGCAGACCCCGCATCATGGCCATTAGAGGCCGCGGCTATTACTACAGTGAATAGCCGGCACGGTATTGACACAATTTACTGACTGCGTATTTACCCAAGCTTTACCTTGATTGACGGCGCCTGACCTTGCCTCCGCTAAAGTGGACTCATCCGGTCGATACCGGCTCTCAAAAAGGAGAACCTTATGCGCAAGATGATTCCCGCCCTGCTGTTCGCTTCCCTGCTGCCTACTTTATCTTTTGCAGCGCCTGCGCCAGCCGATGACATGCCGCCGCCCCCGCCCGGCATGCATATGGACGGTCCCAAGGGACATCGCGACATGATGGGCGGACCGTTCCGGGAACTTGATCTGACGCCTGAGCAGCACCGTACTATCGGTAAGCTGATGGGTCAGGAGATGCACGATCGCCAGGACATCATTCACAAGTACCTGGACAAGTTGCCAGAAAAAGAGCGTCAGGCCATGAAGGATGAGCTCAAGGCCAACCGCGAAAAGACGCAGAAGACCATTCGCGATCAGCTCACGCCTGATCAGCGCAAAAAGTTCGACGAGCTGGCCAAGAAGCAGGAACAGCGCAAAGCGGAATGGGCTGAGTTCCAGCAGTGGAAGAAAGAACACAAATCCAATTGATGCCTAAAACTGCCCAGCCCAGCTGGGCAGTTTTCCATCCAAACCAGGGTTCCACATGGTATTGAGAACATTGTTCTGGCGAATATTCGGTACCTTCTGGCTGGCAATCCTGTCGGCAGTCGGCCTGACCATGCTCCTGGGGCATATTCTCGATCAGGATTCCTGGATCCTTTCCCGCCATCCCGGCCTTCAACAGCTGCCCGCCAAGTGGGTCGAGCGCTACGAGCATGAAGGCGAAGACGCGGCCCAACGATTGCTCGAACACCGCAAGCGCCGCTTTGGCGTCGATATACAGGTACTGGGCGAGAACGGGACGCCACTAGTGCCCGGCACCCTCCCTCCGCATGTCATGGAAATGGAAAAACGCGGCCCCAGAAGACCGCCGCCCTGGCGACGGATTACTACGGAATATACCAGCAGCGAAAGCGGGCGCAGTTACCTGTTCATTTACCATATCCCACTGCCCGAGCTGAACGCCTGGCGGCGCGATTCAGTGCTCTTCCCTATCAGTGTATTGGTCATTGCCTTTGTAGTTCTGACGCTGTTCAGTCTGCTGTTAACGCTGGCGATTACCCGACCCTTGAACCGCCTGCGCAGCGCTGTGCATGATCTGGGACGTACGGCCTATCAGCAGGACAGCCTTGCCAAGCTTTCTCGGCGAAGAGACGAGTTTGGCGTATTGGCGCAGGACTTCAACCGAATGGGCGACCGCCTGCAAAGTCTCATAGTCAGCCAGCGTCAACTGCTTCGAGACGTCTCTCACGAGTTACGCTCGCCTCTTGCCCGACTTCGCATTGCCCTTGCGCTGGCCGAGCGCGCGACCCCTGAAGATCGCGCCGCCATGTGGCCCAGGCTGGAACAGGAATGCAATCGTCTGGAAACGCTGATCGGTGAGATCCTGGCGCTGGCCCGCCTGGACGGCGAATCTGGCGACAGGGCAGACATCCCTCTGAATGCACTCATCGAACACCTGTGCGATGACGCTCAGCTGACCGCACCCGAGCAGCGGATCGAGGTAAATGTACCCGCTACCCTGATGCTGCACGGATGGCCTGACCTGCTCGAACGCGCCATCGATAACCTGATCCGTAATGCACTGCGCTTCAATCCACCTGAAACGCCTCTGGAAATTACAGCCCACCAGACCGGGGGAACACTGACTATCGCAGTGCGTGATCACGGAACAGGGGTGGCGAATGAAGACCTACCACGGTTGGGCGAACCCTTCTATCGTGCGGCCAACCAGACGAGTCAGGGTTACGGCCTGGGCCTGGCCATCGCCCGGCGCGCGGTCGAGCGACATGGGGGAAAGCTCGTGTTCGCCAACCATCCCGAGGGTGGGTTCGTCGCCACACTGGAGCTTCCCGCAAGCCTGATTACACCGGCCAAGTCTTGACGAATTGCTTCGTTTCCAACGCTACCGGCTTGCGCGGAGTAACGTCCGGCGTCCCCAGGTAAATGAAACCGACGATTTCCTCGTGAGCACCAATGCCCAGCCCTTCGCGTACGACAGGATCATGCGTAAGATCACCGGAGCGCCATATAGCGCCTAACCCCATGGCATAAGCCGCCAGTTCCAGAGCATGAGCCGCACACCCTGCTGCCAGGATCTGCTCCTGCGCAGGTACTTTGGGGTGCTCTTGAATGCAGGCCACAGCCACCACCAGCAAAGGCGCACGCATAGGCATGTTGCGCGCCTTGGCCAAGGCTTCGGGCGGGCTCTCTGGGCGTTGAGCCAGAACCGCCCTTGAAAACAACTCGCCCAGCGCCTGGCGCCCTTCCCCCTGAATCGTCAGAAAGCGCCAGGGGCGCAGCTGCTTATGATCGGGCGCCCTTAACGCGGCAGCAAAGAGGGTTTCCAACTGCTCTGCCGTAGGGGCAGGCTCGGTCAAGCGAGCAACGGAAACGCGGTTAAGCAGCACATCGAGTGCATCCATGAACACCTCTTTTCATCAAAACGATCGTTGTTGTACAGACCGGCTGAATTGTGCCATTACTCCATGCCAAACTTCTGCTCATCGGTAACAAGTAAAGACTTTGGACGAGAATAACGACCTCAGATAAGATCGCGCTCGCCAGCGACGCTATTCTGGCACAGCTCTTTGCAAGACTTTTGAGGGTTACTATGGCATCACTTTTTCTTCCAGATGGTTCGACTCTATGAAGTTTCTGACCCATCGACACGCCAACAGCCCATCCGAGTACCTAGGCGAATACTATTCTCGCGCATTGGCCTACCTTGCCCTGGCAGCCACCATTGCCGCAGGCGCCTATGCCCACCACTTCGCATACAACATTTTGTGGCTGGTGCCTTACACGCTGCTGTATCCCCATGTGGCTCAACAGGTCAGCATACGCTTCCGCCGCAACCGCAACCAGGAAACCGACCTGATCCTGCTGTTCATTGATTCGGTGCATGCGGGTATCAGCATTCTGCTGCTGGGCTTTTCGCTGGTACCCAGCTTCATGGTCCTGCTGCTATTGACGTTTACCTCCCTGTTGATGGGAGGGGGCCGCTATGCTGCTATTGCATTGCTGACAGCCTTCAGCGCTCTACTGGCGACCAGTGCGGTCGCGCTGGAGCACATCGAACCGCACACACCGCTTCTGGTTACCTTTGTCAGTATCGTAGGCACCAGTCTGCACCTCTGCATGACAGCGTACTTCATGTATGAACAGCGGCTTCGCCTGCGCCAAGCGCAGGAAGAACTCAAGCTTGAACATGAAAAAGCCGCGAATCTGGCCCACAATCTTTCCAAGTACCTGCCTTCTCAAGTATGGGAGTCGATCTTTACCGGCAAAAAGAACGTCATCCTGGAGACCCAGCGTAAAAAGCTCACCGTGTTCTTTTCCGACATCAAAGGGTTTACGGAGCTGTCCGAAGAACTTGAAGCCGAAGCACTGACGGACATGCTCAACAACTACCTCAACGAGATGTCGAAAATTGCCATCAAGTACGGTGGTACGATCGACAAATTCGTAGGGGACTGCGTCATGGTGTTCTTTGGTGATCCCAATACCCAAGGCGCGAAGAAGGACGCGGTTGCAGCGGTATCCATGGCCATCGCCATGCGCAAGCACATGAAAGTTCTCAGGCAGCAGTGGCGTAGCCAGGGCATTACCAAGCCTCTGGAAATCCGAATGGGCCTCAATACGGGTTACTGCACGGTCGGTAACTTCGGTGCCAGCACACGGATGGACTACACGATCATCGGCCGTGAAGTAAACCTTGCCAGCCGGCTTGAAAGTGCGGCCGATGCCGGGGAAATTCTGATCAGCCATGAGACCTACTCGTTGATCAAGGACGTCATCATGTGCCGGGATAAAAGCCAGATCAGCGTAAAGGGCTTCAGCCGTCCGGTTCAGATCTATCAGGTTGTGGACTTCCGCCGTGATCTGGGCGCTTCACCCAGTTACATGGAGCATGAAGCCCCAGGCTTTTCCATGTACCTGGATACCAATAGCATCCAGAATTATGACAAGGAAAAAGTCATCCAGGCCTTGCAGCAGGCTGCTGAGAAGCTGCGAGATAAAGTCATTCTCTGACTCAGGGGCAGCGCATTGCTGCCCCTCCTTTCCTACCGACTGATTCGGTACACCACCTCATCAAGCCGGATCACCCCCTGCCGGGCGAATTTGGCGTTTTCCGCCAGTACATCATTGCGCTCCAGACAGGTCAGCCCCCAAGCAGAGCCATACAAGGCATGGAGTTCGTGCTCTGACACTGAAAACGGCGGGCCCGCGCGCTGGTCCTGGTCATATTCAAGAGTTACGAGGAGTCCTTTCGCCTTGGCTGGCATAAGCCTGCTTATTTGCTTAACGTAAGAAGGTCTCATGTTTTCCGGCAAGGCAATCAAGGCTGCCCGGTCATAGAAGCCAGCGCATGCCGCCACTTGCTCTGCGCCTACCTTGAAGAAATCACCTTGCACAATTTCATAAGGTCCCGCCTTGTAGAGCACCAGATCACCGCGCTTTTCCTGCATAGGACTCAGCCCCTGCTCGGCAAAGAATGACTCGACCGCCACCTGGGAGAGTTCAATGCCCACGACCTGATAGCCCTGCTCTGCCAGCCAGACCATATCCAGTGTTTTTCCACAAAGCGGAACCAGTACACGCGACCCGGCAGCTACTAGCTCCAGTGACGCCCAGTTTCGTGTGAGATAAGCACTGACTTCAGGCACGTGAAAACCGATCTCGTTGCGCTCCCACTTGGATATCCAGAATGCTGCTTCCACATGACCTCCTTGCTGATAACTAGACAGTAGGCATCCAACACCTGAAAACAAAAAGCCCCGGCACAAGGCCAGGGCTTTTTGCAAATCACACTGCTTAGTCTTCGCGATAACGACGCAGACGCAGCGGCTTGCCACCTACACGCGTATCTTTCAGACGATTCAGCAGCCCTTCGAGTCCTTCTTCCGGCAACTCGATCAGGCTGAAGGATTCACGGATCTGAATACGACCAATCGCCTCGCGTTGAACGCCACCCTCATTAAGGATAGCACCCAGCAGGTTTTTGGCAGCGATGCCATCACGTGCACCAAGGGCTGTACGGCAACGTACGCGACCCTCCGGCAGTGGCGCCATCGGACGACGATCACGTGGCTCGCCACGCTCACTGCGACCACCACTGCTCTGACGCTCGCCACGATCGGAGCGAGGCGCCGGTGTCAGCGGCTGCTCACGGCGAACCGTGTCGATATCCAGCGCACGGCCAGCAGTCAGCTTGGCCAATACCGCAGCGGCCAATGTTGTCGGATCACACTGCAGACGCTCGCACAGCTCGTCACGCAGCGCACCGCGGTTTTCTTCTGCGTCCGCGAGTAGCGCACCCAGACTGTCCGCCAGGCGGGAAATGCGGGCTTCCAGTACCGCTTCGGCATCGGGCAGGCGAATCTCGCCAACCTTCTGACCTGTTACACGCTCGATGACCTGCAGCATGCGACGCTCACGCGGCGTTACTAGCAGCAGCGCACGACCTTCACGACCTGCACGACCTGTACGACCGATACGGTGTACGTAGGACTCTGGGTCATAGGGCATGTCGATGTTCAGTACGTGCGTGATACGAGACACGTCCAGACCCCGCGCGGCAACGTCTGTTGCAACCACGATGTCCAGCGATCCGTCCTTGAGCGACTCGATCACTTTTTCTCGCTGAGCCTGGGGCATGTCGCCGTTCAAGGCACTGACGCGATAGCCTTGACGCTCCAGCATTTCAGCCATGTCCAGCGTGGCTTGCTTGGTACGCACGAAGGCAATCAGGGCATCGAAGTTTTCCACTTCCAGCAGACGCAGCACGGAGGCTGGCTTCTGATCAGCGTGAACCATCAGATGAGCCTGTTCGATACGGGCAACTGTCTGGGTCTTGGCTGCAATGCGGATGTGCTTGGGCTCTTTCAGATGACGCTCGGCGATCGCACGGATCGACGGCGGCAGCGTAGCGGAGAACAGCACGGTCTGACGCGACTCAGGCATTGCTTCGAAAATGAATTCGAGGTCGTCCATGAAGCCCAGCTTGAGCATTTCGTCCGCTTCGTCGAGTACAAGACGTCCAACAGTGGACAGTATCTTGTCATCTCGACGAAGGTGATCACACAGGCGGCCTGGCGTAGCAACCAGAACCTGAGCGCCCAAACGCAGCGTGCGCAGTTGTGGGCCCATGGGCGCGCCACCGTATAAGGCAACGACCTTAACACCCGGCATTTCTGTTGAGTAGGTTTCGCAGGCTGTTGCCACTTGCAGGGCCAGCTCACGGGTTGGCACCAATATCAGGACCTGTGGCTCACGGCGAGCAGGGTCGATACGAGACAGCAACGGAAGCGCAAAAGCGGCTGTCTTGCCAGTACCCGTTTGAGCCTGGCCGATCATGTCGTGGCCAGCCAGAATGACTGGAATCGACTGGGCCTGAATAGGAGAAGGTTCTTCGTAGCCAACGGACTTGATTGCCGCCAGTACGTTAGGATTAAGATCGAGAGCGGCGAAACCGCCGATTTCCTGGGTCATTGTCTTGCCTCTGTACATCGCAAAGACCCAAGACCTAGTGCTGCTAATTTCCGATAGACCGAAGTCACCCAGGCAGACGAGGTGAGGATTTGCGAATGAGTAAATTACGTGGTGTTACATCTGGAATAGTTCGCACTGCAAGGCTATGGCCGGTGCGAACCGGGAAAATGCAGTTCCTGAACGGAAAGGTCTGAAAAGACCGAGGCGTATCATACCGGAAAACTCAGGATTAGCCCAGCCTTTCTCAAAAATGCTTTCAAGGCTAAGCATTTAGCTCGCCGGACGAATCAGATCGACCAGATGGCCCAGTGAGTAACCAGTCTTCTCCTCCATGGCACCGACACGTACCGACAGTCCGCTCCGGTCCAGGGTTTGCTCGAAGCTGGCCGGCACCAAAATAATGACATTACCCTCAGGCACCGGGCACTCCCAATAGTGGTGCCTGAACATGCCACGCAGGAATGCAGATCCCAGGGGCTTGTCGTCGGTACTGCTCCACTGATTGATGATGAGCCAGCCACCAGGATTGAGACGGCTCTGGCAGCCTGTCAGAAACCCCCATGCCAAGTGAGCGGCTGAGGGGCCTACATCCGTATAGAGGTCGACGAAAATCAGATCGGCTGGCTCGCAGCTGTCCAGCAGATCCATCGCATCGCCAATGCGGATATGCAGGCGCGGATCGTCACCAAGACCGAAATACTGTCGAGCCAGCGGCGGTACCGCTTCGCGCAGCTCGATTGCCTCAACATCCTGCAATGGAAGATGATCAAGGCAGGCACGCGTCAGTGTTCCGGCACCCAAGCCCATGAATACCGCCCGCCGTGGTTCAGGATGGCAAAGCGCGCCCATCAGCATGGCCCGGCCATACTCATATTCCAGCCAGCCGGGATTGGCAGTCGATACGCAACTCTGCTCGATTTCGTCTCCAAACTCGAGAAAGCGGTATTCCCCTGCTTCCACGACTCGAATACGACCATGTTCGTCGTGTACTTCCGCCAGTAACCGCTCCTGAGTATCCATGTCGACTCCTTTATACAGAGCACACCATCTTAGGCAGACTGATATAGCACGTCTATCAGCGCCAAAGGCTGTTAATCGGTTAACATGCCTGCCCGATTGGATAATCCGTAAAGCAAGTAGCCATCATGACTCAACCTTGGAGCCCTGACAGCTGGAGAGCACTGCCCATCCAGCAACAACCCGTCTACCCCGATGCCAAGCGTCTAAACGACGTCGAGCGCACCCTGGCCGGCTTTCCACCTCTTGTATTTGCAGGTGAAGCCCGTGAATTGCGTCGCCAGTTTGCCGAAGTTACCCATGGCCGGGCGTTTCTGCTTCAGGGCGGTGATTGCGCGGAGAGCTTTGCGGAGTTCTCTGCCGGCAAGATCCGCGATACGTTCAAGGTGCTGCTACAGATGGCCGTGGTGATGACCTTTGCCGCCGGGTGCCCTGTGGTCAAGGTGGGTCGCATGGCCGGCCAGTTCGCCAAGCCTCGCTCTTCGGGTGAAGAAACCCAGGATGGCGTCACGCTGCCAGCCTATCGCGGCGATATCGTTAATGGCATCACCTTTGATGAAGCCAACCGCGTACCGGATCCTCAGCGTCTGCTGCAGGCCTATCACCAGGCGACGGCAACCCTGAACCTGTTGCGTGCCTTCGCTCAGGGCGGCTTTGCCGACTTGCATCAGGTACATAAATGGAACCTGGACTTCATTGCGAACTCGGCTTTGGCCGAGCGCTACCATCAACTGGCGGACCGCATTGACGAAACTCTCGCCTTCATGCGTGCCTGCGGACTGGAAAGCGCACCGCAGCTTAAGGAAACCAGCTTCTTTACCGCTCACGAAGCCCTGCTGCTCAATTATGAAGAGGCGTTTGTCCGTCGTGACAGCCTGACGGGTGACTGGTATGACTGCTCTGCGCACATGCTCTGGATTGGCGACCGTACCCGTCAGCCCGACGGCGCGCATGTGGAGTTCCTGCGGGGTGTCAATAACCCGATCGGCGTAAAGGTTGGACCGACGACGTCAACGGAAGACCTGATACGCCTCATCGATACGCTGAACCCGAACAACGATCCCGGCCGTCTGAATCTGATTGTACGGATGGGCGCCAACAAGGTGGGTGATCACCTGCCCCGCCTGATTCAGGCTGTACAAAAAGAGGGCCGCCTGGTGCTCTGGAGTTCGGACCCGATGCATGGCAACACGATCAAGGCTTCCAGTGGCTACAAGACGCGTGACTTTGCCAGCGTTCTATCGGAAGTTCGTGAGTTCTTCCAGGTGCATCAAGCCGAAGGCAGTTACGCGGGCGGCATTCATATCGAGATGACCGGCCAGAACGTGACTGAGTGCATTGGGGGTGCGCGACCTATTACCGAGGCCGGCCTGTGCGACCGCTACCATACCCACTGTGACCCACGTCTGAATGCCGACCAGTCTCTGGAACTGGCCTTCATGATTGCGGAAACCCTCAAGCAGGTCCGCCGCTGACCTCAGCCAGTGGTGCCTTGAGCACCGCTGCACTGCCATGCAGACTGATCTCCGCCAGGCCAAGCCAGTTGGCCAACTGGCGGAGATTGGTTGCCAGCGAACGACTAGCCTCCTCGCTCAAACGTCCCTCCTCACCATGCAGGGCATGTACCGCCAGCCGGTCATGGGCGCGCTCAGCCCGCAGGTCTACCCGTGCAACCAGGTGCTCATTGAAGAGAAAAGGCAAGACATAGTAGCCATACACTCGCTTATGAGCAGGCGTATAGAGTTCCAGCCGATACCTGAAATTGAACAATCGCTCCGTACGGGCGCGCTCCCAAATGAGCGAATCAAAAGGTGATAACAGCGCGCTCACGTGTCGCGCGCGCAGGGATTGCTGCGGTTCGCCAAGGCTAAAGGCCGGCTTTTTCCAGCCCTCTACAGTCAGCATCAGCAGCTCGCCGGATTCCACCAATTCTGCGATACGCACCTTGGCATCAGCAGGATCGAGCCGGTAATAGTCTCGTAGGTCCTTTTCGGCCGCCACCCCCATGGCTGCTGCGCTTCGGCGGATCAACTCGCGCTGGGCCTCCGCCTCACTCAGTGGCGGCTTTTCTCGTATGGCCTTCGGAATCACCCTTTCAGGCAGATCGTATAGACGTTCAAAGCCACGCCTGCCTGCCACCGTTACTTCTCCAGCCGCAAATAACCATTCGAGTGCTTTTTTTTCGACGCTCCAGTCCCACCAGGGCCCCGCCTTGCCGACTCGGGTCGTCAGGCTTCCCGCGCCAAGCACGCCTCGTTCCCGTACCGCCTGTAGCACCGCTTCAATCACGGCGCGCTGCTCACGCCCAACCCGTGCCAACTCCCGATAGATGCCTCGCCCCTGAGCGGCCCGCTCCATGCGCCAGCGCATCAGCGGATAATCCTCCATAGGCATCAGGGAGGCTTCATGCCCCCAACACTCGAACAGCTGGTGCGGTTTATCTAATGACCATGCCATCTCATCCAGAAGCTTTCGGGGATAGAACCCAAGCCGGGAAAATAATGGCAGGTAATGTGACCGCACGAGTGCATTGACCGAGTCGATCTGCAGGATGCACAAGCGCTTCATTAACGCTTCGATATGCCGATGCCGTACCTCGCCCCTGGGCTTGAAGCCGTAAAAGCCTTGGGCCGTCAGGGCGAGTCGGCGAGCCTCTTTCAACGACAGGGACAAAGGGACAGACATGATGAATTCCAAGGGCCAGGTACGGACACCCTAGTCAACCCTCTGCCAGACATCAACGCGAAAACGGTCCCTCCCAGAACCATTTGGAACCCTCCCGCTCTGCATCCGCCCGGCTCAAGCCCAGATCCTTCAAGGCGTCATCACTTAACATCGCCAGGGTCTGGCGTTGCCTGGCCTGCTCACGCCAAGCCCTGATGACTCCATGTGTTTTCTGCCAGAACAAGAGAGCCGATATTTTGCGGCGCGCACTATCGAAAGCCTGGATAACCTCATGAGCGTTCATGCTGATACCTCCTCTTCATGTAGTGGCATCATTCTTGGCCCGCGTATAAGATCAATCCAACGAATAGTTCTGATGCCTTGCATTCAGGAGATTGATGCTTTGAGCCTTTTCCCCAGCATTGACAGTGAACTCTTGCGCACCTTTATCGCCATTGCTGACAGCGGTGGCTTCACGCGTGCGGCCGAGGTCGTCAACCGAACCCAATCTGCCGTTAGCATGCAGATGAAACGTCTCGAGGAGGATATCGTTCAACGTCAGCTGTTCGATCGAGAGGGACGCCAGGTTCGCCTCACGGCTGAGGGTCAGGTGCTGCTGGGATACGCTCGCCGTATCATGGCGTTGCACAGTGAAGTGCTGAATACGCTACGCGAGCCCCATATGGTAGGTACCGTTCGCATCGGGACTCCTGATGATTACGTTATGCGCTTTCTGCCCGGTATTCTGTCACGCTTTGCTCAGGCCTATCCGCTTGTGCAAGTCGAAGTTCAGTGCGAGACATCAGCGCAGCTGTTGCAGCGGCATGACCTTGATCTGAGCATCGTGACCTGCGAGCCAGGCCACGAAATCGGTCAGTTCCTTAGAGAAGAACCCGTTCGCTGGATGCAGGCCATTGGCAGCTCCGCTCTTGAGCGAAGCCCGTTGCCTGTAGCGGTCTTCAATCATGGCTGTTTTTGCCGTCTATGGATGTGCAATGCCCTGGAGACAGCGGGCATCGATTACCGGGTTGCCTATAGCAGCCACAGCCTGTCGGCCATCCTGGCCATGACCGGCACCGGCCTTGCCGTAACAGCGCAATTGCACAGCCTGGCTACGCCAGAACTGGAAATCATCAACGAGGAAGAGGCTGGTCTGCCCCGCCTGCCCTCCGCCCGGATCATGCTGGTTCGTAATTCGAACACTGAGTCCCAGGTTACGGAGGCCTTCGCAAACTTCATTGTCGAAGGCTTCCGTCTTGGCTGATCATTTGAGCGCAAGCAATATGGCGCATACCAGAAGAAAACCGCAAAACAGCCCACGCAGCAGACGCTCCGGCAAGGCGTGGGCCATTCTTACACCCCACCCGACGCTGAAGAAACCACCAATTGCCAGTGGCATGCCAATAAGCCAGTCGACCTCATGATGAATCGCATAGGTTGCCAGCGTAATGCTGGTGGCCGGGAGCGCCATGGTTAGCGAGAGCCCCTGCGCTACGACTTGGGACAGGCCGAAGACACTCGTCAACATGGGGGTCGCAATCACCGCGCCGCCTACGCCGAAGAGGCCTCCTACCAGACCGGCAAACACGCCCAACACTGCCAACCAGGCGACTCCAGGTGGATTGGTCACCGTATGGCTCTTCATGCGCAGCTGCCAGAGATTGTAGGCCACAAGAAACAGCAGGAAGACTACAAAGCCTTTTCTCATCAGGTCTGCATCCAGCCCTACCGCCAGCATCGCCCCTGCAATGGCTGACAGGATACCCGCTCCCGAGAGAATACCTGCACGGCGCCAATCGATGCGATTGCGTTGGTTGTACTTGATGATTGACACCAGCACATTAGGAACGACCATGACCAACGCTGTGCCTTGTGCCAACTGCTGATCGAGCCCGAAGAGCAGCCCCAGCACAGGGATCGCAATCAGACCACCCCCAATTCCAAAAAGACCACCCACTACGCCCAGAACACTACCCAGCAGGATATCAAGCACAATCGCCGTTACATCCATACATCATCCTGTCCATCACTGTGCTTTGGGCCAACGAAACACGGCCCACAAAAAAGCCCGGCATCAGCCGGGCTCTTGTGACACTCGCCGATCAAACCTTGGCGCGTGACTTGTACTCGTTGGTACGAGTATCGATTTCGATATGGTCACCGATATCGCAGAACTCGGAAACTTTCAGCTCGAAACCGGTGTTCAGACGAGCAGTCTTCATCACCTTGCCAGACGTATCACCACGAACAGCCGGCTCGGTGTAGGCGATCTGACGAACGATAGTGGTCGGCATCTCGATGGAGATTACACGATCATTGTAGAAAACAGCTTCGCAGACGTCAGTCATGCCGTCTTCGATGTAGTTAACCGCATCGCCCAGGTCGTCTTTTTCGATCTCGTACTGGTTGTATTCATTGTCCATGAACACGTACAGCGGATCGGCGAAGTAGGAGTAGGTTACTTCCTTGCGATCCAGAATAACTGGTTCCAGCTTGTCGTCAGCACGGAATACCGTTTCGGTACTGCTGCCGGAAAGCAGGCTCTTCAGCTTCATCTTGACCACTGCAGCGTTACGGCCGGACTTGTTGTACTCAGCCTTCTGGATGACCCAGGGAGCGTTGTCGATCATGGCCACTTGGCCGGCACGGAACTCTTGTGCGGTTTTCATGCGGTTATCCGTTTGGAAGAAGATAGAAAATCAAGCGCCGTATAATAGCCGCTCTGTATGGAATTGTACTAGCGTTGACGCCAAGTCATTGAGTTCACTCTGTCGGGCACACCAGTTTTCCGCATGAGCGGTCATTTCGGCTTCATGTTTTGACCATTCCCGCCAGGCCTGCCCAAGAGATCCTTCTCCGTTCCATGCGTGCCATAGCGTACGCGTAGCCACCTGCGCAGCCGGGCTTGCTCCGACGAGATATCGGTCCAGGAACGCATCCAGCTTGAGCATATGGGCACGCTCTTCCTGCGGATAAATATGCCAGATGAAGGGTCGACCAGCCCACTGCGCTCGAATGAATGACTCCTCGCCCCGTGCAGCATTGAAGTCGCAGCACCATAAGAGCAGGTCATAGTCATCCTGCTGGCGGAACGGAACAATGCAGAGCCGCAATGCGCCTCGGTGATATTCCTCGCCTGCCTTTAACGCTTCAGCCTCCAGCCAATGGGCCACGTTGCTTAATACACGGCCTTCAGGAATGAGCAGCAAGGTGGGCTCAGCGCCCTGGGCTAGTTCATCCAACCACTCCGATAGTGCTGGAATCTCATAGCTGAACAATGAAAGGATGCGCTCGCCAGGCGTCTGGGTAATGCCCAGGGCAGCCAGAAACCGTGCCCGTGCGTCAGTAGACGCCTGAAAGTGCAAACGCTTATCGAGCAGGTCCTTTTCTCTGAGCAGCCCTCCCGTTCCCTGAGTGAAGCCGGGAAAGAAAAAGTATTTCTGCATCCCCTGCTGCGGCGATGGAAGGCGATGGCAGCTCTCCACCCAGGCCTCGGCGCTTAGGTATTCAAGGTTGATCCAGAGGGGATGGGAGGCACGTCGAGCCATTGCGTCGATGTAGGGAGCCGGCAATGGACAGCCAAACGCTTCGACAACGACATCTGCCGGAATGACATCGTCGGGCCATACAGCTGTCCACCGATGCACTTCGACGCCCAGATGACGCTGGACAGGATCATCACTGATACCTGCGGCTGGATGAATACGTGCAAAGGACGACCAATCATCTACCCACAAGCGTACCTGCTGACCATGCTCGGCTACCAGCTGACGCGCAAGGCGCCATGTCACACCAATGTCGCCATAATTATCGACGACACTGCAAAAAATATCCCACGAAGCGTTCATTCACCCTCACTGCTCAGCGGATGACGCACTCAGCGTCACAACCGGACGGCATTTAGCCAGACACAGCGCTCAGGTCAACTAGAAATAAGGGAAACAGACAGATGCCATCAAAACGCCATTCGTCCTGAGAAAAAATCGTTCGGTCAGAAGACGCCAGATAGGCCTTTAAGCAGTGGGAATAGCCGCCGATAATTTGCACTGGCTCACAAAATGAATCGAGTGGATTAAGGAAATCAAATTCAAGGCATGGCTGCGACCGGACAGACTGTACTCAAGACACGGATCGCAGGCGGTAGTGGGGCAACTCTATTATGGCGGCCCTTGATGACGCTTTTATTTCCAAGTGCCTTATCCATTGCACCTTACGCCGCTGGGTGCACTAGAAATAAACGCGGCAAAGCCCAGATGCTTTGCAAACAGGAGCAATACCAGAATGGCTACCCTGCCCGTTACTGAGATCGTTGCCACAGGCAACAGTGGTCGTGAAGACGTTTCCACGCTAATTCGTCATTACGATTTGCAAAATTTCCGCTACGCTGAGATTCAGACTGTACAGAATCTGAATAAAGCGTTGGCCGAATGGCCTCTTCTCCTGGAGACGCTTCAGGTCGTACTACCGACTCAAGAGCAAGCCAAACTGAAGAATGCCTCATAAAATATGCACGTTATAGCCGTCCAGGGAATACGGGGCGGCTGTGGAACCACCTCAGTAGCCGCAGGCCTGGCGGCCAGTCTAGCCACCTTACAGAAGCATGTTCTGCTGATCGATCTTTGCCCCAGCAATCTACTGGGACTGCACTTTGGCTTATCCGTTACAGAGGATGCCGGATGGGCACAGGCTCTCGCCGAAGGCTACCCCTGGCAAAGCACCGCTTTCCTTTATAAGGAGCACATCTGGCTGCTGCCCTTTGGTCGTCCGACCTCGCTTTCCCATCTACATGAGCTGGCTGCAGACTGGTTGCCCACATCCCTGCGCGCACTTGCGATGCCGGACGATACCTATGTGATTTTCGACGTGCCACAGCACTCGAGCTTTCGCGAGGCACTAGGTCAGATTACGGACCTGCAATGGATTCAAATCGTGCAGGCCGATCCTGCCTGCCATGCCCTGATTAATCAGCAATCACTGGTCGGCCAGCTGAATACACCCAACCGCTTCTGGTTGGTGAACCGTTACCAACCCGCTTACAAGCTCTCTCGGGATCTCATACAACTCTGGCGCCTGGTCCTGGGCAAGACACTGATTTCAACCATCATCCACGAGGATGAAGCTGTACGCGAGGCCCTGGCCCTGAAGCGGCCGCTAGCAGATAGCGCTCCGGCCTCTCTGGCCAGCCACAACTTCCTCTCGCTGGCTACATGGAGCGTGGCGCAGGCAGGCGCCACATGATCCTGGCACCGGCTGCCAAATCCTGGCTTTCGCTGTACTACCACAAGAGCCGCGAGCGCCATCGCGCGCCGGTTGCCTTACTGATGACGGCATTGTGGCTACTGGGCTGGACATTCCTGCGATTCGAGCGCCCCACCTGGCAATGGGTCGCCATCAACTGGCGTGCGCTGTACCCTCAGTTATCCACGCGGCGCCTGGGCAATCCTCTCAGAACTGTCATGCAAAGTATCTGGCTGATTCTGGTCAGGCCCGTCAATGGCAAAGGTCCCGATTACTTGGCTGCTCTCTCCAAGGGTTTCCAACGTTTTCCTGCCCTGCTTGAGCATCGACGTCGCCTCTATCGTTCAGCCGCACGTCTGCCGGAACGCTTGCCACTCGCTACGCTGAAAGAAGAGACTTGGTCGTCTCTTTCGGTTAGAGCGAAATGCATCTTAGGTGGTGCCTTTGCGCTTATTGCCACGCCGCTTTTGCTGCTTTGCGTAACGCAGCCATTCGAGATCGGTCAGCAGATCGTTTTTATCGCCATGCTATGGGCGCTGGCAATGGTCATTCGCAAGATGCCGGGGCGCTTCCCGACGTTAGCGCTTATCATCCTTTCGCTGCTCGTATCGTGTCGGTATTTCTGGTGGCGCTATACGCAGACGCTAAACTGGGAAAATCCGCTGGATGTCATCTGCGGCCTGCTCCTGTTGCTGGCAGAAACTTATTCCTGGCTGGTACTGATCCTTGGGTACTTCCAGACAATCTGGCCGCTGGATCGCAAGCCCTATCCGCTCCCCCTCAACATTGCCGAATGGCCTTCGGTCGATATTTATATTCCCACCTATAACGAAGACCTGGCTGTCGTTCGGTCGACGGTACTGGCCTCCCTGGGTATCGACTGGCCAAAAGACAAGCTGAACATCTACATTCTTGATGACGGTAAACGGGAGTCATTTCGCCAGTTTGCCGCGGAAGTTGGGGTGCACTATCTGATTCGCTCGGATAATCGCCACGCCAAGGCAGGCAATCTGAATGCGGCCATGAAAGTCACCAAAGGTGATTTCCTGGTGATCTTTGACTGCGACCATATTCCGACCAGCTCTTTTCTACAGATGACCATGGGCTGGTTCCTGAAAAGCCCAAAGTTGGGCGTTATGCAGACGCCTCACCATTTTCTGTCGCCAGACCCCTTCGAGCGCAACCTGGGTAACTTCCGGCGTACGCCGAACGAGAATACCCTGTTTTACGGTCTGGTCCAGAACGGAAACGACATGTGGGACGCCACGTTCTTCTGCGGCTCCTGCGCCATTTTGCGGCGCACCGCCGTGGAAAGCATTGGTGGTTTCGCCGTGGAAACCGTAACCGAGGATGCCCATACGTCCCTGCGTCTGCACCGCAACGGCTGGACGTCCGCTTATATTCGTATCCCCCAGGCAGCCGGCCTCGCCACCGAAAGCCTCTCAGCCCATATCGGCCAGCGAATTCGCTGGGCACGGGGCATGGTGCAGATCTTCCGCCTGGACAATCCTCTGATGGGCAAAGGCCTCTCGCTTCCGCAGCGACTCTGCTATTGCAACGCAATGCTGCATTTTCTCGCCGGCGTACCCAGGCTCATCTACCTGCTTTCACCATTGGCTTTCCTGATCCTGCATGCGTATATCCTGTATGCCCCGGCGCTGCTGATTCTGCTGTTCGTTCTGCCTCACATCGCCCATGCCAGCATTACCAATTCGCGCATCCAGGGTCGGTACCGTTATTCCTTCTGGAGCGAGATCTACGAGACGGTGCTGTCCTGGTACATCGCCCGGCCTACCACAGTGGCGCTGATCAATCCGCACAAGGGTAAATTCAACGTAACGGCTAAAGGGGGACTGGTTGAGGAAAACGTCTTTGACTGGACGATCTCGAAGTCCTTTCTGTTCCTGGCTGGATTGAATGTGGTAGGCCTGCTGTTTGGTGTCTATCGTTACGTTACCGGCCCGGCCGTCGAACAAGGCACTGTCATCATCAGCATGCTCTGGACCGTCTATAACCTGATTATCCTTGGGGGCGCCATTGCAGTTGCCGCGGAAGTTCGTCAGGTTCGTCGCACCCACCGCGTCGACTTGAGACTACCTGCCGCCATACGCCTGACAGGCGGCCACGTTTATGCATGTACGCTGACGGACTACTCCGACGGCGGTGTGGGACTGGAGCTGCCGCCGGCGCTGGACCTCAAGACGGACGAGCAGATCTTTCTGCAACTAAAGCGCGGCCTTGAGGAGTACAGCTTTGCCACTCGCGTTCGGAACCAGCGAGGCCGGGTGGCAGGGCTAGAGCTTGAACCGATGGATGTACAGACACGCATCAATTTTGTGCAGTGTACGTTTGCACGTGCCGACACTTGGGCCCAATGGCAGGAAAGTTTCGTGCAAGACAGTCCGCTACGCAGCATCCTGGCCATTATCCGGGTCGGATTATCAGGTTATAAACGCATGCTGCAGCACTCCCCCAGGCTTTCCCGTCCTCTTATCAAGGGCTCGGTGTGGCTGGTGGAGAAACTCGTGTCGTTCATACCTGTAACCCCTGTCCTACCGCCAAAACGAACACAACAGCAAGGATAAGCATGAAAGGCGTAATCCGCTTTCTCATCGCAGCGGCTCTGCTGGCCTGCGCCCCCTGGACTACCGCGGCGCCTACGGTTGCGCCTGCTCCCAACACGACACCCGTTGCCCCACCGGTACAGGAGCGGCAGCTGGGCTTCAATCAGATCTCATCAGCGGGAAACCTGACGACCCGTAATGTCTTGAGAAATCTCTACGCATCGTTCGGGTTACGTAGCGATGAGGTCGTCACAGGCGCTCGACTCCATTTGGTGTATACCCCCTCGCCGGCGCTGATTCCGGTGCAGTCGCACCTGAAGGTCTATCTGAACAATGAGTTGATGGGGGTATTGCCTATCAATCAGGCGGATCTGGGCAAGGAAATTACTCGAGACTTACCGCTCGATGCCCAGTTTATTTCTGATTACAACAACGTGCGCTTTGAGTTGGTTGGCCACTATGCCCCCATTTGCGAAGACCCGCTGCACTCCAGCCTATGGGTTGACTTCAGCGCGAAAAGCCAGCTGCTCCTGAGCACTCAGGCACTAAAGATCCAGAATGACTTATCCAAATTACCAGAGCCCTTTTTCGATCAGCGCGACCCGGCGGCCCTGAGCGTTCCATTCATCTTTGCAGATCGTCCCAACAGTGCCCAGCAGACTGCTGGGGCAGTAATGGCGTCCTGGTTTGGAACGCTGAGTGGCTGGCGCGGTGCCAGCTTCCCGACTTCTTTTAGACACCTGCCCATCCAAGGCAATGCCGTTGTGTTTGCAACGAATGCACAGTTGCCTGCGTTGATTGAAGACCATGCGGAGGTGACAGCACCGACCATTGAGATTGTCGAGAATCCGCAAAATCCTTATGGAAAGCTGTTATTGATCCTTGGACGCGACGACAACGACCTGCTGACCGCAGCGAAAGCTGTCGCCTTGGGCGCTGTTACGCTACGAGGGCAATCCACCACCGTGGACTCTCTGCAAACCCTGGCACCCCGCCAACCCTACGATGCCCCAAATTGGGTTTCACTGGATCGCCCTACTCGATTGGGCGAGCTAATGGATTATCCCAATCAGCTGGAAGTCACCGGCATGGTGCCGCGACCGATTACGCTGGCGTTCAATATTCCGCCGGACCTGTTCGTGTGGCGTAATCGCGGTATCCCGCTGGATCTTAAATACCGCTACACGCCCCCGCTCCGTGACGATACGGCCCTGTTGACGGTCAACGCCAACAACCAGTTCATCAAGGCCTTTACGCTGAGCAAGAATGCCAACCAGAGCATGGGCGGTGTTAATCTGCCGATTCTTAACGAAAATCTGCTAGGGACCAGTACCGGCTTTCAAGTGCCGTCACTCAAGCTGGGGGCTCGCAATGAGCTGCGTTTTGATTTTTCTTTCGGCGCCTTCCCGGCCAATGGCGACAATACCAGCTGCACCACGACGCTTCCGCTCAATGTTCAGGCCGCAATCGATCCGGACTCGACCATTGATTTTTCTTCGCTCTATCACTACAAGGCCATGCCCGACCTACGCGCCTTTGTCAGTGCCGGATATCCCTTTACTCGCCTTGCCGATCTATCCCAGACGCAGGTAATGATGCCCTCGCAGCCAACGCCGGAACAGACAGGCCTTTTGTTTACGTTGATGGGACGCATGGGGGCCATTACAGGCTATCCCGCGACACAGGTCTCCATTGGTGATGACTGGTCAACCATAAAGAAAGGCGAACGCGACGTTCTGATAATAGGTGAAATTCCCGAGCAGGCTCGGACCGAGTTGGACAAGAATATGACAGCGTTCGTGGATAAGACCCGAACGTCGCTCATGCTGCCCAACCGCAAGACATCCCGCCTTGAGTCACCGCTACAGGACACTGGGTCTGCCATGGCAGACACACAGTTGCAGACGTTGTCGTCGGGGCCGATCTCGGCGCTGGTCGAATTTGAATCCCCATACGCCAGCTCGCGCAGCGTAGTCGCTCTGATGGGTTATGGCGAAAACAGCTATCAGCAGCTGCAAGAGGCCTTGAGCCAGAATACCGGGCTTGAGAATGTCACCGGGTCCGTCAGTCTTTTCCGCGGAGACCGGATCGACAGTCATATCGTAGGGGAGCCTTACTACGTAGGCAGCCTGCCCTGGTGGCTGCTTCTCTGGTATCACCTGTCCGCACATCCGCTGCTACTGGCATTCATTGCAATCGTGACCACACTGATATTGGCTGCCCTGCTCTGGAATGTCCTCCGCTGGCTGGCGCGCCGTCGCCTGCAGGAACAGGAGTAACCTTCATGAAAAAAGTGCTTGCCTCCCTCTGTCTGATCAGTCTCGCCAGCCCCGTCTCGGCTGCCTGCCAGTGGCCGGCTTGGGAAAGTTTCAAGCGCGGGTTCATCGAAAATGGCAGGGTGATTGATCGCAGCGACGAGCGCGCAATTACGACATCGGAGGGGCAATCCTATGCACTCTTTTTCGCCCTGGTGGCAGGTGACCGAACCACGTTTCAGCGTTTGGTCAACTGGACGCAGGGCAATCTGAGCCAGGGAGACTTTTCCAAACACCTGCCCGCCTGGCTCTGGGGGCGTGCGGAAAACGGCAACTTTCAAATACTGGATGACAACGCCGCTTCCGATGCCGACCTCTGGATTGCCTACAGCCTTCAGGAGGCCTCGCGCCTCTGGCGGATTCACAATTACCAGACGTTATCCAATCGGCTTCTTCAGCAGATCGAAAAGCAGGAAGTCGCGCGAATCGAGGGGCTTGGTCCAATGCTTCTGCCCGCCCCGGTCGGTTTTATCGACGAGGACAGCTGGACGCTAAATCCTAGCTACACTCCGCTCTTTTTGCTCAGCAGCTTCGCATACAAGCATCCGGAAGGCCCCTGGCAAGGCATGATTGCCCCTACGCTGCGACTGCTGAACGAAACCGCGCCCAAAGGCTTTGCACCTGACTGGACTGATTGGCGCTCAGGTGCCTGGCATGGCTCCGAACGGAGCAACTGGCAAGGCAGTTATAATGCCATTCGCGTCTACCTGTGGGCGGGTATGCAGGCACCTGGGTCAGCCGGTCGAGACAGCCTGCTTTCGCGCTTCCAGCCCATGCAGACTTATGTCTCGCAACGGGGCTACCCGCCCGAAGAGATCAATGCCCAGACAGGGACTACTCAAAACCGCGGGCCTTTAGGCTTCTCGGCGGCTGTACTTCCGCTTCTGGCAAGCCTGGGTGACAAGGCGGCTCTCGACGCTCAGCTAACCCGCTTGAAGCAGGAGCCGCTCGAGGCAGATGCCTATTATGGCAATGTCCTGTCGCTGTTTGGACGAGGCTGGCAAGAAGGCCGCTTCCGCTTCAACGTTCATGGTGAATTGCAGTTGCCGGATACCGCTGCATGCCCACGCTGATTGTTCTGCTGTCTCTTCTATTGGTTAGCCTGTCGGCTCAGGCCGAGGGGCCCGTTACGCCGGAGGATCGGCTAATGGCGCAAGTCAGGGCTGGCGAGGCGCGTAACAAAGATGACCTGATCGAAGACAGCCTTTACCGCCTTTTCAAAGTGGCACCTGATCATCCGGAAGGCTTGGCTGCCCTCGCCCGCCTAAGACTAAGGCAGAACAAGCCTCAGGAAGCACAGTCTGCACTGGAGCATCTGGAAAAGGTTGCTCCGGGTTCGCAGGCATTGAGTCTGGTACGGCTTGATATCGAGCTTGATCAGCCACAGAAAAAATCGCAGCTTCTTCAAGCCAGGCTGCTCGCCCGGGCGGGTCGCTATGACGAAGCCCTGAAGCTATACGATGAGCTATTCAAGCCAGGCCTGCCGTCGCCGGAATACGAGCTGGAATACTGGCAAGCGGTTGCCAATACGCCGCAGGGTCATACCAGAGCCCTACAGGGTATTCAATCACTGGTAAATCGCTATCCGCAAAGTGGCAACTATCGGCTGGCGCTGGTCAGACAGCGACTTGATCTGAATCCGTATGATCCAGAAGCCTACAAGGACCTGGAAAAGCTCAGTCAGGACCCCTACGCCCGCCAGGGCGCCTCTGCTGTATGGCTGGACCAGCTTCAGCGAATGCCAGTTGAAGATAGGGCTGTCACGCTCTGGAAGCGTTACCTTGAGTCCTACCCGGATGCAGCTCCTATTGCCCGCGAGGGGTTAGCCGCGCAGCAACAACTGCTGGCAAACCCAGCGTTCAGAGCCAAGCAGAGGGCGCAGCAGCTCCTGGAGCAAGACTCGCAGGACCATGCCGCTATCGAGCGCGCCTTGCAGCAGGCCCTCAAGGGCTTCCCCAATGATTCTGACGCTTTAGGCAGCTTGGGAAGACTACGGCAACGGGAAGGCAGGCATCAGGAAGCGTTAGCCTTTTACCAGCGGGCCCTGGCCAACGAGCAGAACATCGACCAGCGAGCCCAATGGCAGAGCCTGATTGCAACAGCCCAGTTCTGGGCAACCCTCAATGATGGGGATGCTGCATTGCGTGCAGGCAATTACACTGCAGCGACAAAGGCCTACCAGAACGCTGCCAGACTGCAACCTCGCGCCGTAGAGCCCTTGACGGGCCTTGCCGATGTCTATGCAGCGCAGGGTGATACGAACAGAGCCGAGCAGACCTACAAGCGGGCGCTGGCCTATGACCGTCGAAACGGCGCAGCACTACGCGGCCTCATCAACCTTTACCTTCAGCAAAACCAGATCGACACGGCCAAATCTCTCATCGCCTCCCTTTCCCAGGATCAGCGTCAGCGTTATACACCTGAGCTAAACCGGCTTCAGGCGAACATCTTGTCGCGCGAGGCCGATGCCCATGCCGCCAAAGGTCAATGGGCAACTGCTGAGCACAAGCTGACAGAAGCCCTTGAGCTGCAGCCGCAGGATCCCTGGCTGGCCTATAACCTTGCTAGAGCGCGCGCAGCACTGGGTAATCCAAAGGCAGAAGACGCCTTTGCAAATCAACTGCGTCAGCGCTCCACTGATCCGGTCCTGCGGTACGCCCACGCGCTATTTCTAGACAGTCAGGACCAGGCGCAACGGGCGCTTGGTAGCCTGCGTCAAGTCCCTGCCAACCAGTGGAGTGAGGACATGCATAGCCTTGCCTATCGACTGGATTACAGCCTGACCCTGGCTCAAGCGCGCGATTTAAACAATCAGGGCCGCACCCAGGATGCGACCGCCCTGCTTGAAAAGGCACGTACGCGCTTTCCCAAGGAAGCGGGTATTCCTCTCCTGCTGGGCGAGTGGTCGGTATTAGGTGGACATACTGGCGAGGCCAAGCGTTATTACCGTGCAGTTCAGGTACTTGAGCCCGACAATATAGAAGCCGGACTCAGTCTGGCAGAGCTTGCCCATCAGCAGAGCCTTGATATCCAGGCACGGCGCCAGCTGGCCGAGCTGTCCTCCAAAGCAGCCACTGCAGGACAGCAACGTCGGATGGCCAATTTGTGGTCAGAATTGGGAGAGCCGGAGAAAGCCGCAGCCTACATGAATGCCGCGCTGGAGGTCGAGACCCATGATCCGCTCCTATGGCGCGACGCGGCGCGGCTCGCCAGGCGCAATCAACAGCCGGACCTGGCGCTTGATCGCTATCGCCAGGCTATGCGCACAAGCAACATGGGCGATCCGGGCGAAAACGATGCGCAGTTCACCTGGCAAACCCGAGTACAACCTGATGACGACTGGCTCAACCGCAGCATTCGCAGCGATACCGCTGAGCTTTATCAACAGCAGACCGCTACTGCGACACTGCAGTATGACGCATGGGACAGTTCAGGCACACCGGGTATATCGGACCTCAAGGCCCATGATCTACGCTTTGAAGCTGATCATCCCCTCAGGGATGGTAGAGGCTTTTTCCGGGCGGAAACCATTACGATGGATAATGGCAGCCTAGGAAACATTCTTGAGCAGAACAACTTTGGAAGTGTCACCCTCTGCCAGACCCGTGAGGAATGCAGTCGTGGGCATATCAACCAACGAGCCCAAGGTACCAGCCTGGCTGTTGGCTGGCGTGGGCAGGACACCCAGTGGGACGTAGGTACTACGCCCCTGGGGTTTCCAGTACAGGATATCGTGGGAGGCGTACGCCTGAGCGGTAATCTTGAGTCCCTTGGCTGGACAATGGATATCTCCCGCCGCGCCCTGTCCACGTCCTTATTGGCCTATGCAGGTACTGAAGACCCTCGCACAGGCAAAACCTGGGGTGGCGTCCGTACCAATGGGGTATCGCTTGGTTTGAGCTACGACCAGGGCGGCTTCTATGGCATCTGGTCGAGCCTGCAGACTCATCGTCTGACTGGTAAAAACGTGGAAAGCAATGATCGCCTGCGCCTGATGAGCGGAATCTACTTTCGCCTGATCGACGAGCCCAATCGACGCCTGCGGGTTGGCAGTAACGTCATGTACTGGCACTTCAAGGAAAACCTGAGCGGTTATACGTTCGGCCAGGGAGGCTATTATAGCCCACAGCAATACCTGTCCTACTCTGTCCCGATCAACTTTGCGCAACGCTGGGATGCTTGGTCGTTTTACGCCGAAGCATCAGCCAGCTACTCGTGGGTGAAAGAGGATGATGCGGATTACTTCCCGACAAAGTCCGCCTGGCAGCGCGAAGCAGGAAATCCTGTACTGACGGGAGGCCGCAGCAAAGGCCTTGGCTATCGAGCCAGCTTTTCGCTGGAGCGTCGTCTTTCGCCCAACTGGTTCATCGGTACGTCTGCCGGAATCGAGCGCTCCGTGGGGAGTGACTACAAACCCAACCAGGCACTCGTGTACCTGCGCTACAGTTTTGCTCCCTGGGAAGGCGATCTCAGGATGCCGCCCGAGCCACTTCAGGAATATGCACAGTTCAATTAAACCCAGGCCAGCCTGAAAGAGATTTTCAGGAACCCTGGGCATCTGGGTCAGTCCCTTCCCTGTAACCAACAGCCCGCCTGCTCTCGTTGAACAGGCACAGCGCTGACCCTGGATGATCCACAGGAGTGAGACATGACCCAATCCCAAAACGAAAATCGCCGCATCGTAATGGCCTCGCGCCCGCAAGGCGCACCGACGCAAGAGAACTTTCGCCTGGAGCGCGAGCCTCGCCCTGAGCCCAAAGACGGTGAAGTATTGCTGCGCACGGTCTACCTGTCTCTCGACCCCTACATGAGGGGCCGGATGAGCGATGCGAAATCTTATGCCGATCCGATGCAAGTGGGCGATGTGATGGTAGGAGGCACGGTTTGCCGCGTGGAAAGCTCCCGACATCCGGATTACAAGGAAGGCGAATGGGTATTAGCTGCTAATGGCTGGCAGGATTATGCCGTCTCCAATGGCGATGGTCTCAACAAGCTCGGCGATAACCTGGAGCATCCCTCCTGGTCATTGGGCGTTCTTGGAATGCCTGGTTTTACTGCTTACATGGGGCTGCTTGATATCGGACAGCCCAAGGAGGATGAAACCGTTGTGGTTGCCGCGGCCACCGGTCCCGTTGGCTCGACGGTGGGACAGATTGCCAAGCTCAAGGGCTGCCGCGTTGTAGGAATCGCGGGCGGAGCCGAAAAATGCCAGCATGCCGTAGAAGCCCTGGGCTTTGATGAATGCATCGACCACCGGAGTGAGCATTTTGCCGAGGCACTGGCCAAGGCCTGCCCCAAAGGCATTGATGTATATTTCGAAAACGTAGGCGGCAAGGTATTCGATGCGGTTCTGCCTCTCCTGAACACCAAGGCACGCGTACCGGTGTGCGGTCTGATCGCCACTTACAACAAGGATCCAAAGGATCTGCCTGACGGCAAGGATCGCCTCCCGATGCTGGAGGCTACGTTCCTGCACAAGCGCATTCGCATGCAAGGGTTCATCATCACCATGGACTATGGCGACCGTTACGGTGAGTTCCTGGAAAACATGACGCCCTGGGTAAGCGAAGGCAAGATCAAGTACCGCGAGCAGATCGTGGACGGTCTGGAAAACGCCCCTGACGCGTTTACGGGCCTCCTGGAAGGCAAGAACTTTGGCAAGCTGGTCGTCCGGGTCGGCAACGACTGAAGCTAGCGCCAGAAAGGCCAGCCGTACATTACGACTGGCCTTTCTCGCTTACTTCCCCCGCTCCGGATACTTGATCCAGCTTTTACCATCCAGCCTCAAATAATGCGTATTGTTGAAACGCATCATCACACTGCCTTCGTTTTCCGCCACCACATGATCCAGCTGCGGCAGGCTGGTAATAACGGCATTCAGGTCGAAATTCGGATTTTTCCAGGCAGCGCCATCCACCAGGTGATTAATCAATTCCGACAACGCAAAGTAGCTGGCAGGTGTACGGATATGAACAGGCGCCCCGCTCAACGTCGCCTTGGCATTGATGAGTTTTACGCCGGCCGGAATGTGCGTCACGGTAGGGCTTGGAATTTCTCGCATTCCCTTGATCTGCATGAGATCGCCTCGCAATGCGGCGCCATGCTCGGACACGATCACCAGCAGAACCGGCTTTCCAGAAGCCTGGAGGCGATCAATAAATCCGCTCAGGTCATCTAGTACGTTTTGCAGACGCGGCTTGTATTCTGCCGTGACCGTCTTGCCGGACGTTGGATCAATGACCCGATTCCCGTCGTGCAGCGAGATTGTGTTATAAAACATCGCCTCGCGCGCTGACGCATTGTCTAGTCGCTGTTGCCACCATTTGGAGAGCACTTGTCCATCACGGTAAATGGGCGAGCCATCAAAGCCCGTCATGACGGGCCGCAAGTCCCCAAACGGGAAAAGAGTCGCCTGCATATCACCGTTGTCTTTGACCTGCCCGATCAGATTATCGAAGCGACCGGTATGGTTCATGACCATGGCCTCGTCAAAACCCAACTGCTTGAGATTTTCGAAGAGAAAGCACTGTTTGCTGGCAGGCTGATACAACCCGGCATTAGGCAACTGGCCGCAGCTCGCTCGAAGCAGCCTCAATACAGCTGGTCCGCTGTAAGTAGCGGCCGAATTGAAGTCATCAAACAGCACGTCCATCTTGTTCCAGAGCGGATGCTGACTGAGTCCGACATCCTCCATGTCGTCCCAGGCCAATGAGCAGATATTCAGGATCAGCACGTCAAAGGGGGCCGCGTCGCTACCTAGAGTTGGAGGGAACTGGCTGACCAGAGTGCTCTGATGGGTATAAAAATCACTGAGTGTTGCATTGAGATTAGCATCGGTTGGCTCTACCGTTCCGCCCGCCACCGGCCTGGGCACAGGCGACGCCTGTCCTCCAGGCTGTACAGCCGTGGTTGGGACGTCTACAAGTGTTGGTCCCGCGGCAGGGTTTGATGAACGCCTGAAGGTTGTCTGGCCAGCAATCAGAATCGCTACCAAGGCTACAACCGTTACCGCCGTGAAACGTATCCACTGACTGAAGAACAGGTACCCCACCAACAGCACGAGACCTGCGGCCAGCCAGGAAGTATTAATGAACCGCCCTACCAGCTCAAGGATATAGTCAAAGCTGAACGCCGATATCTCAGCAGACTGGGCAAAGAGCCGGCTGACAGGGGGTAGCCAGGTGTCATATAGATAAAGCGACACGCCAATGGGAATCGCCACGACATGCCTCAGACGGTGCAGCCATACCGGCGGCAGCGGCACCAACAGAAAAGCCGCAAAGGCCAAATTCTCCAACGCATGAAAATTTAGCAGGCCTTGCCAGACCAGCACGAATTTGGTGAGGAAGTAATAATTCCAGAAGCCCAACCCTCGCCAGTATTGAAGCGCGGTGGGTAGCGGCAGCAGTGGTCTATCGGTCATAAACACATCTTCAATCAAGGCGTCCTGCCCGCTCAAGGCGATAGCGAGGCGTAGTCGAATGGATGACGGAGCATAAACGTCCGTCAGGTTTACTGATTACCCCGCCCTTTTGTCTCGCCATCACGAATCTTGCCCCCTTTAAGCTCTATCGAGGGTTTCAGGTAACGAGGCCTTTGTGTCTTGTGAAATATCCAATCCAGTATGGCCTTCCAAGCCGAGCGCAGCAAAAAACCTGCCAGAAAAGCCAGAATGCCGGTCAGAATGATGGCGTAGTGAAACAGCTCATCGCTCATGGGTTGCAGTCCTCTTTACCATAAGCGAAACACGCCTCAATACAGGCTGTGGCTCACCCGATTCGGGAGAGACATCTTTGATGTCAGCCGGCTCGGCAATACCTTTGAGCCGGAAGGCAAGGTCATCCGTATAGTCATGCTGGGCCGGTAGCGCATTCATTCGACTCAGCTCCAGCCCCAACCGCTCGGCGCTGTCATAAATCTCGACACTCGATGCCAGCGTATCGACAGAAACACGAAAAATATTTCGCAAGGCCGGTTCGATATCATTAAGGCGACACGCAAACAGATACAGGTACAAGCTTTGCTCGACCACCGTCACGAAATCGCCACGACGCTTCATGTCGCACTGTGCCAATAGATCCAGAGCGGTCAGACCATGGGCGGGCTTGAGCTTTAATACCATGCCGGGCAGCTCATCCTGTACGATGCGCTCCAGTTCGGCCTGTACACTGCCAATAAAGGTCTCTGCAGCCACATAGCCACGCATGAACTGGGGACGTAATGCCTGCAGGAGCTTATCGAAGTCCGTATCGCCCGTTCGCCGATAAATCTGTCCTTGTACACTTTGCAACTGACTAAAGAAACGGGATACATCGTTCAGGTACGGCACAACGAGGTTGGTACCCGCTGAAAAGAACAGCCGTTCATCCACGTGGCGAAGACACTGACTGATTTCACGAATCACAATCTTGAGCCGATTGCCTCGGGCAGCGCGTAAGCCATGGATCTGTCTTGCCAGCTCCTCTACCTTGCCCGCAGTTGCAATGCCCAGCACTACCGTAGCGGCATGTGCGCCATGGGCTGCATTAAGCAGATCTTCCAGTGAGTCAAACAGCTGCCAATGCCGGGAGGGTGCCTGTCGGCCTGCCAGGCATTCTCGCCAGGCCAGAACCACCTCGTCATCACGGTTACTGGTAGACACTTCCACATCAGCGGCATTGGCCAGTCGCAGGCCGGACTCACTCAGCTCAAGTGAGAAGTCAGCATGAAAAACGCCACCTTCCCCGCTACGCCAGTGATCAATATGGTAATGCACATGAAAGGCATGACGCTCCATTTCACCCAGGCCGGATAACTCATCACTTAGTGGCGCCAGACGTGTCCGCTGCTGGACACCATCTCCTACCCCAATCATGAGCCATGTAGCCTTGTGCTTACGGATCCATCCGGCCAGATGAGCCAGCCGCTTTTTCAGCGCAGCCTCGGTCAGACTGTCCAATTGGCGAACATCGTACTGCACCACGATCAGCCGGCCGGCCAACCTGCCATACCATTCAAGCTCTTCGGTCAACCGCTCCAGCCAGCGCTCATGGTTCTGTTCAGCTAGCGTATAAAACCGGACGTTAGTTTTATGAGCCAGCAGAACGTCGATCCAGCTGTCCTTGGGCCGGTCAGGCAATACGCAAATTGACGATACGTCCGAAGCCTGCTCATGGAGGGTTGACAGCAGCAACGTATCGGCCACCAGAGCCTGGTTAACCAACAACCAGTACAGACCTGGCTGGCGCATATGGCCATATTGTTGAGGTAGGGAATGAATAGCGATGTGCAAACTGTTCGCCTTTGCCTGAAGATAAACACAGCATTGCAGACAACCCAGCGAACATCCAGTTGGCCACACGCCACAATCCCGGTTTTTGACAGTACCCAGGGGAAAAAGTCAGCCTAGCCATTCAATAGCCAGCAACTTGGCAAACAACAGTCGGGCGATTAAGCAGCGACCTTATAACCGCACCTACCACCATCCTTCCCGTACAGCCTTCAGGCCATCAGAAGTTTTGGCCATAAAAGGCAAGTCGCGGCGGACATGTCGCCACGACACGCTGCGGCTTGAGTCAACAGCGTCGGTGAAACAACCTCTTTCTTGATCTAAATCAAGACGTAAGACAGGAAAAGAAGATCTGACAAACGGTCAAGCCGTGCGGGAATGTTTGGGAAATTCCGTATCTAATACTCATCACGGAAAACGCTGCTCTTTGATCATGAAGTCACTTCTTCACCTGTCGGATCTCTCGCTTGGACGCTACCAGGTCAATACAGTGGTCGATTGCGATGGTAGCCTGACCATTACTGCAGCTCCCGTAACGGGGAATTCTCCGCTCACCTGGAAGCTGACCTCAGCGCAAGTCCAGAACCCTTTGCTGATGGACACTGTGCTAACGGACATAGAGCGCGAACTTCGCAAACCAACGTCTTTCAGCGAACCCTGCCTGCCGGATCTGACACTCGCAACTTACGCCCCAAGCGCTCGGTATCTAAAACGCTGACATCCTGCCCGTATATTCGGCAGAAATTTCACCCAGAATGCACAAAACCCCTGGAGCTTTCGCTCTCAGGGGTTTTGTTAATCTGGCGGTGAGGGTGGGATTCGAACCCACGATACGATTTCTCGTATACACACTTTCCAGGCGTGCTCCTTCAACCGCTCGGACACCTCACCAGAGTTTTTCTCAACGTCTGCGTCGTTGAGGTGCGCTACTATATCCATGTAGTTTTGAAATGGCAAATTTTTTTTAATGTATTCATGCATTTAAATCAGAAAGCCCAGTTCATGCGTGACCAGGCAGTCAACCAAACGGCTTTACGTGACTCGAAACAGTCGTTACGTTCACCGCAATATTAATAACGACAACGGCTCACTCATGAACGCACTTGTTTCTTATCGCTATGAATCCCCTGTGGCAACGCTTACGCTGAACAACGGCAAGGTCAATGCGCTCTCGCCAGCTGTTATCGATGCGCTGAACGAGGCCCTCGATCAGGCCGAAAAGGACAAAGCCATTGTGGTCATTACAGGCCAACCGGGAATCCTCTCCGGGGGCTTCGATCTGAAGGTCATGATGAGCGGCCCGCAGCAGGCGATCGACCTAGTCACAATGGGGTCTCGTCTGTCACGTCGTCTGTTGTCCCACCCCTTCCCCGTGATAGTTGCATGTGGTGGTCATGCCGTTGCCAAAGGTGCCTTCCTGTTGTTGTCGGCGGACTACCGGATTGGCGTCAAAGGCGCCTTTACCATAGGGCTGAATGAAGTCGCTATTGGTATGACAATGCATCAGGCGGGTATTGAAATCGCACGCGACCGGTTGCCCCGTCCCGCCTTTCAACGAGCCGTGATTGGTGCTGAAATGTTTTCACCTGAAGCGGCTGTCGAAGCAGGCTTTCTGGATGAAGTCG
Organism: Pseudomonas sp. HPB0071; assembly: GCF_000478505.2. Taxonomy (NCBI): domain Bacteria; kingdom Pseudomonadati; phylum Pseudomonadota; class Gammaproteobacteria; order Pseudomonadales; family Pseudomonadaceae; genus Pseudomonas; species Pseudomonas sp. HPB0071. Next base: position 3,750,396 of record NZ_KI517367.1, on the reverse strand, counting down.
TAGCGCCAGAAGCGTTGGAAGACGCTGTTCACCGCGCCGCTATGCGCCTGAGCAAGCTCAACATGTCAGCCCATGGGAATACGAAGGTAAAGGCCAGAGCGCCATTACTGTCCGCACTGGATGAGGCTATCGCCCTGGACGCCCAACACTTCGGCCGCGCCTGACAATCATCAGACAAACGGCACGCTGTCACGAAACCTCTGTGAAACGCGTCTATAACAGTGAAAAGACGCTGTACAGCGCTCCTTTTAATCGCTAAACACCATTAAGTAGGAGATTTAGAAAAGCTTTAGATCTAAACAGGCTGTAACTTGCGACCTAGTCTCGACTCAATGTGATATGGCCCTTGCGAGGGCCATAATAAATGCCGACAGAGCAATCGAGCTTCTCCCTATAAGAAGAAAGGGCTTGAGTCATGTTAAGAGAACCGACACCCAAGTGGCGGCAAGCGAGCCTTGTGCTGATTATCACCACCATCGTACTTGTACTTCCCAACCTGACTCGCCTGCTGGGAGGCTGATTATCCTGTGGCAGGCAGCCACCATGCCAGCATCAGCGGCAAGAACCCAAACGCCAGTATGGTTGAACACAATACGAGACTGGCTACTTCCTGGGGAGACCGGTTAGCGCGTAGGGCATAGAGATAGTTGAAAACCGCTACGGGCATAGATGACTGGGTGACGAGGACAGCATGGGCCAGAGGTGGCAGATGTAGTGCCCAACCCACCAGCCAGCCCACAAGAGCACCCAGGCATAGCCGGATTCCGCCGAATAGGAAGCCGGACCCCAGGTGTTGTGGCCGTATGCTGGCCAGTGACACGCCCAGCGTAATAAGCATGAGCGGAATGGCAAGGCCGGACATGAGGTCGACGGTATTGGCAATCCAGCGCGGCAATTGGGCATCGAGCATCATGAGCGATAACGCAATCGCTACGCTAATCATGATGGGATTTCCCAGCAGCATCTTGAGCGAGCGCTCGCCGGACATCCAGAAGATCCCTAAACTGAAATTACCGATCGACAAGACCAGATAAAATGCCACGGCCAGCGTCATGCCTTGCTCGCCAAACGCATACAGGCACACCGGCAAGCCCATGTTGCCTACATTGGGAAACATGAATGCCGGGGCTAATACCTTCCAGTCTCGCTTGAAGACTCGGGCAAGCCCATAGGCTGCCAACCCCATGATCGCGCAGATAATAACGCAGGCCAGGGCCATTTGCCCAAAGCTGTGCTTGTCGATGTGTGCATGCCCCAGTGTCGCCAAGACCAGACAGGGAGAGGCTACGTTGAAGACCAGGCGGGAGATGAAGTCAGTGGGATATTCATAGCCCCAGCGCTTCCAGAAATAGCCGATACCTGCGCCAATGAGCACAGGCGCCATGACCGCGAATAACTCTGACAGCATGCCTTTCTCCCCTGAATCAAGGGTTCATTATGCCCTCTTGGGCAGGAACGGGGAGTAGTAAATCGGTATCGCAGGACGTGAGATCAAACGGAGCATGTGGCAGAAACTAAAATGAGGCATGACACGAACGGCCATGCCTCGACGTCAGGATCAGGTCCTCCTGATTTCCTGGGTTACGCCCCAGCCATCCAACGTTCCGCCAAGAGGACTGACGACGGCCTCAAGATCAGACTCGAAATCGTCAATTGTCGTATAGGTAGCAAACATGACCTTACTGACCTGTAAGTGCCACCCGCCCTCTTCGTGCGGGATTATCTGAGCGTTCAACGACTCTCCCTTGAATTGACATGCGGCCTCTCGGGCCTGTTTTTCATCAGGAAAAATAGCGAAGAAATCGATGGGATGTATGCGTGAGAAGTCGAAACCACCCTCCTTCATCTGCCGGAGCACAGTAAGGCTTACATCATCGGAGATGTTTAAAGGCATAGGGCACCTCCTGCTCATTGAATGGGATTTTTAGTTAATGCGATAGAGCATGATAGAGGCGTTGCAACGGTGATCGCCGGTATCAGCGAAGCCACCCGCAGAGCCCTTTCAACTAAAAGAACGCCAACACAAACGCCTGACGTATAGCATTGCACACAACTAAAAGAGAGCTTTGAGGCGGCACCGGTTCCTTGGATAGCGACGAGTGGTGCGTGCCCTGCAAATGATTACAGGGCACCTTCCGAAGGTATCAGGCGTTGGAAGTCTTGCCAATGGCGCCTAGTACATATTGAGGCAGCGCAAAGGCACCAATATGGATGTCGGCATTGTAATAGCGCGTAACAATGCCGGAGGCTGCGAAACGTTCGCGTAGGGTATCTACCGGCACGAAGCGTTTGCCAGCGTCTCGGCTGCCCCAGGCAAAGGTCATCGCGCCGCCAATGTAGGTCGGTACGGCAGCCTGATAGAAATGCCAGTCTGCAAAGAGCCCGTTGACCCGGCTTGCTGTGGTCTTCACTTCGTCAAGCTGCATGAAGGGCGTGCCGTTCTGCGTGACCAGGATTCCACCTTCACTCAGGCAGCGATGGCAGGCCTGATAAAAGTTTTCCGAGAACAGCACTTCACCCGGGCCGATGGGATCGGTCGAATCGGAAATGATCACGTCGAAACGGTCAGTGGTATTTGCCACGAAGCGCATACCGTCATCGATGACAAGGTTGAGACGCGAGTCGTCAAATGCGCCATTGGAGTGATTGGGCAGATAGGTTTTGCACATGTCGACCACGGCCGCATCGATTTCCACCATGGTGATGTGCTCGACACTCTTGTGCTTGGCCACTTCACGCAGGATGCCGCCGTCACCGCCACCGATGATCAGGACACGCTTGGCCTGACCATGGGCAAACAACGGCACATGGGTAAGCATCTCGTGGTAAATGAACTCATCGGCTTCGGTCGTCTGGATTACGCCGTCCAGCGCCATGACGCGCCCCATGCGGGCATTCTTGAAAATAACGAGTTGCTGATGCTCGGTACGAACCTCATGAAGCAGCTCGTCCATGCGAAAGCGTTGACCATAGCCGTCATATAGAGTTTCTAGATAATCTTTCATTGAGAGGTCTCCCGTTCCTCGGATGGGCGGAACGGAAAACGCCCGCCCTGGAAAAGGCGGGCATTGTAAGGGCAATGCGTGACGGTCTCCAGACGCGTTCTATTACCCTTTATGCGTTGGCGCCGATACGGACGTACTTCCGCGAGGACCCGCAAGCCCCCAGGCAATCAGCCCCACGACTGGCAGAATGATGATAAGCAGTGTCCAGAAGATCTTCTTGTTACTGGTGCTGTCGCTGCGAATGACGCTGACGATAGCCCAGATATCCAGCAAGAAGACGATGAAACCGATGACACCGCCTATAGTTGAGTTAATCATGGGTGCTCTCCAATTCAGTTCCGGTAAAATTGGGACTGCGCACCCGAGGCGGTAGTTCGCCTTAAACGACCGAATGTCGCTGATATCCCTTTTGTCAGAGCGTCAGAGGGTCGATTTCAGCAAAGCTTTTCACGCAAGGGTGACCGGCCAGATCGCCGCCCTCGCGAACCAGGCCACAGGTTTTCATACCGGCAGACCGGGCAGCATCCAGCTCCTCGACAACATCCGATAAGAAGAGAATTTCATCTGCCTGATGCGTGGTTGCGCTGGCGATACGGCTATAGGAAGCGGCTTCACGCTTGCCTCCGGTCATCGTATCGAAGTAGCCGGAAAACAGCGGCGTCAGGTCTCCAGCCTCGGAACAACCGAAGATGAGCTTTTGCGCCTGCACAGAGCCGGAAGAATAGACGTAAAGCGCAATCCCCAGCGCATGCCAGCGCCGAAGGGCTTCGACGGCATCCGGATAGACGTGCCCTTTCAGCTCGCCGGCCTTGTAGCCCTGTGCCCAGATCATGCCCTGCAAGGCCTTGAGCGGTGTAACCTTACGATCCTCAGCGATCCAGCCCAGCAGAATCTCGATGACGCGCTCGGTATCGGCAGTCAACTCCCCGGCCTCGGCGCGCACCGCATCCAGCTGCTCTGCCACTGCCACCTCCTGAGCATGCTCACGCACATAGCCCGGCAGATGCTTGGCCGCAAAAGGAAACAGGACATCAAAGACAAAGCTGACCGCGCTGGTCGTGCCCTCGATATCGGTCAGGATAGCGCGAATAGTCATGCATCTGCCTCCAGGCGTGGAAAACGGGAAGCAATGTCTTCCCCAGTGAACTGGGCGATCCATCCCTCAGGATTATTGAACAGCCGGATCGCAACGAAGTTGGGCTCTTCGCTCATATCGAACCAGTGCGATGTACCGGCGGGTACTGAAATCAGGTCATTCTTCTCGCACAGTACGGCATAGATATATTCGCCGATATGCAAGGTAAAGAGGCCACGCCCGGCCACGAAAAAGCGGACCTCATCCTCTGCATGACGATGCTCGTCCAGAAACTTGGCGCGCAGCTCGGCTTTCTGAGGATGATCAGCCTTCATGCTGATCACATCCACGGTCTGATAGCCGCGCTCCTGGATAAGACGATCGATCTCGGGACGATAGGCGGCAATCACTTCTTCCTGGCTCGCCCCCGGCGCTACAGGCGCCGTGGCCTGCCAGCGTTCGAATCGAACGCCTACTTCGGCCAGCGTTGCCGCGATATGATCACCCTGGGTAAGCACCTTGTTGGGCTGCTCGGGATGGGACTCATGGTAGACAGTCAGGCGGCTCATGTCCGGATACTCAATATTTTAAGTTCACATTCGAAAAGAAACTCGAACGCCTCGATCTGGCGCAAGGCATCGCTCATACGAGCCCCCCAAGTATAGAGACCATGACCACGAATCAGATACCCCACGCAGTCTGGATGCGTGTCGAGCCATGTCTGAACATGCGTGGCAAGCCGGGCGATGTCCTGATCGTTTTCAAAGATCGGTACCAGTACCCTGCCCTCGTGGGTCGTGATACCGCTGAAGGCCTTCTGCAGCTCATAGTCATGCAGTACCAGCGCCTCGTCGGCAACCATCCGGGACAGAACCGTGGCATTAACCGAATGCGTATGCAGCACCGCCCCAATCTCCGGCTTCCATCGATACAGCTGGGTATGCAGCAGCGTTTCGGCCGACGGCTTCTTGCCGGGCTCCAGGCTGTTACCTTCCAGGTCCGTTACGAGCACATCATCCAGGCCCAACTGTCCCTTGTGCTTGCCTGAGACTGTAAGCAACGCGCGGGTCTCGGACAGCCGGGCAGAGTAATTGCTACTGGTTGCTGGAGACCATCCCCGACTGTAGAGAAACTGACCCGCCTCAATGATTTGCTGCGCCAGCAGCTCCCGATGATTCATCATGATGTCGATCTTCCAAACGCGTAATGATCATGCATGCCCCCACCAGCGCTGCCAGGCTGGCGAAGCCGAATGTCCAGGCAGGACCCAACACCTGCCAGCTATAACCGGAGTAAAACGCCCCCAAGGCGCCTCCGGTTCCCGACAGTGCAGCATACAGTGCCTGCCCCTGCCCTTGATGTCTGTTTCCGAAACGGCGCTGGATGAAATGGATCGCCGATGCATGAAAACAACCAAATGTAGCCGCATGAATGACCTGGGCAAAGAGCAGAACCCCTAGGTAATCGGCAAGATGACCCAACAGCAGCCAGCGCAGCGCTGCAAGCAGAAAGCTGGCCGCAAGTACCTGTCTCAGGCTGAACAGGGTCAACAAACGAGGCATGACCAAAAAGATCAGCACCTCCGCCACAACCCCTATTGCCCACAAGAGACCGATCGTGCCGCGAGCATAACCCAGGTTTTCCAGGTGTATCGTTAGAAAGGTGTAATAAGGCCCATGGGAGAGCTGCATGAGGCAGGCCCCCAAATAAAAAGCCATGACGCCCGGTTGACGCAGACAACCCATGAGTCCGCCTTCGCTTCCGCTGTTTTCCAGTTTTACCGCAAGAGGCGACGGAACCCAGATACTGCCTATGACAATACCGGCCATGATGACCAGCAGGCCGGCTGGGTACAGATCAAGACTGAAATGCTCGAACAGCTTGCCCAGCCCTACCACTGCTGCAATAAACCCGACGGATCCCCAGAGGCGAATGCGGCTATACAGCGAAGCCTGTTCACGCAGGTGTGCCAGGGTAATGGCTTCAAACTGTGGCAGCACCGCGTGCCAGAAGAACGCATGGGCCGCCATGACCAGGGCGAGCCAGGCGTAGCTATGACTGAGGTAAATCCCCGCAAAGCAGATGAGCGTGCAGCAGGCGCCGAAACGAACAATGGTCAACCGCTTACCGGTACGGTCGCCCAGCCACCCCCAGAGATTGGGTGCCAGGCAGCGCATCAGCATGGGAATAGCGACCAGTTGACCGATATGCTCGCTGGAAAACCCCAAATGATGAAAGTAGAGCGACAGAAACGGCGCCGTTGCGCCCAGCAAGGCGAAGTAGAAGAAATAGAAGCTGGACAGACGCCAATAAGGAATCGGCATTGACTCATGTGTATTCATGCAGTGCCCGAGTAGGCCGGTACAGCTGATCAGCGGCGTGCCTATTCATGCAGCTGCCCTCCACGGGCAGCTGCAGTTGAACCTGTCTATAGGCTGATAAGCCCGCAATCAGAGCTGACCCAAGACAGGCGTTCCTACGTGTACATCCGCATTCTGGGCACGATGTCGCAGGTAGTGATCCATCAGGACGAGCGCCATCATCGCCTCGGCAATCGGGGTGGCCCGAATACCAACGCAAGGATCGTGGCGGCCCTTGGTTATCACATCAACGGGCTGGCCATTCACATCGATGGAACGGCCAGACGTGGTAATGCTTGAGGTAGGCTTGAGCGCCAGATGCGCTACGATCGGCTGCCCGGAGGAAATACCTCCCAGTACACCGCCGGCGTTGTTGCTGAGAAAACCTTCGGGGGTCAGCTCATCACGGTGCTCGGTGCCCCGCTGCGCCACACTGGCAAATCCGGCGCCGATCTCGACGCCCTTTACCGCGTTGACGCTCATCAGGGCATACGCCAGCTCGGCATCCAAACGATCGAAGATTGGCTCACCCAAGCCGGGCGGAACACCATCGGCCACGACCGTGACCCGGGCGCCTACCGAATCCTGATCGCGACGCAGCTGATCCATGTACGTTTCCAACTCTGGGACCTTGTCTGGATCAGGACAGAAGAACGCATTCTCCTCCACGCTATCCCAGGTCTTGAACGGAATTTCGATAGGACCGAGCTGGCTCATGTAGCCCCGGACACGGATGCCCTTGGTTGCCAGAAACTTCTTGGCAATGGCGCCAGCCGCAACCCGCATGGATGTTTCACGAGCAGAGCTGCGGCCACCGCCACGGTAGTCACGCAACCCGTACTTATGGTGATAGGTATAGTCCGCGTGAGCTGGGCGGAACAGGTCCTTGATGGCAGAGTAGTCCTTTGACTTCTGGTCGGTGTTGCGAATCAGTAAGGCGATAGGCGTACCGGTGGTGACGCCTTCGAACACGCCAGACAAGATCTCGACCTCATCCGGCTCCTGGCGCTGGGTAGTATGCCGACTGGTGCCCGGCTTGCGACGGTCCAGATCATGTTGAAGGTCAGCCAACGCCAACGGCAGCCCCGGTGGGCATCCGTCTACAATCGCGACCAGCCCGGGCCCATGGCTCTCGCCAGCCGTGGTAACAGTGAACAATGTGCCAAAGGTATTGCCGGACATGTCGCAAAGCTCCGCAGAATCGATGGACCGGAGCCTATCCAGCGCCGGCACAGAAAGCGAACGAGTATACCTTCTGGCTTTCCCGAGTTCATCTTTAGAACCCTAACCGTTACGCTGCGTCCAATTACGGGTTACCGGAACCGTCCGGTGTCCTTTGTTTATGGTCATGAGTGTTGTGATGTCCCGTCTGCTTGTTCTGCTGTGTTGCCTTCTGACGCTACCCGCATTCGCGGCCAGGGGGCCGATCCTATATCACCCTATCAACCTTGAGACGGCCAACGGAACGCTGTATGGCAGCTTGGTCATGCCGGAAAGTCACAAGCCACAGCCGGTAGCTCTTATCATTGCAGGTTCCGGGCCTACAGACCGTGACGGCAATAACCCCATGGCGCGTAACTTTGCCTTGAAACGCCTGGCCGAGGCCCTGGCTGAGAACGGTATTGCCAGCGTTCGCTATGACAAGCGTGGCGTTGCACAAAGTACGCCTGCTGCGCCACGGGAAGAAGACTTGAGCGTCCCACGCTATGTTGCAGATATCGTCGCATGGTCGAAAAAGCTCCACTCAGACCCGCGTTTTACAAAACTGATCCTGATCGGCCATAGCGAAGGCGCCCTCATGGCCAGCCTCGCTGCCAACGATGCAGGTGCCGATGCCCTGATTACCTTGTCGGGAAGTGGCCGCCCCATCGACGACGTGTTGCGCGAGCAATTGGCAACCAAGCTGTCCCCTCCGCTGCTGGCCAGCGCACAATGGATCATGGATCAGCTGGATAAAGGCCAGATGCAGCTTCAGGTACCGGAGCCCCTGATGGTGCTGTTTCGCCCTAGCGTTCAGCCTTACCTGATCACCCTCTTCCGGGAGAATCCCGCCCAGGCCTTCGCTCAGGTCAAGGCTCCGGCATTGATCATCCAGGGCAAGCATGACATTCAGGTAGACATCAAGGATGCCGAGGCGCTTAAACGGGCAAGGCCCGAGGCCGAGCTGGCACTGATTCCCGGTATGAATCATATGCTCAGAATCACGCCAGCCAATGTCGAAGCTCAGCTTTCCACCTACAACAACCCGGATCTTCCATTAGCGGGCGAATTGGTGGAGCGAATGACTGTCTTCATTCAGGAAAAAGTCTCTAGTTCACGCTGATTTGGCCGATATAGCGATTTGAATTACCCCATGCGGAGGTAGAAAAGGATCGCGGCCATGACTGAAACCGATATTGAAGAACCCACTACCGCCGAGGAAACCGCCCCTGAGAAGCAGACGCATCCCTGGGCCGAGCTCGGACCGGAATATTTTTACCTGCTGCGTCTGACACCGTTGCCTACGGATCGTATTACCGGGCCTCGCCCGCTGCGCTTTGTGCAGTTTGGTAAGACCGAACGGCATGGAGACGATCTGAGCGTTTTATCGTTGAGCATTCAGCTGCCCGGACAGCGCGTTCACCGTGATCAAAACTTCCTGAATATCTGGGCTGATCACGAGAACAAGGAGATCCGCTTCACCGCCGAACCCGGCGGACTTGAAGGCGGACTGTTGCAAGTCGAGCCATCCAATCGTGGCCTGGGCCGCTTTCTGTTGGCTCAGGGCATTGCATGGGCCAAGACCAAGTGGGGCCACTACAAGGTGGCCAACCTTGATCTGCCAGCCCGTGATGGATTTGTCGAGGAGATGCGCAAGCGCCGCGACCATGCACTGGAAGCTCAGGGTTTTACCCTTACCTATCTTGAGGGGCAAACCCTCAAGGCCATCTGTAGCGCGCCCAAGGCCAGCGAGCTTAAAAGCGAATGGAACATGGATAAGGTGCAGGTGCTTTCCCTGCTGGATGTAGGCAGCATGCTGGAACAGGCGGACAAGAACCTGCATGAGCGTGACCTCAGCGTGTTCAAGCTGCAGGAGCAGATTGCCGCCTACCGTCGTGACGATGCGGGCCTGAAGTTCACCATGGCATGCCTGATGGCGTTCTGCCTCTTCGAGGCCGGGCTGCTGATCTGGATGGTGTTTCATTGAGTCAAAAGGCTTCAGGCGTTACAGCTACGCCTGAAGCCGATGCTTTATCGGCACTCTTTTGGCACGTGCTTACTTGGGATTGAGAACCCTCCCTCTAGGGCTCCAACCGCTCTGCGGGACACTTTAGCGTCCAAATGTTTTTAAGAACATCAGTGATCACCAACGCTGACCGTTGCGCTGCAACTCCAACCGGCGGATGAACTCCTCCAGAACCAACGCATACAGATCATCCTTCAGGACGGCATCCTCGATCCCTGAGTCGATATTGGGATTGTCGTTGACCTCGATGACCGCCATTCGCTCGCCCGCCTGCTTGAGGTCAACTCCGTACAGGCCGTCGCCGATAAGGTTGGCAGTACGAACCGCCAGCTCGACCACTTCATGAGGTGCCTCCTGAATGGGTACGGTACGAAAGTCACCACTGCTCTCGACCGCACCGGCGCTGTGATCGTAGATCTGCCAATGCCCTTTCGACATGAAGTACTGACAGGCAAAGATAGGCTCTTGGTTGAGCACCCCTATGCGCCAGTCATAGTCGGTATAAAAGAACTCCTGGGCCAGGAGCAGCACGGAGCGCTCGAACAACTCGGCGCTCGCCTTGTTCAACTCCTCCTGATTGGAGACCTTCATAACGCCACGCGAGAACGAACCATCCGGAATCTTTAGCACCAGCGGAAAGCCCAGCCGCTCCCCTACCGTTGCCAACTGGGCGGCATTGTCCTTGTACAGAATTTCCGTCTTGGGCATGTCCAGCTTGTGTGCTTTAAGCAAATCCGCCAGATAGACTTTATTGGTGCATCGCAGGATCGAGCGGGGATCATCCATTACCACCAACCCCTCGCTTTCCGCTTTTTTGGCGAAACGATACGTGTGATGATCGATGGCAGTTGTCTCACGGATAAACAGCGCATCGAACTCCGAAAGGCGTGAGTAATCCTTTTTCTCGATCAACTCGACATCAATTCCCAGGCGCTTGCCAATCCGGACAAAGCTTTTCAGAGCCTTGGCATCAGAAGGCGGAAACGCTTCTTTCGGGTCATGCAGGATAGCCATTTCGAAGCGATATTTTTCGCGTACGCGCGGCTTGAGCCAGACCTGTCGACTAAAACCATCCAAGGCATTGGCAAAAAGGTCTTCCTGAGCTTCGTGCAGCTTGTGTATGGCTCCCAGCTTGACGCCCCCAATATGCCAGCCCTCACGATTGCGGCGAAAATCCACGAGCAGCAGTGGACTGGGGAAAGCTTCAAACAGCTGGCGGGCCAGATCCTGCAAGGCTTCGATATCGGTTCGCCCAAAGTACAGGGTCAACGTGAACCCATCAGCACTGGCGTAGGGATGGCCCTTCAAGGCCTTGCTCAGTAACCTGTCGAGATCTTCCAGCGCCAGGTTATAGATGGATTTACGGGAGAGCTCACTGATCGTGCGAACGGAGGGAATTACCTTGTGACCCCGGGCCTCTGCCAGTAATGAGCAGTAATACCCGTGCCCTAGGTACTTCTGGTTACGGCACAGGTTGATGACCTGCACACGCTTGCCGTTATCTTGCTCATTTGACTGCTCAAGGTATTCCTGGGCAGTGATAACGTCTTCGCTCGGATAATAGGATGACCAATCCTCCTTGCGCTCGACGATGATATACAGCTTGCTCACAACACCTCCTCGGTGCAGATAATCGCCTTGGGAGCCTATTACCAACGTTCCTGTCAAACGACTCAGGTTCGGTCTGTACCAGTTGATGGACAGACGAAAACTACGTAACACAGCCTCCATTAACCGCGGCTTAACCGCACTGCTGAGGACCGAGCGACTGTCTTTGAGGCGCTTGACCTGGCTAGGGATTCACACAAATGAATTTCATGCTACGCCCTGCTGTTCACGAGGACCTCAACGCACTGGTTGAGCTGGAGAAACGGTGCTTTGAATACGACCGCCTTTCGCGGCGCAATTTCCAATGGATGCTGACTCGAGCCAATGCCTCTCTCACGCTGGTGGAAGAGGCTGGAAATACCCTGGGGTACGCCTTGGTTCTGTTTCACCAAAACACCTCCCTGGCGCGGCTGTATTCCATTGCCATCGACCCGGCAGCTCGGGGGCACAAGCTTGGGCAGCACCTGCTCGAAGCTGCGGAAGCCTGTGCCATTGAGCGGGACTGTGCGTACATGCGTCTGGAGGTGCGCCCGGACAATACTGCAGCTATTGCCCTGTATGAACGCAATGGCTATCTCCCTTTTGCAACCGTCGATGACTATTACGAAGATCACAGTCAGGCGCTGCGCTTCGAGAAACGTATCCGTCAGCCCGGTGAAGGCCGGCTACGCAAGGTACCCTTCTATAGACAGACCACGGATTTCACCTGCGGCCCGGCCTCGCTTCTGATGGCCATGGGCGCGCTGGAGCCTGGACGCCCGCTGGAGCGTTGGGAAGAGTTACGTCTCTGGCGTGAGGCTACCACTATTTATATGACCGCCGGCCACGGTGGCTGCGGGCCACACGGCTTGGCCCTGGCCGCCCGACGCCGCGGCTTTCGTGTGAAGTTACAGGTTAACACCCGCGGCCCTCTTTTCCTGGAAGGCGTACGCAGCGAAGAAAAACGTGACGTGATGCGGCTGGTGCATGAGGACTTCAGCCGGGAACTCAAACAGACTGATATTGAACGCCTGATTCGAACAAAGCTGGATATCCCGCAAATCATTGCCGACGGTGGTCTGCCATTGGTGTTGATCAGCAGCTTTCGCCTTATCCAGACCAAAGGCCCTCACTGGATCGCTGTAACCGGTTGCGACGAAGACTTCATTTACTTCCACGACCCAGACGTAGACCATAGCCAGCATCGTCGGGAGCTGGACTGCCAACACATTCCGGTCAGCCATGCCGAGTTCGATAAACTCAGCCGCTTTGGCAAGAACAAGCTACGGGCCGCGGTGATCCTTTATCCTCCAGCCCCAGAGACAAATTCGGTAGCGTAAGGGCAGTAGCGTACTGCTTCAGTGCGGTAAGTCCGCTTTAGCTTTCCAAGGTAAAAAACGCTTGATAACGACACTGACGTCTCTAAAACGGAGCTCCTATGAGCACTTGGGTTCTTCTTGTGGTGACCCTTCTGAATACAACCAATCCTCATACCGATAAGGGCAGCTCGCCTATGGTCGCCATGCAGGAGTTCAACTCTCAGAAAACCTGCATGGATGCGCGGACCCAGCTGATAAAAATGAATCCCTCCATCAGTGCGTCCTGTGTTCTGAAGTAAATGTCCCTCCAGCATACGTGGCCATGTACTCAAAAGCACCAGTCAGCCCGGCTGGCGGAGATCTGGCAAATGAATCAGCGCACCCGACACCCTTTGCGGGTAACTTCCAACGTTTTATACGCTGCCGGCTGGGCGTGACTGGATGCGTGCTGCACGAAACGCTCTGGATCATCGAAAGGAAGCTGCCTGAGCGCCTCCGGGCTGAGCGTCCACCATTGAGACGCCAATAATCGTTCAATAAGCTCAGGCGCAAAGCGGTATCGAATGATCCTGGCCGGAGAACCCCCTACGATGGCATAAGGCGGCACATCCTTAGTAACCAGTGCTCGGGCAGCGATAACCGCACCGGTACCCACCGAGAGCCCATCCATAATCATGGCATCACGGCCAATCCATACATCATGGCCAATGACGCTCATCTTCTGCTTGCCTTGGTAAGGTAGCCCCGCCTCATCAGACGCGAACGGATGAGAAGTTGCCCAGTGAACGGGATGGGTATCCCGCTCCTGTCCGATCAGAACGTTGTTGCCAATCGAGCAAAAACGCCCGATAGACTGGACCAGATATAGCTCGCTGCCGCCTCGAATATAGGTATAGGCTCCAACAGAAAGATGACGGGCAGCCACATCCACAGGACCGATCGAAACATGCTCTTCCAGTAGCAATGTGGTTCTGCTACTGAGGCCAAGAGGTCCGTTCGACAGCTTGCAGCCCTGCTTTCTGAGCCAGCGTTTCCAGTAGGCATTTCTGAATTCTTTTATCACGGCACCTTCTCAACCACCCGACACGCAAGCTGGAGCGTTGGCTTGACCCAGACGCTCCGTCGCTAGCTAGTATTACCCAGGTTGCACCGTCAAAGGTAAAAAGCGTCCCGGCCTATCGTATGGTCAGATGCTTGTCATCCAGCGAAGTTACCGCGTTGATCGGATGATCCGACGTCAGAAAGGCACGCATGTCCGCCCCGCTGGGTTGTTGATAGATACGAAGCCCAAACTCCGGCAGGATCGCCAGCAAATGATCGAAAATATCGCTCTGGATATTCTCGTACTGTGCCCAGATCACCGTATTGGTAAAGCAGTACACCTCCAGGGGTAAACCGCTGGAGGTAGGATCGAGCTGGCGAACCAGTAGGGTCATGTCCTGCCGAAGGCCGGGATGGCTACGCAGGTAACGCTCTACATACACCCGAAATGTACCCAGGTTGGTAATACGACGCGTGTTGACAGGCTCCTGACCGCGCTCAGCCAGCTTATCATTCCACTCCTTCAGCTCCTTCTGCTTGTTGTCCAGGTAGTCCGCCAGCAAGCTGAAACGATGCAGATGTCGATACTCATCACCATCGATGAAATGCACGCTCTGCTGATCTAGGAAAAGGCTGCGCTTGATGCGGCGACCGCCGGATTCCTGCATACCGCGGTAGTTCTTGAACGCATCGGAGATAAAGCGTTTGGTGGGAATCGTGGTGATCGTCTTGTCGAAGTTCTGCACTTTGACCGTGTGCAAAGCGATATCGATGACATCCCCACTGGCGTTGAGCTGGGGCATCTCTATCCAGTCACCGATGCGCACGATGTCCCCGGATGAGATCTGTACGCTGGCCACCAGTGACAGGAGCGTATCCTGGAAGATCAATAGCAGCACAGCAGCCATCGCGCCCAGTCCGGACAGGAGAATCAATGGCGAGCGATCAATCAGCGTGGCGATGATCAGAATGGATGCCAGGCAGAATATGCCGATCTTGAGGACCTGGATGTACCCCTTGATCGGCCGGAATCGCGCATCGGGACGGCGCTGGTAAACCGCATTGACAATATCGAGCAGATTACTGATCGCCAACACGATAGTAAGGATAATGAACGCGCTACACACGTTCCCAACTACTGTGACCAACGCCTCCGGCAGGCCGGGCACTGCGAGTATACCCGTCGACAGGATCAAGGCTGGCACGACATTAGCCAGGCGCGCGATCATCGGGGTATTGGTGACCTCGCTTTTAAGACCCAGCGAAGCACTGCTTAATAGCCGGTAAACACCCTTCACCAGAATACGCTTCACAATCCAGTTACATAGCCAGGCAGCCAGCAGCAACAAGGTCAGGCAGAACAGCGTGTAGAGCTCGGGATAGTTCCTGAGCCAGTTTAACGAGGCATCTAAATAAGTAGTCATAATCTTTGCTTTTTAGAGTCGCACCATCCTGATCCGGACGGCGGGGAGGCGTTACGGTAGCAAAATGCAACCGGCTTCTGTATGACCGGCGACAAACCGGCGTTACCTGACCCGGCATGGCCGTATCGTTGAGCCGCTAAAGACATTTCGGAGGAAGCAGACTATGCTGCGGTGGCCTTTTCCGTATAACCACAACACCACGGACCCGGCCATGACTCGACCTTTGCGCAAACGCGATCCGTCGTATGAACTGATGGACGACCTTAGCGGCCATTCGGTGATCTACCGCGAGCACGGTTTCCCCTGCCCTCTGGTTCGCTGGCATTTTCACAAGGAATACGAGCTGCATCTGATCATAGCCAGCTCGGGCACAGCCTTCATTGGCGACTATATCGGCAGCTTTTATCCTTACAGCCTGTTCTTGACCGGTCCTAACCTGCCCCATAACTGGATCAGCCAAGTAGCGGAAGGTGAGGTCGTCGACAAGCGCGACATGCTGGTTAACTTTACCGATGAGACGCTTGAAAACGCGGCGACAGTCTTTCCTGAACTCAATGCACTGAACCCGCTGCTTGAGCGCGCCCGTTTCGGCATTCAGTTCCACTGTTCGCGCACCATCAATGAATCGGCAGATCTTCTGCAGCGTATTGCCGAGACGCGGGGTGCCAGCCGTCTGGGTCACTTTTTCGTACTGATGGAGCTGCTGGCGACCTGTGAGGATTATCACCTGCTGAGCGGCGCGCCGATTCGTTCGGAAGACGACGAACATACTCTGGACCGTACCAACAAGGCGCTTAACTTCATCTTCGAGCGCTATACCAGTGAGCTCACGCTTGAAGAAGCAGCAGAGCACCTGGGCATGACGCCTACCTATTTTTCCCGCTTCTTTCGCAAGGCTACCGGGCGGTGCTTTATTGAATTCGTGAACAGCCTGCGTATCAGCAAATCCTGCGAGCTGTTATCGCAAAGCGAAAAGGCCGTGACAGACGTCTGTTTTGAGTCAGGCTTCAATAACATTTCCAATTTCAATCGCCGCTTCCAACAAATGAAAGGCATGACGCCTACGCATTATCGGCGCCTCACGGTAAAACGCTTGACCGAGCAGAACGTATAAACCGGGTCCAGGCGACTGCTCATTGCCTGCCAATACCTTGCAATTTCTGTCACGCAGGCTCAACGCCAAAAACGCACCAAGCCCTACTGCAGAGCGTTCTGTTGCTATTTCACACGCAAAGATCACTCGCTAACAAGTGCAAAAAAGTATCAGCCTGAGTGTGTTTTCGCATTTGTCTACCGCTTAACTTAAGGGGTGTAATCAATCGAACACGCTCCTCCTGTTTCGCAGTCTGGGGGTTAAAACAACAATAAGAGCTTCTGTCGCTACGGCGCAGAAGGGAGTGCGACATGAACATGCTATTGAAAGCGCTTTTCGCTACAGCCGGAATTTGTGCCGTCACCTATGCTCAGGCCGCCACGGTCACCATCGCTACCGTTAACAACAGCGATATGATTCGGATGCAACGGCTCTCCAAAACCTTTGAAGAGCAGCATCCGGATATCAAACTCAGTTGGGTAGTCCTTGAAGAAAACGTACTTCGCCAACGCCTGACGACTGACATTGCCACGCAGGGCGGTCAATTCGACGTGCTGACCATTGGCATGTACGAAACCGGTCTCTGGGGTGCCAAAGGCTGGCTGGAACCTATGAAAGACCTGCCAGCCGACTATGATGTGAACGATCTGTTTCCTTCGGTACGAGAAGGTTTGTCCGTCAAGGGCACGCTGTATGCCTTGCCGTTCTATGCGGAAAGCTCAATTACCTACTACCGTAAGGACCTCTTCAAGGACGCCGGGCTGACCATGCCCGAGCAGCCAACCTGGGAACAGCTCGGTGAATTTGCCGCCAAACTTCACCATCCCGACAAGGATCAGTATGGCATTTGCCTGCGCGGCAAAGCTGGCTGGGGTGAAAACATGGCGCTGATCGGCACCATGGCCAATGCTTTCGGTGCACGTTGGTTCGATGAAAAGTGGCAGCCGGAATTCACTGGCCCGGAATGGACCAAGGCCGCCAACTTTTATGTCGATACGATGAAGAAGTACGGCCCTCCCGGTGCGTCCAGCAACGGCTTCAACGAAAACCTGGCGCTGTTCAACAGCGGCAAGTGCGCCCTATGGGTGGATGCCAGCGTGGCCGGGTCTTTTACGACCGACAAATCGCAAAGCAAGGTGGCTGACCAGGTGGGCTTTGCCGCCTCCCCAACGCAGGTAACCGATAAAGGTTCGTCTTGGCTTTATGCTTGGTCCCTGGCGATTCCTTCCAGCTCCAAAAACAAGGAAGCTGCACAGTCCTTTGTGACATGGGCGACGTCCAAGCAATACGCCACCTTGGTAGCTGACAAGGAAGGTATCGCCAACGTCCCGCCAGGTACGCGCAAGTCTACATACAGCGAGGCCTACATGCAGGCCGCACCCTTCGCCAAGGTATCCCTGTCCATGCTGGAAAAGGCCGACCCGGCGCATCCCGCTGCCAAGCCTGTTCCTTATGTGGGTATTCAGTACGTAACCATTCCTGAGTTCCAGGCTATCGGCACCTCGGTGGGCAAGTTGTTCTCGGCGGCACTGACCGGACAGATGCCCGTGCAGCAGGCGTTGCAGGCTGCCCAGCAGTCGACCTCTCGCGAAATGAAACGCGCGGGTTATCCCAAATAGCTTAACCGGTTCGGCGTGGCCGTAATGGCTGCGCCGCTTCAGGACAAGCCTGGCCTGACAGCTTTCTGGATGGCCGCCCTGTAGACCTCTCGCTGCAACGGTTCGGAGCGACTGTCATGAATACAACCACGTTGAAAAGCCCCGTCTCTACCCAGGCACGAGCTCGTGAGCACACCGCCCGCAAGCGCCGGACCAGCCCCGGCTGGTTTCTGGTCAGCCCGTCGGTCCTGCTGCTTCTGCTCTGGATGATCGTGCCATTGGGCATGACCATCTACTTTTCGCTAATTCGCTATAACCTGCTCTACCCCGGTGAGAATGACTTCGTCGGTCTGGAGAATTTCGAATACTTCATCACCGACACCGGCTTCATGCCGGGCATGACCAACACCCTGCTACTGGTGGGCAGTGTCTTGTTGATCAGTGTGGTCCTGGGCGTACTGATTTCAGCGCTTCTGGAAGCCACCGAGTTCTGGGGGCGTGGGATTGTACGGGTCTTTCTGATTTCCCCCTTCTTCATCATGCCTACCGTCAGCGCACTGATCTGGAAGAACCTCATCTTCCATCCGGTTTCAGGCATTCTCGCCGCCGTCTGGAAGTTTTTTGGCGCACAGCCAATCGACTGGCTGGCAAATTACCCATTGCTGTCGATCATCTTGATCGTGTCCTGGCAATGGCTGCCCTTCGCCATTCTTATCCTGATGACCGCCATGCAGTCGCTTGATCAGGAGCAGAAAGAAGCAGCACGGCTGGACGGCGCCGGCCCGCTTGCCATTTTTTGGCACCTCACCCTGCCCCATCTGGCGCGTCCCATTGCCGTCGTGGTGATGATCGAAACGATCTTTCTACTTTCGGTCTTCGCTGAGATCTTTACCACCACCAGTGGCGGCCCTGGCTTCGCGTCTACCAACCTTGCGTATCTGATCTATAACCAGGCACTTCTGCAATTCGATGTAGGCATGGCCTCGGCAGGCGGATTGATCGCTGTCGTGATCGCCAACATTGCCGCCATCATCCTGGTTCGGATGCTTGGCAAGAACCTGACCCAACAGTGAGGATGCGACCATGATGACGCTCAAGCAATCTCGTCGCCTGCACAGTGCCGTTCTCGGCACGCTGGCCTGGATCATTGCGCTGGTGCTGTTCTTTCCAATCTTCTGGATGATCCTCACCAGCTTCAAGACTGAAATCGATGCCTTTGCAACCCCTCCGCAGTTCATCTTTATGCCCACGCTGGAGAATTATCTGCACATTCAGGAGCGCAGCGATTACTTTCATTTTGCCTGGAACTCCGTCGCCATCTCCTTTGGCTCTACAGTGCTGGGCTTACTGCTGGCGGTTCCAGCGGCGTACTCCATGGCCTTCCATGAGACGCGCCTGACCAAGCAGACATTGCTCTGGATGCTTTCGACCAAGATGTTACCGGCCGTAGGCGTTCTCATGCCGATCTACCTGATGACCAAGAGCCTGGGCCTGCTCGATACCAAGCTTTCGCTGATCATCATCTACACGCTGATCAACCTGCCCATTATGGTCTGGATGGTCTACACCTACTTCAAGGAAATTCCGAAGGACATCCTGGAAGCTGCTCGCCTGGATGGCGCCACCACCTTTCAGGAAATCGTCAGGGTTCTTCTGCCCATCAGCAAAGGGGGCCTGGCGTCGACGGTCCTGCTGTCGCTGATCCTGTGCTGGAACGAAGCGTTCTGGTCACTCAACCTCACCTCGTCCAACGCCGCGCCACTGACTGCCCTGATCGCGTCCTATTCAAGTCCGGAAGGCTTGTTCTGGGCCAAGCTGTCTGCCGTCTCGACACTGGCCTGCGCACCTATCCTGATTTTCGGCTGGATCAGTCAGAAGCAACTCGTACGCGGCCTGTCCTTCGGCGCCGTCAAATAAGAACAAGAGGATTTTCCATGGCTACGTTAAAGATTCGTAACCTGCGTAAAGGCTTTGACTCCATCGAGATCATCAAGGGTGTCGACCTGGATATCAACGACCGTGAATTCGTGGTGTTTGTCGGTCCTTCCGGTTGTGGCAAGTCCACGCTGCTGCGCCTGATTGCCGGCCTTGAGGATGTCACCAGCGGCACCATCGAGCTGGACGGCCGTGATATTACCGAGGTCAGCCCCGCCAAACGGGATCTGGCCATGGTATTCCAGACCTATGCGCTTTACCCCCATATGACGGTGCGCAAGAACATGTCGTTCGCGCTGGATCTGGCGGGAATTGCCAAAAGCGAAATAGAGAAGAAAGTTGACGAGGCGGCACGTATCCTCGAATTGGGTCATTTGCTTGAACGCAAGCCTCGCCAGCTTTCCGGCGGCCAACGCCAGCGTGTCGCCATTGGCCGCGCCATCGTACGCAATCCAAAGGTCTTTCTCTTCGACGAGCCCCTGTCCAACCTGGACGCTGCCTTGCGTGTCCAGATGCGCCTGGAACTGGCCAGGCTGCACCAGGAACTCAAGGCGACCATGATCTATGTCACCCACGATCAGGTCGAAGCCATGACACTGGCAACCAAAGTGGTAGTGCTCAACGGCGGCCGTATCGAACAGGTCGGCTCGCCGCTGGACCTCTACCATCACCCTGCCAATCTCTTCGTCGCAGGTTTTCTGGGCACACCCAAGATGGGCTTCCTGAAAGCCAAGGTCATCCATACCAGCGCTCAGGTGACGGAAATCGAGCTAGACAGCGGACCTCGGCTGCGTCTGCCACGTGACGGCAGAGCATTGGCAGTCGGCCACGAAGTCACCCTGGGTATTCGCCCTGAGCATCTCGTCATAGACCCTCAAGGTCAGCTGCCCGTGGTCACGGACGTAACCGAGCGCCTGGGCAGCGATACCTACTGTCACATGACCACGCCGTCTGGCGAACCCCTCACCGTACGCGTACCGGGAGACTTTTCCGGTGCCTATGGCGAGCGGCTCAAGCTGGCCGTTGATGTGAGCCACTGTCATCTCTTCGATGAGCATGGGCAGGCCGTAAGCCGTGCCCTGCAACAAGCCGCCTGATCAACTGAATTCGCGTGGCTCAACAGGGCCACACTTGGAGACACCTGCATGAAACTCAATCGCCAGAATCTTGCACAGCTGACAGACCCGATCCGCACGCCAAGCTACGTACCATGTCAGACCCGGCATGGTATTGCTCACATCGGCGTTGGTGGCTTTCATCGAGCCCATCAGGCCATCTATACCGAAGCCCTTCTCAATCAGGGCGAGGCGCTGGACTGGTCCATCTGTGGGGTGGGATTGCGCAGTGAAGACCGCGCCATGCGCGACACTCTAGCCGAGCAGGACTATCTCTATACGCTTTTCGAGCTGGGCGACACGCCAGATCTTGAAGTCCGTGTTGTGGGGGCAATCAGCGAGATGCTGCTGGCAGAAGACAGTGCCCAGGCACTGATCAATAAACTGGCTCATCACCATATTCGCATCGTTTCGCTGACCATCACCGAGGGCGGCTACTGCATGGACGACAGCACCGGCGAGTTCAACGATGAACTTCCGCTGGTCCAGCATGACATCGCCCACCCGGAAGATCCTAAAACGGTTTTCGGATTTCTGCTGGCGGCCTTGTGCAAACGCCGTTGCGAAGGCATACCTCCTTTCACCATCATGTCCTGCGACAACATTCCTCATAATGGCGACGTCACCCGGCGAATGCTGCTGTCCTTTACCAAACTGGTAGACAAGGAGCTGGCGGACTGGATCGCCAAAACCGTCTCCTTTCCTAACGCGATGGTCGACCGTATAACCCCTATGACCAGCACCGCGCACAAGCAAAAGCTAAAGGACAGCTACGGCATCGAAGATGCCTGGCCGGTTGCGTGTGAGCCCTTCATACAATGGGTACTGGAAGACAAATTCGTCAATGGCCGACCGGCTTGGGAAAAGGTAGGTGTTCAGTTCACTGACGACGTTACGCCGTATGAGGAGATGAAAATCAAGCTGCTCAATGGCAGCCATCTTGCCCTTACCTACCTGGGTTTTCTCAAGGGATATCGTTTTGTTCACGAGACCATGAATGACCCGCTATTCGTTCAGTACATTCGTAATTACATGAACAAGGATGTTACCCCGCAGCTCGCCCCTGTTCCCGGTATTGATCTGGAAGCCTACAAGGACAAGCTGATCGAGCGTTTTTCCAACCAGGCGATTGCCGATCAGCTGGAGCGCGTCTGCTCGGATGGATCGTCCAAGTTTCCCAAGTTCACCATTCCCACCATTAATCGCCTGATTGCCGACAAGCAGAACCTGGATCGCGCCTCCCTCGTCGTGGCCGCCTGGGCGCTTTATCTCAAAGGCGTAGACGAGCGCGGCGAAACCTACCGTATTCCTGATCCCCGCGCCGACTTCTGCCAATCCCTGGTCAGAAACGATCAGCGCCTAACCGAGCAGCTGCTGGGTGTTGAGGAAATCTTTGGAACCTCTATCCCAAAATCCGCCGCCTTTATTGCCTCCTTCGAACGTAACCTCGCCAGCCTGAAAACCTTAGGCGTAGAGAAAACTCTGGAAAATCTTCTGAAGTCAGACAGGTGATCCATAGTCTCTATAGACAACCGCGTCTGGAGCCTTTCAGAACGAACAACAGCGAGACTACACATGTTTCTTGGTATTGATTGCGGTACACAAGGCACCAAGGCCGTCATTCTCGACTCCGCTACGGGCCAGATCCTGGGGGAAGGCTCCGCAGCCCACGACATGATCAGCGGGCCCAACGGCCGTCGTGAGCAGTTGCCTGAACAGTGGATCCAGGCATTTGAAACGGCTACACAGCAAGCACTCGCTCATGCTGGCCTGCCAGGAAACGCTCTCCGGGGTATTGGAATATCAGGCCAACAACATGGGCTGGTATTACTTGACAATGAAGGCCAAGTGCTCCGCCCTGCCAAGCTGTGGTGCGACACCGAGTCAACACTAGAGAACGAGGAGCTGCTCGATTACCTAGGCGGGCCTGCCGGTTCGCTGGAACGTCTTGGTATAGCCATTGCGCCGGGCTATACCGTATCCAAGCTTCGATGGACACAAAAACACTTTCCCGACCTCTTCGCCCGCATCGCTCATATTCTGCTTCCCCATGACTACCTGAATTACTGGCTCACCGGCCGTTGCTGTACCGAGTTTGGCGATGCGTCAGGGACAGGCTACTTCGATGTGCGGTCCCGGCAGTGGGATAACGACCTGCTTCTACACCTTGATCCGACTGGACGCTTGATGAAGGCTCTGCCTGAACTCATCGAGGCCCATCAGCCTGTCGGCACGCTGCTTCCACCGGTTGCCAAGCGGCTGGGTCTGAATGAGCACGTCATCGTATCCAGTGGCGGTGGGGATAACATGATGGGAGCAATCGGCACCGGAAACAGTCAGGAAGGCCTTATTACCATGAGCCTGGGCACTTCCGGAACGGTATACGCCTACTCTGCTAGCCCCCGCGTTAGCCCGCATGCATCTGTCGCAACGTTTTGCTCTTCGACTGGCGGCTGGCTGCCGCTGATCTGCACCATGAACCTGACAAACGCAAGCAGCGCGCTACGCGAGCTTTTGGACATCGACCTGCATACCTTCAACCGCCTTGTCGAACAGGCACCCATTGGGGCTGAGGGTATTACGGTTCTACCTTTCCTGAACGGCGAGCGCGTCCCTTCCCTGCCTACTGCTACGGCGAGCCTGCTGGGCCTGACCGCCTCCAACCTTACCCGTGCCAACCTGTGCCGTGCGATGATCGAAGGCGTAACCTTTGGCCTGCGCTATGGGCTGGACTTGCTGCGCGACACCGGCATGCATAGCCAGACTGTTCGCCTGATTGGCGGAGGAGCCAAAAGCCCTGTCTGGCGGCAGCTGGTGGCAGATATCATGGATACGCCGGTCATCAGCACCCTTCACACCGAAGCGGCGGCCCTTGGCGGTGCCATACAGGCAGCATGGTGCTGGTCTTCTCAGCATGACTCGGCAGACACCCTTGAATCGCTGAGCAAACGCTGCGTGCAGCTGGACGAAGCATCGCACGTCTCTCCTGATCCCGACCGCGCGCGTGCCTATGAAGCTGTCTACCAGCGTTATCGGCACCAGCTCCATGCCTTGCATGGCGAAGCACTTGGCATCCATTAGTCTTTAAAAGATGAACCTCCTACTGCCGAGCCCGTCCTATTAGATAGGCACGTCAAAAAACATGAGGATGTGGTATGCAAGTCCAAGTGAACACCAATCAGATCGAAGGCAGTGCCGAGCTGCAAGAATGGGTAGGTTCTGCTGTTGTCGATCGCCTGGAGCGTTTCGAAGATCTCTTGACCCGCGTTGAAATTCACTTGAGCGATGAGAATGCTCAAAAATCCGGAGCGGAAGATAAGCGTTGTCAGATCGAAGCCCGCCCCAAGGGGTACCGCTCGATCTCAGTGACTCATAAAGCCGAAGCGCTAGACCTTGCCGTAGATGGCGCTGCAGAAAAAATGCGACACGCCCTAGAACACCTCACCGGAAAACTTGATGCAAAGGTTACGTCTACCGGCCACATCGACGACCCGATTAATCTGGAAGATTCACAGGAATTTACCGACTCGCTTCTGCAGGACGACTTCTTGGCCAAGCAGGCAGCGTTAGGTAAGGAATAACGTATCTCCCACCTTGCCGCGAGAGAATTGTTTCCTCTCGCGGCTTTCTTATCGATAGTGTCCAGCCTGGCTATACTGCGACTTCATTTCAGTCAGTGTATTAGTTCATCATGGATACGCAGGTTCGAGTTGCTCTCATCGGTTATGGCTTTGTAGGGGAAATCTTTCATGCCCCTCTCATCGAAAGCGTCGATGGCCTTCTTCTGACGCATATTGCCTCTCGCCAGCTCGATAAGATTCGCTCTCAACTCCCTCATATCAATGTCATCAGTGATTATCACGCTGCAGTAATGCATCCTGAAGTCGATCTGGTGGTCCTGGCCACGCCCAACGATACCCATGCAACACTGGCTGAAGCAGCCTTGCGAGCGGGTAAGCATGTCGTGGTGGACAAGCCCTTTACACTGACGCTTCGCGAAGCGCGCCAGCTGGCAGACATTGCTCAGGCAGAAAACAGATTTCTGTCCGTTTTTCAGAATCGCCGCTGGGACAGTGACTTCCTAGGCGCTCAGGAGCTGATAAACAGCAATCGTCTGGGTGAGATCGCCGTGTATGAATCGCGTATCGAACGCTTCCGGCCCGAGGTTAGGCAACGTTGGCGTGAAAGTGATGGACCGGGCAGCGGCCTGTGGTACGACCTGGGGCCGCATTTGGCGGATCAGGCACTCTGCCTGTTTGGTGTACCGCACCGTGTAACTGCCCAGCTTGTAAAGCAGCGGCAAGGCGCACTGGCGGATGACTGGTTTCACGTCGTACTCGACTATGGACGTACTCAGGCGATCCTGCAGGCCGGAATGTTGAGCGCTGGAGGATCGCCCCGCTTCATGATCCAGGGTACACAGGCCAGCTGGCTGAAGCGTGGCGCTGACCGTCAGGAGGACGCATTACGTCAGGGTATTTTGCCGGGCGGAGAACATTGGGGCCTGGATGAGGATGCCGGACAGCTATTCCATGCCGACGGCACTCAAGAGCTTATAGCGGTGCCCACAGGAGATCATCGTTGTTATTACCAAGGCGTTATCAGTGCGTTACGGCGTGAGGCAGAGAACCCGGTTACGCCAGCCCAGGCGTGCTCACTCATGGCTGTCATCGAGGCTGTCCAGCGTTCTGCAAAAGAAGGGATCAGCGTTGTGCCCGACTTTAGCGAAGCCGAGCGCAACGCTTGGCGCTGATCAGCGAGCCCGCGCCTCCAGGGTCTCGGCAATACGCGCCGGGACCGCTTCCAATGCCGTCTTAACCTTGCGGGTCATTCGACGCTCGATGAATTCAAAACTGAGCCATGACAACACGAGAATGATCGGCAAGCACAGCAGCAGGGTTTCATAGGGATTCAACCCCACCTGATGATGTAGCCAGTAGTCGCCCAGCCATAGGACGATGACGTGGATGAGATAGACCGAGTAAGACCAATCACCCAACGCCTTGAGAACCCGATTACCCGCAAACAGTGGCTCCATTGCGATACAGCTGGCTACAAGCAAGGCGCTGGAAACACCCCAAGTCAGCAAACGCCAGTCATTACCGGCATCAAAATGCAGAATCGTGGCTATCGAAAATCCTGCAACCAGTGGCGCTACCTTCAGACTTTGCGGTATGAACCCCTTTCGGTACAGCACACCGATACCCATGCCCAACAAGAACTCATACATGATGGGATTATGGTAGAAATGGCTGATAAAAGGCTGCTCTGCTGACGCAACGCTGACCCCAACTACCAGAAGCGATACAACCCAGAGTCGCCAGCGTTCCGGCACTTTGAATGACAGTGCAAACAACAGATAGAACAGCATTTCATAATTTAACGTCCATCCTACCGGCAGCGTGGGATACAAACCGAATCCTCCGGGATTCTGGCTCGGAATGAAAAACAGCGATAGCAATAGCTCCTTGCTTGCCACTCCATAAACAGGCATCACATCCGCCGCAAAATAAATGATGGCAGCGGTAATACCGGTATAAAGCCAATAGGCGGGCACTATTCGCGCGATCCTATTCACCATGAACCGGAACGTGGGCATGGCTCGACCTGCTGTCGAGATATAGATCACGAACCCACTGAGCACAAAAAAGATATCGACTCCCACTTGCCCTCGCGTTGAGAGCAGATGGCCGACCAGGGTGTCGGACCGGAAATCAAAGAAGACCTGCATGAAGTGATGAAACACCACGAGCCAGGCTGCTAGAGCCCTTAGCGCTTGAAGCGAAACCAACATTGAAAGCGTTTGCCTCCTTGAAGCCCATTGATGCGGATAGGACTGCTGCAGCATCAGCCGCTCTGACAGCACATTTTCGGTACTGATTAGGCAACGCTGACCTGTTCAGACAAACCTTAGAGGCTATATCCGCCCAGGGTCGACTCTCATCGACCCTCAGGGTTTCAAGTTTTGGCCCGCTTCATGACAGAAGTCACAAGCGAGCGCATCATTATGCTTTTGGCTTAGCCGAAATCCGCCACGCTCTGTGAATCTTGCTGTTCCGTGCAAAATCCGGATCAAGTGTCTCGTGCGTAATCTCTTCTACCTGATAGCGTGCTGCGAGCGAAGCATCCAGCTCGAACTTTCGGAAGTTGTTCGAAAAATAGAGGAGGCCTCCCCGGGCAAGCCGAGCCATGGCCATATCGATCAGTGAAACGTGATCACGCTGAACATCGAACACGCCCTCCATACGCTTGGAGTTGGAGAAGGTTGGCGGATCGATAAAGATCAGATCGTACTCTCCCCGGTTCTCATCGAGCCACTCCATGACATTGGCTTGTTCCAGACGATGCTTGTCAGAAAAACCATTGAGCGCCAGATTGCGACGTCCCCAGTCCAGATAGGTCCGTGACATGTCCACGCTGGTGGTGCTGCGGGCACCGCCAACCGCTGCATGTACAGTCGCCGTCGCGGTGTAACAGAACAGGTTCAGGAAACGCTTGCCAGCGGCCTCCTGCTGGATACGCAAGCGCAAGGGTCGATGATCCAGGAACAGGCCGGTGTCCAGATAGTCGGTCAGGTTGACCAGAAGCTTCACACTCCCTTCGATCACCTCCATAAAGTGACCCTGCGCAGCCTGGCGCTCGTACTGCTTCTTACCGGTCTGGCGCTCGCGACGCTTCACGACCACACGAGAAGGATCAATATTCAGCGCCTGCGGAATGGCTGCCAATGCGTCCAACAACCGCGACTGCGCCTTTTCCGGGTCGATAGTCTTGGGCGGTGCGTATTCCTGCACATGAACCCAGTCACGGTACAGATCGACGGCAACAGCGTACTCGGGCATGTCCGCGTCATACACGCGATAACACTCGATCTCTTCCTTACGCGCCCATTTGGAAAGTTGCTTCAGGTTCTTTTGCAGGCGATTGGCAAACATCTGCCCGCCTTCGCTCAGCTTGGCAGGTTCCGATGCTACCTGCGCTTCATCACGGGATTGCGATGATGTGGCAGAACGTTCACCAGTCACAAATTGCCGTGGTTCGATCTCGAACATGAGCAGCTTGCAAGGCAGTGCACCGTTCCAGAAGGCATATTGCTTGTGGCTGCGGATACCCATGCGCTTGCCCAGCTCCGGTGCTCCCGTAAACACACCGGCACGCCAGTTCAGGCAACTCATGCGCAGACGCTCACCCAGGTTCTGATAGAGATACAGCAGGCTTGCCTCATCCCCCAGGCGCTCGCCATAGGGTGGGTTGCAGATGACTAGACCAGTCTGGTTCTTATCTGGTCGCGGTTCAAAATTCGCTACTTCTCCCTGATAAACCTTGATCCAGTCGCCCAGCCCTGCCCGTTCGATATTATTGCGGGCGGGTTGAATAAGCCGAGGGTCGGCTTCATACCCGCGAATCCATAGCGGTGGACGCGCAAGCCCGGCGACAGCTCGATCCTCGGCCTCGTCAATCAAGCGATTCCACACCGCCGGGATATGCCCCAACCAGTTCGAGAACCCCCAATGTTCCCGCTTCAGATTGGGCGCGATGTCCGCAGCCATCAACCCTGCCTCAACAAGGAACGTCCCTACCCCACACATCGGGTCAGCCAACGCGCCGCCCTGCGCGGCCAGTTGCGGCCAGCCCGCACGAATCAGAATGGCCGCCGCCAGATTTTCCTTGAGCGGTGCAGCACCCTGCTGCAGACGGTAACCTCGCTGGTGCAGGCTGTGTCCGGACAAATCCAGCGATACCGTCGCTTCACCTCGATCCAGATGAACGTGAATGCGAACGTCCGGCCGCACCTTGTCAATCGACGGACGCTGCCCCGATACCCTGCGCAGCCCATCGACAATAGCGTCCTTGACCTTGAGCGCGCCGAAATGTGTGTTATCAATCCCCGAACCCTTTCCGGAAAATTCAACGGCCAATGTCCCGTTGGGCTCAAGGTGTTCGCTCCAATCAATAGCCGCCACCCCGTCGTAAAGGGTATCGGCATTGGTCACTGCAAAGCGCGACAGTACCAACAGCACCCGGTTTGCCAAACGTGACCAGAGGCAAAGCCGATAGGCTGTCTCCAGCGTGCCCTGCCCACGTATGGCAGAGACCTGAGCGCGTGCCTGCTCCAGACCAAGCGCTTGTGCCTCGTCCAGTAGCAGCCCGTCCAGCCCTTTAGGGCACGTCAGAAACAATTCGTATTGATTGGTCATGAATCGTCATTACTCATTGATGGCAGGTTTACTGACCGGCCAGAAAACTGAAAACCATAAAAAGCCCTATTACATAAGGCTTTGACTGTTAGGACCGGCCTGGTAAAGGTCTTTCTTAGCCGGTCGTTATGGTTAGATTTGATAAAAACACTATGGTTATGCCAAAACGATCATTCACATAGCTGTAACCATTGGTTAGAACTTAACCAATCCCGATTCGCAATGAGCGGGATGAGAAGCGTCACGCCGGCAACGCTTCCACGAGGCCCAAGGGCCATTGGAAAAACAGTCAACAAACGAGGGCAACACCCTATGAGAAGACTTAAGCGTGATCCGATGGAACGAGCTTTTCAACGTGGTTATCAGCACGGCGTTAGCGGAAAATCCCGCGATCTTTGCCCCTTTAACCATCAAAAAATCCGCCAGGCCTGGATGAACGGCTGGCGCGAAGGCCGCGGCGACCACTGGGATGGCTTCATCGGCACAGCAGGTATTCATCGCTTAAATCAACTCAACGTAGCAGGCTGATACAACCTAAGTCGTTTTGGACGGGTGACTTAACGCCCTCAAACAGATCGCACTGGTGAACACCAGATACGCCTCCAACGAGGCACAGGGCTCCTTAAGGAGCCCTTTTGATTGTCGAAGCGATAGCATCTACCGACTCGCGAATGAGTGCCGGCCCCTTGTAAATGAAGCCGGTATAGATTTGAACCAGGCTCGCACCCGCCGCTATCTTCTGCTCTGCGTGGATACCCTCGGTAATGCCGCCTGCCGCAATAATGGGCATTTTGCCCTTTAGCTCCGACGCCAGCACACGTACCGTATGCGTACTCTTATCACGCACCGGCGCACCGGAAAGACCGCCCGCCTCGGCAGCATAGGGAAGATTCTCCACGCCGTCCCGGCTCAGAGTCGTGTTCGTCGCGATGATCGCATCCATGCCTGCCTGATGAATAGCATGGGCTACCAGTACAGTCTCTTCATCCGTCATGTCCGGCGCGATCTTGATGGCAATCGGCACTCGCTTGCCGTAACGCACCGCCAGATCCTCCTGACGAAGCCGAAGCGCTTCCAGAAGCGCTTTGAGCGAGTCACCAAATTGCAGGCTGCGCAGTCCGGGTGTATTGGGCGAGCTGACGTTGACGGTCACGTAGCTGGCATGCTCATAGACCTTGTCCAGGCATAGCAGATAATCGTCAGCGGCACGCTCGACAGGCGTATCGAAATTCTTGCCGATATTGATTCCAAGAATGCCTTTGTACCGGGAGGCCCGAACCCGCTGAATCAGATGGTCGACGCCCAGGTTGTTGAACCCCATGCGATTGATGATGGCCTCAGCTTGGGGAATACGGAACAGTCGTGGCCGAGGGTTACCCGGCTGTGGCCTTGGCGTTACCGTACCCACCTCGACAAAACCGAACCCCAGCTGTGAAAAACCATCAATGGCAGCACCGTTTTTATCCAGTCCAGCCGCCAGGCCTACAGGGTTGGCGAACTCCAGCCCCATGACCGTGACGGGGAACGAAGGCTGGCGATTAAACAGGCCATTGAGACCCAGCCTGCCACCAGCACCAATCAGATCAAGGGTCAGATCGTGGGACGTTTCTGGAGAAAGCTTGAACAGTAGGTTACGAACCGTGGAGTACATGGGCAAGGGCTGTTCGAATGGAAGGACTCGTCATTATACAGTTCAACAAGTCACGAGTCTCGCCATGCCAGCAGCGGGAATAAACCGCATAGCTCTTTTGTAATTGCAAAGCAGTTATCAGTAACGAACTGAACAAGTTATAAAATGTCAGAATAAAAAGAGTATTTTTCAAAACCCGCTCGTATTTGGCTGGTGCCTTTCAACGTGTGCTCTACTTCCCCGGGTTATTCCAACCGTTCGGAAGAAAATCGCGCAGACTTTCCTATGCATGCCATAGTGAATTGTTAGTGCAATCAGTGAATCTTTATCAGTCGGCAGGGTCCGATGGCCCGCCGTTTATCAACGGGTCTTTGAATACGAATGGAGCGCCAGTGAATTGTCCCACGGAGGGAAAATGAGCCCGCGGAATGCGCTAAGCCTCAGTGCTCGGTTCATGGCGCTTACCCAGCGCTTGAGACTTGGCCAGTCGGCCAGTCGAGTGCTGCATCGCGCCAGCCGTCTGGATCTTGATTTTCAGCCACTTCCGAAGGATGTCGAAAGCATCTGGTGGGATGAAGGGCTTCCCCTGTATCAATTGATTTCCCTGTCACGTGGAGCACTTTCAGGTCCGGTTCAGGAAGACAAGGCGCCTGCCTATGAGCTTCTCAGCCAGCTCATCAAGACGCGGCAGATCAACTACTCCAGCTTCGACCTGCGCTGGATCAACGGTGTCTATACACGCCACCCCGCCGTCAGCACGGTCTCGGCGAGCAGCTTTGAAGAGCTGGCCGCTACACCCTACTGTCGCCGCCATGTACGCATTATCAGTTATCGCGACTTTGAGTCCACACTGGGCCAGGCCCTGGCAGGAAACCGCTTTTCACTGCAGCTTCGTGAAGCAAGCTGGCGCGGCTCACGGCTGTTCTGGTATGGCGATGAGCAGCAGGTTTGCGCTTTTGCAGGCGCAGTAGCCTATGCACGCCTGAGAGGCCTTGAATATCTACTGCCCGCAGAATTGACGACCTATCAGCTCGATCCGGCTGCGGTAGAGACACTCGGTGAAGCCTTCCATGTACTTGCCGTACCCTCGGAGTGCTGGAACGAGCGAGGGTTTGTAAAACTACTGATTGATAACGCCATTCCCTATGCCCGACTTACTCTTCCCGGACACCCGGAGCAGCTGGAATGGCTTCTGCTGCCCCGTCAGTCACCGTTAAGCGATGCGCTAGGTCAGGGACTCAAATTGGCAGGCGCTCCCGATCTGTTGGTTCGCCTACGCCAGATTGGAGCGATTCCTGATGAAAGGACACCCACAGCGCCGTTACCGCCTGAAGAATCAGGCGGTGCTTGAGGCGACCGGTTGAAAGCGTTGCCCTGCCTGTAAAAACAAGCCAAAGGCTTGAGATTGACCGCTGAAGAGATCGTCTTCTTTCCAATGTACCGCCCGATGCTCCAGCTCTGCCAGAAAAGCAGGCCATCCGGCCGGCCCGGAGTCAGGAACATGACTCAGATAATGAGTTGCAGCCCGAATCAATGGCTCATCACTACCAGCCACATAGCGGGCAATCATCTTGCCGCCGAGCCGTGACCCTTCAAGCACATAGGCATATCCCCAAAGGGTGGCCTCATTACTGCAGGCCTGCAAAGGCTTATATTCAGGTACAGAAACACCCAGCATGGCCAAATCTTCGGCCAACGCAAACCGACGCCGACGCTGCTTCCAGTCAGGCATCATCGCTTCGATGCCGGAGGACTCAAGCATCTCCTCCATGGGAAACAAGGCCCATGCATGGGCAACCAGAAACGTCTGGTAGCCATCCAGATCCGTTAGTCGATAGGACGAAAACAAGGCGTCCACCTGCTGGTGCAATTCGCCACCGGCCTGTCGTAAACGCTCACGAATAGAGGACGTACTCATGTCTGCTGTATTACTTTCAAGGGATTGGAGCCTTTCAGGGCTGAATGAACCTTGTTCGCCAGGTCATTTTCTCGGAAGGGCTTGGGTACGATGAAATATTCCTGCTCGTCCAGCTCGCCGAGTTCGGCGTATCCGGTAATGAAGACTACCGGAAGATCGGGCTGGCGTTGGCGCAACGTTCGGACAAGCTCGGCGCCGTTCATGCCCGGCATGGCAAAGTCAGCCAGCAACAGATCAATCTTGGCCGTACGCTCTATCACCGCCAATGCAGCAAAACCGTTTTGCGCCTCGATGACGCTATATCCCAGCTCCTGAAGCAGCGTTGAGGTAACCTCCCGAACGGCACTGTCATCATCAACCAGCAGGATCGTACGTCTGGGTCCATCCATGCGACTTTCGGAGGCTGCCTGGGTATCCGACGCCGCATCATCCAACTCCACCTCGGCGCGAGGTAGAAATACTTTGACTTCGGTGCCTACACCCAATTCGGTTTCGATGCGCACTCCACCACCGGATTGCTTGGCAAAACCAAACACCTGAGCAAGCCCCAGGCCAGACCCCTTGCCTACTTCCTTGGTAGTAAAGAACGGTTCGAATGCCTTGGCCAGCACCTCATCTGTCATACCCGTGCCAGAATCCCGCACGGACATCATGACGTAATCGCCCGGCTCTGGCTCTTCAGGCCGCGAAGGTGCAGCGGTAATCGTCTGGTTAGCCGTGGTCAGACGCAGCGACCCGCCTACGCTCATGGCATCCCGAGCATTAATTGCCAGATTCAGGATGATCAACTCGATCTGGGTCGGATCGACCAAGGCATGCCAAAGCCCCGGCTCCAGGGAGGTCTCAATCCAAACGCTGCCGCCCATGGTGCTTTGCAGCAAGGCCAGCATGCTGTTGACCGTCTCGTTTAGCTCAACAGGCTTTGGCGCAAGACGCTGGCGTCGTGAAAACGCCAATAACTGGCCAATCAGCTTGGCGCCTCGCTCTCCCGCCTCGCGAACGTTCTGCAGACGCGAAGGCAACTTTTCTAAAGTGCCCTTTTCCAGATCGCGCCCCATGAACGCCGCACTGCTGAGAATGACAGTCAATAGATTGTTGAAGTCATGCGCAACACCGGCCGTAAGCTGACCCACGGCTTCCAAGCGCTGCATTTGCTGCAGCGTCGCCTCTACGCGCTCCCGCTCATTGATCTGCTCACGCAGCTGCCGGTTGGCTGTCGCCAGCTCTTCCATGGCATCCACTTCAGCGGTGATGTCTCGCCCCGAGCCATACAACTTTCCATCTTCGGGCACAGCCGTCCAGGAAATCCAGCGATAGCTGCCGTCTCGATGCTGAATACGATTAACGAACCGGTTGGTTATCCGGCCGTTACTGACACTGTTCAGCTCAGCCTGGGTAATGCTGCGATCATCACAATGCACCAGCTCAATGAACGGCTTGTCGATCAAGGCCTGGCGATCCCATCCTAGGGTCTCAGCCCAGGCCGGATTCAATGCCAACAGACGACCTTGTGATCCGGTTACGATCAACAGGTCTCGTGACAGATCCCAGGTACGGTCGCGCTCGCGTGTACGTTCCTGTACACGTTCGCCCAGCAAGGTATTGAGTTGCTCCAGCGCTTCGGTGGCCCGCTTCTGCTGGGTGATATCCATCATTACCCCGAGCAGGCGAGTGCAGATGCCATCCTCGAAGAATGCCTTGCCTCTCGCCTCGATCCAGCGCTGTTCTCCAGCAGGAAGAGAAATCCGGTATTCCGCGTGATATTCCTGGTCATTGCTATGCTCGGTAGCACGGCGGACCGCATCAAACATTTTCTGGACTTCGTCCGGATGCCCCAGTCGAGCAAACAACTCCAAATCGACCTGTGCGTCCGAAGGCAAGTCGAACATAGCCTTGCAGCGCTCGTCCCACAGCAGGCAGTTGGTCTCGGGTTGAAGCTCCCACATGCCCAGGCGCGCCGCATCGATTGCCAGCCGGGAGCGCACTTCAAGCGTTTGCAGAGCCTCTTCGGCCTTGCGGCGCTCCCGTCGTTCATGCACAACAGTCAGTGCACGCTCTACAGAAGTAGAAAGCAGCTCCAGACTCTGTTTGAGCACGTAGTCATTCGCGCCCAGGCGCATCATCTCAACGGCATGTGCCTCACCAAAAATGCCGGAAACAAAGATGAACGGCGTATCGGGAGCCGCTACGCGCGCCACTTTGAGCGCCTCGGCTCCAGAGAAGCCAGGCAGGATGATATCCGACAGAATAAGATCGAACGGCTGGCCGCACAGTGCTGCGTCAAGCCCCGCTCGGTCATACACAACCGTCGGCTCAAGACTAAAGCCGTTGCGCTCCAGTTCGATAAGGATCAGCTCGACGTCGAGCTTGCTATCCTCGACCAACAATATCTTGATGCGTTTCGGTAAGGACATATTGCTTCGCCGAGCAGGTTCCACGAGCATGGAACGTGAAATCAGGCCGTTCGGATCATCTGCAGTATAGGATTTGATAAGGACCTCACTATGAGCCGGGGCGACGGGCTAGACGGAACGAACCGGGTGGCGGCTCGTTGAGCACAGCCCAGAAGATGCCTAGGTCGCTGATGGCCGCTACGAAATCACGAAACTCAACAGGTTTTACCACATAAGCATTGACACCGAGCTGATAGGCCCGCTCCAGATCAGGCTCCTCACGAGAAGAGGTCAGCATTACAACCGGTATGCTGCGCAATGACGGGGTATCACGCACTTCTTTGAGCACCTCAAGGCCATCGACTTTGGGTAATTTCAAGTCCAGCAGCATTACCGCCGGATTTCCCTCAAGTCGCTCAGCATGAGCGCCCCGGCGCATGAGATAGTCCAGCGCCTCGGCACCGTCGCGTAGAACAATGACCTCGTTGGCCAACTGGCTCCGTTCAAGCGCAACCAGCGTCAGCTCGAGATCGTGCGGATTATCCTCGATCAGAAGAATCGGCTTAAGCATAGAAGGAGTCTCAACGTTTCTGTGTGGAAAGGGGGCGCTGTTTCGGTAAAGCAAAATAGAACGTGGCACCTGTGCCCGGCTCGCCCTCAGCCCAGACCCTGCCATCATGGCGTTCTATGATACGGCGGACAGTGGCAAGGCCGATACCGATGCCTTCGAACTCGTCCATATGGTGCAGTCGCTGGAAGACGCCGAACAGCTTGCCCACGTAATCCATGTTGAATCCGACCCCGTTATCCCTGACATGGAAAATGTCTTCCTTGTCGGTTGATTCTGAGCCGATCTCGATAACCGCCTGCTCGCGGTTGCGGGTGTACTTAATCGCGTTGGAAATCAGGTTGCGGAGCGCCAGATGAATAAAAGCCGCATCTGCAATGACCATCGGCAATGGCTCGACCTTCCACTCGATGTTGCGCCCGGCAAAGTCAGGCGCCATCTCCTGACGAATCGCTTCGATCAAGGCTGCGACATTGACATCGGAATAGCGGATCGCAGCCCTTCCCATCTGGGAAAAGCTCAGCAGGTTGTCAACCAGGGTTCCGGCAAACCGTGCTGAAACGCCGATGTTCTCAAGGAAGCGTGCGCCGCGATCAGAGAGCTTGTCGCCCTCGAAGTCATTGAGTAATTCTGCATAACCGGCAATGTGCCGAAGAGGCGCACGCAGGTCATGTGAGACGCTATAGGAAAAGGCTTCAAGTTCCTTATTGGTTCGCTTGAGCTCTTCTGCCAGCTCGGCCAACTCTTCAGCCTTGCGCAAGACGATACCGCGAACGGCATTACGCAGCTCGATGCTGCCCTCGACCTCCAGCGGGTCCCACGGCAATGAGAAGCCTCGGACGGTTTCCTGCCACGTGCTAAAGCTCAGGCGGGGATTGAGCATTCCGTCGTCCTGCACCTCCTTGTGCGGCGGTCCGGCCCAGTTGACGACCTGAACCTGCTCAGGCCTGAACCAGATCAGGTAATGGGAGTGAAGCTCGGAGATCGGCACTGCCAGCAGACCGGCAACATAGCCGCCCAACTCCAGTTCGGGAATATCACGCGTCACATTGTTGGTATGGAAATCATCTTCAACATGCGTCGAGAGCCACATCACCAACGACTCGACGACCGAGCGCGGGGGCGTCTGGCCAATCAGGTCGCAGCGCTCAGCCGATACGATAGCACCACCCGACGCACTGGCGAACCGGAGGAAAATATCGGGTACTTCAGCGATGCCTTCGATAACACTGTCGCGGTCAGCCATCGCGGCCAGCAACTGCACGATCATCTGCCGAAGCGACAGGCGGCGATCGGATAACTTGTGAGACTCACCAGCCTCGATCTGCAAGGACAGCATACGTCCCAGGAGTTCGCAGCCAGTGCGCTTCTGGAAGTTCACCGACTTTGGCTCGGCATCGTGGCAGGAAATCAGCCCCCAGAGCTCGTTATCCACCAGAATGGAAATGGACATCGAGGCCTGCGTACCCATGTTACGCATGTATTGGACATGCACTGGCGATACGCTGCGTAGCATTGCAAAGCTCAGGTCCAGCGGGCGCCCCGTTTCCGGGTTGAGGGAAGGCTCAATGATAGAGGGCTCGTAATGGGCGTCCTGAATGACACGAATCCGGTTTTCACGATAGAGTCGACGCGCTTGAGCCGGGATATCCGACTCGGGGAAGACATGGCCAAGGTAACGGTCGTAACCCTCGTCTGCCTCTTCGGCAATCACCTGGCCATGGCCGTCGTGATCGAAGCGATATGCCAGTACTCGGCCAAACTGCGTAATACGCTTGACCTCTCGTACCGCCAGCAGGCAAAGCGCCTCAATGGACTCGGCATGCTGCAGCTGCTCGACAAAGGTACGCACCAACGGGTACATCGTTGTGTAGGCCATTGCCGCCGTGCCGGCCGCTTCGAACTCGGCGATCAATACATCATCGAAACGATGCACGAACATGGCAAAACAGTAGCCGTTATCGCCAAGCCGCAAGGCCACGTCACCCAGATAGAAGGGATTGTGGTCCTCGATGACCAGCTCTTTCAGCCGCTCGGACAGATTCGTTTCTGGCAGAAAATCACTCAGGCACTTCCCTAGCAGATCGGCAGGGCTGGCATGCAGATAGTCTTGTACGTTTTGGCTAACCTGAGTAATCGTCAGGCTCGGCTCGCTCAGGGCCAGCAGAAACCCATGTGGCTGGATACTACCGGGAATGTGTATAGGTTCTTTCGCACATTCCGTCAGCGTGCTGGCTGGAAGCGAGGAACTGGGATTGTCGGCGACGGCCAAGCATCCTCTCCTGTCGTTACGTATGGATAATTTGTCTATGCCTATTGTGCCTGCATAGGTACGTTATTGTACAAGTGTGATTGATCGGGATAGCGCTAAAAATCTGTGATCCGCCTGCTAGAGCTTTCCTGTTGTACATGTCTTGTCAAACAGTGCTGGTGGACTGCGGAACTATTAGTTACCTAGGGTAAGTCGAAACGGCTGAATCATCCCAAGGAGCAAGTTATCCATGTTCGCGCGCCTCGCCCCTGCTTTGCTGCTAGCTACCCTGACACATTCGGCGTTGGCTGCCGATGCCGCCTATGGTCCACGTCTGGAAGGTTTCGAATACGCTTACCCGGTAAGTGAGTTTGAGTTCACATCCCAAAATCAACGCCTGCAAATGGCTTACATCGATGTGAAGCCTACCGCAACACCTAACGGGCGCACCGTGGTGTTAATGCATGGAAAGAACTTTTGTGCCGGAACCTGGGAAACGACCATAGCCCAACTGAGCGGGGCCGGTTATCGGGTCGTAGCGCCGGACCAGATTGGTTTTTGTAAATCTACCAAACCTGAACACTATCAATATACCTTTCAGCAGCTGGCGGTGAATACCCACGCGCTTCTCGAGCATCTGGGTGTAGACAAGGTCACAGTTTTAGGTCATTCCACCGGTGGCATGCTGGCTACCCGCTATGCCCTGCTCTACCCCAGCCAGGTCGAGCAGCTGGTCATGGTTAACCCCATTGGCCTTGAAGACTGGAAAACCAAAGGTGTGCCTTACCGTAGTGTTGATCAATGGTACGAGCGGGAGCTCAAAACAAGCGCTGAAGGTATTCGCAAGTACGAACAGAACACCTATTACGCCGGCCAGTGGAAGCCTGAATACGATCGCTGGGTCGATATGCTGGCCGGGCTGTATCGTGGTGAAGGCAAGCAGGTCGTAGCCTGGAATTCGGCCCTGCTGTACGACATGATCTATACCCAGCCGGTGGTCTATGAATTTGATCAGCTGCGCATGCCAACGCTGCTCATGATAGGCACCAAGGACAATACCGCCATTGGCAAGGACGCAGCCACCCCAGAGGTGCAGAAGGCGCTGGGTGATTACACGACCCTAGGCAAGCAGACAGCCAAGACAATTCCCCATGCCACACTAATCGAATTTGATGACATGGGACATGCACCACAAATCCAGGATCCCGAGCGCTTTCACAAGGCGCTGCTCAAAGGATTGGCTGAAATTAAATAGCTCATAAAAAACCCCGCCTCGGCGGGGTTTTTTATCGATGGTGCGACTTACATCGTCGAACTCGTGGCAGAACCCAGACTAGCCAAGTCCATTAGTTCACGGGCTGCCACCGCATACATGGCGAAATCCTTTCCGCTGGCGGCACGCACATCACTGAGCATACCTCTCCAGCGTTCCACCATGGTACGGTTGTGCTCCATCCATAGGGCCAGCCGCGCAGCGTTATCTTCAGGTGCCTCAGGCATCTGCAAAACCGCAATCGTGATGATGCGCTGCTGTGCATCCAGTTCATCTCTGAACGCTTCACGCGCCAATGCTTGCCAGGCATTTTCAACCGGCAACTCGTTGAGCTGTTGCTGATACCAGGTCAGGTCGAGCGCATTGCCAACAGCGAACCAGGTAGAGGCTACCTGGATAGGATCATGCCCGGTCACGTCAGCCGCCTGGATGATGGGCAAAAGCGTATAGATGTGCGTCGTACCCGCCACCACACGCGCCAGTAGCTCCGGCGTACCCTGATCGATGTAATGCTGATACCGCCCTTCCCACTGGCTGCGTGGCTCGCCCTCGAGCAGTTCGTTCAAACGAACGCCCAGCGCGGCAACACGTGGCCCGAAGTGAGCAACATCACGCGCAGCATCCAGCTCACCGCGACGGCTGCGCAGGAACCAGCGCGTCGCACGACGCCCCAAGCGCATTAACTCATCCATCAGACTCAACTGAACATCTGCCGGAACCTTATAGTCCAGCGCTTCGATCTGACGCCACCAATGAGGCAGATGCAGGACATCTCGCATCACAACATAGGCACGCGTGATATCCGCCGCGCTCATGGCGGTGGACTCCTTGAGGCGCTGGATAAAGGTGATACCCATATGGTTGATCAGATCGTTGGCGATCTGGGTACTCACGATCTCGCGCTTCAGACGATGCCGCTGCATCGCCTCGCCAAACTCCTCAGTCAGGCGCTGCGGGAACGCAGTATGCATGTCGCGGCTAAGGTACTCATCGTCCGGCACGCTCGACTTGAGCAACTGCTCCTTCAAATCGATCTTGCTATAAGAGATCAGCACCGAAAGCTCGGCGCGGGTCAGGCCTATGCCTTGGCTGGCGCGCTCTGCCAGAACATCATCAGAGGGCAGGAACTCCAATGCGCGGTCAAGCTTGCCACGGCCTTCCAGGTCCACGATGAGACGCTTGTACTCCATGAGATGCGTCCGTGCACGACGCTCCGCCAGAGACAGCGCTTGGGTTTGCATGTAATTGTTGTTGACGACCAGCTCACCAACCTCATCGGTCATCTCGCCCATCAGCTGATTACGCTGTTTCAGGGTCATGTCGCCAGAGGACACCACATCACCCAAGAGAATCTTGATGTTGACCTCATGGTCAGAGCAGTCCACGCCGCCGGCATTATCAATGAAGTCGGTATTGCATGCGCCACCAGTGAGACCATACTCGACCCGTGCCAGTTGGCTCATGCCCAGGTTACCGCCCTCACCTACCACCTTGGCGCGCAACTCGTTGCCGTTCACCCGTAGCGCATCGTTGGCCTTGTCTCCGATATCCGCATGGGATTCGAAGCTGGCCTTGACGTAAGTACCGATACCGCCGTTCCAGATAAGATCGACCGGAGCCTTGAGCAGTGCATGAATCAGCTCGTTAGGCGTCAGCTGATCGGCCTGGATATCGAAGCGCTCTTTCATCTGCGGCGAAATTTCAATTCGCTTGGCACTACGCGAGAAAATGCCGCCACCCTCGGAAATCAGGCTGGCGTCATAGTCCGTCCAGCTGGAGCGTGGCAGGTCAAACAGACGCTGGCGCTCGGCGAAGCTGCGGGCAGCATCGGGGTTTGGGTCGATAAAGATATGTAGATGGTTGAATGCCGCTACCAGCTCAAGGCTTTCCGAGCGCAGCAGGCCGTTACCAAATACATCGCCGGCCATGTCGCCTATCCCCAGTACCGTGACTGGGTCTTTCTGGACGTCAATGCCCCGCTCGCGAAAATGCCGCTGTACGCTAACCCAGGCACCCCGCGAGGTGATACCCATTTTCTTGTGATCGTAACCTGCCGAACCGCCAGAAGCGAACGCATCACCCAGCCAGAAGCCGTATTCAGCCGCAATACCATTGGCAATGTCCGAGAAGGTCGCCGTGCCTTTGTCGGCTGCCACGACCAGATAAGGATCGTCATCGTCCTGACGCACAACACCCACCGGCGGAACGATTTCACCCTCTTTCAGGTTGTCCGTGATATCCAGCAAACCGGAAATAAAGATGCGGTAGCACGCTATTGCCTCAGCCAGGATCTCGTCCCGGCTACCGCCTACAGGCAGACGCCGCGGTACGAATCCACCTTTTGCTCCTACCGGTACGATTACCGAGTTTTTGACCTGCTGCGCCTTTACCAGGCCCAGCACCTCTGTACGGTAATCCTCTTCCCGATCCGACCAACGCAGACCGCCACGAGCAACCTTGCCGCCTCGCAGGTGGACGCCTTCCACACGTGGCGAGTACACGAAAATCTCAAATCGCGGTACAGGCTTGGGCAGTTCGGGGATCGCACGCGGATTGAACTTGAAGCTGAAATAGCCCTTGGGCTGGCCATTTTCGTCTGGCTGGTAGAAGTTGGTTCGCAGCGTTGCCTTGATCAGATCCAGGTAACGACGCAGGATGCGGTCTTCGTTGAGCACTGCCACGTTATCCAGCGCTGCAAGGATTGCCTGCTCCAAACGCTGTTGCTTGTCTTCCAGATCTTCCGGACTCATGCGGCGCGCCAGATAGAAGCGCATACGGAACAGGCGTGTCAGCTCGCGTGCAATGTCCACATGATTGTTCAGCGTACTGGCAATGTAGCCAACGTCGAACCCAATGCGAATCTGTTTGAGATAACGCGCGTAGGCACGTAGCAGGGCCACATCACGCCAGGGCAGCCCGGCCGTCAGGACCAGCCGGTTAAAGGAGTCATTCTCGGCGCTGCCATTGACGATATGGATGAACGCATCCTGGAAGGTGTCGTTGAGCTGTTGCAGGTCCACATGCAACCCCGCCACCGTGGTAAAGGCAAAATCGTGGATCCAGTATTCGCGTCCATCTTTCTTGCGCAGGTGATAAGGAAACTCACCCAATACGCGCAAGCCAAGGTTTTCAAGGATTGGCAATACATCCGACAAGGCCAGCGGCGTATCCGCATGATAGAGCTTGCAATGCAGGACATTGTCGCCGCCGCTGTAACCGAGCGGCTGATAGAAGCTCATGATCAGCGGGCGGCTTTCCGACAGGTTCAGCAGATGCCGCATGTCCACCACCGCCAGATGCGGCGCGAAACGCTCACGATAACCGGCCGGGAAACCCTGAGGGAAATCGGCCAGTACAGCTGTACCCTGCGCCTCGCCCAAGGTATCGATGATCAGACTCGCATAGTCGTCCTTCCAGGACCGACACGCCTGCACCATTTCCTTTTCGATACGCGAAGGATCAATTTCCGGCTTCTGGCCCGGATCGATACGCAGGATGAACTGAACACGCGCCAGAACGGATTCGGAGAAATAGGTCCAGAACTCGCAGTCGGTGCCATGCAAGCGCTCCATAAGGATCTGCTGCATGCGCTGACGGACCTCGGTGGAGTAGATGTCGCGCGGTACATAGGCCAGGCAGTAATAGAAGCGGCCGTAGGGATCTCGGCGTAGGAAGACGCGAACCTTGTTGCGCTCCTGGATCTGCACAATGGACATCGCCGTGGCGAAAAGATCATCTACCGGCGTCTGGAAGAGATCATCACGAGGCAGCGCTTCAAGCACCTGCGCCAGTTCCTTGCCCAAGTGCGCACTGGCACCGAAATCGGCCCGACGTCTGACCTCCGCCGCCTTGCGCCGGATAAAGGGAATGGCTTCGACGCTCTGGTTATAGACATTGGAGGTATATAACCCCATGAACCGGTGTTCACGAATGACATGCCCCT
Organism: Pseudomonas sp. HPB0071; assembly: GCF_000478505.2. Classification (NCBI taxonomy): domain Bacteria; kingdom Pseudomonadati; phylum Pseudomonadota; class Gammaproteobacteria; order Pseudomonadales; family Pseudomonadaceae; genus Pseudomonas; species Pseudomonas sp. HPB0071. Next base: position 3,707,444 of record NZ_KI517367.1, on the reverse strand, counting down.
GCTCGTCGCACTGACGGATAGAGACAAAATCGGGATAGGCCGGACGATGTACCCGGCTTGGCAACGCAGCTTTGGCAAACGAGAGCAGCAAAGGCTCGCGGAAATACTGCAGAGACTCGGTCTGGATATGAGCGTCTTCGGCAGTAAGGCCTATGCGCAGCTGCCGCGAAAGCCCCAGCAGAGAGGACTCGTCATAGAAAATACGACCACCTTCACCCTCGTTCTCGACGGTAAATTCTTCGTATCCCAAGAACGTGAAGTGGTTATCGTTGAGCCAGGCCAGGAAGGTCTTCACCTCGTCCAGCTCTTCTGCTGCCACATTTGGCCCCGCCATGGTATCCAGCTGATCGAGCAGATGCGCTACACGCTGTTTCATGGGGTTGAAATCGTTCACGGCCAGGCGTACCTCGCCCAGCACTTCAAGCAGGGCTGATTCAAGCGCCTTCATGTCGCTGGCTGAAGCACAGCGATCGATCTCAAGGAAAATGACTGATTCCTGGCTGACTCCCTCTCCCTGGGTACCTTTGGGCAGTACCTCCAGCAGACGGCCTGTCTCATCACGGCGTACGCTCAGCACACTGTTCTGCAGGGTATGTACGCTGTGTCCGGATCGATTGATCTGCATGCGGACCGAGTCAACCAGGAACGGGATATCGGCATGCAGGACCTCTACCGCCGTGTGGGCAGACTGCCAACCATGCCGCTCGTATTCAGGGTTGAATACATTGACCTGCGGCTGAACCGGATTGAAACGCTCCAACAAGCGCCAGGCCGAGAGTACACAACCAACAAGGTCCGAAAGACGGCGCTGGGTCAGTTCTTCCAACGCGACAATTCCGAAGAACTGGTCAGCGAAGGGTGTCAGCCTGGAGAGCGTCGGCTCGTCCACATGCTGAGCAAGAGCAAGGTGTAACTGGTGTTGAAAGTCCGCTTTGCTGGCAGCGGTAAAAAACGCCATGGTTGTACTCCATCTGGGCTTTATTCGTTTTTTGCACGCCTGGTGCCTACATACAAGGACGAGGACCCAGGGTGTTCAGCTCGAGTTCAACTTTATTGCAACTGAAGCCCCTGACATTTTTGGCAGCAGCGACTTCAGCCGGGTAAAAGCTTAAAACGAAGCTGCCGCCGCTGCATTCGGTGCCGCGACATCTTCGTTCATACCTGTTGCAGATGGGGTTTGGGAAAGGAATGGCGCAGCGTTTGCCGCTGCGCCAGAACGATTACTTCGAGGAGGGAATCTGGGTCGCCGGCGTCACACCGGTCGTGTTACTCAAAAGGCTGTCGGTTGCGGTTTGCAGGAAAGCATCCAGCTTGTGCTGCATGGCAGAGGCCTTGTCTGCATCATTGACCACTTCCGCACGACGGATAGCGCCCAACTCGTATCGATACAGGCGTGCGTCAAGATCCTTGGGCTTCACCAGAATATCGTCACCCGACACGATGGCCACGGTCTGCTCGCCTCCTGACGGCTTAATAACCGCAACGCCAGGATCGCCTGCTGGCAGGTCCAGCAAATCCCGCCCCCAGCATTGATGGCGGGCCGGCTCGCCCAAGCGGCCGAGGATGGTGGGCACTATGTCGACCTGGCTACCAATCGTATCGCGGCGGCTGCCAAAAGTTTCCTGTACACCAGGCCCAATCAGCAGCAGCGGTACGTTGAAGCGGAAAAGATCCATTTCCGTCAACTGTTCCGGCGCACCGAAACCGTGGTCGCCCACGATGACAAACAGGGTGTCCTTGAAATAGGGCTGCTTGCGCGCCTCGGCAAAGAACTGGCCCAGCGACCAGTCCGCGTAGCGCATCGCTGTCAGATGCTCGTCCAGCGAACCGTGTCCGGTTACACGCTCAACCGGCAGGTCTTTGGGTAACGCGTAAGGGGTGTGATTGGAAAGAGTTTGCAGCAGGGCATAAAACGGCTTGCCCTGCTTTTCGAGCTTGCTGAGTTCTTCAGCCGAGCGGGCAAACATGTCCTGGTCAGAGACACCCCAGGTTGGATCGATAAAGACCGGATTAACAAAGTCGTCACGCCCTACGAAAGAGGTCATACCCTGGTTGCTAAAGAAGCCAGACTGATTGTCCCAGGCGAAACTTCCGTTGTAGACATAGACATCATTATAGCCGCGCGGGCTGAGCATCTGCGGCAGTCCCGAAAACTTGTTACTGCCCTCCGGCATCCGCATGAGGTATTCGAAAGCCGGCAGGTTCGGGAAGCAGGCCATGGTGGCAAACATCCCCTGGTGGGTGTGAGTGCCGTTGGAAAAGAAACGGGTAAACAGCAGGCCGTCCTTGCTTAGCGCATCGAAATTGGGCGTGATGTTATCCGTACTGCCCAGCGCACCAATGTACCGGCCCGCCATGCTCTCCATCAGAATGACGACAACATTGCGTACACCCGGCAGCCTGGTTTCGGGCGCGGGTGTATAGACGCGACGAATGGCAGCGGTATCGGCATCCACCAGCTGATCACGAGGTGTGAGCAACATGCTGCGTACGGTCTTCAGCGCCTCATCCTCGGGCAGGGTCGCTTTCCAGGTGTTGTCCCGATGGTCAGAGAAGGAGTGCTCTGCCGCATTGATAAGCGTCAGAGTGCCATTAAGCCCTAGATGATTGGCAAACATCGACTCCGTTGTATAGGCATCCCCCCAGCGCAGCGGTGGGCCATGGCGCAGCGTGCCACGTACGACAACGACCGCCACCAGCAGACAGACCACGAATACCGCGCCCCGCGCATACCAGGCAGGTGAAGCAACCGGGCGGGCTCCCGTGCTGTCCGAAGCGACAACCTTCGGCCGCGTCGCCCGCTCGATACGATGAAACATCCATCCCAGCAACAACGCTGCTACCAGCCAGGCCAGCAGAAGGCGAACAACAGGAAAGCCGTACCAGATCATACTGAATACGGTCTTGAGATCTTCCTGCATGTACTGGAACACCAAGCCATTCAGGCGCTGATGAAATTCCCGGTAGAAGTTCAGCTCCACCACACCCAGGAACAGGCAAAGGCTTGCAGCGACCGTGAGCCAGACGCAGTGCAGACGGCGAGCCGCCATGGCACGCACGCTGAGCAGTGAAAGCAGTAGCGGCACACAGATATATGCAATCAGGCGCAGGTCGAAGCGAGCACCGTTGATAAACGCCTCGATGAACTCGCCGGCAGGCGTATCGCCAATGGATTCATGATTGTAAGCCAGCAAGGCCAGCCGCAGCAGGGCGAACATGACCAGCAAGGCCAGCGCACTCCCCAGCGTAAAGACCAGATGACTGGCAATAGTTGGCTGTATAGGCCTGCGCCCTGGATTAGCGGGTCGTTTGGCGTCCGGTTGTTGCATTGTTTAAGCGCCTTCTTTGGTGCGTTGGAGTTTCAGGATGCGGTTGCGTCCCTGCTCGGATAGCAGAAAACTGCCGTCAGGTGATGGCAGAAGGGTCTGGGCAGAGCGAAGATGACTCAGGATTACATGCTCCCTGCCCTGCCGATCGAGTAGCAGCAGCCGGGCCATGTGCGTGGCGTCTTCCGTAATCCAAACACCCTCCGTGGTGCACACCATGAAGCCAGGCGCATTCAAACCGGTGAGCACTATAGGGTCCTGGCCACCGGCTTGCCATTGGTGGATTTCACCCTTCTGCTTTTCGAGATAGAACAGCGAGCCGTCCGGGCAAGGTGCGACGGCTTCTGCCTGATCAAGGCCCTGCCGCAGAATGGTCACCGCCTGGGTGCTTGGGTCATAGCGCAGCAATCGCCCGTTGCCATGCAGATCTTCGATGGCGTAGAGGTAGTGTCCGTCGGTTGAGACTTCCTCGACATCGTTTCCCATGAACAGCTCGCGTATTTGATCGCCCTTTTGCCAGATGACGGGATGTCGGTCAGCCTCCTGGCTATACACCACACCCCCTTGAAAGAGCGTCAGGCCATCAGGCTTGGAAAGACCTTCGACATAAGGATTTAACGTCCCATCGGGAGAAAGCGTCATGACTCTTCCCTTTCCATCCTGGAACTCTTCCGTTACATACAGAGTGCCTGCCTCATCCCTGATCAGCGCACTGACGTTAGGAATATCCTGGCGATAGATTGAGTACTCCCAGCCATTAGCGGCCTGGACAGGGAAGAAGTGTTTCCAAAGTGGAACGCAGGCCGCTGCAATCAGCGCAATACCTGCAATAGCAGCCAGCTTTCCGGCGCGCCTATTCAGCGTCATTGATACGCAGCCCGTTCAAAAAGCGTAAGAATGCCGGATCAGGAATCAAAATTTCGTCAAAATACCGCCTGCAGCCTTTGCAAGACCATTGATCTTCCGTGTACTAGCCAAACGCCGCTAGAGGTTAGGTGTAGTGCATGGGAATGGATTAAAGTAACGCCCTGCCGAGGCTTTCATCCTTGCCATTTTTCCAGGAAGTATTAATGGAACACCGTGAAGCGCTGATCTCGCTACGCAATTACCTGTCCAGCCAGATCCTGGGCCAGGAAAAGCTTATCGAGCGTTTGTTGATCGCACTGCTCGCCGACGGGCATCTTCTTGTAGAAGGCGCTCCCGGACTTGCGAAAACCAAGGCAATCAAAGATCTCGCCGACGGACTGGAAGCCGAGTTTCATCGCATCCAGTTCACTCCGGACCTATTACCGGCCGACATTACCGGTACCGAGATCTATCGAGCCGACAGCGGTAACTTCGAATTCCAGCGCGGCCCTATCTTTCACCATCTCGTGTTGGCAGACGAGATCAACCGAGCACCGGCCAAGGTACAGTCCGCCCTGCTGGAAGCCATGGCGGAGCGCCAGGTCAGTATTGGCCGCACCACCTATGACTTACCGCCGTTGTTCCTGGTCATGGCTACACAAAATCCTATCGAGCAGGAAGGAACCTACCCGCTGCCGGAGGCCCAGCTCGACCGGTTCCTCATGCATGTCAAGATTGGTTACCCGGATGCCAGCGTTGAACGACGGATCCTGGCGCAGGCACGAGGCGAGGCATTACACGGGGAAACGAAGGCGCCTAATCAGGTGACGCAGGAGGCCATCTTTGCGGCCAGACGGGAGGTTGTTTCGCTGTATATGGCCGACGCGGTCGAGGAGTATCTTGTCCAGCTCATAATGGCGACACGGACACCGGCACGCTTCGATGCCGAACTGGCACAGTGGCTCAGCTATGGGTCGAGTCCGCGGGGCTCCATCGCGCTGGATCGTTGCTCTCGCGCACATGCCTGGCTTGCGGGGCGGGATTTCGTCAGTCCGGAAGACATCCAGGCGGTACTGTTCGACGTTCTGCGACACCGCATAATCCTCTCCTTCGAGGCCGAAGCGGCCGGCGTCGACCATGATCGCGTTGTGCAACGTATTCTCGACGTCGTGGCCGTTGCATAGCACCATGGGCACGCCGCGCAGCGTCAGTATCAGCCTGACCGAGCTGATCGACATGAGACACCGCGTTCCAGAGGTCAAACTGTTCGCGGCCGCCGGGCGACGCAGCCCGCTCATTGGCGTTCACCATTCACGCCTGCGGGGTCGCGGCGTGGACTTCGATCAGGTACGGGTGTATCAACCAGGCGACGACGTCCGCACCATTGACTGGCGTGTGACCGCCAGAAGCCGCGAGCCACATACCAAGCTGTTTCACGAAGAGCGTGAGCGCCCTGTCTATCTGCTGATTGAACAGAGCCAACGCTTGTTCTTTGGCTCGGAGCGCGTGTTCAAATCGGTATTGGTGGCACAGGCAGCTGCCCTAATCGGCTGGTCCGTACTGGGTCATAGCGACCGCATTGGCGGCATGGTTTTTGGTGATGACGGCTTTCACGACGTGCGTCCACGGCGCAGCAAGCAAAACCTGCTGAGGTTGTTCGATCATCTGATCAAGGCCAATCACAGTCTTATGGACCAGACCGAACCCAAACTTCCGAGCGACGCCTTTTCATTGGTGCTGCGGCGCGCACGTGAAGTACTGCGTCCAGGCAGCATGGCATTGATCCTATGCGATGAGCGTAGCCTGAGCGAGGCCGCGGAGCAGCAACTGGCCCTGGCGTCTCGCCATACGGACCTGGTTCTGTTACCGGTCTCCGATCCGCTGGACCACCGTTTGCCAGCAGCCGGATTTCTTCGCTTCGCCCAGCACGACACCGAGCTTGAAATCGACACCCTGAACGGCACGCTGTCGAATGCCTACCTGCAGCAGGCAAAGCAGCGTCGGGAGCGCTGGACACGCCTAAGCCAGCGACTGGGTATCCCGCTGCTTCCGCTTTCTACTTCCTACGACCTGATTGAGCAGCTGCGCAAGCATCTGCACCAGCATCAGCCTGGCTACCAACAATGAACCCGCTCGATCAATTGGCCCCTCTGGTCAGGCCCGAGCCCGTTTCGTTCTGGCCGTTGGCACCCGGCTGGTGGATAGCGCTGGTCATGTTAGTGGCGTTACCTACTGCAGCATTCATGGTATGGCGGCATCGGCGCCAGACGTCTGTGGAGCAGCCTGTTTCAGAAGAAGAGCAACTGGAGGGGCCTCGCCGGGCGGCACTGCTTGAGCTGGCACAAATGCCCCGTCCCTATGGCGAATCCGCCGGGCCCTGGCTGCAAAGTCTCAATGCCCTGCTCAAACGGCTGTGCATGACCCGCTATCCCGACAGCCACTGCCAGACATTGAGCGGGCGCGCCTGGCTGGCCTTTCTCGACACCCGGTGTACGGCAGCTGGCCTGACACGCTGGATGGTCTTGGTAGAAGGCGCTTATCGCCCGGACTGCCGGTTGGACGACAAGACCATCGATGGCCTTTACGCCGCGGTCAGCATATGGATTCGCAAACATGTTTGAATTTGCCTGGCCGTGGATATTTTTCCTGGCACCCTTGCCCTGGGTGGCCAGGCTGATATTGCCGCCTGCGCAAAGCCAGGAGTCAGCACTCAAGGTCAGTTTTCTGAAAGAACTTGAGCACCTTGCAGGACACCGCGCCCATACACGTCTGCCTGCCCTGAAGCGGCAGTTGCCGTTTGTATTGATCTGGGTGCTGCTTCTGGCAGCAACAGCTCGTCCCCAATGGGTGGGTTCACCCCTTCCGCTTCCTACCAGTGGCAGAGACATCTTGCTGGCCGTTGACGTGTCTGGCTCCATGGATTATCCCGACATGACCTGGAAGGGAGAAGACATCAGCCGCCTCACCCTGGTAAAGCATCTGATCGGCGATTTTATCGAAGGCCGCACGGGTGATCGCATCGGTCTTATCCTCTTTGGTTCGCAAGCTTATGTGCAGGCGCCGCTCACCTTTGATCGCCGGACGGTCCATGCCCTGCTCGATGAGGCCCTGGTAGGTATTGCAGGCAAGAACACCGCTATCGGTGACGCCATTGGCCTGGCGGTAAAGCATTTGAGGATGCGTCCGGAAAATAGTCGAGTCATGGTCTTGATTACGGATGGCGCCAATAACGGTGGCCGCGTCGATCCATTGATCGCTGCTCGCCTGGCCGCCGAAGAGCATGTACGGATCTATGCCATCGGGATTGGTGCCGACCCACAACAGGCCAGTCTCTCGAGCCTATTCGGTTTCAGCAGCCTGGATCTGGATGAGGACACACTCAAAGCCATTGCCAAGGAAACCGGAGGCCGCTATTTCCGTGCCCGTTCGCAGGAAGAGCTGTCCGCCATCTCGAATGAACTCAACAGCTTCGAGCCGATTGCACAACAGCCCACCCGTGTACGTCCAGCCAAAGCGCTCTTTTACTGGCCACTGAGTCTTGCCCTTCTGACCAGCCTGATCGCCGCTGCCTTGCATATCTGGCCGAAACCCTGGCGGCGTATTCCTCGGCTGCGTGCCTACGCACAGGCGCGCGGGAGGAGGCAGACATGATGTCGCTGATTCCACACCTGTCGCGTCCTCTCTGGCTTCTAGCATTCCCCGTGCTGCTCTGGCTCCTCTGGAAGCTGTGGCATCGTCCGCGTCGCGTAGGACATTGGCAACGGCTTTTGCCAACGGCATTTCACGAATGGCTGCTGACCACGCCATCCAGAGATACCCAACGCCTGCCGTTGTTACTGTTTGGTCTTGGCGCTGCGCTGGCAATCCTGGCATTGAGCGGCCCCAGCTGGCAACGCGCAGAGCAGCCGGCTTATATACGTACCGATCCGCTGGTTATCGTGCTCGACATGACGCCGGACATGCTGGCTTCGGACGTTTCCCCTTCTCGCCTGATTCAGGCCCAGCACACCATTCTGGACCTGTTGGCGGCTCGTCGGGATGCTGAAACTGCCATTGTCGTCTATGCCGGCAGCAGTCATGTCCTGGTCCCGCTGACCAACGACCTGCATACGGCACAAAGCCTGCTGGAAGCCGTGCGTCCGGCGATCATGCCAGAAGCCGGCGAGCGTGCGGATTTAGCGGTACGCCAGGCACTGCAGCTACTCCGGCAAGGCAGCGGTACAGAAGGACGAGTCCTACTAATAACCAGCCAGCTCAGCAACCAGGAACAGAAAGGCATACGTGAAGCGCTATCCAGCTATAGGGTTCCCTTGCTTATGCTGGGTATGGGGACACTTGAAGGTGCGCCGATGGCGCGGGAAGAAGGCGGCTATCTGACCGACAATCAAGGTAATATCCTGCTGTCACGCCTGGATGAGGCTACCTTGCTCCGCTTCGCTCAATCGGTGGGTGCGCAGTATCAGCGCCAACAGCCCGATGAGCGTGACCTCCGCGCGTTGGGTCTGCTCGACACACCGGACACCGTAGCCGAGCGACAGGAACAGGTACGCCTGGATGCCTGGGTCGACCAAGGCTACTGGCTGCTTATCCCCGTGCTGATTCTGGCTGCATGCGCAGGGCGAAAAGGCTGGCTCTTGTGTATACCGCTTTTGCTGTTTGTCATGCCACCTCCCGCTCACGCGTTTGCGTTCGAAGATCTCTGGTTGCGCAAGGATCAGCAAGGCGCCCGCTTGCTTGAAGCGCAACGTCCTGACGAAGCCGCTCGACGGTTCGAGAATCGTGAATGGCGTGGTGTCGCCCAATACGAAGCAGGTCAATATGAAGAGGCTGCCAAAACCTTTGCCCAGGGCAACAGTGCAGTAGATCACTACAACCGCGCTAACGCCCTGGCCAAAGCCGGTCAATTGACTGGCGCGCTGGACGCTTATGACCAAGCACTCAGGCTGCAAAGCAATTTTCCCGAGGCCCTCCATAACAGAGCCCTGGTAGAAGCCTTGCTCAAACAGCAACAGGAACAGGCAACCGCTCAGGACGCCACGCCCAATGAAGCAGGAAGTGACGACCAGCACAGTCAGTCCGACACCCAAGCCCAACCCTCACCGCAAAACAGTGACGCCACTGATGAGCCAAGGGCTGCGTCGAACCATGACGAATCAGGGCAACCCGTTGGCCAAACTCCAGGCGAAGCCAGCAATAGCGAGGCCGTCGAGACCGAGGAAGAGAACGACGACCTTCTGTCCCAGCCTCACTCGAACGTACTGAGCGAGGAACGCAGGCAGTCACTGGAACAATGGCTAAGGGAAATACCAGACGATCCCGCAGAGCTGTTACGCCGCAAGTTCTGGCATCAGCAGCAACAAAAACAGGAAAATAGAACACCATGAGCCTAGTCCGTATTGCGCTCACCCTGCTTCTACTGGTCAGTCTGCCTGGCTGGGGGGCAGACTTTACGGCTCGCGTGGACCATACCCAACTCGTACCTGGCGAGACCTTCGAGCTTGTCCTCGAATCAAGCGATCCGACGCTTTTCGGCAAACCGGATCTGTCTCCTCTGGAGCCCCAGTTCGATATTCTCGGCACACGCCAGATCAACCAGTTGAGTACGGGTCCCGATCAAAGCGAGCCTATCACCCGCTGGATCGTAATGCTTCAACCGCGGCAGCGCGGAATCGTAGTGATTCCCCCGCTGACCCTTAGTGGGGTGCGAAGCCAGTCGATTACGCTGCATGTCAACGAAACTTCGACACTCACCCCCAGCGCCCAAAACCTGGAGCCGGTCTTTATCGATGCTACGGTGGATCAGGAAACCGTTTATGTGCAGGCGCAGCTGGTCCTGACGCTACGCATCCTCCACTCCGTACCGCTTTACGATGACAGTAACCTCAGTACGCTGAACATGCCATCAGCGCGCGTCGAGCCTTTGGGAGAGCCCAGGACGTATGAGCAGACCATCGGCGGCGTGAGACATGGTGTTATCGAGATTCGCTATGCCATTTTTCCGCAGCAAAGCGGTCTATTACGCATCCCCAGCCTGTCGTTCAGTGCCACGGCGGTTGATACCTCAACCAGTGGTCAGCAGTCGTCTCCGTTCAGCTCAAGGCCGGGTCGGGTAATACGCGTGGATACCAGCGAGATTCCCATTCACGTCAAAGCCAAGCCTGCCGATTATCCTGCTGACGCACCCTGGCTACCGGCACGTCATATCGAGCTGAGCGAAGCGTGGAATCCCCAGCCGGAAGAAGCGCGCCAGGGCGCCGTATTAACACGCCACCTTCTTCTCAAGGCAGAAGGCCTGTCCAGTGCACAGCTGCCGCCTCTGCCGCAGCCGATTGTAGACGGGCTTCGCCGCTATCCAGACCAGGCCAAGCTGACCAACGACGTGCAGGATCAAAGCCTGGTCGGCAGTCGCGAGGAGCGGGAGGCGCTCGTACCCAACCGGAGCGGCGACATCACTCTACCTGCTCTGGAAGTTGTCTGGTGGAATACTCGGACCGACCAACTTGAGCATACACAGCTACCTACCCATACCCTTACCGTCGCTGCCGACCCGGCCCTAATGCCACCGTCCCCAGGGCAGGCCTCTACCAGTGTGAACGGGAAGCGACTACCTCTCTGGCCATGGCAGCTGGCCAGTTTTATTCTGCTTCTGACCACACTGTTGGGTTTCGGGCTATGGTGGCGAGCCCGCCAACTGCCCGCCATTATTAAAATGGCTCCTGCCGGCCCGAGCCCACGCACGCTGCTCGATGATTTGCGACGCGCCTGCCAGGCTAACGATCCGCATGCCACGCGTCAGGCGCTCGATGCCTGGGCTCGACAACAGCCAGAAACCCTGGCAGAAATGGCAGCCCGCTTCGATCCGCTTTCTGTCGCTCTGGATGACCTTAACGGCGCGCTTTACAGCGAAAGCGGACAGCATTGGCAAGGCGAGACACTGTGGCAGGCGTTCCAGGCTTTACCACCCTCTACGCAGCCCGTACAACAGGAGCCTGGCTCACTGCCACCGCTATACCCGCGCTGATGGTCCGGGCGCAACGCCTCGACCACACGCCTGAACAGGAACACCATGCGTATTCTTCATACTTCCGACTGGCATCTTGGCCAGACCCTTCATGGTCAGGATCGCGACTTCGAACACGCCTGTTTTCTCGATTGGCTGTTGGCACAACTCAAGGCACGCCGCCCCGACGCCCTGCTCATCGCTGGCGACGTCTTCGACACGATCAACCCGCCGGTCAAGGCGCAGGAGCGCCTCTATGACTTTATCGTACAGGCACACCTGGCGCTTCCTACGCTAACGGTGGTGATGATTGCAGGCAACCATGACTCTGGAGCCCGGATCGAACTCCCCGCTCCGCTCATGCGCAGCCTGCGGACCCATGCGTTAGGGCGAGTGCTCTGGCTGGATGACGGCTCGCTGGATGCCAGGCGGCTAATGGTTCCGCTTACCGATGCAAACGGCGCGATCAGAGCCTGGTGCCTAGCCCTGCCTTTTTTACGACCGGCAGAAGTAACGGGGGGAAGTGATGGTACCTATATGGAGGGTATCGCCAAGGTACACGCAGAGCTGATTGCCCACGCTGAAACACTTCGCACACCAGGCCAGGCCCTTATTGCCATGAGCCACGCACACTTGGCGGGAGGCCAGGTATCGGAGGATTCAGAGCGCAATATTATTGTTGGTAATGCCGAAGCTCAACCTGCCTCTCTGTTTCCACCAAGCATTGCCTACGTGGCATTGGGTCATTTGCATAAGCCGCAAAAGGTAGCCAAGCAGGAGCGTATCCGGTACAGCGGATCTCCCCTTCCCCTCTCGTTCGCGGAAGTGGACTATCCTCACCAGATTCTTGGCGTTCAGTTCGAAGGAGACGCGCTCAAGACTGTCGAGAGCATTCGGATCCCGCGAGCCGTGGACATGGTGCGCCTGGGCCCTGCACCACTGGCAGATATCCTTGAGCATCTCAAAAGCCAATCCGAAATCGACCTCTTCAATACACCCGAAAGCCACTTGGTTCCCTGGCTCGAAGTCAGAGTCATACTCGACGCACCCCAACCCGATCTACGGCAGCGGCTGGAGTCTGCTCTTGAAAGAAAATCGCTGCGCCTCGTACGGATCGGCGTGCAATACGCGGGAGCCGTCAGTACTTCTAGCGAGTCGCCGGAGCTGGTGGCGCTGGAGCAACTGACGCCACAAGAGCTTTTCAGCCGTGCCTGGCAGGATACCTATGGGCAAGTGCCAGAATCGTCCACACTGGACGATTTTACCCAGTTGCTTGAAGACATCGCACTGGGAGAACAGGCATGAAGATTCTAGCCGTTCGCCTGAAGAACCTTGCCTCTCTTGCCGGCCCGCATGAGCTGGACTTCACCGCTGAACCCCTTGCCAGCACCGGCCTGTTTGCCATTACCGGCCCAACCGGTTCAGGCAAGAGCACACTGCTGGATGCCCTTTCGCTAGGGCTGTTTGGTGAAGTGCCACGCCTTAGCAATGTGCGCAAGGAAGCCAAGGTGCCAGACGGCGACAACGAAATTGCTACAGGCGATCCACGCACCCTTCTTCGCCGCGGTAGTGGTGCAGGCTATGCTGAAGTGGACTTCCTGGGTATCGACGGTTATCGCTACCGTGCACGCTGGGAAGCCAATCGCGCTCGAGACAGAGCGGATGGAAAACTTCAGCCCAGCCGCCAGAGCCTGCGGAACCTGGACACACAGCAGCTGTTGACAGCCGACAAGAAAGCCGAATTCAAAACCCAGCTTGAGCAGCGCCTGGGCCTCACCTTTGAACAGTTCACCCGCGCAGTGCTACTGGCGCAAAGCGAGTTCAGCGCCTTTCTGAAAGCGGACGACAACGGCCGCAGCGAACTCTTGGAAAAATTGACCGATACTGCGATCTATAGCCAGCTTGGCCGACGCGCCTTCGAACGGGCGAAACAGGCTCGGCAATCCCTTGATCAACTGGAACAGCAAGCAGGTGGTATCCGCCCCCTGGACGACGCTGGCCGCACAGCACTCGAAACCCAATGCCAGAGCACGCTGGAAGCCTTGGCCCGCATTCAGGTCGAGCTTGGTGAGGTGGAACAGCAGCGGCGCTGGTTAAGGGATTTGAAGCGATTGGAGCAGGAACTTGCTCAGGCGCAGACAATGCGTACAACAGTGCGGCAGCAACACGATGAGCATACAGAGGCGCGCCAGACGCTTCATTGGCTTGATCAGTTGCTACCACAGCGTCATCGCTATCAGCAGAAGGCGCAGCTTGAGCATGACATGGGCCAGCTGACGGCCCACCTCATACAGCTTGAACAGCAGAAACAAGCGCTTGAACAACGCCTGGACGAGTTGACAGAACGCCAGCAGCACGCTCAAACTCGTCGCCAAACAGCGGAAGAAGCCCTGCATCAAAGTGCCGATTCACTGCAACAGGCTTTTCAGGAAGAGAACGACCTCAGCCGCCTCAAGATCGACGTCCAGCAGACCCGCGAGGCGTGGCGTCAAGAGGACTCGTTTCAACGCGAATCCCTGGCAAGGATCAATGCCTTGGCGGCTACCGAGGTGGAGCAACGTCAGGCACTGGAGCAGATAGCCACACAGCTTCAGGCAAGCGAGGCACTGTCAGCATTATGTGATGCCTGGTCAGCCTACCGACCTCGCCTTCAGCAGAACCTGCAGCTCGGCGAGCGCTTGGCGGGGTCCCGCCTGCGCATTCCCCAGTTACAGGCTGCTGTAAAAAAAGCCCAGGAAGAGGCCGATACTTATCAGACAGCCATCCAGACGCTCCAGCAGGAATCCGGCGCGGAAGGCAACCTGAGCGAGCAAATCCAGGCGCTGACGCAACAGCAACAGGCCAGCCGCCCCCTGCTCAGCTCACTGGAACGACTCATCTATCTCTGGCAACAAGGAGAAGAGCTCGAAGGCTATTGGCTCAGTAATCAGGAAAAGCAGACAGCGCTCTTGCAGGAGCGGGCCCACACCATAGCCGAGGGTAAACGCGCCGCTGCAGAGCACGCCGAAGCCGAGCGCGACCTCAAGCTCACCCTTGCCGTGCTTGAGCGGCAACGGCTGATGCGTAGCGTAAGCGTGGAAAAGCTGCGTGCCCAACTCGTAGAGGGCGAGCCCTGCCCTGTGTGCGGTAGCCAGGAGCATCCTTTTCATCAGGAGAGTGTTCTGGCAAAGGCTATAGCCTCCCATGAAGCTCGGGAAGAAGAGCAGGCTCGACTACATGTGCAACAGCTGTACGAACGCCTGATTGGTCTACGAAGCGCTGTTGCCGGTCTGAATGAACGACTCAAGGATCTCAAGCAGCAAGAAGAACAGCTGACCGCACAGCAGTTGGGAATACATGAGCAGCTGCGAGGCCACCCGGAAGGCAAGACACTTCTCGCCCAACCTGAGGAGCATCGCTCTTTCTGGCTGAACGAACAATTGACAGCACTCAGCAAGCGCATCCAGACCGAAGAAACGCGCCTGCAGTTCCTATTGAATCATCAGCAAAAAATCGATGGCTTACAGGAGCGTTGGCAAACCGCCCGCGAGCGTAGCCAGCAGGCCGCATGGGAGTTGGAAGAACACCTGAAAGCCATCCAGCAGGATGAGCTTCGACACGCTCAGGAGCTGGCTGAGCTCACTGCACTACTGCCTGCACCCTGGCTGGAACATTGGCAACAGCAGCCCCAGCCTACGTTTACGCGCTTGGAAGCACTCATAGAAGCTCGACACCATCACCTGCTACGCAAACAGGAGCTGGAAAAGACATTGACGACCTGTACGTCCGACCTCGAACGTGAGCGTTATCAACAGCAGACCAGACTTCAGCAGCACGAAAAGCTTTCCAGTCTGCTGGCAACACTGGAAGAACAATTGACGAGTGGTCAGCTGCGCCTTCAGACAACATTGGGTGAACATGCCAGCCCCCATGCCTGGCAACAGGCATTGAACCAATCCGTTGAACAGGCACGCCAAGCAGAGAGTCAAGCCAGGGAAGCCTGGAGTGAGGCCAATCTGAGCCATGAGCAATTACGCCATACTGTTGAACTCAAGCGAGGCGAAGCGCAAAAGCTGGACTCCGCACATGGTCTACTTCTCGTCGAGCTTGAGGCCTGGCGGGCCCAGCACAGTACGCTTGACGAGACACTGCTGACTCGACTGCTGGGTATTGATGACCGTGAGCACACTGCCTTGCGCCGGCAGATGCAGACCCTGGAACGGGCTGTCAATGAGGCTGACGTGGTCGTTCAAGAGCGTGAAAACCGTCTGGCAGCCCACCGGACCGAGCGGGCCGACCTTCCTGAGCAGGAGACACTGGAGCAGCGCTGGACAGAGCTGAGCCAACTCAACCAGGCCTCTCAGGAACGCCATGCCGAACTACGGGCTGAAATCGCTGAAGACAACCGTCGGCGCACACAAAGCGCTGAGTTGCTGAACGCGATCGAGAGCGCCCGCGCGGAGTATCTTCGCTGGGCCAAGCTGGACGAGCTGATCGGCTCTGCCGATGGTCATACCTTCCGCAAGATTGCTCAAGGCTACAATCTGGATCTGCTGATCCATCATGCCAATGCTCAACTCCAGCAGCTGGTCCGCCGCTATCGGCTCAAGCGAGGCGGCAGTGCGCTAGGGCTCTTGGTTATGGATACCGAAATGGGCGATGAGCTGCGCTCGGTACATTCTCTGTCCGGTGGAGAAACATTTCTCGTTTCACTGGCACTGGCCCTGGGTCTCGCCTCCATGGCGTCGACTAACCTGAAGATCGAGTCGCTGTTTATTGATGAGGGCTTTGGCAGCCTTGACCCTGATTCGCTACAGCTTGCCATGGACGCATTAGACGGACTTCAAGCTCAAGGCCGCAAGGTTGCTGTCATTTCCCATGTCCAGGAAATGCATGAGCGTATTCCTGTCCAGGTGCAGGTATGCAAACAGGGCAACGGATTGAGTACGTTAAGAATCCAGGGGCCGACGCCTCGCTTTATTGACTAAGCCATGCTGCCGGGCATCACCGTCCAGTGGCGCTCACACGAACCGAGCGCCACTCGTGATCATTTTATTTTTTCAAACGTCTGGCTATCCGCTGGGCGCACATCCGGGAGCAGTGACTGAAGCACGATTTCTTTAGGAAGCGTTTCTTACACGTATGTCCTACAGGTTTTTGCGGTTTCGAACAGATTGCAATCAGCCCCGCTGACGGGTCAGCTGTACGCCGATTGGCGCAAAGGTATCTCATGTCGATACCCAGGCGTTATGGAGCGACACCAGGGAAAGTCCGCGCGACCAGAATGCCAGGAAAGAATAAACATCACTTATGGCAGAAGCGTGCAAGCGGTAGCGAACTCGCCCGAACTGTCACGGCAAGCGTCCGCCTGCTCATCACTTATAGGCATCAGCCGGAAGTAGCAGGCCCATCCTTCAGGCCTGCTACCCAAGCATTTACGTTATGCCAGGCTCTTGCTTACCACCTCATACACATCGCTCGAGAGCTGACCGCTTGCCATGATCCGCTCCAGTTCCCCACGCATGAGTTGCTGGCGAGTTTCATCGTACTTGCGCCAGCGGGTCAACGGCGTTAGCAGGCGGGATGCAATCTGCGGATTCAAGGCATTGAGCGTAATGATCTGATCAGCCAGGAAGCGATAACCGCTGCCGTCCTTTTGATGGAAATTGATCAGGTTCTGGTTGGCGAAGGCGCCGATAAGTGCACGAACCTTGTTGGGGTTCTTCAAGGTGAAGGCAGGATGCCCCATCAATGCCTTGACGCGGTCTAAACCACCCGGACGGTAACTGGCCGCCTGCACATTGAACCAGGAATCCATGACCAGCGGATCATTCTTATAGCGCTCGGCAAAGCGCTCCAGCACCTCGGTCTTCTCCGCCTCGAAGTCAGAGTTTACCAAGGCTGACAGCGCCGCCAGGCGTTCCGTCATGTTGTCACAGTTGTCGAACTGCTCCTGAGCAGCTGCAACCACTTCCGGCTTGCGGCTCAGCATGAGATAGCCTAGTGCGATGTTCTGCAAACTGCGGCGGGCAATATGATCCGCCTGGGCAACATACGGCGTATTGCGTGAGGTTTCGCGGTTCGCCTGATAGCGCTTCCACAGCGGCTCATACAACGCCTTAACCAACTCATCACGAGCGAAGTCACGGGCAGCATGGATAGCATCGATATCGGCGACCTCAGACAACTCGACCAGATACGCCTCCGTTGGAAGCGCCAGCATTTCTGCCACCATAGCCTGATCCAGGCGCTCGTCTTCCAGTACCGTGCGCAGCGCCTCGACAAGACGCTGGTCGAGTACCATCACCTCACCCTTCTGCTGCTGAATGATCAGCTCCTGCAAGACCTGTACAGCCAGTTGCTGACCAGCATCCCAACGATTGAACCCGTCGGAATCGTGCTGCATGAGGAACATCAGCTGCTCACGCGTATAGGGGAAGCTAAGCTTGACCGGTGCGGAGAATCCGCGCAGCAATGAGGGCAGCGGTTTTTCCGTAATACCTTCGAACGTAAAGGACTGCTCGGCCTCGGTTACGGCAATCACGCG
The DNA here is from genome assembly GCF_000478505.2 of Pseudomonas sp. HPB0071. Lineage (NCBI taxonomy): Bacteria > Pseudomonadati > Pseudomonadota > Gammaproteobacteria > Pseudomonadales > Pseudomonadaceae > Pseudomonas > Pseudomonas sp. HPB0071. Next base: position 3,689,746 of record NZ_KI517367.1, on the reverse strand, counting down.
ATCCGTTACAGTGTCTTCCGTCTCACCAGCAAGACGTAGCGGCAATTCTTGCCCTTGCCCCCCCAGCAGCCCTAACTTAACCGGAATTACAAAGGGCTCCTTGGTGGGCTGGCCAGGGGTTGGCGGGCAGCTCTGGCGGAAGGTCAGCGTATAGGTTTTGGCCTGTTCATCAAAGGCTTCAGCCACCTCCAGACGCGGTGTACCGGACTGGCTGTACCAGCGTTTGAACTGAGTGAAGTCGGCGCCGTTAGCATCTTCCAAGGCCTTGACGAAATCCTCGACAGTGACCGCCTGGCCATCATGGCGCTCGAAGTACAGATCGGTCCCCTTGCGGAAACCATTTGCACCTAACAAAGTGTGCAGCATGCGCACCACCTCAGCACCCTTTTCATAGACAGTCAGGGTGTAGAAGTTGGAGATCTCGATAAAGGAATCCGGGCGCACCGGGTGTGCCATCGGACCGGCGTCCTCTGCGAACTGATTGGTCCGCAGAAAAGCCACGTCCTCAATACGCTTGACTGTTTCCGAGTTCATGTCGGAGGAGAATCCGGCATCACGGAATACGGTGAAGCCTTCCTTCAGGGACAGCTGGAACCAGTCACGGCAAGTGACACGGTTACCCGACCAGTTATGGAAGTATTCATGGGCAACGATAGCCTCGACCCGCTGATGCGCGGCGTCTGTGGCAGTGTCCGGGCTTGCCAGAACAGCGCTGGAATTGAAAATGTTCAGCCCTTTGTTTTCCATGGCGCCCATGTTGAAGTCGTTCACCGCAACGATCATGAAAATATCCAGATCGTATTCACGGCCATAGACTTCCTCATCCCAGCGCATGGAGCGCTTGAGGCTGTCCATGGCATGCTGCAGCTTGCCGATGTTTTCCGGCTCCACATAGATCCGCAGGGCTACGTCGCGTCCGCTTCCCGTGGTATACGTATCCTCAATACACCAGAGATCACCGGCTACCAGCGCGAACAGGTAGGACGGCTTCTTGAAGGGATCTTCCCAGGTCGCCCAGTGACGTCCGCCTTCTTCCTCACCGTTGGCAATCGGATTGCCATTGGAAAGCAGGATCGGATACTTGACCTTGTCCGCCTTGATGGTTGTGGTAAATACGCTCATCACATCCGGGCGGTCGAGGTAGTAGGTGATCTTGCGGAAACCTTCGGCCTCGCACTGCGTACAGAACATCTTGCCAGAGGTATACAGGCCTTCCAGCGCCGTATTGGTTTCCGGATGGATGCGTACAGTGGTGCTGAGAGTGAAGTTGTTGCCACAGGGCTGGATCGTCAGGTGATCGGACTCGACCTGATACTCATTAGGCGTCTGGGGCTCGGCATTGACCGACAGGCTCAACAGCTCAAGCTCCTCCCCCTGCAAAACAAGGGGTGGCAGACCGGCGCCTCGGTCAGGGTTACGCCGCATATGCAACTCGGCATGAACGAGCGTATGGTCATCGAACAGCTCGAACGTGAGATGCGTCTCGTCAATGAGGTACTCAGGGGCCTGATAGTCCTTGAGATGTATCGTCTTCGGTTGCTCGGTGCGCATGACGTAACCCTTATGCTAATTCACGACGGCGGTTGTACCGCGGCGGCTTAATGATGCACGGCCAGCTGGTAAGCTGTGTATTTGCGAATATTAATGACCCCGGTATCAAACATCAGATATTGACCCTTGATACCAAGCAGTGTGCCTTCTACTACAGGCGTCTTCTCCAGATCGTGGCTAACAATCTTGGTGGGATACACCGTAACCGGATAATGAATCTGAAGCGGCTCCATGTCGACTATTGGTTGGATCGCCTGCAGGCCAAAACGCTCCTGAAGCACGTGCATCCCTTGCGTACAGGCATCCAGAATCTGGTCGCGCAGCGCAGCGAGGTCCGCCTGCTCTGCCTCTCCCTTGAGCATAGCGCGCCAGTTGGTGCGGTCTCCTACCTGGCTACGAAAAAGGTCCTCCACCAGACCCGACTGCTGCCGGGTAGCCACACGCAAGATGGCTAGCGCCTGATGAGCCCCCTGGTCAATCCAGCGAGTAGGGATCTGATTGGCACGCGTAATGCCGACCTTAAGCCCTGAGGAGTTGGCCAGGTAGACGATATGGGGCGTCATGCAAAAAGACTCTCCCCACTCCGGCTCGCGACAGGTGCCATGCTCGAAATGGCACTTCTCAGGACTCATCATGCAGCTGTCGCACTGGGCAAGGGAGGTAAAACAGGGATAACAGTAACCCTGACCGAAGCTCTTCTTGGTCTTGCGGCCACAATGGGTGCAATGGATTTCACCCAGGTACTCCAGACGGATTCTTTCGCCAATCAGCGGGTTGACGGGAACCTCTGTTTCGCCCAGTCGAAACGAATACTGCACGGGCTCGCCGAGACGCACCATCATCTTGCTTAGCGCGCCGCGCCCTAACTCTGTCATGGTGTTGCACTACCTTTTAAAATGAAAGCGCCACGGCTGTAGGGCCGCGGCGCTTGGAACTGCAGTGATGCGAAGATCAGTGAATCGCGTCGGACTTGAAAAGAAGATTGGGAATCGGCTCGGACTTTGAGCTGCATTCCTGTGGTCCCATGTAGCCGACTCGCTGGTCCTCCGGGACATGCCTGGCCTCATAGGCAATGACTGCCTGCAAACTGAGCTCGACCTGCTCGCGCGTCAGCTTGCGGCCATCCGGCCATTTACCGATTTCTACAGCGCGTTTTAGGTTCTCGTAGATTTCCGGCGTGATGTTATCGAGCATTTGGGCAAAGGGTGTGGACATGCTCCCGCTCCTGCTAAGTAGAAATACCGGCAAATAAAGGCTTAAGTGTAGCGGGAAGCGAATGCTTGCGCACAGCCATCCGGCAAGGCATGGCCTCTCCTGCAAGAAGCCATGCAAATCTTCTATTTGGCGTCGGGCTGCGTTATTTTCAACTCCTGCGGCTGGGCATCTTTAACCGCAATCGGCTTGCCAAGCGCAACCCACTCACCTGACGTCGGATTTCCCTGCCGAGAGATACGCGCAACCAGCTGAACCTGATCAAAACCTGACAGCTTCAGCTGGGGCATCATCGCATCTGCATCACTCAGCAATACCCTGGCAGGCAGGTCCGCTACTGTCAGACGCTTTACTGCCAATGGCATGGGGGGGCCTGATACAGCGCGGGCAAACACGAACACGGTATCACTCGCCTTGACATGTGAGCTCACGCCTGGATCAAGACTTACCGTGACACTCAGGGTAGCTGATTGAGTAACACTGGCTGAAGATGCAGCTTCGCCGCTAGCGCCCATATAGCGCCGGGCCCGCTCGATACCACTTTGAATAGCCTTACGGGACGGATCACCAGTAGGCAGCTGATCGACCAAGGTTTGCCAATGAGTGATTGCACTGGCGTAATCCTTCTGCTCGAACGCCGCTATGCCCAGGAGCCCAAGCGTAGTCACCTCCTTGGGATTAGCCTTGAGCGCTTCGTCAGCCAACGTCTTGACCTCCGGGGTCAAGACTTTACCGTCCGCAAAATACTGCGCCTGCGCCAGCTGCCCTAGCAGCTCAGGTTGACGCCCGGCCTGCTGGACTGCCTGGGTAAACGCATGAGCAGCCTCGCTGAAACGCTCCTGGCTCATATAGGTACGACCCAACAGATACCAGCCTTCAGAAGACTCAGGCTGGACGGCAACCGCGCGCTCTAGCCGGGAAGTCATTTCATCCATGGAGCGCGGCGGCTGGCTGAACTCGCGAGTGAGCTCGACCCGGTCGCTGGCACCCCAATGCAGGTAGAGTCCAAGTCCAACGAGCGGAACGATTAACGCCACGATCAACGGCGCAGCGCGCCCGCCTTTAGCGCTTGTGGCGTCAGTGTCTGCCTGCTGAGTGTCGGAAAGCAGCTCACGGGCAGCTTCGGAGCGGGCTTCTTCCCACTGCCCAGCAGTCAGCAAGCCTGCAGCGTGTTGCTGGGAGAGCTCTGTCAGTCGCTCCTCGTAAAGCTCAACGTTGACGGCGGCACGGTCTTTACCAGAAGCAACGTGCTGACGGCGTATCGCGGGAATCAGGAGGAAGCCCAAGGCAACGAGCAGCAGCAGCCCTATGGCGAGCCAGAAATCGATCATCAGGAATCTTTCTTTTTCAGAAGTGATGCAAGGCGTGCCTGCTCATCGGCAGACAATGGAGCATTGGATGGCAAGGTTTGTTGCTGGCGACGTCGCACGATGATCAGGATGATACAGAACCCTAAGATTAAAAACGCAGCCGGCCCATACCAGAGCAGCCAGGTCCGCTGTTCAACAGGCGGCCTGTACATGACGAACTCACCATATCGCGCCACCAGATAGTTGATGATCTGCTCATCGCTTTTACCTTCGTTCATCAGACGATGAATCTCTCCTCGCAAATCAGCGGCGATGGGTGCATTCGAGTCGGCAAGGTCCTGGTTCTGGCACTTCGGGCAGCGCAATTCACGCGTCAGTGCTTGAAAGCGCTCGCGCTCGGCATCGTTTGTATACGCGAAGGTTTCGATGGCGGCCTGTGCAACGCCTATCCATATAAACAGCAATAATAACGATGCTCCTATCCGGCGGATCATGGCGCCTCCATGAGCTGCCGGTAACGCGGCGCCAGCTCATCACGCCACACCTGTTGGCTTACAATGCCTACATGCTTGTAGCGGATGACGCCTTTGCTATCGATCAGATAGGTTTCTGGTGCGCCGTATACACCCAGGTTCAGACCCAGGCTGCCTTTGTCATCGCGAACGTTGAGCTGATAAGGGTTGTGGAATTCCTTCAGCCACCTCAATGCGCTGGCATTATCGTCCTTGTAATTGATGCCGTAGATGGTGATGCCCTGCTCTTTGAGCGTATTCAGAACGGGATGCTCCTCCCGGCATGCGACACACCAGGTGCCCCATACATTGACCAAGGCGGGCTTGCCTTGAAAATCAACCTGAGTCAGGGTTCGGCCGGGGTCGTCAACAGCGGGCAATGAAAATGGCGGCAATGGCTTGTCGATCAGTGCGGACGGTAGCTCGGATGGATTCAGATACAGGCCCTTGAACAAAAAGCCAGCCATGGCGAGAAAAAGGACGAGTGGAACCAGCAGAACCAGGCGACGCTTCATGCCTGCGCCTCCTTGAGCCCCAGGGACCGACTGGCACGCTGGCGCACCTTGAGTCGATAACGTTTGTCCGACATGGAAAGTAGTCCACCTAGCGCCATCAGCACGCCCCCCAGCCAGATCCAGCGTACGAATGGCTTGATATGGATGCGGACTGCCCAGGCCCCGTCTTCCAACGGCTCACCAAGCGCCACGTATAAATCACGCATAAGCCCTGCATCAATGCCTGCCTCGGTCATGACCGAGCGCTGTACTACATAAAGACGCTTTTCCGGATGCAGAACCGCAACATCCTGATTGCCTTTCGAGACCCGCAGAGTGCCATAGTCCGACTTGAAGTTAGGCCCCTCGAAATGCTGAGTGCCATCGAAAATGAAGTGATAACCTGCCAGCTCGACCGACTCCCCTGGCGCCATGCGCAGGTCGCGCTCAGCGGAGAACTGGGTAGAGAGCACTATCCCTAATGCCGACACCGCAAGCCCCAGATGGGCAACCTGCATCCCCCAGTAACTGCAGCCGAGGCTGCGAATACCCTTGAGCCAACCTTTATGGCGCGTCTTGTCCTGCAGATCGCGAAGGCCAGCCAGTACAACCCAGGACGCCAACGAGCACGCCGCCAGCACCGCCCAATGAAAGTCGCCCAGCATGAACGCTGCCAGCACGCCGAGAACAACGCTGACAATGAGTATCGGCATAAGCAGACCCTGCAACCAGCGCACAGGGGTGCTCTTCCAGCGCACCAGTACGCCGATTGCCAGTGCAATCATCAGTATGACCATCAGCGGTACAAACAGGGCATTGAAATAAGGCGGACCAACAGACAGCTTGGCACCGCTTAGTGCATCAATGACCAGCGGATACAGCGTACCCAGCAGGATCATGGACGCCGCTACGACCAGAATGAGGTTATTGATCAGCAGGAGCGTTTCCCGAGACCACAGCTCAAATCCAACCTGACTTCTAACGACAGGTGCCCGCAGGGCAAACAGGGTTAACGAGCTGCCTACTACGACCAGAAGGAAGGCAAGGATAAACACCCCGCGGCTAGGATCTGAAGCAAACGCATGGACAGAGGTCAGCACGCCTGAGCGAACCAGGAACGTGCCCAGAAGACTCAAGGAAAACGCAGCAATTGCCAGCAATACCGTCCAGCTCTTGAAGACCCCACGTTTTTCCGTGACGGACAACGAATGGATAAGTGCTGTCCCGACCAGCCACGGCATGAATGATGCGTTTTCTACCGGGTCCCAGAACCACCAGCCACCCCAACCCAGCTCGTAATAGGACCACCAGGAACCCAGGACAATACCGATACCCAGGAATGTCCAGGCCACCAGCGTCCAGGGCCGGGACCAGCGGGCCCATGCCGCGTCCAGACGCCCGCCCAGCAAGGCTGCGATGGCAAAGGCAAAGGCGACGGAAAACCCCACGTAGCCCATATACAACATAGGCGGGTGCACAATCAGCCCAACATCCTGCAACAAGGGATTCAGGTCATTTCCGTCCACAGGCGACTGGGGCAGCAGGCGTGAGAATGGATTGGACGTCATGATCAGGAACAGCAAGAAACCTGAGCTGATCATTCCCATGATGGACAGAACCCGCGTCAGCATGTCTTCGGGCAATTGCCGGGAGAAGATGGAAACAGCAAACGTCCAGCCGCCAAGGATCAGAGCCCATAGCAGCAGCGATCCCTCATGCGCACCCCAGACTGCACTGAATTTGTAGTACCAGGGCAATAGACTGTTTGAATTCTCCGCCACATAGGTCACTGAGAAGTCATTCGTCAGGAATGACCAGGTCAGGCAGCCAAATGAAAAAAGAAGGAAAGCGAATTGTCCCCAGGCCGCCGGCCGCGCAAGCCCCATCCATTGCCGGTTGCCTCGCCATGTGCCCAGCAAGGGAAACGTCGACTGGACCACAGCCATGCACAGCGCAAGTATCAGAGCCAGGTGGCCTAGTTCAGGAATCATGAATTTCTCGCATTACACTAAAAACAAAAATGCAGAGCCCGGCAGCATCAGCTGCCCTTCTGGTTACTAAACTGCTGGTAGGCGCCACTGTCCCTGAGGGCCTTGGTTACTTCAGGCGGCATGTAATTTTCGTCGTGCTTTGCCAACACTTCGTCGGCATTGAGCACACCAGATGCATCGAGCTTGCCTAACGCGACGATCCCCTGCCCTTCGCGAAACAGATCCGGCAGGATGCCATGGTACCTGATGGAAATGTGTTGAACGCCATCACTCACGATGAAGCGTACATCGAGCGAGTCGGCCGATCGCTGGAGAGAGCCCCGCTCGACCATACCGCCCGCCCTGATACGAGTGCCCACGGGGGCTTCACCCGAAACGATCTGGCTGGGCGTGTAGAACAGGTTGATGTTCTGTTGCAATGCCGACAAAGCCAGGGCCACGGCGACCCCAACGCCAGCCAGAATCGCCAGAATGATCAAAAGACGTTTTTTACGGACAGCATTCACGGGTTCATCTCCCGACGCAGGCGGCGTGCTTCGCTCTGCAGATAACGACGGTGTGCCAGCCGTGGCATCACGATATTGATTATCAGGACCAGTGCAGTGATTCCGTAAGCTGACCACACATAAGGTCCGTGATGACCCATGGCCAGAAACTCGCTTATCGAATGAAACGTCATGTTTTACCCCTTTTACCAAGGCTCTCTTCAACCACTGCCTTGGCCCAAGACGTTCGTGATTCGCGGCGTAAGATTTCAAGACGCATGCGCATCAGGACAACAGCGCCGAAGAAACAATAAAAACCAACCACCATTATCAGAAGCGGAAGCCACATCTCGATGGGCATTGTCGGTTTTTCGGTAAGCGTGAACGTGGCAGGCTGATGTAGGGTGTTCCACCATTCAACGCTGTATTTAATGATTGGCAGGTTGATAACACCTACGATGGCGAGTACCGCGCAGGCCTTGGCCGAACTTTCCCGATTGGAAATAGCCTGCCCCAACGCAATGATGCCGAAATACAGGAACAGCAGGATTAACATGGAAGTCAGCCGTGCATCCCACACCCACCAGGCACCCCAGGTTGGCTTGCCCCATATCGACCCGGTTACCAGCGCAACAAAAGTCATCCAGGCGCCTACGGGCGCTGCGCATTTGAGTGCGACATCGGCCAGCTTCATTTTCCAGACCAGGCTTACTACCCCGGCAATTGCCAGAAGCAGATACCCCGACTGCGCCAAAAATGCAGCAGGTACATGGATATAGATGATGCGAAAGCTATTACCCTGCTGATAATCCTGCGGCGCAAAGACCAGGCCCCATACCATGCCTACCATAACGAAGCATGCCGCCGCCCACGCCAGGATGGGCAACCACCGGCCACTGATCTCGTAAAACCATTTGGGCGAGCCCAGTTTATGAAAAAACGTCCACTTCATGACTGTTCCACATTATTCACCCACACTGATCCGTAACCCAGCGCCAATAGCGAACGGAGAGAACGTCAGCGATAAAACCATCAAACTTCCCAGCCACAAAAGCTGTCCTGCGGCGGGCATTCCATGAAGAGAGGCTTGCAATGCACCGCTGCCCAGAATGAGCACCGGAATGTAAAGCGGAAGAATAAGCAGAGCCAGCAGCAACCCGCCCCGCTTGAGCCCTACAGTCAGCGCTGCACCTACAGCACCCAGTAAACTCAACACAGGCGTACCGAGCAGCAACGATAGCAGCAGCACCCCCAAACACTGGACAGGAAGCCCCAGCATGAGCGCCAGGACAGGCGAGAGCACGATTAGCGCCAGTCCGGTAAACACCCAGTGCGCCATCACCTTGGCCAATACCAGAACAAAGAGTGGGTGCGGCGAGAGCACCCATTGCTCAAGTGAGCCGTCCTCAAAATCGCTACGAAACAGACCGTCCAGTGAAAGCAATACCGCCAACAAGGCAGCGACCCAAATCAACCCTGGCGACAGCTCTTTCAACAGCTGGCTTTCAGGTCCCACCGCCAGGGGAAACAGGGCAATCACGATCGCAAAGAACACCAAGGGATTGGCCAGCTCCACCGGGCGTCGGCATAGCAGTAGCGCTTCACGTTTAAGCAGAAGCACGAAGAGCCCGCTCATGAGACCCCCTGCCCTAGCTCTAGCTGGCGATAGCGCGTCGGCGTTTGCGTCATTTGATGATGCGTAGTAAGCACCACTGCTCCACCCTGTTCACAGTGCTGGCTCAAATGCCGCTCAAGATGCTCCACCGCTTGGCGGTCGAGAGCCGTAAACGGCTCATCGAGTACCCACAAGGCAGGAGGGTCAAGATACAGGCGAGCCAATGCGACACGACGCTGTTGTCCGGCAGAGAGCGTATGGCAGGGAACATCCTCGAAGCCAGACAGCCCTACGCTGTCCAGAGCCTGCCAGATCGCTTCCCGAGTGGCGGGCTTGTTCAAGGCGCACAACCAAGTAAGGTTTTCCTCGGCAGTCAGGAGTCCCTTGATTCCAGTCGCATGGCCAAGCCAGAGTAACTGCCTGAACGGCTCGTGTCGCTGCCTACCAGCCAGACGCACCTCACCGGCCGTTGGAGCCATAAGCCCTGCCAGAAGACGTAGCAGACTGGTTTTACCGCTGCCATTCGGCCCCATTACCTGCAGCATTTCACCAGATTCGAGCACAAGATCCAGCTGCTCGAACAGCACGCGCTCGTCACGCTCACAGGTGAGCGCAACGGCTTCAAGACAAGGGGGTATCACTACACGCAACCATTGGCATCAAGTCGGAACGGAATCGGCCGCTATAGTAGGCTGGAAACAAGACCAAGCCCGTCAATTGGCCAGCATTATACACATCACGCCAGCCTGGACGACCGACTGCATGAAACTATCAGAGTGGCTACATGGCTGACATAGGCACTATCCGCCCCGCTTCTGCCCCAGTTGTCCCAACGCGGGCAGCGTTACCCGCCGAGCCGGCCGTGCGGATTACCTTGCCGACAGAAAGCCCTCTGCTGCCCGGCGAAACAGCCCAGGCGCAAGTTGTTGCCCTTAAGCAGAATCTGCAGAGTTTTCAGTTATTGCTGCAGTTGACGCTTGCCAATGGACGTCAACTTACCCTACCGGCGGAAAGCACTTCACCCCTGCCAACCGGTTCGCTACTAAACATCATGGCGTTATCGTCTACCCGCCTGGCTGTACAGATCGAGGCCAAGGCAGAGACGCCTTTGAAAAGCCTGGATACCAAAGCGCTTCCGCCAGGCACCCTGCTGCAGACGCGAGTGGTCAGCAGTCAACCAGCCGACGCCTCTGAGGGGCAGATATCCTTCAAATCCGTTGTGACATTGCTCAACGGTGCCCTTGCAGGCAAACAACTGATAATCGAATCGCTAAATGCCCTTAAGCCCGGCAGCCTGATAACGGTTGCGGTACGCGATGCACAGCAGGTTGCTCTGGTGCCCTCCAGCGGAAGACTTGATCAGATTGAGCTGGGACAGCAGTTGACGGCTCAGTTCCAACGACAAGGCTCGCTGGCCCAGTTGTTTCAAGCTCTGCCGCTACTCACGGACTCGCCCGCCACGCCCGGCGTGTTGCGCGATACGCTTGGTCAGCTGCTCGCCTCCGTACCCGAGGTTGAAGAACTCAAGAACCCGGATGTCGTAAAAACCCTGTTCGAGCGAAGCGGCATTTTGCTGGAGCGACACCTTATTTCAGGTGAGACCGAACGGCTGCCGCAGGATTACAAGACGCTCCTGCTCCGCCTGATCAGTCAACTGAGCCAGGCTACAACGACCTCCACTTTTCCTCCTCAAGTCGGCGTGCCAAACCTGCCAGGAAGCCTGCGCAATGCCCTAACGGCATTAGGCCAAGGCAACCCTAAGCATGCTGCGTTGAGCTTTCCCCTGCCATCACGGGTAGTTAGCTCGCTGCTGCAGGAAGGCATGGAGCTTGAAGAACTGCTCAAGTTGGCAACAGCAGCCCTATCACGCCTGCAAACTCATCAGCTGTCTGGCGTTGAACAGACACAGCACTACCCGGATGGATCCATGCTGCTTACCTGGCAAGGGGAACTCCCCATGCGTAACGGTGAGCGCATCACCAGTCTGCAATACAAGCTGCAAGAGGAACGCCCTTCCAAAAGCGCTGGCGAACTGCGTGACAGCATCTGGAAGCTCGACCTTGCCTTTGATCTTGAGCCGCTCGGCAATATGCAGGTCGAGGCTAAACTTGCTCGCGGTACGCTTTCGAGCCAGTTCTGGGCCGAGCAGAAGGAAACCGCCGCGCTCATTACCCATGAGCTGGAGCATTTCAAGGAGCGATTGCTGGAGGCCGGGCTTCTGGTAGGCGAGCTGCAATGCACGCTGGGAAAACCGGTGCGTGGACTACGCACGCACATTGAAGAACGCTGGATAGATGAAAGCGCATGAGTACTTCGAAGCAGGCTATTGCACTGGTCTATGACGGCCAGACCGCTCCCACCCTAACAGCCAAAGGCGATGCAGATCTTGCCGAAGCCATTCTGGCATTGGCCAGAGAGCACGAAATCCCTATCTATGAGAACGCTGACCTGGTACGCCTGCTGGCACGCCTTGAGCTTGGCGATGCCATTCCTGAAGCGCTATACCGCACGATTGCCGAAATCATCGCGTTCGCCTGGTATCTGAAGGGCAAGCATCTGCAGAGCCTGTCATGCAGGCAGGATGATCCCATCCTATCGGCGCTATCCGGAAAATGCTGAAACATCTTATCGAGAGCACAAAAAAGCCATCAGTGCATGACTGATGGCTTTCCGGGAAATGAAGAAATGCAAGGCCTGCCGGATATGACACAAGATCTGTGGCAGGCTTGCGAGATGCACTTTGTCAGGATTGCTGACGCGCCTTATGCATCTTACTGATCAGTTCGGCCTCGGCCCGTGAAAGGCCGCAGGACTGAGTCAGATCATCGACGCTGGCACCCAACCCCACAAGGCGCGCAGCCTGACTGAACGACAGGCTGGCCGGATCGCTTTGTTCGATACGGGTCAGCCTGTCAGGCAGGGGTGCAACCATCTCATTAATTTCATGCAATTGCTCCCCCATACGGACCGTGCCGGCCTGATAGGTTTCCAGCCGCTTGGCTAGAGCCCTCAAGCGCTTTTCGGTTGTTTCCTCATGCTGGGCAAGCTTTGACGCCTGCCGTTTAAGCTCCTGCCATAGCAGAAAGCAGGCACCCGCCAGCCCAAGGCAAATGAACACCAGCACGATCAACGCTGCCAACATTAGATACTTTCCAACTCAGACCATTCTTCTTCGCTCATCATCTTATCCAATTCGACAAGAATCAGCAGCTCGCCGTTCTTGTTGCAAACGCCCTGGATAAACTTGGCGGATTCATCGTTACCCACGTTTGGCGCGGTTTCGATTTCAGATTGACGTAAATAAACGACTTCAGCCACGCTGTCGACAAGAATACCAACGACTTGCTTGTCGGCCTCGATAATCACGATACGGGTGTTATCCGTGATCTCGGCAGAGTCCAGGCCAAAACGCTGACGTGTATCAATTACCGTCACGACGTTACCGCGCAGGTTGATGATACCCAGCACGTAGCTTGGAGCACCTGGCACCGGAGCTATTTCCGTATAGCGCAGCACTTCCTGAACCTGCATGACGTTGATACCGTACGTCTCGTTGTCCAGACGGAAGGTTACCCACTGCAGGATTGGATCTTCGGAACCTTGTGCAGACGTTTTCTTCATTTTCCCAGCCTCGTTGATACCGCCTTGGCGGTCTTGGCGGTCTTCCCGCCTTGGTTGATCCAGAATCGACCCCTTAAGCGTAGGTCAACCCTTCTATTGTTTCCTTTGCTTTGCAGCACCGCTTTCAATCAGCGCCGCAAGCGCCGATACATCCAGCAAGGCACACATATGCTCAATTACCGTTCCCGCCAGCCATGGCCGCTGGGATCGTTGCGTTCGCCATTTGACCTCGGCAGGGTCCAGACGTATCGAACGGCTGACCTGGTGTACCGCAATTCCCCAGTCATACCCTTCAACCGAGATAACGAACCGGAGGCCTTCCTTGAAGTCTTCGCGGTAGCGCTCTGGCATGACCCAGCGCGCGGCATCCAATACCTTCAAATTACCCTGCGGGCTGGGCAGGATGCCCAGGAACCAATCGGGCTGACCAAACAATGGCGTCAGCTCGCGGCCTTCCAGTGAATGAATCGTTCCCAAACATATCAGCGGCACAGCAAGGGTCAGCCCCGCCACGTCGAACAACAGACATTCAAACGGCTCTTCAGCCCATTCCGGCCTTCCGTCGTCGCTTACCTTGAAAGGCTGCACCTGCTGCTCGACAGCCTGAACAGTTCTTAACGGAATAACGGTATCGACAAATTTTTCCGGCTCTGCCACTACAGGCTTAACAACCGGCACCACAGGCAGGCTGTTCTGGGCAGGCGTTTCCCTGACCAGGGCATCGCGTGCCTTCTCCTCACGTACAGCCGCCTCGAACTCGTCCAAAGACACGCTTTGGGCCGTAGGCGCAACAGGATCAGGCGCAGCCACGGACACCACTTCAACCAACGAGACGACAACCGCCTCATGCTGGAGGGCGGCAGGCGTCTCTACCGGCAGCTCGAGTGTCGCCTCCATCAGCAGCGCATCCAGATAGGACTGCAAAGCCAGCTGTGGACGAATTTCAGTGCTAGTAGAACGGTTCATGTCACGTATCACACTTCAAGATTGAAGAAACTATCGGCTGGATACCGCAAAAACTTGAGTACTGCATCACTATGTCTTCACGCGACGTTCATTGAGGCAGGCTGCATATCAAGCAGATGCTTAAGCAACGCCCTATATGCAATGACACCACGACTATTCGCATCGTTCTGCGAGGGGGTTATCCCTGCACGGCTGGCATCCCGTAGCTTGGTATCAATGGGAACGAACGCTTGCCACAGGTGCTCGACGTAATTGTCTCGGAGGTATTTGAGCGTCCCCAGCGAAGCCTGGGTACGCCGGTCGAACAGCGTCGGTACGATCGTGTAAGGAAGCGCCTGTTTTCTGGAGCGGTTGATCATGGCCAATGTATTGACCATGCGCTCCAATCCTTTGATCGCCAGAAATTCCGTTTGCACAGGAATGACCAACTGCTGGCTTGCCGCCAATGCATTGACCATCAGAATGCCCAACAAGGGCGGACTGTCGATCAGGGCATAATCAAAATCATTCCACAACTGCGCGAGGCTTTTGGAAATCACCAACCCCATGCCATTCTGCCCCGGCGATTGCCGCTCCAAGGTCGCCAGCGCCGTACTGGCCGGCAGCATTGAGATGCGCTCATGGCTGGTCGGGAGCAGAAGTTGCTTGGGTAGCCCGTCCGGAACCTGCCCCTGATGCAGGAACAATTCGAAGGCGCTGCGTTCCAGTCGATCCGGGTCCTGTCCAAAATAACTCGTCAAGGAGCCATGGGGGTCAAGATCGACCATCAGGACACGCTTGCCCAAGTCAGCCAGAAGCCCTGCCAGCGAAACAGACGTTGTTGTCTTGCCTACTCCGCCCTTTTGATTGGCTATTGCCCAAACTCTCACGTTCTACCCTCCCCAGGCAGCGTACTGCATTGCCAAGGCCAAGCCGCTGGATATACCAGCGGCGAAGATTTGACAGCGATTGGTTCTATCGCTTACTTGGAGGGAGCAGGTGCACTTTGCGTGCCATTTCTACCAGAAGCGGAGCGCTCCTGAAAACCACTCACGCCACGGTGAATGTCGACATTCCGTGAAATGAGCAACACCACCCGACGGTTCCGCGCCCTGCCCTCAGGGGTGGAGTTATCTGCTATTGGTTGATAGCTGCCATACCCGACCACCGCGAGCCGTTCGGGTGTAACGCCATCACCAATCAGCAGCCGAGCAATACTGGCGGATCGCGCCGCTGAAAGCTCCCAGTTGGTGGGGTATTGAGGCGTACTGATGGGAATATTGTCAGTAAACCCTTCTACCTGAATCGGGTTCTTGTAAGGCGCCAGAATTTTGGCAACCTTCGCCATCAAGCCAAAGGCTGGATCGCCTGGAATGGCATCCCCGCTAGGAAAAAGCAGATTGGAATTCAGCTCGATTTCCAACCAGGTCTCGGTTGCCCTCAGAGTCATCTGGTCTGAATTGATGAGATCGCCAAAGGCGTTCTGCATACTGGTTGCTATCTGCTCAAGCGGATCGACTGCTTGAGTAGTCGCCGGCGCGTTATCTGATGCAGGCGTATTCTGCTCGATGGTAGGCTGAACACTGCGAGGCACCTGATCCCCAATGGGAATAGGTTTCATGGAGCGATCCGGCTCTGTAAAGATACCGGTCAGCGTCTCGGATAGAATCTTGTACTTGCCCTCATTGATGGATGAGATGGAATACATCACAACAAAGAAGGCAAACAGCAAGGTGATGAAATCCGCGTAGGACACCAGCCAGCGTTCGTGATTTTCATGCTCCTCGTGTCGACGGCGACGCATCGGTTACTCCATGAAGCCTTGCAGCTTGAGTTCGATGGAACGAGGGTTTTCACCTTCGCCAATAGACAGCAAACCTTCCAGAAGCATTTCTCGGTAGCGAGTCTGACGCAGCACCATGCCTTTGAGCTTGTTGGCAATCGGAAGCAGTAACAGGTTAGCGAATGCGACCCCGTAGATTGTGGCTACGAATGCAACAGCAATCCCGTTACCCAGCTGGGAAGGGTTTGCCAAGTTCTGCATGACATGGATAAGCCCCATCACGGCACCGATAATCCCAATGGTAGGCGCATACCCACCCATGGCCTCGAACAGCTTGGCCGCCTGGATATCACGATCTTCCTGGCCATACATATCGACTTCCAGAATGCTGCGAATGGCTTCAGGCTCGGCACCATCGACCAGCAGCTGCAGGCCTTTGCGAGCGAATGGATCACGTTCGGCATCCACGAGCGGTTCAAGCCCCAGCAGACCTTCCTTACGGGCAGACATGCTCCAGCCAATGATGCGATTGATACCGGCTGGCATGTCGACTCTTGGCGGCAAGAAAACCCAACTGAGCATTGTCAGGGAGCGCTTGAGAACACGGATAGGCGTCTGCAGCATGGCCGCACCGCATGTGCCGCCCAGTACGATCAGGGCAGCAGGCCCGTTGAGTAGAGCAGCAATGGTGCCACCCTCAAGAAAATTACCTCCAATGATGGCGATAAAGGCCAACAGGATGCCAATCAGGCTCAAGACATCCACACATCATCTCCCTAAGGCATGGCAGCAAGCCAAAACCTGTCAAATTCAAATCCGGCGCCGCTCCTGTCTAGCAAGAGCGGTACCATTACATGCACGCGTCAGTAATGTGTCGACCGATGTCGTCAAGACTGTAGACGGCATCTGCCAGATTTGCCTTGACCACGGCCATGGGCATGCCATAAATCACGCAGCTGGCCTCGTCCTGCGCCCAGATCTGGCTACCAGCCTGCTTGAGCAGGCGAGCACCTTCACGGCCATCGGAGCCCATGCCGGTCAGCACCACCGCCAATACCTTGTCCGGGAAAACCTTGGCCGCCGAGCCAAAGGTGATATCGACGCAGGGCTTGTAATTCAGTCGCTCATCGCCCGGCAATATCTTCACGCCGCCACGCCCATCCAACATCATCTGCTTGCCGCCAGGCGCCAGTAGCGCCAGCCCAGGACGAAGCTGATCGCCATCCTCAGCTTCCTTGACAGAAATCTTGCACAATTTGTCCAGACGCTCTGCAAACGCCTTGGTAAAGGCGGCAGGCATGTGCTGAATCAGCACGATTGGCGCTGGAAAGTTGGCAGGCAATTGGGTCAGTACCCGTTGCAACGCCACAGGACCACCGGTCGACGTACCGATGGCCACCAGCTTGTAATTCTTGCGCCGTGGCGCAGCACTGGTCACCGACGCTGAAGCCGAGGAGCCTGCCGGATGTGCCGAAGCAGTCCGCGCCGCCGGGCGAGGGGTTGTCGAGGTGGGTGCAGGCGCATGGGCCGACACACTTCCAGACGATAACCGGCGGTTGCTGCGCGCAATGGTATGGATCTTCTCGCACAACAAGCGCTTTACGCTCTCGGGATGGCGGGAAATATCCTCGAAATTCTTGGGTAGATAATCTACCGCACCCGCATCCAACGCATCGAGCGTAACCCGAGCGCCTTCATGCGTCAGCGACGAAAACATCAGAACAGGCGTCGGGCACTTCTGCATGATGTGCCGAACGGCCGTAATGCCATCCATGAAGGGCATCTCATAATCCATGGTAACGACGTCGGGTTTCAACGCCATCACCTGATCAATCCCTTCACGCCCATTGGTCGCCGTACCGACGACCGTAATATTGGGATCACCCGCCAGGATTTCAGTCAAACGGCGGCGGAAGAAACCCGAATCATCCACCACCAACACTCTTACAGCCATATGACACTCCTAACGGCGGGGCTTCGACTCAAATACCGCGGCGCGCGTAGCGCTTGAGCATGCTCGGTACGTCAAGGATCAATGCGATCCGGCCATCACCTGTAATGGTGGCTCCCGACATACCCGGCGTTCCTTGCAACATCTTGCCTAATGGCTTGATGACTACTTCTTCCTGACCTACGAGTTGATCCACAACAAAACCGATGCGTTGCGTACCGACCGACAGGATAACAACGTGACCTTCCTGCTGTTGCTCATCGTAAGCCGCATCCTTGACCAGCCAGCGCTTGAGGTAGAACAGCGGCAGTGCTTTGTCGCGAACCACGACCACTTCCTGACCGTCGACCACATTGGTGCGAGAGAGGTCCAGGTGGAAGATCTCGTTCACGTTGACCAGTGGGAATGCAAAGGCCTGATCGCCCAGCATTACCATCAGGGTTGGCATGATCGCCAGGGTCAGCGGGACCTTGATCACAATCTTGGAGCCCTGCCCCTTGTTGGAGAAGACGTTTACCGTGCCGTTAAGCTGTGTAATCTTGGTCTTCACCACGTCCATGCCCACACCACGACCGGAAATATCGGAGATTTCGGTCTTGGTTGAAAAGCCTGGTGCAAAGATCAGATTGTAGCATTCAAGATCGGTCAGACGTTCCGCCGCATCCTTATCGAGCAGGCCTTTTTCAACAGCCTTGGCGCGCAGAGCGTTGGGATCCATCCCTTTGCCATCGTCGGAAATGGCCAACAGGATATGATCGCCCTCCTGCTCCGCAGACAGAACGACACGGCCCGCACGGGCTTTGCCATTCTTCTCGCGCTCGGCAGGCTCCTCGATTCCATGGTCGACCGCGTTGCGCACCAAGTGCACCAGCGGGTCAGCCAAGGCCTCTACCAAGTTCTTGTCGAGATCGGTTTCTTCACCCACAAGCTCAAGGTTGATTTCTTTCTTCAGGTTGCGCGCCAAGTCACGAACCAGACGCGGGAAGCGTCCGAATACCTTCTTGATTGGCTGCATGCGCGTCTTCATGACCGAGGTCTGAAGATCCGCTGTCACAACGTCCAAGTTTGATACAGCCTTGGCCATGGCCTCATCGCCGCTGTTCAGCCCAAGACGAACCAGACGATTACGCACCAGCACCAGCTCACCGACCATGTTCATGATCTCGTCGAGACGGGCGGTGTCCACACGCACGGTTGTTTCAGCTTCGCTGGCCGGCTTCTCGCCTGCCGGGGCCGCCGCCGCACGCGGTTCAGCTTTGGGTGCTGCGCTGGCTGTCGGTGCAGGGGCCGCTGCAGGCTGGGGCTTCGCCACAGGAGCAGATGCTGCCTTGGCAACCGGAGCAGGTGCAGGCGCTACAGGAGCAGCCGCAACACCACCATCGAAACGGCCCTTTCCATGCAGTTCATCCAGCAGAGACTCGAACTCGTCATCCGTGATTTCATCACCTGACTTGGCTACCGGAGCAGCAGCCTTGGCAGGTTCGGACGGCGCTGCAACAGCAGCATCAAACTTACCTTTGCCGTGCAGCTGATCCAGCAGAGATTCAAACTCGTCATCCGTGATCTCGTCACCTGACTTGGCTACCGGAGCAGCAGCCTTGGCAGGTTCGGACGGCGCTGCAACAGCAGCATCAAACTTACCTTTGCCGTGCAGCTGATCCAGCAGAGATTCAAACTCGTCATCCGTGATCTCGTCACCTGACTTGGCTACCGGAGCAGCAGCCTTGGCAGGCTCGGACGGCGCTGCAACAGCAGCATCGAACTTGCCTTTGCCGTGCAGCTGATCCAGCAGAGATTCAAACTCGTCATCGGTGATTTCGTCGCCAGATGCAGGTACGGCTGAGCCAACGGCTGCCACAGGTGCAGGCTCATTCCCGATTGCATCGAGGAGTCGGTCAAACTCATCGTCGCTTACATCACTGGCAGCAGGTGCCTGGACAGCAACCACAGGGACCTGAACCGGCTCCACGGCAGTGGGAGCAGGTTCGGCGCCTTCAGGCTCCGCCAGACGTGCCAAGGCAGCCAGCAGCTCAGGAGTAGCCGGTGTCGGCTCAGTACGCTCACGTACCTGGCCGAACATTTCGTTTACCGTATCCAGAGCTTGAAGGACAACGTCCATCAGCTCGGCATCAACGCGGCGCTCACCCTTACGCAGGATGTCGAACACGTTTTCGGCAATGTGGCAGCACTCAACAAGGGCGTGCAGCTGGAGGAAGCCTGCCCCTCCCTTTACCGTGTGGAATCCACGGAAGATGGCGTTGAGAAGATTCATATCATCCGGGCGGCTTTCGAGTTCCACCAATTGCTCGGACAACAATTCGAGAATCTCGCCGGCCTCTACCAGGAAATCCTGGAGGATTTCTTCATCGGCGTCGAAGCTCATTCATGCACTCTCCAAAAAGGCCAGGTTTAGAAACCAAGGCTGGACAGAAGGTCATCTACGTCATCCTGGCTGGATACGACGTCTTCTCTTTTATCGGCATGAATCTGCGGACCTTCACCCTTCGAAGACTTTTCTTTTTGAATTTCTTCGATGGCCTTGACGTGGTCGTGGCTAATTCCTGCATAACGATCCACCTGACCGGCCATACGGACCAGCTTGACGAGATCGCGCTCGACTTGTGTAACAAGGTTCGTCACACGCTTGATGACTTGACCGGTAAGATCCTGATAGTCCTGCGCCAACAGGATATCGTTCAGCAACGAAGACAGCTTGTGGGCGTCCTCATCGCTGCGCCCCAGAAACGCACCGACGCGCTTGGCCAGCTCGCGGAACTCCTCGGCACTGAGCTCGCGCCGCATAAAGCGGCCCCACTCGGCGTGGAGGTCATGAGCGTCCTTACCAAATGATTCGATAAGCGGTGTGCTGGCATCGACCAAGTCCATGGTACGGTTGGCAGCACGCTCCGTCATTTCCACAACGTAGCTTAGGCGATCGGTGGCGTCTGCAATGTTTGTTACTTCATTGGCATAGGACGCCTGGGGATCGATCTGGAAGTTGACGATCGCGTTGTGCAACTCACGCGTCAGCTTGCCGATTTCCTGATACAGACCACGATCTCGCACCTGATTGAGCTCATTGATGAGCTGCACTGCCTGGCTGAAATTGCCATCTTCAAGGCTGGCAACCAGCTCTTGGGCATGCTTTTTCAGGGTCGATTCCAGGTCTTCGAATGATTTACTGCCAAGGTCCATAACATCCTCGAGATGGTTATCAGCCGTTGACCCGCTCAAAGATCTTGTCGATCTTTTCTTTGAGCACCTGGGCAGTAAACGGCTTCACAACGTAACCATTCACACCCGCTTGAGCTGCCTCGACAATTTGTTCGCGCTTGGCTTCGGCCGTTACCATCAGAACAGGCAGGTTCTTCAGGCGTGCATCGGCACGGACTTCCCGTAGCAGGTCGATACCGGTCATACCCGGCATGTTCCAGTCCGTTACCAGGAAGTCGAAGTTGCCGCTTTGCAGCATCGGCAACGCCGTCAAGCCGTCGTCGGCCTCGGTAGTATTGGTGAACCCCAGATCTCGCAGCAGATTCTTGATGATGCGTCTCATGGTGGAAAAATCGTCCACGATGAGAATTTTCATATCTTTGTCCAAGTCGACCTCCATCCTTACCCCAGACATGCCTTTTCAAAGGCATGCCATACATGCTTAGTGTTTTGCCTTAGCGCGAACGCCATTCAGCCAGACGAGCCCGCAGACGTGCTGCGCACTGACTGTGCAGTTGACAGACTCGGGATTCACTTACCCCAAGCACCTCTCCGATTTCCTTTAGGTTCAACTCCTCGTCGTAATACAGCGACAAGACGAGACGCTCACGCTCTGGAAGATTGGCAATGGCTTCCGCCAGGGCCTGCTTGAAACGATCATCTTCCAGTCCTCGACCTGGCTCGAAATCATGGGCTCCGCTCTCTTCGAGACCGTGCTCACCCTCTTCCATCAAGTCATCGAAGCTGAACAGGCGACTTCCCAATGTGTCATTGAGAATGCCGTAATATTCTTCAAGGCTTACACCAAGTTCGGCAGCAACTTCAGGATCTTTAGCGTCACGACCCGTTCTTGCTTCAACAGCACGAATCGCATCGGCCACCATACGGCTGTTACGATGCACCGAACGAGGTGCCCAATCACCTTTGCGAACCTCGTCCAGCATGGCTCCGCGGATACGGATACCGGCATAGGTTTCAAAGCTTGCACCTTTGCCGGCATCGTACTTCTTGGAGGCCTCGAGCAGGCCGATCATGCCGGCCTGCATGAGATCTTCCACCTGTACATTGGCAGGCAGACGCGCCAACAGGTGATAGGCAATGCGCTTGACCAGCGGCGCATACTGATTGATCAGTTGCTCCTGCTGTGAATGGGTCTGAGATTTACTGTACATACGGAGACCGCTGGACGCTGTCATACATTTGGCCCTACAGTGGGTTGCACCAATCGTTCGACGAAAAACTCCAAGTGACCGCGTGGGTTGGCCGGCAAGGGCCAAGCATCCACCTTCTGGGCAATAGCCCGGAAAGCCAGAGCGGCTTTGGAGCGCGGGTATGCTTCGTATACGGACCGCTGCTTCTGGACGGCTTTCCGTACACATTCATCAAAAGGAACCGCACCCACATACTGCAGAGCCACATCCAAGAAACGGTCAGTTACCTTGGTCAGCTTAGCAAAGAGATTGCGACCTTCCTGGGGCGTCAATGCCATATTCGCCAGTACGCGAAACCGCGTGATTCCATGATCGCGGTTGAACATCTTGATAAGCGCATAAGCGTCCGTGATCGAAGTAGGCTCATCACAGACCACCAGAAGTACCTCCTGGGCAGCCCGTACAAAGCTCACGACCGAATCACCGATGCCGGCAGCCGTATCGACAACAAGCACATCGATATCGTTGCTGATGTCACTGAATGCCTGGATCAGACCGGCATGTTGAAGAGACGACAACTGCACCATGGCTTGCGCACCGGAAGCGGCCGGAACGACCCGGATACCGCCAGGGCCTTGCAAAATCACGTCGCGAAGATCACATTTGCCTTCGATCACATCGGCGAGCGTCTGCTTCGGAGTCAAACCGAGCAAAACGTCGACGTTTGCCAAGCCCAAGTCGGCATCGAGCAACATGACACGTCGGCCCAGTTCAGCCAACGCCAGCGAAAGGTTTACCGAAACGTTGGTTTTCCCAACACCTCCCTTGCCGCCTGTCACTGCAATTACCTGTACGGGATGCATACCCATTGCTGTACACCTATGAAAAACCAGCCAGCCCGTAGAGGGCACTTATGGTGTAGCCAGATCGTTATGCTAACGAGCCAGCTGGCACTAAACCTGAAGCGTGTACTGCTTTCTGACACTACGACGCCTGTAAACCTTCTGTTGCAAAAACCTTACCCAACTTGCAAAAAACTGTAACTTAACCGACGCGCTTGGCCGGCTTTTGATAAAGCTCGGCAAACATATCCGCCATGGTTTCCTCTGCTGGCTCCTCGGTCAGCTGACGATTGACTGCACGGCTAACCAGCTGATGCTTGCGCGCAATATGCAGGTCGTCAGGGATGCGAGGACCGTCGGAGAGATAGGCTACCGGGATATGATGGCTAATGGCTATACCGAGAGCTTCACCCAACGTCGCGGATTCATCCAGTTTGGTCAGAACACAACCAGCCAGACCGCACCCCTTGTAGTTGTGATAAGCCGCTTTCAGCACCTGGCTCTGGCTGGTTACAGCCATGACCAGATAGTTGCGAATCTTCAGTTTCTCATTAGCCAGCGCTTCCAACTGCAGACGCAGGGAGGGGTCATTGGCTGGGATACCTGCCGTATCGATCAGGACCATACGCTTGCGAGCCAGTGGCTCAAGCGCCTGAGCCAGCGACTGACGTGGATCTACAACGGTAACCGGCACATCGAGAATATGACCCAACGTCTTGATTTGCTCTTGGGCGCCGATGCGATGGCTATCCATGGTGACCAGCGCAAGACTTTGCGCGCCATACTTCAGAACATAGCTCGCTGCCATTTTGGACAGCGTAGTGGTCTTGCCCGATCCGGCAGGACCGACGAACGCGACGATACCGCCCTCTTCCAGCAGATCAACCTGGGGCGTGTCAATTGCCTGGGTCAGATGGGCCAGCAGCATACGCCAGGCCTGACGGGGCTCGTTCACACTTGCCACACGCGCCATCAGGTCACGGCACAGATCAGCCGGAAGTCCCATGCGTTGCAGGCGGCGCCAGAAGTTTGCTTCGTCAGGACGCTTGTCCTGCATCTGGCCCCAGGCGATAGAGCCCAGCTGCACTTCAATCAATTCACGTAGCCCGGTGATCTCGGAGCGCATGGCATCCAGCGCGCGGCGCTCTTCGGCAGAAGGCGCGGCGGCAACGGCAGGTGCTGGCTGGGCAACTTTGGGCTCGGAGATAACAGGTTCCTGGCGAGCGCTGATCTGCTCACTGCCAAAGAGTTGACTAGCGTTGGCTTGCGGCGCAGCGACACCCTGGTTAGGCGAGCGAATGGCCAGTTCAGCGTGGGCTTCGGCGATACGCACTTGGGTTTTACGCAGCTCGGCTTCCAGCGCAGCATTCGGCGCAGTGGGAGTCGGCGCTTGATAATCCAGGGCAGCGGTCAGCTCAATGCCACCGGCAACACGGCGATTGCTCAGGATCGCGGCATCTGCACCCAGTTCGTCACGAACCATTTTCATGGCTTGACGCATATCAGCAGCAAAAAAGCGTTTAACTTGCATGGTTCAAACCTCAGCCGTTCTGGCCAACCGTTGCGATAATGGTGACTTGTTTGTTATCCGGAATTTCCTGATAAGCCAGCACAGACATAGTGGGAACTGCCATTCTCGCGAAGCGGGACATCATCCCGCGAATCGCACCGGCTACCAGTAACACGACTGGCTTACCCATCATTTCTTGACGCTGTGCTGCATCTACCAGAGAGCGCTGCAATTTCTCGGCCATTCCTGGTTCCAGGAACATGCCATCTTCAACACCCTGTCCGGCCTTCTGCATACCATTAAGCAACATCTGTTCCAATCTCGGTTCCAGCGTAATAACAGGCAGCTCGGGCTCCAGTCCAATGATGTTCTGGACGATTGCACGGGACAGCGCCACACGAACCGACGAAACCATGACGGCGGGATCTTGACTACGCGGCGCCACATTCGCAATAGCCTCAGCAATCGTGCGAACATCACGTACCGAGACCTGCTCCTGCAGCAATTGCTGCAATACCTTAAGAAGCGTAGACAAGGAAATCATGCCTGGCACCAGTTCTTCGGCCAACTTGGGCGAACTCTTGGCCAGAAGCTGCAGTAATTGCTGCACTTCTTCATGCCCCAACAGCTCGTGGGCATGCTTTTGGAGAACCTGGTTGAGGTGGGTCGCAACGACCGTGCTGGCATCGACCACGGTATAGCCCAGGGACTGCGCCTGATCACGCTGACTGACGTCAATCCAAACCGCATCAAGGCCAAACGCCGGATCTTTGGCAATCACACCATTCAACGTGCCGAATACCTGACCCGGGTTGATAGCCAGTTCGCGGTCCGGATAGATTTCGGCTTCCGCAACATTCACGCCCATCAGTGTCAAACGATAAGCATTGGGCATCAGCTCCAGGTTGTCGCGAATATGTACAGCAGGCATAAGGAAGCCAAGGTCCTGGGACAGCTTCTTGCGAACACCCTTGATACGCGTTAGCAGCTCACCGCCCTGGTTGCGATCCACCAAGGGAATCAGGCGATAACCTACTTCCAGGCCAACCATGTCGACAGGCGTTACGTCATCCCAGCCCAGCTCCTTGGTTTCAGCGGGGCGCTGTACGGGGGCCAGCTCCTGCTGACGCTTAGACTCTAATTCTACTGCTTGCTTTGCTTTTCTCTGACGATCCCAGATCATATAGGCGGCACCAGCCGCCAGAAAACCCAGGCCCAGAAACGGCACATGTGGCATGCCGGGAACCAGTCCCATGGCGATAATGATACAAGCTGAGACCATAAGCGCTTTGGGCGAGGCGAACATCTGTCGGTTGATCTGCTGACCCATGTCTTCCGAAGAAGAAACACGCGTCACCATAATGGCCGCTGCAACGGACAACAGTAGCGAAGGCACCTGTGCTACCAGACCGTCGCCAATAGTCAGCAGCGCATAGATACGACCAGCGTCAGCAATACTCAAGTTATGCTGCAACATACCGATAGCAATGCCACCAAACAGGTTGATGAACAGAACCAACAAACCGGCAACGGCGTCGCCACGCACGAATTTACTCGCACCATCCATAGAGCCGTAGAAATCAGCCTCCTGCCCTACTTCGGCACGACGCTTCTTGGCTTCGGCCTGATCGATCACACCAGCATTGAGGTCAGCGTCGATGGCCATCTGCTTACCGGGCATGGCATCCAGGGTAAAACGTGCTGATACTTCAGAAATACGACCGGCACCCTTGGTCACCACAACAAAGTTGATGATCATGAGGATGGCGAACACAACTGCACCGACGATGTAGTTGCCGCCAACAACAACGTCACCAAAGGCCTGAATCACCTTACCGGCAGCGGCATGGCCATCATGACCATGCAAAAGAACGACACGTGTAGACGCTACGTTCAATGCCAGGCGCAGCAACGTGGCCACGAGCAGAATCGTCGGAAACACCGCAAAGTCCAAGGGCCGTAGCGCATAAACGCTTACCAGCAATACTACGATCGACAGCGCAATATTAAAGGTAAACAGCACGTCCAGCAGAAACGGCGGGATCGGCAATGTCATCATGCCGAGCATGGCCAGAACCAATATCGGTACAGCCAGGTTACCGCGGCTCAGGCTGCGAACATTGGTCAACATTTGCCCGTGATTAACTTTCACAGTCGTTCCTCTTGAATGCCTTGCATATCAATCTTTTGACGTCAGAGCGTCTTGATACAGGCTATTCAGCAAGCAACGGGCCAAGTTCCTTTTTTGTTTGAATTTGTTGCGTTTGCGCCTGTTATATCGGGCTGCCAGGCTGTTTTCTTGAGACCGGCCTTTAGCCACTGTTGATACGAGCACCGTAATAAGGAAACCTGAACACGCATATGAGGTCCCTTCACAAGACGCGCATAAAGTGGATAACAGGAGAACCCGATGAAAAAATGGATTGCCGTAACGCTGATGTCAGCAGGACTCGCTGGTATGGCCCAGGCGGATGACGCCGTGACTGTTCCATTAAATATCGCAACAGAGAAAGGCCCGGGCGAAAGTGTAGGCAGCGTCACCATCGTAAAGACTGACTACGGCTTGGTATTTACACCTGAGCTAAAAGGGCTGGAGCCAGGGATACATGGATTCCATATTCATGCCAAACCCAGCTGTGACGCTGCAGAAGTCGATGGCAAGAACATGCCGGCAGGCGCCGCAGGCGGTCACTGGGACCCTGAGAATACCGGCAAGCATGACGCTCCCTGGGGCGACGGCCATAAAGGTGATCTGCCCGCCCTTTATGTCACAAGCGACGGAACAGCCTCTCAGCCCGTGCTGGCGCCGCGCCTCAAGGACTTGAATGAAATCAAAGGTCACGCCCTCATGGTTCACGTAGGCGGCGATAACCACTCGGATCATCCCAAACCGCTAGGCGGTGGTGGAGCCCGGATGGCGTGCGGGGTTATCAAGTAACAAGAAGGCCCCGTTCAGCGGGGCCTTTCTTATCTACTCGTCACGCCGTAAATCCGGCGGGATAGGCGGCTCATGCGGTTGCTCTGGACGCCGGCCCTGACCAGCTTTGTACTGCTTGAGCTGATAAACGTAGGCCAGCACTTGCGCCACAGCGATGTAAAGCCCTGCCGGAATCTCTCCATCGATATCAGTGGAATAGTACACTGCTCGCGCCAGGGCGGGTGATTCAAGCGTCGTAACGGCGTGCTCCTGGGCAAGCTCACGAATCTTCAATGCCACAAAGTCGCTACCCTTGGCTACCAGGATCGGCGCCCCACCGGTTGCAGCGTCATACTTTAGCGCCACAGCATAATGTGTTGGGTTGGTGATAATGACGTCGGCCTCTGGCACGGCGGTCATCATGCGACGTTGCGCCATTTCGCGCTGCATCTGGCGCATCCGCCCTTTTACTTCGGGCTTGCCTTCGCTGTCCTTGTATTCATCCTTAATCTGCTGCTTGGTCATCATCAGCTTTTTCTTGTTGCTATACCATTGGAACGGTACGTCAATAGCTGCGATAAGTAATAGCCCTAAAGACACCATCAACGCTGCATGTCCCGCCACTTTTATACTATGGATAATGGCACTGCCTAAAGGCTCCTTTGCAATGGACAGCAACGCATCACGCTCGGACAAGAGAACCATGATAGCGATGGTTAGCAGCAGAACGAACTTGGCCAGCGCCTTGCCCAACTCCATCAGCGCATGGGTCGAAAACATGCGCTTGAGTCCTGAAAGAGGGTTCATTCGACTGAACTTGGGCTGAAGGGATTTGCTGGAAAACAAGAAGCCTCCCAGTGCAATCGGGCCAATAACGGCAGCCAGCACAAGGACGAGAAAAACCGGCATCATGCCCAACATGGCGGCCTTGCCGGATGTTAGCAGCATGATCCCCATGTTCCGCTCATCCAGAACGGCCTCACGGTTCAGTGAAAAACTGCCGCGCATCAGGTCGAGTAAAGCGTCCCCAAGTACTGAACCAAACGCCAGAAGCGCTATGAGCCCTCCCATTACAACCGTCAGCGTGCCAAGCTCACGGGATCGGGGTAACTGCCCTTCCTCGCGCGCCTCTCGCTTACGTTTGTCGGTAGGCTCCTCTGTACGGTCTTCACTACTGGATTCGTCCGACATGACGACCTCCTGCCTATCGCGCCCGCACCAGCTCTCGGAGCCATTGCAGCGCTTCAGTGACTAATGATTCGTAGTGCGAAAAGATATCCGCTGTACCAATCCAGATAATGACCAAACCCAGCGACACGGTTAGGGGCATGCCAATAGAAAAAATGTTGAGTTGAGGCGCTGCGCGGGTCATTACGCCAAAAGCAAGGTTCACGACCAGCAATGCTGTAATGGCAGGCAAGACCAGTAATACGCCGGCACCAAGCACCCAACTCAATTTACCGGCCAGCTCCCAGAAATGGTCAACAGACAGCAACTGACCAACCGGTAGCGTGGTAAAGCTTTCCGCCAGGATTTCCATGACAATCAGGTGTCCGTTCATGGACAGGAACAATAGCGTCACCAGTACGTTGAAGAACTGCCCCAGCACAGGCACCGAAATCCCATTGGCCGGATCGACCATTGATGCAAAGCTAAGTCCTGCCTGGGTGGAGAGCAGTTGCCCGGCAATCACGAAGACGTGAAAGAACAGCTGAAGGCTAAAACCCATCAGAGCGCCAATCAGGATCTGCTCTGCAATCAGCGGCAAGGCCTGTACGCTCACGGCATCGACCTGCGGCATGGGGGGCAGCGTAGGCACCAGCAGAGCGGTAAAGGCCAGTGCCATATAGAGCTTTACGCGCGCGGGAACCATGTTGGTCCCGATGATAGGCATCGTCATAAAGACGGCAGCAATACGGAACAGAGGCAGCAGGAACGTACCGACCCAGCCGCCAATCTGCGCATCACTCAGCTCAAGCATGATTTAACCAATCAACATCGGAACATTGGTGATCATGTTGCGCATGAACTCCATCAGCTCACGGGTGAGCCAAGGCCCTAGGACAATCAGCGTCAACAACGTGACAATCAGTCGAGGCAGAAAACTCAAGGTCTGCTCGTTGATCTGTGTAGCGGCCTGGAACATTGAAACGACCAGGCCCACCAGCAAGCTCGGCACGATCAGGATGCCCACCAGCAATGCCGTCAACCAGAGCGCTTGGCGAAACAGATCTACGGCTACTTCAGGCGTCATGGGGTATCTCCTCTTAGACAGTACCGAAGCTGCCAGCCAGCGTACCCATGATCAACGACCAACCGTCAACCAGCACGAACAGCATCAGCTTGAACGGTAACGAGATGATCATCGGTGAAAGCATCATCATGCCCATCCCCATCAGCACGCTGGCTACCACAAGGTCAATTACCAGGAATGGAATAAAGATCATGAAGCCGATCTGGAAGGCTGTTTTCAATTCGGATGTCACAAAGGCCGGAACCACGATCGTCAGCGGCGCCTGATCAGGTGTGGCGATGTCTGTACGCTTGGATAGCCGCATGAACATGTCCAGATCGGATTGCCGGGTCTGCGCCAACATGAAGTCCTTGATTGGCCCCTCTGCCCGCGCAATTGCATCCTGGGCCGTCAGCTGCTCATTCATATAGGGCTGCAAGGCATCGTTATTGATGCGATCAAAGACCGGCGCCATGATGAACAATGTCAGGAACAGTGCCAGTCCGATCAACACCTGGTTTGACGGCGTTGTCTGCAAGCCCAGGGCTTGGCGGAGAATGGCGAACACAATGATGATCCGCGTAAAGCTGGTCATCAGCATGACAAACGCTGGAATGAAACTCAGCGCCGTCATGATCAGCAGGATCTGCAGGCTTACGGAGTACTCCTGCTGGCCGTTGGCGTTTGTACTCATGGTAATAGCGGAAATGGACAACGGATTATTAGCCCCATTTTCCTGCCCAAACGCCAAAGGTGCCGCCAGTGCTACCAGCACAAGCAGGCAATTACGAAGCAAACGAAGATGGGATTTCAACAACGTCGTAAACACACCGCTTGTACCAGTCAGCACCAGTTCATTCTCCGCACCACTCGCGCGAAAGACTTCAATGAGTCGAATCTCATGACTTATCCTTTGGGTCACGGCTGATCAGCTCGAAAAGCCGTTGAGCAAACTCAGGCGAAGCCGGTTGCTCATCGGCCAGGCGAACCGGCTCCTTCATCACATGCAAGGGAGTAATGCGCCCAGCCGTGAGTCCTACGAGTATTTGCTCCTGCCCTACCTGCACCAGCACCAGCCTCTCTCGCGGCCCCAGATGCTGGGTGGCTACCAATTTGATAGCATTATTGCCACGCGGCCCCACCTGCTGTACCCGACGGATAAGCCAGGCCAGCCCGAAAATCAGGCCAATGATCAGCAGCAGACCCAACACGAGTTGTGTCAGCTGCGATCCCATATTGGTTGACGGTGCAGCTGTTTCAGCCGCCTGGGAGACAAGCGGCAAGGTCGCCAGTAGAGCAATGAGCATTCGCATAAGGTCAGCGTAGTTTCTTGATACGTTCACTGGGGCTGATGACATCGGTCAGCCGGATACCGAACTTCTCGTTAACCACCACCACCTCGCCGTGAGCAATCAAGGTACCGTTGACCAGTACATCGAGCGGCTCTCCCGCCAGGCGATCAAGCTCGATAACCGAGCCCTGATTCAGTTGTAGCAGGTTCCGGATGGAAATGTCGGTATGGCCGACTTCCATCGAAATCATGACAGGAATGTCCAGAATCACATCCAGGTTCGGACCTTCCATACCTGTAATCTGCTGATTGTTACCTTGGATCCCGGCAAATTCCTCTACAGGCGCGCGAGAAGCCGGGTTCGAGCCCTGAGCCATCATCGCATCGATTTCATCCTGATTGGAGTCGCCTGCCTCTGCCATCGCCGCGGCCCACTCATCAGCCAGAGCCTGTTCTTCGCTGTTGGTGTTTTGATCTGCCATCTTAACCTCAATCTAAAACGGTGAGCCTACGGCTCGAAAGAAATAAAAGCATTCAGTCAAAATCGCGTCAGCGAGAGTTCTTGACCGGTTCAATGATTTGCAAGGCCAGGTTTCCTTTACGAGCCCCCATCTTTACTTTGAAAGTTGGCATACCATTGGCGCGCATCAGCATTTCCTCCGGCATCTCAACCGGAATTACATCGCCAGGCTGCATATGCAGGATGTCACGTAGCCTGAGCTGACGACGCACCACCGTCGCTTCCAGCGGTACACGGATATCCAGAAGGTCCTCGCGCATAGCCTTGACCCAGCGCTCGTCCTGATCATCCACATCCGACTGGAAGCCGGCGTCCAGCATTTCGCGGATAGGCTCGATCATTGAGTATGGCATGGCGATATGCAGCTCACCGCCACCGCCATCCAGCTCGATGCTGAACGAGCTGACCACTACCACCTCGTTCGGACTGACAATATTTGCCATGGCCGGGTTGACTTCGGAGTTGATGTACTCGAACTGACACGCGAGCATTGCGCCCCAGGCCTCTTTAAGGTCAACGAAGCACTGGTCAAGCACCATGCGTACAACACGCAGCTCGGTCGGCGTAAACTCACGACCTTCAATCTTGGCGTGACGGCCATCGCCACCAAAGAAGTTGTCTACCAGCTTGAACACCAACTTGGCATCCAGAATAAACAGTGCCGTACCACGCAAAGGCTTGATCTTCACCATGTTCAAGCTGGTCGGTACATACAGCGAGCGAACATACTCACCGAACTTCAAGACCTGCACACCCCCTACGGACACGTCAGCCGAGCGACGAAGCAGGTTGAACATGCTGACCCGGGTATAGCGGGCAAAGCGCTCGTTGATCATCTCCAATGTCGGCATCCGCCCACGGACGATACGATCCTGGCTGGTCAGGTCATATCCCCTGACCGAGCCTGTAGGCGCTATAGGATCCGTTTCGACAAGACCATCATCGACTCCGTGAAGAAGCGCGTCGATTTCATCCTGAGACAGTAAATCTTGTACAGACATGGCAATCCCTATTGCAGGACGAAGTTAGTGAACAAAACCTGCTCGACCGTAGGTTGACCCACCTGCTTCTGAGCAAGCTCCTGAATCTTGGAAGTTGCCTGTTGACGTAGCAACTCCTTGCCAACCGGCGTCAATAAGGCGTCATAACTCTGGGCAGAAAGCAGCATGACCAGTTGATTGCGTACCTGGGGCAAATGAGCCTTGAGTTCATCCATCTTTGCCTGATCGCGTCCCATCAGCGCCACACCCACCTGCATATAACGCTGCCTGCCGTTCACATTGAAGTTGACCACAAAAGATGGCGTTAATTTTTCGTAGATGGCAGGCAGTCGGACAGGAGTGGTGGGCTCCGCCTTTGCGGCCTCGGCATCATGAACCTTCTTGTTCATGATGAACCATGTTGCACCTACCGAAGCCCCTATCGTCAACAACAATGCGACCACGATAATGATGATGAGCTTGAGCTTGCCTTTGCCAGCGGGTTTGGCCGCGTCATCAGCCGCTTGTTCTTTCTTGGCCATGCTTACATCCGTAATTGAGTGAACCGCCTACAGCCCTAAAACGCAGAGGGAATAACAGCAGTTTTGTTGATACATTCATCTTTAGCCAATCGCTTGAGGCGTAGCCGTCAGATTCGCCCTTGGTAAGACGGACCTCATCACCTGCGGGAGGCGTCCCGGTCAAGCGTAGAAGTCCACCACTCCATCATTTCTCTTTATTGTGCGCGCTACCGTCTCACTTGAGGTACCTGCCACTTCATCAATCGCACGATCTTCGCTACCTGACCCAGTATTCGAAGACCGTCGCCCTCCGGTTCCCGTGTCCTGCTGTGCGGCCTGCCAGTTACGATGCGCTGATTGATCCGAGACGTTTACATCAAGCGTCATCCCCTGCTGCACGAACATGTCTCGCAAGCGATGAGACTGGCTGTCGAGTGCATCACGAACATCCGCATGCGGACTAGCAAAAGTGACCTGAGCCTGGTCGTTAGTCATATCGATACGAACTTCAAGACGCCCCAACCCGGCCGGTTCGAGCCGAATGTCAGCACTCCTGAGGTTCTGACTCGACATCCACATGACTCGATCAATTACACCTTCATGCCAGTCGGACTGATTCATTGCCAGCGGTTGGCCCGGCACTGTAGGCGCAACGGGACGAGCCGTCTGCACAGGCGTTCCCATTGTCTGGGACAAGCTATTCAGCTTGTCTGCAAAGGTCTCGTTTCGACCGTCAGGCAAGGCCCTATCATCGATATCTTTTAATCCCTGCAATGCTTCAAGGGCGGCCTCACCCTCAGCAGGCTGACTTTGAGCGGCCGCAGCCAGAAGAGCATTTACAACCTCGGCCTGTTTAGATGAGCCTTGACTTGTATTGGCCTGAGCAGTGCCAGATGCTGTATCGGTAGTCTGAAGTAGCTTACTACCGGCCTGGGCCAGCAGCTGGCCAGCAGTCTCATCAGAAGAGGCAGCCTGGTCATTCGAGGAAGCCACTTGATCCAGCCCCTGTGGAAGCGCTGACGTAATACCCGATGTCAGCGTATCTTCCGTCAGGGACGTCAAAGAGCTGACAGCATTTGGAACCGGCAAAGGTGCCACTTCCGTAGGCAGGGTTCCAGTCATGCCAAGCAGCAATAACGGGTCCAGCTGCGCGTCTGGAACAGAGGCGTGCTCATCGGCCACCGGCAAGGCCTTGCCGCTATCGGCAGATCCAGAGGTCTCTTTCTGCTTTACGTCTGAGGAAACAGACTCGCCAGTCTCGCTGTCGTTAACCTTGCTATCGTGACGCGATGCGGAAGCCTCGCGCTTCACGGACTTTGGATCCGTATCGCGAGTACGCACCTCATTACGAGCAGGCTGCTGCTCTTTGGCATAAACATCCGAGAAACGTGGGGTATCGCTGCGAGTTGACTCAGCGGGCTTGAACGGCGCTTTGAACGCGGTCTTGGCCGAGCTGATATCAGGCGTCGACGACAAAATGAAGTCAGAGGCGACAGCCATAAAATTGCTCCAGTTAAGGTATCTGGAGCTAGAGAAGCAAACGCTGGGCCAGCTTTAAGAAAAACGGCTGAAAATCACGCGTGCCGTTGCCGTTCCGACTTGAACAGAATGCGCACAATGGCAAACTCGCGTTGAACGCTTTCGATCTTTTCATCTATAACGGACAAGGGAGCGTTTCGACGGGCAGCTTCCTCCAAGTCCCGGCAAAGATTTGTCAGAACGACGGCGCCCATGTTACTGGAACTTCCCTTGAAGCTGTGAGCCACATGCCGAAGCTGTACCAGCTCCTGTTCGGCATAGGCCTCCTTCAACGCACGGATACGCTCTTCCGAGTCGGAAATATAGGTGTCGAGCAGATTACCGTACTCGTCCTCCATAATTTCCTGCAGGGCAAGCAGAGTATCGGTATCTAAGTGTGGCAATGACATGGTAGGACTCACTCATCAGGCCAAAGATGCCAGACGAAATGGCAAAGTAACATGAGGATGAAACGTAAGAGCTCTGCTACACAACGCTGACATATCAAGCCCTCCGTTAGGAGTTAGGTTAAACAAACCTTCTGTCAGTGCGATTTTGGCAAAGCTGGCACTCTAATGGCACCCCTGGAACACAATAATTTGTTCTAAAGCGCTCATTACTACCGTTTATATCAGTGGACTTACGCTGGAAGGCGCTCTGGTAA
This sequence comes from Pseudomonas sp. HPB0071, assembly GCF_000478505.2. Classification (NCBI taxonomy): domain Bacteria; kingdom Pseudomonadati; phylum Pseudomonadota; class Gammaproteobacteria; order Pseudomonadales; family Pseudomonadaceae; genus Pseudomonas; species Pseudomonas sp. HPB0071. The sequence goes on along the minus strand of NZ_KI517367.1, from coordinate 3,654,916 downwards.
TTGCTCTTTTACCAGACTTTGGAAGGTAAACATAAGCCCGACGTCAAAATTCCAGCGAATGAGCAACAGAGGATCTATGTTGCTGGAAAATTAGCTGCCAACCCTCAGGATCTCTTTTAGAAGGTTTGGCAAGAAATAAAAAGGGCCTGCAAAAAGGCCGGCCCTTTTTCCTTACATCCGAACCCGTTGCAAAAGCCGTTGGGAAAACTCATCCATCTGCTTCTGCTCTCGCTTGTCCTCAACCAGCCGCTGTTCCTGGCGATATTTCTCTACCAGCTTTTTCAAACCTTCCAAGCGTGCGTATCGTTGCTGCCAGGATTGGCGTGCCTTTTCGACAACATCGCGGTGCCAGTTAGTGCTCCGCTCCTGCTGCGCAATGGCATCCTCCAACTGACTGAGGAAACGCTGATAACCGATCATCCACTGGCCTGACACACCCTGACTTCCCGCATTCAGCCATTGCTTGTGGTAATCGTCCCGGTAGCGCTGCAGGTCAGCAAGTTTTTGCTCTGCCTGCATCAGTTGTGTCTGACACTTACCTAATTGCCGAGCAGCGTCCCGCTCCTCCTGCTCACTCATGTCTATCACTGGGGTCAACCGCTCAGCACGACCTTTCATGATTCATCAGCTCTCCAGCAATACGCCTAGATTTTGCCCGCTCTGCTCGAGCGACTCGCTTTCATTCAGTCCTTGGCGCAAGTACTGCTGCATCGCAGGGTAGCGCTTGATTGCCTGGTCAGTTTCAGGATCGCCGCCTGGTACATAGGCGCCCACACTGATCAAATCGCGGCTTTGCTGGAAGCGAGACCACAACTGTTTCATACGCTGGGCATTACGCAAATGCTCAGGACTTACGACCTGCGGCATCACTCGGCTGATCGACGCTTCAATGTCAATGGCAGGGTAATGACCTTCTTCCGCCAGACGACGGGACAAAACAAAGTGACCATCCAGCACCCCTCGCGCCGCATCAGCGATCGGGTCCTGCTGATCATCACCCTCTGACAGTACAGTGTAGAACGCCGTGATAGAACCACCGCCCTTTTCAGCATTACCCGCGCGCTCCACCAAGCTGGGCAGCTTGGCAAACACGGATGGCGGATAACCCTTTGTCGCTGGCGGCTCACCAATAGCCAGTGCGATTTCACGCTGAGCCTGTGCATACCGGGTCAGAGAGTCCATCAGCAACAGAACGTTTTTACCCTTGTCACGAAAGTACTCTGCAATACGTGTGCAATACATGGCTGCACGCAGACGCAGCAGAGGCGCATCATCCGCTGGCGAGGCAACAACGACGGAACGCTTGATGCCCTCTTCGCCCAGGATGTGCTCGATAAATTCCTTAACCTCACGACCCCGCTCACCGATCAGCCCGACAACGATGATGTCCGCCTTGGTAAAGCGGGTCATCATGCCGAGCAGCACGCTCTTACCAACACCAGTACCGGCAAACAGTCCAAGACGCTGACCGCGTCCTACCGTCAACAAACCATTGATACTACGTACACCAACATCAAGCGGCTCATGAATAGGCTCGCGCTTGAGCGGGTTGATGGTCGGGCCGTCGATCGGCACCCAATCCTCGGCGCGCATCCGCCCTTTGCCATCGAGGGCATTACCCAACCCATCGAGCACACGCCCTAACATCGACATTCCCATAGGCAGGCGTCCGGTATCAGGCAGAGGCACGACACGCGCCCCAGGAGCAATACCTGCCAGACTGCCAATCGGCATCAAAAAGGTTCTATCACCTGAAAACCCCATGACCTCGGCTTCTACCTGAGCATGTTGGTAGGTACCTCCATTGATGACCCGGCAGCGACTTCCGACTGCAGCACGCAAGCCTTCTGCCTCAAGCGTCAAACCCACCATGCGCAGCAGACGCCCTTCGATTACGGGCTCACCCGGGAGGCTTACTGCATCAATATAACCACCCAGTCGACGCTGGAAACTCAGGCGATCAAGATGCATCAGCAGCATCCTCCAAAGGAATATGCAGGTCAGGGTCGGCAGGCTGTGTAGCCTGATGGCGTTGCTGTTCCATAATCTGCGTCAGTGCCTGAGCCAGTCGCGTTTCGATACTTGCATCGATTACGCTGTTCTCGCTTTCGATACGGCAACCACCCGGCAGCAGGTTTTCATCTTCCAACAGCTTCCAACGCTCATCGTGCCGATCACGCAGGGCCTTCACCAAATCGAAGTCCTGCGGGTTGAGATGAATGCGGATATTCTCAGCACCCATGGGCAAAAGCTTCAGCGCCTCACGCAGGATACGTTGCAGCTGCGTAGAATCGTCTTTCAACTCACGTTGGATCACTTGTTTGGTGACATGCTCGACCAGACGAACCAACGCCTGCTCCAGCTCCCGATCCTGCTGGGCGATTGGCTCGAGCAGCTGCTCCATAACGATTTCCAGACTTCGCAGCTTGGCTGTCAATGCTACTTCAGCCTCTTGCCGCGCTCTTACCTGCCCGGAGTGAAAACCATCGCGCTCACCGGCAGTGAAGCCTTCGTTGTAAGCCTCTTGCCGAATGGCCTCTAGCTCTTCCAACGTCAACGGCTTGACTTCCTCTACCGGAACGTCTTCAACGGTGACGGTTTCCTCTTCCGCTGCTTCCGGCTCTGGATCAGGCTCAACGGCCACGTCTTCAACATGGTTGCTATCCAGATCAGGCAAAAGCCATCGCTCGAAGATACTGACTTCCTTCGCGCGAATCAGATCGCTAGCGTCCTCTTTGTTCATGACTCACCTGACAGAAAAGCTACGGTATGCCAGGTAGATAGCAAAGCTTGGGCCAACTCAGAATAAAAAAAGCCCGACCACTGCAAATACACAGTGACCGGGCTCGAAACCACTTGGTGATTTACACCATTTCTTCGCCGCCCTTGGCACCCAGGACGATCTCGCCAGCCTCAGCCATACGGCGGGCCACTGCGATAACCTCTTTCTGCGCCCCTTCCACCTCGGAGATACGAACCGGGCCACGGGACTCCAAGTCATCACGCAGCAACTCGCCTGCACGCTTGGACATGTTGCGGAAGAACTTGTCCTTGATCCCGTCATCTGCGCCCTTAAGCGCCAGAACCAGGATATCGGAAGAGACTTCACGCAGCAGCGCCTGAATACCCCGATCATCCACATCAACCAGGTTGCCGAAGACAAACATAAGGTCTTCGATCTGAGCAGACAGCGCATCGTCCACTTCGCGGATAGCGTCCATGAGCGGAGCCTCAACCGCGCTATCCAGATAGTTCATGATGTCGGCTGCACGCTTCACGCCACCCAGCGTCGTACGGGCGGAGCTTGCACTACCCGAGAACTGCTTCTCCAGAATCATATTCAATTCTTTCAGTGCTGCTGGCTGGACCGTATTCAGCGAAGACACCCGCAGGATAATGTCCAACCGAATCTTCTGATCAAAATGCGCCAGAACTTCGGCAGCCTGATCCGCATCCAGGTAAGCCACTACAATCGCCTGGATTTGTGGGTGCTCGTAACGGATGACATCCGCGACCGCACGAGGCTCCATCCACTTGAGGCTATCCAGGCCGCTCGTATTACCACCCAGCAGAATCCGGTCGATCAGACCGTTAGCCTTGTCTTCGCCCAGGGCCTGGGTCAGCATCTTGCGGATATAACCGTCAGTGCCTACACCCAGGCTGGTCTGCTCACCTACCACTTCGATAAAGTTGCCCAGTACATGCTCGGCCTGGTCACGACTGATGTTACGCACTTGAGCCATCGCAGTACCGACGCGCTGTACTTCTTTCGGGCCCAGGTGACGCAGGATCTGGGCAGCGTCTGCCTCACCCAGGGAGAGCAGCAGAACAGCGGCTTTATCGACATTGCTCATGCTGTTGAATTCACTCGTCGGCATTGATCCAGTCCCTCACAACTTGGGCAACCAGGCCCGGGTCTTCAGTCACCAATTGCTTGATGGCATTGAGTTGTACTTCGTAGTTTTCGCTAGGTCCAGGCAACATCAGCGCTGCAGGACTTGCCAGACTTACCTTGTCATCGGCCAGATCACCACCACTCAGGCCGCCCGCTCCACTACCCGCCAGATCTCCAGCACCACCCATACCATCAGCCAGTGCCAAGTCCTTGCTCTTGTTGGTACCTGCCAGGTTGTTCAGAACAGGGCGCAGGACACCAAACACCAGGACCAGGATAAACAGCACACCTAGACCTTGCTTAACGACATCCCAGAACCAGGGCTGCGAGTAGAAGGGGATACTTTCCACATCATCAGCAGCGATCGGAGCAAAGGGAGCGTTGATCACGCTAACACTATCACCACGACTTGCATCGAAACCTACCGCGTCTTGCACCAGGCGAGTAAAACGAGCCAGGTCATCTGCACTCCAGGGCGTATGACTTACCTGCCCTGTCGCTGCATCCAATTTCACTTGATCATCCAACACTACCGCTACAGAGAGACGACGTACTCGACCTTGCTGCTGGCGGGTGTAGCTGATACTGCGATCCAACTCATAATTACGTGTGCTTTGGTCACGCTTGTCTGTCGGATAAGGCACTGTCGCCGGCAGACCTGTCTTCGGGTCAGTAATGAACTGATCATTAGGGTCACGAATCAGCTGACCCGGCGCCGTAAAGTTGGTACCCGCTGCCGCTGTTGCGTTCTCAGGTGCAGTGGCTGGTCCAGGCGGCTGGTTCGACAAGGCTCCCGGCACACCCTGCGGCCCACCGCCGGCAGTTTGACGCTGTTCGGTATTGATCTGCTCGCTGCGCAGTGCGGGCTGATCAGGGTTAAACTGCTCGGACGTTGACTCAACCGCATTGAAATCTACATCTGCCGATACTTCTGCCTTGAAGCGACCGTTTCCTACGATTGGCTGCATCATGTTTTGCACACGTTGAGTCAATGTGCTTTCGATGCGGTTCGTATAATCCAGCTGCTTACCTGCAACACTGAACTCAGACTGGTTCAGTTGATCCGACAGGAGCTGTCCCTTCTGATCGACTACCGTTACCTGAGACTTCGTCAACTCTGGAACACTGGTAGCAACCAGATTAACGATCGCCATTACTTGCCCAGTTTCCAAGGTACGGCCTGGATACAACTCGACCAGAACCGAAGCCGTCGGCTTGCGTTCATCCCGTACGAATACAGAACTCTTCGGAATCGCCAAATGAACACGTGCACTTTTAATGCCATTCAAGCTGGCAATCGTACGAGACAGTTCACCCTCAAGGCCGCGACGGTAATTTGCCGCTTCCATGAATTGGCTGGTTCCCAGAGGCTGCTCCTTGTCCAACAGCTCGAAACCAACGATACCGTCAGTAGGCGCTACGCCAGCGCTGGCCATTTTCAAGCGAGCACGGCCCAGATCGTCCGCCTTTACCAACAAGGCACCGGTATTAGGATCAACCTTGTAGTTGATATCGGCTGAAGTCAGCGCTTCAACTACCTGATTGGCATCCAGGCCTGACATACTGCCATACAAGGGGCGGTAATCAGGCTGCTGTGACCACAGCACTACTGCAAACCCTAAGGCAACGCTGGCAGCCAAGCCAACCATAAGGCCTACTTGACGCAAGATCGGCATTTCAGACAGGTTGTCTAGAAAGCCCAGGCCCGGAAAAGGCTTCTTGGATGCGCCAGAGGCGTCTACCTTAGCGGGAACCTGATTATTGAGGGCGGTGTCGGCCATTCAATCTATCCTCAGATAGGCATCTGCATAATGTCTTGGTAGGCCTGGACCATCTTGTTACGGACTTGGGTCATGGCCTGGAAGGAAACGCTAGCTTTCTGCGAGGCAATCATGACTTCCGTCAGATCAACGCCGCCTTGACCAAGCTCGAACGCTGTGGCCATCTCATTGGAAACCTTTTGCGTCTCGTTGACTTTACGGACAGCCTGTCCAAGTAAATCCGGAAAGCTGGGAACATTTGCAGCACCCTCAACACCGACAGGGCTCGCAACGGGCTTTCGCGCCATTGCCTCTGTCTGCATGGAGCGCATCTCCAGCATTAAACGATTGAACTCAACACCTTGAACCATTTCACCCTCCAACCAGCGCAGATTTTTGACGCCGCGCTTTTAGCTATACCTTGATGTAGCAATGGCGATGCCAAGTTTTGTCTGTCAGCTGAAATTGGCTAACTGAACCGGCTTGGCGCCAGGTTTCAATCACTATCAAGGTCAGAGCAATTAACAGGCCAGAAAGGGGTTTGGGCGAAAGCAGCCTAGCGTTGAACTAAGTAAGGCTAGGCGCTTAAGCGAAGAAAATGGTTTAGATACCTTGGGGAAACGCAATTAGTAAAATTTGGCTCAACAACTACCGTGTGCCAAAAGAATAACTCTGGCTAGTTGGCTACCAGCACCGCTTTTGTCAATTGATTGTCAGGACGTCAGAATTCTTTTCCAAGATTGCAGGTCCAATGCCCTTAACTTCTATCAACTCGTCAATCGCCTGAAACGGGCCATGCGCATTCCGATAATCAACGATCGCTTTTGCTTTGGCAGCTCCAACACCTTTAAGTCTTTTGTCCAGCGTAGCGGCATCTGCCGTGTTGATATTGACCTTACTGGAAGAAACAGGTCCAGAGGATCTGGACACCTCTGTAGAGGTCCGCGCGATAGGTACAGGTTTGGGTAACTGATAATGCAGCGGATCACCGTACGTCTCAGCATAGGCAACAGAAGTGAGCGTAAAAAGAGTAAAACAGACGGCAATACGAAATAATAGAAGTGCGCGCATAAATAGACATCCTTTTCCAAGCGCATAATTGACGTTCAACTACAGGAGAGTTTGAGCCTGTATCCTTGGCCTCACTCGAAATTAAATGCATATGCTACCAACCACTCACGCCTTATCAGAAAGGCCAACTACTGGCAGCATCACATTATTAACGTTACGCACTTACCTGATTGGGTGCATTCTTTGCGTGAGCAGCGGTTGCAGCTATTAATGCATCAAGGGAGTCATTAACCCCTGTCTTCCAATCGCTCGGGTCAACACCAAACCGTTTCTTGAGTAGCGTGCTGTCTAGTACCGAATAGGAAGGACGACGCGCTGGGGTAGGAAAATCAGCAGTCGTAATCCCGTTTACCTTGGGAAGCTTATTGATAATTCCCTTCTCAAGCGCAACATCAAGAATATACCGCGCGAACCCACACCAGGTAACAGCATCGCTGCCCCCATAGTGATAGAGACCAAATAACTGGGAGTCATCAATAGTAGCGATACGATGAGCCACCAACAGTAAAGCATCGGCAATATGCCCTGCGTAAGTGGGCGTCCCTTGCTGGTCGTCCACCACCTGTAGCTTGTCTCGCTCCGAGGCCAGGCGGAGCATGGTTTTCATGAAGTTATTTCCATGCTCGCTAAACACCCAAGCCGTTCTCATGATGACATGATTCGGACAGGCATCCTGAATACGGTACTCACCTTCCAACTTGGTCGCCCCGTATACACCTGACGGCCCCACGGGGTCATCAGGTGTATATGGAACAGAAGCATCACCCGAAAATACATAGTCGGTAGAAATATGTAATATCGAACAGCCGTGCTCATGGCAAAGCTTGGCTAACGTAGCAGGACCCTTGATATTAGCGCGTGCCGCTACATCAGGCTCCATTTCCGCCTTGTCCACTGAGGTATAGGCTGCAGCGTTTATCAGCACAGATGGCTTGAAACGCTGCAGGTGCTCGGCCACAGAGCGCTCATCTGCAATGTCCAACGTGGCACGACCATGCGCTTCCCACGCCAAGTCACTGCGCTTCAAGCGATCAATCAGGCATTGTCCTACCTGACCATTTCCCCCTGCGACCATGACTCTCATTTATAAAGCTCCACCAAGCGTAGGCCTTGAGCATCCTTGGCTGACAACTGAGGATCAGAGATCTTCCAGTCAATACCCAGATCAGGATCATTCCAGATCAAGCATCCCTCGGCGGAAGGATCATAATAGTCAGTACATTTGTATTCAAAATCCGCTGTCTCAGAAAGTACAACGAAACCATGAGCAAGCCCTGGCGGGATCCAAAGCTGCCGCTTGTTGTCCTCAGAAAGGATTTCCGCAACCCAGCGACCAAACGTAGGCGAGTCTTGACGGATATCAACAGCCACATCCAACACTTCGCCCTTTACGCAACGAACGAGCTTGCCTTGCGGACGGCTGCGCTGAAAATGCAGGCCACGTAATACACCTCTCGTTGAGCGTGAATGATTGTCCTGCACAAAAGGCAATGTTATGCCAGCCAGCTCTGCATAGCGATCGGCTTGAAACGTTTCTAGAAAGAATCCCCGCGAGTCGCCAAAGACTCGCGGCTGAATGATCTTTACGTCTGCAATGATCGTATCGATCACTTCCATCATCGATCTCCTGCAATCAAGCGGGCCAGATATTGACCATAGCCTGTCTTGCTCAAGGCCTCGGCCTGCAGTGCTACCTGCTCGCGAGTAACCCACCCCTTCTGAAAGGCAATCTCTTCAAGGCAGGCAACCTTGAGACCCTGACGCTTTTCAATGGTCTGGACAAAATGCCCAGCCTCTAGCAACGCATCATGAGTCCCGGTATCAAGCCAAGCGAAGCCGCGGCCAAGAACGGAAACATTCAGATCGCCGCGACGCAAATACTCATTATTGACATCGGTAATTTCAAGCTCACCGCGCGGTGACGGCTTGATATTGGCTGCAATCTCAAGTACGTCGTTATCGTAGAAGTAAAGACCAGTCACTGCATAGTTGGACTTAGGCTTTTTAGGCTTCTCTTCGATGCTGATGGCTTTGCCATTTTCATCGAATTCAACGACACCGAAACGCTCTGGATCAGCAGTGTAATAACCAAATACCGTTGCGCCTTGTTCACGGGACGCAGCGTTTATAAGCGTTTCGCTGAAATGCTGACCATAAAATATGTTGTCACCCAGAACAAGACAGACATTATCCTGACCAACAAACTCGGATCCAATTATAAACGCCTGAGCTAGTCCATCGGGACTTGGCTGCTCCGCATAACTAAGTTCGATACCATATTGACTACCATCACCCAGCATGCGCTTGAAACCTGGCAAGTCTGTCGGTGTAGAAATTATGAGAATCTCCCGAATACCGGCCAGCATTAACACCGACAAAGGATAATAAATCATCGGCTTATCGTAGACAGGCAGTGACTGCTTCGAAACACCTAGTGTGATGGGGTGCAAACGGGTTCCAGAACCGCCCGCCAACAATATCCCTTTATACTTTTTCATTACGCGTCCCTCTCAATCGATATAGGCTTAAGGATCTAAATACAAATAACCCTGGCTGAAAATTAAACAGCTTCACCCAATCGCTCGAGACGGTAAGCACCAGAAAGAACGCGCTGCCACCAGGAACGGTTGTTGAGGTACCACTGAACAGTCTTACGAAGCCCTGTTTCAAAGCTTTCCTGCGGAACCCAACCAAGCTCCGACTCAATTTTGCTGGCATCAATCGCATAGCGTAGGTCATGGCCTGGGCGGTCTTTCACAAAAGTAATCAAGTCGCGGTAGGCTGTGATACCAGCTGGCTTTTCAGGTGCCAACTCTTCGAGCAAATCACAAATAGCTTCTACCACTTCCAGGTTACGCTTTTCGTTATGTCCGCCAATATTATAGGTCTCACCTATAACACCCTTGGTTACAACGGTGTAGAGCGCACGGGCATGGTCTTCAACGAATAGCCAATCGCGGATCTGCGAGCCGTCACCATATACGGGTAACTGCTTGCCATGCATGGCGTTCAGAATAACGTGAGGAATCAATTTTTCCGGGAAGTGGAACGGTCCGTAGTTATTCGAACAATTAGTGATCAGCACCGGCAATCCATAGGTGCGCCCCCATGCGCGTACCAGATGATCGCTGCCCGCCTTGCTGGCTGAATAGGGAGAGCTTGGCGCATAAGGTGTCGTTTCGGTAAACAAGTCGTCCGTGCCATGCAGATCCCCGAACACCTCATCTGTGGAAATATGATGGAAGCGGAACGCTTCTTTCCGGTCGGCATTGAGTCCAGACCAATAGGCACGAGCCACTTCTAGAATAATTCCGGTCCCCAAAACGTTGGTCCGAATGAACTCAGCCGGCCCCTCGATAGAGCGATCCACATGTGACTCGGCAGCAAGGTGCATCACCGCATCGGGCTGAAATGAATCGAAGACAGTTTTTAGGGCAGGTGCATCGCAGATGTCGACCTGATGAAACTCATACCGATCAGATGACGCGACCTCATTTAGCGACTCAAGGTTGCCTGCGTAAGTCAGTTTGTCGACGTTTGCCACATGGCAATTCGTCTCGTTGATCAAAAAACGGACCACTGCAGAACCAATGAAACCCGCACCACCAGTTACCAGCACTTTCATCCTGAACCTGCCTTTTTAAACGCCTGCGCCAGTTAGCAAAACGCGCAAGGCACAGCTAAAAAATCATAAATTCCTGTTAAGCAGCCAATACAGCTCAACAGGCGTCTCGTTCCCTAGATTTAGAACGCAAGCCCTAAGGCTGATGAATAGCACCACCCGCCATCAAGACCTGACTTAAACAGCTTTGACTTAGAAAAGTTTCCACGAAGAAAGAAAAACTTAACTCAATGTGCTCATCATCAAAAATTTCTCTGAAAGATTCTTAATTGCATCTACGCTGATCTATATTCTATTTTACTGCTTAATAAAGGCGAAAGGATGGTTAACACGAGCTACTTATTATCTGTCCCGACGGCTTTGTACGTATAACCAATCGACGATTTCGCCCTGCGGTACATATCCCACTACGGTTTCGCGCAATAGCTGCCTAATGCGAGAATAATCATCTGCCTGCACCGCTGACTTTAGATCAGCCAGCACTAGCTTGAAGGCATCCCAAGACACGAAATCCTCACTGGCCCGCATGATCATTGGATGCTCTGTAGGCAAGACGTTGTCACCAATCAACAGCTCCTCGTAGAGCTTCTCCCCCGGGCGCAGACCAGTGAACTCAATGGCAATATCTCCGTGGGGATTTTTCTCCGAACGGACTGTCATGCCCGAGAGGTTGATCATCTTTTCCGCCAGCTCCACGATCTTGACTGGCTCACCCATATCAAGTACGAATACATCCCCTCCCGCACCCATGGACCCCGCCTGAATGACGAGCTGAGCCGCCTCGGGAATGGTCATGAAAAAACGAGTAATGCCAGGATGCGTCACGGTTACCGGACCGCCCTTGCGAATCTGAGCGCGAAACAGCGGTATTACAGAGCCAGAGGATCCCAAGACGTTACCGAAACGAACCATGGTAAAGCGCGTCTTATTGACACGATGAATTCCACCTTGCTCACCAAACAGCGTTGGAGCAGATTCTTGACTCAAGGCCTGTAGCACCATTTCTGCAAGCCGCTTGCTACTCCCCATCACATTCGTCGGTCGTACAGCCTTATCCGTGGAGACTAAAACAAAGTGCTCGATACCTGCCTGAATGGCCGCCTCGGCAGTATTAACGGTACCAAATACATTGTTCAGCACGCCTTCGACAATATTGTGCTCAACTATAGGAACATGCTTGTACGCAGCGGCATGATAAATAGTATTGACTTTCCATGACCTCAAAATGTGCAGCAAGTGTTTGTTGTTACGCACCGATCCTAGAATCGGAACCAGAGAAATGGGCAAGGATTCGCGCTCTATAGCGCCCGCCAACTCCTGATGAATGCTATAGAGATTAAACTCTGAGTGATCAAATAGAATTAGCCCTAATGGACCCTGGCCCATAATCTGGCGGCATAGTTCGGAGCCAATCGATCCACCCGCTCCGGTGACTAAAACAACCTTACCGCGAATACAACGCTCAAAAAGCGCCTGGTTCGGTGCAACCTGGTCCCGTCCAAGCAAGTCTGCAATATCAACTTCCTGAATATCCTCGACCTTGACTTTGCCGCTAGCCAGATCGGTAATACCCGGAACAGTACGAACATGCAAAGGGTAAGGTTCCAGCTGAGCCAATACCTCACGCCGGCGAGCACGTGAAGATGAAGGGATAGCTAACAATACCTCTTCCGCCCCGGTTTCATTGAGCATCTGCTGAATATGTTTAGGGCGGTAAACTTTAAGTCCAGCAATAACACGACAGGCAATACTCTTGTCGTCATCGATGAACGCAACAGGTCGCATTGCACGCCCCGCACGGAGCGCAGCGACTAACTGATTACCAGCCGAGCCAGCCCCATAAATCGCGACCCTAGGCAGTCCAGTCTGCTGGCGCATAAAGGGAACACTGGTCAATGCCGCATACCAATCGCCGAGAAAGTACTGTCTAATGGCCAAGCGTAGCCCGCCAATCATGAACAAGCTCAACCACCAGAAGTTGAAGATCATCGACCTTGGAACAATCTCGGGCTTGTCCTGATACCAGTAGATCACTAGGGACAACACTAACACCGAAAGCGTAACAGCTTTGGCAATAGCCATCATTGCGTCATACCCCAAGTAACGCATGACTGCACGGTACATACCAAAGCGGATGAACAGTGGAATACATATTACTGGAGCCGAAGCAAACAGCCAGGCGTGACCACTAAAGGGCTCGATACTTTCAGAGGTTCCGAGACGTATGAAGAAGGCGAGCCATAAGGCGACCCAGATCAGAATCAGATCTGCAGCTATTTGAACAATACGCTTTTTACGACGACTTAGGCTGACTAATCGCTCGCGTAGCATAACTACAGCTCCCTCAAATCCTTCACCAATCCTACCAATATGATCTATCGAGAGCTTTCCGGCCTTCCTGCCTCATAACGAACGGCAAGATAGATCAAGGGAACGTAGGCAACAGCCACGCCTATAACTCCCGATAGATAACCTGTACCAACCAAAAGTGCCGTAGGTATAAGCAAAATAGTATTGATTAACAGAACGGCCAACGTGACGGGGCGATGCCCATTGTGAAAGCGCGCAGCAGATTGGTATGCGTGACTTCTATGAGCCTCATAAACCTTTTCGCCTCTAAGCAAGCGACGAAACAGCGTAAAGGAAGCATCCGTCACAAATACACCTAATAAGATAATCCATGCCACAAAAAAAGCCGGATCAAGCCGTGCAGCCAGGATAGAAAGACATCCTAAAATGATTCCTAAAAACCCACTGCCCGCGTCCCCCATGAAAATTCTAGCGGGCGGAAAATTTAGAATCAAAAAGCCTAAGACGGCAGCCACTAACAGCAACGGGAGCCATGCAATGGCACCGTGTCCGGTAATCCAGAATAGAGCGGCACCGCCTGCTCCTACGCAAATCGCCTCGACACTTGCAATGCCATCGATCCCATCCATGAAATTATAGAGATTAAGCAGCCAGACCAGATAAAACAACGCAAACGCGTTGCCCAACCAGCCAAAATTAATAGCCGTATTATTAATCATGACCGTTGGAAATCCTTGCAACCACCAGAGCCCCCAAGCAGCGCAAGCAAAATGCCCGAGCAGCCTCCACCTGGCCGGAATATGACCATGGTCATCAATAAAACCAATTAGAGCAACGCCACATGCCGCACCGAGCAACGCGACAAGATCCGTCCAATAGAGATTGGCGCCAATAAATTGCCAGACCAAGGTGGCGATAGAAAACACGATAACTATAGCTAAGCCACCACCCCGGGGCGTAGGAATAGAGTGAGAGCTGCGCACACTAGGAATATCCATAAGATGTCCCTTTAACGCATAACGCCGAACGTAGTGTGTCATAGCCCAAGACGCGACGACCGTGCAGACAGCCAAAAATAGCGTCATCAGCTTTCCTTGCTTCTCAAAAAATCAATTGCAGTAGCTTGGAGAGCATCGTTCACAGCTACAGGCGGCCGCCAACCGGTGATATCAAGGTTCTTGGAAATATCGACTTGCAGGGAACGGCACACTCGCTGAGATAACGCACCCTTCCCAAGAAGGGTTGCACCAACCTCTACCAATCCTCGAGGTACAGGAATCAACCTTATGGGACGCTCTAAAAATCGGGCTAGGCGCTTAAGCAGCTCAGTAGTAGAAAGGTCTTCTCCATCACTCACCATAAAGGTCTGACCGGCAGCAGCCGGATGAAAAAGGCATGTTGAAATGAAATCCACCAAGTTGTTGACCGAAACCAGGCTGCGACGATTATCGATAGCACCCAACGGCAATGGAATGCCTTTGTCTAACCAACGTAGCATAGTAAGAAAATTGGCTTTTACGCCTGGCCCATATACCAGTACCGGACGAATAATGGTGACCTCCATTACTCCATTTCTTGCCAGCTCCATGAGCTGCTGTTCGGCAGTCCATTTTGAAATGGCATAGGCATCGGAAGGCTGGGGTGCGTCTAAGGGAGAAAAAGGTTGTTCGGGTACCGTCTCGTCACCGTTGACCTTTACCGAGCTGACAAAGACAAACCGACGCACCCCATGGGCAGCCGCCAGACGCGCAAGCTTCATCGTTCCGTCGACATTTACCCGCTGGTACTCACCCAGCCCCTGCCCTGGCTTTTCGTGCATGGCATGAACCTTAGCAGCGCAATGGACGACACTCTCGACACGGTGGCGTCGAAAAGCACTAGCATCCAGACTTGTAAAATCTGCTTGACAGGGCTGTACAAGATCGCTTGCAGTCTCGATTGTCATACGAGACATCGCCACAACCTCATGTCCCTGCTGATTTAACGCCGAGACAAGATTAGAGCCTACAAAACCGGCTGCCCCGGTTACCAGAACTCTAGCCATCTACCGGTACAGCCCTAGCAATATGAAGAGAGCTAAAGCGATCCGATCCGTTAGCTTCCGCCTGGTCTTATTGACCTCAACCAGCAAACGAATCGCGCTTAAACGTTCTTTCTTTAAGATGATATGGGCGATACCCGGGGTATCTTCTAGACCAAGACAGCGGATGATCTTCCGCGACTCGTCTCGGTACCACCCACCTTTTATGCGCCTGATTCGGCTCAAGGCTGAGCGGACACCTACATTGGCTCCCACAACATTACCTCCATGCTGTCTGTACAGAACAGAAGGCCACGGATCGATATACCATTGCGCCTCAGAGCTACGACCATACGCGTAAATGAGCCAATCATGAAGCGCGACCTCATTGACAGCCGACCAATTTTCTTCCATGAACGCTTGTAAACGCTGAGCAAAGGCCCTACCCATCACGTAGGAACATCCGGGACCAGCCGCCTCAAAAAGATAATCATAAGCGCGCATTGGCTGCGCCTTATCCAGGAGACGTTGCCGACCATCCTCCCAAAATGCCATGACATTACCCGAATAGACCTCAGCTTGCCGTTCGATCAGTACTTGGTGAGCTCTAATCAATTTATTCTCAAGCCAGATATCGTCTTGGTCAGCCAAGGCTAGATAGTCAAATCCAGAAATGTCTATATCGCGTATCAAGCGATAGAAGTTCTTGGCTGCCCCACCAAACCGCTCGATCTGTGGCAAAACACATATGCGAGAATTTTTAGAGGCAAGCGAAAGTACATGCTCATATGTTTCATCAGACGAGATGTCGACACTGATAAATACGACGACATCTACACTCCGCTGCTCGAGAATACTGGAGAGCTGGTCGTCAATCCAAAGCATGCCGTTGTAAGCCGCAAGCGCCACGGCGAACCGCGGCCGCCTAAGCATCATTTACAAACCGCCTACTTGCACATAATTTCAGGCCATCGAGCAGCCCTTTGACTCCCGCCCTGGCATAGGCGAGCCGACTGCCTTTTTGCGTTGCAACAAGTATTAGTTGGTGGCATATCCCTTGCACTCCTTCCTTAACAATTAAAAGGATGGGAATATGCTTCAGCCCCGCAAGGATAAAAACATTACGTAGACGGTAATAACGGCGGAACGGTGAATGGACAGGCACTTTCCAGCGACCAAAGGACAAGGTGTCGTCCCCAATTTTGTGCTCCATCAGGGCATCGGGGACTACAAAAATCTCGTACCCCTTCGCGACGGCACGCAGGCACCACTCCGTATCAACATAATCAATAAACAGTGCCTGCTGTAATAAACCCACATCATTCAGAACATGAACAGGGACCAAAGTGCCTGAAGAAATACAACAAGATACCTGTATAGGTTCAGAGGCGCTTGATGGAATGATTTTCCGCACCAAACCTAATTTATCGATCCGAATAACGGGATAGTAGAAACCAAGCTCGGAGTCCCGATAAATTGGACCGACAGCGCCAACTCGATGTCTAACCGATAGCCTATCGAACTCTTGGCTAAGCGAAGCGATCATACCTTCAGGCACCACGCTGTCCTGATCGAAAAAAATAATCCCGTCAGCGCCTGCCACTATTGCTTTTTGAATACCGATATTCTGAGCCTTGGCAATACCTACATTGCTCTCACATTGATGAACTTGCGCGATTTCAGAAAGTTCATCGATTTCCTCGACGCCAAGCGATGCATTATCCACAAGCATGACAGCATGAACTTGACGAGCAATTAGCTTCAGCTGCCTGCAGAGGGCTACCATGTCGGGATGATACGTAACAACGACCGCAACTATTACTCTCAGCATCATCCTGACCTAAATTTTCCGTCCACCCTAATGCCCGGGCCATATCTGTATTGCTGCCCTTTGATAGAGAAAAGCGTGAATTGTTCCGAGCAAAGCCAGCCGTAAAAGCCATGACCGGCTCGAAGCTAACAAGCGCAACCCATCAGCCATAACCGAGGAGGGGTATGAACTATCAGGTTTTCTTACTAATGATGAAAAGCAAGTCTGAAGATTGGAGAGACTAACCAAAGTCCGGCAAGAAAATTATTTAAAAAGGGTGACCGACACCTTGCTAGTGAGAACTGCGACACGTTTTTTTGTTTTTGCTCGCACCTTTTCACTATCTGCGCCTAATAGATGCTCTGCCGTCCAGCCAGTTGGTGCGACACTAGACCGGCTTCCAATCAAGTGATGCTGTAAGCTAAACATCTATATTTGTTTGATAACTCCAGTAACAGAGTTTGCTAGGAACAATCTTAACTGGTCTCTCGGTCACAAAACTCATGCCCAATAATGAGGATGGTACTAACTCAATGCATCTAGACAATTCTTCAGCACTCAACGATATCTATTCATCGATTAAATGTTCATCACCTATCGGCCTTCTAGGATGGCAGGCTGTAAGACAGCGCTACAAGAGATCTGCGCTAGGTCCATTCTGGTTAACAATTAGTATGGGCGTGATGACCGGCACCATGGGACTGGCCTTCGGCAATATTTAGGCCGGAAATTCTGCTCATGGATGAATGGCTTTCGGCAGAGGACGAAGACCTCTAACATAAGGGGAGGCAAGAATCAAGGAAATAATCAGCGCCAACAAGATTCTGGTCATAGCCAGGTATTCGCGGGAGCTAATTGAAAAAGTATGCAACCGTGCCATCTGGTTGGAGCATGGAACAGTAAAGATGATTAGATCTGCAAAAGATGTTACAGAAGCATATTTCAGCTGAATGAATGCCATGCCTCTAGCAGAAAAACCCTGCTCATTATCAGTTAACATAATTTCTATAAATATTAGGCTATACAGCAGTCAACCAGGACGGATGTATTAAATGCGACTCTTAAGCAAAATTTTAAACACGCTGGTATTTCAAGCAGCAAATAACTACTTAAAGCTTCAATCGTATCAGAACTGGAAAAAGTCAAAAAAATTCAAAGAACAAATTATTTTAGACAAGCCTTATGAAGGGCAAAAAATAATGCTCCTCGCACTATACGAGAAAGGCATTCTAAGAAATGACGTCATTGGCCTTCTTCAAAGCGCGAAGAAACAAGGCATATATACGATCTGTGTTAACACACTAAAACTAACCAGTATAGAAAAGCACAAAGACATCATTGATTGCTACATTGACAAGCATAACTACGGCCGGGACTTCGGCAGTTATAAAACTGGTTTTGAGCACCTTTTCAGGAGAGGCATGCAGAAAGACTGCCCTCGCCTTCTTATGATCAATGACAGCATATTTTTCAGCTCCAAGCACATCGATAAATTCTTGGAGGAAATGTTTGAGAGCAAAATAGAAGCACTGGGTGCAACTGAAAACTTTGAAATAGAGCATCATCTTGGCTCATTCTGTATAGCCCTTGATAAAAAGATACTCAATAACGAAGTATTTCAAAATTATTGGAAGAACTACGAGCTGACCGATGTACGACCAGATGTCATCAAGCGCGGGGAAATGGTGCTTTCCAAGACATTAAAGCGAGTGGTGACGTCACCTGATCAGTTCAAGGCGCTGTACGACTCAACACGTATTGCCAAAGTCCTAGAAACTCACACAGACCTAATCGACAGCCTGGTTACGCTATCCAGAGCATCCGAGCTTTTACCCTGGCCCACGTATTCTTCAGGTATCATGGTAAAAGGGCTTACAAAAAAATATCTTTATAGCAACCATAAGCTGATGCGCTTATGGGGCAAAGACGTTAAAAGCAATGAGATTGAAGATTTTGGGATGAACTTCGTTATGTCTACTAGATCCTTAGCAGGCTTTGTTTATAAGCATTTGGAAGATGTAGACCTAACATACGATGACGTTTATAAAACCATCTGTATAGAAGCGATAGCCCACTTTGTCGAAACATTCTCCAGAGGCTCACAGATTCATCAAAATAATATCTTTCTGCATCATATTGGCATGCCACTGATAAAGCTTGACGGGCTTTATCGAGGGATGTTTATCGCCCGCGATGTTGAAAGCCTCGCTCAGGATCTAGACGGTCACCAAGTAGACGAATTTAGGCAGCTTATGTATTCACGCCCGTTTGGCGGGAACGTGTTTTTCGGCTGGAAGCGTGCCGCATTTTATAGAGGCCTGATATGAAATTCAAAAATACATTTATTCATATTGGAATGGATAAAACTGGCAGCTCTCACCTTCAGAGCTGCTTCCAACAATTGGAGCTGAGCGGCACGTTCGAAAACATGATTTATCCTGTAAATATAGCTGGTGGCGACTTTCAAACGATACGAGGCGGTAATGCGTTAGACTTGGCGATGTCATTGTCTATGGCTGCCCCAAAGCGTTCTGCAAAGCGCGTATAGAAGCCAAAATCAAACAGTGATTAAGTAGAGCTAGCAGTGAAAAGGATCAACTGCTGCTGTCTTGTGAACATTTTTCCTCTGTAGAAAAGGAGCTCCCTAGCCGAACCCTTATGCACGCTAAAGCAGTACAGTTCTAATATTTCGCTTATTATTGTAGCCAGGTCCATAAGCGAACTGACTTATTCAAGTTATAACCAGTACATTAAAAGGCATGCAGCCACCTATGATATAATTAGTTTCTGAATGAATTCTACCTAGCAATAGCCAAAACCCTGAAAAAATTGGACACTGGAACTCAAGACATTTATGTACTGCTGTACAAAAAATGGGCTTCTTGGTGACTTTATTTACTAAAAAATTTATTGAAATAGGCGGAGCTTAATAATTTAATTGCGAACAGACCGCTAGATTTATGAAAACACGCCTTATCTAGAAAAAGATAAAAAATGATAGCCGCGCCATCAATGCCTCTACTAGGTTCTGTCTGAAAAAGATTTTCTCAAGCAAATCCGTATGCAGGCTAGAGAAATCATGGCTTCGAAGCTGCTGGTGAGTTTCTCGAAACGGGTGGCTAATCGGCGATGCTCCTTAAGCCAGCTAAAGAGCCTTTCAATCGCATTGCGTTTGCAATAGGCCGGTCGGTCAAAGAGTCTGGGCAGGCCTTTCTTGGGACGACAATGCATCTGGCGTAACGGGATGATGGGCTTGATCCTGAAGCGATCACAGTACTGACGCAGCGCCTCGCTGTCATAACCCTTGTCAGCCAGAACCGTACGGCACCGTTTGATCGGTCGACCTAGTGAAGACGGCAGGCAAACCTTGTCCAAGACAGTTGAAAAGTAGCGGCTATCGGAGTGATGTCCAGGCGAAACCGTTAAGCTTAAGGGGATGCCTTGTGTATCACACCAGATGGAGCTTGCTGGTCAGGCCACCGTGGCTGCGTCCCAGCGTTTGGTCACCCCTTTTTTAGCGGCACCCGAAGCCGCACGCGTTGCACGGATGGAGCTTGAGTCAACCATCCAGGTGTTGAGGCCAATACGACCGTCCTGCCTCAAGCTTAAATGAAGCCGTTTGAGCAGGGCCGTAAATAAAGAGCGGTCTCGCCAGGTACGGAAACGGTGATAGACCGTTTGCCAGGCTCCAAAGCGATCGGGCAAATCACGCCACTTAGCTCCTGAACATAGTACCCAAAAGATGCCATTAAGCATCAGGCGATCATCCTTGCGATGCCGCCCCCGTTGCTGCCTGTAAGAAATCAGATCGCTGATCCGCTCCCATGATTGATCGTCCAACTCGTAGCGCCCTGTCATCTCTGATCTCCGCCTAGAAAAGACATCACAGAGTAGCAAACCGATTTTTCAGACAGAGCGTAGACAGAATGAAAAAATAGAGCTCGCAGCCTTCAAAAAAGAAAATAATTGAATTCCTAACAGCAACTCTGGAAAGCGGACACCCATGAATCTGAAGACAAGCAGACCGAAATTATAAAACAGAAGCTCCTTATAGCCCTGGAGGAAATTGGCAAATATTCAAGCCAGCCTAGGTTCTTAAAGAATTACACGTCAACCCTATCACCATATAAAGAGCGTTTCGGCCCAATACATTATCTTCTTATCAAGCAGGATGCTTTGCGAGAAAAATGATCCTGAAGAAAATTATAAAATTCTTGGTACTTATGAAAATCGGCACACCTGCTTTAATTAAACTGGCGAAACGGATTACTACTCGATCCATTTTCCTTAATGAATTCTACTTTGTAAAACTCATCTTTCGGAAATTAGATAAAAAGATAATCATGAATCAGTGAAAATAAAATATTCTCAGCTTGAAACAAACTAATGATCGAGAACAAGAAGCCAAGTTATCACTTAAAAAAGAGCAAAGATTTATGATTCATATCAGCTTACGCATGCAATCAACGGCATATAAATAAATCAAAAGCCATCAAATAAAAAGACATTAAAAAAAATCGCTGCTTATATTTATATTAACTTAAATCATATAATCTATAACCAGGACCTAAACACCCAAGACACAAGCTTCATATCTACCTTTTTATTTTAAAAACAAGATATTCATGCAAAACATCTTAAACAAAACTACACTTACTTAAAACAATCCCAATACATCCTTTATTAAAAGCTAAAGTACATATTCTGCATTCACTACCAGATATTACAGGTAAAATTTTTACCTCCCGCAAAATAAACTAAGCCTTATAAAATAATAATATGCCTATTCATCGCCCTAGCGGAGTGCTCAAATTTTGCAACAGTCCCGCTTACCACCAAACCTCAAGAATCTCTCCAAGACGATAAAAAATCGATAAAATCAGCCTCAATCTAGTCTTGGATAGATAGTTAAAAATCTTGATGAGAGCTGTAGCCAATTAGCAACATTGTTTAGTAAAGTTATTAGTTAATAATAGAATAAGGTGATACATCAGCGCACCATGGCAAAAATCCTAGAATGGCTCGCTGCACACCGTCTTTGCAATTAGATACAAATTGTTCGCTTGGACTCAGAATCTTTAAAATTTAGAACTCATAGTATTCCGCGCCAATGCGATTCGAAGACTATAAATAAGGAGCCAAGGCCAGACACTCGCGATATAAATTCCGCACCCTAAAGCAACTGACAACATGATGTACCCCGTCTGCCGTGTCACATTTGAGCACTAAACAACTTACAGATATAAGGCGGACAAATCTTGCGTCTCTTTATCCGCATGGAACATTGCGATATGGTCCACCCGTCCACCCCATCAAGCTTTAACGCTACCAAGATTACTCCAGCTCATTGACACGATCTCGCAACTCTTTACCTGGCTTAAAATGCGGAACATATTTCCCATCCAACGTTACAGACTCTCCTGTTTTAGGGTTTCGCCCTGTACGAGGTGAACGATAATGCAAAGAGAAGCTGCCGAAGCCTCGTATTTCAATACGATCTCCGGTTGAGAGCGCTTGGGCCATTTGCTCAAGCATTGTCTTGATAGCCAGCTCAACATCGCGAGCTGACAGCTGCCCTTGCTCCGAAACGATACGTTCGATCAACTCCGACTTGGTCATGGAATTTTCCTTCTTTTTCAAGCGGCTAGATCATTTTTTAACTCTTTTAGCATGACCGCTTGGCTTTGAAAAGCATATACCCAGCAAAAGGCTGTAAATTTATTTGACGCTAAACATATAACTCCTTAGATCTGAGAAGCTTTTTTTAGGCAATAAAAAAGGGTGGCCTAAGCCACCCCTTTCTTAGAAAACCTAAGGTGATTAACCCTGGTTTTCCATCTGCGCCTTGATCAGGTCACCGATAGTAGTCGGGCCTGCGCTCGGCTCCTGCTTGTTACGCAGGGACGTCATCGCTTCCTTCTCATCGTCAACATCCTTAGACTTGACGGAAAGGCTGATCACGCGGCTCTTACGATCGATGCTGATGATCTTGGCTTCAACTTCGTCGCCTTCCTTCAGAACGTTACGCGCATCTTCAACGCGATCACGGCTGATTTCAGAAGCCTTCAGAACGCCTTCGATCTCATGGCCCAGAGTGATGATGGCGCCCTTGGCGTCAACTTCCTTCACAGTACCACGAACGATGGTGCCCTTCTCGTTCAGAGCAGCGTAGCTGGAGAACGGATCGTCTTCCAACTGCTTGATGCCCAGAGAAATGCGCTCACGCTCAGGATCAACGGACAGGATAACGGTATCCAGCTCATCACCCTTCTTGAAGCGGCGTACGGCTTCTTCGCCCGGCTCGTTCCAAGAAATATCGGACAGGTGAACCAGACCGTCTATGCCACCATCCAGACCAATGAAGATACCGAAGTCAGTAATGGACTTGATAGTACCGGAGATACGATCGCCCTTATTGAACTGACCGGAGAACTCTTCCCATGGGTTCGGACGGCACTGCTTGATACCCAGAGAGATACGACGACGCTCTTCGTCAATATCCAGAACCATAACTTCCACTTCGTCGCCAACCTGTACGACTTTGGACGGGTGGATGTTTTTGTTGGTCCAATCCATTTCGGATACGTGTACCAGACCTTCAACGCCTTCTTCCAGCTCAGCGAAGCAGCCGTAATCAGTCAGGTTGGTAACACGAGCCTGAACACGTGTACCTTCTGGGTAACGCGCCTTGATAGCAACCCATGGGTCTTCGCCCAGCTGCTTCAGGCCCAGGGATACGCGGTTACGCTCGCGATCAAACTTCAGAACCTTAACGTCGATCTCGTCACCAACATTAACGATCTCGGAAGGATGCTTGATACGCTTCCACGCCATGTCAGTGATGTGGAGCAGGCCATCTACGCCGCCCAGATCAACGAACGCACCGTAGTCGGTGAGGTTCTTGACGATACCGCGAACCTGCTGACCTTCCTGCAAGGACTCCAACAGCGCTTCACGCTCGGCACTGTTCTCAGCCTCAAGAACGCTACGGCGAGAAACAACAACGTTGTTGCGCTTCTGGTCAAGCTTGATGACCTTGAACTCTAGCTCTTTGCCTTCCAGGTGGGCAGTGTCACGCACAGGACGGACATCAACCAGGGAGCCTGGCAGGAAAGCGCGGATGCCGCTAACGTCAACAGTGAAACCACCCTTGACCTTACCGTTGATAACACCCTTAACCACTTCGTCAGCGTTGAACGCAGCTTCCAGGACCAACCAGGACTCAGCGCGCTTGGCTTTCTCGCGAGACACTTTGGTTTCGCCGAAACCGTCTTCCACGGCATCGAGAGCCACATGGACTTCATCGCCCACGTTGATGGTCAGCTCGCCTTGTTCGTTGTAGAACTGCTCGAGCGGAACAAGACCCTCAGATTTCAGGCCAGTGTCGACAACTACCCAGTCACCATCGATGGAAACCACAGTACCTGTGATGATGGCACCCGGTTGCATGTCGAGGGATTTCAGACTTTCTTCAAAGAGTTC
Organism: Pseudomonas sp. HPB0071; assembly: GCF_000478505.2. Classification (NCBI taxonomy): domain Bacteria; kingdom Pseudomonadati; phylum Pseudomonadota; class Gammaproteobacteria; order Pseudomonadales; family Pseudomonadaceae; genus Pseudomonas; species Pseudomonas sp. HPB0071. Next base: position 3,630,946 of record NZ_KI517367.1, on the reverse strand, counting down.
TGCGAAGCTTTCGCTCATGTTTATACCTGTAATGTTGGGTACACGATGCACCCGATCTACCGCATCACCAGCCAATGCGGGGTTCGTTATCAATATCCAGCAGACAGGTTGAGACTGGTTCCTGCCTGCCTTCACCAAATATCCCAAGATAGGATAATCTGGCTGTCATCCTGCCAGGTCACGCTCGGCAGCCAATGCAAGGATGTGGTCGAGCACTTGTTCAATCGAGAGATTCGTCGAATCCAGGACAATGGCATCATCTGCCGGCTTGAGTGGGGCGACGGTGCGCTGAGTATCACGCTCGTCGCGCTCACGAATCTCTTCGAGGAGACCCGGCAAATTAACACTTTCGCCCTTTTTCTTCAACTGAAGATAGCGCCGTCTGGCGCGTTCTTCGGCGCTAGCGGTCAGAAATATCTTTAATTCCGCATCTGGGAAAACTACGGTTCCCATATCCCGACCATCCGCAATAAGGCCAGGCGCCTCGCGAAAGGCTTTCTGTCGCTGCAACAACGCTTCACGTACAGCCGGCAGGATCGCCACCTGTGAAGCGCCTGCCCCAATATCTTCGGTTCGAATGAAGTCGGTAACATCCTCCCCCTCTAGGACAATGCGCTGACCATGCTCATGCCCAGCCTGGAATTGTACGTCCAGATACGCCGCCAACGCCTTGAGTGACTCCTCATTCGTCAGGTCAACGCCATGGTTGCGCGCTGCGAAGGCCAGCAGGCGATAAAGCGCTCCGGAGTCCAGTAGATTCCAGCCCAGACGGCGGGAAAGAAGTGCCGCGATAGTGCCCTTCCCAGAGCCTCCAGGCCCATCGACTGTAATAACCGGAGCGGTACTCATCATACGGAAGCCTCTTCTTTCACACGAATCCCAGCTTTAGCTGCCAGTTCAAGAAAGCCGGGAAAGGAAGTTGCAACATTTGCACAATCACGGATTCGTATCGGTGCGCTCGCTCGCAGCGAGGCCACACTAAACGCCATTGCGATGCGATGATCACCATGACTTTCCACTTCTCCGCCACCCATGGAGCCGCCCTCGATCACGATTCCATCAGGCGTAGGAGTAGCACTTACACCCAGTACTTTCAAACCATCGGCCATGACCTGAATACGGTCAGACTCCTTGACACGTAGCTCTTCTGCGCCTCGCAGAACGGTACGCCCCTGAGCACAACTGGCGGCAACAAACAGAACCGGGAACTCATCAATTGCCAGCGGCACCAACGCTTCCGGTATTTCGATTCCCTTCAACGTAGCTGAACGGACGCGCAGATCAGCTACAGGTTCTCCCCCTACCTCACGCTGATTCTCAAGCGTAATGTCGCCACCCATCAGGCGCAGGATATCGATGACCCCGGTACGAGTAGGATTGATACCCACGTGCTCAAGAACCAACTCGGAGTTTTCCGCAATGCTTCCGGCCACGAGGAAAAAAGCTGCCGAGGAAATATCTGCAGGTACTTCGATACGATTGGCAGTGAGCCTGGAGCCCGAGCGCACTCTTGCCACATTACCTTCTACCGTCACCGGATAACCAAACCCCTGCAACATTCGCTCGGTGTGATCACGCGTCGGAGCAGGCTCAGTAACCGATGTCTCCCCTTCGGCATACAGGCCTGCCAGCAATAGGCAGGACTTAACCTGGGCGCTGGCCATGGGCATGTCGTAATGGATACCTTTGAGCTTCTGTCCGCCGCGAATGGTCATCGGTGGCCGTCCCTGCTCTGCTGTTTCGATAACAGCCCCCATCTCCCGCAATGGATCGGCAACCCGGTTCATGGGGCGCTTGGAGAGCGAGGCATCACCGGTCAGGGTGGTATCAAATGCCTGAGCGGAAAGAATCCCGGACAACAGTCGCATTGAGGTGCCTGAATTTCCTAGGTATAGCGGACCTGCAGGCGCCTTGAGGCCATGCAATCCCACACCATGAATGGTTACACGACCATTGGTGGGCCCCTTGATGACGACCCCCATATCACGGAACGCCTGCAGCGTAGCGAGGGCATCCTCACCCTCAAGGAACCCTTCCACCTCTGTCGTTCCATCCGCCAGGGAGCCCAGCATGATTGATCGATGCGAAATGGACTTATCTCCGGGCACTCGAACGCGTCCGGACAACGAGCCGCCAGGATTGGCGATATAGGTAAGATCTTTAGTTTGCATAGCGTCCACATAGGCCCGGCGGGCCAGTATTTTGCCGAAATGCTCGCGGGCAACCCGGGCGCGGGTAAAGACACCCAGCAGCTGATGCCCATCCTGTGTAATGACAGCCTGACGCAATGCATCCAGGTCGTCACGAAATGTATCCAGTGTCCGCAGTACGGCTTCCCGGTTGGCTAGAAAAATATCGTGCCACATGACCGGATCACTGCCAGCGATACGGGTGAAGTCTCGAAAGCCACCAGCGGCATAACGAAATATCTCAAGATTCTCACTACGCTGGGCGAGCGAATCAACCAGGGTAAAAGCCAGCAGATGCGGCAAGTGACTGGTTGCAGCCAACACCTCATCATGGTGGTCAACCGTCATGTATTCAACGTCAGCACCCAGTGCCCGCCAAAGTAGATCAATATTTGCAAGCGCCTCAGCATCCGCCTCATCAAGGGGTGTAAGAATGACTTTGTGCCGCTTGAATAGCTGACCATTAGCCGCCGTAACACCACTCTTTTCAGAACCAGCGATTGGATGCCCTGGGACGAAGCGGAGCGCTTTGCCGGCAAAGGCCTTTCTGGCTGCCCGGGCAACGCTGCCTTTTGCACTCCCAACATCGGTCAGCACAGCCTGGCCGATGTCGAGAGCCGCAAGCTCTGCAAGGACTCGTTCCATGGCAAGAATGGGAACCGCCAACTGGATAACGTCTGCATTCTGACAAGCAACGGCCAGCTCTGCCTCAGCGCTATCAACAACCTCTAACTCAACCGCTAGACGCCGTGTTTCTCTATCCCGATCTACGCCGACCACTTCATGAAACAGGCCGCTCTCCTTCATGCCCTTGGCAAACGAGCCGCCAATCAGTCCAAGTCCTACTACGACGAGACGACCAAACATGGGGACTTTTTGCGATTCAACCACGAGCCAGCACCTTGGCAAGCGCCTCAAGGAAACGACTGTTTTCCTCTTTCGTACCAATAGAAACACGAAGGAATGTTGGCATGCCGTATCCAGCGACCGGACGGACAATCACACCCTCTTGCAGCAATGCCTGATAAACAGGCGCGGCCGGCTGCCCGAGATCAACGGCGATAAAGTTTCCCTTGGAAGGAATCCAGGAAAGTCCCAGCTGCTGAAAACTCTGTTCAAACTGAGCCATTCCCTCGTCATTGACCTGACGACTTTTAGCCAAGTAATCAGCGTCATCCATAGCCACGCATGCTGCAACCAAGGCAAGGCTGTTGACATTGAATGGCTGTCGTACGCGATTCAATACATCCGCAATCTGCACTGAAGAAATGGCATACCCCACCCGTAACGAGGCCAAGCCATAAGCCTTGGAGAATGTACGTGAAACCATGAGATTGGGGTGGTCCGCCAGATAGCTCAAACCATCCGGCAACTCGTCTCCCTCGGCATACTCAATATAGGCTTCATCAAGCACCACCAACACATTCTCGGGTACTGCCTTCAGAAAGGCCGCCAAAGCGCGTGGACCAAACCAGGTACCTGTTGGGTTATTGGGATTAGCCAAAAAGACGATTCGCGTATGCTCGTCGATAGCCTTGAGCATTGCATCCAGATCATGCCCCCAATTCACGGCGGGAACTGCACGACCTTCGGCACCAATTGCCTGCGTCACCAGAGGATATACGGCAAATGCATGCTCGCTAAATACCGCATTAAGACCAGGAGCTAGGTAAGCGCGTGCAACCAGCTCGAGAATATCGTTAGAACCGTTGCCCAAGGCTATCTGATCGATATTGACGCCGCATCGACTGGCAATTTTCTGCTTGAGCTCAAACCCATTGCCATCCGGGTAACGTGTCAGCTCAGCCAGCTCGGCTCTTATCGCCTCAGTTGCCTTGGGACTCGGGCCTAATGGATTTTCATTGCTCGCCAACTTGACGATACGCTGAGGATCCAGTCCCAATTCGCGCGCCAACTCATCGACTGGCTTGCCTGGAACATAAGGTGAAAGTTTCTGCACGCCTGGCAGGGCTTGCGCTAGAAAATCGCAGCTCATTGTAACCTCATAATGGCCGGACTCCCGGCACCCATTAAACGAATGGGCGCCATGGTAGACCATGCAGCCGCGGGAACCCAGCCCAAGGCGCTGGATTACTCAACAACAACCGATCTACATGAGTAATGCTCATCACCTTGATGCAAGGTAATCAGCCACTTCAAAAGGCCAGAAAAAAGGGCGCCGCAATTGCTTACGTCGCCCTTTTCTATTACCCCAAGGTAGCCAAGAGCTTTTCCCACTCCTTGTTTTCTTTCTTGGATACTCCCCCGAGCAGCTCTATGGCCTGACGCAAGCGGAAGCGTGTGAGGTCGGGACCAAGAATTTCCATAGCATCAAGGACCGAGACAGAGCTGGCCTGTCCAGTGATAGCTGCAAACATCAATGGCATCACGTCTCGCAGTTTGAGCTCAAGTCCCTCGGCTACACCTTGAATACATGCCGTAATATTATCCTTGGTCCACTGCCGTAGCGATTCCAACTTCCAGAGAGTCAGCTGCATTACCTGGCGCACCTGATCTGGAGAAAGCTTCTTGTGAGCAAACAACCCCGCATCCAGCGGCAAAGCGCCGGCAAAAAAGAAACTGGCCAGCGGCGCAATCTGACTGAAGGTTTCAACACGCCCCTGTACGTGAGGCGCGATCTTCATCAGGTAGTCAGGGTTGAGCGCCCATTTCTGAACCTCGGCAGCAAATGCCTCCACGCTCAGCTCACGGATCCACTGTCCGTTTAGCCAAGACAGTTTTTCAATGTCGAAAATGGGGCCGCCAAGCGAGATACGATTGATATCGAAGTGCTCGATCATCTCAGCCAACGTGAACTTTTCACGCTCGTCCGGCATTGACCAACCCATCCGGCCCAAGTAGTTCAACATGGCCTGGGGCAAATATCCCATACGCTCATAGAACGTTACGGACGTCGGGTTCTTGCGCTTGGAAAGTTTGCTCTTGTCTGGATTACGCAGCAGCGGCATATAGCACAGTGCGGGTTGCTCCCAGCCAAAGTATTCGTACAGCTTGATGAGCTTGGGTGCGGAAGGCAGCCACTCTTCGCCACGCAAAACGTGAGTAATGCCCATCAAGTGGTCATCGACCACGTTAGCCAGGAAGTATGTCGGCAAGCCGTCTGCCTTCATTAGAACCTGCATGTCCATGCGGTCCCACGGAATTTCGACATTGCCGCGCAGCATATCCGGCACGACGCAGATGCCTTCTGTTGGCACCTTCATTCGTATGACATGGGATTCACCCTCAGCAATACGACGCTGCGCCTCGGCAGGATCGATATGCATGCAGTGTCCATCATAACGGGGCGTTTCTTTGCGGGCCGTCTGCTCGGCACGCACCTGATCAAGACGCTCGGCCGAGCAGAAGCATGGGAACGCATGTCCCTTGGAGACAAGCTCGTCGGAGTACTTCTTATAAATCTCACCCCGCTCACTCTGGCGATAAGGTCCATGTGGACCTCCTACGTCAGGACCCTCGTCCCATTCGATACCCAGCCAACGTAGCGCATCATAGATCTGCTGTTCAGACTCACGTGTAGAGCGAAGCTGATCGGTATCCTCGATACGCAGGATGAACTGACCGCCATGCTGACGAGCAAAGCAGAGATTGAACAAGGCGATGTAAGCGGTACCGACATGGGGATCGCCAGTAGGCGACGGTGCGATACGCGTGCGAACAGTGGTCATGGGAGGTCTCGACACAGAACAATACAAAAGGAGATGGTAGCAGCGGGCAAGCCTTGGCTTCCAGCGCCGAAAACACAAAGGCCCGGCTTTAGGACCGGGCCTTTGTGTTAGACACTCACTCAAGCCGCCATGAGGCGTTCACGCAGTTGCTGGATTTCATCACGCAGTTTGGCTGCGGCTTCAAATTCCAGATCACGCGCCAGCTTGAGCATACGCTCTTCAAGCTGAGCGATCCGCTTGGTGATATCTGCCGGTGAACGCAGCTCGGCCTCATAACGACCGCTGTCCTCGGCTGCCTTGGCGGCACGACGCTTACCGCGGGCACCCGGAACAGCCGCACCTTCCATGATATCGCGGATATCCTTCTTGATTCCCTTAGGCACAATACCGTTAGCCTCGTTAAAGGCCAATTGCTTGGCTCGGCGCCGCTCTGTTTCATCAATGGCACGCTGCATGGAGCCTGTCATCGAATCGGCATAGAGAATCGCCTTGCCGCTCAGGTTACGTGCTGCACGACCAATCGTCTGGATAAGAGAACGCTCTGAACGCAAGAAGCCTTCCTTGTCAGCATCCAAGATGGCAACCAGCGAAACCTCCGGCATATCCAGTCCCTCACGGAGCAGGTTGATACCGACGAGCACATCAAACGTTCCCATTCGAAGATCGCGAATGATCTCGACCCGCTCTACCGTATCGATGTCAGAGTGCAAATAGCGAACCCGAACATCATGATCGGCCAGATAGTCCGTCAGGTCTTCAGCCATGCGCTTGGTAAGGGTTGTCACCAGGACACGCTCATCCTTGGCTACTCGCAAGCGGATTTCAGAAAGCAGATCATCTACCTGTGTCGTTGCCGGGCGGATTTCAATCTCCGGATCGACCAGGCCTGTCGGGCGCACCACCTGCTCAATAACACGGCCGGCATGCTCTGCTTCATAAGGCCCTGGCGTTGCTGATACAAATATGGTTTGCGGACTCCCCGCTTCCCACTCCTCGAATCGCAGCGGGCGATTATCCAGAGCCGAAGGCAGTCGGAAGCCATACTCGACCAGCGTCTCTTTGCGTGAGCGATCACCTTTGAACATTGCCCCTATCTGCGGCACGGTTACGTGAGATTCGTCGATCACCAGCAGCGCATCAGGAGGTAGATAGTCATACAGGGTTGGCGGCGGCTCACCCGGAGCACGCCCGGACAGATACCGTGAGTAGTTTTCGATGCCATTGCAGTAACCCAACTCCATGATCATTTCCAGATCAAAGCGGGTTCGCTGTTCAAGTCGCTGCGCCTCAAGCAGGCGGTTTTGCGTACGCAGGAATTCCAGCCGATCCTTGAGCTCCGCCTTGATATGCTCAATGGCCTCAAGCAGCGTATCGCGTGGCGTGGCGTAATGCGTCTTGGGATAGAAGGTAAAACGCGGCAGCTTTCTGATGACCTCCCCCGTCAAGGGATCGAAGGCCGAAAGATTTTCCACCTCGTCATCAAATAGCTCTACGCGAATAGCCTCAAGGTCAGACTCAGCCGGGTAAATATCGATCACATCACCACGCACCCGAAACGTTGCACGGGAGAACTCCATATCGTTGCGCGAATACTGTAATTCAGTCAGACGCCGTAGCAGCGTGCGCTGATCGATACGATCTCCGCGATCCAGATGCAGCACCATCTTGAGGTAAGCCTTGGGATCGCCCAGGCCGTAGATGGAGGATACTGACGCTACGATGATTGCATCACGGCGCTCCAATAATGCCTTGGTTGCCGACAGTCGCATCTGCTCAATGTGGTCGTTGATAGACGAATCCTTCTCGATAAAGGTATCCGAGGAAGGCACATAGGCTTCTGGCTGATAGTAGTCATAGTAAGAGACGAAGTACTCGACGGCATTATCAGGAAAAAAGGCCTTGAATTCGCCGTACAGCTGAGCCGCCAATGTTTTATTGGGCGCCAGCACGATCGTGGGTCGCTGAATCTGAGCGATGACGTTGGCGATACTGAAGGTTTTGCCCGAACCGGTCACACCCAGCAAGGTTTGATGTGACAGACCAGCATTGATCCCTTCGACCATCTGGCGAATCGCCTCCGGCTGATCACCAGCCGGGGTATAACGTGTAGACAATTGAAATGCAGACATGAGCTTCCTCAAGAGGAGGTGCAGAGAGCCATCCTGCCCGAGATGCACCCCAAATAACCAACACGAACCCAGCGTTTCGTTGTCTGTACTCCTGGAATGACATTGCCATTCAGACTCTTTTAGATGCGTCCTGACAGCATATTTTTCAAGCATTGAACATTAGTCTAGTTACTGCCAGGCGGGACCTGTTTTTTGTCGCTCCGACAGACGATGCCCGCTATACTGTCTCCCCGCTTGCGCACAACGGCAATCGGGTCTTGTGCGTGTTTTCATTCTTCTAAATCGAGCTTGCGCACAATGAGTTTGTTCTCTGCCGTCGAAATGGCTGCCCGCGATCCAATCCTGGGCCTAAACGAAGCCTTCAATGCCGATGCCCGCCCTACCAAGGTTAACCTGGGCGTTGGTGTCTATTACGACGAGCAGGGCCGCATCCCCCTGCTACGCGCCGTAGAAGAAGCGGAAAAGAAACGCGTTGTAGCCCGCGCGCCGCGTGGATACCTGCCCATTGACGGTATTGCCGCTTATGACGAAGCAGTGCAAACCCTGCTGTTCGGTCAGGGCTCTTCACTGATCAGTGAAGGCCGTGTTGCTACTATTCAGGCATTGGGTGGAACCGGTGCATTAAAGGTTGGCGCTGATTTTCTCAAGCGTCTCCTGCCTGATGCCACGGTAGCCATCAGTGATCCGAGCTGGGAGAACCATCGTGCCCTGTTCGAGGCGGCAGGCTTCCCTGTACAAAACTATCGCTACTACCATGCTGCCACGAATGGTCTGAACCGCGGCGGCCTGCTGGAAGACCTTAACGCCCTTCCTCCGCATTCCATTGTGGTATTGCATGCATGCTGCCATAACCCGACCGGTGTCGATCTGCAGCTGGACGACTGGAAGGAAGTGCTGGAAGTCATCAAGACGCGAGAGCACGTGCCCTTCCTGGATATCGCTTATCAGGGATTTGGCGATGGCATCGAGGAAGATGCTGCTGCTGTCCGCCTGTTTGCCGAATCAGGCCTGACCTTTTTCGTTTCTAGCTCGTTCTCAAAATCATTTTCTCTCTATGGCGAGCGCGTCGGCGCACTTTCGATCGTAACGGCTGATCGAGAGGAAACCGCTCGAGTGCTGTCGCAAGTCAAGCGTGTGGTACGCACCAATTACTCCAATCCGCCGACGCACGGTGCCACGATCGTTGCGACTGTTCTGCGCGATCCAGAGCTACGCGCAATGTGGGAGGCCGAACTGGCAGAAATGCGTGATCGCATCCGTAGCATGCGCCATGCTCTGGTGGAAGGACTCAATACAGCCGGTGCCAAACGCGATTTCAGCTTCGTCAATGGACAGCGCGGCATGTTCTCCTATTCAGGACTGACGACCGACCAAGTTGATCGCCTGAAAGCTGAGTTTGGTATCTACGCGGTAGGAACTGGCAGAATCTGTGTAGCGGCACTGAACAGGAACAATCTGGACGCGGTTATCAAGGCTATCGCCGAAGTTCTCTAAGCGTGTTTTTTGTCTAAGGAGAAGTGTTGACTTCTCCTTAGCAATCAGTAAGATACGTTTTGTTGTTCCGCGATAGCTCAGTCGGTAGAGCAAATGACTGTTAATCATTGGGTCCCTGGTTCGAGTCCAGGTCGCGGAGCCAAATTCAAAACCCAGCCAATGGCTGGGTTTTTTTATGGGCGCATCCAGGCTTCATACGGTAGCGTTCATGCAGAAATTCAATGGCGATCAAGCGCCCCGTGTTTTCCTTTTGCTGTACACTCCCGCCCTTTTTGCAAACTCTGCTTTGCAATCAGGTGCTGCCATAGGCAGTTGCCTGCACTGTAAGAACCCTTTCACTGGCAATACCGGTGAGCACTATCCGAGTCTGGAGCCTATCACCAGACCCTTGCTGCCCTAGTTGGACCTTTTGTTTATGACTGCCGTCTCCCTCCCTCCGGAACAACCGACCGCCTCGCAGGGGCAATCTACAGCAGAGCAAGCCACCACGGCGGAAAAGCCTCACCTGAACCGGGTACTGAAACCTAGGCATCTGAACATGATTGCCATTGGGGGCTCGATCGGCACAGGACTTTTCGTTGCGTCAGGCGCGACCATTGCCTCAGCAGGTCCTGGTGGTGCCCTGCTCGCCTATGCCCTGATTGGTCTAATGGTGTATTTCCTCATGACGAGCCTCGGCGAGATGGCGGCCTATATGCCCGTCTCAGGTTCCTTTAGCACCTATGGAAGCCGCTTCGTTGAAGATGGCTTTGGCTTCGCCCTGGGTTGGAACTATTGGTATAACTGGGCGGTGACGATTGCAGCCGAGCTTGTCGCTGCGCAGCTGATCATGAGCTTCTGGTTTCCGGATGTTCCCGGAATCATCTGGAGCGCGGGCTTTCTTGCCTTGATGTTCCTGCTCAATGTCTTTTCAGCGCGCGGATTTGGAGAAAGCGAATTCTGGTTTGCCCTGATCAAGGTACTGACAGTAGTCATCTTTATTGGCATTGGTCTAGCCAGCATCTTTGGCATTATGCACGGCGTTGAAGCCCCAGGTTTCTCCAATTTCACGCTTGGTGAAGCGCCTTTCGTGGGTGGTCTTCAGGCCATGGTAGGCGTGGCCATGATTGCCGGCTTCTCTTTCCAGGGAACCGAGCTGATTGGCGTGGCAGCAGGTGAGTCCGAAAATCCGAAAAAGAACATTCCGATCGCTATCCGCCAGGTTTTCTGGCGCATCCTGATGTTCTACATTCTGGCGATTTTTGTAATTGCCATGCTGATCCCTTATACCGACCCACGCTTGCTGCAAAACGAAGCCAGTGACATTAGCGTTTCCCCGTTTACGCTGTTGTTTGAACGTGCAGGCTTCGCTGCTGCAGCTGGCGTCATGAATGCTGTCATTCTTTCTGCCATTCTCTCTGCCGGAACTTCTGGCATGTACGCCTCGACGCGCATGCTGTTTAGCCTGGCCGAGCAGGGTAAAGCCCCCCGTCTGTTTGCCAAGGTCTCGCGAAACGGCATTCCACGTAATGCTCTGTACGCGACTACACTGGTAGGCGCCCTGTGCTTTTTGACTTCGATTGTTGGCGATAAGGTGCTTTATACCTGGCTTCTGAATACCTCAGGCATGTGTGGCTTCATTGCCTGGCTGGGTATTGCCATTTCCCATTATCGATTCCGCAAAGGCTATGTCGCTCAAGGTGGAAGACTCGAAGACCTGCCCTACCGGGCCAAACTCTTCCCCTTCGGGCCGCTTCTTGCGTTCGCTCTGTGCCTATTCATTACCATGGGGCAGAACTACACGGCGCTTATTGGCGAGCAGATCGACTGGGCAGGTCTGGCAGCAACCTACATCAGCATCCCTCTGTTCCTGCTGATCTGGCTGGGCTACCGCTTCAAGCACCGCAGCCGACTGGTTCGGTACAAAGAGATGGACCTGAGCTCTAGTGATTGACGCCTTTGACCCCGGCTCATGGCCGGGGTCTAGCTGGCATAGAGATAGGCTTCGATATCAATACCGGCCTCACGCATCTGTGCAAGCTTGTAACGTAGGGTGCGTGCACTGATACCCAACCGATCAGCCGCTTCCTTACGCCTTCCTCGCTCAGCACGTAATGTTTCCATGATGACCTCGAATTCACGACGACGCAGGTCATCCTCCAACGCTCCCGCAGTTAGTGATTCATCAAGAGCGGTAGAACTTAAAGGCGCTTTGACTGCAGCCACTGGCGGGGCGATATCACGCGCAAAAAATCCGGGAGCACCGTCAAGGCATAGGTCTTCAGGCTCAATGGTACCCGCCTGCTGCAGAATCAAGGCTCGCTGAACCGCATTATCCAATTCGCGAACATTTCCGGGCCAACCGTAGTGCTGAAGCAGCCTGGCAGCTCCTTCCGAAAACACAATACCGCTCTGCCCTGCCCTGGCGGCATGCTTTTTCAAAAGCCGATCTGCAAGCGGCAGAATATCCGCAGGGCGCTCACGAAGCGGTCGCCATGCCAAGGGAAAAACAGACAGTCGATAATACAAGTCTTCTCGAAAGCGCCCGGCGGCTACCTCAGAAGAAAGGTCCCGGTTGGTGGTTGCCAACACTCGAATATCCACCTGCTTGGGTTTGCGTGCACCAACACGCTCTACTTCTCGCTCTTGAAGCACCCGCAGAAGCTTGGCCTGTAACCCTAATGGCATCTCGGATACTTCATCCAGCAGAATGGTGCCACCATCAGCCAACTCGAACTTGCCTGGCTGTGAGGCTATGGCACCGGTAAAAGCGCCCTTCTCATGACCAAACAAGGTGGCTTCAAGCATGTTATCCGGGATGGCTGCGCAGTTGATGGCTACGAAAGGTCCGGCTGCACGCGTTGATTGCAGATGGATATAACGAGCCAATACTTCTTTCCCTGTACCGGATTCGCCAGAAATCAGCACGGTTGAGTCACTTTTTGCAACCCGGGCCGCCAAGGCCAGGAGCTGACGACTTGCCGGCTCTTGGGCAACAGGACTGTCTTGTTCATCAGCGACTGAATGGCTTACATAACGCTCGACTCGCTCCAGCAGCACCCGAGGGTCGAATGGCTTGACCAGATAATCCACAGCGCCTTGCCGCATAGCGTCCACAGCACGCTGAATGGAGCCAAACGCGGTCATCAGCAGGACCGGTACGTGCCATTGCTTCTGCTGAATACATGCCATGAGCTGATGGCCATCCATGCCGCCCATGTTCACATCGCTGATGACCAGCCCATAGGCGCTCTGACCCAGTGCTACCAATGCAGACTCTGCACTGTCGACCGAGTCGAAGTCGAAGCCACCGACCTCTAGCGTATCCTCCAGTGCTTCGCGCAGGGCTGCATCGTCTTCTACCAGCAGAATACGAGCGCTCATAGGGGATTCTCCATCAGCACCAATCGCGGTCCATGAAGCGGCAAGACAAATGTCATACAGGTTCCCCTGCCTGGCCTGGAGCGAATCAACAGGTCGCCGTGGTGAGCCTTGGCTACGGTCCTGGCTACAGTCATGCCCAGGCCGGTTCCCATGGGTTTGGTGGTGAAAAATGGCTCGCCAAGCCGCCTTACTGTTTCAACGGTCATACCAGGGCCGCTGTCGCTGATGGACAACCTCAGGGTGTCCTGCCTGGCGTACGCGTGAATCTTGTACCGCGCGGTCTTGCCTGCGGCCTGTACAGCGTTATGGACAACATTCATCACTGCACCTACAAACGTGTCCCGGTTACAAAGTACCTCTCCTACAAATGCGTCGCATTGCCATCGCAGTTGCAGATCTTCCAGGTAGGGATTGGCAATTGACTGGATGGCAGCGAACAACTGAACGGGAGAAACTCGATCATTGAGCGGCAGCTCACCGCGCGCAAAGATCAACATATCCTGAACCTGGTTCTCAAGCTCATGGAGGCGATCTTTGAGTCGGCTGGCAAATCGTTGCTGCTGCTCGAATGGCTGGGGTCGCTCAGACAGGTGACCTGCATACAACATGGCGGCAGATAAGGGGGTACGAATCTGATGTGCAAGCGAAGCAACCATGCGCCCCATGGAGGATAAGCGCTCATGGCGAGCCAACTGCTCCTGAAGGCGGCGCGTTTCAGTCATATCGCTCAGCATGATGAGCTGACCGGGTTCACCATCCAGCGAGCGTGTCGCCAATGACACCCGACGACCACTTTTGAGTGATATCTCATGCCCATCATCTTTGCGAGGCGCGAAGCAGCGACCGATAACGTCCCGCCAAAGCGTACCTACCAGCGGCTCGCCTAGTAGACCGACTACAATAGGATTGGCCTCGCAGACAACGCCCTGCCCATCCAGAACGATGATGCCAGCCGGAAGAATATCGAGAAGACTTTGCAGTCGGTTAGCCAGCCGCTCCTTCTCTGCCAACTCCTGAACACGTTGGGCGGTTTCGCGTGCAAGCTCACCTTTCAGATCCGATAGACGATCTTCAAGCCAGCCATACGGCTCATTGAACAGATCGGAGATGGGCTCAAACAGAACACTAGCCTGCTCAAGTGTTCGTCTGACGTCATCCGTAGAAGGCGTATTAGAAGGAACTGGCGTTACAGATGAACTCATGCGGTACTCTCTGTTTAATGACAGGAAGTCGTCACCAAACAGAGAGTGTGCAAGCTGCGTGCCGTTAGTAGAGGCGCCTCAGAGGCAAGCGTTACTCCTCATCCGCCAGTTCGTCCTCACGGCGGCCCATACCATACTTGCGCATCTTTTCGACCAGAGTAGTACGCCTGATACGCAAGCGCTCGGCTGCCCGAGCGACCACACCGCCAGCATCATCAAGGGCTTGCTGGATAAGGCTTTGCTCAAGATTCGCCAGATAATCCTTGAGATCCAGCCCTTCTGACGGCAGTAGTGCAGAGGATGCTGCCGGCCCCGGAAGACTGGCTAGCGCTACCGCTTCCCGCTCTTCAAGTTCTTCACGCAAGGACGTGGTCATTGCGTCGTTTTCATCTTCTACGTAACGGAATTTCTGTGGCAGCTCAGCTACACCGATAACGCCATAGGGATGCATGATCGCCAGTCGCTCAACCAGGTTGGCAAGCTCACGCACGTTACCCGGCCAGCTGTGCCGGCACAGCGACATAATAGCCGCCGAGTTAAAGCGGATGGAGCCGCGCTTTTCATGCTCCATACGGGAAATTAACTCATTGATGAGCAGCGGAATATCTTCTGCACGATCCCGCAGGGGCGGCATATCGATTGGAAAAACGTTAAGACGATAGAACAAGTCCTCACGGAAGGACCCATCCTCGATCATCTTCTCGAGATTCTTGTGAGTTGCTGCAATGATGCGCACATCGACTGTTTGAGTCTTGTTACTGCCCACACGCTCGTAGGTACGCTCCTGCAACACACGTAACAGCTTGACCTGCATGTTGAGTGGCATATCGCCGATCTCGTCCAGGAAAAGCGTACCGGTGTTGGCCAGCTCGAACCGCCCGGCGCGGTTGGTAATGGCCCCGGTAAACGCACCCTTCTCATGACCGAACAGCTCACTTTCCAGCAACTCAGCTGGAATAGCGCCGCAGTTTACTGGAACAAAAGGGCCGTCTTTACGTTTTGAATGGAAATGCAGATTGCGCGCAACAACCTCCTTACCTGTACCTGACTCACCGAGAATCAAGACACTGGCTTCGGTATCCGCGACTTGCTGCATCATCTTCCGCACGCCCTGAATGGCGCGGCTGGTGCCGACCAGGCTACGGAAAAGATTGGGCTCACGCTGGCGTCCGCGGTCTCGCGCCTGATCATACATATCCCGATAGACCTGAGCGCGATGGAGCGAGTCGAGCAGCTGGTTGTATTTAACCGGAACCTCTAAGGTCGCCAGGATGCGCCGCCGGACATCATCCGGCCAGTCGCTGTACGTGACGGCACCTAGCAATAGAATAGGGAGGACCTCGTCAAACGCTGCAAGCTTTTTTAGCAGCTCGACGCTCCCCCCCTGCGCGTCGATCTGGCCCAGCAAAACACACAGTACCGCTCGACTACTTTCAAACGACTCGACAGCCTGCTCCCAATCAGCACTCGTACAGGCGACATGCTCTTCGCCTAGAAAGGCCAGAATGACGGCAAGATCGTGGCGACGCTTCGCGTCATCTTCTATCAGGAGGATTTTAGTTTCACGCCACATCTTCAATTATTCCCTTTCCGCCAAAGACCACTAACAGGCATAGCCCTAGTAAAGTCAAAAGTGGGAACAGAGTCAATTTTATGACGTGTTTTTCTTACTTTAAATTTATTCCGCTGGTCGTATTCTTAGCCAAATAACTTGTAAACATTGGCTGCTTTTTGGGATCGCTTTACTCGGGTTGCTTTTTTTGCAAGCTCGTTACGCTGCATCCGACTAGCATAGATCAGCTTCCCGTAAAAAGAGAGCAATTCCTCTAAACTTAAACGCAAAGCATAATCATTACGTGGCTGCTCTTGCATAGCTTCGTCTATGTATAAACGGCAAGCTATATCCAAGGGCCCTATTGCGTCCCAATCTTGATTATCGAGTGCGGTAGCCATAGCTTCCCGCGCCTCATCTATTCGCTGAATAGCCAGTGACATAACGCGATCTCCGATTTTCTTAGGCTGTAGGCGCTATGCCATCCCAACCTTCTTTGACGGTGCGTAACAGCTTGGCAACCTCATCTATTTTTGTTTCATCGTTATGCTGGTTCGCCTCGATCAAACGTTGTGTCATATAGACATACAGATCATTAAGATTAAGGGCTATCTTCCCCCCTTTCTCAGGATCCAATGCTTCACGCAAGCCACCGATGATATCAATTGCCTTACCAATCAGAACGCCTTTTTCAGCAACCTGACCGCGAGCCATAGCTCCTTTTGCTTGAGCAAGCCTCGTTAAACCCGTCTCCATTAGCAACTGAACCAGTCGATGAGGACTGGCTTCCAATACTTGAGCGTGCGTGTTTACCTGCTGGTAATGACGCATAGCTGATTTGGCATACATGAATGAGCTCCTCACGTACTCGGTTTCGATGTCTTTATATCGGCCTGACGAATGAAAGCTTTAAAACAAAAAAGCCCGCACAAGGCGGGCTTTTTTCACATCAAGAAATCATTCTTTCCTGTTGTTTAACGCGTTTAGCGTCGTCATCAAGCTTGTACTGGTAGCATTTAACTGAGCTACCAAACTATCCATCGCGTTATACTTGGCGTTCAAAGTCTCTTCAAGCTTCTCAATTCGAAGATCAAGCGCTGACTGCTGGTCAGTCAAACTATCCAAGGTAGTTTGAAGACTGATTTTCCTACTATCAAGAATACCCTTCGACTGAGTATAGCTATCAACTCTGCTATCAAGTCTTTTTAGAAGTCCTGAGTCGCCAGTGAAAAAGCCTGCAACAGCGGAATAGTTTTCAGTCAGAGCCTTATCCAGCTTGGTACTGTTAACTTCAAGCGTACCGTCCTGCTTGGTCATGATACCTAACTGGGACAGCATACTAATTCCACCCGTGCTAGAGTTCTGTACGTTCGTAAGTTCATTACGAATATCACTTAGAAGACTCCGCACAGTAGCATCGCCTGTAAGCGCAGCTGCTGTAGTGCTTGAAGAGTCCGAAGCTACGGTAGAAGAGACTTTAGTCAGGGAGCTGGTAGTCTGCATCAATGCGTTGTAAGCATCAACAAACGTTTGAACAGACTTTTTAAGACCATCCTTATCAGTGGAAACAGATACGGTAGAAGTACCTACTCCACTTAACGTTAGGGTAAGCCCACTGATAGTCTTGTCCAGTGTATTACTTGGACTGGTCATCTCCAAACCATCAACCGTAAAGCTGGCATCCACCGGACGCGCCTCTACGAAACCACTAACGAGCTTACCGTTAGCATCCTTCACCTGAGTCGTGCCATCAACTGCGAAAGCAGTAAGCGCACTATCGCCTGTAGTGATCGAAAGATCAGTACCCGCTCCAGCTGTCGTTGAACTCAAGACAAGCCGGCTGCCTGATGAGTCAGTCAAGATGTTAGCGGTGATACCCTTACTTTGCAGCTGCTGGTTAATCGCATCGCGCACTTCAGATAGAGATGATCCAGCCGGAATATCGACGTCATAAGAACTGCCTGTGCCCGAGGCGGAACCCTGAGTAATAGTCAGCTTACCGGCATCAGCAGTCGTTACGCCAGCCGCCATGACTTGAGTAGCCACTTTGGAACTGGTTGCAAGATTTTTAACATCAAGGGAATAACTGCCATTTACAGAACCAGTGCTGGAAGTGACAGTGACAGTCTTTTCGTTGGATGACTTGGCAGTTAACCCAACAAAAGCAGACTCGCTGTTAAGTTTTTTTACCGCACTCTGGAACGTTTCCAAAGCACTTTTCAGACTACCAATTGCCGAAAGTGTAGTATTGGCTTTTTTGGTCTGAGTATCGATCTGATTCTGCTTGGGTGCTTTTTCAGCATTAACTAGCGCTGAAACGATAGATTTTGTATCGACACTTGACCCAAGGCCACTAAACGAAATACCTGCCATGATTTTCGCCTCAATAAAATTTTGACTATCTAGTCATCATGGTTTTAAGTAAGCATTATCCAGGCCAGTTTTAAACCTTATCCTGAAGAAGCGCGATATTGTCACCCTTTAAGCTTTGAGCCAGTTTGAGTGCTTCCTCTGAAGGAATCTGCCGGATTAACTCACCACTGGCTTTGGCAATAACCTTGACGACGACATCTCCGGTGCTTTCGTCAATAGAAAACTTGAGATTGCGCTGCACCGAGTCGACAAAATCCTGGATACTTTTAACGGCTTGCTCTACTTCTTTGGCATCCGGCTTAGGTGTTTTTGCTTTTGCCAAAGCAGAATCATTTAAAGACTGACGGTCGCCGGCACTTGTTTCCGCCTTGGCGGAGTTTCCGCTGTGGGCGTAAACCGTATTCAGCTTGACATTCATGTCCATGTCATCACCTCACAAACAAGAAAACGAGGAGGTGCTTTCGCACCCCCTCGTTGCTAGCGACTAAACGCTCATTACTGGAGCAGCTTGAGTACAGCGTTCGGCAGCTGGTTGGCCTGGGCCAGGATCGCAGTCGAAGCCTGCTGCAGGGTCTGCTGCTTGGTCATTTCTGATGTTTCGGCAGCAAAGTCAGCATCCTGAGTACGGCTGCGAGCGGCAGTAGCGTTCTCGCTGATGTTCTGCAGGTTGGAGATTGTGCTGCTCATACGGTTCTGCACCGCACCCAGGTCGGCACGCTTGGAGTTGATGGTATCCATAGCGGTGTCGATCGCGGTGATAGCTGCGTCTACTGCAGTATGAGTCGTAGCGTTGTCCGCACCTGTGATGCCAAGACCGGCAACACCCAGAGTGGTGGCATCAAAGCCAGTGCTCAGGTCGATTTCGATTACTTCGTTGGTGCCAGTGTTCGCACCTACCTGGAACTGCATGTTGCCGGCAGAGCCGTCCAACAGCTGCTTGTCCTTACCAAAGGTAGTCGTATTGGCAATACGGCTCAGTTCTTCGGTCATTGCAGTGAATTCAGCATTCAGTGCGTTACGGTCTTTTTCGCTGTTGCTGTCGTTACGGGACTGCAGGGCCAGTTCGCGCATACGCTGCAAAATGTTGGTGGACTCTTGCAGAGCGCCTTCAGCTGTCTGGGCGATGGAGATGCCGTCGTTGGCGTTCTTTACAGCAACGTTCAGACCACGGATCTGGCTGGTCAGACGGTTGGCGATCTGCAGGCCGGCGGCGTCATCTTTGGCGCTGTTGATTTTCAGGCCAGAGGACAGGCGCTGCATGGAGCTGCTCAGGCTGTCGGAAGCACGGTTCAGGTTCTTCTGAACAGACAAGGAGGCAACGTTAGTGTTTACGGTCATAGCCATGATGAGATACTCACAAAAGTCATTTGATTGATACCCCGGCCTGGCGGTTGCCTCAATGGCCTGGAGAACCTACGTTTAAGTTATCGGCGTTTGCTCACTTTGCTTTAGGAGAATTTTCTTCAGTCTTTCCCAAGCAGTTGGCTAACTTCGCCACCCCACCCGCCTACAGCAGATGGCCTAAACTGGTTACTCTCTATTTCGGCTCTTCGCTAATTTACTTTAGAAAAACATGATTTATTGATTAGCTGCCCCGCCACTCACAAAGTTGGCACTATTAGTTATACAGCCAATTAAATGACTGCTTTATAATAACTACCAGATTTACCTTATTAGGGTTTGTCTGAAAAGTCGCGTTTGTTAGCCTAATGCCGTTGTGGCAAGCGGAGGCAGACATGACAGGTCGCTACGAGCTTTCGAGTCAGCGCTGGGCATTGATTGAAGACATCGTTTCTCCTCCCCAGACCATGGGCCGTCCTCGCCGGGATGATCGACAGAGGCTCAATGGTATCTTCTGGATCCTTTGCTCCGGCGCCAAATGGCGTGATCTACCCGAACGCTACGGCCCTTGGAAAACGGTCTATCAGCGTTTTCGCCAATGGCGGGACGACGGAACGTTTGAGCGCGTATTGACTCGTCTGCATCTGCGGCTTCGCCAGGATGGCTTTATCGATCTGGATACCTGGATGGTGGACTCTACGACCATTCGAGCTACCCGTGCCGCGGCAGGAGGCGGAAAAAAAGGGGCCCGGACGAACCTGTAGATCATTGCCTGGGACGCAGCTGGGGTGGGTTAGGTACCAAGATTCACCTGCTTTGCGATGCCAATGGTTATCCGCTGAGCTTTACCCTCTCGCCTGGTCAGCAGGCCGATTCGCGCAACTTTATTCCGTTACTAGATCAGGTGCGTCTTCCTGGCTCTCAGGGCAGACCACGCAAGCGTTGCCGGACAGTGATCGCGGACAAGGGCTACGATAGTGAAGGGTTGCGTCGCTATTGCGACCGCTTCGGTATGCAGCCGGTGATTGCCCAGCGCACGATGCACCGCAAGCCCCGGACAGATCTGCCTCGCCTGTTTGATAGGCCCAAGTATCAACAGCGTAACGTGATCGAACGGCTATTCGGTTGGTTAAAGGAAAAGCGTCGGCTCTGTACTCGCCTTGACAAGCTGGCTAGCAGCTTCAAGGCCATGGTAACGCTGGCCTGTATCGAGCGATGCATGCGGGCCGACTTTTCAGACAAACCCTAGTCTCTATAAAGCACTACAACAGAAATTGCCTGGCTCAAACAAAAGCGCCAAGAGATTTCTTGGAAGGCAAGTAAGGCGTAGAGAGCCCCGGCAAAGACAGGCCCAGCGGAGCTAGAGATGCTAAATGCCGCGTCCTGCCTTCAACCGCATTAGGCAGTTCACGTGCCGCTGGTAGCGACTTTCACATACAAAAGACACAAACAAAAAAGGGGAAGATGCTTTCGCATCTTCCCCTTTCAACAAAGTAGCCCTGATTAGTTGAGCAGCTTGAGTACAGCGTTCGGCAGCTGGTTGGCCT
>NZ_KI517367.1:3352837-3609152 GCF_000478505.2 Pseudomonas sp. HPB0071 | reverse complement strand
CCTACGTTTAAGTTATCGGCGTTTGCTCACTTTGCTTTAGGAGAATTTTCTTCAGTCTTTCCCAAGCAGTTGGCTAACTTCGCCACCCCACCCGCTTACAGCAGATGGCCTAAACTGGTTACTCTCTATTTCGGCCTGTTTTGATGCTGCTTTAGTTTTTCTCTATACCTTTTATCCGCAGCACATCCGTTCTAAACCTACATTAGGCTGCCTTTGCCAATCTGGCAGCAATAAAAAAGGCGAGCCAGGCTCGCCTTTTTTATTGCGTTGTATTTAAAGCTTATCAAACAAGCTCAATTGGCTGACTCGTGCAAAGGATGCCTGAGCCGCCTCTAGCATAGTTTGCTGAAGTATAAGCTTAGACGACGCTTCAGCCATGTCAGTGTCACGAATATCCGCCTGGGTAGAAGAGTTGGTCATATTCAAGCTTTCATTCTCGATCGAAAGCGTCTCGATCGTATTTAACCGTGCACCAATAGACGACCGAGTAGCGTCAACATTACTCATGGCACTATCAATATTTTTAACTGCCAGGTTAAGTGACTCATTCAATTTAAATTGTGCCGTCTCGTTACCCGTTACAGGGGTTTTAAGCGCCTTAGACAGATTGGACAATGTGTCCAAGATACCTTGTGTTGTCTGTGATTTTGGCGACACACTTAGCTGGTCTCCAGCCTGAGGTGTTCCGCCTACTTGCAGTTGAACTCCTGCATAAGTTAACGACGAGCCACTTAATGATCCCTGCGCAACAGGCTTACTACCCTCGCTTATAGGTTGGGCATAAATTTCATAGTCCGTAGCACTGCTGAATTTAATGGAAACGCCAGTCGCAGGAAACTGCGTGATATAGGCTTGAGAGTCAACAACAGCCCCACCACTTAGCTGGACATTCGATGCATTCTGACCAGAAACTGAAAATTTGTCTGGCGCACTGGAAAGCTCGAATTGATGCCCTGTCAACTCTGAATCTAAAACAGTAGAGTCTTTTGACAGGCCGCTAATACCCAATGAAAAATCTACACCGCGGAACGAAATATTATTTGTAGACTTTGCTGGGTCGATTGTACCTGTTGCCAAGGCCTGGCTAGGATCTGCCTTGCTATAAACCTTGTACTCCTTGCTACTTGTCAGCTCTACCACATAGGGAGCGCCGCTAGCATACGAACTGCTAAAGGTTTGATTGTTAGTTACAACACCCTGACCAAGAAACGCCTTCTGACCACTGGCAGGAAAAGCTGTCACCTGAGATTCAGTGCGAGCATTATTAGATACACTCTCAAAAACGCTCCAACCGCTATCGTTGGAAGACAGCCGCATAGAGCTGGAGACCTGCAGGTCAAGAGATCCTTGATCACCAACGTAGCTGTAAGTACCGTCTGGATTCTGGGTAAACGGTGCCTCTCCGCTCTTTGAACCGCCAAACAAATATTGGCCATTCGAGTCACGGCTATTCATCGCCGTTAGGAGCTGTTGCTGGATTTGATCTAACTCTGCAGCAACCGAGCTTCGATCCTTATCTGAGTAAGCGCCATTTCCTGCCGACAGTGCAAGTTCACGCGCCCGCTGTAACATATTATTTACAGACGTAAGAACGCTTTCCTCTTGCAGCAAACTATTTTTCGCCGTATCCAGATTGCCTTTGTATTGTCCAAGCTGAGCCTGTTGCTGCTCCAACTGAAGCAGACGAGCAGCGCCAACAGGATCGTCAGCCGGCGTCTGGATACGAACGCCGCTGGAGATCTGCTGTTGGGTTTTAACAATGCTCGAATAGCCGTTCTGATATCCGGCAATATTCGAAGCAAACATTTGTGAAGTAGAGATGCGCATGAATAAAGCCTCTATCGAACTGCGTTGATCAGCGTATCGAACGTGCTGCGGGCGATCGAGATTACCTGCGCAGACGCGTTGTAATACTGTTGAAACTTGACCAGGTTGGCCGCCTCTTCGTCCAGGTTGACACCTGATACCGAATCACGACTGTCTTTTGCTTGGGTCAGCACAGCGCTCGTTGCCTTGGTATCGAGCTCGGCCTGACTTGTAATAGCCCCTACTCGCTCAATCAATGAGCTATAAGCACCAGTAATGCTGGTTCCTACACTCCCACCACTGACGCCCACCGCATTCTTGGTTTGCAGATTCAGCAGTTGCTGAGCGTTGCGGTTATCAGAGGCACCGCTCTTGTTGAACGACACCGTGAGGCTGTCATCCTTGGATGGAGAGCCGCTCACCGTCATTTCAAACGAGAACGTTTTGGCCGTTCCGTCTGTATTCAGTACCGCATTGCCAGTGTTATCCAGTACAGGAACATTGACAGCAACCTTGTTGTTGTTGCCTGGAACGATAGTACCGGTCCCGATGGATTCACCCTTGGTGTTAAATACTGAGTAGCTCTGAGAGCCATTCGCGACGTCACCAAATACAATCTTGACCGGCGTGCCGTTCTTGATACCCGCCTGCATCTGAGCATTGGCGGTAGCATCATTGACATCCAGCTTGGTCGTCAAAGTCGGCTGCGTCACACTGCCAGACCCTTTATTACCGGTTGTAAGCGTGGCGGACAGCGGTGCAGCGAACGCCAGCTGAGAGGCATCCTTGAGCTGCGCGGAGATGTCTGCCGCCCCGGTACGAGTCGGTATGATCGTGAACTTGTCACCCTTTACCGCAGACCCGCTCGCCAGGCTCAGTGAGAAGCCATCAATCACCGGTGCAGGCGAAGCATCCAGGCTGTAAGAGCCCATGGCTTGGCCATCGGAAAGACGGCGCACCGAATATCTATTACCTTCCTGCATCGTGACTTCATAGTCACTAGTGGTCAGCTTGCTGGTGTCCTTGATGTCTACGTTCAGGCTTGCCGTCTTATCGCTGTTGCCAATCTGGGCAAGGCTGCGATGAGAAACGTTGGCGGCGCTGTTAAGATCAGCAAACATCGGCGAACCGAAGTTGCCGTTAAGATCCAGGCCCTGCCCCAACTGGCTATTCACCTGCTCGGTAATCACCATCGCCATGCGGCCCAGCTCATTACGAGCCGGATCCAGCACGTTGTTACGGTAGTTGAGCAATCCGCCCATCTCTCCGCCCGTCACTACGGACGAGACATCCTGCGTTGTATTGGCCTTGGTCAACGTAACGGCATAACGCGCCGGATCGATTTGGCTGGGGCCTGCTGCAAGCGTAGACACGGAGTTGCCGACCACCAGGGGCTGACCTGAGCCGATATACAGGTTGTAGTTGCCGTCCTGGTTGACCACCGTCACGCCGATCATCTCGGAAAGCTGACGTACCGCCTCGTCACGGGCATCCAGCAGATCGTTGGGCGAAGCGCCGTTGCCCGAGGCCTCGGCTATGGCCTGGTTGTACTGAGCTACGCTACCTGCCAGTTTGTTGGCCTGCGTGGCCATGCTGGCCAACTGCTCGTTAACGTAGTTGTTCTGGTCTACCAGCTGATTGGTTACAGAGTTGAAGCGCTCGCTCAAGCCCTGAGCCTGTGTCAGAAGCAGCTGGCGAGAGGCATTATCCGTAGGACTGGCCGATGCTGTCTGCAGCGCAGCAAAGAACGACTGCATGACCTTGCTAACGCCGGTAGTACCGTCCGACAGCAGTGAGTCGACCTGCTTGACCTGGTTGTAAAACGACTGCGCGGCGCTATTCAGCGCAGTGGTCGTCCTTACCTGGGTACCCAGGTAGTCATTATAAATACGGCGCACGTCGGCAATGGTCGTACCGGTACCAATATAGGAGGTACCTTCAAGACGCGCTGCCGTCGTTTTCTGAACGGTCTGCTGACGGGTATACCCTGCGGTATCCGCATTGGTAATGTTATGACCCGTCGTGCTCAAAGCACTCTGGCTGGCTGAAAGCCCCGAAAGTCCGATTGAAATGAGGTTCGACATGATCAGGCCTTATGAACGAATCGTAGTTGAGCTATTCGAGGCAATGTTCTGGTAAGTACCAATGCCTTGAGCAATTTGCGTTACCTTGCGTGCATAGTTCGGGTCAGTGGCGTAGCCGGCTTGCTGGAGTCCTTTCATGAACTTCTCTGAATCGCCTCCGCTGTTAAGCGCCTTCTGATACCGATCGTTGTCCTGCAGAAAGCTCACATAGTCATGGAAGCTGTCTGCGTACGAGTCATATGCACGGAACTTGGCTACCTCTTTAACGGGCTGCCCGTTCACATATTCGGTAGTCAGTGCACGCGCTGAACCACCCTGCCAGCCATGAGCCTTGATCCCGAACAGGTTGTGGCTACTGGAGCCGTCCTGCTGCTGGATGATGGATTTGCCCCAGCCGGTTTCAAGTGCAGCCTGGGCTACCAGGAAACGCGGGTCGACGCCGATCCGCTCAGCCGCTTCCTTCGCCATTGGCAGCATCGTGTTAACGAAGTCCTCACGGCTACTGAAGGATGACTTACTGGCCAGGGGCGGTTGCGCATACCGACGTCCACTAATCTCGTGGGAGGCACCCGTACTCAGACCTTTATCGGCCGAAACGGCCAGAGCTTGAGCAGGCTTCCAATCATTTTTTGACAGTGCAGTGTTAGCCGTGCCGGCAACTTGACTGGTCGGATTTTGTACATCCGGCACAATACCGGCCATGACGCGATCAACCAGCTTCCCAGGCAACGCCAGGCGGCGTTGATTGAGAAACTTGGAGTCATCACGCGCAGGATCTACACTGGCCAGTTTATGATCGGAGCGAAGCGTTGAAGGCTGGGCAGCCGCTGACGCTTCACTTTTCGGTGCAGCCGCCTGCCCCACCTGCGCAAACGGATTCGGACGATGGCTGGTCTGCCCCGTCTTCGAGAGCTGACGCTCAAGCACTGATGCCAAGCCAAGGCCACCGCCCTCTCGCGAAAGCGATACGGCCATCTGCTGGTCGTACATGCTCTGGTATTGCTTGGTCGTTTCGCTCTGAAATGGGCTGTCCTTATCGGCCAGCACTTCGTTAGCCGAGCGCATGGACTTCATCATCTGGTTCAGGAAAAGCGACTCGAACTCCTGAGCCACTTTCTTGACGTTTTCCTCACTATCCCGGTTCTTGCCCTTCATCTGGGCAAGGCGGTTCAGGTCGGTGTATGCGCCGGAATCGACGTTACTGCTGTAGGTTCCGCCCAAACGAGAGTCCATGACTACTGCTCCGTTAAATTACAATCAGATCGGCCTGCAAGGCGCCAGCCTGTTTAAGCGCCTCGAGGATCGCCATCAAATCACTGGGTGCTGCGCCAACTTGGTTGACGGCCCGTACAATCTCATCAAGAGTCGTGCCAGGACCAAACCTGAACATCGGCTTGGCTTCCTGCTTGGCCTTGACTGTCGAGTTGGGCACCACTGCTGTCTGGCCGTCCGAGAGCGGATTGGGCTGACTGACAATGGGATCTTCACTGATGGTGACCGTCAGGCTGCCGTGCGTAACAGCTGCAGGCGCAACTTTTACGTTCTGCCCGACGACGATAGTGCCGGTACGCGAGTTGATAATGACCTTGGCAACTGCTTCGCCTGGGCTGACTTCCAGGTTTTCCAGCACAGAGATGTAGTCCACGCGCTGGTTGGGATCGAGCGGTGCCGTCACACGAACCGAGCCGCCATCTACTGCCGTTGCCACACCGGGCCCCAGCAGGTCGTTGATCTTGTCAACGATATGTTTGGCGGTTGTAAAGTCCGAACGGTTAAGGTTCAGCGTCAGCGAGTTGCCTTGATCGAAGCCGCTCGGAACCGGACGCTCAACGGTGGCCCCGCCGGGGATACGCCCTGCTGACGGAACGTTGACAGTGATACGCGAGCCGTCCTTACCTTCTGCGTCAAAACCACCTACAACCAGGTTGCCTTGCGCGACGGCATACACATTACCGTCGATACCTTTTAGCGGAGCCATCAACAGGCTACCACCACGCAGGCTCTTGGCATTACCGATCGACGAAATGGTAACGTCGATCGTCTGGCCTGGCTTGGCAAACGCTGGCAGGTCCGCATGAATGGATACAGCGGCCACGTTCTTGAGCTGGACGTTTCCGCCGTTGGGGACCTTGATACCGAACTGCGCCATCATGTTATTGAAGGTCTGGACGGTAAACGGTGTCTGAGTCGTCTGGTCACCTGTACCATTCAAGCCTACAACCAGGCCATAACCAATCAACTGGTTGGTCCGCACGCCCTGAATCGTGGCGATGTCCTTGAGGCGTTCTGCCTGGACTGCCGTTGCCGACAGTACCAGTGCGAAAGCAACGCATAGATGTTTCAACATGATTTCACGCCTCAGAACGGAAATAGCGGACTAGTAAAGAAGCGGCTCAACCAACCCGGCTGACTGGCATCGGCAAATGCCCCGGTACCGGAATAGGTAATCCGTGCATCTGCTACCCGAGTGGAAGACACGGTGTTATTGGTGCTGATATCGTCTGCACGAATCAGTCCAGAAATGCGCATCAGCTCATTACCTGTGTTGAGCGTCAGCCATTTTTCACCCCTGACGGCCAATACTCCGTTGGGCATCACATCTGCCACCGTCACGGTCAAAGAACCCGTCAGACTGTTGCCTTGTGCAGCCTTGGCATCACCCTTGTTCTCTCGAGCGCCGTCAAACTGGGCGCCCAGGTTCAGGTTGCCACCCGAAAGCGGGTTGCCAATCTGTGCCTTGGTGCCAAACAGGGAGCTGACCCCAAGATTGGCCGAACTGTCCTTGGAAATATCCGAACTCGCGTTCTTGCTCGCCTGAGTCCTTTCTTCCAGCGTGATGGTAATGATGTCACCCACGCGGAACGCCTTGCGGTCGGTATACAGGTTCTGGTCGAACCCAGGCTGGTAAATGGAGCCATTGTTCTGTGCAGCCGGCATCGGCGTGCGCGGCAGCACCGGCGCGTAATACGGATCGTTTGGCTGAGCAGCAGGTGCTACGCAGCCAACCAGCAATACAGCGCCAAGCGCGGGAACAAGAGCAAGAAGGCGGTTCATACAAACAACGACCTCGCGAATAAAAGCGATTACAGGTTCTGAGTAACGAAGCCAAGCATCTGGTCAGCGGTGGAGATGACCTTGGAGTTCATCTCGTAAGCGCGCTGAGTAGTGATCATGTTCACTAACTCTTCCACGGTGCTTACGTTGGAGTTTTCCAATGTCTGCTGCATGACGGTGCCAAGACCATTCAAGCCAGGGGTACCGTTCTGCGGAGCACCACTGGCAGCGGTTTCCATGAATAGGTTGTTGCCTACAGCCTGCAGGCCGCCCGGGTTGATAAAGTCAGCCGTCTGAAGATTGCCGATCACCTGCGGCGCCGCATTGTTAGCAGTGGTTACCGACACCGTACCGTCTTCGCCCACAGTAAAGGTTCTGGTCTCGGCAGGAACAACAATCGCTGGCTCCAGCGCGAAACCATTGGCGGTAACGACCTGACCATCAGAGTTCAGGTGGAAGGTACCGTCACGGGTATAGGCAATCGTGCCGTCCGGCATGGAAACCTGGAAGAAACCACGACCGTTGATGGCCATGTCCAACGGCTGATCCGTGGTTTGCAGGCTACCTTCGGTAAAGTTTTTCTGGGTACCTACGATACGTACACCAGTACCCAGTTGCAGACCTGACGGCAGCTGGCTGTCCTGAGTGGACTGGGCGCCTGGCTGGCGACGTACCTGATACAGCAAATCCTGGAACTCGGCACGGTCGCGCTTGAAGCCCGTCGTGGAGACGTTGGCCAGGTTGTTGGAAATAGTGGTTAGGTTCATGTCCTGAGCGGACAGACCTGTTTTACTGACCCACAATGCAGACATCATAATTGCGTTCTCCTCAAGCGCCGGCTTTACGGCGTTTCATGCAAACTGATAATTAGGATTGCAAAACCTTTGCCATCGCAGCCGAGTTGTCTTCAGCCGAACGCATCATCTTGATGTGCAACTCGAACTGACGGGCCAGGGCAAGAACAGAGGTCATTTCTTCAGCAGCATTCACGTTGCTGCTTTCTACGAATCCCGAAGCCACACGGACATTGGCATCCGGCGCTGCAGGCTGGTTGTTCTTAGTGTGGATCAGGCCATCAAGACCTTTTTCCATTTGCTTGGTATCAGGGTTAACCAGCTTGATGCGGTCAACCTCGGCCAGTACGCGAGGACTCTCACCTAGCGCCTGAATACTGATTGTGCCGTCCTGACCGATTTCCACCTTGGCTTGCGGAGGCACCGCAATAGGTCCGCCATTGCCAATGACCGGAAAGCCGCCGCTAGTACGCAGCTGACCCAATGCATCAATCTGAAGACTGGCGGTACGCACATACGCTTCGCTACCATCCGGCGCCTGGACAGCAATCATGCCGTTACCCTCGATAGCGATATCCAGGTTCCGTCCGGTCTCTTGAAGCGAGCCAGGCGTAAAGTCCGTTGCCGGACGTTCGCTCATGGCATAGACGCGTGAAGGATGAGTATCACCAAATACCTGCATCGAGCGTGCTTGCTCAAGATCCTTACGGAATCCTGAAGTGGAAACGTTCGCCAAGTTGTTGGCGTGGGCACGCTGTGCCATTTCATTCTGGCTGGCACCGCTCATAGCGACGTAAAGCAACTTGTCCATAGAATCCTCTAGCGACGGTTTTTTGCAGCGAATTGCTTCGATGCAGGATCTATAGCAAGGCCTGTGCCATATTATTCAAATTAGTTAAGTAGTTGATTTAAAAAGAAAAAGGCCTCAGATGAGGCCTTTTTGTCAGAGCGCCGGAATATTGTTGCCGCTAGCGGCAAACCTATCCTTCCCCTAATTAACGAATCTGAATAATCGTCTGGGAAATGGCGTTCTCAGTTTCGATGGTCTTGGCGTTAGCCTGATAGTTGCGCTGAGCAACGATCAGGTCTACCAGCTGCGCCGTCAGATCCACGTTGGAATCCTCCAGTGCGCCGGACTCGATCGTACCAATCACACCTGAACCCGGAGTACCACGAACGGGCTCGCCGGACGCAACAGTCTGGATCCAGTTAGTGTTACCTACCGGACGCAGGCCCTGCATGTTGGCGAAAGTAGCCAGAACAGTCTGACCAATGTTCTTTGACTGACCGTTAGTGTAGTTGGCGAACAACGTGCCGCTGGCATCTACGGAGAGGCCCGACAGTTGACCCGTGGTATAGCCATCCTGGGTTACCTTGGTAACCGCAGAGCTGCTGTTAGTCTGGGTGACTTTGGTGATATCCAGGGTTACACCCGCACCGTTGGCAGCCGCGCCATTGGCACCCCAAACGACCGGATCAGCCTTGCTGTCTTTAACAGCAGCAGGCACCCAATTATTCATGGTCAGCACATTGTTTGCGTCAACCTGAAAGTCATTCGACGCAATTGAGCTCATGCGACCGGCAGCGTCAAAATTCACGTTCGCTGAATACGGTGTGGTTGAAGTCGGATCTGCAGGGTTACGACCGTCAACCGTTACATACATGGTCCACTGGTTTGTATCGTTCTTGACGAAGTACTGCATCATGTTGTGCTCGTTGCCTTGAGTATCGAACACACTGACTGAGGTAGACCAGTTGTAGCTAGAAGCTAGATTAGGATCGAATGTAGTGGACGTCGGTACCGTAGAGCTTGAGTTCAAGGTCAGTGTCTGTGCTACGGCAGTCGTGGCCTTAGGCAGCTGATTGGTCGTATCGACCACAAGGTCAGTCACCGCGCCGGGCACAATATTGCCATCGACATCTGCGCGATAGCCCTGGAGACGGTTGCCCGAGTTGTCAACGATATAGCCTTCTTTATCCGTGCTGAACGTACCGTTACGGGTGTAGGTCTCCGTACCGTTGTTGCTCATGATGTAAAAGCCATTACCGTTAATGGCCATGTCCAGGCTATTGCCGGTCTTGCTGATTGTGCCCTGCGTGAACTGCTGGGAAATATTGGCAGTCAAGACGCCGCTGCCTGTGGTGTTATTGCCTACACCAAACATCGACGTTGCATAGATATCGGCAAATTCGGCACGGGATGCCTTGAAGCCGGTGCTGCCTACGTTGGCAATGTTATTACCGGTAACGTTCAGGTGAGTGCTTGCTGCTTTCAGACCGCTCAGACCAACATTGAATGACATAATTCTTTCCTCTGCCGGACTGCCGGCTTACTGACCAATCATCTGAACTTGCGACAGCGTCACGCTGCCCAGCCCAGCCAGGTTAAGTTGCATTTCACCGCCATCCTGTCCCAGCGTTACGCTATTGACGGTGGCCGGCAGATAAGTAGTCAGGGCTTGCCGCGTTTCATCGATATCGGCAGATGCCTTGAAGCTATAAATTCCCGCATCAACTTTATTACCTTTCGCATCTGTACCATCCCAGATGAAATCGGTAGTGCCTGCCTTGGCTACGCCCAGGTCGATGGTCTTGACCAGCGAACCTGCACTGTCGTACACGCCGACAGTGACATCCTTACCGGCCGCCGGCATGACCAGCGAGCCATTGAAACTTTTCGAGGTGTCCACCATGGACGACCCCGTTTGGGCGATCACGGAGCGTCCCACCAGTGACGACGCCTGCAGCGCTTGCGAAGACTGATAGGTACCTGCGATGCCGTTAACCGCAGAGTTCAGGTTCTGCAGGCTTTCAACACTACTGAACTGCGCCAACTGAGCAACGAACTCACTATTGTCCTGAGGGCTTAGCGGGTTCTGGTTGTTGAGCTGAGTGACCAGCAGCTGCAGAAAGTCATCCTTTCCCAGACTGCCTTTCTTATCGGTAGACGCAGTAGCATCCTTTGACGAAGTGCTCGTAAGACTTGTCAATGCCGATGCTGCAACGCCTGCGTTATTGGTATTCGTATTGATAGTGGACATGCGTGATCTCCGCTTACTGACCTAACGTCAAGACTTTCTGCATCATCTGCTTGGCAGTGTTCATGATGTCAGCGTTGGTCTGAAATGCACGGCTTGCCGAAATCATGTCCGCCATCTCTTCCACGACATTGACGTTCGGGTAGTACACATAACCGTCTTTATCAGCAGCCGGATGATTGGGCTCGTAACGGGCCTCAAGATTGCTTTGGTCTTCAACGATGCCCAGTACCTGCACACCCGTTCCAGCTTCGCCCTGCTCATCGAACAGAGAAGCGCTGCCACCGTTCTGCGCCTGGTTCAACATGGTTGCGAACACAGGGTGACGGGCACGGTAGGTCTCATCCACGCTGGACGAAACGGTCTCGGCGTTAGCAATGTTACTGGCGATGGTATTCAGGCGCGTGGTCTGTGCGCTCATACCT
Source organism: Pseudomonas sp. HPB0071 (assembly GCF_000478505.2). NCBI lineage: Bacteria > Pseudomonadati > Pseudomonadota > Gammaproteobacteria > Pseudomonadales > Pseudomonadaceae > Pseudomonas > Pseudomonas sp. HPB0071. The sequence goes on along the minus strand of NZ_KI517367.1, from coordinate 3,597,951 downwards.
GTACCAGCAATGTTGAATACATTACTCAGGGACATGGTTACTCTCCACGAAGGGCAGACATGAGCCCTTTGAATTTGTTGTTAAGCAACGTGAAGCTGGCCTGGAACTGCACAGAGTTTTCTGCGTAATTGGCTTGCTCTACTTGCTCATCTACAGTGTTCTGATCCAGCGAAGGCTGAGTGGGTATGCGATAGCGCATCGCAGCATCCGCTGACAGATCACCGAAACCTTCAGCCTCGATATGACGAGTGTTGGTCGTATCAAGGTTGAATTTGCTATGCGACGACTTGCTGGCTTGCTCTGCCAGAACGGCCGAGAAATCCAGATCGCGCGCCTTGTATCCAGGCGTGTCGGCGTTAGCAATGTTGTTGCCCAACACTTCGGCGCGTTGAGAACGGAAATTCAACGCCTGCTGATGGATACCCAATGCTTTATCGAAACTGATACTCATGGTCATGAACCTATTGCCAGAAGGGCTATCTCCCTTTAGCAATGCACATGCCAACTATTAAAACCCTTAAATATCAATGGCTTAAAAAAATAAGGCGCGCTACGGCGCCAAAAGCGGCAAGGTTTTTCCGTATTTGAAGGGGCAAGCGGCAAGGATGACGGCAAAACTTTGACAGGAAGGATGGCAAGACAGGAAAAGAAAAGGCCCGACATGTCGGGCCTTTGGCTTATTTCGCTTTGTAAATGATGCCAGGATTACACTGGACCATCTGATAGAGTTCCGGCAGCCCGTTCAAGGCTTCCGACGCCCCCAGGAACAGGTAGCCTCCCGGTTTGAGCGTGCCGTGAATACGCGTCAGGATATCTTTCTTCACATCAGCCGAGAAATAAATCAGCACGTTGCGGCAAAAGACCATGTCGAACTTGCCCAGGCTGGCATAACTGTCCAACAGATTGAGCGCTCTGAATTCAACGCGGCTTTTAATAGCGGGCTTTACTGACCACCGATTCGGCGGAACCACGTCAAAATTACGTTGCAGTCTTTCCTGGGAAAGGCCACGCCCGATTGCCAGTGAGTCATACTCACCCGATTTAGCCGCTGTCAAAATTACACCGGACAAATCTGTTGCCACGATCTGGACACCGCTGCGTAGTTGGCCTGGGCTGCTACGCTCAAACTCGTCTATGGTCATCGATAGCGAGTAAGGCTCCTGGCCCGACGAGCAGGCTGCCGACCAGATACGCAGTCGCTGTCCAGGGTTGGCTTTGGTCAACTCCGGTAACAGGCGATTCTTCAGAACCTCAAACGGGTAGGTATCACGAAACCATAGGGTTTCATTGGTCGTCATCGCATCGACGACCTTCTCCTTGAGTCCGCTGCGTGGCTGGGTCTGGATACGCTGCACCAGCTCTCCCAACGACTTGATTCCTTCCGCCTCCATCAGTTTGTTGAGGCGGCTGGAAACCAGATACTGTTTATTATCACCAAGCAGGATTCCACACGTCTTTTCAAGAAAGACACGGAACTGCATAAAATCTGCATTAACTGCTGACACTTCCGTTCTGCTCCTGAATCAGAAAAGAAGAGCGTTGATCATCTCAGCCTTCATCGGCTGCCTTGATACGCTCAATAACCCGGGACGCAAGATCATCGGGGCGGAATTTAGCGAGGAAATCATTAGCTCCAACCTTCTTAACCATAGCCTGGTTGAATACACCAGACAGCGAGGTATGAAGAAGGATATGGAGGTTGCTCATCCGGGGGTCGTTACGGATTTCTGCCGTCAAAGTATAGCCGTCCATTTCAGGCATCTCGATATCAGAGATCAGCATGAGCAACTCCCGCTCCGGCTTTTCACCATTATCGACCATGTCCTTCAGGAAATTCAGCGCCTGACGTCCGTCATTGAGCGCAGTTACTTCCACTCCAACGGTTCCCAGACAGCGGCTCACCTGCTTACGTGCCACAGACGAGTCATCGACGATCAGCACATGCTTGGTAACGGCTTTTGCCTGAACAACCGTGTCAATAACACCTTCCGAAATGGTTTCGACCGAAGGCGCTACTTCTGAAAGGATTTTTTCCACGTCGATAATTTCAACCAGCTGATTATCGACACGCGTAACAGCCGTCAGGTAATGATCACGACCGGTTCCCTTGGGTGGCGGTTGGATCATATCCCAGTTCATATTGATGATTCGCTCGACGGAGCGCACCAGGAAGCCCTGAACCTTGGTGTTGTATTCTGTGATGATGACGAAGCTGTTCGTCAGATCATCCAGACCACGGCGACCCGTTGCCAGCGCCAAGTCCATGATCGGAAAGGTGCCACCACGAATACTTGCAACGCCACGTACGACAGCACTGGATTTCGGCATCACGGTAAGTTTAGGGCACTGCAGCACTTCCCTTACCTTGAAGACGTTGATTCCATAAAGCTGCGGGCCGTCCAAACGGAACAACAGCAGTTCCAGCCGATTCTGCCCGACCAACTGAGTACGCTGGTTGACTGCATCTAATACGCCAGCCATTTGTGAACTCCTGAAAAGGCCGGCCTATCGGATGACAGAAGACGGCACAGGGATTGCTTAGGTAGGTTCATGAACCGCCGAAGACAGTTTCTCGACGCATGAACAGACGCCACATCTCATTACTGATAACGCTTGTAGGATTCTGCTCTGCAAACCAGACCTATGCAGCTGCCGAGCTAACCCTGCCTGAAGAACTTATCGGCGCGGCTCAAGGATTTCTTGAGGAGCGCGTTCAGGAATATTTGATCGAGAGTCATGCCGAGGGTCGACACGAGGTTCAGGTGAAAGACTTGGACCCACGTTTACGTCTGGCGGCTTGCGACCGACCGTTAACCGTTGCACAGCAGGGCCTTGAAGCACCGCTAGGCCGTGTTTCGGTACGTGTTCGATGCGAAGGAAGCACCCCTTGGACCGTCTACATTCCTGCGGAGGTTCGCCTGTATCGAAATGTCGTAGTCACTACCCGACCGTTGCTGCGCGATACGATTATAGATCCGCAAAATGTAGCTCTACTGGAGCGAGACGTCGGAAAATTGCCTCAAGGTTATCTCACCGATATCGATTTAATAATAGGCCAGAAACTCAAGCGGCAGGTAGTGGCAGATCAGATACTGGCTCCCTCCTTTCTCCAGGCAGCCGAAGTGGTGCGCAAGGGCGATCAGGTTGTCATTAGTGCGGGATCGGGAGGCTTTACTGTAAGAATGCAGGGAGAGGCGTTGGTTGATGGAGCCCAGGGAGAACAGATTCGCGTCAAGAATCTGAACTCCAAGCGCGTCATTAAAGCGCGTGTGACTGGCCCGGGAATGGTTGAGGTCGCCATGTAAACCAAACAGCCACCATGGCCTCTAACAGATGGTTTATACTGGCCCATTAGCTTTTTGCCAAACGGAGCACAAAATTTAGCCTAAAGTTTTTTTGGGCTAAGCCGAAAAGCTGGGCATGCGACCGAAACTGTCCGAGGTTCTCCATCATGGTTATTGATTTCAACAGAACGAACAGCACTTCCAGCACCGCCAGCACTAGCCGGACTACTGGACCTGCAGCGACCAATGCAACTAACAAAACCAGTGAAGTTGCCAAAGCAGCTGCCGTATCCCCAACCCAGCCAGCAGGCGAAAATGTAAAGCTGAGCGATGAAGCCCAAACGCTTCAGAAGGCTGTCGAAAAGATTCGCCAAGAGCCGGTGGTTGATAGCGAGCGTGTTAATCGCCTGAAGCAGGCCATTGCTGATGGCAGCTATAAAGTCGATAGCCAGCGCGTAGCTTCCAAACTGCTTGATTTTGAATCCCAGCGCTAAGCGACGCAGCGTTGGAAATATGACGCACGAGTGTAGATCGTATGCACAACGCCAGCTTGCTTGAGCTAACCCTTAGCGATTTGAACATCGCTACAAGGTTACTGGAACTGATCGAGTTAGAACACGAAGCCCTGGTAAATCGCAAGTTCGATTTGCTTGGCCTGCTGCTGGATGAAAAGCAGCCACTCCTGGTTCAACTGGATCAGCATAATCACTTGCGCTCTGCACAATTGCAGCGCCTGGGGTTACCCTTGAGCCGTGAAGGCCTGTTAGCCTATGCCGAACGCTTCGAGCAGGACGATCAGTTGATCGAGGCGGCAGACCAGCTCACGACCGTTATTGAGCAGTGCAAGGAAGCCAACAACCGGAATGGCCAGATCATCAAGGCCAACCAGTATACTGTGGCCAGCATGCTCGAAATTTTGCAGGGTCCTCCTGTGCCCAGTCTGTACAACAGACGCGGCCATCTGCCCCGCTCGAGTTACCAACGCCCGTTAAGTCAGGTATGAATTGTTGAAACAATGGCTGGGATTAAACGATCCCGGCCATTCTTTATTTATTTGTCAAGAAATGGAGACAGGGCGTGTCCAACGCATTTAATGATGTGCAGGGTCCTCAGCCACCCAAGCTGCTCAAGACACCTATTGAGATAGCTGCATACCTAAAACCGTTGGTGGAAACCCGTAGTCCACTCCGCATAACCTTTCTGGAACGTAACAGACAGTTCCAGAGCTTTCTGATCGACATCAATACCGAACAAGGCTTGATCGCGCTGGATGAACTCATCCCTACCGAGGGGGAACGACTACTGCTTCAGGGAGAGCGTTTTCGCATCGACAGCTCCCATGAAGGCGTGCAAATCACTTGGGAGTATGACGTTCCAGGCAATTTGAGCGAGCTGAACGACAGCCGCTGCTACTGGTTTCCACTCCCGAAGGAAGTAAGCTATCACCAGCGCCGAAATGCCTTTCGGGTCCGCCTTCAGCTTAATCGCCAGCCAACAGCCGAGCTCTCAGACCTTCCCAGTAAAAAATTCCTAAAAGGTTCGCTCTTGGACATTTCGGCGACCGGCTGCAAGATCCGTATCGCCAAGAATGCAACGTCCATGGTGTCTCCTGGTGAGCTACTGGAAAAATTCTCCGTAGCCCTTCCTGGCAGCTCCCTTAGCTCAACAGTAGAAGTCCGCCACGTTTCTTATAACGAAAGGCTAGATTGTACCGAGGTAGGCCTGCGCTTCTATCGCATGTCGGGCCTAACTCAACGTCAGGTCGAACGCTTCGTCTATCAACTTCAACGCGAAACACGGCGGATAGACTAACGCTTGGGCTCATCCTCAGGTATAGGATTGCTCTCTTCAGCCATAGCCTCCACTGCAGATGAGGAAGTCTCTTCATCTGCAGCCTCCGCTGGAGTTGCCACCGCCTCTGCATTCTGCATCTGATCATGGACTACCTGCTCATCTACTCGCGGGTCCAGTGCCGCAACCAAAGGTGAGCTGGCCAGGCTATCCGGCATAGGCACGTGTTGCAGTGGGGCCTCGTCGACACGGTGCAAGCCTTTTACATCCTGCGGCCTGATACGCCACACCAGAATCAACCCGCACACACCAATAGACGCGTACAACATGTTGGCGCCGAACCAATTCATCAAAGCACCTACCAATAGCGGACCGATACAGGCTCCCACGCCAAAGGTGGCCAGGAGCATGGCGGTAAGGGATACCCGTCGCTCCCCTTCCACATGGTCATTGGAAAGCGCAACGGCTAGAGGATAAAGCACAAAAAGCAACATGCTGACTGCAAAGCCAAGAGCAAGCAGCAGTAATAAGGGGACCTTGGGCAATAACGCCAGCGGTAGTGCAGCCACCACCAGAACAAGCGCAACCTTATTGATCAGCCAACTACGATCATGGCGGTCGGAAAGCCAACCAATAGGCCATTGAGCCAGCAGCCCTGCGAAAATACAAACCCCCATGAATAAGCCGACTCGCTCGGTTGGCAGCCCTTGGGCCGCGGCGTAAACAGGCGCAAGACCATAAAACGAACCGATAGCGAGGCCACTCACTACAGTTGTTGTTAACGATTGAGGGATTCGTTTGAAGAAAAATCCAGGATCAAGAGGAGCCGGACTCATCGGGGCCGGGTGGATCTTCGCAGTGATCGCAACAGGCACCAGACAGAGCGCAAAACAGAGCGCAACCAGCATAAGCTTTTCGCTACCGAGCTCAGGCCAGGCAATCAGTACACCTTGCCCTAGAACCAGACCAAAGTAGGAAGCCGTCATATACCCCGAGAATACCTTGCCTCTCTGGTTGGGCTCAGCTTGCTCATTCAACCAGCTTTCTAACACCATGTACTGGCACATCATGCCCATCCCTACCAGCATACGCAGCAGCAGCCACACGGGCAGAAAGGGCAATATTCCGGTTCCCAGAACTGCAGCAGTTACGATTCCCGCACAAGCAACGTAAGCCCTTATATGCCCTACACGCGCAATAAGACGATGCCCTACCTTGCCTCCCAACACCAGACCCAGGTATTGAGCACCTGTCAATGCACCGATCCAGGCCCCTGGAACTTCCTCGGACGCAAGCCTTAGTGCCATATAGGTGCTAAGCAGACCTGAGCCGATCAGCATGAGCAACGTAGCAGCATAAAGCGCTCGGAAGGCAGATAACGTACGTCCCATTACAGCTCCTTACGAAGGCAGCACAATGCGCTTCGAAGACAGATTCTTATGCGTTTGATACGAAGGCCTGTTGCCTTGACGTTGATGTACCCCTTCGATGGGCAGCAAGCCCAAGAGTTCGGTCGAGTCAGGAGGGATTTTTAGCCGAAATAAACACGGCGGCCTAAGCCTCCGTGTTTATAGTCCCTCAAGGGTTGTACTGTCCCGTACACGCCTTGAAGAGAACTTGAAGAACAGAGAGATTTCCTCTCACGCTACTGATCTTGGTAGGCACTTCACCTTTAGGGTAGCGGCGGATGGTAGGCAGCTCTACACAACGATAACCCAGCTTGGGCACTCGATAGGATAGGTAAGCCAACAGCTCATAGGTCATGAACACATCACGGAATGGAGCGACGCGTGGATCCAACAGCATTTTGCGGCTATAGGCCCGGAACCCCTGGGTCGTATCGGTCCAGTGAAAGCCTGATGCCATGCTCAGCATAGGCGCATGAATGAAGCGAATAGCGAAATCACGGGACTTTGGCGTGTTTTCAGCAACACCGCCTTGCAGGAAGCGCGACGCCTGCACGAAGTCTGCCCCCTCCTCCAACGCCTTAATGAACCGCGGGATAGCCTCAGGATCATCCTTGTCGTTACCGTCAATCGTCACGATGCCCTCGTAGCCCTGCTCTAATGCAAAGGCGTAGGCACAACGCAACTGAGCACTTAGCTTACCAGGTCCCTTTTTGAGCAACAGGCCTCTAACACCCTTGGACTTGAGGCGCTCCAGCTCCAGTGAGCCGTCTGTGCTGCCGCCATCGATAATGATTACATCCGACGCTTGATCAACGTTCAGATCCTTCATCCGAGTCAGCAAACTGACAATACGGCTTCCTTCATTGATCACAGGAATGATGATGCATGTGGCGTGCTGCTTGCCCAACCACATCGTTTTTTCATACGCAGGCACTTGCCAGGAAGTGCGTATGTGTTCGGAAATATCTGCTGTCATAGTCATGTCTACATTATGAGCTTACACGGGCCGTAATCAGCGCAACACCGGCGATTACCATGATGATCCCGGTAATGGTCGTCCATGGGAAAGGTTCTTTGAATATCGCTGCCGACATGATCGCCACGGTTGCTATGGCACCAGCGGTCAAAACGGGATGCGCCACATTCAGCGGCAAACGTGCAAGCGCAGCGGCATACAGCAGAAACGCCAATCCATAAAGAAAAAGCCCAAGCCAGAATGGCCAGTTGCTTAACGCTCCCATAGGATCGGAAAGACTTGGAAACTTTCTTGGTGGCATCATGGCCATCTTTACAAGGACACTGGCAGATGCATTGGACAGGATGCCCAGTATGAGGATCATCCACTTCATGCCATTACCCCTGCTTGCACACCATCTCGATAGAGCCGTGTAGCAACGCCCAGTGCTCTTTCGATAGATGCCATGTTCGACTCTTCCTTGGCAGGGAGCATCTCAATAGTCACGACATGATCGGGAAGGTGTTTTGCCAATGCTTGGGCAACCTGCGCATGCTTCGAACCGCCATCACCCAACGTAATCAGATTGGGTTCACTGGCATGTACATGCCCAATGAAAGGTGCAAAGCGGGCAATGATCTCTTCAGGATTTTCGTCATTGATCGCCAAGGCGCCGGTATCGAGTTGCATCCGGATAGAGTCATGATCAACTGCCTCAACTACACGAGCAGTCTCTACACTAGTGACCATGAAGTTAGCCCCATAACAGGTGGGATTCGGCTCCAGGCATATCAGCACACCATGACGAGCAGCAATATCACCCAAGCGGCGGAAGAAAGGGATAGCTACGCTATCTACCTGCTCATCCGCTATTGCAGAGCGATCACGGTTCTTGGGAGAGCCAAACACCAAACGCGCAGAGCCCAAGCCTGCCGCAATACGGCAGACGGCATCCAAGTGATCCAGCATTGCCTGCTGTGACTCAGCGGAGCCAAAAACATTTAATCCAGTAGTTCCGAATAACAGGGACTGCATACCTGTTAGCGAAACACCACGGGACTGCCACCACTGCTTGACCGCCCGGATCTCTGCATCAGTCGCATCCTTGGGCTGCGGAAAGTATTTACCGGGCGCTATATCGACTGCATCTACATCGTAACGGGAAAGCAGCTGCGCTACTTCTTCGTCATTGGAAACATCCCAAGCGATGTTGGAAATGGCGACTCGCATCAATGAGCCTCCGAAGCAGTCTTCGCTTTCAACGGCTCGGACTGTGCATATGCCCTTACTGCCTGAAGCGTCTCACGCTTGCTGTACTGATAGCCGGCACCACCGCCAAACTCCTCAGCATGGAGGGATTGGAAATCATACGAAGCTGGAGTGTTGCTTAATTCATTAGTGAACTCGAAGCCAAAGCCATAGCGAGCGATATCAGCGACGCTGACAGGCTCCGAAGTAAAATGCACCAGTTTGAGATTAGCCTTCAGGGCAGTCTGGATGTCGTACCAGAGATTGACCATGGGATAGAACTGGAATACCCCACGGCTATCGATGACCGAAAGATTATTATCGTTCAGGAAGTCAAAAATAACGTTCTTGCGAAGTCCTGGTCCGACTAAACCTGGCAAACGAACAATCAGGTAATTGGGGAAATGACTTTCTACGAATTTCTCAAGGCGTCTGCGATTCAAGCCATACGCATGCAGGCCCTCTTCAACAACAGGCGTTTCTTCATTGACTCCAACGGGCGAGCCGAATACATCAACAGTGCTGATAAGAACAAATGTCTCGCATTTAACCTGTTTCAAGTGTTCGATCAAACCGTCGATCTTCTCTCGGTCAGCCTCGGGGTCCTTATTCGCAATCCATTTCTGAGCAGGGGCACCGGCGCATACAAGCGTGTGATAAGCCTTTTCGCCTACCTCAGAGATGTTGGTCGAGCGAAACTGGCCCTCAAAGTCTTTTTGCTTGAGCAATGTCGAACCGACAAAGCCGCTATATCCTATAAGCGCGTCTGGCAAACTCATTCCTATCACCCCTGAGTATTTTTAAAACGAAGACAATATTCCGACTCACACTTTTCGTATGGATACCTTTCATCCAGATACTTTTTGAGTTCAGGAAATTTGTCGTGCATTGATATGTCGTTGATATTGAACGACCAGAACGTTGTGGAGTAGACCACGACAGAGGGGTCTGACTTTTTCAGATCCGAAATCATGTCTTGCTCATACACGCGCGTGGCATACACCGGATAAATGTATTTCGTACACGCGGGCAAACCTGTCACGCCATTGATAATTCCGTTATTGGAAAGATCAAACACACACTGCGATCCTGACCCCTTGATCTGGCTGGCCGCCCAACGCGCACCGTCAGAGACCAGCAGAGAGTTCTCAGGGGGCGACGCCATATTGGGTAGCCACTTGTAGCCGTTTACAAGAACATTGGGGACTGGCGATTTGTAAAGTGTAAAGGCAGCCAGCAACCCCGAGAGACCTACCAGGGCTACATACCCCAAGGGCTTGCGGTTGCTGTTAATGAGTACCAAACCCAGCAGAACTGCAAAAAAGGGCATCGGGTTCTTACCAATCAGCCCTAGAAGCAGCATGGACCCAACCACCGCCACGGCTACGGGCTTTTTCAGCAGCACAAATTCCTGCTTTCGGCCCGTCTTACGCAGCTGGTCATAAGCGAAGAGGAAACTGAGCAAAGGCGCCCACATACCCATCGGAACATGGATGAAATCTGCACGGTTGGTTGCGATTTTGTACAAAACCAACATCAGGACAGCCAGCATTCCAGCAATGGCAAACGCAGAGCCGAAATGGAACGGCTTAGGCAGCGCTTTGAACAGTGCATAATAAGCCAGCACTGTCGGTACGGTCAGTAGCGCGCTCTGAATGATGAAGCGTGGACTGTGATACGTCCATTGCGAGGATGTACTGAGTAGAAAGTCGAAGTTCCGTAGATAATCGCTAAGGGAAAACACCTCAGTCATCAGGGACAGCACAAGAAACGTCCCAACAAAGATGGCCATAGCATAGATAAAACGGCGATCGTAAAAGCTGGCCAGAAGCACGCCCAACCCTATCGCCCCAAACCCGGTAATGCCCCGGTCATAAGACCAAAACATGTTGAATGCTGCAGCAATACCCAAGAGAGTCGCTTTAACAAAAAAATCGGAGGAGCGATTGGCTCGCAAACACAGCAGGAATAAATAGATCGAAAGCAGTAAACACAGGTCACGGTAACCAACCAGTTGACTGGCTACCACCGCCACTGCAACAAGTGTCAGCAACTCATATCTAGCGCCACGCTCAATGAATAAAGACGCTATCAAGTAAAACAGCCAAGCCGCACCTAGGTTGCACAGTGCGTAGGCAACCTGGGTATAGAGAAAGTTATTATCCGGCCCGCTGAAGTGAGTGGCGATCCAAGCAGGCAGAAAGTCGAGCGCACCATGAATGGTGAAGGCATGCTCACCTGCCTGGCCATGCAACATGTTAGGCAAAGTGGCAAAAAACTCTCCTTGATGGAAAGGATCGACAATATTGCCTGGACCTAGCGTGAAATGACTGACGAAAGCAAACGCGAGTAGAGCAATAATTCCCAGCCAGCGGGCCGTCCGAGCCGGGGTAACATCCGCAAAACTTGTTGCATCAGTGGATGGGTTCGGCATCTAGCTTCTCCAGAACATCAAAAATGTTATCGATTTTTCCGCCTAGAACCGAGTAACAATTGGGCAGTTGAGCGTGTTGCTCAAAAAGGATGGGACGACCGTCATCCCCTTCGTTCTTAACGAGGATGGTCTTAACTTCAAAAAGCGAGTCCCTGTACTGAACATTGGCGACAGGGGCCATGTATCGCGCCACATCTCGGATCATGCGATCAACGCGTGTGTCGCGGTGATAGTGCTCAAGGCGATGATAGGGGTCGAGATCCGGTGAGTCGTTCCACTGCATATGCGGCGTGTATCGCACATGGGATAGCGTATGCAGCCCTCTCGCAGGGAAAGGCATCATGGAGAAGAAAGGCCCATCCATCACCGTAACGCCTAGACCTTTAAGCGCATCCGGCATCTCAACCAAGGCCATTTCTGTCAGCTCATGCTTCAACTTGGTCTGAGTACCCGGAAAGTCGCCGGAAAACTGATTCAGACCACTATAGGTGCAGTTAAAAATGAACCGAGTGGAGCGCTCTACCGATTTTCCATCCTGCTCATAAGTGACCGAAAGCGTGTCACTGCCCTGCCGATGAATAGATTTCACCCTGGTATTAAGTAATACCTCGACTCCAACTTCATCGAGTTCGCGCCTCGCCTCTCCTGCCAATTCTCTAGAATTGAACGCATACTCTTCCGTTAGATAAACAGCCTCAATAAGCCGTGGCTCAAAGAGCTTTTCCATTGACGCAGGTACAGGTTCAAGCTTTGCACCAATTTCATGACAAAACCGCTCGAACTGCTTGGCAGTAACTTTCGAGTTATTACGGGCTATGGCGTAGAGCTTTGTAAAGTTTGTGACTACAGCGTCAGGATAATCTTTTATAAAGCGGGGTAAGTTGACGCGACTTCTGAAGGCAGTCGTGAAACTACGCGGATAATGATAGCCGTTATGCACACGGGCCTGATTGTTATAAGACGCACGATTGAGCAGAGTCGCCTCTCGCTCAATCAACGTCACAGCCTTGAAACCTCGTACTTTCATCAAATACAAGGCAATCATGGATCCGTAGAAACCGCCACCAATGACAATAGCATCCTGCATGATGTATGTATGCCTTAAGCCATATTAGAGGCAGCAGCAGTCACGGTAGACGGCTGTGGGTCACTGACGACCTCGATGTTGAGTTTCTCGCGTCGCGTCATGATGGCGCTCGTAAACTCCTGAGCAACATGGTATGCCGGCCCTTCATTGGTACGGGTAGCCACTTGCAGGATGTATTCGCCCAATACCAGCAGCACGAGGGACAGAAGAAAGAACATGCCTGACTGTTGCAGGGATAGCGTTACCCAACCTGGCGCAACATCCGACTTGAGAAGCCCAACCGCGATGACATATGCCGAGTAGATAAGGTTGGCTGCAGCACCAAACATGCAAAGCATGTTGACCAGTCGCATAGGGGCACGCGTTGTAGAGATCAGAAGACGGATTCCCCGCTCGATACTGTCTCCCAGACGCTTGTTCTGAGGCGCTTTGGGCGTAGAGCTATAGGTCAATTTTGTCTGAGCAAAGCCCGCTGTTGCCGGCAAATGACGATAGGTCAAAGCAGGAACAGGGTGTTGCAGAATAAAATTAACTACGCGCTTGCTCAACAGGCGATACTGAGGGGCATCGTTTGCAAGGTCGATGCCGCCTAGACGCTTGTACAAAGAGTTAAAGCTGGAGAAGCAGGCCTTGTAGGCTAAGGTACGCTTAGGCTTTTGAGAATTGGCCGCAAATACGACATCACTTCCTTCCGCTGCCTTTTCCAGCATTGCAGGCAAGAACCCGACATCGTCCGTCAGTGGATCAATGACCGCTACATAATCGCCAAGTGCATTTTCCAAACCCACCCAGCAAGCCGTGTCCGTATCGACCTCTTTGGTCAGAGCATACACCTGAAGATTCGGCAAACCCTTCTCGCTGGTTAACCCTTTTAACATGGCTACACTGTCATCGGTAGAGGCGTTGTCAACAATGATCAACTCATAGTCACTCACTAGTGAGGCGATAATACTCGCCGCATTAGTCAATGACTCTGCAAGCTCCCTAGACTGATTACGGACAACAAAAACGATTGATAACAGAACGGGATAATAAGACATTCACGCTTCCTCTCAGAGAGCCCAAGTGGGTTGATCCATATTCAGCAAAGCTGTCTAGATAAACTTTAATATTGCGGCTTCATTAAGAATGGGCGCGACATAACGAACAAACCATCACAGCCAACTCAATTGGCCGTGCCTGTAAAACAAGTTCATTGCTGGGCTCTGCTTGTTCGAATCGTTATCGAGGCCAACACGCTCAGCCCAATGAGCACCGGAATAACATAACTATAATTAAGGAATCTTGTTACCCCTTAATACTAGCGCCAGCGATAGATTCTCATGCCCACCAAAGGTTCCCCTTCAGTCTGCCAACCCCATCACATATTTATATATCGGTTATAGGACGGCTAACTATTAATATCACTTTACGGTAGAAGTCATATTAGAAGTCATATTAATAGTTGCATAAAAATGAAAGGACAACCGTTAACGCACAATAATATAAAAGACCATAAAGTCCAGTTTATGCGTTAGTCAAGGATGTGAAGAGTAGAAGTGCGTGAGGTATTGCAAGTTTTATGGTGTCCCAGGCGAGGTTCGAACTCACAACCTTCCCCTTAGGAGGGGGATGCTCTATCCAATTGAGCTACTGGGACCAAATGACGTCGTGCGAGAGCAGAATGTTAACGACAAGAGCGCACTTTGTCATGCGTTATGTAAAACCTAGCGTTAAAGACCGCTATTCCCAGAAATCATTGCTAAGCTTCTCATTAGCATTGATTTAGAGAGAAGCCACTTTGCTTTTTTTGAAAATTGTCACTAAATTGACGCCAATAAGCTCACGCAAGTAATGGCGTTGAGAGCAAATAACAAATGCTGTCCCAAGCTTCATGAAAGCCTTGTTGGCATCGTCCTTGACCACTTAGATGAATGTACTCATGACTCAGGCAATTAGATCGTACTCCAGTCGCACAGCTGACAAATTCGTCGTCCGTCTTCCCGAAGGAATGCGCGAACGTATCGCCGAAGTTGCACGCAACCATCATCGCAGCATGAATTCTGAAATCATTGCTCGACTGGAGCAGAGTCTCATTCAAGAAGGCGCTATCGATACAGACCCGAGCATGCGTATGGATAGTCCAGAGCTAAGCGCTCATGAACGGGAACTGCTACAGCGCTTCAGGCAACTTTCTGGACGCCAGCAAAACGCCCTCCTCTCTCTGATTGCCAATGACGTCGAGTCATCACAGGAATAAAGTATTTGTTAAAGGATCAGGGATACACCCTGATCCTTTCGCTTGAAGTTACAGAAGGAACATAGTGGCAAGACCAAGGAAGATGAAAAAGCCGCCGCTGTCTGTCATTGCTGTAATCAGCACACTGGACCCCATTGCGGGATCTCGCCCAAACCGTTGTAACGTCATGGGAATCAATACTCCCATAAACGCGGCTAGCAAGAGATTCAACGTCATGGCAGCCGTCATGACGACCCCCAACGACCAACTGTTATAAAGGTAATAGGCAATCAGGCCAATTACCCCACCCCAAATCAATCCATTGAAGAGCGCAACACCTAGCTCTTTCCTCAACAATCTCATGGTGCTGCTGGCATTGAGCTGACCCAGCGCGATAGCACGCACAATCATAGTGATCGTCTGATTACCCGAATTACCGCCAATACCTGCAACGATAGGCATCAAGGCGGCCAGCGCTACTAACTTTTCAATGCTGCCTTCAAAGAGCCCGATTACACGAGAGGCAACAAACGCCGTTACCAGATTCGTAGCAAGCCAGGTCCAACGATTGCCGACCGACTTCCAAACAGAAGCAAAAACATCTTCGTCTTCACGAAGACCCGCCATGTTGAGGACTTCAGATTCACTTTCCTCGCGAATCAAGTCCACCATTTCATCGATAGTGAGACGACCTATCAATTTGCCATTCTTGTCAACGACAGGCGCAGAAATTAGATCGTAACGTTCAAACGCTTGAGCGGCCTCGTAGGCATCATTATCAGGATGAAACGCTACCGGGTCGTTAGCCATTACCTCAGCGACTTGCTTTTCCGGGTCATTGACCAAAAGCCGCTTCACAGGAAGCACGCCCTTCAATATGCCGTCATAATCGACAACAAACAGCTTATCCGTATGGCCTGGCAGCTCCTTCAAGCGACGCAAATACCGCAGAACAACCTCAAGCGTGACATCGTCGCGGATAGTCACCATCTCGAAGTCCATCAGTGCGCCAACCTGATCCTCTTCATATGAAAGCGCTGAGCGCACCCGCTCACGCTGCTGGGCGTCCAGAGCCTCCATAAGCTCATGTACAACATCTCGAGGCAGGTCAGGCGCCAGGTCGGCCAGCTCATCAGCATCCAGCTGTCCTGCCACTGCAAGGATTTCCTGATCGTCCATGTCGGCGATCAGTGTTTCACGAACAGAGTCGGAGACTTCAAGAAGGATGTCGCCGTCACGCTCGGTCTTAACCAGGCTCCAGACGGTCAGACGCTCATGAAGTGGAAGCGCCTCAAGGATAAAAGCAATATCGGCCGGATGCAGTTCATCCAGACGGCGACGGAGTTCGGACAGCCCCTCTTCATGCAGCGCCTCATCAGGCTGTACAACCTGCTCGTCGTGAGCGGGACCTTCAACGAAACGATACTGATGGAGCAGCTCAACGACTTGAGCCAGTCGCTCCTGCAAACTTTCCTGTGGCTTTCTTGCTTCCACTTCACTCATAAGCGCACTCCATCCCCGGCAACGGAGCGCGCTGCGGGAATTAAATCTTTAATAAACGAAACAGCGATCGAAGTTTGTTAGATCGGGGTATGTCCATGGAAAGGGTCCACGAGCCCCGGCGGGGCTGACAAGCGGAATCATAGCACTGCATGCGCTGAATCGGCGATGTAAAACAGTAAAAACAATCATTTGGCAGCTAATGCTCATGCCTGACCGAGCCTGGCCGTTGATCTGCGGAGCCAATCACAGCGGCACGGCGCATCTCGCACTACGCTATGAACAGATGTCATGGAGGACAGCTATGTACCGTAATCCCGTTACACTTCTATGTTTGGTAACGTTGTTTTTTTCAAATATGGCTACTGCCACAACGGTCTTTCGGTGTGCAAGCGAAGACGGCCATATCAGCTTTTCCGCAAATGGTTGCCTTAAAGGCGATACGATCAGCCACCAAACCGCTGATAATCCCAAGCCTGGCGGCAACGGACCCAAAACACCGATATCGACACAACCGTTATCCTCACCTTCTCCCGCCAAGGATCAGTTGCCTGCCCACCATGAACTGGCAGTTGTGGGAGCCAAGGAAGGAGCCTGCCCAAACGTGCTTTCAGGCTCGGAAAGAAGAACGGCGGTCATCCACAAAAAGGTTATAGCGGGCATGACGAAAGAGGATGTCGAAAGCGCCCTGGGAAAGCCAGACAGGATCATCGAGAACAATAATCGCGCCCGTTACTACTATGTAACGCAGCGCAAGAAGCATTCACGCGTCATTAGTTTTGATGATGCGGGATGCGTTGCAGATACAGAAAGCAAATATAAAAAAGCCACACCCTAACGGTGTGGCTTTCGAGCGTTACAACACTGCTTTAGGATACGACCCTAAAACTTTCAAGGCGACCGTATCGCCATTGATTTTTTCCAGCACATCCTTGATGAGAGGATCATGCTGATGACCGATGAAGTCTATAAAGAAAACATAGGTCCACTTACCACTGCGGGACGGACGTGTTTCGATGCGCGTCAGGTCAATGTTGTTGGCATGAAACGGCATTAGCAAATCATGCAAGGCGCCCGGCTTATTGCGAGTCGACACGATCACAGACGTCTTATCATCGCCGCTAGGCGGGACCTCCTGATTTCCGATAATCAAAAACCGCGTGGAGTTATCTGGACGATCTTCGATTTTCTCATGCAGCTTTGACAAACCATACAGGGAAGCCGCCATATCCCCTGCTATCGCCGCGCTATTCCATTCACTTTTAACCCGCTTCGCAGCCTCGGCATTGCTCGAAACTGCGATTCGTTCGATGTTAGGGAAATACGCGTCTAGCCATTTACGGCACTGAGCCAGGGACTGCGCGTGTGAGTAAACACGCGAAATGCTATCTGTCTTGGTCGTTTCACCCACAAGCAGATGATGGTGGATACGCAATTCCACCTCGCCGCAGATAACCAGATCATGCTCCAGGAAACTATCAAGCGTATGGTTGACGGCACCTTCAGTTGAGTTCTCAACAGGAACCACACCAAAATTTACGGCCCCAGCCGCCACCTCACGAAAAACTTCGTCGATAGCGGCCATTGGCCGTGTCTTTACCGCCATACCAAAATGCTTAAGCGTAGCCGCCTGCGAAAACGTACCTTCCGGCCCCAAATAGGCAACCTTCAATGGCTCTTCAAGCGCAAGGCATGACGACATGATCTCTCGAAACAAACGAGCCATGTCCTCGTTACCCAACGGGCCCTGGTTACGCTCCATTACCCGCTTGAGCACCTGCGCTTCGCGCTCCGGTCGATAGAAAACCGGGCTTTCACCCTCACCTAGCGACTGCATTTTCACGCGAGCCACATCCTGAGCGCAGCGGGCGCGCTCACTGATGAGTTCCTGAATCCGTTCATCCAAGCTATCGATACGGAGGCGCAGGGCCTTGAGCTCTTGTTCCGCCATGGTTTAACCGTGCTCCTTTTCAAACTCTGTCATATAGGCGACCAGTGCTTGCACAGCCTCAAGACTGACAGCGTTGTAGATGGATGCGCGCATGCCACCTACCGAGCGATGCCCCTGAAGATATAGAAGGCCTCGCTCTTCGGCACCCGACAGGAAAGTCTTGTCCAGACGCTCATCTGCCAGGCGGAAAGGCACGTTCATCCAGGAACGATCATTTACCGCAATCGGATTCATGTACATGTCACTACTATCGATGAAGCCATACAGAAGCTCCTGCTTCTGACGGTTGATCCGCTCGATGGCAGGTAGTCCACCCTGATCTTTCAGCCACTGGAACACCAGGCCAGACAGATACCAGGAAAACGTGGCGGGCGTGTTGTACATCGAACCATTGTCTGCTTCGACCTTATAATCAAGGAGCTTGGGGCAAGAGGAACGTGCCCGCCCCAGCAACTCCTCCTGAACGATCACCACTACAAGCCCACTGGGTCCGATGTTTTTCTGTGCGCCCGCATAAATCAACCCAAACCGTGACACGTCCAAAGGACGTGACAGCAGGTTCGAGGACGCATCAGCAACTAGAGGAACATCGCCTGTCTCAGGAATCCAGTTGTACTCAAGACCGCCAATGGTTTCGTTCGGCGTGTAATGAACGTAGGCCGCATCCTTGGAAAGCTGCCACTCATTCTGCCCAGGGATAGCCAGGTAATCGTATTTCTTGGCGCTGGCGGCAACATTCACTGCGCCATAGTTTTGCGCCTGCTCGATAGCCTTGCGTGACCAGATCCCTGTATCGATGTAATCAGCCTTTCCACTTTCAGGTAGCAGGTTCAGTGCAATCTGAGCGAACTGTAGACTTGCCCCGCCCTGCAGGAAAAGCACTTTGTAATCAGCGGGGATTACAAGCAAATCCCGCAAGTCCTGCTCGGCTTTCGAGCTGATTGCAGTGAAGTCGTCGCCACGGTGACTCATCTCCATGACAGACAAGCCGCGCCCCTGCCAATCGAGCAGATCGGCCTGAGCTTGTTTCAGTACCGCCTCCGGCAGCGCAGCCGGGCCAGCGCAGAAGTTATACGCTCGCTTGCTCATCACTCATCGTCCTCATTGGGCATGTCATCAGAGGGAACATCGTTGGCGCCCGGCAGGACATCCTCATCGCTTGGCTCTTCGCTAATGACAGGAAGCTCCTTTTCAAGCAACTCGTCATCAAGCTCGCCCTCATGCTCAATCAACTCGTCGTCAACAGAGGGCTCCTGCACACGCTCAAGGCCTACGAGCTTCTCGCCCTTGCCAAGCTTGATCAGTGTTACACCCTGCGTGTTGCGGCCTTGCAGGGAAACCTCATCAACCCGTGTACGCACCAGCGTACCCTGATCGGAAATCAACATGATTTCCTCACCTTCAAGGACTTGAATAGCGCCAATCAGCGGGCCATTACGCTCATTGGTTACCATGGCTATTACGCCCTGACCACCACGACCACGCTGCGGATACTCAGCAATAGCAGTACGCTTGCCATAACCATTCAGACTGGCTGTCAGTATCTGCGCCTGCTCTTCTGGAATCAGCATGGAAATCAGATGCTGCCCATCACCCAGACGCATACCGCGGACACCACGGGCTGTACGTCCCATTGTGCGGACATGACGCTCCTTGAAGCGAATGACCTTACCGTTGTCAGAGAACAGCATGACCTCCTGGGCGCCATCGGTAATGGCCGCTGCAATCAGGCTATCGCCCTCTTCCAGCTTCAGCGCAATCAGGCCATTGCTACGAGGACGACTGAACTGCACCAGCGGGGTTTTCTTGACCGTGCCGTAAGCAGTAGCCATGAAGATATAGGATCCGGTAGGCTCATCCTTGCCGCTATCTTCAACCCCTTCTGCGCCCTCATCGACCTCAACATCATCTTCAAGCACCACGTCTTCAACGACATCGTCCTGATCACCCAGGTCTTCATCCTCAGGTGCCTGTTGACGCACGGCCTCCAGATCTACTGGCAACATCGCAGTGATACGCTCGCCTTCAGCCAATGGCAGCAGATTTACAAGCGGACGACCACGTGCAGCACGAGAAGCCTCAGGAATTTCGTAGGTCTTTTTCCAGTACACCTTACCCAGGCTGGAGAACAACAGCAGTGTGGTATGGCTATTGGCGACGAGAAGATGCTCGATGTAATCGTCTTCCTTCACGCCCGAGGCAGAACGGCCGCGACCACCACGGCGCTGAGCCTGGTAGGCATGCAAGGGCTGGGACTTGGCGTAGCCGCCATGGGAAATGGTGACGACACGATCTTCTTCTGTGATCAGGTCAGCAATGGTCAGGTCGACTTGAGACGCGACGATTTCAGTACGACGTGCATCACCGAACTCTGCCTTGATCTTTTCAAGCTCCTCACGGATGACTTCCATGAGACGCTCAGGGCTGTTGAGTATTCGGATCAGCTCTGCAATCTGTTTCAGGATCTCCTGATATTCAGCCAGCAGCTTTTCATGCTCCAGGCCGGTCAGGCGATGCAGTCGCAAATCAAGGATGGCCTGCGCCTGTTCAGGAGATAGCCAGTATTTGCCGTCACGAAGACCATACTGCGGATCAAGGTTTTCCGGGCGGCAGGAATCCGCACCAGCGCGTTCTACCATCGCCTCGACAGCACTGGACTCCCAACCGGTCGCAATGAGCCGCTCTTTGGCTTCAGCTGGGGTTGGAGAGGACCTGATCAGTTCAATAACCGGATCGATATTGGACAGCGCAACCGCTTGGCCTTCGAGAATATGACCACGCTCACGCGCTTTACGCAGTTCATAAATGGTCCGACGGGTAACCACTTCGCGACGGTGACGGATGAATGCCTCAAGCATGTCCTTTAGGTTAAGGACCTTGGGCTGGCCGTCCACCAGCGCAACGATATTGATACCAAACACTGTTTGCAGCTGGGTTTGTGCATACAGATTGTTCAGCACAACCTCAGCCACTTCACCACGACGCAACTCGATCACGACACGCATGCCATCCTTGTCGGACTCATCACGCAGCTCGGTGATACCTTCGATCTTGCGTTCTTTCACCAGCTCGGCAATCTTTTCGATCAGACGAGCCTTGTTCAGCTGATAAGGCAGCTCGGTGATGACGATCTGCTGGCGAGTGCCTGACTTGTCGATATCTTCGACGTCAGCACGTGCACGTACGTAAATACGTCCCCGCCCTGTGCGATAAGCCTCGATGATACCTGCCCGGCCGTTGATGATGCCTGCCGTCGGGAAATCAGGTCCCGGGATATACTGCATCAGTTGGTCGACAGTCAGCTCTCTGTTTTCGATCAGCGCCAGGCAGCCATCAATCACTTCGGTCAGGTTGTGAGGCGGAATGTTAGTAGCCATCCCCACCGCGATACCACTGGAGCCATTGACCAGAAGGTTCGGAACCTTTGTAGGCATGACTGCCGGGATCTTCAGGGACCCGTCATAGTTGTCTACCCAGTCAACGGTTTCCTTATCCAGGTCCGCCAGGATTTCGTGGGTCAATTTGAACATGCGCACTTCGGTGTATCGCATAGCGGCTGCGGAGTCACCGTCAACCGAACCGAAGTTACCCTGACCATTCACCAGCATGTAGCGAAGGGAGAACGGCTGCGCCATACGTACAATCGTGTCGTATACCGCAGAGTCGCCGTGAGGGTGGTATTTACCGATTACGTCGCCCACGACACGGGCGGATTTTAGATAAGGCTTGTTCCAATCGTTACCCAGCTCGCTCATGGCATAAAGCACACGGCGATGCACAGGTTTCAAGCCGTCGCGCACATCCGGCAATGCGCGTCCGACGATTACGCTCATCGCATAATCGAGGTAAGACTGTCTGAGTTCGTCTTCAATATTGACCGGGAGGATTTCTTTGGCCAGTTCGCCCATGAGAAGCCTGGTTCCTTAGTTTCAACACCCTGCGGGAAAGCGGTAAATACTACCACAAACCAAGGGTTGCCAGCGGTTTCCCGCAGGCGATGTGTGAGTCGTGTTAAACGGAAAAATCAGTGCAAGCGCTTGCGGTTCATAAGTGCAGCCATTTTCTCTGCAGTGGGCCGCTCCACGACGCCTCGCTCCGTGACAATCGCATCAATCAGATCAGCAGGCGTTACATCGAAAACAGGATTTACAGTATCGACTTCTGCCGCAATCCGAACACCGCCTATTTCAAGCAGTTCGCGTCCCTCACGCTGCTCGATGGGGATGTCCTCACCGGATGTTAGATTCATGTCGATGGTCGAACTGGGCGCCACAACCATAAAGCGCACCCCATGGTGCATTGCATTGACGGCCAGCTGATAGGTCCCGATCTTGTTGGCAACGTCACCGTTGGCTGTGATTCGGTCAGCCCCTACGATGACCCAGGAGATATTGCCGGTTTTCATCAGATGGGCCGCTGCCGCATCGGCATTCAAAGTGACAGGAATGCCTTCGCCAGCCAACTCCCAGGCAGTAAGGCGGGCACCTTGTAGCCACGGGCGCGTCTCATCGGCAAATACCTTGTCCACAAGTCCCTCCAGGTGAGCCGCACGAATAACCCCCAGGGCGGTTCCAAACCCTCCGGTCGCCAACGCACCGGTATTGCAATGGGTCAGAAGCGTCTGAACGCCATCGCCATGCTTGCGAATCAACTCGACCCCGAGCTGCGCCATGGTCAGATTGGCTTCGCGATCGCTCTCATGGATGGCAACGGCCTCCGCTTCAAGGGCCGCTAGTGCCTCCTCGCCCGGCTTGAGTCGCTTCAGGCGCTCTCGCATACGGTTAAGCGCCCAGAACAGGTTGACCGCTGTAGGACGGGACTCTGCGAGCATCTGCATATCCTCATCCAGCGTTTGCAACCAGTCCTCTCCTGCCTGCTGGCGCGCTCGAGCGCCTAGCACAACGCCGTAGGCTGCACTAATACCGATTGCCGGTGCTCCTCGCACGACCATCTGCCTGATTGCCTCGGCCACACCACTGGCCGAGTCATACGTGAGCCAGACTTCCTGCATGGGTAATAAACGCTGATCCAGCAGATGCAGTACGCCCTCTTTCCACTCGATAGCCTTGACCTTCTCTGCGGCCAGAAGTCGCTCGCGCATGATCACCCTCATCGCCTGAAACAAAAAAGTCGATTATACAGGGGTGATACAAGCCGCTGTGACAGGACATCGCGAATACATGGGTTTATAAACGCTTTTATCGATAATGTGGCCCGACTGAGTCCCGCCATTGGGCTGACGCCAGTTATACTTTCATTTATTTACTTTCAGGAAGCCCTTCCATGCCCGGTGTCGTGCCCCTTGACCTGCTTCTTTTCCCCACCTGGATCGTTCCGGTGGAACCGGCCGGGGTGGTACTGACTGACTACGCTATCGGCATCAAGGATGGGCAAGTCGCCGTATTGGCACCCCGCTCTGATCTGCGACGCTATCAGGCGGCCGAGTCAGTCGAACTTCCCGGCATGCTACTGAGTCCGGGCCTCATCAATATGCACGGCCATGCTGCGATGACACTGTTTCGTGGCCTTGCGGATGACCTTCCGCTCATGACTTGGCTACAGGAGCATATCTGGCCCGCTGAAGCCAAATGGGTAAGCGAGGATTTTGTCCGCGACGGCACCCGATTGGCCATCGCAGAGCAAATCAAAGGCGGCATAACCTGCTTTTCGGATATGTACTTTTTTCCGCAGGTAGCGTGTGAGGCCATCCACGAGTCAGGTATGCGGGCGCAAGTCACCCTGCCGATCATGAACTTTCCTGTACCAGGGGCAAGGACTGCAGATGAGGCGATACGCCGGGGACTTGAGCTTTTTGATGACCTGAAGCTCCATGAGCGCATCAAGGTCGCTTTTGGGCCTCACGCTCCCTACACCGTCAGCGATGACAAGCTAGCCAATGTCCTGATGCTGGCCGATCAACTTGACGCATGCATCCACATGCATGTGCATGAAACGGCTGGCGAGGTTCAGGAGGCAATCGAAAAGACAGGGGAACGTCCGCTTGCTCGCCTGCGCAGGCTAGGACTTTTAGGTCCCCGCTTCCAGTCTGTCCACATGACCCAGATCGACGAGGAAGACTTGGAAAACCTGGTTGAGACCAACACTCATGTAATCCACTGCCCTGAGTCCAATCTCAAGCTAGCCAGCGGTTTCTGCCCGGTAGAAACGCTTTGGCAGGCAGGCGTGAACGTCGCCATAGGTACGGATGGGGCAGCCAGCAACAATGACCTGGATCTGTTGGGCGAAACCCGTACCGCCGCTCTCCTGGCCAAGGCCGTAGCCGGTTCCGCAACAGCACTGGATGCACACAGAGCCTTGCGTATGGCCACACTCAATGGGGCACGTGCCCTGGGTCTTGAGCGCTGCTTGGGCTCCCTTGAGGTAGGCAAGGCAGCTGACATGGTCGCTTTCGACATGAGCGGACTGGCTCAGCAACCCATTTATGACCCAGTGTCTCAACTGATTTATGCCAGCAACCGTGATTGCGTGAAGCATGTCTGGGTGGGTGGTCGCCCCCTGTTAAAGGACGGCAAGCTGACCCGCCTGGATGAACAAGAACTTATCGAGAACGCTCGCACCTGGGGCCAAAAGATAGCCACTCGCTAACGACTGGCTGCGTCAGTGGTGCGTTCATCTAGCAAATGCCAAATCACAAGCGCATTTGCACAACGAATTTAGAGAATGGAGTGTAAGGGATGTCCAACGTCGATAATGCCGAGATCGCCAAATTCGAAGCCCTGGCCTCGCGGTGGTGGGACAGAGAGAGTGAATTCAAGCCGCTTCATGATATCAATCCGCTGCGCGTCAATTGGATTGACCAACACGCCAACCTCGCCGGCAAAAAAGTACTCGACGTAGGCTGCGGCGGCGGCATCCTGAGCGAAGCCATGGCAGTACGGGGTGCGGACGTCACAGGAATCGACATGGGCGAAGCGCCGCTTTCAGTTGCACAGCTTCACCAACTGGAATCAGGTGTGCCCGTCAGCTACCGCCGCATTACCGCTGAGGAGCTGGCAGCTGAAACGCCCGGCGCTTACGATGTCGTCACATGCATGGAAATGCTTGAGCATGTCCCAGATCCGGCATCTGTGATTCAAGCATGCCGGACACTAGTCAAACCTGGCGGCCATGTCTTTTTCTCTACGATTAACCGCAACCCCAAATCCTATCTATTTGCCATTGTGGGCGCCGAATATGTCTTGCGTCTGCTGCCGCGCGGCACTCATGACTTCCGCAAGTTTATTCGTCCATCCGAATTAGGCGCTTGGTGCCGAAACGCCGGCCTACACGTACGCGATGTCATCGGTATGACTTACAACCCGATTACCAAGGTCTACAAGTTGGGCAATGATGTCGACGTAAACTACATGCTGCGCACCATCCGCGAGGAGTAATAGGATGCGAATAAAAGCAGTACTGTTCGATATGGACGGCACATTGCTCGACACGGCACCTGACTTTATCGCCGTGATCCAGTCCATGCGCGCTGATCGAGGCTTGCCAGCCGTCGATGAGAAAACTGTCCGGGACGTCGTATCGGGTGGCGCGCGAGCCATGGTAGCCAGCGCGTTCGAAGTAGATCCCTTGAGCGATGAGTTTGACCCACTACGATTGGACTTTCTTGACCGCTATCAGGATCACTGCGCCATTCACTCTCACCTATTCGAGGGCATGGAAGAATTGTTGGCGGACCTGGAACGGGCTCGTCTGACTTGGGGCGTAGTCACCAACAAGCCCGTCCGTTATGCTGAGCCCATCATGCAGGCACTTGGCCTTGCTAAACGTTCAGCCGTTCTGGTCTGCCCTGACCATGTCACCTACAGCAAACCTGATCCAGAGCCCGTGTTGTTAGCGTGTAAACAGATCAATATCGAGCCGCAAGCCGTCATTTTTGTCGGTGACGATCGTCGAGATATCGAATCGGGGCGCGCAGCGGGCACCAAAACAGCGGCCGTGCGATATGGCTATATCCATCCAGAGGACAATCCTGCTCACTGGGGCGCCGATCTGGTAGTAGATCACCCGCTTGAGCTGCGTGACGCCTTGGACCGCGCCATTTGCGGCTGTTAAAACAGTAGGGCCGCTCAAGCGAGCGGCTGGGAGTCAAGATGTTTGAATACAAGGCCCGCCCTGACCTTCTCAAAAATCGAATCATCCTTGTAACAGGTGCCGGACGAGGCATTGGCCGGGCAGCGGCAAAAACCTATGCTGCCCATGGCGCAACCATCCTGCTCTTGGGTAAGACAGAAGAGAACCTCAACGAGGTCTACGATGAAATCGAGGCTGCTGGCCATCCACAAGCGGTAGTCGTTCCTTTTGACCTTGAAGCCGCACGGCCTGAGCAGTTCGAAGAGCTGGCTGCCATGGTAGAGACGGAGTTTGGTCGACTTGATGGTCTTTTGCACAATGCAGGTATTCTAGGTCCTCGCGCCTCTGTTGAGCAGACCAGCGGAGAAGCCTTCATGCAGGTTATGCAAGTCAACGTCAACGCAGCCTTCATGTTAACGCGTGCGCTACTGCCACTGCTCAGACAATCGAACGATGCCTCGATCATTTTCACCTCCAGCAGTGTGGGGCGAAAAGGACGTGCCTATTGGGGAGCATACGCCGTTTCTAAATTTGCCAACGAAGGCCTTATGCAGGTGGTTGCCGATGAAATGGATGGCACTGCGGCCGTACGGGCCAACAGTATCAATCCCGGCGGAACCCGAACCGACATGCGTGCCCTCGCTTACCCTGCTGAAAACCCTGCACGCAACCCAACACCCGAGGAGATCATGCCCGTCTACCTCTATTTGATGGGACCAGACAGCGCACACGTCAATGGGCAAGCGTTCAACGCTCAAGGCTAGATAGAGGAAAGGGAAGCAAGAAAGGATGAACATGTGAGATGTTCATCCTTGGATCAATCAACGACCAGCGCGTGATTCGCGAATATAAAAGCGCGCCTTTTGAGCATTCTGAACGCAGCCGTTATAGGCCTCTACCTGCTGCTGAGTCTTGGCGGTTGAAATCAAGCCCAGCGCCTTGGAGTAGCTGACCGTACCTGCAAACCCTTCGGTTTTGGCTATATCCAGTTCTTTCCATGCAGCGTTCACTTCCGCTGCACAACTGTCTCGATTGACCGTTTTGGCTGCACATCCAGCAAGTACCAGCGCCGCGACAGGCATCATTGCAAGCCAGCGATTCATGATTTGACTCCTTCAATGGATAAGTAAATCCGGCGCATTAAAGACCTCGTTTTAACTAGCCTGTTCAACGGTTTGCCTTGAGATAACTCACGACCGCCTGCTGATCTCCAGCAAAGAGGATGCGCCCTGACTTATTCTCGCGTTGATAGGCATACATAGGGTCGTAATATTCACTTAGCAACGCTCGAATCCATTCACGATGCTGCTCTACATCGCCACTGACCTTCTGCACCGCGAGTGCTTCATTCATGATTTCCACCAGGCGTTGATAGCGCTCGCCGCCCAGTCTTTTGGCAATATTGGAAAGACTCTTACAAAGCTGTTCAGCAAACAAATCAAATCCGCTGTCGCCATGCTCACGATTGAACTCGGCTGCCAGATCAGTCACGTAGTCCTTTAGTATTCGCTCGACACGCCCCTCCAGGGTGTCTTCCAGCCATACCATAGGAAAATGCTGCATGGCCTGGTGCAACTCAAAAGGCAAGGAGCACCGCCCAATCAACCGAGACTCATCTTCCAGCACAAAACGATCCTGCCCCTTTGCACGACGCCTCAACAGGTCGATGGCCAGACTGTTTTCAAAATCGATTTGTGATGGCTGTACGGTGGCGCGCTTACCAAAACTTGAGCCGCGATGATTGGCATGCCCTTCCAGATCAACACTATCGTCGAGCTGAGCGATGACTTCTGTTTTGCCAGTTCCAGTCATACCGCCCACCAATACGAAGCGGCATTCCTCAACAGACTGAAGCAGTGTTTCCATGAGAAACGTACGCATGGCCTTATAGCCGCCGGCTACACGCGGATAGGCAATACCTGCCTCACTAAGCAGCCATTGCTGAGTGATTTGCGACCGCAGGCCACCCCTGAAGCAGTACAGATAGCCCTCCGGATTGGCCTCGGCAAACTCGGCCCACGCCTGTACCCGCGCTTCCTTCAACTTGCCGGAAACCAGAGAGTGTCCAAGCTCCAGAGCAGCCTGCTGCCCCTTCAGCTTGTAACAGGTACCCACCTTTTGCCGCTCGATGTCATTCATCAACGGCCGGTTGGTTGCGCCCGGAAAAGCGCCCTTGGAAAACTCGACGGGTGCACGCACATCCATTAGCGGCACACCAGAAAGAAAGAGGGAGCGGTAGTCCCGAGCGTCATCGCGCATCAATACACCTCAACCGCATGCCGCTGTCGATCAACCATTTCGCCAATAGGCTGAAGTGACAGGCCTAGCTCTCGAGCGACCGACATGAATGCTGACTCGCCCTGCGGCTCGACCGCGATTAACAGCCCGCCACTGGTCTGGGGATCACACAAAAGCAATTTCTGCTGCTCGGATAGCGATGCAATACGGTCACCGTAGCTATCGAAGTTGCGTAAGGTGCCACCAGGCACACACCCCCACTCCAGATACTGCTCAACCATAGGCAAACGTGGAACTGCGTTATATTCGACCCGGGCAGTTAAGCCGCTGCCGTCAGCCATTTCCACCAGATGTCCCAGTAGCCCGAAGCCCGTTACATCTGTCATTGCGGTGACGGCAGCCAACTTGCCAAAGCGACTACCCGGCTTGTTCAGTTGACACATCCAATCGCGTGCGACACCCATGTCTTCCACACGCAATTTTGATTTTTTTTCAGCGGTAGTCAGAATGCCGATGCCCAGAGGCTTGGTAAGGAACAACTTGCAGCCTAACGAAGCCGTGTCGTTTCGCTTCATGTTTCGCTTTTCGACGACACCTGTTACTGCCAGACCAAAAATAGGTTCAGGCGCATCGATAGAGTGTCCACCAGCCAACGGGATGCCCGCCTCGTCACAAACCTTGCGACCACCTGCCACCACTTCCCGTGCAACCTCAGGCGGAAGCACATTGACAGGCCAGCCCAAAATTGCAATTGCCATCAAAGGATCGCCACCCATGGCGTAGATATCGCTAATGGCGTTGGTCGCCGCGATACGACCGAAATCAAAGGGATCATCCACAATGGGCATGAAGAAGTCAGTTGTGGAAATCACACCTCGCTCAGCATCAAGGGCATATACCGCTGCATCATCCCTTGAGGCATTTCCTACCCAAAGATTCGGGTCCAGATGCTGGGCACCACTGCCGGCCAGAATGATTTCCAATACCTTAGGCGAAATCTTGCAACCACAGCCGGCTCCATGGCTGTATTGGGTAAGGCGAATCGGCTCGGACATAAGTACTCCGCTGAAGGCTAAGAATTTCATACGCGCGAGGCGCGCTTATAGGTCAGTATTCTAACAAAGCCTGGATAAGGTTAGGCTTGCTTGGTAAATGACCAGACTAAATAGCCAGCATACGCCTGCTATACGCGTGATTCGAGGCTCGTACGGAGCCACGGATGGAACTTGCCAGCTATTTACAAGGACAAAATGTCGCGAAAAAACATTGTATAAACGCCTAAAAGTACCTGACATGAACGTTTTTAATCCACAAAAGCTGTGGATAAGTTCGTGGAAAAGATGGTGGAAATCACCGCAACGCCAGTAGCCACGCCACCTTTAACTAAACTGTCGTTTTTTTAGGCAATCCATAAATCCTGTGCCTTTTCAGTCATTTATAATTTTAAAGTATAGCTTTACTACGCATTACAACCCCTTGACATTACGCCCAATGGCGTTTTAGTCGGGTGTGTATATCTCGCCACCCCAACTACAAAAATGTCCTGCCGATTGTTTGAGGTAGGATGAGCATGTTTATACATTTGGATTACTTAATGTCTGCCCCATCAACCCACACCTCATCTGTACCCGCACGTGCGTGGTTACTCCTGCTGGGACTCTTTCTTGTCGCACTTAACTTAAGGCCCGCCTTATCAAGTCTTTCCCCTCTGCTTCGTCAGATCGAGGCCTCGACCGGGTTGTCCAGCTCGGCAGCCGGACTACTGACCACAGCACCCGTCCTGTGTCTGGGACTTTTTGCGCCATTGGCGCCTCGCCTCTCCCGGTGGCTGGGCAGCGAAAGAACTGTGCTGGTGATACTGCTTACACTGGCAGGCGGTATTGTCTTACGTAGTCTGTTACCCCCTGCCGGCCTGTTTATAGGCAGTCTTGTTGCAGGTGCCAGCATTGGAGTCATCGGCGTTCTATTACCCGGCATTATCAAGCGGGACTTTCCGGAGCAGGCAGGCATGCTCATGGGCGCCTATACCATGGCGCTATGCCTGGGTGCCGCCCTCGCCGCCGGTGCAACAGCCCCACTGGAGCATATGTTCAACGACCGCTGGCAACCGGCCTTGGCTTTCTGGGCAACGCCAGCGATCCTGGCAGCAATCGTCTGGTTGCCGCAAACCCGCGCTAATCATCATGCGAACAGCCAGAAATGGCAGGTGGTAGGCTTATGGCAGGATAAGCTGGCTTGGCAGGTCACTCTTTATATGGGGCTTCAATCGTCGCTCGCCTATATTGTTTTTGGATGGCTACCCTCCATCCTGATTGATCGAGGTCTCAGCGCTGTAGAGGCAGGACTCATGCTGTCCATTTCAGTCCTACTTCAATTACTGACCGCGCTTATCACGCCCTGGCTGGCTACCCGAGGCAAGGACCAGCGCCTGGCCATCATCCTGGTGCTGAGCATGACGCTAACCGGCCTTCTTGGCTGCCTGTACGGTTCCCTCGGCAGTCTATGGTTCTGGGCTTGCATTCTAGGCCTGGGCCAAGGCGGAACCTTCAGTATAGCCCTGGCCTTGATCGTACTTCGTTCGCCTGATGCGCATATTGCAGCTCGCCTGTCAGGAATGTCCCAAGGCGTAGGCTATACATTGGCAGCCATGGGTCCCCTGCTGGTAGGCGTGATCCATGACATGAGCAGCGGCTGGAGCAGTGTGGACATCCTGTTTATTGGAATCGCCATTTCAGCCGCGTTATTTGGCCTGCTTGCAGGACGCAACCTGCATGTAAACGCCAAGAGCCTTCCGCTATAACGTGCTTGAGTGGGTAAAACGTCTTGTTTGCCCCACTCGTTTGGTTATGGC
The DNA here is from genome assembly GCF_000478505.2 of Pseudomonas sp. HPB0071. Lineage (NCBI taxonomy): Bacteria > Pseudomonadati > Pseudomonadota > Gammaproteobacteria > Pseudomonadales > Pseudomonadaceae > Pseudomonas > Pseudomonas sp. HPB0071. Next base: position 3,566,897 of record NZ_KI517367.1, on the reverse strand, counting down.
TTTGGGACCTGATCTGTAGCGCCTGCCATCCAGTCACGAATCAGATTGTAGGCAACGGCCAAAAGAATAGGCCCCAGAAACAATCCCATAAAACCAAACGCCAGCAGGCCGCCAAAGACACCAAGCAATACGACTACCAATGGCAGATCCCCTCCCCGACTAATCAAATACGGCTTGAGAATATTATCTACACCGCTAATGACAAAGAGCCCCCAAAGTCCCATGAATATGGCGTATCCATATTCCTGCTGGAGCACCAGCCAGATCGTTGAAGGTATCCAGACCAGCGGAGGCCCTACAGGGATCAAGCTCAATGCAAAGGTCAACAGCGCCAATCCTAACGCGCCGGGCACCCCAGCGATCATTAGGCCTATCATCGCCAAGACACCTTGAGCCGCCGCCGTTCCTAGAATTCCATTAACGACTCGATGCACTGTGCCGCCGACCAGTTGCATATAATGGCCGGCTTGAGCACCAATCAGCCTGACGAGCAGCTTCTCAACCAAGGTAGCCAGCCGAGGTCCGTCACGGTAGAAGAAAAACACCAAGACAAGACTTAGCGCCAGCTCTAAAAAGCCGCCACCTACGCGCGCACTTCGCGCCAGAAGCCAATTCCCCATCTGCCCCAGATAGGGCTTCAAGCTGTCAAAATAGGCAGTACCTCGTGCATCCAGGGTTTGCCATAGACTGGCCAGCCGGTCGCCAACAAGAGGCAACCGCACTACCCACTCTGGCACAGGCGGCAAACCGCCCACTTGAATGCTGCGAACTAACTCAATCGTTCCACGCACATGATCAGCAAGTCCGATACCGACCCATACAAGCGGCAATGCCACCAACAATATCCAACCGATCGTAAGAATCGCAGCGGCCACCGTATTACGGCCGTTCAGCCTGCGGGTCAAGCCCCGCATCAGAGGCCAACTGGCGTAAGCCAGTACCGCAGCCCAAAATAGGGCCGACATGAATGGCAGCAACACCCATAGACAGGCACCAAGGAGTGACAGGAGAAGTATGCGGACGAGCAGGCGATCGTGCTCATACATGGGCGGAGGTAATTGGGGAGACTGACCAGCAGGAAGCCGCATATAAATTCCTAAGATGACAATCGAATCACTGTCCTGCTTAAGCGGCTCCATCCGCCGGACAGGCAAGCGATAGTGTCAGAGCTTAACGCCCCGGCAGATACCTGTCGTTACCGCTAGATGGATTATGGCTGCAGATAGAGCCCAGGCTCACGATTCGGATCAGCTTCAAGCCGGGCCGCTCGTATACGCCTGGCCAGCAACGCTTTTTCCCACTTGCCCGCTTGCGGCCCACCGATGATCACTCGGGTACCCGTGTCCAGATTAAGGCACTGCCCTACCAGGTCCAGCCAGATATCGTCTGGTGGATCGGCTAACGCAGGAAGATGTAATTCACCATCTTGCCGCAATTGACGAAGCAATGTTGCAGGACTTGCTACCAGCTTGCCCAAAGGTGTGGAAGCCTCGAGCTGTTCCACGTGCAGATAACCCCTTCGATTACCCCGAGTAATCGCGTAAAGCGCCAGCAATGTCTCGTCTTGTGGTGGAGCGAGACGCAATAGGAGATACGACTGCTGCTCGTCCGGCCCATACAACTGCGATTTGCCAAAAATAGCATTGGCAAACACATTACTGGAGCCACAATCGCGTCCTTCACACCACGATAACGGTATCGCAGACTGCTTCTGCAATGTACTTCTAGCCTCATTGAGTGCCGCAATAGGGTCATGTCCACGGGGTAATTCATAGGTCAGCGTGACGAGCTTACCCTCTGCTTGGACGTCTCCCTCCAGGCGCAACTTGCCCCCTATACGAATTACAGCGCCCTGTGGGTACATTTTCTCGACAGCCCCAGCCTCACGATAATCAATAATTTCGGCATGGGCAGGTCGCGCCAGCACTGGAAGATCGACACCGCCTGGCATATCTGCCGCAACAGCAGCACACGTCATGAACCCCAGACCAAGCGCAAAAAAAAGTCGCATATATATTAGTGAATCACCCTGAATTAATTTAAAGACCCATAAATAATAGCGGGACATATTTACCTAGAGTGGCGTGTTATACCGGCACGCGCTTTTTCCTGTCTGAGGACTGACAGGCGAATCTGACAGAGCGAATACACGTTCAAAAACCGCCCAAACGCTGCATTCTTTAGAGGCATGGCTCCCTGTGACTTGATCGCTATTGATCCTTTATGCATAACAAGCCTTATCAATACCCGTATTCGAGTCAAGCTGCAGAGAAAAAGCGATTGAAACAATCTGCTACCGCTCTTGCGCCAACCTCGTTATCCAGATGCAAGTGATGCCCTCCAGCCAAACGGGTAACTTCATAGCAAGCAAGCTCCTGTAGAAGTCCATCGATACCGGGAATGTTGACGAGCAGCCCCTTGTCAGCCACAACGAGACTCGCGGGGCACTGCACTTTTTTAATGAACGCCAAGGCCTGCTCATGCGTCAGCCTTAATGTGGCCGGCAAGGTTAAACGAGCATCGGAGCGCCAGGTATACCCTCCTGGAATAGGCATCAACCCTCGCTCTGCCAGTAGCTCTGCAGCCTCCATACTGACCGATCCCACACCTTTGAGTCTGGCTTGAGCGGCCTGCTGAACAGTCTCATAAACCGGCTTGCGCTTATTGGGCAAATTAAGCTGAGCACGCAAGGCATTGCCTAGTTTTTCAGGCGCCTCATCCGGCTCTGTCGTGTACGGTAGCAGCCCGTCGATCAACGCCAGACGCTCGACACGTTCCGGCAATGCTGCTGCGAAAAGCACCGAAATAATGGCCCCGAGTGAGTGACCCAGTAACGAGAAGCGCTCCCACCCTAGCTGCTCTGCTGCCATCAAGACGTCCTGCACGTAGTCTTGCAGCAGGTAGCCAACACCGGCCGGGCGATGAGCGGATAAACCATGCCCCGGCAGGTCGACTGCAACAATGCGCAACCCCTCCAGATAAGGGGCCAATCGCGAGAACGTCATGGCATTATCTAACCAGCCATGCAAAGCCAGCACTGGCCGCCCGTCTTCAGGGCCGAATAAACGAGCCGCAAGCTCAAGGTGGGGTAAGTTAAGGCGCAACTCCTGTACATGGGCAGTCATGTCTAGTTCTCATAATTGATTTTCAGATCAGACAATAAAGCAAGCAGAAGGGCTTCGCAGAGCAATGGCGCTCATGCTCGACGAACCAGTAAATGCTCTAGATATAAAGAGGCGCAAGACCAACACCTAATAACCGAAAGGGCTGGTCCAGGCGCGGCATCAGGACGAAATGCGGTCTTTGGGGATGACAGCTACCGTTAAACGCGAAATGCAGGTTGCACGCCCCGCTTCATCTGACAATCGGATATCCCATACATGAGTACTTCGACCCAGATGGACAGGCTTTGCCACAGCGGTCACCCGTCCACGTCTAACAGCGCGCAAATGATTGGCATTGACCTCAAGCCCCACGCAGGTGTACTGGCTCCTGTCGATACAGAGCAGACTGGCAATGGAGCCGACGGTTTCTGCCAAGACAACAGAAGCCCCTCCATGAAGCAACCCAAACGGCTGGTGGGTACGCTCATCTACCGCCATGCTTGCAGTGAGCGAATCTTCATCATAAGCCTCAAAATGAATATCCACGCGCTCGCAAATAGTGTTTTGCAAACTCTCATCCAGCGCAGCGAGGTCCGGCTCGGTGAACCAGATACTCATACCAGGTACTCCGCATAGACCCGTAAAGACACACCTGATGCATCAATTAACATAACGACCTCTTTTTTGTTAGAAATTATGGAATCGTCGAATCAGTCAAGGATGGAAAAGCTCAACCAGCTCCATAGCACCTGCAATGCGCATTTCCCCTTCAAGCGTAGCCAGTGAGCCTGTAGCCATACTCAGTGGCTGCTGTAGGTTTCCATGAACCAGAAGACCAGCCAGATAGCTGACAAAGGGATTATGGGTAGTTAACAGGATATTACTGCCGGAAAGATCATCCAGAAGATCAATAGCCTTGATCACGTCATCATCAGGCGTTATCCAGGGCAGAGTGACAATGGGCTCTTTGTGCCCTAGAACACCCCTGACCAGCTCGGCTGTCTGCTGGGCTCGGACGTATGGACTGGCATAAATCACATCGATTCTTTGCCCTAATAGCCGCTCTGCACTGCGCCTGACCTCAGTACGCCCTCTATCCGTCAACGGCCTGAACTCATCGCCCTCTGAACGCGGCTCCGCCTCACCATGCCTTAGCAACCAGAGCGTCATGGCTGCTTCTCTTGCATAGAGGAAGCGGTATCGGGCCAGTCAGCAAGAGGCCATGGCTTTTCTTCTGTAGCAAAGGTTCCGAAACGAACAATCTGCGCCAGATAGCAGGACAAACTCGAACCAAATTCACTTAAGGCGTCACTTGGTGTACCTTTGACGAGGCGATAGCCCAGCTGAGCAATTACCACGCCTGCAAAAATGTACTGCGACACTAACCATACAAGCAGGAAAATCACCATCCAGATAAGACGCAACGCGAGGCTTTCGCGTTCATGAGTGTCTGCTGACATATTCTCTCCTAAGTTTCGGAGCCTATCGGCAAATAGAAATCGACATCGGTTTTCGGCTCTCCACGCATCAACGCAGCAATAACCTGATCCAGCGTGCGGGACTCGAACAGTACCGCATACAGGCCTTGCACCAGTGGCATGTAGACGCCGAGTTCATCGGCTTTTTCCTTGAGGACACGCAAGGTGTTAATTCCTTCCGCCGTCTCCCCCATTCGAGCAACTGCCGCCTCAAGCGTAAGGCCCTCGCCAAGCGCGTGCCCTACCTGATAGTTGCGGCTCTTGGGCGAAGAACAAGTGACGATAAGATCACCTACCCCGGCCAAACCCATGAATGTAATAGGATTGGCACCCTGCTGTACGGCAAAGCGAGTCATCTCGGCGAGCGCGCGGGTAATCAGCATGCTGCGGGTGTTTTCACCCATATTCAGCGCAGCTGCCAGCCCCGCCATGATGGCATATACGTTCTTCAAGGCTCCGGCCAGCTCTACTCCCAGCCGGTCACGGCTAGCATAGACCCTGAAAGTACGCCCATGGAGAACAGCCTGCACCTGCTGGCAGAGCGCATCATCTTCACTGGCAATAACGGTAGCCGTCAGTGCGTGCTCTGCAATCTCTCGCGCCAGGTTAGGTCCTGAAATCACACCAATTCTGGCTTTCGGTGCGATCTCCTCAAGGATCTGGCTCATCAGCTTGAAGGTATGCGCTTCAATTCCTTTGGTGAGGCTGACCAACGCCTTACCCGCCAGGCGATCGGCTACCGGGGCAAGCACATTACGTAACGCACTGGAGGGCAGCGCGACAAAGACAATGTCACACCCTGCCAGAGAGGCATCAAGATCACATCCCGGCTCGACAGATTGATGAACCTTTATGCCCTTTAGATATCGCGGATTCTCACGAACTTGACGAATAGCTTCAGCCTGCTCAGGATCGCGCATCCAGAGCTTTACAGGATGACCATTCTCCGCCAGCAGATTGGCCAGGGCAGTTCCAAAACTGCCTCCGCCCAAGACTGCTATGGATTGCTTTACACTCATCGGGTTATCCATTTATGCCGCAATGTGCGACGGTATCCACATTATACGAAGCCCCTATTTAACATTCCGCTCTCTTTTATTGAACCATGTGTAATTACCGTATCCTTCTTCCTGAAGGTGGACGCTAACACCATAACGGCCAGAATGGCCTATTGTAGTAAGAGCATCGAGCTCAAGGCTCACGGAGAACGCTCTATTGGACAAGCGACGCGGCTGGGGCATACGTACCCGTACTTTAGCCATCAGCCTGGGACCTGCCCTGATTATTACATTGGTACTGACGGGCTATTTCACATACGCCCGCCTTCAGGATCTGCATCACGAACTCAGTCACACAGGTCAGCTGATTGCAATTCAGTTGGCATCTGCCAGTGAATATGGGGTCTCAACCGATAACCTCCCGATGCTACGCAACCTCCTGGAGGCCACACTGGCGACCCGCTACGTTCGCTTTATCGAAATCCGCGATCGTCAGGAGCGCATCATCATGTATGCGCATAATCCGCCCCCCAATGCGCAATCGGCTTCACAGGTAGAGATATTTCACGCAAGCATCAGCCGCTCGGGCACACCCAATTCGAATGGGTCCCTTGGCCGTGTTGCCGTTGGCGTGACCAACGAAGCCTTCCATGAGCGCCAACAGGCTATTTTGACCAAGGCAGGCGCACTGGCCTTACTGGCACTTGGGCTTACCTTCTTGCTGGCCTGGCGCCTGGCCAAGCGCCTTTCCGCGCCGCTAAGCGACATGGGTCGTACCGTGAATGCCATTCGCGCAGGCGACTACCACAGCCGTCTTCCGGTACCAGACAACTCCGAAATGGGCGTATTGGCGCATCTGATCAATGATCTTGCCCAAGCCCTGCAGCGGGCCAGTGAAGAGCAACAGCGCAGCATTGATCAGCTGGTTGCGGCACGTGAAGAGGCCGAGCAGGCCAACCGCGCCAAATCAGACTTCCTCGCCATGATGAGTCATGAGCTTCGTACACCACTCAATGGCGTACTGGGCATGTTGCAGCTCCTTGAAACCACAGAGCAATCCCGCGAGCAAAGTGAATACACCAGCCTTGCTACCGAATCCACAGAGCATTTGCTGAAAGTCATCAACGATGTTTTGGATTTCTCACGTATCGAGCGTGGTGCGCTGGAGCTGGAAAGCATTCCATTCAATCTGGCCGACCTGATTACAGGTTCGGTGCAGGTTTTCCAGCACAGTGCAACACAACGTGGTCTGCAGCTGGCGCTTGAAGGCGCCGAAAGTCTGGAGCGACTGGAGGTTACCGGAGACCCGACGCGCCTGAGGCAGATCCTGGTCAATCTGGTTGGCAATGCACTCAAATTTACCGAGAGCGGCTCAATCGAGGTTAAATGCTACTGCCAACCGCTGGATGAGCGCCTGCTCTGGCTCACCTGCTCGGTACACGATAGCGGCATAGGTATTTCGGCAGAACGTCTGGAGCGCATGTTTGATGCCTTCCAGCAGGCTGACCCAACCATCAGTCGCCGTTACGGAGGTACCGGGCTTGGCCTGTCCATCGCACGCACACTGGCGGAGCGGATGGGTGGATCGCTTCATGCCATAAGCCAGGAAAGCCAGGGATCAACCTTTACGCTCGAATTGCCGCTTCCCTTCCGACATGTCCAGCAGACAGAGCGCAACCAGTCTCCTCTTCAGGAGTTTCAGGTCAATGGACTGAACGTCCTGCTGGTTGAGGATAACCCGGTCAATCAGACAGTTATCGAAGCCATGTTACGCAGCCTGGGGTATCATATTACTATCGCAGGGGATGGAGCCCAGGCGGTAAGTCTGGCCGAACAGCAGTCTTTCAGTGCAATTCTCATGGACTGTCGCTTACCGGTGCTGGATGGCTATCAGGCTACTCGCCTGATCCGCCAACAGCCTGGACCTATGGTTCCCATCATTGCACTGACGGCTAATGCGCTGCAGGGGGATCGGGAAAATTGTCTGGCTGCCGGAATGAATGATTATCTGGCAAAACCCTTCAAGCGAGCTGATCTTCAGCAGATGCTGCAACGCTGGATTAGCCAGCCCGAGCGGTCTCGAGGAGCAACGTCCTTGTAATCGGATATGCATCACTATTGGAGTATTTGATCTCCAACGTGCACAATTCGTCTTTCGCGAGGTTTTACCGCCTCGCTGTGACTTTAAAAATGGCTTGGCTGTCTATGTGGTGGCTGTCCAATAGCGAGAGCGACACTATAATCGCCGACATTGATCACCAGGCCAGCTACAGGAGCTTGCATGACCAAACAACACGCCTTCACCCACGAAGACTTGCTGCGCTGCAGCCGTGGCGAGCTATTCGGCCCGGGTAATGCGCAACTGCCCGCCCCGAACATGCTGATGATCGATCGGATCACTCATATCAGCGATGTAGGCGGCAAGTACGGTAAGGGTGAACTGGTCGCCGAGCTGGATATCAATCCAGATCTCTGGTTCTTTAAATGCCATTTCGAAGGTGACCCGGTAATGCCAGGCTGCCTGGGCTTGGATGCCATGTGGCAATTGGTAGGTTTCTATCTTGGCTGGCAGGGAAATCCTGGCCGCGGCCGTGCGCTGGGCTCAGGAGAGGTCAAGTTTTTTGGCCAGGTACTGCCCACTGCCAAGAAAGTGACCTACAACATACATATCAAGCGCACCATTACACGTTCGCTAATTCTAGCCATTGCAGATGGTACGGTTAGCGTTGATGGTCGCGAGATTTACTCGGCCGAAGGTCTTCGTGTCGGCCTATTCACTTCAACAGAAAGTTTCTAAGGGTCCTTCCGCATGCGTCGCGTCGTGATCACCGGCTTGGGCATTGTTTCTTGCCTCGGCAATGACAAAGACACCGTTTCCGCCAACCTGCGCGCAGGTCGTCCCGGCATTCGTTTCAATCCGGAATATGCCGAAATGGGGCTTCGCAGCCAAGTGTCCGGGTCCGTCGACCTGAACCTGGAAGAGCTGATCGACCGCAAGGTCAAGCGCTTCGTGGGTGATGCAGCCGCCTATGCCTACCTGGCAATGGAACAGGCTGTCAAAGACTCAGGCTTGACCGAAGAGCAGGTTTCAAACCCACGTACCGGCCTGATTGCCGGCTCCGGGGGCGCCTCTACGTTCAACCAGATGGAAGCGCTGGATATCTTGCGCGAAAAAGGCGTCAAGCGTGTCGGCCCCTACCGGGTTACTCGTACTATGAGCAGCACGGTATCGGCTTGCCTTGCAACGCCTTTCAAAATTAAAGGCCTGAACTATTCCGTGGCATCGGCCTGCGCAACCAGTGCGCACTGCATTGGCCTGGCGATGGAGCAGATTCAACTGGGCAAGCAGGACGTCGTGTTTGCCGGTGGCGGTGAAGAGGAACATTGGTCCCAGTCCTTCCTGTTCGACGCCATGGGCGCCCTGTCTAGCCAGTACAACGAAACCCCTGAAAAAGCTTCCCGCGCGTACGATGCCAATCGTGATGGCTTTGTCATCGCTGGCGGCGGCGGTATGGTTGTAGTCGAGGAACTCGAGCATGCCCTTGCTCGTGGTGCCAAGATTTATGCAGAAATCGTAGGCTACGGTGCAACATCCGATGGCTATGACATGGTTGCGCCGAGCGGTGAAGGCGCTGCACGCTGCATGCGCCAGGCGATGTCTACAGTGGACGCCCCGATTGACTACCTGAACACCCACGGCACCTCCACCCCGGTGGGTGATGTTGCGGAGATCAAGGCGGTACGAGAAGTCTTTGGTGACAAGACCCCGGCCATCAGCTCTACAAAGAGCCTGTCAGGTCACTCTTTGGGCGCCGCTGGTGTTCATGAAGCGATCTACTGCATGTTGATGATGGAAGGCAACTTCATCGCTGGCTCAGCCAATATCGATGAGCTCGACTCTCAGGTAGCAGACTTGCCCATTCTTCGTGAGACTCAGGAGAATGCCAAGCTCGACGTCGTCATGAGCAACAGCTTTGGCTTTGGTGGAACCAACGCCACGCTGATTCTCAAGCGCTGGAATAGCTGATCCAGCGCCGCGTGCAACACCCTAAAACCCGCACACCGTGCGGGTTTTTTTACAACCAAAACATGACTTTAGACGAACTTTTTAAAAATTTAACCTCTCGCTGAATCGATTTCTGCACGGTTCATAACTATTATTCCGCGCGGATTGAACCGAAACGGATTGGATCAATCATATGCGAGCTTTAAACGGGCGTTTATTTGAGTCGCCTACCCCTTTGGAGAGAAGATGAATAATTCCAACGAAGTTCCAAATTACAGAGGCCCCCTGTCGGTACTGACCGTACTGTTCTTCATGTGGGGATTGATTACCTCGCTGAATGATATTCTGGTTCCTCACCTCAAGGCTGTCTTCACGCTGAGCTACGTTCAAGCCTCGCTGATTCAGTTCTGTTTCTTTACCGCGTACTTCATCGTCTCGTTCCCGGCAGGTCGCCTGGTTGAGGGGCTTGGCTACAAGAAGGGAATTATCTTCGGTTTATGTACAGCTGCTGTTGGCTGTTTGCTGTTTTATCCAGCTGCCGGAGCGCACTCCTACGCCTTCTTCCTACTGGCCCTATTCGTACTAGCGGGTGGTATCACTGTCCTTCAGGTGGCAGCCAACCCCTACGTTACTGTTCTTGGTAAGCCGGAAACCGCTGCAAGCCGTCTGACCCTGACTCAGGCCTTCAACTCCCTGGGCACAACCGTAGGCCCGCTGATTGGCGCCGTAACCATTCTGGCACTGGTCGAGCACAGCACAGATGCCTCTTCGGTACAGATGCCCTACCTGATTCTGGCCGGTATGCTTCTGGCAATTGCCGTGATCATTGGCTTTATCAAATTGCCGCAAATCAAAGGCGGTAATGACGAAGTTCAGACCCAGCAGAACAGCGCTCCTCAGCACGAAGCCAAAAGCATCTGGCAGTACAAGCACCTTCTTCTCGGTGTTATCGGTATTTTCATGTATGTAGGCTCCGAGGTATCGATCGGCACCTACCTGATCAGCCTGATGGAAAGCCCTGACGTGGCAGGCCTCTCGAGTGATGTAGCTGGACGCTACCTGGCTCTGTACTGGGGCGGCGCGATGGTAGGCCGCTTTGTCGGTGGTGTGATCATGGCACGCGTCAGACCTAACTATGTGCTGGCCTTCAACAGCGTTGCAAACGTCGTATTGCTTGCGATTGCCATGGCAGTCAGTGGTAAGGCAGCAATGTGGGCTCTGCTTTGCATTGGTCTGTTCAACTCCATTATGTTCCCCACCATCTTCTCCCTGGCTCTAGACGGCCTAGGCAAGTTCACCAGTAAGGGCTCTGGTCTGCTGTGCATGGGCATCGTTGGCGGCGCACTGGTTCCGTTTATCCAGGCTATGTTTGCTGACTCTATCGGCCTGCTGATGTCGTTCTTTGTTCCGATGCTGGGCTATGTCTACATTCTCTTCTACGGTTTGAAAGGCTATCGCACCAAACCTGTAGTTGCTCACTAAACACAAAAGGCTGGCTTTTTAGCCAGCCTTTTTCTAATCCCTGAAAATAAAGCAAAAAAAAGGCGACCGAAGTCGCCCAAGTGCCTTGCGTGCCCTTTGTCCAGAAGGTCAGCGTTTATGCATATCCTTCCAGACGATGAAACCTACAACCGCAATAAATAGCGAAATCGAAGCCAACGCGCCGATACCCATTGTGATGACATCATCGATAAACATGGTGATGATCTCTGCGGCCAAGCAATGGGTATACGTTAAACGAGAGACAGCTTCGGATTATTGACCTCAGTCAATGGTTGGGTAGGTAGGTAACTGACACTCAACGTTTCTTGGGCTTTGACTTGCCTTTCTTTTTGGGCTTCGCCAATGGCAGAGCCTGTTCGAACGCCTGACGCATCTCGTTCAGCCGTTTTTCATTCAAATCATGGATGCGCTTGCTTCGCTCGGAAGTAAAATCAATCAGGTTGTTATCGCTCACGTTCGTATCCAACGAAAAGTAAGATTGAGTCGAGAAGACATGGACCGTTTTGTACGGGCAACTTGATGCTGCCAATAATGCTGGGTAGCACCTCGCATAACCAGAAGCGAGCCGTGCGTTAGCTCGATGGAATGCTCGATACGTTGCACACCGCGACGACGCAGGTCGAAACGTCGCGCCTCTCCCAAGCTTAACGAAGCAATTGTAGGGTTTCGGCCCAGCACGGCCTCGCTATCACTATGCCAACCCATGGCATCTTGGCCGTTACGATAATAGTTGATCAACACCCCATTGAATGGGTGTTCACAAAACCGACTTACTCGACCACGAATATCGCCAAGAAGCTCCGTCCAAGGCAAAGAAGGATGCGCAAGACTGGAATATCCATAACTGATTCCAGGATCACCATACCAAGCAACGAGCCTGGGAATTGGATAGCTCTTGCCGTAAACCTGCACCTGCGGCTGCTCCCATGGCGTTTGTTTAATCAGCTCCGCCATCCAGTCGTCAGCTTCCTGAGAAACAACCCAAGACTCATAGAGCGTCACATCGGCATTCGCCAAACCTGTCTGAGTCATGGCCTCCCTTCTCCTTCCCGAGAGGGCTTGCGGCCGACCCTCTCTTGGCATTGACTTATACAGAGCGCTATATATGGCTTGATAGAACCCAGCCGCCGCCTAAACTTTGATATCAACACACTGCCCTTTTTCGGAAGGTTCCATCAATGCTTCGGCACGCTCATCCGGCAGTAAAACCTGCAGTCCCCGCTTACGCTTGCGACGTTTTTCGCTTTCCTGCTCCAGCTTTTGCTCATCCAGAACGGATTGAAAGCCCGCGTCCTTTGCATGGGCGACAGCTGTTACTGGAGCGATGTCCGGTCGAGGCTTTACGGAATCGTGCTGCGTAGTGATCGGAATCAAGGCTTGCGGTATGGGCGGTAACATCAACTTGTCCTCTCGCGATATACCTATTTAAAGATTTTATGCCATCAGGCTTTGGCCTCGGCGGGCGCATTCGTTAACATAACCGGCTTTTTGAATGGGCGGGAGAAGCTACTACATGGCGCAGTATCAACCTGGGCAACGTTGGATCAGTGACAGTGAAGCCGAGCTGGGGCTCGGTACCATCCTGGCACAGGATGGACGCCTTCTGACCGTACTGTATCCGGCTACCGGAGAAACACGCCAGTATGCTCAACGCAACGCACCCTTGACCCGCGTACGCTTCGCACCAGGTGATGAAATCACCCACTTTGAAGGCTGGAAACTCACCGTTCGTGAGGTGGAAGAAAACGAAGGCCTGCTCACCTATCACGGTTTGAATGCCAAAAACGAACCTCGCACGATGACCGAGGCTGAACTGTCCAACTTTATTCAGTTCCGTCTGGCAAGTGATCGTCTTTTCGCAGGTCAAATCGACCCGCTTTCCTGGTTCAGCCTGCGTTACCACACACTTGAACACAGCAGTCGTCTCTTACAATCGCCACTCTGGGGGCTGGCAGGCGCTCGAGCCCAACCTATCCCACACCAGCTGCATATTGCCCGTAGTGTAGCTGACCGTATTGCTCCACGTGTCCTTTTGGCCGACGAAGTGGGCCTTGGCAAGACGATCGAAGCAGGTCTTGTTATCCATCGCCAGCTGCTCAGTGGTCGTGCGCGTCGCATTCTGATTCTTGTGCCTGAAAACCTCCAGCATCAGTGGCTGGTAGAGATGCGCCGGCGCTTCAATCTGGAAGTCGCCCTGTTCGATTCAGAGCGCTTCCGCGCCAGTGACGCGACCAATCCTTTTGAAGATAATCAGATTGCTTTGGTCTCTTTGGACTGGCTAAAGCGTGATGAGCGCGCCCAGGACGCCGCGTTTGCAGCCGGCTGGGACCTTATGGTTGTGGATGAAGCCCATCACCTTGTATGGCACCCGGAACAGGTAAGTCCCGAATATGCTCTGGTCGAGCAGCTGGCTGAAGTCATCCCTGGCGTCCTGCTTCTGACCGCTACGCCCGAACAGCTTGGTCAAGACAGCCACTTTGCCCGCCTGCGCCTGCTGGATCCTAATCGCTTCCACGATCTTGAAGCATTCCGTAATGAAAGTGCCAATTACCGCCCGGTTGCCGAAGCTGTTCAAGAGCTGCTGGATCACGGCACGATGAGCGATGCTTCACGTGCTGCCATTCATGGCTTCCTGGGCGAGGAAGGCGACACGCTGCTTACATCCGCTGCGGCTGGTGATGAAGAGGCTCGCTCACGTCTTATTCGTGAGCTGCTGGACCGTCACGGGACAGGTCGGGTTCTTTTCCGTAATACTCGCGCCGCAGTGCTGGGCTTTCCAGAGCGAAACCTGGACGCATCAGCCTTGCCCTTCCCGGATCAGTACATGGATGCCAGCGCCTCGCTGTATCCTGAAACACTGTATGTTCCAGAGGATGAAAACGATCGCTGGTGGCGCCATGACCCACGTGTAGAGTGGCTGATTGAAACCCTCAAGAGCTTGAAAAAATTCAAGGTTCTAGTCATCTGTGCACATGCAGAGACTGCACTGGATTTGGAAGACGCCTTGCGACTGCGCTCGGGTATTCCGGCCACGGTTTTCCATGAGCGGATGAGCATTCTTGAGCGTGACCGGGCTGCCGCCTACTTCGCTGACGAAGAATTTGGGGCGCAGGTACTAATCTGCTCTGAAATTGGTAGTGAAGGACGCAACTTCCAGTTTGCCCATCATCTCGTGTTGTTCGATCTACCCGCGCACCCTGACTTGCTGGAACAGCGAATCGGCCGTTTGGACCGGATCGGTCAGCGCCACACTATTCAGCTGCATGTTCCTTACCTCGAAGGTAGCGCACAGGAGCGCAAGTTCCAGTGGTATCACCATGCACTGAATGCGTTTCTGTCAACCTGCCCTACCGGCAATACGCTAGAGCAGCGCTTCGGTGAACAGCTCAACACGCTGCTCCCTGGTGGAGATGAAGACAGCTGGCAAGCTCTGCTTGAAGAGGGTCGCCGCACACGTGAAGCACTTGAAGCCGAGCTGCATATAGGCCGCGATCGGTTGCTTGAGCTTAACTCCAGTGGCTCCGGCGAAGGTGAAGAGCTTCAGGAGGCGATCCTGGAACAGGATGACGAGTTTGCACTGCCGATCTATATGGAGAAGCTATTGGATGCCTTTGGTGTTGACAGCGAAGACCACTCCGATAATGCGCTCATTCTCAAGCCCAGCGAAAAAATGCTCGATGCAGGCTTCCCGCTGGGTAACGATGAAGGTGTGACGATTACCTATGATCGGGATCTGGCCTTGGCACGCGAAGACATGCAGTTTCTTACCTGGGAGCACCCCATGGTCCAGGGCGGCATGGACCTTGTGCTATCAGGCTCGATGGGCAACACGGCGGTAGCGCTGATCAAGAACAAGGCACTCAAGCCTGGCACAGTACTGCTTGAATTGCTTTACGTCAGCGAGGCGGTAGCCCCACGTTCACTTCAGTTGACTCGCTTCCTGCCCCCTATTGCCCTTCGCTGCCTGCTGGATGCAAACGGCAATGATCTGGCTGCACGCGTTTCGTTCGAGACGCTTAATGATCAGCTGGAAAGCGTACCACGCGGAAGCGCCAACAAGTTTGTTCAAGCCCAGCGTGACGCCTTGAGCAAACTCGTGGCGGCTGGCGAAGGCAAGGTATTGCCTCGTCATAACGAGCGCGTCGAACTGGCACGTCAGCGTTTCGTTGCTAACATGGACGAGGAGCTGGCTCGCTTGACGGCATTGCAAGCCGTCAACCCAAGTGTTCGTGATACTGAAATCGACACCCTGCGTCAGCAGCGTGAAGAAGGTATTACCCACTTGGACAAAGCATCGCTACGCCTTGAATCCATACGGGTTCTAGTAGCTGGTTGATGACAAAGGCCCTTCTCAGAAGGGCCTTTTCATTTCCACTGCGCTATGCCAGCACCTCAACAGGCATACCGATATTCACTGCGCCTGGATTAAGCTGGATCAGATTCTGCCCAAAGTAAACGGCGCCCTCATGTTCTCTATAAGTCTTCAGTGTTGCTAAAGGCTCCCGGTCATGACTGCGCACGCTGGTAACCGGATCAACAGTAATCAGTACACACCGAGAGCAAGGCTTCACAATACGAAATTCAACCTCCCCTATTCGTATATGCGTCCATTTATCCTCCGCGTAAGCCTTGCTACCTTCAACGACCAGATTAGGTCTGAACCGCCTCATATCCAAAGGCCGGCCCACGCGCTGAGCCAGATCATCCAGAGAGGCTTGGCCAATCAGTAGCAATGGAAAACCATCTGCGAAATTAACGTAATCACCAGGACTGGCATAAGCAGTATCAACCTGACGCGCCCGACTTTCGGGCATGTACACCAAGCGACAAGGTCTGTCCAAGAAGGTGCTTAACCAGGCATTGGCTTCTTCTCCTGCCTCTGGAACCTGGAACGTGTCTCGCCAGAGTGTGACGCCCTGCAAGGCCTCATCTGGCAGAGGAACGGAAATTTCAAGCGTTGACATTCCAGGGGCATCAAGCGAGAGACAACCGTTACTGATCCAACGGGCTACAATCTGCCCCATGCTGGGTAACAATCGCTGGGTCAGGAAACGTCCTGTCGAAGCCTCTACCACCATCCATCGCCGATCACCCGCCACGCCTAGGCAATCAATATCGGCACGCTCAAGAGGCTCAGGCGCAGTAGATTTGACGGGATAACGATAAAGTCCGCTGAGATGAAACATGGCACGGCTTCCTGTCGACCAAAGAAGCCGTGAGTCTAGAAAAGATCAGCGCCTGTGTGCAGGCTTGACGGACAAAATTATCGTCAGGACCTACACTTATTGGTCTAGCAGGCTCAATCGGGTTCGTACCGCCTCAACCAACAAATCAGGCTGGAACTTGGACAGGAATGCGTTGCAGCCTACTTTCTTGACCATCGCCTCGTTGAAACTACCGGATAGCGAGGTATGGAGTACGACGTAGAGGCTACTGAGCTGAGGATCCTGACGGATCTCCGTCGTTAGGCGATAGCCATCCATTTCCGGCATTTCAGCGTCTGTAATAAGCATTAGCAGCTTTTCAGAGACATTGACCCCGTCCTTGGCCCATTGCTTGAGCTTTTGCAACGCCTTGAGACCATCCGTAGCGATGTGGAACGTCAAACCGAGCTGCGTCAACGTATCGCGCATCTGATTGAGCGCGGTGCTGGAGTCATCCACCAACATAATTTCACGTGACTTCGCCTTGGTCAGCAACGAGTCGTCCAAGCGCTCGCGGGAAACCTTGACGTTATAAGGCACGATTTCAGCCAGTACTTTTTCTACATCGATGACTTCGATCAGCTTGTCCTCAAACTTGGTAATAGCCGTCAGATAATGTTGACGACCGGCTCCACCCGGAGGTGGTTGGATGCTGTCCCAGTTAAGGTTGATGATGCGATCCACGCTTCCTACCAGGAACGCCTGGACGGTGCGGTTGTACTCAGTGACGATAATCGTGCTGTTTTGATCAGGCACAA
The DNA here is from genome assembly GCF_000478505.2 of Pseudomonas sp. HPB0071. Classification (NCBI taxonomy): domain Bacteria; kingdom Pseudomonadati; phylum Pseudomonadota; class Gammaproteobacteria; order Pseudomonadales; family Pseudomonadaceae; genus Pseudomonas; species Pseudomonas sp. HPB0071. The sequence goes on along the minus strand of NZ_KI517367.1, from coordinate 3,549,846 downwards.
TCGGCCTCATGCCAATGGCACATGCCAGGTCAATAACCGGCAGTGTTTGTCCGCGCAGATGAATGACACCGCAGACCATCGGATTACGCTTGGGCATTAAAGTCAGTTTGGGCAGGTGCAATACTTCCTGCACCTTAAACACGTTGATGGCAAACATCTGCCGACTGGACAGACGAAACATCAGAATTTCCAGACGGTTCTCGCCTACCAGCTGCGTGCGCTGGTCGACAGAGTCAAGAATGCTAGCCATGCCAAATCTCCTAAGAATAGCGTTTCCTAGGTATCGGCCATCTTGCAAGGACCTTGAAGCGAAACTCTGCAAAAGCCCGTCCGCTCAGCCACGACAGATGGCTGTATGGCTCTTACTGTATCGGCATGCGGTAGGGTCTACTTAAAGCGTTTATTATGCCTCCGTCTAACCGGCCTCTTAATACAGTTGAGCAGACTGGTTAGATCAGCAGGCATGAAAAAGCCGGGACACGCCCGGCTTCTTCCACTATTGTCAGTCAGGCTTTCGGCAGTGTTACACCGCGTTGCCCCTGATACTTTCCACCACGATCCTTGTAAGACACCTCGCAAGGCTCGTCAGATTCCAGGAACAGCATTTGAGCCACGCCCTCATTGGCGTAGATTTTGGCCGGCAGGTTTGTAGTATTGGAGAACTCCAGTGTTACGTGCCCTTCCCACTCCGGCTCAAGCGGCGTGACATTCACGATAATGCCACAGCGGGCATAAGTGCTTTTGCCAAGGCAGATGGTCAATACGTTACGAGGAATACGGAAGTACTCGACGGTACGCGCCAGCGCAAAGGAGTTTGGCGGAATAACGCAAACATCTCCCTTGATATCGACGAAGCTTTTTTCATCGAAATTCTTCGGGTCGACGGTAGCTGAATGGATGTTGGTGAATACTTTGAACTCATCAGCGCAGCGCACATCGTAACCGTAGCTGGACACGCCAAAAGAGATCAGCCGGTCGGCTCCCTCCCCACGCATCTGCCGCTCAACGAACGGCTCGATCATGCCGTGTTCCTGGGCCATGCGGCGAATCCACTTATCTGCTTTGATGCTCATGGCACTGTCCTGTCAGGGGTAAAAACATAACCGCACATCTTACCGGTACGGCGGCACTCATCAAAGACCTAAACCATGAGAAAGCGAAGGACCAACGCTATTCAGTCCCTCGCTCGTCAATGGTATCAGTCGTCCGAAACCGTGATGGTGGGCATGATGGCAGCCTTTTTTCCACTCTGGGCAATGCGTGCGCCAACATGACGCGCCATATCCTGATAAATCATGGCGATCTGGCTGTCTGGATCAGCGATGGCCGTAGGACGTCCTTGGTCCGCCTGCTCGCGAATAGCCATGGATAACGGCAGAGAGGCTAGAAGATCAACCCCATACTGACTGGCAAGCTTGTTGCCGCCGCCCTCGCCAAACAAATGCTCGGCATGACCACAATTTGAGCAGATGTGCACAGCCATATTCTCGACTACGCCCAACACTGGAATATTGACCTTACGGAACATCTCAACGCCCTTCTTGGCATCAAGAAGGGCCAGATCCTGCGGAGTCGTTACGATGACAGAACCAGCTACAGGAACCTTCTGGGCCAGCGTAAGCTGGATGTCACCCGTGCCTGGCGGCATATCGATGACGAGGTAATCCAGATTATTCCAAGCGGTCTGAGTAATCAGCTGCAGCAGCGCGCCCGACACCATCGGACCACGCCACACCACAGGTGTGCGCTCATCGGTCAGGAAAGCCATGGACATGACTTCGACCCCATGTGCCACCAGCGGAATGAACCACTTCTCATCCTGGATCTTGGGACGTGTACCTTCAGGCAAACCAAACATGATGCCCTGGCTGGGGCCGTAAATGTCGGCATCCAGGATACCTACTCGAGCCCCTTCACGTGCCAGGGCCAGCGCGAGGTTGGCAGAAGTCGTGGACTTGCCGACCCCACCCTTACCAGACGCGACCGCAATAATATTCTTTACGTTCGACATCGCCTCAACCTGAGGCTGAGCCGCATGGGGCTTGATGACACACTGGATCTGGACATCCGCCTGGGTCACACCTGGCAGGTTTTCCAACGAATTCTTGAGCACCTGTGCCATGCCATTCTTGAACAGTCCCGCCGCATAACCCAGTTCGATGCTAACGACGATGTGTCCGCCGTTAAGGGTGACATCGCGCAGGCAACCTGCGGTGACCAGGTCCTGGTTGAGGTAGGGATCGGTGTACTGGCGCAGAGTGGCTTCTACCACTTCGCGGGTAAGTGCGCTCATAACAGCTCCAAACAAGGGTACGGTGTAATCGTAGTCACTATGCTACCGGTCAGACAGGATAAAACCTACCCGAATACTCAGCTATTGGACCAGGCGTGAAAAAAAACGGTTCGGCCTTTATAGTGTTCAATTATTTTTAGCCTTAATTGACAGTCGAGCCCTATGTCCGAACCCCGGAAGATTCTTGTCACTAGCGCCCTCCCCTATGCCAACGGTTCGATTCACCTTGGCCATATGCTGGAGTACATCCAGACTGATATCTGGGTGCGCTATCAAAAACTGCGCGGCAATCAGTGCATCTATGTCTGTGCCGATGATGCCCATGGCTCCGCCATCATGCTGCGCGCCGAACGTGAAGGCGTTACGCCGCAACAGCTTATTGATGGTGTTCGTACCGAGCACATGGCGGATTTCGCCGATTTTCTTATTGATTTCGACAATTACTATTCGACGCACTCGGAAGAGAACCGTGCGCTGGCAAGCCAGATCTATCTGAAGCTACGGGATGCAGGCCACATTGCTACACGTGCAGTGACCCAGTACTTCGACCCGGACAAGAACATGTTCCTGGCTGACCGCTTCATCAAGGGCACCTGCCCTAAATGCGGCACCGAGGATCAATATGGTGATAACTGCGAAAAGTGTGGCGCTACCTATGAACCAACGGATCTGATCAATCCAAAGTCAGCCATCTCCGGCGCGACACCTGTTCTCAAGGAATCGCAACACTTTTTCTTCAAGCTACCTGACTTCGACGCCATGCTCAAAAGCTGGACGCGCGGCGGCGCCTTACAGGAGTCAGTAGCCAACAAGATTGCCGAATGGCTCGATGCCGGTCTGCAGGAGTGGGACATCAGCCGTGACGCGCCTTACTTCGGCTTCGAAATCCCTGATGCGCCTGGCAAGTATTTTTATGTCTGGCTGGACGCTCCAATTGGCTACATGGCCAGCTTCCAGAACCTGATCACTCATCGTCCGGAACTAGGCCTTGAGTTCGATGCGTTCTGGGGCAAGGACTCCACCGCAGAGCTCTATCACTTTATCGGCAAGGATATTGTCAACTTCCATGCCTTGTTCTGGCCAGCCATGCTGGAGGGTGCAGGCTACCGCAAGCCTACCGCCGTCAACGTTCATGGTTACGTTACGGTAAATGGGCAGAAAATGTCGAAGTCACGCGGTACGTTCGTCAAGGCACGTACCTACCTTGAGCATCTCTCGCCTGAATACCTGCGTTACTACTATGCCGCCAAGCTGGGGCGCGGTGTAGATGATCTGGACCTGAACCTTGAAGATTTTGTCCAGAAAGTCAATTCCGATCTGGTGGGCAAGGTTGTCAATATCGCCAGCCGCTGTGCTGGCTTCATTCACAAGGGTAATAACGGGCTCTTGATCGAGGCCAACCCGGCACCTGAACTCTGGCAGGCATTTCAGGCCGCGGCGCCCAGCATCGCCGAAGCCTATGAAGGTCGGGAGTTTGGGCGCGCCATGCGTGAAATCATGGCGCTGGCCGACCAGGCTAACGCCTGGATTGCTGAAAAAGCGCCTTGGGCACTGGCCAAGCAGGAAGGCAAACAGGATGAAGTCCAGGCAATCTGCGCATTGGGCATCAATCTCTTCCGTCAACTGGTCATCTTCCTCAAGCCCGTACTCCCCAAGCTCGCAGAGGCCGCCGAAACGTTCCTGAATATAGCTCCGCTGCGCTGGGAAGATCTTTCAACGGCATTGGCGAATCATCAGCTAAACCCGTTTGCACCCCTCATGACACGAATCGAATCTGCAAAAGTGACCGAGATGATCGAAGCATCAAAAGAAGACCTGACTGCCAGCACTACAGCGCCTCAGGCCTCCAATAATGGTGAACTGGCTAAGGAGCCTATTGCAGGAACCATCGACTTCGATGCCTTTTCCGCTGTAGATCTGCGAGTAGCACGTATCGTCAAGGCTGAAGCGGTAGCGGGAGCCGACAAGCTTCTGCAACTCACGTTGGATATTGGCGACGAACTGCGCAATGTGTTCTCTGGGATCAAGAGCGCCTATGACCCCGCTACGCTGGAAGGTCGCCTTACTCTGTACGTTGCCAATCTGGCTCCCCGTAAGATGCGCTTTGGTGTTTCCGAAGGCATGGTGCTGGCAGCCGGTCCTGGTGGGAAGGATATTTTTCTGTTAAGTCCAGACGCGGGTGCCTTGCCAGGGCAGCGAGTGAAGTAATCAAAACGGCCGCTATAAGCGGCCGTTTTTCTTATAAGTGGTTGAACAATAACGGCTAAATATTGCAAAGAGACTTGAAAACATAAGCTGTTAGTCGCCTAATAATAAAGCATCTCATTTGCAGGGAAGAGTAATGTTTAATTCCATATTGTCTGGCAAGCGCTGGCTTGGCCTTCTATCAGGCTTTTCTCTGGCTGCCATCATGTCGAGTGGTCTTCATGCTGAGACTATTACTGATATCGCTGGTCGCCAGGTAGAAATTCCTGCCAAGGTTGACCGTATCCTTCTGGGCGAAGGACGGATGCTTTATGCACTGGCTCTACTGGAAGGCGACAAGCCACTCGACCGTATTGTTGGCTGGCAAGGTGAACTCAGTACCGTAGACAAGCAGGGCTACGCGGCCTATCAGGCCAAGTATCCTCAAATCGACAGGATCCCGACTATTGGCAAAACGTCTGAAGCCAGTGTCAACGATGAAAAAGCGATCTCCCTGAAGCCTGATATTGCAATCTTCGGCATTGCTGGTCACGGCCCGGGCGTCAAGAATGAGCTGGTAGAGCAGCTAAAGGCTGCAGGTGTGCCGGTTGTTTTCATTGATTTCCGTCAGCACCCCATGCAAAACACCATTCCCAGCATGCGTGTACTTGGCAAGGCTGTGCATCGAGAAAAGCAGGCTGAAGATTACATCGCGTTCTATCAACGTCATCTGGATCGAATTCAGAAAACCGTCTCAACTATCCCTAGCGACAAACGTCCCAATGTCTTCATCGAAATGCTGGCAGGTATCTGGCCTGGCGCAGCGTGCTGCCATACGGCCGGTAAAGGCAACTTTGGCGAATTTATCGAAGCGGCTGGAGGCAACAACCTGGCCGCTCCCCTGCTGCCTGGCGTAATCGGCGACATCAATGCCGAGACCCTTCTGAGTGTTAACCCTGATATCTACATTGCAAGTGGCACTCGGGACATGAGCTCCACTGACAATGGCCTGAAGTCAGGCGCAGGCGTTACGGATGATGCCGCGGCCGCCAGCCTGCAAGGTCTGCTCAAGCGTCAGGAAATCGCGCCGCTCAGAGCTGTTCATGAAGGCCGTACGTACGGCATCTGGCATAATTTCTATAACTCGCCCTACAACATTTTGGCCATCGAGGCATTTGCCAAATGGTTCTACCCGGACGCGTTCAAGGACGTCGACCCCAAGCAAACGCTGGATGAGCTGAATAACCAGTTCCTTCCTGTCGATATCCGTGGCGCCTACTGGACGCAAGCCAAGAGTAATCCATGAACGCCAAGCAATCGATTGAGCATCCTGCCCTGGATGCCTCTCTCTCTAACGATTACCGCTCGCTCCTGAGTAAGCGACTCCTTATTCTGGCGATCTTCGTAATCGCGATTGGTTGTTCGTTATTACTGGACTTCACGCTCGGGCCGGCCGGCCTGAGCGTTAGTGATCTCTGGCAAACCCTAGTGCATCGCGAATCGGTCAGTCCTAGTCAGGCGGTTATTGTCTGGAATATTCGTCTCCCGCAAGCGCTCATGGCAGTTTGTGTCGGCGCAGCGTTAGGCCTTGCCGGCGCCGAAATGCAGACAATACTGAATAACCCTCTGGCCAGCCCTTTCACGCTAGGGCTTTCACACGCCGCCGCGTTCGGAGCGGCCCTGGCCATTGTGTTGAATCTGGGCATTCCGGGTGTACCCAGCGAGTGGCTTATCTCGATCAACGCCTTTGTGTTTGTTCTGGCAGCAACCCTTCTACTCGACGTTGTCGCACGGCTTCGTCAAGCCACAACCAGCGCCATTGTGCTGTTCGGTATTGCCTTGGGCTTTACCTTTCAGGCACTAGTATCGCTGGTTCAATTTGTTGCCAGTGAGGATACGCTTTCAGGACTGGTCTTCTGGACCATGGGAAGCCTTGCCCGAGCCACCTGGCTCAAGCTCGGCATTCTGGCGCTGGCACTTGCCATCGCACTTCCCTTGTCGCTTCGTCGGGCATGGCAGCTGACAGCGTTACGACTCGGTGAGGATCGTGCAGCCAGCTTTGGAATCAATGTCAAGCGCTTAAGGCTAGGCACCCTGCTGAGAGTTAGTATTCTCACCGCCCTGGCTGTGGCGTTTGTAGGCACCATCGGCTTCATTGGCTTGGTAGGCCCGCACATTTCTCGCCTGATCTTTGGCGAAGATCACCGGTTCTATCTACCTGCCAGCGCCTTGGCCGGTGCGTTGATTCTTTCACTTGCATCTGTTGCATCCAAGAACCTGCTCCCCGGCGTGCTGATACCGGTTGGAATCGTAACGGCTCTTGTGGGTATACCCTTTTTCCTCACGGTTGTCCTGCGTAACAAGGGAGGCCTGTAATGCACGCGTTATCCATGCAGGGGCTGAATGTTGGCTATGGCAAAAAAACGATCATTCAGGACCTTACCCTTGAAGGCATTACGCATGGCAAGGTAACCGCCTTGCTCGGTCCCAACGGAAGCGGTAAGTCAACTTTACTCAAGGCCATCGCTGGCCTGACGCCGGCCAAAGGCACCATCACACTGGACGAAGAGGCGCTTACCAGTCTGAGCTTTGCCAAACGCGCGGAGAAAGTGGTCTATCTTCCCCAGACATTGCCTGCCAGCGTCCATCTGCGTGTTTTCGAGTCGCTTCTGGTTGCACGCCGTGCCTCTGGGCAGCCGCATGCCAAAGACACTGAGGACGCGCTTACCCTGCTTAGGCGCCTTGAGATCGAACACCTGGGCATGCACTACCTTGACCAGCTCTCTGGTGGACAAAAACAGCTGGTAGGTCTGGCACAGGCCCTGATCCGCAGACCGACACTGCTTTTACTTGATGAGCCCCTGAGCGCACTTGATCTGAACTTCCAGTTTCATGTGATGGACGTGATAGCCCAGGAAACACGTCAGCGCGATATGGTTACCCTTATCGTGTTGCACGATATCAACATCGCCTTGAGACAAACCGACCATATTGTCATGCTCAAGAATGGACGCCTGGCGGCTCATGGCACTCCGCAGAGCGTGATCGATGCGGATAGTCTGGCAGAAGTTTATGGAGTTCGCGCACGGATTGAGTCTTGCTCCAAAGGGCGACCGCAAGTCCTGATCGATGGCCTCCATAGCGCCTCGTTGATCTAGCAGCCTGCCGCTGGCCAGCGGCAGGTGTTCATTCGCGGCCATATCCCGGATAATACGCCCCTGTCTGGCTATCCGCTTTATCTGCTGACCATGCTTGAATTTGTTTTTGGCGCCATGCGCACGTCACTGGATGTATGTGCATGAGCCTGATACATGCAATCGACGCGCTTTTACCGCAAACCCAGTGCGGTAAATGTGGCCATCCTGGCTGTCTCCCTTATGCCACTTCCATTGCGGCGGGCGAAGCCATTAACAAATGTCCTCCCGGTGGGGATGAAACCATTCATGATCTGGCCGTGCTGCTGGGCGTCGAGGCCACGCCTCTGGACTCACCCTACCTGCCCACACCTGCTCAGGTAGCGTTCATTCGTGAGGCAGAATGCATTGGCTGTACCAAATGCTTAAAGGCTTGCCCGGTGGATGCCATCGTAGGCGCAGCAAAGCTGATGCACACGGTCATAGCGGCTGAATGTACCGGATGTGAACTGTGCATTGCGCCTTGCCCTGTCGACTGTATCGATCTGAACCCGCTACCTGTACAACCTTCTCACGAACAGCAACGGCAGCAAGCGGCTCATTACCGCTTACGCTATGACGCACACAACGCACGTCTGGCGCGTGAAGAGCAGCGTAAACAGGCCGATCGAGATGCACGTCTGGCACGCTCTCAATTGTCGACAGAGGCGGTTCAAACTGCCACGTCAGTCGATCCTGTCCAGGCAGCAATATCGCGCATCAAAGCTCAGAAAGATCCATCCACTGATGCGGACGTAATACTTAAAAAACTCAAGATCAACGCCTCTACAGCCCAAATGGCGCTCAAGAAAGCTGAAAAGCAGCTGGCTCAGCGTGCCACACAACAATTGGAAGATCAGGTTAAATGGCTCAAGCAGGCCGCTGAAGCCGCCCAGCAAGCTCTGGATGAAGCGCTGAGTGGTAGCCGCCCTTCAAGCCAAGCCCAACCGATTGATGTTTCTGCTGAAATAAAGCGAGCCAAAATCAATGCTGCCATGGCACGAGCGCAACTCAGTAAAGCTGAGAAAGCATTCGGGCAACAGCCAACCCCGGAACAGCAAGAGCAGCTGAGCATGCTTCACGGTTCAGCTGCCGCTGCTGCACAAGCCCTGGCAAATCTTGAAGATCAGACGCCGTCCAAGACGCCGGACGCATTGAAACAGGCAAAGTTGGGTCTAGTAAGTGCCCGTGCCGCGTTTCTCTCGGCAGAGCGTAACGGTGCGCCTCAAGAGGAGCTTTCGCAACTGCGCCAAATGCTTCATCAGGCTGAGAACGCTTTGGACATGGCTGAAAAGGCTTCAGACAGACCTCTGCCGGAGCATACTCGGATACAGAAAAGCCCTGTCGACCCTCTAACGCGGACCCTTAAGACGCAGATTGCTTATGCCAAGGCAGAAGTAAAACGCCTTGAACGCGACAGGGACACTTCCGAGAATGTCTTGTTGGAAGTGCGTGGCCGATTGACCGAGCTTGAAAATAAACTGTCAGAGCATTTGGCATCGTAATAATACGTTAGCCCTTATACCGTGAAAGCCGAGCCACTATTCCCATGAATGCCGCCAAGCGCCTGGAAATCTTTCGTCGTCTCCACGAGGACAACCCTGATCCCAAGACCGAGCTGTCCTACACGACGCCTTTTGAATTACTGATTGCCGTAATGCTATCGGCACAAGCCACCGATAAAGGGGTCAACAAGGCAACCGCAAAGTTGTTCCCAGTGGCCAACACTCCGGAAAGCCTGTATGCCCTTGGTGTGGATGGGCTTTCTGCATACATCAATACGATCAATTTCTATAACACGAAAGCCAAGAACGTTATCGAGACCTGCCGTATTTTGATCGAGCAGCACAACGGTGAAGTCCCACAGACACGTGAGGCACTGGAAGCCCTTCCTGGCGTAGGTCGTAAAACTGCAAATGTCATTTTAAATACAGCGTTTCGGCAGTTTGCAATGGCCGTTGATACGCATATTTTCCGTGTCAGCAACCGGACCAATCTTGCTCCAGGAAAAAATGTGGTTGAGGTGGAGCAAAAGCTTCTCAAGGTGGTTCCGAAGGAATATCTGCTAGATGCACACCACTGGTTGATTCTGCATGGGCGCTACGTGTGTCAGGCGCGAAAACCCCGCTGTGGGAGCTGTCGCATTGAGGACCTGTGCGAATACAAAGCCAAGACATCGGATAATTGATAAGTACCGTAACTTTCAAGCTGATCGATTAAAAAAATCTTTTTTACGACTCATCACTTTGTCGCTATAAGGTGCGCCAAAAGGGCTGTGTAGTCCTCTCAAACTGCACCCGCTCCTTGACCACCTCATGCTAGGAGTTTTCTCATGGCGAGCGAGAAAAGTGATATCGAACTTGATGATGACTTCGTAGAAACCGAGGGTGACGTTGAGGCTGCTGATGTGCCTGTCAGCAAAACCAACCTTACCAAGCGCCGCTTGATAGACAATATGCTTGAAGAGCGTCGCTTGAAGCGTCAGATCTCGGAATACGATTTCGATCTGTAAATAAAAAAAGCCCGGTTGGGCTTTTTTTATTAGCGTTTAAGAGCGAGAGCCCCTCCAGACGGAAGGGCTGCCCAGGTATTGATCCGGGGCAAGATCACTCAAAACAATTTGCGTCCGCTATTAGCGGCGATACGCATACGCAATGCATTGAGCTTGATGAAACCTGCTGCATCAGCCTGGTCGTAAGCACCACCGTCTTCTTCAAACGTAGCGATATTCGCATCAAACAGGGAGTCGTCAGATTTACGACCAACGACAATTACGTTGCCTTTATACAACTTCAGACGTACGACCCCGTTTACGTTGGACTGGGAAGCATCGATCATCTGCTGGAGCATCAGGCGTTCGGGACTCCACCAATAGCCGGTATAGATCAGGCTCGCATAGCGAGGCATGAGCTCATCCTTGAGGTGGGCGACTTCACGATCCAGGGTAATGGACTCGATAGCTCGGTGGGCCTTGAGCATAATGGTGCCGCCAGGCGTTTCATAGCAGCCACGCGACTTCATTCCCACGTAACGGTTCTCAACGATATCCAGACGGCCAATACCGTTTTCGCCACCGATGCGATTGAGCTCAGCCAGCACATGGGCAGGCGTCATGTCCTTGCCATCGATAGCCACGATATCACCAGCACGGTAAGTCAATTCGATATACGTCGGCTGATCCGGAGCAGCCTCTGGCGACTTGGTCCAGCGCCACATGTCCTCCTCATGCTCAGTCCATGTGTCTTCCAGCACACCACCTTCATAAGAGATGTGTAGGAGGTTAGCATCCATGGAATAAGGCGATTTTTTCTTGCCGTGACGCTCGATCGGGATATTGTGCTTTTCTGCATAATCCATGAGCTTTTCGCGGGACAACAAATCCCACTCACGCCAGGGTGCAATAACTTTTACGCCAGGCTTGAGCGCATAGGCTCCCAGTTCGAAGCGTACCTGATCATTGCCCTTGCCGGTTGCACCGTGGGAGATGGCATCAGCGCCCGTTTCGTTGGCAATTTCGATCAATCGCTTGGCGATAAGCGGACGAGCAATGGAAGTACCTAGCAGGTATTCGCCTTCGTATACCGTATTCGCCCGGAACATCGGATAAACGAAATCACGAACGAATTCTTCACGCAGGTCTTCGATGAAGATTTCCTTGACGCCTAAAGCCTTGGCTTTAGCGCGAGCGGGCTCCACTTCTTCCCCTTGGCCAAGGTCCGCTGTAAATGTTACGACTTCACAGTTATAGGTATCCTGCAGCCACTTGAGGATCACCGAAGTATCCAGGCCGCCCGAATACGCCAGGACTACCTTCTTGACGTCCGTCATGCCACTCGCTCCCACGCATTGCTTAGAAAGAAGATGATTCTACTTGCCAAGCGGAGCTATTTATAGAGGCGCGACACAAGAAGTTGCCTAGGCGACACCCGGTACGCTATTAACTGCTTGGCTTACCACCTTGCGAAGCTGTAGCTGGAACGGCCGCCGGCGCGTCGGCTGGCGCTGCCGTAGAAGACTCTGGCTTGGAGTCAGAGGCTACAGGCTCACGGGTAAACACCATCGACACCCTTCTGTTCTTGGCTCGATTTGCCTTGCTGTTATTGGCGACCAAAGGATACTGCTCTCCAAAAAAGCGAATTTCCATTTGCTCCTCAGGAACGCCGCTGGCTTTCAGATACTGCATGACAGCCATTGCACGCAGCCGCGATTCCTGGCGGTTATCGAGTCGATTACCGGAATTATCGGTAAAGCCAGAAATCACTACATGGTTTACAGTGGGATCGGCTTTGAGATACTGAAGAATGATGTCCAGCTTGTTACGTGCCACTTCATCCAGATCACTTCCCCCCTTGGGAAAGCCAACCAGGGAGTGACGAATTTGATCAAAGTTGACTGGCAGAAGCTTGGCAGCACACAGCTGGAAATCCTGATACGCCGACTCAAACCTCGCGGGTAGAATACGAACCTCAAGCGGGTCGCCATTACGGCTACGCGATTTGATCAATGGACTGCGACCTTCCATCAATCCGGTCAGCAGGCGCCGCCCCTGACTCTCGCTCGTATTGAGCGGAGTATTGCCACTTTGAATTCTGATTGAACCCAGCGACTCATCACCTCGTCCCGGCTGCCATGGCGTAGCGGCAGCCAGCAGCGTCGCAGAGCCTTGGGAAAGCCAGTTTTCAGATGTTTTGAGCCTGAAAGTAGGTTGCTCTCCGGCACGACGAACAAACTCACCCGTACCAAAGCGGGGAACATCCTGAGAAAGCCGGCATTCAAACTGATCGCCCTCCACTTTCCATCCCGCTTTTTCAATGCGGTCCTGGAATGTGATGCCCATTGCCGGCAGGCTGGCCAGGAGCAGTAGAAGGGTCAAGTAACGAAGGCGCACAGGGAGGCTCCGAATCCAATAGAAGAATCTTACCCTTGTGATATCGGTTCATTACCCAGAAAACTTGAATACAATCAGCACTTGGATAGTACGCCAACGCTACGCAGGCGGCATTGCTTTAGAACAACTCTGCCTGTTTCACCCAATGGATCAGCTATTCTGAAATACTTCTAGGCTGGGCGGCGTGCCCGAGTCCGCCTTTTCCGGTAGCATTCTCTCCACATTTGTTCGCCTGGAAATCAGCATGTCCGACCGGATAACGCTTCGCCGTCCCGATGACTGGCATATACACCTCCGTGATGGTGCGGCCTTGAGCCAAACCGTAGCCGATGTTGCTCGCACCTTTGCCCGTGCCATCATCATGCCCAACCTGGTACCACCTGTACGCAATGCGGAACAAGCCGCGGCTTATCGCGAGCGTATTCTGGCTGCCCGCCCCGCCGCCAACCGCTTCGAACCGCTGATGGTACTGTACCTGACTGACCGCACCACACCAGACGAAATCCGTGCTGCCAAGGCGAGCGGCTTCGTACATGCCGTCAAGCTCTACCCTGCTGGCGCCACAACAAATTCCGACTCAGGGGTCACCTCGCTGGACAATATCTTTCCGGTATTGGAAACGATGGCCGAGGTAGGACTGCCGCTGCTGGTACATGGCGAAGTTACACGCTCAGAAGTCGACATTTTCGACCGTGAAAAGTGCTTTATCGACGAGCAGCTTAGCGTCATCGTTAGACGCTTCCCCGCGCTTCGGGTCGTGCTTGAACACATCACGACAGGCGATGCAGCACAATTTGTACGTGATGCGTCGGCAAACGTAGCCGCCACCATCACCGCTCATCATCTGCTCTATAATCGTAATCACATGCTGGTTGGCGGCATCCGCCCGCACTTTTTTTGTCTACCTATCCTCAAACGCAACACGCATCAGGAAGCGCTACTGGATGCCGCTGTCAGCGGAAGTCCAAAGTTCTTTCTGGGTACGGACTCAGCACCACACCCCAAACACGCCAAGGAGTCTGCATGCGGCTGCGCTGGCTGCTATACCGCCTATGCAGCACTTGAACTGTATGCCGAAGCCTTCGAAGGCCGCGACGCGCTGGATAAATTAGAGGGCTTCGCCAGCCTGTTTGGCGCCGACTTTTATGGCCTTCCGCATAATACCGATACCGTAACGCTGGTGCGTGAAGAGTGGAAAGCACCTAGCTCCCTGCCTTTTGGCGATTTTGAAGTTGTGCCGCTGCGTGCCGGAGAAACGTTGCGTTGGCGTCTGGAGACCTCTGCATGAGTGATGATGAAGAACTGTTCGCGGAAGAAATGGAAAACACCGCGCCAATGTCCGACTCGCGTATTCCAATGGCCCGACGCTTTCGTGGCTATTTACCTGTAGTCGTGGACGTGGAAACCGGTGGCTTCAATGCGTCCACCGATGCGCTATTGGAAATAGCCGCTACTATCATTGGGATGGATGAGAAAGGTTTTCTCTTCCCTGAGCACACCCATTTCTTTCGGGTCGAGCCGTTCGAAGGGGCCAATGTAGAACCTGCCGCGCTCGAGTTTACTGGCATCAAGCTTGATCACCCGCTGAGAATGGCCGTCAAGGAAGAACATGCCCTTACGGAAATCTTCCGTGGGGTGCGGAAATCTTTGAAAGCCAACGGTTGCAAGCGAGCCATTTTGGTAGGTCATAACAGTAGCTTTGATCTTGCGTTTCTCAACGCTGCGGTCTTGCGCTGTGGTATCAAACGAAACCCCTTTCACCCCTTCTCAAGCTTTGACACGGCTACATTAGCCGGACTGGCTTATGGGCAAACGGTACTAGCCAAAGCCTGCCAAAGCGCTGGAATCGAGTTTGATAATAGGGAAGCGCACTCTGCCCGTTATGACACGGAAAAAACGGCCGATCTGTTCTGCGGTATCGTCAATCGCTGGCGTGAGCTGGGCGGCTGGATGGACCCTGAATAAACCTTTGCCGAGCGGACATCGTGCCGCTCGGCAGGTTAATAACATTCCCTCCTATAACGCTTTGACAATCATTCTCACTACGATTAGTCTGCCGATATCTCTTTTCAGCCATAGACGAATCGCCATGTACGTATGTTTGTGCCGAGGTGTCACCGATAAGCAAATCCGTGAAGCTATCTACGAAGGATGCTGCAGCTATCGGGAAGTAAGGGAATGCACAGGAGTAGGTACTCAATGCGGTAAATGTGCCTGCCTGGCTAAAACGGTTGTCAGAGAAACCCTTGGCGAGCTTCAGGCGGCTCAAAGTCAGGCCTACCCGGTCGGATTATCCCAAGCCTGATAAACAGATTTTTAAGGACCGGGCATTTGGCCCGGTTTTTTTATGTCTAAAAATCAGTAAGTTATGAATCAGTTGCGAAAGCGTGTTATTCACAGATGTTTTTCATAATCAATTCAATAACTTACGTTTGACAAGCTCTCGCTTCGCGCCCAGACTTGTATTACATAATCCTTGGGCGGAGCCGTCATGAAAGGCGACATTAAAGTCATTCAGCATCTCAACAAGATACTTGGAAACGAGCTTGTTGCCATCAATCAGTACTTCCTCCATTCGCGCATGTATAACGACTGGGGCCTGAAAAAACTTGGCCACCATGAATACCATGAGTCAATCGACGAGATGAAGCATGCGGATCGTCTGATTGAGCGAATCCTGTTTCTTGAAGGCCTTCCAAACCTTCAGGATCTTGGCAAGTTGATGATTGGTGAAAATACCAAGGAAATGCTTGAGTGTGACCTTCGCCTGGAAATCGCAGCGGTTGCCGACCTACGAGATGCAATTGTGTACTGTGAAAGTGTTCGAGACTATGTAAGTCGCGACATGCTCAAAGACATCCTGGAGTCTGAAGAGGAGCATATCGATTGGCTCGAAACTCAGTTGGGGCTGATCGACAAGGTAGGGATTGAGAACTACCTGCAATCCAATATGCATGACGAAGACTAAATCTTACAGGTCATAAAAAGCCCGCCTATTGGCGGGCTTTTTATGACCTGGCACTGCTGCGGGTCTTCGCATACTAGCGCGACATGACCTCATCAAACAGATTATGCATAGCCAGGAAGGCGCGTTTGGCAACAACCGGATTGTATTGCTGCTTGCCTGGATTATTGGCTTCCGGATCAGTAAAGGAATGGACAGCATTACCGTAACTGATAACTTGCCAATCGACATTGGCTGCGGTCATTTCTGCCTCGAAAGCAGAAATCTGTTCGCTAGGCACTAACGGATCAGCAGCCCCGTGCAGCACTAGAACGGGTGCTTTGATATTACGGGCATCTTCAGGATTTGGCGTATCCAGATTGGCATGGAAAGTGACAACAGCAGCCAATTCTGCACCTTCACGCGCCAACTCAAGCGCAGCACAGCCACCAAAGCAAAAGCCAATGGCAGCAATGTGTTTCGTGTCTATTGCAACAGTGCCCGCTTGAGCAACAAGCGCCTGATAAGCAGACTGCAGGCGCTTGCGTAGTAAAGCCCTATCATTACGAATCGGCATCATGGCTGCCAGCGCCTCATCTGCATTAGCAGGACGCACCTTCTGGCCATAAAAATCCACGATGAAATAAACCAGCCCATCTTCGCTGGCAAGGCGCTTGGCTAAATCAATAGCACCTTGCGATACGCCCATCCAGTTAGGCGAAAGCAGAACTGCTGGCCGCGTCCGGGGCTGATCAGCATCGTAGACCAGCTGCCCTTCGAACGGCTGTCCATCGATCTCATACTGGATTGCCTTAACCGTCATTTCGGCCATGGGTTACCTCTTCGTCGTTGGGTGTTAAAAGAAAGCCCGCCAGAAGCGGGCTTTATCAGCGCATCAGGCAGAAAGCTCTACCAGAAGCTTATTGAGACGGCGCACGTACGCAGCCGGATCCTTGAGACTATCACCTGCAGCGAGAGCTGCCTGATCGAACAAGACATGAGCCAAATCTACGAAGCGGTCTTCGTCCTGCTCCGTGTCCAATTTTTCGATCAAAGGATGCTGTGGATTGATTTCAAAAATCGGCTTGGATTCAGGGGCCTTCTGGCCGCTCGCTTCAAGGATGCGACGCATCTGCAGACCCAGGTCCTGTTCGCCGATTGCCAGAATAGCCGGTGAGTCTGTCAGGCGATGAGAAACCCGCACTTCGCTGACCTCGTTATCCAGTGCCTTCTTGATGCGACCAACAAGATCTTCTTTGGCCTTGGCTATTTCTTCCTGAGCTTTCTTGTCTTCTTCGGAATCAAGCTTGCCCAAGTCCAGATCGCCACGAGCAACATCAACGAACGACTTACCATCGAACTCCGTCAGGTAGCTCATCAGCCACTCATCGATGCGATCCGTTAGCAGAAGGACTTCGATACCCTTCTTACGGAAAACTTCCAGGTGTGGACTGCTCTTCACCTGATTGTAGCTTTCGCCTGTCAGGTAGTAGATCTTGTCTTGCCCTTCCTTCATGCGACCAATGTAGTCAGCGAGCGCAACGTCCTGTTCACCCGCATCTCCATGAGTCGATGCAAAACGCAGCAAGCCGGCAATCTTTTCACGATTGGCAAAGTCCTCCGCCGGCCCTTCTTTCAGAACCTGTCCAAAAGCACTCCAGAACTGCTTGTATTGCTCCGGCTCGTTTTTGGCCAGCTTTTCCAACATATCCAGGACCCGCTTGGTCAACGCCGACTTCATGGAGTCGATGACCGGATCCTTTTGAAGAATCTCACGAGAGACGTTAAGCGAGAGATCGTTGGAATCCACCACACCCTTGATGAAGCGCAGGTAAAGGGGCAGGAACTCGTCAGCCTGATCCATAATGAATACACGCTGCACATATAGCTTCAATCCACGCGGCGCTTCACGCTGGTACAGATCAAAGGGCGCGCGTGCAGGTACATAAAGCAGCGAGGTGTATTCAAGTTTGCCCTCTACCTTATTGTGACTCCAGGTCAGAGGGTTCTCGAAATCATGGGAGACGTGCTTGTAAAACTCCTGGTATTCCTCATCCTTGACTTCAGTACGCGGCCGTGTCCACAACGCGCTGGCCCGATTGACCGTTTCCCACTCCTGCTCTGAGGGTGCGTCCTCTCCGTGATGCTCTTTTGGCAACTCGATCGGCAGTGCAATGTGATCAGAATACTTCTTGATGATATTACGCAGACGCCAGCCGTCAGCGAACTCTTCTTCGCCTGTTTTCAGATGCAGAACGATGCGAGTACCACGCTCAGGTTTTTCGATGGTTTCAACATCGAACTCGCCTTCGCCTTTCGAACTCCAGTGGACCCCTTCCGCAGCAGGCTGTCCAGCACGGCGTGTAAAGACATCCACTTTGTCCGCTACGATAAAGGCACTATAAAAACCGACCCCAAACTGGCCGATCAAGTGGGAGTCCTTGCGCTGGTCGCCCGACAGGTTCTTAAGGAAATCAGCGGTGCCTGATTTGGCAATAGTTCCCAGATGCGTAACGACATCCTCACGGCTCATGCCGATGCCGTTGTCCTCTATCGTGACAGTGCGTGCATCCTTGTCGTAGCTGATACGGATCTTGAGCGCGTCGCCGCCCTCAAGCAGCTCCGGCTTGGCCAGGGCCTCAAAGCGGAGCTTGTCCGCCGCATCGGAGGCGTTGGAAACCAACTCCCGAAGAAAAATTTCCTTGTTGGAATACAGAGAATGAATCATGAGATGAAGCAGCTGCTTCACTTCAGTCTGAAAACCTAATGTTTCTTTCTGAGTCTCCACACTCATGGTTACGAACTCCACAGATGACGGTTGAGCCGCGATAGCGGTGATGGACGCAAAATGGGGGCAAGTCCTTATTTTTCAACCCAAAACGGATTACAGGTCTCATATCCGGGCCATTTAATCAAATGTCAGGAACTACCTGGCCATGATTGCTGCCAATAGGTCTGGCAGCCGTACCTGTTAGGCTCGCATACCGCCATAGACGCTAAGAAGGTCTACGCGGAACTTCGCTGTATACGTATGCTCGAAGTGCTGCCGTGAATTAAACAAGGAGAAGACCATGCAAAAACCTTTCGCTTACGCCCTGCTGCTTGCTGCAGCCCTTGGCTTAGCTGCCTGTGACAAGCCTTCCGAAGAAAAGGCACAAGACGCACAGCAATCCGAGCAGAAAGCTCAAGAACACATGAATGAAGCAGCCAAGGAAAGCAATCAGGCTGCTCAAGAGCGTACTGAAGCCGCCCAAGAGCAAGCTAAAGAAGCTCAGGATACCGGCACCAATACTTCTCCTCAGGGAAATCCGGATCAGCCTCTGCAAGGCGGCGATCCGAACACCAAGCAGCAGTAAGCTTGTAATAAAAAGCCCGCTATTGCGGGCTTTTTTATTACCGGGAAAAAGCTCTTATGAAGCTCGAACGGCGTGTGGCTGGCCTTGCTGTCTATCCCAGAGCGTAGCCAATACACCCACTACAACCGATGGAATGAGCCACGCCAGCCCTTGATCTACCAGCGGAAGCTTGGCTTCCAGCCATGTAATCCAGCTGGCATCAAAACCTGCCGCCTTTATGCCATCTATAACGCCGAATAGAAACGCAACCAACATGACAGGGGCTACAACGCGCGAGGGTGAATGCCACAGTCTGGAGCAGAAGCTAAGCACAACCAAGACAATGCACGGCGGATAAATGGCCGTCAGCACGGGTACGGATATTTGAATCAGATGAGTCAAACCCAGATTCGAAACGAGTAGAGAAAAAAGTGCCAGTGCAACAACCAGAACTTTGTAAGGCAGATGCAGGGCTTCACTAAAGTATTCTGCACAGGCACAGGTCAATCCAACCGCAGTGACCAGACAGGCAAGCGAAATCAGACAGGCAAGGAAAATACTGCCAGGCTCACCAAACGTATGTTGTACATAGGCATGAAGTACCTCTGCCCCATTAGTGGCCGCTGGCACCAATGAATGGCTAGTAGAGCCCAGCTGGAACAGGCTGATGTAAACCAGAGCCAACCCAACACCTGCAATCAGTCCTGCAATAACAGCGTAGCGCGTAATCAGTGTTGCTGATTCTATGCCACGCGCCTTGATCGCATTTACAATGACGATGCCAAACACCAGAGCGCCCAACGTATCCATGGTCAGATAACCATTAATGAAACCTTGGGAAAACGCCTGTGCCTGATAAGCTTTAACGGACTCGCCCGTCCCGCCGGCAGGCCATAGGAATGCCGCCGCCCCCAGAATGGCAAGCGCCAGGATTTTCAACGGCGCCAGGAAACGGCCTACCGTATCCAACAACCGACCTGGATAAAGCGATACCAGCAATACAACACAGAAATAGACAAGGCTGTAGAGAAAGAGCGGTAGCGCCCCACCACCTGTAAGGGGCGCAAGCCCAACCTCGAATGAGACAGTTGCAGTACGTGGGGTGGCAAACAGCGGGCCGACTGATAAATAGCAAACCGCTGCCAAAAGGCCACCAGCTACCCGTCCGATTGGTGAGCTCAGCGCATTCATGGCGCCGCCTACACGAGCTAAGGCAACCACTGTTAGTACAGGCAAGCCTACCGCTGTAATAAGGAAGCCAATAGCCGCAGCCCAAACGTGGGGACCGGCTTGCAAGCCTACAATCGGAGGGAAAATGATGTTACCCGCGCCTACAAAGAGAGCGAAGGTCATAAAGCCAAGCGCCAGGATATCCTGGCCTTTCAGAGATTTCATTTAAGGGAATACCGGATTCAGACAGATTGATCGCGAAGGGTTCCCGTTGCTTATTAGGAACGACGCCCGCTTGGCTAAAGCGGACCACTAATGGCTACCCTACTCTTTTGGAGACGGTGGCTGTGAAGGGTGCACATCCTAACGAAATCTGCAGACAAAGGCAGCAAAAACGTCTTACACCCCGACTAAACGAGCCGAAATCAGGCCCTCTGTAGCAGTATTGTCGATCGATCAGCGATTTACAGAACTAAAAATTTATCAGCCCTATAAAAACAAAGGCCACCTTAAAGGTGGCCTTTGCATCAAGGTAAGGCTTACGCCTTCTTGACTTCCCAACCAGTCAGCTCGGCCAGGGCCTTGCCGATATCAGCCAGGGAACGTACGGTCTTGACGCCTGCGTCTTGCAGCGCAGCGAACTTCTCGTCAGCAGTACCTTTGCCGCCAGAGATGATTGCGCCCGCATGACCCATACGCTTGCCAGGAGGTGCAGTAACACCGGCAATGTAGGACACAACAGGCTTGGTCACATTGGCCTTGATGAAGGCTGCAGCCTCTTCTTCGGCAGAACCACCGATCTCACCGATCATGACGATCGCTTCGGTCTGGGGATCTTTCTGGAACAGCTTCAGAATATCGATGAAGTTGGAACCCGGAATCGGGTCACCGCCAATACCCACACATGTGGATTGGCCGAAACCTGCGTCAGTGGTTTGCTTGACCGCTTCGTACGTCAGCGTACCGGAACGGGAAACAATGCCGACCTTACCTGGCAAATGAATGTGACCAGGCATGATGCCGATCTTGCATTCGCCGGGTGTGATTACGCCTGGGCAGTTTGGACCAATCAGGCGTACGCCCAACTCATCGCACTTGACCTTGGCATCCAGCATATCCAGCGTAGGAATGCCTTCGGTGATGCAAACGATCAGCTTGATACCACCAAACGCGGCTTCAAGAATGGAGTCCTTACAGAAAGGAGCCGGAACATAGATGACCGAAGCCTCGGCGCCGGTCGCTTCTACTGCTTCCTTAACCGTATTGAATACGGGCAGACCCAGGTGAGTAGTACCACCCTTGCCTGGCGTTACACCGCCAACCATCTTGGTGCCGTAGGCGATAGCTTGCTCGGAGTGGAAAGTACCTTGGCTACCGGTAAAGCCCTGGCAGATAACTTTGGTGTCTTTATTAATCAGGACGCTCATTACTTACCCTCCGCGGCCTTGACGACCTGCTGGGCAGCGTCGGTCAGGCTAGTTGCCGCGATGATGTTCAGACCGCTTTCGGCCAGGACCTTGGCACCCAACTCAGCGTTGTTGCCTTCCAGGCGCACAACGACGGGAACCTTCACGCCGACTTCTTTCACTGCGCCGATGATGCCTTCAGCAATCATGTCGCAACGAACAATACCGCCGAAGATATTAACCAGTACGGCTTTAACATTGCTGTCGGACAGAATGATCTTGAACGCTTCGGTTACGCGTTCTTTGGTCGCGCCACCGCCTACGTCCAGGAAGTTGGCCGGCTTGCCGCCATGCAGGTTAACGATGTCCATGGTACCCATGGCCAGACCTGCACCATTAACCATGCAGCCAATGTTACCTTCAAGTGCAACGTAGTTCAGTTCCCACTTCTGCGCATGGGCTTCACGAGCATCATCCTGGGATGGATCATGCATTGCACGCAGCTTGGGCTGACGATACATGGCATTGCTGTCGATATTGATCTTGGCATCCAGGCAGTGAAGGTTGCCATCTTTCTTGATGACCAGCGGGTTCACTTCCAGCAGCGCCAGGTCATAATCCTGGAACAACTTAGCCAGACCAACAAAAATTTGGGTGAACTGCTTGATCTGGTTACCAGTCAGGCCTAGCTGAAAGGCCAGCTCACGGCCTTGATAAGGCTGAGCACCTACCAGAGGATCAACAGTTGCCTTCAGAATTTTCTCAGGCGTGTCGTGCGCAACTTTTTCGATGTCCACCCCACCTTCGGTGGAGGCCATGAAAACGATACGGCGGCTGGAGCGGTCAACGACCGCACCGAGGTACAGTTCCTTGTCGATGTCCGTGCAGGACTCAACCAGGATCTTGCTAACCGGCTGACCATTAGCATCAGTCTGGTAGGTCACCAGATTTTTGCCTAGCCAGTTTTGAGCAAACGCCTTGGCGTCTTCACGGCTCTTGACCAGCTTCACACCGCCGGCTTTACCACGGCCACCCGCATGAACTTGTGCTTTAACAACCCACTCGCTGCCGCCGATTTTGTCGCAGGCTTCCGCCGCTTCTTCCGGGGTGTCTACAGCGAAGCCCTTGGATACAGGCAGGCCGTACTCAGCGAACAGCTGCTTACCCTGATACTCGTGGAGATTCATGCTTATCTACCGTCTTCGTTAGGTATTGCGCATTTTCGGCGCTGCGCTCACTGGCGCCGCGCCACCTGTAACTGCCCTCTGGCAGTCCGGTGAGCGTTCCTGCGGCCCTCCCCTGGAGTAGCGGCGGGCTGCTCACCGTTGGTCTACCGTCTTAACGCTTCTTGCGGTTGGCAATATGAATGGCATGGCCATTCACTGCCAGGGCCGCTTCATGCAGCGCTTCAGACAGTGTTGGGTGCGAGAACACCATCATGCCCAGGTCTTCGGCACTGGTGCCGAATTCCATGGCGATGGCGCCTTGCTGAACCAGATCCGCTGCACTTGGGCCAATAATATGAACACCTAGAACGCGATCGGTCTTGGCGTCGGCAATTACCTTGACCAGGCCAGCCGTATCGTTGGCCGCCATGGCTCGGCCACTTGCAGCAAACGGGAAGGTGCCGACATTCACTTCAACGCCTTCAGCCTTCAAAGCCTGCTCGGTTTTGCCGACCCATGCCATTTCCGGATGGGTATAGATAACCGAAGGAATCAGATCATAGTTCATCTGAGCCTTGTGACCTGCGATACGCTCGGCCACCATGACACCTTCTTCGGAAGCTTTGTGAGCCAGCATCAGGCCGCGTACACAGTCACCGATTGCGTAAACGCCGGGTACGCTGGTAGCGCAATAGTCATCAACATAGATGTATCCGCGCTCATCGCTCTCCACGCCGCAATCAGAAGCCAGCAGATCGGTCGTCACGGGACGACGGCCTACGGCTACGATCAGCTTGTCGAACGTCTGCTTCTGCTCACCGGTAGAGTCGGTAAAGGTCACGGTCACTTCGTTTCCGTTGACTTCCGAACCGGTTACACGTGTACCCAGACGAACGTTCAGACCTTGCTTGGTTAGAATCTTCAGGCCTTCCTTCGCAATCTGCTCATCGGCAGCCGGCAGGAATTTGTCCAGCGCTTCCAGAACAGTTACTTCGGCACCCAGACGAGCCCATACCGAGCCCAGTTCCAGACCAATAACGCCTGCACCAATAACGCCCAGACGCTTCGGAACTTCAGTGAAGTCAAGAGCACCCGTGGAGTCAACAACAATGCCTTCAACAAGCGGAGCCGGCGGAATTTCGATCGGACGCGAGCCCGAAGCCAGGATGACATTTGTCGCTTCGACAACTTGAGTCTGACCGTCCAGACCTGTCACTTCAACCTGCTTGTTGGCTAGCAGCTTGCCATGTCCTTCCAACAGCGTTACACCGTTGGCCTTGAATAGCGTGCCGATACCACCTGTCAGGTTCTTAACGATCTGATCCTTACGACCGATCATGGCAGGTACATCGATAGTCACGTTGGGTGCATCGATGCCGTGAACCTTGAAGCCTTCATGCGCTTCATGAAACTTGTAAGAGCTATCCAGCAGCGCCTTGGAAGGAATGCAACCTACGTTCAAGCAGGTACCACCCAGGGAGACCTTGCCTTCCTTACCCTTGTATCGCTCGATACAGGCAGTTTTCAGGCCGAGCTGCGCAGCACGGATGGCAGCCACATAGCCGCCAGGGCCGGCACCGATCACGACTACGTCGAATTTTTCGCTCATAAGTTTCATCCTATTTCGATAAACCGGACGGCTTCTTACGAAGCCGTCTCTATATATGGACCAGATTAGATATCCAGCAGCAGACGGGCCGGGTCTTCCAGCAGATCCTTCATGGTGACCAAGAAGGTTACGGCTTCCTTACCGTCGATCAGACGGTGGTCATAGGACAGTGCAAGGTACATCATCGGCAGAATGACAACCTGACCATTCACTGCCATAGGCCGCTCTTGGATCTTGTGCATGCCAAGAATGGCAGTCTGCGGCGGGTTAACGATCGGAGTGGATAGCAACGAGCCAAAAACACCACCGTTGGAGATGGTAAAGGTACCGCCCTGCATGTCTTCCATGGTCAACTTGCCGGCTTTCGCCTTCTTGCCGAAATCAGCAATGGTACCCTCGACTTCAGCCAGGCTCATGAGCTCGGCATTGCGCAGCACCGGAACAACCAGGCCACGATCACTGGAAACCGCGACACCAATATCCTGATAACCGTGGTAAACGATGTCGCTACCATCGATAGAGGCATTGACGCCTGGCTGACGCTTGAGAGCCTCGGTCGCCGCCTTAACAAAGAAAGACATGAAGCCAAGGCGTACGCCATTGTGCTTCTTCTCAAACATGTCCTTATACTTGGCGCGTAGCTCCATGATCGGCTTCATGTTGACTTCATTGAATGTAGTCAACATGGCCATGCTTGACTGAGCTTCGACCAGACGCTCGGCGACCTTGGCACGCAGACGTGTCATCGGTACACGCTTCTCGACGCGATCGCCTGCAGCAAAGGTCTGCGCCGGCGCAGCCGCTGCAGCCGGCTTGGCTGCCGGAGCGGAAGGCGCAGCTTTCTTGGCTTCGATAGCGGCTACAACGTCTTCCTTGGTTACGCGACCGCCTTTTCCGGTGCCCTTGATGCTGGCTGGATCCAGACCATTTTCTTCTGCCAGCTTACGAGCGGCTGGCGCCAGAATCGGATCCTCTTCATCCTGAGCTGCAGTAGCAGGCGCAGCAGACGGCGCTACGGCCGGAGCACTAGCGGCTGGCGCAGCAGCTGCAGCACCCTCCTCCACGCGTGCAATGACTTCTTCGCTCAGCACGGTGTCGCCTTCGTTTTTCAAGACTTCGGCCAACACACCGTCAGCGGGAGCCACAACTTCCAGGACAACCTTGTCGGTTTCGATATCGACCAGCAGTTCGTCCCGCTTTACGGCTTCACCAGGCTTCTTGTGCCAAGTAGCGACGGTGCCATCTGCAACCGACTCTGGAAATGTTGGGGCTTTGATCTCGATAGCCATTCTATTGGATTCCTTAATTCGTTTTATGCGCGCGCGTTAACCATTAAAAGCATCGTTCAGCAGTTTTTCCTGCTGCTCGGCATGCATCGAAGCGTAACCAACTGCCGGCGCAGCGGAGGCATCACGTCCTGCATACTTAAGGCCAATCTCAGGCTTGAGCGCTGAAATGACGCGACGCATATGATGCTGACTGCAATACCAGGCACCCTGGTTCATAGGCTCTTCCTGACACCAAACAATATCCGTCAGATTGCTGTAGGCAGACATGACTTCTGTCAGGTCATCCTCAGGGAACGGATAAAGCTGTTCGATGCGTACGATCGCTGTATCTTCACGACCTTCGGTACGGCGCTTCTCAAGCAGGTCGTAATAGACCTTGCCGCTACACATGACCAGACGGGTTACCTTTTGCGGATCGATCGCATCGATTTCCGGTATAACAGTCTGGAACGAGCCTTCAGCCAAATCTTCCAGTGTGGAAATGGCAAGCTTGTGACGCAGAAGCGACTTGGGTGTTAGAACCACAAGTGGCTTACGCAGCGGACGAATAACCTGGCGACGCAACAGATGGTAGATCTGAGCGGGCGTGGTCGGTACGCATACCTGGATGTTCTGCTCGGCACACAGTTGCAGGTAGCGCTCCAGACGAGCAGAGGAATGCTCGGGGCCCTGTCCTTCATAACCATGAGGCAGCAGCATAGTCAGGCCACACAAGCGGCCCCACTTGATTTCGCCACTGGTAATAAACTGATCGATGACAACCTGCGCGCCGTTGGCGAAATCACCAAACTGCGCTTCCCAGATCACCAGAGCATTTGGTGTCGTCGTGGCATAGCCGTACTCAAACGCCAGTACAGCTTCCTCGGACAGCAAGGAATCGTAGATCTCGAAACTTGGCTGATCTTCGCTCAGATGTTGCAGCGGAACATAAGGCACACCATCCTTCTGGTTATGAAGCACAGCATGGCGATGCGAGAACGTACCACGGCCAACATCCTGACCAGTAATACGAACCGGATGGCCCTCATGCAGCAACGTGGCATAGGCCATGGTTTCCGCGTAGCCCCAGTTGATCGGGAGTCCACCAGCACTCATCTTCTGACGATCTTCGAGGATTTTGCCAACCTGACGCTGTACAACCAGGCCTTCCGGCAGCTGCAGCAACCTGTTGGATAGTTCCTGCAAAGTCTTCAGGTCAAATCGAGTGTCGTGACGTGCGGTCCAGGCATGTCCCAGGTAGGGGCGCCAGTCAACGAACAGGCCTTTGTTCGGCTCCTTGACCAGGCTCGCCACCACATGGCGACCTTCATCCAAGGCACTACGATAGTTTTCGAACTGAGCCTGTACCTGCTCGGCACTCATCACACCGGCCTGTACCAACGCATCCGCATAAAGGTCACGTGTGGTGCGCTGCTTGGTGATTTGCTGATACATCAGCGGCTGAGTACCACTGGGTTCGTCAGCTTCGTTATGGCCACGACGACGATAGCAAACGAGGTCAATGACTACGTCACGCTTGAAATGCATGCGGTAGTCGACCGCCAGCTGTGTCACGAAGAGAACCGCTTCCGGATCATCACCATTCACGTGGAAGATAGGCGCCTGCACCATTTTGGCAACATCAGTTGCATACTCGGTGGAACGGGCATCTTCCTGGCGGTTTGTGGTAAAGCCGACCTGGTTGTTGATGATGATATGCAGCGTGCCACCGGTCTTGTAAGCCCGGGTCTGGGACATCTGCAGGGTTTCCATCACTACACCCTGCCCTGCAAAGGCCGCATCACCATGAATGGAAATCGGAACGACCTTATCGCCGGATTTGTCGCTACGACGATCCTGACGTGCGCGTACCGATCCTTCCACCACTGGAGAAACGATTTCCAGGTGTGACGGGTTAAAGGCGAGCGCTAGGTGAACTTCTCCACCTTCAGTCATTACGTTGGAGGAGAAACCCTGGTGGTACTTCACATCACCGGAGCCCAGCTCAACGATTTTCTTGCCTTCGAACTCATCGAAAAGATCGCGAGGATTCTTGCCTAGCGTGTTAACCAGTACGTTCAAGCGGCCACGGTGGGCCATACCGATTACGATCTCTTGGGCGCCATAGGAGCCGGAGCGCTGGATGATTTCGTCGATCAGCGGAATGAGGCTTTCTCCACCCTCCAGGCCAAAGCGCTTGGTGCCTGGATACTTGGTACCCAGATACTTTTCCAAACCTTCTGCGGCCGTTAGGCGTTCGAGCAGGTGTGTCTTGGCTTCGGCGGAATACTGAGGACGTCCACGGACGCTTTCCAGACGCTGCAGGAACCAGCGGCGCTCCTCGGAATCGACAATATGCATGAACTCCGCACCGACAGTGCGGCAATATGTCTCTTGCAGAGCATCCCGTATTTCCCGCAGAGTTGCCTCTTCTTTACCGAAGTACAACTCGCCGGTGCGGAAGGTCGTATCGAGATCTGCGTCAGTCAACCCATAGTGATTGAGTGACAGGTCGGCAGGCGCTTGACGCTGCCACAACCCCAGCGGATCCAGACTCGCAGCCTGATGGCCGCGCATACGATAAGCCTGAATAAGGCGCAGAACTTCGACCTGCTTCTTCTCATGCTCACTGCTAACTGTACCTGCTGAGACAGGCTGGGCACGGCGTTGATTTTTTGCCAGGAGAACGAAGTGATCACGGATCGCTGAGTGCGATACGTCAGGGGAGAAATTTCCATCTGCAGGAAGCTTCTGGAAATAAGAGCGCCATTCCTCAGGAACGGCATTGGGATCGTGCAGATAGAGCTCATAGAGCTCTTCGACATAGGAGGCATTCCCACCTGATAGGTGAGCGCTTTCCCACATCCGCTGCATAACGCTTTCGTGCATTTAAGTCACCCCTCGGTCAGGGACAACACCATCGAGTCATACTGCGCGCCAGAAAGCTATACAGCATTCATTGATGTCCGGGCACCAGCCCGGTTGCCCCTAATATGTATTCAATCAACCGGCAGAGCCTACGCCTTGCAGGTCGCTTTAGAGCACCGACAAAGGATTCTGTTCCTTTGTCGGTGCAAATCGCTAATTAAGTACCGCTCTGAAGCAGCATGCTACGCACATGACCAATTGCTTTCGTTGGGTTCAACCCCTTCGGACATACCGTCACGCAGTTCATGATCGAACGGCAACGGAAGACACTGAAGGGATCGTCCATGGCAGCAAGACGCTCCTGAGTATGCGTATCACGGCTGTCAGCCAGGAAACGATAGGCTTGCAGCAGCGCAGCAGGGCCCAGGAACTTGTCAGGGTTCCACCAGAACGACGGGCAAGACGTAGAGCAGCAGGCGCACAGGATGCACTCGTACAAGCCATCAAGCTTTTCGCGCTCTTCAGGTGTTTGCAGCCGCTCGATAGCTGGCGCAGGCGTCTCGTTTTGCAGATAGGGCTGCACCTTCTCGTACTGCTTATAGAAGATGCTCATATCGACCACGAGGTCACGGATGACAGGCAGACCCGGTAAAGGACGAACAACCAGCTTGTTACCTTTTACAACGCTTGAAAGCGGTGTAATACATGCCAAGCCATTCTGGCCATTGATGTTCATACCATCGGAGCCGCAAACACCCTCGCGGCAAGAGCGACGGTAAGAGAACGTAACATCCTGTTCTTTGATCAAGGCCAGGATGTCAAGAACCATCAGATCCTTACCACCGGTCTCGATCTGAAATTCCTGCATGAAAGGAAGTTCATCCTTTTCAGGGTTGTAGCGGTAAACACTGACTTGCAACATAACGGCAAACCTCAGTATGTACGAACTTTAGGTTCGAACGTAGGAACTGTCTTCGGAGAGAAATTGACAGCGCGCTTGGTAACACGCTTGTCTTCTGGGAAGTACAAGGTATGGCAGAGCCAGTTCTCGTCGTCCCGCTCTTCAAAATCTTCGCGAGCATGCGCTCCACGACTTTCCTTGCGGGTTTCCGCTGCAATAGCAGTGGCTTCAGCAACTTCCAAAAGGTTCTGTAGCTCGAGTGCCTCGATACGGGCCGTGTTGAATGCCTGGCTCTTGTCTGCAATCTTCACGTTGGCGATTCGCTCGCGCAGCTCGGAAAGCTGTGCGATACCCTTCTGCATGTACTCGCCCGTACGGAATACACCGAAGTAGTTCTGCATGCAGCTCTGAAGCTCTTTGCGCAGAGGCGCTACGTCTTCTCCAGTGCTGCGTTCGTTGACACCAGAAATGCGAGCCAGGGAGTGCTCGATATCACTGGCGCTGGCGTCGCGATGCTCAACACCTTCCTTCAATGCTTTTTCCAAATGCAGACCCGCTGCGCGACCAAAGACAACAAGGTCAAGCAGAGAGTTGCCACCCAGACGGTTTGCACCATGAACCGACACACAGGCTACCTCGCCCACGGCGAAAAGCCCTTCAATGATCTTATCATTGCCATTGGTATCCTGAGTGATCGCTTGTCCATGAATATTGGTAGCGATACCACCCATCATGTAATGGCAGGTCGGAATAACAGGAATAGGTGCCTTGACCGGATCAACATGCGCGAATGTTTTGGACAACTCGCAAATGCCTGGCAAACGGCCGTGAAGCACCTCTTCACCTAGGTGATCCAGCTTCAACAGTACATGATCGGCGTCTGGGCCACAGCCATTGCCTGCAATGATCTCCTTGATCATGGACCGAGCAACAACGTCTCGTCCAGCCAGGTCTTTGGCATTAGGCGCATAACGCTCCATGAAGCGCTCGCCATGCTTGTTGATGAGGTAACCCCCCTCACCACGGCAACCTTCGGTTACCAGCACGCCCGCACCGGCAATACCGGTTGGGTGGAACTGCCACATTTCAATGTCTTGAACAGGCACACCTGCACGCAATGCCATACCGATACCATCGCCGGTATTGATCAGCGCGTTGGTAGTAGAAGCGTAAATACGTCCAGCACCGCCGGTGGCCAGAACAGTGGCTTTCGAACGAATGTAAACGGTCTCACCCGTTTCGATGCAAACTGCAATGATCCCAACGATGGATCCATCCTGGTTTTTTACCAGATCGACTGCATACCACTCATTCAAGAAGACTGTATTGTTCTTCAGGTTGTTTTGATAAAGGGTATGCAACAGCGCATGACCGGTACGGTCAGCCGCAGCACACGTACGCGCCGCCTGGCCGCCCTTACCATAGTCCTTGGACTGCCCACCGAATGGGCGCTGATAGATACGGCCTGTTTCAGTACGGGAGAACGGGAGACCCATGTGTTCCAGTTCGAAAACCGCTTCGGGACCCACAGAGCACATGTACTCGATGGCATCCTGGTCGCCAATGTAGTCCGACCCCTTTACAGTGTCGTACATATGCCAGCGCCAATCGTCATTCGGGTCAGCCGATGCGATGGCACAGGTAATACCGCCCTGAGCGGATACGGTATGGGAACGAGTAGGGAAAACCTTAGTAACAACAGCTGTCTTGTGACCTGACTGGGCCAACTGCAGCGCTGCACGCATGCCTGCGCCGCCGCCACCTACGATGATGGCGTCAAAAGAAAGAGTACGAATACTGGACATGACTCACACACCCCAAAGAATCTGTACGCCCCACACAAAGAAGGCGAACATGGCAACACCACACACAGCCTGGAACAGGAAACGCACCGTCGTGGCGCCCTTGCCCAAGGCCATAGGGGTCAGATAATCGGTAGAGATGGTCCACATGCCTACCCAGGCATGAACCCCAACCGAAACCAAGGCGAGCAAGCTGAAGATTCGCATCCAGCCGTTGCTATACAGCCCATGCCATTGCTCAAACGACATATCGGGGTGAAGCACGACATATCCAAGCAAGAAAAGCGTATAAATCGCAAGAATTACTGCGGATACGCGCTGAGCCATCCAGTCATAGAGACCTGAGCGCGAGAAGTTAGTGACGCTAGTTACCATATCCAGACCCCCACCAGAACGATCAGCACCGCAGATACAATCAATACGATCTGAGAGCCCAATTTGCCGCCTTGCAATGTTTCACCGGCACCCATGTCCATAATCAAATGGCGCACGCCTGCTACTAGGTGGTACAGCAATGCGGACAACACGGCCCAGATCACGAGCTTGACCAACGGATACGCCAGGAACGCTTTCACACGAGCAAATCCATCCTCAGAACTCAGCGACAGGTCGAGCCCATAAAGCAGCGCAGCAAGGCCGATGAAGAGGATAACGCCGGAAATTCGGTGAAGGATCGAGGTGTAAGCTGTGATAGGGAGTTTTATGGTCCTGAGGTCTAGATTTACAGGTCGTTTACTATTCACGGCTTCTTTCACACTGAGAGCCCAAAGTTGCCGGGCTAGTTATTGGGAATTGCTTTAATAGACATCCATTACTGGATTGACAACCGCGCTGGAGAGGCACACAGCCTGAGGCGGTCGGCCATGAAGTATAGACAGTTAGGCTGCTCATGACAACGCACCAATTCCATACAAATAGACTAATGTCGCTGCCCTAAACGGCGCTCAATAGTGTAAGTTATGAGCACGTTTGAAACCTAAGTAATAATTGGCGCAATATGTTCGTAAATTGACTTTCAAATGATTGCCTCTATAGTGGCCCTGGCCCTGCGTGGGGGTTGTATAAATGATTTCAAGCATAAATAAGGAGGCCTTAATGGCTGACAAGAAAGCGCAGCTAATCATTGAGGGCGCAGACCCGGTACAGCTGCCCGTAATGTCTGGAACCCTCGGACCTGATGTGGTCGATGTTCGTAATCTTACGAATGCTGGCGTTTTCACGTTCGATCCAGGCTTTATGTCGACGGCCTCCTGTGAATCGAAAATCACCTACATCGATGGTGATAATGGGATCCTCTTGCACCGCGGCTATCCCATCGAACAACTGGCAGAAAAGTCCGATTACCTTGAGACTTGTTACCTTTTACTAAAAGGTGAATTGCCTAACGAAGAACAAAAGCAGAACTTTGTAAGCATCATCAAGAACCACACCATGGTTCATGAACAGCTTAAGACGTTCTTCAATGGCTTTCGTCGTGACGCTCACCCAATGGCCATCATGTGTGGCGTAGTGGGCGCACTTTCCGCCTTCTATCATGACTCCCTGGACATCCAGGACCCGCATCATCGTGAAATTTCGGCCATGCGCCTGATTGCCAAGATGCCAACCCTGGCCGCCATGGTTTACAAGTACTCCATGGGTCAGCCAATGATGTATCCCGATAATCGCCTGGGATACGCAGAAAACTTCCTTCACATGATGTTCAATACACCTTGCGAAATTAAGCCGGTCAGCCCGGTTCTCGCAAAGGCAATGGACAAAATCTTTATTCTGCATGCCGACCACGAGCAAAACGCCTCCACCTCGACAGTTCGGCTGGCAGGCTCCTCGGGTGCAAACCCATTCGCCTGCATCGCAGCCGGCATTGCAGCGCTTTGGGGCCCCGCTCACGGCGGAGCAAACGAAGCAGTATTGCGAATGCTGGATGAGATTGGCGATGTCAGCAATATTGATAAGTTCGTCGCCAAGGCCAAGGATAAGAACGATCCATTCAAGCTAATGGGCTTTGGCCATCGTGTTTACAAGAACTTTGACCCTCGCGCCAAAGTTATGAAACAGACATGCGATGAAGTTCTTGCCGAACTTGGCATTAATGATCCTCAGCTTGAACTTGCCATGCAATTGGAAGAACTTGCGCGCAAAGATCCTTACTTCATTGAAAGAAATCTTTACCCCAACGTCGACTTCTATTCAGGCATTATCCTAAAAGCAATCGGCATACCCACCAGTATGTTTACTGTGATCTTCGCCCTGGCCAGAACAGTAGGCTGGATCTCTCACTGGCAAGAAATGCTTTCCGGCCCCTATAAGATTGGTCGTCCTCGCCAACTTTATACCGGCCCAACCAAGCGCGATATTAATCCGATTAATAATCGTTAATAAAAAAGCCCCTTTCGGGGCTTTTTTATTGCTTCAACAAGCACAAATTAAAAAGCCCGCATCCTAAGATGCAGGCTTTTTACTAGACAGTAACTAATTACTGCTTAGCTTGAGCTTCAACTTCAGCTTCTACGCGACGGTTAACGGCACGGCCAGCTTCAGTGGAGTTGTCAGCTACAGGACGGCTCTCACCGTAACCTACAGCATTCACACGATTGCCAGAAACACCATACTGGTTAACCAGAACGTTACGAACTGCGTTTGCGCGACGCTCAGACAGACGCTGGTTGTAAGCATCAGTACCAACAGAGTCAGTGTGACCTTCTACAGTAGTAGAAGTCTGTGGATACTGCTGCATGAAGTCAGCCAGGTTCTTGATGTCGCCATAGCTTTCCGGCTTCACAACAGCCTTGTCAAAGTCGAACTTCACGTCCAGTTCAACGCGAACAACTTCTGCAACAGCCGGGCAACCGTTGGCATCAACAGTTACGTTAGCTGGAGTGTTCGGGCACTGGTCGACGTTATCGCAAACGCCATCGTTGTCGGAATCGGTGCACACATCAGCAACCGGCTCCGGTGCTGGTGCAGCTTCCTGACGACGGGAAGAACCACCGAAGTTCACACCCACACCTACGACGGCAGACCACTCACCCTGGTCATCATCGATGTTGTAGTTGCCTTCCAGGCCACCGCGAGCGTACAGGTTCTCGGTGAAGTAATACTTCAGGCCCGCACCTACGTTTGCGAACGTAGTGTGGTTGCGGCCGTGATGGTCAGCATGCGCATCAGTCAGGGACTGGTGAGCGAAACCGCCGGAAACGTAAGGACGCAGACCTACACCAGGAGCACCCCAGTGGTAGTAGGCATCAAGGGCAGCCAGGCTACCGTGAATCTTTTTGTGACCTTCATCGTGGTCGCCACGTACGTCGTGGTACTCACCATAGGACAGCGCCAGCTCGACGTCGTCAGTCAGGAAGTAACCCACCGAACCGCCATACAGGTTGGCATTGCTCATGTCACGCTGGCTGTCGGTGAAGTAGCGCTTGCCAAACAGCTCGCCCTCTACTGCGCCTTGACCCTGAGCCATGGCGCTCAGAGAAGAAGCGGCGACCAGGGAGCCAATGACGACGCCTAAGGTGCTCTTCAATTTCATCCTATGTATCCCCATCTTAATGATATTAGTGTTCCGGCAATCTCCGGAGGCTTTGACAACAAGTTATTCAGAAGTTCATAAAAAACAGTGGACTATGGTGTTACCTAGCCCTCAACTTCTGCTGCGAACTTGTCACGCAGCTTATCCAGTGCCCGCTTATAACGCATCTTGGTCGCACTGAGCCCCATGTGCATGATGTCTGCAATTTCCTGGAACTCGAGCTCCGCCACAAAGCGTAACACCAGAATTTCTCGATCAATCTGATTCACATGGGCTAGCCAGCGATCCAGACCACCCCGCTCTTCCAACTTTGGCGCCTTTTCATCCGAAGCTTCTTCGATCGGCTCCAGACTCAAAGCATCTACCAGACGACGCTTACGACGCTCCTTCCGGTATTGGGTAATGCACTCGTTGTACGTAATGCTATAGAGCCAGGTCTTAAACTTTGACTTGCCCTCAAAGTTCTTAAGTCCATACAGCACCTTCAGCATGACCTCCTGACAGACATCATCTGCATCTCGGTCGTTCCCCAGATAGCGTGCGCATACATTGAACAGCGTACGTTGATACCGCCGCATCAGTTCTTCGTAGGCACGCGTCACATGGAACAACTCGGTATGTGCGCGCTGCACCAGCTCCTCATCAGTGAGCTGGCGGGGATCATAGGCTGTAGACAAGGTTTCGTTCAAAGCGGACGGTGCCGGACTGCCGTTCAGTGGGCGGCATGATATCCGTCTCACAGCTCGCTGTCGGCAACTTTTTCACTTGTTAGCGAGCCTTTACACGCTGATCAAGAAGCCGCTTGTTTGAAACCGATATCAATTCATCGTCCGCGGTAAGCAACAACGTTTTCACCGTACCGATCTCTTCGATAACGCCTTCAACCTCATCGATTTGTACGACTTGCCCGACCTCGAAAATTTCTCGCACATAGATTCCAGCCAGGATCTGAGCGACTAGGTCGCGACTGCCCAACCCCAACGCCAATGCGGCTGCCAGACCAAGTGATGCCAACACGATTGCAATAACGGTATTGAGTAGCTCAGTCTTTATTTCAAGCTGCCCGATGGCTACAGAAATGCTGATGATAATGACCAGCGCCTGGGCAACGCGCCCAAGGCCTGCGGAATAATCCAGCCCAACACCTTCAGCCGCGCCATGCACGATTCCATTGACCAGCTGCGCCAGCAGCACGCCTATGACTAGAACCAGAGCAGCGCCAAACACTTTGGGCAAGTACAAGGCCATGACATCAAGCGTAGACGAAACGCGCTGCAGGCCAAGCGACTCTGCAGCCGATACCAGAAAAACCAGCAGAATGAACCAGTAGACGATGCGACCGATCAATGTACTGACAGGAATCTTGATCCCAACCCGGGCCAACATCTTGGTAAGACCAGTCCCGGTCATCAATCTGTCCAGGCCTAGCTTGGCCAGGAGCCTGGAAAGAAGATGATCAAGCAGCTTCGCAAAAAAGAATCCGAGAATAACAACCAGCAAAGCCCCCAGAAGATTGGGAATGAAGCCTGCCACCTTGCTCCATAGGGTTGTCATCGCGGACAGGAGGCTTTGCGTCCAGATATCAAATTCCATGATTACTCGGCTTGTTTGTTAGAAGAACGGGAGCTACGAGAAGAACCACGTACAGGCTTGACGTGCCCCGAGCCATTATTGATAGCCATGAGGACGGCGGATCCCCAACGCCCCATCAGCCCGAACAGATCACCTGCCCCCACCTGCCGATTGGCAGTCTTCAGGACGCGATCCAGTCTGTCGTAATCCGTCGGAGCCTCGGCTCCCGACTTGAGCATATCTTTTAATGATTCTTCGAAAGGATCTGGCATAGCGCACCCCTCGCCACTTTCATGCTAGACGGCCGTCCAAAACAGCAAGTCACGCTTACAACCACCGCAACCGCCTGAAGAGCCACCACTGAAAGACAGCAATAAGCAGGATGGCACCGCATGCCATAACAAAGCCCATCGAGAATGTCGATCCGGGAATGCCGCCCACATTCATGCCAAGCAGACCCGTCACAAAGCTCATGGGCAGGAAGAATCCGGTAATGATGGCAAGCAGATACATGGTCCGATTGGTCCGCTCAGCCACACTGCGCTGCTCGACCTCCTGCAAGAAGCTGACTCGCTCTCGCATAAGCTCAAGCTCCTCCAGATTCCGCGTCAGGCTATTATGAAGCTCACTCCAGTACTCGGCCTCTCCTCCGGCTACCAGCCAGGCTGGTTTCTGGCGCGACAGATCGAAGTAAATGTCGCGCTGAGGAGCCAGATAACGCTTGAGGCTAGCGACGCGCTTGCGCAGACCCAGGATCAGGCTGTGCTCGGGCAGGTTTGTTTCATCTTCTTCTACCCGTTCCTCCATTTCATCGAGCTGTTCAGCAAGCTCAACGACCAGCGTATCGACCCGGCTTGTCATGTAAGTAGCCAGTTGAAGGATAAGCGACCGCGTGTTTTCAGCCCCTATTCCCTCCTCGAGATCCTCTTGGATTTCAGCTGCCGCCTTGAGGGGACGCAAGCGAAGAGAAATAACGCGCTGGGCATCCACATAAACACGCAGCGATACCATATCCTCGGGAACAGCGTTGGGGTTCAGGTTCACGCCGCGTAGAAACAGGAGAAGGCTCTCGCCGATCAAGGGAACGATACGAGGACGGGTGGCCTCTTCCAGAAGAAGATCACAGGCAAACTCATTGAGTCCGCTGGACTGACGAAGCCACTGCTGGGCCTCAGGTACACTTCGGTCCCAATGCAACCACAGGGTTTCGTCGGGCTGCAGGTCAAGAATATCGAGCTCGTTGCGCTGAATCCGGCGGGCACCACCTCGTCCATTCAATACATAGCCATATACGAGGCCGCGTTCGTTACCGCTTTCGTAATCCTGCATTCCAGATTCTCGTTACTCTTTCATTCGCCTGGCATCTCAAGCCGCTGCGAGGAGACGATAATGCCGTTGTTATCAGCATATAGATAATGGCCAACTTCAAAAGTGACTCCGCCAAACACAAGGGGTATATCGCGCTGCCCTACTCCACGCTTTTCGGATTTTCTGGGATGCGAAGCCAGTGCCTGGATACCTAGGTTGGTCTCAGCCAGTACATCCACATCCCGAACGCATCCGTAAATCACGATACCAGCCCATCCATTGGCTGCTGCTTTTTCAGCCAGCATATCGCCCAGAAGCGCACAGCGCATGGACCCACCGCCATCCACGACCATGACCTTTCCCGAACCGTCTTCCTCGACCCGCTCCTTTACATACGAATTATCTTCAAAACATTTGATGGTGACAACTTGCCCACCAAACGAGTCGCAGCCACCAAAATTACTAAACAATGGCTCTACCACTTGTATCAGGTCGGGATAGGCATCACAGAGATCAGGCGTGACGTAGCGCATATGAGGCCTCTCGAGACGTTAAAGGTCGATACCGATACGATCCCGCTCATAGGCAGGATTGAGCAATTTCAACTCAGGACAGTTGGCGTTGACTGCCTTGCCTGTGTGCACATCGAACTCAAAGCCATGCCTGGGACATCGTATCGAGTCCGAGGTTAAGGCGCCCTGAAACAGTGAAGCGCCCTGATGGGGACACCTGTCTTCAAAAAGGATATGTTTGCCCTCGATGACCATCAGTACGATTGGCAACCCCTTGATCAGGAAGCGCTGACGATATCCTTCCTCAAGATTCAATAACCTTTCAAGCGGCACGAACATGGGCTCTCCTAACGATATCGCCCGCTGCGCATTGGGCTCCTGAGTGAATCCAGGGCTACTATTCAGTCAGTTCGATACTAGGTGCAACATCCTGCTTTTGTGAAGCTTTTTCGATACTGGTCAGCCATTCTGAAATTAGCCCGCCAAAGTGCCGATGTGCTTCCCGTGCCATGAAAGGCGAGGCATGACTCATACCGTTTTCGCGGGAAAGAAGCTGGCCTAGAGAGATGAAATCCTTATACTGCCCTCCGAAACGGTCAAACAGCATTCGGCACGCCTCAGCGCTCACCAGTGGGTCATTGGCAGCTGCCAGTCCCAGTACAGGTATTGAGAGCGAAGACAATCGCGTTAGCAGCCGGTCCCGCTCGGAGCGACTACTGCCCAGTGCACGCTCATCCTGAAGTGCCTTTAGCAGCACCTTTGGCTCATCCTCAGGACCAACGCCTACTCCATGGCCGGAAATAGTCGAGCGCATTTTTTCCCGCCACGATAGCAGCCCCCACAGACGGTCGGACGTGGCAACGCCCAACAAGCCCAGCGACTTGACTGAGCGCTCGGTCATCCATTCGTTGAGCACGCCCAAAATAACCGCAAGCCCGCCCTGCCCGTGCCCTATCCAGTGACCCGGCAACCCCGATTGCTCCTCTACAAAGGCTGCAATTGCTGGAAGGTCATAGCGTGCATAGTCAGATAATTGATTGCTCACATACTCCAGGTTGCGTGGTGAGCAGCCATGACCGCGCATCTCGGCAATCCAGACGTCGAATCCGGCATCGACAAGTTCGACACCCAGCCCAGTACCGCTCGCGGAATACCACGTAAAACGATTACCAAAGGCACCATGAACGAGGATAACGGGAGGTCTGTAGGGCGCTTGCCGGTTCAGCCGCCCAAGGCGTGTCAGAGACAGTTCAACACTAAGGTCTGAGCTATTGTTGGGCTTGAGAAGGTACACATCTTCGGTTAAGTCCCCGTATAACTCGGCGCGCACGAGCGCAACAGGGAAAAGCTGGCTACTGCTTTGCATAATTACCGTTACATAAAAAGGCGGGGTTAACCCCGCCTGTGAATGACGCGCTATTTTAAGCCTGTCCCTCGGCCAAGAAGAACCATGTATCAAGCACGGAATCCGGATTGAGCGATACGCTTTCGATTCCCTTATCCATCAGCCACTTGGCTAGGTCAGGATGATCGGACGGGCCCTGACCGCAAATACCAATGTATTTACCGGCCTTGTTACAAGCCGCGATGGCCTGAGCCAGGAGCTTCTTGACGGCTGGATTACGCTCATCGAAAAGATGAGCAATGATGCCAGAATCACGATCCAGGCCCAGCGTCAATTGAGTCATGTCATTAGAGCCGATGGAGAAACCATCGAAATACTCAAGGAACTCTTCAGCCAGAAGCGCATTGGAAGGCAGCTCGCACATCATGATCACGCGCAGGCCATTTTCGCCACGCTTGAGCCCGTAGGTCCCCAACAGATCAACTACTTGGGAGGCCTCTTCAAGAGTACGAACGAAAGGAACCATAAGCTCGACATTGGTCAGACCCATTTCGTTACGCACTTTTTTCATGGCACGGCATTCAAGCTCGAAGCAGTCGCGGAAAGACTCGCTGATATAGCGAGAAGCACCACGGAACCCGAGCATCGGGTTTTCTTCTTCAGGCTCGTACAGTTTGCCACCAATGAGGTTGGCGTACTCGTTGGATTTGAAGTCGGACAGGCGGACAATGACCTTTTTGGGCCAGAACGCTGCAGCCAGCGTGCTAACGCCCTCGACCAGCTTTTCGACGTAAAAGCCTA
Source organism: Pseudomonas sp. HPB0071 (assembly GCF_000478505.2). Lineage (NCBI taxonomy): Bacteria > Pseudomonadati > Pseudomonadota > Gammaproteobacteria > Pseudomonadales > Pseudomonadaceae > Pseudomonas > Pseudomonas sp. HPB0071. The sequence goes on along the minus strand of NZ_KI517367.1, from coordinate 3,509,769 downwards.
CCGGATCGCTATAGCCAGCCGTACGCTTGTCGACGTTTTCCTTGATATCCAGCGGCAGACTGTCGTAATTGAGTAGCGCCTTGGGATGCACGCCGATCATGCGATTGATGATGAACTCAAGGCGCGCCAGTCCAACGCCTGCATTGGGCAATTGGGCGAAGTCGAATGCTCGATCTGGATTTCCTACATTCATCATGATTTTGAATGGCAGATCAGGCATGGCATCTACCGAGCTTTGACGGACATCGAAGCTCAATTCACCTTCGTAGATCAGGCCCGCGTCACCCTCTGCGCATGAGACGGTTACGACCTGCCCATCACTAAGGCGCTCGGTTGCATTGCCACACCCCACTACAGCCGGAATACCCAACTCACGAGCGATGATTGCTGCGTGACACGTCCGGCCGCCGCGGTTGGTGACGATAGCGCTGGCGCGCTTCATGACCGGCTCCCAGTCGGGATCGGTCATATCGGAAACCAAGACATCGCCCGGCATGACGCGATCCATTTCGGAAACATCACGGATGACCTTGACCGGGCCTGCACCGATACGCTGGCCGATCGCACGCCCTTCAACAATGACCTGCCCCTTTTCCTTGAGCAGGTAGCGCTCCATTACTGTTGCACTGGCACGGCTCTTGACGGTCTCGGGACGCGCCTGAACGATATAGAGCTTGCCATCATCTCCATCCTTGGCCCACTCGATATCCATCGGGCGACCATAATGCTTTTCAATGATGAGTGCCTGCTTGGCAAGCTCGGTGACCTCATCATCGGTAATGCTGAAGCGTGCACGCTCGGCAGCCTCAACATCGACGGTTTTGACAGAGCGCCCCGCCTTGGCTTCCTCGCCATAGATCATCTTGATAGCCTTGCTACCCAGATTACGGCGAAGGATTGCAGGCCGCCCCGCCTCTAGTGTGGACTTGTGTACATAGAACTCATCAGGGTTGACGGCACCCTGGACAACGGTTTCACCCAGGCCATAAGCACCTGTGATAAAGACCACATCCCGGAAACCCGACTCGGTGTCCAGTGTAAACATCACGCCTGCCGCCCCTGTTTCGGAGCGAACCATGCGCTGCACCCCAGCCGATAGCGCGACGAGCTTGTGATCGAAGCCCTGGTGTACGCGGTAAGCAATGGCCCGGTCGTTGAACAGCGATGCAAAGACCTCTTTGGCCGCTCGGATGACGTTGTCTACACCGCGTATATTCAGGAACGTTTCCTGCTGACCGGCAAAGGAGGCATCCGGCAGGTCTTCTGCCGTAGCGGAAGACCGCACGGCAACCGCCAGATTGTCATTTCCTGCCGACAGCTGTGCGAAGGCCGTTCTGATTTCAGTATCCAGGCGAGCCGGAAATTCGGCGTCCATGATCCACTGCCGGATTTCGGCGCCTGTTTTAGCCAACGCGTTAACATCGTCGACATCTAGCGCGTCCAGAGCGGCATGGATACGGTCATTAAGCCCGCTTTGCTCAAGGAAGTCCCGATAGGCCTGTGCAGTAGTAGCAAAACCGCCAGGAACCGAAACACCTGCGCCCGCCAGGTTGCTGATCATTTCGCCAAGGGATGCGTTTTTGCCGCCCACTTGCTCAACATCGTGCACCCCGAGTTTATCCAGGGAAACTACGTACTCGTCCAAGGTGATCTCTCCATATTTGTATTTGTGGGAAAGCTCGTACGCAACTGGCACGTTCACACTGGGTCTTTACTCCAGAATCAGTAGAATTCGTTTTATCGACTGGCTACAGGCGCCAGGTACTTTTAAAAAGTGCCAGTCTCCCGACAGCCTTTACGAAGCACCTTACGATAAAATCAAAAACCACTGTCTCGGGAGTTTCACCCTGATGAAACGAACCGCCTTCTTTATTTCCGACGGTACCGGCATTACTGCCGAAACCCTCGGCCAAAGCTTACTCGCTCAATTCGAGAACATCAGCTTTACAAAACTGACCCGGCCCTATATCGACACCGTGGAAAAAGCCCGGGCCATGGTACAGCAAATCAACAACGCCGCCGTGTCAGACGGTGCACGCCCCATTATTTTCGACACCATTGTCAATCGGGAAATACGCGCGATTCTCGACCAGTCGAATGGGTTCATGATTGACATCTTTTCCACTTTTTTATCCCCGCTTGAGCAGGAGTTGTGTGCCGAATCGTCATATTCGGTCGGTAAATCACACTCCATGATGCACAACGCCAATTATATGCAACGTATCGAGGCCGTGAATTTTGCTCTGGAAAACGACGACGGCGCGCGTACGCAACACTACGACAAGGCTGATTTGATTTTGGTCGGTGTCTCCCGGTGCGGCAAAACGCCCACCTGCCTTTATATGGCGCTCCAGTTTGGAATTCGAGCAGCGAACTATCCTTTAACCGAGGAGGACATGGAGCGCTTGCAACTGCCTGCCTCGCTCAAGGCACAAAAGAACAAACTGTTTGGTCTGACAATCGACCCTGACCGCCTATCGGCGATTCGGCACGAGCGCCGGCCCAATAGCCGATATGCCAGTTTTGCCCAGTGCGAGTTTGAGGTCCGGGAAGTAGAAAGCCTGTTCCGACGTGAAAATCTTCCGTCTATCAATTCAACCCATTTCTCTGTTGAAGAGATCGCCGCCAAGATTCTGGTAGAGAAAGGTGTTGAGCGCCGCCTGAAGTGATACGTCGCGGTAGGCTTCACTGGTTTAGAAAGGGGCCCATGCTAGAATGCGCCCTTTTGACTAACGCACTGTGCCGGAAGCCATCCTCCGCTGGCACATGCCTGGCCTGCACTAGCTTGATGAAATCTTTAATTTATCTACTGTTTAGCGTGCCCCTGCTATGGAGCACCCTGTGCTTTTCAAGCGAGAAGCGAACGTATGGCCTGCATGAAAATGTGTATCTGCCGGAGCTGAATTTACACCTTAAAGCAAAGCTTGATACGGGTGCAGAAACCGCCTCCTTGAGTGCACACCGCATTCATCTATTTACCCGTAGCGGGGAGCGCTGGGTGCGCTTTTCTCTGGCTATTGATCAGGCCCATGACATTACGCTGGAGCGCCCTCTGCTTCGTGTAAGCCATATCAAGCGGCGGCATGCAGACCACACACCAGGGGTCGAACCCAAGATGCATACCAGTCGTCCCGTTATTCCAATGGTTATCTGCATGGGAAATGAGAGGCATACGATTGAGGTTAATCTTACGAACCGTAGCCACTTTGACTTTCCCTTGCTGATTGGCAGTAAGGCACTCAGGCGCTATGACGCCTTGATTGACGTCTCCCGCTCTTATCTGGCCGGTACTCCGGCATGCCCTATTTGAAAGTCGAGTAACCTGCATGCGCTCCATTAATTTGCATCTGAAGATTCTTATCACCGTTCTGGTTCTACTTGGCGTATCCATTACCGCCTACCAGATCTTTGGGCTGGGCATTCCGATCACTCAGGATGAAACAGATGAGTTATGGAGCATCGATGCCAAGGTTACGTTTACTGCCACACCCCACGTGCCCGTCAAAGTACAATTGTTCGTTCCACCCTTGACGCAAGGCTACGTCAGCCTTAACGAGAGCTTTGTCTCCAATAACTACGGCGTTAACGTCAGCCGCATAGAGGGTAACCGGCAGCTGACCTGGTCTGCGCGACGTGCCAAAGGCGACCAGACCCTGTATTACCGTCTGGTTATGACCAAGCGTTTTGGAAGTGACAAGCCACGTGAAGAAAAAGGCCCGGTTACTCGAGACCCTATTGTTCTGCCGGAAGGTCCTGAGCGCCTGGCTGCTGAAGCCTTGATCGCGCCTATCCGTCAACATTCAGCCGATGTGGAAACATTCATCAGCGAAGCCATCAGGCGCGTCAATAACGTCAATGACGACAACGTAAAGTTGTTACTTAATGGCGATACCAGCATCACCAAGCGGGCACAGACCATCGATCTGCTGGTGTCGCTGGCACGTGTACCCCTGGAAAAGGTTCACACCCTGCGCCTTGTCGCCCACATTCAGCAAAATCCGGAACTCTGGCTGCGTAGCTATAACGGCAAGGACTGGATCTATTTCAATCCTGAAACAGGCGAGCGCGGTCTACCGTCCGATCGCATGATCTGGTGGAGCGGTGACGGTCAACTGCTGAACCTCGATGGCGGTCGTAAAGCGAATGTGACGTTCACGCTGGACAGCAGCCAGATGAATGCCATTCGCCTGGCTCAGCTCACCAATTCGAGTGTGGAGACGGCCTTCATGGATTATTCCCTGTACGGCCTGCCCCTCCAGACCCAGCAGACCTACCAGACGATGATCATGATCCCGCTTGGCGTGCTCGTGATTCTCATACTGCGAAATCTTATAGGCCTGCAGACATTGGGAACCTTTACACCGGTTCTGATTGCACTGGCTTTCCGGGAAACCGGCCTGCAGTGGGGCATCGGTCTGTTCACCGTGATCACTGCACTGGGCCTTTCCCTGCGTTCCTACCTGGAACACCTCCGCCTGCAAATGCTGCCTCGACTGTCGGTTGTACTGACGTTCGTCGTAGTCATGATTGCCGCCATCAGCCTGTTCAGTCACAAACTGGGATTTGAAAACGGCCTTTCGGTTGCGCTCTTCCCAATGGTTATTCTGACCATGACCATTGAGCGACTCTCGATAACCTGGGAGGAGCGTGGCGCCAACCATGCTCTCAAGGTCGCCATCGGCACGTTGTTCGCCGGCTCGCTGGCTTATCTTCTGATGAAAATCCCACCGCTGGTGTATTTCGTATTTACGTTCCCGGCCGTCCTGTTGATTCTAGTGGGCTTCATGCTGGCAATGGGTCGTTATCGCGGTTATCGCCTGACGGAACTGGTTCGCTTCAAGGCCCTGCTGAAGGAAGACTGACATGTTCGGTTTGATCAAAACATGGAAGGCCCTTTCGGCTCGCGGGATCATGGGTATCAACCGGCGTAATGCCGATTATGTACTCAAGTACAACAAGCGCAGCCTGTACCCGGTCGTGGATGACAAAATCCTGACTAAGCAGCGAGCAATCGAGGCAGGCATCCATGTGCCAGATTTATACGGGATCATCTCGACAGAGCACGACATCGGGAAGATCGATACGATTATTGAGAACCATCAGGATTTCGTTGTTAAACCCGCACAGGGGGCTGGTGGCGACGGCATTCTGGTCATTGCCGACCGCTTTGAGGGGCGATTGAAAACAGTCTCCGGCAAGATGGTTAGCCGTTCGGACATGGAATATCACATCTCCAGCATCCTCTCGGGTCTCTATTCACTCGGTGGCCATAGAGATCGAGTACTCATCGAGTACCGGGTCATCCCTGATGAGCTGTTTCGCAATATCAGCTATGAAGGTGTTCCGGACATTCGAATTATCGTCTTGATGGGCTACCCCGTAATGGCCATGTTACGCCTGCCTACACGCCAGTCCGGCGGCAAGGCCAACCTGCACCAGGGTGCCATTGGTGTCGGAGTGGACTTGGCAACCGGGCTTACGCTGCGAGGCACCTGGCTTAACGCCAAGATCGAAAAGCATCCGGATACCGCCCACCCCGTAGACGGCGTACAGTTGCCGGACTGGGACGACTTCATGCGCCTGGCGGCTTCCTGTTATGAATTATCCGGGCTGGGTTACATTGGTGTTGACATGGTGCTCGACAAAGATAAAGGACCTCTGATTCTTGAACTCAATGCACGGCCTGGCCTGAATATTCAGATTGCCAATGACAGCGGACTTACCTTGCGAGCTCAGGCAGTAGAGGCTCGTCTCGCCGAAATGCAGACCCAGGGTATCGTTGAAACAGCGGAAGAGCGTGTAGCCTTTTCTCAACGATTATTCGGTCATGTCTCCTCATCTACCATAACTCGCTGAACACATGCTCACCTGCACACTTTATCCGCTTGACTACCAAGCAGACCCCGGTGATTTCTTCGAGCGCATCCGTAATGCGGAGGGTGCTGTTCTACTGGACTCTGGCAGACCAACGGCCACACGTGGACGATATGACCTGCTTAGTGCCTGGCCGCTAGAGCAGCTCGCCCCTTTACCGGAGGAATCAGGGCATTCGTTTTTCGCTCGGCTTCGCCACGCACTCGGCAGGCTCGGAGCAGCGCAGCTTCCCACCGAAGTAGATCTGCCCTTTGCAGGTGGCGTGATGGGCTATCTGAGCTATGATTTTGGTCGCCAGCTGGAGCGTCTACCGGCTCAGGCCCAAGATGATCTGATGTTGCCTGAGGCCAGACTGGGTCTGTATGGCTGGGCATTGATTAGCGATCATGAGAGACAGACCAGCCAGCTAGTATTTCATCCGGTACTGAATGCCGCTGAACGCTCGCGCTTGATTGATCTCTTCACAAGCCCGGTTACTCCAAGCCAGGATCAAACCTTTTGCCTGAAAATCCCATTCCAGGCGAATGTGACTAAAGAGCGCTATCGCGAACAAATCGAGCGAACCCAGGCTTATATAAACGCTGGGGACTGTTATCAGATCAACTTCACACAGCGCTTTCAGGCGCCCTGCTCTGGATCGGACTGGCAAGCCTACCGCACCTTGCGAGCCGCCTGCCCTACGCCTTTTTCCGGTTATATGCCCATCCAGGGCGGTGCCATCCTCAGCCACTCACCTGAACGCTTCATTCAGGTGCATGACGGTCGGGTGGAAACACGCCCTATCAAAGGGACGCGACCACGCAGCCTGGACCCCGTACGAGACGCCGCCCTGGCAGATGAATTGCTGGCCAGTCCAAAAGATCGTGCCGAAAATGTAATGATCGTTGATCTTTTGCGTAATGACCTGGGACGCAGCTGCCGAATAGGCTCGGTCAAAGTCCCTGAGCTATTTACATTGGAGAGCTATCCAAACGTGCATCATCTGGTGAGCAGTGTGAGGGGTGAGCTTGCATCCGGTTGTGATGTATTCGATCTGCTGGCCGGAAGCTTTCCAGGCGGCTCAATCACCGGAGCCCCCAAGATTCGGGCAATGGAAATTATCGATGAGCTGGAGCCGACTCGCCGCTCCATCTACTGTGGCTCCCTGCTCTATATCGACGTGCGGGGCGAGATGGACAGCTCCATCGCTATTCGCAGTGTATTGATCAAGGACGGGATGGCCAGCTGCTGGGGCGGCGGTGCAATCGTCAGGGACTCAGAATGGCAAGACGAGTATGAGGAATCTATTGCCAAGGTACGAGTGTTATTGAACACCCTTGAGATGCATAGCCTGACGGATGCCGCTACGTCGTGCAGCCCAGACGGGGCTTTGTTACCATGTTCGTCTTGACTTATTAGCGTTGGAGCCTTGCCATGTCACTTGATCTGGACCGCATCAATGCCGAATTCGCCAATCAGCCTGAGCAGCTTGTTGCCTGGGCATTGGGTCTTGGCAAGCCGGCTATCTGCACGACCAATTTTCGTCCGTTTGAAGCGGTCATTCTTCACATGGTAACGCGCGTAAAGCCTGACATCCCTGTGGTGTGGATGGACAACGGCTATAATACCGAGGCGACTTATCGCTTCGCCGATGAGGTCGCCCGCGCACTTAATCTCAACTTGATCACTTATCTACCCAAGCGCTCGCGGGCCCATCGCGAAGCTATTGAAGGTCCTGTGCCTGGTTTAGACGATCCACGCCATGAGGCCTTTACCGAAGAAGTCAAACTTGAGCCGTTTACCCGCGCACTGCGGGAAATGGCACCCAGCGTGTGGTTTACCGCATTGCGTGCAAGCGATACTGCAGTACGTGCCCAAATGCAGCCGGTCAGCATCAACCAGGATGGCCTGATCAAGGTTGCCCCCCTGCTGAACTGGACCTCTAAAGACCTGTACCAATATCTGGTGGAGCACAATCTGCCAAACAACTTCGATTACTTCGACCCCACCAAGGGCGAAGAAAACCGTGAGTGCGGCTTGCATATCCAGCACTGATAAAGCAAAAAGCCACTCATCAAGAGTGGCTTTTTTATGCAGCCTGCCGCTCAGGAAGATGGGGCAGTCTTGAGCGCAAGGCGCCGCTCCAGCTGGTTATACACGACCCATGTCATCAAAAGACCTATGCAAAGTACTCCTGCCAGGAAGTACAAACCGGACGATAATGTCCCGGTATAGGTTTTAAGTGCGCCAATACCAAATGGCCCGATATAACCTCCCAGATTCCCCACCGAATTGATCAGCGCAATGGCAGCGGCGGCACTGGCACCCGAGAAAAAGCGACCTGGTAGCGCCCAGAAGATTGCAGTGCAGGAAAACAGGCTGAAGGCCGCCAGACACAAAGCCCCCAATTGCAGTGCTGGTGCACTTAGGTAAGCACTGAAGAAGAAACCTATGGCACCTAGCGCATACAGGACCGCCAGATGACCATAACGATCATTCAGGCGATCTGAACTGCGAGGAATAAGCAAAAGACCAATAATGCCAAAGAGATAAGGAACGGACGAGACAAAGCCGGTCATGATGTCACTTCCGCCAAACTGATGAATCAGCGTCGGCAGCCACAAGCCCAGGCCGTAAATACTCAAGGTCACCGGCAGATAGAAAAGTGCCAGTAGCAGGACGCGCTTGTCCTTGAGTGCATGCAGTGGATTGCCATGACGTGTCTGGCCATATTCCTGCAAATCCTTTTCAAGTTCGTTTGCCAACCAGCGTTTCTCATCAGCCGATAGCCATTTCACCTTTGCCGGACCATCTGGCAGAAAACGCAAGGTTGGCCATGCGAGCAATACTGCAGGCGTACCGATAAGAATGAACAGCCACTGCCAGCCATGCAGACCCATTATGCCTTCCATGCCTAGCAAGGCGCCCGAGAGCGGACCAGTTACCATCATGGCAATGGGTTGCGACAGGATGAAAAATCCCAGGATCTTGCCGCGGTGACGTATGGGATACCATTGCGTGATGTAGTACAGCACCCCAGGAAAGAATCCCGCCTCCGCAATACCAAGTAGAAACCGCATTACATAGAAGCTGGTTGGCCCCTGGATGAAGGCCATGCCAATCGTAATGGCACCCCAGGTAATGAGGATCCGTGCAAACCAGCGGCGCGCTCCAAAGCGAGTCAGGAACAGATTGCTTGGCACTTCGAATAGGAAATATCCGATAAAGAACAGTCCTGCCCCCATCCCATAAGCCGCATCGCTGATGCCGATATCTGCCCCCATATGCAACTTGGCAAACCCGACAGCGGAACGGTCCACGTAGGCTACAAGGTACAGCAGGATAAGGAAGGGAATAAGTTTGAGTGTGATGAGGCGGATCAGCCGCATTTCTGGGCTCATAGCCAAGTCTCCGATTGTTTTTGTTATGTACGGCTTGAGCATAGCAGCCGCACTGGTGATATGGACTATAAAGTAATACTTTTTACTCAACAACACTTCACATGAAAGCTTATTAAGTCTAAATTCGGATCAATACTTCCGTTTAGTATGACAAATAAGAGTTAACAACATGTCTGAGAAAAAAACCCAGTTGCGCTCGGCCCAGTGGTTTGGCAATGCCGACAAGAACGGCTTCATGTATCGCAGCTGGATGAAGAACCAGGGCATCCCGGACCATGAGTTCCAGGGCAAACCCATCATCGGGATCTGCAACACCTGGTCCGAACTTACCCCCTGCAACGCCCACTTCCGCAAGATTGCCGAGCACGTCAAGCGCGGCGTCTACGAAGCCGGCGGTTTTCCCGTCGAGTTTCCCGTCTTCTCCAATGGCGAGTCCAACCTGCGCCCCACCGCCATGCTGACCCGCAACCTGGCCAGCATGGACGTGGAGGAAGCCATCCGCGGCAACCCGGTCGATGCTGTGGTGCTGCTGACCGGCTGCGACAAGACCACCCCTGCGCTATTGATGGGCGCTGCCAGCTGCGACGTACCCGCCATCGTGGTAACCGGCGGGCCGATGCTTAACGGCAAGCACCACGGTCGCGACATCGGTGCCGGTACCATCGTCTGGCAGATGCACGAGGCCTATAAGGGTGGGCTGATCGACCTGAACGAGTTCCTTTCTGCTGAAGCTGGCATGTCCCGCTCGGCCGGTACCTGTAACACCATGGGTACTGCCTCCACCATGGCCTGCATGGCTGAAGCCCTGGGCACCTCGCTCCCGCATAACGCTGCGATCCCAGCCGTGGATTCGCGTCGCTATGTTCTAGCGCACCTCTCTGGCATGCGTATCGTGGACATGGTGCATGAGGACCTTCGCCTGTCGAAGATCCTGACCAAGGAAGCCTTCGAGAATGCCATCCGCGTCAATGCTGCCATCGGCGGTTCGACCAATGCCGTGATTCACCTCAAGGCCATCGCCGGGCGTATGGGCGTAGACCTTGAGCTGGACGACTGGACGCGGGTCGGTCGCGGTACGCCTACCATCGTCGACCTGCAGCCGTCCGGTCGCTTCCTGATGGAAGAGTTCTACTACTCCGGTGGCCTGCCGGCAGTGATTCGCCGGATGGGTGAGGCAAACCTGCTGCCGCACCCTGATGCCCTGACCGCCAATGGCCAGTCGATCTGGCAGAACTGTGCCGAGGCGCCGATCTACGGGCAGGATGAAGTCATCCGTACGCTGGACAACCCCATCCGCAAGGACGGCGGCATCTGCGTGTTACGGGGCAACCTGGCACCCAAGGGAGCAGTGCTCAAACCCTCTGCTGCCACACCGGAGCTGATGCAGCACCGGGGCCGTGCGGTGGTGTTCGAGAACCTGGAGCATTACAAGGAGCGTGTGCTCGACCCGGACCTGGATATCGACGAGACCTGCGTCATGGTGCTCAAGAACTGCGGACCAAAAGGGTATCCGGGCATGGCTGAGGTGGGCAACATGGGTCTGCCACCCAAGCTGCTGGCCAAGGGCATTACCGACATGGTGCGTATTTCCGATGCGCGCATGAGTGGGACGGCCTACGGGACGGTGGTGCTGCACGTAGCGCCGGAGGCTTCGGCAGGTGGTCCGCTGGCGGTGGTGCGTGACGGTGACATGATCGAGCTGGACTGCGAGAACGGCCGCCTGCATCTGGATATCAGCGATGAAGAGCTGCAGGCCCGCCTGGCGGACTGGCAGGACCCGAACGCCAACCTGCTCGGTGGCGGTTATCGCAAGCTGTACGTGGACCACGTGCTGCAGGCCGATGAGGGCTGCGATTTCGACTTCCTCGTCGGCTGCCGTGGCTCCGAGGTGCCGAGACATTCACATTGAGTGAGTTCTCAACGCCCCTTTCCGCATTGGCGAGGGGCGAATGTTATGATGCGCGGCCTCGAAACAGGATCGCCACGTCGCGCCTCATGGAATATCGCAAACCTTCACTTCGCAAAAGCATGCATGCCCGAATCGTTCAGGAGTTGGGCCGGCATATCGTTTCTGGCCACTTCCCTGCAGACTCCAAGCTTCCGCCTGAAGCGTCGCTATGCGAGGAGTATGCTGTCAGCCGCCCGGTGCTGCGCGAAGCAACCCGGGTCTTGGTAGCCAAAGGGCTTGTCTACTCCAAACCCAAGGTGGGCACGGTTGTCAGGCCTCGTCGCGAATGGCATATGCTTGATCCCGACGTACTGCACTGGCTGATGGAAACGACGCCACAAAACGATTTCTTCAACATGCTTTCAAGCGTGCGCTGCATTATAGAGCCCGCAGCCGCCGCGCTTGCTGCTACGCATGCCACACCTGATGACGTAGCGGCCATTGAGAACGCTTATCAGCGCATGGAAGCAGCCAAGACGCCGGAAGAGTGGTTACAACCGGACTTGGATTTCCACAGTCAGATTGCCGAAGCCACTCACAATGACCTCTTGGCTAACCTCTGCAACATGCTATCGCTGGCATTGCGCGAATCGCTCAAGCAATCAAACAGGCGTCCCAACCTTCATGAGTTCGCCCTTCCCCGCCATAAAGCGATCCTGACGGCTATTCAACATGGCGATGCCCTGGGCGCCAAACATGCCACCCTGGTACAACTGGAAGACGCACGTAAGGCTCTTACACTGGTATTAGAGGGCGAATAGCCATAAAAAAGCCCTGGCACGCCGGGGCTTTTTCATTAACGGAGCGATCAGCTCAGCGCATCACGTGTCGTAACGCCGTTAACCAGACGGGCAATACCCAGCGGGTTAGCGTTCTTGAGTGGCTCAGGCAGCAGTGCATCCGGGTAATTCTGGTAGCAGACCGGGCGCAGGAAGCGATCGATGGCCAACGTACCTACGGAGGTTCCGCGAGCATCGGACGTTGCCGGGTAAGGACCACCATGAACCATGGAGTCACAGACCTCTACGCCGGTTGGATAACCATTGATCAATAGGCGCCCTGCTTTTTGCTCAAGCACAGCTGTCAGCTCAGCACCGTAGGTTTCCAAGTCACCCGGCTCGGCAATCAGCGTCGCGGTCAGCTGGCCATGCAGGCCATGCAATGCGCGAATCAGCTCGGCCTTATCGGCAACTTCTACCACAATGCTAGTTGGGCCAAAAACCTCTTCCTGTAACAACTCATCACCCTCCAGCAGCAAGCTGACATCAGCCTTGAACAACTGTGGCTGAGCCTGATTGTTATTTTGCTGGGTTGCACCGGCAAGATGAGTAATACCGGAGTGAGCATTCAAATGCTCGAGACCTTTGACATAGCTCTTCAGGGTGCCTGCATTGAGCATGGTCTGCGCCGGCTGGTCATTCATGGTCGCGGCGAAACGCTCCAGGAATGCAGAGAACTCTGGCGAACGAATGCCAATGATCAGGCCCGGGTTGGTACAGAACTGACCACATCCCAACACGACCGAAGCGGCCAGCTCATTAGCCACATTATCGCCGCGTTGCTTGATCGCTTCAGGCATCAGCAGAACCGGGTTGATACTGGACATTTCAGCAAAAACCGGGATCGGCTGAGGACGTGCAGCAGCCATATCACACAGTGCGCGGCCACCTCGCAGCGAGCCCGTGAAACCGACCGCCTGGATGGCTGGGTGCTTGACGAGCTGCTCGCCGACGCCAGCGCCGTAGATCATATTGAAAACGCCAGCCGGCATGCCAGTACGCTCAGCCGCACGAACAATGGCTTCAGCCACATATTCAGCTGTTCCCATGTGACCACTATGGGCCTTGAACACAACCGGGCAACCGGCAGCCAGCGCCGAAGCGGTGTCGCCGCCTGCGGTAGAGAATGCCAGCGGGAAGTTGCTTGCACCGAATACAGCTACTGGACCAAGACCGATACGGTATTGGCGCAGGTCTGGACGAGGCAGCGGCTTTCGGTCAGGCAAGGCACGGTCGATGCGCGCCCCGTAGAAATCACCACGACGCAGGACCTGAGCGAATAGACGCATCTGTCCACTGGTGCGTCCACGCTCGCCTTGGATACGGCCAGCAGGCAATGCGGTTTCGCGGCAAACCAGCTGCACGAAATCGTCACCCAGCGCGTCCAGTTCGTCTGCAATGGCCTCCAAAAAGCTGGCACGCTTTTCAGCGCTCAGGCTGCGATAGATGGGATAAGCCTCTTGCGCAGCACGTGCAGCAGCATCAACTTCTTCAGGCGTAGCCTGATAGAACTTATACGATAACTGTTCTCCAGAGGTCGCATCCACGCTATAGACGATAGTTTCGCCTTTAGCACTACGCGCTCCGCCAACATAGTTATGTCCTGTGATCTGCATGCTTAACTCCTTGACCATAAAGGGTTTCAGGACACTGCGCGAGCCAATGCTCACGCAGATAAAATGAGAAGAACATCGGTGTCAGGCACTAAAGGTACATCCTGTCGGACTTTAAGTCATCATACAACATAGCAATTTAGTGATTTAACCGGCCTCTTATGAAGGCAGATTTAGCTGACAACCCACGTTTAAAGCACTTGATGTTCAGAACGTTATAGCGCTTTGATGTTGCCTATTACGAAATCCGGCTTATGGGAAGCGATGCCATTGATCAGAGGTTTACCGAATTCAGGCATGCTGATTTCGAACCGATCTCCCGGCTGCGCCTTGATACCGTCAGCGAAGGACAGTGTAGCCGTTCCGAAAAAATGTACATGTACGTCGCCCGGACGCAAAAACTGGTTGTACTTGAAATGGTGATATTCAAGATTCGCCAGGCTGTGACACATATTCTCTTCGCCTGAAAGAAATTCCTTTTCCCAAAGGACCTCACCGTTACGGCGAATCCGGCTCATACCTGAAAGGTGGCGAGGCAGCTCACCTACTCGCAATTCAGGCCCAAATGCGCAACAGCGCAGTTTAGAGTGCGCTAGATAAAGGTAGTTTTTCCGTTCCATGACATGATCGGAAAACTCATTTCCCAGCGCAAAACCTACCCGATAAGGTTCCCCGTCATCACCGATGACATACAGGCCGGTTAATTCAGGCTCTTCACCGGCATCTTCGGCAAACTCGGGAAGGGAAAAATCCTCGCCCGGACGGACAACAATGCTGCCGTCACCCTTGTAGAACCATTCTGGCTGCGCCCCCACTTCACCGGCCGAAGGTCGTCCGCCTTCAAGTCCCCAGTTGAACATACGCATGCTGTCGGTCAACTTGGCTTCGTCCTGATTGTTGTGCTGATGCATCTTATCTCGCGTAGAAGCACTGCCCAGATGCGTAAGCCCAGTTCCGGTAACCAGGCAGTGGGCCGTATCGTCATGATCCAACGGAGGCAATACGCGACGGGCTTCGAGCACACTGTCATAACTCGGTCCTGGCTCGGTACCCTGCGCCTGGACCTCAGCAACCAGATCATGTCCATTTCGGATTGCATTCAGTGCCAGCTCACGTGTCGTGCGAACATTACGTACAATCTGGAGATTCTCGCCTTCAACCACTCCTACATGGCGCTGGCCTTCTGAAGTCTCAAATTGAATCAGTCTCATGGGGTTTGCTCTTATCGTTATGGGCTGAATGGATAGCGCATACTTTACGGCGCGCGCAGAACGCTGCCTAATGAGAGGTACTGATTAAGCGATAACCTTTGGTTATTCCCATGATTCCATCTTTGAATTCCATTTCATCGCGCCTACGCGTACGTCAGCTCAAGCTTCTCATTGCCCTTGAGGAGCATGGCTCACTGCACAAGGCTGCCGAGCAGGTTGCTATTACTCAACCGGGTGCAACGAAAGCCCTCCATGAAATTGAAGCGACACTAGGCGCCACCCTTTTTACACGTACCAGTCAGGGACTGGTGCCTAACGATCTGGGACGCTGCGTGACTCGATATGCGCGCCTCATTCAGTCTGACATTGCCCACCTCAGGGAAGAAATGATTGGCATCCTGCATGGTCAGGGTGGCCGGTTGTCCATTGGCGTTATCATGGGTGCGGTGCCGCTGCTCATGCAGTCGCTCAATCGGCTTCGCCAGAAACAGCCGGAACTGTCGATTCATATCGCGGAGGACACCAGCGCGCGACTGCTTGCCCTTCTCGACCAAGGGCGGGTAGACGTAGTGATTTGCCGAACCAGCGTAAGCACCCGGCCTGATGCATATGAAAAGCTGATCGAACATCCAGAAAGCCTGGCGCTGGTGGCTCATCCCAACCATCCGCTGGCCAACGCATCACTTTCCAGTCTGGACGAGCTGACAGGCTATCGCTGGGTTGTCTATCCGTCCAACATGCCCATGCGCCTCGCGCTGGAGCAGCAGTTTCGCCTTGCAGGGCTCGACTTTCCGCGCTATCCCATCGAAACGGCCTCTACGTTCACGATGCTTAGCCTGTTGCAGGAGGATCCGCATCTTCTGGCTGTGATGCCTAGCGATGTAGCGCTCTTCAGTGAACGCTTTGGCTTGCTCAAGCGCTTTTCCATTGACCTGCAAATCAACAGCGAGCCCTATAGCGTTGTCATTCGCCAGGGCATGGACGTCACCGCACCGGCCAAAATGCTGATTGAAGAATTAAGGCAGGATATGGGGCTGACGGTGCAGCCCCATAGGCAGGAGATTACTGCTTGAGGGTCGAGAATTTGTAGATGGTAGTCTGCTTGTATGTCTCGCCGGGATTCAAGCGAGTGCTGGCAAAGTTGGGCTGGTTTGGTGCATCGGGGAAGTGCTGAGCCTCCAGCGTAAACGCTCCCCAGTGCGGATAAACCTTGCCCTGCTTGCCCTTGATGGTGCCATCCAGAAAGTTGCTGGTATAAAACTGCACGCCCGGCTCGGTTGTATACATCTCCAGACGCCGCCCGGATGATGGATCAAAAGCCGTAACCGCTACGGCATCGAGCTGCCCCGGCTTATCAAATGCCCAGTTGAAATCAAAGCCACCCTGTTTGGGCTCGGCATATTTCAGCTGTTGGTCGTTGTCACGAATGTGCGCACCGATAGCAGTCGGATGGACAAAGTCCATGGGCGCACCCTTCACCTCAGCCAGTTCCCCGGTCGGAATCAGCGTTGAATCAATCGGGGTGAACTTGGACGCATGGATAGTCACCTTCTGGTCAAGAATGGTCCCGTTGCCAGCGCCCGCCAGATTGAAATAACTGTGATTGGTCAGGTTGACTACCGTAGGCTTATCCGTCGTTGCGGTATATTCGATCTGCAACTCGTTATGCTCGTTGAGGGTATAACGCACAGTAGTAGTGAGCGTGCCTGGAAAGCCCATCTCACCATCAGACGAAACATAGCTAAGCGATACGCCCTTCCAATCCTTGCCCTCGATAGGCTTGGCCTGCCATACCTTGGTATTGAAGCCTTCCGGTCCGCCATGCAGAGCATTTGGATCATTATTGATCGGCACCTGATACGTCTTGCCATCAAGCTCGAACCTGCCTTTGGCCAGGCGATTGCCGAATCGGCCGATCAGCGCACCAAAGTAAACGGTGCCGTTATCCAGATAGCCTTTCACATCATCAAAACCTAGAACGACATCCTCCACATGCCCTTTTGCATCGGGCACCTCAATGGACTGGACGATACCGCCATAAGTAATGATGCCAACTCGCATTCCGTTGCTGTTTTGTAGCGTATAGCGCTCGATGGCACGGCCATCAGGAAGTGACCCGAACGGGGCACGATCAACATGCAACGAGCTGGCTTGGGAGAGTCCGGACATAAGAGCGAAACCTATACCTAGCAGAACAGCAGACTTTCGGGACACTTTCATCGTATGAACCTCGTATTGTTTTTCTTGTAAGGGACACCTGTGAGCCGCTGGAAAGCTCACCCCGTCACTCTGACACAAAATGAGACGAAGTGACTCCCTTTCTTTCATACGATGATTAAGCGAATCTAGTAGGTCGGCAATGCGACATCAGCAAACAGGTCTTCAACTTCCTGGCGGCTATGGCACTGCATCGCCTGCACAAGGACTTCACGCGTCAGATGCGGGGCGAAACGACTGATGAAGTCACACATATATCCCCGTAGGAAGGTCCCCCGACGCAAGCCGATCTTGGTAATGCTGGCCTCGAACAATTCACTGGCGTCCAGCGCAACAAGGTCACTGTCGAGCTTATGGTCAACCGCCATATCCGCCACGATTCCCACCCCCAGACCGAGCCTTACATAGGTCTTGATAACGTCGGCATCGGCTGCGGTGAAAACGACTTTTGGCTCCAATCCTCGCCGGCTAAAGGCCTCATCCAGCTTGGAACGACCTGTAAAACCGAATACGTAGGTGACGATGGGATGCTCAGCTAGAGCTTCCAGGGTGAGCTTGGGCACTTTGGCCAAGGGGTGACTATGGGGCACGATGACACATCGATTCCATCGATAGCAGGGCAGCATGATCAGATCACCAAAATGCTCAAGGCCTTCCGTTGCAATGGCAAAATCAACTGTGCCATCTGCTGCCATTTCAGCAATCTGCATAGGTGTACCCTGCTGCATGTGCAGGGCGACATCCGGATACTGCTTCATGAAATCACTGATCACATCCGGCAAGGCATAGCGGGCCTGGGTGTGCGTCGTGGAGATTGAAAGCGTGCCCTTCTTCTCGTTGGAGAACTCTTGGGCGATCTGCTTGATGCTTTCGCACTTACGCAGGATCTCACCAGCGGTCTGGATAATCCGCTCACCCGCTGGCGTAATGCGTGTCAGGTGCTTGCCGCTTCGAGCAAACACCTCTACCCCCAACTCATCCTCAAGCAACCGGATCTGCTTACTGATGCCTGGCTGGGAGGTATACAGGCTTTGCGCTGTTGCAGAAACATTGAGATCGTGATGCGCCACTTCCCATATGTACCTCAATTGCTGAAGCTTCATGATGGCTCCTTGCTATAGCTAACAGCACCGTTGTTATAACCTATACTAACGCACTACAAAAATATTTATAGCCATTGGTAATTATCAATGGCTGCGATGCTGCAACATGGGTACAAGATAGACAGGCACATCCGCCATTTGCAGAACTTTGCCTGCAGTACGTCCCAGCGGTGTATCCCAAGCGCTGCCATGACTATGACTGCCCAACACGATCAAATCGACAGCCAGATCATGGGACTGATCAAGAATGACCTGAGCGGGATCTCCCTGAACGACCCGCACCAAGCGGATACGGTCAAACTCCTGCGCAGCCTCCCCCATTTCATCGCGCAGACACTCAATCACGCGCTGCTCAATATTGGCTAAAACGGTATTGAAACCCTGCTTGTTCAATTGTGCCAACGTGGAGGCATCCATATAGGTTTGCAAAATCGAGTCAGCGAACAACCCCAAGGGTTCAACCGCATGTACGACATACAACTTAGCATCATGCGCTCGCGCCAAGGAAAGCGCATGCTGCAAGACAGAGGATGAGTAGATGCCCAGATCAGTTGCATAAAGAATCGATTGGATCAATTGGCCCCCTCAACTACTGACGTGGATGGCCGTCATACGACATGCCGAATGCTTATTCATCACAGGAAAGCGTAGCAGCGTATTGCCACTTCGCCGTGCAAAATGCTGGTAAATGCCTTAATTTGCGAACTTGGTTAGTTAACATCACACTTCTCTCATCAAGGTAAATCATCAGCATCACGGCTCAGACAAGCCAGAATTCCCTGATTCAATTCAGACTCGGTCATCCGCGTTTTCAGCCCGCCATAAAATAGCCCCTGACGTACTACGAACAGAGCAGGCAAGTGAAATACCTCATAGCGCTGCACCATTCCTCCGTTTCGCTCCGCATCGACCCAGGCGATTCGATCGCATGGCAAGTTCATCTCCGGCAAGCGCTCTCGCGCCCACCGGCAACTTGAGCACCCTTCACCAGTGAAGATAAGCAACGTTACTCCCGAAAGCGCCAACAACGCCTGATCCGCATCAAGATCGCTTAATTCCACAAAGCCTCGCTATTTCGTACTGGTCAAGACATCCAAGGACGCAACAGGCCGCTTCGTCTCTCGAACCGGAAAAGGCCATTGTCGCCTCCTATGAAGACACGTTATGGTTAGCCTCTTGTCAACCTTTTACCGCGTAACGCCAGCCGGTTATGCCCAAGCAGGCACCGTGGCCTCCGAGAACACTATGGCCGATTTACCTATAAATGACCTAAACGTCGTATCAAACGACCCCCTGATAACGCCTGAGCGACTCAAACTAGAGATTCCTTTGACCGAAAGCGCCTCCAAGACAGTCGCTCAGGGTCGCCAGGTGGTGCGTGATATCCTTGATGGCAAGGATCATCGGATTTTTGTCGTGATTGGCCCCTGCTCCATTCATGACATCAAGGCAGCCCACGAGTACGCCGACCGCCTGAAGGTTCTGGCCGAAAAAGTTTCCGATACCCTCTTCCTTGTCATGCGGGTGTATTTTGAGAAGCCGCGGACGACAGTCGGCTGGAAAGGGCTTATCAACGATCCCTACCTGGACGACTCCTTCAAGATTCAGGATGGTTTGCACATTGGTCGCCAATTGCTGCTGGAGCTGGCCGAGAAAGGCTTGCCTACTGCCACCGAAGCACTAGATCCCATCTCACCACAGTATCTTCAGGACCTGATCAGCTGGTCTGCAATTGGCGCCCGGACCACGGAGTCCCAAACGCACCGTGAAATGGCTTCCGGCCTTTCATCGGCCGTTGGCTTCAAGAACGGCACCGATGGCAGCCTGACCGTTGCTATCAACGCCTTGCAATCGGTCTCAAACCCACATCGTTTCCTCGGCATCAATCAGCAGGGACAGGTCTCGATCGTGCAAACCAAAGGTAACCCCTACGGTCATGTGGTTCTGCGCGGCGGTAACGGCAAACCGAACTACGACTCGGTCAGCGTTGCGGTATGCGAACGTGAATTAAGCAAAGCCAAGGTCAAGGCTAATATCATGGTGGATTGCAGCCATGCAAACTCTAACAAGGATGCCTCACTGCAGCCGCTGGTAATGGATAACGTTGCCAACCAGATAATCGAAGGCAACCAGACCATTATCGGATTGATGGTAGAGAGCCATCTGGGCTATGGCAACCAGCCGATTCCTAAGGATCTCAACGAACTGAAATACGGCGTTTCGGTTACAGATGCCTGCATCGATTGGGAAATGACGGAACAGAGCATCATGAGCATGCATAACAAGCTCAAGGACGTACTGCCCAAGCGCAAGCGCGATTGATTGCCAGTCTTCTTATAGCCGGGTTCTTTACCCGGCTTTTTTATGCCTGTCGATTAGTGAGGAGCCGTTAGCTTCTGCTGACGCCGCTCGATATAACGCTCGACATAGGAGCAGGATGGAATGACGCTGTAGCCACGTGACTCCGCGTAAGTCAGTGCGTGTTCGGCTAACGCTGCGGCTATTCCCCTGCCCCGCAGATTATCGGGCACAAAGGTTCTGTAAAAATCCATGGTCTGCTTACCAAGATCCATATAGGCAAGATACGCGCGCTGCCCATCGACGTGGATGACAAATTGGTGAGATGAGAGGTCGTGGTCGATTGAAAACGACTCGTTCATATCTGCTCCTTGGCGGAAAACCGATTACCCGCCTTATCTCTCTTATTGGGAAGCGACATTGCTGCCGAGCCTATTTTCAGACTACAGAAATGGCTGCCCCGTTCGGGCCGGCCATCGCACAACAATCATGACCTTAGGCTTAATACAACGAGCATCTGGCGCAAGACTAAGAGCTTAATAGTGCGTTGAAGTTTGCATTAATACAACCCATTAGCCTTGTAACTGTTTGCCTTAGTCGCGCTCCTTATACCGTCAGAAAACCCGTCATCAGTCACCCTTGGACACTTTTTAAGCAACGCAATGTCAATTTATCGAGCTTATGAAAGGGAAAGTGAAAAAAACTCGCGAACCTTGCATTCGCTCAGTTTACTTACTACACGTTATGAGTAGTATGTAGCGCGCAATTTTCCGCTGGGAAATTTGCACTCTATATGGAAGTCCACCTCAAGGGGATAATGATGAACAACGCTCTGAAATTTGCCGCTCTGGCTCTGGCAGCTGCCCTGGCTACTGGTTGCAGCCACGCTTCCAAAGAAAGCGAAGCCCGTCTGACCGCTACTGAAGACGCTGCTGCTCGCGCTCAGGCTCGTGCTGACGAAGCTTATCGTCATGCTGACGACGCTCTGGCTGCTGCTCAGAAAGCTCAGCAGACTGCTGACGAAGCTAACGAGCGCGCTCTGCGTATGCTGGAAAAAGCCAGCCGCAAATAATAGGTCTCTGACCTGTTAAGCCGACTCTCGGGTCGGCTTTTGCGAGCAACAAAAAGCCCGCCATTTTGGCGGGCTTTTTGTTGCCACACTGTTTTATAGCGCTGCAGCAGGCTGATCAGCGGCAGTCGCAGCAGTTTGAGAAGCCTGATTGATGGTAGCAGCCACCTCTACGGGCAGACCATCCTGCGCCGTGACGATGTCCTTTACCAATTCCCAGTTCAGCTCAGCGTGACCACTCAAGTCCTCGCGACGGATCATGGCATTCACTACAGCCGTGTGCTGGTCGATCATGGCCGGCTTGCCATTTTCGCTCGAGAGCGGCTCATGCGCCTCCAGATACAGCTTGCCTTGGCTGATACCAAACTTGTAAGGCTCGTTGATGATGCGTACAGGGGTGTTCACCGGAACCATTCCAACGAACTCCTTGAGATCCTCATTCAGCATCCGGAAACAGCCGTGGCTGACCTGCATGCCGATACCAAATTTCTTGTTGGAACCGTGGATCAGATAACCTGGTAGCGCAAGGTTCAACTTGTAGGGTCCAAGCGGATTGTCCGGCCCAGGCGGAACCACGGCAGGAAGCGGATCACCATCGGCGGCGTGCTCGGCACGAATCGATGCAGGCGGATACCAGCTGGGGTCCTTGGTCTTGGCGGTGATTCGGGTAGTCCCAACAGGCGACCCCCATCCTTCACGTCCAATTCCCAATGGGTAGGTGAAAACCGTATTACCCCCTTTGGGGTAGTAGTACATACGGTACTCAGCCAGATTAATGACAACCCCTTCACGCGGCCCAGGCGGCAGGATGAACCGTGTAGGCAGAACTACTTCGGTACCCGCCCCTGGCAACCAGGCATCAACGCCCGGGTTCGCTGCCACCATCTCCGAATAGCCAAGATCGTACTTCTCACCGAGGTCTGCAAATGTGTCTTCGTAGGCGGCCTTGATAACCTGCACCTCGCCCACGATATCTTCACCAGGCGGTGGAAGCGGCAATTCCAGGGCGCAAGCCGTACCGGCAGTCAGACTAACGGCAAGCGATAAACAGGCGATAGATGATGCGCGAGACAACATCGAAAAATCCTTTGAAAAGAATGCTGTAAATAGTGTCAGTGTAACACTGCGCCTATAAGGTCGTGAGACCTCAGAGGAACGAAACAGTACCCACTTCACCCCGTTTATCTGCTTCCAGACGTTCCATGCACTGGGGGCATAACTGCGAGTGTCTCAGCCAATGCCGAGCCAATGGCTGAAACTTGGGCTCGGCCGGGAGAAGGCTGCCGCACAATGTGCGATCGGCATGTCCGCCTAGCTCAAGCTGGCGTGCAACGATGTGCAGCCGTGTTGTCCGGCAGGCGAACAGATCGAGCTGTGAATCAGGCACGATAAGTTGAAAGCCAAACAAGGACCAGGCGTGACGCGACATTTGAGGCTCCAGAAGGGGGGGCGCAACCTTAACGGAAAGGCGTTGACCTGAAAAGCAGGTGAACCGGATTTAACCGCCCCAAACTGTAAAATCTTACAAAATGTCAGTGCTTTGCATTCTGCGTCCGTTCAAGCAAGGGCTGTAAGGCTTGCCAGGCATTTTCCAGTAGTCTTGGCTGTCCGGCTGCATTGGGATGAATTCCGTCTGGCTGCATGTACTGCTCTATTCCTCCAACCCCCTCCAGAAAGAAGGGCACCAGTGCGACCTTTTTTTCTTCAGCCAGACTGGAATAAACCGCAGCGAAACGCTCGGTATACTGAATGCCATAGTTGGGCGGCAACCGCATTCCTAGAAGCAGTACCTTGGCACCTGCCTGCTTGGACTGGTCAATCATTGATGCAAGATTCTGTTGCAATTGCGCAGGGGGCTGGCCTCGCAAACCATCATTGCCGCCCAGCTCAATCAGCACAACATCAGGCTTATGCTCATTAAGTAACGGCGATAGCCGGGAAAGCCCGCCGGCACTGGTGTCACCGCTGATCGAGGCATTGATGACTTTGTAGCTGCCCTTCTGTTCGTCCAGCCGTTTTTCAAGCAGCGAAGCCCATCCTTGGCCCGTTTCTATCCCCAAACCGGCACTGATACTATCTCCAACGATCAAAAGCGTCTGTGCTGCGGCGTGTTGCGCAATTAGAAACAGCGCGAGACAGCCGCCCGATAACCATTTACGCATGCGGAATCCTCATGAGCGCCAGCATTCTAGTTGCCCAGAACCTTAGCAAGGTTGTACCCAGCGCGGAAGGTGAACTCACCATCCTTCATGGCCTCGACCTTGAATTGGCAAAGGGCGACAGCCTGGCCATCGTAGGCAGCTCAGGCTCCGGCAAATCCACTCTGCTAGGCCTGTTGGCCGGGTTAGATCAGCCGAGTGAGGGGGATGTTGTTCTAGCGGGACATGCTCTGGCCGCATTGTCAGAGGATGAGCGTGCGCGAATACGTGCCGAGCATGTCGGATTCGTTTTTCAGTCGTTTCAACTGCTCGACAGCCTGACCGCTTTAGAAAATGTCATGCTCCCCATGGAGCTTGAAGGTTACAAAAATGCGCGTGATCGCGCCGAGTCTCTTCTGGAACGAGTCAATCTGGGGCATCGCCTGAGTCATTATCCGCGCCAGCTTTCTGGAGGCGAGCAGCAACGAGTCGCCATCGCACGGGCGTTCGCTGCTAACCCCAAGGTGTTGTTTGCCGACGAGCCTACCGGGAACCTGGATACCACTACTGGCGCCCGTATCAGCGACCTGTTATTCGAACTGAACACAGAGCTTGGAACCACCCTGGTGCTGGTGACCCATGATGAGCGACTCGCGCAGCGATGCAATCGTCTGATACGTCTGGAAAGCGGCCGCCTAGTCACATTGGAGGCCTGAATGACTCGCCCCCCCTTCTTCCGATTATTGCGTCAAGCCAGCCGGCAGCTTATGCGAGAAGTTCGAGCCGGAGAGCTGCGAGTGCTCTTCTTTGCACTGGTGATTGCGGTTGCCTCAAGCTGTGCGATCGGTTATTTCACGGCTCGCCTGAACGAAGCCATGGTGTTGAGGGCCACGGAGTTTCTAGGCGGTGACCTGGCACTGCGAGGTACCTCGGCAGCTCGTCAGGAGCAGATCGATGCCGGCCTTGCCCAAGGGCTGAAACATGCTCAAACCATAGAGTTTTCCAGCGTCATTGCCGGTGAACAGGCCATTCAACTGTCCAGCGTCAAAGCCGTCAGCGGCTCCTATCCGCTCAGGGGACAGCTCAAGAGCACGCTCACTCCACAAGGTCAGGAAACAGTTGGAGGCCTTCCAGATCCTGGGGAGGCCTGGGTCGAGGCTCGTCTGTTACCGGCACTTGAACTGAAGATAGGTGACACGATCGATGTTGGTCGTAAAACACTACGTATCTCTCGCATCCTGACCTACGAACCCGATCGCGCTGGGGACTTTTACAGTTTGACGCCACGTGTCCTGATGAACAGTGCAGACCTGCCGGCCACTGAAGTCATCCAGCCGGGCAGCCGGGTTCGCTACCGAGACCTCTGGAGTGGAGCGACCGATCAGCTGGAGCGTTACCGGGCAACGCTCGAACGTAGTCTCGATGTCAATCAGCGAATCGAGGACCCACGCGACGGTAATCGTCAGCTCGGCAGCGCCCTGGACCGAGCGCAACGCTACCTGGGATTAGCGAGCCTCGCCGCCGTGTTGTTGGCTGGCGTGGCCGTGGCCATGTCGGCCAATCGCTTCGCAGTCAGGCGCTTCGACGCAAGCGCTCTGCTCCGCTGCCTTGGGCTTTCGCGCCGGGAAGCCTTGATTCTGTATAGCGTGCAACTGGCCATGCTCGGACTGGCGGCCAGCGTACTGGGTG
Organism: Pseudomonas sp. HPB0071; assembly: GCF_000478505.2. NCBI lineage: Bacteria > Pseudomonadati > Pseudomonadota > Gammaproteobacteria > Pseudomonadales > Pseudomonadaceae > Pseudomonas > Pseudomonas sp. HPB0071. The sequence goes on along the minus strand of NZ_KI517367.1, from coordinate 3,484,450 downwards.
CTGTACTGGGCTGGCTTGCCCAGTTTCTGCTCTTCCACCTGATGGCAGGGTTGCTGCCCGCAACAATCCCCAGTGCAGGACTATTTCCAGCACTTGCGGGCATGGGGACGGGCCTGATCGCGCTTGCTGGTTTCGCGTTGCCGCCCCTGGCTGCACTTGGCCGAGTCCCGCCCCTGCGCGTTCTGCGCAGCGACCTTCTTCCTGTTCCTCCTAGAAGCTGGATCGTCTATGGTACTGCCCTGCTGGCCTTAGGGCTGATCATGTGGCGGTTATCGCTGGACCTCAGGCTAACCCTGGCACTGCTAGGTGGCGGACTGGCTGCCACAGTAGTGCTTGGCGGACTAATGCTGCTGGGCTTGAAAGGATTACGCCGCATGCTAGCCTCGGCACCGCTTGCCTGGCGTTTGGGGCTGGGCCAATTGCTTCGTCATCCAGTCGCTGCTGCCGGACAGGCCCTGGCATTTGGGCTGATTTTGTTGGCGATGGCGCTTATCGCCTTGTTGCGCGGAGAAATACTGGACCGCTGGCAGGACCAGCTGCCAGCGGACTCCCCCAATTATTTTGCACTCAATATCCTGCCTGCCGAGAAGGACGCCTTTGCGGCACAGATCAGCCAGCTGTCGCCCAATCCGAAACCGTTATATCCCATCGTGCAGGGTCGTTTGGTGTTGATCAATGGCGAGCCTGCCAGCGAGGTCGTAGAAAGCGAGTCACGCGGAGACCGCGCCACGCGTCGCGACCTTAGTCTTACCTGGGCTGACACGCTGCCCTCAGGCAATGTCATCACTGCCGGACGGTGGTGGGACGTTACACCACCAACACGTGATCTGCCGGGCGTATCCGTAGAGGCAGAACTGGCCAAGAGCCTCAAAGTAGGGATAGGCGATCATCTCAGCTTCAATATTGCCGGCAAGATCATAGAGGCGCAGGTGAGTAGTCTGCGAACCGTGGACTGGAATAATTTTCAGCCCAATTTCTTCATGATCTTTCAGACGGGAACGTTTACCAATGTTCCCGTCACCTATCTCACCAGCTTTTACATTCCGCCTGGCCATGACCGGGCCATGGTTGAGTTGGCACGTCAGTTTCCAGCCGCGACGTTATTGCCTATCGATGCGATCCTTGCGCAACTACGCAGCATCCTGGGCCAGGTGACCATTGCGGTAGAATTCGTCTTGCTCTTTGTATTGGCCGCTGGAATGACGGTCTTGTTTGCCGGTCTTCAATCCACACTGGATGAGCGCATACGCCAGGGCGCACTTTTGCGGGCACTGGGATCGGAGCGACGACTCCTGATACGCACCCGCCGGGTTGAATTTGCCTTGCTTGGCGCAACCAGTGGACTTTTGGCAGCATTAGGGTGTGAGATCATTACAGCTTTGCTGTACCGCCTTGTGTTCGATATGCCATGGCAACCGCACCCATGGCTTTTGCTGCTTCCCCTGATAGGCGCAGCAATGATTGCTGCAGCCGGTCTTTTGGGAACGAGACGGGCATTGACGGTCAGTCCGCTACGCATTCTGCGGGAAGGTTAATCAGGTTTTTATATGGAATGGATGTATGAGTCGATACCGACCGCCTCGTAGTGCAGGCACCCCTTTGATTACGCCCGAAGGCGAAGCGCGCCTGCGCGCCGAGCTGCATGAGCTCTGGAATGTCCGTCGACCACAAGTCACGCAGTCCGTGAGCGAAGCGGCGGCCCAGGGTGATCGTTCAGAGAATGCCGAGTACACCTATGGCAAGAAAATGCTGCGTGAAATCGATAGCCGTGTACGTTTTTTGCGTAAGCGATTGGAGAATCTCAAGGTTATCAGCGAGCGGCCGGCAGATCCCAACAAGGTGTATTTTGGCGCCTGGGTAACCCTGGAAGATGACGAGGGTGAACAGGCTCGCTATCGAATCGTAGGACCGGATGAGTTCGACATAAAACTCAACCAGATCAGCATCGACGCCCCGCTGGCTCGTGCCATGGTCGGTAAACCGCTGGATGCGGAAATTACCGTGCAGACACCAACCGGCGAGAAGCGCTGGTACATCGTAGAAATTGATTACCCCTGACGCCGGGTAATCACGCCTTGCCGGGCAATCCGTGTCAATTCATGCACGACCGCAGCCGCCTGGTCCCTGGAAGGCGCTTCGATGACGGCGAAGTCAAACATGTCCTTGGCAAATTGGCTCAACTCCTGCGGTTGCTGGGCAAAACGGATCTGGAAGGAGCGAGAAGCAGGCCAACGCCTTGGCCAGCCTTCCAGATACCGGAGCAGTGTGGGCTGATGCAGTCCGCCAAGCAAAATGGAAGGATGCGAGCTGAGCGATCCGTGAGTAATGGGGGTCAGGCGCAATTGGCAGTGGGAAATGGTCATGGTGATGGTATCCGCCTCATAAGTCCCGCTGGTCAGCGGTGAGGCAATCACCGGCCAGCGCTTTAGCGGTATTTTTTGAGTCTCGATAGACTCGCGCCCCGCAAGTTGCTGTTTAAATCGGCGCATTCGAATCCTAGGCAAGCGGTACTCATGCTGTCAAGCACGGCGGTTTGCCAACCGGATTAACGACTGGTAATACGGATGCTGCGCTTGCCCTCTTCCAGCCGGTCACGCTCGCGGGCATACGCCAGATAGTATTTATTGACGCTGCTGACGTAATTGACGACGCCCATCCCATATTTTTCAGAGGCAATTCGCTCGACCTGAAAGAACCACTTGTTAGGGTTAAGCCCCTGTCGCTTCGCTTCGGTCCGCAGCCGCTGAACCCGCTCTGGTCCCAGGTTGTAAGCTGCGAGAACAAAAGCCCGACGCTCACGCTCATCCAGCGTGCGGCTTGAAAAGAATTGGCGGCGCAGCTTTGCCATGTAGCGAGCAGCAGCCTGCACATTGCCGTCAACCGTGCGAATATTCTTGACCCCAACGCTTCGGGCCGCCGATGGTGTAATTTGCATCAGCCCTGTTGCGCCACCGCTACCTTTGGCAGCGCCATCCAGACCTGATTCCTTGTAAGCCATAGCCGCCAGGGTTAGCCAATCCAGATTGTAAGTGTTCGCGTATCGCTTCAGGACCGGACGAACTTCGGTAAGCCGCTGGTGATCGTCTGCACCTAACGGATTCCGGACCTTGGAACTGCCTTTGTAGGCCTTTTGAAACGCCACATCGCTGCCGGTCGGCATACGATTTCCAGCCAGAAAGCCATTCACCGCTTTACGCAGTTCAGGGGTATCGCGCCGGACAAACCAAGTCATATCCTGCTGCTTGGCCACTACTAGCCGCCGCTCTACATGAAGCTTGGGCAAGACCTTGGCCCAGCGGTCTGCAATAGGCTGTTCAACGACCGTAAGGGAGAAGATTCCAGCGGAAACCATTTCCAGCACATCCTCAACACCCAGGCTGGAGTCAACCCGCTCAAGCTCGATGGGCTTGAGCTTACGCTTAGCCAGTTGCGCATTCAGCTCGCGCAACGCGGGTTCGGCTGCGCTACCGGCTGGCAGAGTGAGCTGGCGACCAGACAGCTGATCCAGACGAGTATAGCGACGCTGCCCTGATCGGCTGACGACTACAAGTGGCGTATTGGTCATCAGTGGATGGCTGCGTACGATCTTGGTCCCGATAGGCCCCGAAAACAGCTCACCCGGAGCAGCAATATCACCCTCACCCCGCTCTAGCGCAGCCAGTAATTCCTCTTTAGGCTTTGGGATGAAAACAACCTTGAGCGGCTGAGCCTTTTTGCCCTTGGCGTTGAGATACTGCTCGAAGGCATCAAGACGACGGTACTCTATGCCGATGGGCTTGCCGTCCAGTTCGCCGGAGCTGTTACGGTTCTGATTGACCAGGACACGCAGCACGCCTGCAGTTCGAATCGCAGACAGGTCACGTACGGTCTTCTCCTGCTTCCAGTGCTCTGTACTTCCGACCCGTGCCTGGGCAGGAAAAGGTGACAACAACAGCAGACAACACACAACAATAAGATGACGCGCCATCCGGTTCTCCATGGTTGGCCAAGCGCAAGACAAGGCGCAACGACGCCCTCCCTTTCCAGGAGGCAATGGAAGCCGAACTACCCATGAACACCGACATAATCCTGTTCATGATCGACTTTTTTATTAAATGGACAGACTGATACTCAGCTGGCCACCGTTTATTAGGTATTTCTCATGCAACTGATCGACATCGGCGTCAATCTGACTCATCCCAGCCTGGCGCGAGAAGCCGAAGCCGTTATTGAGCGAGCGCGCACAGCGGGTGTCGTTCAAATGGTACTGACCGGCACAAGCCTTGCTGAAAGCGAGGCTGCGCTCGAACTTTGCCGCACGCTGGATGACTCGAACACGCTGTTTACAACAGCCGGCATTCATCCACACGAAGCAGCAAGCTGGACCGCCACGACAGGTAACAGCCTCAAGGCGCTGGCAAAAGAGCAGAAAGTACGTGCTCTTGGAGAATGCGGGCTGGACTTCAACCGCGACATTGCTCCCCGCTCCGTGCAAGAGAAAGCGCTTGAAGAACAACTGGCCATAGCCGTTGAACTACAACTTCCGGTCTTCCTGCATGAACGAGACGCCAGCGAACGTCTGCTGGCCATTATACGCGATTTTCGCGACAAGCTTCCCGCGGCTGTCGTGCACTGCTTTACCGGCGAAAAACAGGCCCTCTATCAATACTTGGATCTGGACCTGCACATCGGTATTACCGGCTGGATTTGTGACGAGCGTCGCGGTACACACCTTCATCCGCTGATGAATGACATTCCCATGGGCCGCCTGATGCTGGAAAGCGACGCGCCTTATCTGCTACCGCGCACGCTACGCCCCAAACCCAAGAGTGGGCATAACGAACCAGCATTCCTGACTGAAGTACTGCATGAAGTGGCTCGCCATCGTCACGAGTCGCCTCAGGCCCTCGCCGCACATACCACAGTCACAGCCCGGCAGTTTTTCAACCTGCCGGTGATTGAAGCGAGTTTTGAAGATCCGACCTAAAGCTGCTCTTTATTGTGCCGTTAACCTGAGTGGAAAGAAGCGGTCGCCTCTGTAGACCGCTTCGACATTTTGTTCCGGCTCTATGCTGGAAAAACTCCCGTTACGGACACAACATTCCATGAGTGGTTGGATTCGAGACATTTCCCTGAAGTACAAATTCTGGGCCGTCAACGCCGTTGCTTTCTTTACGACGTTGTTACTGGTCTTGTTTGCCATGCATCTTGAGCAGAATGCCCGCCTTGATGCCGGTCAGAACGCTGCCAGACTGGAAGCCAGCCATCTATCGACGTTAGCGGCTGCTCAATTCCCGGTTACAGACACAGCGGTGAAACTCAACGACACCGCTGCGCTAGCGCGCCTTGGAGTCGATGCAGTCTCGCTGAGTGGAAAGCGGGACTGGGTGGAACTGGAGCGCAGCGAAGCGCTGGCAGGAGCCTGGGTTGCCCAGACCTCCGATGGTCAGCCGTTTGCCATAACCGTGGAGCGGGTGAGCTTTGGCGAGGTCTTCATGCATCGCGCCTTCGAATACGGTGTGGCCGTTTTCGTGCTAATGCTGGCACTACTGTGCGCCTCTCAGCTTCTGATCCGTTTCATTCTGACCAACCTGCATACACTCAAGGATGTCATGCTGCACGTAGAGCGCAGCGGTGACCTGTCAGCACGAGTACCGCTCAACAGCCGTGACGAAGTCGGCCAGATGGCCAACGCGTTCAATGCAATGCAGGGGGGCTATCAACGTATTGTCATGACGGTGACCGAGACCGCCACTCGACTGGATGAGGGCGCAGCACGTCTGGCCAGCACGATGCGGGAAGTACAGCGCGGCATGTTGAATCAGCAGAGCGAAACGGACCAGACGGCAACAGCCATCAATGAAATGTCTGCAACGGTCCATCACATCGCCCAGCACACCGCCGACACTCGGGATCAATCCAAGGAAGCCGATCGTTTAGCCGGTGCCGGACAGACCGTAGTCGAGCGCGTCAGCCAGTCGATCTCCGGACTTTCCCAGGGTGTTCAGCAGACGGCTGAAATGATCCAGCATCTGGCTGACAACAGCCAGAAAATCAGCAGCGTCGTCAGTGTCATTCATGGTATTGCCGAACAGACCAACCTGCTGGCACTCAATGCTGCCATTGAAGCGGCTCGCGCGGGCGAAATGGGCCGCGGGTTTGCCGTCGTGGCTGACGAGGTCCGTAATCTGGCACAGCGTGTACAGGATTCAACCAACGAAATCACTCAGATGATTGCAACGCTTCAGGCAGGAACGCGCGATGCGGTTGAATTCATGAACGAAAGTTCGATCAAAGCAGATGGATGTGTTGAAGAAGCTGCCGAAGCCGGACAGGCCTTGGCGGCGATTGCTGGAGCCGTGGCGCAGATGCGCGACAGCAACACGCAGATTGCGGTTGCCGCCGAGCAGCAGTCTCACGTAGCAGAGGAAATGAGCCGCTCAGTGGTCGGTATACGAGACGTTACCGAGCATACCGTACGGCAGACATCCGATGCATCGGCAACCAGTCAGGAGCTGGCCGCATTGGCAGGTGACCTGAACAGGGCCATCCAACAGCTCAAGCTTTAAGCACAAGTAAACTATGGCTTTGATAGTGAGGAACGATTCGCGACCACATTATCAAAGCCCTTACAGTAAGTGTATCAATTAACAGGAGTGCAATCATGCGCCATATGATGAATCGGGCCTCCTCACGCGATACGGCACTGATGCTGTCGGTCCCGCTTGTCAGCCTGTCTGCGCTGACTGTTACCAGCGGCCTGCTGTGCCATAGTCTTGCCAGTGTTGCAGTGGGCGTTGTAGGTATCGTAGCGGCAATGGCGATCCAGTTTCACGAGCCGAGCAAGAAGTCCCACTCGCTTTTTGTCAGCTGATCGAGCGCTTTCTCTAGGCCTGATCAGCACTTTTTGATGTTCTTAGAGCGTTTTTCAAAGCCTTTAGCTGTGCTTTAAGAAGATGTTCATCCACAGTTTCGCGGCTGTAGCGCTGGCGTTCGAAGGTCAGGCAGAACGCTTCAATTTCGCCTTGCTGGTGAGGGAGTCGTTGAATAGTACGCTGCATGAAATGACGGACGGTTTCAGCTTTCTCACGAGTCAGTCCGTAGCGCCTTACCACTCGCTCGAACTGATTGAATAGCCGTGTTTGTGGGTCAGTTGCCTGTTTCCAGGGTTTGAGCAGCCATACCGCCAATAGCCCCATCAACAATCCCCCACTGCCAACAAGCGTCGCAACAAACGTGGCACTATCGACCTTGCCAAACCAATTCCGCAGCAGGTCGCCTTGCGTCTCAGCCTGATAATTTAGAACCCAGCGTTGCCAGCCATAGTTGAGCCTGTCCCACGCCATCCGGGCTTCGTTAAGCCAGGCGAGTTGTCGATAGCGCATCGGTGAGAAGGGTGACGACTCTAGAAAAGCACCTTCACCTCGTGCACTTGACAACGCATCCTCAAGGCCACGCTCTACCCGCTCGGGCGCGACTTGGGCCGTAGGGTCGGCGCTTACCCAGCCTTTTCCGGAAACCCAGTACTCTACCCAGGCGTGTGCATCAAATTGATGGACCGTCAAGTAATTGCCTGCCTGGTTGTATTCTCCTCCCTGATAACCCGCCACCATACGTGCAGGGATACCGGCGACACGCAGGAGAAATGTCATCGCACCAGCATAATGGGCGCAAAAGCCACGACGATGCTCAAAGAGAAAGGCATCGATAGCATTCGTCCCCCCGACTGGCGGTTTGAGGGTGTAAATAAAAGGCTCCACACGAAAATAGCGCAGTATCGCCTCTGCCAATGCCTGAGGCTCGGGATAGCGCTGCTGCAGATCTTTAATCCAGGCACGCGCTTGCAGGTCGTTGTTGGTAGGTAGTTGCAGTGCGCGCCGTGAGTTGGCCGGATTTATAGCTTCCTCGCGTATCACTTGCGGCCATGATGTCGCCTCGTACATCAAAGGCGTATCAACGGGTCTTCGGCGTTGCAGGTGGAAATCTCCGACCAGCCTGACGTCACTCTGATTGGTTTGCGGCACGTCTAGCGCAAACAGCCAAGGCTTCTGGCTTGGCTCCATAACCACTGTATAGTGAATAGCAACGCCAGCCGGTTGCCATTGTGGGGCAGTGCTGTAGGCAGTTTCCTGGCTGACCGACCAGCGCTGGCCATCGAAGCGCTCGAAAGTTACTGCTCTCCAGTAAAGCGTATTGCGTAGCGGAGGCGTCCCTTCGAAGCTGACTCGAAATGCCCGCTCGGCAGATTGGGAAAGTTCGGCAATCTCGCCGGGAGCGATATTGTCCGAAAGCCCCGTTACGGCCTTGTCACCCGATTGTGGCATTGACCACAACGGTCCCATGCGTGGAAAAAAGAGAAACAACACGAGCATGAGTGGCAGTGCCTGAAGCACCAGACTTCCGGCCAGCCTGTAGGTAGGCCATGGCCGATGCGCCATGCCGCTCTGTTGGAGGCCAATGAGCGCCGCTAGCAGCGTAGAGATGGGCAACAGGCTATACAAGGCGGCAAGAAAGCTGTCATCAAACAGGTAAGCAATGACAACCGCAAAAAAGCCCAGAAAGATCACTACCAAGGCATCCCGCCTTGTGTTCATTTCGACCAGCTTGAGCACAAACATTGAGATGAGCAGCGCGGTTCCGCCGTCCAGCCCGATCACCGTACCCTGGGCGAACCAGACACTAGCGGCAGCTACAATCAGCAAGCCGGCTTTTTCAATCCGGGTAGGTGCCCGAGCCCTCATCCTGAACTGCTGAATACGCCAGAACGCGCACCCCAGCCACAGCCCGACGATCCAGAACGGCAGATGGAACAAGTGGGGCGCAATGACTAATGCCTGGGCAACCAGCAACCAGGTCAGCGCGATACGGGGGATAGGTTGAACGGCTGTCATGAGGGCTGTCCGAACAGAGCCAGTGCCTTGAGCGATGCCGACTGATGTGCCTCACCGGTATCAGGGCCCAGCACGGTTCCTGGTAAGCGCAGCCCAAACCGTTGCTGCTTGGCGGAGCAAACCAGAACCCAGTGGCACAGTTGGGATAGTCGTGCTTCGACATCTCCGTCCAATACAGAAAAGTCGAGCCATAAATCACTGCCTGTCAGCATGGCGAAATCCCGGACCAATAGGCCCTGTCCACGCGAGTACGCTTTCCAGTCCAGCCGGCGACGTGAGTCCCCTGGTTGGTAAGGTCTGAGTCCCAGAAAATCATCAGCACCCTGCCCTTGAGTGCGGGCACCTTCGTCAGCGTCTGCGTCAAGACCCGCCGGCAACAGCAAATCACCCGGTATCGGTTTTGGGTAGATCAAGGCTTTCTGCTCCAGATCAAGCCAGCTCCATGCCACCATCAGCCCCAGCGGAAATCGGCTTTCTACCCGCAGCCTGCCGGGCCTCAACCATCCCCGCCTCACGGGTGTCAGGAAGAGGTCCAACTCACTGGCGCTACCTGCCTCGACATCGGTGTATTGAAGCGTGTCCTTACCCCACCCGATTGCAATGGCCTGATGGGCGCGCCCTTCATCGTCCAGACGCACCCGAAACCGCACGGGCTCGTCGACGAACGCTGGCGCTGACCCAGCTGCCGTCAACCGCAGTCCCGCCAGATTTCGATAGGTATGCAGGATGGTGACGATCCCAACCGAAAACAGCAGAAACGTCAGGCCGTACGCCAAGCTGTTCTGGTAGTTGATGGCTGCAAGCAGCATCAAAATCAACGCAACGCCAAACGCTGTGCCCTGGCGGGTGGGAAGGATAAAAATGCGCTTCTGGTGCAATACCATGGATGGCGCAGCGGGTATGCGTCGATCGAGCCAGGCGCTCCACTGACGACGGAAAAAACCTGCTTTCATAAGCGTCAGAGTGCCGGGACTTCACGGAGCAGCCATTGGACCAGCGCCCCGCCCCCATGACCGGCAGGATCAGCCTGATCCCGCAGACGATGTCCGGCTACGGCAGGCAAGACAACCTGAACATCCTCAGGAATTACATAGTCACGACCGTCCAACAGCGCCCAGGCGCGGGCGGCACCCAGCAGCGCCAGACTGCCTCTTGGTGAGAGACCCAGGGCAAAGTTAGGTTGCGTACGGGTTGCTTCGACCAGACGCAGCACATAGTCCACCACCGCATCGCTGGCATGGATATTGGGCACTTCGTTCTGGATAGCAGCCAGCTGCCGATGATCCAGCAGGGGCTCCAGCCTGGGAAGCTGGTCTCTACCCGACCCACCCAACAGCAATGCTCGCTCGGCTGCGCGGCCTGGATAGCCCAGCGAAAGCCGCATCAAAAAGCGATCCAGCTGGGACTCGGGCAATGCAAACGTTCCCCCCTGAGAAACAGGGTTCTGGGTCGCGATGACAAAGAACGGCTCCGGTAGTGGGCGAGTCGCACCCTCAATAGTGACCTGCCCCTCCTCCATCGCCTCCAGTAGTGCACTCTGGCTTTTTGGCGTTGCCCGGTTTATTTCGTCGGCCAATAGCAACTCGGTAAAAACCGGGCCTTGGTGAAAGACGAACTGCCCAGTGTCCTTGTCAAAGACAGAGGTACCCAAAATATCGCCAGGCAACAGATCGGAGGTGAACTGGATACGTTGAAACGAAAGGCCGAGTACCTTGGCCAGGGCATGGCTCAGCGTGGTCTTGCCCATACCGGGCAAGTCTTCAATCAGTAAGTGACCTTTGGCGAGCAGGCAGGTCATGGCCAGGCGGACTTGCTTGTCCTTGCCGAGCAGGACCCTGTCGACTGCTTGGAGACAGGTTTCCAGTTGCGCGTGCATTACGTTCTCCTTTTGAACAGCCCGATGCTACTTGAACCGTACAAGCGAAGAACAGGGCCTGAAATCTTTTGTGACGCTCGCAGGCAACGCTCATGCTAGAGCGAGCCATGCGAACATCTCCTAATTTCAGCGTAGATCAGCCAGGATAGCCGTCAATGCCGCCGCGGGATCACTGGCGCGGCTGATGGGGCGGCCGATCACCAGATAATCGGATCCGGCGTCCAGCGCCTCACGCGGCGTAAGAATACGACGTTGGTCATCCAGCGAACTGCCTGCCGGGCGAATACCTGGAGTGACCAGCTGCAGGCTGGGGTGAGCGGCCTTGAGCGAAGAGGCTTCCTGAGCCGAACATACCAGCCCGTCCATACCAGCGCGCTCAGCCAATCCGGCCAGACGCAGGACCTGCTCCTTGGGGTCGATGTCCAGACCGATACCTGCCAGGTCTTCGCGCTCCATGCTGGTCAGCACTGTCACGCCAATAAGCAGTGGCTTGGGGCCGGAAAGGGTGTCGAGCGTCTCCCGGCAGGCTGTCATCATACGCAAACCGCCCGAGCAATGGACGTTCACCATCCAGACGCCCTGCTCGGCAGCAGCCTTGACGGCCATGGCTGTGGTATTGGGAATGTCATGAAATTTGAGATCCAGAAAGACCTCGAAGCCCTTGGCATGCAGCGCTTCGATGACAGGTCTGCCGTGGGAAGTAAACAGCTCTTTGCCCACTTTGACGCGGCACTGCGCCGGATCGAGCTGATCCGCCAACGCCAGGGCACCCTCGGCAGTAGGAAAATCCAGGGCGACAATAATCGGTGTCTGGCAAGCAGGCATGGCACTCTCACATATGAATCCAGGGAAGCCCTATTGTCGCAGAAAGCCATTTCCCGGCAAAAGGATTGCTTGTCTGCTACACCCATGCACCAAAACAAAGAGTCACTTTTTGGCTGGCGCCCTACGTTTGGGCAGCTATGGTGTTAGAAAGCCGCCAAAAAGCCAATAACAGGCTGGCATGCTCGCTGCAATGGTTACCCGTGAACCCACTCGGTGAGAAGACAAGATGACTACACAATTAAAACCCGCCTTGGGCACCTTGCATCTCTGGGGTATCGCTGTAGGCCTGGTCATTTCGGGGGAGTATTTCGGCTGGAGTTACGGCTGGGGCGTAGCCGGAACGCTCGGCTTTCTGGTAACGGCGCTTATTATCGCCGCCATGTATACCGCATTTATTTTCAGCTTTACCGAGCTCACCACAGCCATTCCCCATGCAGGAGGCCCTTTTGCCTACAGCAGCCGTGCCTTTGGCGAGAAAGGCGGTCTGATTGCCGGCCTTGCCACGCTAATCGAATTTGTCTTTGCACCGCCTGCCATCGCCATGGCCATCGGCGCTTATCTGAATGTTCAGTACCCTGCGCTTGATCCCAAACTTGCAGCCGTAGGCGCCTACATCACATTCATGACACTCAATATTCTGGGCGTAAAGCTGGCAGCCACCTTTGAGCTGGTCGTGACCGTACTGGCCGTTCTGGAGCTGCTGGTCTTCATGGGCGTAGTAGCACCCGGTTTCAGCTTCGCCAATTTTGCTCTTAATGGCTGGGCAGGCTCGGATACCTTCGGTATGCCCGCCATTACTGGCATTTTTGCTGCCATCCCTTTCGCAATCTGGTTCTTTCTTGCCATCGAAGGCGCTGCAATGGCGGCCGAAGAAGCCAAGGATCCCAAGCGCACCATTCCCAAAGCCTACACGACGGGCATTCTGACACTGGTGGTACTGGCCATTGGCGTCATGCTTTTCGCAGGTGGCGTTGGAGACTGGCGTACGCTTTCCAACATCAATGATCCCTTACCGCAGGCCATGAAGATGGTGGTAGGCGAAAATTCCGGTTGGCTACACATGCTCGTATGGATCGGCCTGTTTGGTCTGGTAGCCAGCTTCCACGGAATCATTCTGGGATACTCCCGCCAGTTCTTTGCCTTGGCGCGAGCAGGCTATCTGCCCGTCGGACTCGCCAAACTGTCACGCTTCCAGACGCCCCATCGCGCCATCATTGCAGGTGGGGTCGTGGGCGTTGCGGCTATCTATAGCGACGGGCTCATCAACCTCCAAGGCATGTCGTTGACTGCCGCCATGATTACCATGTCGGTATTTGGTGCCATCGTCATGTACATCATGAGCATGCTGAGCCTGTTCAGGCTGCGCCGCACCGAACCTAACCTGCCGCGCAGTTACCGTGCGCCCGGCTACCCTTTCGTACCCGCGCTGGCATTGGCCATTGCACTGGTCTGCCTGGTCGCCATGGCATGGTTCAACCCAGTCATAGGCCTCGTCTTCCTGACCTTCATGGGCGTCGGCTTCGTCTACTTTCTTTTTACCGCACGCCAGCGTGCCCAGGCGCCCACGGATAGCCTGCTGAAGGTCAACGCCATATGAGCCTGATAGCACTTGTCCTCGGGATGGCCCTCTGAGACAGTCACAGAACCGGAGTGTGTATGATCTACCAGACCATCATCGGCCATCAGGCCTATCGCTTCGAAGACCTCAAGACACTTCTGGCCAAGGCCAGTCCGGCGCGCTCGGGTGACGAACTGGCCGGGCTTGTGGCCGGCTCGGCAGAGGAGCGTATGGCTGCCAGGATCGCATTGGCGGATGTCCCGCTCAAACGCTTTCTTGAGGAGGCCTTGATTCCCTACGAGCAGGACGACGTAACACGCCTGATCATCGACAGTCACGACGCGTTTGCATTTGCCCCTATCAGTCATCTCACCGTAGGCGATTTTCGTGATTGGCTCCTGCTCGACAGTACGGACAGCAAAACCCTGACAGCGGTCTCGCCAGGCATCACGCCTGAAATGGCCGCCGCTGTCAGCAAACTGATGCGCAATCAGGATCTGATCCTGGTAGCCAAAAAATGCCAGGTCATAACCCGCTTCCGCAATACGATAGGCTTGCCCGGCCATCTTTCGGTGCGCCTGCAGCCCAATCACCCTACTGACGATTTGCAAGGCATTGCGGCCAGCATGCTGGATGGCTTGCTCTACGGTGCAGGCGATGCCGTTGTCGGTATCAATCCGGCCAGTGACTCGCTTTCAACGTTGACGCCGCTGTGGGAGATGATGGATGAGCTGCGTCAGCACTTTGATATTCCCATGCAGACGTGTGTACTGACCCACGTCACCACCCAAATCAAGGCGATCGAAAAAGGCGCCCCGGTTGATCTAGTCTTTCAATCCATTGCCGGCACGCAAAAGACCAACGATAGCTTTGGTGTAACGCTGAGCCTGTTACAGGAAGCGCATGATGCAGCCCGTTCACTCAAGCGGGGCACGCTGGGCGATAACGTCATGTATTTCGAGACAGGTCAAGGCAGTGCCCTCTCCGCCAGCGCACACCATGGTGTTGACCAGCAGACCTGCGAAGCACGTGCTTACGCGGTCGCGCGGACGTTCAAACCGCTGCTGACCAATACGGTGGTTGGCTTTATCGGTCCCGAGTACCTCTACGATGGAAAGCAGATCATCCGGGCCGGCCTTGAAGACCATTTCTGCGCCAAGCTGCTGGGCGTCCCGATGGGCTGCGACGTGTGCTACACCAACCATGCCGAAGCGGATCAGGATGACATGGACACACTCATGACGCTTTTGGGCGTCGCCGGGTTGACCTACATCATGGGCATTCCAGGCGCTGACGACATTATGCTCAACTACCAGAGCACTTCCTTTCATGATGGACTTTATCTGCGCAGCGTACTGGATTTAAGGCGTGCCCCCGAATTTGAAGCCTGGCTGACCCGCATGTCCATTACAGAGCCCTCCGGACAGCTACGAGACATCAACCGCGAGCACCAGCTGCTACGTGCCCTGCCCCACCTGCCGGGAGCCGCATGATGACGACCGCCAAACCTACGCTGGTCCAGACAAACCCCTGGGACGAACTGCGCACCCATACGTCGGCACGTATAGCATTGGGCCGAGTTGGCTCAAGCCTCCCCACGGCGGAAGTACTTCGATTCGGCCTGGCTCATGCGCAGGCAAGAGATGCCGTACACCATCCGCTGGATGTCCACATGCTGAGCGAGCAACTCCAGTCAAAAGGTTTTCGCACGATTCATGTACACAGCCAGGCTGCGGATCGGCAGCAGTATCTATTACGCCCGGATCATGGCCGAATGCTGGATATCGCCAGCCGTGAGCAGTTAATGGCTGAAGCGCCTGCTCCGGACATCGCTATCGTCATTGCCGACGGGCTGTCGTCCTTTGCGGCCAGTAGCCATGCAGTTCCCATACTTGAGCTACTAAAGGAGCGTTTCGATACCGACTGGTCCCAAATACCCGTGGTCATTGCCGAGCAAGCCCGCGTGGCCTTGGGTGACGAGATTGGAGAGCGGCTCAATGCTCAGCTCGTAATCGTGATGATCGGAGAGCGACCTGGTCTTACATCACCTGACAGCCTCGGATTATACGTTACCTACCAGCCCCGCCGCGGACGTATGGATAGCGAGCGTAACTGTATTTCCAATGTACGGCCCGAGGGGCTACCGTACCGCTTGGCGGTTCATAAACTCGACTACCTGATCAAGCAGGCCTTAAAGCTAAAACTGACCGGGGTCAACTTGAAAGACGATAGCGTTTTACCCTTGCTTAAAAGCACTCCTACTG
Organism: Pseudomonas sp. HPB0071; assembly: GCF_000478505.2. NCBI lineage: Bacteria > Pseudomonadati > Pseudomonadota > Gammaproteobacteria > Pseudomonadales > Pseudomonadaceae > Pseudomonas > Pseudomonas sp. HPB0071. The sequence goes on along the minus strand of NZ_KI517367.1, from coordinate 3,469,057 downwards.
CCTAGACGGGTCTAAGCAGCATAGACTGTTTCATTTGCACGGAGGACTGCACCATGCCCTGGTATGCCTGGCTTTTCTTGATTATTGCGGTGGGCTCGATTGTAGGTAGCCTGTTGATGCTTCGCAGCTCGGCCAACAAGGTAGAGCTCACTGATGAGCAGCGTCAGCGGATCCGTCAGCGAAACGCGGAAATGGACGCCAAGGATGCCCGGAATCGCTAGATATCCTAAGTTGTGACTTAGCGCCTGAACTCAAACTGCAACTCAGCACCTTCGAAATCATCTGAGCGTTCGCGATTTAGTATTCGACCGCTCAGGTTGAATCGATCATTCTCCTCATGCTTGTCGAACAGCGGAGGAAGCATGCCCGTCGGCTCCTTTTGCTCTGCTGTAACAGGCACTGCGCTCTCGATAAGTTCTTTGGGAATACTCAGGTCAACCTTGAGTGGCTCCTCCGGTTCGGGAAGCTTCTGTTTTACAGTCTTGGGCACCGGTTTGGGCTTTGTTTTTTCAATAACCAGCTCAGGCTTTTTGTCCGGCTGAGGAGCCGGCACAGGCTCCTCATCAAAGCTTTCAGGGACACGGGAGGTGAGGATGGGTTCCTGCCGGGCCGAAGTGTCCGGTACTGGCTTGGCATGGGAAGCTGCTGGCGATACTGGTTTTGGCGCGGTCTGCTCTACAGAGGCCGCCTGCGGTTCGGCTGGCTTTTTGGGCGGTTCCTTTTCCGGCTTATCACACCCACTGAGTATCAATACCAGCGCCAGCCAGCACGGCTTATGACCACTCACCATCCAACGTAGAGTCCTCATAAGAAAGCCTCAGGCAGAACGTCGTGAACTCCTTCCTGTGAAGATGGCCCACAGCAATAGCGCATAGCACACTGCGGTTACCAGGTTGCCGACGGCGTTGAGTAACGCATACGCCCACCCTGGCGCCAGTGGGATCTGCCAGAGCGGCAGTAAAACCGGCAATGCCAGCGTAAGCGCGCTATAGGCTGCAAGCCAGACAAGCAGGATGACCATACTCAACAGGCATAACAGGCTCGCCTTGCGGTGCGTTCGCCATTTCAGGCAAGCCACCAGCAGCCCTGTCAGCCAAACAAGCACCAGCGGTACATTGCCTAGCACTCCAATCATCGGCAGCCAGCTTGCGGCCTCGGTCGAGCCCATCGACACCTTTACCTCTTCACGCCTAATGTAAACAGACTCACAAAATGGCGAACGAGTTCACACCGTTAAGCAGCTACCTGAGCCTCTTGGCAGAGCTGATTGGCCAGTATTCCAATCGTCATCAAAGCGCGCTCGGTTTGTCGATTCCACGCCATCCCGCAATTGAGCCGAATACAATTGTTGAATTGATCCGTATTGCTGAAAATAATGCCTGGCGCAATGCTGATGCCCTCCTGCAACGCTCGGAGGTGGAGATCCTTCGTATTGACCCTGGCTGGAAGGCTCACCCATAGAATGAAGCCGCCGATAGGTCGGCTCATTTGGGTTCCCTCAGGGAAGTACTGTTGAACGGCTAGCTGCCACGCCGTCATATTCTTGCGGTATTCCTGCCTGATGGAGCGTAGATGACGGTCATACCCGCCATTTTCAAGATAAGCCGCTACACCCATTTGCGTGAGACTACAGGCAGAGTGGGTGGTAAAGGTCTGTAAGCGCTGAATGTCCGACTGGTATTGATTGGCAATGACCCAACCGATACGCACACCAGGTGAGATCGTCTTGGAAAAACTTGAACAATAGACCACCCTGCCGTTCCGATCATGGGCTTTCAACGCCTTCGTCGCACCGACCTCATAGAACAATTCACCGTAGATATCGTCCTCAATGATCATGAAGTCTCGCTCATTGGCAAGCCTTAGCAGCTGCTTTTGACGCGCCTCAGGCATTGTACTGCCTAGGGGATTGCTCAGCCGGGAGGTCATGACCAGCGCCTTTACAGGCCACTGCCGCGCGGCCAGCTGCAATGCCTCTACGCTTAGACCGGTCTGTGGGTCACAGGGAATCTCGACCACCTTGAGACCTAGCACATCAGCCAATTGCAGCAAGCCGTAATAGGTAGGCGATTCGGTAGCGATCAGATCACCTGGTTTGGTCAGCACACGCAGGGACATCTGCAAGGCATCCACACAGCCATGGGTAATAACAACCTCAGAAGGCGCTACCGAGACCCCGGCATCCCGCATACGGATCGCAACCTGGCGGCGCAAGGGCTCGTAACCCGGGCTGTACATATAGCTGAACGCACGCTGACTGTGAAAGCGCGTCACCTTGCTGATCTGCTGATGCAGGGCCCGGATAGGTAGAAAATCCACATTAGGAATGGCAGCCCCGAAAGGAACCACGTCATCTCGTCGGGACTCCAGAAGCACTTGATTGATAATGTCACCGCGAGTGACCAGGGTTGGCCGCTCTACCCTGCCGATTTCAGGTGTAGGCGCTGTCAAGGCAGGCGTCTGGTGTACGTAAAACCCTGACTGGGGACGAGCCCGGATAAGCCCTTGGTCTTCCAGTGTGGCATAAGCTTGTAAAACACTTGCGTGACTGACGCCCAACTGCTGACTCATCTTGCGAACAGAGGGAACGCGCTCGCCCGGTTGGTAGACACCCCGGCGAATATCTTCAGCCAACTGATGAGCGATACGTTGATAGAGCAACAGATTCGTCATGGCACGCATTCCCTTGGTCACTGAACCGAAACAGTAGCATCGTCTTACCAGATTGCACCGGTACAGCTTGGTAAATTTAGGACAATACAGCCAGTGCTAACGGATAATCAGTCGGCAATGAAACAAGGGATGCCGCTTTTAAGCATGAGCGCGACAGGCGGGCCGTTTAAACCTGCCGTTTACGCTCAACGTGCCGGTATGAAATTACCGTTTTCGTCAGAAAACACCACTTCGACTCGGCGATTTTTGGCGCGGCCCTCGGCCGTCCCGTTGGATGTCACCGGATAATCCTCGCCATATCCAATGACCTGAAGGCGGCCTGCCTCTACACCTAATGCACTCAAGGCCCTGGCGACGGCATGGGCACGCTGTTTGGAGAGGGAAAGATTGCGATCCTCATCACCGGAGTTATCCGTGTAGCCTTCGATTCGGATCTCCCGCTTGGGGTTGATTTGAAGAAACTGGGCAAGCTTGAGAACCGTTTCATTAGCCGTTGGATTGAGTTGTGATCGTCCCGGAGCAAACAACACATCGCCCAGCGTCATGACGAGACCGCGCTCTGTCTGAGTCGTACCCAGGTTAAACAGCTGATCGGTAAGCCATACGTTACGCTCTCGTGCAGAACGGAGTTCTTTTTCCCGCAACTGCAATTGCAGGCGTTCGATCTGCAGTTGTAATTGGGTCGCCTTGTCCTGGCTCAAGCGAAGGCTTGCATGCTCTCGGGCGATATCGCTGTAGCGTTGGCTCAGGTAGGCAAAGTGGCGTACATCTTTGCTGCTTCCCCAATAGCCAGCCAGCTGCTCCGCCTTGTCCAGGGTTTCCTCGGCTCTTTTTACATCCTTGGGTGCGCTACGCAGCACGTCGGAATCAGTCTTGACCGTGGCATACCTGGATTTGGCGTCCTGTAACGCCTGCCGAGTAATGGTGCTGCTGCTCGTACACCCTGTGATCATTGAAAACGCCAGCGCAAGTCCAGCCACCGACAGTACCGAACGTATCATGGCGTACTCTCCAAACGCTTTTGTAATCGGGCGATCTGCTTGTTGAGTTCATCCACATGTGTCTGGCTCTTGTTATTGAGCACCTTGGCCTCGGCCAGGCGAGCGTCGAGTTCAGCCTGTTCCGCCAATACACGAGCTTTTTTGTAATCTTCAACCCGCATGGCTTTTCGGGCCCGTTCAAGCTTGTCGTTGGCGAGGCTGTATTCAGGAATGGAGTCATCCGCCCCAATGTCATGGGCTTGGTCGAATGCCTGGGTGGTCAGTTTCATTTGCTCGGATGGTGCGGGATCGTTGGCGCACCCGGCAAGCAACAGGGCCAAAACAGAAGCTGCCCAACAATAAGATTTTTTCACTATCTGGTTTCCTGCAGAGTCAGGCGACAGCTCTATGACGCTGCCTAAAACCAGAATTTTGTCATGTTGAAAGGCATTTGTCCGTCAACAAAAATCTACCCAATAAAAAACCCGCTCGATCGAACGGGTTTTTAGGAGGTTATTGCTTATATCGACTTTTCAAGCTCAGGGATTAACTCGAACAGGTCACCTACCAGTCCATAATCAGCCACCTGGAAGATTGGCGCCTCTTCATCCTTGTTGATGGCCACAATGACTTTCGAGTCTTTCATACCAGCCAGGTGCTGAATCGCACCGGAGATGCCTACCGCAATGTACAACTGCGGCGCAACGATCTTGCCTGTTTGACCAACCTGCATGTCATTGGGTACGAAGCCTGCGTCCACCGCTGCGCGAGAAGCGCCTACGGCAGCACCCAGCTTGTCTGCCAGGGAGTACAGAATCTTGAAATTATCACCGTTCTGCAAACCACGACCGCCCGATACCACCACTTTCGCAGCGCCCAAGTCCGGGCGACCTGTCGTGGCCAATTCTTCGTTCACGAAGCGGGAAATACCTGCATCCTGTACGGAAGAAACCGCTTCGATAGCGGCAGAACCACCTTCGGCAGCAACCGGATCAAAACCAGTAGCGCGCACGGTAATAACTTTTACCGGAGCGGATGACTGCACGGTTGCAATCGCATTACCGGCATAGATGGGCCGCTTGAAGGTATCCGGACTTTCTACCGAAATGATCTCGGAAATCTGATCCACGTCTAGTAGCGCAGCAATACGTGGCATGAAATTCTTGCCGTTCGAACCGGCTGGCGATAGTACGTGGGTGTACCCATTGCCTTTAACCAGCTCAACAACCAACGGCGCCACGTTTTCTGGCAACTGGTAGGCGTAAGCAGCATTATCGGCAACCAACACCTTGGAAACGCCCTCGGCTTTGGCAGCAGCTTCAGCCGCACCACCGCAGCTCTGACCGGCGATCAGAACATGAATATCACCACCGATGGCTTTGGCTGCAGCCACGGTATTGAGCGTTGCGCCATTGAGCGCAGCATTACTGTGTTCGGCAATGACCAGAATAGCCATCAGATCACCTTCGCTTCGTTCTTGAGTTTTTCGACCAGTTCAGCAACCGACTTCACCTTGATACCTGCCTGACGGCCAGCCGGTGCTTCCACCTTCAGCGTCTTGACAGTCGAAGCCGTGCTAACACCCAGAGCGTCCGGCGTTAAGACATCCAGTGGCTTTTTCTTGGCCTTCATGATGTTTGGCAGCGAGGCATAACGCGGCTCGTTCAAGCGCAGGTCAGTGGTCACGATAGCAGGCAGGTTCAGAGCAACGGTCTGCAGCCCTCCATCGATTTCGCGGGTCACGTTCAATACGTCGCCATCACGCTCGACCTTGGAAGCGAAGGTCCCTTGGGCAAAGCCGGTCAGTGCACCCAGCATCTGACCCGTCTGGTTGTTATCACTGTCAATAGCCTGCTTGCCCATGATAACCAGCTGGGGTTGTTCCTTGTCGACAACCGCCTTGAGCAGCTTCGCAATCGCCAGCGAGCTCAACTCTTCATTGGTCTCGACCAGAACGGCACGGTCCGCTCCCAGAGCCAACGCCGTACGCAGTTGCTCCTGCGCAGCGGTTGGGCCTACAGACACGGCAACGATTTCGGTAGCGATACCTTTTTCCTTCAGGCGCACCGCTTCTTCAACGGCGATCTCACAGAAGGGGTTCATGGACATCTTGACGTTGGCCAGGTCAACACCGGAGTTATCGGGTTTGACGCGGACCTTGACGTTGTAGTCCACCACTCTTTTTACAGCTACAAGAACCTTCATGAGTTCCTCATTATTCTGTAGTGAATAAATAGGGTAGCCAGGCAGGCCTAGCCGATCGAATCGACCAAATAACGGCTCTCGGCTTACAAATAACCATTAACCGCCGTATGTTGACTGCATCAGTCGAGAGGGTCAACGCTCCAAGGCAAGTCGGCGTGCTGCCAGAAGGAAATGCGATAGGCTAAAGGCATCACAGTTAAAGGGTACTTGCCTTTAGCAAAGGCCGTCCGAACGCTTTTTTAACCAAGCCATAATGCAAACAGGCAGTTACCCGACATAACCCTAGCCGCTTCTGGAGGCAGCACAAGCAGAATGTACCAGTCCGAGAGAAAATTCAAACAAACGTTTGTATTGGACCTCTGGAAAGACCCCTATATAATGTTTTTCTTTATTACAGCCGCCAAAATATAACTAGCATCAATGCCTTGAGGAGACTGTCCGTGGAACGCGAATTTATGGAGTTCGACGTTGTTATTGTCGGCGCCGGCCCGGCAGGCCTTTCCGCTGCCTGCCGATTGAAGCAAAAGGCGGCTGAGACCGGTCAGGAAATCAGCGTCTGCGTTGTAGAGAAAGGCTCCGAGGTCGGTGCTCATATTCTCTCTGGCGCCGTGTTCGAGCCGCGCGCACTCGATGAACTGTTCCCTAACTGGAAGGAACTGGGTGCCCCGCTGAATACGCCAGTCAAGCGCGACGATATCTACCTGCTCAAGGACCCCGAACGTGCCAGGAAGCTGCCTGACTTTCTTGTCCCCAAGACCATGCACAACCAAGGCAATTACATCATTTCCCTTGGGAATCTGTGCCGCTGGCTAGCCCAGCAGGCTGAAGGACTAGGTGTAGAAATCTATCCAGGCTTCGCTGCGCAGGAAGCCCTGATTGATGAGAACGGCATTGTGCGCGGTATCGTAACCGGCGACCTGGGCGTAGACCGCGAAGGAAACCCCAAGGAAGGCTACTACACGCCCGGCATGGAACTACGTGCCAAATACACCCTATTCGCCGAAGGTAGTCGTGGGCATATTGGCAAGCAATTGAGCCAGCGTTTCAACCTGGGCGCCCATGCCGATGTGCAGCACTACGCGATAGGCATCAAGGAAATCTGGGATGTCGACCCTGCCAAGCATGAGCAGGGCCTTGTTGTGCATACAGCAGGCTGGCCGCTAGACGATGATAACCCGGGTGGCTCATTCCTCTATCACCTGGAAAACAACCAGGTCGTAGTGGGCCTGATCGTGGATCTGTCCTACAGCAACCCTTACCTCTCGCCCTTTGATGAATTTCAGCGCTACAAGCATCACCCGGTAATCAAGCAATATCTGGAGGGCGGCAAGCGTGTATCTTATGGCGCTCGCGCCATCACTAAGGGCGGCCTGAACTCACTTCCCAAACTGGCGTTCCCAGGCGGTGCATTGATCGGTTGTGACGGCGGTACGCTCAACTTCTCGAAGATCAAGGGCAGCCACACGGCGATGAAAACCGGTATGCTGGCCGCTGAAGCCATTGCCGAAGCCCTGGTAGCCGGGCGTGAAGCTGATGAGCTGACCCGTTATCTGGATACGTTTAAGAACAGTTGGGTGTACGAGGAGCTCTACAAGAGCCGCAACTTCGGCGCTGCCATCCACAAATATGGAGCAATAAAGGGCAACGCCTTTAATTTTATCGAGCAGAACCTGTTTGGCGGCAAGTTACCCGTTACGCTGCATGACACAACGCCTGATTATGCCTGCCTGAAAAAGGCGTCTGAATCCAAACGGATCGATTATCCCAAGCCTGATGGCAAAATCAGCTTCGACAAACTGTCCTCGGTGTTTCTCTCCAATACCAACCATGAAGAGGACCAACCTGTTCACCTGAAGCTCAAGGACCCGTCCATTCCGATCGACCGCAACCTTCCGCTCTACGACGAGCCTGCGCAGCGTTATTGCCCTGCTGGTGTATACGAAGTTGTGACGCAGGAAGACGGCGAGAAACGCTTCCAGATCAATGCCCAAAACTGCGTGCATTGTAAGACGTGTGATATCAAGGATCCTTCCCAAAACATCACCTGGGTACCGCCAGAAGGCACTGGCGGCCCCAACTACCCTAACATGTAACAAAAAGGGCTCCCCAGGGAGCCCTTTCTTATTTCAGTCATGCCGAGCCACCGGGAAAAACGCCCCGCCACTCCATAGGCCCTGCCACATCACCCCCTCATAATGTTCCAGCGACATACATTCGACGAGCCGATAGAAGACATTGCGATGAATCAAGGCTTCGAGGCTATCCCTTACAAGCACGTATGGCGAAGGCTCTTGCGTACTAGGATCAATGACCACGCGCAGGGGATGATCAGCATTGGCTTCCACCGTATCGCCTACTTGGGTTGTAAAGCACAAAACCTGATTTTGCCTTTGACCTTGTACATCACAATCAATGGCCACAAAGGGAGCATCCTCAACCTGAATACCTACCTTTTCAACAGGCGTCACTAACACATAGCCTTGCTCATCCTTACGCAGGATGGTTGAAAACAGCCGGACCATGGCAGGTCGATTTATAGCAGAGCCTTGGTAAAACCAAGTGCCATCGCGCGCGATACGCATGTCGATATCGCCGCAGAAGGGGGGATTCCATGAATGAACCGGCGGCAATGCCTTACCCTCCCCGTTCGGTAACTGGGCGATCAGGTCATCAACCTTATGCGACTCACTCATGAGCACTCCTTATCGCGTCAAACCCAACAGATGCTGAGCATACTCCGCAAGCGGAGGCGCTAGCAGGTCTTCGGGTTTCTCATTGTAAAATGTCAGGAAACCGCCCCGGCTGCGAATACGGGCCGTATCGACCAGATAATAAGTTGCCGTTTCGATCAGCATGACCTGAACCACACTGCGGTCCCGACCTACTCGATCCAGCGCTTCCTGATCCTCCCACTCCTGCCAGTTGCCAATGGCATCATCAGCGGCTGCAAAGCGGGTATACAGCAGATAGTGAGCCCCTAGGTTACGTGCCTCGAGTATGGCTTCATCCAACCCAACGGGCCCTTTGGCACGCCGTATCCGCGGAAAATATTCCACGAAACCATTGAAGGCCTGTTCCGCTACGACATTGGGCCTGGCGTATGGATGCCCTGGCGGCACGAACGCACCTTGTGCGATATAGATATAAGAGTCCGGCTGCAACCGGAAGTTGTTCAATCGCTGTGTATGGCTGTAGTCAAGAAACCCAGCATCCCTTAGATGATAGGTAGTACCAGCAGCCATATCACTGACATTCATACAACCGGACAACAATACAATCGCACAAATGGCGAGGAAACGACGCATCTCTTTCTCCTGAACCGGCGACGAAAAACCGGCGCTGACACGCGTCTAGCAGTTTCCAGGCCAATCTATACGCTAGCCCCCGATGATCTTCATCACCGTTACACCACCAGAGAACGCAACGTCCTGCTTATCGCCCAAGGCCTTGACCAGCAACCGCTGTAGCGCCGGAAGCGCTAGATGACGGGGCTTGTCCAGCAAATCACCAACAAAGTGGCGATTACTGGATGACAAGCAGCCATGCAGCCAACCTGTTGAAGACAAGCGTAGACGCGAACAGCTACGGCAGAAAGGTACGCTTTCATTCGCAATAACGCCGAAGTAGCCCCCACCCTCTACCTGATAACGCAAGGCAGTGGCGTCTACAGGCGCATCAGCCTGTACAAAGGGATGGACCGCACCGATGATCTCTAAAAGCTCTGCCAACCGTACGAACTGCTGCTGGAAGCCGTTGGGATCACGCGCGAGATGCCCCATCCTCATCAGCTCGATAAACCGTAACTCGAAGCCGCGCTCGAGACAGTATTCGAGCAGCGGCAATATCTGATCAAGATTCTGGCCACGCAATGGGACCATATTGACCTTGATTTTAAGTCCTGCCTGACGGGCTTCTTCAAGACCTGCAAGCACCGTCTTCAGGTCGCCTCCCCGCGCGAGTACAGGGAAGGCTTCCGCATCGAGCGTATCCAGAGAGACGTTCAGACGGCGAACCCCGTTGTCGATGATGATGGGCAGCTTTTTAGCCAGCAGCTGGCCGTTAGTGGTAAGACTAATGTCTTTGAGCTTTAAGGCGGAAACCGCCTGCAAGAAAGGCTCGAACTTGGGAGTGACCAGTGGCTCACCACCAGTAATACGCAGACGCTCGATGCCTGCAGCCTCAATAAGGTATTCAACACCACGAGCCATGGCATCAGCCGATAACTCATCTTGAGCCGCTACGAGGCGTTTCCCATTGGGAACACAATATGTACATGCATAATTGCATGCAGCGGTTAAGCTGATCCGTAGGTTGCGAAAGGCTCGACCCTGACGGTCAACGATCATGCTTGAACTCCAACTGCTTAACAGAGAAAAAAGATATCTGGGTCGAGAACGATTTATTCAAGCTCAGACTTTCGGACTTCACCGGGAAGCCGGTATTTCCGTGTCTCGCTTACGGCGGTTACCCATACGCACGCCAATGTCCATGAGAAACTGAAAAAATCCGTCCTGATCTTCAATGACATCTCGCCAGAAGGGAGAGTGGTACAAGGCTACCGCCCCGTGCACCAGCGCCCAGGCAGCGCAATAGTGAAAATAAGGAGGAACATCTTCCAGCTTCCCTTCAGCGATTCGTCCCTTGATCAGCTGAGTCAAACGATCGAAGTTTGACGCTCTGATCTTATGCAATTGTTCGACCAACTCAGGAACCTGATTAGCTTTGACCACCTTTTCTTCCAGCCGGTCAAAAAGCCTGTAGCGCTGAGGGTCGCGCATACGAAACTCAAAGTAGTCCCGGGACAGAGCTTCCCGATCACGTGCCACGTCTTCCGAGTGAAACAGCGAAGCCAGGTCTCGCTCGTAATCCAGCATCAGGCGAAGATAGATCTCGGCTTTGGATCGGAAATGTTTATAAATCGTTCCTTTTCCAATCCCGACCGCGTCAGCGATCATCTCTACAGTAACACTGTCCTCCCCTTCTTCCAGGAAAAGCTTGAGGGCTGTGTCTAGAATCTCCTGCTCACGGCGGCGAAATTCACGGACCTTTCGAGGTTCTTTCTGCATAGAAATAAGTTTCTTTTTAGAGTCTGAATGCGGAAGGTATCGGTAGGGGAAGCTATTACCATCGGCTGGCACAACGCGAGATGGACGATACGCATCTGACAGGCGATGTCACATTGATTACGGCATTATGCCTAAAAATACATATTTTTGTATGGATGAGCCTCTTATGAACACCTGGATGAACGAGTTTCCGCATCATGAAACCCTGCGCTACCTCAACCATGCCGCAGTAGCGCCTTGGCCAGCGCGTGCATCGCAGGCCGTAGCGGCGTTTGCACAGGAAAACGTTATCCAGGGAGCCAAGGATTACCCCGCCTGGCTTGAGATTGAGCAGCAGCTGAGAACACACCTGATGAAGCTGCTTAACGCGCCCAGCACGGCAGATATCGCCTTGGTCAAGAATACGTCAGAGGCCCTGTCATTTGTTGCGCTTGGTCTGGACTGGCGGGCCGGCGATCAAGTGGTCATCAGCAATGAAGAATTCCCATCGAACCGAATCGTTTGGGAGGCACTGTCCCGCTTTGGAGTCGAAGTCATTGAGGTCAATCTGGCTGGGACAGATCCTGAACAGGCGCTGCTAGAGGCCTGTACGTCCCGGACACGCCTGCTGGCGATCAGCGCAGTGCAATATGCAAGCGGCCTACGCCTGGACTTGGTCAAATTAGGCCAGGGCTGTCGCCAGAAAGGCGTACTGTTGTGTGTTGATGCAATTCAACAGCTAGGCGCACTTCCTCTGGACGTACAAGCCTGCGAGTGCGCCTTTGCCATGGCAGACGGGCATAAATGGATGCTAGGCCCAGAGGGGCTTGGCGTTTTTTATTGTCGGAGTGATCTTAGAGAGCAGCTGACGCTAAATGAATATGGCTGGCATATGCTCGATAATGCTGGTGATTATAACAGTCGAGAATGGAAACCTGCACGCACCGCCCGCCGCTTCGAATGCGGTAGCCCCAACATGCTCGGCGCTGTCGCCTTGAAGGCCAGTCTCTCATTGCTCGATGAGGTAGGCATGGTGCAAGTTGCGCAGGAATTACATACCAGAATGCACATGTTGATTGAAGGACTGAAAGCACTTCCCGGCGCTCATGTCCACAGTGCGATAGATCCCAATCGCAGAGCTGGCATTCTAACGTTTACGCTGGATGGCAAAGACAATACGACTCTTTTTGAAGGCCTGAAGCGCGAGAACATTATCTGCGCTCAACGCGGTGCAGGCATCCGCCTTTCGCCACACTTTTACACACCGCAACAGGTACTGGATGAGACGCTGGATATCATCCGGAAGCTGTCGCGATAAGTGCTCAATGAAAGGTTGCCTATTCCAAATCTGTTTAAAAAATGATCAATCCCGACTGGATGTTCCCCATGGCTGATCAATACTTCTACTTACCGGCAGCGCCACTCCCCCGAGGCGTTATCGGTGGGATACATCGCTATTGGTGCATCCCGTTAAACTCCTAATGGTCTTGGCCCGGTTAGCAAAAACCGGGTTTTTTTTGACTATTGGTTTTATACAGCTTTTGCCAGAGGAAAGAGCCGGTAGAAATTTTCTGTAGTTTGCTCGGCCAGTGCTTCCAGCTCGACACCACGAACCGAAGCTAAAAACTCAGCCACTTCACGCACATATTGAGGGAGGTTCGGTTTGCCACGATAAGGAATAGGCGCCAGATAAGGCGAATCGGTTTCCACAAGAAGCCGATCGGCTGGCACCTGACGAGCCACTTCACGCAATGCCTCGGCATTTCGGAACGTCACGATTCCTGAAAGAGAGATATAAAAACCCAGGTCCAGGGCAGCCTTGGCCATTTCCCAGTCCTCGGTAAAACAGTGCAATACTCCTGCCGCAGTCAGATCAGCCTCTCTGAGCAAGGCCAACGTGTCAGCTCTGGCTTCACGGGTATGCACAATAACAGGTTTACCGGTAATCCGCCCCGCCTCAAGATGCAACCGAAAGGACTGCTTCTGCAGCTCAGCGCTTTCAGGCTCGTAATGATAGTCCAGCCCGGTTTCTCCGATGGCGACCACACGAGGATGATCCAGCTCGCGCAACAGCCACTCCAGCGCAGGCTCCTTTTCAGCAGAAACATCCAATGGATGAATTCCAACAGAGCAATGCACGTCCGGGTAACGCTCGGCAACAGTCTTCACATCGGCAGCATTTTCGGCGCTTACACCAATGCATAGAAAGTGCCCTACGCCTCTCTCCCTTGCCGCCTCAAGCGCCGCGTCCAGCGATCCATTATGAGCCGTTAGATCAAGGCGATCTAGATGACAATGGGAGTCGATCAGTTTCATGGGTTTTCCTGGTAAAAACGTGCGCTTTCAGCAAGGCCATGCTTGCACGAAAGAAAGAATTACATGGTATGCGTAGGGCGGTCCGACTTGAGCGTACCCGCCAAATAGGTCTCGATCTTGTTTCGAGCCGTGTTATCGCCGTCATTGAATTGAACGCCAACCCCAGCAGCACGATTTCCCTGTGCGCCCCGGGGCGTTATCCAGACGACCTTTCCGGCAACAGGGATTTTTTCAGGCTCATCCATCAGGTTGAGCAGCATGAATACTTCATCCCCTAGCTTGTATGACTTGTTTGTTGGAATAAACAGGCCACCATTACGGATGAAAGGCATATAGGCGGCATACAGTACTGATTTGTCCTTGATCGTAAGGGATAGAATTCCGTTTCGAGGACCCAGATTCGGAGGCAAACTCATACGACAGCACTCAACCATTATTAAGTGAATTCTAGCCCTGCTGCGGTAGGCTTGCCCACCGTATCAACAGCGCTTCAAGTAGCAGCACGCGATTCAGATTAGCCTTACCCATTACTTTCTGCCGTTGCTCGAGCAGCCAGTTCTGCAGATTTATGACCTGAGTAGAATCGGCCTTGTCACCCAGATACTGGATTACCTTGCTCATATCGGCCAAGCCGGTCGCTTCTTGATCCCGAGTCATTTGATAGCGCAGGATCAACAATGCCCACTCACAGAACCAATCCATCAACAGCAGTAACGGAATGCTGTTCCAGCTTTCGGCTAATGGACTTGGCGCGATCTGCCGCTTCAAGAGCTTTTTCAAGCCGTCTACAACATGTGACCGGTAAGCCTGAACGCCCATCGCATGCAAACGAGCAGCCGTTAAAGGCGAACCACCAGCCAGCGTCAGCACATCATTGAGATCTTCCGAGGAGAGATCGGGCAAGGCCTGCGCTAGCCAAGCCAGGCTTTCTTCTGGACGAGGTACGGGGCAGGCCTGCTGCACACAACGACTTTTGATGGTAGGCAATAGTCGACTCGGCTGATGGCTGATCAACACCAGGACCGTGTCACCGGAAGGTTCTTCCAGGCTTTTCAGTAAAGCATTTGAGGCATTGAGGTTCATCGCCTCAGCTGGTTCCAGCAGAATGACCTTGCGGCCGCCCAACTGTGCGGTTTGGGCAACGAAGTCAACCAGGCTCCTGATTTGATCAACGCGGATAGGCTTTTCCACCTCTTCCGGCTCTACAAGAAAATAGTCAGGATGCGTTCCAGCCCTTAACAAAAGACAAGCCTTACACTGGCCGCATGCCTCCCCTGCTGCTACGTTCTGGCAAAGCAAACGCCCTACAAGCCGCTCGGCCAGCGCCCGCTTGCCAATACCCGCTGGCCCATGAAATAGATAAGCATGGGCATGCCGCTCACGATGAGTCAGCCGCTCCCATAGTTCCGATTGCCACGGGTACCGCTCAACCACGGGCGCGCTCCAACAACTCAGGCACAAGCTGATCAAGTTGTTGTTGTACATCGGCAAGCGACTGGGCTGCGTCAATCACCCGATAGCGGTCGGTACTAGCCGCGGCACGGGAGAGATAAGTCTGCCTTACGGCCTCGAAAAAGCTGTGTTGTTCCCGCTCAAACCGGTCGAGGCGACCTCGTTTGGCTGCTCTTTCAAGTCCTATTTCGATAGGTAAATCGAACACCAAGGTAAGATCAGGCTGCAGGCCTGACTGAACAAAGTGCTCCAAGGTGGCAATGCGTGCTTCCGAAAGCCCACGCCCCCCGCCCTGATACGCGTAGGTCGCATCAGTGAATCGATCACACAGGACAACCGCACCACGATCAAGGGCAGGCTTAATTACAGTGTTTAAATGCTGTGCACGTGCAGCAAACACAAGCAGCAGCTCAGTATCCGCATGCATGCCCTCATCGCAGGGGTCGAGCAAAAGTCCGCGGATGCGCTCGGCCAATGGAGTTCCACCAGGCTCACGTGTCAACACCACTTCAAGGCCATGCGATTGTAATTGCCTTGCCAGATAATCACGGTTAGTGCTTTTACCTGCCCCTTCCGGCCCCTCCAGCGTAATAAACAACCCGCTCACTCAGACTCCTTGGTAATAGGTGCCGGACTCGAACGGTAATCGGCTCGGCGTTTAAGTTGATACTCACGAACAGCGCGGTTATGGGCATCGATATCATCGGAGAACACATGCGTTCCGTCTCCGCGCGCTACGAAGTAAAGACTTTTACCTGGCTCAGGATGCAGCGCAGCATGAATCGCTTCCCGCCCTACCATGGAGATAGGCGTAGGAGGTAAACCAGGGTTCACGTAGGTATTATAAGGCGTAGGTTGGCGGAGATATTCTCGGGTCAACTTGCCCTTGTAGTTGTCACCCAGCCCGTAGATAACCGTAGGATCTGTCTGCAGGAGCATGTTCAATGCCAGCCGGCGTACAAAAACGCCTGCTATCTGAGGTCGCTCTTGCGGAACCCCGGTTTCCTTCTCCACTAAAGAGGCCATGATCAGAGCCTGATACGGCTCCTGATAGGGCACATCCGGGGCGCGCGCTTCCCACTCCTCGGCAAGAACCTGCTCCAAACGTTGACTGGCCTGCTTCAGAATTTCGACGTCGCGCATTCCTTTTACATAACGATAGGTGTCGGGAAAGAAACGTCCCTCGGGATGCATACCAGGCTTGCCTAAACGTACCATGGCGTCTTCGTCACTCAGTCCAGCCAATGTTTGCTCCAGCTTTTCCTGACGAGCCAAGGCATCCCGAACCTGATGGAAGTTCCAGCCTTCAACGAGCGTAACGTTGTATTGGACCACCTCGCCTTTTTGCCAGAGGGCAAGTAATTCACGAACACTCATCCCTGGCGTTACTCGGTACTCACCGCTGTGCAGAGCCTGTCCGGAAAGATTGAAACGCCAATACAAACGCAACCAGAAGGAACCGCTCAGTAACTTCTCCTCCTCAAGATGCCGGAGCATACCGCCCGGCGTAGCGCCCTTGGGTATTTCGACAAGCTGTTCCTGGCCAACCGCCACAGGCTGCTCGAGTGCCTTGTGTTGCAACCAGCCCATTCCGGCTAGCGCCAGCCCTATCAAAAGCAAGCCGCCCTCGAGCAGAACCAATAATTTTCGCATTACGAATCCAGAGCCTTCGAGGCAATCTGTTGAAGTTGACGTGTCAACGGGCCTATTGGCCATTCATGCTCAGCATACGTACATACTGGCCAAACACCATATTGACTGTTGCACATAAATACCTCATCAGCGGCCATGAACTCACTCAACGTCACCGGCCTGATTTCGGTCATGACGCCAAGCCCATCCGCGCAGCGAAGAAGATAGGAGCGCATCACGCCAGCGACACCACAGCTATCAAGCGCAGGCGTTATCAATGTGTTCCTGGACACGATAAAAAGGTTACTGAAAACGCCTTCTACAACATGCCCAAATGCATCACACATGAGGCCTTCAGCATAGTTTGCTCCCTGCCACTCTCCCCGCGCCAATACCTGCTCAAGACGGTTCAGGTGCTTGAGTCCAGCCAATAGCGGTTGGCAAGCCAGACGTGTCTGGCAGGGAAACAGGCGGATCCCCTGCTCAGCATTCTCAGATGGATAGCGAGGCACAGGAGAGGCCAGCAGAAGACGTTGCGGAAGTGGATTCGACGGAGCCGCATAACCCCGTTCACCGAGGCCGGCCGTAATGATCAGCTTGGCTACACCGTTGCGTAGCAACGCAGCATACTCAAGAATTTCAAGCCTGACTGCATCAAGCTCCAAGGGAATTGCCAGACGACGACATCCCTCAAGCAGCCGCATCAGGTGATCATCAAGGAATCGTGGTTGGCCGTTATGGACGCCTATCGTTTCGAAAAGCCCATGGCCATATGCCAAACCACGATCCCGGAAGGAAAGGCCAGCCTCATCCGGCTGACCATTAACCCAGTCTTTCATCACTCAGAAAAGCGACGGAAGATCAAACTACCATTAGTACCACCGAAGCCGAAGGAGTTGGACAGGCTGATCTCGATAGGCATTGCCTTTGGCTTATGCGGCACAAAGTCCAGATCACAGCCATCATCCGGATCATCCAGGTTGATGGTAGGTGGCGCCAGTTGGTCACGAATGGCCAGGATGCTGAAAATGGCTTCAACAGCCCCGGCAGCCCCTAACAGATGCCCAGTCATTGACTTGGTAGAGCTCACCGACAATTTGTAGGCATGCTCACCAAAGATCCGCTTGACCGCAGAAGCCTCTGCCATATCACCAGCAGGCGTGGACGTACCGTGCGCATTGATGTAATCGACCTGGGATGGATCGATTCGCGCATCTTTCAGTGCATTGCTCATGCACTGTGCTGCGCCAGCGCCATCTTCAGGGGGGGCCGTCATATGAAACGCATCAGCGCTCATGCCAAACCCAATAAGCTCAGCATAAATATGGGCGCCACGCGCTTGAGCATGCTCTAGCTCTTCCAGAATCAATGCACCCGCGCCATCAGACAGCACAAAGCCGTCTCGCTGACGATCCCAAGGTTTGCTGGCCTTAGTAGGCTCTTCATTTCGGGTAGAAAGTGCCCGTGCAGCACCAAAACCACCCAACCCTAGCCCGCAGGTAGCCATTTCGGCACCGCCAGCCACCATGACATCAGCATCACCATAGGCAATGTTACGTGCAGCCATACCTACACAATGCGTGGAGGTTGTACATGCTGTAGCGATTGCATAATTAGGCCCCTTCAATCCCAAGTGGATGGAAAGGAAGCCGGAGACCATGTTAATGATCGAGCCAGGGACAAAAAATGGCGAAATACGGCGGGGACCTTGATCAAACAAGGCCTTGCAGTTGTTCTCGATATTGGAGAGACCACCAATACCAGACCCCATGGCGACACCAATTCGATCCCGATTGGCATCTGTCACTTCAAGTCTAGAATCACGCATAGCCTGGAAGCTAGCCGCCAGGCCATATTGAATAAAGAGGTCGAGTTTCCGAGCTTCTTTCGCAGAGAGATAATCTTCTACGTTGAATCCTTTGACTGATCCCCCAAAGCGGGTAGCAAAGGCAGAAACGTCCATGTGTTCAATCGGGGCAATACCGCTGCGACCAGCAAGAATGCCTTCCCAGCTGCTTTGCACGTCCCCGCCCAGCGGCGATACCATGCCCATGCCCGTGATCACGACGCGTCTACGTGACACAACGATTTCCTCATAGCTCGTTTGTTCGATCATCTAAAGTTATTACATTGATGACCGTTATATAGAAAAGCCGCACGCCTGGACAGGCGTGCGGCTTTCGTGTTCTACAGAAGAACCGACTTATTGCTGGTGAGCAACGATGTAGTCGATAGCTTCCTGAACAGTGGTGATCTTTTCGGCTTGTTCGTCCGGGATTTCAGTTTCGAATTCCTCTTCCAGAGCCATCACCAGCTCAACGGTGTCAAGGGAGTCGGCGCCCAGATCCTCGACGAAGGAAGCGCTGTTGGTTACTTCCTCTTCTTTCACGCCGAGTTGTTCAGCGACGATCTTCTTAACGCGTTCTTCGATGGTGCTCATACCGTGTTTTCACTCCTATGGAATAATCCGTGCAGCCGGACTGCGCGTAAGTGTATAGAAAGGGTTTTCAATATTTCAAGCTGACGCGACATCCTGACCTCTGAACTGACTTTTTGCTAGTCTTGAAAATTCACAAAAAGTCGTTCAACCCGTCAAAAATCGCTTAACTCATATACATTCCGCCGTTAACTGGAACAGTAGCACCTGTAACGTACGCAGCACTGTCCGTTGCTAAAAAGGCGACAACTTTTGCAATTTCTTCAGCTTGCCCTAATCGACCCAGTGGAATTTGAGTCAGAAGCGCTTCACGCTGAGCGTCTGGCAGCTCACGCGTCATATCAGTATCAATAAACCCTGGAGCCACGGCATTTACCGTGATCGCTCTGGAACCTACTTCACGAGCCAACGCCCGAGTAAACCCCTCAAGACCGGCCTTGGCGGCAGCATAATTGGCCTGGCCAACATTACCCATAGCCCCGACAACAGAGCCTATGCTGATGATGCGCCCCCAACGAGCTTTGGTCATCCCACGCAATACGGCTTTCGACAAACGGAACAGGCTGTTCAGGTTGGTATCGATTACATCGAACCACTCGTCGTCTTTCATGCGCAGCATCAGATTATCTCGCGTGATGCCAGCATTATTGACCAGAATAGCAGGCGCACCATATTGCTGCTGAATCTGTTCCAACGCCGCCGTCACCGAAGCGTTGTCTGCAACGTTCAGCACCAGTCCGGTGCCCTCTATACTATTGGCCTTCAGGCTTTCGCTGATACGGAAGGCACCGCTTTCGCTGGTAGCCGTACCGATCACGGTAGCCCCGAGGCGTCCGAGCTCAAGAGCAATGGCCTGTCCGATGCCACGTGTTGCACCGGTTACCAATGCGACTTTACCTTGGAGGCTCATGTTTTCTCCTTAAATCAAGCCAATGCTGCTTGGGTAGCAACAAAAGCATCAGGCGCGTCAAGACTATAGGTCTCTATACCTTTGACACACCGCTTGTTCAAACCTGCCAGGACTTTTCCGGGCCCGCACTCTACCAGTTGAATAACCCCTTTGTCCGCAAGCAGTTGAACGGACTCAACCCAGCGCACCGGACTGTACAATTGCGCCAGCAGGTTCTGCTTCAGCGCTGTAAGATCTGCACTGACTCCGGCGTTTACATTCTGAACGACCGGAATGGAGGGCTGCTGCCATTGGATCGCGTTAACAGCCTCGGCAAAGCGCTCCGCTGCCGGACGCATCAACTCACAATGGGAGGGCACACTTACCGGAAGCGGAACCGCACGTTTTGCGCCACGCGCCTTGCATAGCTCGACAGCTCGCATCACTGCAGCTGCGTTACCTGCAATGACCACCTGCCCAGGCGCATTATAATTCACTGCGCTCACAACATCACCCTGGGCCGCTTCAGCACAGGCGTTAACGATATCTGCATCTTCTAGCCCCAGGATAGCGGCCATTGCGCCCTCGCCCGCTGGCACAGCCTCCTGCATCAGCTGTCCACGGCGCTCAACGAGCCTTACAGCGTCAGTAAAGGCCAGAGCACTTGCAGCAACCAGAGCGGAATATTCGCCAAGACTATGACCTGCCACATAAGAAGGACGTACGCCTCCCCTTGCCTCCCACAGTCGCCACAAGGCAATGGACGCCGTCAGAATGGCGGGCTGAGTCTTGTCCGTTTGATTCAACTGCTCTTCCGGACCTTGCTGAACCAGTGACCAGATATCGTAGCCAAGCGCATCAGAAGCCTCAGCAAACGTATCGCGTATCTGCGAATGTTGAGCTCCAATATCGGCCAGCATACCCAAGGACTGTGAGCCTTGGCCTGGAAATACGAAAGCGAAAGAAGCAGACATAGTCGATCTCTTTTTAGTCTCATCAAAAGCCACAGCCTAACAGCATGCCGCAGCAGGTTCTTGGTTTGATGTCAGGCAACCGAGGTCAGTCACACTTAGGCACTGAATCCTCATAAAGGTCCAGAAAATTCGCCTTTATCAAGGTATCCAGGCGAAGCTCTACTGCCTGCACCGCTTGCTCTATCGCACGCTGAAAGCCGAACTCATCAGCACTGCCATGACTTTTAATAACCAGTCCACGCAACCCGAGAAAACCGGCACCGTTATAGCGGGCAGGCATCATCTCTTTTCGCAGACGATATAACAGGGGAGCAGCCAGGAGCCTTAGAAAAACAGGCGCCCCTTCCAACTGCTTGAAAAGCATGGAAATAAGCCCCTCGCTTCCTTTAAGCAGGACATTGCCAACAAATCCGTCACACACCACCACATCCGCTTCAGACCGGAACACTGCGTTCGCCTCGATGAAGCCGACATAGTTAAGGCGCCTGCACTTCTCCAGCAGGATTGATGCTTGCTGGACGACACTATTACCTTTGGTCGGCTCAACACCTACATTCAAAAGAGCGACTCGAGGTTCATGTATCCCTGTTGCTTTAGCAGCAGCGGCCCCCAGGCATGCAAACTGGTAAAGATTGAGAGCGGAACAGTCGAGATTAGCGCCAAGATCCACCAATACACATTGACGACCCATCACAGGCAGATGGGTATAGATGGCCGGCCTCTCTATCCAAGGAAGCGTATCCAGCGTCTGTCGAGCAAAGGCCATCAGGGCGCCAGTATTACCTGCACTAACGCATGCGTCAGCCTCGCCACTAGCAACCAGCCCCAGCGCAACCTTCATGGAAGAGTCAGGCTTGTTACGAAGGGCATAAGAAGGCTTTTCCGCCATATCAACGGCCTGAGTGGCTACATGGATACGCAGACGAGAATCATCAAATGAGAACTGATCGACATGGCCTTGGATGACATCAGGATCACCAACAAGGATCAACGTAACGGCAGGATGACTAGCGAGGAAGGAAATACAGGCAGGCACAATGCAGCGGGGACCGAAGTCCCCGCCCATTGCATCGATAGCGATGACAGGTGACGACAAGGATTACTCGTCGGAACCCTTGTCGATCACTTTACGACCACGGTAAAAACCGTCCGGAGACACATGGTGACGCAGGTGAACTTCACCAGTGCTCTTTTCTACAGACAATGCATTCGGCTCGAGCGCATCGTGGGAGCGACGCATATCACGGGCGGAACGGGATTTTTTGTTCTGCTGAACAGCCATAACTCATTAACTCCTAAACGTTTGGGTCACGCTTCAACTGCGCCAGTACGCTGAACGGGTTGGCTCGCTTTTCCTCGTCCGCGCTTTCTTCGGGCGCTTCAGGCGCTTCGAATCCTGCTGGATGATGGCAGATGCCGGGCTCATGAGTTGGAATGATTGGCAAGGCAAGCAAAAGCTCATCCTCAATCAAACCAATCAGATCCAAAGGCTCTTCACCGACTTCCAGTGCGTCATAACCTTTTGGCAACGCATCCGCCGACTGCCCTTCCCATAGCACTGCGTAATCGTACTCGCCGTGTACAGGAAACGCGCCCGGCTCCAGGCATCGCTGACATACCATTTGCACTTCAGTATCCAGTGCGCCATGAATGACGACAAGCCTTTGCTCATCACGGAAGAACTCGAGGACGGCCTTCACCGTTCCCTCAGTGCTCGACAGCTGCTCGCAAAGACGTGGCAAACTAGATACCGGCAGTTCACCCCGAAGCGTGACACCGCGATCAGCCAGTTTGCGTGGATCTACGTGAGGTGGAAGTGGCCCATTCAACATAAGCGCGCCATTATAGAGACGACCTCAGGCCTGTCAAAGGAAATTAGGCAAAGGATAGTATCCTTTGCTGACTTTTGGTCGGTTAGACCGACGATTCTGCGTTCACAGAGACTCATTATAATGCTTCCGTTACTGCTCGCTTCAAGCTCACCCTATCGACGCGAACTGCTGGCTCGCCTGAAACTAAACTTTACATACGCTTCACCTAATATAGACGAAAGCTCTCATCCAGGCGAAAGCGCTCGTCATTTGGCTATGCGACTGGCTGAAGCCAAGGCCCGCGCGCTGGCGCCTAATTACCCCAACCATCTTATTATTGGCTCCGATCAAACCGCCTCGCTTGACGGCCAGATACTTGGCAAGTCTCTGACATACGAGCGCGCCCATAAGCAACTGTCGAATGCCAGCGGAAAAAGCGTGACGTTCATGACCGGGCTCGCGCTGCTCAATACTCAAACCGGAACCTGCCAGCTGGATTGCGTACCGTTTACCGTTCATTTCCGTACGCTGGAAAGCGATCAAATCGAGCGTTACCTCAATATTGAACAACCCTATGACTGCGCTGGAAGCTTTAAAGTCGAGGGGCTGGGAATTACCCTTTTTCGCTCTACCGAAGGAGAGGACGTGACCAGCTTGATCGGCCTGCCGCTTATTCGGCTGACCGATCTCCTACTCAATGAGGGCGTGGTAGTACCCTAGCATCAGCCTCTCAACTTATCGCAACACAGGTCCCTGCCACCCCACCAGCAATGCCAGGCGCTCCGCCACACTGGTCCCCAGGCGCTTGGCAAAGCGGTCGAATGGGCTCTCCTGAACGGTGTAATCCACAATCTTTTCTTCACCAACCACCTCCCGAGCCACAAAGCTAGCACTGCCCAGGCCATCGATTAGCCCCAGCCCAAGCGCTTGCTCTCCAGACCATACGAGCCCGGAAAACAACTCAGGATGACCCTCGACCTTCAAGCGATCACCACGCCCCTTTTTCACGCTATCGATAAACTGCTGATGTGTAGTATCGAGCACCTGTTGCCAGAAGCGGGTCTCCTCTTCTTTAGCAGGCTGGAAGGGGTCCAAAAAGGCCTTGTGCTCACCGGATGTGTAAACGCGACGCTCAACGCCTAGCTTATCCATGGTTCCGACAAAGCCAAAGGATGCTGCCGTTACGCCGATTGAGCCCACAAGACTGGCCTTGTCAGCATAGATGGCATCGGCAGCACTGGCGATGTAATAGGCGCCCGAAGCTCCCAGATCAGAAATCACGGCATAAAGCTTGATGTCAGGATGCAATCCACGCAGACGCTTGATCTCGTCATAGACATAACCTGACTGCACAGGACTGCCTCCTGGGCTATTGATACGAAGGATAACGGCTTTGGTACCTTCGTCTTTAAAGGCATCGCGCAGTGCTCCAACAATATTGTCGGCACTCGCCTTCTCATCAGCCGCAATGGTTCCCTTCACCTCAATAAGCGCCGTATGGGAACCCTCACGCGAGGCTTCTCCCTTGAGCCCGGAAAAAGGAACAAAGAGCGCCAGCATGATAAAAAGATAAGTAAACGTTAGGAATTTAAAAAAGATTCCCCAACGACGTGCCCTTCTTTGCTCATGCACGCTGGCCAGCATCGCCTTTTCGATGAGCTTCCAGCTTTTTTCATCCGCCGGGCGATCCGACGCTTTCCAATCATCTGCCATTGGTAGTCCTGCTTGGTTCAATTAATCGTTACGCATCCAACCAGACACGCAACTCCTCAAAACGATCAACCACAAGCGTTGGCTCGTAATTACGCAGCACCTCAACTGGCTGAGCACCGTAACTGACTGCAACCGAGGCCATTTGCGCTCTGCGAGCCATTTCAAGGTCGAATGGTGCATCCCCGATCATCAGCGCCTTTGACGGATGCACCTGACAATGCGCCAAGATCTCGTTAAGCATTAACGGATCCGGCTTGCTGGCCGTTTCATCAGCGCAACGCGTTACGTCAAAGAAGTCAGCCAGCCCCTTGGCTGCAAGCACCCTATCCAGCCCTCTTCGGCTTTTACCGGTAGCAACAGCCAAACGATAGCCTTTGCGCCGAAACGCTGCCAAGCCTTCAGCCACACCCTCGAAAAACGGAGAAGGCTCTTGCTCACGCATAACGAAATGATCGCTATAACACTGACGAAAACGCTCCACAGCTCCTGGCGTCATCTCCGGGTAAAGCGTCTGGATGGCCTCTGGCAAGCCCAGCCCGATAATGGACTTAATCGATCGATCGCTTCGAACGGGGAGCCGAAGGTCGGCGGCAGCTGCCTGCATAACGTCCACGATGCGACCAACCGAGTCAGAGAGCGTCCCGTCCCAGTCAAATACCAGCAAGTCGTAATTAGGCATCCAGTCGACTCAATGTAGCCGCCCAGGTCTCATCAACAGGAGCAGTCAGTTGCAATGTTTCCCCATCGGGGAGCGGTACATTAAGACTGGCAGCATGAAGAAACAGCCGTTTACCGCCCAAATCCCGAATCTCCCTGGAAAACGCCTCATCACCGTACTTAGGATCCCCTGCAATGGAATGACCTGCGTGCTTGGCATGAACACGAATCTGGTGAGTACGTCCTGTGACCGGCTTTGCCTCTACTAGAGTAGCGAAATCACCGTAGCGTCTGAGCACTCGAAATTCCGTGAGAGCGTCCTTACCCTCTACATTGACTTCAACCATCCGCTCACCGGAACGCAAGTTGTTTTTCATCAAAGGCGCTCGAATCTGTTTTTTTGCTGCAGGCCAGTGACCACGAACCAGCGCATGGTAGCGTTTGTCGACTCCATCTCCACGCAAGGCCTCATGCAAATGACGCAGCATGCTGCGCCTCTTGGCAATCATGAGCAGACCCGAGGTATCCCGATCCAGGCGATGAACCAGCTCAAGGTCTTTGGCATCTGGACGAATCTGACGAAAGACCTCTATAACGCCTAGGCTGACACCACTCCCTCCGTGAACGGCAATACCTGCAGGCTTATTGATAACGATCAGTGTCTTGTCTTCATAGACAATCGCAGCCTCCATCAACTCGGCAAGCGCCTGGGAGACAGGTGCAGGTTCATCTTTTTCAGGCAACCGCATAGGAGGGACACGAATGATATCGCCGGCTTGCAGCCGATAATCCGGCTTTATACGCCCCTTATTAACACGCACTTCACCCTTGCGAAGTATTCTATAAATGAAGGTTTTCGGCGCACCTTTGAGCAAAGTACGCAGATAGTTATCGATACGCTGGCCAGCCAGCTCTGAAGAAACTTCGAAGAGCTGTACGCCATTGTTGGAAGAAGTAGGATTAGTCATTGCTACATAATAGCAATTTCCACTTAATTGAAGCACTTAATGGTTGCTGTTATAGTCCCGGAAGCCAATAACCCTGGCATGACACAGCGCTTGTAAATAAGCTCCCTGTCATAAACATGTTCAGTGGACGTCAGGCCGTCCTTCGAGTGGTTCGTATGGCTATAAGCAGTACACGTGCCACTTAAAACAAAAGCCTTATAAAAACACCGTGCCCACTGTTGAAGGTGAGTACAAAAAACAACCGCTCCGGATTCTGCGAGCGGCACCAGGATTCCTGAAGGATACGTGAAGGGTGGAGATGTACCGCTGTTGAACTGTGTAGCCGGTAATGCCTGGCTTAGACGCTTATTCGTCCGCTTTTGACAGCTTATTCCTCCTCCTGACTGTTTGACGTTGCTGCTGTTACGACAGCAAGCAGGAGACGTAGTCGCGGCTCGGCATACAACCGAGTACTGCTGGACACGAAGGCGGATGGCTCCGCCTTTGATACGACCCCAAGCACCGACCCTCGGCGAGTCGTGTGTGCCGCACGCCGTTTCCGGTAGCCCGGAAACCGACGGTATTACATGAAAAGAATGCTCATCAATGCCACGCAGCCTGAAGAGCTACGTGTTGCGTTAGTAGATGGCCAAAAACTATTTGATCTGGATATCGAGTCAGGGGCTCGTGAACAGAAAAAGGCCAATATCTATAAAGGCCGCATCACTCGTATCGAGCCCAGCCTCGAGGCCGCATTTGTCGACTTCGGTTCAGAGCGTCACGGCTTTCTCCCTCTCAAAGAAATCTCTCGCGAATACTTCAAGAAAGCGCCAGAAGGTCGCATCAACATCAGGGAAGTTCTGTCCGAAGGGCAGGAAGTCATTGTTCAGGTTGAAAAGGAAGAGCGTGGCAACAAGGGCGCTGCGTTAACTACCTTTATCAGCCTGGCTGGTCGCTATCTGGTTCTGATGCCAAACAACCCACGTGCAGGTGGCATTTCCCGCCGCATCGAGGGTGAAGAGCGCAACGAGCTGCGCGAAGCCCTGAATGGACTGGATGCCCCAGCCGACATGGGACTGATTGTCCGCACAGCGGGCCTTGGCCGCAGCACCGAAGAGCTGCAGTGGGATCTGGACTACCTACTGCAGCTCTGGTCCGCTATCAAGGAAGCCTCTGTCGAGCGTAGTGCGCCTTTCCTGATCTATCAGGAAAGCAACGTCATCATTCGAGCCATTCGTGATTATCTTCGCCAGGATATCGGCGAAGTGCTTATTGATAGCGTAGAGGCTCAGGAAGAAGCACTAAGCTTCATTCGTCAGGTCATGCCTCAGTACCAGAGCAAGATCAAGCTCTATCAGGACAGCGTACCGCTGTTCAATCGATTCCAGATCGAAAGTCAGATCGAAACTGCCTTTCAACGTGAAGTAAAGCTGCCCTCTGGCGGCTCGATTGTTATCGACCCTACTGAAGCGCTTGTTTCGATCGATATCAACTCTGCACGCGCTACCAAAGGTGGCGATATTGAAGAGACAGCCCTGCAAACGAACCTAGAAGCGGCCGAGGAAATCGCTCGCCAGTTGCGTTTACGGGATATCGGCGGCTTGATCGTTATTGATTTCATCGACATGACACCGGTGAAAAATCAGCGCGCCGTTGAAGATCGCATGCGGGAGGCGCTTGAGGCTGATCGTGCTCGAGTACAGATCGGTCGCATTTCTCGATTTGGCCTTCTGGAAATGTCTCGCCAGCGGCTGCGCCCCTCTTTACGCGAGACGAGCGGCATCGTCTGCCCACGTTGTAACGGTCAGGGCATTATCCGAGACGTCGAATCCTTGTCGCTTGCCATCCTGCGCCTGATCGAAGAAGAAGCACTCAAGGATCGGACAGCAGAGGTTCGAGCACGCGTACCCTTACAGGTCGCCTCGTTCCTATTGAATGAAAAGCGCAACAGCATCACCAAAATTGAACTACGCACACGGGTTCGCATCATCATCCTACCGGATGATCACATCGAAACCCCGCATTTCGAAGTGATACGCCTGCGTGATGACAACCCGGATCTTCTGAACGGCCAGTCCAGCTATGAAATGACTCACAGCGAGGCCGAAGAGATCCAGCCCGCAAGCGCTACACGAACCCTTGTTCGCCAAGAAGCTGCAGTCAAGGTCGCACCCGAGCGCACTCCGGCACCTCAGGTCGAAGCACCCAGCAAACCTGCTCATCAGCCGGAGCCAAGCCTCTTTAAGGGCTTAGTGCGCTCCCTGGTCAGTCTGTTTGCTGGCAAGACGGAAGAACCTGCCGCTGTAGCCGAAACTGCCCAGCCCAATGGCGAAGCACGTCGTACTGATGAGCGCCGCAATGGTCGTCAGCAGAATCGTCGCCGTGACAACCGTCGCGATGAAGAACGCAAGCCTCGCGAAGAACGTCAGTCGCAGGCCCGTGACAATCGCGAAGAGCGTCCGACCCGTGAAGAGCGCCAACCGCGTACCGAGCGCCCTCCACGCGAAGAGCGCCAGGCCGCTCGAGAAGAACGTCCGACCCGTGAAGAGCGCCAACCACGTGAAGAGCGTCAGCCACGAGCAGAGCGTCAGAGCCGTGAAGAACGCCCTGCCCGCGAGGAACGTCAGCCACGCGAAGAGCGTCCCGCCCGTGAGGAACGCCAACCACGCGAAGAGCGTCCTGCCCGTGAAGAGCGTGCAAACAAGGACGAGCGCCCTGCCCGCGAGGAACAACCCAGCCGCAGCGAACGTCCTTCCCGCGCCGAACGCCGTCAGACCAGAGAAGAGGCCGAAACACGTCAGGATGCAACAGTTGACGCCGAGCAACTGAACGACGAAGAGCTGAACGATCAGAATGACGATCAAGACAGCGATGAGCGTCCACGCCGTCGCTCCCGCGGCCAGCGTCGTCGCAGCAATCGCCGTGAACGTCAGCGTGACACTCATGGCGAGTCAAACGACAACGAATCTGTTGCCTTGACGGGAGAATCCAACACTGAATCTCTTGCCAACGCCGCTGTGGTTGCCGAAGTGGTCAATGCCCAAGCAGCTGAAGCCACAACCGTAACGGAAAGAAACGAGCCCAAACAGGAAAATCAGACCCAGGCGGAAGCAGAAGCAGTCGTCGCCCAGGATGTTTCTGCACCTAACCACACTGAAGAGCAGCCTGTCGTTGAAGTAGTCTCGCACGAGACTACTTTGAAAACTCATCAGACGGTAGCGGTAGTAGAGGTTGAAGCTCCTCAAGCCGAGGAGCCTACCCAGGCAGTCAATGAAACGGCGCCTGTGCAGAAAGAGAAAGCCGCATCCCCCGTGGAGGTCTCTTCCGAGGCTCAGCCCCTCGTTCAGGCAAGCGAAGACACGCCTGACATTGGAGCACAGCCTAAGTTAACCCCACCGGCCGTTGGACGTGCGCCTAACGATCCCCGTGAGCGTCGTCGCCATCAGCGTGAGGCCGAGCGCTTGGCGCGTGAACAGGAGGAAGCTGCTGTGGCACAGGCTGCAACATCTGTCAGCCCGACGGCTCCGGCTACCTCCTCGCCTGCTGAAATCCCAGCGATCGAAGAGCATGCTTCCCCAGTCCTGGCGGCCGATTCAGAACCTGTTGTTGAAGTCGCCCCCCCCTCTGGCATTACTCAGGCACAAGAACGCCTGGAGAATGTACATGTGGAAAAACCATTGGATGAGCCCTCGAAAGAAAGCCAGCCTGCCATGACGGCCGAGATTGTTATGCCAAGCACGGAAAGCTTGAATCAACTGCCAGCTCAAAGGGTTGAGTCTGCCGAAATTCCTGCAGAGCTTGCCCTGCCAAAGCCAGCAGTAGAGCAGCAACAACCTCAGCAGGATGCTGTGGAAGAGCAAAAGCCATCTGAAAGCGAAGAGGAAAAGCAGGCGCCTAAACCGCAGCCCTGATACCTCAACAAATAAAAAGGGATGCATATGCATCCCTTTTTATTATGCCGTTACCGCTAATTCAGCGCTCCGGGCTCCATCTCCAACAGGACAGAAAACCGACTCTCGATATCAGTGCGAATTTGCTGAGCAAGATCAAGAATATCCTTACCCGACGCTGCACCGTAATTAACCAGTACAAGCGCCTGCTGCGCATGAACGCCTGCGTCCCCTTCCCGAAAGCCCTTCCAGCCAGCCTTATCAATTAACCAACCCGCTGCAAGCTTTACCTGGTCATCCGTGACAGGGTAAACGACCAGATCGCTATAGCGCTCCTTAAGTCTTGTAGCCAATTGATTTGAAACCACAGGATTTTTGAAGAAACTGCCCGCATTGCCCAACATGGCAGGGTCAGGCAGTTTTTCCCGTCGAATACTAATAATGGCCTTGCTTACTGCCTGGGGAGACGGTTCATCAACGCCCTGTTCCACCAAGCGCTGGCGAACAGGACCGTAATCCAGACGCAAAGTACCGTGTCGATTTAGATTGAAACGAACCCGCAATATGACCCAACGGCCAGGCTCCTGCTTGAATCGGCTTTCTCGATACCCAAAACAGCACTCTTCAAGGGTAAACTCGCAAGTCTGGCCAGTTTTGCGATCCAATGCCGTTAAGCCATGAAACACATCCTTTAGCTCAACACCATAGGCACCGATATTCTGCATGGGAGAGGCGCCCACAGTACCCGGTATGAGACTCAGGTTCTCCAGCCCGCTCAGCCCCATACTCAATGAAGTCTCGACTAGCCCATGCCATGACTCGCCTGCCTCAGCCTCAACGATCACACGGCCTGAGGAGCCCTCCTCAAGAAGTCGGATCCCCTGACTACGCATGTGCAGCACCAGAGCCTGAACATCTTCCGTAAGCACCAGATTGCTGCCTCCGCCCAAGATATAGAGCGGCACATCCTGCTTGTCGGCAAACGCCATAGCCTCACGAACATCATTATCCGTGTAAGCCTCTGCATAGAAGCGTGCCCGCACATCGAAACCAAATGTATTAAAAGGTTTAAGACAAACCCACTCACGTACAGTAAGGCTCAAGTGGCCCCCTTACCTCATGCACAAGCGCTTCACATGCCTTTTCAAGCAAGTCAATAACATGCTTGAAGCCAGCAACTCCGCCAAAATAGGGATCCGGCACTTCATCCTGCTCAAGACCATAACGGCGAAGCAAAAGATCCACTTCAGCTGAAGCGTTGGAAGGACGAAGCCTGGACAAAAAGGCCATGTTCTCATGGTCCATCGCCAAGATAAGGTCAAATGAGCGAAAATCTTCAGCCGTAATCTGTCGAGCCCGCAGACCTGAAAGATCATATCCTCGCTTAGCACCTTCCTGGATCGAGCGAGGATCGGGGGCTTTACCGACATGCCAGTCGCCTGTTCCCGCCGAGTCGACAACAATACGGTCAAATAGGCCAGCCTTGACAAGCTTGTCGCGAAAGATGGCCTCGGCCGTAGGGGAGCGGCAAATGTTGCCCATGCAGACAAACAGAACACGCATTATTCGCCTCCCAAGACTCGGCGAACCCGCTCCAGATCTTCAGCTGTATCTACTCCGGCCTCTGGTGACTCAATGGCATCTGCTACATGGATACGCACGCCATGCCAAAGTGCACGTAGCTGCTCCAAGGCTTCAGCATTTTCAAGCCAGCATGCACCCCAGCGCACAAAGTCCTTCAGAAATGCTACTCGATAGGCATAGATACCGATATGACGTCGGTACGGCACGCTTGAGGGCAAGATATCGCGGCTTGTGACAAACGCATCACGCGCCCAAGGCATAGGCGCTCGACTAAATGACAAGGCCAGACCATTCTTGTCGCTGACAACCTTAACAACATTCGGGTTGAATAACGCGGCGATATCATGAATGGGCTCAGCCAAGGTGGCTATGCCCGCCTCGGAATGAGCGGCAAGATTCTGAGCAACCTGATCGATAATGGCAGGCGGAACAAGCGGCTCATCCCCCTGAACATTCACGATAATGGCATCGTCCGGGAGGCCAATAAGTTCGGCTACCTCTGCCAGCCTGTCCGTACCTGAAGCGTGATCAGTACGCGTCAGCAGCGCATGTGCACCGAAACGCTCGCAGGCTGCCATGATGTCGGAATGATCTGTAGCCACAACCACCTGACCGGCTGCGCTCTTACTCGCCTGTTCCCATACATGCTGAATCATGGGCTTGCCTGCAATATCCTGCAACGGCTTGCCGGGCAAACGGCTCGAAGCAAAACGCGCAGGAATGACTACGGTATAGGAGACAGTCATTTATCCAGACGCTCATCAACGCTGAGGACACGGGCTTCGCTTTCCAGCATGACCGGGATGCCATCCCGGATAGGATACGCAAGCCCTGCGGCCTTGCTAATCAACTCGGTCTTGTCTTCGCTTAGCTTGAGCGGACTTTTGGTAATAGGACAAGCCAGGATGTCGAGAAGCTTGAGATCCATAAGGAATCCTTGTTGGGTAAATAAGTTATTGAGCCTGTAACAGGTCTAGTCGTCTGTCCAGCCACGAAACAAAAGCTGCTGAAGGCTGAGCATCAACCGCAAGATACCACCAATCAGGAGCGGCAAAGGCTCTGCATTTGACGGCATCTTTCTCAGTCATTATCAATGGTAAAGCCGGCTGAAAGCGTAGTCGCTCAGAGGTATAAACTGCATGGTCGGCGAATGGGTGGGCAATGGGTCGCCACTGCAATGCTTCGAGCGTCTTGAAGAAGCGATCAGGATTACCAATCCCAGCCAGTGCGTGAACCTCCTGGCCAGGAGAAAAATAATTGAGAGGCCGGCGCTCACCTGATACTAGATTGATCAAGGCCGTTGGTTTCAATTGAACCGAGTAGCCATCTTCCGTATCGCTGGTGCCACCATTATAAAGAATGGCGTCAACGCTTAGCAGTCGCTCAATAGGCTCTCTAAGTGGCCCTGCCGGAAGACAGCGCTTGTTGCCAAAGCCCCTTGCCGCGTCAACCATGACAAGCTCAAGGTCACGTGCAAGCGCATAGTGTTGTAGACCGTCATCACTGAGGATGAGATCCAGCGACTCGGTTCGCAGCAACTCCTGAACCGCAGCAGGACGATTCGGAGCGATGACAAGCGGAACCCGGGTCCGTTGAACAATAAGCAAAGGCTCATCACCCGTTACCGCAGGCAGCTGCTCCGGCATTACCCGCCAGGGAAAATGTGGAGGTTTTGCACCATAGCCCCGGCTCACCACACCGACTCGCAATCCACGACCGCGGCAGTGCTCGATGAGCCAAAGGATCATCGGAGTTTTGCCCGTTCCACCTATTGTGAGGTTTCCCACGACCAGCACAGGAACAGGTGAAACGAAAACACCCTTGTCGCTCTCCAGAAAGCGCCTACGCTTTCGTCGAGCAACGTGACAATACAGGGCCTCCAAGGGTTTCAGTACATTCAGGGCCGGATGACCACGATACCAAGCCCTGAGAAGCCGTGAGGAAATACTCACTGTTTGTCTGCCTGAGCCTCAACCGTTGTGATGCGGATTCGTGAAAAGCCCAGCTTTCCAGCGGCATCCATTGCCGTCACCACTGATTGGTGAGGCGTGCGGCCATCAGCAGAGATGATCAGTGGCACGCTGTTATCCCCACCCGACTCACGCTGCAATGCAGTCATGAGCGAAGTCAGATCACCTTTAGCCAACGTTTGATCGTTCAGAGAAAAGACGCCGTCTGCTGAAATGCTGATTTCCAAGTCCTTGGCAGCTGCTTCGGCAGGTTCTGCACTTTGCGCCTCAGGCAGCTCCAGTTTCAACTGGCTCGGCTTGTTGAAAGTGGTGGTTACGACAAAGAACAGCAACAACACGAATACAACATCGATCAGTGATGTCAGGTTGACGTAGGCCTCGTCTCTAGCTGCCCCGCCTGATCTACGCCGAAACTTCACGCTTTGGTACCTTCCGTGACGAAGTCTACTTCACGATCACCCTGAACGACTTCAACCAGCTTGATGGACTCTTGTTCCATAGAGACAATCAGTTCATCGACACGACGCAGCAGGAAGCGATGGAAGAATACGGCAGGAATAGCCACGATCAGACCAGCCGCCGTGGTCAGCAAGGCCTTGGAAATACCGCCAGCC
Source organism: Pseudomonas sp. HPB0071 (assembly GCF_000478505.2). NCBI lineage: Bacteria > Pseudomonadati > Pseudomonadota > Gammaproteobacteria > Pseudomonadales > Pseudomonadaceae > Pseudomonas > Pseudomonas sp. HPB0071. Next base: position 3,435,268 of record NZ_KI517367.1, on the reverse strand, counting down.
AGAACCGGAGCGTTGGCCAGACCGCTTTCCATGAAAGAGCTGAAGATCTCGATCATGCCAAACACCGTGCCTAGCAGTCCCATCAAGGGTGCCATGGCAGCAATCGTACCCAGGGTATTCAGATAGCGCTCCAGATCATGCACGATGCGGCTACCAGCCTCTTCAATGGCCTCTTTCATGACTTCACGGCCATGACGGGAATTGGCAAGCCCTGCAGCCATTACCTCACCCAAAGGCGAATTGGCGCGCAACTCCTTAAGCTTCTCGCTTGTGAGCGAATTATCTTGCAGCCACTTCCATACCTGAGCCAACAGTTGCGGCGGAACGACACGTGCACGGCGCAGTGTCCATAACCGCTCGGCTACGATAGCCATGCCTACAATAGAACTCAGAATAATTGGCAGCATCATCCAGCCGCCTGCTTTGACCAGTTCGAACACGCCCTGAACCCTTTCCTTAAAAGTGCGCAACTCTATCATGAAGCGCCAATTATTTTTCTTGCCAGAAATAACGCTTCTGACGAGCGCCTTGCGGCAAATCATGCTTACCGAGGGTAAATGATATTGCACCGTTCAAGGCTGTATCGTAAATCCGGACGCCATGACGTTCATAACGACTGATCACTTGTGCATGTGGATGGCCAAAGTTGTTGTGAATTCCCCTCGAGATCAAGGCATATTCAGGTTTTACCAGACTGACAAAACGCTCGCTCGAAGCCGTTCGACTGCCATGATGAGGTGCCAATAACCATTGAGCCCGTATATCCCGCCCAGATTCAACGAGGCGACGCTCGGCCTTTTCGTCTATATCACCGGTTAGCAAAAGGCGCTCGCCTGCTGCTTCTACCATCAGCACGCACGATGCAGCGTTTCCCTTCATCAAGGGGCTAGGCTGCCAGACAGTAAATAAGACTCCCTCCCACACCCAGCGCTGATTATCTTCGCAGGGTGTCGGATGCAAGCCAGGAGGAAGCCGCTTCACTTCCCCGCTCACCACCTTGTCCACCTTCAAGGCACTGAAAACAGCAGCGGCGCCTCCTGCATGATCTGCGTCCCCATGACTGACCAACATCATGTCTAGATGACTGACGCCTGTAGCTTTCAGGTTGGGGACTACCACCCTTTCGCCAGCATCATAGCTTCCGCTAAGCGGCCCGGCGTCGTATAGCATGGCGTGGCCTTTGGTCTGTATGAATACAGACAACCCCTGTCCGACGTCGAGCACGGTTACCTTTGCCAGTCCTGACGCTGGTCGGGTCACTGGCGGCCAGAACAACGGAATCAGCAGAAATACTGCCAAAGGCCTGACCGGCACCCCATCGGGAGCCAGCCATAGCAACACACCCAGCATGCCTAAAGCGACAGCCCACGCAGGCATCCATGCTCCCTGCCACGCAGGAACCAGTGCCGACACGTACCCGAGAAATGCGAATAAACCATCAAGGGTCGCGCCTGAACACCACAGTAGCAACTCGCCTAGGGGAGGAAGGATCAGAAGAAACACGGTACCCAGCAAGGCGGCTGGCACCACTAAAAAGTCTACCCAAGGCACGGCAACAAGGTTAGCGATCGGCCCCGACAGACTGACAGGCAGATCCAGAGCCAGTAAAACCGGCGCTAGCCCGACTGCCATCATCCATTGGGCCCGCCCCCAACTGCGCCAAGGATTCCATTGACCCAAACGGCCGCCAAAGATCCATATCAAGAGACCTACAGCGATAAAAGACAACCAAAAGCCTGCCGTAAGGCTTGCCAGCGGCTCAGCCACCAGCACAGCCGCCAAGGCAATACCTACCGGTATCCATGCCCCCAGGTGACGAAACCGTAATCGCCATAGTGTAATCAGCGCGATCATGACGCAGGCTCGTCTTACAGGAACGTCAAAGCCTGCCAGAAATCCGTATCCTACCGCCGATACAAGCGCAGACAGGCAAGCAACAGGAAACCACGGTATCCGGACAGGCCAGTAGCCCAGACGCGCCAATCCGGCGATCAGCGCAAATACAAATCCCGAAAGCAGCGTAATGTGCTGACCGGAAATAACCATCAGATGCGTGGTGCCTGTGGCCTGTAAAAGCTGCCAATCCTGAGTCGAAACGCCTGAGCCGTCGCCCAGAACCAATGCAGCCAGTCCACCGTTTCGCTGAAAGGCGTCAAGATGCAATAACCGCTGCCTTAATGCGTCTCGCCAGGCATCCAAGGTGGCCTGACGGGAAAGTCGTTGCCCTGCCTTAACGACACCGCTTGCACCGATTCGATGAGCCAGCATCCAGGCTTCGCCATCCATTCCCCGGAGATTGTGGAGCCCGCCCGGCTTTTGCAACTCTACAGCGAGACGCCATTGCTCACCTGATCGTACGGCTGGCGCATTTGACCAGGAGACTCGGATACGGCTTGGTAAAGCCCCTCGACGGCTCTGCGCATTTTCCAAAAGAAAACGCGTCGAACCTTCGCGCAACTCAGGAAGCCCTACAACTGTTCCCTCAAGCCAGACTATTCGTCCATCCAGACCATCATCCAGTCGCTCATCCAGCGCCCAATGAGCCGACAGGCAGGCCCAGCCAAAGCCTATCAAGAAGGCACCTGCCACGTAGACACGGGGCAGGAACATCAGACCGAATGCCACTATCAAGCAGGCAACAAGAACCTCTCGATCAGGCAATTCGGGTAGAAAGCGCAGCACCAATAGGCCTGCAATGAACGCAACGATCCCTGTGCGCATGACTCCGCTCCATCGAAGCCCAAGAACAACAACCCGGCATCCTGCCGGGTTCAACCTTATACGTCAGCCAATTGTCCGTCAGCTAATTTCAAACACCGATCCATCTGCGCTGCGAGCGCCAAATCATGCGTCACTATGAGGAAGGCTGTGCTCAGCGAGTCACTCAACTCAAGCATCAACTCTTGGATACTGTGTGCAGTATGCTGATCCAGATTGCCTGTAGGCTCGTCCAGCAAAACAACCTTGGGCTGATTGATAAGGGCCCTGGCTATCGCGACCCGCTGCCTTTCACCACCCGATAATTCAGCAGGCTTGTGACTCAACCGATGCCCCAGCCCCACCCGCTTAAGCAGTTGAGCGGCACGCTCCCGCGCCTCCGAGATCGGCGTAGCGCCAATAAGCAGCGGCATGCAGACGTTTTCCAATGCACTGAATTCCGGGAGCAAGTGATGAAACTGATAGACGAAGCCCATGGCACGATTGCGCAATAGACCGCGCGCTTTCTCACCCAGTCGGGAAAGCTCTTCGCCTGCCAACCAAACACCGCCCTGAGACGGTGTATCCAGGCCACCTAATAGGTTCAGTAATGTGGTTTTGCCTGAACCAGAGCTGCCTACAATGGAAATGCGCTCACCTGGCTGAAGGTCCAGATTGACCCCTGAAAGAACCTCGACGGTCTCAGGACCTTCGACATAGCGTTTGCCCAGATCAACGCAACGCAGCACGGCCTCGTTAATCATATCGCAATGCCTCGGCAGGCTCTGTGCGCGATGCACGCCAGGCAGGGTAAAGCGTAGCCAAAAAACTCATGCACAACGCGGCGCAACAGATTAGCGCTACATCTTCTAGCTGGAGCTCAGACGGGAGGTTGCTGATGAAGTACATGTCAGAGCCAAATATCTTATGCCCGACAATACGTTCAAGGGCTGAAATCCACTGGCTTACATTAAGCGCAGCAATAACACCCAGGACACCGCCAACAAGCGTGCCGATAACTCCAATTATGGTCCCTTGCACCATGAAAACAAACATGATCTGGCGAGGCGTAGCACCCAATGTACGCAAGATCGCAATATCTGCCTTCTTGTCGGCAACAACCATGATCAGCGTGGCGATGATGTTAAAGGCCGCTACCGCTACGATCAGTAGAAGCAGCAGACCAATCATGGTCTTTTCCATGTTCATTGCCTGGAACAGACTTCCCTGAGTACTGGTCCAGTCCTGCGCCTGATAACCCGGCCCCATGGCATTAGCTACTTGACGGGAATACTGTGGCGCCTTGAACAGATCATCGAATGCCAGACGAACGCTCTGAACGAGCCCTGGCTCCCATCCTTTCAATGGAGCGGCGTCCGCTACATTGATAAGCCCTAGGGAACCATCAAGCTCTGCACCGACCTTGAAGATACCTACCACAGTAAAGCGACGCATCCGTGGCGTGATGTTGCCTGCCGCAGAGGTTACCTCAGGGACGATAACGGTGACCTTGTCACCCATACCCAGCTGGAAGCGATGAGCTGTGATCTCGCCAATAACGATGCCAAACTCACCCGCCCTCAGGTTATCCAGCTGCCCTTGAACCATGCGATCACCGATGATCGAGACCTTGGGCTCCAGCTCAGGATCAATACCATCCACCAACAGCGGCTGCATGCGTCCGCGCTGGGATAGCATGCCCTGCAGCTGGGTATAAGGAACCGCAGCCAATACATGAGGCTGCTGCACCGCCTTGTCCGCTACGCTTTTCCAGTCCGAGAATGGCTGCTCTGCATTAATGGTTGCGTGAGGCACCATTCCCAGGATTCGGGTACGCATCTCCCGCTGAAAGCCGTTCATGACTGATAGCACCAGAATCATGGCCAATACGCCCAGCGTCAGCCCGATCATGGAGACCAGCGAGAAAAATGAGATAAACGATTTACGGCGCTTTGCCCGTGTATATCGCAATCCAATAAAAAGAGATAAAGGTCTGAACATTTCGCCTTACACTGTTTCAGGAGAAGAATGGCCGTCAGGCCGGAACCAGGCGGCCATCTTCCAGGCGCAGCGTACGATCCATCTGAGCGGCCAGCGACTGGTCGTGGGTTACTACAAGAAAGGACGTCCGCAAGGACGTTGAAAGCTCAAGCATCATTTGCTGAATTCCATGGGCCGTATGCTGATCCAGATTGCCTGTAGGCTCGTCCAGTAAAACCAGCTTGGGTTCATTGACCAATGCACGTGCGATGGCTACCCGCTGGCGCTCGCCTCCGGATAACTCAGCCGGCTTATGGCTTAGTCGATGTCCCAGCCCCACCCGCTCCAGCAATGCAGAAGCTTTCCTGCGGGCTTCAGCTATCGACATTCGACCGATAAGCAATGGCATGCAGACGTTTTCCAGTGCGCTGAACTCAGGGAGCAAGTGATGAAACTGATAAACGAAGCCCATGGCACGGTTACGCAACAGGCCGCGTGCCTTCTCATTGAGCGCCGAAAGCTCCTCCCCATCCAGCCATACACTGCCCTGACTTGGGGTGTCCAGTCCGCCCAACAGGTTCAGCAACGTAGTTTTTCCTGAACCGGAACTGCCTACGATCGAAACACGCTCTCCTGGAAGCAGCTCCAACTCTACGCCGGTCAGGACGTCGACCGTTTGCGGTCCCTCTTCGTAGCGCTTGCCCAGGTTCTGGCAACGCAGTACGGCTTTATCACTCATAACGCAACGCCTCGGCAGGCTGGGTGCGAGCAGCACTCCAGGAAGGGTACAGGGTGGCAAGGAAACTCAGCAGCAGCGAGGCACCACACACCCACAAGACATCATTGAGCTGCAACTGGGACGGCAAATAATTGATGAAATACACCTGAGCGTTCAGGAACTGATGTCCTGTCGTACGTTCCAGCCAAGCAATGAAGCCGCTGACATTAAGCGCAGCGACAACTCCCAAGGCGCAGCCAAGCAGGGTTCCGATTACGCCGATGAAAGTACCCTGAACCATGAAAACAAACATGATCTGGCGAGGCGTGGCACCCAACGTCCGTAAAATGGCAATGTCGGACGTCTTGTCAGTTACCACCATGACCAATGTCGAGATGATATTGAAGGCAGCTACCGCCACGATCAGAAGAAGGAGAAGGCCAATCATGGTCTTCTCCATACCGATGGCTTGATACAGGTTGCCATGGGTGCGAGTCCAATCACGTGCATAGAAGTCTTCGTTGTCACTTGCCAGCGACCGGACAATATCCCATGAGACTTGGGGTGCCTTGAACAGATCGTGCAGTTTCAGGCGGATGCCCTGGACCTGACTGGGCTGCCACCGCTGCAGGCGCGCCGCATCCTCAACATGGATCAGACCCACCGAACCATCCAGCTCTCCGGCCCCGACGCTAAAAATACCTACGACGGTAAGCCGCTTCATCCGGGGAAACATACCGGCAGGCGTCACGGCTACTTCCGGGGCGATATAAGTAACCTTATCACCCACTTTAACGCCCAGTTTCTGCGCAGCCAGCGTTCCGATAATAACGCCGAAACCGCCCGGTTTGAGATCCGTCAGCTTACCTTCACGCATGAAGTCACTGATGATCGAAACCTTCGGCTCCTCATCCGGATCAATGGCGTTGAGAAGTACGGTCTGAACGGCCTTGTCCTGGGTCAGCATGCCTTGCAGCTGGGTAAACGGCGCAACCGCGGCCACTTGAGGATTTTTTCTGGCTTGATCGGCAATAGTCCGCCAATCATTAATCGGCTGGTAGGACTCTACAGTGGCATGGGGAATCATCCCCAGGACGCGGTCGCGCATTTCACGGTCGAATCCATTCATGACCGAAAGCACTACGATCATGACCAGCACACCCAGCGCCAGCCCAACCATGGAGGTCAGGGAAATAAATGAAACGAAGTGATTTCTTCGCTTGGCACGCACATAACGCATGCCGATGTAGATAGGTAGTGGTCTAAACATATCCGGGCTTAAGCAGGAATGGGACGCAAGCGAGTCCTTATGGACAAGGGAAACGGCAAACAATACAGAACTGGCCGTTATAGTCCCAAGCTCGACTACACTCATATATGTAGCGTTCGCCACTTCAGGCGGAGCGAATCCCTGTTGCTTCACAGCCCTGACGAAGCGCCAGCTTACAGACTGGCAAGCCCCCATCAGCAGGCATTACACTCAACGCTTCGATCATCGCCGTGGGTTTACCATGACCGCACCAGACGCGGATGAACGCCGCGAATACTATCGCATCACAGACTCGATCGCACTGGAAATCACCCCACTTGCCGGGACAGAACAATCCGCCACGCCTAATGTGTCACCTTTGTTCGATCTGCTAAGTGAAATGCATCTTCTGGAGTTCGAATCACAGCACCTTTTGCGTAGCGTCAATGAGCGCGACCGCCCAATTGCCGCCTGTATAAAGCTGCTCAACAAGCGAATCGATTTACTGGGTCAGGCACTGACCTGGAATTTGATTCATGAAGTCGGAGAACCCAGACCTGTCGTGCTGTCCGAGGGTGGCATCAGCTTTCAACATTCAGAGGCGTTTTCACTGGGTAGCCAGCTAAGCCTGCGCATGATACTGATGCCTCAGGCACTGGGCCTTGAATTGAAAGCTGAAGTGATTCACTGCCAGCCGGCTACGCCAGACAGTTATGAGATAGGCACCAGCTTCGTAGACATCAGCGATGCACAACGTCAGCTGCTTGCTCGGCATATCTTCAAGAAGCAGGCCCATGAGCGCCGTACGCTCAGAGCACAGCCCAAGGGTGAGCAATAGTGAACTACTGGCTGAGTTTTTTACTGTTGCTCGGCCCAACAGCTGTTTTCGCCGATACGCTCTCGATCCCTATTAGTCGTCAAGGTGACACCCACACGGCCCTGCCCCAACCTGGGCAACTTCGCACCGAGGTGCTGAATCGATTTGGTTTGCCGGACGAAGAACATCCAGCCGTAGGTAAGCCGCCCATTACTCGCTGGGACTATCGCGACTTCAGCGTCTATTTTGAGAATAACCGTGTCATTGATGCGGTTCGTGACCATCAGCCACTTAATCGCAGGGAAACGCCATGACAGTCATCTACGGCCATCGAGGAGCCAAAGGCGAGGCCCCGGAAAACACGCTAGCCAGCTTTGAGCAGTGCCTGCAGGTGGGCGTAACCCGCTGCGAGCTGGACCTCCACCTGTCCAGTGATGGAGAATTGATGGTCATTCACGACCCTACCCTCAAGCGTACTACGGGACGTCGAGGTAAGGTTGCCGAGTTGCCTGCCGATACGCTGGTTACCTACGACGCACGTTTGGCAGGTCCCTCATGGCCTCGACCCTGCCCTATTCCACGCCTTGAGGATCTTTTCAAGCAAGTGGATTTCGAGCATTGGCAGCTTGAAGTCAAAAGCGCTTCACGCGTCCGGGCTGCACGCACCATCAAAGCCATCGATGAGCTGGCGAAACGTTTCAATCTCAGCGACCGTATTACGATAACGTCCAGCTCACGGGAAGTATTAAGGGCGCTTAACCGTGACACTCCCTGGCTTCAACGTGGGCTGGTGGCAGAATACGCCTGGCTGGATCCGCTGAAAGTGGCTGCTAACTACGGCTGCCATTTACTTGCGCTCAATTGGACGCTGTGCACCCCTGAGCGACTCTTGAAGGCCCAGCGCCAGGGCCTGCATGTATCGGTATGGACGGTAAATGAGCCCTCCTTGATGCGACGCCTAATCGACTTCGGTGCAGACAGTTTAATTACGGATTATCCAGCACTGGCCAGAACCGTGCTGGATGATCACAAACCACAGGCTAAGCCGGCTTAGAAAAGCCGGTTCAACCCATCAAAGGCAGCTACGCGGTACGCCTCAGCCATGGTGGGATAATTAAACGTCGTATTGATGAAGTACTTGATGTTATTGCCAGGACCTTTCTGGTTCATGATGGCTTGTCCGATGTGAAGAATCTCGGACGCCTGATCGCCAAAGCAGTGAACACCAAGGACTTCCAGAGTCTCGCGATGGAACAGGATTTTGAGCATGCCTACCGGCTCGCCTGAAATCTGCGCTCGCGCCATGCTTTTGAAGAACGCTTTGCCAACTTCGTAGGGTACTCTAGCCTGCGTCAAATCGCGCTCGTTTTTACCCAAAGAACTGATTTCGGGAATGGTATAAATTCCAGTAGGAATATCATCGACATAGCGCGCTGAATCATCATCCAGAATATTACCGGCAGCTGAACGACCTTGGTCAAACGCTGCACTGGCGAGGCTAGGCCAACCAATGACATCTCCAGCCGCCAGGATATTGGGGCAACTGGTGCGGTAATTCTCATCCACGTTAATTTGGCCGCGGCTGTTCACCTCGATACCAACATTCTCCAACGCCAGCTGGTCGGTATTGCCGGTGCGCCCGTTACACCACAGAAGCGCGTCAGCTCGCAGCTTCTTGCCTGACTTAAGGTGAAGAACGACCCCATGCTCCAGGCCTTCAATACGCTCATACTCTTCATTGTGACGAATGAGCACATTATTGGTGCGCAAGTGGTAGCTAAGCGCATCGGAGATTTCATCATCCAGGAAGCTCAGCAGCTGATCGCGCGTATCGATCAGATCGACGAGCACACCCAGGCCACTGAAGATGGAGGCGTATTCACACCCAATGACACCTGCTCCATAAATGATCAGGCGCCGTGGTGTATGGCTCAAGGTCAGGATGGTATCGCTGTCATAGACACGCGGGTGGGAGAAATCAACATCAGCTGGGCGGTAAGGACGCGAGCCCGTTGCAATAACCACCTGCTTGCCAACCAGTTGTTCGGTACCGCCATTGGGATTTATGACGTTGATCGTGTGCTCGTCGATAAAGCTTGCGGTTCCGAAGTACACATCGACCCGGTTACGAGCAAAATAGGATGTGTGTGAATTAACCTGCTTTCCAATGACGCGCTCAGCACTCTTGAGCACGTCAGGAAAGGAAAACCAGCGAGGCTCGCCAATCGTGCGGAACATCGGATTATTGTTGAAATGAATGATCTGCTTGACTGAGTTACGCAGAGCCTTTGACGGAATGGTGCCAAGGTGAATGCAATTTCCACCGATGACCTGGCGACTGTCCACGACCGCCACCTTGCGTCCGTGCTTGGCTGCATTGATTGCAGCCCCCTCGCCTGCCGGGCCCGATCCCAGCACCACTACGTCATAGTTATAGACAGCCATGATTACTCCTCGAAAAAACGAACCGATCGCTCATGAGCGTCGAGCACATCATCACCGGCTCTACGGCAACCCGATTTAAGCGATGATCTCTATATAGGTTACACCTATCCTCTCGTTGCGACCTTTCGTCACACTAGAAAATCTTTTCAATTTAAAGCGATAAATAAAAACGGGAGCCTAAGCTCCCGTCTTCATATGAACAATGCTTAAACCGCTGGATAAGCCGGTGGGTTTACACCAGCCATTTCCTCAAGCACACGAACAACCTGGCAGCTATAGCCGAACTCGTTGTCGTACCACACATAGAGAACGACACGGTTATCGCTGCAAATGGTAGCACCTGCGTCTACTATGCCAGCATGACGAGAGCCAACGAAGTCGCTGGATACCACTTCAGGCGAGTTGACGAAATCGATCTGCTTGTGAAGATCAGAGTGCAGCGCCATATAACGCAGATAATCGTTGATCTCTTCCTTATTGGTGCCTGTTTCAAGGTTCAGGTTCAGGATAGCCATCGACACGTTGGGCGTTGGAACGCGAATGGCATTACCTGTCAGCTTGCCAGCCAATTCTGGCAGCGCCTTGGCGACCGCTTTGGCGGCGCCCGTCTCGGTAATCACCATGTTCAACGGTGCACTACGACCGCGACGATCACCTTTGTGGAAGTTGTCGATCAGGTTTTGATCATTGGTGAAGGAGTGAACCGTTTCTACATGACCGCTGATGATGCCGTACTTGTCATTGATGGCCTTCAGCACGGGCACGATAGCATTGGTGGTGCAGGAAGCCGCCGTAACAATGCTGTCTTCCGGGCTGATAGTGTTGTGGTTGATACCGTGAACGATGTTCTTGAGCGAACCCTTGCCAGGCGCAGTCAGCACGACACGTGCAGCGCCCGGGCACTTCAGATGTTGCGACAGGCCTTCTGCATCACGCCATTTACCGGTGTTATCAACAATGATCGCATTATTGATACCGTACTGGGTGTAGTCGACTGTGGTCGGATCGTTGGAATAAATCACCTGAATCAAGGTGCCATTTGCACAAATTGTGTTGTTGGTCTCGTCAACGGTGATGGTGCCTTCAAAGGAGCCATGTACCGAGTCGCGACGCAACAGGCTGGCGCGCTTGACCAGATCGTTTTCAGCGCCTTTACGCACCACAATGGCACGTAGACGCAGGCCATCGCCGCTTCCAGAGTGCTCGATAAGGATACGTGCAAGCAAACGTCCGATACGGCCAAAGCCATACAGAACCACATCGGTTCCCTGGCGCTTTTCGGTGCCCTGCTTACCTACAACGGCAGCCAGTTCTTCGCGTAGGAACTCTTTTAGATCACGCCCTGCCCCCGCCTGCTTGAATTTCAAGCTCAGACGCGCCAAATCAATGGAAGCGGCACCTAGCTCAAGTTCACTAATAGCCTTAAGCAGCGGATAGGTATCGTGTACAGACAATGCGACATCATCGACCTGACGTGCAAAGCGATGCGCCTTGAGAATGGCGATCACTGAACGATTAACCAAACCACGCCCATATATAGAGGTCACAACATTATTATTACGGTAGAGCTGACCGATCAGCGGAATCATTGCCTCCGCAATCGCCTCACGATCGATCCATTCACCAAGACACTGGTCGGAGTTCTGACTCACGGTGATACCTTCCATATGTAGGGGCTAACAAAAGGAACTACATTATGACCGCACCTGCCTGAACCGGCAATCTTCGCGCGTCGATGCACTGACAGCGAGACGAGACCGTCGTTACAATCCCAACTCAGATTTTTTCAACGGAGCCTAACCAGCGTGCCCGTTTTGCGCATTCCATCAATTCCTGATACCGCCGGACGACAGCATTGGGGAAATCTCCCCGGAGCCGCGCTAAGTCTGGCTATTGCCGAGGCTGCAAGCGCTGCCAGCCAACGCTTCACCCTACTTTTAACGCCGGACAGCCAGAGCGCCGAACGCCTGGAGCAAGAACTGCGCTTCTTTGCCCCGAGGCTTCCCGTACTGCATTTCCCTGATTGGGAAACGTTGCCTTACGATATTTTCTCGCCGCATCAAGACATTATTTCCCAACGTGTAGCGGCGCTCTATCGTCTACCAGAGCTTGATCACGGCATTTTGGTAGTGCCTATCTCAACAGCCCTACATCGCATGGCACCTACACGCTTCCTGCTAGGCAGCAGTCTTGTGCTGGATGTGGGGCAACGTCTGGATGTAGAGGCTACGCGGGCTCGCCTGGAGGCAGCCGGATACCGCTATGTCGATACCGTCTACGAGCATGGCGAGTTCACGGTTCGCGGAGCATTGATTGATCTATTCCCGATGGGCAGTAGCCTCCCGTACCGAATCGACTTATTCGATGACGAAATTGAGACGTTACGCACATTCGATCCAGAGACGCAGCGATCAATCGACAAGGTGGATTCGATCCGACTGCTTCCTGCTCGAGAATTTCCGCTGCATAAAGAAGCCGTCACAGGGTTCAGGGCACGCTTTCGAGAGCGTTTTGATGTGGATTATCGTCGCAGCCCTCTTTACCAGGATCTGGCGAGTGGCTTGACGCCCGCGGGCATTGAGTACTACCTGCCGTTGTTCTTTGATGAGACGTCGACGCTGTTTGATTACCTGCCCCAGAGCGCACAGGTTTTTTCGTTACCAGGCATCGAGCAGGCATCTGAACAGTTCTGGACGGACGTACGGACCCGTTACGAAGACCGTCGCGTTGACCCGGAGCGTCCTCTATTACCACCGGCTGAAGTTTTCCTCCCGGTAGAAGAGTGCTTCGCTCGTCTCAAGCAATGGCCACGCATTGTTATCAGTAGCGATGATATCGAGCCGGGTGTGGGTCGTGAGCGTTTTTCAGCGCGGCCTCTGCCCAACCTTGCCATTGAGGCCAAGGCTAACCAGCCATTGGCGGCCTTGCAAAATTTCCTGGCTGAGTTTGATGGACGCATCCTGTTTACAGCAGAATCCGCCGGCCGTCGGGAGGTGCTGCTTGAGTTGCTGGCACGTATCAACCTGCGTCCTACATCGGTCGAGGGATGGGAAGATTTTCAGGAAACTGACGAGCGCCTGTCGATTACAGTCGCGCCGCTCGACGAAGGTTTGCTACTCGAAAAACCCGATGTAGCCCTCATTGCCGAAAGTCCGTTGTTTGGTCAGCGTATCATGCAGCGTCGTCGCCGGGAAAAGCGCAACGAGCATGGTGACAACGTCGTCAAGAACCTGACCGAGCTACGCGAGGGCGCACCGGTCGTGCATATCGATCACGGCGTTGGGCGTTATATGGGTCTGGTAACGCTTGAACTGGAGGGCCAGGCGCAAGAGTTTCTACTGCTAGAATACGCAGACGAAGCAAAGCTCTATGTTCCGGTTGCCAACCTGCACCTGATTGCCCGTTATTCAGGCGCTGACGACGCGCTTGCTCCACTGCACAAACTAGGTTCTGAAACCTGGCAGAAAGCCAAACGCAAGGCAGCTGAGCAGGTACGCGATGTTGCCGCCGAGCTGCTGGATGTATATGCCCGTCGAGCCGCTCGGGAAGGATTTGCGTTTACTGATCCCAAAGCGGATTACGAAACCTTCGCAGCAGGCTTTCCGTTTGAAGAAACACCTGACCAGCAAGTTACTATCGATGCTGTACTCAAGGATATGCTGTCAGGCAAGCCCATGGATCGTCTGGTCTGCGGCGATGTAGGCTTTGGCAAGACCGAAGTCGCCATGCGGGCGGCGTTTGTAGCGGTACACAGCGGCAAGCAGGTGGCCGTCCTGGTTCCTACAACACTGTTGGCGCAGCAGCATTACAACAGCTTTCGCGACCGCTTTGCCGACTGGCCTGTGCGCGTCGAGGTGATGTCTCGCTTCAAGTCTGCCAAGGATGTTGAAAAGGCCGTACAGGAACTGGCTGACGGTAATATCGACATTATTATCGGCACACACAAACTGTTGCAGGACGACGTGAAGCTCAAGAATCTGGGACTCGTCATCATTGATGAGGAGCACCGATTCGGCGTGCGTCAGAAGGAGCAATTCAAAGCGCTACGCAGCGAAGTCGATATTCTGACCCTTACGGCCACACCGATTCCGCGCACGCTCAATATGGCTGTTGCAGGTATGCGCGATCTGTCCATCATCGCCACTCCGCCGGCTCGACGCTTGTCGGTCCGGACGTTCGTCATGGAGCAGCAGAACGCGGTTATCAAGGAAGCCCTTCTTCGCGAGCTGCTACGCGGCGGACAGGTCTACTACCTTCACAACGAAGTAAAGACCATTGAAAAGTGCGCCCGGGACCTTGCGGAGCTGGTGCCGGAGGCCCGTATTGGCATTGGTCATGGGCAGATGCGCGAACGGGAACTGGAACAAGTCATGAGCGACTTCTACCACAAGCGCTTCAACGTGCTGGTAGCGTCAACTATTATCGAGACCGGTATCGACGTGCCCAGCGCCAATACCATCATTATCGAGCGTGCAGACAAGTTTGGCCTGGCGCAACTGCATCAGTTGCGTGGACGCGTGGGACGAAGTCACCACCAGGCGTATGCCTACCTGCTAACACCGCCACGAAAAAGCATGACGCCTGATGCTGAAAAACGTCTTGAGGCGATTGCTGGTGCGCAGGACCTGGGCGCAGGCTTCATTCTGGCCACCCATGACCTTGAAATACGGGGCGCCGGCGAACTCCTGGGCGAAGGTCAAAGCGGCCAGATCCAGGCTGTAGGCTTTACGCTGTACATGGAAATGCTGGAACGGGCGGTCAAGGCTATTCGCAAAGGTGAACAACCGAACCTGGAACAGCCCCTTGGGGGTGGTCCGGACATCAATCTGCGGGTACCTGCGCTCATTCCAGAGGACTATCTACCAGACGTCCATACTCGCCTGATTCTGTACAAGCGTATTGCTTCTGCAGCCGATGAAGATGCACTCAAGGAGCTACAGGTCGAGATGATTGACCGCTTTGGCCTTTTGCCCAATGCCGTCAAAAACCTGGTCCGCCTGACACTTATGAAGATCAAGGCAGAAGCCCTAGGTGTTGTGAAGGTTGATGCCGGCCCGCAAGGCGGTCGCATCGAGTTCACTCATGATACGAAGGTTGATCCGTTGGTACTGGTCAAAATGATACAAAGCCAGCCCAACAAGTATCGCCTTGAGGGTGCAACCATCTTTAAATTCCAGGTACCGATGGAGCGTCCTGAAGAGCGTTTCAATATCATTGAGGCACTTTTCGAGCGCTTGACCCCGGAAAACGTCTAGTCCAGGTAACCGGCCGGGCACTCAGGAGGTGCCCGGCCAGTCGGGCTTAACCTGCCAGTACTGTTGCCAGTACAGCTTTAACCCTGCCTATACCCTCATGCAGCGCCTGCTCTATTTCAGCCATGGTGATAACGCCAGTTACCTTACCTGCAGCTGGATTAACAACCAACGCCAGACAGGCATAAGCCAAATCCTGCTCCCGAGCCAGTGCGGCTTCTGGCATGGCTGTCATCCCCACGATGTCACATCCATCACGCTCCAGGCGAACGATCTCTCCTGCCGTTTCCAGGCGCGGCCCTTGTGTACAGGCATAGACGCCCTGATCACTGTGGGCATAGCCGTGTTGACGCAGCGCACTGATCAATTGCTGGCGAAGCGCCTCATCATAGGGGTAGCTGAAATCGATATGGGTTACTGCTTCCAGAGACCCTTCAAAAAAGGTGTGTTCACGACCCCATGTATAGTCGACGATCTGGTGAGGCACACATAGATGCCCGCTACCCATTGCTGAATGGATACCGCCTACCGCATTAACGGCCAGGATTGCTTCTGCACCGGCATGCTTGAGCGCCCATATATTGGCTCGATAATTAACCTGATGAGGCGGGATGCGATGTGGATGACCATGGCGTGCCAGGAACAATACTTCGCGCCCTGCATAATGGCCCTTGAGAATGTCCGCCGAAGGCGCGCCATAGGGCGTGTTTATTCTGAGGGACTCATCCAGCGTCAGACCTTCCAGCTGCGTCAGGCCAGTCCCGCCAATAATGGCGTAAACGGTCATATAAACTCCTTAATCAATCAAACCTGCTTGGCGCAGAGTAGATAAAGCCGCAAGCCAGCGAGGATGCTGACGGTATTCAATGGGCGGAAATGCTTTTGCACTCATGCGTTTCAACCGCTGCGAAGGCTTGGCTTTCAAGCGCTGCAGCGCGGTTAGCGCCAGCTCAGCCGCGGCACGGTCATTACAAACGAGCCCCATGTCACAGCCAGCACTCAAGGCAGCCTCTATGCGTCCTGCCGCGTCACCGGCAACATGCGCACCGGCCATGGATAGATCGTCGCTAAAAATAACACCCTTGAAACCCAACTCGCCGCGAAGCACGTCCTGCAGCCACCGCCGCGAAAACCCGGCTGGCTGCTCATCTACGCAGGGATAGATCACATGAGCAGGCATGATCGCCTCCAACTGCCCACTCAAGCGCTTGAAAGGTACAAGGTCGACGGCCTTGATGTCTTCCAGGCTGCGCTCATCACGGGGAATGGCCACATGCGAGTCGGCTTCTGCCCACCCATGTCCCGGGAAATGCTTGCCAGTTGCAGCCATGCCGGCAGCATGCATGCCGCGAATGAAAGCACCCGCCAGATCGGTTGCCCTGCCCGGCGCTCCTTCAAAGGCTCGCTGACCGATTACTGCGCTACGGCCATGATCAAGATCCAGAACCGGAGCAAAGCTGAAGTCGAGCCCGACGGCCAGCACTTCGGTTGCCATTATCCACCCGCATGCCTCGGCAAGGCGGTCGGCCTCTGGATGATTGGCAAATCGCCGCATGGCAGGCAGACGTACAAAGCCCTGTCGAAGTCGCTGGACGCGGCCGCCCTCTTGGTCGACAGCCAATAGCAACTCCGGCCGCTCGGCGCGTATGGCTTCACATAGCTCACGCACCTGGCGAGGATGCTCGATATTGCGAGCAAAAAGAATGAGCCCACCCACTTCGGGCTGGCGCAGGAAATGTCGGTCTTCAGCGGTCAGCCATGTGCCGCCAATGTCCACCATTAATGAGCCTTGCATAGGCATTCCTGAGGCACAGAAAACAAGTGAGGCATGGTGCCCTTTCAACTCGTTTCAATCAATGTGTCAGTAATGCCTTTGCTGAAAGCGCTGGCATATCCTCACTCAGAAGCGCTGAGCATCCTGACTGACAGGCTTGCGGGGCTTGAATTGCGCAGATGCCAGAGCCTGATCCGTCATTGCACTCTCCGCCAGCATGCCACTGGCCATGAAAGGCACCATCAAACGCAATACCTGCTCCGTTGACGTATGTACACCAAAATCATTATCAGCCATGGCCTTCAAAGCCTTGATACCTGACATGCTGAATGCAGCCACCCCTATCATGAAGTGAGCGCGCCAGAACAGCTCCAGCGGAGGAATGGCAGGCGCAGCCATGGCAACCAGCTCCATGTAGCGACGAAAAACGCGTCCGTATGCCTCTTCGAGGTATTTCTTCAGATGCCCCTGGCTCTCACTGAATGCCAGCCCTAAAAGCCGCATGAAAATGGAAAGATCATTACCGTGACGCGGTTTGATGGCTAACGCCTGATCTACCAGCAGATAAAGAAGCTCCTTAAGGTCTGCCTTGGTCCCGGACTTGCCGTACCGTCGGTCCAACTCATTTTCCAAACACGCGCAATAAGGGTCCAGAAAACGAGAGAATACCGCCTGGATAAGGGATTTCTTCGAGCCGAAGTGATAATTCACTGCTGCAAGGTTTACATTCGCCTTGCTGGTTATCAGGCGGAGCGATGTTTCAGCAAAGCCACGCTCAGCAAAAAGTTGTTCAGCGGCATCCAATATCCGCTCGACCGTTTCAGATTGAGCCATCGCTTAACTACCTGATCATAAAATGTTTTAAACATATGTTTAAAACATTCCTGAGTCAATGCCTGGGATAGCTAAGTGCCGTAATGGCATTTGGCTGATAAAAAGTCGGTTGCCCTCAAACCAATACTGTATATAATCCCAGGAACTGTATATAAAGCCAGACACCTATCATGCTAAAACTAACTCCGAGACAGTCTGAAATCCTGAGCTTCATCAAGCGCTGCCTTGAAGAAAACGGATTCCCGCCCACCCGTGCGGAAATCGCTCAGGAGCTTGGCTTCAAATCCCCGAATGCGGCAGAGGAGCACCTCAAGGCGCTTGCACGTAAAGGCGCTATTGAAATGACGCCTGGTGCCTCTCGCGGAATCCGCATTCCTGGGCTGGAAACACAGAAACCTTCTGACAGTGAGCTCCCTGTCATCGGTCGTGTCGCTGCAGGCGCGCCAATCCTGGCCCAGCAGCACGTGGAAGAAAATTGCAATATTAACCCTGACTTCTTCCAACCACGTGCGGATTACCTTCTCAAGGTAGAAGGCATGAGCATGAAGAACATTGGTATTCTTGATGGTGACCTTCTGGCGGTTCACGTCACTCGTGAGGCGCGCAACGGGCAAGTCGTGGTTGCTCGTGTCGGAGAAGAAGTTACGGTCAAGCGGTTCAAACGTGAGGGCAACAAGGTTTGGCTGATTGCTGAAAACCCTGATTTCCAGCCTATTGAGGTGGACCTCAATAAGCAGGATCTAGTAATCGAAGGCCTGAGCGTAGGTGTCATCAGGCGTTAACGAGTCAACGTATCTATAAGGAGGTGTTCAGTGCAATCTTTATTGCCGCCGGATCATGGACAGTTGCCGTTGTTTCACGACGCACTGGTTCAACCGTCGCTCAATCCTTTTTTGGCTGGACCTATTCAGGCGGCGACTCTGCCTGATTGCTTTAGTGAAGTGACTCTAAACGGCGCTCAAGACCATTGCCTGCATTTGCTAGCACCCATGCTGCGGGAGTTGAGTGACGAACAGGATCCCCGGTGGCTGACACTGATAGCACCTCCGACGCTGCTAACGACAAAGTGGCTGCGCTCAAGGGATTTGAATCTGAATAGAATCCTGCTGCTGCAACCGCGTCAGAGCATGCAGACACTAGAGCTTGCTTGTGAAGCCTTACGCTCAGGAAGAAGCCATACCGTGGTGAGCTGGCTCCACGGCATGAAGACTTCCGAGAAGAAAAAGCTGGCTTTGGCCGCTCAGACAGGCAACGCCCAAAGCCTTAACATTCGCTTGGGCTGATCAATGAAGAACGCGGGGAGTATCTTCGCGTTCTATCATATCTCCTTCGGCTAGACGCCCCGCCATCTGCACACCCAAATTGAACATGGCTTTAGCCACTTCAACTTGCTGGCCATGCAGAAAGTCCTTCGCATCGGAAGAAAATTCCAATGTCACCAGTGCCTCTTCACCATCGGCACGGCGCAGAACGATACGGCCATCAGCCAGTTCGACAATTTCAAGATAAGACGTAGACATATGTGCATCTCCAGCAGGCGCTGGCATTGTAGCAGTCGCACCTGCCCTTCCCTAGGCTCTATCGATTAACGTAATGCAATAAAGACTAAAATGTTGCAAGACAGCTCTTCAATCAAGAAGATCTACACATTTTTGGCGTCTGTGCCTCACCATTCGGTCAATAAACCACGAAAGCGCAGCGCCAACTCCTTGATGTTTTTTCTCCAGGCTTCGAGTTCAGTATGGCTCAGCAGCCTCTTCTCTTCATCAAGCGTAACCGACTCAATCAGCGGCAGACCAGGGTCAACCTTAGCCTGCTTGATAGGCTGCGGTGGTTTTTGCAATGCAGAGAACCCATCCAGCAACTGAGCCAGCCATGTTTGCTGATGACTTGCCAATTCAAACAATTCAGCCAACTCAGGAGTTGGCGAATCTTTCAAAGCTTGTGGGTTTAAAAACTGCTCGATTGAGGCAGCCTGGGCGTTAGGCAGGCGGTAATAACCTGCCACTTCATGACACAACCCCAAAACAGCACCATACAAATGAAACAACGTTGCCTCTCGCTCGGCCTGAATCTGCCCTTGGGCATTCATGCTCTGCTCGTGCTCCGCTCTGCGCCACGATTCAAGGCTTAAACCGGCGAAGTACAACTTCTGGTTGGTACGAGTATAGATCTCATGAGACATGCCTGAATCCTCCCAAGGCAAAGCGGTGCCAGCTGCCCCGCTACACAGACACCGATTGCCAGGCTTGCAGACCTGGCAACCAGATACAGCGCATCAACTACGCTTGTCTTCTACCTTCCACTTCCCATTATCGAAATAGGCTTTCCAACCGGTCGGCTTACCATTCTCTTCTGTCTGTACATATTGCTCCTTCGTCTTGCGACTGAAGCGAATAACAGCAGAACGGCCGTCTGGGTCTTTGGCCGGAGCACTTAATAGATAATGGTATTTCGGATCGATTTCATCCTTGTGCGGCAACAGCTCGCTGACCAACGGTGCGCGAGTTTCGCGATTCTTTGGAAACTGGCTGGCCGCCAGGAATAAACCTGAAGCTCCATCTCGCAATACATACGTATCGTTGACTTTCTCGCACTTGAGTTCAGGCATTGCAATGGCATCCATCTTGGGCGGAGCCGGCTCGCCGTTCTTCAGCAGCTTGCGCGTATTCTTGCACTCAGGATTGGTACATCCAAAGAATTTGCCGAAGCGACCCGTCTTGAGCTGCATTTCACTGCCGCACTTGTCACACTCCAACGAAGGCCCTTCATAGCCTTTGATGCGATAGTTACCGGTTTCAACTTCATAACCCGAGCAATCGGGGTTATTGCCACAGATGTGGAGCTTGCGATGCTCGTCAATCAGGTAAGCATCCATCGCGGTTCCGCAAATATCGCAGCGGTGCTTGCCGCGCAGCACACGCGATTCCGACTCACCTTCGTCGTCCTCAGCAATTTCATCACCCGGAACAAGGTTGATCGTTCCTTTGCAACGCTCTTTGGGCGGCAGGCTATAACCCGAGCATCCAAGGAACACACCCGTTGAAGCGGTACGGATCATCATCGGCCGGCTACATGTCGGACAGGGGATATCCGTGAGAGTCGGCACATTTGCACGCATCCCCCCTTCAGCGCTCTCAGCGGCTTCCAGCTTTTTCTTGAAGTCGCTATAGAACTCATCCAGCAGGTTTTTCCAGTCGAGCTCGCCCTGCGCTACGGTATCGAGATCACCTTCCATGTTGGCGGTAAAACCATAATCCATGAGGTCAGAGAAGCTCTCACCCAGCCGATCAGTAACAATGTCACCCATTTTTTCCGCATAGAAACGGCGATTATGCACGGTGGCATAGCCGCGATCCTGAATCGTGGAAATGATGGCTGCATAGGTTGACGGACGACCAATACCGCGCTTTTCCAGCTCCTTGACCAAACTGGCCTCGGAGAAACGTGCCGGCGGCTTGGTAAAATGCTGAGTGGGATCCAGCTTCAGCAGCTTCATGGCATCGCCCTGGTTCATTTCGGGCAGTACGTCGTCTTCGCCAGGCTTGCTCTGTTGCGACAGAACTCGGGTAAAGCCATCGAACTTAAGGATTCGCCCTTTGGCGCGCAACTCAAACTCACCGGCCTTTGCCGTAACGGTCGTAGAAAGATATTCCGCAGGAGGCATCTGACAGGCAATGAACTGACGCCAGATCAAATCGTACAAGCGTTCGGCGTCTCGCTCCATGCCAGACAGCTGGTCAGGACGCGTGTTTACGTCAGACGGACGAATTGCTTCGTGAGCCTCCTGCGCACCTTCCTTGCTGCTGTAGAAATTAGGCTTGGCCGGCAAGTATTTGTCGCCAAATTCATTTTCGATAAACGCCCGAGCCATGGTAATGGCATCGCTGGACAGGTTCGTCGAATCGGTACGCATGTAAGTGATATAACCCGCCTCGTAAAGACGCTGGGCCATCATCATGGTTTTCTTTACACCAAAGCCCAGCCGATTGCTGGCAGCCTGCTGTAAAGTCGATGTAATGAACGGAGCGGAAGGTCGGCTGCTGGTAGGCTTGTCTTCACGCTTGCTAATGCTGTAGCTGGAAGCCTTTAACTTCTCGACGGCAGCACTTGCCTGCGCCTCGTTCAACGGCTTGAATGCTTCGCCGTTTTGCCGGACGACCTCAAAACGCGCCTTGGCATTCTTGGGGTTCGCCAAATCGGCGTGAACTTCCCAGTACTCTTCAGGGACGAAGGCACGAATTTCCCGCTCACGCTCCACAAGCAGCTTGACCGCAACGGACTGAACACGTCCAGCCGAAAGCCCTCGGGCGATCTTCTGCCATAGCAGAGGCGAGACCATGTAGCCTACTACACGGTCCAGAAAGCGCCTGGCCTGCTGAGCATTGACTCGATTGATATCCAGCTCGCCCGGCTTGGAGAACGCATCCTGAATCGCTTTTTTAGTGATTTCGTTGAAGACGACCCGCTTGAATCGGCTTTCGTCTCCTCCGATGGCCTCACGAAGATGCCAGGCAATGGCTTCCCCTTCGCGGTCCAAGTCGGTTGCGAGATAAACAGTGTCAGCTTCCTTAGCCAGACGCTTGAGCTCTTCGATCACCTTTTCCTTTCCAGGCAGGATCTCGTAGTGCGCCTTCCAGCCATGCTCAGGGTCGACCCCCATGCGAGCGATAAGCTGGCGCTTGGCCTTTTCCTTTGGAGAAAGGGCTGGAGCTTCGGCAGCAGACTTGCGTCCTTTCGTGGCGGGCTCTTTTGACGCGCCTGCCGACCCACTGGTAGGCAGGTCACGGATATGGCCGATACTCGACTTCACCACGTACTGGTTGCCCAAATACTTGTTGATGGTCTTGGCCTTGGCCGGGGATTCCACGATGACCAGCGATTTGCCCATGTATCGGTTGATTCCTGCGTTATTAAAAGATGTAAAGAGAAAGGCGAGACAGTCTGACAGACATTTGGCAGTGAGGCAGTGACTGACGAACCATGACAGCGTGGCTGTAAGGCCCCGCTATATATAGTGGCTGTTGGAGCAAGGTCAAGGCTGCGCGTTATCGGCAAGCCCTAACGGATTCTCCTCAACCTTTACTAAAGCAAAGCGGGGAACACGCTCGCTGTCCACCTCGACGCTTTCCAGAAACATGCTGAGCGGACGCGCCCAAAGGCCGTATTCACCATACAACGCCTGGTAAAAAACAAGCTCCTCTTCCGTTTCAGAATGTTTGGCTACGCCCAGGACACGGTACTCCTGCCCCTTGTAATGCCGATAGAGCCCAGGTTGTAAGGACATGTTCCCTCCAGAAAGAAAAACCGGGGCCAGGCCCCGGTTTCGGTAGCATAAACGCCATTCTCAGACGCGTTCGAACACCGTCGTAATGCCTTGACCCAGGCCGATACACATGGTTGCTACGCCCAGTGCACCACCCTTTTGTTTCATGACATTTAATAGCGTGCCGGAAATACGGGCTCCAGAGCAACCAAAGGGATGACCTAACGCGATGGCCCCACCATGAAGATTGACCTTTTCGTCCATCTTGTCGAGGAGCTTGAGGTCTTTCAGCACCGGTAATGCTTGGGCTGCGAAAGCCTCATTGAGTTCGACATAGTCAATGTCGCCCATCGACAGCCCTGCACGCTTGAGGGCCTTCTGGGTAGCCGGAACAGGACCATAGCCCATGATCGCAGGGTCTACGCCAGCAACCGCCATGGCCCGAATACGTGCCAGTGGCTGCAGGCCAAGGTCCATTGCCCGCTGACCGGACATCACAATCATACAGGAGGCGCCGTCGGTGATCTGGGATGACGTACCTGCAGTTACTGTACCATCCTTTGGATTAAACGCAGGTCTGAGTTCGGCCAGGCCTTCCACCGTTGTATCAGGACGGATGGTCTCGTCATAGTCAAACATCTTCAGGAAGCCATTTTCATCATGTCCTTCCATGGGGATGATTTCGTCCTTGAACGCACCCTCCTGAGTGGCCTTCCAAGCCAACTGGTGCGAACGGTAGCCAAATTTATCCTGTGCTTCCCGGGTAATGCCGTGCATCTTGCCCAGCAGCTCTGCTGTGAGCCCCATCATGCCAGAGGCCTTTGCAGCATAAAGCGACAGATGCGGGTTAGGGTCAACGCCATGCATCATGCTGACGTGTCCCATATGCTCGACGCCACCTACCACGAACACATCCCCATTACCGGTCATGATGGCCTGCGCAGCTGTATGCAGTGCGCTCATCGAAGACCCGCAGAGCCGGCTTACGGTCTGCCCTGCGCTAGTATGAGGGATGGGCGTCATCAAGGACGCCATTCGCGCAATGTTCCAGCCTTGCTCGAGCGTCTGGTTTACGCACCCCCAGATCACATCTTCCACTTCTGCCGGATTGATTTGCGGATTGCGTGCCAGAAGCTGGGTAATCAAATGGGCAGACATGTTTTCTGCCCGGGTATTACGATGCATGCCACCCTTGGAGCGACCCATCGGTGTGCGGCCAAAGTCGACGATAACAACGTCTCTTGGATTCAGGCTCATAAGAATTCTCGCTCTGTACTGTCTGCGTTAACCAAAGAAGGACTGGCCGTTACGGGCCATTTCGCGCAGCTTTTCAGTCGGGTGATACAGCGGCCCCAGATCAGCATACTGGTCGGCCAGTGCCACGAACTCGGCAACGCCCAGGGAATCGATATAACGCAGCGCACCGCCTCGGAAGGGAGGGAAGCCAATGCCATAGATCAATCCCATGTCCGCCTCGGCAGCCGACTCGACAATGCCATCTTCCAAGCAACGAACCGTTTCCAGGCACAGCGGAATCATCATGCGCTGAACGATTTCATCATCCGTGAAATCGCGCTGCTCATACACGACAGGCTTGAGCAAGGCATAGGTTTCTGCATCAGCGACTTTCTTTGGCTTGCCCTTTTTATCGGTCTCGTACACATAGAACCCTTTGCCGTTCTTCTGTCCAAGACGTTTAGCCTCGTACAGCGTATCAACAGCGGTCTTGCGGGACTCTTTCATCCGGTCAGGGAAGCCTTCCGCCATCACATCACGGGCGTGATGCGCCGTATCCATCCCCACAACATCCATCAAGTAAGCCGGCCCCATAGGCCAGCCAAACTTTTCCATGAGCTTGTCGATACGCTGGAAATCAGCGCCCTGCCCGATCAGGCCGGCAAAACCACCGAAATAAGGGAACAGCACCCGATTGACCAGAAAGCCCGGACAATCATTGACCACGATAGGGTTCTTACCCATTTTCTTGGCATAGGCCACAGTGGTCGCAATCGTTTTTTCGCTGGTCTTTTCGCCGCGGATTACTTCAACCAGAGGCATCATGTGCACCGGATTAAAGAAGTGCATACCGCAGAAATTTTCAGGACGCTTCAGAGCTTGTGCAAGCAAGCTGATCGAAATGGTTGAGGTATTGGACGCCAGAATGGCTTCTTCACCAACCTGATCTTCGACCTCTGCCAGCACAGCCTGCTTGATCTTGGGATTCTCAACAACAGCCTCAACCACGATATCCACCGACTTGAAGTCGCCATAGGACAAAGTGGGGCGAATACGATTGAGCGCTTCAGCCATTTTCACCGGCTCGAGACGGCCCTTCTCGACGCGCTTGTTGAGAAGCTTGCTCGCTTCATCAAGACCGAGCTGAATGGCTTCCTCACGGATATCCTTCATGAGAATCGGCGTGCCTTTGAGCGCAGACTGATAGGCGATACCACCGCCCATGATACCTGCCCCCAAGACGCTGGCCTGTTTGATCTCACCCGCCTGCTGATCGTAAACCTTAGCCTTTTTCTTGAGCAGCTGATCATTCAGGAACAGACCGATCAGGCTTTGCGAAACAGTTGTCTTGGCGAGCTTCACGAAGCCTTTGGCTTCGACCTCAAGCGCCTTCTCTCGTCCGAAATTAGCGGCCTTCTGGATGGTCTTGATCGCTTCTACTGGCGCGGGATAATTCGGACCCGCCTGACCTGCAACGTAGCCTTTGGCCGACTCGAATGCCATCATGGCTTCAATGGGGTTTAGCTTGAGCTTTTCAAGCTTGGGCTGACGACGGGCCTTGTGGTCAAGCTCGCCAGAAATGGCTCGACGTGCCAGATCCAACGCCGCGGCCTGCAACTTGTCGGGTGCAACAACTGCATCCACGACACCGACCTTGAGCGCCTCGGCAGCAGAGTTCTCCTTGCCCGAAGCAATCCACTCGATGGCATTGTCGCTACCGATCAGGCGAGGCAACCGAACAGTCCCGCCAAAACCGGGATAAATGCCCAGTTTTACTTCTGGCAGACCAACCTTTGCGGTCTCGCTCATGACCCGGAAGTCGGCAGCCATGGCGATTTCAAGGCCACCGCCAAGCGCGATGCCGTTAATTGCCGCTACGGTAGGGACGTTGAGGTCTTCAAAGTCATTGAAGATCTGATTGATCTCGAGGTTTCCTGCCAGCAGATCCTCGTCTGGCATACGGAAACTTTCGACAAACTCGGTGATGTCTGCCCCTACGAGGAAAACATCCTTTCCGCTACTGAGAATGACGGCCTTGACCGAAGCGTCGGCCTTGAGGGCATCGACAGCCTGGCGCAGCTCGTTCAAGGTCAGGCGATTAAATTTATTGACCGACTCGCCAGTAAGATCAAGCTTTAACTCGGCGATACCGTTTTCTAGAGCCTTAACCGTGATGGCTTTACCTTCGTAAATCATCAACTGATCTCCATACGTGGAAGCGGAACACTCACATCCAAGCCTTGTTGCCCATTCAGGCAGGCAGCCAACTGCATGGCGTGATACTAGGATTCGTTAAGCCCGGGCGAAACGCGAAAGCTATACCTTGCGGCAACCTTCTCTTCTCTGCCCGAGCACTACAGGGCCCGCAAGACAAACATCTGATTCATACAAGTGTTTGACAGCCCCTACACGATCATTCAAAACCTGCGTTATGTCAATTCGACCCATGCGTTAACGTGGCATAACAACCCATTGAGCCCAGAGGGCATGAGACTGAAAAATCGTCAATCTCTACAAAGGATAGGTGCAATTGGCGCAGCGATCTGTTAACAACAGCGAGGCGCAACACCCGCAGCAAGGAGCAAGTACCGCGAAATGCGGTCCAAACGGTATCTGGATAGCAGGTGCGAGCCGCACCAGACAGGCCATACTTGAAATGTTCGCCATCCTTAAGGAGGAGAAATAAAATGTCTTATAAACACATTCTGGTAGCCATCGACCTGACTGATGAATGCCATGCCGTAATCCGTCGTGCTGTCGATCTGGCTACCGGCCTCCAAAGCAAGGTTTCCCTGGTCCATGTGGTCGAACCAATGGCTATGGCGTTCGGCGGTGACGTGCCCATGGACCTTTCCTCCCTTCAACAACAGCAGATCGAACAGTCCCGTGAACGCCTGGACAGCTTTGTTGCGCAATACAGCCTTCTGGAAGGCCAGTGCCAGTTGGCCTATGGGCAGCCTCGCCAGGAAATCCACCGCTTTGCTCGCGAAAATGCCTGTGATCTGATCGTTGTAGGCAGCCACGGCCGCCATGGCCTTGCCCTTCTTCTGGGCTCGACCGCCAATGACCTGTTACATGGTGCCCCGTGTGACACCTTAGCGGTCTCCCTGACCCGGAAGTAATACTAAAAAGGGCTCCCTCAGGAGCCCTTTTTTCATTCTTCCAGTTCAGCCCATCGCTCCAGCAGCTGATCGAGCTCAAGCTGTAAAGCCTCGAAGCGCTCAACAACGACACGCGTCGTTTCAAGCGGCTGCTGGTAGAACGCCGGATCGGAAATCTGGCTTTGCAGTCTCGCCAGCTCGTTTTCCGTCGCCTCGATTTGTGCCGGCAAGGCATCCAGCTCGCGTTGATCCTTATAACTGAGCTTTTTACGGGCCGGCGCCTGCTGCGCTGCTGCCTTGGATGCTTCTACGGGTGTCGCTTGAGTGGCCGCCGCATCCGACTTGGCCTCCATTTTCGACCCTGTCGCACCTAACAAGCGAGGCGATCCACCTTGACGTAGCCAATCCTGATAGCCCCCGACATACTCACGTACAAGGCCCGAGCCTTCAAACACCAGGGTGCTGGTTACGACGTTATCAAGAAACGCCCGGTCGTGACTGACCATCAGCACGGTGCCCTCAAAGCTCAGAAGCACTTCTTCCAGTAGTTCGAGCGTTTCCACATCCAGATCGTTGGTAGGCTCGTCGAGTACCAACAGATTGGCCGGCTTGCTGAACAGCTTCGCCAGCAACAACCGAGCACGCTCGCCCCCTGACAGCGCTTTCACTGGCGTACGGGCACGCTGTGGGCTAAACAGGAAGTCCCCCAGATAACTGAGGACATGACGATCCTGACCGTTGATTGTGATAATTTCACGCCCTTCAGCCATGTTGTCGATGACGGTTTTTTCAGGCTCAAGCGCATGTCGCAGCTGATCGAAATAGGCCACTTCGAGCTTGGTGCCATGCACGATTTTTCCTGCCGTCGGCTCAAGGTCACCCAGCAGCAGTTTAAGCAGGGTTGTCTTTCCAGAGCCGTTGGGGCCTAACAAGCCCATCCGGTCGCCTCGCTGCACCACCAAGGAAAAATCACGGATAATGGGTTCGCTGCCTGGATGGGCATAATCCACGTGCTCGACAACAATGACCTGTTTTCCAGACTTGTCGGCGGTTTCCAGCTGCAGGTTTGCCTTACCCTGGCGTTCGCGTCGTTCGCTGCGTTCAAAGCGCATGGCCTTCAATGCACGCACTCGCCCTTCGTTGCGGGTACGTCGAGCCTTGATGCCTTGACGAATCCAGACCTCTTCCTGAGCCAGACGCTTGTCGAACAGTGCGTTGGCGGTCTCTTCCGCTGCAAGCTGCTGCTCTTTATGCACCAGAAAACTGGCGTAATCGCCCTGCCAATCGATCAGATGGCCTCGATCCAACTCAAGAATGCGTGTCGCCAGGGCTTGCAAGAAGGCTCGGTCGTGGGTGATGAACAGAATCGCACCCGGATATTGACTCAAGGCCTCTTCCAACCAGGCAATAGCCCCGATATCCAGATGGTTGGTTGGCTCATCGAGCAACAGCAAGTCAGGTTCGGCCACCAGGGCCTGCGCCAATAGCACACGCCGACGCCAGCCTCCGGAAAGCTCTGCAAGGGTCTTTTCTGCAGGCAACTGAAGGCGGCTCAGCGTGCTCTCGACCAGCTGCTGCAGTCGCCAGCCATCCTTGGCTTCCAAATCCTGCTGAACGCGCATCAGACGCGTCAGGTCTTCGTCAGTGTGAATGTTCTGGGACAGTCGATGATACTCCGCCAGCAACTCCCCTACGCCAGTCAATCCCTCGGCCACAACATCGAATACGGTACGATCATCTGCCCGAGGCAGCTCCTGAGGCAACTCTCCGATCTTCAGCGCCGGAGCACGCCAGATCTCGCCATCGTCTGGCATCTGCTCGCCCTTGACCAGGCGCAGCATGCTGGACTTGCCAGTACCGTTGCGCCCGATCACGCAGACTCTCTCACCCCGAGCAATCTGCCAGGACACTCCGTCCAGCAATGGCATGGCACCGAAAGCCAGGGATACGCCGGTGAATTTGAGCAAGGTCATAGGCATCTCCAAGAAAAAGGACGTGCATTCTAGTGCCCATCCGCACGAACTGCATGTTTTCCTACCGACGGCACTCAATGTTTTCGTACATATGACGACAAGATTATTAGCCTGACCGTTGGTAGCTCATACGCTTTCGTCGTAATGGCCGACAAGCTAAAGTAATCGCCTTTGTGCGGCCGAGCCGCATGTACCAGCAGTCTTCTCCGGGAATCTCATGCGCGGCCGTCTGTTCAAGCTGTTGACCTGTGTCTTTGCTTCTCTCATTGGATTGGAAACCGCTCACGCGGCCCCCATTGAGCAACAACGTCTCCTATACGACCAAGCCAAGGCAGCGCTGGCCAAGGGAGATGCCAGTCTCTATTTGCAGTCACGCAATGCGTTGCAAGGGTATCCCCTGGAGCCCTACCTGCAATATGACGAGCTGACCGCACGCCTCAAGAACGCCAGCAATACAGAAATAGAAGCCTTTCTTGCCGAGCATGGCGATCTCCCGCAGGCAAACTGGATGAAGCTGCGCTGGCTGCGCTGGCTCTCCGAGCGCGGCGATTGGAGTACCTTTGACCGCTACTATGACTCCAAGCTCAACTTTACCGAACTGGATTGCCTGAATGCCCAGCACCAGATTCAGGAAGGCCAGACAACACAACCCTTCAAGACAGCGGAAAAGCTCTGGCTGGTAGGCAAGTCACAACCAGCCGCCTGTGATGGCCTTTTCAGTGCCTGGGCTGCTCGCGGCCAGATGCCTGAAAGCATGGTTTGGAAACGTGCCAAGCTGGCGGCCGAAGCGCGTAATTACGGGCTAGTCACCCATTTGGGACAGCAGATGCCCACCCTGGGCTCACTTGCCAACCTGATGAGCGATATCGCTCAGAAACCCCAACAGCTAGCCGATGTGCAGCGCTTCACACCTGCCAGCGAGCCCATGGCCGATGTGGTTGGTCTGGGTTTGCGACGCCTTGCCAAACAGGATCCCGAGAAAGCATTGGGCCTACTCGATACCTATAGTCAGCGCCTGCCCTTTTCGCGCGACGAAAAAGTATCCATTGCGCGTGAGATCGGGCTGACCCTGGCCAAGAACTTTGACCCACGAGCCCTTCCGCTCATGGAGCGTTACGATCCGGAACTCCGTGATGACACGGTCAGCGAATGGCGTGCGCGCCTTCTACTGCGTCTGGCCCGCTGGAAAGAGACTTACCAGTTAATCCAGCGGTTTCCCCCATCGCTTCTGGAAACCAACCGCTGGCAATACTGGCGCGCCCGTACCCTGGAGCTGTCTCAGCCGCAAAGCTCAAGCGTACTGGCTGATTACCAGCCAGTCTCGCGTGAGCGCGATTTCTACGGCTTTCTAGCAGCCGACCGCATCAAGGCGCCTTATCAGCTGAACAATCGTCCGCTCGTACTGAGCAATAGCCTTCGCAACCGCGTACGCACCACGCCTGGTATTCAGCGCGCGCTCGAGTTCTATGCACGTGGTGAATTTGTAAATGCGCGGCGCGAGTGGTTTCATGTCAGCCGCAGCTTCAACCGGGACGAATTGGTTGCCCAGGCCCGCATGGCCTACGACATGCAATGGTATTTCCCGGCTATTCGCTCAATTAGCCAAGCCAAGTACTGGGACGATCTGGACATCCGCTTCCCTATCGCCTACCGCGACAGTTTCGTTCGTGAAGCGCGCCAGCGAGGCTTGCATAGCAGCTGGGTCTTCGCTATTACCCGGCAAGAGAGCGGCTTCATGGCCGATGCCCGTTCAGGCGTGGGAGCCATGGGCTTGATGCAGTTGATGCCTGCGACGGCAAAACATACTGCCAGCAAGTTTTCTATTCCATTGGCCAGCCCTCAATCAGCCCTGCAACCGGACACAAACATCCAGCTGGGCACCGCTTACCTGAGCATGGTTCATGCACAATTCAACGGTAACCGTGTTCTAGCCTCAGCGGCTTATAACGCCGGTCCCGGACGTGTAAAAAGATGGCTGAAGGACGCCCGGCACTTGGCGTTCGATGTCTGGGTAGAAACCATTCCGTTTGACGAAACCCGTCAATATGTCCAAAACGTGCTAGCGTATGCGGTCATCTACGGCCAAAAACTCAATACGCCTCAGCCACTGGTAGAGTGGCACGAACGCTTCTTTGACGAAACTTGATGACTTAAGCAGGAGCTGCAATAGCTTTGCAGCTCCTGCCTCGTTACACGTCGCCACACCAGGGTGCCATTAAGCGGCTGTGAAATTTCGTCAATCTCCGTATACTTCGCGGCTCTATTTTTTCCGCTATTGAACCGGAGAAACTCATGTTGAAGCGTTCCCTGGCCCTCGTGGCCGGTCTTACCCTGTGCGCCACTTCCCTTCTTACCCAGGCAGCAGATGCACTACGCGTCTCGGCTATCCCGGATGAAGCACCTACCGAATTGCTTCGCAAGTTCAAACCGCTGGGAGAGTACCTGGAAAAGCAGATTGGCATGCCTGTTACCTTCGTGCCGGTCTCCGATTATGCAGGCGTGGTCGAAGCGCTGGCCTCTGACAGACTGGACATGGCATGGTTGGGTGGCTTTACCTTTGTCCAGGCCCAACTCAAAGCGCCCATGAATCCGCTGGTACAACGGGAAGAAGATCAGAAATTCACCAGCAAATTCATTACAGCTGATCCAAACGTCAAATCGGTTCAAGACCTAAAAGGCAAAACGTTCGCCTTTGGCTCGATCTCTTCGACCTCCGGCAGCCTGATGCCCCGTTACTTCATGCAGCAGGAAGGGGTAATACCGGAGCAGTTTTTCTCACGTGTAGCCTATTCTGGAGCCCATGATGCAACTGCCGCCTGGGTACAGGCTGGAAAAGTGGATGGAGGCGTTTTGAACGCTTCGGTCTGGCAGAAGCTGGTTGATGCCAAGAAAGTAGACACAAGCAAGGTCAAGGTCTTCGCGACCACTCCGCCCTATTACGATTACAACTGGACCGTCAGAGGCAATCTGGATCCGCAACTGGCGGCCAAAATCAAGGCGGCCTTTCTTGCATTGGATCCTTCGAAGCCTGAAGACAAAGCCATTCTGGATCTACAGGCAGCCAGTCGTTTTGTAGAAACTTCTCCTGAAAACTATAAGGGCATCGAAGGCTCTGCACGTGCGGCCGGTCTGTTGAAGTGAGCGTCCAGTTAGCTGGCGTGGAGCTTCTTCACGCCAATGGGCATCGCGCGCTTTCAAAGCTTGACCTGAAGATCACCAAAGGTGAACGCGTAGCACTGATTGGCCCTTCTGGAGCAGGCAAGACCAGCTTGCTCCGCCTGATGGCGACAAGCCATAAGCCAACGGCAGGACAACTCACCGTATTGCAGACCGATCCGTGGTCATTGAGCGTGTCCCGATTGAAGTCGCTTCGTGCACATATCGGTCTGATTCACCAGGCACCTCCCCTCCCGGCGCGGCAACGCGTCGTAACGGCGGTACTGGCTGGGCGCCTGGGCCAATGGCCTTTATGGAAGAGCCTGGTCAGCCTTGTCTATCCACTGGATCGTCCGGGCGCCCAACAGGCTCTGGCAAAGCTGGACCTGTCAGAAAAGCTGTATCAGCGTTGCGATCAGCTCTCGGGGGGCCAGCTCCAGCGCGTCGGCATTGCCCGCGTGCTATACCAGGCGCCTGAGCTGATACTGGCGGATGAGCCTGTTTCCGCCATGGATCCTGTACTTGCCAGCCATACACTAACCATTCTCGCTCGTGAGGCCGAAACACGAAGCGCAACGCTGATCGCCAGCCTGCACAGCGTAGAGCTGGCGATCAAACACTTTCCGCGAATCATTGGGCTACGCCAAGGCGTTATTGTATTCGACAAAGCAACGCAAGCCGTTACCTCCGATGATCTGGAGCAGCTCTATGCCAATGAGCAATTAGCACCAGAGAACTCATCCAGTGTTTATTTCATGCCTGCCACACCACCGCGATGCTGATTGCCCCCTCGCGTGATCCTGCCGCCCTGCCTCGTCTAGGCATCAGCCTACTGGCACTCTTACTGCTCTGGCCTGGGCTTCACCTGTCCGAGTTGGATATTCCTGGTTTGCTCACCGGCGAGAACGCCAGAATCATGGGTAGCTTTTTGGCAGGATTCTGGCCGCTAGCCTACGATTCGGAGTTTCTCTCGATAGTTGGCAAAGCCACGCTGGAAACCCTAGCCATTGCCACGGCCGGTATGACGCTCGCCTGGGTGATCGCCTTTCCAGCAGCCTTGCTGGCAACCCGCTCGCTTTCCATCTCCGCGCTTCATCGGCAAGGACGTCCTTCGTGGCTGGGTCAGACGATTCGCAATACGGTACGTATCGTTCTTGTAATTCTGCGCAGCATTCCCGAAATTGTCTGGGCCTTATTATTTGTACGAGCGGTAGGCCTAGGTCCAACCGCGGGCGTCCTGGCCATTGCCATCACGTATGGTGGCATGCTGGGTAAGGTGTACGCCGAGATTTTCGAATCCGTACCTGCTGACGCGACGCGAGCATTGCTCTTGGGTGGCAGCTCGCGACTTCAGGCATTCGCATATGGACTTCTACCGGCCGCCAGCGGCGAAATGATCTCCTATACGATCTACCGCTGGGAGTGTGCTATCCGTGCATCGGTCGTCATGGGATTTGTTGGCGCTGGCGGGCTGGGACAACAGGTCGATCTGTCTCTGCGAATGTTTGCTGGCGGAGAAGTTGCCAGCCTGATGCTGACCTTTCTGATACTGGTCATGCTGGCCGACCTGATCAGCCGCTTGCTGCGAGAGCCGTAACGATGAAAATCAAGGGTCTTGCCGCCGTTATCGTAGTACTAGCCGCCATTGCCTCGTCCTTTGCTTACCTTGAGACGAATTTTATCGAGCTGTTTTCGCGGACCTCTCTTGCGCAAATGGCAAAATTTGCCAACGGATTTCTTACTCCCGATTTCTCCCGCAGTCACCTGTACGCCATTGCCTGGGCCTGCCTTGAAACACTGGCCATGTCAGCCATGGGTACCTTATTGGCAGCCCTGCTTGGCATAATACTGGCCCTGCCTGCGGCAGGCCGACTCGGCACTTTATTCAAAGCAGTTGCGCGGTTCTTGCTCAATGCCCTCCGCGCCGTCCCGGAACTGGTGTGGGCGGCACTGATGGTACTGGCTGCAGGGCTAGGGCCCAACGCCGGCACGCTTGCATTGGCACTGCATACGGCGGGTGTACTGGGTCGCCTGTTTGCCGAGACGCTGGAAAACACTCCGTCCGCCCCCAGCGATGCGATCAGACTGGCTGGGGGCGGACGCCTTGCCGCCTTCGCCTATGGCATTCTGCCAAGCGTCTGGCCTCAGCTGCTTGCCTATATTCTCTATCGCTGGGAAAACAATATCCGCATGGCGACGATATTGGGATTCGTGGGCGCTGGCGGCCTAGGACAAATGCTTCAAATCAGCCTCAGCCTGTTTCAACTCGCTCAGGCTGCAACCATTATCCTGGCCATGCTGACCCTGGTACTGCTGGTGGACGCTTTTAGTGCCTGGATCCGTCAGCGGTGGATCAATCATTGATCCACCCTGGCGGTCTCATGCCTCGCCGCTGTTACCGTTTCTAGCCTGTATAAGCACCCAGGGCGCAACGACCACTGCCCAAAAGACTGGATCGCTTACCAAAAACCCCCGTGCCTCATCCTCGGTCACCTTGGCCATTTGCCCGGACGTCAGCCAGGCAGAAACCTTGCCTGTATTGTCCTGAACAATGGCTTCTGCCGCCTCTATCAAGTCTATCTCGGCATCCACCCGAAGCAACGAACCCTTGGCAAAGTGCGGCTGTAACTCTTGCCATGTGATTTCAGCGGTCTGGCCCAACAGCGTAGCGTACAGAGTGCTGGTTTCGGACATCACGTCACCCCTAAAAATAAAGCGACATGATAGCGGCTGTCGCTTATTGTCGACAGGATTGACATGTCTTCAGCCCGGTTTCGGCTCGTATCCGATACATGATGCGACAAAGTGTATCGATACAGTCGATGTGCCACTTTTCAATTCCGTGATCGGCACTCTACACTCCGCACGTTGCGATGCCGATTTATCGTCATAACAAGAAAGCCAGCAATAAGAATAAATACTGCAATAAACGTTTGTGATCTGCCAAAACCAATAAGCATTTCGAGTGGAGCACTATGAATAAGGCAACTCAGCGTCTTTCCCGACTATTCGCCGCCATGGCCCTGGCTGGACTCACCAGCTACAGCGTCGCTGCCGATACAATAAAAATCGCCTTGGCCGGCCCGGTTACCGGTCCTGTAGCGCAATATGGGGAAATGGAATTTGTCGGCGCCAAAATGGCTATCGAGCAAATCAATAAGGCTGGCGGCGTCAATGGCCAGCAGCTCGAAGGCGTAGTCTACGACGATGCGTGTGACCCCAAGCAAGCGGTTGCCGTTGCCAACAAGATCGTCAATGACGAAGTGAAATTCGTGGTTGGCCACCTGTGCTCCAGCTCCACTCAGCCGGCGTCCGATATCTACGAGGACGAAGGCATCCTGATGATCACCCCAGCATCAACCAGCCCTGATCTCACGGCACGCGGACATAAACTGATCTTCCGCACCATTGGTCTTGACAACATGCAAGGCCCTACTGCCGGCAAATATATAGCCGAGCATATCAAGCCCAAGACAGTCGCCATCATCCACGACAAGCAGCAGTACGGTGAAGGCATTGCCACGGCCGTCAAGCAGACACTTGAAGGCGCCAATGTCAAAGTTGCCGTATTCGAAGGTATCAATGCCGGCGACAAGGACTTTTCTTCTCTGATCTCCAAGCTGAAGCAGGCGGGTGTGGATTTCGTCTATTACGGCGGCTATCACCCGGAGCTCGGCCTTCTGATGCGCCAGTCACAGGAAAAAGGCTTGAAAGTTCGCTTCATGGGGCCGGAAGGTGTGGGTAACTCTGAAATTTCCGCCATTGCAGGCAAATCCTCAGAGGGCATGCTTGTAACCCTTCCCCGCTCTTTCGATCAGGATCCGAAAAACAAAGCCCTGGTTGAAGCATTCAAAGCCAAGAAGCAGGATCCGAGCGGCCCGTTCGTCTTCCCCTCCTACGCAGCCGTGCAAGTTATTGCTGATGGCATCAAGAAGGCAGGCAACACTGAAACCGATGCTGTAGCAGAGGCCCTGCGCAGCAGTACGTTCAGCACACCTACAGGCGACCTGGCGTTTGACGAAAAAGGCGACCTGAAGAACTTCGAATTTGTCGTCTATGAGTGGCACGCCGACGGCACCAAGACCGAAGCCAAGTAACCGTTAAGCAGGAACTTGCCAGCACGTTGTCTGGCAAACGTCCTCAAAAGCCCACGGTATCCTCCGTGGGCTTTGTTCATTCCAAATGAGTAGGCGTGCCAAGACGCCAAAAGCACTGTGGCCGCTATTCAGGAGAAAGTAATGCCTGAGCTCTACCACTATCTTCAACAGCTGGTAAACGGTTTGACCGTTGGCAGCACCTACGCCTTGATAGCCATTGGTTACACCATGGTCTACGGCATTATTGGCATGATCAACTTCGCCCATGGCGAGGTATACATGATTGGCTCCTATGTAGCCTTCATTGTCATCGCCGGATTGGCACTCATGGGCATTCATAGTCTGCCGATCATCATGATTGCGGCCTTTGCTGCCAGCATTATTGTTGCCAGTGCCTATGGCTACAGTATTGAGCGTATTGCCTACCGTCCGCTGCGTGGCAGTAATCGCCTGATTCCGTTGATCTCAGCTATCGGCATGTCCATCTTTCTGCAAAACGAAGTGCTATTGGCACAGGACTCCAAGGACAAGGCCATTCCCAGCCTGCTACCTGGCAACATCATATTTGGCAATGATGCCATGAGTGGAGTCGTCATTTCGTACATGCAGATTCTGATCTTCGTGGTCACGTTTCTGGCCATGCTCGGATTGACGCTGTTCATCTCACGTTCGCGTCTCGGCCGCGCCTGCCGCGCCTGCGCCGAAGACATCAAGATGGCCAACCTGCTTGGCATCAACACCAACAACATTATCGCCCTGACCTTTGTTATCGGCGCATCCCTGGCAGCCATCGCGGCTGTTTTGCTCGGAATGCAATACGGCGTCATTAATCCGAGTCTGGGCTTTCTGGCAGGTATCAAGGCGTTTACTGCCGCAGTACTGGGCGGGATCGGCAGTATTCCAGGCGCCATGCTGGGCGGACTGGTGCTAGGGGTAGCCGAAGCGTTCGGGGCCGATATTTTTGGTGATCAGTACAAGGATGTCGTGGCATTCACACTTCTTGTCCTCGTTTTGTTGTTCCGGCCGACCGGCATTCTGGGCCGTCCGGAGGTAGAAAAAGTATGAGCAGTACCCCTTTCAACAAACAGCTTAAAACGGCTTTTTTCAGTGCGCTTCTCGTACTCGCAGTGGCCTACCCTGTTTTGGGGCTAAAACTGACCACAGTGGGTATCGGGCTCGAAGTCCATGGCGCCAGCCCAACCACCCTGACGATCATTTTTGGGGCGGCCGCCCTTATGTTCGTATGGCAGTTGGTACGTGATCGCATTCCCATGCCGCGCCGAACCAGGGGCACCCACACCTCACCACTGACCAAACTAGGCGCCCAGCTCACCGAGCCATCTGTTCAACGCTGGGTCATCCTCGGGCTGGTTCTTGTCGCGCTAGTCTGGCCATTCTTCGGCTCACGGGGGGCCGTGGATATCGCTACGCTGATTCTCATCTATGTGATGCTGGGGCTTGGTCTGAATATTGTGGTCGGCCTGGCGGGTCTTCTTGATCTGGGCTACGTCGGCTTTTACGCCGTAGGGGCATATAGTTACGCCCTGCTCTCCCACTATTACGGCCTTGGATTCTGGATCTGCCTGCCCATTGCCGGTTTGATGGCTGCGCTATTCGGCTTTTTGCTGGGCTTTCCCGTGCTGCGCCTGCGAGGTGACTATCTCGCCATCGTAACGCTCGGCTTCGGCGAGATCATCCGTATTCTGCTACGCAACCTTACCAGCATCACCGGCGGCCCCAACGGCATTAGCGGAATCGACAAGCCTACGCTATTCAACCTGACGTTTGAGCGGCGTGCCCCTGAAGGCATGCAGACATTCCATGAGTTTTTTGGCATCGCCTACAACTCGAACTACAAGGTGATCTTTCTTTACCTGGTTGCGTTACTGCTCGTCCTGCTTACGCTTTTCGTGATCAATCGGTTACTGCGCATGCCCATCGGTCGCGCTTGGGAAGCCTTACGTGAAGATGAGATCGCCTGCCGTGCATTAGGCTTGAATCCGACCCTTATCAAACTCTCCGCTTTTACGCTGGGTGCCTGCTTTGCAGGTTTCGCGGGCAGCTTCTTTGCGGCTCGCCAAGGGCTGGTGTCGCCGGAATCGTTCACCTTCATTGAGTCAGCCATCATCTTGGCGATCGTTGTTCTGGGTGGAATGGGCTCACAATTGGGCGTCATTCTGGCAGCCATTGTCATGATTCTGCTTCCAGAGCTGATGCGTGAGTTCAGTGAATATCGCATGTTGATGTTTGGCGCCATGATGGTCCTGATGATGATCTGGCGGCCGCAAGGCCTGCTCCCGATGCAGCGCCCCCATTTGGAGCTGCGTAAATGAGCCAACTTATTCTTCAAGCTAAAGACCTGACCATGCGTTTTGGCGGCCTCTTGGCGGTCAATGGCGTCAATATCAGCGTCGAGGAAAAGCAGGTCGTTTCCCTGATAGGACCGAACGGCGCTGGCAAGACAACCGTGTTCAACTGCCTGACCGGTTTCTATCAACCAACAGGAGGTGAAATTCTACTTAGAGGTACGCCCATTCATGGCTTGCCGGGTCACCAGATCGCTCGACGCGGCATCGTACGCACCTTCCAGAATGTTCGGTTGTTCAAGGAAATGACGGCGGTTGAAAACCTGCTGGTTGCTCAACACCGCCATCTGAATACGAATTTTCTAGCTGGCCTTTTCAAAACTCCCGACTTTCGCCGCGCAGAATCTGAAGCCATGGACTTTGCCCGCCACTGGCTTGAGCAGGTCAACCTCACCGAGGTCGCCAACCGACCTGCCGGCAATCTGGCCTATGGCCAACAGCGCCGTCTTGAGATTGCTCGCTGCATGATGACACGCCCCCAACTCCTCATGCTTGATGAACCTGCCGCCGGCCTTAATCCTCGCGAGACGGAAGACCTGAAAGCGCTGATTTCCCTGCTGCGAGACGAGCACGGCGTAACTGTTCTGCTCATTGAGCACGACATGCACCTAGTCATGAGCATCTCGGATCATATTGTCGTTATCAATCAGGGCACCCCCCTGGCCGATGGTAAGCCGGAGCAAATCCGTAATAACCCTGACGTGATCAAAGCCTATTTGGGAGAAGCGTGATGCTGCAGTTCGAAAACGTTTCGACTTTCTATGGCAAGATCCAGGCGCTGCATGGGGTCAGCCTGTCCGTCAACAAAGGGGAGATCGTGACACTCATCGGCGCCAATGGCGCTGGCAAGTCTACCCTCCTGATGACGCTATGCGGCTCTCCTAAGGCAGCTGGCGGTAGTATTCGTTACGAAGGTGAAGAGCTGGTCGGAAAAGACTCCTCCGAAATCATGCGCAAAGGTATCGCCGTGGTTCCTGAGGGTCGCCGCGTCTTTGCTCGCCTGACTGTCGAGGAAAACCTCGCCATGGGCGGTTTTTTTACCGACAAGCATGACTATGATCGTCAGCTTGAAAAGGTTCTTGGCCTGTTTCCTCGCTTGAAGGAGCGCTATCACCAGCGCGGAGGCACGATGTCCGGCGGGGAGCAACAGATGCTGGCCATCGGTCGTGCGATGATGAGTCATCCGCGTCTCCTGCTGCTTGACGAGCCCTCACTGGGTTTAGCCCCCATCATCATTCAGCAGATTTTCGATATCATCGAACAACTGCGCGAGGATGGCGTAACGGTATTTCTGGTCGAGCAGAACGCCAACCAGGCGCTCAGACTGGCAGACCGTGGCTACGTTCTAGAAAATGGTCATATCGTCATGCAGGATACCGGCGAAGCCCTATTGGCCAACCCTGACGTACGCAAGGCCTACCTGGGAGGCTAAAGGATCGCTTGTGCGCTCCGTTCAAAAAGAGCGCACAAGTTCATTTCAGCCTTGTCCTAACGGATATAGCTCAGTAACGTTGCCACCCTTGTTTCAATGGAGAGCTCTAGATGTTAGCGCCACGCTTGCTGCTGCCCCTGACCTTGCTGGCCACGTTGCTGGCAGGCTGCCATAGCACCCCGAGCGATAGCATCGCTTCGTCCAAGGCGTCTCAAGGCGTACGCCTGCAAGGTGATTTGCGGTTAGCGAATGACCAGTTACTCTTTCGCCCCTGTCAGGAGCATCGCTACTTTCAAATAGACGATGCGGCCAACACGTCTATTATCAACGATGCTCATGAGTTGACGGCCGATAGCGGTGCCAGCAGCCTATTCGCAGATTTACGCGGAAAGATGAAATCTGGAGGGCCGGCTGGAAGCGATGGCGTATTTGCCGTTTCCGAAGTGTATCGCATGCAGTACACCGGGCCCGGCTGTTCAGACCCTAATTTCAAGCGCCTGACGCTTCGCGCAGCCGGTCATACTCCAGAATGGAATGTGGTAGTAAGTGGCCAAGGCATGGTTATAGCCTCGACCGATCGCAGCCAGCAGGCTCTTCCATATTTGCAGGAGCAACTACCCGACGGTAGTCGTAGCCTGTCTACCGAAGCCAACGGCGAGCGTGTCGAGCTATGGGTCAGTCCGCAGCGCTGTGTTGATGAAAGCACTGGTACGGTTCAATCCCTTCAGGCGGAGCTGCGTGTCAATGGCAAGAGCATGTCAGGCTGCGCGCACTATGGCGGTGCTACTGACACCCATTAAAGAAATCCAGTCCTGCGTGCTGTTACTAAGCCTCAAACAGCACGCATTGGCAATGAAAGTCTCTTATCCAAGGTTCTTCGTTTACTGCCTCATGGGCGCCCGCCTTACATCAGACGAATATCTATTTCGCCAAGCTCACTAGGCCTGCTAGTTTAATATCTGTTTTAGCTGAATTATTTCACACATCAGTCGACATCTTATAGGATGCCTCCCCTCCCCAAGAGTGGCCATCTGCCATCAATGCCTATATTTTAAGACCACTCTGCGCCGCCTTTGCCTACTATGCTCAGTACTACTTTTACCCGCCGCGTATTCCCTCTGGTTACAGTAGTGCTGTTCCTGATGTTTTCGCTCGCATGTGGGCTGTTGATCTACAACGCTCGTAGCCAGGATCAACAGGCTCAGGCAGACACTTTATACGCTGCTCAAAAAGCCCTTGAAGACCTGAATACAAGCATAAAAAAGGACATATCTGACTATTCCAAATGGGGTGAGCTTTACAAGAACATGCACCTTAAGCTCAACATCAGCTGGGCGTATGACGGAGAAAACCTGGGCGAGTCGATTTATGAGCTCTATGGCTTTCAGGGATTACTTGTTTTAGATGCGCAGGACAAAACCGTCTATTCACTGTTTGAAGGTGAGCAAACCCCTCTTGATGCCCGGCAATGGCTACAAGGCGATTTTGACGCTCTGCTGAAGAAGGCACGCGCGCCTGAAAATAAGGAAGAGGTAGTCAGTGCGCTCCTGAAAGTCGACTCAGTACCTGCCATCGTTGCGGCTGGATCCATCACGCCAGGAAAAGACCCAACCGTTAAGGAACGGCCCGGTACCCGCTCAGTACTTCTCTTCGTCGATATCCTTACACCAGACAA
Source organism: Pseudomonas sp. HPB0071 (assembly GCF_000478505.2). Taxonomy (NCBI): domain Bacteria; kingdom Pseudomonadati; phylum Pseudomonadota; class Gammaproteobacteria; order Pseudomonadales; family Pseudomonadaceae; genus Pseudomonas; species Pseudomonas sp. HPB0071. The sequence goes on along the minus strand of NZ_KI517367.1, from coordinate 3,393,200 downwards.
GCTCAAGGCGCTGGGTACGCAATATGGATTAATCAATCTGCGGACTACACAGACGCCTCAGATTGAAGGCTCGTCCACGCTTCGTCTAGCACCTGGTGCTGATAGCTACTTGGCCTGGGACCCGCCCCGTCATGGCCAGGCGCTGCTTGACTCGATTCTTCCCTACTTCGGTATCGCGGGTCTCATGCTGATCGCGTCAACCTGGCTAGTCCTGCGTAATGCACTTTCTACCGCACGACTCATGGAGGCTCATTACGTTGAATTGACTCAGAGCAAGGAAGCTTTAGCGGTTAGCGAGGAGCGCTTTAGAGACGTAGCAGAAGCCGCGTCGGACTGGCTGTGGGAAATCGATGCTCAGTACTGCCTGACCTATCTTTCAGGGCGCTTCGAGGAAGTTACAGGCACTACACCTGAGCAGTGGCTTGGTAAAAACCTTGATGAACTGCTGACAGCAGACCATGAGTCATTAACAACATGGCTGAACCATCGAAGGAACGCCTCTACATCTACTCCACTCGTCTGTCATTATCATGACCGACAAGGTAAGCAGCGGACCTGCCGCGTCTCGGCGCGACCGATAAAAGACGGCACGCAAGGGTTTCGCGGCACGGCCAGCGATATTACCGACGAGGTCAAGGCGCTAGCTCAGGTAAGGCACCTATCTCTGCATGATCCCTTAACCGATCTGCCCAATCGCAACCGTTTGAACGAGTTTCTAAAAAAGCATGTAGGCCCATCAACACGCGTTGCCCCTGTGGCCTTGTTAAGTGTGGATCTGGATCGCTTCAAACCGGTCAACGATGCGCTGGGTCATGCAGCGGGCGACAGAGTGCTCAGGGAAGTAGCCAAGCGCCTGCGTAATTGCATTCGAGAAGCCGATCTAGTCGCGCGGGTCGGTGGTGATGAGTTTATTGTCGTGATGACCCGCCTTCAGAACCATGAAGAAATTTCTGCACTGAGCTCACGAATCATTGATCAGCTCCATCAGCCTATCAAAGTGGATGACCAGACCGTGTTTATTGGAGGAAGCATAGGCGTTGCACTAGCGCCCTCTGATACAAATAACGCAGAGGAGCTTCTGCGGCTCGCCGATATTGCGCTTTATCAGTCCAAGGCTGCGGGCCGTAATACATGGCGTTTCTACTCCCACGAAATGAACGAGCTGATTACCAGCCGTCGACGCTTGGAGAACGATCTCCGTCAGGCGCTGGAAAGAGAAGAATTGAGCCTCCATTTTCAGCCACGTTATTCGCTTACGGGAAATCGGCTGACCGGGTTCGAAGCGCTATTACGCTGGCAGCATCCTGAACATGGCATGCTGCTACCCGATAGTTTCATTGCACTGGCAGAAGACACCGGCCTTATCGTTCCCATCGGAAACTGGGTACTGAAACGCGCCTGCCACGTAGCCGTCAAATGGCCACAACCGGTGGGTATTTCTGTGAATCTCTCGCCCCGACAGTTTGGTCGTCACGACCTGATCAATCAGGTACAAAATGCGCTGACCGAGAGTAGGCTGGATCCTTCCAGACTTGAACTGGAAATTACCGAGCGCGTCATGCTGGACGATGCTGACGGAGCGCTGGAGACACTCAACAGCCTGAAGGCGCTCGGGATACGTCTCCACATGGACGATTTTGGTACAGGCTTTTCTTCTCTGGGATACCTACGCAGCTACCCCTTTGATGGCATCAAGATAGACCGCAGCTTTGTCGCTGGTATCGGTACAAACCCAGACGATCGCGCTATCGTCCAGGCCATCATTACGTTGGGCCAATCCCTTGGCATGACGGTTACGGCTGAAGGCGTAGAAACAGCAGAGCAACTTGAGCACCTACGTGGCGATGCCTGCGACGAGGTACAGGGCTTTCATTTCAGCAAAGCATTACCTGCGCATGAATTGTCTTTACTGTTTGGCTGAGCAAGCCCAAGCCCCGGTTCAACGTTCGGTAACAACCGCGACATCCGGTCCTGCACCACGCCGCTGATTACGATCATCACGCGGCGTTACACCAAAGAAATTTCGGTAGGCGCTGGAGAAATGAGGCCCCGACGAAAAGCCGCACGACAGCCCAATCTGAATAATGGATTTGCTGGTCTGCATCAGCATCTTGCGTGCCCGATTCAGCCGAAGCTCCAGATAGTATTGGCTTGGCACACGTGACAGGTACTGCTTGAAAATGCGCTCGAGCTGACGACGTGACACGCAGACATGCTGTGCGATTTCATCAGTGGTAAGCGGCTCTTCAATATTGGCCTCCATGAGCATGACTGCCTGGGTCAGCTTTGGATGACTGGAGCCCAGCCGGTTTTTCAGCGGGATTCGCTGGCGTTCATTGCCCTCGCGGATTCGCTCGACAACCAGCTCTTCCGAAACAACACCAGCCAGGTCCGCCCCATGGTCATGGTTCAGCATGGCCAAGACCATGTCCAGGATAGCCAGACCGCCACAGGCAGAGAGCCGGTCACGGTCCCACTCAAACAGATGATTGGTTGCGATAACCTTGGGATACTGCTCTGCGAAATCATCCAGCCAGCGCCAGTGCACCGCAGCGCGGTACCCGTCAAGCAGACCTGACTGCGCTAGTGGAAATACGCCTGCTGAAATGGCTCCTACCTGCACTCCGGATCGAGCGCACTGCTTTAGCGCCGTACTCAGCGGGACCGAGAGTGATTGCGGAACCTCATCCGCCAACAAAAACACTCTTTGGAAGTGCTCCAGTTGAGCGGGCCAGGAGATATGCGTCAAGCGCTGTTCGGCCTGATCGATGCGTATCAACTCAAGCACGTACTCAGCGCTGGCCTGCTGCCGTCTAGCCACTCGAAAGGCTTCTTCGGCCAGGGCTACCGTCAAAGGGCGGGTTTCGGGCCAAATCAAAAAGCCTATACGAATGGCCATATGTTATTTCAAGCTGCCAGACAGGAATTGTTGTAGTCGCACACTGCTCGGATTAGCCAGGACTTCACGAGGATTGCCAGACTCCTCGACGCGCCCTTGATGCAGAAAGATAACCTGATTGGAGACCTCTCTGGCAAAGCCCATCTCATGGGTAACCACCACCATGGTACGCCCTTCAAGCGCCAGATCACGCATCACCTTGAGCACCTCTCCTACCAGCTCAGGATCCAGCGCAGAGGTAGGTTCATCAAACAGCATGACTTCAGGCTCCATGGCCAGCGCGCGAGCTATTGCTACGCGTTGCTGCTCGCCTCCCGACATATGGGCAGGGTATGCATCCTTACGATGAGATACCCCGACCTTGGCCAGATAACGCTCAGCTCGCTCGATGGCTTTAGCCTTGGGAACACCCAATACATGAATTGGCGCCTCGATCACGTTCTGCATTACCGTCATATGTGACCATAGATTGAAATGCTGAAACACCATCGCCAAGCGCGAGCGCATCTTCTGCAGCTGCTTGGGGTCTGCCGCCTTGAGCGCACCCTGCTTGGTAGACTGCAACTTGAGCTCTTCACCATTAAGCAGGATTTTGCCCGCGTGGGGCTGTTCCAGCATATTGATGCAACGCAGCAACGTCGATTTACCCGAGCCGCTGGAGCCGATGATACTGATGACATCGCCGGCCTTGGCCGCAAGCGAAACCCCCTTGATCACCTCATGATCACCGTAACGCTTGTGTAGATCCTGTATTTCAAGTTTGAACATGGTTTCAAAGCCTTGATTAGTCTAGCCAGTGCACAGGCCCCGGCTCGTACTCGATATTTAATGTTTACGAGGCGCCAGATAGGCGAGCCAGTGCCGCTCGGCCAGTTTGAATAGCCGGACCAGAATAAACGTCAGCGCAAGGTAGAACACGCCGGCGGTGACATAGGCCTCGAAAGGCAGATAAAACTGGGAATTGACTGTACGGGCTGCGCCGGTAATGTCGACCAGGGTTACGATCGAGGCCAGACTAGTCGTCTGCAGCATCATGATGACCTCATTGCTGTACTGAGGCAGTGCGCGACGCAATGCAGAAGGTAATACGATCCGCCGATACATGAGCGAACGGGACATTCCCATCGCCTGAGCCGCCTCGATCTCACCGTGCGGCGTTGCCTTCAAGCTACCCGCAATGATCTCCGCGGTATAAGCGCTCGTGTTGATGGCAAAGGCCAGGCATGCACAAAACGTGGCGTTCGAGAGCCAAGGCCAGAGCCAGCTTTCCCTTATCACCTCGAATTGAGCCAAGCCGTAATAGATCAGGAAAAGCTGCACCAAGCCTGGTGTTCCTCGAATTACATACGTGTAAAGCCAGGCAGGAAAATTGATCAGAATACGTTTGGATACCCGCATAAACGCCAGCGGGATGGCAGCGGCCAGTCCAATGACCAGAGAAACAGCCAGCAACTTCAAGGTAACCAGAAGCCCGTTAAAATAAAGCGGCAAATTTTCCCAGATGACGTTGTAGTCAAAGATCATAGGTCAGCCACCTTAACGCCCGCGGAATAACGTCTTTCAACCAGCCTCAACAACAGAAGCGACACGCTGGTGATAATCAGATAAAGCGCCGCAACAGCCACGTAAAACGTGAAGGGCTCGCGGGTAGCATCGGCCGCCTGCTTGGCCTTGAACATCATGTCCTGCAGTCCCACCAGAGAGATCAGCGCGGTTGCCTTGGTCAGTACCAACCAATTATTGGTAAATCCAGGGATGGCCAGTCGAATCATTTGCGGGACAAGAATTCGGAAAAATACCTGGATGCCGCTCATGCCATAGGCAACACCCGCTTCAGCCTGCCCTTTTGGAATACCCAAAAAAGCGCCTCGAAAGGTTTCGGACAAATATGCGCCGAAGATGAAACCCAGGGTAAAAACACCTGCTGCAAACGGATTGATATCTATGTAATCGTCATACCCCACCATAGGAGCCAGACGATTGATCAAATCCTGACCACCGTAGAAGATCAGCAGAATCAATACCAGGTCGGGAATTCCCCGAATGACTGTCGAATACAGATCGCCCAGCCAAGCCAGCCAGCGTACCGGTGAAAGGCGAAAGGCAGCGCCAGCCAGACCCAGGCCGCAGGCCAACACCATGGATATCAGGGCCAGCTGTATGGTAAGCCAGGCACCATCGACAATATTCGCCCCGTAGCCGTTGAGCATAGTGGACAACTCCTCAGCGCAACAAAATCAAGCGCCCAGATACAAAACAGGCGCGATGGCAGTGAAGCCACCACGCCTCATCAGGATTCGTTAATTTCCGTAAATATTGAAATTAAAGTATTTGTCCTGAATTTTCTTATACGTACCGTTCTCGCGAATGGTGCTGATTGCAGTGTTCAGCTTTTCTTTCAGCTCACCGTCGTTCTTGCGTACAGCGATACCGATACCTTCGCCAAAATACTTGGGATCATTGAAGTCAGGCCCGGTAAAGGCAAACCCTTTGCCTGCATCAGTTTTCAGGAAGCCGTCGTCCAGCAAGGTAGCATCGGCCAATGTGCCGTCGAGACGGCCCGCAGTCAGATCAAGATAGATTTCATTCTGAGAGCTATAGCGGGTGATGCTAACGCCGGCAGGCTCCAGTACCTCAGTAGCAAAGCGGTCATGAATACTGCCACGCTGTACACCCAGCTTCTTACCCTTCAGGTCAGTCTTGATATCGTTGACCTGAGCACCTTCCTTCATCACCAGCTTGGCTGGCGAATTGTAGTACTTATTAGTGAAGTCAACGGAACGCTTACGTTCATCGGTGATGGACATCGATGACAGGATCATGTCGATCTTGCGTACCTTGAGTGCAGGGATAAGACCATCAAATTCCTGCTCAACCCACTGGCACTTGACCTTCATTTCAGCACACAGCGCGTTACCGATGTCATAGTCAAAACCCACGATGCTACCGTCGGCTGCTTTCGAGGCAAAGGGCGGATACGCTGCTTCAATTCCGATGCGAACCGGCTTGCCATCGGCCGCTACGGATACGTTGGTGAGGACAGACAGCGCGAGAGCGCCAAGCAATGCCAGCTTTTTCATGCAAGCTCCTACGAAGGAATGGGCTGCGGACGTTAGTTAATAGCCCAGGCTACCAATACGCATGGCAATACTCTATGCACATGCATGGCACCAGCAATGCAGCAGCGTGGGTAGCGGCATTCTAGCGGCAGCCTAGTAAGGGTTATTTCGTCTATGCGACAAGTAATTACAGAAGGGTTTTAGACAGACCTAAACAGTCTTGACAGGCTATACGATAGCATGCTTGAAAAAAATTAAAAATAGATATACGAAGCAATAAGCGCGCCCAAGGACAATATTTCCTTATGAAACCGCTGCTTAGCTCAATTCGTGTAGAGCCAGGGAAGAGAGAATGCGCCGAAATGAAGCCTAGATGTTACTCATGGCCTCATTTCGGCGCATCCATTGTTACGTACTCATGCTACAGCCTGAGTCATGCCACGATGGGTATCAACAAGCTGCTGAACAACACCCGGATCGGCTAACGTTGAAATATCGCCTAACGAGTCATATTCACCCACAGCAATCTTGCGCAGGATCCGACGCATGATTTTTCCAGAGCGTGTTTTGGGCAGTCCCGGCGCCCACTGGATGATATCAGGCGTTGCAATAGGCCCTATATCCTTACGCACCCACTGCTTGAGTTCTTGGCGTAGCGCTTCAGAAGGCTCTTCACCTGAATTGAGGGTAACGTAGACATAGATCCCTTGCCCCTTGAGATCGTGAGGCATCCCTACGACAGCCGCCTCGGCCACCTTGGAATGCGCAACCATTGAGCTTTCGATCTCCGCAGTACCCATGCGGTGCCCCGAAACGTTAAGGACATCATCAACGCGACCAGTAATCCAGAAGTAACCATCCTCATCGCGACGCGCACCATCTCCGGTAAAATACATACCTTTGAAGGTTTTGAAATAGGTATCCACAAAACGATCATGGTCGCCGTAAATCGTGCGTGCCTGTCCCGGCCAGGAATCCAGAATAACCAGATTGCCCTCCGCGGCACCTTCGATGATATTGCCTTCATTGTCGACCAGTGCCGGCTGGACACCAAAGAAAGGACGAGTGGCGGAGCCAGGCTTCAAGGCCGTAGCGCCAGGCAACGGACTGATAAGAATACCGCCTGTCTCGGTCTGCCACCAGGTATCAACAACCGGGCAGCGCTCTTGTCCTACGGTTTTGTAGTACCAGTGCCACGCCTCAGGGTTGATCGGCTCACCTACTGACCCCAGCAGGCGCAGACTTTTACCATCGGCCCCTCGAACAGCCGCATCCCCCTGGGCCATCATCGCTCGGATAGCCGTCGGAGCGGTATACAGAATATTTACTTGGTGCTTGTCGATAATCTGGGCGACACGGGTTACGTCCGGATAGTTAGGGACCCCTTCGAACAATAATGTGGTAGCCCCATTGGCTAAAGGCCCGTAGACAATGTAGCTATGACCGGTAATCCAGCCTACATCAGCCGTACACCAATAAACCTCGCCTGGCTTATAGTCGAACACCCGCTCATGCGTGAGTGACGCATAAACCATATAGCCGCCAGTAGTATGCATGACGCCCTTGGGTTTACCGGTAGAGCCTGAGGTATACAGGATGAACAGTGGCGCCTCGGCATTCATCTCCTTGGGCTCGCAGTGCGCGGAGGCAACCTGAGTTACGTCGTGATACCAGACGTCGCGGTGCGCATGCCAGGCAATGGGGGCACCCGTACGCTTGCATACAATGACCTTACGAACACAGCATGTATCCGGATTGGTCAAGGCCTCGTCAACGTTGGCTTTCAGAGGTGTTTTCTTGCCGCCTCGGACACCCTCGTCCGCAGTGATGATGACTTTAGAGCGACAGTCACTGATACGACCCGCTAATGACTCGGGAGAAAAGCCGCCAAAGACGACAGAGTGCACCGCACCGATGCGAGCGCACGCCAACATGGCCACCACTGCTTCTGGAATCATCGGCATATAGATGGTGACTACGTCGCCACGGTGTACATCCTGGCCACGCAGTGCGTTAGCAAACTTGCAGACCTCTTCGTGCAATTCACGATAGGTAATGTGACGATGCTCAGAAGGATCATCGCCCTCCCAGATAATAGCCACCTGATCACCCCGCGTTTCGAGATGGCGATCAAGGCAATTGTAAGACGCGTTCAACGTTCCATCGGCAAACCACTTGATATCGACATGGTGATCGTCAAATGAAGTTTGTTTGACGCGAGTAAATGGCTTTGTCCAGCTGATCCGCTGGGCCTGCTCCCGCCAGAATCCGTCTGGATTAATCACGGACTTCTGATATAGAGCCTTATAGCTAGCGTCATCAGTCAGCGTCAGGGCGGCTACTTCAGGACGTACGGGATAGAGGGATGCGGCACTCATGGCGGTTACCTCAACGGAGAAGTTTGTTGTTTTTGTAGTTCCGTTTTACTGGCTGAGCGCCTTGGTAACTATTCGACAAAGGTCTTAACGGCTATCTCAGTACTGATGCCGCTTGATCATGGACAGGAACGCAAATCGCTGATGTCCCGGTGAAAGACAGCCGAGGCGCCAGATAATCTGATTACCATCAAAAAGGCAGGCTTACATCAAAAGAAGGGAGTCATGCTCAGGAAACACTGCAGACAAATCAAATGTCCGTACAAACTCCTCTATGAAAAATCAACCCGGCCACGCCCTGCCTTGACTGCACTGCGCTTGGTCTTTCCTTCGAGTCGTCTCTTTTGGGACGCCAGCGTTGGCTTGGTTGGACGACGTGTTTTTTGAACGCGGGTAACACTCTGAATAAGCTCAGCAAGACGCGTTAATGCATCTTCACGGTTCTGCTCCTGCGTTCTGTATTGCTGCGCCTTGAGTACCACAACACCTTCACGCGTAATACGCGTGTCCTGCAGAGCCAGCAGCCTTTCTTTATAAAAATCCGGGAGCGACGAAGCCCGAATATCGAAACGCAAATGAATGGCGCTGGATACCTTGTTTACATTTTGGCCGCCCGCCCCCTGAGCACGCACCGCCGTCAATTCCACTTCAGTATCTGGCAGGGAAACAGTATTGGATATACTAATCATTGATATGCAGCCATAAGCAAGGACGTACCTTGATAGACCTCAAGGGATCATGAGGGTTTAAAGACAATAGGCGGACTAGAACTCAGTACCGCGCACCAACCACATGCCCAAAAGCTCGGAGAGGTTATCGAGAGGCTGATAACCATTGGTGACAAGTGCTAGTTGACCCTCACGCTCCGCCAGCAAGGTTGGGAAGCCTGCAATGCCTAAATTGAGAGCCCAGTCAAAATCCGCCTGGGTTGCGGCTCTTGTTTCTGGGGCATCGAAAGCCGGAGCAAACTCAATGCGAGGCAGCCCTACCTTCTCCGCCAGCTCAACAAGAACAGCCGGCTGGGTAACATCGCTGTTTTCCACATAAAAAGCACGCTGGATAAGCTTTGCCAGCGGCCATACCGCCTGCTCATCCAGTCCTCTTGCTGCAACCAGTGCTCGACAGGCCGGCTCTGTATCGTAGACAAAGCCTTCAGGCAGTGCATTGTCAATTGTGAAGGGTTGACCTGTAGTCTCTTCGACTGCCTGCCAATAGGACAGGGTACGTACACGAGCGGCGGCATCCATGGCGACTCGCTCTCTACGCAGCCCACCTACGACAAGATGCATAGGCACGCCATAGAGACGTGCCTGCTCAGCCAGTGCTTCCATGACAGGCGCGAACCCCCAGCACCAGGAACACATAGGATCCATCACATAGAGCAATCGCGCCTTCATAGGTCAAGCCTCCTGCGATAGCTTGGAAACCTGTCGGGGATCCCGGCCAATGGGATGCGGCTGATTCCGCTGCCTGGCCAGTTCAATCTGCTTCTGACGCTCACGTGCGCTGATACGTGTTTTTTCTGGCAATGAGTCCCAGCAATGAGGGCAGCTAATGCCAGGCACGTAGTGCTCAGATTCCCGATCTGCAGCTGATATGGGCGTCCGGCAAGCATGACACTGATCATACTCCCCTTCACTCAGATCGTGCCTGACCGTTACACGGTTATCGAACACAAAACAGTCGCCCTGCCAAAGACTATCTTCCTGCGGCACCTCTTCCAGATATTTCAGAATACCACCCTTAAGATGATAGACCTCTTCGAAGCCCTCATTGAGCATGAAGCTCGACGCTTTCTCGCAGCGGATACCACCAGTGCAGAACATGGCCACTTTTTTATGACGGGAAGGATCAAAATTCTGCCTGACATACTGAGGAAACTCGCGGAAGGATTTGGTCTTGGGATCCACCGCATTGGTAAAGGTCCCGATACCGACCTCGTAATCATTGCGCGTATCAATCAATACAACATCAGGGTCTGAAATAAGCGCATTCCAGTCTTTCGGATCTACGTAGGTTCCAACCTTCTTGTTGGGATCGACGCCCGGCACGCCCAAGGTGACAATTTCCTTCTTGAGCTTGACCTTGGTCCGATAGAACGGCTGTTCATCGCAATAGGATTCCTTGTGCTCAAGATCAACCAGACGCGAGTCTGCCTTCAAAAAAGCCAGAACCGCATCAATTCCGGCCCGAGAGCCAGCAATGGTGCCATTGATGCCCTCTTGCGCCAGTAGCAGGGTACCCCTTACCTCATTGTCCAACATGACAGTAAGCAAGGGCTCACGGCGGTCGACGTAATCTTCAAGGGTGACAAATTTATACAGTGCAGCTACAACAATAGAACCAGACATGTCGACTTCTCCAGTGGTCGTCCTCGTAAGGGACGGACCGGTTAATGCACAACGCCGGCAAAGGCCGGCGCTGGAGCGACAAGTCTAAGGAAGCGCGACGGGCTTGAACAGAGCCCTCAAGCGGATCACAGCCATTTCTAGTCGTGCAGTCCGTCATGCTTGCTGCCACCGCGACATGTCGGCGACTCAGGTGCCATTCCTTGTCTGGCCCACTCTTCGGGTGTGTAGGTATGAAGCGCCAGGGCATGAAACTCACCCATCAGCCCACCCAGCGCCCCGTAGACCTTCTGATGCCGCTTAACGGCATTCAACCCTTCAAATTGTTCACTGACCACTACAGCCTTGTAATGGGTTTCCTGACCACGGCTGTGCATGTGGCTTTCGTCAACAACATCAAGATGCTGCGGCTGCAGCATGCTTAACGTTGAAAGAATACGGTCGCGCATACTCATGGATAGGTCTCGCTTATTTCTTAGAACCGCTACCTTCAGGAGCAGCCTGTGGCTTAACACCCAGCTCCTTATCCATATCACTCAGCAGCTTGTTGACCTGGGGAACGGCCTGCTCGAGCTTGCCCTGGGTCAGCTGGGCAGACTGCATGGAGATCTGCGGTAGCGTGTTCATCATTTTCTTACCCAGTGGAGACTGGTAGAAGTCGATCAAGTCTTTCAGCTCGGCTTCACTGAAGTTCTGAGTATAGAGCTTGACCAGATCAGGCTTAACCTTGTCCCAACCAATCGACTTGTCCAGTGTCGCATTAGCACGCGCAACGTAGCTTTCAAGAACAGCCTTCTTGCTCGGAGCCTTGGCTTGGGCGAAATGCTGATCAAACAATTCATGCACTTGGGCATAAACCGGTGTAGTGAGCTTGTCGGCGTTGGCCAGCTTTAGAAACCGCTCGGCTTGGGCAGCATGGCTAGCCGCATCAGCCAGGGCCAGGCCACTGACACCAGAGAGCATCACAGCGGTGCAGACAGCACGAAAAGTCTTCATCGGACATCCTTTAAACATGAATAGCGATAGCTAAAAGATCCGTATTCTGCCCACGTGTTTCCCGATGACTCAAGTCGTATTCCGGCTCCGTTCAGGCAAGCTTCAGCATCTTCAATGGTAAATCCAGCTGAAATCTGACCCGCCTGATGTTTTCGGAACCCACCCCACATCTGAATAGACTAATCACCGATAAGCGCTAGCCTTGGCTCTATTGGTTTCCCATCACTACTTGAAAGCCTTTCATTGGCCAGCGCGCCGACCACCCAAATCTGCATGCAGGAGAGCATCATGAGCCGTACCGAAACCGACAGCCTAGGTCCCGTAGAAGTCGACGAAAATGCCTATTGGGGAGCTCAGACACAGCGCTCTATGGAAAACTTCGCCATTGGTGGCCAGAAAATGCCGCTGGCGATCGTGCATGCACTTACGCTGATCAAGAAAGCAGCGGCTCGGGTGAATGCAGGGCTAGGCGAATTGCCGCAAGAGATAGCGGACCTTATCGAGCAATCAAGCAATGAGGTGCTTGAAGGGCGTCATGATGATCAGTTTCCCTTGGTTGTCTGGCAAACCGGCAGCGGCACCCAAAGCAATATGAACGTCAATGAAGTGATTGCGGGGCGCGCCAATGAACTTGCAGGCCAGGGCAAGGGCGGCAAGAAGCCTGTGCACCCTAACGACCATGTCAACCGCGGCCAAAGCTCCAACGACTGCTTCCCGACTGCCATGCACATCGCAACTGCACAAGCCGTACTGGGAGATCTGCTGCCTGCTATCGATGAGCTTTCCGGAGGTCTGGCCCAGCAGGCCGCACGCCATATGAGTCTGGTCAAAACTGGCCGTACCCATATGATGGACGCAACACCTATTACTTTCGGTCAGGAAGTGTCGGCCTACGTCGCTCAGCTCGACATCGCTCAGAGCGCCATTCGTGCAGCCCTTCCAGCCATTTATGAACTTGCTCAGGGCGGAACGGCAGTAGGAACTGGCCTCAACTCTCCCAAAGGCTTCGACGAGGCGATTGCAAAAGAAATTGCATCACTTACCGGCCTACCCTTTGTCACTGCACCCAACAAGTTTGCTGCCCTGGCAGGTCACGAACCACTTACCGCACTGTCAGGCGCACTGAAAACTCTGGCGGTAGCCCTCATGAAGATTGGTAACGACCTGCGCTTGCTAGGCTCTGGCCCCAGGGCAGGCTTTGCCGAGGTCAAACTACCAGCCAATGAACCTGGCAGCTCCATTATGCCCGGCAAGGTCAATCCAACCCAGGCGGAAGCCTTAACCATGCTGGCCTGCCAGGTAATGGGAAACGATACCACCATCACTTTCGCTGCCAGCCAGGGGCATCTGCAGCTGAACGTCTTCAAGCCTGTCATTGCTTATAACATTCTTGAATCCATTCGCTTACTGGCCGACGGCTGCCGCAATTTCAACAAACACTGCGTAGCCGGCATGGAGCCTGACGCCGAGAAAATGGCAGCTCACCTTGAGCAAGGTCTGATGCTTGTAACAGCCTTGAACCCCCACATTGGTTATGACAAGGCCGCTGAAATTGCGAAGAAGGCTTATGCCGAAAATAAGACCCTCAGAACAGCAGCCCTTGAGCTTGGTCATCTGAGCGAGGCGCAGTTCGATGAGTGGGTAAGGCCTGAAACCATGCTGGAAGCAGGCAGCCATGGCTGAGCCAAGAACGGGCGCAACACCTCTAGAGGGCGATGGCAAACGAGTCCTGGTTATCCAGGGCTCGCCCAAGAGCGAAAGCTTCTGTCATGCGCTGAGCGCAGCCTATATACAAGGGGCTCGCCAACATAATCATGTGGTACGTGAACTACGACTGGGAGAGCTTAGTTTCGACCCGGTACTTCGAGAAGGCTACGATAAGAGCCAGATTCTTGAAGAAGATTTGCTGGAAGCTCAACGACTGATTCATTGGGCAGAACATCTTCTATTTGTTTACCCCATCTGGTGGGGTGGTCTACCTGCCCTTTTAAGCGGCTTTATCGAGCGTGTTTTCTTGCCAGGCTTTGCATTCGCTTATCGCGATCAGATCTGGGGAGGTGAACAACTTCTATCAGGCCGAAGCGCTGACCTTATCGTCACTGCTGACAGCCTGCCTACTCCCTGGAAGCGCCTGAGAGGACTTTCTCCGCATCGCCTCATGATGCGAGAGGCCTTGGATGTGTGTGGCATACAGATTCGTGAACATCTGGAATTCGCACCAATAAGAGCAAGTAGCGAGGAACAACGATTGAGATGGCTTCAAGATGTGCAAAGAATGGGGTCGCACTTGAACTAAAAACCTTTATTAAAAGGTATGCTGCTAAATTAATTACCTGAACTTAATAAATAGTCTTTTAAATAAGAAAGCCCCAATATGCATAACAGAGCTGACTTCGTAGAAACCAAACCTTATTTGAGTTGCGCTGGCGTATGCTTGTCAGCGCACTTTCATGACAAAACATAATTTCATAATATGTAACAATCTTTATTTTTAGCACTCTCGCTTCGACTCCTTTTCCGCTTCTTTTTGTAGTACTTGCCTGCTGTCAATTCCCTACAATCAACAATCTCTCAACCAAGGTGCGACATATTGAAGCAGGCATTGAAAAATCAAGGACTTAGCTAGCTCCTTGTATCGCCTAAAAGCGACTCAATGATAGACGTGAACCCTAGATGAACTTAAACTGCGCACGGCCCAATAAGGCGTGCCTTGAAGCGCTCTTGAGAGAGAGAAAAAACACCTGATTGATAGCAATATGCCTACATAAGGCAGGGTGAATTTTCAACTTGCAACAATATGCTCGCTCGCAAGCAGATGGCTTCAAGTCCACCGGGTTGGTAAGCAAGCGAGATTGGTCCGGATGCTGCCCATTAGCGCGTCCGCATAGGCCTCGTGCTTATTGGTACAGCTTACGCTACCCAAGTTGCAGCGTTATTTTTGGTACACGGCACTGACGTGAATAAGATTCATGGCACGGCCAAGCCTTAAATGTATCCCCTGCTATGCTTGGTAATACCACGAGCGCGTAGCCTGTCTGGGAGAGTCCTGTTTTCCAGTTGCGATCGATTTCAACATTAAGGCCCGAACAAGCCCGCACTCTACGCAGGCTAGGTAAGGAGGACTGGTGAAACGTGCAATCCAGACGTAGGCCCAAGACTGGCTCAGCTTGGCTCAAATGGATTTCGGTCGTAACATATCCTTACATGTGACTCAATGACGCACGACGTCATCGACACGTTTGTAATGACCGCGACACCCAAAGCTTCATCAGCCTGACCTATTTCTGCGCCGCACTTAAATAAGTGATGGTACCGATTACTGGCTATCCCCCTGAAACGAAGAGTGCCCCTCAACCGAGGTCGTGAGATGAGAAAAAAGAAACATAGTATTTTTTCTAGCCTATTGGCTTTAGGTGCCACTGGTTTACTCAGTGGTTGTAACATGACGCTTTTAGACCCTAAAGGCCCAGTAGGTTTAGAATCAAAACACCTTATATTGACTGCCACTGGCCTGATGTTGATTGTCGTTATCCCAGTCATCGTCATGGCGATCCTTTTCTCAATCAAATATCGCGCCTCCAATAAGGATGCCGATTACGCACCCAACTGGGCGCACTCGACCAAGGTCGAAGTGGTTGTATGGGGTGTTCCGCTGGTGATCGTGGCTATTCTGGCCGTGCTCATCTGGAAGACCAGCCACTCTCTTGACCCTTTCAGGCCACTCGACTCTGACGTCAAGCCGATTACCATCGAAGCTATTGCTACCGATTGGAAGTGGGTTTTCGTTTATCCGGAACAGGGTATCGCTACGGTCAACGAGATTGCATTCCCGGCCAACACGCCGGTTAACTTTCGCATCACCTCCGATACCGTCATGAACACTCTGTTTATTCCGGCCTTGGGCAGCATGGTCTACGCCATGGGTGGCATGCAGACCCAACTGCATTTGATGGCTCATGAAACTGGCCAGTATGGCGGTGGCTCGGCCAACTACAGCGGCGCTGGCTTCTCGGATATGAAGTTCATCGCACACGCTACGACACCTGAAGAGTTCAACGCATGGGTCGACAAGGTCAAGGCTTCTCCTAAGACACTGAGCTCTGAGGTCTATGCAGACCTGGCCATGCCCAGCGAGAAGCACCCGATCGAGTATTACTCATCCGTGGCTCCTCACCTTTTCCAGGACATCATCGATAAATACTTGAAAGGCGATTACAGCAAGCGTGTAGATCAGGTAATGGATCAGGCAATGAATAAGAGTGCGCACGAAGGTGCGGCGGAGTAAATCATGTTCGGAAAATTAAGTCTCGCAGACATTCCTTATCATGAACCGATCATCGTAGGTGCGGTCGGTGCCATGATTCTGGGTGTGATAGCCGTATTTATCGGCCTCACCTATTTCAAGAAATGGGGTTACCTGTGGTCCGAATGGATCACGACAGTTGACCACAAGAAAATCGGGGTGATGTACATCCTGGTGGCGCTCATCATGCTGCTCCGCGGCTTCTCCGACGCCATTATGATGCGTGCACAGCAGGCTATCGCAGCCGGCGGTGCAGAAGGCTATCTGCCTCCGCATCACTATGACCAGATTTTCACCGCACACGGCACGATCATGATCTTCTTCGTGGCCATGCCGATGGTGACTGGCCTGATGAACCTTGTCGTGCCGCTGCAAATTGGCGCGCGGGACGTTGCCTTCCCCTTCCTGAACTCTTTCAGCTTCTGGGTGTTCGCGGTAGGTGCGATCCTCATCAACCTGTCTCTAGCCATAGGTGAATTCGCAGCAACCGGCTGGGTAGCCTATCCACCACTATCGGGTATTCAATATAGCCCGGGCGTAGGGGTAGATTACTACATCTGGGCATTGCAGCTTTCGGGCCTGGGTACGTTGTTAACAGGTGTGAACTTTGTGGTAACCATTTTAAAAATGCGTACCACTGGCATGACTCTAATGAGAATGCCGATCTTCACCTGGAACGCCCTGTGCACCAGTATTCTGATCGTTGCAGCTTTCCCGATTCTGACCGCCACATTGGCTATGCTCTCGCTTGACCGTTATCTGGGCATGCACTTCTTCACCAACGAGCTTGGTGGCAACCCCATGATGTACGTCAACTTGATTTGGGCGTGGGGTCACCCGGAAGTATATATCCTCATTCTGCCCGCCTTTGGCGTGTTCTCTGAGGTAGCGTCTACATTCAGCGGCAAGCGCATGTTCGGCTACGTATCCATGGTATGGGCTACGCTGGCTATTACCGTGCTGTCCTTTATCGTATGGCTGCACCACTTCTTTACCATGGGCTCCGGCGCTAACGTCAATGCGTTCTTCGGTATCGCTACGACTATTATTGCCATCCCAACTGGTGTGAAGATCTTTACCTGGCTCTTCACCATGTATAAAGGCCGTATCCGCTTCACTACTCCCATGTTGTGGACGATTGGCTTTATTGTCACCTTCAGTATCGGTGGTATGACCGGCGTTCTACTGGCTGTTCCAGGTGCCGACTTCGTTCTGCACAACAGCCTGTTCCTGATCGCTCACTTCCATAACGTGATCATTGGTGGCGCTGTATTCGGTTACTTTGCAGGTGTTGCCTACTGGTTCCCGAAAGCCTTCGGCTTCACACTTAATGAAAGACTGGGTAAATACGCCTTCTGGTGCTGGTTGGTTGGCTTCTATGTAGCCTTCATGCCGCTGTATGTACTGGGCTTCATGGGTATGACTCGTCGTCTGAACCACTATGACAACCCGGACTGGCATCCTTGGCTGATCGTGGCGGCTATTGGTACAGCTATCATCCTGTGTGGCGTCCTATGCCAGTTGCTTCAGTACTATGTCAGCATCCGTGACCGTAAACTGAACCAGGATGTAACCGGTGACCCATGGGGTGGCCGTACACTGGAATGGTCTACTTCTTCTCCGCCACCTTTCTATAACTTCGCAGAGCAGCCGGTTGTTGATGATATCGACGCGTACTGGGGAGCTAAGGAAAAAGGTCTGGCTGAGCGTAAAGCTGCTGACTACAAAGACATTCACATGCCGCGCAACACAGGCGTTGGATTCATCATGGGTATGTTCAGTCTAGCCCTCGGCTTTGCTCTTATCTGGCACATCTGGTGGCTAGCTGCTGTTGGATTCGTCGGCATGATCGCTACCTTTATCGTTCGCAGCTTCGACGATGACATCGACTACTACGTACCTGCCGCTGAAGTGGCACGTATCGAGAATGAACATCTCCAGAAACTAGCAGCGAGTCAGGCTTAAACTTATGTCTAGTCAAGTTCTTCACAACCAAGTTGCCCATGCTGAGGAGCATGGGCACCACGATGCCGGATCCATGACTGTATTCGGTTTCTGGCTGTACCTGATGACGGACTGCATTCTGTTTGCGACTATCTTCGCATCCTACGCTGTCCTGAGCGGTAGCTTTGCCGGCGGTCCTACCGGTAAAGAAATTTTTGAACTGCCTTATGTTCTGGTAGAAACCTTCCTGCTGCTGTTCAGTAGTATCACGTATGGCTTTGCCATGATCGCTGCACACAAGGAGCAAAAGAGCAAGGCGCTGGGCTGGCTGGCTGTTACCTTCCTGCTCGGCCTTGGCTTCATCGTGATGGAAATCAACGAATTCCATCACCTGATTGCTGAAGGCTTTGGCCCTCAGCGTAGCGCGTTTCTATCTGCGTTCTTTACCTTGGTCGGTACTCACGGCCTGCACGTCACATCCGGTCTGATCTGGATGGCAATCCTGATGATTCAGGTTAGCCAGAAAGGTCTGACTGCGACCAACCAGACCCGCCTGATGTGCCTGAGCCTCTTCTGGCACTTCTTGGACATCGTCTGGATCTGCGTGTTTACCGTTGTATATCTGATGGGGGTTATGTAATGGCTCACGAACACGGACATATTGTCCACGCGGGCTCCAGCCACGGCACTGTGAAGTCGTACATCATTGGCTTCGTTCTGTCCGTTATCCTGACCGTGATCCCATTCGGCATTGTCATGAACCCGGTGTTGTCACAGTCGGCTACTCTGATCGTGATCTGGGTGATGGCACTTGTGCAGATCTTTGTACACTTGGTGTTCTTCCTGCACATGAACACGTCGTCCGAGCAGCGCTGGAATGTGATCGCTTTTGCTTTCACTATTCTGATTACTGTTATCGTGGTCGCGGGCTCGCTGTGGATCATTCACGGCATGCATAGCAACATGCTGGCCCACTAAGAGTCGCTTCGATGATCAAGAAATACCTACTTATAACGAAGCCAGGCATTATCTTCGGCAACCTGATCTCGGTTGCCGGAGGTTTCTTCCTTGCTTCGAAAGGAAGCATCGACTTAGCACTTTTCTTAGCTACCGCAGTAGGGGTGTCTCTGGTCATCGCTTCCGGCTGCGTCTTCAATAACTATATTGACCGTGACATTGATAAGGTCATGGAACGGACGAAAAATCGTGTCCTCGTCCAAGGACTTATTTCTCCAAGTGTCACATTGTCCTACGCCACGCTCTTGGGCATTGCAGGTATCGCGCTTCTTTACTTCAAAGTAAATGCGCTATCCGCAGCCTTTGGGCTCATGGGATTCGTTGTGTATGTGGGTCTATACAGCCTGTGCCTGAAGCGTAAATCTGTGTATGGCACCCTAGTGGGTAGCCTGTCGGGTGCGGCTCCTCCTGTAATCGGCTATTGCGCAGTTAGCAATGAGTTCGATATGGGTGCCGCTATCCTTCTGCTGATTTTCTGCCTCTGGCAAATGCCGCACTCCTACGCTATTGCAATCTTCAGACTGAACGACTATCGGGCAGCTTCAATTCCGGTACTGCCAGTCATGAAGGGTATCCCTGTAACCAAGCGCCATATTACGGTCTATATCCTGGCCTTTCTGGCCGCTACGCTAGCGCTCACGATTGGGGGCTACGCCGGTTATAAGTACTTGGTGGTTGCAGCAGCCATGGGCGTTTATTGGTTGCGCATGGCTCTAATGGGCTACAAGACCAACGATGACAATGCCTGGGCAAGAAAATTGTTCGTCTTCTCCATCGTTACGATCACTGCGCTGAGTGTAATGATGTCAGTAGACTTCAATGTTCCTGCCTCTGAAGTACTGGTAGCGATGGCTCGCTAACAGTGCCTCACCTCAGGGCCTGGACAACTCGTTCAGGTCCTGAGTCCCCTCCCCTACTACCGCCTCTCCAGCCGACGCTTTTTCCTTCAGACTTATTTTCGGTTAACGCTGTGAGGCCATCGAAAGGTCTGCGCCTTCCACCACTCAGGCAATAGCCGTCTGACCTTGGACTGAGCAAAACGGTCATCAATCAGGTACAGCACACCACGATCAGAGGTTGTCCTTATGACCCGACCTGCTGCCTGAATGACCTTATGCATACCTGGATAAAAGTAGGCATAGTCATAACCAGTACCAAATTGTCGGTCGAGCTTCGTCCTGATCTGTTCATTGGCAGGATTGATCTGAGGAAGGCCAAGTGTTGCGATAAAAGCTCCTATCAGCCGCTGCCCTGGCAGGTCGACACCCTCGCCAAAACTCCCCCCTAGCACTACGAAACCAACACCGCTGCTGGTGTTTGTAAACCGTTGCAGAAACTGGGCCTTGTCTGCCTCATTCATCTGCCGTGCCTGGAGCCAAAGCGGAATATCCGGGAAAAGATTGGAAAATAACGATGCAGTCTTTTCGAGATAGTCGAAGCTACTAAAGAAAGCCAGATAATTTCCTGGCTCCTGTCTGTACTGCCAAGCCATTAACTCTGCAATGGGCCGCAGGGATTGCTCTCGGTGTTGATAACGCGTCGAAATGTTGTCTACGAGGCGAACCGATAACTGTTCAGCCGCAAACGGGGACTTTACGTTAACCCAAGGTGTACCCGCTGCAAGCCCAAGCGTATCCCGCAAGAAGTGAGGCGGACTTAAGGTCGCGGAAAAAAGAATAGCGGCATGGGTTGCGTTGAATCGCGGGCCGATAAAAGGTGCCGGGACTACATTCCGTATGGTTACAACGGACTGTTGCACGGCTGGTTTACGTGACAGCTCATTTTTTTTCAGTAATTCGAACAGTGAGTGCTCACCAAAACTTTCAGCCATCCGAACGAATTGAATTGCATCAAAATAGAAAAGCTGAAGCGTAGCATCCAGTGGAGCCAGCGTCTCGTTAAGCAGGTCGTTTATAGCTGAAATCGCTTTTTGCAGCGCGGATAACAATTTCGCGGGAATTTCGTCGTATGCCTGATAGGTTGAAGGTTGTTCCTTGATTAAGGCATTCCAGCAACGATTGATCCGATCCAGTGGCTGCTTCAGCCCTGGAGGTCTTTCTTTGCGAAGTGACGCTACTACAGCATGATCCAGAGAGGCGGTATACATCCCCCGCGCACGCTCCAATAGATTATGCGCTTCATCAACGAGGATTCCGATCCGCCATTGACTCTGCTCCTTTAAGGCAAAAAGCATAGCGCTGCTGTCAAAGTAGTAGTTGTAATCCCCTACAATGACATCGCACCAGCGCGCCATCTCCTGACTCAGGTAATAAGGACATACCTGCCACCCAAGCGCTATGGTGCGTAGCGAGTCATGATCCAGTACCTTTTCCTTCAAGGCGGCTTGCCGGGCTTGGGGCAAACGGTCATAGAACCCCTTGGCCAGAGGACAGGATTCACCATGGCATGCTTTATCCGTGTGTTCACATGCCTTGTCGCGTGCCCTCAGCTCCAGAATACGCAGCGAAAGCTCTGGTGCGGCCTGGGTGATAGCGCCCATCGCATTGAAAGCCAACTGCCGACCAGAATTCTTTGCGGTAAGAAAAAAGACCTTGTCCAGATTTTGCCGTGGCATAGCCTTGAGCAATGGAAACAAGGTGCCAATGGTTTTGCCTATCCCCGTGGGCGCCTGGATCATGAGGCTACAGCCTACATGGGCCGCTTTATAGACAGCCTCGGCAAGATCACGCTGCCCCGTACGAAAGGAGGCATGTGGAAAGGGTAACGCCTCCAGGCAACGCTGGCGATGCTCGCGATGAGTCAGTTCCTGCTCAGCCCAGTCCAGAAACAGGCTGCACTGCCGTTCGAAGTACTCTTTAAGCACTCCAGATGTAAACCGCTCAAGCAGAGTAGTTTCCTTCTGACTGCCTACATCAAAATACACCAACGCCAGCTCGAGCTCATGAAGCGACAATTTTTGGCATAACAGCCATCCATATATCTTCGCTTGCGCCCAATGCAGGTGACGATGATTGGGCGGCATGTGAGTCAGGTCGCCCCGGTAAGTTTTAATTTCCTCGAGCCGGTTCAGCTCCGGGTCGTATCCATCGGCCCGCCCTTTGATACGAAGATGCCTGTACTCCCCCTCCAGCGTTACCTCCCGCTGGTAAGACTGCTTTCGACGCGCGGTAACGATGCCATGTCCTTGAATGCCCTCAAGGGCTGTCGGTGATGGCGTGAAACGCAGATCAAGGTCTCCCTGCTTAGCAACAAACTCACACAGAGCCCTTACAGCAACGCTGTACTGCACGCAACAGACTCCTCCCATTGCACATAACACACACATACCGGCATTTCATGAGCCATAGAGTAATCCAACCAGCGAACCTGATTATCTTGGAGACGATCGCCCGGCCCCTTCACTTCGATCATGCGGTACCGTCGCTCGTGGGGCCAGAACTGGATCAAGTCTGGAAATCCTGTCCGGTTGACCTTTACATCTTGAAGTATTCGCTCGAACCACACGCGTAAATGCTGGGGAGGCAAGCACTGCAATGCTAGCTCCAACACTTCTGCCGTTACGGCTCCCCATGCAATAAAAGGGGCCTGGATACCCTGCTTTTCCAGGAAGTTGCGTTTGATGGTTTCCTTATAACAGCCACTTTCGAGCTGAGACAGGCATGCTTCAAATTGCTGTGCACGCCTGGTTGCGAATTGCGGCATATGAATGTCGGCAGGAGCGCGATGAAAAGGATGAAAGAAGGCTCCAGGCAAAGGAACAAAAATTGCGTCCCAGCATAAAAGACCAAGTAGCGCATTGATCAGGATATTTTCAACATAAAAGACCGGCGCATCAGGTTCCGACAGATGCTCTTGAACACATAACTCAACGGGACGACAAGCATCCAGACGATGTAACGTCAGGTCGATACGCTCAACGCAGCGTTCGATGCGCTTGGGCAACTTGGGCATACTCAGCTTACGCCGCAGCCGGGGTAACATACGGGCCAATAGCTGGGCTTCACTATCACTTTCTGGAGCTCGCTCTGCCTGGCAGGCCAGTTCGAAAGCGGCTTTATACTGCTCGGTTTTTTCGAGTACACGGATAGCGCGAATTCTTGCGCCAGGATGCCGGCAACTCTGATAGAGATCCAGGGCGGCAGTAAAGTTACCCTGCTGTTCACAGCAGTAGGCAACCTCATAAGTCAGTTTACCTCTGCGTGCCTCCAGCCAATCATTATCTAACGGTAATCTGGGGAGCACATCTAGAATGTCGTCCAATGCAGTTCCGTCACGAAAGCGCTCACGACAGTCATACAGTGCTACGTAATCATCGATGTCTTTGCGGATACGGAAGCCTCGTGATGAATCAGAAAATTCCACCTTTTCATAACGGAAAATTCCGAGATCCGATAAGACGAACTCGCTCCAGTCCTGATGTAAATTACCGAAAAACATAAGCCTTAATCGGTCACATATGTTTGTGACGGTAATTTCATAGACGCGGTCATCCAGCGAGCTGCACCATTCCGTCAGCAGCCTCGGATCATTAAAGTCAGCCTTGAGCACTTCAAGCTGCTCTGACTTCTTTAAAGATGAGCGAGATAACTGCTCAGGAAAGACCTGAGCCAATTCTGCCTTTTTCAGCAAACCGAACAGTTGCTCTAGAGAAAGTACCGGCCTATCCGATACCCAGCCCAGCTCAACCAGTGGCAACACTGCTTGATGGGGGCAGCCAATCTCCTGGTAGCACAGCTTGCTGCCTCGGAACAGCGCCCCTTTGCGCATGACCATTCTAACCAACAGGGCCTGCGAGGCTTTAGGAAGCGAAGGAAAAACCTGGAGAAACACCCTCTCCGTCTCATTCAGAAGATCACTGTAACGCTCACTGGTCCAGGCCAGTACCGTGTGGAAATTATTCAGGTAATAAAACGGATCTTCCAGAATTCGAGTAGCGTGCATGGAGGGTCACAGTACCGCTACGGGCCTTAACAAAAGAAACCCGCTTTTGCGTAGTTGAATGAAGGAGGTCTTTCGAGCACAGGGTGGATGTATATACAGATAACAGCGAGGCGACTACCAATCAACCGTGTCTGGATGAATGGATGCAACAGATACCTAAAAACTGAACTCTAATGTTCAGCGGTTATACCTCAAGCTTTTCAGGTAGCGAATTATCACCTACACCTTTAGTGATACGACTCGCGCTGTAACCCTGCCATTCTGGAAACGCTTGGCAATATATCCATAGCCAAAATAGTTGACGGTAAAGCAAACCAACGCTGTTTTGCGCGGTCAGAAAGTAAATCGGTTCGGAGATCAGTCATGTTTGGTAAGCGCACTGAAGATAGTACTTCAGCCACTCATTTTCGCAGCGAGCGCATTAGCTGGGTTAATGGCAATTATTTCTTCACAACGCGAGAAGGTACACTCGAAGGACCTTTTTTTACCCGTGAAGAGGCCGAGCACCAGATCGGACGGTATATCTCCAGAATGACCCAGGCCGCTGAAATTCAAAAGCGAGCTGGCTAATTCCTCTAAAATCTCGCGTTCGGATCGGCTAGACTTGCGCTTTGCTTGGCCCAAATAAGCAGTGCAGTCGATGTCAGATACCTTTCACGCTGAGTTGGACTGGGACGATCAGGGTCAACCGATCTCCCGCTCCTTTGGCGATGTCTATTTTTCCAAGGCGAGTGGCCTTGAAGAAACCCGTTACGTTTTTCTGGCTCAAAATGAGCTCCCACGTCGTTTCGCCGCGCTTCATGCAGGTGAGGTCTTTACGATTGGTGAGACAGGGTTTGGAACGGGACTCAATTTTCTTTGTGCCTGGCAGCTCTTTACACAGACAGCACCCGCTAAGGCACGGCTGCACTTCGTTAGCGTTGAAAAATTCCCGCTGAGTGCTTCAGACCTGAAAAAAGCGCTGGCCCTTTGGCCTGAATTAGTGGATTACGCCGACGCTCTGTTGGCTCAATACATTGCCGTACATGCTGGCTTTCAGCGTTTCTCCCTAGATGATGGCCGAGTTACGCTAACGCTTTTGGTAGGTGATGCACTCAATTGTCTGCCGGAGCTGGATGCTCGGTGCAATGCCTGGTTTCTTGACGGATTTGCTCCAGCCAAGAACCCGGATATGTGGACAAGCGCTCTATTTGGGCAACTAGCCCGGCTGTCGGCTGATGATGCAACACTCGCTACCTTTACATGTGCCGGATTTGTTCGCCGCGGTCTGCTAGAGGCGGGCTTTGCAATGAAGAAAGTACAAGGCTTTGGACATAAGCGGGAAATGCTCAAAGGCAGTCTTGTGGCGCCGGTACCTGGCTCTGTCAAACCATGGTTTGAGCGGCCGCCGCTCCATATTGGCCCTAGAACAGCCATAGTAATAGGTGCAGGGCTGGCAGGCGCTTCGACAGCGGCCAGTCTCGCAACGCGCGGTTGGCAGGTAACGGTTCTGGAGCGCCATGCAACTTCTGCAGCAGAGGCGTCTGGCAATCTGCAAGGCGTTCTATACCTTAAACTCTCCCCTCACTTCACACCCCTTACCCGCTTAGCCTTAAGCGGTTTTGGCTATACCCGTCGTCTGCTGGAGGGTCTGGACAAAACATTGAACTGGGATGGGTGCGGTACGATACAACTGGCTACTGACCCTGCCGAGGACAAACGTCAGCAGCAACTGGCAGAACGGTTGCCATCAGCTTTACTGCGCCGAGTCAGTGCTGATGAAGCCTCAAAGCTTTCTGGGGTTGAGCTTTCCCAAGGGGGAGTTCACTTTCCGGAGTCGGGCTGGGTTCATCCACCTGCGCTCTGTCGATTTTTACTGCAGCATCCCAATATCACGCTGATGACCCATCAGGAGGCTATTCGGCTCGAGCGTCACCACGCCCAATGGAAGGTGTACGGCAACGAAGCACTTTTAGCTCAAGCGTCTGTTGTTGTGGTGGCCAGCGCGACCGAGACGGCAACACTGATAGAAAACGCCCAACTACCACTCAAACGTATTCGTGGACAGATAACTCATTTGCCAGCGACACGCGCAAGCCAGGCGCTGCAATGCGTAGTTTGCGGTGAAGGGTACATTGCTCCTTCACGGAATCATCTCCATACATTGGGAGCCAGCTTCGACTTCAAGCGTGACGATCTTGAGCTGTGCACTGAAGAACATAAAGGTAATCTTGCATTACTTAATGCCCTCTCACCCGTGCTGGCCAAGGCACTTGGCGCCGAACAACTGGATCCAGCAACACTGGAAGGACGGGCTGCGTTTCGCTGTACGACCCCTGACTATCTTCCAGTCGTGGGCCCGATAGCTGATGCTGCCGCCTTTGCGCATACTTATTCCATTCTCGGCAAAGATGCTCGGCAAGTACCGGAAAGTCCGGTACCTTGGCTGAATAATCTGTTTGTCAACGCAGGCCACGGTTCTCGCGGCCTGATCACCGCGCCACTTTCCGGCGAGCTGTTGGCGGCTTGGTTGAACAATGAGCCACTGCCATTACCTCGTGCCGTAGCAGAGGCCTGTCACCCTAACCGGTTTCCTCTGAGAGCCGTTATCAGGGGCCAAGCTTGATGACATACTCATACCATCGCTAACCGCTGCTTTCGCTGGGGCGGAGGAAACGCCGCGTCAAGTAATGCCAGATCGTGCTCCGATAGTTGAAGCGTCGCAGATTTGGCATTTTGCTCGATATGATCAAGCCCGACGGCCTTGGGTATGGCAATCACCCCAGGCTGTCGAAGCACCCAAGCCAACGCTACCTGAGCCGGTGTAACCTCAAGTCGCTCCGCGACGGCCAGAAGAGCTGGATGCTGGAGCATGCCGCCACCCTGCCCTACCGGACAATAAGCCATAAGAGGCATTTGCTGCCGTTGGCACCAAGGCAGGAGGTCAAATTCAATGCCTCGCTCCTCCAGGTTATACAGGACCTGATTCGCGGCACAGCGATCGTCCGCGAGGTCAAGCATATCGTCCACGTCAAAATTCGACACGCCCCAATGCAGAATCTTGCCTTGTTCTCGCAGCGTCTCGAATGCTTCTACCGTTTCGCTCAGCGGTGTTCTTCCCCGCCAATGCAAAAGATACAAGTCGATACGATCTGTACGCAGACGACTGAGGCTGCGATCGCATGCCTGCAAAACACCCTCGCGATTCGCATTGTGGGGATAGACTTTGCTGACTAGGAAAATACTGTCACGCTGACCTTGAATGGCTTCGCCAACGACATGTTCAGCACCTCCTTCGGCATACATTTCAGCCGTGTCGATCAAGGTCATACCCAGCTCGATCCCACGGCGTAGAGCGCGTATCTCTCTTTCGCGCGCTGATGCCTGTTCACCCATATGCCAAGTACCCTGGCCAAGCGCAGGGACAGTTGTGCCGTCAGGTAAACGAACCGTTTTCATGACGTGTACCCTTCGGTGGCATACCCGTTACCCGATGTTTTGGCAGGCTTATCCCTCCACGGATTAAAACTGCCAAAGCTCCAGAGATGCCCTTCACGGTCCCGGCAAGTAAAGGAACAGCCTCCATAAGGCGCCTCACGGATATCAATGATCACATCGGCACCCGATGCCTTGGCACGCTCGCATAAGACATCAGGTTCATCGGTTACCAGATACACTCCTTGAGTCACGCCTCTGGCCTGCTCCGGCTGGACCATATAAGCATCCACATCGTTATGCAGCACGGACGTTACGATGAGCATTCCCTGTCCATAAACAAGCTGTGCATATTCGATACTGCCGTCTTCATTCGAGATCAGGCTTTTTACCTCGAACCCAAACGTCAGGCGCAACCAGTCAATGGCAGCGGGAGCGTCGTGGTAGCGAAGGTAGGGAATGGCAAAGCCATGTGCCGCCGAAGGGGTAGAAGTCATGAACGATCCTCCTGAAGTCTATTGAACTTAGACGCCGTGTTTGTCTTGCGTTCTGTCAAAAGGTCGGAATGACCATACGTCGCCTGCCTGTCGGCACTCGATTGAGACGGATCTCACTGATAAAGTGGCGCCCCCGCCAAACCTGGAACTGGCAATTACTTGATGCGCCTCAAGGACTTCTACATGTACCGCTCTCTTTCCAAACTCCTGGTATGCACGCTCACCATGCTTTCTCCTGTAATAAGCATGGCAGCCGACCCTATCGTTATCCGTTTCTCGCATGTTGCCGCGCCAGATACGCCTAAAGGCCAGGGTGCGCTACTGTTTCAGAAGAAGGTAGAGGAACAGCTGGGAGGGACCGTCAAGGTAGAGGTATACCCCAACTCATCCTTGTATGGCGATAAGGAAGAAATTCAGGCGCTTCAAGATGGCAAGGTAGAAATGCTGGCAGTGGCATTGGCCAAACTGGGTACTTATTCACCTAAACTGAAGCTGTTTGACCTACCCTTCCTGTTTGACAGCCAGGCCGCACTGGATCGGTTCCAAAGCAAGCCAACCGGACAACAGCTGCTCCTGTCCATGGAAAAGCAGAACATCGCAGGGCTGGCTTACTGGCATAACGGAATGAAGCAGCTTTCCGCTCAGAAGCCGCTGCGTGAGCCGGAAGATATGCGAGGCCTAAAGGTTCGCATTCAGGATTCGGACGTCCTTGAGTCTCAATTCCAGTCGTTGGGTGCTACGCCCGTCAAGCTGTCGTTCAGCAAGGTAAACCAGGCACTTGCTGACGGGACCATCAACGCGGCAGAAAACCCTTGGACCAACCTTTATAGCAAGCATCTTTACGAGCAGCAGCGCTATATCACTGAGAGCAACCATGGCTCTCTGGATTACATGCTCATTACCAACGCCAGCTTCTGGCGCCAGATTCCTTTTAACGTTCGCATCAAGCTGGAAACTATTCTTGGCGAAGTGACCTATGAGGTGAATCGACAGGCAGACGCACTCAATCAGAAAGACAAGGCCAAGATCGTGAGTGCTGGTAACAATGAAGTCATCACGTTAACCAATGATCAGCGTCAGCGCTGGAGAGCAGCCATGCAACCTGTATGGCAGCACTTCGAGAAACAGATCGGGCAGGACTTGATCAAGGCCGCCCTGTACACCAACGAGACGCCTTGACCTGATAAATACTGCTTCCTCAGGACCGTGGGGAAGCAGTTACCCTGTCCCATCGCTGTAACGGCTTCTCTCCAGACTGCTGACAGCCGATATCTCGAAACGGCCCTGCCAGTCGTTCCCATCCATCGCCGGGCGATGTCCTCTGACATACCACCTGCCCGTTGAACTTGCTACGCCATTTGAAGAAAGGTGCAGGCGCTGCGGCTACGCTTAGGCTCACAATCAGCAACAAGCCTGTTGTCCAGCGGCTATGTCGAAAAAGCCATGGCATGATTATTCTCCGAACACTATTGGATAAATACTTGACCGATAACCATCGGTTGAGCAAATGACGTACCAGGTTTGACGCTACAAAGCAGCGATAAAAAAGCCGGAGCAATTGCTCCGGCTTTTTTAGGGGCGGCCATGCCCTTGTTCAAATCCTGGCCCTGGCCCACCGGGACCTCCATGGTGACCTCCATGAGGCCCCCACCATCCACAGCAGCCGCTCAGTAGCAAACTGACCGCTAAAGTAGTCGCTAGCAAAACACGATGACGCATGGTTTACCTCGTGGTCGATCAGCTTATTTAAAGGCTCCTCCTCAAAGGAGCCTTTAAAGCTAACACTACCCGGCACATCGTTCTTTCTCGAACGACTTTACCCCCTGCTCACCATTCTTTACGCTTAGCTGACATTTCTCTCAGCTATTGCGGTATTCCTGCTCCGCGACCTCGAAGCGCTGCTTCATTGACGCGCTCGGAGCGCTACCCAGTCGGCTGAATACAACAATAGCTAGGCTCGCAAGAATAAAGCCAGGCACAATTTCATACAGGCCAAGCCATCCTAGCTGCTTCCAGACCACCACAGTCACAGCACCAACGATCATGCCGGCCAATGCACCGTTACGTGTCATCCCCTTCCATAGGAGCGAGAAGAGGACAACCGGACCAAAGGCTGCACCAAAACCTGCCCAGGCGTAGGAGACCAGTCCCAATACGCGGTTTTCAGGATTGGAAGCGATTGCGATCGCAATGACTGCAATCAGAAGAACCATGAGACGTCCCACCCACACCAACTCTTTCTGGGATGCGTGCTTGCGAAGGAAAGCCTTATAGAAGTCTTCAGTCAGCGCACTTGAGCAGACCAACAGCTGGCAGCTTAGGGTACTCATGACAGCTGCCAGAATGGCTGACAGCAGAACACCGGCCACCCATGGGTTGAACAGCAGCTTCGCCAGTTCGATGAAAACCCGCTCAGGGTTTTCTGTCACTGCGCCAGCCTGCTCAGGATGCGCGGCAAAATAAGCAATTCCAAAGAAGCCTACACCCACCGCACCCGCCAGACACAGAATCATCCAGGTCATACCGATTCGACGTGCTGAGCGCATTGACTTGACCGAATCTGCAGCCATGAAGCGTGCCAGGATATGAGGCTGGCCAAAATAACCCAGTCCCCAGGCCAGTAATGAAATAACGCCAACGAAGGTAGCCCCTTTGAAAAGGTCGAAATGGGCGGGGTTTACGCTTTCGATGGCAGCAAATGCTGGCTCAAGACCACCTGTGGCATTGAGTATCATGACTGGCGCCAGAATCAAGGCGAAGATCATGAGCGTAGCCTGCACAGTATCCGTCCAGCTTACTGCCAGAAAGCCACCTACAAAGGTATAGAGAATGGTCGCCAGTGCACCCGCCCACAAGGCTGTCCCATACGAGAGGCCAAAGGTGCTTTCAAACAGACGAGCCCCAGCCACAATACCGGAAGCACAGTAGATGGTGAAAAAAACCAGGATGATGATTGCCGAGAAAATACGCAGGACACGACTGTGATCCTCAAAGCGATGCGTAAAATAGTCTGGCAGTGTCAGAGCATTATTGTTGTGCTCGGTATGGACACGTAGCCGACCTGCAACCAGAAGCCAATTCAGCCAGGCACCTGCTATCAGGCCAATGGCAATCCAGCTTTCAGAAATACCGGCGAGAAAAATAGCGCCTGGCAGGCCCATCAACAGCCAGCCGCTCATGTCCGAAGCACCGGCGGACAACGCTGTCACTACACTACCGAGGCTTCTTCCCCCCAAGATGTAATCGTCGAAGTTTTTTGTAGATCGCCATGCCAGAAAGCCGATCAGGACCATGGCAGCGATATAGATCAGGAAAGTGATCAACGTTGGAGTATTGACGCTCATTATTCCCTCATTATTTGTTGTTGTGGGATCAATTACTCATCGCTCCCACGTTGGCAGAGGGCGACGCACATGCCGTCACCGTTGGGCAACCCATCAGGTATGCACCAGACAGAGTTCCATTCTGTCTTCTGGAACTACCAGTTTCCTGGCGTGTTTGGATCAAACTAGGTATTACCTTGGGCTACCAGACGACAAAAGCGTCATCAGACGAAGTGCAACCGTAGCCGGATGAACATTCTACGGAATTGGCAAACAAGTTGGGATAGCCACTGACAATCAAAAACGCTTCCTGAAACAAGGTCTTAACCTTCTATGTCAGCAGGATTGATTGAGCGACGAAAGAGACAGGTGCAACCGATTGGTTGCGCCTCACACGCTTATCATTGATGAATAATGTCTTTGCGCATAGGCGAAAGACGCGCAAGTAATCTGTTTTACGTCGGAACAGGGTAGCCAGCAGACACCCATCATTCGTCCAAGCGGGTCGGAAGCTCATGACAAGCAGTATCGCGACCACGGCGATCTATGAGCGCGTCACAGTGCTAGCGCCTCAACAGGGGTCTGAACACGGCGGTCATTCATCCAATGTTCAAACGCCTGCGCCGGCAGCGGACGACTGATCAGGTAGCCCTGCACCATGTCGCAGCCCCATAGCGTCAACAACTCCAGCGCCTGAGCATATTCCACACCTTCGGCAACAACCTTCATATCAAGGTTATGTCCCATATCGATAGTGGAGCGAACAATCACAGCGTCCTCGCTGTTATCACTCAGGTCGCGAATAAACGACTGATCGATCTTTAACTCGCTTACCGGCAGACGTTTCAAGTGAGCCAACGAGGCATAGCCGGTGCCATAGTCATCTACGGACAGACTGATACCCTGATCCCGGAGACGTTGCAGAATGCTTACTGCTCGCTCAGGATCCTGCATGATGGCACTTTCCGTTACCTCCAGAACAAGCTGGTCTGCTCGTACAGTCGAACCTTTAAGTAGTCGCTCCAAACGATTGGGGAGATCGCCATCAACCAAGTCGGCAGCGGATATATTGAGAGACACTCGTGCAGTAAGGCCTTGCTCGCTCCACTCTTCCAACTGCCGAAACACCTCCTCGACTACCCAAATCGTCAATAGGGTGATGCTGCCGGTACGCTCAGCCAACGGGATAAATTCCCCAGGCGATACCATACCGAACTGAGTATGCTGCCAACGTAGAAGCGCCTCAGCCATGAAAGGCCCCCGTCCATCCAGACTCAGCTTGGGCTGATAATGCAAGAGCAGCTCACCCCTTGAGCCTGCATGCTGAAGATCCCTGATAAGACTGATCTGACGATAATAAGCATCATCCCGACCATTCTCGTAAAGCTGCAGACGCCCGGCCTGGCTGCCTGCGTCCCGCATTGCAATACTGGCCCGCAGGAGCAACTCATGGGCCTCATGACCATCCTGAGGGTAGCAAGCCACCCCTACGCGGCAGCTCATCTTGAATTCGTTCAGCCCTACAGCAATAGGCAAAGCAATTGCCTGCTGAATTTCTTCAGCGGCTGCCAGAGCAGTATCAGGAGTACCTGGATTGAGCAGGAGCAGGAACTCATCGCCAACCAGACGAGAAACACAATCTCCATTTCCTACAAGACGTTTAAGTCGATCTGCAATGGTTTGCAGAACCACATCTCCACCTGCAGTACCACTGCTCTGATTGACCTCCCGAAAACGCTCAAGCCCCAGATACATGACCGCAACAGACTGTTCTCCCGCAATGGCGTGAGACAGTCGCTCCATGGCCAACGCCCGATTGGGAAGCCCTGTAAGCGCATCATGGAGTGCGTTATGACTCAATTGCCGTTCTCGTTCGGCGATTCCGATCCGCATGGTGTCAAGTGTGCTGGCTAACCGGCCAAACTCATCACTTCGCGCCAGGGCAATTGGCGTGGTGTAATCGCCGTTACCGATCCGCTGGGTAGCAGCTGCCAATCGTCGAACAGGTTCGGCAACCCCTCTTGCAATAAGTAAAGCCAGACCCAGCGCCAGGACAAGCGTCAGTACGGCTATCCAGAACAACTGATGCATCAGAGGAGAAAACGCTTTCATAGCTTCGTCGAGCGGGCGATGCAGAAAAGCGGATACCTTGAAGGTATCGGCATCAGTTAACGTCAGCCGCTCCGTCAGATAGTTACGACCATCCAATCTGAGCGGCAACGGTTTGTCTAGCCTGAGTTCATTGGCCGGATGGCTTAGCAGTTCGTCAGCGGCTTGATCCGAAAGGGTACTGATCGGCTCACTTGGAACGCCCCCCTCTTGCGCAATAAAAGACACATCCAGGCCGCTTAGCGAGCGCAATTCGCCCGCCAGGCTCTGATCCATGGCAAAGCCCATTACCACGCGCGCAACTGGTAGAGGAGCAAGTACAGGAGCCTCTACCATCAGATGCGGAACACGTTGCAGAGAAACGATACGCATCGTTTGATCAGTCGCACCGTCTACCTGGACCTTGTTACCCTCGTGAAATATCGACCCAACTGTATAGAGCGAAACGGTACTACTGATTACCCTTCCCGTCAGGTCAAGCAGCAACACCTCATCCGCCTTGATCCGAGCGCCATAATTAGCTAGCGCTGAAGTTATCGTTAACCCATCTCCAGAAGCGACAGCTCCTTTGAAAGCAAAATCGGATGTCAGAACCTGTACCGTGTCATGCAGTTGCCGTCCGCGCATCTCCACAAGACGCTCGAATACCCGAGCGCCGGTATTGAGCTGTGAAAGCGACTCAGCCCGTACAGATGATTGGGTAGCAGCCTTTACGGCAAAATAAACCGTTCCGATGGTTAGCAACGCCAGGATGAACATGGCGCTAGCGATGCGCGCCTGAAAGCTATTTCGCAGCGTCATCGGCAGCGCTCCGAAAGGCTTGCTCCAACGCATTCGGCGCCGGCTCTGAGGGTTCATTATCAGGCGTTATCTCAATAGCGTATCGAGCTGTGCCCGCAGTGGCCGATACAATCAGATCCCCTCCATGAGGCAGCTGTCTGGCCTTTGCAAAGGGGTGCCATAAAGAGACATGGTACTTGCCGGGTGGCAAATCGAACGTTATTTCACCTTTTTCGTTACTGACAGCAAACCATGGGTCATCGGTAATAACGATATAACCCACCATCCAATCATAAATATTGCAACCCAACACAATAACGCCTGGTCTGTCGAAAGTTACTGGATCAGCTGGAATGCCGTGATAAAGAGGCAAGTCGAATCGCTTGGCAGGTGAAAAGGAATACACCTGATGACGAACATTATCACTATTAGGGAAACTGACCTGCGTTCCGGTATGAGCCGCCAGTACATGCGGCACATAACGACGTTCCCGTTGACCCATGACCGCAGGCTGGAGCACAGCAGGATTAGTGCCTCCGCTTAACGTAACAACCGCATCCGCTAACGGATTATCCTGTCCCTCGATAACTGCGATATGCACTTGAGTGGCCCATACCGGAACAGAGAGCGCCATAAGCCCACCGGTTAGCCACCGCGCTATACGCATCATAGATGAAGACATGAGGTTATCCTTCGAACACGGCTTGGCAATTACCTACTCGTCCTTATCGGCACAGTGTCGGGATAGTTGAGGCGCTATGATGTTTGTAACGGAATCTAGCGCTCTCTAGCCAAGGCGAAGCCCAATAGGCAGGAAACGCCGCATCTGGCCGCTACTCGCCTGAAGGGTATCTCCGTCTCGCTCAGAAGATGGAGCGTCTAACCCAGGCGAGCCTTCAACAGCTATCAATACGGCGTCATACCTGTAACGTCCTAAACTGGATATGGAAATGACTAGGCTCAGCGAGACTTGACAGGTTAATTCGCCATCGTGATTCGGCGATCAAGGTGAACACTTAAATAGTACTCAATCGCCTCAAAATCCAACGCCCCGGCAATGGAAATGATCACTTATCGATCTAAAGGGCATAAAGCGCCTGAAGCAGGCCCGTCAACAGAGCTTTGGAAAGAGGCTGGTCATTGCCGTAACGAGAACAGTTCTTCACAGGCGTAATACAACATGTGTTGAAAACTGGGTCCGGCGCAGGATAACGCGCTAAAACACGCAACCTTTCCATGACATCAGAAACGTTTTCCGTCATGTCATCTTCATCAAGATAGACAATCAACGTCTGGTTATCGCCTAACCTTGCAAAAGCATAAACACGTTCCCAAGAGCAGTGCAGGCTTGCAGGCGGCACGCTCTCTACCTCGCCCTTACAAAGATAATAGCCAAGCAAACAACATAGGACGGAGCCAGTTTGTTTATGTGCACTTACTCAAATGAAGCGCACTTGCCTATTTATCTGCGGTCAAGTCTAGAGTAGCCATCGACCACATTGAAAAGCTTCAAAGCCCTCCCCATGTTGGTCGCAAATAGTCATTCTAAGGTAAGTCAATGAGCGATCAGGAACATACTCCCGAAATCATCAGTGGCGACGGTTCAAAGACCGGCCTTGCACTGCCTGGACAAAATCTTCCCGACAAGCTTTACATCATTCCCATCCATAACCGGCCTTTTTTCCCAGCGCAGGTATTGCCTGTTATTGTGAATGAAGAGCCTTGGGCCGAAACGTTGGAGCTGGTGGCCAAAACCGATCATCACTGTCTGGCATTGTTCTATATGGACAATCCTCCCGAGGATGGAAACAGCTTCGACCCTGATAACCTGCCAGAGCACGGCACACTGGTTCGTATCCATCATGCCAGTCGGGAAAACGGCAAGCTGCAATTCGTAGCGCAGGGGCTTTCACGCGTCAGGATCAGCGGTTGGCTGAGACGTAAGCACCCTTACCTTGTTGAAGTTGAGCATGCCAAGACTCCGACTGACCCAAGCGATGAGGTCAAGGCATATGGCATGGCGCTGATCAATGCCATCAAGGAGCTGCTTCCGCTCAATCCACTCTACAGTGAAGAGCTAAAGAACTATCTCAACCGCTTCAGCCCCAACGACCCTTCGCCTTTAACAGATTTCGCTGCTGCCCTGACAACCGCACCTGGCCAGGAATTGCAGCAGGTTTTGGATACCGTCCCGATCCTTAAGCGCATGGAAAAGGTTTTGCCATTGCTGCGTAAAGAAGTCGAGGTCGGACGCCTGCAGAAAGAACTGTCTGCTGAGGTCAACCGAAAAATCAATGAGCGGCAACGAGAGTTCTTCCTTCGAGAGCAGCTCAAACTGATCCAGCAGGAGCTGGGTATAACGAAAGATGACCGCAGCAGCGATCTCGAAAGCTTCAGGCAGCGCCTGGAGGGCAAAGTCCTACCGGAACCGGTACGTAAACGCATCGACGACGAGCTCAATAAGTTATCCATTCTTGAAACCGGTTCGCCTGAATATGGTGTCACGCGCAATTATCTGGATTGGGCTACCGATTTACCCTGGGGTATACAGGGCAAGGACAACCTTGATCTAAAACGTGCGCGCAAGGTATTGGACCGTCACCATGCCGGTCTTGATGACATCAAAAGTCGCATTCTTGAGTTTCTGGCTGTTGGCGCTTTCAAAGGAGAAGTATCTGGCTCAATCGTGCTACTGGTAGGCCCCCCCGGCGTAGGTAAAACCAGTATCGGCAAGTCAATTGCTGAATCACTGGGCCGCCCCTTCTATCGCTTCAGCGTAGGCGGTATGCGAGACGAAGCAGAAATTAAGGGGCATCGTCGCACTTATATCGGAGCCATGCCGGGCAAGCTTGTTCAAGCTTTACGTGATGTGAAAGTAATGAATCCAGTCATTATGCTGGATGAAATAGACAAGATGGGAGCCAGCTATCAAGGTGACCCTGCATCTGCCTTGCTGGAAACGCTGGACCCTGAACAGAATGTAGATTTCCTGGATCACTATCTGGATCTGCGGCTAGACCTATCTAATGTATTGTTCGTATGCACCGCAAACACCATGGACTCCATTCCTGGGCCTCTTCTGGACCGCATGGAAGTCATTCGCCTCTCAGGTTATATCTCGGAAGAAAAGCAAGCGATTGCCAAACGCCACTTGTGGCCCAAGCAATTGGAAAAAGCCGGTGTGCCTAAAGAGCGCCTGATCATCAGCGACAGTGCGTTGAAAAGTATCGTTGAAGGCTATGCTCGAGAGGCTGGCGTACGCCAACTTGAAAAACAGTTGGGTAAGTTGGTGCGTAAGGCTGTTCTACAGCTCATTGAGGAACCTGAGCTCCGAATAAAGGTTGGGGCGAGTGACATCGAAAGTTATCTAGGGAAGCCTGTTTTCCGTAAGGAACAGGTTCTAAACGGCGTAGGCATTATCACCGGCCTGGCTTGGACCAGCATGGGAGGCGCTACCTTACCTGTAGAAGCTACGCGCATTCATACCTTAAACCGTGGATTCAAACTGACCGGTCAATTGGGCGAGGTCATGAAAGAGTCTGCTGAAATTGCATACAGCTACGTTACCTCCCACCTGAAGGAATTCAAGGGAGATCCTACGTTCTTCGACCAAGCCTTTGTACACCTGCATGTTCCAGAGGGTGCTACTCCTAAAGACGGACCAAGTGCCGGTATTACCATGGCCAGCGCCTTGTTATCTCTGGCACGAAATCAGGCACCCAAGAAAAACGTAGCCATGACAGGCGAGCTGACTTTAACTGGCCAGGTTTTGCCCATCGGTGGCGTCAGGGAAAAAGTTATCGCAGCACGTCGGCAGAAAATATTTGAGCTTATTTTGCCAGACGCCAACAAAGGAGACTTCGAAGAGCTTCCTGAGTACTTGAAGGAGGGGCTGACTGTCCACTTTGCAAAGCGTTTTGCAGATGTAGCCAAAATCCTTTTTTAATCCATTAGCAAGGGCAGTTTGTGTACAAGCTTGCCCTTGCCTACCTTAACTTCGTTATCCTTGCAGCCGGTTGAAGAGTTTGGTTGGAGATACGAATGTTAAAATCAGCTACGCTTTGCGCTTTATTGACAACGCTGCTAATGACCGGCTGTGCAAGCAGCCCCGAGCATACCGTCGCAATCAACGAGCGCACGCGCTGTAAACCTCTTTTACTAACACAAGGTCAAGAGCTACACCTCTCACTTCCCAGCGACCCTACAACAGGCTATAGATGGAAGCTCGAAAACACGGTTCCTTCCGTGTTGAAAGGCTTAGGGCCTGAGGTATTTTCATCCTCTGACGAAAGCGAAGATGGAATAGGCTCGGCAGGAGTATCTTCCTGGCGCTTCCAAGCAATTCAATCAGGAGCGACTGAGCTTAAGCTGCAATATCAGCAGCCATGGGACGCAAATAGTATTCCCGAAAAGGCCTTCATTTGTCGTATCGAAGTAAAATAACCACTTACCGCTCGGCTACACCATTTACATTCTCTCGTGGTACCTCTTAATGAGTGAGCAGGACCGTTTATTTGCCAAGCCACAGGCTACTGTTGCCGACTTCGCGTTTAACGAAGATGTCGTTCGGGTCTTCCCCGACATGATCAAGCGTTCAGTACCAGGCTATCCTACTATCGTCGAAAATATAGGCGTCATTGCTGCACAGTTCACCCAGCCTAATACGATTCTCTATGATCTAGGCTGCTCTTTAGGTGCGGTGTCCCAATCGTTGAGACGGCACGTTCAAAGTGAATCGACAAAGGTTGTTGCGGTTGATAATTCAGCGGCCATGATTGAGCGTTGCCGTGAATACATGTCTGCGCAAAGCTCAATGTATGAGCAACTGCTACCTATTGATATTGTTGAAACGGATATCCTTTCGCTGGATTTTCAGCCCGCATCAGTGGTGGCTTTGAATTTCACTTTGCAGTTTATCGCCCCTGAAAAACGCCTAGGCCTGTTGCGTAAAATTCACAGCACCCTTCACCCAAAGGGCGCTTTGCTTCTATCGGAAAAGATCAGATTTGAATTTCAGGAAGAGCAAGTACTGCTTAACGACCTTCACATCGCATTTAAGCGAGCTAACGGCTACAGCGAAATGGAAATCGCTCAAAAGCGTAGCGCTTTGGAGAATGTCATGATGATTGACTCCATTGAAGTACATCGTGCGCGCTTGAAAGAGGCTGGCTTTAGCTCAGTTATACCTTGGTTTCAATGCTTCAACTTCGCTTCGTTTGTAGCTCTTCCATGATCAACACACTAAATATTGAAGGCCTTGCTAATCGCTTGGGTGAAGGCCCCTTAGAAAAGTGGTTAGCCAGTCTGCCACCTGCGATTGCAGCAAAGCTTGAAAAAGGTCATGGCGACCTTGCGAGATGGCAAACAGCTCTCAAGACCCTGCCTGACTTAAAGCCCGATTCGATTGTTTTAAAGGATAGGTTTTGTCTAGAAAAGCCTTTAGACGTTGAGACTCAACAAACCTTAAAAAACGCGCTACTTCAATTATCACCATGGCGCAAAGGCCCTTTCGATGTCTTCGGTATTCACATCGACACAGAATGGCGTTCCGACTGGAAGTGGGAGCGCGTGTCCAAACACTTGGATCTGAACAATAAGGTTGTCTTGGATGTAGGTTGCGGGAACGGCTATTACGCATGGCGCATGGTAGGTGCCGGCGCTCATACAGTAATCGGGATTGATCCTAACTGGCTCTTTCTATGTCAGTTTGTAGCCATGAAAAAATATTTACCCGACCTGCCAGTTTGGAGTCTTCCACTAACGCTGGAAGAGCTTCCCTCTTCTCTCAACGGGTTCGATACCGTCTTCTCGATGGGCGTGCTTTACCATAGACGCTCACCTATTGATCATCTTCTAGCACTTAAAGAATGTCTGCGCTCATCAGGTGAATTAGTACTCGAGACATTAGTTGTGGAAGGAAACGAGCAGAC
Source organism: Pseudomonas sp. HPB0071 (assembly GCF_000478505.2). Lineage (NCBI taxonomy): Bacteria > Pseudomonadati > Pseudomonadota > Gammaproteobacteria > Pseudomonadales > Pseudomonadaceae > Pseudomonas > Pseudomonas sp. HPB0071. Next base: position 3,353,304 of record NZ_KI517367.1, on the reverse strand, counting down.
TGTACTGGTACCAGAAGATCGTTATGCTCAAATGAGAAATGTCTGGTTCCTGCCCTCGCCTGCAGCATTAGAACTATGGCTGCGTCGGGCGGGATTCAAAAATATAAGACTGGCGGATATTAGCAGAACCTCTATTCAGGAGCAGCGCTCTACTGAATGGATGAAATTTCAATCTTTGCCCGACTTTCTTGACACTACTGATATGAGCCGCACTATAGAAGGTCTTCCGGCCCCACTGCGTGCCACATTCATAGCCGAAAAGCCATAGAAAGCTTTTGTATAGCAGCTGTCTATACGGCTGCTATATCGCTTTACCAAATTAGCCAGTAGGCCACGCAGGAAAAGCAGCCTATCTCTTTTATTTCTGCTGCAAAAGCAAAACCCCCGGGCGGTTAGGCCTGGGGGTTTTGGGTATAGGTGCTTGACGATGACCTACTCTCACATGGGGAAACCCCACACTACCATCG
>NZ_KI517367.1:2884204-3343042 GCF_000478505.2 Pseudomonas sp. HPB0071 | reverse complement strand
GCTAAGCCATTGATATACAAGGCTTTTTGCCGTTCCGTTGCAACGGAAGTGGGGCGCATTATAGGCCCCTCCGCTCACAGGTCAAGCTTTATTTTTGAGCCAAGCCGAATACATTAACGCTTTCATTTCTACTACTGCTTGCTTAAAGCCAACGAACACAGCATGGGCCACAATGGCGTGACCTATATTCAACTCATTAATACCTGGGATTGACGCTATTGGCTCTACGTTATGGTAATGAAGGCCATGACCTGCATTCACTATTAACCCGCTAGACAAACCTGCCTCAACACCGTCTTTAATACGCTCAAGTTCGAGGGTTTGGCTTTTTTCGCTCGCTGCATCCGCGTACTTTCCTGTATGAAGTTCAATGGCAGGAGCGCCAGCTCTCGCGGCGGCCTCTATTTGCTGCTGATCGGGATCGATAAAAAGTGATACCTGACAACCTGCCGACGCAAGCCTAGCGATAGCTTCCCTTATCCGATGTTCTTGCCCTAGAACATCCAAGCCACCCTCTGTCGTCAATTCTTCTCTTTTTTCAGGTACAAGGCAGACATGCTCCGGCCTGACATCGCAGGCTAAATCCAGCATCGCCGGAGTCATTGCGATCTCAAGGTTCATGCGCGTCTGAAGGGCTGCCTTGAAGAGGCGAACGTCTCGCTCCTGAATATGCCTACGGTCTTCACGTAAATGCAGTGTAATTCCATCTGCACCAGCCTCCTCTGCATCAAGCGCTGCCTTAAGAGGATCGGGATAACGTGTACCGCGCGCCTGGCGCAAAGTTGCCACATGATCAATGTTGACGCCTAATAAAAGTCGGCTAGCAAACATCGCATTCAACTCTCACTTAAGAAACAATTCACGGCTAATAAGCGGCTTGCCACTAAGCAGCGGAGCATAAGCCTGGCGCATGAGTCGTTTAGCTGATTTAAGGACACCTGCATCATTCCAGTCAGCGCCAGACAAGGCCAGCAGCTCACTACCTTGGAATGCACCAGGCTGATATACAGGTATACATTCAAGGCCTTCATCTGGAACAAAACGATAGATATTTTTGGGATCTATAGCGTTGCCGCGACTATCCACTTCTAATGAAAAGCCGTAACCCAACTCATCGAGAAACGTCCACTCGAAGTTCCTTAGCGGAGGTTCCACGTCTGCATGATTACTCAATGCACGCAAGGTATTTGCATATTGATGGAAGATCGCCGGGTGCGGCTCTTCTGGCAAAAGAAGACGTACGATGAGCTCATTGAGATAAAGGCCACTAAACAGAGCATCTCCGCTCAGAAGAAAGGGAGGAGCCAAAGGCTCCATACGGTGAACTGTCTTTAATTCAGTACGTCCCCGGAACTGCCCTTCAAATAGCTGAAACAGCCGAACAACACTGCCAGATTTTCCACGAGCGCCTCGATAGACTGCTCGAAACCTCCCACGCAATGAAAAAAAGTCTACGAGCGTGCTACTTTCCCTGAAGGGCCGAGCATGAAGAACGAAGACTTTCTCAGGTTCTTGCATTAAAGATCTGCGTATCCCAAAGAGCGGAGTGCGCGCTCATCGTCTGACCAGCCGCTTTTTACCTTCACCCAAAGGTTCAACATGACCTTCGAATCGAAGAGGGCCTCCATATCTTTCCGAGCATCCTGACCAATCCGCTTGATTCGCTCACCTGCATTTCCGATGAGTATCTTTTTCTGTCCATCACGCTCTACCAGAATCAGCGCATGGATGTGCAACACATTCCCTTGCTGTTTAAACTCCTCAATTTCAACCGTGACCTGATAGGGAAGTTCAGCACCCAGCTGACGCATAATTTTTTCACGTACGAGCTCTGCAGCCAGAAAACGACTACTACGATCAGTAAGCTGATCCTCAGGAAAGAAATGGTCTCCCTCAGGCAGCCGATCCGCTACAAGCTTCTCGAGGGAATCCAGATTCACACCATTTTGCGCAGAGATAGGGATAACCTCTGCTTCAGGCAACTGCTCGGATAGCCACTTCAACTGAGGTAGAAGCTCTGCTTTATCTTCCATGCGGTCCGTTTTGTTAACCGCCACAATCACCGGACATTTGACATGGCGGACTCGTTCTAGAACGAACGCATCCTCTTCAGTCCAGCGCATGCGATCCACCACAAAGATAACTACATCTACATCTTTGAGGGCTGCGGATGCGGTCTTATTCATATAGCGATTGAGAGCTTTTTGATTCTCTTTGTGGATACCAGGCGTATCGACATAAACAGCCTGAACATCCCCTTCTGTCTTAATACCCAACAACGTATGACGTGTCGTTTGGGGCTTTCGAGAGGTGATAGCAAGCTTCTGCCCTAAGATATGATTCAGCAGAGTAGATTTGCCCACGTTAGGACGCCCAACGATAGCTACGTATCCACAACGGGATACCGGGTCAGTCATGGCCATTCTCTACTCCTAAAGCAATCAACGCGGCTGTTGCAGCCATTTGTTCTGCGATGCGGCGACTGGGCCCTTGGCCACTGGTTTTTTCGCTTAGCATCGATATGTCGCACTCGACGAAAAAGACGCGACAATGTGGCTCGCCTTCGATCGCGACCACTTCATACTTTGGCAACTCACATCCCCGCGCCTGCAGATGCTCCTGAAGGCGTGTTTTGGGATCCTTGTTCGTATCGACTGGCGTAAGCTCACGAAGTTGCGGCCCTAGCCAAGCCATGATCCGATCTCTGGCCGCTTCCATCCCAGCATCCAGATAGATAGCGCCAATCAGAGCCTCCATCGCATCTGCCAGAATAGACTCGCGGCGAAAGCCGCCACTTTTCAACTCGCCCGAGCCTAGCCGGAGATAGTCTCCAATCTCAAAACTACGGGCCAGGACAGCTAAGGTCTCTCCCTTTACCAATCTTGCGCGCAGGCGAGAAAGCTGACCTTCACGGGCTTGAGGGAAATGTTGATAGAGCGCTTCGCCAATCACAAAGTTAAGAATAGCGTCTCCTAGAAACTCAAGACGCTCATTATTCTTACTGGCAAAACTGCGATGAGTGAGAGCCAGGACCATTTGGCCCTGGTCTTTGAAGGTGTAACCGAGCCGGCGCTCGAGACGATCTAAGGGTGGGTTCACGGGATACTTATACGGAAGTCGCGTTCAAAATGAACCACTAAATCAATATTACGGATTAGAGGTTCACGCTTTTCATAATCCAGATGGATAAGGAATCTATTGTCCTCAGTCTTCACCTGCATGGCTTTATCAAGGTCAATATCATTAATGCTATTAACCTGCATGCCCTTGCTTACATACGAATACACATCGGGCACGCTATGAATATTCATCGCTTTCTCACTTTCTATAGAGGTGATGACTTTAGTCATCGCCTGATAATCCAGATAATGAGGAATAAGCTTAAAGGCTGTGCTTGCCAAGAAAGCAATAATGCACAGCATTAGCAGCCAGCCTATGAAGGAAAGTCCCTTTTGCCTGTGCGACATAGACATGACGCATTTCCTATTTAATGAATGATCCCTACACGGGAAAAGTTAGGTAAATTTTTGACCTTTGGGTCAGGCCAGCTCATCCAGACAGCGAAGGCTTTGCCAACAATATTTTTATCGGGAACCATGCCAAGCAATTCGTGTGGAATACCAGGGTCGCTCCAGTAACGACTGTCATTGGAGTTATCCCGGTTGTCCCCCATCATGAAATAATGACCAGCCGGTATAACCCATTGACTATCCGCCGGCAGGTTATAACGAGTCATCTCCTCACGAATGACATGCTCTACTTCGCCTAATTTCTCTTTGTATAGCTTTGCACTACCCAAAGAGCCAGGCTCCTCTCCGATCAGTTGCTTTGAGACCAATTGACCGTTCACAAAAAGCTGCTTCTCTGGAGTATAGCGAATGGTGTCGCCAGGCAAGCCTACAACACGCTTGATGTAATTAACGGAGGGGTCGCTGGGATAGCGAAATACCATGACATCACCGCGCTGCGGGTCTCCAACCGGGATGATCTTAGTATCGATAACCGGCAAACGGATTCCATAGGCGAACTTGTTTACCAAGATGAAATCGCCCACTTCCAATGTGGGCTTCATTGAGCCCGAAGGAATCTGGAAAGGCTCCACCAGAAACGACCGCAGAACCAAAACGATGGCGAGTACAGGAAAGAATGACTTCCCATACTCGACCAAGAGTGGCTCCTTCCTCAAATTATCCAAAGCAACTGGATCGGGCTCGGTAACCTGCCCTTCGTATGTCGCAATTCTTGTACGCCGGCGTGGCGCCAGAAAGACCAAATCAAACAGTGCCAAACCGCCACACACTGCGACAGCGATAACCAAAAGCAAAGGAAAATTGAATGACATATTCTCAGCTATCCACTTTGAGTACAGCCAGGAAGGCTTCTTGTGGAATTTCCACACTACCAACCTGCTTCATCCGCTTCTTACCCGCTTTCTGCTTCTCCAGCAGCTTGCGCTTACGGGATACGTCTCCACCGTAACACTTGGCCAATACGTTCTTACGTAATGCCTTTACGGTTGTCCGCGCTACGATCTGCCCACCAATAGCTGCCTGGATCGCCACATCAAACATCTGACGTGGAATCAGCTCCTTCATTTTCTCTGTCAGAGCTCGACCTTTGTGGTGAGCCTTGTCTCGGTGAACGATCAATGCCAGCGCATCGACTTTCTCACCATTGATAAGGACATCAAGCTTGACCAGATTAGAAGCTTCGAAGCGATCAAAACTGTAATCCAGCGAAGCATACCCACGACTAACGGACTTGAGTCGATCGAAAAAGTCCAGAACAACTTCATTCATAGGCAGATCATAACTAACCTGAACCTGGCTGCTGAGGAACTGCATGTCCCGCTGCACACCACGCTTCTCAATACATAGGGTTATGACGTTACCCAAGTGCTCTTGAGGCACAAGAATATTGGCCCGCACGATCGGTTCGCGCATTTCTGCAATCGACGCAAGATCAGGCAGCTTTGAGGGGTTGTCTACGTATACGATTTCGCCATTCTTATGCACGACTTCAAACACTACAGTCGGTGCAGTCGTGATCAGATCCAGATCGTATTCGCGCTCCAAACGCTCCTGGATAATCTCCATATGGAGCATACCGAGGAAACCGCAGCGAAAGCCAAAGCCCAGTGCCTCTGAGCTTTCAGGCTCGTACTGCAAAGACGCATCGTTCAAGGTCAGCTTCTGCAGCGCTTCGCGGAAGTCTTCAAAATCATCCGAGCTGACCGGAAAGAGGCCTGCATAGACCTGAGGTTTGACCTTTTGGAAGCCCGGCAGCATGGCTACGTCTGGCGTGCTGGAAAGCGTCAGCGTATCACCTACTGGCGCCCCCAGGATCTCCTTGATACCAGCGATAATGAAGCCTACCTCACCGGCCTTAAGATCCTGCATTTCGGTATGCTTAGGCGTAAAGACGCCAACACTATCCACCTGATGTACTTTGCCGGTGGACTTCACCAGAATCTTGTCGCCTTTTTTCACACGTCCATGCTTGACGCGTACCAAGGACACAACACCTAGATAATTGTCGAACCAGGAATCAATGATCAATGCTTGTAGAGGCGCCTCGATATTGCCTTCAGGAGCAGGGATTACCTTGACCAGTCGCTCCAGGACATCGACAACACCCATGCCACTCTTGGCTGAGCAGGGAACCGCGTCAGTGGCATCGATACCAATGATGTGCTCAATCTCTGCCTTAACGCGCTCTGGCTCGGACTGAGGCAGGTCCATCTTGTTGAGCACAGGCATGACTTCAAGACCTTGCTCAATCGCTGTATAGCAGTTGGCTACGGACTGAGCCTCAACGCCCTGAGCAGCATCAACAACGAGCAAAGCGCCCTCACAGGCAGCCAGAGAGCGGCTTACTTCATAGGTGAAGTCAACATGCCCAGGGGTATCGATAAAGTTGAGCTGGTACGTTTTACCATCCTGCGCCTTGTAGTGCAGCGTCACGCTGTGGGCTTTAATGGTAATTCCGCGCTCGCGCTCGAGGTCCATGGAGTCCAGCACCTGGGCTTCCATTTCGCGGTCGGACAGGCCGCCACACATTTGAATAAAGCGGTCGGCTAGCGTCGACTTGCCATGGTCAATGTGGGCAATGATGGAAAAGTTACGGATATGACTTAGGTCACTCACGGATCAACACTCGAAAGGCCAGCAGCGGAATGCCCGCTGGAAAAAATAGCCTGGGAGTTTACCCGATACTATGGAAACCCGTCACGCACGGACTTACATAAGGTAAAAAGGCGAGGTGTTTCCACCTCGCCTCATTGACCTTACTTGGGCAGCCTGAAAGTAATAAAGCTGGCTCGTCCATCACGCATGACGCGCATGGAAATGGACTTGTCGGCAGGAAGCTTCTTCATTGTGTCCTGGAATTGGCGCGCCGAGGAAACCGGCTGATTATTCAAATGAGTAATTACATCGCCCGGACGCAAGCCAATCATGGCAGCCGGTCCGTCCGTTACCTGCTTGATTACCACGCCACTTTGCAACTGAAGGCTTTTCTTCTGCTCATCAGTCAGATCCGCAACAGCAATCCCCATTCGATTACTGCTACGCTCAGCGCCGGGCTGACCTGAGGCAGCAATGGAATCATCATCGGGCATATCACCGACCTTAACGGATACGGTCTTGCGTGCGCCTTCACGCACAATATTCATTTCCGCGGTGGCATCAGGCTTCAGGTTACCGATCAGATGAGGCAGATCTGCTGACTCAACAATCTGTTGCCCGTTAACCGACAGGATGACATCTCCCACCTTCAAGCCACTCTTGGCTGCAGGTCCGCTTTCCAAAACCTGAGCGATCAAAGCGCCGGCTGGCTTCTCCAAGCCAAAAGACTCTGCCAGGTCTTTGTCTACTTCTTGAATGACAACTCCCAACCAACCGCGTGTCACCTTACCCTCGGTACGCAACTGATTGGCCACATTCATAGCCACATCGATCGGGATAGCAAAGGAAAGCCCCATAAAGCCGCCCGAACGCGTAAATATCTGAGAGTTGATACCTACCACTTCCCCGCTCAGATTGAACAGCGGGCCACCAGAATTGCCAGGATTGATCGCAACATCCGTCTGGATGAATGGAACATAGTTCTCGTTTGGCAAGCTACGCCCCTTGGCGCTTACGATACCGGCTGTCACGGAGTGGTCGAACCCGAAGGGCGAACCAATAGCCAGCACCCACTCACCGACCTTGAGCTTGTCAGAATTACCTAACTTAACGGTCGGAAGATTCTTGGCGTCAATCTTGAGGAGCGCCACGTCTGTACGCGGATCAGCACCAATTAATTTGGCAGTATGATCGCTTCTGTCAGAAAGGCGCACGATGATTTCGTCCGCATCGGCTACCACATGGTTGTTGGTCAGGACATAACCATCAGCCGAGATAATAAAACCGGACCCCAACGACTGGGCTTCTCGCCGACGACTGTCCGGCCCTTGCGGCATTTGAGGAATGCTTCGCTCGAAGAATTCACGAATACCTGGCGGCAGCCCTTCGAGATCAGGCATGGACATGGCACCGCCACGGCTAGCCGGCAGGTTTTGGCGAGTACTGATATTAACAACGGCAGGGCTTGCCGACTCTACCAGCGGAGTAAAGTCTGGAAGATCCGCATGGGCCAATAGCGATACGCCTAGCGCCCATGTTGCCATCAAGGCTGCCAGGTAATGTTTAAACATTCGCATGAAATACAGCTCCCGTTCTTGCAGGGGACAGACAGTGCTAACAGTTAGCTTTTACCAAGCGATGGTGCAGTACCCACCGCATCACTACTTCAGGCAGCAGACGAACCGCCTTAAAAGAGTCACCTGACGAAATACCATAGAAAAGCTGAATGTTTCCTGATACTCCCTATGAGTATCAAGAAACATGTACTTATTAGCGGCACAGACTTAGTCGGGCCGTACGGATAACGCTATGCGCTCGGCCGTACCGGCAGGAACTTCGCCTACGACAGTAATCAACACATCCTTGTCAGATGGATTGATGCGCTTGGATACGACACTGGTAGGACCAAACTGGTTTCGACTATCGGTCATCGCTGTATGACTATCAGAGTCAACAAATACAGAAAAACTACTCAGACCATCGCTGTATAGAAGGTACTGTACAGGTCGTCCGTCCCCACCTGCCTGCCAGCTCTTCAATGATCGTACCTGCTCGAAGCCGGAGGGAAGCCAGGAAGCCGCCCATGTAGCTTGGTCTGCATGGCTCGCCTCTTCCGCTTCTGCGCCAGGAGCACAGTCACCTTTAGGATCAAGCTCAGCTGTACTTGGCGCAAGCGACGAGTAAGTAATGAACTGAAGTCTTTCCAGTGCATTACCCTTTTGATCGAATGTGGTGGATTTGAGGACCTGTCCAGTCGACTTGCTTAGTTGCATTTCATAAGCGTATCGATAGGAATCTTTGGGAATAAACGCTATGACATCCGTGGGATTGTCTGCAACGCGCGACTCTCCGAGATGTTTGAGGGTGTAGCCTCTATCGATTTGATCAGGCCTCAATTTGGGAGCAAGGCTTTTTGCCACATCAACCTGATCATCTGCTGAAGTACTGCAGACAATGCGATTATTATCACGCACTACTTCATAAGGAGTGCCATCAAGCCGGTAGAGACGCTCTTTAACATCCCCATTGGAATCGACTTTTCTGGCGATATGATGTGAAGTTAGATTCCCATTGCTCTCGTAGATAAAAGAACCTTGGAAATTAACCTTGTCACTGGTTGATAGCTTGTTCAACCAATCCATTGACTCGGCGGCTTGTACTGATTGAGTTATCAGTAACAAACCGCCTATTCCATATATAACTGGAGCAAACCGCATGCTCTTCCTTATCAGGGATTAACGAGTTTCTGCGTTAGCACCACGTGCATAAGGAAGCGCGGAACCTTCAACACTGTTGAAAGTAGCCTGCTGTGCATGCTGACGAATGTAGCCAGGCAGCTGTGGGTTGGCCACTGCAGACGGATTAGCCGTCTTGGACTCAGCGCTCTGAGCACTTTCTTCGCTGTAATTAGCCAATACAGCAGGACTCTGTACCTGCGGTACGCTGATAGGTGCTGGAGCCTGTTGGGCCATCTGTTCAGAGACGCCTTCCTGGTTATACAGCCGCACACCTGCCAACACAGCCACTGTTACAGAAGCCGCGACTGCCACTCGACTGATCGCACTCCACCGGCTTACCTTGGGCTTAGCCACTGCAGCAGGTGTAATCACCACAGGCGCCTCTTCGTTAGCCAGCGCAGCCGATACTGCAGATGCGATATCAAGCTTTGGCATGATAGGTTCGTTGCGAATGACTGCACGAGCCATTGCATAACGGGACCAAGTAGCACGGAGTTCAGCGTCCTCGCTTGTCGCCGCGAGTACACGTCTGACTTCCAGTTCGTCCGCTTCGTTATCCATAACAGCGGACAGTGATTCCAGCAGAGCTTCACGATTCATATCAACCTCTCTCATAGCTGTCGCCGCTGTCTCATGCTTCCCGCAACAAAGGTTGCAGGGCTTTATCGATGGCTTCCCGCGCACGGAATATGCGCGAGCGTACTGTACCTACTGGACACTGCATCACATTTGCAATGTCCTCGTAACTAAGACCTTCAAATTCACGCAAAGTTAGCGCGGTTCTTAAATCTTCTGGCAATTGCTGAATGGTGCGATGAACGGTACTTTCAATTTCGTCCCGCAACAACGAACGCTCAGGCGACTCAATATCCTTTAAGGCATGATCGCCTTCATAGAACTCAGCATCTTCTGCGCTTACGTCACTGTCCGGTGGACGACGACCACGAGCAACCAGATGATTTTTTGCTGTGTTTATCGCAATGCGATATAGCCAGGTATAGAACGCACTATCACCACGAAAATTCCCTAGCGCGCGATAGGCTTTGATGAAAGCTTCTTGCGCTACGTCTTGCGCTTCCTGGGTGTCGTGCACGAAGCGCACGATCAACCCTAAAATCTTGTGCTGGTATTTCAGCACCAGGAGATCAAATGCACGCTTATCGCCTCGCTGCACGCGCTCGACAAGCTGCTGATCCTGTTCCTGGGTTTGCATGGGAGCTCCTTGTTGATTCCGAAGGAGACCCGCTTCACCCTTCTCATCCTGTTGTTTGGATAGACCAGGGTGCTGCGTAAAAGTTCTCCCCACGGCAGATATCGGGCGAACCTTGTCTTCGATTCGCTGATCGGTAAGCCGGTTTTCCGCCGACATCCGCTGATAGCTATTAGCAGTCATTCCACTATTCATTCTCTCGGCCACTTTTTACTGTCCGTGTGGAAAATTATCCTCACATGGACGGCTCCGGGCCCTATAAAGTTCCTTCCTCCATAGAATGACATCGCCATTACGCTAGTTAATCGTATAGCTAAACCAACAAAAAGAGACGATATATGGGCCAACACATCGATCATGATGTTCTGATCATCGGCAGCGGCGCTGCTGGCCTCACCCTGGCACTAACCTTACCCCCGCACCTTCGGATCGCAGTTCTCAGCAAAGGCAACCTTTCCAATGGTTCAACCTACTGGGCACAGGGTGGTGTAGCCGCTGTGCTGGATGAGGACGACACCATAGACTCCCACGTCAAGGATACATTGATAGCGGGTGCTGGATTATGCAACGAACAGGCTGTTCGTTTCACGGTGGAAAGAAGCCGTGAGGCCATGGAATGGCTAATCAACTTAGGCGTTCCTTTTACTCGAAGCGAAGGAGACGCACAGAAAAGGTTTCCTCTTCATCTGACCCGTGAAGGTGGCCACAGCCATAGGCGGATCATCCACGCTGCCGACGCAACTGGCGCTGCAATATTCGATACGCTACTGGCTGCTGCCAAGGAACGGCCTAATATTCATCTGCTTTCACAACAGGTTGCGGTCGATCTGATTACAGGCATCAAGATCGGACTAAAAAACAACCGCTGCCTAGGTGCATACGTACTTGACCGAAACACCGGTGAAGTTGATACATACGGTGCACGCTTCACAGTCTTAGCGACCGGTGGAGCAAGCAAGGTGTACCTCTACAGCAGCAACCAAGAAAGCGCCTGCGGTGACGGCATTGCCATGGCATGGCGAGCCGGCTGCCGTATAGGCAATATGGAATTCAATCAATTCCACCCTACCTGCCTTTATCATCCGCAGGCCCGCAACTTTTTGATTACGGAAGCATTGCGAGGCGAAGGGGCTCTTCTGAAGCTGCCAAACGGTGAGCGGTTCATGCCGCGCTTTGACGAGAGAGCCGAACTGGCGCCACGCGATATCGTAGCCCGGGCGATCGACCATGAGATGAAGCGACTTGGCATTCCTTATGTCCATCTCGATATTAGCCATAAGCCGGCCGACTTCATTACTGCACACTTTCCTACGGTCTATGAGCGATGCCTGAGCCTAGGCTTCGATATTCGCCACGAGCCAATCCCTGTCGTACCGGCTGCTCACTATACCTGCGGCGGGGTATGCGTAGATGAAAACGGAAGTACTGACCTGCCGGGGCTCTATGCCGTCGGAGAAACCAGTTTTACGGGATTGCATGGTGCCAATCGAATGGCCAGCAACTCACTACTCGAATGCTTCGTTTATGCGCGCTCGGCGGCCAGGCATATCGAGAGTCAGCTCGACAAGACACAGCACCCTCCCCACCTTCCCAACTGGGATGCCAGCCAGGTAACCGATTCGGATGAGGATGTCATTATTACGCACAACTGGGAGGAGCTGCGCCGCTTCATGTGGAACTATGTAGGTATCGTCCGAACCGACAAGCGATTGCAACGCGCCTACAACCGCATACAGCTTTTAATGAAAGAAATAGATGACTTCTACAGCAATTACAAAGTAAGCCGTGATCTGATTGAGCTTAGAAATCTTGCCCAAGTAGCAGAGTTGATTGTCCGCTCCGCCATGGCGCGCAAGGAAAGCCGTGGCCTGCACTACACACTGGATTATCCCAGGCCGTGCAGTCAGGTACAGGATACTATTCTGGTGCCGCCCAACGTCGCTGCGCAAACCTGAGCCTGACCCGCAAACGCCGGTGAGCATCCGGCGTCATGGCATCAGACGGGATACAAACTGCCCGGGTCCACTTTTCATCTACACGTCGATATCGCAACACGATAATAAGCGGCAGCGCCATGCTATCCCGGCATAGCTGAACAGGGTGCCACCCCTGCCCTGGAGACCAGAGTTGCCATCCGCTCTCATCATGTTTCAGGCGGCGCGGCTCATTTGGCCGATGCAACAATATGGCGCCCGGAATTACCCAGGCAGCATGGGCGACACACATGAGAGCGCCCATGATGGCCGCCCATGTCGGAATGTTGGCCATAAATAACGAGACGAAGGCCAACAGCAAGGTCGCACAATAGACACAAAATAATTGTCGAGAGTGCTGCCAGTGGCATTCAAACGGCTCAATCCGGTTGGACACGATCCAGAATCATCCGAACGATATACTTTAGGTCTGGATCTTCAGGCTCGCCCCGCTGCATAAACCAGACGAACATGTCCTGATCTTCACAGTCGAGGAGTTTTTTGTAGCGGTCTTGATCCTGCTGGCTCAGTGAAGGGTAAACTTCCTGAACGAAAGGTACCAGCAACACGTCCAGTTCAAGCATGCCGCGACGGCTGTGCCAGAAAAGTCGCTTGAGTTCGGTTTCGTCTGTCATGGTGGCTCCTCAAAGTTGGGCGCATTATAGGCGAGTTCATCAGATTGCTCAGCTCTACCTGCAGGAAAGCATCTTGTTGTTATCGCAACTGACAAGAACACGCCTGCGTTCTATGATGAGCGTTCATTCTCTTGCCGTTGATGCTCTATGGCTGACTCCTTATATTTTTGCGCACTGTCTCATGAAGGCATCCTGGCGATTCGCGGAGCGGACGCGGGAAAATTCCTGCAAGGCCAAGTGACTTGCAACATCAATTATCTCAATGCAGAAACATCCAGCCTGGGTGCTCGCTGTACGCCTAAGGGAAGAATGGTTTCGAGCTTTCGCATCGTGCAAATCCAGGAAGGATACCTGCTGGCGATGGCGAAGGAATTAGTAGAGCCGCAGTTGACGGACCTAAAGAAATACGCAGTGTTTTCCAAGTCGACGTTGGCAGACGAAAGTGCTGAATGGGTGCGATTCGGCGCCAGCGTTGAGACAGCGCAGAAAGCACTGCCGTCATTAACTCTTCCCGAACAGGTTAATGGTGTTGCTCATTTTAACGGCATGCTGGCGATACGTCTGAGTAGACAGCGTGTCGAAATCTGGACTCCTAGCGCGCTTGCAGAGTCCTTCCATCAGCAATTAAGCAGCATAGCGCCTGAGGTCGCCCTAGAGCACTGGCTGCTGGGCCAGATACGCGAGGGAATCGGACAGGTGTTCGGCCCCACCCGCGAGCTGTTCATTCCTCAAATGATCAACCTGCAGGCCGTGGATGGCGTCAGCTTCAAGAAAGGCTGCTATACCGGTCAGGAAATCGTCGCACGCATGCAATACCTTGGGCGACTGAAGCGCCGACTCTATCGCCTAAAGGTAGACGCTGATACACCAGCGCCTGGCACCGAGCTGTTTTCTCCGGTGCATAATAGCAGCGTGGGAGAAGTGGTATTGGCTGCGCGGGATGACGGTAGAACAGAGTTTCTGGCTGTTTTACAAATCGATGCGAAAGAGGATGGCCGCATTCATCTCGCATCTAACGAGGGCCCCGTGTGCGAGCTCTTGGATCTGCCTTATGTAATCGATACGGATCGCGAAATTCAACGCTGACGTATCAGACGAATGCTTTTCGAGGGATAAAGAATGATCATGCTTGCCGAACAGGTAGCTCAAGAGCTCAACGAGGCCATTGAAAACGATCAGCTGGTTCTGCCAACGTTACCTGAAGTGGCCCTGCGTGTTCGCGAGGCCGCCGAGGACCCGGATGTCACAAGCGCTGACATGGGCAAGCTCATCGGCAACGATACGGCATTGACGGCGCGAATCATTAAGGTAGTAAACAGTCCGCTGCTCAGAATTAGCAACGAGATCACGGATCTTCACACCGCTATCAATCGGCTAGGTATCAACTACACCTGCAATCTTGCAATCGGACTTGCAATGGAGCAGATGTTCCAAGCTACTACCGACGCGGTTGATCATAAGATGCGTGAGGTATGGGCTAAAAGTACGGAAATCGCGGGCATCAGCTATGTTCTGTGCAAGCACTTCACTCGCCTTTCTCCCGATCAGGCTGCACTGGCGGGCCTGGTGCATCAGATCGGTGTGCTACCCATCCTGACGTATGCCGAAGAACACAGTTCACTGCTGGCCAACTCGCTGACACTGGATCGTGTAATCGAGGAAATCCATCCCAAGATAGGAAAGCGGATTCTGAAAGCCTGGGATTTCCAGGAGTCCATTGTCAACGTGCCTCAGGATTATCTGGACTTCGAGCGCAATACGCCTAAGGTGGATTACGCCGACATTGTTCAGGTTGCTTACCTGCAGAGCCTTAGCGGCACGGAGCACCCCTTGACTAAAATGGACTGGACGCCTATTGCTTCCTTCAGAAAGCTGGGGCTGGATCCTTCTACTGACATCAAGGCCGATGAGGATCTAGGGGAAGCACTGGAACAGTCCAAGCACTTCCTTCAATAGGCCGTCCAATCGATATTGGGGATCACGCGCTCGTCAGGGAATACAACCCTTACACGCAGCCCTCCCGCCGCGCCATCATGCAAGGTTATAGCAGCCTGATGAGCGCGGCAGATCTCTCCCACGATAGCCAATCCCAACCCGGCACCGCCCCGCTGAGGATCCAGCCGGTGGAATCGCTCGAAAACGTGCGCGCGCGCATCGGCAGGAATACCCGGGCCATCATCCTCGACCTCAAGAATACAGGGTGTGAGCACCCGGATTATGACCGTACCATTTTCAGGCGTGTGAGCCAGTGCGTTATCAATAAGGTTGGATAACAACTCATTGAGTAAGGTCGGCTCGCCCTTTACCCATACCTCAGCTTCCGCTTCCAGCTCCAGCGAGACACCTCGCTTATAGGCCAAGGGCGCAAGCGCAAGACCAAGATCTCTGGCCAAGGCCCCCAATTCGATGCGCTCTGCTCCACCTTCGGCAATGGCCTGTGCCCCGCTTTCGATCCTTGCCAGGGACAGGAGCTGATTGGCGAGATGAGCCAAACGGTCTGTATTGCGCTGGGCATCAAGCAGGGTTGCATGCCATTGCTGCGGGCTCTGCTCACGAACACCCAGCTCAAGACGAGCCTTTAGCGCGGCCAGTGGTGTACGTAATTCATGGGCGGCGTCGGCAATGAACTGAGCCTGACGCTCGAAGAGCCCTCTCAGCCTGACCGTAAACTGGTTCAATGCGCTTACCAAGGGAAACAGCTCCCGCTGAATCACCACCCTAGGCAGTGGACGCAAATCGTCCGCCTGACGCTCCTCAACCGCAGCCCTTAATCGCTCAAGCGGCTGAAGCGCTACGCTTACAACCCACCAAACCAGCAGCAAAGCTCCCACGGAAAGAAGGCAGAGCCGCAACAAGGTATCAACCAGCAGGCTACGCGCCATGTTTTCACGAGCCTGCTCTGTCTCCGCTACCCGTATTTCAGCCATGCCGTTCATGTTGGTTTCACTGACCGGCTGCATCAAACTGACAACTCGTACACCTTGCCCCCGGTACTGTCCGTCATAGAAACGCGCCAAGGCAGGATAGTCCTGAGTCAGCGGCGTATCCGGAGGCGGTGGCGGAAGATTTTCGTACCCGGAGGTCAGATGCCCTTCAATGTCGAGCACCTGATAATAGATTCGGCCGGCACTGTCATAAGCAAAGGTATCCAGCGCGACATAGGGCACATCGGCCCTCAGGGTACCGTCCTCTGCGGACAGCCCGGCTGCGATGGTTCGGGCTGATGCCAAAAGCGTCCTGTCATAGGCGGTGTCGGCAACCTGCCGACCATTGATATAGGCACTAAGGCTGCTCACGATCAATAACAAGGCCAGCAAGACAGCCAGACGGCCAAGCAATCGACCTCGCAGACTGCCCTCGATGACAACACTGCTATTGGCTTCAGAACTTTCCGGGCTTACCCGCACGCCTTCCCTGCGCTCAAGCACCTGAAAACTCCAGCAAGTAGCCCAGCCCTCTAAAGGTCACGATACGAACAGCACTGGCCTCAAGCTTCTTGCGCAAACGATGTATGTAGATTTCGATGGCTTCAGGGCTGGCTTCTTCATCTAGACCAAAGACCTGGGAAGCCAGTTGTTCCTTACTCATCACCCGACCGGGGCGGGCAATCAGAATGCCAAGCACTGCCTGCTCACGCGAGGTCAGGGTCAAGGGTTCATTATCAAGCGTGAAGCGTCGGGTGTTGAGGTCATAGACGAGCGGGCCGCAGCGCTGTTGGCGCTCGCCGCCCAACACACTGCGTCGAAGCAGCGCCTTGACTCGAGCTTCGAGCTCGGTAAGTTCGAAGGGTTTAGCCAGGTAATCGTCAGCCCCTAGGTTAAGCCCCTGAACCCGATCCTTCACTTCCCCGCGCGCCGTCAGCATCAATACCGGCAAACGGTTACCCCGCTCACGAAGACGGGCCAGGATTTCGAAGCCATCCATTCGCGGCAACCCAACATCCAGAATGGCCAATGCGTATTCCTCACTTGCCAGTGCCAGGTCAGCAGCGACACCGTCATTGATGACGTCGACAGTCCAACCTTCTCCCTTCAGCGCCTGTGCCACACTTTCAGCCAGTGACAGATGATCCTCGACGAGCAAGATACGCACTCGATTCTCCGAAATCGTGTTAGATCGTCTCAGTGTACCCAGAGCGACTGATAAATGGTCTAGATCCTTTCAGATTGAAAGCTTCGTGAAAGCTTGTGCCACTACGATCAGGTTAATAAGCCTTATACGCACCAAAGGCCTTACAAAAACAACAATACGGAATCCCATCATGCAGACCCGTCGCGTACTCGCCTCGTCGGAAACTCTTCCGCCCTACCCTACTTACGCACTTCGCCAGCCGCCAGGCTCGCTACCTGTTTACGTATCAGTTTTCAACTGACGCAAGATTGCTTCAGCAATGGAAGCACGCTGCTCCGTTGCCGTTCCGCACTATAAAAACAAAAGGAGATAACCATGGCCCTATCCCTACGCCCCCTGGCAATCGCTGCTGTTGCAGCAATGCTCTCCACACAGCTGCAAGCTGAACCCAAACGCCCTGAATGTATTGCACCAGCCTCTCCAGGCGGTGGCTTCGACCTGACCTGCAAACTTGCGCAGAGCGCGCTGGTAAATGCCAAGCTGCTAGAAAAACCTATGCGGGTTACTTATATGCCAGGAGGTGTAGGCGCAGTGGCTTACAATACCGTCGTGGCACAACGACCCAAGGAAGGCGGAACAATCGTTGCGTTTTCAAGCGGCTCCCTGCTTAACCTGGCACAGGGCAAGTTTGGCCGCTTCGATGAAAAGGCCGTTAAATGGCTGGCAGCGGTAGGAACCAGTTACGGTGCCATCGCCGTAAAGAATGATTCCCCCTACAAGACCCTTGGCGATCTGGTCGAAGCGCTTAAAAAGGATCCAGGCAAAGTGGTCATTGGCTCTGGCGGAACCGTCGGTAGCCAGGACTGGATGCAGACCGCCCTCGTTGCCAAGGCCGCGGGTATCAATCCGCGTGACCTCCGCTATGTCTCACTGGAAGGCGGAGGCGAGATCGCAACGGCTCTGCTGGGTGGGCATATTCAAGTGGGCAGTACGGATATTTCCGACTCCATGCCTCACATCGAGAGCGGTGATATGAGAATCCTGGCGGTTTTTTCCGAAAACCGTTTGGATGAGCCTGCCATGGCCAACATCCCCACCGCTCGCGAGCAGGGGTACGATATCGTATGGCCTGTAGTGCGCGGCTATTACCTCGGCCCGAAAGTCAGTGATGAAGACTACAACTGGTGGAAAGCCTCTTTCGACAAACTGCTGGCTTCGGATGACTTTGCCAAACTACGCGACCAGCGTGAGCTTTTTCCATTTGCCATGACTGGCAGTGAGCTGGATGCCTACGTACAGAAGGAAGTTGCCAAGTACCGGGGCATGGCCAAAGAGTTTGGCCTGATCCAATAACGCTACCTGACGCTCCGCGCAGGCGGAGCGTCCGAGGGAAATGCCATGCTTTTTCAACGTCTCTTTCTGGGCGTCTGGCTAATTGCCGGCCTGGTCATGATGTACCTTGCCCTGGACTATCAGGCACCGTTCTCTTACGAGCCGGTCGGCCCCCGCGCCTACCCCATGTTGATGCTGGGACTGATGTCAGCAGGGCTGGCTTACCTTCTGGTCAAGCCTACGCCAATTGATCACGCCCATGACGAACAACCCATGGATGCACCGACTGCGCGCAAGGTAGTCAGCTGCGTTCTGCTGCTACTGGCTTACGCCCTGCTGTTCGAGCCATTCGGCTTTGTTCCCAGCAGCATCGTTGCAGGCTTTCTGTTTGCTCGACTCTATGGCGGGCGCTGGTTGCCCAGCCTCGTGACCAGCATTGTCATGTCCATCTGCCTATACATACTATTCGATCACATTCTGGACGTTCCACTGCCCTTGGGCATCCTAGACGGCCTGGAGATCTAAGATGGAAACCCTGAATTTTCTTGCCCAAGGCTTTGGTGTTGCCTTAACGCCTACCAACCTTATTATCGCCCTGATCGGTACGCTGATCGGAACCGTAGTTGGTCTGCTCCCAGGCTTAGGCCCTATCAATGGGGTGGCCCTGTTGATCCCGGTAGCGTTTGCGCTAGGTCTGCCGCCTGAATCCGCTTTGATTCTTTTAGCAGCGGTTTACCTTGGCTGTGAATACGGCGGACGTATTTCGTCGATTCTACTGAACATCCCGGGCGAAGCATCAACGCTCATGACCACCCTGGACGGCTATCCACTGGCTCGTAAAGGATTGGCCGGCGTAGCCCTGTCTTTGTCGGCCTGGAGCTCCTTTATTGGCGCCTTCGTGGCGACATGCGGCATGGTACTGTTTGCCCCGCTGCTGGCTAAATGGGCAATTGCCTTTGGCCCAGCTGAATACTTCGTGCTGATGGTCTTTGCCATTGTCTGTCTGGCAGGCATGGCGGGTGACAAACCCGTCAAAACGCTGGTCGCCTCGTTGTTAGGGCTTTTCCTTGCAGCCATCGGCATTGATGCCAACAGCGGTGTTTATCGCTTCACCTTTGACAGCATCCATCTGGCAGACGGCATCCAGTTTGTTGTGCTGGTCCTGGGCTTGTTTTCAGTAAGCGAGGTGTTATTGCTGCTTGAGAAAACCCACCATGGCCAGGAAGCTGTCAAGGCAACAGGTCGCATGCTGTTCAACTTCAAGGAAGCCAAGTCGGTATTCCTGACCAACCTTCGCTGTGCTGTTGGCGGTTTTGTCATGGGTGTATTGCCCGGTGCGGGTGCGACACTGGCCAGTGCCTTGGCCTACATGACTGAAAAGCGCATGGCTGGTGAAAAGGGTGAGTTTGGCAAAGGAGACCTTCGCGGCCTTGCTGCGCCCGAAACCGCGATCGGTGCGTCCTGCTGTGGCGCCATGATCCCTATGCTGACGCTGGGTGTTCCAGGGTCGGGAACGACAGCAGTCATGATTGGTGCCCTTACGCTGTACAACATCACTCCTGGCCCGCTTCTGTTTCAGAACGAACCTACGCTGGTCTGGGGTCTGATCGCTTCGCTGTTCATTGCCAACGTGATGCTGCTCATCCTGAACGTACCCATGATCAAGGTCTTCACCAAGATCCTGGCAGTACCGAACTGGGCATTGGTCCCTATCATTGCCATCATCACGTCAATTGGCGTTTATGCCGTGCACGCGACAACGTTTGACCTGATCCTCATGGTGATTATTGGAATCATTGGATACATCCTGCGCAAGCTGGACTTCCCACTGTCGCCGCTGCTGCTGGGCTTCATTCTGGGCGGCCTCATGGAGCAGAACCTGCGCCGGGCGCTTTCGATCTCCAATGGCAGCATGGACATTCTATGGTCCAGTGGCATCAGCCAAATCGTATGGCTGCTGGTCATCGTCATGTTGATCCTGCCGATAGTTCGCATCTGGCGTCGTCGCTCTCTTCGCCGTAAAGCCAACTTGGCCAACGCGTGATAAAGGCAAAAACCAAACAGTGAAGCGTTTCTATCACACGTTGATCGTCTCGCTCCGGCCCTGGTGGATGACTCCCCTGGCCGGAGCAGCCGGAGGATACTTGGCCAGTCTCGCGCACTGGCCCCTTCCCTGGATGATCGGCTCACTGCTTGGAGTTATCGCTATCCGTTGCTGTGGCTGGCGGACTCAGGAAATGCCTCACGCGCGCAAAGGAGGCCAATGGGTGATCGCCACAGGCATTGGCCTGCATTTCAACCAAACCATTGTTGAGCAGATTGCAGCGCACGCGCTGATCATTGTGCTTGGCACGGTGCTGACCGTCACCGCCAGTGTGATAGGCATCGTCTTATTACGACGCAGCGGCGAGGACCGTGCAACTGCTTTTTTTGCCAGCATGCCTGGGGGCGCCAATGAAATGGTCAATCTGGCCAAACGCAACGACGCCGTACTGGCTCGAGTGGCCGCTGCTCAGAGCCTGAGAATGGTGTTTGTGCTGTTAAGCGTTCCGGCAGCTTACAAGTATTTATTTGCCGGCGAGCATGCTCTTGTTGCGCACACTATTGAAGTCAGTTTTTCTTGGTTATTGCCCATCATGGTGACCGGTGCCGGTCTGGCATTCATCTTTCAAAAGCTGCGACTGCCAAACGCCTGGCAATTGGGCGCCCTCCTGACCAGCATTACAGCCAGCGTGACATTCAATTTGAATATCGGCTTACCTGCAGGAGCGGGGGACATCGGCCAGTGGCTCATTGGCAGCTCACTAGGATGCTATTTCGATCGCCCCTTCTTTCGCCAGGCGCCCGCCTTCATGGCACGCACGGTGTTGGCTACCTGCTTGGCCATCCTCATTGCCACCCCTATTGCAATGGGACTGGGCTGGTTGACCGGACTCGATGCCCGCTCGCTTTTGCTGGGGATGGTACCTGGAGGTATCGCCGAGATGAGCCTGACCGCCGAAGCATTGCATTTGCTGGTACCGCTGGTCACCGCCATGCAGGTGCTTCGGCTGCTGCTGGTTCTTTTCCTGGCACAACCGGTCTACCGGCTCTGGATGCGCCGAGCGACTGACTAGCGATTAGCCCTTGCCCAACGCCTTTTTGGGATAAATATCGTAGCGACTGGATTTGCCATCCAGACTATAACTGGGCTTCGCCCCCTCGATAGGAGGCGCCTTGCGTGGACGCTTCACCACCACGCGATGACTGGCCAACCCGAGGGCAGCCTCAAGCAAGGCTGGTGCGTCAGGATCATCACCTACCAAGGGACGAAAAATGCGCATTTCCTTTTTTACCAGCGCCGACTTATCACGATGGGGAAACATGGGATCGAGGTAGATCACCTGAGGAGCCTCATCCATCTTCCGCATCAGCTCAATGGCATTTCCCTTGAGAAGGGTCATGCGCGCCACGATAGCGCCGACTTCCTCGTCGCCTGTTGCACGCCTTAGACCGTCCTCAAGCAGAGCAGCAATCAAGGGCTGGCGCTCGATTAATGTGACCGCGCAGCCCAGCGTTGCCAGAACGAAGGCATCACGGCCAAGGCCGGCCGTGGCGTCGAGTACACTCGGACGTATGCCTGTGCCAACACCGACAGCCTTGGCAATCATCTGCCCACTGCCGCCTCCAAACCGTCGCCGATGCGCTGCTGCACCTTCCAAAAGATCAACCCGCACCGGTCCTGGCGCATCTGGGCCACGCTGAACCAGTTGAAGACCCGACTCCCCCAACTGAAGCACAAAATCCGTCTCAGGCGCTTGAGTGACAGGCAGGCCTAGCTGCAAGCCCAAGGCATCTGCCTGTCCCTGCCATGCGGCATCAAGCGGTTGGATGGAAACGGCGACAGCACTTGGATCAGTAATCATGACAAGGTCAATCAAGAAACAAAGCCCGCATTTTGCCAGAGCGCTGCCGGATAGGCACGCTTAACGGCACACATGGAAGCCCCCCATGTCGAGATGAAAGTGGTCATGGTGCGCCGCGTTGTAATTTGGAGACAGCGTCGTGTTAAAGGATTTACAGGCTCCTTCTCGAAGCAAATGTAAGAACCGTGCCTTGCTATCGTCCCCTTTCCAATCACGCGCTACGGTAATGCGCTGTCCGTTCTCCAGGCGAAAGCCAGCCAAGTCCAACGCATTGGCGGTAGCATGCTCACTACGACGGGCATTGGCACGATGATAGATATTGCGGCAGGCGAAACTTCCAAAATGCTCGACACTGACGACACGCTGCCCGAAAACGGCCTCTGCTGCTGGTTGTAACGTGTGCAGTTCAAACAAGGCGTAGGCTGTTGCTAAAGGACATGTCGCAAGGAAACTGCCGCTGAAGGCTACATTGGAGCGTTGCACCCTAACGACATTCTCCAGCGGGCACTGCTTGGTCCCGGCATTAGCAGGCATCTGGGCGTAGCGCAGCGGTGACGTCTGCAACGCCTGTGCGCATAGCTCAGGATCGTGTTGCAGCCTCATCAGCTTGTATCGGGTCAGAAAATTGGGTGGCTGTCGCACATCAAGCGGCTTAAATGGATTCCATTGAGGCGGAACACGGATCCAGTCATAGGCCAGACCGATCCCGGCCACCAGAATGATCAAGCACATTAGAGCAAAGACGTAACGCATACCTGTCCTGACAGTGAGCGGTCATGACTGGCGTATATGATCTGGCTTACAGCAAGCCTAGCTGCTCGACAGGCTCAGCCATGACTGGCAATGGCGGTAGTTCCGGCAAGCGCTCCTGCAGTTGCGCATGAAAACGCATGGCAAGTTCAGGAGCATGACGGTTGTCAGGTGTATGCAGAAATATGTAAGGGGTACGCCCTTCCTTGATCCACTCTGCAAATTTAATCACCCAAGGTTCTAGATAGATATCATTGGCCTCAAGTTCCAACCGACCAATGAAGCGGATCTGTGGTGATTGGGTAAAAGCAGGAACACGGACAGGCACGCGAGGCTTTTTGGCTTGCGCGTCACGAATGACATCGGAGACCGGTTCGCTACTGAACAAGGCACGGGAATCCAGTCCGATACGCTCGACATTTCTGGCCATCAGCAAATTGTTGAGCTCACGCTCAGCCATACCCTTGCTGAAAAAATCGTCATGTCGCACCTCTACTGCTATTCGCCCTGAGGAAGGCAGTGCATCCAGAAAATCAGCCAGCTCGGCCAGTCGATTCGGACCAAAGTTTGAAGAAAACTGAAGCCAGTATGGGCTGACACGCCTCCCTAACGGGACCAGCAGCTGCATGAAGGAATGCGCATGGGATAAGCAGGCTCTTAGATCACCGTCATGGCTGATCTCGCGAGGAAACTTGGCGCAGAAGCGAAAGTGATCCGGCATCAACTCAGCCCATCTCGATACCGTCTCGCCAGAGGGCTCGGCATAGAACGTGGTGTTTCCCTCTACCGCATTAAACACCTGAGCATAGCGCGGAAGAAATTCCGAGGATCGTGTAGATGCTGGATAGAGTGAACCTCGCCAGTGAGGATCACTCCATGATGGGCAACCAATATAATAAGGCAGCATCAAGCTTCAGACATAAAAGTCCAGGCCTACTACCTGAGCGGCCCCGGTATCTCGTGGCAGCATGGCAATGCTATCGTAACTGGCAATGGCCCGTGCGCTACGGGCGCTGATCGGCTGTTCATAGAGAACATATTCCCGCGCTGTCAGCAGCTGAGCATCACTGGTCACTTCATCATCTGGCTGGGTTGACTCGACTCTGCGAATCAGTGGCGCAGTACCCAACCCCTGCGAGGAAACATTACCCGTAGCGGGCTGCTCACGACGGACTTCTTCCTCATTCTGTATCTCATGATACGAGCTGTCCGCCCGATTACGACCAGGACGATCTAATGAGTAAGAGGAAGTGTAGCTATCGATACGCATGATTAATGCCCTTTTGCCAGTATCGCCACTGTATGAGATCGCCTGCGCTTAGCAAACTATCTCAAATACCATACGGTCGATGAAATCAGCAGTTCATCTGTTGACCTCAGTAATACACACAGGGTTTTACCGCCTGTCGCCTGTTGCTGTCGAGGCCGGATCAGCGTGGCTGCTTAGGCGTGGCAACTTGATCACGCAAATAGACAGGCTGCGCTTCTTCTGCTGGTACGCCGCCTCCCTGACTCCATGCATACGTCGCCAGGGTCAGGATATCCTTGGCATGGGGCAGAAGATTACCATCCGTTTCGGCAACAGAAGCGGCTATGCGGCCAACATACCCCCATCCTGTACCAGCCCCAAACCATTCTCCTGCACTGCCTGCTGGAAGCTGCACCTGCTCGGGAGGAAGCACCGCTTCAACTCCAACCAGTTGCATCACCTCCTGCTCCAAGCGATAACAACCCCAGTAGACTTCATCCATACGTGCATCGATAGCGGCGGCTACCTGATTAACGCCTCGCTCACGATAAGCCCGCTGCGCCAGTGCAGCCAGATTGGATACCGGCAGCACTGGCCGGTCCAGACCGAAAGCCAGGCCTTGAACAACACCAATCGCAATACGCACGCCGGTAAATGCGCCAGGACCGCGACCGAATGCGATGGCGTCTATGGCCGTTAGCGCAAGTTCTGATTCAGCCATGAGTTCTTGAACCATGGGCAGCACTTTCTGTGCATGCATACGGGGAATCACTTCATAGCGGCACATGACGCTTCCTTCATGGAGGAGCGCAACAGAACAAGCTTCGGTAGCAGTATCAATGGCCAACAGCGTAGGCATCGGTGGTATCCAGACAAAACAGCAAAGTCTGCCAGTATAAGTTCCAGAAACGACAACGGCCATCCGAAGATGGCCGTTGATCGAATCTCTAATACTTACAGGTTGCCGGCTTTCTTGACGCCATCTTTGACATCGCCAACCACTTTCTGGCCTTTACCCTTGATCTCTTGGGTATCGCCTTCATTCTTGAGGCTCTGATTATCGGTGGCCTCACCTACACCTTGCTTGGCTTTACCCGCTACTTCGTTCGCAGTGCCTTTGATCTTATCTGTTGTGCTGCTCATAGCGTTCTCCTAATTTCGTTGTGTGCCTTATTAGGACTAAGCGCAAGGCAGAGGAGTTCAACTATTCCTGTTTGAGAGGCTGCTTTTTGGCTTTTTGCATTTTCCCTTCAGATACTAAAAACGGCCCTGAAAGGACCGTTTGGCAACAGATGGAAACGCCTTTACTTGAGCGCTTCGAGTACCTTGGCCGTAATCGATTCGACGGACCCGACACCTTCAACCCGGCTGCACTTCGGCGTGCCTTCAGCGTCTGCTAGCTTCTGGTAGAAGTCTACCAGCGGCTTGGTCTGGGAATGGTACAGATCGAGACGCTTACGTACGGTTTCTTCTTTGTCATCTTCACGCTGAACCAGATCTTCTCCGGTTTCGTCATCTTTACCTTCGACTTTCGGCGGATTGTAGAGCGTGTGGTACACACGACCTGAAGCCGGATGTACGCGACGACCCGACATACGCTTGACGATCTCTTCATCATCCACGGCAATTTCAAGCACGTGATCGATGGTGACGCCAGCATTCTTCAGCGCCTCGGCCTGTGGAATGGTGCGAGGGAAACCATCAAAGAGGAAGCCGTTGGAGCAATCGGCTTCCAGAATACGCTCGGAAATCAGGGCAATAATGATTTCGTCGGAAACCAGGCCACCACTGTCCATGACGCCTTTGACCTGCTGACCTAGCGGAGTCCCGGCTTTGACGGCAGCACGCAGCATGTCCCCAGTGGAAATTTGCGGAATGCCAAACTTCTCGGTAATGAACCGAGCCTGAGTACCTTTACCGGCACCGGGCGCCCCTAGCAGTATCACGCGCATGCACGTCGCTCCTTAAATGATGGTATCCAGGACTTGCCTTGAAGTGGCCCGCTCAACAGAGCCATTGCGATCCTCAGGCTGTCTCGATGTTTTATTTGGCCGTTTGACGGTCAAGGGGATTCAAAATACACAGCATCACGAGGGGGCACAAGCCACTAAAAGTCGCAGGGATTTATTCGTGCTTTCCAGATGAAATGGAAGGATTGCCTGGCTGACCGTCCTGCTGCTCGCTCATGAGGAGCAGACAGGACGTTTTCAAACAACAGAACCGGCCCTCAACCCGTATTGCGAAGGCCTGCCGCAATGCCTGCAACGCTGACCAGCAGGGCCTGATCCAGGGGGCTTGCCGTGCCCTCTCCAGCCTGTCGAGAACGTTCCAGCAGCTCGATTTGAAGCAGGTGTAGCGGATCAAGGTAGATATTACGTACGGCAATGAACGCCCGCGTTTGAGGGTTGTGAGCCAGCAGCTCGGCCTGGCCGGTCAGACGCAGTACAGAGCGCTCCGCCTGTGACAACAGGTCGCGGAGCTCTTGCCCTAGCGCACGCCACTGCTCCGGCACCAACTGCTCGTCATAGAGCCGGGCAATGTCTCCGTCAGCCTTGGCTAAAACCATTTCCAGCATATCGATGCGAGTACGAAAGAACGGCCAGCGCTCACGCATCTGCTGTAACCGCTGCTCATCACCCCGCTCCAAGGCCCTAGCCAACGCTGTTTCCCAGCCCAACCAGGCAGGCAACATCAGGCGGGTCTGTGTCCAGGCAAAAATCCAGGGGATGGCACGCAGGCTTTCCACCCCGCCCTCACGACGCTTCGCCGGGCGGCTGCCCAAGGGCAGACGGCCCAGTTCCTGCTCAGGCGTAGCCCTGCGGAAGTAGTCAACAAACTGAGGATGCTCCCGCACCACGCCACGATAAGCCTTCAGGCTGTCTGCAGCCAGACGATCCATGTCAGCCCGCCACTCCGGCTCAGGGACTGGAGGCGGCTGTAATGTAGCCTCCAAGACAGCAGCCAGGTAAAGGTTGAGATTCTGCCGCGCGATATCGGGCTGACCAAACTTGAAGCGTATCATCTCACCCTGCTCCGTTACCCGGAAACGGCCGCAGACCGAACCTGGCGGCTGCGAAAGGATCGCCTCATGGGCAGGACCGCCACCGCGTCCCACCGTGCCTCCGCGCCCATGGAACAGGATGAGTTCGATACCCTGCCGGCTGCAGATGTCTACCAAGGCTTCCTGGGCACGATACTGCGCCCAGGCCGCAGCCAGGGTTCCTGCATCCTTGGCCGAGTCGGAATAGCCGATCATGACCTCTTGGGGCCCCTGAAGCCGTTCGCGATAGCCCGGCAGCGCCAGCAGGCTTTCAATGACCTCGCCTGCATGATCAAGATCATCCAGTGTCTCGAATAAAGGTACCACCCGCATGGGTCGACGTACGCCTGCTTCCTTGAGCAAGAGTTGCACGGCCAGGATATCTGACGCTGAGCCCGCCATCGATATCACATAGGACCCCAGCGCTGCTGCAGGTGACTCGGCAATTACACGGCAGGTTGCAAGCACTTCGGCAGTGTCTGCCGAGGGCGTGTAATCCGGTGCCAGCAAGGGTCTGCGATTGGAGAGCTCGGTCTCCAGAAACGTCAGCCGACGCGCTTCATCCCATTCGGCATAGCTGCCAAGCCCCAGATATTCTGTAATTTCGTTCATGGCTGACGCATGGCGGGTCGAATCCTGACGGATATCCAGCCGCACCAGGAAAAGCCCGAAGGTAGTAGCGCGACGCAACGCATCCAACAACGGCCCGTCAGCGATAACGCCCATTCCGCAAGCATGGAGCGACTCATAGCAGAGCTTGAGAGGTCCCAGGAGCTCTTCATTGTGCTCAAGCACCCCTGTGCTGGGGATATGAGGCTCATGAACGGCTCGGGCAGCCCAGTCGCGCGTGGCCTTGAGTCGCTCGCGTAGTTGCTTGAGCAGGGCGCGGTACGGCTCAGGTGTATCACCTACCTCTGCCATGAGTTCAGCCGAGGCACGCTGCATGGAAAGCTCCGATGCAAGGCGGTCTACATCACGCATGTACAAGTCGGCCGCCATCCAGCGTGCCAACAGCAGCACTTCGCGCGTTATCGTAGCCGTTACATTCGGATTCCCATCACGATCGCCGCCCATCCAGGAAGCGAATCGAACAGGCGTTGCCAGCAACGGCAGACGTTCTCCAGTAGCCTCCTGTAAGGTTTCGTCTACTTGCCGCAGCAGTCTGGGTACTGCATGCCAAAGGGAGTTTTCAATAACGGCGAATCCCCATTTGGCCTCATCGACAGGCGTGGGCCGCTGTCGGCGAATCTCTTCGGTATGCCAGGCTTCCGCAATGAGGCGGCGCAGTCGCTGCTGCACCTCGTGCCGCTCGGCAGCTGTCAAATCATCGTGATCCTGGGCGGCCAGCTGTTCGGTAATCTCCTCGTACTTCTGAATCAGCGTTCTGCGAGCAACCTCCGTTGGATGCGCCGTGAGAACCAACTCGACACTCAGCTGAGACAGCTGCTCGGCAAGCTTTGGCCCAGTGTGCCCCGCCTGTTTGAGCCGGGACAGAACTTCCTGGAGCACCCGGTCTTCCAGCGGTGCCGGCTCGCCAGCGCTACGCCGACGGATACGGTGATACTCCTCGGCGATATTGGCCAGGTTCAGGAAATGATTGAAGGCTCTGGCAACTGGTAGCAGCTCGGACTCATCCAGCGAATTGAGCGTCTCGGACAGCTGTCTTTCGCCACGGAGCGACCCGCCACGCGAAGCTTTCGCGCCCTTTCGGATACGCTCGATCTTTTCCAGAAAGGCAGGACCATACTGATCGCTAATGGTCTGTCCTAACAGCTCTCCCAGTCGGTGAACATCTTCCCGCAGACGAACATCAATCTCGACGACCATGTTTATCCCTCTTTCGTTGTTCTCTTTGTTGTTCTAGCACACCTGCGCCAGGGACCTCGTACGACACTCTGCTGTCTAGCTTTTGTAGAACTGCAACGAAACGGTCAGGCGAAGGAGATTCTCATGAAGATCAGCGAGCTCGTACAGGAATGGGAGCAGAACGCTACAGGCCGTATGGCCCACGCACACTACAACTTGGTTCTGGACCTTGAATCCGCGGCCCGGTTGCATGCCCTCCACGAAATGTATCCAAAGCGTAGCGTAGAAGAACTCTTAGCTGAGCTGGTAGGCGCGGCGCTAGAGGAACTTGAAGCCAGTTTTCCCTATGTCAAGGGACAGCGAGTCGTAGCAACGGACGAGCTGGGTGATCCACTTTATGAAGATGTTGGCCCCACGCCACGCTTTCTGGAACTGTCGAAGAAGCACTTGGCTGAGCTCAACAAAAACGATTCGTCCACATGATCGGCAGACGCACAATAACCCTAGCCAGAACAAGCCATTAGCTGGATTGAAATGCCGTTTTACCGCTTAGCGTGCTATGGATTTTTAGACAAGGGATGAACATTTCGTGACTTGAAGCGGTCCATACGTTAGCCAGTAAATGAGAGGCTTTTTGTCAATAACCTTCGATCCGATAAATAGCGAAGGTAATAAAAGGCCTCGGCCACCCTGTCAGCCAGGGAACAATTTAGCTGTTTGGACTATTAATGGAGTTGAGCCCTATGAATACATTGACTGCCAAGAAATCGATACAAAAGGCCTGTAGTCTGAAATTCGCTGCACTGGCGCTAGGCAGTGCACTGATCCTGACCGGCTGCGCAGGTGATCCGCCTAGTGAGCAGATGGCCGTTACTCAATCCGCAGTCAATGAAGCGGTAAGTGGTGGCGGCAATCAGTACGCTCCGCTGGAAACCAAGTCTGCCCAGGACAAGTGGACACAGGCTCAAACAGCACTGAACGAAAAGAACTACGAAAAAGCCAAGCAATTGGCCGAGCAGGCCGAGTGGGACGCACGTCTGGCAACTCGCAAGACTCAGGCTGCCAAGGCTGATGCAGCCCTCCAGGACGCTCAGAAGAGCATTCAGCAGATCCGCGAGGAAGGGATGATCAACGGCGAGCTGCAGCAAAAGCAGAACCAACGCCAGCAATAAGCTGACCCATCCCCTATTCCCGTCTTATGCCTAAAGGATAAATGTTATGCGTAAACAGTTTCTTATCCCTGCCGTATCTGCCCTGAGCATCGCCCTGGCTGCCTGTTCGACTCCACCAAACCCGAACCTTGAGAAGGCCCAGGCTGACTATGCAGCACTACAATCCCAGCCTCAGTCCTCTCAGCTGGCTGCGCTGGAAACCAAGGATGCTGGTGACTGGGTAGACAAGGCCAGCCGTGCTTACCGTGAAGGCGACAAGCAGGAGAAGGTCGACCAACTAGCGTACCTGGCCAACCAGCGCATTCAACTGGCCATGCAAACTGTCAAGCTGCGCATGACCGAGCAGCAGCTGCAAGGCGTTGACGCACAGCGTACCCAGGCTCGTCTGGATGCCCGTACTGCGCAGCTCAAGCAGCTGCAAAGCCAGCTTAACGCCAAGCAGACGGATCGTGGTACTGTCGTAACCTTCGGCAACGTACTATTCGATCTGAACCAGGCCACACTCAAGCCCGCAGGCATGACCAACGTTCAGCAGCTAGCCAGCTTCCTGCAGCAGAACCCAGAACGCCAGGTCATTGTTGAAGGCTACACTGATAGCACAGGTTCCGACTCGTACAACCAGCAGCTGTCCGAGCGCCGTGCGAATGCTATCAAGACCGCGCTGGTCAGCATGGGCATATCGCCTAATCGCATCGTAACCCGAGGCTATGGCAAGGCATTCCCGGTAGCTAGCAACTCTACCGCAGCTGATCGCGCCATGAATCGTCGCGTAGAGGTTACTATTTCCAACGACGCGAATCCGGTTGCACCACGCATGTAATAGGTGACCGTCCTAAAAGCCCGGCTAATGTCGGGCTTTTTTATGGGCGGGTGATCAATCAATGAGCGTAGCGTTAGTTAATACCTCTGCCATTTCAGTGGAGAACGCTACGAGGATGACTTCACGAACCGAGCTGCCTTCCGGTCTGGGCTCTTGGAGAACGGATACCGCAACGCGTGCCGCTTGCTCCGCAGGATATCCATAGACACCACAGCTGATCGCAGGAAAGGCCAGGGTACGGGCATCGATACTTTCAGCCAGCGCCAACGTGGTTCGATAACACCGCGCTAACTGCTCGGGTTCACCTGAATTGCCTCCGCTCCAAACCGGCCCGACGGTATGAATGATGAAGCGGGCCTGAAGATTGAAACCAGGCGTAAGCCTGGCCTCTCCAACCGGGCATCTGCCCAGTCGTCGGCAATACTCCAAGAGCTCAGGACCCGCTGCCCGGTGAATCGCGCCATCAACGCCACTCCCGCCTAGCAGACACTCATTCGCCGCATTGACGATGACATCAACATCCAACGCGGTAATATCCCCTTGCCATACCCGAATTTTCATTCAAACCTCTATGAGCGATGGATGGCTATTCACTGCCTTTCTCGCCTTGCGCCTTGGTCGTTGCTTCATAGACGCGCTCAGCGAGACGTGAAAAAGGGAGCGTTTGGACCCATACGGAGCCGTGTCCTTTTAGGGTTGCCAATACCAAGCCCTCACCGCCAAACAGCATGCTGCGTAGGCCGCCTGCCAAGCCAATGCTGTAATCGATACCTTCGGTGAAACCAACCAGACACCCGGTATCAAGACGGAGCGTTTCCCCATTGAGCTCTTTGCGAATGACCGTACCGCCCGCATGCATGAAGGCCAGACCATCGCCTTCCAGCTTTTCCAGAATGAAACCCTCACCACCAAAGAAGCCGGCCCCCAGGCGGCGGGTAAACGCTACGCCTACACGCGTACCTAGCGCAGCACAGAGGAAGGCATCGCGCTGACAGAAAAGCGTACCGCCAATAGCTGAGAGGTCAACCGGCACAACGTGTCCTGGATAAGGCGCAGCGAAGGCTACATGACGCTTGCGCTTCCCCTCATTGGTGAAGTGCGTCATAAATAGCGATTCGCCGCCCATCATGCGTTTACCAGCGCTCCACAGCTTGCCCAGCACTCCGCCGGATCCGTCCCCCATGCGGGCAGTGAAATCGATGTCCTCTTCCATATAGGTCATGGCACCTGCCTCGGCGATAACGGTCTCGCCGGGATCAAGTCCGATTTCCACCGCCTGCATGGACTCACCAATGATGCGGTAATCGATCTCATGACTGGGCATGGCTTACTCCTGTAAGCCGACACAAGGCGTCGGCGTGGTCAAATGATATTGGCGTAATCCGCTTCGATTCGATCCAGGCTGAGATGGTTCAGGAAGTTGGAAAAACACATCCAGGCCGATAAGGCATTGAGATCCTGGAACTGGGGCGGCAGGTATTTGGGCGGCGCGACCAGACCCTCTTCAACCAGCTGGCTCAGGATGCGCATGTCTTCCAGGGTGGTCTTGCCACAAAACAACAGGGGAATCTGCTCTACCTTACCCTTACGAACGGCCAGCTGAATGTAGTTGTAGATGAGAATGAAGCCCTTGAGATAGGAGAGGTCTTTGGTAAACGGTAACTCGGAAGGTGTAGAACCGCGGAATACGCGACTGGCGTTCTGGTAACCATCCTCCAGGCTGTAACCCTGCTCCTCATAGAAGCGGAAGACATCCAGAAAATCAGCACCCTCCTCTGCCATGTGAATAGCACGGGTACGATTGGTCAGCTTGCGCAGGCGTGAAGGGTAAGAAGTAAAGGCGATGACCTCCATGAGGATAGCCAAGCCTTCCTGCGTAACGGTGGACGATGGCGGTCCTTTCGAGAGAAAGGTGCAGATCGGCTGATTCTGACCGTTCAGTGTTGTCCCGACATGGACCAACCCCTCATGAACCTCCAACGCACGAATATCACGTTCGTTGAACATGGCGTCCGCCCGGATCTTGATGTAATCCGCACCTGCGGCAGCGTCGGCAACGATTCCATCTGATTCGAACACACGGATAGTGCCTTCGTCTTCTCCAAATACTGCATTCAGGCGCTGCTGCAGCATCGGTGCAGCTTCCTTGGCGGTGAGTGTCTTGGGCTCGTCTTTGAGATCGCTGCGCTTATCGATGTTGTTCAGATAATCCGACATCATCATGCCTAGATCCGCCAGAGTCGGGTCACCGGCATGAAAGGCATCGGACGCTGCCCCATAGAGTTCCTGTGAGATCAGGCCAAAATCTCGCGTCCCTCGCGCCTGAAGCATCCGCACGACCATGCGGTACTCACGACACATACGCCGCATGATTTGCCCCACCGGGCTGAATTGCCCCAGGTGCCGGGTCACTTCCCGCTCGATGCTTTGAAACTCGCCCTTGACCTCATCCGGGTCGAACCCTAACGGCCGCTGTTCATAGTAGGCGCGATCCACCGGGGGTAGCATCTTGCCCTTGCCATCGAGAAAGCGCTGTTTGACCTCATCCTCCCACTTCACCGCATCGAGAATCCGGATGGGGGCCTGGGCCGCCACGATACGATCGGAAAGCGTGCGAATCGTCTCTTGGTACTGGTTTTTCACCTTGCGTGAATTCATGCCCACCTCATTACAGGGAAGACAAACCCTGACGTATGCAGGATAGCGTATCGACTGCCTGGGTAGACGGCGGTTCGACAGATCTCGGTACGCCAGAAATAAAAGAACCGCCATAAAGGCGGTTCTTTGTTTACAGCAACTGCTTACAGCGGGCGCATATGCGGGAACAGAATTACGTCACGGATCGACGGAGAGTCGGTCAACAGCATGACCAGACGGTCAATACCGATGCCCTCACCTGCCGTTGGCGGCATGCCGTATTCCAGCGCCGCCACGAAGTCGGCATCGAAATGCATGGCTTCGTCATCACCGGCGTCCTTATCGGCCACCTGAGCGTGGAAGCGCTCAGCCTGGTCTTCCGCATCGTTAAGTTCGGAATAGGCGTTGGCGATTTCACGGCCACCGATGAACAGCTCGAAGCGGTCAGTCACACTTGGATCATCGTCGTTACGACGGGCCAGCGGAGAGACTTCGAACGGATACTGAGTAATGAACGTAGGCTGCTCCAGTTTGTGCTCGACCAGCTCTTCGAAAATCATGGTTTGTAGCTTGCCAAGCCCTTCGAAGCCCTTGACGTCCGCACCGGCCTTCTTGGCAATCGCACGTGCTTTCTCGATGTCACGCAGATCATCAGCGCTGATCTCGGGGTTGTACTTCAGGATCGAGTCGAACACGGACAAGCGTGCAAACGGCTCACCGAAGTGGAAGACCTTGCCCTGATACGGCACATCGGTGGTACCCAAAACCGCCATGGCCAGCTCGCGGAACAATTCCTCGGTCAGGTCCATGTTGTCTTCGTAATCGGCATACGCTTGGTAGAACTCAAGCATGGTGAATTCGGGGTTATGCCGAGTCGATACGCCTTCGTTACGGAAGTTGCGGTTGATCTCGAACACGCGCTCGAAGCCACCCACCACGAGTCGCTTCAGATAAAGCTCTGGAGCGATACGCAGGAACATATCGATATCCAGCGCATTGTGATGCGTCTCGAAGGGCTTGGCCGCCGCACCGCCTGGGATGGTCTGCAGCATGGGCGTTTCGACTTCGAGGAAGTCACGATCCCGCAGGAACTGGCGAATGTGAGCGATCACCTGCGAGCGTACACGGAACGTATGGCGGACGTCGTCGTTGACGATCAGGTCGACGTAGCGTTGACGGTAGCGCATCTCGGTATCGGTCAGGCCGTGATGCTTGTCAGGCAGAGGACGCAGAGACTTGGTCAGCAGACGAACATTGTCCATGTCTACATACAGGTCGCCCTTGCCGGAGCGGGCCAGTGTGCCCTCGGCCGCGATGATATCGCCCAGATCCCAGGTCTTGATGGCTTCCAGCGTTTCCGCTGGCAGCTTCTTACGGTCTACATAAACCTGAAGCCGGCCGGTCATGTCCTGAAGAACCATGAACGCACCGCGGTTGAGCATGATGCGGCCAGCAATCTTGACCTTGATGCCCGCTTCGGCCAGCTCTTCCTTGCTTTTGCCTTCATAGGCTTTCTGCAGATCCGCACAGTAGCTGTCGCGGCGGAAGTCATTCGGGAACGCGATGCGCTGCTCGGCGCGCAGGGCTGCAAGCTTTTCCTTGCGCTGGGCAATCAGCTTGTTGTGTTCCTGCTCTTGGGCATGTTGGTCTAAAGGTTGTTCGCTCATGGTCTGGGTATTTCCATCACGGGATCAGCCCTCTCCTGTCGAAGAAGGCGTTTAAGGTAGTGTTACAGGCCCTGCTTGAGGCTGGCCTCGATAAACTCGTCCAGGTCGCCGTCCAGTACCGCATCGCAGTTGCTGTTCTCGATGCCGGTACGCAGATCCTTGATCCGAGACTGGTCGAGTACATAGGAGCGGATCTGGTGGCCCCAGCCGATATCGGACTTGGAGTCTTCCAACGCCTGGGAAGCGGCCGTACGTTTCTGCATTTCCTGCTCATACAACTTGGCCCGCAGCATTTTCATGGCGGTGTCCTTGTTGGCGTGCTGGGAGCGCTCGTTCTGGCAGCTGACCACCGTGTTGGTGGGCACGTGGGTGATACGCACCGCCGAGTCCGTGGTGTTAACGTGCTGACCACCCGCGCCGGAGGAACGGTAGGTATCGATCCGCAGGTCGGCTGGGTTGATCTCGATTTCGATGTTGTCATCGATCTCCGGCGAAACGAAGACGGCTGTAAACGACGTGTGGCGGCGGTTGCCCGAATCGAATGGACTCTTGCGAACCAGCCGATGTACGCCGATCTCAGTCTTGAGCCAGCCGAACGCATACTCACCCTTCACATGAACGGTTGCGCCCTTGATCCCTGCCACTTCACCTTCGGAGAGCTCCATGATGGTCGTCTCGAAGCCGTGTTTGTCTGCCCAGCGCAGGTACATGCGCAGCAGCATATTGGCCCAATCCTGAGCCTCAGTGCCGCCGGAGCCAGCCTGGATATCAAGGTAGGCATTGTTCGGATCCATCTCGCCACTGAACATGCGACGGAACTCGAGCTTCTCGAGAATCTCGCGCAAACGCTCGACCTCGGTGGCTACATCGTTGACAGCGCCTTCGTCATTTTCCTCGGCAGCCATTTCCAGCAGGTCGTTTGCATCGGCCAGACCACCGGAAAGCTCATCAAGGGTTTCGACCACCTGGGCCAGCTGGGCGCGTTCTTTGCCAAGGCTCTGAGCGTACTCAGGCTTGTTCCAGACGCTTGGATCTTCGAGCTCGCGCTCAACTTCGGTCAAACGATCTTTTTTATGATCGTAGTCAAAGATACCCCCGAATGGTCTGGGTACGTCCGGTGAGGTCTTTGATACTGTTCAGAATCGGGTTGATTTCCATGGCTGGCAATCACTCGCGGAAAACGTGGAAAAGCCTGCGAGTATACTGCAACCGGCTCCGATCCGGCAGCCTTTGCGGGTGTTTGTTCGTCCCTCCGTTATTCAGCCCCTCCGAATGGCCTACAGCAGCATGGAAAAGCACTGCTGCAGGCTCCGGTCGACTCATGCCGCTTGGCGCCTACCGGTACGACATCCGATACAGGCGGCACAGTTTACAGCGCGGCCTACACAGCCCAGACCTTTGAGTGCGCTTAATCTGCGTGAATATCGACATGACGGGTCTCACGCAGGAACAGCAGGCCTACCACCAGACTGCCCCCAGTAATAAGCACTGGATACCACAGGCCATAAAAAATATCGCCGGTATACACGACAAGCGCAAAGGACACGGTAGGCAACAGACCGCCGAACCAGCCGTTGCCAACATGGTATGGCAGCGATAGCGAGGTATATCGGATACGGGTCGGAAACAGTTCCACCATCAATGCTGCCAATGGACCATACGTCATGGTAGCGATCAAAATCAGCGCAACGATCAACAGCACGACCATGCCCTGATTGATGGCCGCCGGATCAGCCTTTTGTGGATAACCGGCTGCGTCCACTGCTGCGCTCAGGGTAGCCGCATCATAACCGCGTACTTCCTGTTGCCCTACCCGTACGACGATCTCACTGCCAGCGGCACCTTCAGCGGTCTGATAAGGCAGGCCGCGCTTTACCAGAAGTGCCTTGACCCGATCGCACGGACTGTCGAAGCGTGCCTTGCCGACAGGATCGAACTGGAAGGTACAGGTGGCAGGATCCGCCTCGACGGTAATCGGTGCCTGCCGGCTGGCCATATCAATCTCCGGATTGGCGTAATGCCCCAAAGCCTTGAAGATTGGAAAATAGCAAACCGTTGCCAGCAGCAGTCCTAGCATCATAATCGGCTTGCGACCGACCTTATCGGACAGCCAACCAAAAAAGACAAAGAAAGGCGCACCGATGACAATCGAGATGATAAGCAGCGTATTAGCCAGGGCGGCGTCCATCTTGAGCATTTGCGTCAGAAAGAACAGGACGTAGAACTGCGCGGTATAAAAAGTTACTGCCTGGCCGGCATTGATGCTGAATAACGCAATCAACACAACGCGCAAATTGCTCCAGCGGGTGAACGAATCCCTAATAGGAGAATGGCTCGTCTTGCCTTCGGACTTCATTTTGAGAAACGCCGGGGACTCGTGCATCGACAGACGAATCCAGGTTGAGATACCCAACAGCACAATCGAAAACAGGAACGGCAAGCGCCAGCCCCAGGTTTCGAATGCGTCACCGGTCAGCTTCCGACAGACCAGAATGACCAGTAGCGAAAGCAGAAGCCCAAGGGTTGCTGTTGACTGAATCCAACTGGTATAGCTACCCCGCTTGCCAGCCGGTGCGTGTTCAGCCACATAAGTGGCGGCTCCTCCATATTCGCCACCCAGCGCCAGCCCCTGAAGCAATCGCAACGTAACTAACAAAATGGGGGCGGCAAGTCCGATGGAGGCATAGGTAGGCAACAATCCAACCCCAAAGGTAGAAACACCCATCAATAGGATGGTTGCCAGAAATGTATATTTGCGGCCGATCTTGTCGCCTAGCCTGCCAAAGACAAGTGCACCAAACGGCCTGACCAGAAAGCCCGCCGAAAAAGCCAGCAGGGCAAAGATGAAGGCGGTAGTTTCGTTGACACCTGCGAAGAACTGCTTGCTGATCACGGCCGCCAGGGCGCCGTAAAGAAAAAAGTCATACCACTCGAACACGGTCCCCAAAGAAGAGGCAAAGATAACCTTGCGCTCTTCACGGGTGCTGCTGACGGTGCGGCTGTAGCCGCTGGCCTGGGCATATTCTGCCATGCTTGTCTCCCGACCCTCGTGGGGTCTCAGTGTCTGTTGTCATTGTTATTCACTGCGGGACGCCAGAACCTCATACGGCCTGTTCAAGCGGTACTGCCTTCGTTGAGATTGCCTTGTGTTGCTCAGATTGCCAGCCGCTCCGGCTCACGTCGGATCGTCTGGGCAGCATGGGTCAGCCGCTCGTCTCGCTGGCTTGCCACTATCAGTTCGGCCGCCTTCTGCGCGATCATCAACGTAGGTGAGCAGGTATTACCCGACACGATAGTGGGCATGATCGACGCATCGGCAATACGTAGCCCCGGTATCCCATGAACGCGCAACTGAGCATCCACGACCGCCTCGGGACCTGCCCCCATCTTGCAGGTCCCCACAGGATGAAAGATGGTAGTACCAATACTGCCGGCAGCCATTCTTAGCTGCTCCTCTGTCTGAAAGTCCGGACCCGGCAGGTACTCTTCCGGTGCATAAGGTGCCAGGGCCGGCGAGCCGACAATACGTCGTGTTAGACGAATAGCATCGGCAGCGACCTTGAGATCCGCCTCATGGCTGAGATAGTTCGGCTGGATCAGCGGCGCAGCATCTAGTTCTGCCGAACAAATTTCCACTCGCCCCCGGCTCTCTGGCCGCAGGTTGCACACTGAGGCCGTGAATGCTGGAAAGGTGTGCAGCGGCTCGCCGAAGCGATCCAGCGACAATGGCTGAACATGGTATTGCAGATTGGCAGACGGTTGGCTCGGCTCGG
The DNA here is from genome assembly GCF_000478505.2 of Pseudomonas sp. HPB0071. NCBI lineage: Bacteria > Pseudomonadati > Pseudomonadota > Gammaproteobacteria > Pseudomonadales > Pseudomonadaceae > Pseudomonas > Pseudomonas sp. HPB0071. Next base: position 3,304,139 of record NZ_KI517367.1, on the reverse strand, counting down.
AGCGAGCGAAAGCACCCAGCTGGCTCGGCGCCATGGCCAGCGGGCCGCGGCGTCCGAATGCGTACTGCAGGCCCATGTTCAGCTTACCCCATAGGCTACTGGCCATTTGATTGAGCGTATGAATACCCGAGACCTTGTAGATCAGACGTAACTGCAGGTGATCCTGAAGGTTTGCACCAACGCCGGGCAGTTCATGTTGAACACCAATCCCGAGCCGCTCCAATAGCGGTCGCGGGCCAATACCCGAGCGCTGCAAAATGGCGGGAGAGCCTATGGCACCGCTGCACAGGATAATTTCCCGACGCGCGATAAAGCGCTGCAATTGCCCCTTCCGTACGACCTGAACGGCACGGGCCCGTCCGTCCTCCAGGATGACCCGATCCGCCTCGGCATTGGTCACGATCGTCAGGTTGGCTCGCTGCCGGACAGGCTTGAGAAAGGCCTTGACTGCGTTCCATCGAACTCCGCTACGTTGATTGACCTGAAAGAAACCACAGCCTTCATTGTCACCCGTATTGAAGTCTTCGACCGAAGAAATGCCCGACTCTGCCGCTGCGCGACGGAATGTTTCGAGAATATCCCAGCTCAGGCGCTGTTTCTCGACGCGCCACTCACCACCCGCCCCATGCAGCTCAGACGCTCCTGCGTAGTGATTCTCCATGCGCCTGAATAGCGGCAAGACATCCTGCCAACCCCAACCGGCATTACCCGCAGCCGCCCACTCGTCATAGTCACGCGCCTGACCACGCATATAAATCATGCCGTTGATAGAAGAGCAACCTCCCATCACCTTGCCGCGCGGATAACCCAGCGCCCGCCCGTTGAGACCAGGTTCGGGCTCGGTCTTGAAACACCAGTCAGTACGGGGATTATTGATACAGTAGAGATAGCCGACAGGGATGTGAATCCAGGGATAGGTATCACGGCCGCCCGCCTCTAGAAGCAACACGCGAACCGAAGGATCAGCCGATAGCCGATTGGCCAGCAGGCAACCGGCAGGACCTGCGCCAACGATGACATAGTCGTATGAATTCGGAAGAGTGGTCATCAGAACATCTGCTCTTGTTGTACTTGTTATTGCTCTTCATGCTAGACGGAGTATTTCAGAACAAGAACAATCATTTTCAGGCAGCCGTTGTTCAAAAATGCACAGCAGTTACCTAGGTGAGGAGTCACGCGAATGTTCAACTGGGACGACCTCCGCTTCTTTCTGGAATTACAGCGCAGCGGGCGCTTGCTATCCGCGGCCAGGCGTATGGGAACCAGCCACACGACCGTCGCTCGGCACATCGAATCGCTCGAACGCACCCTGGGCACGCAGCTTCTCGTTCAGCACACCCAGGGGTATCAGCTCACACCAGCCGGTCAGGCATTACTCAAGCATGCCGAGGCCATGGAGGAATCCGCCCTTCTGGCGCAGGAAGAAATGACCTGTAGCGTAAATCCCCTAGGCCAGGTTCGCCTTGGGGTGACGGAAGGACTGGGCACGGGCTTCCTGGCCGGGCGGCTGGCAACCTTACTGGAGCGCTATCCGGGCCTTGAAATCGAGCTGGTCTCGGTTCCCCGCTTTGTCAGCATTACTAACCGGGAGGCGGATATTGCCGTTACGCTCGAACGGCCCAGCGCTGATCTGGTCATCGCTCGAAAACTCAGCAGCTATTGTCTCCAACTGTACGCCAGTTCAGCTTATCTGGAAAAAGCGCCTCCCCTTCACTCACGGGAAGATCTCTCCCGCCATCGCTGGATTAGCTACGTAGACGACCTGATATTCACCAAAGAACTGCTTTTTCTCCAGACAATGTGCAAGCACCCGCAAGTAGCGTTCCGGAGCACCAGCGTGCTGGCTCAGCAAATGGCGGCTCAGGCGGGAATCGGCATTGCCATCCTTCCCTACTACCTGGGAAGCCGCGATCCCCTGTTGATACCAGTCCTGCCGCAGGAGCGCGTCATTCGGCACTACTGGATATCATCGCGCCGAGAACTTCATCGAACGGTGCGGCTGCGCGTTGTCTGGGATTTTCTGGTTGGCCTGTGCGAGCAACACCAACATGTCTTGATGGGCCAGGCCGCCGAGCAAGACGGCCCGGACACATGATCAGCCCTTGGCCTTGCTATCCAACTCAGCCCGGAGGGCGGGATCCAGGTTCAGATGACGCGCCAGCTCGTCTAGATAGGCCTTTTCCATCACTTGCTGATCATCGGCCATCAACAGACTTGCCAGGTAAATCTCGGCAGCCATTTCCGGCGTCTTGGCGCTGGCAGCAATTTCGGCAGGGTCCAGCGGCTTATTGATTTCCTGACGCAGCCAGTTCTGAAGCTCAGGATCATCTGCATGTCGATTCATTTCGTCATCAATGAGCTTACGCTCCTGATCATCGATATGCCCGTCTGCCTTGGCTGCCGCAATAAGTGCCTTCAGAATGGCCTGACTGTGCTGCTCCACCTTTCCTTCCGGCGCACGATCTACTGTCTGAGGCTCGGCCTGAGGCGCATTGGCCTGGCTTTTCTGCCAGTTTGTATAAGCCTGGTAGGCTAGCGTACCCAGCGCGACCAACCCACCATACTTGGCCATCCGGCCACCTCCCATACGGGTGGCGCCCTTGCCGCGCAAAAGCATCCCCAACACACTGGCGGCCAGCGCTCCGCCGCCTGCACTCGACAGCATGCCGCTCAGAGGGTCTTTCGACGAAGGGGTTTGAGACTTCGCATTACCTTGATTCAACTTTCCAAGTGCACCGGACAGGCCGCCCTGCTTGGCGAGCATGTCCTGCCCTGTCTTGAGTAATTGATCCAGCAGGCCACGTGTTTGCATCATTGCTCTCCAGATAATGGTAGATACCTATTAGGGCAAGACACACCGGCAGATGGTTCATGCAGCGGAGCGCTCTTCTGCTGCGAGATATTGCAGGGACGCTTGGAGGGAGGATTAAACAGGGCGAACCTACTGGAAGCTCGCCCTAACAGGGTCAATCGAACGATAGCGGCTTGCGAAGGGGCGTATCCCGGTGTGCCGCGCGAACGTACTGTGCGGGCCAGGAAACCTTGTCGCGCAATGCTTCAGCGGCCTGCAGCGGCCAGTGCGGATCACGCAGCAGTTCGCGTGCCAGCAGTACCACATCGGCCTGACCGGTACGAATGATGTGCTCAGCCTGGGCCGCATCGGTAATCATGCCCACGGCGCCACTGGCAATCTCAGCCTCCTTGCGAACCCGCTCTGCAAATTGCGTTTGATAACCTGGGCCTACCGGGATTTCGGCGTTTGCCGCAGTACCTCCCGAGGAGACATCAATCAGATCGACACCCAGGGGTTTCAAGCGCTTGGCCAGCTCTACCGTCTCGTCTACATTCCAGCCATCTTCTACCCAATCGGTTGCCGATAACCGAACAAAGACAGGCAGCTCATCAGGCCAGACTGCTCGAATGGCTTGTGTAACCTCCAACAGGAAACGGATACGGTTATCGAAACTGCCACCGTATTGATCGCTACGCTGGTTTGAAATCGGTGAAAGAAACTGATGTAGCAGATAACCGTGGGCCGCGTGGATTTCAGCAACCTTGAACCCGGCAGCCAGTGCGCGCTCGGCTGTTGCGACAAAGGCTTTGGTGAGACCGGCAATATCCTCAGCATCCAGCTCGGTAGGACGTGTGTGCTGGGGGTCAAAGGCTATCGCTGACGGAGCTACGGGAACCCAGCCACCTTCAGCGATGGGAACGCTGCCGTGCTTGCCTTCCCAAGGACGCCACGTACTGGCTTTACGCCCGGCATGGGCAATCTGGATACCCGGTACCGCGCCCTGTGACTGAATGAATTGAGTGATGCGGCGCAGCGGCTCAATCTGCTCGTCCTTCCATAAGCCCAGATCCTGCGGAGTAATACGTCCTTCTGGCGTAACGGCAACAGCTTCACTGATGACCAGACCCGCGCCACCAACGGCACGGCTGCCCAGGTGGACCAAGTGCCAATCATTGGCGAAACCGTCTTCGCTCGAATATTGGCACATGGGGGAAACTACAACGCGGTTCGGAAGCGTCAGTTGGCGAAGGGTAAAAGGCTCAAAAAGTTTGCTCATGATCGCTCTCGGCACAAGGACTTGAATCTATTAGAGCCTTACTTTGCCGGAATGATCAATTCGATAGCAATGCAACTATTTTTATGAGGCCTATTACTTCACTTGGGCGTCAGGTGAACCACAATCAGCTGCACGCTTTCCTGACCACGAAATTCGTTCACATCCAGGCGGTAGGCGGCTTCGACCCAGCGAATTTGCGGATTCGGCCAGACCTCGCAATTAATGTTGAACGCAATGCCGTCCAGTTGAATGCCTCCGCACTCACTCTTCAAAACCAGCTTCAAATGCCGCTCACCTACAATACGCTGCTGCACGACCTCAAACACACCGTGAAACATCGGCTCGGGGAAATGCTGCCCCCAGGGGCCAGCATGCTTGAGTGCACGTGCAATCTCCAGTTGAAAATCGCAGGTTTCCAGCGAACCGTCCGATTGCAAACGCCCTGTCAGGTCATCCTCGACCAGATGCCGTCTGACTTCCGCATCGAAAGCCGCAGCAAACGCACCGAAATTCTCTTGAGGCAGTGATAGCCCCGCTGCCATGGCGTGCCCGCCGAACTTAGTGATCAGCCCAGGATGACGCGCCGCAACAGCATCCAGCGCATCACGGATATGAAACCCTGGAACCGAACGCGCCGAGCCCTTGAGCATGCCGTCACCGGCATCGGCAAAGGCCAGCGTGGGCCGGTGGTAACGTTCCTTGAGACGAGATGCCAGAATACCAATGACGCCCTGATGCCATTCGGGATCAAACAGACATAATCCGAACGGCATATCGTCTCTGGGTAACTCCTTGAGCTGCGCCAAGGCCTCACGCTGCATGCCCTGCTCGATCAGCTTTCGATCCTTATTGAGCTGGTCCAGCTGGACGGCCATGTCTCGTGCAAGGGCTTCGTCCTCGCACAGCAGGCACTCGATTCCAAGCGACATATCATCCAGCCGCCCCGCCGCATTCAGGCGCGGCCCCAGAATAAATCCCAGGTCAGTAGAAGTAATCTTACCCGGTTGCCGCCCAGCCACCTCCAGCAATGCTCTGAGCCCCGGACGAGCGCGACCGGCACGTATACGCGCTAATCCCTGATGGACCAGAATCCGATTATTGGCATCCAATGGGACCACGTCGGCAACACTGCCCAGCGCAACTAGATCCAGCAGCTCAGCCAGATTAGGTTCTTTGATGTTCAGCGCATCGAACCAGCCCTCTTCACGCAGCCGCGTCCGCAGTGCAAGCATCACGTAGAAGATAACGCCCACGCCAGCAATGCACTTGCTGGGAAACTCACAGGCAGGCTGGTTGGGGTTAACGATCGCATGAGCAGCAGGTAACTCATGGCCCGGCAAATGGTGGTCGGTCACCAGCACGCGCATTCCTGCGGCTTTGGCAGCCTCGACACCGTCTATGCTGGAAATTCCGTTATCCACGGTCACCAGCAGGTCAGGCTGGCGCTCCCGGGCAACCGCGACGATTTCAGGTGTCAGCCCATAACCGTATTCAAAGCGATTAGGAACAAGGTAATCGACCCAGGCGGCACCCAGACTGCGCAAGGCAAGAACCGCCACACTGGTAGCGGTTGCGCCATCAGCGTCAAAATCACCCACGACCAGAATGCGTTGACGCTTGGCCAGCGCATCGACCAGCAATTCGATGGCGTCATCCATCCCCTTGAACAACCGATAGGGATGTAACCGCGCCAGCCCTTTTTCAAGCTCATCAGCACTCTTCACGCCACGCGCGGCATAAAGACGGGTCAGTAGCGGCGGAAGATCACCCAGATCGGGCAATTCATCCGGCAGGGAACGAAGTTCGATACGCATCGATTACTCAAGTATTACAACAGAAATAGAGAACAGGCCGAACAGACGGCTCAAGCCATGGATAGATTCAAGATGCGTCTGCTTCCATGGCTTTTAAAGCGTTTTCCGATGAATCAACGCTCACCCATCAACCAGTCGAGATGAAGCTCGTGTTGACCACGCTCGTCCGTCACGAACACAGTCCCCTCACTGATCATTACGCTCCAGCTGATCGAGCGTGGCAGATCAGTAGCCAATGCAGCCAGCGGCTCAACAGGCACCGCTGCAATGTTCAGGTTTTTCAGCATCTTCACCGAATCGACTACCTTGCTCTGCCAGACCCGCAAATTGCCATAGGCAAGCAAGCTGACCCGCTCCGCACGGCGAGAACACCAGACCAGGCGCTCAGCATCAGGCTGCCCTACTTCAATCCAATGCAGTACACGATCATCGAGACTCTTTTCCCAAAGGGCAGGCTCATCTACATCGGAAAGTCCCCGACCAAACCCAAGCTGCTCGCCGTACCACAAGGCGTACCCCAGGATGCGCACAGCCAGACGCTCTTCGGTTTCGGAGGGATGACGAGCAACGGTAAAACGCAGGTTCTCGTAGACGCTGCGGTCCAGATCCGTCAGGTTAAGTTCAACTTTATAAGGCGTGGCTTGCAGGGCCATGAATGTCCGCTCGAAAGTAAAGCTGACCAGTGTACCGTGAAAACGCCTGAAAAGTGGCTTGCTCAGACAGGCTGGCTAATGACACTTCGATTCTTGCCGAGCCCCTTGGCTTCATATAATCCCTTATCAGCCAGGGCAATCAGCGAATCAAGCACATAACCCGCCTCCGCCGAACTGGCTACACCAATGCTGATACTCAAGGAAACCCCTGCTACCCGTGAGCATGAAGCAAATTCCTTCCGTATCCGCTCAGCCATTTGATACGCCGCTTCAGTAGTGGTGTCTGGTAGCAGGCACGCAAACTCTTCGCCGCCCAAACGACCAAAAACATCACGTTTTCGAAGCCGCATCCTGGCCACCTCACAAAAGGCTACCAATGCTTGGTCTCCAGCCTGATGACCATGCCTGTCATTGAGCTGTTTGAAATTATCCATATCACACAGTAGCAATGTCACAGGGCTATGCTGAACCTGGCAGTGACGCAGCATGTTTTCGCTGTCTTCGACGAAGGACCGTCGATTGCCAATACCTGTCAGCGAGTCCGTCAACGAGGCTTGCCGGTAACGCCTCTCCGTTCGTTGCTGCACCATGGCTGTCGCCGCAAACGTCAGACCAATGCTGTACAACAAGGTCTCGAGCAGCAGAAACGCCGCAAAGTCGATTCCATGACTTTCCCTGGCGAACGGCAGTGAGCGATCCAGAAAGAAACGACCGACATAAAAAACACTGTGCAATCCAAACAGACTGAACAAGGCCGCCAGCGATACCTGATTTTCGTTCCGGGAGCGCCAGAGTTCATAACCTGCCAACACGGTATAGCTGACAATTACCAGCGAGCTCAGTTGAATTCGCGCAGCCAGCGAGCCATAAAAGGCGGGAATCAGACAGGCAAGCAACCATAGGACACTTCCAGCCCACACTCCGGACCAGAATACTCGTCGTCCGGAAAAAGCCCGCATGGCAGTCCACCCCATGGCATAACAGACATGAACAAGCACGTTTCCCAGCACGATAGGCAACGCATCCATTCCTCGTCCACGCAGGCTACCTATTACCAGCCCCAGCGCGCCCGACCATAGCATCACACACAGAAAGCCCAGAGTTGCCTCGCGGCTCCCTCTTGCCCATGCAAATAGCATCAGCACGCCAAGCAGAACGAGTACATACACATTGGTCACAAGTAGCGTAGGCATGCTCAAAGTCACGGCAGCCCTCCTGGCAGTACGCGTGTCAATCAAACGAGCAAGGGGAAGCTGGTCAGGAGCGAATGCCAGAACAGCATCCGCTCCTGAACGCTATTTAGAGCGGCTTGCCGCGATTACCATGTTGAGCGACAAAAGCCTGTACCGCCTCAATGGCGTTAGGCAGCACAGTGCAGCGCTCCTCGCGCTGGAATAGATCGCTCAGGTGAGCCGGAAGCTCCAGCGCCTTACCAATACCGGCCTTCTCGACTGCGTCAGGAAACTTGACGGGGTGTGCTGTTCCCAGCACTACCATCGGTGTAGACAGGTTACGACGACACTCTCGCGCCGCCTTGACGCCAATTGCCGTATGCGGATCAAGCACCTCGCCGGTACGCTTGAAGACATCAGCGATGGTAGCGCACGTGTCTTCATCACTTACCGCCAATGAATCAAACAGCTTACGCGCTTCAACCCAACGATCTTCTTCAACGGAGAGTTTGCCCGTGGCCTTGAACGTGCTCATCAGCTCGGCCAACGCCACACCGTTACGTCCGTGCAGGTCGAACAACAAACGTTCGAAGTTGGACGACACCATGATATCCATGGAAGGCGATAGCGAGGCGTGCAACGTTTCCTTGAAATACTGGTTGCCGCTCATGAAGCGATGCAGGATATCGTTGCGATTGGTTGCTACAACAAGCTGACTTACAGGCAGCCCCATGTTACGCGCCAGGTATCCTGCGAATATATCGCCAAAGTTACCGGTCGGGACCGAGAACGCTACGGAGCGCGCCGGGGCACCCAACTGCAGCGCTGCATGGAAGTAGTAAACGATCTGGGCCATGATGCGCGCCCAGTTGATCGAGTTTACGGCAACCAGACGCGTGCCCTTGAGGAAGCTCTGATCGGCAAAACTCGCCTTCACCATCTCCTGACAATCATCAAAATTGCCTTCGATGGCGATGTTATGGATGTTTTCGCCAAGGATGGTCGTCATCTGGCGACGCTGGACCTCAGATACACGCTGGTGAGGATGCAGAATGAAAATGTCTACATTCTCGCAACGACGGCAGCCCTCAATAGCAGCAGACCCCGTATCGCCCGAAGTGGCGCCGATGATCACGACGCGCTCATCCCGCTTGAGCAGAATATGATCCAGCAGACGGCCCAGCAGCTGTAGTGCGAAATCCTTGAACGCCAGGGTTGGGCCATGGAAAAGCTCCATCACCCATTCATTGGCATTGAGCTGACGCAGCGGCGCAATCGCACTGTGAGCGAATGCGCCATACGTTTCCTCAAGAATCTGTTTGAAGTCGGTATCGCTGATACTGCCCTCAACGAACGGGCGCATGACGCGGAATGCCAACTCGTGGTAAGGCAGCCCAGCCCAGGAAGCAATCTCTTCCTGAGTAAACCGCGGCAGATTTTCCGGCACATACAGACCTCCGTCACTGGCCAGGCCAGCCAACAGAACGTCTTCGAAATTCAACGCTGGCGCATTGCCGCGGGTGCTGATGTAACGCATCGATTTAACCTTCAATTAGAGCAGCTGATAGCCGGATCCATCATCCGGCCGGCCTGGATCAGTTCAGATGTTCGACTCGGATACGAACAACAGCCCCTACCACATCCTCAAGTGACTCAAGCGCCTTGATGGCTTCATTCATATGCTGTTCATGTACCCGGTGGGTCAGCAGAATCATGGGAATCAAGCCGTCATGTTCCTCGGCTTCCTTCTGCATGATCGACTCTATATTAATGCCACGCTCCGACAGGATACTTGCCACCTGGGCCAACACACCTGGATGGTCCTTGGCCTGGATACGCAGGTAGTAGGCGCTCTCACAGGCTTCGATAGGCAATACCGGATGATCGGACAAAGCGTCAGGCTGGAAGGCCAGGTGCGGAACGCGATTTTCCGGATCTGACGTCATGGCACGTACCACATCGACAAGATCAGCCACTACGGAGGAAGCCGTTGGCTCCATACCAGCGCCCGCGCCATAAAACAGTGTCGAACCCACCGCATCACCGTTAACCATGACGGCGTTCATTACCCCATTTACGTTGGCAATCAGGCGATCGGCTGGAATCAGGGTGGGATGAACACGTAGCTCAATACCCTTCTCGGTGCTGCGCGCAACGCCCAGGTGCTTGATGCGGTAACCCAGCGCCTCGGCATAACCAACGTCGGCCGTGGTCAGCGTGGTAATGCCTTCGGTGTAGGCCTTATCGAACTGAAGCGGAATACCAAAGGCAATGGATGCCAGAATGGTAAGTTTATGCGCCGCATCGATACCTTCAACATCAAAGGTTGGATCCGCCTCGGCATAACCGAGCGCCTGGGCTTCCTTGAGTACGTCTTCGAACGTACGGCCCTTTTCGCGCATTTCGGTCAGGATAAAGTTGCCAGTACCGTTGATGATTCCCGCCACCCAATTGATGCGGTTAGCCGCAAGGCCCTCACGCACAGCTTTGATAACAGGAATGCCTCCAGCAACCGACGCTTCGAAGGCTACGATGACGCCTTTTTCACGCGCCCTGGCAAAAATCTCATTGCCATGCACTGCGATCAACGCCTTGTTTGCGGTAACCACATGCTTGCCGTTGTTGATTGCACGCATGACCAATTCACGGGCCACTGTGTAACCACCAATTAGCTCGACCACCACGTCGATTTCCGGGTTATCCACCACAGCGAACACATCGTCGGTAATCGGGGTAATACCGGTATCACACTTGGGATTAGGACGACGCTGAGCAATCTGTGCTACTTCAATACCACGGCCGGCACGACGTGCAATCTCTTCAGCGTTTCGTTTGAGCACATTGAAAGTACCGCCACCCACGGTACCCAGTCCGCAAATACCCACTTTTACCGGTTTCACGCTTTATTCCCCTGCTGTAGGCCTCGGTAGAACACCCGGGCTGATAAAAACTTGGAAACGGAGTTTACCTCAAGCACGCCGCTTGGCTGCCACGTATCGCTCAGGCTTATCGTCAAGACCAAACGGCCGAGCTTAGCTCGGCCGTCATGACTGCACTATACCTATTTACCGGCTGCCAGCGCGTCATTTACCAATTCTGACGCTGGCTGGTAACCAGGGATCATATGTCCATTGGCAAGAATAATGGCAGGCGTGCCCTGAATGCCAATCTGTTGTCCCAAAGTGAACTGCTTCGCAACCGGATCATCACAGGAGGCAGCCTTGATTTCCTTACCCTCGAACATGCGCTCCATCGCCTCGGCCCGATCCTTGGAGCACCATACTGCCTCAAGCTGCTTATACCCCGCCGAATTTAAACCCTGACGCGGGAATGCCAGATAACGCACCTCGATACCCTGCTTGTTCAACTTGGGAACTTCGGCGTGTAGTTTCTGGCAATAAGGGCATGTGGTATCCGTAAAAACTGTAATGTGAGCTTTCGTCTCGCCCACTGCCGGAAAGACGACCATCTGCTGCTTGTCCAAACCATTGATCTGCTTGGCCACTGCTGCATTTTCAGCCTGTTCCGTCAGGTTAACGGCGTGACCGTCCTTATACTGGTACAGGTATCCTTGAACGATGTATTGCCCATCAGCACTGGCATACAGGATACGCCCGCCCTTGAGCTGAACCTCATAAAGGCCTTCAAAAGGACTTTTTCCAATCGACTCGATACCCAGATCAGGCTGTAATGCACTCAAGGTCTTACGGATAGCCTGCTCGGATTCAGCCATTGCAAAAGTACTTGCGAGCCCCAGGCAAACCGCCAGCACCAAACGAGTAATGCGCATGAATAACTCCTGTGAACAATAGCTGCCAGCCTACCACAGAGGCCGACCCTACAATTTAACCGCGAGGATGATGTTCCGCATGCAGAGCCTGCAAACGAGCCCGGGCGATATGCGTGTAAATCTGGGTTGTCGAAAGGCTTGAATGGCCTAAAAGCATTTGTACGGTACGCAAGTCAGCACCATGGTTGAGCAGATGGGTTGCAAAGGCATGGCGCAGCGTATGGGGTGAAAGCGGCTTGTCGATACAGGCCACCTGGGCGTGCAGCTTGATGCGGTGCCAAAAGGTCTGCCGCGTCATTTCAGTCCCACGCAGGCTCGGAAACAGCACATCAGATGCCAACCCGTTCTGTAACAGGCCGCGCGCTTCCTTCGCATACCGCTCCAGCCAATTGATAGCCTCCTCCCCCAGAGGAATCAGACGCTCCTTGTTTCCCTTGCCAAACACCCGCATCGAGCCCTGTCGCAGATTTACCTGCTGAAGCGTCAACCCAACCAGCTCGCTGACTCGAAGACCCGTTGCATACAGTACCTCCAGCATGGTTCGATCACGCAAGCCCAGCGGGTCATCAGTATCCGGTGCGGCAAGCAATGCCTCGACATCTGCCTCGGACAAGCTTTTGGGTAGAGGAGCGCCAAGGCGAGGCATATCGACCTGTAGCGTAGGATCAACATCGATCAGTCCTTCACGAACCGCATATCGATAAAAACCACGAACGCTCGATAGAAAACGCGCCGTTGAGCGTGCCTTGTAACCCTTGTCCAGCCGCCAGGCCAAGTGATCAAGAATCATCTCTCGACCAGCTTTTTCAAGCGAAACGCCCTGCTCCGTCAACCAGGCGTTGAACTGCCCTAAATCATTGGAATAGGCGTCACGCGTGTGTTCGGATAAGCCTTTCTCAAGCCATAGGGCATCCAAAAATCGATTGATGTACGGATGATCTCGCATCGGCAGTGTTACAACTCAGGAGTGTTGAGGGAAGTCCGGCAGAACAGCGACGGGACGCTTATCCTCATCGATTGCAACAAAGCTAAACGCACCACTGATCGCCAGTTCACGTCCTTCGTTATACATACTCTCGAGGTAAACCTCGACACCCACCTTGATGCTGGTATTACCCACTTTTATCACTCGACCAATCAGCTCAACGATAGAGCCACCTGGAATGGCGTGATTAAAATCGATACGGTCGGTCGATACCGTTACCAGCGGCAAACGGCAAAACCGTGTCGCCGTAATGAAAGAGACTTCATCCATCCACGCCATCGCCTGCCCGCCAAACAACGTGTGATGATGATTGGTATCAGGAGGAAATACCGCTTTGGCCACGCGCGTTTCAGCCAGCTCTGTTCGGCGTGCGATTTCTTGCTCTCTAGGGGTCATGGACATCCGGGAACTCGCTTAGCTAACTCACCATACTGACTTTTCATCCACGCAACAAAAAAGCAGCCCTAGGGCTGCTTTTTTGTGGAATCGCTGAATTAAGCCAGCTTTTCCTTGATACGTGCTGCCTTGCCAGACAGTTCGCGCAGGTAGTACAGCTTGGCTTTACGAACATCACCGCGACGCTTGACGCTGACGCTGTCGATCATGGGGCTGTAAGTTTGGAAGGTACGCTCTACACCTACACCGTTGGAAATCTTGCGAACGGTGAAAGCACTGTTCAGGCCGCGGTTACGCTTGCCAATTACAACGCCTTCAAAGGCCTGCAGACGCTGACGGTCGCCTTCCTTTACTTTTACTTGAACGATTACGGTATCACCGGGCGCGAAAGCCGGGATTTCCTTGTTCATTTGTTCAGCTTCAAGCTGTGCAATAATCTTGTTGGTCATGCTAGTGTGCTCCTAAGACAAGCCGTCAGACCTGCCATCGATACGTTAACTATCGTCCTGTTGACGAAGGAATTCCGCCAACAGCTTCTGCTCTTCTCCAGAAAGCGAGCGTCTTTCCAGAAGATCAGCGCGCCGTTTATAGGTCCTTCCAAGGGACTGCTGTAAACGCCAACGCCGGATATGCTCGTGATTACCACTGAGCAGCACATCAGGTACCCGCCGTCCCTCATACACCTCAGGTCGAGTGTAATGAGGACAATCGAGCAAACCGTCCGTAAACGAGTCCTGCTCGGCGGAATCTACATGCCCCAACGCTCCAGGCAGTAGCCTCGTCACCGCATCGATCAGGACCATTGCTGGCAGCTCGCCGCCAGACAGCACATAGTCACCAATCGACCATTCTTCATCAACGTGCGCTTCAATAAAGCGCTCGTCGATACCTTCGTAACGACCAGCGATCAGAATGAGGTGTTCTTCTTTCGCCAGCTCCTTCACCCCTTGCTGCGACAGCTGTCGCCCTTGAGGGGAAAGGTAAATTACTTTTACCGAGCCCTCAGCCTTGCTGCGTGCATTATTCAATGCCCGCTCCAATGGCTGAATTTTCATCACCATGCCGGGACCACCCCCAAAAGGACGATCATCAACAGTCTGATGCCGGTCTTCGGTATAGTCCCGCGGATTCAGGCAATTGAGTTGAAGTAACCCCTGCTTGACCGCACGACCGGTAATTCCGAAATCACGGACGGCTGTGAATACTTCAGGAAAGATACTGATGACGTCGACACGCATGATTTAAAAATCCGCGTCCCAGTCAACCCGCATCTCACCTGCCACTAGATCAATCGATTTGACGAATTGCTCCAAAACATAGGGCAACAGGCGTTCGCGATCGTCCAGACTGCCGACACATGGCTTTACCACCATGACATCGTTGGAACCAGTCTCAAGCAAATGATCCACCACGCCGAGCATCTGCCCTTCTTGGTTGATCACTTTCAGCCCTTCGAGCTGGTACCAGTAGTAATCACCTTCGTTCAGGCCTGGAAGCTCATGGCGAGGCACACAAATTTCGAACCCTGAAAGGGCTCGTGCCTCTTCGCGATCATCCAGACCTTTAAGCTTGGCCGTCAGGACTTTGCCGTGAAGGCTGCCCTTTACCAAACTTACCTTGCGGATTTCGCCATCACGACGTAGGGTCCAATGACGATACTCCAGCAGATTGTCCAAGGGGTCGGTGAAGGAATAGACCTTCACTTCGCCACGCACGCCATACACCGAGACAATCTTACCGAGGACAACCAGGTCCTCTTCAGGCGCAGGCGTCTGACTCATAAAGTTCAGGCAGTTGCCTTAGCAGAGTCCTTGAGCAGCTGAGCAACGCGCTCAGACGGCTGTGCACCGTGGCTCAGCCAGTAGCTAGCGCGCTCGGAGTCAACAGACAAACGGATTTCATTACCGGAAGCAACCGGATTGAAGAAGCCGATGCGCTCAACGAAACGACCATCACGGGCGTTACGGCTGTTGGTCACGGTCAGGTGATAGAAGGGGCGCTTCTTGGAGCCACCACGGGCAAGACGGATGGTTAACATGTGAACTTTGTTCCTGTAGTCGGTGCTTTACAAATGTTACGCACGCTGGGCCTCAGGCCCGAAAGGCCGCATATTCTAAGGATAATCCGAGCGATTGCAAACTCTTTTTCCCTATCTTATGCAGGGCTGATCGCCCAACGGCAGCAACCTGGGGATTTACAGCTTGGGCATTCCTCCTGGGAACATGCCGCCCATGCCACGCATAAGCTTTGACAAGCCGCCTTTTGAGGTCACCTTTTTCATCATTTTCTGCATCTGCTTATGCTGCTTGATGAGGCGGCCTACATCCTGTACCTGGGTTCCAGAACCCATGGCGATTCGACGCTTGCGCGAGCCGCTGATCGTCTCTGGATCACGGCGCTCAGCAGGCGTCATGGAGTCGATAATAGCCTCCATCTGCTTGAACTGTTTTTCGGCTGCTCCCTGAGCATTTCCCATCTGGGACAAATTGACACCACCCATCATGGTAGGAAGCTTGTCCATAAGCGAGCCAAGGCCGCCCATACTTTTCATCTGGCGAAGCTGGTCACGGAAGTCTTCCAGATCGAACCCTTTGCCCTTCTTGAGCTTCTTGGCCAGCTTTTCGGCTTTTTCTTTATCCAGGTTCTGCTCGGCCTGCTCGATAAGGCTGAGCACATCGCCCATACCCAGAATACGGGAAGCAATACGATCAGGATGGAAAGGATCCAGCGCCTCGCTCTTTTCTCCCATACCCAGGAATTTAATCGGCTTGCCTGTAATGGCTCGCACGGACAATGCCGCACCGCCACGGGCGTCACCGTCGACCTTGGTCAGCACGACGCCTGTCAAGGGAAGCGCGTCATTGAAGGCCTTGGCGGTATTAGCCGCGTCCTGACCCGTCATGGCATCCACAACAAACAGCGTTTCGGCAGGCTTGATCGCGGCATGAACCTGCTGAATTTCAGCCATCATTTCTGCATCGACATGCAAACGACCAGCGGTATCCACGATTACGACATCAATGAACTTGAGCTTGGCTTCACGCACAGCGGCTTCGGCGATCGCAACAGGCTTTTGGCTGATATCGGAGGGATAGAACGTAACGCCGACCTCATGAGCCAAGGTTTCCAGCTGCTTGATCGCGGCAGGACGATAGACGTCAGCAGAGACAACAAGAACGCTTTTCTTCTTGCGCTCTTTCAGGAAGCGCGCCAGCTTGCCTGCTGTAGTGGTCTTACCTGCACCCTGCAGACCGGCCATGAGAATAACGGCCGGTGGAGAGACATTGAGAGCCAGATCTTCGTTTGCAGCCCCCATCAGCTCTTCGAGCTCGGCTCGAACGATTTTCACGAAGGCCTGGCCAGGAGTGAGGCTCTTGGAGACTTCAGTGCCTACGGCACGGTCCCTGACCTTATTGACGAAATCCTTGACGACCGGCAACGCCACGTCCGCCTCAAGGAGCGCCATGCGCACTTCACGCAGCGTGTCCTTGATGTTGTCTTCGGTCAATTTTGCCTTGCCAGTGATATGGCGAAGGCTCTGTGAGAGTCTATCTGTCAGGTTTTCAAACATGCAAATGCGTCCAAAACTGGCGGCAGGTTGTGAAGTATAACGAAGAGGACGTCGGCTGGCATCGTCTACAGTCTTCCTTGAACACTGGCATCTGTGCCAAACTCATCTGCTTTCGGCTCAGTGATTCAAGGATTTATGTCATCCCTGTTGCCCAGCCTGACGGCTGCCCTTCTCTATAGTGTCGCCACGGCCTATCAAAGTGTGTGTCTGACCACGCGCAAGCGTCCCAACAATACCCTTTTGGTCTCGTTGGGCGTAGTAGCGTTGCTCGCCCATGGCGCGGCCTTGTTCATTCAGCTGATTCTACCCAGCAGCCTTTCGCTGGACTTTTTTGATGCGTCCAGCCTGATCGCGGCGGTAGCCATACTTTTGATTCTGCTCGGCTGCATCCGCATGCCGCTACAGACATTACTGGTACTGATTTATCCTCTAGGAGCCATCACGACGCTCCTGGCTGACGTGTTACCGTCGGGCACTGTTCAACCGATCGATATTACGCCGGGCATATTAACCCATGTCCTGCTCTCGATTGTTGCCTACGGTCTGTTAACACTGGCTGTTTTTCAATCGTTGCTGCTATTGATTCAGGACAGGCAGCTCAAGAACAAGCACCCATCGGGGCTGATCCGGAGCTTCCCCCCTCTGCAAACCATGGAAAGCCTGCTGTTTGGTTTTCTGTGGGCGGGTTGGGCTGTATTGTCCTTGTCCCTGATTTCCGGCTGGCTGTTTCTCGAAGACATGCTTGCCCAGCACCTGGTGCACAAGACGGTTCTGTCCTGTGTGGCGTGGGTCCTGTTTGGCGTCCTGCTGTGGGGGCGTCATCGCATGGGCTGGCGTGGACACAAGGCCATCCGCTGGACACTGGCCGGCTTCTGCCTATTGATGCTCGCGTATTTCGGCAGCAAGCTGGTACGTGAATTCATCCTGCACATCTGAAGATCGCCTCATAGGCCCTTTGCCCTTCGCAAGCCTTGCCGTTTCCGGCAAGGCTTGTCCATAATCCAAAGGCTTACCCAGCTAAACGTCTCTCTCTGCGGTTACCCCCTCGCCGATAGAGCCGCGTCATAACAGGCTAACGATTCACATCCGCACCGGATGATTACGCACCTGCGCCTTACCCGGGCAAGCGTACGAGTCAGGCCATAAAAAACGACAGCGCCTGGGACATCCAATGACTGCTACTGCAACCTACGAGGCGGAACCTGTTTCGCCTGCCGCGCCTGCAAACTCTACAGCCCGTATCGCAACGGCAAGCTTTATCGGCACGGCTATCGAGTTTTACGATTTTTATGTCTACGCTACCGCCGCTGCGCTGGTCATCGGCCCGGTGTTCTTTCCACAAACATCTGCGATTGCGCAAACACTCAGCGCATTCATCACCTTTGGCATCGCTTTCCTGGCCCGTCCTCTCGGCTCTGCACTGTTTGGCCATTTCGGCGATCGGATTGGTCGAAAATCCACTCTAGTGGCTTCGCTCCTCTTGATGGGTGTTTCGACCACGCTGATCGGCCTGCTCCCTGGCTATGCCAGCATAGGTGGCTGGGCCCCCGTGCTGTTGTGCGTTCTCAGATTCGCCCAAGGGCTTGGGCTGGGCGGAGAATGGGGTGGCGCCGCGCTGCTGGCAACGGAAAATGCGCCGAAGAACAAGCGAGCCTGGTTTGGCATGTTTCCTCAGCTGGGCCCGTCTATCGGCTTTCTTGCGGCTAACGGCTTGTTTCTCGCGCTGGCCGTGCTGCTATCGGACGAGCAATTTAAGGCCTGGGGCTGGCGGATTCCTTTCATCCTGAGCGCCGCCTTGGTAATGGTTGGCCTTTATGTCCGCCTCAAACTAAGTGAAACACCAGTGTTTGCCAAAGCCATGGAGCGACACGAAAAGCTACGTCTTCCATTAACCGAAGCAATTACCAAGCACTGGCATCCCATGCTGCTGGGCGCCTTATCCATGGTGGTGTGCTATGCGCTGTTCTATATCTCAACGGTGTTTTCGCTGAGCTATGGCGTTAAAACACTAGGGTTCAGCCGAGAGGGCTTTCTAGGGCTCCTGTGCTTTGCCGTTCTGTTCATGACTCTGGCTACACCTCTGTCGGCCTGGCTTGCCGACCGTTATGGCCGCAAACCAGTTCTGGCAATCAGTGCAGCCGCCGCCCTGCTGTCAGGCTTTGCCATGGAGCCGCTGCTTACCCATGGCTCAACAGGTAGCATTGCGCTTTTCCTGGCGCTGGAGCTGTTTCTCATGGGTATGACGTTCGCACCGATGGGCGCGCTGTTACCGGAGATTTTCCCCACCCACGTCAGGTATACCGGCGCCTCGGCCGCGTATAACCTCGGCGGCATCCTGGGTGCCTCGGTAGCGCCTTATATTGCGCAGAAGCTAGCCGATACCGGAGGCTTGAGCTGGGTAGGAGGTTATGTTTCCGCAGCGGCGCTGATCAGCTTGATTGCCGTACTGTGCCTTAAGGAAACACGAGATCGGGAATTGTAATCAAGCGACAGCCCTGTGCAGGCAGGGCTGTCGTCCCGAAGGATTAAAGCGTTACGCTGATGGCTTGCGACGCCTTGGTCGCCTTTTCACGGGCCGCTTCCACCGACTCATCTCGAGCCAGTGCCACGCCCATTCGGCGCTGCCCTGCCACTTCAGGCTTGCCAAACAGGCGCAGGGCCGTATCCGGATCACTTAGCGCTGCACCCAGATTGCCGAAACTTGTCTGGGTAGATTGTCCTTCAACCAGCAGTACGGCAGAGGCTGATGGACCAAACTGGCGAATGACCGGTATCGGTAATCCCAGAATGGCACGGGCATGAAGGGCAAACTCAGAGAGATCCTGAGAGATCAGCGTTACCAGGCCTGTATCATGGGGACGTGGAGAGACTTCACTGAACCACACCTGATCGCCTTTGACAAACAGCTCAACACCAAACAGACCACGCCCGCCCAGCGCCTCGGTAACCGCCCTGGCGACACGCTCGGACTCAGCAAGTGCCTTGGGACTCATCGCTTGCGGCTGCCAGGACTCATGGTAATCACCTTTTACCTGACGATGACCAATAGGTTCGCAGAACGATGTTCCATTGACATGACGGACTGTCAGCAAGGTGATTTCATAGTCAAAGTCGATAAAGCCTTCAACAATGACGCGTCCCTTACCCGCTCGTCCGCCCTCCTGAGCATAATCCCAGGCGGCCTGAATGTCTTCGCTGCACTTGATAACGCTCTGCCCCTTGCCGGAGGAGCTCATGATCGGCTTCACGACACAGGGCATGCCTACAGATTCGACGGCAGCGGCATACTCTTCAAAGGTGTCCGCGAAGTGATACGGTGAAGTGGGCAAACCCAACTCCTCCGCAGCCAGACGGCGAATACCTTCGCGGTTCATGGTCAGCTGCGCAGCGCGTGCAGTAGGCACGACGGTATACCCTTCACCCTCCAGCTCAACGAGGGTTGCCGTGGCAATTGCCTCGATCTCGGGCACGATGTAATGAGGTTTTTCCTGCTCGATGATCGCGCGAAGCGCGGCGCCATCCAGCATATTGATGACATGACTACGATGGGCTACCTGCATGGCCGGTGCATTGGCATAACGATCGACGGCAATGACCTCCACACCCAAACGCTGTAGCTCGATGACAACTTCTTTACCAAGCTCACCAGAGCCACATAACAGAACGCGAGTGGCGGTAGGTGACAATGGAGTTCCTATCTGGGTCATGCAGCATCCTCTGGTGTATACAGTCATGGATTTAACCGGGCTGCCCCATAGCGACAACGCACTCGATCGCTATCTGAGGTGCCCTTAGAAATAGTGGCCAGCGGCGCAGGCACGTTCCTCACACAGCTGCAAGACCCTACGCCGCTCGGTGTTGGTCATACGTCCCCATTGAGATATTTCCTGAGCGGTGCGCTGGCATCCTGTGCACATATCGGCCTCATCCAGCACACAGACTTGCACGCAGGGAGAGCGAACAGGCTTTTCGTTTTCATTCATGTCCAAGGCTGTCATCTCGTACAGGCAGCGGCCTGATAACGTATCGTTGGCATGAATTCTACTTGGCCTGATGGCAGAAGTGCATCAAAAGGCATCATTTCTCAACTGAATGAGGCGGCTCATGAAGCGAAATGCCGGCATCATAAAGCAGGTTGACCAGCTCCACGATAATGGCAGCCGTCAGGCCCCAGATCCGATACTCACCGTACTGATAAATTGGGATATAGGAACGTCGCCCCTGCTCATCGATCCTCGGCGTGACCTCTGGAGGCACTTCGCACAGAAAGCTGAGCGGAACCGTAAATACGGCTGCGATTTCAGCGTCGTTGGGCGTGTACTCCACGTAATCGGGAATAATGCCGACATAAGGCGTTACCTTGATCCCGTAATAAGAAATCAAGGGGCTCAACGGCCCGACCACTTCAACCAGCCCCGGCGGCAGACCAATCTCCTCATACGCCTCACGCAGCGCTGTATGAATAAGGTCCGGATCTTCCGGATCACGTCGCCCACCTGGTAATGCGACCTCTCCCCCATGCGTCGACAGATTGCTGGCGCGCAGCGTCAGAACCAGCTCAGGATCATCACCTCGAATAATAGGCAACAATACGGCGGCTTCGGGGTGTGTACGATCAGTCTCCAGGTGACGCGGTCGATAATGCCGCAATCGATGGAGCAACTCATCCACGATGCTTTCTCCACACGCTTACTCTTGAGGCATCATGGCATGGAATATCCAGCTTGCCCAACCCCTTGCTTGCAGCCTCAGCTCCTCGCAAGATGGCAGGATGACGAGGAGGCATCATGAAATTCTGTAACTATTGCGGCGGCACGCTGGTTCAGCGCATTCCCGAGGGGGATACGCGCCCTCGCTACATCTGCACACAGTGCCACACGGTGCACTACCAGAACCCTCGCATTGTGGCGGGATGCCTGCCCGTCTGGGGAGATAAAGTACTTTTATGTCGCCGCGCCATTGAGCCTCGCCGCGGCTACTGGACACTCCCGGCCGGCTTCATGGAAAACGGAGAAACGATCGAACAGGCCGCCGCCCGTGAGACCTGGGAGGAAGCCTGCGCTAACGTCGGCAACCTCAAGCTCTATACCTTATTCGACCTGCCCCATATCAATCAGGTCTATATGCTGTTCCGCGGCGAGCTTGTCGGCGGGTCGTTTGGCATCGGTGAAGAAAGCCTGGAAACAGCCCTGTTTGACGAAGCAGATATCCCTTGGTCGTCACTCGCTTTTCCGACCATTGCGCGTACCCTAGAATGCTTTTTTGCTGATCGCCGAACCGGTCACTATTCAGTGCATCATGAAGGCATCGCACCCATGCTGGAACGCTAGCTCCAGCTGATATATACAGAGTGAACAGCAGCACGCCTTGGCTGCTTTCTGCAGTCGCTTAGCTAGGGATTATTTTTCAAATGCGCCGGATGTATTGGCTTACTGCTTTCTGTTGCCTGTTTTTCTCTACCCTCTGCCTTGCCAGCACGACAACAACACTTGATGGCCGGACAATCGACAAGGTGCTGGTCATAAAGTCGATGAACAAGCTTGAGCTGCTCAGCAAGGGCGAAACCATCAAGTCCTACCGGGTATCACTGGGCAAATTCCCCAAGGGGCCCAAGTTTCGCGAAGGGGATCAGCGCACGCCAGAAGGCTTCTACTGGATAGACTGGCGAAAGACGAGCGACAAGTTCAATCTGTCGATGCACATCTCATACCCCAATGCACAGGACCTGGCACGCGCAAAAGCAGCAGGCGTGCCACCGGGCAGCATGATCATGATTCACGGCACCCCTATCGATGAAGAATACCCGGAGTGGTATTTCTCTTCGCTGAACTGGACGAATGGATGCATTGCACTAACCAATGCGGATATGCGTGAAATCTGGACGCTGGTCAAGGACGGTACGTTGATCGAGATACGCCCCTGAAGCTCCGGTACACACCTTGAAGCACAGGAGTCACAACGTTCGGCCTTGACCTAGAATGACGCCAGCTGCCACACCTCATAGGCTGGCGTCTCATAGGGATGGGCTTTGCGTAACGCCTCGACAGCCTGCTTTACATAGTCATCGGTCACGACCAGCTCTACTTTCCATTCTGCCACGCGCTCCAGCTCGCCAATCTTCCCTAGAAAAGGGTTGCTTCCAGCACATGGGCGAAACTGCCCCTCCCCCAAGACCTGCCAGCAGCACGCCTCGTAATTACCGATGCGACCACCTCCTGCAGCAAATACCGCGTCCTTGACGGACTCCACATGGCTACCTGGCACATAGAAGCATAGCTTGTACATAAATCCTCCAGATGCAAAAAGGCCGGTCATACCTGAAACAGTATGACCGGCCTTCTCGGACTTATCAGTCTACCCAGACACGCGCATTACGGAACATGCGCATCCAGCCGCCGTCCTCGCCCTGCCAATCACGTGGAATCCAGGAATTTTGAACTGCGCGGAAAACGCGTTCAGGGTGCGGCATCATGATGGTGACGCGACCATCACGGCTGGTCAGGCCAGTAATACCCAGCAGCGAGCCGTTGGGGTTGGCCGGATACGTCTCGGTGACACGCCCATGGTTGTCAACGAAGCGCAACGAGACGGTGCCAGAGGCATCTGCTGCCTGCAGGGCCGCGGCGTCCCTGAACTCGGCATGGCCTTCACCGTGCGCAATGGCAATCGGCATGCGCGAGCCTGCCATGCCCGCAAAGAACAGGGATGGCGATTCCTGTACCTGTAGCATCGCAATACGCGCTTCGAACTGCTCTGAGCGGTTACGCACGAAGCGTGGCCAGAATTCACTGCCTGGAACAAGCTCGCGCAGGTTCGAGACCATCTGGCAGCCGTTGCAGACGCCTAGCGTAAAGCTATCCGTACGCTCGAAGAATTGCTGGAACGCATCACGTGCACGGGCGTTGAACAGAATCGACTTGGCCCATCCCTCACCGGCACCCAAGACGTCACCGTAGGAGAAACCGCCGCACGCAACGACACCCTTGAAGTCATTCAAATCGACACGACCAGCAAGAATATCGCTCATGTGCACGTCTACCGAGGCAAAGCCGGCACGGTCAAACGCTGCAGCCATTTCGACCTGACCGTTAACGCCCTGCTCACGCAGAACCGCGACCTGAGGCCGTACACCTGTCTTGATATAAGGTGCAACGATGTTTTCGTTCGGATCAAAGCTCAGCTTGGCAGACAGGCCCGGATTGTTCTCTTCGAGCAATGCGTCGTATTCCTGCTGAGCACAGTCAGCGTTGTCACGCAGTCGCTGGATCTGATAGCTGGTTTCGCTCCAGATACGCTGCAACGAGCGGCGCTCGGCCTTGAAGACGTTCTGCTCGTTATAGGTGATATTGACCTCGTAACCGTTTACCGGCTGGCCAATGACCGCCACGCAATCCTCAAGACCTGCAGCAGTGAACTGCGCCAGCACTTCGGATGTGAAATCCTGAGGCACCTGGATCACAGCACCCAGTTCCTCGGCAAACAAGGCGCGGGTCAGTTCATCACGGGTAGCGGCCAAGGCATCCAGTTTCAGAGACAGGCCACAGTGACCGGCAAATGCCATCTCCACGAGCGTCGTGATCAGACCACCATCGGAACGGTCATGATAGGACAGGATGAGCCCGTCCTTATTGAGCCCCTGGATGACGGCAAAGAAGGCCTTGAGATCCTCTGCATCATCCACATCAGGTGCCTTGTGGCCGATCTTGTTGTGAACCTGCGCCAGAATTGAACCACCCAGGCGGTTCTGGCCTCGGCCAAGATCGATCAGGATCAGGTCCGTTTCGCCTTTATCCATGCGCAGCTCAGGCGTCAGGGTCTGACGAATATCCTGCACAGGAGCAAAGCCCGTCACGATCAGCGACAGAGGCGACGTCACGCTCTTGTCTTGACCGTTTTCTTCCCAGCGGGTTTTCATGGACATGGAATCTTTGCCCACGGGGATGGTGATACCCAAAGCCGGGCACAGCTCCATGCCCACTGCCTTTACCGTATCGTACAGGCGAGCATCCTCACCCGGATGTCCGGCAGCTGCCATCCAGTTGGCGGAAAGCTTGATATCGCTGATTTTCTCGATACGCGCCGACGCCAGGTTGGTCAGTGTTTCACCTACCGCCATGCGGCCAGACGCTGCCGCATCCAGCAATGCCAAGGGCGTACGCTCGCCCATGGCCATTGCCTCGCCGGTATAGGCGGTGTAGCTGGTCGCTGTAACCGCGCAGTCAGCCACTGGAACCTGCCAGGGACCAACCATTTGATCACGCGCGACCAGGCCGGTGATGGTCCGGTCACCGATGGTGATCAGAAAGCTCTTGCTGGCAACGGCTGGATGCCGAAGAACGCGCTCTACCGCCTCCTTGAGCTCCAGGCCGGCACCGTCAAAGTCATCACCCAGCGCTTCCTCGCGAGTAGCGGAGCGATGCATACGTGGAGGCTTGCCCAGAAGAACATCTAGCGGCATGTCGACCGCATTATTTTCAAAATGGCTGTCCGCTACCGTGAGACGACGCTCTTCAGTAGCCTCGCCAACTACCGCGAACGGGCAGCGTTCACGCTCACAAATGGCCTTGAAAGTTTCAAAGTTCTCGGCGTCCACGGACAGCACATAGCGTTCCTGGGACTCGTTGCACCATATCTCGAGCGGGCTCATGCCGGGCTCGTCGTTAGGTACGTTGCGCAGCTCAAAGCGACCGCCACGACCGGCATCGTTGACAAGCTCAGGGAAGGCATTGGATAGACCGCCTGCGCCTACGTCATGGATGAAGGTAATAGGGTTCTTGTCACCCATCTGCCAGCAGCGGTCGATCACCTCCTGGCAGCGGCGCTCCATCTCGGGGTTTTCACGCTGCACGGAAGCGAAGTCCAGGTCTGCCGAGCTGGAGCCAGTGGACATCGACGAGGCAGCGCCTCCACCCAGGCCGATCAACATGGCCGGGCCACCCAAGACAATCAGCTTGCCACCTACGGAGATATCACCTTTCTGGACATGGTCGGCACGGATGTTACCCATACCGCCGGCCAGCATGATCGGCTTGTGATAGCCCCGGACCTCTTCGCCACGTGGGGTTTCAATCGCCTGCTCGAAGGTACGGAAGTAACCTGCCAGTGCCGGGCGGCCAAATTCGTTGTTGAATGCCGCGCCGCCCAATGGCCCTTCGATCATGATATCGAGTGGTGTCACGATGCGTTCGGGCTTGCCGTATGGCTTTTCCCAAGGTTGCTCGAAACCTGGGATATTCAGGTTGGAAACCGTGAAACCGGTCAGACCTGCCTTGGGTTTTGCACCACGACCGGTTGCCCCCTCGTCTCGGATTTCGCCACCCGAACCCGTAGAGGCGCCAGGGAATGGTGCAATTGCTGTCGGGTGGTTATGGGTTTCCACCTTCATCAGGATATGAATCGGCTCCTGATTGGCGCTGTATTGATGAGTCTGCGGGTCAGGATAGAAACGACCGGCAGTAAATCCCTCGATCACCGCAGCGTTATCCTTGTAGGCAGACAAGACGCCTTCACGGTGCATTTCATAGGTGTTCTTGATCATACCGAACAGGGATTTTTCCTGGCCTTCGCCATCGATATCCCAGCTGGCATTAAAGATCTTGTGACGGCAGTGCTCGGAGTTTGCCTGAGCAAACATCATAAGCTCGATGTCATGGGGGTTGCGACCCAGTCCCTGGAAACTCTTGACCAGGTAATCGATCTCGTCATCCGCCAGGGCAAGACCTAGTTCGCTGTTGGCCTTTTCCAGCGCGGCACGGCCGCCATTCAGGATATCGATGACCATCAGCGGCTTGGGCGTCGCATGACTGAACAGGGCTTCAGCCTCATCCAGACCTCCCAGTACGAGCTGGGTCATACGATCATGCAGGGTGGCAGCCACAGCCTGAACATCGGCATCGGACAGATCGCCGGCAATATAATAGGCGACGCCCCGTTCGATGCGCTCGACCTTGGCCAGACCGCAATTATGGGCGATGTCAGTGGCCTTGCTGGACCACGGCGAAATCGTGCCAAAGCGCGGGACTACCAGGAACAGCCGGCCTACAGGCTCTTGTACCGGAACACTGGGTCCGTATTTGAGCAAGCGCTCAAGCACGTGCTCCTCTTCAGCGGTAAGCGTGCCGACCACCTCGGCAAAATGAGCGAACTCGGCATAAAGTCCGGAAACACCCGGCACTTTACGGGTCAGTTGGTCGAGCAGTTTGCCGTGACGAAACGAAGAAAGAGCGGGAGCGCCGCGCAAGATCAGCATCGTAGGACAGCCTCGGGGCTAGAGGAATTTCAGGGGCCGGTATTCTACCGCAAAGGACCCGGCGAGACACCTTTAGGCGACAAAGGTTTCGCTAATGCTGCGTCAAACCGACTCATCCAGCCGTCCTGAGAAGCGCTTCGCTCCAGAAATGACGACCTCTCGATGGCTTGAAGGTGCCTCTTGGAAACCCTGGAATCATCGCGACTGATCCCATTTCACTCGGATATTTTGGCCTTGCTTAGCAAAAATTGGTTACGAGTGGAATCCAGGCAATAGAAAATTCTGTGGCGTTCCCCTGGTATGGCACTTGGATAGCTTTGCGTATACTGAGTGGATGTTTGCACACCATGCGCTTTGCCTGAAACGAATCGCCTGCATCATGGCGACTGCGATCTTTCTGTTGCTCCAGGGGTGCGAAGAGCCTGACGAAGCTCCTCCCAAACAACCCACTACCCTGGAACGGATACAGAAGGAGGGTGTTCTACGCGTTATTACCCGCAACAGCCCGGCGACCTATTTCCAGGACCGTAACGGTGATACCGGCTTCGAATACGAGCTGGTGAAAAGCTTCGCCGACAGTATGGGGCTCAAACTGCAGATCGAAACTGCAGATAACCTGGATGATCTTTTCAACCGTCTCGACAGTGCTGAAGGACCAGTCCTGGCAGCGGCAGGCCTGACGCCCAGCCCGGCACGGCAGGAGAAGTTCCACTTCTCACATCCCTATCTTGATGTTGTTCCGCAGGTCATCTATCGCAATGGTTCACGGCGCCCTGCACAGGTAAGCGATCTGGTAGGCAAGCGCATCATGGTGCTCAAGGGAAGCAGCCAGGCGGAACAATTGGCTGCGCTCAAACCCCAGCAGCCGGATCTTACCTACGAAGAGTCCGATCAGGTTGAGGTGGCTGACCTGCTGAAGATGGTCGATGAGGGCCAGATCGATCTTACGCTGGTCGACTCCAACGAGCTGGCCATGAATCAGGTCTACTTTCCCAACGTGCGCGTCGCCTTTGATCTCGGAGATGGACAGAGCCTCGCCTGGGTAACAGCCGAGCGCGAAGACGGCACCTTGATGAAAGCCATCAACGCTTTTATCGACAAGGCCAAGCAGGACAATACGCTTCAGCACCTCAAGGAGCGCTACTACGGTCATGTGGATGTTCTGGGGTATGTAGGCGCCTACACCTTTGCCCAGCACCTGCAACAACGCCTGCCTGTTTATGAGAAGCACTTCCGCAAGGCTGCACAGCAACGGGAGGTCGATTGGCGGCTTCTGGCTGCCATCGGGTATCAGGAATCGATGTGGCAGGCTGATGCGACCTCAAAAACCGGGGTACGCGGCCTCATGATGCTGACCAACAACACAGCCCAGGCCATGGGCGTGTCCAACCGGCTCGACCCCTTCCAGAGCATCGAGGGCGGCGCCCGGTATTTCAATCAGATTCGCGGCGAGCTTCCCGAGTCGATCAAGGAGCCGGATCGGACCTGGTTCGCCCTGGCAACCTACAACATTGGCAGTGCGCATATTGCAGATGCGCGAAAGATGGCGCAGGACGAAGGGTTGGATCCTAATCGCTGGCTGGACGTCAAACGCATGTTGCCACGACTCAGTCAGAAGCAATGGTATAGCAAGACCCGTTACGGCTATGCCCGAGGCGGCGAAACGGTGCACTTCGTGCAGAATATTCGCCGCTACTACGACATTCTGACCTGGGTGACCCAGCCGCAGATGGAAGGCTCACAGCTGGCCAAAAGCGGCATGCACCTGCCCGGTATCGCTGAAAAGGAACCCGAGCAGGAAATGTAGCCGACGGGCCTAGACCGTCTTTGGCTTTGAAGACTTGGCGATCAGTTTATCTACCGCCTTGGCTGCGGCCACCATGCCAAAGGTTGCGGTCACCATCATGACCGCACCAAAACCGCCAGAGCAATCCAGTCGTACCCCTTCCCCTACAAAGCTTTTCTGCTGGCACACGCTGCCATCCGGCTTGGGATAACGCAGCTGCTCGGTCGAGAACACGCACGGCACGCTGTAGTGCCGGCTGGGGTTACGTGAAAACCCATAGTCGCGGCGCAGCAGTGAACGTACGCGGGACGCCAGCGGATCGTTATAGGTCCGGTTCAAATCGACGACCTGAATCTGGGTCGGGTCGATCTGACCACCCGCTCCACCGGTTGTGATGATGTTGATCTTGCGGCGCTTGCACCATGAGATCAGAGCAGCCTTGGACGCGACGCTATCGATACAGTCCAGCACCAGATCCATCTCCGGCGTGATGTAATCCGCCATGGTCTCCCGCGTGACGAAATCCGCCACGGCATGGACGGCGCACGCCGGGTTGATTGCCCGGATGCGCTCAGCCATCACATCGACCTTGGCCCGTCCCACCTGTCCTTCCAGCGCATGGATTTGTCGGTTGGTATTGCTGATGCAGACATCGTCCAGATCGAACAGACTGATACGGCCAACGCCACTACGCGCCAGGGCCTCGGCCGCCCAAGACCCTACGCCACCAATACCGACTACCGCGACATGACTGGCAGCCAGACGCTCGAGCGCATCGTTACCATACAAGCGGGCAATGCCACCAAAGCGTTGTTGATCAATATTCATAACGGCTCTCACTCAGCGAGCTAACAGTATAAAGACATGCCACGGCATTGTTGATCACCGAAGAGCGACGCTCCTTATGGCGTTTTGCTTTACCATGGACAACTTTTCGTGCCCTTGCTGCTTCAGGATTCATCCATGACGACCCTTACCCCGACGCTCGAGCTTGCCTGCGAGCTCATCCGCCGCCCCTCCGTCACACCGGTCGACGAGGGTTGCCAAGCCCTTATGATGACGCGGCTTGAAGCAGCAGGTTTTGCGCTCGAGCCCATGCGTATCGAAAACGTCGATAATTTTTGGGCACGCCGGGGAGGCGAAGGTCCGGTGTTGTGCTTCGCCGGGCATACCGACGTCGTGCCGACCGGGCCGGTCGAGGCCTGGCAACAAGGCCCCTTCGATGCTCAGGTCGATGCAGACGGCATGCTCCTGGGGCGTGGCGCAGCGGACATGAAAGGCAGCCTGGCCAGCATGATCATCGCGGTCGAACGCTTCGTAGCCGATCACCCCAACCATCGAGGCGCCATTGCCTTTCTGATTACCAGTGATGAAGAAGGGCCTGCCCTGCACGGGACACGCGCGGTTGTCGAGCGTCTGCGTGCACGCAATGAACGCCTGGACTGGTGCATTGTAGGCGAGCCTTCCAGTACGACGCTTCTGGGCGACGTCGTCAAGAACGGTCGCCGCGGTTCGCTCAACGGCAAGTTGACGATTCGTGGCAAGCAAGGCCACGTGGCCTACCCTCATCTGGCTCGCAACCCCATTCATCTGGCCGCAGCCGCGCTGGCAGAACTTGCCGCTGAACAGTGGGATGCCGGTAATGACTTTTTCCCGTCCACCACGTTCCAGATCTCCAACCTGAACTCGGGCACAGGCGCAAATAATGTAATCCCGGGCGAGCTGAATGCCCTGTTCAACTTCCGCTTTTCGACCGAGTCGACCGAAGAGGGACTCAAGGCGCGCGTTGAGGCTATCCTGAACAAGCATAACCTTGACTGGCACATTGACTGGTCTCTTTCGGGCCTGCCCTTCATCACCGAGCCTGGCGAATTGCTGGACGCTATCGCCTCGAGCATCCAGGCGGTTACCGGTCTTACAACAGAAGCCTCTACCAGCGGCGGGACCTCGGATGGTCGATTTATTGCCACGCTTGGCACACAGGTGGTTGAAGTGGGGCCTGTTAACGCTACGATCCATCAGGTCAATGAACGAGTATTGGCCAGTGACCTGGATTTGTTGACCGAGGTGTACTACCAGACCCTGGTAAGGCTGCTGGCATGATGTTGATCTGCCCCCTCTGCTCGGCCAAGCTGACCGAGGCACAACAAGGTGTTGTCTGTGAGCAAGGCCACCGTTTTGACCGTGCACGCCAGGGCTATTTGAACCTGCTGCCTGTACAGCATAAGAAAAGCCGTGACCCTGGCGACAATGCCGAGATGGTCGAGGCGCGTCGCCGCTTTCTCGATGCTGGCCACTATGCTCCACTGGCGCAGCGTCTGGCGAAGCTGGCCCAGGAAAAAGCCCCGGCTCGCTGGGTCGATATTGGTTGCGGCGAAGGTTTTTATACCACGCGTCTGGCAGAAGCATTGCCACAGAGCGATGGTTACGCGCTGGACATTTCCCGTGAGGCGGTACGCCGGGCGAGTCGCCGGGCTCCGCAGGTGAACTGGCTGGTTGCCAGCATGGCCCGCATTCCCTTGCCCAACACAAGCTGCCAGCTCCTCACCAGCGTATTCAGTCCGATTGACTGGGCTGAAGCCGTACGCTTGCTGACGCCCGGCGGCGGCGTACTGCGCCTTGGTCCGGCGCGTGATCATCTGATCGAACTGCGCCAGCGGCTGTACGATGATGTGCGTGATTACGACGAGGCCAAGCACCTGCAGGGCTTACCTTCGGCGCTGACATTGGCCGACAGTGAAACCTTGAATTTTCGCCTTAGTCTGGAAACTCGCGAAGTCCGAGCCGATCTGCTATCCATGACACCCCATGGTTGGCGTATTAATGCCGAGCGTCGCGAACGCGTACTGGCTGAACCCTTCGAGGTCACCGTTGCCGTACGCTACGATTGGATTACCCGGACCTGAAAGCCCTATCGAGATTAACCATGCGCCAGCCAGACATTGAAATCTACCTCAAGGATGCCGACCAGCCTGCTATTACCGAGTGGCTGAGCCAGGCGCTGGGTGCCTGCAGCGAGTGGCGCCAGCAGGGGCAAACCTATAAGTGTACGGTCGACTACCAGGGCACTGCGATTCCAGTAACCTGGCTACCCAAAGCCGTCGGCAAATGGAACAGCCTTCTGCTGGAAAGCGATGCAACCCCCTGGGAGGACGATCTGGCCTGCGCCAAGGCAGCCGCTGCCGCACTGGATGTCCAGGTACGGTGCGCCCCTGGGAGCTGGGAAGAGGAACAGGGCGAGGAGGATGCCGATCGCTGGATAAAAGTCACCTCAGCCGGCATAGAAGAAATCATCTGGCGAACCTGAAGGTTTGCCAGTAATAAAAAAGCCCGTCAGTTGAACTGACGGGCTTTTTTTCAGGATTCAAAGCTTGGAGACGTCTTCGGCCTGTAGACCTTTCTGGCCCTGAATCACAGAAAACTCCACCTTTTGGCCTTCAATCAGCGAGCGATGCCCCTCGCCACGGATGGCGCGATAATGAACAAACACATCCGGGCCACTCTCACGTTGAATGAATCCATAACCTTTGGCGTCATTGAACCACTTGACGGTTCCGGTCTCACGTTCAGCCATTACCACTCTCCAAGCTTCGCAATTATTATCTGTGCCCTTGCAGGACAGCTCCCCAGCCGATCCGAGTCATCCTCATGGCCTTCCAGGCCAAATAACTGATGATCGTTTCCGCCGTACCGGCGTATAAAGCAAAAGTTTCCAGGCAATTGCAACAGGTTTTATCACTAAAATGTTTTCTGCTCTTTTTTGGTGCTAATTACGTATTAATCGTAGCTGAAAGCACAAAATTCGTGCTTTATAACAACAAATTGCGTAATCGAAATGTCAAAAAAAGAGCGTCAATCAAGCAGTGCCTGAGCCTCTTTAGTTTTGCTGACGAGTGTTTCAGTCTAATGATCGTGGGCTTTGCGCCATCGGGCCATTACGGCACACTGCTGGCTTGAATTTCAGGTACATGTCATGAATCGCTCCCCTTTTCGCCGCATGCTGTTTGCCGCCTTCAAACGCCTGCTGTACACCTGGGTTCGCTCGCAGACTATCAACCAGTCAGCGGTAACCCTCAAGCTCGACCGCAGCAAGCCGGTGATCTATGTCCTGCAGGAGCATTCGCTAAGCGATCTGGCCGTCCTGGATGCCGAATGCATCAAAAATGGCCTGCCCCGTCCGGTAACACCCGTAACCATTGGGGATGTGGTCGAACCGAATGCCTATATCTATACAACGCCCTCACCTGACTGGCTGGGTCGTCCTACCAGGCGTAACGTTCCGCCCTGCCTTACCCGACTGCTTGAAGCTGTTGGCCAAAGCACAGTCGAAGATGCCCAGATCGTACCTGTCAGCGTGTTCTGGGGGCAGTCGCCTGACCGTGAAACGAGCCTATGGAAACTGCTCTGGACAGATAACTGGGTCATTACAGGCCGGCTACGCAAACTGGCACGCATCGTTGTTCTGGGCCGTATGACACGGGTGTTGTTTTCCGAGCCCATCCATTTGAGCCGGCTTGTCGCCCAGAACAAAGGGCAGGAGCGCACTCAACGCATGGTGCTGCGTATCCTGAGAGTGCACTTTCGCAACCTGAAAACAGCGGTTATCGGCCCCGATATCTCCCACCGGCGCAATCTGGTCAAAAGCCTGATCCAGGCCCCCCAGGTTCGTGAGGCAATCGAACATGAAGCCAGGCATGGGAACACATCTCATGCACAAGCCGAGCAGCAGGCTTTGGAGTATGCCCAGGAAATAGCCTCGGACTTCTCGTATCCGGTAGTACGCTGCCTTGAAGTCATCTTGACCTGGTTCTGGAACAAGCTCTATGAAGGGCTGCGGGTAAATCATATCGAGCGCGTCCAGAATGTGGCGCAGGGCAACGAGATCGTTTATGTGCCCTGCCACCGCAGCCACATGGACTATCTGCTTCTGTCCTACCTGTTATTTCACAATGGACTGACGCCTCCACACATCGCAGCAGGTATCAACCTGAACATGCCCGTCGTGGGAAATATTTTGCGCCGTGGCGGTGCCTTCTTTATGCGCCGTAGCTTCAAGGGCAATGCGCTCTATACCGCTGTCTTCAATGAATACATGCACACCCTGTTTTCCCGGGGCTTCTCGACCGAATACTTTGTAGAAGGCGGTCGCTCGCGAACGGGACGGATGCTGCAGCCACGCACCGGCATGCTGGCCATTACCTTGCGCAGCTTTTTGCGGGACTCCCGTCGTTCGCTGGTATTCGTGCCAGTGTACATTGGCTACGAGCGGGTCTTTGAAGGCCGCACTTACCTGGGCGAGTTACGGGGAGCGGCCAAGAAGAAGGAATCTATCTTTGATGTGTTCAAGGCCGTAGGGGCCTTGCGCAAGCGCTTCGGTCAGGTGTGGGTCAATTTTGGCGAGCCCCTGAGCCTGCCGCAGTTTCTGGACCAGCGCCAGGAAGGCTGGCGTAATCTCTCCTTTGATCATGATGCCCGCCCTGAGTGGTTCAGCACGCTGACTCACTGCCTGGGTGAGGTGGTGGCTCGCAGGATCAACGATGCGGCAGCCATCAACCCCGTTAATCTGGTGGCATTGATCATGCTATCCACCCATCGACAGGCGATGGATGAGCGCGCTTTGGTTGGCGTACTAGACCTTTACCTGGGGCTTTTGCGAAAGGTTCCCTACTCGCCCTCTGCAACCCTGCCCGAGGGTGACGGACAAGCGCAGGTGGACTACGTGAAGAGTCTGAACCTGCTGGCCGAGCAACAGGATGCGCTGGGCCGTATACTCTATCTCGATGAGCAGAATGCCATCCTGATGACCTACTATCGCAACAACATCCTGCACATTTTTGCATTACCGGCATTACTGGCCAGTTTCTTCCAGAACACGCCTCGCATGAGCCGAGAGCAGATTCACCGGTTTACCCTGGCGCTATACCCTTATTTACAAGCCGAACTGTTCATCCGCTGGGACCGCGACGAGCTGCCCGCCATGATTGATCAGTGGCTGGCAGCGCTGGTGGAGTATGACCTGCTTCAGCAAGAGGACGAGACCTTCAAACGCCCGCCTCCCAGCTCACGGCAGTTTGTACGTCTGGCACTGCTGGCCCGCAGCATTCAGCAAACGTTACAGCGTTATTACATGGCCATTGCCCTACTGCTCAACCAGGGCCAGGGTAGACTAACCGCCAGCGAGCTGGAGGAATTGTGTACCGTCATGGCACGGCGACTTTCCATCCTGCATGGACTGAACGCACCGGAATTCTTTGACAAAAGCCTGTTCCGGCATTTTATCGAAACGTTATTGAAAGAAGGCGTGCTGCACAAGAACGCCGAAGGCAAGCTTGGCCACCATGAACTGCTGGGCGAGCTGGCCGAAGAAGCTGGCAAGCGAATGCTGCCTGCCGAAATACGCTTGTCGATTCGACACGTGGCATTGGAACGGCCCGATGAACCCAGCATTCCGCCCTCAGTTCCGATGCCCGATTGACCCATTCAGAAGAGACCTTATGTCATGCGCAAGATTGTTCTGTTAAGTCTGACCAGCCTGTTGCTTACGGCCTGTAGCGGCGGGCTGCGCCCAGTTTTCGAACCTGGCCCTACCCCTACGACTCCCAGCACGAGCAAACCTCCGGTCATCATGCCGCAACCCGGTACGCCTTCACCGGCCAAACGTAGCCTGGAAGGTGATGCCTATTTCGAACAGTCCGAACCCTTGCCGCCTACCGCCAAACTGACTGTCAGTCTGCACAATGCGGCCACGGGCGATACGCCCTCAGGGCGCCTCGCACAACGTACCGTTTTCGTGAAACAGGAAACACCTATCCCTTTCCGCCTGGACTACGATCCGTCGAAGGTCAAGTCTGGTCAGCGCTATGCCATCAGCGCTCGCGTATTGCTGGGTGGCCGCCCGCTGTTCCTGACACCAAAGGCAATACCGGTGCAACTCAATAGCACCAACGACCAGCCGGTTGAAATCAAGCTGACCCCCGTCCGTTGATACAAGGGATATAGATGAAACGTTTCGCGCTTACGCTTGCGGCCTTAACCTTATCGGTCAACGCCTTTGCCTTGAGTCTGTCTGACTTTTCCCAACAAGATTCCGCCAGCGCCATGAAGGACGCACTGACTCAGGGCGCGCAAATCGCGGTTCAACAACTGGGTAAACCGGGAGGATTCACCAACAACCCGGAAGTCCGTATTGAGCTGCCTGGAAAACTGGGCAAAGCATCCGCCCTGCTCAAGCAGTTCGGTATGGGTGCGCAGGTAGAACAGCTGGAAACCAG
Organism: Pseudomonas sp. HPB0071; assembly: GCF_000478505.2. NCBI lineage: Bacteria > Pseudomonadati > Pseudomonadota > Gammaproteobacteria > Pseudomonadales > Pseudomonadaceae > Pseudomonas > Pseudomonas sp. HPB0071. The sequence goes on along the minus strand of NZ_KI517367.1, from coordinate 3,268,382 downwards.
CATGAACCAGGCTGCCGAAGCCGCTGTGCCGAAGGCGCAGGCACTGCTGATCGATGCGGTCAAACGTATGACGGTTCAGGACGCCAAGGGCATTCTGACCGGCGGGGACAATGCGGCCACGCAGTATCTGGATCGCTCCAGCCGAGACCAGCTTCGCGCTCAATTGATGCCCATCATCAAGCAGGCAACGGACAAGGTAGGCTTGGCTCAGCAATACAACGCCCTGGCTGGCAAAGCTGCTGCCTTCGGCGCGGTGGACGCCAAGAGTGCAAACGTTGAAAGCTACGTCACGGACCAGGCGCTTAATGGGTTATTCACCGTAATCGCTGACCAGGAACGCGCACTCCGGGAAAACCCGGCCGCCGCCGCTACCAACATTGCCAAAAAAGTGTTCAGTACGCTTTGAGGATATAACGGGCCGAGTAATCGAATAACCCGGCCCGATGCCTTACAAAGGCGGCAACGCCCAGTCGATGGGCGTAAGGCCTGACTGCTCCAGAAACTTGTTCGTCCGGCTGAAATGGCCGTTGCCGATAAAGCCTCGATGGGCAGAGAGGGGTGACGGATGGGGTGAGCGCAGGATCAAATGCTTTTGTGTGTCGATCAGCTTTTCCTTGCTCTGTGCGTGAGCACCCCACAGCAGAAAGACCAGATGGTTACGTTGCTCGCTGACCACCTGAATCACACGATCAGTGAAACGCTGCCAGCCGGCATTGGCATGGGAGCCGGCCTTGGCCTGCTCTACCGTCAGCGAGGTGTTGAGCAACAGTACGCCCTGCTCGGCCCAATGCTGTAGATAGCCATGATTAGGAATGGGCAGATTCAGGTCCCGCTTCAATTCCTTGTAAATATTCTGCAAGGATGGCGGTGCAGGGACACCGGGCTGTACGGAGAAGCACAAGCCATGGGCCTGCCCTGGGCCGTGATAGGGATCCTGCCCCAAGATGACGACCTTTACCTGATCCAGCGGCGTACTGTTCAACGCATTGAAGATCAAGGGGCCTGGCGGATAGATCACCTTGCCGGCCGCTTTTTCGCTGCGCAGAAACTCACCCAATTGCTTCATATAAGGAGCATCGAATTCATCACGCAGTGCGGCTTTCCACTGCGGTTCCAGTTTGATGCGGTCGTCGTCCACGTTATGTCCTCATGTCAATCGAGCGCACCGTAGGAAAGGTGATCTGCTCTGTCAACCATTCATCCCATTTCCTGCCAGCAGGTTCCGCCCCATGAATGTGCGAAGCATAGAGCAATGCCCCAAGGTTGCGCACGATACCTCGTTCCAAATGCCCCAATGCATAACGCAACCCATGTGCTATCAGGGTTTGGAGAAGTTGGCATGGTGCTAGCTATACGACCTATGTGCAGGAGCAGCCGGCATGCCGGAACCGCAGCACCACAACTTGGCGAAATAGATGACTAGGGTTCCGGCTTACGAAAGTAAGTGACTGGTCCGAGAGTCATCGACCTCCGACGAGGTTACACGGCGGGACAAAAGCCCGGGAGAAGACGCGCATTGCGCTGCTCTGCTCCTGCTTGCCCACCACTCATCCGGAGGTTCCATGCGTAAATGCTTGCTTGCCACCCTCGCTCTCAGTCTGACTGCATGGGTCAGCCTACCTTCTCTGGCAGCACCTCGCGACGACTTCAAGGTCTGCTGGACTATTTATGCCGGCTGGATGCCATGGGGTGAAGCCAAGACCCACGGAATCATCGACAAAGGGGCCAAGAAGTACGGCATTACGATCGATGTGGTACAGCTCAATGACTATGTCGAATCCATCAATCAATACACCGCCGGCCAGTTCGATGGCTGCGCCATGACTAATATGGACGCCTTGACCATTCCAGCGGCCGGCGGAGTGGATACGACCGCTCTGATCGTCAGTGACTTTTCCAACGGCAACGATGGCATCGTCATGAAGGGCAAGAGTAAAACCGTTGCGGACCTCAAGGACCAGACCGTCAATCTCGTACAGTTTTCCGTTTCCCATTACCTGCTCGCCCGGGCGCTGGAAACAGTCGGCCTAAGCGAGAAGGACCTGTCTACGATCAATACCTCGGATGCTGACATGGTAGCCGCGTTCAACACGCAGGACGTACAGAACGTAGCGACCTGGAATCCATTGCTCGCTGAAATCAAAACTTCGCCAGACACCACAGAAGTATTCAACTCCAGCCAGATTCCCGGCGAGATCATGGACATGATGGTGGTGAATACCGAAACGTTGAAGGAAAACCCCAATCTCGGCAAGGCCCTGACCGGCGCCTGGTATGAAATGACTGCCCTGATGACAGCCGGAACGCCTGAAGGCCAGGCAGCACTCACGGCCATGGCGAATGCATCGGGTACCGACCTTGCGGGTTTCAAGGCGCAGCTGGCCAATACAAGGCTCTTCTATGCCCCTCAGGACTCCCTGAGCTTCGTACTCAGCCCAGAGCTACCAAAGACGATGGAAAAGATTGCCCGGTTCTCCTTTGATCATGGGCTGCTGGGCGAAGGTGCGCCGGATGCGAATGCCATTGGCATGGCATTCGCCGGCGGTGTAACGGTGGGCGACACCAGCAATATGAAGCTGCGCTTCGACCCGACATACGTGCAAATGGCTGCTGACGGCACGCTTTGACTAAGGCCTAGGCCGTCTCTTGGGCCGGCCCATATCCGCTACACAGGTAATCCACCATGCGCCTGATCAATCGCCAGCCTGATCGCGGAAGTCGTCTGCTTCTCATCCTGCTGCCTTTCGCCCTGCTGCTGTTTGCTTACTTCAGCGGCTCGGCTACCCGCCTAGCGGAAAACCCCAACGACAAGCTCCTGCCCAGCGCGACTCAAATGGCCGCAGCGATAGATCGTCTGGCGTTCAAGGAAGACAAGCGCACCGGTGACTATGTGTTCTGGCAGGACACAATGTCCAGCCTCTCCCGCCTGGCTACCGGACTGGTCATCAGTGCTTCGATCGCACTGGTAGTCGGTATCGCCACAGGTGCCATTCCGCTGTTTGGCGCGCCGCTTTCTCCGCTGGTAACCGTACTCTCCATGGTGCCGCCGCTGGCGATCCTCCCTATCCTCTTTATCGTGTTCGGCTTGGGTGAGCTGTCGAAGGTCATGCTGATCGTCATCGGTATTACACCGGTGCTTATTCGCGACATGGAGCAGCGGGTCCGCGAGATTCCACAGGAACTCTTGATCAAGGCACAAACCCTTGGCGCCAACAGCTGGACATTGATTCTGCGTGTGGTACTGCCTCAAGTCCTGCCTCGTCTTCTGATCGCGTTGCGCCTGGCGCTCGGCTCGGCTTGGTTATTTCTGATTGCCGCCGAGGCTATTGCCAGCACTGACGGACTCGGCTACCGCATCTTTCTGGTCCGCCGCTACATGGCGATGGATGTGATCGTGCCGTATGTCGTCTGGATCACGGCGCTGGCCTGGGCCATGGACGTTGGCCTACGACAGCTGACGCGCTGGGCTTTCCCCTGGTACGACACAGGAGCCCGTTCATGATCCAGGTTAAGAATGTCTGGAAGCAGTACGGTGATCAGGTCGTATTGGAACACCTGAACCTGAGCATTCAAGAGGGTGAGTTCTGTGCCCTGGTAGGGGCTTCCGGCTGCGGTAAATCAACCTTTCTACGGATGCTCTTAGGCCAGGAAAGCCCCACCCGCGGGCACATCCTGTTGGATGGACAACCGCTTTGTGTCGAGCCCGATCCCAGCCGTGGAGTAGTCTTTCAGCGCTACTCCGTATTTCCGCATCTTTCCGTGCTGGATAACGTGGTAATCGGCATGGAGCTCCCCCATTCACGTCTTCTGGGTCGCCTGTTCGGCACCGACAAGCGACGCCTTCGCGAGACGGCAGCGGCCATGCTGAACAGGGTCGGTCTGGGCCATGCGCTCGACAAATACCCCAGCCAGCTTTCCGGTGGCATGCAGCAGCGTCTGGCCATCGCCCAGGCGCTGATTGTGAAGCCACGTATTTTGCTGCTGGATGAGCCTTTTGGTGCGCTCGACCCTGGCATCCGCAAGGACATGCATGTGTTGCTGACCGAGCTGTGGAAGGAGCACAAGCTGACCGTCTTCATGGTCACCCATGATCTTTCCGAAGGCTTCACTCTCGCCAGCCGCGTGTTGGTATTCGACAAGATGCGTATCGATCCCCATGCGCCCAACGCCTATGGCGCACGCATTACTTACAACATCCCGGTAAACCGCAGAAAAACCTCCGGCGCCTTGACGTCGGTGGAAACCCTGCTGGGCCAACCCGCCGTCAACTGAGGATCCTGTTATGAACGAAACACGCCCTGTTGCTTCCCTGTTGCTCGAAGAACACGTTCCCGGAGGCGGTCACACCTCGCTCATCGTCAAACGCGGCCAGTTGCTGCGGATCACCGACGAACTGGGCGGCGCCAATGTCAGCCTGATGCTGTTCAACGCGCAGGAGAAGAGCGAACGCCTGAACCTGCCGGATACACTCAAATGCCAGCACACTGCCAAGCTCACCAAAGGGCATTGCCTGTATTCAGACATGGGCCGCGTGCTGGCCGCCATTGTCGAAGATACCTGCGGCTGGCACGACAGCTTTGGTGGCGTGGCAAATGCCGAAGAAGTCACTGAAAAGTACGGCCCCGGCCGATATCAGGAGCTGCGCAACGGCTTTCACCGCAACGGTACTGACAACCTGCTGGTAGAGATGGGCAAGTGGGGGCTGGGGCAGGAAGATTTACTCATGACACTGAACCTGTTCAGCCGGGTGGACGTGGATGCCGAAGGCGTCTTCCACTTCATCGAAAGCAACTCTTCAGCCGGCGACTACATCGAGCTGTATGCACCCATGAATACCTTGGTTGTACTCACCGCCTTGCAGCACCCGCTGGACCCAACACCCAAATACGCACCGAAATCCGTCACGCTGACATTGAAAAGCGCCGACCCAGGCGTGGCCGACGTCTGCCGTACATCCCGTGAAGAGAATATTCGCGGCTTTATCAACACCGAACGCTTCTTTCTGTGAGGACGACTGCCATGACCATGACTGCTAGCGAAAAACGTCCTGAGGACGCTCTCTACCGTGAGGTCATCCCGGCGGGTGCGCCTTACCTGAAAGAGATCAAGGCCGGCCAAACGATTCGCATTCATGACCTCGAAGGCAATCAGGCTGTTGATACCTTGTTCTATAGCGCGACGAACCCGCGCGAGCGCTATGACGCCCAGCGTACGCTGCGTCGACAGGGCAAGGTCTACCTCACCACCGGGACCGTGTTGTATTCCAACCTGGGCAATCCACTCCTGACCATCGTTGCCGACACCTGTGGCCGACACGACACGCTTGGCGGCGCCTGCGCCCAAGAGAGCAACACCGTGCGCTATGCGCTGGAGAAGCGCTACATGCATAGCTGCCGCGATAACTTTCTCTGCGCCTGCCACCATGACGGCAGGTTGGGCAAGCGCGACATCGCTGCCAACATCAACTTTTTCATGAATGTTCCGGTGACGCCTGAAGGCGGGCTGACCTTCGAGGATGGCATCTCCGGCGCGGGAAAGTACGTAGAACTGCGCGCCGAGACGGATGTAATTGTGATGATTTCGAACTGCCCGCAGCTCAACAACCCATGCAACGGCTGGAACCCAACTCCGGCAGAGGTGCTGATATGGGACTGAAACAGCGACTGCGCACCTGGCTGCATACTCTTTGCCAGAGCCGCTCCGGGCAGTGTTTGAATACACGACGCTCTGAGTGCAAAAGGGACTGAGCGACGCCGAAACGACAGGTATCGCCCCGCTATACCCCCTCCAGCTATGCATGACAACGACTTGGCTCCCGGGACGACCCTGGAGCGTGAAATTACGGCGGGACGGCCCGCCTCCCTTTCGAGGGTGCGACATGTTCACCAAACTCCTGATCGCTAACCGTGGTGCCATTGCCTGCCGTATTCTGCGTACTTTGTGCGACCTCCAGGTAAAAGGCGTAGCCGTTTACAGCGAGGCCGATCGCGCCAGCCTGCATGTGAGCCACGCTGACGAGGCCGTAAGCCTGGGTGAAGGCGCAGCCGCGGCTACTTATCTGGATATGCCCAAGCTCCTGGCTATCGCTACATCAACCGGCGTACAGGCTATCCATCCAGGCTATGGTTTTCTTTCCGAAAATGCCGCATTCGCCGAAGCCTGCGAGGCCGCCGGCATCGCCTTCGTTGGCCCCACTCCTGAGCAGCTGCGTGTCTTTGGCCTCAAGCATACGGCCCGCGCGCTGGCCAAGGCTCAAGGCGTACCGATGCTCGAAGGCACAGAGCTTCTGGAGGATCTGGAGGCTGCGTTAAAGGCTGGCGAGACCGTGGGTTATCCGGTCATGTTGAAAAGCACCGCTGGCGGTGGCGGTATCGGCATGCGGGTGTGCCGCTCGGCCAGTGAACTCGCTGAAGCATTCGACGCCGTCAAACGTCTGGGTCAGAACAATTTCAGCGACGCGGGCGTATTCATTGAAAAATACATCCAGCGCGCCCGCCATCTGGAAGTCCAGATTTTTGGCGACGGCCAGGGCGACGTGATTGCCCTAGGTGTCCGCGACTGCTCCGTACAGCGCCGCAACCAGAAAGTGCTGGAAGAGACCCCAGCGCCTAACCTGCCTGACGGCATGGCGGAAGCCCTGTGCGCAGCAGCAATCACGCTGGGCAAGGCGGTCAATTACCGGAGCGCCGGCACCGTCGAGTTCGTGTATGACAGCGAAGCCCAGCACTTCTACTTTTTGGAAGTAAACACACGCCTGCAGGTCGAGCACGGAGTAACCGAACAGGTTTGGGGTGTGGACCTGGTGCGCTGGATGATCGAGCTGGCCGCAGGCGATCTGCCCCCACTGGCCGAACTTGCCAGACATTTAAAGCCACATGGCCATGCCATCCAGGCGCGGCTGTATGCCGAAGATCCAGGCCGCGACTTCCAGCCCAGCCCTGGCCTGCTGACCGCTGTCGAGTTTCCGCCCTCGGAGGGTCGCGCCCTGCGTATCGATACCTGGGTGGAAGCGGGTTGTGAAATCCCGCCCTACTTCGATCCGATGATCGCCAAGGTCATTACCTGGGCCGACTCCCGAGACGCCGCGCGCAGTGCACTGAACCTTGCCTTGCAACGCACCCGCCTCTACGGGGTAGAAAGTAACCGCGACTACCTGCGTCAGATCCTCACCGATACCCCCTTCGCCTCAGGCAACCCCTGGACCCGCTGCCTGGAGAACCTGACTTATCAAGCTACTACCTTTGAGGTCATCAGCGCGGGCACTCAGACGACCGTACAAGATTACCCAGGCCGCCAGGGGTATTGGGCGGTGGGTATTCCGCCGTCAGGCCCCATGGATGATCGCGCCTTGCGCCTGGGCAATCGCCTGCTGGGCAACCCTGAGGGCACTGCAGGGCTCGAGATCACCATGACCGGGCCGACCTTGCGCTTCAACACGTCTGCGGTGGTAGCCGTGACAGGGGCAGCACTGCCTGTACAGCTTGATGGCGTGTCGCAACCCATGAATACCACGCTGTTCATCCCCGCCGGGGCAACCTTGACGCTGGGAACGGTCAGCGGTGCCGGCGCGCGAAGTTATCTCTGCCTGAGAGGCGGCCTGGATCTACCAGATTACCTCGGCAGCAAGAGCACCTTTACTCTTGGTCAGTTCGGCGGGCATGGCGGTCGTGCCTTGCGGGCAGGCGATGTGCTGCACCTGTACCCGTCGCAGGACCATCATGCAGGTGCCAACCTTTCGCCCGAATTGTGCACCTCGCTGACGGATACCCGCACCCTGCGCGTGATCTACGGTCCGCACGGCGCGCCGGAATATTTCAGCGAGGCCTACATCCAGCGCTTCCTCGATACCGAGTGGGAGGTACATTTCAACTCCAGTCGTACCGGCGTACGGCTGATCGGGCCAAAACCGGAGTGGGCACGGGAAGATGGCGGCGAGGCCGGTCTGCATCCCTCCAATATTCACGATAATCCATACGCCATCGGTGCCGTTGACTTTACGGGCGACATGCCTGTCATCCTCGGGCCAGACGGCCCAAGCCTGGGCGGTTTCGTTTGCCCGGTCACAATTATCGAGGCAGACCTGTGGCAGATGGGTCAGCTCAAGGCCGGTGACAGGGTACGCTTTGTGCCGGTCGGCATCGAGACGGCACGTCTACTGGCCAAGGCGCGTCATGTCAAGACTGAAACGCTGATACCAAACGTTGATTATGACGTGTTGCCGTTGACCGGCACTGACTCTAAGCTGATCAGCCCCATCGTATTGGACATCGGCCACGACGACGAGCGTCTGGTAGCGCGGCTCTCTGGTGATACCCATTTGCTTCTAGAGATCGGGCCGGCTGAGCTGGATCTGGTCCTGCGCTTCCGAGGACATGCGCTGATGCAGTCCCTAGAAGCCCTCGACCTACCGGGTATCATCGACCTCACGCCCGGCATCCGTTCGCTACAGATTCACTATCGCCCCGAGCAGTTGTCACTCAATGACCTGCTGATCCTGGTCGAGCGAACCTGGCGGGAATTACGCAACGCCAACGATCTGCGCGTACCCTCTCGTATCGTCCATATTCCGCTTTCCTGGGACGACCCGGCGTGCAAACTGGCGATCGAAAAATACGCAACGACTGTCCGCAAGGACGCCCCCTGGTGCCCGAGCAATCTGGAATTCATCCGCCGCATTAATGACCTCGACTCCATTGAAGCGGTGAAGCGAATCGTCTTTGACGCCAGCTACCTTGTGATGGGTCTGGGAGACGTCTACCTCGGCGCCCCGGTAGCCACACCGCTGGACCCTCGCCATCGTCTGGTAACAACCAAGTACAACCCGGCCCGTACCTGGACGGCGGAAAATTCTGTCGGCATCGGCGGCGCTTACCTGTGCGTGTATGGCATGGAAGGCCCGGGGGGCTACCAGTTCGTGGGCCGCACGCTGCAAATGTGGAACCGTTACAAGCAGGTCGATGCCTTCTGCGGCCAGCCTTATCTGCTGCGCTTCTTCGACCAGATTCGCTTTCATGAGGTGTCAGCAGAAGAACTGCTCACGATACGCGCCGACTTTCCGCTGGGTCGTTATCCCTTGCAGATCGAAGAGACCGAGCTGTCCCTGGCGGACTATCAGGCATTTCTTGCCAAAGAGGCGGACTCTATTCAAACCTTCCGCACCCACCAGCAGGCAGCCTTCAATGCCGAGCGCCAGCGCTGGCTCGAGTCCGGTCAGGCGCACTTCGAAAGCGAAGACGTCACGCCAGAGCCCGATGAGGATGCCCCCTTGACTGCCGGGCAGACCGCTGTGGAAAGCCATATTGCCGGCAATCTCTGGCAGGTACAGGTGGAACCGGGCACAGAGGTCAAAGCCGGCGATGTGCTGGTGATTCTGGAATCCATGAAAATGGAGATTCCGCTCTTCTCGCCTTGCGATGGACTCGTAAAGGACGTTCGCGTGCAGCCCGGCTCTCCTGTACGCGCCGGGCAAAGAATGATGGTAATCGAGCACGCCTGATCCAACTTAACCAGAGGCGGGTCGAGCAAGGCGATACCCGGCTCAGAACGCTATTGCTGGGTATTGCCAATGGCTTTATCCAGACTACCAGGGACTATTTTATGACTGACCTGCGCCTCGATACCCTCCGCGCCGCCTATCGTGAAGGCCGCACCACGCCACGCACGCTTATTATCGAACTTCGCAACAAGGCCGAGCAGTTGAATCCCGACTTTCACCTGTTCATCCATCTGCTCTCCCTGGCGGAGCTGGAACCCTATCTGGCGGCACTGGAAAGCAGGTCCCCCGCGGACCTTCCGCTGTATGGCGTCCCCTTTGCCATCAAGGACAACATCGATCTGGCGGGCATTCCTACCACAGCCGCCTGCCCAGCCTTTGCCTATACACCGGAGCGCTCGGCCACCGTTGTTGAGCAGCTGATCGCCCTGGGTGCGATTCCCCTGGGCAAGGCCAATCTGGATCAGTTTGCCACCGGCCTCAACGGTACACGTTCGCCCTATGGTGCCTGCCGCAACAGTATTCATCCAGACTACCCTTCCGGCGGTTCCAGCGCGGGGTCATCCCTAGCCGTAGCGCTGGGCGTGGCTACCTTTGCACTGGGTACCGATACGGCCGGCTCGGGTCGAGTACCTGCTGCGCTGAACAACCTGGTCGGTCTCAAGGCCACCAAAGGGCTGATCTCGACGGCGGGTGTCGTTCCGGCATGCCGTACATTGGATTGCGTCACCTATTTCACCGCCACAGCCAAGGAGGCCAGCGAACTGCTTGCCCTGACCGCTGTATACGATCCACGCGACGCGTACAGTCGCGCCAATCCGCTCTGGAACGATGCCTCGGCCTTCGGTACTCCGCGCCCGTTCCGCTTTGGTGTACCCAGGCAGCTCGAATTTCTCGGCTGTCCGGAAAGTCCCGCGCTGTTCGAGCACACGGTAAGACAGCTGGAAGCGCTCGGGGGCGAGGCAGTCGAACTGGATTTCGCCCCGTTCCTCGAAGCGGCCAAGCTGCTCTACGAAGGTCCGTGGGTAGCCGAGCGCTACAGCGTGGCGGGTGAGCTGATCGAAGAACAACCGGACGCGGTACTGCCCGTCATCAAGGCAGTACTGGCCAAGGCGCCCGGCACGACGGCCGTAGACGCCTTCCGGGCGCAGTACCGCCTGCAAGCACTCAAGGCTGTCTGTGACCAGGCGCTGGCCGAGCTGGATTGCGTACTGACGCCTGCCTACCCCCGCCCCGTCACTCTGGATGAATTGCAGGCCGAGCCTGTCGCCCGTAACTCCGATCTGGGTTACTACACCAACTTCATGAACATGCTGGATTATGCCGCCGTGGCGGTGCCGGCCGGCTTTATGCAAAACGGCCTGCCGTGGGGCGTGACGCTGTTCGGACGCGCCTTCACCGATCAGTACCTCTTGAGCCTGGCCGATGCCTTCCAGCGTGTGCAGCAATTACCTCTGGTAAACGGTGCACAGATGGACGCCCCTGCCTCTACTACAGTCACGCGCCATGATCATGCTCGTGTGGTCGTCTGCGGTGCGCATCTGGAGGGATTGCCGCTCAACTGGCAACTCGTGAAGCGGGGCGGCAAACTGGTTTCACGTACAGAAAGCAGTCCCGACTACAAACTGTACGCATTGGCCGGTGGACCGCCCTTCCGCCCGGGCATGGTTCGTGTAGCCGAAGGTGGTCGAGCCATTGCCGTGGAAATCTGGGAACTGCCCAGCCGCGAGCTAGGCTCATTTTTGACAGCTATTCCTGCTCCGCTCGGCCTAGGCAAGGTTCAGCTGGCTGATGGCAGTTGGGAAACCGGGTTTATCTGTGAGCCCTATGGGTTGGAAGGCGCCAAGGACATCACCCACTTCGGTGGCTGGCGGGCTTATATGGCCAGCCAGCGATAGGAGGGGCTTGCTAATCGCCTGCCGGGGCTTACCACCGTCTCGGTGGTGGCCCCCAGTACGGTCTCGGTCCATGACGCCAATAGCCTGGGCCGGGACCGGGACCGGGACCGGGGCCCCAACCAGAGCGAAACCGCGGCGGAGGCGGTGGTGGGCCATAATAGAAATTCGAGCGCCAACGTGTCACGGGCCGGTCATAGATAATGACGGAAGGCGGCGGCCCAACAGGAGCAGCCGGTGTCACATAAACGGGGGTATATGAACGGTAGTAGGTCGTGGTGGTATGACGGTAAGGGTTATCGTCGTAGACCACACACCCGCTTAACGGTAGAGCAAACGCTAACGCCAAGAATAGACGCCGCAAAACAGTATCCTCCACGCCCTAAAAAACGGTGCGTAATGGCATATTACCGCTCTGCGAAACCCTGTCCTTTGGAATCACCCAGGCATTCAGCTGGCATTAAGCAACTTAACCAGATATTTCATCTTACGATATCTGCTCAAGGTAGTCGCGCAGCCGTGTTTGCAGATAAGGTACTGCGTCCGGCAAGGACAGGAACTCCGCTATTGGCATCATCTGCCAATACTGGCCTTCATCACCGAAGCGTATGGATTCGATCTCTTCAGCGGTTAGTTCGCCGACGAAGAAATAGGCGTCAAGAGGCTTACGGGTATAACTCCTGTAGCGCCTTTCCCAAATGATCCGATCTTTGGTCAGCTGCAGGGAAAACTCCTCATCCAACTCTCGCAACGCGCACTCGACTGGACTTTCATTCCCTTCTCGACCACCGCCAGCAAAATCCCAGCAGCCCGGGAAGGGAATCGAGTCCTTCTCGTCTCGCTTGTAGGTCAGGAGTTGATCACCACACAATAAGGCAAGTTTAGCCCCGGAAAAGTCATTCACTACCGCTCTCCTGTTGGCAGACTCTTTTTCAGACCCACCCTACCAATTTATCCATGTTGTGATCGAATTGCGGTGAGCGCATAGGCGGTTGTACGGATAAGAGGGGCGACATGACGGGTATCGCTGCGCTCCCCCCTCCTACGTCCAAGCCGGTCTTTTCTAGAGTAGGGTGGAGCAACGCGGTACCCATCATAACGCTAAAGGGCGTTTATCAATAACCGTGGCGCTTCAGTATCGTGTCGATGCCGTCCTTTGCAGGGCGGTTGTAAAACTTCAACAGCTCGGCAGTGCGGTTGGTAAAGAAGCCATCTACGCCCGCATCGCTGATTTTCTTGAAGTCCACAGCCTCATCCACCGTGTATGGATGCACAATCAGCCCTTTTTCGTGAGCCATCTGATTCATCCAGGGCTTCACCAGATCCGCATAACTCTGATCACCGCCATTTGTCAGTGCCGAGGAAGGCCCTATTCCCAGTGCGCCATGCGCTTTCGCCCAATTCAGCCAGCGTTCGTACTCAGCCTTGGATTTGACCTCCTGCTTGGCATAATAGGCGGCCTTATCCTTTTCGCCCGAGTCGGCAAAGCTCACATTCGACTTGGGCTCGATACTGCCATCGCCCAGCCATAGCAGAAGCACTTTGGGCACCTGCGGCATTTCCTGCTGCAACAGTTCCATACTGCTCTTTTCGAACGTCTGCAGGACTACGCGACCTGGCATCGAGGCCACATGCACCTGCGGGGTATCCGATGTTTTTGCCGCAGGCTTGCCTAGCCAACCACGTGCCTGGAGCTTGTCCTTCAGGTCTTTTTCGATACCTGGGAACAGTTTGGGCTGCTTTGTCTCGATATATAGGCCCGGCTTGTTCTGGCCACCCTCGGCGATATCGATCACCTCGTCCAGGGTCAGAATTTTCTGGCCAGCAAAGCTGGGCCGCGCACGGTCCGGGTGAGCCGTATTGAACCAGGTTCCGGCATCCAGGCTTTTAAGTTCCTCCAGCGTAAAGCTACTGACAGGTTGATCCGCCCGGTCCGGAAAGCGCTGCGCAACGTTAGTGGTGCGCTTGAGGTTGTCGTCATGCAGGGCGATCAGGACGCCATCACGGGTACGCTGCAGGTCCAGTTCCAGATAGTCGGCGCCCAAGTCACGGGCCAGCATATACGCGGGCGCGGTGGACTCTGGTGCATCATAGGACGCCCCCCGGTGTGCAATCACGGCCGGATACGGAATGCCCGCCTTCTCGCTCAGCGCCTTGCCTACCGGCTCGCTCACGGCACCAGCCGACTGCCCCATCATCCCCATAGCCGCCATTAGCGCTCCTGCCAATAATCCCTTGCATAAACCTCTATCCATCGGTGTCTCCCGTTGTTGTGACTTTTTGGATTTTGAATACACAACGCCCATGCTGCGGCATGAACACGACGTTAACGTGACCATACCGCTTATCCCCACCCTTGCGGGCCATCAGTCAAAGAACGTAAGCAAGCGTAGCCCATACGGCTGGTCTTCATAGCCGTACTGCCTCACACGGGGTACGATTACGGTCTCCCCCTATTTACATTCGATTTCCGTACGCCCTTACAGGCGCACGAGGCGACAGACATGAACACAGCCTATCCACCCCATCTCTGCCCTCGCTGCGGGCAACCCAATGGCTGTGCTCAGCTCGGTTGCAGCCAACCGGTGACTGACTGCTGGTGCTTCCACACTCGTATCGCTCCCGAAGCACTCGAGACCTTGCCGGAAGACGCTCGCAACGTGGCTTGCCTGTGCGCCCGCTGCGCCAGTGCTACCTTAGAACATGAAATGGATACTAACGGCTGATGCGCCTGGATCGTTTCATCAGTAACCGACCGACCCTTAACCGCCTGGACGCACGCATGCATCTAGCGCATGGACACGTACGGATCAATGGCGTGCCTGTGCGCGATGGCCGTTACGAGGTACGCTTCTTCGATCGGGTCGAGTTGCTGGACGAGCTGCTTCAACCTGGCAAGGCTGCTCGTTACTTCATGCTGCACAAACCCGTTGGGTATGTGAGCGCAACGCAGCATCCGGATCACCCCACGGTAATCGATCTGCTGAACGAACAGGACAAGGATGATCTCCACCTGAGCGGCCGTCTGGACCTGAACACATCAGGCCTCATGCTCATCACCAACGATGGTCTCTGGTCTCGTCGTCTGACCCTGCCCGGCAGCAAGCTGCCCAAGGTGTATTACGTCGAGACGGCCAACCCGATCCTGCCGGAATACGCCTCCACATTCGCCGCCGGGCTGTACTTCAAGTTTGAAGACCTTACTACCTTGCCCGCCCATCTGGATATCCTGAGCGAGCGCAGCGCGCGGCTTACTCTCATCGAAGGCCGCTATCATCAGGTCAAGCGCATGTTCGGGCACTTTAGAAATCAGGTCTTGCACCTGCACCGGGAGCGGATCGGTCCCATTGTGCTCGACCCCGCCCTAGCACCCGGTGAATATCGCCCTCTTACCGCTACAGAAATCGCATGCGGCGTCCCTGCCTAGACCACTGAGGAACATTCGTCGCGCACTCCGGTCGGCATAAGAATCATTCATCAGCCAGGAGAGCCGTATGCGCATTCACGTTCCCCGCCTCGGTTTTGGCGGCGCCCCGCTGGGCAACATGTTTCATGAGCTCACCGAAGAACAAGCCTCCGCCACGCTTGAAGCGGCCTGGGAGGCCGGTATTCGCCTGTACGATACGTCACCCCATTATGGTGCCGGCCTGTCGGAAATTCGCTTTGCCGAGGTGCTCAGTCAAAAACCCCGGGATGAATACACCCTCTGCACCAAGGTTGGCCGTCTGCTGCAAAAGGCCGACCAGCCTGAGAATGCGGCCCCGTTCGTCAACGAGCGCCCCTACCGCCGCATTCTGGACTACAGCGCAGACGGTGCCCGTCGTTCCATTGAAGACAGCCTCGAACGCCTCAAAACCGACCGGATTGATATCGTCTGGATCCATGATGTATCCGAAGACCAGTTCGGCCCTACATGGCGAGAGTATTTTGACCAGGCCATGAAAGGCGCAGCGGTTGCACTGACCCGGATGCGCGAAGAAGGCCTCATCAAAGGCTGGGGGCTGGGTGTGAACATGGTCGAGCCTTGCCGTCTTGCCTTGGAACAGGCTGACCCGGATGCCTTTCTGCTGGCGGGTCGATACTCACTGCTGGACCATCGCGAGGCGCTGGACACCTTGTTCCCGCAGTGCCTGGAGCGCGGCGTAGGTATTGTTGTAGGAGGTCCGTACAACTCGGGTATTTTGGCGGGCGGCGAGAACTACAACTATGCCGAGGCTGATTCCTCCATTAAGGAAAAAGCCAAGCACCTCAAATGGGTCTGCGAACAGTTCGCCGTCGACGTGCGCGCTGCAGCCCTGCAATTCTGCATGGCACACCCTACTGTAGCCGCCACGATCCCGGGCACCAGCAAGCCTGAGCGGGTCAGGGAAAACGTTGAACTGATGCAGGTACCAATCCCGCAGGAACTCTGGACAACACTGCGGGAGCAGGGCGTCCTGCCCCCTGATGCGCCGGTGCCAGGCGAGACGGCCAGACACTAGGCGTGAAGTGGGATCAGGGCACCTTGGCGTCGCCCTTATCCCACAGCCTTACCAGCTCGTTGGGTGCACGGTCTTCCGGAACGGTAATTGTGATCTCGTCGGGCTTGTCCTTGAAGCGCAACTCGATCTTGTAATACCGCTGATCGCCACGCCCTACGCTTTCCGCCGAGGCTGGCAGCGAACGCTCGAGCACGGAACAGATTCGTCCGCGCTCATCCTCATTACAACTGGAAAAATCGATCTCCCGTGGGCGCGCCAGCGCATGGATCGCTGCAAAGCCGCCCTGTCGAGAAAGCCTTAACAAGGCATCCGGTCCCAGTTTCGGTAGCTCTTTCATAATGACCTCCTCAGGTCAGCTCTACCCCAACGTCTTCCCAGGCCTTGTTAATTGCCTGGGTCTCGCGCGCTTCTGCGCCGAAGCGGCGACCGGCATTCGAAACGGTGAGTCGAGCGAAGGCCGCAAAATCAGCATCGTTGGTCAAGCGGCTGTCGCATAGGGTGTCGTACCAGACGCGGCCCGCTGTCTCCCATGCGTATCCGCCGATCCCGGTTGCCGCCAGATAGAATGCCCGATTTGGAATGCCCGAGTTGAGGTGCACACCGCCATTGTCATCCCGCGTTTCAATGAAGTCACGCATATGGCCAGGCTGCGGGTCCTTGCCCAGCATCGGATCATCATACGCCGTACCCGGCTCAGCCATCGAGCGCAGACCACGACCATTGATCTTCTCGGTCAACAGCCCTTCCCCGATCAGCCAGTTGGCCTCCTCGGCTCGCTGCTTCAGGCTGTATTGCTTAACCAAGACCCCAAAGACATCGGACACGGACTCATTAAGTGCGCCAGACTGGTTGTAATACACCAGCCCCGCCTCACTTTCCGTCACCCCGTGGGTAAGCTCATGGGCAACGACATCCAGCGAAATGGTAAAGCGGTTGAAGATCTCGCCGTCCCCATCGCCGAATACCATCTGCTCGCCATTCCAGAAGGCGTTCTGATAGTCCTGACCGTAATGCACCGTGCCCGAAAGCGGCAGGCCCCGGTTATCGATGGAGTTGCGGCCCAGCACCTGATAGAAGAAATCGAAGGTGGAGCCGAGATGGTCATAAGCCTCATCTACAGCAATGTCGCTTACGGCAGGCTGGCCTTCCTTGCGAACCAGCACACCCGGCAACTGGTTACCATTTTTTGCATCATAGATGCTGCGCTGTGCACGCTCATCATCGGTACGCTCCAGCTCACTCACCGGTGCCTGACGCACACCAGGCGGGCCTGGATTATGCAAAAGCGTACGTACATGACTCAGCGTACCCAACGCGCAGGAGCGCTGGCGTTCATCACCATGATCAACGATACGGCTGAGGATGTACGGGGGGATAAAACCTTGAACAGAACCCAAGCGAGGCATACGAACGCCCTCCCTAAGCAGCCAGCGTTGGAGCAGCACAACACTACCCCTCTCACGCCACTCTACGTGGCACAGGGTTAGACCGCAAAACCCGCCCTAGACTCCCTCGCACAAAAACCTTATCAAGAGGCTTCACCCAAGGCTCGGCTTCTGGTACAAAGGACGCCTCCCGAAGCGGGCGTCGTATAATGGCATTACCTGAGCTTCCCAAGCTCATGACGAGGGTTCGATTCCCTTCGCCCGCTCCAATTCGCTTCCTCATGATTCAAGCGGGGCTGACATCCTGGCTTGCCTTCCCAGTAGCAGCACTCGCCAATCCCCCTTCGCCCGAATCATTGCTATCACTACGTAAGGCAGCGTAAACAAGGCGCCCGCCATGAGTGCCAGCAAGCCCCATAGCAGACCAACCTGCCAGGAGCGGGCTCGATAGAGAAGCCAGAGGGCAATCAGAAAAACGTTCAGGCTCAGGTCTGAGTGGAACTGCGCTCGCCACGGATGAGCAAAGTCGCCTACAAAGGTGTACAGGCCCGTCACTAAGCCCATCTCGACAGTACCGCGAAGCGTAATGGCGACCAGCACTAGCCATCCCACCCCAAGCAGCAGCGTTAGCGCCGTTACCTTCCGCATGTCATCCCTCAAAAAATACATACCTGCTGTAAGGATTGTAGGCAGAAGACATGAGTTTGCCCGTGCGCTGCCACTGAGCAACGCACAGGAAAATGGTATGAATGCGCTTAGATATCGCTTTGTGCCAGTGCGGACTTGGTATTCGAGTTGATTGCCTGGTATTTCTTGACCGTACCGTCTTCATCGATCAGGACGCGCAGGCCCTTGGATTGTTCAGAGGCAGCGAGAAAGCCTGAATTGAAATAGGACCAGTACAGCATCTCATAGCCCGACTTGCGGATTTTGGATTGAGGCTCGCCAAACATGGCGATGAGCTGTGAGCGGGTCGTCTGGCCCTCGACGATCTGCCCTACCTGTTGCTCGTCAATGTTGCGCCCGCTCATGACGCAGCCGGTTGTCAGTAACGTGATCAGACTTACTACTACTAAACCACGCATGGTCTCCATCCCCCGTTATACAGATGACTTTCTTGTTATGTTTTGTCCATCCTATCTATCCCATATGACAGTTCGGTTGGCTAGATAGCTTCATCAAATTTATTTGTGCAGAACGGGCGGGCCAGTAGAGGGGATCAGAGGTATCCAGGCAGGTGCCTGAGTCATCTATTCAGGCACCTGCTGCTATCAGGTAGCGCTCTACTCTTGAACGTTGCTCTTGTTCATGCGGCGCAGAATGCCTTCGGGCACGCCTTCTTTAACATCAGGCTGGGAAGCGTAGTCTTCTGAAACGGGCTCCAGATCGTGGTCGTGCAGCCAGATAAGGGCATATTGGCTGACCTGAGTAGCCTCATAGGCTTCCCAGGCTTTCTGGGCCTTGGGGAAATTCTTGAGTTCATAGTCAAAGGTGCGCAGCGGCTTGCGGTCGGTCAAGGCGCGGGAGAGCACCGGATGTGCATGGGGGTCATGAAGATCGAACAAAAAGGCTTCGCGCATGGCTACGCGCTCGGCGATACCCAGTGGTTCGATGGGCACGTAGCGGTCTTTCTGGGTTTCGATGGCGTGCAGTTCTTCGGCTTCAAAGTCATCCTCGGTCAGATTCAGGAGCTTGCCGGTTTCCAGATCGAGTACGTGGTCGTGTCGGGCCTCACTGGTGAGGACTGATCTGAGCGCTTCGAGGTTTATCGTGATCGGTCGCATGGCTGCACTGACTTACTGTGGCTTATCGATACAGGTATGACCCAGGGATGGCCCGAGGGTGCCCAACATAGGACAAGCAGATACCGCGGAAGCGAAAAGCCGCAGCGGTAGCTGCGGCTTTTCACGGTTACGGCGCGAGGTATTTCTCGGTAAGGCGCACCTGTGCCTTGAGTGGGCGCTCCAGGGCGTTGGCGCCTGCGCTGACGCGGTAGTTACCGCTACAAGTATCCAGGCGAGACGCTGGCATATACCGGACGACAGGGAGGCGTTGATCATGCTGCTCGGTATGGTAATTCCAGGCGCCCAGCGCCGCGCCGCTCCAGGTCAGCCCCTCATCTACCTCAGAGGAACTGGACGGGCTTATCGACCATGCCGTGCAGCTCTTCTTGCACGGCACCAAGGTCAGGCCCGCCTGACCCGTGAAGCAGGTTGGGCGTTTTGCCCATAAGGCATGACATTGTTACGGCCAGCGCCCTTGGCTTTATACAGTGCCTGATCCGCACACTTGATGACCTCTTCAGGGGTGCGCGCTGCCACGCCCCGCTCTGCGACGCCCATGCTGACTGTGATAAAGACAGTCTTGGCCTCACCGGAGCCACGTTGCTCCCTGCCCCGCTCGTCATCCTGGGGGCGGCTCTGCTTGTCCCGGATACGCAAAGGGTACTCTTCGATGCTACGCCGCACAGCTTCCAGATGCGGCAGGCATTCTTCCAGCGTCTTGCCTGGAAAAAGCAGCGTAAACTCCTCGCCGCCATACCGATACGCACTGCCGCCACCGCCGACCTTGCGCATCTTGCTAGCGACCAGCTTGAGTACCTGATCGCCGACGTCATGGCCGTGGGTGTCGTTGAATTTCTTGAAGTGATCCACGTCCGCCATGGCAATGACGTACTGGTTACCCAGGCGACTCAAGCGCTCATTGAGCGCACGGCGCCCCGGAATACCGGTCAACTCGTCTCGGAAGGCCATGTAGAAGGTTTCATGAATGACCGAGCCGATAATGATGAGCTGAACAAAGCTGATCATTACATCCAGAATCTGGGGCTCGATAAAGACCTTGGACCACATCCACATCAGACAGCCAATAGCCACAATAGGCGCCGCCGTCTGCGGCCTTGGCAAGAGAACATATCGCGTGATGACAAGCCCCAACCCCACGATAAAAGTGAAGTAGGCCAGCTGCGCCAGCTTCATCCAGTCGCCGTGCAGCATGGGCCAATAGATGGTATCGACCGCGTGCAGCATCGCCTCGGGATAGACACGGCCCAGTGCTAGCGGGACGACTGTTGCCACAATCAGTAGCGTCAGCCGGGCAATGCTGTCCTGCAGCAGATGCGCCTTGACCTGCCAAACGCAATAGATGCCAATCAGCAGTGGAGTCATGACTGTGGCAAGGTGAAAGACTAAGGGCGTTTCAGGGTTGAGCGTATGGGTCTGCTGATAATGGCTGACCTGAAGCGACAATGAAAAATGTGCAATGTAAAGCGTGACCAGGGAAAACAGTTGGCTCTGCCGCTGATAGACCACACAAAAGGCTCCTCCCAACAACACCAGAAGCGTTGGGAGTACGCTGAACAGCGATGCCATGAAAGCCGTGCCCGGCCAATACAGGCTAAGCAGCCACGCCACCATTGCCAGAAACAAGGGCGGCGCAAAATGAATCGGGCTTTGAGAGAAGCGGTTCCGCACAAGAAAATCCTGATAACTACGTTCACCGCCACGCGATGAAACAAATCGGATAATGAATGGTTACTGGCCTACCCTGGCAGCCTGACCTGCACGATCCTGTCTGCACCTTGCACAGCCAACAGCTGCTTCATCACGCGGAGCGATGGCCATTCGATATCAAGCATGCGTGCGGAGCATACACCTTGACGCCAATAATCTGTAATCGTCTTTATTGTAACGGCCGTCTCGCTGAGAACCTTAACGTTAAATTGAATCCCCATTAAGAAAACACGTTAATCGATTGATTTATCATGAAAACTTACTAATCAAATCAATCAATACCGTTCATGAACTGTTGCTTTCAATATCAAATCGGCAGCACTCAGAGGCCTACCAGCGGCCTGATCCGACAGAAGGATAAACACGGAAAGGTTAGTGGCCATGTGTTGCAAAGCGTGCAGCGCAGCGAGTCTCTTCTGCCTTGAGTAAACCGCTGTGCTCATGTGCCGCGACCCGATTGATGTCATTCAAGCTGCCTTGGTACGGATACCCTGTAAACCGCAGTAAACACACCTCACTGCTTCATAAAGAGCACAGCCCGTCACCTCAATTGATTCAAGTCAATCGCGAGCGAATTAGTCCGCTGCCTAGACAAGGGCCACCGGCATCACCTGCTAGGCTACATCGGACATACCCTTGCGAGGCTCCAGCCATCGTAACGTCAGCTCTGATGGGCCTGGACTCGTAACCTGCTCCTTTCCATCTGGAGGTAACTCGCAAGCCCTGCTGCTTATCAGCCGCTTTGGCGCCTCCTTTATTAATGGATAAGACGTGTCTTTAAGCAGTAGCCATGATCTTGATTACGTTTTTCCGCCTCGCCCTATGGCATAACGCCTTTCAAAGAGCGTGGCCTCGTTATGTTTACTGAGCGCTTCATGAAATCGGATCTTTCCGCAAATGATGATCTACTCGAACACCCCACAGCGCAGCAGGTGATGCTTAAGCGGCTGGCCCGTATCGAAGGCCAGATTCGGGGCCTTCAGGCCATGATCCGACGCGGAGAGCGCTTCGAGTCGGTGGCCCAGCAGTTTTCTGCCTCACGCAGTGCGTTGGAAAAAGCGTATCGCCTGATGCTGACAGCATTGATTGAAGAGGCCATGAGCGATCCCGATCAGGACAGTGCCGAGGCGCTGGCCAAGGTTCGCGAGGTTTTCATCCGCTACACCTGACCCCTGCGGCAAACTGCCATCCCTTGAGGGATGCTTCTACTCTGATTTCATTGCGCCAGATCAATAGATAGCACCCTGCCATCGTCTCTAATGCCGATACTCCACGGAGTATCGACTATGAACTCGCCCTTCAGCTTTCTTAAACACCGCTTGGCCAAGGAGATCGCCGTGATTCTCCTGATCAAGCTGACCCTGCTCATGGGCATCAAGGCCCTCTGGTTCGACGCGCCCACCGTTCCCAAGGACGGCACCGTGGAAATGAGCCAACGCCTTTTGGGTGCCACTCCCGCTTCGCTTAAAATTGAGGAGACACCGAGATGATCTCGGAACAAGTCGTCGACCTGTCGCGTCTGCAGTTTGCCATGACGGCGATGTATCACTTTATCTTCATTCCCCTGACGCTGGGCATGGCCTTCCTGCTGGCCATCATGGAAACGGTTTACGTCATGACCGGCCAGCAGGTCTACAAGGATATGACCAAGTTCTGGGGCAAGCTCTTCGGGATCAATTTCGCCCTGGGGGTCACTACCGGCCTGACGATGGAATTTCAGTTCGGCACCAACTGGGCGTACTACTCCCACTATGTGGGCGATATTTTCGGTGCACCGCTGGCGATCGAAGGCCTTATGGCATTCTTCCTCGAATCGACCTTTATCGGCCTGTTCTTCTTTGGCTGGGAGCGGCTGTCCAGGAAGCAGCACCTGGCGGTAACCTGGCTGGTGGCCCTGGGCTCCAACCTCTCGGCCTTATGGATTCTGATCGCCAACGGCTGGATGCAGAACCCGGTGGGCGCCGAGTTCAATTTCGAGACCATGCGCATGGAGCTGACCGACTTTGGCGCCCTGCTGCTGAACCCGGTCGCGCAGGTCAAGTTCGTGCACACCGTGGCGGCAGGCTATGTGACCGGCTCGGTATTCGTGCTGGCCATCTCCAGTTACTACCTGCTGAAGAAGCGTGACGTAGGCTTTGCCCGCCGCTCCTTTGCAATCGCCTCTGCCTTCGGCCTGGCCTCGGTGCTGTCTGTGATTGTGCTGGGGGACGAGTCCGGCTACGAAGTGGGTGACGTGCAGAAAGCCAAGCTGGCCGCCATCGAAGCCGAATGGCATACCGAAGAAGCTCCGGCCTCCTTCACCCTGTTCGGCTTCCCGAATCAGGAAACCATGCGCACCGACTATGCGGTGAAGATTCCCTATGTCATGGGCATTATCGCCACCCGCTCGCTGGACAAGCAGGTAACCGGTATTCATGAGCTGATCGACCAGCATGAAGACCGCATCCGTAACGGGATGGTGGCCTATAGTCTGCTGGAAAAACTGCGTGGCGGTGAGAAGACCCCTGAAAACATCGCTGCCTTCAACGATGTGAAAAAAGACCTCGGTTACGGCCTGCTGCTGAAGAAATACACCCCTGATGTGGTATCGGCTACCGATGCCCAGATCAAGGAAGCGGCCAAGAGCACCATCCCGCACGTATCTGGCATCTTCTGGAGCTTCCGCATCATGGTCGCCTCGGGTTTCCTGATGCTGGTCCTGTTCGCCTGCGCCTTCTACGCTGTGGCACGCCGCAACGAGGCCACCAAGACCTGGCTGCTCAAGTTTGCCCTGTTCAGCCTGCCGCTGCCCTGGATTGCCGGCCAGACGGGCTGGTTTGTCGCCGAGAACGGTCGTCAGCCCTGGTCCATTGGCGAACTGCTCCCTACTCACCTGTCGGCTTCCAGCGTCTCTACAGGTGATGTCTGGGGCTCGCTGATCGCCTTGATCGTCTTCTACAGCGGCCTGCTGGTGATCGAAATGTACCTGATGATCCGCTTCGCTCGCCTCGGTCCGTCCAGCCTGCACACCGGTCGCTACCACTTTGAGAAAGGCGCAAAGACCGAACTGCCGCAGGCGCCGGAAGCGGCTGCGACTCCAACCATCATTGCCTGAGAACACCCTTATGTTTGATTACGAGAGTCTTAAACTGATCTGGTGGGTGCTGGTGGGGGTATTGCTCATTGGCTTTGCCCTGACCGATGGCTTCGACCTGGGTGCGGCGATTCTGATGCCCATCGTTGGCCGTACCGACAACGAGCGGCGCGTGGTAATCAACACCATTGCGCCCCACTGGGACGGCAACCAGGTGTGGCTGATCACCGCAGGCGGTGCGATGTTCGCCGCCTGGCCGATGGTCTATGCCGCCGCGTTTTCAGGCTTCTACTGGGCCATGCTGGTAGTGCTGTTTGCACTTTTTGTACGCCCGGTGGGATTCGACTACCGCAGCAAGCTGGAAAATACCCAATGGCGTCAGGCCTGGGATTGGGGGCTGTTCGCCGGTGCAGTCGTGCCCTCGGTCGTGTTTGGCGTGGCCTTTGGCAACCTTCTGCAAGGCGTACCGCTGGAACTGGACAACACGTTGCGTGCCTCTTATCACGGTAGCTTCTGGCAACTGCTGAACCCCTTCGGCCTGCTGGCCGGTATCGTCAGCTTTACTATGCTGGCCCTGCATGGCGGTACCTGGCTGATGATGCGTACCGAAGGTGCCATCAGCCAACGCGCCCGCCGCGCCTCGCAGATTCTGGCGCTGGCGTTCCTTGCTACCTTTATCGGGGCGGGTGTCTGGCTGTGGATGGGTGGCATCAACGGTTTCGCCCTGCTGTCCAGCTTTGACGCCAACGCCGCACTGAATCCGCTAGCCAAGGAAGTCGCCCAGACCAACGTCGGCTGGATGACCAATTACGCTCAATATCCGATGACCAAGCTGGCCCCGGTCATCGGTATCGTGGGTGGGCTGATGGCCCTGCTCTCCTCGACTTCCGGCCGCAGTTGGGTAGCCTTCCTCGGCTCCAGCCTGGCCATTGTGGGTACGTTGTGCACCGCAGGCTTTGCACTGTTCCCCTTCATCATGCCGTCGAGCTTTGATCCCGCGGCGAGCCTGACCATGTGGGATGCCGTCTCCAGTCACAAGACTCTGGGGATCATGCTGGTAGCAGCCTGCATCTTTGTCCCGATCATCCTGACCTATACCCTGTGGGGTTACGTGAAGATGTGGGGCAAGGTGACTACCGCGCATATCAACGACAACCCCCACGGCCTTTATTGATTCATTCGTCTAGTCGTTCGGCCGACCCTGAGGAGGCTCAGAACAGTCCCAGGGATCGGTCGGACAGGTCCTAAATATCTTCAGGAGTCATCATCATGTGGTATTTCACCTGGGTTCTCGGTATCGCTCTGGCGTGCGGCTTCGGCATCATGAATGCATTGTGGCTCGAAGCGACTGAAAATCTCGACGAGGAGATCCAGCCGTGATCACCCACGCCCGCCCGGTGCTGCTGCGAGGAGGGTTCAGGGTACTCTCCCTGCTCCTCGCCTCGCCACTGTGCCTGTTGCTGCTCATCTATCCCACTGCGTTTCTGAATGCCGAAGGCCACTACAGCCATAGCATGCTTATGCTGGTGATGTGGGGCGTGGCGGGCGGCTTTGTGCACGGCGTAGGGTTCGACCCTCGGGCGAAAGTCTGGAAGTGGGCCTTTGGCCCTTTGTTAGCCTGGACGCTGATGGCGCTGGGCTACGCCCTGCTGATACAGGCCCGAATGGGTTGACGTATGAGATGCCAGCCTGACTAAAGGCTGGCATCCTGTGGTCAGGTGGTCATAAGCGAGTCGGTTGGATGCCGTGATGCAATTTTCAACCGCTCTGCTGGATACCTTACTGATTCGGTTCTTGCGCTCCAGTTGAGTATCGTGTTGCTCAACCCATCCTAATTGCCCTCTCCGTTACTCCGCTCAGCAGGTTGGGTGCAGCCCAGCGATACCCAACAGCTGTCCTGGACGGGTAATGCTTAATGCCTATTCAGGCGGCAGAGCGGTCGAGTTCATCTCTCAGGGTTTGCGCCAGGGTCTTCAAATCGTAGGGTTTGGAAAGGACCTTGAAACCATAATCCTTTACCGCGTGCTCGGTATAACCGGTGGCTAATACAATCGGCAAACCTGGATCGCGCTCGCGTAGCGCCAACGCCAGTCCGACGCCGTCCAGACGGCCAGGCATAATGATGTCGGAAAAGATGATGTTGGGTCGTACGCTGGGCGAGCCGGACAGCATCGTTTCGTACCGCTGCAAGGCCTCGTCGGCATTGGCGGCTGTGGTTACCTCAAACCCCAACTCCTCCAGCATCGGTCCGACCACCTCCCTCACCTGCTCGTCATCATCCACCAGCAACACCCGGGCAGACGCAACAGGCAACGCGCTGTCGGAAGCGGCCTCCTGGTGCTCGATCAATACGGCCTCCCCCAGGGGCAGCATGATTGTAAGGGTCGTGCCTACGCCTACAGCGCTTTCGATCAGCACCGTCCCCCGCGCTTGCCTGGCAAACCCATAGACTTGGGCAAGCCCAAGCCCGGTGCCTTGCCCCACCTCCTTGGTCGTGAAGAACGGCTCCATGGCCCTGGCCTGCACATCTTCACTCATGCCATGGCCATTATCCTTCACGCACAACGCCACGTATTCTCCCCCTGCCAATCCCTCTACTTCACCGGTCTGGATTACCTTACGCACCAGCGAGACGGTGATTTCGCCGCCATCAGGCATGGCATCGCGGGAGTTGAATACCATGTTCAAGACGGCCAGCTCGCATTGAAGCGGATCGAGGAATACCGACCAGGACTGGTCCGGTATTTCCAGCGTGAGCCTTATACGGCTGGGCAAGGCGCCATCCAACAGATCGCCCATACCCATCAGGACCGTACGCAGGTCCACTGTACGAGCCTCATCAACCCGGCTGCGACTGAACGCCATGAGCTGGCGAGTCAACTTGGTGCCCCGCTCGACAGACCGGCTACAGGCTTCGATCGCTTTTTGGGCGCGGGGCGTCGTGGCTGACTTCTCAGCCAGTGCCAACCCCATAGTTAGCGTTTGCAGCAGGTTATTGAAGTCGTGAGCAATACCGCCGGTGAGGCGCCCCAGAGATTCCAGTTTCTGCCCTTGCAGCAACGCCTTCTGCGAGCGCTCGGCCTGAGCAACCGCCTCATCCACCCGCTGGTTCATCTTGGCGTTGGCGCTCTGTATTTCCTCGCTGGCCTTTGCCAGTACGCTAGCAGTGCGGTCCGTTTCAACCATGCCTGTTGCAATGGGCTTGATCGCCTCGCCTCGGCCCAGCGCCTGGGCCGTTTGATCCAGCAGACGAAGCGGCTGCGCGATTCTGCGCCCCATCCAGAAGGCTAGAAGAATGGCGCACCCCAACAGAATCAGTGATCCTACGATGACGGCAATCGAGGCATGAATAGCCGTACGCTGAATTTCCGCGCGTGGGAGGCCAATAACCACTGACCACCCCGACAAGGGTGCCTTGCTGAAGAAGGAGCGCATGGGCATGCCTTCCAGCGAGACCGAATCGAGAAACCCTTCACTATCGACCATCAGCCGATCCATCAAAGGGCCTGAAGCCTGTCTTCCTACAAAGTCCTGCGGACGGCTACTTCTGGTTACGACTTGAGCCCTGGAATCCATGATGACGCCCAGCCAAGACTGGGGCAGCTGCTGCTCTTTAAGCACCGTATCCATTTGCGAGGCAAACGAGCCCATTGCAATAAAGTAGGCGACCTGCCCATCACGAAAAACAGGCCGCCGGACCGCAAAGCTGTACTCTTTCCCCACAGGCGCGACATACAGTCCGCTCACCAGTAACGGCTTGTTGAAGTCGGTAGCATTGATTTCAGCGTTAATGCTATGGGGAAGGTCTGCACCAAAAGGTCTACGGGTATTTATCAGCTGCTGGCCGTCCAGGTCGAATAGGATGATGGAGTTTTCCCAGGTCTGGGTAATCCGTCGCGCATGCCTGTAGAAGGCCTCAAGGTCGTTGCGCTCAAGGGAAGGCGAAATGGCCAGAGTCGAGATAATGGCATCACGCCTGAGCAGGTCACGGTCAACGGCCAGCGAAAGCGCCCGGGTGGTGGCCCGCATGCTCTCTTCCACCTTGCTTCGCTGATCCTGGTAGACGTAGTAGATGGCGAATGTAGAAGCCAACAGTGTCGGAGCCAAGATGGCTATTACCAGCGTAATAAGCTTGGCGCGGATCGACATACTGCTGCGACCTTATTCAAAGGTGAATATGCTTGAAATTCTAGGCCCCTTTAGGGAGTTTGACTATTACTAGCCAAGGGCCTTCTAGCGCCTCCTGTATCAGGATGCACCGCCCGCCGCCCTGCTGCGCCTTTCCTAAAAAATGAACTCTTATGCCAGGCGGTGTTGTCGACTGGACAGTACTAGCAGCCAGGCATTTCTTCATGTGTGGACGATTTGCACAATACCGGACCGCCATAGACTATATCGAGGCGCTCAAGACATCGGTCGACTTTGCAGGCGGACTCGACCCCATACCCATTGGCCGTTACAACGTGGCACCTGGCACCCGGGTGCAATTGCTGCATGAAGAGACCGAAGGCATCCGCTTCGATCCAGTGCCGTGGGGATACGCACCCTTTTGGGCACGTGATCCAGAGTCACACAAGCCAAAGCGGCCTCCTGTCATCAATGCCCGTGTAGAAACAGCGGCCACCAGTAAAATGTTTCGCAGCCTGTGGAAGCATGGAAAATCACTGGTAGCAGCGGACGGCTGGTATGAATGGAAAAAGGATGCCGATGACCCCAAACGCAAGCAGCCTTACTTCATCAAGCTGAAGTCAGACGAGCCGATGTTCTTTGCCGCCATTGGACAGTTTCATCGGACCGACCAACACGAACATGAAGATGATGGTTTCGTCATCATCACGGCGGCTGCCGATGAAGGCATGATCGATATTCATGATCGACGTCCGCTGGTATTGACGCCCGAAGCGGCCCGGGAATGGATCGAGCCAGACCTCTCACCCGAGCGCGCCGAGGAAATCGCCCAGGACGGCGCGATTTCTGTCGACCAGTTCGAATGGTATCCGGTGAACAAGGCTGTCGGCAGTGTTCATAACGACAGCCCTGCCCTGCTTGAGCGAGAACCCAAACCGTTGGTGTGAGCCAATCAGAAGCCCGACAGCGCCGGGCTTTCGTATTCAGAAGATGTCGAGTGGGTAATCCGCGATCAAGCGGAACTCGTTAACCGACCCGCCCGTCGAGGCAGCGCCACGGTGCCATGCCTGACGAACGCGCAGGGACAGATCCTTTGCCGGCCCCTCCTGAACGACATACTTGGCCTCCAGGTTGGTTTCACGCTCTTTGTCATTATGATCGTAGGCATAACCTGTTACCGCACCCGCCTCGTCTCGGGATACGTAGGCACCGCCAGCATCCGCATGAGTACCGTCGATATCATAGCCATAGATGTAGCGGGCCATGAAGCTCAGACCTGGCACGCCATAGGACGTCATGTCCAGGTCGTAACGCGCCTGCCAGGACTTTTCATTCGGTGCGTTGAAGTCAGACCACTGGATCGAGTTGGCCAGGAAGATCGAATCACCGCCACCGCCTGCGCCATTGTTGCCGAAGCCTACGTAATCAAAGGGCGTATCGCCGTGAATGCGCTGGTGCGCCAGCGTAAAGGTATGCGCGCCTAGGTTATAGGCCGCTGCCAGAGACCAGGCCGTGTTACTGATGGAGCCCGCCTCGGCGCGCCCCTCATCATTGGTACGGTAGATGTTGAAGTCGAAGGTTAGCGACTGATCATCCTGCAGGGGCAGCGCA
Source organism: Pseudomonas sp. HPB0071 (assembly GCF_000478505.2). NCBI lineage: Bacteria > Pseudomonadati > Pseudomonadota > Gammaproteobacteria > Pseudomonadales > Pseudomonadaceae > Pseudomonas > Pseudomonas sp. HPB0071. The sequence goes on along the minus strand of NZ_KI517367.1, from coordinate 3,238,804 downwards.
TAGTTGACGTTACCGTAGTATTGACGCCAGAGGTCCTGGAATTCCGAGCCATACAGCGAGACACTGAGGTTGTCATTAACCTGATAGGCGCCGCCTAGGTAGTCGACCTTGCGGGTTTCGACGCCGGCATAGGTCGCCCACAATCCGCCATCGGTGCTGGTAGAGGTTGGTTCGGTACCCGCCGTGAAATGCCCCAGGTCCAGGGTCAGACCATCGATTTCCTTGCTAATGATGTTCAGACCACGTGCAGTCTGCGGCAATAGTCGGCTGCCACCTGCCGCAAACACCGGGGCCGTCGGCTGCATTTCGCCATACTTCAGAATAGTGTTGGAGATTCGTAGCTTTACCGCGCCGCCAGCCTTTGAATATTCATCCTGCGTTTCGCCGCTCGAGTTGACCTGGACATTGCCGCTGCCAGCATGGCCATTACCGCCATCGAGTTTAAGCGCAAGATACCCGAAGGCATCTACTCCGAAGCCTACCGTTCCCTGGGTGAACCCCGATTCATAATTGGCGAGAAGACCATAGGACCAATCGCGAGGATCACGCTGGTTATGCGCGTTTTCGTGGTGGCCATCGCCTTTGACCTGGCGATTGAAGTACATGCTGCGATTCAGGAGCTGAAGATGGCTGTCTTCAATAAATCCATTGGAATCCGCTTGACCGGCGAAGGCCATTGTACTGCTGCAAGCCATTAACGAGAGGGTTAGCGTGCTCAGTCTGAAGGTCTTCATCAGGGGTGGCTCTCCTTAAAAATGGTGCACCGTAAAAATCGAGAGGTGCAAGATCTCATTGGCAGTCGAGATTCAATTCATTTGTCGTTTGTCTTTATGGTACGCATCGCTTTCCACGGCTCGGCAATTCAGCCAAAAGCCCAGTGCAGACGACGCGCTGCCCGCTCAGTGTGCCATTAAATTGCTTAGCAAACTAACCTTATAGGCACACCGGTGCTGGCCGAGATGCGCTGTCTTAGCAGAGATAAACGGGACAGTTAAAGCCGAACCCGCTGAATGAACGGGTTGAATCCTCCTCACTACGCCCAAACGGTCACATTTTGCAAAAGCGAAACTGATGGGGCACAAACCAGCTGTCGACCAAGCGATTTTGTAAGCGCCAAAGCTTGCTGAAAGGCGGACCCACGTCCGTCTGGCGTTTCGAGCCAGAGCCTGCCCCTCTTGCTTTTCCAAAATAGTGATGCCAGACACCCATAACTGGAAATGCGCATGCTGACAAGCCTTGCCGTAAGGTAGCAATTACACATATGGTTACAAGTACGTGATTCAAAAGAGCCTGATATTTGTAACCAGATACGTCAGGGCCGATTATTCCAACATCGAGTGTGTACCCATGGCGAACAACTCTAAAGGCAAAGCCATCTTCCGGGTTGTCAGCGGCAACTTCCTGGAAATGTACGATTTCATGGTGTATGGCTTCTATGCCACCGCCATTGCCAAAACCTTCTTCCCCGGCGACAACCCCCTCGCCTCGCTCATGCTGTCCCTGGCAACTTTCGGAGCGGGCTTTCTAATGCGTCCTCTAGGCGCCATCTTTCTAGGGGCTTATATCGACCGTCATGGCCGTCGCAAGGGATTGGTCATCACATTGGCCCTGATGGCCACCGGAACCTTGCTGATTGCATTGGTGCCCGGCTATGCCACGCTGGGCGTGCTTGCGCCCATCCTCGTCTTGCTGGGCCGTCTTCTGCAGGGTTTCTCGGCGGGTGTCGAACTGGGTGGTGTATCCGTTTATCTGGCCGAGATTGCAACGCCCGGCCGCCGCGGCTTCTTTGTCAGCTGGCAGTCAGCCAGCCAACAGGTAGCAGTGGTCTTTGCCGGCCTGCTGGGCGTCATGCTCAATCGTTTGCTGTCTCCAGAAGACATGGGTGACTGGGGCTGGCGTATTCCCTTCCTGATTGGCTGCCTGATCGTACCCGTGCTGTTCATCATTCGCCGTTCGCTGGAGGAGTCGCCCGAGTTCCAGGCGCGCCACCACCGTCCGACTCTGGGCGAAGTAATCCGCTCCATTGGCAGCAACTTCGGTCTGATCATCGCCGGGATGGCCATGGTCTCGATGACCACAGCATCCTTCTACCTGATCACCGCCTATACCCCGACCTTTGGCAAGACCGAACTGCACCTGAGCGACATTGACAGTTTGCTGGTCACCATGTGCGTAGGAGTTTCGAACTTCATCTGGTTACCTGTGATGGGTTCGCTATCGGATCGGATCGGACGTCGCCCCTTGCTGATCGCAGCAACGGTTCTGGCTATCTTTACCGCCTACCCTGCGCTGATCTGGTTAACGAACGAGCCCTCGTTTACCCGCCTGCTGCTAGTCGAGCTGTGGCTGTCCTTCCTATATGGTAGTTATAACGGTGCGATGGTCGTGGCCCTGGCCGAGGTCATGCCGGCGGACGTACGAACTACAGGCTTTTCGTTGGCCTACAGCTTGGCCACCGCAACCTTTGGCGGCTTCACCCCGGTCATCTGTACCTGGCTGATCCATACCCTGGATAACCGTGCCGCACCGGGCATCTGGCTGACGTTGGCGGCCGTACTTGGCCTGACGGCTACGTTGGTTCTGTTCCGCCGCAAGGATCTGCAGGGCGCGGGTCAGCAGGCACTGAGCTCGCAGTAACTCTCCCTGGCAGGGCATGAAACGCCATACCGCTTCATGCCCTGCACGCGCTACCCTCCGCTTGTCTGCCGCTGAAATTCTTTGATTCAGTGTGTGCACCATCCCTTGAATCGCGGGTCGAAGGCCACATTAAAAGGCTGATTATTCAGCATCAATGACCCGACGCCACGATTCCATCATGCCAGCCCGCAAAATACTGCATGATGGACACTCAGGTTGAATCTGATGTCCATGAGGTACGCGTCTGGCGACCTCGCTCTTCTTACGAGGATAAGCAATGCCTGCATCTGTTATTGCCGAGCTTTTACAACAGCATGAACGCGAGTTGTTAGAGGAATGGATCACTGCGCAACGTTCAGCAGGTATTCGTACCGATCTGATTGATGAAGAAACGGTCAAGAGCAACTCCAGAGAAATGCTCAAGCTATTGACCGTTGCGGCTGCCGAAGGCCTGGATGATCTTCATCATGACCAATGGACCCCGGTCAAAGCCATGCTGGATCGTCTGTCTCGCAGCCAGAGCCGGCAGGGATTCTCACCGTCTGAAACGGCAACTTTTGTCTTCTCGCTGAAAGAGCCTCTTTTTGCACGGATTCAAGCGCAGTGCGCCAATCCCGTAGAAGTGGTATGGATTGCCAGCAAATTACTGGACAAGCTCGGCCTGTACTGTGTTGAAAGCCACATGGAAAGCCGGGAGGCGATTATTCGCGAACAGCAGGAAAGCATGCTGGAGCTGTCGACCCCTGTCGTTGAACTCTGGAAAGGCATCCTGGCCATCCCTCTGATCGGCTCGCTCGACAGCAACCGTACCCAGATCGTGATGGAAGCCCTGCTGGAAAAGATCGTCCAGACCGAGTCCGACCTTGCCATTATCGATATTACCGGCGTGCCTACTGTGGACACCATGGTCGCCCAGCATCTGCTCAAGACAGTAACTGCCGCCAAGCTGATGGGCGCCAAGTGCATCATCAGCGGTATTCGTCCGCAAATCGCCGCCACCATCGTCCATCTGGGCGTAGAGCTGGGTGACGTCGTGACCAAAGCCTCGCTGGCCGATGCATTCCAGATGGCTCTGAAAGAGCTCAACGTTCGTCTCGTTTCTGCTACGGCACGCTAAGGAGCCGCCATGGTAGACAAGATCCCTATTCTCAAAATGGGCAAATACCTGCTCTTGTCCATCCAGGTCGACATGCACGACCAACTGGCCCTGGACCTGCAGGAAGATTTGACCAATCAAATCGTCAAGCACCGAGCCAAGGGCGTGCTGATCGATATCTCTTCCCTGGAGATCGTCGATTCGTTCATTGGCCGCATGCTGTCCCACATTGCCAATGTCTCTCGCATCCTTGACGCCAAGGTCATCGTCGTGGGCATGCAACCTGCCGTCGCAATCACGCTCGTCGAATTAGGCCTGTCACTCGACGGCATTGCCACTGCACTGAATGTAGAAAAAGGGATGGCCCGTCTGGAACAGATGGTCGCGGATGATGAACTCCTGGAGCTAGAGCGTGGCGAAGAAAGACATACTTCCGCTGAAGCAGGAGACTGACATCGTCCTCATCCGGCAGCGTGTACGCCAATCTGCCGAAACAGCCAAGCTGGGGCTTGTCTCACAGACCAAGATCGTTACGGCCGCAAGCGAGATTGCCCGTAATGCTCTGATCTACGGCGGCGGTGGCGAATGCGTGATCGAGGATACGATGCGTAACGGCCGCAGCGCCGTTCACCTGGTCATCACCGACCAGGGTAAGGGAATCGATGACATCAGCAAGGCCATGGTGGACGGCTATACTTCAGGTAATGGTCTGGGCCTGGGCCTGAGCGGTGCCAAGCGGCTGGTGGATGAATTTGCAATCGAAAGTGCACCCGGGCAGGGTACACGTGTGGAGTTGTGGAAGTGGCGTTGACCCCATTGTATTGCAGCCAGACATTCTCGGTTTCCGATGTTGCCCACGTGGATGCTGCGCGCCGGGCGGTCATCCGCCATGCCCGCGAACTGACCGATGACGAAGAAGTGCTGGGCAAGCTGACCCTTGTTGTCCAGGAGCTGGCACGCAATCTAGTCAACCATGCCGGCGAAGGCGAGTTGTACCTGAGCCATAATAATCATGAGCTGGACCTGATCGCGGTGGATAGCGGTCCAGGCATGGTCAACGTGGCGCAGTGCCTGAGCGACAACTATTCCACCAAGGGTACGATGGGGGCTGGACTGGGGGCGATCCGGCGTATGTCTGATCGCTTCGATATCTACTCGCAGCCGGGTAAGGGCACTATTGTATTTTCCCGAACGCAACTGGTGCCCTCGCCTCCAGGCAAGCGGTTTGAAGAGGGTGTGTTGTGCACCCCGCATCCGCGGGAGGAAGTTTGTGGCGACAGCTGGGCCGTGCTGAACAACCGGATTATGGTGTGTGACGGGCTTGGGCATGGCACACAGGCCAGAGAAGCCAGTGCCAAGGCTCGGGATATATTTCTCAACCATCCCACCGGCCTTCCCCTGACCGAGCTGATGGAGCGCATGCACCGTGCCCTGACAAGTACACGTGGTGCAGCCCTGGCCTTTGCTGAAATTCTACCGGAACAAGGCACCGTCAATTTCTGTGGTGTTGGCAACATTGCCGGCACCCTGATGGCAGATCGGCCGCGAAGCATGGTCTCGGCCAACGGTACTGTTGGCTACAAGATAGGCCGCGTACAATCCTTTTCCTATCCCTGGGATGAATCTACCGTGCTGGTCATGAATTCAGATGGTATCAATTCCCGGGTCAACCTTGCAGGGTATACCGGCCTGCTAGGCAAGCATCCCGCCATTATCGCCGCCCTGATTCATCGTGATTTCAAGCGCTCAACGGATGACGCCACGGCGCTGGTAGTACGTCATGTCTAATGACCGCCTGATTTCTAGCCTGCGCATCGAAAGCGAACAGGACATCGTCTGGTGTCGCCAACGTGCCAAGCAGCTTGCCGATTGGATTGGGCTACCCAGGCTCGACCAGATTCGCGTTGCCACCACGGTTTCTGAGTTGGCACGCAATATCTACCAGTACGCCAAACAGGGTCGATTCAGCTTTTACATGATGACCACTGCCGAAGGGCGCCTGAACGGCCTGCGATTTGAAGCGCAGGACAACGGTGCAGGCATCCAGAATCTGGACGATATCCTTAATGGCAGCTACGTCTCTCAGACCGGTATGGGTGTAGGTCTGCGGGGCGCCCAGCGCCTGATGGATGATTTCCAGATTGACACCTCTTCGAGCGGTACCCGCATCCGCGCCGCCAAATACCTGTCCGTACCCAAGCCCTTTCCCAGCGAGGCGGAGCTGAGTCGGCTGCTGCATCAGCTCACCGACAAGAGTGCGCTGGACCCTTACAAGGAAATGCAGCTCCAGAGCGAAGACCTGCTGGTGACCACCTCGGAACTGCGCGCCAAGCAGCAGGAACTGGAGGACACCAACAAGGAACTGGAGGAAACCAACAAGGGGGTTGTGGCCCTGTACTCCGAGCTGGAAAAGACCGCTCAGGAGCTGCAGGATGCCAGCGAAGCTAAGAGTCGCTTCTTCTCCAACATGACCCATGAGTTCCGGACGCCGATCAACATTATCGAGAACATCTCGAAGCTCCTGATCTCCGGTCAGGACGGACCACTGAATGGAGAACAGTACCGTCAGGTCAAATTCATCAGTGATGCTGCTGCCGAACTCTCAACCTTGGTCAATGAGCTACTGGATCTGGCTGAAGTGCAGTCCGGTCGAATGAAAGTCATGGCTGAACCGTTCAGCCTGAATGAACTTCTGGAGCGAATCGAAGCCTTTGCCGCCGCGCTTTCGTTCCGCTACGAGAATGTCAGCTACCGGCTCGACCGCCTGCCGGAAGACGTCATTCTGAATACGGACCGGGAGCGTCTGTTCCAGATCCTGCGCAACCTGATTTCCAATGCTTTCAAGTACACGCCCAAGGGTAGCGTGACGATTCGCTGTTTCCGTCCGGACGACCAGCAGATCGAATTCATGGTGGCCGACACCGGAATCGGCATTTCCGAAGAAAACCAGAAAAAGGTATTCGACGAGTTCTACCGGATCAAATCACCGGGCCGGAAGAACATTGAAGGGACGGGGCTGGGCTTGTCCCTGGCGCAGAAGGTGGCCACCCTGCTCAAAGGCGAAATTGATCTGACCAGCCAGGAGGGCGTGGGCAGCAAGTTCTACCTGCGCATCCCGATAGCGCTGGAGGAAAACGCCTCCACACTCGAGCAGAACGCCCTCTCCGGCATGACGATTCTGCTGATCGACGACAGCGAAGCCGATCGCTATATCGTTACCCGCGCCCTGGAAAGCTATGCCCCGATCATGATCGAGGCTGATAGCGCCAAGGCCAGCATGGACAAGCTCAATGCCGTGCGACCAGATATCATCTTCCTTGACCTCGATCTGCCGGATATCAGCGGTGAAGAGCTGCTGGAGAGCATGGACTGGTCCATGCACCGTCGCGTCCTGGTCAACACAGCCAAGGCTCTGAACGATGAAGAGCTGGCCCGCCTCAGACCCTATTGCCATGCCATTCTGCAAAAATCCCAACCTGGGTATCTTGAGCAGTTGCTCTGTCAGGTACAGAGTTTGTCCAGGAGCTTGAGAAATGAGTGACCGTAAGCGCATCGTCATCATTGATGATACGGATGCGAACCGTTATGTGCTGCGGAAGATTCTGCTGTCCCAGCCTGACTTCGATATTCTCGAGGCCGGAAGCGGTAGTGCTGGCCTCGAGCTGATCAACGATCAGACCAGCCTGGTGATCATTGATATCAACCTGCCGGACATGAGCGGCTTCGAACTGATCCAGGCCATTGAAAAGAAGCTGGATCAGAACAAGATGCCGGCCATTATCAATATCTCGGCCACGTTCGTCAGCGGCAAGGACAAGGCTATGGGACTCAACCAGGGCGCCCAGGCCTACCTGACCCACCCGATCAACCGGGACGAAGTCCTGGCTACCATTTCGTCCTTGCTCAAATCGAGCACTCGTCTGGCGAGCATCGAAAACCAGCGCAACGTCGCCATTGCCCGCAGTGAAAACCTGGAGGCCGAAAAGATCATGCTGGAGCGCTTCATGCGTTCGCTGAACCATGACCTTCGCTCCCCGCTGACCGCCGCGACCATGGTAGCCAGCCTTATGCGTCGCACACCTGCCCGACGCACCGATGACATGCTGAAGCTGCTCGAGGAAAACCTGCAGCGCATGAATCAGATGATCACCAACGTGTTGGATATTTCCCATACCAGCCTGGGCGGTGGGGTCAAACTGCACGGTGAAAAGCTGAGCCTTGGTACGCTGCTTGGCGAGGCGATTAGTAACCTGCGGATTCAAGTACAGAACGAGATCACGCTCACCCTTGAGTCACCTGAACAGCACGTCTATTGGGACAAGCACGCCTTGCTGCGCATCGTCGACAATCTGGTCATCAATGCCGCCAAGCATGGCACGCCTGATACGCGGATCGACGTCAGCCAGATGATGTCTGCCGAGCGTATTGTCTTGTGCGTTCGCAACCAGGGCCGGATGCCTGACGAGGTATTGGTCAACCTGGCAACGCCTTATTTCATTTCCACCCGCAGCGATGATCGCGGCTGGGGATTGGGCCTTCCCATCGTTAAAGCGCTGTGTGAAAGCTTTGGCGGCCATGCCGAATTCAAAAATATTGACGACCACGTCGTGGTGGAAGTCCACCTTCCCTCTACGGTACCCCCCACCTGATTGCCGCCCTGCCTCTCAAGGAGCCCTGCCGGTGGGCTCCGTAGCATCAGGCGATCACGTCCAAAGCTCGCTCAAGATGCTCATGCAAATAGGGACTGTGCTCAATGCATTTGTCGATAAGAAACTCCGAGCACAGGTCCTGTAGCGACTGCTTGGATGCTGCATATTCTTCCAGTGCCCGCGCGGCACTCCAGTCCTGACCGGCATAAACCAGCGCCAGCAGCTCAACCAGTTGTTCGTGGGTAAGACCGGATATCGCCTCCCGCAAGCGCTGTTCGGCCAGTGTTTCACCGATCAGTGAGCCTGTGGCGGATTCGCCTCCCAATCCCAAGCCTCCCCCTAGCCCGGTACCAAACCCGTCATGGGTAAGTTGGGTACAGGTTGCCAATGCCGCGATAGCTTTTATCTGCTCGCGGCTGAGATATTCGAGTCGCTGCGTCATATCCTTTCTCCTGCTCGATGCACTATTGGACCGCTCCGGATACCCATGGTGCAGCGGCGCTTGAACCCAAAACCTGATCTGGATCAGGTTAGCTACATCACTTGATCCCCAATCGCTTGGCCAGGCGGCTCAGGTTGGCACGGTCAACGGCCAGTTCTCGGGCTACATCCGCCCACCGATGGTGATGCCGCTCGAGCGATGTTTCAATCAATTGCTTCTGATAGGTATCTACCGCTTCGCGCAAGGGAAGACTAACAGGCAGGTCGGGCCTTTCAACAGCAGGCGTTATGTCTGCAATGGGTACTGCAGTGGGCAGATCCAGCGAGCGGCTGTCGATACTCAGGATACGGGGCCGCTCGCCGTGGCTCGACAGCGCCTTGAGTGCGGCGCGACTGATCAGGTGCTCCAGCTCGCGCACATTCCCAGGCCAGTCATAGGTCAATAATGACTTCTGCGCCTCAGGACTCAGGCGCAGGCTACGCAATCCTAATCGCGCCCTGTTCTCCTCAAGAAAGTAGCCGGCCAGCAGCAGTACATCACGTCCACGCTCGCGCAAGGCGGGCACCTTCAGCGGGTACACACTCAAACGATGGTAGAGATCTGCCCTGAAACGGCCAGCTTTTACCTCTTCGGCCAGATCGCGGTTGGTGGCCGCAATGACCCGAACATCAACATGATGCTCACGATCCGAGCCTACCCGCTGTAGCTGACCACTCTGTAGAACCCGGAGCAATTTGGCTTGAGCCGCCAAAGGCATTTCACCCACTTCATCCAGAAACAGCGTCCCGCCATTGGCCAGATCGAACTTGCCGCTGCGCTCGCTGATCGCTCCGGAAAAGGCGCCACGCACATGCCCGAACAACTCGCTTTCGACCAGGGTTTCCGGCAGCGCCGCACAATTGATGCTGATCAAGGGCCGGCGTGCACGGGCAGACTGCGCGTGAATGGCTTCGGCCACCAGCTCCTTGCCAACACCGGTCTCTCCCGTCACCAATACGGTCAGGGCGCTATCCCCTACGAGAGCGATCTGCTGCAGGAGCTGCTTGTGTGCAGCACTCTGCCCGATCAGCTCACGGGTTCGCACCTGCCCTGCTGCCTGCTTGTAGAGTTCAGCCAACTGGCTTTCATCGGCCACGCGTCGCGTCAAAGCATTGATCCGCTCGGCTGCTGTTACGGTGGCCGAAGCCAGACTGGCAAAGGCTTGCAGCATGTCCAGATCCACAGTGCCGAAACGCGCTTCGTCCAGGGCATCGAGTGTCAGCAATCCCCAGACCTGATCCTGCACATACAGCGGGCAGCCCAGGCAGTCATGGACCTCAAGAGCTTCATGGCCCTCAACCAGACCGTCATAGGGATCGGGCAAGTCGCAGTCTGCTGCAAAGCGGGTCGGCCCTCGATGTTCGATCAGCACCTTGAGCCGCGGGTGCTCACTGATGCGAAAGCGTCGCCCTAACGTATCAGGGCTGAGCCCCTGTACGGCTAGTGGTATCAGTTGATCGCCATCCAGCCTGAGCAAGGCAACGGCATCGCAGGGCAGCAACTCCCGAAGTGCCAGCAATAATTTGCGATAGCGCTCTTGCTCCGGCAGCTCTCGGGACAGGTCGGCGACCAGGGGAATCAGTGCAGACAACAACGGAGCCGTGGTCATTATGACCTCTCATAGAGTCATTTTGACAAACACATTAAGCAGTCAAAATGACTCGAATCTAGATAACCTATTGATTTTAAAAGCCCTTGCTATTGGCATGCCTCGTGTATTACTCAGGTAAAGCCAACGCAGGAGCTGAACCATGTTAACCGCTCAACAACGCACAATCATCAAGTCCACCGTTCCGCTGCTGGAAACCGGAGGTGAGGTGCTGACGACTCACTTCTACAAGATGATGCTCAACGAGTACCCGCAGGTCCGCCCCTTGTTCAACCAAGCGCATCAGGCCAGTGGCGCCCAGCCTCGTGCCCTGGCCAATGGCGTACTCATGTATGCCCGTCATATCGACCAACTGGAGGCACTCGGCCCGCTGGTGGCTCAGATCGTCAACAAGCATGTCGCCTTGCAGATTCTGCCGGAACATTATCCCATCGTAGGGACCTGCCTGCTGCGGGCTATTCGCGAGGTATTGGGCCAGGAAATCGCTACTGACGAAGTGATCGATGCCTGGGCCGCAGCCTACGGTCAGCTGGCCGATATCCTGATTGGCGCCGAGGAAGATCTGTACGCCACTCATGAGGCAGCCCCCGGCGGCTGGCGTGGCGGTCGCTGGTTTCGTGTTGCCCGCAAGGTGGCTGAGAGTGACGAGATCACGTCCTTTTACCTGGTACCCGAGGACGGCGGTGCCCTGCTGGACTTTCAACCGGGCCAATACATTGGCATGCGCCTGAATCTGGAGGGTGAAGAGGTACGCCGTAATTACTCGTTATCGGCACGCGCCAACGGTCGCGAATACCGCATCAGCGTTAAGCGCGAGGCCGATGGCCGTGTTTCCAATTACCTGCACGACCAGGTAAACGAAGGGGATCGTCTTGAGCTTTTCCCACCGGCAGGCGAGTTTACGCTCAGGCCATCTGACAAGCCTCTGGTCTTCATTACCGCTGGTGTCGGCATCACTCCGGCACTCACCATGTTGGAAGCGGCACTCGAAACCCGTCGTCCCATTACCTTTATCCACTGCGCCCGCGATGCAGGCGTCCAAGCCTTCCGCCCGTGGCTCGAAGCGCAGAAGGCAAAGCATCCTCAGCTACGCTGCTACTTCTGCTACAGCCATCCGCGTCCCGAGGATCAGGGCGATGCAAACGGACTTTTAACACATGCACTACTGGAGCAGTGGCTACCCGAGAATCGTGACCTGGATGCCTACTTCCTGGGTCCAAAGCCCTTCATGGCCCTGATCAAGCGTGAGCTGAAAGCGCTGGGTGTACCTGAAGCGCAAAGTCATTATGAATTCTTTGGGCCAGCAGCATCGTTGGAAGCTTGAGTAAAGAGGCGGGTCTCAAGGCCCGCCTTTTAATTCACTTTTATTGAATAAAAGGCTCATTATTATTTATTAGATCGATCCCAGGAGGCTCGCTAGGATAAAGAGGCTATTACCTGCGTGCCTATAAAAGCCTCTAATAATCGTGAAAAAAAGACTGCGTTCCTTGCTGCCCTGGTTCAAGCGTTTCAAACCTGTTGCCGTCAAAGCCCCGCCCCGTGAACTGGTCCGTGCCACGCTTGGCGCCTGCCTGGGCATGGTAGCCAGCGTTCTGGCGTGTACTCACTTCTACGGACTCGAGATTGCGCTGCGAATTGCAGCCCCTATCGGTGCATCAGCCCTGCTGCTGTTTGCTGTCTCGTCCAGTCCTCTGGCGCAACCCTGGTCGATTATCGGCGGCAACGTAGTGGCTGCTGGAATTGGTGCACTGGTTGGCCAGTGGATCGACCATACCCTGCTGGCCGCCGCGGTGGCGATGGCGCTGACCATCGTGACCATGTTCAGCCTGCGTTGCCTCCATCCACCGGGCATCGCAGTGGTCGTGGCAGTCAGCCTGGGCGGGCCGGCTTTTCAACAAATCGGTCTGTACATCATGCTGCCGGTGGCGCTCTGTTCGCTAATCGTTCTGGCAGGCGCCCTGATCTACAACAACCTGACTCGCCTGCCTTACCCAAAGGCTCCGGCGCCCGCTGTCAATCCGCATAACACACGAGACCCGCTTCCTTCGCAGCGTGCGGGCTTTACGACGGCAGATCTTGAGCTTGCCATGAAGGAGTTTGGTGGCGTTGTCGACATCACTCGAGACGACCTTGAGTCCCTGGTCCGTCAGACCGAGCGCCACGCCTTGAGTCGTAGCATGGGCGCCATCACCGCCGCTCAGATCATGTCGCGGGACCTACAGATCGCCCATCCTGACACGCGGTTACAGGATGCCTGGAACCTGCTGGAATCTCATCACCTGAAAGCGCTGCCGATTCTTGATGAGGCAAAGCATCTGGTGGGCATCGTGACCCTGGCCGACCTGTTCAAGGCCATCGAGCCGGGCTCGCCGAACGCGCAGGGTAATCCAGGCGATATCCCGCTTGAGCGCTTTATGACACGCCATGTGCAATGTGTGCGGGATACCACCCATATCGTGGAGCTGGTGTCACTGCTTTCAGACAAGGGCCTGCATTACCTGCCTGTCCTGGATGAGCCGGGCAACCTGGTCGGCATCATCAGCCAGACCGACCTGATCGCTGCGCTCTACCAACGCTGGTTGAAGAACGTACTTACTCACCGTGAGGCGGCCAATCAGCGCACCTCCGAGGAAAGCGCCGCCTGATTCAGAGGGCGCATGGCCTTAACCATGCGCCCTCCTGGGATCATCCCTCCCAACGCTGGGACCAGTCTGCGTCCTCACCGATCACGTCTCGCAGCAACTGGATCGCATCCTGAAGCACGGGCGTTTCCTTGTCCCGTGAGTACACCAGATACGTGGGATAGGTGAATTCTGGTGCTCGTTCTACCCGCTGCAGAATGCCGTTATCCAGATAGCTCTGGACGACGCGCGTCCTGAAATATCCTGCACCTCCATTCTGTACAAGGTACTGCAAGGCCAGAGGCCCCAGACTGAAAGAAAGCGCCGCTTTCGCCTTTTCGGGCATGGCTGCGTCGTGCTGCTTGCGAAAGGCCTCGCCCCAATCAATGTAGATGTAGGGCTCAGGTTGAGCTACCGAGCAGACCTGAATCAACTTTTCCTCCAGTACCTGCTCGACCTGCATTCCTGGCCAGTATTCCGGCTGATAGACCAGTGCCGCATCCAACACGCCTTGCTCTACCTGCTGTTGCAGACGACTGCTGTCGGCAATCTCAGCCCGTACCGCGTAGCCAGGCAATGCCTCCCGCAAACGCTTTACCCAATTGAGGATCAATGGATTGCTCAGGCTGACCTCCCCGCCTACCGTGAGCAGATTGCGAAACCCCTCCGGCAGCGGCAGGTCACGCCGCGCAGCGTCCCATGTCTGTACCAGCTGACTGGCATATCCGGCAAACACCTGACCATCTGCCGTCAGCCTGGCACCCGCCCGGTTACGTACGAACAGCCGGCACTGAAGCTGTGCTTCCAGATTCTGTACCCGCGCCGTGACCGCGGTTTGCGTCACATGCAGCCGTTCCGCCGCAGCCAGAAAGCTTCCAGTCCGGGCAATTTCAAGAAAGGTACGGGCCAGTTCAAGATCCATGGGTATCCGATTATCGATAAGCGAGCCGTCAGTGTAGCCATGAACTCAGGCTGTATGCAGTTCTGCTTCGCGCGAGGAGGACTCCTGGCGGAACACTGAGGGCGACACCCCGGCCAGCCGCTTGAAGAACCGCGTGAAATACGCCGGTTCGGAAAAGCCCAGCAGATCCGCAATCTGGTTGACCGTAAGGCCCGTGTAGATCAGGTTTCGCTTGGCCTCAAGCAACAGCCGTTGATGGATGACGCCCAGTGAGGTCTGTCCGCGCAGCCGCCTGCAAAGCCCATTGAGATAGGCCGGTGTGATACCCAACGCCTTGGCATAGGCCTCGATAGGCCAGTGATTGCTGTAATTCGCCTCTACCAGCTGGGAAAACGCAGTCAGGTAGGACTGACCCCGCTCGGGCCGCTCCTGGGCGTCGCGCACCATCACCTGCCGCCCCAACCATACCGCCAACACCCCAACCAGTGATTGCAGGAGCAGGTCCCGCGCCGGCGCCGAGGAGCTGTACTCATTATTGATCGCGGCAAACAGCGTGTGGATGTAACGCCGCTCTCGTCCGACCTGATAAAGCGCAGGCTGGCTGAAGGTCTGGGTCTGCCCGCCCAGATGCTCCTGCAGCCGGGAAACCAGGGGCATCGCCAGGGTAAGAATAAAACCGTCGATGTCCTCCGAGAACCGAAATCCGTGGATGCAAAAGGCAGGCACCACCTGGATGGCGGCATCATCGATCCGGGTCTGCTGCCCATCCACATTAAGCTCGGCCCATCCCTTTCGCACATAGAGCAGTTGCACCAGATCAGCATGCCGGTGCAACTGAATCTCCCAATCGTGCAGGCTGCTGCGCTTGGGAATGGACTCGCAGTGCAGCAGGTCCGGTGTAGGCCATTCCAATGGGTCGCCATAGAGCATGAACACCGGAATATTCGGCACGGGCGGTTTCATGGTGGACCTCATTCTTATGCAAGGGTGTTTATAAAAGTCCAGAACTTCCTACGTAAAGTGCCTTCTCGCCCGGCAATGATCAACCAAAAATACAGGCGACGCAGATAAGAACGCACGCTGGCCACCCCTTCGCCGGACGTGACGACACAATAAGCGAGAGACCATAACAATGAAGACACAAGTCGCCATCATCGGCGCCGGTCCATCCGGCCTTCTCCTGGGTCAGCTGCTGCACAACGCTGGCATCGACACCGTTATCCTCGAACGTCAGAGTCCTGATTACGTGCTAGGCCGCATTCGTGCTGGCGTCCTCGAACAGGGCATGGTCGACCTCTTGCGCGAGGCTGGCGTCAGCGAGCGTATGGATCGGGAAGGCTTGGTCCACGATGGATTCGAGCTGGCGTTCGAGGGTCGCCAAGAGCGCATCGACCTCAAGACGCTTTCCGGTGGCAAGACGGTCATGATCTACGGCCAGACCGAAGTCACCCGAGATCTGATGGAAGCACGTAAGGCCAGTGGTGCGCTTAGTGTCTACGAAGCCAGCAACGTACAGCTTCACGAGCTGAAAGGCGAAAAGCCCTATGTGACCTTTGAAAAGAATGGCGAAACCGTACGCCTGGACTGTGACCATATCGCCGGGTGCGATGGCTATCATGGCATCTCGCGCCAGTCGATTCCGGCAGACGCGCTCAAGACGTTCGAACGGGTGTATCCCTTCGGCTGGCTGGGCGTCCTGGCCGACACCCCACCGGTGAACGAAGAGCTGATCTATGCCAACCATGAGCGCGGCTTTGCCCTATGCAGCATGCGCTCCAAGACGCGTACCCGCTATTACGTGCAGGTTTCCGCTGACGAGAAGGTCGAGGACTGGTCCGACGAACGCTTTTGGGATGAACTCAAACAGCGCCTGCCGGCCGAAACCGCTGCCAGACTTGTTACCGGCCCCTCTATCGAGAAAAGCATCGCGCCTCTGCGCAGCTTTGTGGTCGAGCCCATGCAGTATGGTCATCTCTTCCTTGTCGGCGATGCGGCGCATATCGTTCCACCCACAGGGGCCAAGGGGCTGAACCTGGCGGCCAGCGATGTCTGCACCCTGTACCGGATTTTGACCAAGGTCTATCACGACGCCCGTACGGATCTCCTACAACGCTATTCGGAGGTCTGTTTGCGCCGCGTCTGGAAAGCCGAGCGTTTTTCCTGGTGGATGACTTCCCTGCTCCATCGCTTTCCTGATACGGATGACTTTGGCCACCGCATCCAGCAGACCGAGCTGGATTATTTCCTGGGTTCTGAGGCCGGTAGAAAAACCATTGCCGAAAACTATGTCGGTCTGCCTTATGAACCCATCGAATAAGGCGACGGCAGCCAAGCTCTGGTAATCTGGCCGTCTTGACCCACGCCCGTAAAGCGCATCCACTCGGCTGCGTTTTACGCTGCACGCCAGGACTGTCTATGCCCAGCACCTACCTAGAACAATTACCTCAAGAAATTCAGGCCAACGTCCGCACTGCGCTGGCTGAAGATGTAGGAACCGGCGACATCACCGCCCAGCTCATCCCTGCCGACCGCACCGCCAGGGCCACTGTCATTACCCGCGAAGACGCCACCCTCTGCGGCACCGCCTGGGTCGATGAGGTGTTCCGCCAGATCGATTCCACCGTAAAGGTTGAATGGCAGGTTCGGGACGGGGAACGGGTCATGGCTGACAAAATTCTTTTTACCCTGTCAGGCCCCGCCCGCTCCCTGCTGACGGGCGAGCGAACAGCGCTCAACTTCCTGCAACTGCTGTCAGGCACAGCGACTCGCTGCAGTTACTACGCAGACTTGGTCAGCGGTACTCAGGTCCGCCTGCTGGATACGCGCAAGACCCTACCCGGCCTGCGGCTGGCACAAAAGTATGCCGTTACCTGTGGTGGCTGTCATAATCACCGCATTGGTCTGTACGATGCCTTTCTTATCAAGGAAAACCATATTGCGGCCTGTGGCGGTATTGCCCAGGCTGTAGAGACGGCGCGTCGTATCGCCCCCGGCAAACCGGTTGAAGTAGAGGTTGAGAACCTCGCTGAGTTGGAGCAGGTCCTGGCCACAGGCGCTGAAATCGTCATGCTCGACAATTTCTCGCTTGAGGATATGCGCGAGGCCGTAAGAATCAATGCGGGCCGCACCAGGCTGGAGGCGTCGGGCGGCATCAATGACACGACCATTCGCCCAATCGCCGAAACCGGTGTCGACTATATTTCAATAGGCACGCTGACCAAAGACGTCAAGGCACTGGATCTTTCCATGCGCCTGGCGCTTTGATCATATGCCTCCTGTTGTTCACTGCAAGCCGGTTCGCTGGCCCGCAGGCTTTATCAAGGAACCTTTGTGAGCCATCGCTACCTTGTCATCGATAGCAGCGCCTTCACCAGCCCACAGCTGGAAGTCTACCTGTCCGCGCGTCCCAAGAACCGTGTCATCATTTCCGACAGCACGGCCGTACAGCTCTTTCAACCCGAGCAATGGGTAACGGCCCGCAACGGATTGTTCAAGCAGTACAAGGATCGCATCTTCTTTTCAGATTCCAGCGGGCCAATTCTTCAGGCCGAGCTGGAAGGACGCAAACCCAGCATCCTCGCCGCGCCGTTGACGCGAGCCTTTAACGCGACGATTGCCGCCGAAGGCGAAGAAGAAGCCCGGCAATTGGCATACATCCACAAGAACCTGCTGGATATCGAAGACGAATACCTGGCCAACCGCAAGGTATTTCTCAACACACTTATTACCCATATGAGCAAGGCGCTGCAGGATAATCCTGCCGTTATTCAGGACCGTGATGCAGCCATTCACCTGGCAGCCGCTACGGCTCAACGTGGTCTCGCCAAAGGGTTCTCTCCAAGCCTGCTTGACGCGCCCTACAGTGTGTTTCTCAAGGCCTACCCTCTGGCAGCCCGCTATGTTGCCCTGCTTGCCTCGCTGCTGGTTGAGCATATCCAGGCAACCGGTACGGCTGCCAAGGTGAACGCAACGGCCATTATCGAAACCTTTACGCAGCGGGATAACGTGCTGATTGCCAGCCTGTTCGACGGCCTGTTGAGTACGGATGAGAATACTAACGCTGCCTTCGTCGCGCTCAAGCAGACCCTTGCAGTGCTCAGCAAGGTGGGCGCCCAATCCGTACATTAACGTCTGGAATGCCCTTGGAATCGGTGGCTTCTGCAGCAGCGGCAGAGGCCACCGATATATTGATCAAGCTCACACTTTAGAACTTTAGCTGTTAACGCTTCAAATCCTCTTCGCTGGTCCGCCTCGCGCTTCCTGTGCGTTTTTCGTTCACGAAAATATCTGTCCCGAACATCATTCATAGCTCCGGTTAATCGTTGACTCATTGTCACTTAGCCGCGCCAATTATTTTTATAAGCGCTTTCGCCATATTTTTGACAGCCCTGAATCAATCATTCCAAATAGCCATTATTGCGACTAATCGCCGCTCTATGACGGCCCTTTCACTGCCATTTCGTTCCTCAAGCCAAACGCTAAGCCGTCGATACGCCAAGCACAACGACAGCATGCGCCTCAGAAATCACCTCGGCGCTTAAACGACTGTCACGGCTTATCCAGCGCAACACAGCAGCTGGTAATTGATTTATTCAATATTGGGGAAACTTTCATGAACCGCTTTGAATCCATCGCACGACTCAGACGCCTCTTTCGTGGTGCAGTACAGGGGCTGCTGCTCTCTGCTTCTGTGGCTACGCTATCCGCTACAGCCCAAGCGGATGATTTAAGCGTCGGTCTGGTTGGCTTGAACATGTCGGGCGCTGGGTTTGCGGCCCATGTTCTACCCGGCCTCAACAACCGCAACTACATTTTCCCTACGGAAACCCATTTCAAGGATTGGAGCGAGAGAGGCGTTCGCCTGATTCGCTTCCCTATTATCTGGGAGCGCCTACAGCCCAAGCTCTACAACATGCTCGATCCAGACTATGTAGGGCTGATCCAGCAGACCATGAACTATGCACAGAAATACAATGTGCGCGTCATTCTGGACCTGCATAACTATGCGCGTTATCGCGGTGAGCTGATCGGTACAAAGAACGTGCCGTATGCGGCCTACCACGACGTGATGTACCGCATCGCCTTTCGTTGGGCCAAGCACCCTGCCCTCTACGCCTACGACATCATGAATGAACCCAACGGTGCGCTCGATTACTGGCCGACCGCAGCACAGCATGGCATCAATGGCGTGCGTACGGTGGACAAGGTCAAACCCATTATTGTCGAAGGCAATGGTTGGGCGGAGGCAACCCGCTGGGCGCAATGGAACGATTCGCTGCTCAATCTGAAAGACCCGTCCGACAATCTGATTTTCTCGGCGCACACCTATTTCGATAACAACTCCGGTGGCACCTACGAGACCGTGGACGTCAGCACACTGGACCCCATGTATGGTGTGGCGCGTGTGAAGCCTTTCGTAGAGTGGCTGAAAAAGCATGGCAAGAAGGGTTATATCGGCGAGTTTGGCGTCCCGGACAATGATCCTCGCTGGCTGGTACTGATGGACAACATGTTGGCCTATCTCAGACAGAACTGTATCCCGGCAACCTATTGGGCGGCAGGTCCTGGCTGGGGTAACTACAACCTGGCGGTTGAGCCCGTGAATGGACAGGAACGCCCGCAATGGCCGACGCTCAAGAAATACCTGAGCACACCTAGTCAGTGCATACAAATAGGCCCGAATTGATCGGACCTATGGAAATGGGGCCTGCTTGAGGCCCCATTGGCTTACTTGGGCATCGTTTTCGAGGTCACGTACTTGCTCAGGACTTCATTATCATCCAGCGCATGAACATCGGAGGCGACCCACAATTTACGCTCGATCCCCTGGGCAATCAGATGCGCGACAGCCGCTTCGATAGCCGACAGTACACAAAGCTGAGCCGGCTCGTTGGTGGTATAGCCAGACTCTGCCTCTAGTAGCTTCTTGAACTCGACGAACTTGTAGACATCCGCCGAGCGACCAATCGAGAAGATGGTCTTGGATGTCATCACGTTCGCCAATACCTGTCCGCCACGTACATCGATGGCGCGCAGATTGACCGTCACCTGATCGACCCGGTATTCCTGGGACGCACCGATTCCCAGGTAGCGAGCGCCTTCGCCGCCGCTGCGAATATTGGTATCGTAGGCAACGATGCCACCCTCCAGCAAGATGTTGGCTGCCTGCAGTGAAGGGAGCGGCTGCTGAATGTTTTGTGGCGTGTTGGGCTTGCTCTGAGTCGCCCGGATGATCTTGCGCTCGGTCAGAATGTTCTGCAAACCCTCACGCTCCAGCACCACGAACCAGCCGCTGGCCTGGAGTGCATCGACCAACATGCTGGCGCCACCCTGGGTGACGGCGGTAGAGAACGAGCTGGCCGGGCTGGGCTTGTACTGGCCGGTCTGGTCACGGAACCCATAGACGGCCGCAACAAGCTTGCCTCGCGGCGCCGGCAGATTCAGCAGATCGTAATAGGTGGAAGCCCGTGGGGTCAGTGTAGGTTGGGCATTTTGTTCGGCGGGCATGGGGTCACGCACAGAACATCCCTGCATCAGCATCGCGCACAGCAACGCTGACGACATCATGAGTCGTTTCATAATGGCTATTCCTGGTTTAGCGTGCCGCTTAGTAAGTCGTTCCGGTTACGATCTCGGATATTTCGCCGGTTGCTCGGTCGGTAATATGAATGACCAACTGTCCAGTCTCATCTTTGAGCATATTGACAATAAAATCG
Organism: Pseudomonas sp. HPB0071; assembly: GCF_000478505.2. Lineage (NCBI taxonomy): Bacteria > Pseudomonadati > Pseudomonadota > Gammaproteobacteria > Pseudomonadales > Pseudomonadaceae > Pseudomonas > Pseudomonas sp. HPB0071. Next base: position 3,218,094 of record NZ_KI517367.1, on the reverse strand, counting down.
TCAGTTTGAAGGCTACCTGCTTCTCCCTTTCGAGCCTTAGCAAGAACGTCAGAGAGCAAGCTAGATTGCAGTTGGTTAGTAAAGCGCTCCAATGCCGATAAAGTAGTTGCCTTTTTGGCATTAGGATCATCATAGTCATTCTGCGCCTGCGCGTTACCAAGCAGGTACGAACCGTTTAACGGACTACCACCAAAGGCGGGGTTCTTGGGGGTATAGACCAGTTCAGTGGCCTGGAGCGACGAGACGGAACCTAGCAATAGCAGCCCTAGCATCGTTGCTGAATGTACGTTCTTATTCTTCATAGCTCGTCTCTGTCCATGTCGAAGGTGTCATATAAAAGATTTTCCAGTTTTTGTTTAGCGACTGTGTCCTTGACCATGTCCGCCGCTGCGTAGGCTGTGCCTTTGAGCTCTGCGACATTAGGTTGGATGAACTGCCGGTAAACCACTCGCTGGTCATGCTCCACCCAGACCAAACTTCCCCAACGCGCAGAAGGCCTCTCGCGTACTACCAAGTTGAAATCCAGTTGGCTGGTATCGACCAACCGATCGCTGAAATAGCGATAAAAGTCGTGACCGAAGCGGGAGATCGTGTTGTCGACGATAAAGCCCTGGATATTCTCCTCATCATCGGCAGCCTGTGCCGACAACAGCATCATCATCCCCAGCAGTCCGACGCCCCAGCGCTTCATTGCGTTAATGTCCTTTACTCTTTTCGTAGAACTTCAGCGCGGCCTCTGCACGATTGGAGGCGCCAATCTTGCGAAGCAGGTTATGAATATGGCTCTTGATGGTGTGTGTACTCAGGCAGAGCTGATGGGCAATCTCCGCGTTTGAATAACCCTTGCCAACCAGGCTCAGGATCTCACGCTCGCGCCCGGTCAGGTCCACCGCCTCCTCTTCCAGTGTCTGCATCCGCCGATAGCGCTCGATCAGACGCTCCATGACATCACGTGGCAACCAGTCCCGTCCCATCAGCAGGGCCTGTATGCCATTGAACAAAAGCTCTCGGGAGGTATGGGTGTAGAAGATTCCCTTGATCTCGGGATGCTTTTCGATGAGCTGCTGCGCCTGCTCATCCGAGGTATTGACCAGCGCAACCGGTGCCTGACCAATCAACTGATCCAGCACAGCCGAGCACTGCTCGAATGCGACACTACCGACATCAAGCAGCCAGAGAGATGCCTTGGCCTTTTCCAATCCATTGAAGTCCCCCACGCATAACTCGAATTCCGTCTGCTGATTGAGAAAGTGCTGGAATAACTGCCCCAACAACTGATTCTTGGTCAGTAGTTTGACGGTAAGTGGCGGGCGGCCTGTTGCCATAATGGCGTCTGCTGAACTCAACTTTAAGCCTCGGTTATTCTTAATGTCGGTAGGCTATCCAACGATCTTGCGATCACAAACAAAAAAGCCCCTGAAACCATTTCGCCTCAAACAAATGAGAAATTAAACACAGCGATATATTGAGATTCTTTTGGCATCACTCCCTGATGACGGTTGAATATTCAGCAGGCTGGATTGAAACAACAGAATTCTCAAGAACCAACGTGAACACTTTATGAAACAGGACTGTATTCACGTAACGAGATACATCAGGAAAAGACTTCTCTTTCCAACTTAGGTAATAGATCACCTGCTGCACCAATCAACGTCCAGTCATCGGAATGTACTCCTGAAACCGGCTGTGGATTGATATGAACGACCGCGGCATCGGCATCACGCGCAATATGAGGCATCTGAGCGGCCGGGTAGACCACACCGGATGTACCGACGGAAAATAGGACATCACACTGGGCTGCCGCATCAAATGCCTGCTGCAAGGCCTGTACCGGTAACGACTCGCCAAACCAGACGACGCCCGGCCTTATAAAACCATTACACCTGGAACAGCGTGGCGGTTCGACACGACGACCTTGATCTGGTTCAACCGGTATTTCACGCTCGAACGAATAGCCGGTGCCGCAGGCAAAACAGCGCGGCTGATGCAGGCTGCCATGCAGGTGCAGTACATCGGCCCTCCCGGCACGCTCGTGCAGATCATCGACATTCTGGGTAACGACGGTAGCGCGTGGAAAGTGCTGGGCCAGACGGGCAATGGCAAGATGGGCCGGATTGGGCTGAGCCTTCAGCACCTTCATACGACGCCATTCGTACCATCCCCAGACGAGGGCCGGATCCGCCTCAAAGGCTTCGGGGGTTGCCAGTTCGGTGGCATCGAATGTTGCCCAGAGTCCGGTCTGTGCATCTCGAAAGGTGGGAATGCCGCTTTCGGCCGATACGCCTGCACCGGTAAAGAACACCACGTGCTGTGCATCGCGAATACAGTGTTTCAGCGCTTCATCTATCGCCAGGGACGTAGAGGATGGGGTTTGGCTCATAACATCTGTTCCAATCTTTCCATGAGTGGGCCGATCCTGCTTTTATAAAGAGGCCTTTCCGGTCTTTTTTCACCAAAGGTCCTATTGGTGAATAAAACGTTCTTGTCTGAATATGAAATGCTTATCCAGTTGTAGCCAATTAATATGAATTTGCCAGTTGAAACGTAACCAGTTTTTGCGGCAGGCGCTACCTTTTTAATGGGAAGTGCATGCCAGAGCACTTGTGTAAATACGCTACACAATTGCTCAAAGTTCTCATTTTTCTTTTACCAACAGATACCTTATCGTTTTCAAACTCGACCGACGGTGCCGCCACTCATCGTATTTCGACAAGAGCGGGTTCACTCGCTGCGCTACATGCCGATAATCCGGAAGTTCCCTTCGAGCGAGAGTATTTTTCTCTTGCTGACGTTTCGCCTCACCGGAATCGCCATGAAGAAATCCTTTTTTAGTAAGCATCGTTTCACTGTTATTCCCGCGCTGGCCTTGGCTGCAGTAATTGCTGGCAGTATCGGTTATTGGAGCCTGACGTCTAGTCAGGCAACTGTCAGCACAGCAGCCCCCGGCTCGGTTCAAGCGATGCTTGATACGGTCCGCACGGCACCACAACCGTGGACAGACCATCCGCAGGACTTGTCCGTTCTGGTCAACGACATGCGCAGCAACGCCATTGCAGGTGCTGTGATTGGCGAAAAAGCGGTGTATATCACTACCACGGCCAATGCTCACTACACGGTAGCCGATCCTTCTGGCCGGGTCGGCGATCTGGTTTTGCGTGACTACTCGAACCGTGGCGAGACCTTGTTCCCGGTTGCGACTTTTGCCGAATCGGCTGAGCGCAGTCCGGTCATGGAAAGCCTGTTGGCCAACCTGCCCACCTATCTGCTGCTGCTTCTGCTGGCCGTACCGCTGGCGTTCCGCGCTATGAGCCCGTTCAAGATCCAGCGCAAGGGAACGAATGTTTCCTTCGAGGATGTCGTTGGGGCCCATGAAGCCAAGCGTGCACTGGAGGACATCACTACCTGCCTGCGTAACCCTGCCGCCTTCTCGGCACTGGGCGCACGCCCGCCAAAGGGTGTCTTGCTGACTGGTGAGCCGGGCACAGGAAAAACTCAGCTGGCCAAAGCACTGGCTACGGAATGCAACGCGCATTTCATCCAGGTGACGGGCAGTGATTTCTCCTCGATGTTCTTCGGAGTGGGCATTCAGAAAGTGAAGTCCCTGTTCCGTACAGCGCGCAAGAAGGCACCGTGCATCATCTTCATCGACGAGATCGACGGTATTGGCAAGCGTGCCGAGCAGTCCCGCTCAAGCGACGCGGAAGCCAACCGCATCATCAACCAGTTCCTGACCGAGATGGATGGCTTCGATGGTTCCAGCGGCGTGCTTGTCCTGGGTGCGACCAACTTTGCCAACTCGCTGGATCCGGCACTGGTGCGTGAAGGCCGCTTCGACCGGACCATTGCGGTCGGTCTGCCAACCCTGGAAGACCGTATCGAGCTGTTCCGCCTGTACGCCAAGAAAATTCAGGTGCAGGGTGACCTGGATTTCGAGGCCCTCTCCCGTAACACCGTTGGCCTGACACCTGCAGCCATTGCCTACATTGCCAACCATGCGGCGCTGCTGGCAGCACGTGAGAACTGCACTCAGGTCAGCATGAGCCACTTTGTGGATGCGATCGAGACCTGCCGTATCGGTGAGCAGCCTACTGCTGTCACGCCGCTGAGCGATACCGAGCGGACCCGTATTGCCGTACACGAAGCCGGCCATGCCCTGGTAGCAGCGGCGCTCAACACTGGGCGTGTCGAGAAGGTGACCATCCTGCCCCGTGGTCAGGCCTTGGGTGTGACACTGGTAACACCGGTAGAAGACAAGCGTCTGCATCTGGAGTCTGAACTCAAGGCTCGTATCCAGATGCTGCTCGCCGGCCGCTGTGCCGAACAGATCTACTTCCATGAAGTATCTTCGGGCGCGGCCCAGGACCTGCAGGAAGCCTCCAAGCTGGCCCTGTCGATGGTGGGTTCATTGGGTATGGGACCGAAAGGTTCGCTGATCAGCATTCAGGCACTGCGTGATGCCGGCATTGAATACGATGCAAATACGTCCATCGAGGCCGCAGATGAGCTCTTACATCGCCTGAACGATCAATGCATGGCCCTGTTGCAGCGCCTGCGTCCGGCCTTGGACAGCATTACCCAAGGCCTGCTCGAGCACGAGACGATCCCGGGCGAGGATGTCATGCAGGCTCTGGCTGCCCATGGCGGTAGCGAGGCAGTCAAGGCCCTCAATCGCGCCATCAAGGCCGATCCCGAGCGTGCCCAGAACGCAGCCATGAGCGGTTGGACGCTGGATTAATTTCCGCCGCAGCTCTTGCTGACCCCCAAAGCCCGTGGTGAACACCGCGGGCTTTTTTATTGGGAAAAATCTGCAATTTCTTACCGTAGAAAGCAAAACCGTCTGCCTTTCGCCGATAGTCTGAATTGACAAAGTAACAAAGGAACGTTACATAATATTTCCAGTTGTATGACGACGTATAACACAACAATCATAACAAGTGGATATGTAGCGCTATGGCCCTCGCAGCGATTACACCTATTCGAAACCGTGTGGCACCGACTACTTATCGCGCAGAGGTAAACCCGCCTGCTAGCGCGGTTGTAAGCCTGTTGACAGGTCTACATGTGTCACGCTTGCTTGGCATCACCTGCAGGTCCGGCGTCAAATCAAAGTCATCATACATCCACCTCTCGAAGCCATCGTGCCTCATGCACGTTTCCTCCGATTCACATCATTTCGTTATTCGTTGGCCGTGTTTAGGCCCCTCTATGGCGATATCACGCCGAACGCTTCGAGCCCGTTGCTCGCCTTGTGTGTCCTGTTTCGAACGCAGCATTTGACTGCGCATTGCGGCGTTTCAACGCTTTAGCCCTGCCCTGCAGCACAGCTCAACCATTAAGAACAATTAAAGGTGTGTCATGAAAATAAAAGGAATCCGCTGGTGGATGGTCGCCCTTGTCACGGGCGGTCTGATCGTCAACTACCTGGCCCGTAATACCTTGTCGGTGGCAGCGCCCACCATGATGAAAGAGCTCGATTTTGGCGCCGAAGAGTATTCTCACATCGTAATCGCCTGGCAGCTCTGCTATGCCTTCATGCAGCCTATTGCAGGTTATCTGCTGGATGCCATCGGTACCAAGTTAGGCTTTGCGATTTTCGCTATTGCCTGGTCAGTGGCGTGCGCAGCAGCGGCCATGGCCAACGGTTGGCAAGGGCTTGCGTTTTTCCGGGGCCTACTGGGGCTGACAGAAGCGGCCGGTATCCCCGCAGGGGTAAAGGCTACCTCCGAGTGGTTCCCAGCCAAGGAACGCTCGGTCGCCATTGGCTGGTTCAACATCGGCTCATCGATAGGCGCCCTGCTGGCACCGCCGCTGGTGGTCTGGGCCATCCTGCAGAGCGGCTGGGAGCTGGCGTTCCTGATCGTGGGCGTGCTCGGCATTGTATGGAGCGCCCTCTGGCTGGTGTTCTACAAACATCCGCGTCAGCAGCAACTGCTGTCCGACACCGAGCGGGACTATATTCTTTCGGGCCAGGAAGCCCAGCACAAGGATGAGACGCCTGCCAAAGCCAATTGGAAAAAGATTCTGACCAGCCGTAACTTCTTCGCCATTGGAGCGGCGCGCGTTCTGTCCGAGCCGGCCTGGCAGACCTTCAACGCCTGGATTCCGCTGTACATGATGACCGAACGTCACATGAACATTAAGGAAGTGGCTCTGTTTGCCTGGCTTCCCTTCCTGGCGGCAGACATCGGTTGCGTGCTGGGCGGTTACATGAGCCCCTTCTTCCACAAGCACCTCAAGGTCTCGCTGTTCACCTCGCGCAAGATCGTACTGATGCTGGGTGCCTTCTGCATGATCGCACCAGCCTGTACTGGCCTTGTGGCGAGCCCGTACACCGCGATTGCCCTGCTCTGCATCGGTGGCTTTGCCCATCAGACGCTTTCAGGAGCGCTGTACTCGGTGACTGCTGACGCATTCGGCAAGAATGAAGTGGCGACGGCTACCGGCATGGGCGGCATGTTCGGCTACCTGGGCGCCGCGGCGTTCACGTTTGTCTTCGGCGTGCTGGTGACCAAGGTAGGCTACAGCCCACTGTTTATCGTGCTAGCCATTTTCGACATCGTGGCGGCGTTGATCGTCTGGAACGTGGCAACCGACCGCTCTCACCTGACCGACACGCAGCCGGCTAATGCGAACCAGACACTCACTGGCGCCGAACCAGCCAAGAGCTGAGCCTGCTCCTGAATGGAAAAGCGCGGCCTGTGCCGCGCTTTTTTATACCTCTCGTTCCTGAAACACCGACTCCCCCTCAAGGGAAATCAGGTTCAGTTCAAGGTCCGCCCGCTCTGCCCACTGCTCATCGATCTCGGCTTTGACGGACACACCCAACGCACGGAAATCGTTGACCTGCTTGACCAGGTTGCCCTGCCCGCTAACGAGCTGCCCGCAGGCCTTGTGATAAGCCTCCTGGGCTTTTTCCAGGCTCTTGCCAATACCGTCCATGCTTCCCAGAAAGGTCCGTAGCTTGTCGTATACCCTGCTGGCACGGTCAGCCAGTTCGGCGGTGTGCCGGCTCTGGTCTTCGAAGCGCCAGAGCTGCCGGACAATATTGAGGCTGGTTAGCAGAGTGGTCGGGGTTGCGACCAGCACATTCTGTTCGATGGCCCGCTGGAATAAGGTCTCGTCTGCCTTGAGGGCCTCGACAAATGCCGACTCGATGGGTACGAACATGAAAACCATCTCGGGTGCATTGAGTCCCGGCAGCTTGAAATACTCACGATCCGATAGCTCGCGGATGCGCTCTCCTACCGCGCGCACATGTTCTGCCAGAGCGATCCGGCGCTCGGCCTCATCTTCACAATTGATGTAGCGGGTATAGGCGTTGAGCGAGACCTTGGCATCAATGATGAGGTGCTTGTTCTGGGGCAGATACACCAGGACGTCCGGCCGACGACGACCTGTCTCGGTGGTAAAGCTGACCTCACGCATGAAATCGGTGCCCTGACGCAAACCGGAGCGCTCCAGCACGTTTTCAAGAATCAGCTCACCCCAGTTGCCTTGGGCTTTCTTCTGGCCTTTCAAAGCGGTCGCCAGCTCATGGGCCTCCTGCGTGATCTGCCGATTAAGCTCTTTCAGATCGAACAGCTGCTGTGCCAGAGCGGCCTGCTGCTGGGTGTCCTTGTGGTGAATATCTTCAACTTTGGTGCGGAAGGCATCAATCTGCTCGCGAAACGGCTTGAGCAACGCATCCAGCGACTGCTGGCTGTGCTGGGAAAAGGTCTGCCCCTTCGCCTCGAAGATCTGGCTGGCCAGTTGCTCGAACTCCGCCTTGAGTTGCTCGCGGCTTTCCTTCAGGAGCTGAGTCTGCTCAAGGAAATGCTGTTCTTTTTGCTCAAGCGTGGTCCGCAAGGTGGCATGGTCTTCCACCAGTTGGGCGTGCCGTGTCTGTATCTCCCGGAGCATCTGCTGCTCACGGGCCTGCTGGGTGCGCTGCTCGGCAAGCTGTTGCTGCAGGCCGTCCAGCTGCGCGCGCGCCGCTTCAGCCGCGGCACGGTAATCTGACATCTCCAGCTGCGCCTGACGCGTCTGACCACGCAGCTCCGTCTCGCTTTGCCGGAGCATCTCGATCTGCTCTTTCAGCTGCTTTATGCGGTCACGCTCGGCATTCAGCTCAACCGCCTGCCGACTGTTGGCCACTTCCAACCGCTGGGCCTCACTGCGCTCTGCCTCGATCAGTTCCTGGGTTTCCTGAAGGCGCGCCTGCAAACCTTGCTGCTGTCTGACCAGCAACGCTGCCGTGACGCCCCACCCCAGCAGAGCCGCCAGCGGCAACACCAGGGAGATCAGGTTCAGCGAATTCATAGCCAGCCTCACAACGGATACATCAAAGCTCGCACCTTATGTAAGCCGGATGAGCCCGTCCAGTGCCTACGGCCCAGTTTTAGCGCGAAAGGATTATTTGTAGAGCAGCCTGGTAGCATTTGTACCGCCAGCCGCCACGTCAGCGATAACTCCCAAGCCTGCCCCACCCAACCTGCAACGCATACAGATTGGGTAAGGCGCTCCACGCCGAGGCCAAGGCCGATACGTTTTACATGTGAACGGGCTTACATCAGCATCAACCCACTCAAGCGCCTGACCCGGCGGGACACCGCCTCTTCAAAAACGCCTGTTTTGGATTCGATCAAGCTGAACCAGTCCCGGGCCCGGGTAACGCCGGTGTAGATCAGCTCCTTGGTCAGCACTGGGCTGATCGTATCCGGCAGGATCAGCGCCGTGTGAGCAAACTCGGAGCCCTGGGATTTGTGCACCGTCATGGCAAACACGGTTTCAACAGCGGACAGTCGGCTCGGCAGGATAAAGCGCAGGCCACCGGTGCCGTCGTTACGCGGAAAGGCCACACGAATTGCCTTGCCGGAGCGATTGGCCGGTTCAGGCATACACAGAGCAATGCCAATATCCCCGTTCATGAGGTTCAGGCTATAGTCATTCTTGGTCACGAGTACCGGGCGGCCCTCGTACCAGCCCTGGTCCTGACTAATAAGCTCTGCATTAAGCAATGCTTTGGCAATCCGCTGGTTAAGGCCCTCTACTCCCCACGGCCCTTTACGGACCGCACAGAGCAGCTGGAACTCATCGAAGGCATCCAGCACAGCCTTGGCCCAGGCTTCCCAGACAGGATCATCCATAGGCAGGTCGTAACTGGGGCGAAGCGCCTGCATCACGCGCAGATAATGCCGGTAGCCATGAGGTCCTTTGGGTGAATGACCTTCCAGCACCAGCTTCTCCAGCGCCCTGTCTTCGGCATCGCGCAGCCGCAGGCAGAACAGGTCATCGTAGGTCTTTTTGACCAGCAGCTCACGTGCACCGCTGGCCTCCTGAAGATTTACCCGGCGCGCCAGCTGGCCGATACCACTGCTGGAATTGAATCGGCGGGAATGGCGCAGCATAACCACCTGCTGTGCCAGAGCATGTTGTTCATGATGGCCATCCTCCAGTGCCTCCTCACTCAGGCATTCGCCACAGATTTCCTCCAGCCACGCCCGAGTTTCCGGGGTGTAATAGCCCAGCTCGGCATCACGGCACAGATCGCCCAGAACGGCGCCTGCCTCGACAGAGGCCAGCTGATCCTTATCGCCCAACAGGATCAGCCGCGCGTGCTGCGGAATTGCGTCGAGCAGGCAGGCCATCATCTCCAGATCGATCATGGACGCTTCATCCACGACCAGCACATCCAGCGGCAGCGGGTTGCTGACGTGATGGCGGAAATGACGGGTATCCGGGCGGCTGCCAAGCAGCCGGTGCACCGTAGTAACGTCCACGGGAATATGCGGACGCACGGCCTCGCTTACACCCAATGACTGGACCTGTCGCCCAATGGACTCGGTCAGCCGGGCGGCAGCCTTGCCTGTTGGCGCCGCCAGGCGGATACGCATGGGCGTTCCCTTCTCGACAGCCGGAGCCTGAAGCAGCGCAAGAAGCCGGACAACTGTAGTGGTCTTGCCGGTACCCGGACCGCCGGTGATGATGCTGAACGCGCCTCGCGCCGCCAGGGCACAGGCCAGCTTCTGCCAGTCGGTCACGTTCTTGCCATCGATCAATGGACGCTCGGGAAACAGCGCAGCCAAGCGTGTGCAAAGGTCATCCGGCACAGACCCCAGGCCGGAGAGACGCAGCCGCAGGCATTCGCTGACACGGCGCTCATAACTCCAGTAACGGCGCAGGTACAACCGCTGGCCATCGAGCACCAGCGGACAGTCATCCACCTGACCGATGGCCACGATCGGGCTTTTCTCCAGCGCACTCAGCCAGTGCGCTACGTTGAAAGCTGTCAGTACCTCGGAAGGCAGCAGCACCGGTTGCCTGTCTTCATCGCCCTCCGGTGGCAGCGATAATGCCATGTCCGGGTTGCCCAAGGTTTCGGCGAGATCCAGACACACATGCCCATGGCCCAGCTGATGGCTGGTCAGCGCTGCTGCCAGCATCACGCTCGGGTGGCTCTGTCCGTCCAGCTCAAAAAGAAAGGATACAAAAGCGCGGTCCAGCGGCCTCAGCCAGCCGCGCTCCATCCAACGATCCAGCAGCAAAAATAGGTCTGCCATGCGTTCAAGCGGCCGAAAATCTGATACCTGAGGTGTCGCGGCAGTCCTGTTTGGACCAGCATCGGCTGACGCAGGCTCGTCGGCAAAAGCCGTATCGAATAAGGAAAGCTGTTCTTGAGTCATGCGTATTCCCCGGTCAGTTGAGAACTTCCCTGAAAGCACAGGTCGAGCTCTTCGATCAGCTCACGTGGCGGCCGAGTAAAGAACACGCCCTTGCTGGCAGCACGACTGCCCCGCAGGAAAAGATAAAGAGCACCGCCCATGTGACGGTCGTAATCGTAGTCTGGAAGACGCGCCTTGAGCTGGCGATGCAGCGCCAGCAGATAAATGACGTACTGAAGGTCATAGCGATGCTCTAGCACAGCGCCCGCCATGGCCTCCTGGGTATAAGCGGCATCATCGGCGCCCAACCAGTTGGACTTGTAGTCCGCTACGTAATAGCGACCCTCATGCTCGAACGTCAGGTCAACGAACCCTTTAAACATGCCGTTAAGCAGGCTTCGCTCAACCGAGGGGCGTGGCTTGCCTGGCATGACGTAGCGACGCACCCGCTGATCGAGGGCCTCCGCCTCCAGCCGATGGGTAGAGAACCAGAACTCCATTTCGATCTGGTAGTGCGTGAGCTGGGCCAGCGTCACAGACGAGCCCGGTGAACCGAGCGGTAGACGCCTTGTCAGCAGCTCTTTCAGCCAATCGCTCAGGGTAGCAATCCAGCCTTCCCAGCCGCGCCGGTTGCAACGGCGTGCCACAGTGTCTTCGATCAGCTCGGACTGTTCGGCTATGTTCGCAAAACCCTCATTACCCGCCCACTCCAGCAGACCGTGCAAAAACGTTCCCGGACCCGGACCGCGGGGGAACCGATGCAGGTCGACTCCGCTGCTAGCTGTGGCGGGCTGGGCGTCATCGTCCAGGCGGTCATCGTCGAACAGTTTTTGTGCTTCCGGGCTTTCGGGTGACAGGTCGGTATGCAGAACGGCGGTCTCTGCCTCGTCAGTCAGCTCGCCGATGCGCAACGCACTATAAGAGGCAATCCACCAGTGCTCCGCGACTACGCGCCGTGGCTGGCAGGCCTTGAGCTCAGGCCGCACCTCTTCGCGAGGCGCGAAGCGTGCAGTGGTGATTTCCGGCAGCGGCCCCACCGAGATGGCCGGCAGTTTACCTGTCATCTCTTCCAACATGCCCGCCAACACACCCGAGGACGACAGCACCTCTCCTCCGGTCGTGAGATATCCCAGGGCGCAGCGGTGGAAAGCCGACTCCTTGCTCTGCCCGCGCTTAAGGTCAGCCACGCCCATCCAGCAGGCGTGTTGTGCACGCGTCAGGGCAACGTACAGCAAGCGCAGATCCTCGGCCAGACGCTCTTCATCTGCGGCTATGATCACCTCGGCATCCGGCGTCAGGGTCATCTTGGGTGTGCCGTCGAGGTCGTGATAACGCACCGGAATACGGCTGCCGTCCACTGGACGGAACGAGCAGATAAAGGGCAGGAAGACCAGTGGATACTCCAAGCCTTTGGACTTGTGAATGGTAACAACCTTGACCAGTGCCTCATCGCTTTCCAGGCGCAGGATCTGCTCCTCGGCGGTATGGCCTTCGGTGAGGTGCTCCGCCAGATAGCGAATCAGGGCCTGCTCACCATCCAGCTCGGTCGCCACTTGTTGCAGAAGCTCCGCCAGATGCAGGAGGTTGGTCAGTACACGCTCACCGTCAACCCGTGCCATCAGTGTTTGCGGCAACTGAAAGTCATGCAGAAAACGGCGCAACATGGGTAGCACGCCCTGGGTACGCCAGAGGGTCCGGTAGTGGCGGAACTGCATGACCCGTGACTCCCAGGCGCGCTCATCGTGGTTGAGCCTGTCCAGCTCGGCCAGCGGCAGGTCAAGCGTGATACTGGCCAGCCCGGCACGGAGCACACGATCGACATCCGGCTCGGCGCACGCGCGCAGCCAGGAGAGTAGGCAGTGTGCCTCCTGAGAGTTGAAGACCGAGTCTTTGTCCGACAAATAAACGCTACGTACCCCACGGGCCGCCAGCTGACTGCGAATGGCCTGGGCTTCAATGCCGTCACGCACCAGCACGGCGATATCTGCCGGACGCAGTCCACGCAGGCCTTTTTCCGGGTGCTCGAAACCGGCCTTGTCCTGCTGCCCCAGATTGAGCAGGCGCACAATCTCGCTGGCCGCCACCTGCGCCAGTTGTGCAAGGTAGGCGGTTTTGGAAACCGGCTCGGTCTCGCTGGGGTGCCAGAGGGTGAGCGCCGGGATGCCCTGCCCCTCGGCCACCAAGCGCTCCTTGCGACCTTGCGCCCTGACGGGATGGAACGGCAATGGATTTTCATCGTCCTTGCGGAACAGGAAGGCACCGCGCCCTTCCTCATGCTGCTCGGCCTGCTCGAATACTTGGTTGACGGCAGCCACCATGGCCTCGCTGGAGCGATAGTTGGTATCCAACGTATGCAGGCGTCCTTCGGTGGAATAGCGTGCCTTCAGGTAGGTATAGATGTCCGCGCCGCGAAAGGCATAAATTGCCTGTTTTGGATCGCCAATCAGGAACAGACCGATATCCTGGCGGTTCTCCCCAATACGATAAATTGTCTCGAAGATGCGGTACTGCACCGGATCGGTGTCCTGGAATTCGTCGATCAAGGCCACCGGGAACTGTTCGCGGATCAGTTCGGCCAGACGCTCTCCTGCCCCGTCACTTTGCAGGGCAACGTCCAGACGGGCCAGGAGGTCATCGAAGCCCATTTCCGCACGGCGGCGCTTTTCCAGAATGAAGCGCTGCTTGATCCAGTGCGCGGCGTGTTGCAGGAGTTCAACGTCCGGTTTGGGCAGGCTGTCCAATGCGGCCTTGAGCCGGCTCATTTCTGCCAAGGCCGGATGATCGGGCGCAGAAGCCTTGGTCCAGACCTCGGCAAAGCCCTCGGGTGTGAAACGCTCGAAGCCTTTGCCGATATCAAGCAGCTCAGCGGATTCATCCTGCGCCCAGGCGGTGATCTTTTCGCACCATGGCACGTACCACTGCGCCTTGAGCTTGCGCCCATCTACCACCTTGCGGGCACAGGCATCATCACACAACAGGCGCAGCTCTTCAGCCCAGGCCGCCCAAGGCGCCTTTAGCGCCTTGAGCAGTCCTCGCTTGCGTGTCAGGCACTCATCGATCAGCGTGCCGGGCTCCTGGTCGGCAATACCTTGCGTCTCGCCTACGATCAGCTCGCGTACGGATTCCGCCAATTGGTCAGGGCTGACCCAATGCTCGCGCACCCAGGCCAGCGACTCACCGCTCAGGGTATAACAGAACCGTCGCCAGTAATCCCGCACCACTTCAGCCAGGAGTTCGCTGTGGTCCGTTTCCAGGGTCTGGTTGAACAGACTGCCACTGTCGAACGCATGCTCGCGCAGCATGCGCTGGCACCAGCTGTGAATGGTGGAAACGGCGGATTCGTCCATCCATTGCGCGGCCATTTCCAGCTTGCGTGCACAGCCAGGCCACTGAGCCTCAGAAAAATCATCCCGTAGCGCTTCGATCAACGCGTCGGGCGCATCGATCTCGCCACGAAAATAGCGGGCGGCCTCGAACAGGCGCGCACGGATTCGGTCACGCAGCTCACGCGTGGCGGCGTCGGTAAAGGTCACGACCAGAATTTGTGGTGGCAGCAGCTCGCGGCCAAAGCCGGTTTCTTCGCCGCCATGCCCAAGAATCAGGCGTACGTACAAGGCGGAAATGGTAAAGGTCTTGCCGGTGCCAGCGCTCGCCTCGATCAGCTGGCTACCGCGCAAGGGAAAGCGCAACGCAAGCGGCCGGTCCTGTTGTGCAGTCATGCGGCGGCTCCTTGTGCTGGCTGCTCATACCAACCTGCCTCGAACATTGGACGATACAAGGCATTACACCAACCCTCGAACTCCTCGCTGGCGGTCAGCCTAGCGAAGTCCGGGTATTGACGCATCAAGGCTGGGCTTTCAGCTCGCTCGCCCAGGCTGTTTACACCATCACCTTCATAGGATTTACGAGCCGCCATTTGGGCCTTGGCGGGGTCCTGCTCGGCATTGAGCCAGGCAAACGCCGTTTTTACCGCGACCGGCAGTGGACAACACATGCCACGCCGCCAAGCGAGCAAAAGATCACGTAGCGCAGCGGCTGCCTGGGCGGTTTCCAGCGGAGCGAGCATTAGAGTCTCATCGGTGGCCACCAAGGCCGTCGTAAGCGGCACGCCACAGGCTGAGGCCGTCAGGTGCACGATCCACGGTCGGATCAGCCGATACCATTTACGTGTCTTGGCCGAACCGATTTCATTCGGAACAGGTGTAATTGCAATCAGGCTGCCATCCGAGCGGCGACGTAACCGCTCAAGCCAACCCTCCAGGCGTAGACCCTTGTGCTCGAAGCTGAGCGGCTGTGCACCTGCCACCTCTTCCGGCCACGCCACCAGCAGGCCGGTATGGCGTTCAAGCAAGTCAGGCAGTGGCTGGATTAGCTCTTGCTGCATCAGCTCACCAAAGCCTGCCAGTGGCAAGAGACCGCTGCGCTGCAACCGCTGCCCCTGGGCACGCAGCGCCTCTTCGGCGCGTTCCGGTGCCTTCAAGGCGGCATCAAGCAGGCTTTCGCTCAAGGCATACCGGGTCAGGCCGTCGAGTACAAAGGGTTCCTTGTCCTGGGTCGGAATGGCAATTTCTTCGAAATGCACCTTGAGCCGCTGGGAGAAGAAATGTCGCACCGGATGGCGCAGAAAATCCTGTAGCTGATTCAGGCTCAGCGGCTCGTCCTGCTCATGGGGCGGAAGCATGGGTTCCTGGCCTCGCGGCGGCTGCTTGTCGTGCACGGCAAGCCACTCGCGGGCATAGCTGAAAAAGCCCGGCTCGCCCTGAAAATAGCGGATGCTAAAGGGCTGTAGCGGATGCTCCTGAGTCAACGCCTCAAGCAAGCGCTCGCCCTCCTTACCCTTTTCCTTATCAGGACCCTCATCTATCAACGTCCAACCTGCGGCCAAATGATCACGCAACTGGCCTAGCAGAACGGAGGCCGGTCGCTCACTGTTGTCGCGAATGCTACGGCCAATCCAGCTGATATAGAGCTGATCACGGGCAGACAGCAGTGCTTCCAATAGCAGGTAGCGGTCGTCTTCACGGCGGGAGCGATCGCCGGGGCGATAGTCCTTGCCCATCAGGTCAAAGTCAAACGGCGGCTGGGCGCGTGGATAATCGCCATCGTTCATACCCAGGAGGCACACCACCCGGAATGGAATGGCACGCATGGGCATAAGGGTACAGAAATTCACTGCGCCTGCCAGAAAACGCTGGGACAGCTTGCCCTCATCCAACCCGGCGAGCCATGCCTCACGCACCACCGTAAGCGGCAACGTTTCGTCCAACTGGACCGCCTCGCAGGTGTCCAGCCAGTCTTCACGCAGCTGCTCCAGCTGGCCAAGCAAGTACTCGTCACGTTCGCTGGAAGACACGAAGAACGTGCGCAGCACCATTTGCAGACGCTCGCCCCATACTGCAGGAGTGGCAGGCTCGGCCAGCTCGTCATGGGCCTTGTCCAGCGCATCCATCAAGGTAACCAGCGGGCCGACCAGGGCAGCATCCAAGCCACCAATCTCGTCGAACGGCTCGATTTCATCCCGTGCCACGCCCTGCCCCACGGCATACCCCAGCAACATGCGCCGCAGACCGAAACGCCATGTGTTTTGGGTGAGATCATCCGGAAGATCCAGCCGTGCCCGCTGCCGGGCATCCAAACCCCAGCGGATACCGGCACCCTCGATCCAGCGATGCAGGGTCGTCAGGTCGGTGTCATTCAAGCCGAAGCGCTTGCGCAGGGCCGGGACGTCCAGCAGGTCAAGGATCTCGCTCACCGAAAAGCGGCTTTCCGGCAAACGCAGGAGATGTTCCAGTGCAATCAGGAGCGGATCACGACCACGCTGCCCCTGATCCGCTAACGTGAACGGAATGAAGCGCGGATCATGGCTGTCCAGCTGCCCGAACACGGCGCGAATGTGGGGCGCATAGCTGTCGATGTCCGGCACCATGACGATGACGTCCCGCGGACGCAACGTAGGGTCTTCCGAGAAGCGTGCCAGAAGCTGATCGTGGAGTATTTCCACCTCGCGCTGTGGGCTATGAGCAATGTGGAAACGAATGGACTGATCTTTAGTGGGATTGACGGCCGGCCAACGCTCGCGGGTTTCACTCAAGGGGCGCAAATCGAGAATATCGTCCTGCAATTGCGCCAGCATGTGCTGGGGCTCGACCTCTTCAAACAGGTCGATCCGTCCGCCGTTTACATCATGGAACAGGCGACGGTAGCCGTCCGGCTCATCAAAACTATCCAGCAGGTTAATGTAGTCACGCCCCTGCTTGCCCCAGCTGGCCAGTAGTGGGTGGCCATGTTGATGCAGCTCGTCCGGATCAAGCGCAGTGGGCATACCGGGCTTGCGCAGCTGTCGCTTGTACTCATGGCGCAGCAAATCTTTGTCCGCCACGATGTCGCCCCAATGGTGGCGGCACGGGTTGTGAACACAGAGCAATACCTGGCTAAACCGCGCCAGGGCAGCCAAGGCCTCCAAAAGCTGGGCGGGCACCGAGGAAATACCAAATACAACGACCCGCCGCGGCAGGTGCGAAGGGGCTTGTTCCAGCGTATTCATGGTGCTGATGAAGCGTTGATGCACCCCCGCCCGGCTTTCCGCCATGCCGTCATCGCCCACATCCGCCAGCAAGGCACGCCACAGCTCTGCCTGCCATTGGCATATCGGCGGCAGCGGTACGGCGCCATCACGTAGCTTGTTCAGTTGATCCTTGCCATTGGCCCAGTCTTCCAGCCAGTCGGCGCGGTACACCTGATACTGGTCATAGAGATCGGCTAGACGCTCTGCCAATTGGTAGCGCTTGCGCATGTCGCTGTCTTCATCGAGGAAGCGGCGCAGTGAGGCAAAGCTTGGACGTTCAAGCAGGCTGGGCAGCAGCCGCACCAGACGCCAGGTCAGCGGCGTACGATCCAGCGGGGAAGACGCCGGAACGGTATCGCGACCCAAGACCTGTCGGTACACCCGCCATAAGAAAGCCGACGGCAGCTGCACATCAATAGCCGCCGCAATGCCGCAGCCGCCTTCGCCATCCTCCGTCGGGTCTTCAGCCAGGGCCAGCTTGAGCCATTGAGCGATGCCGTTACTCTGCACGAGCACCTGCTCGTTTTCCAAAGGCGCGAGGGGATGATGGCGCATCCAGGCAACAGTCAGATTGCGCAGGTCCTCCAGACGATTGCCGTGAACGACCATAAAACCGGGCGTCAGATGAGCCGCGTCCTGCATGAATAAGCCTCTGGGTAGATCTGGAACTGCAAAAAAGGCGAAGCGTACGGAGATCACGGCTCAAGAGCCAGACCTGTTCAAAGCCACCGGTAAGGTTTTCGTGCTGAATAGCGCTTTCTTGACCTCAGCAATACCGCGGCAGACGGGCGTCTTACCGCTCGTCTGTTGAGCAGGCAGGGCCAGCCGGGCCAGCCCTGCCATCGACTCAAAGACGTATATCAACCCGGACCGGCTGAGGCCCGTACTGAGCGTCTACAAACGCGACCACACGCTCGCCGAGCCGCTGGAAGGTCAGGTCTATCTCCTGCTGGCCCAGGCGTAGCCGTTTCAGCTGAATACGGTCGATGCCAAACGGCAAGCGGGGTTGAGTGATCGTGACGCTTGCGGTGTGCCCATCGATCTCCACGCCCAGGCAAGCCTGTAGCAGCATAAATACCGAGCCGGCGGCCCACGCCTGGGGTAGACAGGCCACCGGATAGGCAATCGGCGCTTCGCCCGGCGCACGTTCGAAACCGCAGAAGAGCTCTGGCAAACGCATCCCGAAATGGGCCGCGGCTTCAAACATGTTTCCGAGCAGACGTACCACCCCTTCCCGCTCACCGTAGCGCGCCATACCGGCGGCGCACAGGGCCACATCATGTGGCCAGACCGAGCCATTGTGATAGGACATGGGGTTGAACCGTACAGCGTCTGGCACCAGGGTCCGTACGCCCCATCCGGAATTGAAGGCGCGGGACAAAAGCTGTTGCGACACGGCCTGACCACGCGCCAGTTGAGGCAGCCCCGTAAACAAGAGGTGGCCTGTATTGGAGGCTCGAACCGCACATGCCTCGCCATGGCCATCCAGGGCCAGAGCATAGAACTGCCGACCCTCCAGCCAAAAATGCTTTTCCACCGCTGCCCGCAGATGCTCGGCCCGTGTGCGCCAGTGCGCGGCCTTGTCCTGCTCACCGAGCCATTCCGACAGTTCAGCCATGCTCAGATACGCCTTATAAGCATACCCTTGCACTTCAATCAGTGAGATCGGACCATCCGGTGTACGGCCATCGGCATGGAAAATCGAGTCATGGCTGTCCTTCCATCCCTGGTTGGCCAGACCACTCTCTTCTGCACGGGCATAACTGATGAACCCCTGTGCGTTACGCTCGGCATTACCCTCAACCCAGCGAATAGCCTCTTGCAGTGCGGGCCAGATTTCCTGGATGAATGCCCGGTCGCCCGTACGCCGAGCATAGGCTCCAGCCAGCATGACGAACAGCGGTGTGGTATCCACCCCGCCGTAATAGCGACCGAACGGCAGCTCGTTTAGCGCCGACATTTCGCCCTTGCGCGTCTCATGCATGATCTTGCCAGGCTCGGCATCCCGGAAGCTCGACGTTTCATGAGCCTGATGTTGCGCAAGATAAGACAGCACCCCACGGGCCAGCTCAGGATTCAACCAGAGCACCTGATGCGCCGTGATGATCGCATCACGGCCGAACGGTGTTGAGTACCAGGGTACACCGGCGTAGGGATATGGCCCGCTAGGCAGCTCCGCTGTGAGCAGCGCCAGATCCGCACGGGACTTCTCCAGCCATGCCTGGAACAGACGGCCAGATGCCTTGACCTGAGCACCCCGCCGCTGTCGCCTGCGCATACTGCGCCGCGCTTGTGCAGCGGCCTGCCGATAACGTGCCCGCGAAGGCTGAGCCGGTTCTGGTCCAATGTCGATATACAGCTCCCAGCTTCCACGTCCTTCCAGAGCCACCCTGAACTGCGCGCCCTGCTCGCTTAACTCAACAGGCTGTTCGGAAAAACTGATGGCAGCACGGCGCGGCTGCTCATCGAGCCCAAGATACCGTAGCGTGACACTGCGCTCGGCCATCTGGGTATGCTCCTGCTCGCCCCGATGGCTACGCTGTTGTCCACGCACTTCAAACATGTCTCGGAAGTCCGCGCCAAACTCAAGCTCCAGCGGCACCTCAGTAGACAAGTCACTGTAGTTGGCCAGCAGGATGCGCTCATGCACATACCCCTTCCAGACAAAGCGCTTGCGTTCGATGTGAATCACGCCTTCGGGCGTCGTGCTTTCACCCAGCCGCGGCAACGGCTGGTTGGTCTGATGGGAGGTAAAGTAGACATTATCCTGACTGACCGACGCTGACAGCAGCGAGGGTCGCCTCCCCGCCACGGTCAATCGGTAACAGGACACGATGCGGGTATCGTTATGGAACAAGCCATCGTCCCGCCCACCCATGTCACCATAGGCATCTGCCACGACAAAAGTATCACCCTCCATGAGCACGAACAGGCGTTCGGGATGACGCGCCTGTTCGACCTCGCTTCCTTGCTGTGCTGACTGATCAGACATAAGGATTTCACCCATGGTCGTTACGCCGTTTGCTTGAAGTTGACTTCAGTGTTCCGATTGCCCGGCAGCTGCCGGTACAGTTCCAGATAGTGTCTGGCCATGGCCGTGGCGGAGAAGCGCTGCTCGAACACCTCGCGAACCCGACGTCGATCCAAGGTCAGGACCTGCCGCGCCGCCTCCACGGCCTGCTCTTCACTCGTTACGATATACCCGGTCACGCCCGGTTCCACGACTTCCGGCACCGAGCCACAGTGCCAGGCAATCACCGGCGTCCCGCAGGCCATGGCCTCGATCATCACCAGCCCGAACGGCTCAGGCCAGTCGATGGGAAAGAGCAGCGCCCGCGCGTTACCCAGAAATTCGGATTTTTCACTGTCACCAATTTCGCCAATGAACTCCACCAGCGGATCATCCAGAAGCGGCTTGATCTCCTGTTCGAAGTACTTGCGATCGGCGTTGTCCACCTTGGCCGCCAACTTGATGGGAACACCTGCCTGCCGTGCAATGGCAATCGCCCGATCAGGCCGTTTCTCTGGAGACATACGGCCCAGAAATGCCAAGTACCCTTCGCCCATCTGCTCATGGAACCGGTACGTGGACGCATTCAGACCGTGGTGCACGGTGCCATGCCAGTTGGCAAAAGCCAGCGGCGTGCGTTGGTGGTGAGAAATGGACACCAGCGGAAACCGGTGCCAACGCCGGTAGGCTTCCGGCAATCCCTTGAGGTCGAGCCGCCCGTGGAGAGTAGTCAGAGTCCGCTCGGCCAAGGGCTCGAACAAGGGGAAATGCAGTAGATCCACATGAAAATGCAGGACATCAAACTCATCGGCCCGCTCCTGCAACGTGTGCAGCATACTCAAGTGACTGGCAATATCAGACTTGAGCGGTGCAGGGTCCAGTCGTAGCGCCCGCTCGCAACCGGGCACAAGTTGGGCTGATGTGCGGGAGTCAGCGGATGCAAACAGAGTGACTTCATGACCCAACTCGACCAGCGCATCGGTCAGGTGAGCCACCACTCTTTCCGTTCCGCCGTAGAGACTTGGCGGAACGGCCTCGTACAAGGGGGCAATCTGCGCGATCTTCATCAATTAATCTCCTTGAAAAAAGGATGAACAAGGCCAGAAAGGTGCGAATGTTCGCTGGCAAAAATGCCGCGGAAAAATGTAAGGATCAGCCGATAAATTTCAAGCGCTGCCGAGTGGCAAAAGCCGCTCTGCTGACCAATGCCTGGAACCTCCCTGCGTTCAGGCACTCCCTCGTAAACCAGTCGATTCAGGTAACAGCCATGAGCAACATAAAAGGCAAGGTCATTGTCATTACCGGTGCCAGCAGTGGCATTGGCGAAGCCACCGCACGGCTATTGAGTTCAGAGGGCGCGACGGTTGTCCTGGGTGCCCGTCGGCTGGATAAACTGAACGCCATTGCCGAGGGGCTGCGAACCGTTGGCGGTCGCGTTGAGGTGGTGCAGATGGATGTGGCCAAGCGGGATGACGTCGAGGCGCTTATCCAGGCAGCCATTACGGCCTTTGGGCGGGTCGATGTGATGATCAATAATGCGGGCATCATGCCCAACTCGCGACTCGATCAGCGTAAGGTCGAAGATTGGGAGCGCATGATCGATATCAACCTCAAGGGCACGCTTTACGGGATTGCGGCGGTCCTGCCGATCATGCAGCAGCAGAAGAGCGGACACATCATCAATGTCTCGTCCCTGTCCGGCCATCGGGTGCGCCCGACCAGTGCCGTGTATTCGGCAACCAAATTCGGCGTACGCGCGATTGCCGAAGGGCTGCGCATGGAGATGACGCCCTACAACATCCGCAGCACGATTATTTCACCCGGCCCGGTCGATACGGAGCTGCCCAATAGCGTGACGGACGAAGACGTTGCCAAAAGCGTGCGGCACATTCATGAGATGGCTATCCCTGCCCTGTCGGTCGCCCAGTCCATTGCCTTTGCCATCGGTCAACCGGCAGCAGTCGATATCAATGAAATCCTGCTCAGGCCGACAGCCATGGAATAAAGGCGATTACTCCGCCTCCTGTCCGCGGGAAAAGATCCGAATCACCTCATCCAGGTGCGCCCGCATGGCGGAGCGTGCCTCTTGCGCATTGCGGGCCTGCAATGCCTTCAGTACACGCAGATGCTCGTCCTCAGAGCGATGGGGCATGTCCTCAGGGGTATAGTGTGCCTGCAAGCGCTGAAACATCGAGCCATAGCGGTGCCCCAGCAGATGCTGGATCATCAGGGTATAGGCCGGATTACCGCTGGCCTGGGCGATACGGATATGAAACAGGCGATCGCCGGGATGGGTCGTCGAGCCCTCGCGGTTGTCCTGCACATTGCGCTCATAGGCCGCGTGAATACCGGCCAACTCTTCCTCGCTGGCATTGATTGCAGCCAGGGCCGCCGCTTCCGGCTCGATCAGCTGCCGCGCCTGAAGCAGCGAGAACGGCGGGATCTCAGCATTGAAATCCACCTGCACATCCAGCTCTGGATCAGGCCCTATCCACTGGCCGCGCGCCGCCAGCTCCATCACCGGCGCATCGTCCGCCGGGCGCTGGGCGCCAGCACAAACCAGTACGCCGTTACCAACCCGCACATCTACAAGGCCGATGACCTCCAGCGCGATAAGTGCCTCACGTACCGAGGCCCGGCTTACACCCATTTGCTTAGCCAGCTCCCGCTCGGCCGGCAGGCGACTCCCAGGAGGAAATTCGCCACTGTCGATCAGGCTGCGCAGCTGATCGGCGATCTGACGATAAAGCCTTGGATTTTCAATTGCTTGTATTGGCATCACGTATCCCACTGGTATACATCGCGTCGCTTGCGCTACAGAAAAAACTTGCGCAGCCGCTGACTCACTGCTAAACCAGAGGACCAATGGCCTGACCATTAGCCGCTCGATATGCCCCCAGCATAGCAGCGGTTAACGCAAGCGGGTCATCCATACGAATAATAAAAACAGGAGGCTCTCATGTCCGTTGCTGGAAAACGTGTCCTCGTCACCGCCGCTGCTCAAGGAATTGGCAGGGCCAGCGTCCTGGCCTTTGCCGAAGCGGGCGCTGACGTCATTGCGGTCGATATCAACGCTACCGCCCTCGCCGAGCTTCCCAATGTCCGTACCCATGTTCTTGATGTCACTCAGACCGATGCTATCCAGGCACTTGCCAGTGAGTTAGGCGCTATTGATGTGCTCTTTAACTGCGCCGGTTACGTGCACAGCGGCACCATTCTCGACTGTGATGAAGAGGCCTGGAAGTTCTCCTTCGATCTGAACGTTACCGCCATGTACCGGATGATTCGTGCCTTTCTACCGGCCATGATCGAAAACGGCGGCGGCTCGATCATCAACATGTCCTCGGTGGCGTCCAGCGTAAAAGGCGTCCCGAATCGCTTTGCTTACTGTGCCAGCAAGGCTGCTGTTCTCGGCCTGACTAAATCCGTAGCGGCTGATTTCGTCGCCAAGGGTATTCGCTGCAACGCCATTTGCCCCGGCACGGTCGACTCGCCTTCCCTGCGCCAGCGTATTGCGGCGCAAGCCCAGCAGGAAGGCCGAGCCGAAGACGAGGTCTATGCTGCGTTTGTATCCCGCCAACCCATGGGCCGAATCGGCAAGCCCGAGGAAATCGCTGCATTGGCGCTCTATCTGGGTTCCGATGCCTCAGGCTTCACAACGGGCACCATCAACGTAATCGATGGCGGCTGGGTCGCTTAAGACCACCGCACACCAATTTATCGCACAAGGAAACCGCTCATGAAATTGCTGCGTTACGGGGAAAAAGGTCAGGAGAAGCCGGGCCTGCTGGATGCTCAGGGTCAGATTCGTGACCTCTCTGGCCATATTGATGACATCGCCGGTCAGGCCATCACGGCTGAAGGACTCGCCACGCTCAGGAACATTGATCCGAGTAGCCTGCCCGTTGTGAACGGTTCCCCTCGCCTCGGCCCCTGCGTCGGCCGTGTCGGCAAGTTTATCTGTATCGGTCTTAACTACGCCGACCATGCGGCCGAGTCTGGGTTGGATGTACCGAAAGAACCGGTCGTGTTCAACAAGTGGACCAGTGCCATCTGTGGCCCGAACGACGACGTAGAGATCCCGCGTGGCTCCACCAAGACCGATTGGGAAGTTGAGCTGGGCGTGGTGATTGGCAAGGCCGGGCGCTACATCGACGAAGCCAACGCCATGGATTATGTAGCGGGCTATTGCGTAATCAATGATGTATCCGAGCGTGAGTGGCAGATCGAGCGTGGCGGCACCTGGGATAAGGGCAAGGGATTCGACACCTTCGGCCCGCTCGGCCCCTGGCTGGTCACCAAAGATGAAATAGCCGATCCGCACGCGCTCGACCTCTGGCTGGAAGTGGATGGCAAGCGTTACCAGAACGGCAATACCCGCACCATGGTGTTCAAGGTGCCGGAGCTGATCGCCTACCTGAGCCGCTGCATGAGCCTGCAACCGGGTGACGTCATTTCCACCGGCACCCCGCCTGGAGTGGGGCTGGGCATCAAGCCCGAACCAGTCTACTTGAAGCCCGGCCAGGAAATGCGCCTGGGCATCGCGGGCCTGGGCGAGCAGAAGCAGCGCACGGTTCAGGCTGACTGAAACCATGCCTCTCGGGTGATTGGGACGTTTAACCGCGTCGCACGCCCGGAGAAGCGCCCGCTCAACATGCGCTCTCATATGAAGAGCTTTTGAGCGGGCCTCCAACACAGCGTTGACAAGCCCGGCATCAAGGGCTTCCGGAGAGCCGATATGACAATAACAATCACCGGTCTTCGCGTAGAGGACATTCGTTTTCCTACGTCCCAGGCATTGGACGGGTCGGACGCCATGAACCCCGATCCCGATTACTCTGCCGCCTATGTGATTCTTGAAACCGACCAGCCTGGGCTCGAAGGCCACGGCATGACCTTTACCATTGGCCGGGGCAACGAGATCTGCTGTGCGGCCATTCAGGCACTGGAAGGTCAGATCAAAGGGCTTGATCTGGAATGGATCACGGCGGACATGGGCCGCTTCTGGCGCCACATGACCAGCGACAGCCAACTGCGCTGGATCGGTCCGGACAAGGGCGCCATCCACTTGGCGACCGGTGCCGTCGTGAATGCGGCCTGGGACCTGTGGGCCAAGCAGGTTGGCAAGCCGGTCTGGCAGCTGGTCGCCGACATGTCGCCGGAAGAATTCGTACGGTGCGTCGACTTTCGCTACATCACCGACTGCATCACACCGCAAGAAGCGATACAACTGCTCACGGAGCGCGCCAAAGGCAAGGAAGAACGCATCGGCCTGCTCAAGGCCCATGGCTACCCCTGCTACACCACCTCTGCCGGCTGGCTTGGCTATCCGGATGACAAACTCCGCCGCCTCTGTCAGGAGGCCATTGATGCAGGCTTCTCTCATGTAAAGCTCAAGGTCGGCCGTGACCTTGAGGACGATATCCGCCGCGTCACCATTGCCCGTGAAGTGATAGGCCCTAACCGACACTTGATGATCGATGCCAACCAGGTTTGGGAAGTCAACGAGGCCATCGATTGGGTAAACAAGCTGTCGTTTGCCAAGCCCTGGTTCATCGAGGAACCCACCAGCCCGGACGACGTAGAAGGTCATCGCGCGATCAAAGAGGGTATTACCCCGGTCAAGGTGGCTACCGGCGAGATGTGCCAGAACCGCATCCTGTTCAAGCAATTCATCATGCGTGGCGCCATCGACGTGGTACAGCTCGATGCCTGCCGCCTGGGTGGTTTGAACGAAGTGCTTGCTGTGCTGCTCATGGCTGCCAAGTACGAGCTACCTGTCTGCCCCCATGCCGGCGGCGTTGGGCTGTGCGAATACGTGCAACATATCTCGATGATCGATTACCTGTGCGTGGCAGGCACGCATGAAGGGCGCGTTGTGGAGTATGTCGATCATCTTCATGAGCATTTCGAAGACCCCTGCGTCATGAAGGGCCCCGCCTACCTGCCGCCCCAGGCACCAGGATTTTCGATCACCATGAAACCGGCCTCGCGCCAGCAGTATCGGTTTCCCCGTAACACTTAGCGGCAGGTTGAGTAGAGGGCCTACCCTTTTACTCAACGAGCATATCGGAGGGACCAGCCTCACCGATCCCGCCGCCCACTGCTTTCAGGAGACAATAACAATGACACGCCCTGAAGTACCCCGAATCGACGCACATCAACACTTCTGGCATTACGAGCCGGAACAGTACCGCTGGATCGACAACAGCATGTCAGTGTTAAAGCGCGACTATCTGCCCTCGGATCTCGAGCCGCTTCTTAAAGAACACCAGATGGCGGGATGCATTGCCGTTCAGGCCCGGCAATGCGAGGAGGAGACTGACGCGCTGCTGACGCTGGCTGCGAAACATCCGTGGATTGCCGGCGTTATTGGTTGGGTAGATCTACAAGCGCCCAACCTGCTTGAGTCGCTCGATCGCTGGCAAGGCCAGCCGCGCCTGCGTGGCTTTCGCCACCAGATCCAGGACGAAGCGGACCCAGACGCCTTTCTCGCCGACACCGCATTCAACAAGGGTGTGGCCATTATTCAGGCCCGCGGCTACCTCTATGAAATCCTTATCAAGTCCCCCTCGCTCAAGGCCGCGTACGCCTTTGCCCGAAGGCATGACCGCCAGCCTTTGGTGCTCGATCATCTGGGCAAACCCGACATCGCCCACGGCAACCTGCAAACCTGGGCCGAGCAGCTCGCGCCACTGGCCGCCCTGCCCCATGTGTACTGCAAATTGTCCGGCCTGATTACGGAGGCTGGCTGGACAACCTGGCGACCGGACTATCTGGTCGCCTATATGAACCAGGCGCTAGAGCTGTTCGGCCCGGAGCGCGTGCTGTTCGGATCGGACTGGCCGGTGTGCCGGCTGGCGGGCGAGTACGACCATGTCCATGCCCTGGCTCAGCTGGCCATCGCGCCCCTCTCATCCGCCGAGCAGTCCGCCATCATGGGCGGCAATGCAATTCGCCTGTATGGCCTTACGGTCAATGCACAGGAGCACGCCGCATGAACCTGCATCTGGATGGAAAAGTTTTTATCGTAACCGGCGGCGGCTCAGGGATCGGCGGCGCCATTTCCCTCGGTCTGGCTGACGAAGGCGCTATCCCTGTGATTGTCAGCCGCACGCCGCTGGAAGATGACTTCGCCGCCAAGCTGGACGCGCTTCAGCCGCAGACACTCTTTATCCAGACTGAACTGTGCGATGAAATCTCTTGCCGCGCAGCCGTCGAGCAAACCTTGACCCGATTCGGCCGCCTGGACGGACTGGTCAACAACGCCGGGGTCAACGACGGGGTCAGTCTTGAGGCTGGACGCGAGGCGTTTATCCAATCGTTGGAAAAGAACCTCATTCATTATTACGTCATGACCCATCTCTGCCTCGACGCTCTTCGGGATAGCCAGGGCAGCATCGTCAATATCAGCTCCAAGACCGCGCTCACTGGCCAGGGCAACACCAGTGGTTACACCGCCGCCAAAGGCGCACAACTGTCTCTTACCCGAGAATGGGCCGCCTCGCTGCTGGCTGATGGCATCCGGGTGAATGCAGTCATCCCGGCCGAGGTCATGACGCCTTTGTACGAGAACTGGCTGAACACCTTTGATGATCCTAAAGACAAACTGGACAAGATCGTCAGCAAGATTCCGCTGGGCAAGCGCATGACCACTCCCGAGGAGATTGCCGACACGGTCGTCTTCCTTCTATCACCTCGCGCTGCCCATACCACCGGGCAATGGCTCACGGTCGATGGCGGCTATATGCATCTGGACAGGGCACTCACATGAGCATTCGCTACTGCATGGCGCTGGACCTCAAGGATGACCCTGCGCTCATTGCCGAATACGAGCAGCTGCACGCGCGTATCTGGCCCGAGATCACCACCCATCTGCGTAACGCCGGTGTGCAGGACATGCAGATCTACCGCCTCGGCACGCGCCTGTTCATGATCATGGATGTCAGTGCTGACTTCAGTGTAGATGCCTTCGAAGCCGCCGCCGCGGCCAATCCCAAGGTGCAGGAATGGGAAGCGCTGATGTGGCGATACCAGACACCGACACCCTGGACGCCGCAGGGCAGCAAATGGATTCCGATGCAAAAAATCTTCGCGCTGGCTGAGCAACCGGCCCCGGATTAGACACGTCCTGCTTGATGTGTGAGCGCTCTGGAAAACAACAATAACTGGAGTCATTCATGTCTACGCTTACTGCTCCGCTCGCCACTGCCCTGACCAAAAGCCGCCGCCGGATCATTCCCTTTGTGGCCCTGATGTTTGCCATGGCCATTATCGACCGTTCTAACGTTGGGTATGCCAAGCTCGCATTGCAGGCCGACACAGGGATCGGCGATGCAGCCTTTGCTCTCGGCGCGGGAATCTTCTTTATCGGCTACGCGCTTTTCGAAGTTCCCAGCAACCTTATCCTCCACCGTATCGGTGCACGGATCTGGTTGAGCCGAATTATGGTGACTTGGGGCCTCGTCTCGGCTGCCATGATGTTCGCTCAGAGCGAGACGTCCTTCTATATCCTCCGCTTTCTGCTCGGTGTAGCCGAGGCAGGCCTCTCGCCAGGTGTCGTCCTGTATCTCACCTACTGGTTTCCCCACCGTCACCGCGGTGCGGCGTATGGGCTCTATTACTTCGGAGTGCCGGCCTCGCTGCTGCTGGGGGGCCCTGTCTCCGGCTGGCTGCTGGAAATGCACGGCGTATTCGGCCTGCGTAACTGGCAATGGATGTTCGTGGTGGAAGGACTGCTTGCCTCGGTCATTGGCGTGATTGCGTTTTTCTACCTGCCGAACCGCCCGCGGGATGCACGGTGGCTGACCCGGGACGAGAAAACGGCACTGCACAAGGCTATCGAACAGGAAGAGACAGACAAGAAGGAACATAACCCTTCCTCCTGGAAGGCAGCCCTCGTCAACCCAAAGGTCATGTACTTCGTACTGATCTATTTCACTATCCAGGTAAGCGTTTATGGCGTCCTGTTTTATCTTCCGGCGCGCATCGCTCAGCTGCTCGGCACCAAGATCGGCTTTGAGGTTGGCATGCTGACGGCCATTCCCTGGCTATTCACCCTGGGTGCACTGTTCATGGTGACTCGCTATGCAGACCGCACCGGCAAGCATCGCCAACTGGCAGTGGCCATGCTGCTGCTCGCCGCAGTGGGCATAGCAGGATCGACGGTTATCGAAAGCATCGTGCCCGTGCTGTTTGCCTTCTGCCTCGCGGCTGCCGGCTTTATCACGGTTCAGCCGCTCTTCTGGACGCTTCCCACCCGCTACCTAGGCGGTGTCGCAGCAGCCAGCGCAATTGCCCTGATCGGTGCGCTGGGCAACCTGGGCGGCTTTCTTGCGCCCACCCTTAAAACCTATATGGAACAGACGTTCGCCAATCCCCATGCCGGCATGTACACCCTGGCAACTGTCGCCCTGCTTGGCGCAGGCCTGCTGGCCCTTGGAGGAACGACCGTTCAACGCCAGGACGCCGGTTTTGCTGTACCCACCAAATGACCTCAACGCTGCACAACGATAAGAACCACGGAGAGCTGTCATGTTAGTCAACCAAACCAGAACGGCCACACCCGTTGCCAGCCAGGAACGCTCGGGCTATCAATGGGCATTCATCCTTGTCACCAGCCTGTTCTTCATGTGGGGCCTGTCGTATGGCCTGCTGGACGTACTCAACAAACACTTCCAAGAAACGTTGCACGTCACCAAGGCGCAGTCCGGCCTGCTTCAGGCGGCGTACTTCGGCGCCTATTTTATCGTTGCCCTGCCCGCCGGGATCTTCATGGGCAAGCGCGGCTACAAGGCCGGCATCCTGGTCGGGTTGTGCCTGTATGCATTAGGTGCCCTGCTGTTCGTTCCGGCAGCGTCTTCAGCCAGCTTTGCCATGTTTCTTTTTGCCCTGTTCGTAATCGCCTGCGGTCTGGGCTGCCTGGAAACGGCAGCCAATCCCTATGCCACGGTTCTGGGCGATCCGAACGGAGCCGAGCGCCGCCTCAATTTCGCCCAGTCTTTCAACGGCCTCGGTCAGTTCACCGGCCCAATCCTGGGCGGCACCCTGTTCTTTTCGGCCACCAATAGTGCAGGTACCGCCTCCTCCGACAGCCTGGGCTCGGTCAGCATGATCTATGTAGGTATCGCAGCGCTGGTTCTGATGATTGCCGTGCTCTTTGCCAAGACCACTCTCCCCGACCTTCGCAATCAGGAGGAAGCCGTTGCCCGGCAGGACAGCCGCACACTCTGGCAGCACAAGCATTTCGTCGGCGGCGTCATCACCCAGTTTTTCTACGTGGCGGCGCAAGTAGGTGTGGGTGCCTTCTTTATCAACTACGTAACCGAGCACTGGTCCGACACTTCCAGCCAGTCCGCGTCGTTCATGCTGTCCATTGCCATGCTGTGCTTCATGCTGGGCCGTTTCTTCAGCACCTGGCTGATGGGATTCATCGCGCCGGCTCGTCTGATGATGATCTATGGCGTGATCAACTTTTTCCTGTGCGGTCTGGTGGTGGCCGGATTCGATGGCATTGCCGTGGTGGGATTAATCGCCGTGTTCTTCTTCATGTCGATCATGTTTCCCACCATCTTTGCGCTGGGTGTGAAGAACCTCGGCCCACACACCAAGCGCGCCAGCTCCTTCATGATCATGGCTATCGTGGGTGGCGCGATCATGCCCTACTTCATGGGCCTCATTGCCGATATGAGCAGCACTGCGTATGCGTACTCGCTGCCCATGCTTTGCTTTGCCCTGGTGATCTGGTACGGCGCCTCGCAGCAGCGCAGCGCCTGACCACCGAGCGGGCCAGGTACGCCTGGTCCGCTTCATCGCCTCCTTACTGCCTTTTATCTCTGCTCAATCGGTTGAACGGCTCAAGCACGGTCCGCCTGCTGGATTTATCCGCCTGGTCTGGATACCCTTATGTAACGTGAAATTCATCACGCACCTTCAACGTCAGTACCGTCGTTTCGAGTCCTGCAAGGAAGCATCATGGGCACACACGACCGCGGTCAACAGCAAGACGATGGGCACAAGCCCATGCTTGTGCATGAACCAAATCCTGTCACCCGACCACTCAAGCGCCGCCGTACATTAACCTTGGCTCAACTTCTGTGGCTGGCGTTGCTGCTGTTTGCCAGCCTGCTGGCCTGGAATGCGCTGGAGGACATTGAGCAGCTGCAAGCCCCTGTCACGCTATTTGAGCCCGCTGACGGTATCGATACTCCCCCTTCGGCCCAGGGTCTTGTCGATCTTTCGCTGGATCAGACCGAAATTGCTTCTTCTGCTGACCTGACCTGTATGCGAAGCGACGGCGAGATCGATGACTCGATCATTCGCTGTCATCTGGGAAAGCCACCGTACCCTCATCAAGGGGCGGTCCCCAGAGCCTACCGCGCCCACCATGATCACCTGCCACGGGCGCTCGTCTATCCGGCCGACCCGGTACGGGAAAGCGAGCAGCACTGGGTTGAGGCATGGGGCAGCAGTGAAAGCTATCTGGCGGCCTGGGAAATTGTTAACAACCGCATCGACGACACCAGCGTATGCGGCAACTACCGCAAGGATTCGGTCGGCTATAGCGAATGCCGCAAGGGCGCCAAGGAATATTTCAGACAAAAGTGCCAGGACTGGCGCGTCCGCCACGATAAGGATGAGCAGAACAAAAGCAAGTGGATGGAAGAACGGTACTGCTCGGCCAAAAGCCATTTCGATCCGATGGGCTAACACCGCCTAACACGTCAAGTCCGTCTTATAAGCAGAACCCGTTCACCAATTCGGCTGATCCCGCTCGCCACGCTTTCCAATCCCCTATATACGGTGCGCCGACTGACCTCTGGTTGCAGGTCGGCTCTACTCCATTTGAGCTCATAGGGAGATCTCATGCTCAAGCGTAACCCCGCGGTTGCCCTGTTTTTCACCCTGATATGCGCCTGCCTACTGTCCGCCTGCTCCAACGAAGAGGCGCAGCGCAAGGCATTCATTGAATTCCTGCAAACCCGCATCATCGATAAGCCCGGCGTACACGTTCCGGTTCTTCGGGACGAAGACAAGAACCTCTTTGGCGAATACAGCGCCCAGTATGCGGCGATGCAGCACTTTCACGAGTCCCTCAACAAGCGAACCGAAGACTCGCTGACCACGGCGATGAAGCAGATGAACATCAGCTCGATGGGACAGGCTATTCAGCGCCGCGAGGATATTCAATCTGCCCAAAAAACACTGAACGAGCTGCCGGCGCTGATCAGCGAAGAACAGGCGAAGGCGGATGAAGCGCGTAAATCCTTCAAGCAGCCGGAAGATCTGAGGGCTGTCTATGACAAGGCCTATGATCGAGTTGTCACCCAGCCGGCCGAAGCCATGAAAAACATGATGCCGGTTGCCAGCGAGACCCTGACGGCAACGCTCGAAGCGCTTGACTACATCAATGCCCATCAGGACGTGATCAAGGTCAACGGTGCCATGATCGAAGTATCCGACCCCGCTATCCAGAAAGAGCTGAACACCCGTCTCCAGGCCCTGAACACCAAGGCCCAGGCGACCATGCAGGCTCAACGCAAGATGGTAGCGGTCGTTTACGGTCGCGGATAGGAAAGTCGGTGAAAAAAGGCTGGACAGCGGTTTTCTGCCCAGCCTTCTCATGGATCAACTGGGGACAAGCGGAGTATCCGGATCAATCACGTCAGGGTTATCGGTCACGTCATCCGGGTGATCAATGATCCCATCAGGCCCTACTGGCTCATCGGGCCAGGGCGACTCCTGGCCACCGCCTGGGTTGATCGGGCTTGGATCCATCGCGTGAATGGACGCCAGCAGTTCATCACTCATAATGCACCTCGCATTCTTATCTGTTAATGAATGTTACTCTGTTGGATAGCCGTTCACGGCAAATGTTCGAGCCAGACGCCTGTCACAAAAAATTCATTAATTTATCAAGCCGATAGAATATTTATCGCATTAAGTTTTTTGCTATTTCAACGACACAGTGACGAGTACCTCCCTCTCTCGAGACACTGTGATGCTTAACCGTTCCCTGCGTGCTCAAGTTCTTGCCCTGCTCTGCGGCAGTCTCTTGCTGCTCATGGCTATTTCAATCGTTTCCTTCAAATTTCTTTCCGGGAGCGTTCAACGCTATCAAGGTCTTCTGGCCAATGAGATCCGTAATGTTCTACTGATCGACGAAGCCAACCTGAACTTTAAAACCCAAGTTCAGGAATGGAAAAACGCCCTCTTGCGCGGCAAGGATGACGCCAAGCGCGAAAAACACTGGAATGCCTTCCAGGCAGAAGAGCAAAAGGTTCAGGCACTGCTGTCTGACCTGAGCAAGCAACCGTGGTCAGACAGCTCTATCGCACAAGCCATTCAAAGCCTGGAGACCGAGCACAAGACGCTGGGTACAGCCTATCGCACAGGTTTCGAGCGCTTCAGGGCTGCCGGTTTTGACCCAGAGGCAGGCGACAAGGCTGTTGAAGGTATCGACCGTAGCGCCACCGCCCAGATGGCCGATCTTGTCACCAAACTGCACAAGCACAGTGACGAACTGTCCGCCCAAATTAGCGCGCAGGCTGACACCACCTTCCTGACAGGCCTGATCGCCTTGATTGGGGGCGGTATCGCCATCCTCGTTATCAGCCTGTGGCTGGTCAATCGCCGCCTGGTCGTACCGATCAGTGAGCTCATCGGCCATATCAATCAGCTCAGTCACGGCAACTTCAGCGTAAATATCCAATCCAGCCGCCAGGATGAACTCGGTCGACTGGCGGGAGCCGCCAGTATTCTGCGTAACTTCCTGTCCGATACATTCACGCGCCTCAAGCAGAGCACCCAGGACCTGGACTCTGCCAACCGTGACCTGAACGCCATTGCCAACCAGATGGCTCAGGGCAGCAACGAGCAGTTCTCCCGTACCGATCAGGTGGCAACGGCCATGCATGAAATGTCGGCTACTGCCCAAGAAGTCGCACGTCACGCAAGCGAAGCCTCCCTTGCTGCTACCGAGACCGATCAGGCTGTTCAGCGCGGAAGCGTCGTCATGCAGGGCACCATCAAGACCATTGTCGACATGAGCGACGAGATTGCCGGTACGGCCTCTGTCATCAATCAGCTCGAAGAAGACAGCGTGCGTATCGGCAAGGTAATGGAAGTCATCCACGGCATTGCTGAACAGACCAACCTTCTGGCGCTTAACGCGGCCATCGAAGCCGCCCGCGCCGGTGAGGCCGGTCGCGGATTTGCGGTTGTGGCCGATGAGGTCCGTAACCTGGCGCGTCGCACAGCCGACTCGACCAACGAGATCAACCAGATCATTGCCAACGTTCAGACCGGCACTGCCAATGCGGCCAAGGCCATTCAGAATGGTCAGAGCATCAGTGAGCGCAGCGTCACGCAGGTGAAGGAAGCTGGCGCGATTCTGGACACCATCTCGGTCTCGGTCGACGCGATGCGCGCCAAGAACATCCAGATTGCGGCAGCAGCGGAGGAACAGACATCCGTCAGTGAAGACATTGCTCGTAACCTGACTGAAATTACGGCCATTGCCAGCGCCAACCAGGCCCAGGTTGAAAAGACGCAAGACGCTGCGGTGCACTTGCAAAACCTGTCCCAGGGACTGGCCGAGCTGACCAAGCGCTTGGGCGCAGCCTGATTGACCTACAGCCATCCGCCCCCTGCAGGCGGATGGCTGATTTCAGGTAAAAGCCAAACGTGCCATTCGTCCCTACCGCGAACGGCTTTCCCGTGGACTACTCTAAATTGTCTTTAGCGGGAGCCCTGGCATGAAAAATCTCCGGCATACCGACAGCGCACACGTTACGCCTAGCAAAACCACGCCTTTACCCTTCCGCCCCGGCCCGCTTGTGTGGGGCTCCCTGGCCGTCGCGGCATCAGCCATGCTGGTCCGCCATTACAGCCGTCAAGCGGAAAAGCAGCACCCACCGGCAGGCACGTTTATCAAGGTGGATGGTATCCGGCTCCATTACGTCGAATACGGCGAGGGACAGCCCCTTGTGCTTCTGCATGGCAACACGACCATGGGTACTGACTTCGAGTTGAGCGAACTGGTCGAACACGCAGCCCGCACCTATCGGGTCATCATCTTTGACCGTCCAGGGTATGGCTACAGCGAGCGCCCGTCGTCTATTGTCTGGGGTCCGCTCGAACAGGCCCACTTGTTCAATCGAGCCTTTGCCGCAATGGGTATCGACTGCCCTATCGTTCTCGGCCATTCCTGGGGCGCATTGGTGGCCATGGCGCTGGGGCTCAACTTCCCGCAGTCTGTCCGAGGCCTTGTGCTGCTGTCCGGCTATTATTACCCGACCGTTCGCCCTGACATTCCCATGGCGGCTTTGCCGGCCATCCCCGGTGTGGGTGACCTCATGTGCCACTCCGTTTCACCGCTACTGTATCGCAGCATATGGCCACTCATGATGAAGCGAATGTTTGCGCCCGCCAAAGTGCCCGCCCACTTCAAGCGGTTTCCGCCCTGGATGGCCTTTCGTCCTGTGCAGCTTCATGCCAGCGCAGCCGAAATAGCCCTGATCATTCCCGCAACGCTACAACTCAAGGAGCGTTACAAGACGCTGACAGTACCTTCCATCATCATGGCGGGACGCGAGGATCGGCTGGTTCATACCCATGTGCACTCGGGCAGGCTGCATACCGAGTTGCCGGAGATGGATTTCCGTGTCATCGAGGGCGCCGGGCATATGCTGCATCACTTGGCACCGCAGGCAGTACTCGACGCTATTCATACCCTGGCCGAACAGACACCGTCGGGTTGAACCTGTCTGGACAGTATTCATGAACAGGCGCCGGGCTCAGGTAATATAGGCGCCTTTTCCTGTAACGCGACGCTCAATGAACTCGATACCAGCCCGCATCATCTTCTCCAGCGCCCTGCTGCTCCTGGCTTATACCGCCTTGAGCCATACCCGCCTGGGCACGCTGCTCATCCCTATTCGTGACGCACAAACGCCCGACAATCAGGTGGTGCTGACCGTTGCTGTTGCGACCTTCGTATTGGTAGTCATGCAGATTGCCGCCTGCGTTCCCCTGGGCTTTCTGAGGGATCGCTTCTGGGCCAGCGCAATGGCGTGTGTCCTGCGAGTGCCGTCGTGGCTATTCACTTCTATCAGTGCGGTCATGTGCCTGAACGAAGCGCTGGCTAATCCTGCCTATTGGGCACCCTGCCTTGCGTACGCCGCCGCAGCGGCCGTGATCCTGTGGCAGGACTATCGGTTGCTCAAAAGCGCTCGTGTCAGTCCTCGCGCCTGAAACCGTCGGGTCCTACCTGCTAGTTATGCTTTTAACGTCAGTCTGAACGGATAATCACGCAACGTAAGGCTTTGCTGATCTTTTGAAACAACTCCGCCTCGCAGGCAGTTGTCAGAACGGGGCACTCTCGCGTTCCATCCCTCGGACAGACCTACACGTGAAGTGTCAGAGATAAACAAGTCATAGGGGATCTCAGACGCAATGACCGCTACCGAAACCCGCCGCGCCCTTCTGCTGATCAATAAACGCGCCCGCCGTGGGAGTGAATCCTACACACCTATCGTTGAAAAGCTCAGCCAGGGCGGAATAACCGTAGTCGAACCTACCGGAGGGGAAAACCTTTCCATCAGCGAGAAGATGAGACAGGCTAAAGGATGCGACCTGATCATTGTCGGCGGCGGCGACGGCACGTTGAACGCCGCAGCTCCCGCCCTGATTGAGGCTGGCCTGCCCGTCGGCCTCCTGCCGCTCGGCACTGCCAACGACCTGGCCAAGACACTGAATATTCCTCAGGATCCGCTCGAGGCCGTCGACATCATTGTGCGGGGGCAGCTGCGAGCCATCGATGTAGGCGTCGTCAACGATCATGTCTTTCTCAACGTCGCCAGCATTGGCTTCAGTGCCGATCTGGCTAATCAGCTGACCGCGGATATCAAGAAGAAATGGGGCAGCCTCGGCTATGGCCTGACCGCCTTTCGGCTACTGCGCCGCTTTCGCCGTTTCACCCTGTATATCGAACATGACGGACAGGTGGAAAAGGTCCGAACGGTCCAGGCATCCGTGGGCAATGGCCGTCACTATGGCGGTGGCATGACGGTGGAAGAATCCGCAACCGCCGACGATGGACGCCTGGATTTCTATAGCCTTGAGGTCAGGCATTGGTGGGAACTGATCGCATTGCTGCCCAGCCTGCGCAAGGGCACCCATGGCAAGGCAGATAAGGTCAGGGCGTTTCAGACAACCGCTATCCGACTGAACACCCGCAAACCCATGCCTATCAATACTGATGGTGAGCTGACCACCTACACGCCCGCTCTTTTTTCTATCAAACCCAAAGCGCTCAGGATCTATCGTCCGTAGAGCGCACCTATCGAACCATGGGTGAAAGAATCGGAAACACTCGCACCTGCCTTATTCAGCTTCAGTTAAGCCCAACCCCCGTAGGCTATACGCTCAGAATTTTGAACCTGACCTAACATGCAGAACGCTCTCTCCTCCAAAACGATGGCAACGGCCTTGGCCTGCTTGCTAGTGGCAGCCGCGATAACCGCAGGTGCCCAGCAGCGCCTGTTTGAGCAGGTCTGGTTCCGTCTGGAACAGCGCTTTAGCTCCGAGGAGGCCCAAGGGCAAGCCCTGTGGTTGCCTGACTACCATGTCACAATCGATGCCAAGCCACTGGGTAATGACGAAAACATGTCAGCGCTGACCTTCGACGCCAGCCGCCAAACGCTTTTTACGGTGACCAACAAGGACTCGCACCTTATCGAGCTTTCGCTCTCCGGTGATGTACTGCGTCGTATTCCGCTCCGGGGTTTCGGTGATCCGGAAGCGATCGAATACGTTCGTCCCGGCGTCCTCCTGATTACAGAGGAACGTAACCATCGTCTGATCGAAGTGCATGTCAATGATCAGACCCAGGTCATCGATATTGCCGACCCAGCCAATGCCAAACAGTTTTCACTCAGCGCGGCGGATAATAATAACAAAGGCTTCGAGGGCCTGGCCTACGACCCCAAGGAGCAGCGCCTTTTTGTTGCCAAGGAAAAGGACCCGGTCCGCATCTTCGAGATCAACGGCTTTTTGACCGCCTCGCCCGACCAGCCGATCGACATCGACGTGCATGTCAACGCACAGCGCGACCGGGATTTGTTTGTGACCGACCTGTCCAGCCTTCACTATGATACGAGTACAGGCCATCTGCTGGCCTTGTCTGATGAATCCAAGATGATCGTGGAAATGGATGCCAACGGTAAGCCGGTCAGCTCCTTCAGCTTGAGGGGTGGTAATCAGGGGCTTGCCAAGGATGTTCCCCAGGCTGAGGGCATGACAATGGATGATCAGGGCAACCTGTATGTGATAAGTGAGCCTAACCTGTTCTACGCCTTCAAGAAGAAGTCATAGGCCTAGTCGAGCTCTTTATCCGCAAGGCTCTGGTGAGCCTTGCGCTGCCGGGTTACGCTGTATGGCGTTTCCATCCTGCCCGTGCCCTGAATGAAAGTCACCCTCGTTACGTATCTGGTTCGCTACCCGTCTGCAAGCCTGTTACTTATCCAGCTATTGGGCATCGTGCTCTATCCCTTCATGGAGAACATGCCGGGTGGGCGAGCCGTCTTTGGTGCGTTTGGCGTCATCGTACTGGTTGCTGCCCTGCGTATGGTTCGCCGCAGTCCAATGCTCCACTCGATTGCCTTCATTCTGGCCGCGCTCATCCTGTGCTTGGCTATCGTCAGCGAGATCTGGCCCAACCAGGCCGTTACGGTTGCCTCCGCCCTGCTGGAAGGCGCCTTTTACTTTTACGCAGCCGCCAGCCTGATTGCCTACATGATGGAGGATCAGCGCGCATCGACCGATGAGCTGTTTGCCGTAGGCGCAACCTTTACTCTGCTGGCCTGGGCGTTTGCCTATGCCTTTACCGTTTGCCAGTTGCTTCTGCCAGGCAGCTTTACCGCCATGCAGAACCCTGAGGCACCACGGACCTGGATGGAACTGCTGTTCCTGAGCTTTACCACGCTTTCCGGCGTAGGGCTGGGTGATGTTCTGCCTATTTCACCGCTTGCCCGCGGGCTGGTAATGCTCGAAGAGTTTGCAGGCGTCATGTATATCACATTGGTAGTGGCTCGCCTGATCAGCCTGACAGTCATCAAACGCTAGAACCAACCGGTCGCCCCTTGCAAATGACAGTCCGGCTTTTAGCACCTGACACACCGATAGCCCATCGATATCATCCCGCCTACATACCTGTTACCCAGACAGGCCGACGGTTGGGCAGCCGGCGTGATAGACAGTCTCTCAAGTGCTGGATAGACTGGGTCGTTCACCAATCCCCTTCCTTTCCAACGTCATCCATTCGTGACCTGATCGTGAGCGAAGCTGTGCCTGTGTGCTGCTACTCATGCAAGGCATTGGCCCCTACCGCCAGGTACCTGGCGTACCGCACCCTTCTTTTTATACCGGCATGACTACCATCGAAAACGAACATCTGCGTCTGCGTATCGCCGAACTCGAAGCCGAAAATACGGCGCTCAAGGCCGTTGCCGAAACGACTCACCAACAGAACCAGCGCCATCGGGATATTCTGAACAGTGCTGTCGATTTTGCGATCATCACAACCGACCAGTGCGGTCGCATTACTCACTGGAACTCTGGTGCAGAGCAGGTCTTTGGCTGGACAGCCGAAAGTATACTAGGGACCTCTATCAATCGCCTCTTCACCGTAGAGGACCAACTTCAGCAGCGCGCCGAATGCGAGATGCAACGCGCCCTGGAAAAAGGTCGCGCCAGTGATGAGCGTTGGCACCAGAAAAAGGACGGCGCCCTGTTCTGGGCTAATGGCGAGATGATGCCGCTCCGGACAGCTGATGGAACCCACCTGGGTTTTCTGAAGATCCTGCGCGATCAGACCCGGCAGCAAAAAGT
Source organism: Pseudomonas sp. HPB0071 (assembly GCF_000478505.2). Taxonomy (NCBI): domain Bacteria; kingdom Pseudomonadati; phylum Pseudomonadota; class Gammaproteobacteria; order Pseudomonadales; family Pseudomonadaceae; genus Pseudomonas; species Pseudomonas sp. HPB0071. Next base: position 3,177,989 of record NZ_KI517367.1, on the reverse strand, counting down.
GATTGAAGCTCAGCAGGCCGACGCCGAGTTCCTGCGCAGCGTGTTGGCCTCCTCTGACGACTGCATCAAGGTGCTCGACCTTGACGGCAAACTGCTTTACATGAGCCCAAACGGCCAGGACGCTATGGAAGTCAGCGACTTCAATGCCATTGCGGGTTGCCCCTGGCCGACCTTCTGGCAAGACAAGGGGAGCCAGGAAGCCAAAGAGGCCATGACGCTGGCCCGCGCGGGTCAGGTTGGCCGGTTTATCGGGCAGGCCAATACCCTGGCAGGAACCCCTAAGTGGTGGGATGTACAGGTCACGCCTATCCTCGGCTCTCATGGGAGGCCTGAAAAGCTGCTCTCCATTTCGCGGGACATTACTGCGAATCACTCTATCGAGAATGCGCTACGCATCTCTCGCCAGATGAACAGCCTGATTCTCAACTCGAGTCAGGATTGCATCGTGATCATGGATCTCGAAGGACATACTCAGTTTGTGAGCCCCGGCGGTATAGAGTCCATGGAGATTACGGACCTCTCTTCCGTACTGGGCAAGCCGTGGCTCCGGGTATGGAAAGGCGCGGATCTGGAGGCGGCACGCAACGCCATCGCAAGTGCTCGTGCCGGAGGGACAGGACGTTTCCAGGGCTACTGCCCTACCCACACAGGCAAACCCAAGTGGTGGGATATTGCCATTTCCTGCATACCAGGCGCAGACGGCACGCCTGAAAAACTGCTCTCCATTGGCCGCGACATCACCGAACGCACCCGTGCTGAGCTGGCGTTGAAGGAAAGCGAAACCCGCCTGGCTTCCATTTTCGACGAAGCCTCGGTAGGCCTGTCCGAGATCAGCCTCGACGGCCGCTTTCTACGGGTCAATGACGAGCTCTGCCGCCTGTTGGGTCGCTCTCGCACAGAGATACTAAGCACAACCGCAAAGACCGTTACCCTGGCTGAAGACCAGCCCAGGACGCTCGAGGCGCTTCAACATGTCCTGGCCACCCGACAGCCGACTCGCCTCGACAAGCGCTACCTCCGACCCGATGGCACTATCGTCTGGGCCAATAGCAATCTGACCTGTCTGAACGATGATGAAGGCAATCCCCGCTCTATTATTGCCGTAACCATTGATTTCTCGGCTCGCAAGGCAGCTGAAGACCGGCTCAAGGCCAGCAAGAGCCAGTTGAGGGAGCTGAACGAGACCCTTGAGCAACGTGTCGAGGAACGTACCCGCGAGCGCGATCAAATCTGGCGCACCACGCCAGATCTGGTCTGCACCGCCAGTCCGGAAGGCTACTTTCTCAACCTCAACCCTGCCTGGAGCGAAACCCTGGGCTGGTCGGAGCAAGAGCTGAAAGCACGCCCCTACAAGGATTTTCTCCACCCAGACGACCTGGAACATACCGTGCAAACCAAGCGGCTACTCGCCAACGGCCAGGTCTTGTCAAACTTCGAGAACCGCTACCGGCACAAAGATGGCAGCTATCGTTGGTTATCCTGGAACTCCCAGCGTCGTGATGGACTGTTCCACAGCATTGCACGCGATATCACTACGATAAAGGCGCAGGCCGAAGTCCTGCATCAGACGGAAGAACGGTTGCGCCATAGCCAGAAAATGGAAGCTGTGGGCCAGCTCACCGGCGGTCTAGCCCATGACTTCAACAACCTGCTCACCGGAATTTCCGATAGCCTGGACCTGCTCAAGACGCGCCTGACCCAGGGGCGCCTGAGCGATGTAAACAAATACATCACCGCCGCCCAGGACTCTGCCAATCGAGCCGCAGCCCTGACCCACCGATTGCTGGCCTTTTCCCGTCGCCAAACGCTCGACCCCAAACCGACCCAGGCCAACCAGCTGATCGAAGGCATGCGTGAACTGATCACACGTACCGTAGGACCAGCCGTGTGTATCACGACCGATCTCAGCGAAGCACTCTGGCCCACGCTCTGTGATCCCCATCAGCTCGAAAATGCCCTGCTGAACCTGTGTATCAATGCACGAGATGCCATGCCAGATGGTGGTCGATTACTCATTCGAACCGAAAATCGCTACCTGGATGAGACCAGCGCCCATGAGCGCGACATGAATCCGGGTCAGTACATCGTGACGGAAGTATCCGACACGGGCACAGGCATGTCGCCGGAAATCATAGAGCGTATCTTCGACCCGTTCTTTACAACCAAGCCTATCGGCAGGGGTACCGGGCTGGGTCTTTCCATGATTTACGGATTTGCCAAGCAGTCCGGCGGTCAGGTACGTGTCCTCTCGGAGCCGGGCAAGGGCACCACCATGAAAATCTACCTGCCCCGCTATGCAGGCTCGGTCGAGGCCGGTGCGGAGCAGGTTAGATCAGGGGAGGCACCGCGCACGGAAAAGGGTGAAACCGTACTTATCGTTGATGATGAGCCCACCGTACGCATGCTGATCAAAGAGGTACTCGAGGAGCTGGGCTATAGGGCAATCGAAGCGGCTGACGGCGCGTCAGGGCTTGACATACTCTCCTCTTCCACCCATATCGATCTGCTGATTTCGGACGTAGGACTGCCAGGGAGCATGAACGGCCGCCAGATGGCCGATGCCGCCCGCCATCAACGCCCGGATCTGAAGGTTCTGTTTATTACCGGCTATGCGGAAAATGCAGTAGTAGGCAATGGCAACCTGGAGGACGGGATGCATCTCATGACCAAGCCTTTTTCCATGGAGTTGCTGGCAACCCGTCTGGACACTATCCTCAAGAAGCGGTGAAAGGTTGCGTCCAAAGGAACTATCCTGAGCGCGACCCCAAGAAAATGAGGCACCAATCGCTATATGCCAATGCCCTACCGTTTTGCAGTTTGGATAAGGCGTTCTGTCACTTGTCAGAAATAAGCTAAGGTATGCACCTGAACGAGTCGGGACCTTATCGCAATCGGTGTGTCCAACACGAGTGACTGCGGATCATTTACGAGCGTGCCCTCACACGCCGTAACATCCGTTCTATATCCTTAGCGTGGCAAGCCCGAGCCATAGACTTGAGCTTGAAGCCGTTATCAGGTACCGGAACCTTGCAGCAAAAGAAAGAAACGCTCTTCGATCGCCTGCAGCAGTGGGTGTTACGCCATGAATGGCCTACTCCCCTGCGCTATGCTGTCGCCGGGGCGGCTGTCATTGTCAGTGCGGGCGTTCGTCTGGCCCTGCCTGTCCTGGGCCTGCCGTACCTGCTGTTCATTCCGCTTCTGATGATCATCGGCTTTACGCTGGGTCTGGGGCCCGGTCTTTTCGCCACCGTCGTTGCCGCCCTTGCAGCAGCCTATCTGTTTGTCTCGACACCCTTCACATTCGATCTTGATCTGCTCCAGTGGGCAGCCAACGCCCTGTTCATCCTCGTCAACTTCGGCATCGTGGCAGTGTGCGCTGCACTCAGAAAGAATCTGATTCGCCTGAGCGACCTGATGGACACGCTAGAGCGTCGCGTAGAGGAACGTACCCGTGAGCGCGACCAGATCTGGCAAACAACCCCTGACCTGGTGTGTACAACTAACGCTGCTGGCTATTTTGTAAGCCTTAATCCGGCCTGGACCAAAACGCTTGGCTGGTCCGACCAGGAGATGCATTCCAAGCCCTTCAGTGAATTTGTCCACCCGGACGATGTAGAGCGCACCGCCCAGGCACTGCACATGCTGCAACGGGGCGACACGGTCTTTCGCTTTGAGAATCGCTACCGACACAAGAATGGCACCTATCACTGGTTGTCCTGGAATGCCGTGGCCCGAGGGGATCAGATTTATGCCACCGTGCGCGATATTTCATCCGAAAAAGAGCAAAGCGAAGCACTCAACCGCGCCGAAGAATTATTGCGACACAGCCAGAAAATGGAAGCCGTAGGTCAGCTTACTGGCGGTATCGCTCATGACTTCAATAACTTGCTGACAGGCATCTCCGGCAGCCTCGAGATGATCCAGATGCGTGTGGCCCAGGGTCGCGCTACGGATATCGATCGGTATATTACCGCCGCCCAGACGGCCGCCAACCGCGCGGCCTCCCTGACCCACCGGCTGCTGGCCTTCTCTCGTCGCCAGACGCTCGATCCCAAACCGACCCAGGCCAATACACTGATCGAAAGCATGCAGGACCTGATCGACCGCACGGTAGGCCCGGAGATTACGGTAACCACTAGCCTTTCCGCTGATCTCTGGTCAACGCTGTGCGATCCGAACCAACTGGAAAGTGCCCTGCTCAATCTATGTATCAATGCACGGGATGCCATGCCGGACGGCGGCCAGCTGACAATCCGTACCGCCAATATCTGGGTCGATGAGCGTGATGCCCATGAACAGGACATGCTCTCTGGGCAATACGTTGCCATAGCAGTCATGGACACTGGCATTGGCATGACCCCAGAAATCGTAGCGCGGGCATTTGACCCATTCTTTACGACTAAACCCATCGGCATGGGGACCGGCTTGGGCCTGTCCATGATTTACGGATTTGCCAAGCAGTCCGGCGGGCAAGCACGCATCTACTCCGAAGCTGGCAAAGGCACCACGGTCTGGATCTATCTGCCGCGCCATCTGGAAGAGAGCAAACCAGAGCCTCAGCAGACTGAACTGATGCGCGCCCCACGTGCCAGCACCGGCGAGACCGTTCTGGTTGTTGACGATGAGCCGATGGTGCGCTTGCTTATCACCGAAGTGCTCGAAGAGTTGGGCTATGCCGCCATCGAAGCGGCCGATGGTGCCTCGGGGCTGAAGATATTGCTCTCCGATATGCACCTGGACCTGCTGATTTCGGACGTGGGCCTGCCCGGCGGCATGAACGGGCGGCAGATGGCCGATGCGGCCCGCCAGGCGCGCCCTGATCTCAAGATACTGTTCATCACCGGCTATGCAGAAAATGCAGCCGTGGGAAATGGCAACCTTGAGGCAGGCATGCACGTCATGACCAAACCATTCCCAATGGAGTTGCTGGCCAGCCGGATCAAGGAGATTATTCTAGAAGATTGATTATGGCTTGCGCTCTGCCAGCGGAGGCGCTAATGTTTCTTAATCATTTGCCAGCTGTTGGCTGACGCTACCATGAATCATCTGCATACAGGCCAGTTCTCCTCCTCGTCCGCACCGGACGTGGCGTGCCTGCATGCGCGTTTCTCCCTCGCACCACCTGTCGTATCCCCTCCGGTTGTCGTGGCAGTAGTCGCTGCCTGATGACGCTCGGCTGATTACAGCCGTTTTCTTTCTCCAGTCTTGATCGGAACTGCCTACCACAGGCCGTTGGCTGGAGCCTGCTTTTCGTACTGACAGGTGAAATGACAATGTTAGGTTCATTAAGAACCCTGCTTGTGGCCAATAGCGCCACAGGGTTGTTCGTGCTGCTCTGGAGCAGCGGCGCGTTATTCGCTCATGTGGGCGTTACCCACGCCCCTGCATTTGCGTTCCTGCTGTTACGCTTCCTCATTGCGTTTACAGTGCTCTTGCTAATGGGGCTCTGGCGGCGACGCTGGTTGCCATCGCCGGGCTCTCGCAGCCGGGTAGCCCTCACCGGAGCGCTGCTTATCGGCGGCTACAGCATTTGTTATCTGTTGGCTCTGGATAAAGGCGTTACGCCGGGAGTCCTGGCTACCCTTCTGGGTGTACAACCCATTCTTACCCTGGTGTTGGTTGAAAGACGATTATCACCCCGTCGGCTGGCGGGCCTGCTGTTGGCCCTGGGTGGACTGTCTCTGCTCGTCTACCGCAGCCTGGCGATGGCGCATCTGTCCTTGAGTGGAGTTCTGTATGCGCTGGCAGCGCTCTTGTGCATGTCGATTGGTGCCATTCTGCAGAAAGGCCTGAGTCAGCCCCCAGCGGACGTCTTGCCGTTGCAGGTCGGTATCAGCCTGGTACTCTGCCTGCTTTTCGTCCCCTTCCAGCCCATCAGATTTGAGTTGTCCTCGGAGCTTGTGACATCCGTTCTATGGATGGCCGTCGTCATCTCCGTTCTTGCACAGTTCCTGTTTTATCGACTCGTACAAGCCGGCAATCTGGTAAACGTAACCAGTCTGTTTTATCTGGTGCCACTTGTGACAACGCTGTTGGATTACCTGATTCTTGGTCACCGGGTCGACGCACAAGGTGGTATGGGAATGGTGGCCATCCTTATAGGGCTGGTATTGGTATTCCGTCAAAATAAACCTACCAATAATTGACGCAGCCGTGCCAGAAGGACGGTTTCTACCGCCCTTCTGGCACGGGCTTATTTATTGAGGTTTCGTAATAAACAGATCTGATACGTGTTTTCCATCCCTCTTTATAGGCTATGGATGCGACACATCAGACTCAATAACGGCAGGACGGCCTGGCATTAGTTGGGCATTGCGATCGTGACAACCAACAAGATACCGAACAAGGTGGAAAGTGTGGCAAACCAAGCCGTAGAGCTGGGTCTTTTACGAGGATATCCGCGGTTTGTTTTTGAAACAGCTGGATATGCAGATTCTGAGTTCATGTCTCTCAAACTGAATAATAGAGTTGCCCGTCAACGACTTCACGGGTAGATGAAGCCAAACGGCGAGCCATAGCGTTCATGCAAGGATGGCTCTACAAGCAAGCGCCACGGTTCAGGACGCCTGTCTCCTTGCACGGCGCATAGATATATCAAACTTTTCAGAGCAGAGAGAGCGAGAGATGTTTGCAAGTTTTTGCATGAAGCGAGGGTTTGAAAGAGCCGGCCCTGGCAGGCAGGACCGAAACAGGAGGGTATACAAGCGGCGCATGCTCCTTTGTCTCCCCCCCTTCTCTCACTGAGACATCTATTTCCAGACGTGTTCAGGTCAATAGCCCAACAGCCCCTGCGCAGCATCCAGACTGCTTATCTCCACGCCGGTGGACAGCGCCGCGAAGAGCACTACCATGTAGCGCGCCATTTCCAAAGCGTCCGTCTCCTCGCAATCCAAGGTAAGGTCCTCTACGTCCCACAGGGGACAACTGACGCACATGGTTTTCTCGTGGGGGTTGTAGGACAGGTGAATCCCCAGGCGTATCTGAAGTCGACGTGACTCACCGTCGTCGATATGGGGAAGCCACTGGAAGCTCTCGCCGTTTTCATCCCTGACGATGGGTATGTCCTGCGCCCAATCGATTACCTTCCAACCTAGGGCTTCGGCCGCCAGAGTCAATTGCTGGCGTTGATCAAACGGATCGCTGTCGGTTTCTAAAGCCATATTGTTACTCCATCAGGGCAATGCTGTACTACTTAAAGCATAGCTGGCTGCTTCAAACAGGCTGAACTTGGCAGATAAGCTGTCGGCTCCGCCTACGACACAGACATCTGGCAACGTCGAATCCTCAAGCAGATCCAGCGCTCTCGTGAGCCAAAAAGACGAGCGAGTCGCCATATCCAGCCCGCACTGCCGGCAGTGCCCTGTCATGTACGCGCCTCCCTGTACAACCAATTATCGGCCACTACTACCTGGACGAGCATAGCGCTCCAGATTTATCGAACCGGGCCGATAGCCTCCTATCAGTCTGCGGCAATTGCCTGCCGTGTCGTATTTGTCTCTGTCGGTTTGATGTCTTTATGAAATGGTCTTTGCGTAAAAAGATTGCTCTATCCTCCAGCACTGCGGTGCTGCTGGTGGGCGCCAGCCTGACCGGTATGAACTTCTGGAACAGTCAGAAAAGCCTGGAGACCCACATTGCGGAACAGGTCAGTAATGCCAGCAGGACGTTCAGCGCCAACGTGCGTTACTGGCTACAAAGCAAGGAGGTGGTGCTCCAGGCCGTGAAGGCCACTGACGACCCGTCTGCCATGCTGTCGATTCTTAATCAGGCCAAGATTTCCGGCGGTTTCGACAACGTCTTTTTTGCTCGGGCCGATGGCAGTCAGGTGAACGCCAACGGTGTAACCCTGCCGCCAGACAATAATGACCCTCGCAAATGGAAGTGGTACCAGCAGGCGCTGGTCGCACCAAACAAGGTCTACATCTCGACGCCGACTATTGCAGCGGCTACTGGCAGCCACGTGCTGTCCTTAGGCCGCTCCCTGCAGCAGAGTGGAAACACGCTTGGGGTGGTAGGCGCTGACGTCAGCATGACCGAGATCCTTGAGCAGCTGAAACAGATCAAGCTTCCTGGCAATGGCTCGGCCTTCTTTGTAGACAAGGACGGCACCATTCTGGGCCACACGGACACGGCCCTGCTCGACAAGAAGGTCAGCGACCTGATGACGGAGCTCACCCCTGCCACCCTGGCGTCACTGGCTGCCAGCAAGGGTACGCAGCACTTGCTGGACCATAACGGTGAGCGTTTGTACGCTGTCCCGATCGATCATGATGGAGAGATTCTCATCATGACGCTGGACGATGCTGTTCTGACCGCCCCGCTCTATCAGCAACTGTGGGTGAGTCTGGGCGCATTCGGCGCTATCCTGGTTCTGTCGCTGATCGCCATCAACATGCTGTGCGCCTGGCTGCTACGCCCGCTGGGTGTGGTCTCCCAGGGACTTCAGGTAATCGCCCATGGCAATGGCGACCTGACCAAGCGCATCCCTCAACAGAGCCAGGACGAGGTGGGCCATCTGGCCCTGCACTTCAACCAGTTTGTGGCCAGTCTGCATGAACTGGTTACGCATATTCGCCATCAGGCGGTGGAAATCGGCCAGGAATCCACGACGGTGCTAAACAACAGCACATTGTCGGTCGCTGATCTGGGGCGTCTCCAGCAGGAGCTGACACTGGTCGCAACAGCAGTCACCGAAATGGCTTCGGCTACCCAGGAAATTGCGGGTAATGCCGAACGTACGGCGCAATCGGCGCAACAGTCTACCGAAAGCAGTCAGCAAGGTCTGGAGCTGGTTCGCAAGACCCAGACCTCCATTACCGATCTTGCCCAGGAAGTGGCGGAAACAACCCAGGTCATCACTGAGCTCAGCCAGCACTCCCAGTCCATTTCCAGCGTCTTGACCAGCATCCAGAGTATCGCTGAGCAGACCAACCTTCTGGCCTTGAACGCAGCGATTGAGGCGGCGCGGGCAGGCGAGCAGGGTCGCGGCTTTGCGGTGGTGGCTGACGAGGTGCGGACCCTGTCGCAACGTACCCAGGCGTCTACCCAGGAAATCCAGACGACTATCAGCAATCTGTTGCGTGTAACACAGGATGCAGTCAGCCGGATGGACAACAGCCGTCATCTCGCTGAACGCAGCGTGGCGGATGCCGATCAGGCGTACGTGGCGCTGGAGCAGATCACCCAGTCGGCCTCACTGATCTCGGACATGTCGATGCAGATTGCAGCGGCAGCTGAGGAGCAGACCTCCGTGACGGAAGAAATTACCCGTAACGTGGTAACCATTAAATCCTTGGGTGATACCCTGGCTGAAAGCTCGGTGCAGGCGGAGCATCAATCCCGTTCACTGCAAAGCCACGCCGGTGATTTGAACGAACGCGTCTCCCGTTTCATTCTGTAACCCTGCCTTGCTGTCCACTCCCTTACCCAGGGAGTGGACCCTCTTCTCAACCCATCCGTCTAACACGGTCGTGAATGACCTTCAGGGCTTCCCGAAAGACCCAGTGCCACTGGGACGATGCGGCTCGACCAAGCGGGTACCAAAAAAAGCGAAACTCCAATCCGCCTCCGTCGGTGGTGCGATGGACCCAGCCCTCAGGTAACTCGTACGCGCTTTCGCACAGGTGCATCGACCATACCTGTTCCTGATAGCCAGAGACCCATGTTCCTAGATCCACAGGCCATTCGGGCACTTGGATACCTGACTCTTCCCATAGCTCCCGCAACGCAGCCTCAGCAGGTAGTTCACCCGGCTCGATAGACCCTTTGATCAACTGAAGCCCTGCCAAGGGGTGCTCGAACGCCAGTATCTGCAGTTCGCTTTTATGACGCAGTACGACCGGACATGCCTTAACCGGACTTGCTGAAGCATCGTTATTTGCCAAGGGCAGCCTTGTCATCGCACGTCGACCTGGTTCAGCTGACGCCTCAGCCGATCGTTTTCCCTCTGTAACGCTGTGATGTGGTAGCGCAAATCCTTGATGACACTCAGGTGATAGCGGTGCTCAAGCTCCAGCGCTCGGTAGCGCTGCATCAGTGTGCCTGAGTCTGCCATAGCCAGGGATTGGGAAAGATCGTCTGCTGGAGACATCGGTACGCCCTCCTCTTATTTACTGTTTATTTATACAGTAGTCAGCGGAGCGCAAAATGACAACCTTTTCTGACGTCAAAAGACTGGTCGTATAGAAAATTTCATTGATGTGTCATAAAAAAGGACGGAACCCTGTCCGCCCTTTTCAAGAGGTTGCCCTTCTTCAGCCGCGCTTGCGGATCAGACCTTCCTGGGCAACCGAGGCCACAAGCTGACCCGCGCGGTTGTATATGCTGCCACGGCACAATCCACGCGCCCCCCCGGCCCATGGGCTATCCATGGAATACAGCAGCCACTCGTCCACCCGTAGCGGCTGATGGAACCAGATCGCGTGATCAAGGCTGGCAACCTGCATCTCCTTGTTCCAGTAGCTGATGCCGTGAGGCAACAAGGACGTCGGGAGCAGGTTGAAGTCCGAGGCATAGGCCAGCAGGTATCGATGCAGCGCAGGGTTGTCCGGCAGCTGCCCGTTGGCCCTGAACCAGACATGGCGTGCGGGCGCTGTTGGCTCTGGATCAAACGGATGGGTCACCTTGACCGGACGAATCTCGATGGGCTTAGGCGCCAGCAGCTTTTCCCGCGTAGGCTCCGGGATGAACTGGGCAAACTGTTGGATGTAGTCCAGCTCGGACGCCAGCGAGTCTGGATCGGGCACGTCCGGCATTTCGCTCTGGTGTTCAAAACCGGGTTCCAGACCCTGGAACGAGGCACTGCAAAAGAAAATCGGTTTGCCTTTCTGGATGGCCGTGACGCGACGGGTCGTAAAGCTGCCGCCATCCCGGACGCGATCCACCTCATACACCACCGGAATCGTCACGTCGCCAGGCCGCAAGAAGTAGCCATGCAGCGAGTGCACCTGACGCGACGCATCCACCGTTTGGCTCGCCGCTGACAGGGCCTGACCGAGCACATGCCCACCGAATAATTGTGGAAAGCCCAGGTCCTGACTACGACCGCGGTAGAGGTTTTCCTCGATGGACTCAAGGCTTAACAAGGCAACAAGATCATCCAGCACTGTGCTCATCACGTTTTCCGTGGTCGTTTTGATAATGGCCAAATCATACGCAAGTCAGTCGTGAAGCCGTAGCCCCATGATGAGGAAACGGCAGCGGCAGGACGTCCCTCCAGGACTCCGCCACCATCAGGCAAAGTCGTTCTCAGGCGCGGGATAAGCTGGCAGCGAGGTCAGACGCATGTCCACGGTCGCGCGTCCCATGGTGAAGTGATAAAGGCTTTGCCAGGTTGTATCCGCAAGCCCTATCAAGTCATGCACCAGCGGGTCGAAATAGCAACCGATACCGGTGCCTGAAAGCCCTGCCGCTTCTGCCTCCAGGTAAAGCACCTGTCCAATCTGTCCGGTCTCCCAGAATAGCTGCGGATAGCACCAGGCCCCCTGGGCAAGGGCATCATCGAAACGAGCCATCATTGCGATACTGATACAACCGTCAGACGCAATGTCCTGGCCGCAGGAAAGCAAGCCAGCCAGCTCACTAGCATCCCCTTTGAGCAACCGGAACAACCTGAGCCCCTCCGCCTCCTCTACCCGCTCCCAGAGTAAGTCCGCTCGGGCGGTGATATTGAGCTCTCCCTCACTGCGCGCCAGCCAGTACAACCCCGGTTCCAGTCCCACAACGCGATTTACAAAGATCAGAAGATCGACCTGAGCAGGCTTGCCCAACGTCAGGAAAGGCACCGGTGCCTGCTCCGGCAATATACGCCTTAGCCAGGCAAAGAAAAGATCAGACAGAATGCCCGTCCGACCATCCATGGACTGCGCGCTACGCCGTTGATGCAGCAATGGCCGCAGCAGTAGCTGGTCGTTTTCCTGGGTAACTACGCCCCGGGAAATGGGCATGTCATAGGGCAAGCGCTTGGGCGCACGGCATGCGGCAGCGATCCGCCCAACCTCGGGCCACTCTACGTACTCTCGCGAAAGTCGATTAGGCGTGCCGGCGAGCTGCAACTGACTCAGCAGCTTGAACAGACTATCGGGCAAGGAAGGCTCGGCCGATTGCGGCGGACCGATCCAGAGCAGCGCCTCCATTTGCTCCTGCTCACCAAAGCCGTCTCGATCAACTCCAAACGCCGCATCGAGCGTTTCATCCGCCACGTCGTGAATCAGTCGTGTTTCCCAACCTTGCGCGGCGGCAGCAATGGCAATGGCGGCCAAGGCGTGGCCTATATCATGCTGACAGTAGCGCCAGGCTCGCTCGCCATATTTCCAGGCCTCACGCCAATAGATACTGGACAGTGCGACCAAAAAGCTCCCCGGCGGCAAGGCGCCAATGATGTCTTCATCCAGCACTTCGGGGAGCTCGGCGCGTACTTCCAGGGCATGCAGATCGGCCGTGTAATGTGTCATCAAGGCACGATCGTTCAGTACACCCGGTGGCAGCAAGGCATAGGCTTCGGTGGGATGCAGATTGCCGGAGGAGGGATTCACTCGCAGCGCCCAGCGGCTGCTGCCCGACTCTTTCCAGGCAGAAATGGCCAAACTGTCATAAAACAGCCGAGAGATATTGGCAGGATCCAACGGGGCCGGCTCGCCTACAGGACCTGCAAAAACCTCATCGTACAGAGGCGAATCCTCCAGCATGCGGCGCAGTAACGGAATGACTTCGCATCCCCGATAACGGCGGAATGGCGCAGGTTGGTTAGCCCAATCGAGCGCATCGGGTCCGCGGGCATAGCCCTCACGACGGTGCATGCTGAGCGAATGATAGGCTCTGACGATGTCTTCTGGGGTCATGCAGTCCTCTTTGTCATTAACAGGCATTCATGCTGTCGCCAGTTTCCAGTCTACTGATCCATTGATGGCGGCTGAGTCGATACAGAACATGGTGGCGCAAGGGGTGGCCTTCCGGCAGGTTTGGATGTTCAAAGTCGTCGGCCGGATCGTACTGCATACCCAATCGTGCCATCAGGCCGCGGGAGCGTTCGTTTTCAGGCACGGTAAACGCCACGATCTCTTCCAGGCCTACCTGCTCGAAGCCAAAGGCAAGCGCGGCTTCGGCAGCTTCATGGGCATAGCCTTCGTCCCAATATTCGGCACCCAGCCGCCAGCCGATCTCGACCGCCGGAGTAAAAGGTGCGTCGAAATTGGAATGCTCAAGCCCTACATACCCAATGAAAGGCGGACCGTTCCTGACCTCCACGGCCCACCAGCCATAGCCATGATCGTGGAAATGCGCCTGGATACGCTCGGTCAGCGCCTGCGTTTCAGCCTCACTCAGGCATTTAGGGAAAAATTCCATTACCCGTGGATCAGCGCTTTGTGCAGCGAAGGGCGTATAGTCTTCATTGCGCCAAGGGCGCAAAATCAAACGTTCGGTACGTAACACCTTGGGATAGGCCTGGCTCATCTCCACACTCTTTTAAGGTCCTTTGATGTTGGGACTGTTGTGAAGCCAGAGTATTCCGTAAAGCCGGTTCGGTTTTTTGATAATGGCTACCGCTTGGCGAGATCGGCAGGAATCGTCATCATGAGCGCCAGTCGGCAGCATCGCCTGTATCTGCCGAAACTTGGCATTTAGCCGCATCCTAACAACTACATCTCTAAATTCGACCAATGTATTGACCTTCACTGAGCAATATGGCCGGCGAATGGTCCTACATCATTAATGCGTTCTTTTCAGGCTGCTGCACACACATGACTTCCAAGAATTCGGACAACTTCACCACTAATGACCACAATAAAGTGGCAAAGGGTATGCCAGATGAAGTCCGTAGCCAGCACGGCGATATCTTTTTCGCTGCGGTTAGAATGACCCGCATGCCCATGATCGTGACCGACCCACGGCAGGACGATAATCCCATTATTTTTGCCAACGACGCCTTCCTGAAAACGACGGGCTATGAAGAGCATGAAGTATTGGGACGCAACTGCCGTTTTCTTCAAGGCCCGGAAACGGACCGGGAGACCATCCGACAGATCCGCGAAAGCGTCGAGTCCCGTCATGAATGCAATACCGAGTTATTGAATTACCGCAAAGATGGCTCGACCTTCTGGAATGCCTTGTATATTTCTCCGGTCTACAACCAAGCAGGCGAGCTGGTGTATTTCTTTGCCTCGCAACTGGATGTCAGCCGCCGCCATGACGCCGAAGAGGCCTTGCGGCAATCCCAGAAAATGGAGGCGTTGGGTCAGCTCACCGGCGGCATTGCCCATGATTTTAACAATCTGTTGCAGGTCATGGTGGGTTATCTGGACATTCTCCGGATCAACCTGGATCGCCCAGAAATGGACAGGGAAAAGGCCAAGCGCCATGTCGACAACACCCGAGAAGCGGTCAATCGCGCGGCCACACTGACGCAACAACTTTTGGCGTTTGCCCGCAAGCAGCGCCTGACCGGTCGAACGTTGAACATCAACGAGCTGATTGAAGAGCGACTCGACCTGCTGTATCGAACGCTGGGAGAGCCCTATCAGCTAACGACTCGGCTGGCGCCTGATCTCTGGAATTGCAAGATAGACCCGACCCAGGCCGAAATGGCGCTCATCAATATCCTGGCGAACGCACGTGACGCCATGGAATCGCGGGGCGAAGGTCGTGTCACGATAGAAACCCGCAACATTGAAGTGACGCCAGAGGATATGGCCTACGGAGGCCTGACTCCTGGCCGCTATGCCTGCATCGCCATTACCGATACCGGAGAGGGCATTCCAACAGAAGTGCTTGGACGGGTCCTCGATCCGTTCTTCACAACCAAGGAAGAAGGCAAAGGGACCGGTCTTGGTCTATCCATGGTGTATGGCTTCATGAAGCAGTCCGGCGGCGCGGTTCGTGTGTACTCCGAGGCCGGTATGGGTACGACGGTCCGCCTGTATTTCCCGACGACACAAAGTGAAATCATCCAGCAGCCTGCCGAATCCAATGGCACCAGCGAGGAGCCTGGTAACGAGACTATCCTGGTTGTGGATGATCGAGAAGAAGTGGCAGCGCTGGCGCAGGCCATTCTTGAGGAGTTCGGCTATTCGGTTCGGGTCGCCTACAATGGCAAGGAAGCGCTGGCTACCTTGGAGCAGCATGGCGATATCCAGATGCTCTTTAGCGACCTGATCATGCCCGGCGGCATGAATGGCGTAATGCTCGCCCAGGAAGCCCGCCGACGCTGGCCTCATATCCGCGTCCTGCTCACGACCGGCTATGCCGATACCACGCTGGAACGTGGACAGACGGATCCCTCTGAATTCGAAGTGCTGAGCAAGCCCTACGGCCGCCTGGAACTCGCGCGTCGAGTCAGGAAGATACTGGACGGAGCAGGATGAATGACAATGAGGGTGTGATGGAGGAAGACGACCACTACGAGTGCAGCGCCGAAAGTGACTCACCAGCCAGTCTGGAAGCCTTTCTCAGTTGCCTCGAAGAGGTCGGGCGCAGCCCGGAAAAGGTTTCCGTGGGCCACTTGATCGATGCCATCGGGAGTCGCTCCTACGGTCCACTTCTTCTGCTTGCAGGCATCATTGCCCTGTCTCCCCTGACGGGCATTCCTGGCGTTGCCACCGTCATCTCGATCTATGTCGTTCTGGTGAGCGTACAACTGCTCATCGGCCGCAAGCATTTCTGGCTGCCGCGCTGGGCACTGAAACGTCAGGTTCCGCGTGGCAAGCTACGAAAATCACTGCGCATGCTGCACCCTACCGCACGTTTCGTGGATCGCTTTTTGAAACCACGTCTGACCTTCCTGACCAAGGGTATCTTCCAGCACATCACGGCGTTGCTCTGCATTGGGGTCGCGGTATGCATGCCGGTTCTGGATCTGGTGCCTTTCGCCAATACCACGGCCGGAGCCGCCATGACGGCGTTTGCCGTCTCGCTCATCGCCCGTGATGGACTTATATTCCTGCTGGCCAGCGGATTCTGTTGCGGTATCGTCTGGCTGCTCATCAGTCTCCTGCTCTAGCCATCAGCCTTTTCATGACAGCACTTCCTCTGGTTTACCACGACGATTACAGCCCACCCTTTCCACCCGAGCATCGGTTTCCGATGGAGAAGTTTCGCCTGCTCTATGAGCACTTGAGCGAAAGCGGACTGGTGACGGCTGACAATCTGTACCGCCCGGAATTGCCTAAGCCAGAAGTGCTGGCCCTGGCTCACGATCCGGTCTATGTCGAGCGCTACATGGGCGGCGAGCTGTCCCATGCCGAGCAGCGCCAGCTGGGTCTGCCCTGGAGCGAGGCACTGGCACGACGAACCATTCGCGCTGTGGGCGGCTCGCTATTGACGCTGGAGCTAGCGTTGCAACACGGGCTGGCCTGCCATATGGCTGGGGGCACGCACCATGCACATCATGATTACCCAGCTGGGTTTTGTATCTTCAACGACTTGGCCATCATGGCGCTATATCTCTTGGAAAGCGGCAAGGCGGGACGCGTTCTGATCTTTGACTGCGATGTTCACCAGGGGGACGGCACTGCCCGAATTCTTGAACATGTTCCCGATGCCGTCACGGTGTCGCTGCATTGCCAGACCAACTACCCGGCGCGTAAGGCACAGAGCGATTGGGACATTCCATTACCCAAGGGCATGGGTGATGCAGGGTATTTGCATACCGTTGAGGAGGCACTAAATTACCTTTTACCTCTCTACCAGCCTGACGTTGTGCTCTATGACGCTGGTGTTGACGTGCATGCCAGCGATGCCCTGGGCTATCTCCTGCTGACGGACGAAGGCATCGCTGCACGGGACGAATACGTCATCCGCCATTGCCTGAGCCGGGACATCCCGGTCGTCGGCGTAATTGGCGGCGGCTACGACCGGGACCGAGCTCTGCTGGCCAGACGGCACGGCATCCTGCATCACAGCGCCGCCAAGGTCTGGGACAGTGGGCTTGCGCCGGGCTAGAGCTTCATGGGTCTGGGCTTGGAGCCATCGGAAAAGCGGGTAAACCGGAACTCATAAGGGTCAACGATCGGCCTGGCGCCTGTTACCAGGTCTGCTGCCAGCTGCCCAACCGCAGGCCCCACGCCAAACCCATGACCGGAAAGCCCTGTCGCCACAACCAATCCAGGCACTGCATCAATCTCGGAGATAACAGGAACGGCATCCGGGGTTACGTCGATCAGCCCCGCCCACTGCTGGGCGATCTGTGCCTTGGCAAACACTGGAAACTGACGAACCAGTTGATTCATGGCGTTCAGGTTCTGCTGAGGGTCCGGGTAAGGATCCAGCACGCGCATATATTCGTAGGGAGACGGGCGATCCAGCGGGACAGGTTTGCCTTCATGCCATTCCTGGCGGAAGCGCTCGTCAAACCGGATCCGCAGGCTCGACCATTCCGATTTCAAGGTCGGTAAAAAGTCCAGAAAGAAGCGGAAGCTGTCGGGTACCAGCGAAGCGATATTCACGCTGCCATTGGCAATGGTATAGCCACCGTCCAGGCGTTTGCGAAATGCCACGTCGCGCGTCCAGAGCGTACAGTCAGGCCCCTCCTCCAGCGGCGCCGTCCGCAGTACGCTGTTGCGTACCTTGAGTTGTGGCAGTCGCACGCCAAGGTCCTTCAGAAAACGGCTCGACCAGGCCCCACCTGCCAGGATTACGGACTCGCAGGCAATTCGGCCTCGTTCGGTAATGGCTGCACTGACCCGCCCGGCCGACAGCTCCAGCCCCCGCACGGCGCAGTCGGTCAGAATGACAGCTCCGAACCGCTGGGCCGCCGTTGCGATCGCAGGTGCTGCTTTCTGGGGCTCGGCGCGCCCATCGGTGGGGCAATAGATACCGCTTTTCCAGCTGACTTCGCCGGCTGGCAGCAACTGCTTGAGCTCGCTGCCAGACACCATGCGCACGTCTATATCATGCTGACGCGCCACACTGATCCATTTTTCATAGTCGGCCTCCTCCTGTTCGGTTTCGGACGAAAACAGAATGCCGGAGCGGCGAAAACCGGTTTCACCCTGTACAACCTCATTGAGACCCTCCCAGAGCCTCAGGCTTTCAACTGCCAGCGGAATCTCGCGGGGGTCACGGTACAGCTTGCGCACCCACCCCCAGTTGCGGCTGGACTGTTCTCCAGAGATATAACCCTTCTCGCAGAGCACCACGGAAATGCCTTCCCGCGCCAGCGCCAATGCCGCGCTGGTCCCGGCAATGCCGCCGCCGATCACAACGACCTGAACCTTGGCTGGTAGCGCCTTATCCGCCTTGACTAGATCAACCTCGGGTCCCATCCACCACGCTCCGTTCATCGATAATCAGTTAGTCACGCAAGAGCCATGCCCTGTTCAATCGTACACCAGCGGGATTCTGCTGGTACTTCGCGGTAAACTGGCGGGCTTTCTCTACCTGCGATGGCTGTCATGTCCCCACACGTGCCTACTCATTCCCGTACCGCCGCCATTATCGGCGGTGGGCCTGCCGGCCTTATGGCTGCCGAAGTTCTGGCCGGTACTGGTGTAACAGTAGACGTATATGACGGTATGCCCTCAGTCGGACGCAAGTTTCTTCTGGCCGGGGTAGGCGGCATGAACATTACCCATGCCGAAGACCAACCCGCCTTTCGCTCCCGTTACCGCGGGCGTGAAGCCCCCCTTTCCCGCTGCCTCGACGGATTCGACAGTCATAGCTTGCGAGATTGGATTCATGGGCTGGGCATCGAGACGTTTGTCGGCAGCTCAGGCCGCGTCTTTCCCACAGACATGAAGGCCGCTCCTCTGCTCCGAGCCTGGCTGCATCGCCTGCGGGAAGCAGGCGTTCGCATTCATACGCGGCACCGCTGGCTGGGCTGGGACGAGCACGGCGCCCTGAGTTTTTCCACTCCGGCGGGGGAAACCTGCCTGCGCGCCGGGGCGACAGTCTTGACCTTAGGTGGAGCCAGCTGGCCGCGATTGGGCTCCGATGGGGTGTGGACAGGATATCTTGAGGAGCAGGGTATTGCCCTTGCCCCGCTGCAACCAGCCAACTGCGGTTTTGAGGTCGCTCAGTGGAGCGATCATTTACGCAGCAAATTTGCCGGCTCGCCTATCAAGCCTGTAGCCATGATGCTTAAAGACGGTACTCGCCGCCAAGGCGAATTCGTGCTGACTGAGACAGGCATTGAGGGCAGTCTGGTCTATGCCCTGTCGGCTGAAATTCGCACCGAACTGCTTCGTACCGGCTCCGCCACCCTATACCTGGACCTTGCGCCTACCAAGGAACAGAGCGCGCTTGCCGCGGCGCTAAGCAAGCCGCGCAAAGGCAAGTCCATGGCCAATCACTTGCGTGCCCATGCCGGGCTGGAAGGCGCTCGCTCTGCCCTGCTGCGGGAGCTGGCTCCCGCCAAGGCGTTTGATGACATGCAGCATCTGGCAGCCGCGATCAAATCGTTACCGCTGACTGTAATCCGCCCCCGTCCTATCGAGGAAGCCATCAGTTCGGCCGGCGGCGTGCCGTTTGAAGCGCTGAACGAGCAGCTCATGCTCAACGCCCTGCCGGGCGTGTTCTGTGCCGGTGAAATGCTGGATTGGGAAGCGCCTACGGGAGGCTATCTGCTGACGGCCTGCTTTGCTACTGGCCGTACCGCCGGCCTGGGTGCTGCAGCCTGGCTGAACCGGTAACCGTTTATTGTGCGGCCTTGATCACAGCCCTCCTGTCGGATGCCCCGAACCGCCTCGTCATGCCCATGGTCAGCTCTCATAGAGCCCGTGACGAGGCTTACTACCGTGCTTATCCTTATGATGAGAGAGCCTGACCATGAATGCTATCGACCTCCTGAAAAACGATCATAAAACCATTCTCGATATTCTTGAGCAGCTGAGCAGCACCTCCGAGCGCGCTGTTAAAAAGCGTCAGGATCTGGTGCAAAAGCTTGAACACGAGCTGACACTTCATACGCATATCGAGGAAGAAATTTTCTATCCGGCGTTCAAGGCGGCGGGCAAGAAAGAAGAAGCAAAGATGTATTACGAAGCGATTGAAGAGCATCGGGCAGTCGACTCGCTGGTGTTGCCGCACATCAAGGCTACAGCGCCTGATAGCCTGGAGTTTTCTGGCCGTGTGAAAGTGGTCAAGGAACTGCTTGAGCATCACATCGAAGAGGAAGAAGAAGAGATGTTCAAGGATGCCCAGGAATTGCTGGCGTCCCAGCTGGACGAGCTAGGCACACAAATGCAGGAGCGCAAAAAGTCGCTCAAGCAAGAGCTCAACGCACGCAAAGCGGCTTGAGCCCTGACCGTCTCTGTAACGCCGGACGGTGTTACAGAGACTGCACGATCACCTACTTCTTCTTGCCGAACCCAGGAATCTTGCGAACCGGCTTTACCGACGGTTTGTCGTTCTCGATCCAGCGCCCCAGAGGCTTCCCGCTTTTAGCGTCGCTCACTGAGCCTACCTTGGGTTTCTTCGGCTTCTTCGGCTTTTTCATCACAACGCCACCAGGACCGGTTTGCGGCACCTTGTGATCAGGGATGAAATCCGGCTCGTCCCGTCGCGCAATGGTTTGTCCAATCAGCGTCTCAATGGCTGCCAAGTGGTCGACTTCATCGGCAGCTACCAGAGAAACGGCCGCCCCGGTCGCACCGGCACGCCCTGTACGTCCAATGCGGTGGACGTAATCTTCCGCCACGATGGGTAGATCCAGATTGACCACGAGCGGCAAGTCCTGAATATCCAGACCTCGTGCGGCCACGTCAGTCGCCACCAGAACATCCGCTTCACCCGCCTTGAACCGAGCCAGCGCACGCAGACGAGCCGGTTGAGGCTTGTCGCCATGAATCGACTCGGCACGAATACCTTCCTGCGTCAGCGTTTCCACCAGCTGGTCGACACCCTTACGGGTCTTGGCAAATACCAGCACCTGCCCCCAGCGCTTTTGCGCATAGAGGTGGCAGAACAGTTCCGCCTTACGCTTTTTGTCCACGGGAATCAGCCACTGCTTGACGCTCTTGGTGGTCGTGTTGCGCGGACTGATATCGATGGTCAACGGATCGCGCAGCAGTGGCTTGGCCAGATCACGAATGGCCTCGGAGAACGTAGCGGAAAAAAGAAGTGTCTGCCGACGCTGGGGCACCATGACAAAAATCTCGCCCAGCTCGCGGGAAAAGCCCAGATCCAGCATTCGATCCGCTTCGTCGAGGATCAGCGTCTGTACCTGATCAAAGCGCACAGCGTTCTGGTTGAACAAATCCAGCAAACGACCTGGCGTGGCGACCAGCACATCCACCCCTTTACGCAACTTCATCATCTGCGGATTGATGCTGACGCCGCCATATACCACCGCCGTACGCAGCGGCAAATGCTGCGCGTAATCACGTACGCTGGTGTGAACCTGCTCGGCGAGTTCGCGGGTTGGCACAAGAATCAATGCACAGACTCGGTTCGCCGTGACTGCCGGGCCCTCCTGAACGAGGCGCTGCAGTGTCGGCAAAGCAAAGCCAGCTGTCTTGCCTGTACCCGTCTGGGCCGCGGCAAGCAGATCGCGGCCTTTGAGTACCGCAGGAATGGCCTGAGCCTGGATCGGAGTCGGAGTGGTGTGTTCCAGCGCGTCGAGCACACGCAACAAAGGCTCGATCAGGCCGAGTTCGGCAAAAGTCATGACGCTAACCGCAATGAAGAAAAGGACGAAATTGTAGGCGCCAAGCAACGTAGCGTCGAGCGCGGCCATCGGAGCGGTAGACAAACGCCGACTCCTGCCCTTCCGAATGAATGCTTTTGCACCCCGTTTTGAGGGATACGCCGCTTTAATGGATCTTTTCTTGAACGCTCAGCTATTCGTGCAGACCAACTCTTAAAGGATGCCCTGGACGTCTCAGGCGGTAACCCTCATGTATGGCCTTACCGATCAAGGATTTGATGAATTCGACTGGCACAGCCAGATATCGAACAATCCAGCAAGGAGACTCCATGAAAGCTGTCGTTTATAACGGCCCTCGTGATGTCAGCATCAAGAATGTCACCGATGCCAAGATCGAAAAACCTACAGATGCTCTGGTGCGTATCACTACTACCAACATCTGCGGCTCTGACCTTCACATGTATGAAGGCCGTACCAGTTTTGAACAAGGCCGCATCCTGGGCCACGAAAATCTGGGTCAGGTAGTCGAAATCGGCTCGGGTGTTGATCGCGTCAAGGTCGGTGATTATGTATGCCTGCCCTTCAACATCGGCTGCGGCTTTTGCGAGAACTGCGAAAAAGGCCTGACCGGATTCTGTCTGACCGCCAACCCCGGTAGTGCGGGTGCTGCATATGGCTTTGCGGAAATGGGCCCTTATGAAGGCGGCCAGGCTGAGCTGCTGCGCGTTCCCTACGCCGACTTCAACTGCCTGGTACTGCCCGAAGATGCCCAGGAGAAAGAAGACGATTACGTCATGCTCTCCGACATCTTTCCCACCGGCTGGCATGCAACCGAACTGGCGGGCCTTTTACCGGGTGAATCAGTCGCCATCTACGGGGCCGGTCCTGTAGGGCTGATGGCTGCTCACTCGGCCATGATCAAAGGGGCTTCGCAGGTCTTCGTGATCGACACGCACCCTGACCGGCTCGCATTGGCCGAGCATCTGGGGGCAATTGCCATCAACGGCGCAGAAGGCGAGGCGGTCGAACAGATTCTCAACAAAACCAATGGCCGAGGTACGGACCGCGGCTGCGAGTGTGTGGGCTATCAATGCTGCGACCGCCATGGTCATGAAGCCAATCACCTCACCATGAATAATCTGGTTGCCTCGACCAAGGCGACTGGAGGCATCGGCGTAGTGGGTGTTTTCATACCGCAGGACCCAGGCGCACAGAATGAACTGGCAAAGGAAGGCAAAATGGCCTTTGACTTCGGTCAGTTCTGGTTCAAGGGTCAGCAGATTCGGACAGGTCAGGCCAACGTAAAGGCCTACAACCGTCGCCTGAGCGCCCTGATTCATGCTGGACGCGCCACTCCCTCGAAGATCATCTCCCATAGCCTCAAGCTGGACCAGGCCCCGGACGCCTATAAGCATTTCGATGCCCGGGACGATGGCTGGACCAAAGTGGTGCTCAAGCCTGCGGCTTGACTTCCGCCTCGGCAAGGTTCGCTTTGCGAGCCTTGCCTCTCGCCCGCCACTGTGGAAGCCCGACCAGTATCACGGCCGCCACGATTACTATCATGGCCATCCATTCCGCCTGACCTATCCTTTCCCCAGCAAACACAATCCCCAGTAGCACCGCCACGACCGGATTGACATAGGCGTAACTGGTCGCTGCGGCCGGTCGTACATGTTTTAGCAGATACATGTAGGAGCTGAACGCGATGATCGAGCCAAACACGATGAGATACCCCAACGCCAACCAGCCGTCCATGGTCGACGGTGTGGTCAACGGCTCACCGCTGAGACGGCTGCCAATGAATAGAATGCCTCCGCCCACAATCATCTCGACGGCACTGGCCATCGGCCCTGCCGGCAGTGGCAGATGACGGCTCCACACTGAACCGAAAGCCCAGCTGGCAGCTGCAAATAGGGTAATCACCGCCCCCAGGGGGGGTCGTCTGCATGTTCTCGCCCAGGTTCAGCAGCAGAATGCCAATGAATCCCAAGCCAATCCCAGCCCATTCGAGCCGGGTATTGTGCTGTCCCCAGAACAGGCCGAAGCACAAGGTGAAGAGCGGTACCGTAGCCACAGCCAGCGCGGCTACTCCAGAGGCAACCCCCGAGTGTTCGGCCAGGGTCACACCGCCATTTCCGCAACTGAGCAGCAGAAACCCGACCAAGCCGCCACCTACCCACTCACGCCGTGTCGGCATGGGGGCTCCTCGGGAAAGTTGCCAGACAAATAACAGGCTGCCAGCAATCAGAAAACGTAAACCGGCCATCAACAAGGGCGGCCACGACTCAACACCGATGCGAATGACCAGATAGGTCGAGCCCCAAATAACGTAGAGCGCGAAAAAAGCACACAACAAAAGCAACAGCGAACGGCTATCCCGGGCAGGCATGGTGGCAACTCTTATGATTGAAATCCTGGTAGCTGAGTCGTACAGGTGATCAAGAACCGGAAAACGTATTCAAGCAGCAGGCTCCTTGCTATAGGAAGCGGCCCTCTCGGCCAGGCGCAGCGTGCAATCCTGAATACGGTCAGAGTCGATCAGCGGCTTACGAACCAGACCATTAGTTTAGAAAGAGCAAGCGAGCGCGTTAATGCGATAAGCTTGTTTTTTCTGCCCCCCCGCCTTCGTTTCAAAGGTCTTTTGATAAAACAGGCGAGGTTTCCAAACCGTCACAGGAGGACGTATGGATCACTATGACCGACAGATCATCAATGCCTTACTGGAAAATGGCAGAGCCTCGTTTGCCGATCTGGCGCGGCGAGTTAATCTGTCGGCTCCTGCGGTAGCAGAACGTGTCGCGAAACTGGAAGCCAGCGGTGTCATTACCGGCTATCACGCGTCGGTCAACCTCAAAGCCCTTGGCCAACCAATCGAATGTCTGATTTCAGTAACACTGAACAAGACCAGCAGCGACAAACTGTTCGATGAGCTGGCCGCGATTCCGCAGCTTATCGCCTGCCATCGCGTAACGGGTGAGTCCTGTATCGTGCTGCGGGCAGCCGTGGCAGACATGGCTGAACTGGAGGCGCTCATCGATCGGCTGATGCGCTACGGCATGAGCAAGACGTCGATCATTCTATCGACGCCTTTCGAAAGACAGACTCCAGCCAAACTATATCCGGCAGTCGAGGACGCTCGATCCATCCGCCGCGCCTGATGTTCAGCGCAACAGCAAACCGTCCTCGATGACGACGTATTCGTCCGCTGCCCGGATCAAGGCATGCGCCGTGAGACCAGGAGCGCCATAGACACGGGTATGAACGCCGTAACACTCACGGACCTTCTCCAGCAGGAGGTCAAAGTCACCGTCTCCTGAAGCCAGGACGATTTCATCGACCTTGGGCGCAGCATCGAGCACATCGATTGTGATACCTACGTCCCAATCGCCTTTGGCGGAACCGTCACTGCGCTGAATATAGGGTTTGAGCTTTACCGTAAAACCCAGATTACGCAGGATCTGCTGGAACTGTTGTTGCCGGCTGTCTCCTCGCTCGATGGCATAGGCTGACGCAAACACCAGTTCGCCCCGTTGCGAGATTTCCTTTAGGAAGTTCGCGTAATTGAAGTGGCAGCCATGCGTATGGCGAACCGTGTAATAGATATTCTGAACATCGACGAACACAGCAATCTTCTTCACAACACTCCCATCGACTAACGTCGCGTACATCAAGGTCATTTCTGTCCGGGTCACTCCGCCCCGATACGCTCCTCTACCACCGGCCTGAAGCCGTTTTTACAGAATAGGTCACTTGAAACGACAAAGGCAGCCAATTGGGCTGCCTTTGCTTTCGAACGGTCGATTAGATGAACTGATCGTCATCCCCACCATCGTCAAAAAAGCCACTGTCGTCGCTTCCGTAGTCGGCTTGCTGGAAGCCGCCGTCACCGTAGCCATCATCATAGCCGCCAGCGTCGCTGGCCGGCGTCAAACCACTGTCCTGGCCCCCAGTATCGCTGGCCAAGTCTGCCGCAGGTTCTTCATTGATGATGTTGACGATTTCCTGCGGCTGGGAATCGTGAAACATGCTGGAAATAGTTTCCGCCAGCAATACACCGCCGGCCACCCCCACAGCAGTCTGCATTGCTCCCCCTAAAAAGCTGCCCGCTCTGGAGGGCGCAGCCGGTGCGGCATTGTAGCCATACCCTGGATTAGGCTGACCATACCCAGGCGCCTGGCCATAGGAAGGCGCCTGGCGCGGGCCCGGGTCGGTCCAGCCACCACGAGGTGCCTGAGCTTGTGCCTGACTCTGCGATCGCGACTGCTCCTGCTGGGAGCCGCCACCAAACAGGTTGGACAGAAAGCCACCGCTGCTCGGCTTGTTCTGCTGCATCTGCGCCACCTGCGCTTCCAGATCGCGCACCCGCTGATCCAGACGTTTGAGTGCCGCTTCCTGGATCAGGATGACCTGAGCCATATAGTACGGTGCGGCGGGCTGTTGATGCAGGCGTTCCTGAATATAAGCTTCAGCCTGAGCGTCGCGGCTGGCGGTTTGAGCCTCCGCATCCTTGAGGCGCGTAAACAGGCCTTCGATCAGTTGTTTCTCTTCAGATTGCATGTGACCTCCCGAAGACGGCCAAGAAACGAAAACCCAGGCGCCGTATACCTGCACAGGTGTTCGTGAATGTCGAGTCATGGTCCGCTGGCAGATCGGTTTCTACCAGCGGACCGGCCCTTTATAAATGCCGGTCAGCCCCGGATATTTCAATTCTGTCCCCGCAGCCATTCAGAATCGATTCAGCTCGACGCCTCCTTGCTAGGCGGCGTGCCGCGGAAGGCATCTTTCTGCTTGACCTCATCCAGCTTTACAGGCCGACCGGTTCGCGCCGACTCATACAAAGCTTCCATGATGCGCTGATCCTGTAGCCCCTCCTCACCGGGGGTGTAAGGCTTCTTGCCGGTTACAACGCATTCGGCGAAATGGTCCATTTCGATAGCGAACTGGTTCTTGTCGGGGGCATTGATCTGTTCCACCACCGGCGCGACGAACTCCGTCGTGTTCTGCGACTCCTGACTGCGCTTGAGCTGAAGGTTCCGGTAGGAAAACGCAGGGTCCATTTCTACCCATCCCTTGTCCCCTACGACCCGATAGCGTTTGGAATTGAATGTGGAGTAGCTGGTCATGCACTGCACGTGTACACCACTGGGGAATCGCATCTGCCAGAGCATGGCCTCCTCGACTTCCTTGAAGCGCGGGTCATCCGGCGTGCTGTACTGCGTGGCGAACACCTCGACCGGCTCTTCGCCCAACAGAAAGCGCGCGGTGTTCAGGCAATACAGGCCTATATCCGGCAAGGCCCCACCACCGGCCAAGGCTTTCTTGTGCCGCCATTGGTCCACATTTTCCTTGGACTGATTCTGACAGTTCGCCATCTCCAGCAGCTTCACAGTGCCAAGCCCGGTTCCGTTGCGCAGCCACTCCATTACCTGGCGATTACGCGGCTCATACTGAATGCGATAAGCCACCATCAATAACCGATTGGCTTGAGCGCAGGCCTCGATCATTTCCTGGCATTCCTTTACGGAATTGGCCATGGGCTTCTCGCACAGGACATGTTTGCCCGCCTTGGCGGCTCGCAGCGTAAACTCATGGTGCATGCTGTTGGGCAATACGATATAGACGACATGCACGTCCGGGTTATCACGGATCTGATCAAAGCTCTGGTAGTTGTAGAGACCACTTTCGGGCACGTTGTACATCTGGGCGACACGCATTGCCTTTTCGCGATCTCCGCTGACCAGCGCGGTCACCTTGCATCGCTTGGAGGACGCAAAGGCTGGCAGGATCTCCTCAAGCGACAGCCTTCCCAGGCCCACAACTGCAACCCCGACACGCTGGTCACGTCCCAGTTGAACCGGCATGTCCGTCTTGTCGCTTTTGCCTTCCTGCATATGCGGCAGTGTAATGGGCTTGGGCAACTGCTCTGCTGGCTGGCCCGCCCCGCCCGTCGGCACCGCCTGGGCAGCGCCCGACGTGTTCTGGGCCCAGGCACTGTTGCTGGCCAGGCCAAGCACACCGGCTGCTACCGCACCCTGTCCGGCATACATGAGAAATTTACGACGTCCGCCCAGACCATCTGACGCATTGCTCATAAGGCTCTCCTGAAAGTAGGCTTTGTGTTCAGAAGGCCTGCGAAACGCGCAAGTTCCTCGCGTTTGTTACAAGACATGGACAACCGACCAAGGGCGTGTACAGTTTCCAGCTCCCCACCTTAGAGCGCTTTCATGACCACAGAGCCCGCCGCCCTACTGATCATTGACCAGCAACAAGGTATCCAGTCACCCGTGCTGGGACCACGTAACCACCCTGAAGCTGAGCAGCGAATCGCGGCCCTGCTCACGGTCTGGCGTGAACAACACTGGCCGATCGTTCATGTGCGTCATATCTCACGTGATCCGCAATCTGTTTTCGCACCGGGCCAGCCAGGCGCAGCGTTTCAGCCACGCTTGTGCCCGTTGCCCCAGGAAATGGTCTTTGAGAAGAACGTTACCGATGCCTTTATCCATAGCGGCCTTGAGCGCTGGCTACATATCCGCGGCATCAAGCAGGTTGTGATTACCGGCGTAGCCAGCGAGAATTCAGTGGAAGCAACTGCCCGGACGGCCAGCAACCTGGGGTTTGCCACACGTGTGGTAGAGGACGCCTGCTACACCTTTGCCAAGACGGACTTTTATGGCACTCCCCGAAGCGCCGAAGAGGTTCACGCCATGGCCATGTCCAACCTGCAACAAGAATATGCCGACGTCATGACGACAGCCCAGCTGCTGTCAGGCCTCGGTTTTACCCTGTCAGAAAACGGCTGATAAAAGCCGTTCCGTTCTTATCGGACAAGCGAGTCATGACGCCTTTCAATATCCTGCGCGATGCACTGTATTTTTTCTCCCGCCACCTGGTTTCGCTGCTGATCCTTTGCCTTCCCTGGCTGGTCATAGAAAGCGTGGCACGCTGGCAGGTGGTTCAGCACTTCGGCACTGAAGGAGGCCTTTGGGAGCTGCTGGTCGGTGTGATGTTCTATCCGATCTACACCGGCTCACTCATCCTGTTCTTGAATGCCCGTAGCCATGGCCATATGCCTCCAATTACCGAGCTATGGGGTCATGCCCTTCGTCTATGGCCCCGCTTCGCCATCATGGCGGGCCTGGTTGCCTCGCTGGTCGTGCTCGGCTTTTCGCTGATGATCGTGCCAGGCTTTCTGGTCATGGTGAAGTTTGCCTTTGCCGAGCCCATGCTGGTCCTGCGTGGCATGGCCCCGCTGGAGGCCATGAGCGCCAGCTTCCAGAAGACTCGCGGACATTTCCTGACCCTACTGCCGCTGATCCTAATCACGCTTCTACCCGCCTGGCTGCTGGATGCCTGGATCAGCAGTCAATTTAGCGATACGCCAGCCCTGCAAATCATTTTGCAGAGCCTGTCTGGTCTGCTCCAGCTCATCTCTTCGATCGCCATATTTCGCCTGTTCATGATGGCTGACCGTTCGTCTTGAAGCCATCAAGTCTCAAGCCAGGCGGCCGCTACCCTTAAGGCGGGTCCTCCCATACAGGCGGGGCTGGATCCCGCCATAACAATAAATACGCCTGATCAGCCTTGCGGAGTATGTCGCGATGAGCGAGCTCCTGACTGTCCCTGTATCATCGCCTACCGTGCTGCTCGTTGATGAAGACCCCAGCACCCTCTCTCACCTTGAAGCTTTACTAGCCAGCCTGAGTTGTACGGTTTATGCCGTCCATAATGGGCCAGAAGCGCTAGCACTACTGGATCAGCACCCTATTGATTTGGTTATTTCCGACGCGCTTATCGCGGGTGTGGATGGCGCCTCCTTTATGGCTGCCGTACAAGCGCGCAACCCCGGCTGTTTACGTATTCTACTGACCAGCCAGCCAGACCTTGCCACATTGATCGATGCCATAAATGCAGGCGAGATCTATCACTATTTCAGCAAGCCATGGCACCCTGAGGAATTACGGCTGAATGTGCAGAAAGCACTTGCCTATCAGCAGGCACGACATGAGCGGCATCGGCTCGAAGCGCTTACTCGAGACCAGAACGCTCAGCTTCGCCAACTTAACGAGACCCTGGAAAAACGGGTCGAGGCACGTACTGCCGAGCTTCAGCAAACGGCAGACATGCTCGATCTCTCTTTCGCCGAGCTGCATCGCAGTTATGTCACCAGTACGGAAGTCTTTTCCCTACTTATCAACCAGCGACTGCCCAAGGACAAGCAAGCGAATGCGCAAGTTATCGCCTTGATACGTGCCTACTGCGAGCAATATACGTTCGATGAGAGCACCACGCGTGTCTTGTCAATGGCGGCTGCGCTATACAACATTGGAAAACTGCCGTGGAGCGATGCGCTGATTACCACGCCCTACGAACACCTGCATCCCAACGAGCGAGAAACCTACCGTCATTATCCGGCCAAGAGCGAATCCCTATTGATGGCGCTTGAGCCTTTGCAGGATAGCGCTCACCTGATTCGTCATCATCAGGAGCGCTGGGACGGTAACGGTTTTCCAGATCACCTCAAGGGTGAAGCAATTCCGTTAGGCGCTCGGTTACTCAAGCTTGCCATCGACTTCGTCGAGCTACAGCTGGGCTTGGTTATGGATAGACGCCTGAGTCACGATGAGGCGTTGCTATTCATACGCAAATACGCAGGCAAACTGTACGATCCTGAACTGGTAGAACCCTTCATCAAGACCTGCATACACTGTCTGCCCCACGTACGAATTGGTGATCCTAATATCCATGCGCTGAGCACACACCAGCTCAGGGCCGGCATGATCCTGGCCAGCAACCTTCATGCTGATAACGGCATGCTGTTATTGAATGAAGGTAAAGTGCTGACCTTGCCCCTGATTGACAAATTGATCGCATTCGAAGAAATCGAAGGCGGACATTACACAGTGCTTGCCAGGCTTCCTGCCCAAAGAGACTCGGCCGCATAAGCGGCCGGATCCTGGCTTACCACATCAGATCGTCAGGAATCTGATACGCCGCATATGGATCGTCCGCATCTGGCGCTTCATTCTGCACATTGAGCAGCACGACTCGGCGTGGGTCACGCTCCTGGATGCGCTCAGCCGTTGCGCGGGGTACTACATCATAACGGCCTTCGTGTCGCACGATCCCCAGGCTACCCTTGCTCAGCTTCTCACGCATCAAGGCATTGACCGGGACGCGCTTGACCTTCTTCTCATCAACGAAATTATAGTAATCGTCGCTTTCAAGCTTTGGCAGGCGACTCCCTTCGATCAACTGCTTGATCTGAGCCTGCTCAGCCTTGCGCCGCTTCTTTTCTTCCTGTTGACGATTAAGCTCCTGATCCCGGGCAAGCTTTTCAGCCTGGGCCTGTTGGGCAGCCAGTCTCTGGGACTCATCCTTCTCAGCCTGCCCGCGGTGCTCCATACGGGTTTGCTTCTGCTTTTGCTTGGTAGCCTGCTTGGCTTGTTTCTCGTTGACCAAACCCGCCTTCAGGAGCTGGTCGCGCAAAGACATACTCATGGGTGCAACTCGTTCTAAAGCCCGTCGGGCGGGCATGTTACGTTAAAAGACGCATAGTACCCGGACGGTCGGCCCCTAGGCCAGCCGACAATCGGAATCGTCAATGTTCGCCAACTATCCTGTGCATTGATTTTGCGCAGTGCAAGCATGGGTATAGAGTGAAATAATCACCACCATATAGTCAGCGCGTTAATATTGGCACACTACGCCACTGAAATGCTTAGCCTGCTAACCAGCTCAACCTGAAAAGCCGAGCCCCATGATTACCTTTATTATTCTTGCCCTGTTCGTTGCCAGCGTACTGTTCGTACATCTGCGCGGCCGCTCACGCCTGCCATTCTTGCGTCAGCTGGTCAATCATTCTGCGGTCTTCGCGCCCTACAATTCTCTGATGTATCTGTTCTCCAGCGTACCCTCCAAGCCTTACCTTGATCGTGAGCGTTTCCCGGAACTGGATGTGCTCAAGGACAACTGGGAGGTCATTCGTGAAGAGGCCATGCACCTGTTCGACGAAGGCTATATTCGCGCCGCCGAGAAAAACAACGATGCGGGCTTTGGCTCTTTCTTCAAGAAGGGCTGGAAGCGTTTTTACCTGACCTGGTATGGCGAGCCGCTGCCTTCAGCCCAGACGCTCTGCCCCAAGACCGTCGAACTGGTCAGTCGCATCCCTAATGTAAAAGGTGCCATGTTTGCGCTGCTGCCCGGCGGCAGCCATCTGAACCCGCACCGTGATCCCTTCGCCGGCTCCCTGCGCTACCACCTGGGATTGTCGACTCCCAATTCGGATGCCTGCCGGATCTACGTAGACGGCGAACCCTATGCCTGGCGGGACGGTGAAGACGTCATGTTCGACGAAACCTTCGTGCACTGGGTCAAGAACGAAACGGAGCAGACACGGGTCATCCTGTTCTGCGATATCGAACGTCCGCTCCGCTCGCGTCTGCTGACTGCCATCAACCGTCGCGTCAGTCATTTCCTGGGCAGCGCCACTGCGCCTCAGAACGTTGATGGAGAACGTGTAGGCGGTATCAACCAGGCCTATGCCTTCAGCAAGCGCTTCGGTGATGCATTTGGTGGCATGGTTCGCAGCTTCAAGCGTCGCCACCCCAAGGCATACAAGGTGCTCAAGCCTGTATTGGCCATCCTGGTCTTTGCCCTGCTGTTGAAGTGGATCTTCGGCTGATCCATCTGTGCCAAAGCGCTCAACGGGGCGCTTTGGCCGCTCGCTCCTTCGCCTTGGCAGCATCCCATAACGCATCCAGCTCTTCCAGCTCACATGCTTCCGGACGCTTACCCTGCTCGCGCAACGCCTGCTCGATGAAGCGGAAGCGCCGCTCGAACTTGCTGTTGGCACCGCGCAAGGCATTTTCCGGATCGACCTTGAGATGGCGGGCCAGGTTGGTCACCACAAAGAGCAGATCACCAACCTCCTCAGTAATGTGCTCATGATCCTGCTCGGCCATGGCCTCGATAACTTCGTTCAGCTCTTCGTGCAGCTTGTCGATGATGGGCTCTGCGGCCGGCCAGTCAAAACCTACTCCAGCTGCACGCTTCTGTAGCTTGGCCGCACGAGACAGCGCTGGCAGCACAGCAGGAACGTCATCCAGCAGAGAGAGCTGCTCTGGCGTCTCGGCCTTTTCGGCACGCTCTTGCGCCTTGATTTCTTCCCAGCGCTGCTTGATGGCTTCCTCACTCAGACGGGGCTGATCCAGAGGGCCATAGAGATCGCCGTCGGGGAATATATGCGGGTGGCGCCGCACGAGCTTGCGGGTAATGCTGTCTACGACGTCTGCAAACAGGAACCGGTGTTCTTCCTTGGCTAGCTGACTGTAGTAGACGATCTGAAACAGCAGATCCCCCAACTCATCACGCAGCTGCGCATAGTCGCCCTGCTCGATGGCATCGGCTACCTCGTAAGCCTCCTCAAGCGTGTGCGGGATGATGCTGGCGTAGGTCTGTTTGAGATCCCAAGGGCACCCATGCTGCGGATCACGCAGTCGGGCCATGAGATGAAGCAGATCGTCGAGGCTATACATAGGTCGTCCTTACAATCGAAATACGGTCAATAAAAAGGGCGAGCTTACGCTCACCCTTTCATGGTCATACACGGCTCCGGCGGGGCTCAGGTGGCACGATTACGACGGGCTTCTATGATGTTAGGTAGCTGGGAGACACGTCCCAGGAGCCTCCCCAACGCATCCAGCCCTGGAATCTCGATGGTAAGCAACATGTTGGCCGTGTTCTCTTCCTTGTTGGAACGCGTGTTGACTGCCAATACGTTGATGCGCTCGTTGAGCAGCACTTGCGAGACGTCACGCAGCAGCCCCGGGCGGTCGTAGGCCTTGACCAGGATATCCACCGGATAGGTTTGGACAGGCACCGGCCCCCAGCTGACCTGAATGATACGCTCGGGCTCACGGCTGGAAAGCTGCAGCGCATTCTGGCAATCCTGACGGTGAATGGTGACGCCACGGCCCAGCGTGATGTAGCCGACAATGGGATCACCCGGCACCGGTTGGCAGCACCCGGCAATCTGAGTCAGCAGGTTGCCTACACCGTTGATCTGTACATCGCCCCGCTTGCCCGACTTGTGCGGAGACGGCTTGCGCTGCAAGAGATCAAGTGGATCGGTCTCCTTCTCTGGCTCGACCAGCTGCTGAGCCGCATGCATGACATGGGCAAGACGCAGGTCACCTGCTCCCAGGGCAGCCTGCATATCCTCTGCATTCTTGTAATTGACCTTTTCGGCGAGCGTGTTGTAGTCCACCGGCGGTAGCGCCAGACGAAGCAACTCTCGATCGATCATGGCCTTCCCGGCAGCCACATTCTGATCACGGGCCTGGAACTTGAACCAGTGAACGATCTTGGCCCGAGCACGCGAGGTCATTACATAGCCCAGGTTCGGGTTGAGCCAGTCACGACTGGGTGAACCCTGCTTGCCGGTAATGATTTCTACCTGCTCACCTGTCTGCAGCGTGTAATTGAGCGGCACGATGCGGCCATTAATCTTGGCGCCCCGACAGTTATGCCCGATTTCAGTGTGCACACGATAGGCGAAATCGAGTGGAGTAGCGCCCTTGGGCAAATCGATGGCATGCCCATCCGGTGTAAACACATAGACCCGGTCAGGTTCGATATCTACCCGCAGCTGCTCGGCCAGGCCACCGATATCACCCAGCTCCTCGTGCCATTCCAGCACCTGCCGGAGCCAGGAGATTTTCTCTTCGTAATGGCTGGAGGCCGATTTGACATCCGTCCCCTTGTAACGCCAATGAGCGCACACCCCCAGCTCCGCCTCCTCATGCATGGCATGAGTACGGATCTGCACCTCAAGCACCTTGCCTTCAGGGCCGATCACCGCCGTATGCAAAGAGCGGTAGCCGTTTTCCTTGGGGTTGGCAATATAGTCGTCAAATTCCTTGGGAATATGGCGCCACAAGGTGTGGACGATCCCCAAGGCGGTATAACAGTCGCGGATTTCAGGAACAAGCACACGAACCGCACGAACGTCGTAGATCTGGCTGAAATCCAGACCTTTTTTCTGCATTTTTCGCCAGATCGAGTAGATATGCTTCGCACGACCGCTGATATCCGCCTTGACGCCCGTTGCAGCCAACTCCTGCTTGAGCTGCTGCATGACATCGGCAATGTACTGCTCGCGATCGAGCCGGCGCTCGTGCAGCAACGTGGCGATCTGCTTGTACTGAATCGGCTCCAGGTAGCGGAAGGACAAATCCTCCAGCTCCCATTTGATGTGGCCGATTCCGAGGCGATGCGCCAACGGTGCATAAATATCGAACACTTCACGCGCGACGCGGTTGCGGCGTTCATCCGTGGCGTTCTTGACCGCCCGGATCGCACAGGTACGCTCGGAAAGCTTGATCAAAGCCACGCGGACATCGTCCACCATGGCTACCAGCATGCGGCGCAGGTTATCCACCTGGGCCTGGGTG
The DNA here is from genome assembly GCF_000478505.2 of Pseudomonas sp. HPB0071. NCBI lineage: Bacteria > Pseudomonadati > Pseudomonadota > Gammaproteobacteria > Pseudomonadales > Pseudomonadaceae > Pseudomonas > Pseudomonas sp. HPB0071. The sequence continues at coordinate 3,142,958 of NZ_KI517367.1, read as the reverse complement.
CCCAGCACCATTGATTGCCGCGGATTGAGACTGGCACTGATCGCCGCCATGCGCAGCACGCCTTCAATCAGCTTGGCCACAACCGGGCCGAAACGCTTGCCAGCTTCTTCCAGGCTCGCCTTGCCCTCGCGTACGGCGCGGTAGATCAGCGCGGCGACAAGGGAGTCCTGATCCAGTTTGAGATCTGCCAGGATCTCCGCCATCTCCAGCCCCGTCTGAAAACTGGAGGTACCCGGAGCCCACAAGTGTTCGGAGGGTGCGGCCTCTGCTTCGGCCGCACGAGCGAATTCGCATGCTTCCAGCAAGGCCTGACGCTCGAAGTTCGGGTCCATGCTCTGGACGTGATCGAGCCATGCCTCGATGTTGATGCTGCCATCATTATTGACGGGTTGATGCGCTCTGACCTGTACCATCTTACGTTCCTCGGCGCTATTTATTGCGCCGTTTAAGTCCAGCCATCAACTGGCCGATTACGCGAGGTTCAGGCTAAACGAAAAAACACGTATTCAGGTGATCTGCGAGTGATCGGAATGTAAAAGGCCATTACAGTCCCGAATACAGTCACACCGGACTCACCCTCATTCATTACTTTTCGCTAGACCTGCCCCTACCTCGCTACAAACAAAACCATCGCCTCGACATGCGCCGTCTGCGGGAACATGTCCAGGATTCCAGCCCGCACAGGAACATACCCCTGACGAACCAGTTCGCCTGCATCCCGTGCCAATGTAGCGGGATTACAGGACACATAGAGCACACGCTGTGCACCCAGTTGCTTCATCTGCTGCACTACGGCCAACGCGCCATCACGTGGCGGGTCCAGCAATACGGATGAAAAGGTCTGGCCAAACCATGGCGCATCGATAAGCGGCTTCGACAGGTCTGTCTGGAAAAAGTGCGCGTTATCCAGGCCATTGGCCCGGGCATTTTTACTCGCACGCTCCGTCATGACGGAAACGCCTTCTACGCCAACCACGGCATGCACATGCTGCGCCAATGGCAGGGCGAAATTGCCAAGTCCGCAAAACAGATCGAGCACCCGCTCATTCGGCTCCGGCGCAAGCCAGTCAAGCGCCTGTACAATCATCGCCTCGTTAACCGATGCATTGACCTGTACGAAATCACCCGGACGGTAGGCAATCGTCAGGTTCCATGGCTCCAGTCGGTAGCTAAGTGCTGCCTCGGGCTCGTCGGGATACGGCTCACCTTCAGCCTGCCACCAGAGCTGAACCGAGTGCTCCGTGCAGAAATGCCGCAGATGATCACTGTCACGCGGCGAGAGCAGACGCGTGACCCGCACCAGCATGGCGCAGGCCGTCCCTTGAAACAGCTCGACGTGACCAATGGCTTGCGGCTGCTCCAACCCGACAAGTAAAACCGGTAGCGCCCTGGCAATAGGCTGCAATGGCTCAACCAGCACACCACAGGCCTCCAGCGGAACGATATCCTGGCTGGCAAGCGCCCGAAATCCAACATCCAGGCGGCGAGCCTTGGCATCCCAGCGCACCGCGATGCGTGCACGACGCCGATAGCCCAGCTCTGGGCCATGCAGTGGCGCAGCCCATTCATTGGGCGTCACGCCGGCAAATCGCTGTAGTTGCTCGGCCAGCGTACGCTGCTTGAGGGCCAGTTGAGCCTCATGCGGAATATGCTGCAAGGTGCAGCCACCGCAACGACCGGCCATGGCACACGAAGGCAGGCGTCGCTCGCCACTAGGCTCAAGCACCCGCTCCACACGTGCCTCAACCACCTGGCTTTTGGCAGACAACACACGTGCCTCAACCGTTTCCGATGACAAGGCACCCGAAACGAACCAGGTCCGACCTTCGAGATAGGCGATACCCCGGCCATCATTGGCCATCTTCTCAATGGTCAGGCGCTGTTTCTTGCCGACCGGAACCGACGAGGCCCGGCTACCGCCGCTCGGCTGAAAACGCAGCCCTTTTGCACGCATACTGTTCTCTTGAATCAAACCCGCGTTTAACGCGGATCATAAACACCAGTAGAAAGATAACGGTCACCACGATCACAAATGATCGCCACGATGACTGCATTCTCAACTTCTTTGGAAATACGCAGCGCAGCCGCTACGGAACCACCCGACGATACGCCGCAGAAAATACCCTCTTCCCGAGCCAGACGGCGCATCACGTCTTCCGCCTCTTCCTGGCTCATGTCGACAATACGATCCACACGCGTGGCATCGAAAATCTTTGGCAGGTACTCCTGCGGCCACCGGCGGATACCGGGAATGGCGGCACCTTCGCTCGGCTGCAGTCCGACGATCTGCACCTCAGGATTCTGCTCCTTCAGGTAGCGCGACACGCCCATGATGGTACCGGTCGTACCCATGGAACTGACGAAGTGCGTGATGCTACCGCCGGTCTGCTGCCAGATTTCAGGGCCGGTCGAGCTGTAGTGGGCAGAAGGGTTGTCCCCATTGCCGAACTGATCCAGCACCTTGCCCTTGCCCTCGGCCTGCATACGGGTCGCCAGATCACGCGCACCCTCCATGCCTTCTTCGCGACTGACCAGGATCAACTCGGCGCCATAAGCCGTCATGGCCGCCTTGCGCTCGGCGCTGGAGTTATCCGGCATGATCAGAACCATGCGATAACCCTTGATGGCTGCAGCCATCGCCAGGGCAATGCCCGTATTGCCCGAGGTCGCCTCGATCAGTGTATCGCCCGGCTGGATGTCACCGCGCAACTCGGCACGCGTGATCATCGACAAGGCTGGCCGATCTTTTACCGATCCGGCCGGATTATTGCCTTCCAGCTTGACCAGTAGGGTATTGGATGTCTCACCGGGCAGGCGCTGCAAACGCACCAGCGGTGTATTGCCGACGCAGTCGGCAATGGTCGGATACTGCACGCTCATGGAATTCGCTCGGTTCCGCTGCCTTTGAATAGGCCTCTATGATACCGGCAAATGAGGGGCGTTCCCTAATCTCATGATGCGCGGGATGAATAAAGGCGATATCAGGTCGTCTTTTCCGCAGCCTCTGGCCGTGAGCTGACACCACGACTCCAGCATTTTCGGCCTGTTTACTCCCGCGGAGAACCGTTTAGCGACCATCCGCCACAAAATCGTCCCGGCAATCGAAACAACTGTTTTACACTTCCCCCATTGTTGCTCTGGAGACGGGTAAGTGCTGAACGAGTTGGGAATCAAGGGCCGCATCCTGCTGCTGAGCCTGCTACCGACGTGTGTCATGGCGATGGTGCTGGGCGGTTACTTCAGCTGGGTTCAGCTATCCGACATGCGGACGGTGCTGGAAGAGCGCGGCCAACTGATCGCCGAACAGCTTGGACCACTGGCCGCGCCTGCCCTGCTTCGGGATGACCGGGTCCTGCTCCAGCGCATTGCCCAGGATGTACTTGATCAGGCCGATGTACGGGCTGTCGAGTTCATCAGTGCCGACCAGAAAATCCTGGCCCATGCCGGCCCTCGTATGACAATCGCCATTCGTAACGACGATGGCGAGACCGCCAGCCTGCGCAGCGGCCTGGATGTCACACACTTCCATCTACCCGTTCAGGCCCGGCATCTCAAGCTCATTACCGGTGAGGTCAACATGCCCAGCTCGCACCTGCTGGGCTGGATCGATATCGAGCTGTCTCACCATGCCACCCTCCTGCGCGGCTACCGCAATCTGGTGATCAGCCTCCTTTTGATCATCTTCGGTCTCTGCCTGACAGCCGTGGTAGCTGTCCGTATCGGTCGCAGCATCAATCATCCCCTGCGCATCATCAGCGATGGCGTGGGTCATCTCAAGGACGGTCAGCTGGAAACCCGCCTGCCCAAAGACCTTGGCAGTTACGAGCTGGATACCTTGGCCGACGGGATCAACCGTATGGCCGAAGCCATGCAGAACGCCCAGGAGGAAATGCAGAACAACATCGACCAGGCCACGGAAGATGTGCGGCAAAACCTGGAAACCATCGAAATCCAGAACATCGAGCTGGATCTCGCCCGCAAGGAAGCCCTGGAAGCCAGCCGGATCAAGTCCGAATTCCTGGCCAATATGAGTCATGAGATCAGAACGCCCCTCAATGGCATCATCGGCTTTACCAATCTGCTGCAAAAAAGCGAGCTGACGCCCCGGCAGCAAGATTATCTCGGCACTATTCAGAACTCTGCTGAAAGCCTGCTGGGCATCATCAATGAGATCCTGGACTTCTCCAAGATCGAAGCCGGCAAGCTGGTTCTGGAAAGTATTCCTTTCAATCTGCGCGACATGATTCAGGACACCATGACTATTCTGGCGCCAGCTGCACATGAAAAGCAGCTGGAACTGGTCAGCCTGATCTACCGTGACACTCCGGTCCATCTGGTAGGTGACCCCCAGCGCCTGCGCCAAGTGTTGACCAACCTGGTCAGCAACGCCATCAAGTTCACTCACGAAGGCACTATTGCTGTCCGCGCCATGGTGGAAGATGAAGACGATGACCATGCCCAGCTACGGATCAGTGTTCAGGACTCAGGCATTGGTCTCTCCGAGCAAGATCGGGACATGCTTTTCCAGGCCTTTACCCAAGCAGATAATTCACTCTCCCGACAGGCGGGGGGCACCGGCCTGGGTCTGGTCATCTCCAAACGTCTCGTCGAGCAAATGGGCGGCGAAATTGGACTGGAGAGCGAGCCCGAGGAAGGATCCGAGTTCTGGATCACCATCAACCTGCCCAAATCGCGCAATCCGTTGGAAACCCATCGCCGACTGGCCTTTGCCGGCCGCCGCGTAGGCCTTGTGGAACCACACGAGCTGACACGCCAATCGCTACGTCATCAGCTGGAAGATTGCGGTTTGGAGGTGGTCGAGTTCGAGACGCTTGAGCAGCTGACGGAAGCCGTTTCCAGGCAGCGGAAAAGCGAGGCCGCCATCACGCTGGCCGTACTTGGGGTAAGTTCCAGCACCCTGCCACCTGATCTACTGACTGAGCGCGTCTGGCAGCTGGAGCGGCTGGACTGTAACTCGCTGATCTTCTGCCCCACGACCGATCAGTCCGTGTTCCATGCAGCCTTACCAGATGTGCATTGCCAATTGCAGGCCAAGCCCGCCTGCAGCCGTAAACTGGAACGAGCCGTCGGTGAGTTGCTCAATCAGCGGCCGACTCGTCCTGAGAATACTGCCCATACCCGAATTGACCGCGCACCTCGCCTGCTCTGTGTTGACGATAACCCCGCCAACCTGCTGCTGGTCGAAACGCTTCTTACCGACCTTGGCGCTGAGGTCACGGGTGTCGACAGTGGTTATGCCGCTGTCGAAGCGGCGCAGAGGGAGCGCTACGACCTTATCTTCATGGACGTACAGATGCCTGGCATGAATGGCCGACAGGCCACTGAAGCGATTCGCGCCTGGGAGGTGGAAAGCGAACATCCGCCGGTACCTATCGTGGCATTGACTGCCCACGCCATGTCCAACGAGAAGCGGGCCCTGCTTCAGGCAGGCATGGATGATTACTTAACGAAGCCCATCAGTGATCGGCAGCTTGCCCAGGTGGTGCTCAAATGGACTGGTCTGCGCCTTCAGCAAAACGATACTCAGGAGATGAGCCCGCTGTCCTCTTCCGGGGCAGACATTGCCAATCTGGCCATATTGGATGAAGACGAAGGGCTGCGGCTGGCCGCAGGCAAGGCCGATCTGGCCAGTGACCTGTTGACCATGCTGCTCGCCTCGCTGGCAGCTGACCGGCAAGCCATCCGCTCGGCCCGAGAGAATGGTGACCGCATCGGCCTAATCGAGCGGATCCACCGCCTGCATGGCGCAACCCGCTACTGTGGAGTTCCTCAGTTACGAGCCGCGTGCTATCAGAGCGAGACATTGCTCAAACAAGGCGCCCCTACTTCATCGCCCATTCTGGACGAGCTTGATGCCGCTATCGTGCAGCTTTCGACCATGTCCAAAACACCTATATAACGGAGTGATGCCAATAGGCCAACTCAGTGTTCAAGGTTTCACTCCTTTGTAAACACTATATAGTAGGCAGCTATCTTTTCGATAAACGGCGTTCATTCCATGGCGCCATTATCGTGACACCTTAAATCCGGTATGCGATATTCGCCGCCGCTTAACTGTCAGACAGGCTATCTATAGTGATTCATCGGCTCCGACGTTTTTTATTGTTGGATGAATCCAGACAAACCCCAACACCTGACTTTATCTGGAAAACCAGCACGCTGCGGGTACTGGCACTCAGCAGTATCGTGCTGGTTGCCCTTATTTTCATCCACTGTACCTATCAGGCACTAGAGGCCGGTCGCCCTTACGTTCTGATAATGGAAGCCGTCTTTCTTGGCGCCTTCTTCAGCCTCTTCGCTTTCAGATCACGCTCCTATCGGCTTAGCGGTACGGTCTTGATCTTCGTCCTATACGCACTCGGTCTGTGTAGCCTGTTCTTCGTCGACTACAAGCAAGCCAAGGCTGGCATCCTTATTATTTATGCCACACCGCTGCTGGCGCTGATCTTTTTCAACTGGCGCGTTTATCTGGTGCTGTGCGTCGCCAATCTGCTGCCTCTTTACCTTTTGTTGAGCGACACCCCCATACCTCATCTGTTTGGCATAAACCTGTCGTTGAACTACACGCGCAACTACCTGCATTTGCTTCTGTTCATGCTGTTCAACGTGTGTATTCCGCTTGCCATTGCTCGTCTCATAACCACCTTGGCCAATGCGCAGCGACGCCAGCATCAGCTCAATCAGGCGCTGCAATACAGCCAGCAACTTTACAATGAGGTGTTTTCCCACCTGGGCGCCTTTCTGCTCTGCCGAAGCGATGGACTGATCCTCAAACTCAATGACGAAGCGGCTGCCTTGCTGGGGCTACCAGCGCGGGTAATCGAGAGTCAGGTTTATTTGGGCAATCTAGTACGCAATGAACAAGGTGAGCCGGTCAAACTGGTTCCGGACGACTCCCTGCAGGAATGGCAGGTCCAGGGTAGAACTAAACCTCGCTGGCTCAATCTTCGTATCAGCCAGCCGACATCCAATCAGAATGTACTGGTAAAACTGCGTGACATTACCCATCTGCATGCTTTGCAAAGCGAACTGCGTAACTCCGAGCGCCTGAGCATTCTGGACCCGCTGGTAGGCGTACTGAACCGCAGCGGCGCCATCAAGAGACTGGAGCAGGCAATTGGCCAGACGGGCTCGAAGCCACTGGCCGCGCTGACCATTCGCCTTCCTCACCTGACCTACATCAATACCAAGTATGGCCTGGACGTCGGCGATCAGTACCTGCAGGCCTTTGCGCACCACCTGAGTCGCTTGCCACGAAAGAATCTGGTAGCTCGCCTCAAGGGCGCCACGTTTCTGGTGGTTCTCACCGAGCTGGACAGCATCGAAATCGGCCTTGATCGGCTACATGAACTCAAGAGCAGCCTACCTCCGCATTTGCAGATCGACCGACATCTTATTGATGTGGCGCCTGATCTTGGAACCGCGTTCTATCCTCAGGATGCGACCAATGCGCTGCAATTGATCGAGCGTAGCAGTCATGCGCTCAAGAATCCCCATGGCGATACGCTGCTACCCACCTATGACTCCACCCTGGCGCAGCGCACGTTCGAGCGAACCGAGCTGTTGCTGGAACTGAGAAAGGCCATCGAAACCCGCGCCCTTTTTCTTCACTATCAACCTCGGGTCGATGCTCAAGGCAACCTTCACAGTGTGGAAGCACTGGTACGCTGGACGGACCCCAACGGCCGTCCCGTTCCACCCGATCAGTTTGTCGCCATAGCCGAGGAAAGTGGACTGATCCATACGCTGGACGCCTATGTTCGTGATATGGCATGTGCCCAGATTGCACGCTGGAAACGCGACCTGGGTACCGCACCACTGGTGGCAGTCAATCTGTCCGCTCAGGAAGTCGCAACGGAAGGTCTGGCCGAAAAGTTTTCCGGCTGCCTGCAACGATACGGGCTGACCCCTCATGACCTGGAAATCGAAATCACTGAAAGCAGCCTGCTTCATGAAAACGAAACCACGCTGACCAACCTCAAGACCCTCGAAACCAGCGGCTATCGACTCACCATGGATGACTTTGGCACTGGCTATTCGTCACTCAGCCGCCTGACCCACTTGCCTATTTCGAGCTTGAAGATTGACCGCTCCTTCCTGGCCGACGTTCCTGGCAGCGAGCGCCAGGAAACGCTGATCAAGACCTTGATCGCCCTGGCGCGCCTGATGGATCTGAAAGTCGTTGCCGAAGGGGTGGAAACCAATGAACAACTGGCGCTCCTGGATAGCCTGGGATGCGATCTCTACCAGGGTTACCTGTTCTCCCGTCCGGTCGATGCGTCCACGTTGACCGAGCGGTATCTGGCGCCCGGGTTACTCTTCAAAGAGTGACAATTGGCGGGCGCCCTCCCGCAAATCGATCAGTCTTACCCCTACGCCCAACAGGCGAACCGGCTTGCCTCCCCGCATGAAGGCCTGGGTCAGAAGCCGTCGATAACTATCGATATCCCGCCCAGCCCCGGCCTGCTCAAGGGTGGTTTGGGTAAAGTCGTGAAACTTGACCTTGACGAAAGGTTTTTCCGGCCGGTAATGGGTATCCAGTCGGCCAAGCCGCCCGGCCAGCTCTTCAAGCAAAGCGGGCAGCTGGGCCGTACAGGCGGCCAGATCAGGCAGGTCATGCTCGAAGGTGTTTTCAACACTGACCGACTGACGTCGGCTATCCACCTGGACCGATCGTTCGTCAATTCCCTGAGCCAGATTCCACAGCCGCTCGCCAAACAGACCAAACTCCTTGATCAATGCAAGGCGTCCCCACTCGAGCAACTGCTCGCACCGCTCGATTCCCAGGCGCGTCAGCTTTTCAGCCGTCACCTTGCCTACGCCATGCAACCGGGCAACAGGCAGAGTAGCCACAAACGCGGCCACTTCCGGTGGGGTAATAACAAACAGCCCGTTCGGCTTGCGCCAGTCGCTCGCAATCTTGGCCAGAAACTTGTTTGGCGCCACACCAGCTGAAACAGTGATATGAAGTTCTTCCCACACACGTCGGCGAATCTCCTGCGCAATTCGGGTTGCACTGCCGGAAAAATGCGGACTGTCCGAAACGTCGAGATAGGCCTCATCCAGGGAAAGCGGTTCGATCAAATCGGTAAAATCACGAAATATCGTATGGATCTGACGCGATACCGCCTTGTAGACATCAAAGCGCGGGCGCACAAAGATAATGTCGGGGCACAGCCGCTGGGCTTGATGGGAGGCCATTGCCGAACGCACCCCGTATGCACGCGCCTCATAATTGCAGGTTGCGACCACGCCACGCCGATCGGGAGTACCACCGACGGCGATTGGCCGGCCTACCAGGCGAGGGTCGTCACGCATCTCGACGGCGGCATAAAAACAGTCGCAATCGATATGGATGATTTTTCTCTGCGTCATACCCTCATGCTCGACAGGTTCGCTAACACCGCTGCGCCTGTATTATGCGCTATACGCCCTTACCCACCCAGCGGTTCTCCGAAACTTTAGCGGCCTCGCGACACTCGGAATTCTAGAACATTACGATAACCAGGAGCCGCCATGACTGATCGCACGGATAAACTCGACAAGTCCCATGACCATGATCAGGTCGCTAAACGCGACGAAGCTCATGCACAGCGCAAGCTACCCGAAGAGGCGGTAAGCGATCTGGAAAGTCCTGAGCCTGGCACTCATACCATCGACAAGGTCATCACTCCGGTATCGAACAAGGAGCTGGACAGCCAGGTCGGTGAGTTGAACCGTAAGCTGGATGAAGTCGAGAAAAAGCTGGATAAATAAACTTTACAATAGGCTGATAGTGTGGGCCCTGACTACCACCGTCTCCTGACGAAACCGGGTCTCGAGCGAGGCCCGGTACTGCTGCCACCACACCTGCTCCAGCGCGTCGGCCATCACCTCATAAATGATCAATTCATCCCGTACCGTATGGCTTTCGTCTTCCTGCCATAGTCCTTTCGCCGGAGCCTGGCTGAATGCCGTCAACCCGCCAAACTTTTCAACAAGCTCATTGCGCACCTCACTAAATAGCGTTTTAGGGAGATCGCGGCCATCGTTGTCATAAAGGGGCAGCAGCAATTGGATCAGGTACATGGTCAGCCTCTCGAATAGATGAATGTAGCGGCATAGAGCGTCTTGAAAGCTAAGACCATGAACGGTTTGAATCGGCACATATAAATAGCAGCGCCCCGATAATCGAGGCGTCGCAATAACGAGAGACAGGCAAGGAAACCTGCCCGCCTCTCTATCGTTAGATTCTGAAACTTGAAACGAGCTGATCGAGGCGATTGGCCTGTTGTTCCAGGGCATGGCAAGCGCCCAGGGTCGCGTTCAGGTTTTCCACGCCCTGCTGGTTGAGCGAGTTGATCTCGGTAATGTCGACATTAAGCGACTCCACCACCGCGCTCTGCTCTTCCGTAGCGGCCGCCACCGACTGGGTCATGCCATCGATATCGGTAATGCGCTCGGCTACCGAGCCCAACCGCTCGTTGGCCTTTTGCGCGATGGTCATGCTGTCCTCGCTGAAGCGCTGACTTTCGGTCATGGTGGAAACCGCTTCGCTCGCCCCGGTTTGCAGCTCCTGAATCATGCTCTGGATCTCTCGGGCCGAACTCTGGGTACGATGTGCCAGACCACGCACCTCGTCCGCTACCACCGCAAAACCACGCCCGGCATCGCCTGCCCGTGCAGCTTCGATCGCAGCGTTTAGCGCCAGCAGGTTGGTCTGCTCGGAAATGCCCTGGATCACTTCCAGGATATGTCCGATGCGGGTGGTCTTTTGGTTCAGCTCATCGATACGGCCGCAGGAGGCGCTGATGTTGGCGGACAGGGTTTCCATTGCCGTCAGGGTCTGGCCCAGTACGCGGCGACCCTCCTCGGCCTGCTGCCGGGCACTGGTAGCCTGTACGGACGCATCGGCAGCGTTGCGGGCGATCTCCTGTGTGGCGGCGCCCAGCTGGTTAATGGCTGCCGCCACGCTTCCGGTACGTCCGGCCTGGTTGTCCGAGTTGTGCAGCGAGGAGTTGGAGGCCGCCAGCACCTGACGGGAGACCTCGTTGAGCTGGCGGGTACTGGCCGATACTTCGCTGATCGAGCCATGGATACGCTCGACAAAGCGGTTGAAGGCAGCGGCCAGCACACCAAACTCGTCCTGGCTATTGATGGCCAGACGCCGGGTCAGGTCGCCCTCTCCTTGTGCGATGTCCTGCATCGCTTGGCTCATGGTCGTGAGCGGACGCATCAGCACACGGATCAGCACACCCAGGAGCAGCATGATCAGCACAACGCCAATCACCATGGCCAGCACGGCCGAGGTTCTGAACTCCTTGAGCGGGGCGTAGGCTTTCTCTTTATCAACCATCAGGCCCAGGTACCAGTTGACCGATGGCAGACCGGTGACTGGTTTGAAGACCATAAGCTGAGGCTTGCCGTCCAGCTCGACCCGCTTGAGCGCGCCATCCAGTGCAGGCGCACCGGCGGGAAACAGCTCAGCGAGGCTTTTCATCACCTCCTCTTTCCTGGGACTGACCAGTACCTTGCCTTCGCTATTCACCAGAATCGCATGGCCGATACCGCCCAGGTCGAGCGAATTGACGATACCCACCATCGTCTGCAGACTCAGATCGCCAGCCAGAACACCCGCCAAGGTGCCGTTCTTCATGACAGGCGTAGCCAGCGTCATGACCAGCTTTCCATTACCCACATCAACATAAGGCTCCGTCAATAAGGAGCGGCCCTGCGACTGAGCGGCAACATACCAATCACGGGTACGGGGATCGTAACCGGCAGGCATTTCATCGTAAGGACGGATGGAAAACTGACCATCGGCATGTCCCAGATAGGTGAACTCGAAGCTGGAGAGATAGGCCTTCTGCTCAAGGATGGAAAACACTCCTTCAGGAGAGGCATTGTTCTGGATAGCCTGGGCCTCACCTTCAAGTAGAGTGATTCGCCCATTGAGCCAGTTAACGATATTTGCTGATGCACTGGTGCCCAGCTCGTCCAGGCGGGACGACAGGTCCTGCGTAATCGTCTTTCGCTGCAGGTAATCGTTATAGCTCATGAATAATGAGAAGGCGACGATCAGCACAATAGAGGCCGTCGCCAATATCTTATGGCTAAATTTCAAACGTTGGAGCATAGCGCAGCCTCTGGACAACAATTTCGGCAAGCCGTTGAAATGGCATGAAGGTCCAGATCTTATCGACCGTTATCGTGATAACTTTAATGGTAAAAAGGTTACCAGGTACGCCTCTGCTCTAGAGCAGAGGTAAGCCCTGGCGGCCGACAGCGACGTTGAAACCGCCAGGGAGACACTGGAATAACCAGAGCCTATTCAAATGACCACCTCGGCAATGCAAAAAATCCTTTTTTGGTCACCGTTTATCGCCCTAATCCAGGCCACGGGATACAGGCCGCATTTCAGTTGTTTAGCGGTTGCTTGCGATCTAGCTCCATATCGTTGTCGATTTCTTGCCGTTCCCGGGCAAGCGGATCGCTTCGAGTAGCCCCTTGATTGACTCTGTTTTCCGGCAGCTCAACGCCCCGCTGGTTTTGCTCGGCCTCCTGCGCCTCTGGTGAAATAACTTCGACATGCTGTGGGTCATGCGCGGTGTCCTGAGGGGTACGCCCTGATTCAGCCGTTTGGGCCATGGCTAGCGGTGACAGTAAAGCCAGTGTCATGGAGGTATTTATCAGCCATTGCGGTTTCATTTCGGCACTCCGATGAAGGGATACCCTCTTTAGGCAATGCGCTACCTATAAAGGTGCATTCATAAGTCCTCGTGATAAGGCTTTCAGCAAATCATTGTCAGCATTGAATTTTTTGTTGACATCATTTTTTAAACCCGTATACTGGCCACATCAGAAGCGGGGTGGAGCAGTCTGGTAGCTCGTCGGGCTCATAACCCGAAGGTCGTAGGTTCAAATCCTGCCCCCGCAACCAAATTTAAAAAGCCACTCAATCGAGTGGCTTTTTTGTTTGTGTCGAATTTTTATTCCTTTTAGCCTTCAATATTCAAAGAGTTTCCATTTTTTTGATACATGGGGCTTGGCAAAAGTCTGTATGTGACTAATCTGACGCGCAGTTTCCCTGAGGGGCTTTCATGAGCGCCAACGATCCTGTAAACAAGTCTGCTATTTCTTCATCCGATTCATCACCTTCACCCTCTTCTCCTCCGCAAGCATTGCCCTGGCGCCTGCTAGAGCGCATTACGGCCTATAAAGAACCTCTTGAGCTGGGCCTGACACTGCTCCTGTTTGGCGTCGCCCTGCTTGTGTGCTGGCATCTGGTCAGCAGTATTGATCTACCCTCTCTCCACACTGCACTGCTGGGTATCCCCTCGCACGCTATTATGGGGGCCGTCGCGGCAACGGCTGTGGGCTTTCTCATTCTGCTTGGCTACGAATGGTCTGCCAGTCGCTTCGCCGGCGTTCATCTACCAGGCAAGACCCTGGCGCTGGGTGGACTTACCGCCTTCGCCATTGGTAATGCAGTTGGCCTGTCCATGCTGTCTGGCGGCTCGGTTCGTTATCGTCTCTATGCCCGCCAAGGCCTGAGCGCCATTGAAGTGGCCCAGATGACATTCTTTGCCAGCCTGTCACTGGGAACGGCACTGCCCCCTCTGGCTGCGGTTGCAGCATTAAGTGATTTGCCTTCGGCCTCCACAGCCCTGCGTCTTTCACCTACTCTGGTAGCTGGCATTGCGATTGCCATTCTCTCGATCTATGCCATAGGCATTGTATTCCTTCGCAAGCGAGCCCTGGACGAGCAGCCTTCGCCTGATAGTCGCCTGTTCCGCCTGGGCCGTAAGACCCTGCGCTTACCCACCTTCAAGCTAAGCGCCCTGCAGTTGGTGATCACAGCCCTGGACGTCATGGCTGCCGCCACAGTGCTGTATCTATTACTGCCCGAGGCACCACCGCTGGGTGCATTCATGCTGGTGTATCTGCTGGCACTCGCAGCAGGTGTGCTTAGCCATGTTCCGGGCGGCGTTGGGGTATTTGAAGCCGTTTTGCTAGCCGCTTTTTCGGACAAGATCGGGACAGCTCCCCTGGCAGCGGCCCTGCTGCTGTACCGGATCATTTATGTATTGCTTCCCCTGGTCATCGCTTGCCTTGTCCTGCTGCTGACCGAGGGAAAGCGCTTTCTATCTGGCAGCTCGGCCATCCGTGTTGCCTCTGGCCTTGCAGCCCCCGTTCTGTCAGTCCTGGTATTTTTCTCAGGGGTCGTACTGCTCTTTTCAGGCGTTACGCCAGAGATCGATACGCGTCTGAAAGGTATCGGATTCCTGCTGCCACAGCGTCTTATTGAAGCCTCGCATCTGGGAGCCAGCCTGATCGGAGTTGTGTGCCTACTCTTGGCTCAAGGCCTGCGGCGGCGGCTCTCGGCCGCCTGGGTACTCACCCTGGTGCTGTTGCTGGTAGGCTCCCTGCTTTCGCTGCTAAAGGGCTTTGATTGGGAGGAGGCATCGATCCTGGCGATTACGGCTGCCCTCCTGGCTACGTTCCGCCGCTCCTTCTACCGCCGGAGCCGCTTACTGGAACTGCCCTTTTCACCTCTGTACGTCGTTGCAAGCCTGTGCGTCGTGGCGGCATCTATCTGGTTGCTCCTGTTTGTTTACCAGGATGCGTCCTACGACAACCAGCTCTGGTGGCAATTTACGCTGGAGGAAGGCGCCCCGCGAGGTGCACGAGCAGCCATGGGCAGCGTGGTGCTACTACTGGCCCTGTCACTCGGCTGGCTCTTGCGGGCTGCACCGCCAGAAATTACGCTGCCTACCATAGAAGATCTGCAAAAGGCATTGGACGCCGTCAAAGCATCTGAGCAGCCTGATGGCGGCTTGGCCATGACAGGCGACAAGGCCTTGCTGTTTCATGAAACGGAAAATGCTTTTCTGATGTATGGCCGTCGTGGCCGTAGCATGATCGCCCTGTTTGATCCCATCGGCTCCGCTCAGACACGAGCCGAGTTGATCTGGAAATTTCGCGATCTATGCGACATGCACCATGCACGACCTGTGTTCTATCAGGTTCGTGCCGAGAATCTGCCTTTCTACATGGACATCGGTCTCACCGCACTGAAGTTGGGTGAGGAAGCCCGCGTCAATCTCAAAACATTCGATCTGGACAGCAAGGGTAAGAAAGACCTGCGCTACACCTGGAACCGAGGCCAGCGGGATGGACTGCTCATCGAGTTCCATGAGCCGGGTCAGGCACCTCTCGAAGAGCTAAAAGTTATCTCCGATATCTGGCTGGAGAGTAAACATGTCCGCGAGAAGGGTTTTTCACTTGGTCGTTTCGACCCGGAGTATTTGCAGCACTTCCGCATTGCTGTCGTTCGGTTTCAGGGAAAAGCGGTAGCGTTTGCTAATCTTCTGGAAACCGATCGGCCAGAGCTGGCCAGTATCGACCTGATGCGAGTGGCAGCTGATGCGCCCAAACTGACCATGGAGTTCCTCATGCTCGGCCTTATCCTGCACTTCAAGGAGCGAGGCCTGGAACGCTTCAGCTTGGGGATGGTGCCATTGGCGGGACTGCATCCACGCCGTGGTGCTCCTCTGACCCAGCGTCTAGGGGCCATGGTGTTCCGACGTGGCGAGCAGTTCTATAACTTTCAGGGGTTGAGACGGTTCAAAGATAAGTTCGATCCGGAATGGGAGCCTCGCTATCTGGCCGTTCCAGCAGGACTTGATCCCTTGGTCGCCTTGGCTGACACCGCTGCGTTGATTGCAGGCGGTATTACAGGACTGGTAAAACGTTGATGACTAGACGTAAACGCGGGTTGCTTTTTCTTCTGTTGATAATTGTCATTGCCGCAGCGGCACTGTGGTGGTGGTTTCATCGCTGGCCCAGTACCGCCAGCCTTGAGGTACACGTACAGGATGATCAGAGCGTCGTAACCGTCGCAAGGCCTGCCGGCAAGCCACTGACCCGAGTCGTTGTTGCAAACCCCGCTGAACAGCAGTTATCCGATGCTGACCTGCTAACCCTGGCCAAAAACACCAAGTCCATGCTGGTCCAGTATGAGCTGCCCGAGAGCAAGGCATGTGCCGCGCAACGCGCCAGCCTGGAAGACGCCATCAGCCATCTTGGCGGAGCGCCTACCATGGTGGCAGGCATCGATGCGGGTGGATCATTGGCCTGGCGCTGGCTGGCCGGGCAACAGGATGACAAGGTCAGCGCCCTGTCGGTCGGTACAAAGCTCGACGAGCCCGACTGCTCTGATCCGCTGCCACAGAAAGCCGAACACGGTAAATGGCATCTCGCCTGGAACGATAACCCAGGCGATGAGACTGCTCGCTTTGTCCGCGGCCAGGATAATGCCGCTACCACTATCAGTGATTACGGCACACCACTGGTTACGCTTTTGCGTACCCAGCTTCAACGTCAGCTGCTCGGTCAGGGTGGCGATGTCCCTGTTGTAGAGGTCCCGGCTGAAGAGCCGGCCGCGCACAAGGATACAGTGACGTTTTTTTATTCCGGCGATGGTGGCTGGCGTGATCTTGACCGTGATTCGGCACAGACCATGGCAGAAAACGGGTGGCCAGTTGTAGGTATCGATACCTTGCGCTATTTCTGGGAACACAAAAGCCCGGAACAGGTGGCGACAGACTTGTCCCATCTGATGCAGACATACCGTGAGCGTTGGGGCGCGAAACGCTTCGTCCTGGCCGGCTACTCATTTGGCGCGGATCTGCTTCCGGCGGTCTATAACCGTTTACCTGCAACAGATCAGGAACAGGTATCGGCCATGGTGCTGCTGGCCTTTGCCCGTAGCGGTGATTTTGAAATCCAGGTTGAGGGCTGGCTGGGCAAGGCTGGTGACGAGATGCAAACCGGACCGGAGATGGTCAAGGTGCCTGCCAGCAAGATCTACTGCATTTACGGTGCGGAAGAAAAGGACGAGAGCGGTTGCACGCAGCCTGGAGCCAATTTCGAAAAGCTTGAGTTACCCGGTGGTCACCATTTCGATAATGACTACGACAAGCTTGCACGCCACATGATAAACGCCATCGAGGCTCGTACACGCACACCGTAACCAGGACGCCCAGCCGATGGAACACATCCTCGGCTGGGGACGAGTGGTCGGAAAGAACGCGTGCGATCAGTGGTCTACCGGCTCTCAACCTTTGAACGAGGACGCCCATGACCACTCCCCTTTCGCTGGATGCTGCTGAAAAACTGGTTGTAGATGCCTTCACTCCGCTGGGTTGTGTTATTTCAGCCAACCCCCAGGCTGACAGCTTTGGCTTCAGCGTAATCGGGCATGAAGGAGAAGAGGTCTTGGCGGTCCCTGAGGTGACCGCTGCACAGTACAGCGATCCGCTGCAGCTTAAAGGCTTTATCGAGAATGTTCGGCAAGAGCTTTCCCAGTTGGGTCAATCGCTGGACCCATGGGAGATGCCGTTCATTACCGACCCGGATGCCCTGCCTCCACCTGTATTCAACTGATCCCAATAAAAAAGCCGCCCCAAGGCGGCTTTTTTATATCTGCGACTTGGCTGCTAGATCTCGATCTGAGTACCCAGCTCGATTACCCGGTTAACTGGCAGGTTGAAGAAACGCAGGCTGCCGCTGGCATTCTTCATAAGGAAGGCAAACAAATTCTCTCGCCAGCGAGCCATTCCCAAACGATTATTCGACGCAATGACCGTTTCACGGCTAAGGAAGTACGTCGTCCGCATGGGCGTGAAATCGAGGTCTTCCAGGTGACACAATGCGAGCGCAGCCGGCACGTCGGGCTCGTCCATAAAGCCATAATGCAAGAGAACACGGTAGAAACCGTCCCCATAGCTGTCCACCTCGAAACGGCGGCTGACAGGAACCCGCGGCGTATCTTCATAGATAACGGTCAGCAACACCACCTGCTCATGCAATACCTGATTGTGCAGCATGTTATGAAGCAGGGCGTGTGGAACGGCGTCTTGCCGCGCTGTCAGAAAGACGGCTGTCCCCTTGGCACGGAAAGGCGGATTGGAGCGGATGCTGCCGATAAAGATCGGTAGCGGTAGTGCCCCTTCATCCAGCCGTTCAGCCAGAATCTGCCGGCCGCGCTTCCATGTGGTCATCAACGTGAACAGGATGATGCCCGCAATGACAGGAAATGCACCGCCTGCCACGATTTTTGGAACGTTGGCTGCAAAATACAGCGAGTCGACAATGAAGAATCCAATGAGCATCGGAATGGCGAACCAGCGAGGCCATTTCCATAGCAGCAGCGCTACCGAAGATACCAGGCAGGTTGTGATCAGCATCGTTCCCGTGACGGCAATGCCGTAGGCCTCGGCCAGGTTGCCAGAGGACTCGAATCCAATGATCAACAGGATAACGCCTGTCAGAAGCGCCCAGTTCATGGCAGGAATATAAATCTGGCCCTGTTCATGACTTGAGGTATGCAGGATTTGCATACGCGGTACATACCCCAGCTGGATTGCCTGACGGGTAATGGAGAACGCACCTGAGATGACTGCCTGTGAGGCAATGACCGTGGCAAAAGTCGCCAGGACGACCATTGGGATCAATGCCCATTCAGGTGCGAGCAGGTAGAAAGGATTGCGTACAGACTCTGGGTCGATCAGAACCAAGGCACCTTGCCCGTAGTAATTGAGCACCAATCCGGGCAGCACCAGGAAGAGCCAGGCGCGCGCGACAGGTTTGCGGCCGAAATGGCCCATGTCGGCATACAGCGCCTCAGCCCCTGTCAGCGCCAGCACAACAGCGCCCAGAATAGCGATGCCAAGTCCGGGGTGTACGATGAAAAAGTTGAATGCCCACCATGGGTTCAAAGCCTTGAGGACTTCAGGCGCCTGCAGAATGCCATAAATACCCAATGCGCCTAGCACGGTGAACCAGAGGACCATAACCGGACCGAACAGCTTGCCAATCTTGGCAGTACCGCCCCGCTGTAGCATGAAGAGTCCGACCAGGATAACGATTGCCGCTGGCACCACAATATGATCAAGTCCAGAAAAGGCTACTTCCAGGCCTTCTACAGCAGACAGTACCGAAATGGCCGGTGTAATCATGCTTTCGCCGTAAAACAGCGAGGCACCAAATAACCCCAGCAGCACCAGCACCATTTGCAATTTTGGAAACGGTGCGGACGCCCGCCTTGCCAATGCAGTCAAGGCCATGATGCCGCCCTCGCCCTGGTTATCCGCCCTCAGAACGAAAAAGACATACTTGATCGTCACGACCCAGATCAACGACCAGAAGATCAGGGACAGGATACCCAGGACGCTATCGTGGGTAGGCGCCAGGCCATACGTAGGAGAAAACACCTCCTTGAGGGTATACAGCGGGCTGGTACCAATATCGCCATAGACGATACCCGCGGCCGCGATGGCCATACCTATGGCCGAGGCTCCCTTTTCACCATGGGCCTGGGAAGCAGCTTGACTCATGCAAGACTCCGGGTTTATCGAAACGGGCGCATCCTGCTCCGATGTGGCGGCAGGATCAAGTACGGATTGCCAAGATTATGTGTGCACAACGCAACCAAGGCATGGTCATTACCCCACCCGGCGTATTGAATCCTGCTTAAAAGTGTCCAGCGATTACCTGACACTTTACTGGAAATATTCCGCGATGCGCTTGCGCATGGACTCATCGGGCAGCTCACCGGTTCCGGCCAGTGCGTTTTCTGCCATATGGGCCGGGTTTGAGGTCGCCGGAATAATGCAGGTAACTGCAGGATGCGAAATTGAGTACTTGATCATCAGCTGCGCCCAGGAAGCACAGCCGATATCGGACGCGAATGCCGGAAGCTGCTTGCCTGCTACTTGGTTGAACAGACGGCCGTCCAGGAACGGGCGATTGATCATGACCGCTACGCCCTTGTCCTGACACAGAGGCAACAGCTTTTCTTCGGCTTTGGTATCTTGGGGATTGAGATTGATCTGAATGAAGTCCATCGGCTCCGAAGCGACCAGGTCCATCATCTGATCCTGAGCCATTTCTGAGTGATGGGTAATCCCTACATATCGAATCATTTTCTGCTGCTTCATCTCTCGTAGCAACGGGAGCAGCGTCTTGTAATTGATCATGCTATGCACTTGCAGCAGATCAATAGGAGCGCCCTTGAGGTCCGCCATTTCCTGCTGGATCTCTTCGATACTGCTCTCGCGCCCTTCTACCTTGGTAGCCAGAAACGCCTTTTCAGCACGTCCCTGCTGCGCCAGCAACGTACCAATGACGCCCTGGGATTTCTCGTAACTCGGCGCCGTATCGATAACAGTGCCTCCCGCCTGAAATAGACGGTCAAGCACGTCAGCCAACGGCTTTAAGGCTTGTGGAGTGCTTTCGACATTGAAGGAATCGGCGGTTCCAAGGCCAATGACAGGGAGTTGCTCGCCGGTAGAGGGAATCTGCCGCCTCAGCATGCCAGCCTGTGCAAGCACAAGACGAGGCAACATGGCTTCCAAGAGCAGCGCCGACGAGGCGCACAGGGAATATTGCATGAAGCGGCGGCGAGTCGTCATTGTTTTCTCCGGATTCAAGCAAGAGCCGTCCTAAAAGGACGGTTCTTGTGATTCAGGAGTTCCATCTGCCACGCCTTGTTACGTGGCTGAATGAAACGAAGCCCGTTACTCTCCTTTCATGGCTGCAACCATCTTATCGACGTTGTAACGGAACATTTTCAGGTAGGTAGGCGCAGGCCCGTCCGCCTTGGACGGCGACTCGACATATAACTCGCCACCGGCACGAGCCCCGGTTGCCTGGGCAATCTGCTGCACCAGACGCGGATCGTTCGAGTTCTCAATGAAATAAGCCGTGATGTGCTCCTCCTTGATCTGACGGATCAGATTGGCCACTTTTTGGGCAGACGCTTCAGATTCGGTAGAAAGATCCAGGGGAGACAGGAATGTCACACCGTATTCATCACCGAAATAGCCAAACGCGTTATGGGAGGTAAGCACCTTACGCTGCGCCTTCGGCACGGCTTCGATCTGCTGCTTGGTATACGCATCCAGCGCCTTTAGCTGATCGATATAGCGTTGACCATTGGCTTCGTATTGATCAGCGCCTTCGGGGTCTATGCGCTTGAGGGCCTTGATGATGTTTTGAACATAAACAACACCACTGGCAGCGCTGTTCCAGCTGTGGGGATCCACTACGGTCTTGCCGTTCTTCTGTCGCATACGAGTCTTGATACCGTCCGACAGCTCGACAGGGGTACCGTTATACCCTGATGCCTGGATCAGACGATCCATCCAGCCTTCAAGATGAAGTCCATTGATAAATACTACATCGGCGGCCTTGAGCGCTTTGGCATCGTTAGGCGTCGGCTCATACGCATGAGGATCGCCGTTGGGCCCGATCAATGAGGTGACATGAACCCGCTCGCCTCCTACCTGGTGAACCATATCGGCCAGGATCGTGAATGACGCAACGGCTTCTACCGGCTTGGCTTGGGCAAAACTGGAAAGCGCTGACAACAGCAAGGCAGCAGCCCCGCTCCACAACGTGAGACGCATGACATGACTCCTTTCAACGGGATAGATGGGGTTTAGGGAAGAAACGGCGAACGACGCCCAGAGGGCTGAAAATTAACGAGAAGATGTAAAGCGTACTGGCCGTCAGAACAATGGACGGACCCGAGGCCACGCCCAGGTGGTACGAAACAACCAAGCCGATAAAGCCGGACAGTATGGCAACCAGACTCGCCACCAGCATCAGTCCGGGCAACGAGCGAGCCCAGAAGCGCGCTACGGTGGCAGGCAACATCATCAGGCCGACCGCCATAAGCGTTCCAAGCGCCTGAAAGCCTGCGACCAGGTTGAGCACGACCAGCAGCAGAAACAGGAAGTGATAAAGCGAGCCCTTGCCACCTACGGCCCGCAGGAATCCAGGATCGAAACACTCAAGCACCAGCGGACGATAGATAACGGCCAGCAGGAGAAGTGTCACAGAGGCGATGCCCCCTACGAGATAGAGCGCGGCATCATCAATCGCCAGGATCGTACCGAACAGGACATGCAGCAGGTCGATATTCGAGCCTCTTAGCGAGACGATCAAGACACCCGCGGCGAGAGAGGTCAGGTAGAAGCTCGCAAAACTGGCATCTTCACGCTGCGAAGTAAAACGACTGACCAACCCAGACAACAGGGCTACGGTCAAGCCGGCTACCAACCCACCCAGGCCCATGGCTGGCAAGGAAAGCCCAGCGACCAGAAAACCGATGGCAGCCCCCGGCAGGACCGCATGACTCATGGCGTCCCCTACCAGACTCATGCGCCTGAGCATGAGCAATACACCGACCGGACCTGAGCCCAGCCCTAGCGCCATGCAGGCGACCAAGGCGCGACGCATGAATCCGAACTCGACAAACGGCTCGAACAAGGCGTGATACAACATCATGCGCGGCGCCTCTCATCACAGACGTCGGCCTGTTCATCCCAGTCCTCAGCCATATTCCGGGCACGCCGCAGATTCTCCTGGGTCAGCACCGTTCGGGTATCCCCCCAGGCAATGGTTTCGCGAGCCAACAGTAATGTACTGGGAAAATGCTGCTTTACCTGCTCAAGATCATGCAGAACAGCGATGACGGTGCGCCCCTCACCATGCCAGCGCCGAACCAGATCAAGCAGATCGCGGGTCGTGCGTGCATCGATGGCATTAAACGGCTCATCCAGAAGGATGACTGACGCATCCTGCAGCAGGAGCCGTGCGAACAATACGCGCTGGAACTGGCCTGCCGACAGGGAACCGATCAGGCGGTGCCCAAAACCTTCCAGCCCGACGGCAATCAGCGCCTCATGGGCTTGCTGCAGCTGGCCCCGGCTCATTCCACCGAATATGCCGATGCGTCTCCAGGCGCCCATGGCAACCGTGTCGAGAACCGTCAGCGGAAAGGTTCGGTCAATTTCAGCCGCTTGGGGCAGATAGCCGATGGCCGAGGCAGACAAGGCCTTTCGGTCGACGCCGCCCCCTACTGGTCGCAGCATGCCGACCATGGCCTTGATCAGAGTTGACTTGCCTGCGCCGTTAGGGCCCACAATAGCGGTGAGGCTGCCCGCTTCAAAGCAACCCGACACATGATGTACGGCGGGATGACGCTCGTAGGCAACCGTTAAGTCATTTAATGAAATACAGGCACTCATGGGATGGATACCGCCCAGTGGATAGCAGCCCATAGCAGTAGAAGCAGCACGATCGACACCCCTAAACGGGCCCAGGCAGACTGGGTCAGAAAGGACGTCTTGAACGTAAGGGAAGAATTCGATGACATATAAACCACCTCGTTATTGTTACTTTATAACATAATAAATACCCTATCACTAGTTATGCCTGTCTAGCGGTTCAGCCTCGGGCAAGCCAAACCCGATAACTGACGAAGCGCAGGTTAATCCGAGTAAAAGCGCCAAATGCCTCTTCTCAGTCCGGGCGCGCACCGCTAAAATCGCGCGTTTTTTGATCATCAGCGCGTTCTGCGCACCTCCTGAGGTTAGCCATGTCCACCCCCGCCACGCCCAAAGTCGGCTTTGTCAGCCTCGGCTGCCCTAAAGCTCTGGTCGACTCCGAACGCATCCTGACCCAGCTTCGCATGGAAGGTTACGAGGTTGTTCCCACGTACGAGGACGCCGACGTGGTGGTGGTCAATACCTGTGGTTTCATTGACAGCGCCAAGGCCGAGTCTCTGGAAGTGATCGGCGAAGCCCTGGCTGAAAATGGCCGGGTCATCGTGACCGGCTGCATGGGGGTGGAAGAATCTGCGATTCGTGATGTACATCCGAGCGTACTGGCGGTAACGGGTCCGCAGCAGTATGAGCAGGTGGTGACCGCGGTCCATGAGGTAGTGCCGCCAAAGCGCGAGCATAATCCGTTGGTCGACCTGGTACCGCCGCAGGGCATCAAGCTCACCCCCCGCCACTACGCCTATCTCAAGATTTCCGAAGGCTGCAACCATCGCTGCAGCTTTTGCATCATCCCGTCCATGCGTGGCGATTTGGTCAGCCGCCCGATCGGCGATGTGCTCGATGAGGCTCAGCGTTTGGTCAAGGCCGGAGTCAAGGAGCTGTTGGTCATCTCCCAGGACACCAGTGCATATGGCGTCGACCTCAAATACCGTACCGGCTTTTGGAATGGCCAGCCGGTCAAGACTCGCATGCTGGAACTATGCGAGGCGTTGAGCAGCATGGGCGTCTGGGTACGTATGCACTACGTCTACCCCTACCCGAACGTGGACGACATCATTCCGCTGATGGCCGAGGGCAAGATTCTGCCCTACCTGGATATCCCCTTCCAGCATGCCAGCCCCAAAGTTCTCAAGGCCATGAAGCGTCCTGCCTTCGAGGACCGCACCCTGGCCCGTATCAAGAAGTGGCGTGAGATCTGTCCGGAGCTGACCATTCGCTCCACATTCATTGTGGGCTTCCCTGGTGAGACGGAGGAGGATTTCCAGTACCTGCTGAATTGGCTGACCGAAGCTCAGTTGGATCGTGTGGGCTGCTTCCAGTATTCCCCTGTGGAAGGCGCACCGGCCAATGAGTTGGAAGGTGCCGTACCGGATGACGTGAAGCAGGATCGCTGGGAGCGCTTCATGGCGCATCAGCAGGCCATTTCTGCGGCTCGCCTGCAATTGAAGGTTGGAAAGGATATTGAAGTGTTGATCGACGAAGTCGACGAACAAGGCGCCATTGGCCGCTCCTATGCCGATGCCCCGGAGATCGACGGCAATGTGTATGTCAATAGCGAACACGACCTGAAGCCAGGCGACAAGGTATGGGTACGCGTAACCGACGCAGACGAATACGACCTGTGGGCCGAGACACTGTAACGCAGCCACAACCTCGAAAAGCCCTGCGATTGCAGGGCTTTTTTTATGGGTGCCCTATGCCGACCGGCCTACCCTATCGTCTGTGCACTCCTGGCACATGGTCATGCCCCGCATGGCTACAGGCCTCCTCGATCGCTGAAGGTCCAGCGGGTTGTTGCAGCTCCCGAATGATGCCGCATATATCGCTGGATACCTTGCCTGAGCATTGCTGACGCAACGCCATGAGCTGTCTGCGTAGTTCGGTAAGTTCACGGATACGCACCTCCACATGATGAATATGGTCCTCGATCAGATCATTGACCCGACAGCAGTCCGGCTCAGGCTGATCCCGCAACTGTAATAAGGAGCGGATCTCGTCTTGCGTCATGTCCAGGGAGCGGCAATGCCGAACAAAGGTCAATCGCTCCAGATGGGCCTCGCTGTATTGACGGTAGTTTCCCGCGCTGCGAACAGGCGCTGGCAGCAGTCCCTCACGCTCGTAATACCGAATGGTTTCCACGGAACATCCCGTTCGGCTGGCCAATTCACCTATTTTCATAACGCCTCCTTGACCCTGTAGTAGCTACAGGGTGTGCAATGACAACCCTAACGTCAATGGAGGTTGTCATGGCGCATGATTCATCCTGTTGCGGACCCAAACCATCGTCCTGCTGTGAGCCTCAGGTAAAGACCTGCTGCGACAGTCACACAAAGATTTCGCTTGAGTCCAATCCTATACCGGGCGTTACCGAGCCCGAGGTGCTTGATCACTCCAAGTGGACAAGCCTGCGTATCGATGCCATGGATTGCCCGACTGAAGAGAAGCTGATCCGTGATGCATTCGCCAAGCTGAAGGCGGTCGAAGCACTGGAATTCAACCTGATTCAGCGCAGCCTACGCGTTCGCCATCGCTACCCCGATGCAGAACCGCTAAAGACCCAGATCAATCGGCTGGGCATGCAGGCTGTTGAACTGAAAGGTGATGAGCAAGCCCCTGCAGTACCAGCGGCAAAACCCTGGTGGCCGCTGGGCCTGGGCTTGGCTACTGCCCTGACAGCCGAAGTCGGTGAGTGGTTGGGTACTGTGCCTGAGTTCGCTGTAGCATTCCTGGCATTGGCCGCCATTGCCCTGGCTGGTCTACCGGCGTATCGCAAAGGTTGGATCGCTATCAGGCAGCGCACTCTTAACATCAATGCATTGATGAGCATTGCGGTCACCGGCGCCCTGTTAATTGGCCACTGGCCTGAAGCGGCCATGGTCAGCGTACTGTTTGCCATCGCTGAAGTGATCGAGGCACGCTCACTGGACCGTGCCCGCAATGCCATCCAGGGATTACTGGCATTGACACCAGAAAACGCGACCGTACGACAGGCGGATGGTACTTGGGCAACACTGCCAGCCAAACAGGTCCAACCCGGCGCGCTCATTCGGGTAAGACCGGGGGAGCGAATTGCATTGGATGGAGAGGTGGAATCCGGTCAGTCAGGTGTCAACCAGGCGCCTATTACAGGCGAAAGCCTGCCGGTCGACAAGGCTCCCGGCGATACCGTGTTTGCCGGCACCATCAATGGTGAGGGCAGCTTGGAGTATCGTGTTACCCATCGAGCCAACGAAAGTACCCTGGCTCGCATTATCCACGCCGTAGAGCAGGCTCAAAGCGCGCGCGCGCCTACTCAACGATTTGTAGATCGCTTTTCTCGCTTGTATACGCCAGCGGTTGTTCTCATTGCCGTTGCGGTTGCCCTGTTGCCTCCCCTGCTGGGTTGGGGAGGTTGGCTGGAGTGGCTCTATAAAGGGCTGGTATTGCTTGTTATTGCCTGCCCATGCGCCTTGGTTATCTCAACACCGGTCACAATTGTCAGCGGGCTTTCGGCTGCCGCACGACGTGGCATCTTGGTGAAAGGTGGGACATTTCTTGAGCAAGGCCGCCAGCTTAAGTGGATTGCCCTCGACAAGACCGGCACGCTTACTGAGGGTAAGCCGCAGTTGGTCGACCGCATCGTACTCACCGGACAGAAGAGTCAGGCGTTGGAATGGGCGGCCAGTTTGTCCTTGCGCTCAGATCATCCCGCTTCACAGGCTTTGAGCCATGCTCTGTTGCAAGAAGGTATTGCCTTAAAAGACGTACGGGATTTCTCAGCCCGGGCAGGACAAGGCGTGCAAGGCCGTATAGAGGATCAGCTCTACTTTCTGGGTAATCGCCGCCTGTTGGAGCGCGAAGGGCTGGCCTCCGAGAATCTACGGCACCGTATCGAATCGCTCGAGCAGACAGGTCAAAGTGTGGTGGCGCTTGCCAGCCAACAGGAGGTACTGGCGCTGTTCATCATTGCTGATCAAGTCAAGGAAACCAGCCAGAGCGCTGTCGCAGCACTTCATGCGTTAGGCATAAAAACCCTGGTGCTCAGTGGCGATAACCCTCACAGCGTAGACCGTATTGCCGGTCAGGTAGGCATCGATGAAGCGCATGGCTCGTTACTGCCCGAGGACAAGCTTGCGATTTTGGAGCAAAAGCAACGGAGCGGTGCTGTAATCGGTATGGTTGGCGATGGCATCAACGACGCCCCTGCTCTGGCTCGGGCTAACATCGGTTTTGCAATGGGCGCCGCCGGTACCGATGCGGCTATCGAAACGGCAGACGTGGCACTGATGGATGACGATTTGCGCAAACTGCCGGACTTCATTCGCCTCTCCCGTAGCACGCACCGCATTCTCATGCAGAATATTGCACTAGCCTTGGGAATCAAGGCGATATTCTTAGCGTTGACAATCATGGGCGAGGCCACGCTCTGGATGGCTGTCTTCGCCGATATGGGTACCAGCCTGATTGTGGTTGCAAACGGCCTGCGACTGATTCGACATCATTGATGGATGACCGCCGACACGCTGTTGGAACTCACCTGCCGATAGAGCGCTCTGCATAAGGTCTGTCAGCAGGAATGTTTCATGGATTACATCGATTTATTGCAATGGCCAGCCATGGCCGTGACCCTGATCGCAGCGTGGCTGGTTGCTTCCCAACGTGAAAACCGCCGAAACCTTGGGTTCTGGTGCTTTCTTGCCAGCAATGGATTATGGATCACCTGGGGCCTGCATACACAGGCGTATGCCTTGATCGTTTTGCAACTGGGGCTGGCATTCATGAACATCCGTGGTGTTCGCCGTAACCAGCTGAATACTTCAAAGGCTATGCGTGAGAGTCATACTTGAGCCAGACAGGCTAAAATAGCCAGCCTGTCTCCCTTATGACGCTCCCCATGACTTATAGCGTTTCCCCTATCGGCCATATCCGCTCTTGTTTCAAGGAGAAGTTCGCCATCCCTCGCCAGCCCCATTTGGCTCCGGCTGCCCGAGGTGTATTGGAGTTTGTGCCGCCGTTCGACCACCCGGATGCTGTACAGGGGCTAGAACACGTCAGTCATGTCTGGCTGCTGTTCCTCTTTCACCAGACATTGGAAGAGAAACCGCGTCTTAAAGTACGTCCTCCCCGCCTGGGAGGGAACCGTTCCCTGGGTGTCTTTGCGACGCGTGCCACTCACCGTCCCAATGGTATTGGGCAATCTGTGGTAACACTGGACGCTATCGAGCCGGGCCGGCTCAGGCTTTCAGGTATCGATCTGTTGGACGGTACCCCGGTGCTGGACATCAAGCCTTACGTGCCCTACGCCGATGCAATTCCAACTGCCTTTAATACCATAGCCAGTGCACCTCCCGATGGGATTCCGGTCCTCTGGACGCACGAGGCCCGCGTGCAGGCGGAGCAGCATGGAAAGCGTCTGAACGAGCCATTGGCCGCTCTGATTGAGCAATGCCTGACTCAGGACCCTCGTCCGGCCTATCAAGTCCCGCCGCCTGACCGCCGTTATGGTGTTCGCCTATGGGATGTAGACGTCCATTGGCATTATCCGGAGTCCAATGTCATCCGTATTCTGGATATCGAGCGTGCAGATAATGACTGAGTCTGGGTCAAAAGCTTTTCTGCGCCTGACCAGCCCTTACCGTAGACACAAAAAACCCGCCTCCAGGGCGGGTTTCGATAACGCGGGTAGCGCTTACTTCTCGACGAACGCACGCTCGATCAGGTAGTCACCCGGATCACCCATACGTGGAGAGATGGCCAGACCAAACTCGTTCAGCACTTCGCTGGTTTCGTCCAGCATGCTAGGGCTGCCGCAAATCATCGCACGGTCGTCCTGAGGATTGATCGGAGGCAGGCCGATATCTTCAAATAACTTGCCGCTGCGCATCAGATCGGTCTGACGACCCATGTTGCGGAATTCTTCACGCGTCACCAGCGGATAATAGATCAGCTTTTCGCGAACCATATCGCCAAAGTATTCATGCTCAGGCAGTACGTTGGTGATGAAGTCGGCATAGGCCAGTTCATTTACATAACGTACACCGTGAACCAGAATCACCTTCTCGAAACGTTCATAGGTTTCCGGATCCTGAATGGTGCTCAGGAACGGCGCCATGCCGGTGCCGGTGGATAGCAGATAAAGGTGCTTGCCAGGCTTCAGGTCGCTCAGAATCAGCGTACCGGTAGGCTTGCGGCTAACCATGAGGTTATCGCCTTCCTTCAGGTGCTGCAGGCGGGAGGTCAGCGGACCATCCGGAACCTTGATGCTGAAAAATTCCAGGTGCTCTTCATAGTTGGGACTGGCGATACTGTAGGCGCGCATCAGCGGACGGCCACCTTCGGTTTCCAGTCCAATCATGACGAACTGGCCGTTCTCGAAACGCAGCCCCGGATTACGGGTCGTCTTGAAGCTGAACAGTGTATCGTTCCAGTGGTGAACGCTCAGGACGCGCTCGGTGTACAGATTGCTCATGAAAAACTCCTAATCACCTGCCCAAAGACGCTGATGCCCGGCTCTGTCTCGCGGAGGCGGGACTACCTGCACGTGTGACCGCTCTGGATCGGGTTTGACAAAAAGGACGCGACCAAGCGCATTTGCGCGGCATTTTATATAACGCAAGAATATCCGTAAAATGAATAATTCGGATATCGGTTATCCAGTGAGCAGATATGAGATTCACGTTGCGTCAACTCGAAGTTTTCGTCGGCGTCGCCCGCCTGGAAAGTGTTTCCCGCGCGGCAGAGACGCTTGCGCTCTCACAATCGGCAACCAGCACGGCCTTGGGAGAGCTAGAGCGTCAGTTCGACTGCAAACTCTTTGACCGTGCAGGCAAACGGCTGACCCTCAATGCCTTGGGCCGCCAGTTATTGCCCAAGGCAGTTGCCTTGCTCGACCGCAGCGACGAGATCGAGAACCTGCTACGGGGCAAGACCGGATTCGGCTCACTGGAAGTCGGCGCCACGCTCACTATTGGCAACTATCTGGCTACGCTCCTGCTGGGTGATTTCATGCAACGTCATCCCGATTGCCGAGTGCGCCTGCATGTTCATAACACAGCGCATATCGTACAGCGCGTGGCTAACCATGATATTGATCTAGGCCTGATTGAGGGGGATTGCCAGGACGCGGATATTGAAGTCCACCCTTGGATTGAAGATGAGCTGGTAATCTTCTGTGCTCCGCAACATCCTTTAGCCAACCATCCAACGGTAGGTCTGGAAGAGCTGATTGATCAGGCCTGGATTCTTCGGGAGCAAGGCTCCGGTACTCGCCTGACGTTCGATCAGGCCATGCGTCATCATGCAGCGCCCCTGAATATTCGCCTGGAGCTGGAGCATACAGAGGCCATTATTCGGGCAGTGGAATCAGGTCTGGGCATCGGTTGCATCTCGAGGCTTGCCCTGCGCGATGCCTTCGAGCGCGGCAGTCTTGTCCCAATCGAAACTCCCAGCCTGGATTTGCGTCGTCAGTTCTGTTTTATCTGGCACCGCCAGAAATACCAGACGGCAGCCATGACCGAATTCCTGGCACTGTGTCGCAAGCTTACCGAGGGTATTGCACGTAGCGACCAGATCTTGCTGGCCCCCTTTAAGGAGCGTGCTACCCCAGCAGAATGATCGACCAGACGGCTGCAATCATCCACATTGCCACGAATTGAGCCGCACTGCCCAAGTCCTTGGCGTTCTTGGACAACTCATGCCATTCCAGCGAGACCCGGTCCACCACGGCTTCGATAGCGGCATTGAACAGCTCAACAATCAGCGAAAGCAGGCAGACACCCACCATGATTGCCCGCTCGCCTCGCGATACATCCAGCCAAAAGGCCAGCGGGATCAGGATGCAGCTCATCAGCACCAGCGAGCGGAAGGCAGCCTCTCCTTTGAAAGCCACCTTCAGACCGGCCAGGGAATAGCCCGTAGCCTTGATGACACGTTTAAGGCCGGTCTTGCCTTTATAGGGAGATATCACACCAGGCTCCATGCAGCGACTCAATAGAAGACTAGCCTGTAGCGTGTCGAAAAAGCGTGAAAACTCATCAGCCTGGAGTTGATTCGAGCTGTTGCAGCAACAGGGCAGCCTGCGTTCGGGTTCTCACACCCAATTTACGGAAGATCGCCGTTACATGCGCTTTTACTGTGGCTTCCGACACGCTGAGTTCATAGGCAATCTGCTTGTTCAACAGGCCATCGCATACCATGGTCAGCACCCTGAACTGCTGGGGCGTCAGGCTGGATAATCCGGCCTTCGCAGCCTTGGCTTCTTCGCTGAGGTTCGCAGCACCCTCTCCTTGGGCCGGCCACCAGGTATCACCATCCAGCACAAGGCGTACGGCTTGCTGGATCGTTTCCAGATCGCTGGATTTAGGTATGAAACCACTGGCACCGAACTCCCGTGCGCGCTGCACTACAGCGGCGTCTTCCTGAGCAGAGACCATGACCACCGGAATCTGTGGGTATTGCCCGCGCAGCAGCACTAGTCCGGAAAAACCATAGGCGCCCGGCATGTTGAGGTCGAGCAGGACCAGATCCCAATCAGTCTTGTGCGCCAGCTGAGCCTCGAGTTCGGCGATACTTGCCGCTTCCACCAGCTGTGCCTGCTGCCCCAAGCCAAGCGTCAAGGCTTGCTGCAGGGCGCTACGGAACAGCGGATGATCATCCGCGATGAGGATCTGATAGGCGGCCATCGGTAAATTGGTCCTTATTATGATTCTGTAATTTCAGCGGCTCAGAATGCCGAGCGTCCGACGACGGGTCAAGGCACTTTGCGACCATAATCACAGGGTTCCCAAAGTCACAGCCATCCGGCAGAGTGACGACTTTTGCCAAGCGAGCCTGTCATGCGTACCCAAGCCCTACGTGCCGATGTTCTCATGCTGATCACAGCCATGATTTGGGGGAGCGCCTTTATTGCACAGCGCGCCGGCATGGACTCCATCGGTCCGTTCCTCTTTACGGGACTTCGCTTTGCATTGGGTGCACTGACACTGATTCCAGTCCTGCTGGTGCTGCATCGCCGCGCCAGAACACCGATTAGCCTCGACCGTCGCGTAGTGGTCGGCGGCTGCCTGATGGGCCTGCTGCTTTCCATTGGCATCAACTTCCAGCAAGTGGGCCTGCTATTCACATCCGTGACCAACTCCGGTTTCATCACCGGACTCTATGTGATTGTAGTCCCCATTCTGGGTTTGCTGTTTGGCGAACGCACCGGCAGAGGCACCTGGCTAGGTGCCTGCCTGGCGGTGGCAGGCATGTGTCTGCTTAGCATAGGCGAGAATTTTAAGGTAGCTTCCGGCGATTGGCTGCAATTGGCCGGCGCCTTTGCCTGGGGAGCGCATGTGCTGGTGGTAGGGCATTTTGCGAGCCGCCATGATCCGATGCTACTGTCCATCCTTCAGTTCGCATTCTGTGCAGCGGTCAGCCTGACGCTGGCATTGCTGTTTGAGCCGATTCAAGCTCAGAACATTATTCAGGCCGCTCCCGCGCTGCTGTATGGCGGTATCATTGCCGCCGGCATCGGTTATACGTTGCAGGTCGTTGCACAGCGCGACGCCATTGCCTCCCATGCGGCAATCATTTTTTCACTCGAAGCCGTCTTTGCGGCCTTTTTTGGCGCCTGGCTGCTGGACGAGTCGCTTACCGCCCGCGGTTATCTGGGCTGCGCGCTCATGTTTATCGGCATGTTGGTCGCGCAGCTCTGGCCCAGAAAGGCCGTGGTCGAGCCCAAGGTGACAAACTAATCAGGGGAATGCGGCAACGAAGGGCTGCAATCGCTGATGCGCCGCGCTGAACGGATCTGTCTGGCGATTCTGTTTGGCGTTGAGATAACGTTCACTGAACACGTCCAGATAGGCATCAAGCGCCACCGCCGCTCTTTCCTCTCTCGCCAGCTCCAGACAAAGCGCAGCCACTTCTGCCGTACAGAGGTGCTCGCCTCGTGTGGAGCGTCGCAGGCGATAGCGGGAAAGCTCTTCAGGGCTCAGACTTAGCACCGGCAGGCTATCCAGATAAGGGCTCTTACGAAACATCTTTCGTGCTTCAGTCCAGGTAGCATCCAGCAGGACGAATAAAGGTCGCTTGCCCTGGACTGGCTCTACCGTTTGCACGACTCGTTCAGGCGCTGAGTATTCGGCCGGAAATACAAGATAGGGTTGCCATTGAGGATCGCTCAGCACGGCCAGTAGTGCGTCATCTACATCCGTTCTCGACCAGCCAAAGGCAAAACTGTCACTGACCACATCGGCAATCAGCCATCCGGTATTGCTTGGCTTGAGCGGCTCTACATCGTGCATGATCAGGCACATGCCTGCCGCGCATTCGACCGCAGGTCGCCACTCGCAGAAACAGTGAGGCAACGCAAGGCGACAACCCTCACAGCGTTGAACGCGGGATCCACGGGCAACAAAAGGTTTGCTGCTGCGCGCCAGACGATCATGACGCAGCCGGGCTACGGCATTTGGCGGACGGGAAGAAGAATTGGCAGAGCGGATATAAGGCATGAGAAGTACTGCGTGATTTACATGGGCAAGTTTAACAAAGGCTGTCCAGAACACATCTGGCATTTTGAAAGCGCCGACCACAGGAGTACCCTTTGCGTACCGCAATTAGCCTTTGCTTGCGAACATCACGGCTGCCCTGCGGTCGAAGCGAGCCTGATCTACGTTGGAGAGTTCAATGCTGCGTTATACTGCCCTCGCCCTTTGCTTCATCCTTCCTGCAGCGGCCCAGGCGGCCTCGCTGAAAGAACAAGAACTGTCGCAGATGCTGCAAAAGGTCGCGAAAGAAAGCAGCGTGGGGACTCCGCGCGCTATCAATGAAGACATTCTTGACCGTGGCTATACCGTTGAAGGGCGCCAGCTCATCAATCATTTGAGTGTACGTGCCAGCCATGCGCATCAGATGGAAGCCAACCCGGCGACGGTACGCACCCAGCTGGCCGCCAGTGTCTGCCGCAACACCGGCTACCGCCAGTTGTTAGCCCGTGGCGCCATGTTGGTGTACAGCTTTACCGAATACCAGAGCAATCGCCCGGTTGCGAACGAGCGCTTCGAAGCAGCCGATTGCGGTCTGAGCAAGTAAGCTTTCTTTGCCATGCCGCGTCTGGCATGGCCATTCAAGACAGGCATTTGCCTTTCTTACTCCGCGCCACGACTATGCTAAAGGCAAGGTAATCGCTGCCTGGAATGGCAGCTTGATTACACAGCAGTGGCTACCAGGAGTATGCAGATGAACCCAGACGCACAAGACGACTATCTGTCTCGTCATGTACAGGTCAGTGCCGAAGACCTTTCCCAAAAGATCGATGAGCTGCTGGCTCATACCGTTCCGGCCAACAGTCCCAATCTGTCTCTGTATCGCGACATGCTGTTGACCGTGGTTCGCATGGCCCAGGCAGACCGCAACCGTTGGGATGCCAAGATCATGATGCAAACCATGCGAGAGATGGAAAATGCCTTTCGTCATCTTGAGCAATACAAGCGACGGCGCAAGGTAACGGTTTTCGGATCAGCCCGTACGGCCGTGGATCATGAACTCTATGTGCTGGCCCGCACACTCGGCTCAGCCCTCGCTCAGCGGGACATGATGGTCATCACTGGAGCAGGTGGCGGCATCATGGCGGCAGCTCACGAAGGTGCCGGCTTGGACAATAGCCTGGGCTTCAACATTACCCTGCCTTTTGAACAACGGGCCAACCAAACCATGGACGGCACCGATCACCTGCTGTCCTTTCACTTCTTCTACGTACGTAAACTGTTTTTTCTCAAGGAAGCCGATGCACTTGTACTCTGCCCTGGCGGATTTGGCACCCTGGACGAAACCTTTGAAGTCCTTACGCTGATACAAACCGGTAAAAGCCCTCTCGTACCCGTCGTGCTACTGGATACACCTGAGGGTACGTTCTGGAAGGATGCGGTCACTTTTCTGAAAAAGAACCTGGCGGATGAGCGCTATATCCTGCCCAAGGACCTGAAACTGGCAACGCTGGTGCATACTGCGGAAGAGGCAGCAGAGATCATCAGCCGGTTCTACAGCAACTTTCATTCGACACGCTGGCTGAACGGTCAATTCGTGATGCGTCTGAACCATGCCCTAACATCCGAAGCGCTGGCGCATATCGATACGCACTTTGCGGACCTGTGCAAGAGCGGGCACTTCACTCAGCAAGCCTCGGGCAAAACCAACATCGACGAACCGGAATTTGCTCACCTGAGCCAGCTTTCCTTCAACTTCAATGGCCGCGATTATGGGCGCCTGCGCGAGTTGGTGGATTCACTGAACGATCCACAACATTGGCTACGCTGATCGAGAGGCGTTAGCCGGGCCCGCCCTATCAGTCATCTGGCGCGCCACGCAGCAATCGACTGACGCTGTCGATGGAGAAACCGCGGTAGCTCAAGAAACGTCCCTGCTGTGCGCGTTCCTTAGCGTCAGCGGGGCGCTTGCCTTTGAATTTGCGTTGCCAGACATCACGTAAATGAGCTGACCAGTCTTCCTCACACTCCGATAGGGCCTGTTCGATATCAGCACGGGCAAGACCGCGCTGAGCCAATTCCTCACGGATACGAACAGGTCCATAACCCGCCCGGGCACGACTTGCGATATAGCTACCCAGATAACGTGTCTCGCTCAGCAGCCCCTCTTCGGCCAGGCGATCCAGGGCTGCGTTGATCAGTTCATCCGGTGCCCCCCGCTTACGCAACTTGCGAACCAGCTCTTGTCGGCCATGCTCTCGGCGGGCCAGTAGATCCATAGCTGCTAGGCGAACAGCCGCTGGGGTATCGAGTTCAATAGGCATTCAAACGCCCCGTAAAATTATCAGGCTGAAATAAAAAAGCCCTCGCACAGCGAGGGCTTTTATCAGGCAGAACCTTAGAAGTCAGCGTCAGCGCCCGCTTCGGCTTCTTCAGTGGCCGCCCCTTTAACGGGGGCCTGGCTTAGAAGCTTTTCGCGAATGCTCTTGTCGAGCGCATTACGTACTTCAAGGTTCTCTTCCAGGAACTTGGCCGCGTTAGCCTTACCCTGGCCAATCTTGGTTCCTTGGTAGCTATACCAGGCACCTGACTTTTCAACCAGACCCAGCTGTACGCCCAGATCAATGATCTCACCGTTACGGTAGATGCCCTTGCCGTACAGGATCTGGAATTCAGCCTGACGGAATGGTGGAGACACCTTGTTCTTGACGACTTTAACGCGGGTCTCGCTACCTACCACCTCGTCCCCTTCCTTCACCGCACCGGTACGGCGGATATCCAGACGGACCGAGGAGTAGAACTTCAACGCGTTACCGCCAGTTGTAGTTTCCGGGTTGCCAAACATCACCCCGATCTTCATACGGATCTGGTTGATGAAAATCACCAGGCAGTTGGCGGTCTTGATATTGCCGGTGATCTTGCGCAGCGCCTGAGACATCAGACGCGCCTGCAGACCTACGTGCATATCACCCATCTCGCCTTCGATTTCCGCCTTGGGCACCAGAGCAGCTACGGAGTCGACGATGATCACGTCTACGGCATTGGAGCGCACCAGCATGTCGGTGATTTCCAGCGCCTGTTCACCGGTATCCGGCTGGGAAACCAGCAGGTCGTCAACATTGACGCCCAGCTTGCTGGCATAATCCGGATCCAGCGCATGCTCTGCGTCAACGAAGGCACAGGTTGCGCCCTGCTTTTGCGCCTCAGCAATGACGGACAGGGTCAGCGTAGTTTTACCCGACGATTCCGGACCGTAGATTTCTACGATACGGCCCTTGGGCAGACCGCCGATCCCCAGGGCGATATCGAGACCGAGCGAACCGGTGGAAATAGCCGGAATTGCCTGACGCTCATGATCACCCATGCGCATGACTGCGCCTTTGCCAAACTGACGCTCAATTTGACCCAGGGCCGCGGCCAGGGCGCGCTTTTTGTTGTCGTCCATTAAAATCCTCTCGCAAGAAGGTAGGCCAGACGGCCGTGGAAAGCACTGTATATGTGAACAGTATTAAAGCATAAGAAGGGCTCGCTGGCTACCTTTCGATGCGATTTTCTCATGTCGAAATTCGCAATAATCCTTCCAATGCAGCCACAACGGTCTGAGCCCTGACAGCAGCTCTGTCGCCAGGAAAAAAATGTTTCTCGCTATAGATGTCAGAGCCGTTTCCCCACGCCAGCCAGACCGTCCCGACAGGCTTTTCTGGAGAGCCGCCACCCGGGCCTGCGATACCACTGACCGCAACAGCGAACCGGGCCCCGCTGCGTGCCTGCGCCCCACGTACCATGGCCTCGACAACCGCCTGACTGACAGC
The DNA here is from genome assembly GCF_000478505.2 of Pseudomonas sp. HPB0071. Lineage (NCBI taxonomy): Bacteria > Pseudomonadati > Pseudomonadota > Gammaproteobacteria > Pseudomonadales > Pseudomonadaceae > Pseudomonas > Pseudomonas sp. HPB0071. The sequence continues at coordinate 3,105,566 of NZ_KI517367.1, read as the reverse complement.
GCCTACCTCCATAAACAAGTGATCCGGCACATCCAGCTGGGCCGTTTTCTGGGCGTTGGAATACGTCACAAATCCCGCTTCGAACCAGGCAGAGCTGCCCGCTACGCGGGTAATGGCTTCGGCAATACCGCCGCCGGTGCAGGACTCGGCAGTTACGACCTGTGCCTTCAATGCCGATAACCGTTTGCCCAGCTCAGCTGATAACTCATCGATAGTCATTGTGTGGCCCTGAGAAGATGGCGAGGCGAAACCTTTATTGTACAAGGTTGTGAGCTTTCTATATGAGGGCTGCCGCTCGTCGGTTCAAGCCAGGCGTACTCTTGCCAAGCCACAGAACAAAATGGTTTTCTGAAACCGGTTTCAAAGCCTGTCGTTCCATAGACAAGAACTCCACAATATTAGGGAGCAGGCCCATTGGATATGCCTCTTCAAAGCATGCGGCCGCCGCGTGCCACTATCAATCAGGTCGCTCAGGAAGCAGGCGTTTCCAAGGCGAGCGTTTCTCGCTATATCAGCGGAGACAGGCAACTCCTATCAGATGCGCTGGCGTTGCGCATCGAGCTGGCAATCGAAAAGCTTGGCTTTCAGCCTAATCAAATGGCGCGAGGTCTTAAGCGCGGCCGCAGCCGGCTTATCGGTATGCTGGTAGCCGACATGCTCAATCCCTATTCCGTTGCCGTCATGCATGGCGTCGAGACGGCCTGCCGTCGGCATGGCTATTCTCTCATCGTATGTAACACTGATCGAGATGACCTCCAGGAAGAGCGCCACCTGAATGCGCTTCAGTCCTATAACGTGGAAGGCTTGATCGTCAACACGCTGGGTCACCATCCCCGAGAGCTTCAGCAACTGCATCGAGAACTGCCCATGGTATTGCTTGATCGCAAGCTGGATGGTCTGGATGCTGATCTCGTTGGGCTGGATAACACACAGGCCATTCGGTTGGGTCTTGAGCATTTGCTTGAGCGGGGCTACCGCGACCTGCTCATGGTGACCGAAGATCTGGACGGAACCAGTTCACGAGAAGAGCGCGCCCGAACCTTCATTCACTACCTGTCGCCCCGCGCGGGTGTGCGAGGGCGCGTCAGCTCCTCCGCCGGTTTCAGCGCTGCGCTACTTGAGCAGCTCGCGCATTTTCTCTCCGATACCAATCATGGTCCCAAAGCCATCATGGCGGCGAACGGCATTGCCGCGCTCGCTGTGACAAAAGGCCTCAGGGAATTAGGTTACAGAACGTTTGAATCGGTTGGACTAATCGCCCTGGACGATCTTGACTGGTATCCATTGGTAGGCGACGGCATTACCGCCATTGCTCAACCAACCCATGCGCTGGGCGTAGCCGCATTGGAGTATCTGCTGGAACGCCTGCGAGGCGATGTGTCGAGCTCACGGACGCTGGCATTACCGGCCGAACTGGTGGTACGCGGCTCTACCCCGGCGCGACGTTAAAACAACAATGTGGGGGCGGCACACTGTGCTCGACCTTCAATGAAACCGGTTTCAGGAGGCGTTATGAAACCTGATGTCGTAGTGACTACTTCTGCCTTTGGTGCTGATGCCGTACGCGCTCGCGGTCAGGAAAATTTCCTTCCGCTGATAGCAGGAGCCGGCGCCAGTACCGTCGAGATACGTGACGAACTGTTCGATGACATGCGACCTGAGCTATCTGCCCTGGGTAACAGCATAGCTGCACAGGGACTGGAATGCGTCTACTCGGTCCCCATCGAGCTATGGTCACAAGGCGAGCATCAACCCACCCGTGAGTTACAGCCTGCGATGGTACGCGCCGCCCGCCTTGGAGCGCATACGCTCAAGATCTCCCTTGGCCACTTCACACCTTACTGTGACATGGAAGCATTGGGTCACATGCTGGACGCCAGCTCAGTGCGTCTGCTGATTGAAAATGACCAGACTCCGCAAGGGGGTCGACTCAAGGCCTTACAAACGTTTTTTGATGTTGTGCAGCGAATGAAACTGCCTATCGGCATGACCTTCGATGTCGGCAACTGGCACTGGCAGAACGAGCAACCAGAAACGGCCGCACAATTACTGGGATGTTACGTGGAGTACATCCACTGCAAGGCTGTTCGCGAGCGCAACGGCCGTCTTCATGCGATGCCCCCTGAAGCCGAGGATCTGAAACGCTGGGCGCGGCTATTTACTCATTTCAAGACAGGACTGCCACGCGCCATCGAATTTCCCCTGCAGGGCGACGTGGTTCGCGAGACCCAGCGTCATGTCGAGGCATTGGGCCGTCTTGGTACCACTCAGCAGGAGATGCACCATGCCTGATTACGACGTGCTGGCCTTTGGCGAGACGATGACAATGTTCGTGGCTGAAGAGCCCGGTGACCTGGCCAACGTCGAGCACTTCGGCAAGCGTATCGCCGGGGCTGACAGCAATGTCGCCATTGGCCTGACCCGTCTGGGTTTGAAAGTAAGATGGTTGTCACGGGTAGGCGATGACTCCCTGGGCCGTTTCATTCGTGCAACGCTTGAACGCGAGGGGGTCGACTGCAGCCGGGTTGCCATCGACCCCAAGCACACTACGGGCTTTCAGTTCAAATCGAGGGAAATCGATGGCCGTGATCCCATCGTGGAGTACTTTCGCAAGGGGTCAGCCGCCAGTCACCTATCGATAGAGCATGACTTCGATGACGCCCTACTGGATGTTCGCCATGTACATGCGACGGGTATTCCACCCGCCCTTTCAGATTCGCTTCGCGAACTGACCTACCACTTGATGAACAGTGCACGCCAGCAGGGCCGTAGTGTGTCCTTTGATCCCAACCTGCGTCCCTCCCTTTGGCCTAGCGAAGCCCGCATGCGTGAGGAGATTAACCGCCTCGCCAGTCTGGCCCACTGGGTACTGCCGGGCTTGGCCGAAGGCAGGTTACTTACCGGCTATGACACTCCCGAAGACATTGCTGCCTTCTATCTGAACCAGGGCGCCCAGGTGGTTGCTATCAAGTTGGGACCGGAGGGTTCCTACTACCGCACCCATGAAAGCGAGGGTCACGTTTCTGGCTATCCGGTGGAAAACGTCGTCGATACCGTCGGCGCTGGCGATGGCTTCGCAACCGGTTTTGTCAGTGCCTGCCTCGAGGGCCTGGATGTTTCCGCTGCCGTGGCCCGGGGTAACTGGATCGGTGCAAAGGCCGTACAGGTTATCGGAGATATGGAAGGTCTGCCCTACCGCCACGAGCTGCCATAACACCTGGACACCCCATGGACAACAACAATAAGCCCACAGGTATATCGTCATGAATGCAACCTCCTCCATTGCCACCCGCCGCTGGTGGTACATCATGCCCATCGTGTTCATCACCTACAGCCTGGCCTATCTGGACCGGGCCAACTATGGATTCGCGGCCGCTTCCGGCATGGCTGATGACCTGGCCATTACTCCAGCCATGTCGTCGCTACTGGGTGCTCTGTTCTTTCTTGGCTATTTCTTCTTTCAGGTGCCTGGCGCGATATACGCTGAAAAGCGCAGCGTAAAAAAGCTGATCTTCTGGAGCCTGATCCTATGGGGCGGCTGTGCCACATTGACCGGCGTGATTCCAAACGTACAGGCCCTGATTGCGATTCGCTTCCTCCTGGGCGTGGTTGAGGCAGCGGTCATGCCGGCCATGCTGGTTTATCTCTGTCACTGGTTTACCCGTGCGGAGCGCTCCCGGGCCAATACCTTTTTGATCCTGGGTAATCCCGCAACCATTCTCTGGATGTCGGTCGTCTCGGGCTACCTGGTGCATACCCTCAACTGGCGCTGGATGTTCATCATCGAGGGCTTTCCCGCCATTATCTGGGCCTTTATCTGGTGGCGCCTGGCCGATGACCGTCCCGCACAGGCCAAATGGCTGAGCACTCAGGAAAAGCAGGACCTCGAGAGCGCGCTTCAGGCTGAACAGGTGGGTATGAAACCCGTCAAGAATTACCGGGAGGCCTTTCGCTCGCCCAAAGTCATTCTGCTGTCTGCCCAGTATTTCTGCTGGAGTATTGGCGTATATGGTTTCGTGATCTGGCTTCCTTCCATCCTGAAACAGGCCGCTCAGCTGGATATTGTCGAGGCTGGCTGGCTATCCGCTCTGCCTTATCTGATGGCGGTCCTTGCCATGCTGGCGGTCTCCTGGATGTCCGACAAAACCCTCAACCGCAAACGCTTTGTGTGGCCGCCGCTACTGATCGCCGCCCTCGCTTTTGCAGGGTCGTTCATGCTGGGCACTCAACATTTCTGGTGGTCCTACACCTTGCTGGTTATCGCAGGTGCCTGCATGTACGCGCCTTACGGTCCGTTCTTCGCCATCGTGCCGGAGATCCTACCCAGCAACGTAGCGGGTGGAGCTATGGCGCTTATCAACAGCATGGGAGCACTGGGTTCCTTTGTTGGCTCCTACATCGTGGGTTATCTAAACGGTGTTACCGGTACTCCTGCTGCGTCCTATGTCTTCATGGGCAGTGCACTTCTCGTCTCTGCCGTGCTGACTATGCTCCTGCGTTCCGCTCCTACTGCCAGCCAGGAAACAGCCAAGAACGCACAGCCGATGCGTACGGCCACCTCTCACTGAACAGGACTGCTCATGAAAAAGCGTGTCATTGCCTACAAGAAATTCTCACCCGCGCTGACTGCTCGCCTGCAGGAAGCAGCTGAGCTGATCTATGTCGATGTAACCGGTACGCATGGTCTGGCACCGCTGGAAGACGCCTTGCCAGACGCGCACGGCCTGATTGGTTCCAGCGTCAAACTCAACGCTGAACTGCTGGACAAGGCACCTCACTTGGAAGCCATTGCTAGCGTATCGGTAGGCTACGACAACTATGACCTCGATTACCTTACCCGCCGCTGCATTCTCTTGTGCAACACCCCGGATGTACTGACGGAAACAGTCGCTGACACAGCTTTCGCCTTGATCCTGTCGACCGCCAGACGTGTGGTTGAGCTTGCGAACTATGTCAAGGCGGGAGACTGGCAGGCCAGCTTGGGGGAGCCCCTCTTCGGCAGTGATGTTCATGGCAAGACGCTGGGAATAGTGGGAATGGGCCGGATCGGATCGGCGATTGCCCGTCGCGGTCACTTCGGCTTTGGCATGACTATCCTCTACAACAGCCACTCACCCAAGCCGGATATCGAACGGGAGTTCGCCGCACAATACCGCTCCCTGGACCAACTACTGAGCGAGGCGGACTTTATTTGTGTCACCGTACCGCTAAGCCCTGAAACAACGCGGCTTATCGGGGCGCGGGAGTTCGCGTTATTAAAACCGGAAAGCTTTTTCATCAACATCTCTCGTGGCAAGGTGGTTGATGAGAAGGCCCTGATCGACGCGCTTCAAAAGCAGCAGTTCAAAGGTGCCGGTCTGGATGTCTTCGAAAAGGAGCCGCTTCCGGCAGACTCCCCCCTGCTGAACCTGCCCAATGTGGTCGCTACACCCCATATCGGTTCGGCAACCCATGGCACGCGCGAAGGCATGGCACGCTGCGCGGTCGACAATCTGCTGGCTGCCCTGTCAGGTAAGCGCCCGCCTGATCTGGTCAATCGGGAGGCGTGGGAACGACGTAGCCAGTAAAGGTGAATCCACCTCGCGAGCGGCTGTCCAATGTCTGTCGATTACATGAGGGAAACCACCATGGCTGCAAATAAAGAAGAAATTGCCGAACTGCTCCAGCAAGCCCGTATGCAGGCTGGCAAAGCGGCCGATCAAGATCAGCCTGCTTATTACCGTGATGCCTTCGAGGCACTTGCCCAGGCGATTGAAAAGCTGGCAGAGGCTGCAGGCGAGTCCCACCATGACAAAGTGGTTCGCGCCGTTGAAGAGTTTCAAGGAGATGAAGGCATCTGAATACCCTGCCAGACCATCCAAACGCCCGGATCATCCGGGCGTTTCTACATTCGAAACGCACCTTTCATCACGCAACCGTCATCCTACTTTCACAGCGCGGCAACCTCTGCGACCTCTCGTCGCACCCATGAAACATAGCGAAGCCTCTCCCTGTCGGACCTTGGGTAGGCACCTTGAATGGGCCTAAGCGAGTTGCTTGAGGGCAACTCACCCTTTCACGTCCCAACAGGAGAATGAAATGGTTGATGTAAACAGCATTAAAGAACACGCCGAAATCGTAGGATCCGATGGCCAGCACGTTGGCACAGTCGATCACCTGGAAGGCACTGATCGTATCAAGCTGACCAAGCAGGATCAGGATGCCAATGGCCAGCACCACTATATTCCGCTGTCCTGGGTGAAGTCTGTCGAAGGCGGCAAGATTCAACTGGTCAAGACGCGTGACGAAGCCGAGCGCTCCTGGCAGGCAGCCTGACCGGGTCATTACCGGTATGAGTGATTGCCGCTCATACCGGCCCCTCGATATTTATTCCCAAACATGATGATAGGCCGCCTCTAGAGCGGCGAATGGCATACACTTCGGACCGCCACCGACGGACGATCATCATGAATCACAACACCACCCTTGTTTTCATCATTCTGTTTTCAGCCATGCTTATCACAGGCTTCGCCAGAAATCAGCATCCTGTCGGCTTGGCCCTGCTATGGGCAGGCACATTGGGCATGCTGGGCCTGATCATCGCCATCATTACCCGCGCCCTTTCCATTTGCAGCCCCCTTGAAGCTTTTTTCCGCCTCTGTTGAAACGTCCGGCTATCAGGCCACGCGCTCAGGCGACTGATGAGGCTGCAACGGCGGCGTTAATGGAGGCAGGCCATAGGCTGCACGCGCAGCATCGCACCGCTCATTATGCTCACCATTGATCCATGAGGCTTCGAACTCACGGCAAGGGCTCGGTCGGCTCTCATACATGGTGCAACGCGTACCGCAGCCTACATCGCCCAATAGGCTGACGCAGCGTGCAGGTTTGGTATCAGTACCTACCATCGCAACGTGGTGAGGAGTAACCCCCACCGTCAACTCATCCGGCACCAGGCCACCGGCGGACCGGCATTCACCCCAGTAGAACGACACACGAAAAAACGCGCAGCAAGCACCGCAGTTAAGGCAAGGATTATCGGTCGACATGTTTGGCAGAACACCAGAAAAAACCGGACGAATGCCGGCGAGAGAAGCGTCATTTTATTCGCGGCAAAGCCGTTGTGAAGGGGGGTTGAGAGAAAATTTAGTACCTCCTGGACGATAGGCTGATAGCGTCTTTACCCATCAGTCACCCGCTTCCGGCTACCGCTTGGGTTTAACGCCTCAACAGCCTCCTACCCGGTGCTTTTTATCCGACGATACCGACAAATCCGGTAGAATTGTCGACCCTGTAAAACGACCCCGCGAGTGAATGACCTGTATGGAAAGCCTTTCCAACCATACGCCAATGATGCAGCAATACCTGAAGATCAAGCATCAGCACCCTGAGCAGCTGCTCTTCTATCGCATGGGTGATTTTTACGAACTTTTTTATGATGATGCCAAAAAGGCGTCCAAGCTGCTCGACATCACACTGACTGCCCGTGGCGCGTCGGCAGGCAAGCCTATCCCCATGGCGGGCATCCCCTTTCACTCAGCCGAAGGGTATCTGGCCAAACTGGTCAAACTGGGTGAGTCCGTAGTCATCTGCGAGCAGATCGGCGATCCGGCTACCAGCAAAGGCCCCGTGGAGCGTCAGGTCGTCAGGATTCTTACGCCTGGCACAGTCAGTGATGAAGCCCTGCTGGATGAGCGACGCGATAACCTGCTCGCCGCCATTCTAGGCGATCACAAACTGTTCGGTCTTGCGGTCCTGGACATCACCAGTGGACGCTTTGTTGTTCAGGAGCTATCCGGCTGGGAGCCGCTCATGGCCGAGATCGAGCGACTCAACCCGGCCGAGCTGCTTATTCCTGATGACTGGCCGCAGGGCCTACCTATCGAGAAGCGCCGCGGACTTCGCCGTAGAGCACCCTGGGACTTCGACTGCGACACGGCTGTCAAGAGTTTATGCCAGCAATTCGGTACGCAGGACCTCAAAGGCTTTGGCTGTGACAAGCTCAAACTGGGCATCGGTGCGGCTGGTAGCCTGCTGGCCTATGCCAAAGAGACGCAGCGTACTGCGCTTCATCACCTGCGCAGCCTGCATCACGAGCGCCTGGACGACACGGTCATTCTGGATGGCGCCAGCCGTCGCAACCTGGAACTGGATACCAATCTCTCCGGCGGCCGTGAGAATACACTGCAATCGGTGGTCGATCGCTGCCAAACGGCCATGGGTAGCCGCCTTCTGACTCGCTGGCTCAACCGCCCCCTGCGCAACCGCAGCGTCATCCAGGCGCGCCAAGACGCCATTACCTGCCTGTTGGAGCAATACCGCTTCGAACAGCTGCAACCTCAACTGAAAGAGATCGGCGACATAGAGCGTATCCTGGCCCGAATCGGACTGCGTACGGCTCGCCCGCGGGATTTGGCTCGTCTGCGCGACGCGCTCTCGGCGCTCCCCGGATTACAGCACGGCATGCAGGATCTGGTAGCGCCTCATCTCAACGACCTGGCCAAAAGCATCCAGACCTATCCCGAACTGGCGGATACGCTTTCTCGCGCTGTTGTCGACACTCCGCCAGCAGTCATCCGCGATGGCGGCGTCATCAAGCGCGGCTACGATGCCGAGCTGGACGAGCTACAGACCTTGAGCGAGAACGCCGGGCAGTTTCTGATGGATCTCGAAGCTCGGGAAAAGGCTCGCACCGGCCTTTCCGGCTTGAAAGTTGGCTACAACCGCGTCCATGGTTACTTCATCGAGCTACCCCGGATGCAGGCTGAGCAGGCACCAGCTGACTATATTCGCCGACAGACGCTCAAAGGGGCCGAGCGCTTCATTACGCCGGAGTTGAAGGCGTTTGAAGACAAGGCCTTGTCAGCCCAGAGCCGTGCACTGGCCCGTGAAAAGGTCCTGTATGAAGCCTTGATCGATAGCCTCATCGAACAGCTTGCCCCCCTTCAGGACACCGCGGCGGCCTTGGCCGAGCTTGATGTACTGAGCAACCTGGCCGAACGTGCACTGAACCTCGACCTCAATCGACCGAATTTTGTCGATGAACCCTGCCTGGAAATATCACAGGGCCGTCACCCCGTTGTGGAGCAGGTGCTGGATGCCCCGTTTGTAGCCAACGACCTGAACCTGAATAACGATACGCGGATGCTGATCATTACCGGCCCGAACATGGGCGGTAAATCCACCTATATGCGTCAGACCGCCCTGATCGTTCTCCTGGCACATATCGGTAGCTTCGTACCGGCAGCGGCGTGCCGCCTGTCCCTGGTAGACCGCATCTTTACCCGAATTGGCTCAAGTGATGACCTAGCAGGCGGGCGCTCGACCTTTATGGTCGAAATGAGTGAAACCGCCAACATCCTGCACAATGCCAGCGAGCATAGCTTGGTCCTCATGGATGAAGTCGGGCGAGGCACCAGTACCTTCGACGGCCTGTCATTGGCCTGGGCCGCTGCTGAACAGCTGGCCAAGCTGCGTGCCTACACTCTGTTTGCAACACACTACTTCGAGCTTACGGTTCTGCCAGACAACGAGCCGGTAGTAGCCAACGTGCACCTCAATGCCACTGAGCACAACGATCGGATTGTCTTCCTGCACCATGTTCTGCCCGGCCCGGCCAGCCAGAGCTACGGCCTTGCGGTCGCTCAACTGGCAGGTGTACCTAGTCAGGTCATCCAGCGGGCCCGTGAGCATCTGGCGCATTTGGAAAAGACCAGTCTGTCCCACGAAGCCCCGAAAACGATCAGCCAGGCACCTCAACCCATGCAGGCCGATCTGTTTGCAGCGGCTACGCATCCGCTGTTGGATGAGATGGAAAAACTGAATCCCGACGAGCTGACGCCACTTAAAGCGCTGCAGCTTATCTATGAATGGAAAAAGCGTATCTGACAACCCGATGACGGGGATTGGCCTAATACTGCTAAAATCCCGCGCCTAGCCGCCTGAGGAGTTCTAATAATGACTTTTGTTGTCACCGACAACTGCATCAAATGCAAATATACCGACTGTGTAGAAGTATGCCCGGTGGACTGCTTTTACGAAGGCCCCAACTTTCTGGTCATTCATCCAGATGAGTGTATCGACTGCGCCCTATGCGAGCCGGAATGCCCTGCACAGGCTATCTTCTCTGAAGATGAGGTACCGGAAAACCAGCAGGAATTCATAGAGTTGAACCGTGATCTCTGTGAAGTCTGGCCGAACATCACCGAGAAGAAAGAAGCGCTGGCCGATGCGGAAGAGTGGGACGGCAAGCCTAACAAGTTGCAGTACCTGGAGCGCTGATCAGGGCTTTAACCCAGCTATTCAGGCGCTGCATTTGTTGCACGCATCTAAAAGGGCGAGTTAACTCGCCCTTTGTCTTTGTTTATTCATCTGCCGAACCACGTTGCAACCCGCTCTCTTTCTCCGCTGCCTAGAGCATTAGAGAACCTCCCGTGACTCACCTCTGCCACCTCGTTATCACGTTGCCGATGGCTTTCGCGCGTTTATAAAAAAGCCCAACTCAACGTCGGGCTTTAGTGCCAATTAGAAGGCTTATTGAAACAACGAGTCGCTCGACAAGCCGTTACGCTCAAAAATCTCGCGCAAACGCTTTAGGGCCTCGACCTGTATCTGCCGTACCCGCTCGCGGGTCAGGTTGATCTCCTGCCCTACTTCTTCAAGCGTACAGCTTTCATGCCCGCGCAAGCCAAAACGCCGGACAACCACCTCACGCTGCTTGTCCGTCAACTCCGACAGCCATTGGTCAATGCTCTGGCTGAGGTCGTCATCCTGCAATAGTTCGCACGGATCGCTTGGCCTATCGTCGGTAAGCGTATCGAGAAGCGTCTTGTCTGAATCAGGCCCCAAAGACACATCAACAGAGCTGATCCGCTCATTAAGTCCCATCATCCGCTTCACCTCTTCCACTGGCTTTTCCAGCAGACAGGCGATCTCTTCCGGCGACGGCTCATGATCAAGCTTTTGCGCCAGTTCACGGGCAGCCCGCAAATACAGATTAAGCTCCTTGACCACATGAATGGGCAGACGAATCGTCCTCGTCTGGTTCATGATGGCACGCTCGATGGTCTGTCGGATCCACCAGGTCGCGTAGGTTGAGAAGCGGAAGCCACGCTCAGGATCGAATTTTTCTACCGCGCGAATCAGCCCCAGGTTGCCTTCCTCGATCAGATCGAGCAGGGACAGCCCCCGATTCACATAACGGCGAGCAATCTTCACCACAAGACGAAGGTTGCTCTCGATCATACGGCAGCGGCCAGCGGGATCTCCCTTTTGCGCCAATCGCGCAAAATGAACCTCTTCCTCAGGAGAAAGCAGTGGAGAGAAACCGATTTCATTGAGATACAACTGAGTCGCATCAAGCGCCCGGTTGTAATCGATATGCTTGGTTTGCTTGGACGTACGTGATTGAAGTGCTTTAGGCGCATCACCCAGTAGCTGTGATGCATCAAATGACCCTTCTTCGAATGAGACGGAAGTTTCCAGCAGGAGCACTTCGTCACTCATGTCAAACTCGGGTTCTTTTTTATTAAGCGCCATGATCAATGTCCCTTGCTTGAGTTCGACAACAAGCCCGGGCGTGATCAATCCCCCTGATTACGCCTGAACCCGTCCCCCTAGCGCTGGAACGGGTCAGACAACGAGTCAACGATTTGGCAAATATTGCAGAGGATCTACGGGTTTACCCTGCCGGCGAATCTCAAAATGCAGCTTCACCCGGTCGGTTCCTGTAGAACCCATCTCGGCGATTGTTTGCCCGACCTTGACCTGTTGCCCTTCCCGAACCAGAAGCCTGCGATTATGACCGTACGCACTGACGTAGGTTTCGTTGTGCTTGATGATGATCAGCTCACCGTAACCCCTTAACCCATTGCCTGCATACACGACGGTTCCACCGGAAGCCGCCAGAACAGGCTGTCCCAAATCTCCGGCTATATCAATGCCTTTATTCAAACTGCCGTTCGAGGAGTACCGGGAAATCAGTGTGCCCTTAGTGGGCCAGGCCCAGCCTGCAGAAGTCTTGGCAACCTCGACAGTTGGTGTAGTCGCCGGGGGCGCCGTTACCGGCGGAGGCGCAGCTGGAACGCTCTGCGCTACGGGTGGAGAGGCGGGTGCAGGCGTAGCCACAGGCGTGTTCGTACTAGCCGGAGCGGTGGAAACAGGCGCAGACGACACGGTTTGTACGGGTCTTCGAGAGGTAGTTGCGACCGTACTGGAGCTGCTGCCGCCAAAGTTGATTTTTTGGCCAACATGGATGACATACGGTGGAGAAATACCGTTATGAGCAGCAAGGCTTCGCCAATCCCATCCATTACGGGAGGCTATAGCGTAAAGGGTATCCCCCCGCCGAACGGTATATTGTCCTTTTGTAACACGGTATGTATTTGCCGAACCACCGGAGCGATCAACGACCTGTACACCTCGGGATGAGGAGCTGGAGCATCCTGACAAGACGAGACTTAGCATCAGAGCCACTACCAAGCTGATCCCACTACCGTTGCGAATCCCTCGCAGCCGGGCCTTAAGAAGCCTCACTCCTTCCCCCTTAGAAAGCTTGTACGTCAACGCAAGCCGAATTGGCCGCTGTATTGACCATTGCCAATGCTATCGTTCCCTGACGAAGGGGTCAGGCCAACGGTCCATTCAGAAGTGGAACAAAGCGCACAGAATCGAGCACTTGACGTGAAAAACCTTCTTCCTGGCGTTCGATCAACAGTAATTGCTGCTCTTCGCCCTCGCCTACCGGAATCACGAGACGTCCACCCGGTGCCAGCTGATCCAGCAAGGCTTGAGGCACTTCACGAGCCGCCGCTGTTACGATGATGCCGTTATAGGGAGCCAGAGCTGGCCAGCCCTCCCACCCATCTCCCCAACGAAATACGACGTTGCGCACATTGAGTTCGACCAGGCGCTCTTTGGCTCGGTCCTGCAGCGACTGAATACGCTCAACAGAGAACACACGCTCAACCAGTTGGGCCAGCACCGCAGTCTGGTAGCCGGATCCCGTACCGATCTCCATGACCTTGTCCAGCGGACCGGCCGCCAGCAGCAGCTCGGTCATGCGAGCCACCATGTACGGTTGAGAAATGGTCTGGTTATGACCAATGGGCAGTGCCGTATCTTCATAGGCACGGTGCGCCAGGGCTTCGTCGACAAACAGATGACGGGGCGTGCGTCGAATTACTTCCAGCACCTGCGCATTGGATAGGCCTTCCTCATAAAGCCTTTGAATGAGCCGTTCGCGAGTCCGCTGCGAAGTCATGCCGATCCCATGACGCTGCATATGCTCTTGCCCCTGATTCATCGAAACATCTCCTCTAGAACAGCCAGTCCGGCAAACCCTTCATGGAAGGTCCGATCCAACTGTAGCGGCGTAATCGATACGTAACCTTGCATCACCGCATGAAAATCCGTGTCCGGGCCGCTGTCTTCAGCATCACCCGCGACTGCGATCCAGTACCCTTCCTTACCCCTGGGATTAACGTCCCTGACCGGAGGCTTGGCACGTGCACGATGGCCCAACCGGGTCAGCCGCACCCCTTTAATATGTTCAAGCGGCAGGTTGGGTATGTTGACATTCAGCACCGTACGCGGCGGTAGATCAAACTGCGTATGGGCCTCGACCAGCTGCCGGGCGATTTGCGCAGCCGCCGGAAGATTATCCGGAAGCCGTGACAAGAGCGAGAAGGCAAAAGCCGGACGATCAAGAAAGCGACCTTCCAGTGCCGCTGCCACCGTTCCCGAGTATAGAACGTCATCGCCCAGGTTGGCGCCCAGGTTGATACCTGATACGACCATGTCGGGCGTATGCTCCAGCAGACCGTTGATGCCCAGATGCACACAATCGGTAGGCGTACCGTTTATACCAATATAACCATTAGGCAACCGTTGTGGATGCAAGGGACGATCCAGCGTCAAGGCGCTGCTGATTCCACTCATATCCGTCAATGGCGCTACCACGGTGCACTCGGCATAGTCGTCCAGCGCCGCATGCAAGGCAGCAATGCCGGGTGAAAGAACGCCGTCATCGTTGGCAATCAAAAGTCGCATGGAGTATCCGTCTGTCCTGCCGTGGCCAGCGAGACGAGCTCACGCACTACAACGGTAGCAAAGCAGCCAGCCGGCAAGACGAAATCAAGTTGCAGAATGTCAGGCTCGGGATAATGCCATGACAAACCGTTAATAGGGAGGCGAAGAATGCGCCGTTCATGCCGAAGCCCCGCATCAGCAAGCCAGGCGGGCAATCCGGCCGTATCGGCGGCTACACCCTGTTCTTCCTGTTGGACTGCGCCACCGGCAGGTGAGTCACCTTCTCCCCAGAGCGGGCCGGTAGGATGAAGGTCAAGTGCCGCCAGCCGGGGGTCGGAGCACTCTGCCTCCCCCGCAGGGAAAAAGCTGCGGCTGTCAGTGAAGGCCAACAGATCGCCAACCCTGGCCACATTCCAGCTTCCGGCGGCAACACGTTGCGCCAATACCTGATTGAACAGGTAGCTACGCGCTGCGGACAGTATGCGGGAACGGCGATTACGCTGTTCGGGCAGCGAGCCCTGCTGTGCGAAATGCCGCGCCTCGCCCAGGTTGCCACCCTCGTACCCGAAGCGTTGCAGTCCGAAGTAGTTCGGTACGCCTTCAGCGGCTATCTTGCTCAGCCGCTCCTCCAGCTTATCTCTGTCAGCCGCCAGCTCGGTCAGCCTGAGCGTGAATCCATTGGCTGCGTGAGCGCCGCGCTGAAGCTTACGGCGGTGCCTGGCCCGCTTCAGGATGCACAGGGCATCGCCTTCAGCAGCGCTGAGCTCAGGGTCGGTCTTTCCTGGAAGATGCAGGCTGAACCATTGACGCGTGAGCGCCTGTCGATCCTTGAGCCCTGCATAACTGATGGCCCGTAGCGGAACACCAGCCGCGCGCGCCAAACGACGTGCAGCCTCCTCTGTGTTGAGGCCTCGCTTCTCGACCCAAAGCCAGAGATGTTCACCCTCGCCTTCCAAGGGAATATCGAGCACCTCGTTCACCTGAAAGTCTTCGGCAGTCGCCTTCAATACAGCGGTACCACAGGCCGGTCCATGAGCCGTCGGGCCTAGCAGTTCGATTTCAGTCATACCGGAAGCAACAACGCTACTGCATGCACGGCAATGCCTTCCTCACGCCCGACAAATCCCAAGCGTTCTGTGGTGGTTGCCTTTACATTGACCTGATCAAGCTCAACCTGCAGATCTTCTGCAATCACACGACGCATGGCATCGATGTGAGGGGCCATCTTGGGAGCCTGAGCGATAATCGTGGCGTCGACGTTACCAACCTTGAAGCCCTTTTGCTGGACCAGACCCAACACATGACGTAGCAATGCTCGGCTATCGGCACCCTTGAACTGCGGATCGGTATCTGGGAAGTGCTTACCGATATCGCCCAGTGCAACCGCTCCCAGCAGGGCATCTGCCAAGGCATGCAGAACGACGTCACCATCCGAGTGAGCAACCAGTCCAGAAGTGTGGGGAATCTGTACACCGCCCAGCGTGATGAAGTTACCTTCACCGAAACGATGGACATCATAGCCGTGGCCAATTCGCATAAATAAAAACGCCCTGAAGGATCAGGGCGTCAATTCTACCGGGGTAATCCGTAAACGTCGCCGTTACCGAACACGCAAGTTCGATCAATCGATCAGCGCGCGGGCATGATGACGCAAATGATCCTCGATAAAGGTGGCAACGAAATAGTAACTATGGTCATAACCAGGCTGCAGACGCAGGGTCAAGGGATGACCGACACGGGTAGCTACCTGCTCCAATGCCTCTGGTTTGAGCTGCTCGGAAAGAAAGCTGTCCTGTTCCCCTTGATCTACAAGAACAGGTAGTCGTTCCTGCGCTTTTTCCATCAGTGCACAGGCATCCCACTCAGCCCAGGTGGAACGGTCTTCCCCCAGATAATTGGAAAACGCCTTTTGCCCCCAAGGACAATTCATCGGTTTTACGATAGGTGAAAAAGCCGAAACCGAACGATAGAAACCGGGATTACGCAAGGCGCAGACCAAAGCACCATGGCCTCCCATCGAGTGGCCGCTTACGCCACGCTTCTCCGACACCGGGAAGTTTGCCTCGATGACAGCAGGCAGCTCCCTCACAACGTAATCATGCATCCGATAGTGTTTGGCCCAGGGCTCGCGAGTGGCATTTAGATAAAAGCCTGCTCCTAGTCCAAAGTCCCAGGCACCTTCAGCATCATCGGGCACGTCCGGACCACGAGGGCTGGTATCCGGTGCTACGAGTACCAGTCCTAACTCAGCAGCTACTCGATGCGCGCCAGCCTTCTGCATGAAGTTCTCATCGGTGCAGGTCAATCCTGACAACCAGTACAGGGCTGGCAGCTGTGTTTTCTGCTCAGCTTGAGGAGGCAGATAGACAGCAAAAGTCATCTCACAGCCCAGAACCGTCGACCGATGCTTGTAGCGCTTGTGCCAGCCGCCAAAAGACTTCTGGCATGAGACCAATTCCAGCGTATTGCTCATGGGTAGCTCCTTATGGGCAGAGACAGGCCCGACGTTGCAAGACGCCGGACCCATGCATGATCAATAGTGGATAACCGTACGAATGCTCTTACCTTCATGCATCAGATCAAAGGCATCATTGATCTTGTCCAGCCCCATGGTGTGGGTAATAAAGGTATCCAGCGGAATTTCGCCCTTCTGGGCCTTATCGACGTAGCCCGGTAGCTCGGTGCGACCTTTGACGCCTCCGAACGCACTGCCCCGCCATACACGCCCCGTAACCAGCTGGAACGGACGTGTACTAATTTCCTGACCAGCGCCAGCGACACCAATAATGACCGACTCACCCCATCCCTTGTGGCAGCATTCCAGTGCAGCACGCATAAGCTTCACGTTACCCACACACTCGAACGAGTAATCCACGCCGCCATCCGTCAGCTCGACTATCACTTCCTGGATAGGCTTGTCGTAGTCGTTGGGGTTGACGAAATCCGTAGCCCCGAGCTGCTTGGCAATTTCAGCCTTAGCAGGGTTGATGTCGATGGCGATGATACGTCCCGCTTTGGCCATGGTCGCACCGATTATCGCTGACAGGCCAATACCACCCAAACCGAAGATGGCTACCGTAGCGCCCTCTTCCACCTTGGCAGTGTTCAGTACTGCACCGATCCCGGTAGTAACACCACAGCCGAGCAGGCAGACTTTCTCCAGAGGCGCTTCTTTGGGGATCTTGGCCAGCGAGATTTCCGGCAATACCGTGTACTCAGAGAACGTGGAAGTCCCCATATAGTGATAAATCGGCTGGCCTTTATAAGAGAAACGGGACGTGCCATCCGGCATGAGCCCTTTGCCCTGGGTAGCGCGAATGGCTTGGCACAGGTTGGTCTTGCCGGACAGGCAAAACTTGCACTTGCCACATTCCGGGGTATACAGCGGAATGACATGATCACCTACGGCAACGGACGTCACTCCCGGACCAACCGCCTCGACGATACCGCCGCCCTCATGCCCAAGGATTGCAGGAAAAATACCTTCCGGATCAGCGCCGGACAGTGTGTAGGCATCGGTATGGCAGACACCTGTCGCCACGATACGAACCAGCACCTCGCCTTCTTTAGGCGGAGCAACATCTACTTCAACGATTTCAAGGGGCTTGTTAGCCTCAAAAGCAACAGCAGCGCGTGATTTAATCATGGAGGTCGTCATCCATCTGGTGATACGGTACGTCTAGTGTATGAGCTTTGATTCAGTTAATAATCCAACGTACTGCAAAATATTATTGCCATATAGGGATAATCATGAGCGCCTGGGAAGGCTTGGATGAGTTCGTTGCGGTTGCTGAAGCAGGTCATTTCAGCTTGGCCGCCGAACGGCTTGGTGTTTCCTCATCCCATGTCAGCCGACAAATCGCCCGACTGGAAGAACGTCTGCAGACACGCCTGTTCTATCGGAGCACGCGCAGTGTCGTACTGACCGAGGCCGGACAGACCTTTCTTCAGCATTGCCAACGCCTGCAGGATGCCCGCGAGGAAGCACTTCGGGCCGTCAGTGATCTGTCCAGCGAACCCAAGGGATTGCTGCGCATGACATGTGCAGTGACCTATGGGGAGCGTTTTATCATCCCCCTGGTAAACAGCTTCATGGCACTGCACCCGCAATTACGTCTGGAAATAGAGCTTTCCAACCGCACGCTGGACCTGGTGCAGGAAGGCTTCGATCTGGCAATCCGCCTGGGCCGGCTAAACGATTCTCAACTCATAGCAACCAAGCTTGCGCCTCGCATCATGTACCTTTGCGCTGCGCCACGCTATCTCGAGCGCTTCGGCGCTCCCCATGCCCTGTCAGAACTGGCACGGCATAACTGTCTGATCGGTAATAGCGATGTTTGGACCTTTCAGGAAGATGGACGGGAAATCCCCATCAAGGTTACAGGAAACTGGCGCTGCAACAGCGGCCAGGCCGTTCTGGATGCGGCACTCAGAGGATTTGGTCTGTGCCAGCTGCCGGATTACTACGTGGCTCCTCACCTGACACGAGGAGAGCTGGTCTCCCTGCTGGAAAACCGGCAACCGCCCAACACAGGCGTATGGGCGCTGTATCCACAGCGGCGCCACTTGTCCCCGAAGGTCAGGCAACTAGTGGACTACCTCAAAAGCAATCTGGTCACCTATCTTCAGAGCTGACGCGAGAGTTGCCAGCAGAGACGCCATACGTCCAACGGTTGGAACCCGCCGTTGCCGGGCTCGTCGTACCTATATGGAACATGAAAGGGTCATGCTCCAAACAGTCGAATCCCAGAGGTCAGAACGGCACCGCATTCTTGAGCATTCTGCATCGATACTTTCAAAGCGATGTGAAACCGAAAGCGGAAACGTTCTGCCTTGCCGGATTCAGCGAGGAGCCGGCTCTGCCTGGTCTATACCAGGTGCCACGCTCATTCGTAGTTGACGAACCCTCCATAACCATAGCGAGGAAGCCGCCATGTACGGACCCATCACCAAAGCAACATTGGCTGAACTAATGGAAAAGCATGAGCCGCCATGCCTATCGATTTACATGCCTACCCATCGAAGCTTTCCAGAGCGCACACAGGACCCGATCCGCTTCAAGAATCTGGTCCGCGACCTGAGAGCCTCTCTGGAACAGCAATTCCCCGACGCTCCCAGCGATACGCTACTCAAGCCATTCGATGAATTGGTTGATAACCGCGACTTCTGGAATCACACCCGTGATGGTGTCGCCGTCTTTGGTGGAAAAGACTATTTCATGGTTTATCCGCTGCAGCGCAAGGTGCCCGAAGTGGCCCTCGTCAATTCTCAGCATTATTTGAAGCCCATTCTTCGTATTGCTCAGTCAGCAGATCGTTACCAGATTCTGTGCTTGTCTCGTAATCAGGTACGCCTCTTTGAAGGCAACCGGGACGTATTGGATGAAGTTGAGCTGGCGCCTGAAGTACCCCGCAATCAAGATGAGGCATTAGGTTCAGAACTAACGCCCAAGGATCAGATTGGTAACACCAACGGCTTTGGTGGAGCGAGCGAGCGTGGCGACCCCATGATCCACGGCTCTGGTGGAAGTGGTAAGCAAGAGCAGATCGATATCGACTGTGAGCGCTTTTTTAGAGCTGTCGACCGAGCCATTACTGAACACCACTCCAAACCCTCTGGACTGCCCCTTATTTTGGCTGCGCTCCCGGAAAATCAGACCGTTTTCCGTCATGTCAGTCACAACCAGCAGCTTTTGGAAAAAGGTATTTCTATCGGCCAGGGTGCCTTGGATACAGAAATGCTGCGCCAGGAAAGCTGGAAGCTCATGGAGCCTATGTACTTGAAGCGCCTGAATGGCATTCTTGACCAATACGGCGAATCTCGTGGCCAAGGCTTGGCCTCCGATCAACTGGAAGAAATTGGAAAAGCCACTGCTGAAAGCCGTGTAGCCATGCTGCTGGTAGAGGCTGATCGCCAGATACCCGGGCTGCTTGATCGGGAAAGTGGCGAGCTGCATCCCTCCAAACCCGCTGGAGCTGAAACAGCCGATGTGCTGGATGAGCTGATCACCTACGTCATGGAACATGGCGGCGATGTGGTCGTCGTACCCCGTGAACGTATGCCGTCCAAGACGGGGGCAGCGGCAGTGTATCGCTTCTAAAGGGTCAGGTCGTGGGCGTCGGTTCGTGCCGGCGCTCATGCCAAAGTTGCGTCAGCCAGACCAGATCCTCGGGCCGCGTAATCTTGATGTTATCACTTCGCCCTTCTATCACGCGGGGTCTATAGCCCGCCCACTCCATAGCGGAGGCTTCGTCCGTGATCATGACGCCAGCAGCCAATGCATCACTGAGCGCTTGTCTCAGATGGCCCAATCGAAACATCTGGGGTGTATAGGCCTGCCAGATGACACTACGATCTACTGTCACCTCAACCCGGCCATAAGGGTCGACACGCTTTAACGTATCCTTGACTGGAATAGCCAGTAATCCCCCAACCTCATCATCAGCCAGCTCCTGCAATAGCCGATCAATGTCGCTCTGAGCCAGATTAGGTCTTGCTGCATCATGTACCAATACCCAGTCAAGATCAGATGCGCCGCAGGCTTCCAGCCGCATAAGGCCGTTCAGTACAGAGTCGGCACGTTCCTTCCCACCAGTAGCCCGGGTAATCCGATTATCCGTAGCGCAGACAAGACCAGGCCACCATCTGTCATCAACCGCCAGGCTAACGACTATGCCCTGCAGGGAAGTATGATCCAATAACGCAGAAAGCGTGTGCTCAATGACCGTTCGGCCCGCCAGATCCAGATATTGCTTGGGGCGATCCGCTCGCATGCGCGAACCGATACCCGCTGCCGGAATAACGGCCCAGAAAAGAGGTAATGAGGTATTTATCATTTGGACTGCAGGTAAAGGGTCTCACCCTCTCTAACCATACCGAGCTCATGGCGCGCCCGCTCTTCAACCGTCTCCATGCCCTTTTTCAACTCAGCAACTTCCGCCTCGAGGATCCGGTTGCGTTCAAGCAGCTGCTTATTTTCCTCATCCTGACTAGAAATCTGCTCACGCAGCTCTTTTACCTGCGCCAAACTGCCATCACCTACCCACAGGCGATACTGCAGGCCGGCTAATGCAATGATCAGGACAGGAAACAACCAGTAAGGGCTACGCATTGGCTTTACGGTTCAAAGCAACAAGTTAAGTGAGCTAATGAGAACATACTTAAAACAAGAGCAGGAAGGAAATGATGCCTATATCGATAAGCGACACTTCAATCCTGCTCTTTTAACACATCATTTCGCAACAGCGGAGCGGCTTGCGCCGCTCACTGTGAACTCAGCTACGAAATTCGGCACGTCCACGGTACGGTGCTTTTGCACCAAGCTGCTCTTCGATACGAAGCAGCTGATTGTACTTGGAGACCCGGTCTGAACGGCACAGTGAGCCGGTCTTGATCTGCCCTGCCGCAGTACCCACGGCAAGATCAGCAATCGTTGCGTCTTCGGTCTCACCCGAGCGGTGAGAAATAACTGCTGTATAACCAGCAGCCTTGGCCATCTGGATGGCTTCCAGCGTTTCGGTCAGAGAACCGATTTGGTTGAACTTGATGAGGATGGAGTTACCGATACCTTTCTCGATCCCTTCCTTGAGAATCTTGGTATTGGTCACGAACAGATCGTCACCTACCAGCTGCACCTTGTTGCCGATCTTATCAGTCAACGCCTTCCAGCCAGCCCAGTCGGACTCATCCATACCATCTTCGATAGAGATGATCGGGAAACGCTCGCTCAGACCCGCAAGATAATCGGCAAAACCAGGAGCATCGAATGTCTTGCCTTCGCCAGACAAGCTGTACTGACCGTTTTCATAGAACTCGCTGGAGGCGCAGTCTAAGGCCAGAGTTACATCCGTGCCCAGCTTGTATCCGGCCTTTTCAACCGCTTCGGCAATAGCGCCTAGGGCATCTTCGTTGGAGGACAGGTTCGGGGCAAAGCCACCTTCATCGCCCACGGCAGTATTCAGGCCACGCGCCTTGAGAACCGCCTTCAAGTGATGGAATATCTCAGCACCCATGCGCAGGGCATCAGCGAAGCTTTTTGCGCCAACCGGCTGAACCATGAACTCCTGGATGTCGACATTGTTATCGGCATGCTCGCCGCCGTTGATGATATTCATCATCGGAACCGGCATGGAGTACTGACCGGGCGTGCCGTTCAGCTCTGCGATATGGGCATACAAGGGCAGATCTTTATCCTCGGCGGCCGCCTTGGCAGCTGCCAGGGATACCGCCAAAATGGCGTTGGCGCCCAGCTTGGACTTGTTCTCGGTACCATCGAGCTCGATCATCGCTTTGTCGAGCGCTTTCTGATCCGATGGGTCCTTGCCAATAAGAAGATCACGGATCGGGCCGTTTACATTACCAACGGCTGTCAGAACACCCTTGCCCAGGTAACGGCTCTTGTCGCCATCACGCAGTTCCAATGCCTCGCGGGATCCTGTGGATGCACCAGAGGGCGCACAAGCCCTGCCGACGATACCGTTATCAAGAATCACCTCGGCTTCCACGGTAGGGTTACCGCGGGAATCCAGAATTTCCCGGCCTTTTATGTCGACGATCTTTGCCATTGTTATACGCTCTCCATGGTTCTGGTCAGGTGCAAACTGCACCTTCGGCTTCTTATTTGGAACTAAGTTCAGCGGAGCATCAGGCGGTTTCGATTGGAGTGAACGACTTCACCAGTTCATCCAGTGCCTTTAGCTGAGCCAGGAAGGGCTCCAGCTTGTTCAATCGAAGTGCGCAAGGGCCATCGCACTTGGCACTGTCAGGATCAGGGTGAGCCTCCAGGAACAGACCTGCCAGTCCCTGACTCAAACCGGCCTTGGCCAGATCGGTAACCTGTGCACGGCGACCACCTGCGGAATCGCTGCGACCGCCAGGCATCTGCAGGGCATGGGTCACGTCAAAAATGACCGGGTAGTCGAACTGCTTCATGATGCCGAAGCCCAGCATGTCGACTACCAGATTGTTATAACCAAAGGACGTGCCACGCTCGCACAGGATCAACTGATCATTACCCCCTTCCTCACATTTCTTCAGGATATGCTTCATTTCCTGAGGCGCGAGGAACTGGGCTTTCTTGATATTTATAACGGCATTGGTCTTAGCCATGGCGACTACCAGATCCGTCTGCCGGGACAGGAAAGCCGGCAGCTGGATGATGTCGCATACTTCTGCAACCGGTGCCGCCTGATAGGGCTCATGGACGTCCGTGATAACCGGTACATTGAAGGTCTTCTTGATCTCTTCAAAGATCTTCATGCCCTCTTCCAGGCCTGGGCCACGGAAAGAGTTGACCGAAGAACGGTTGGCCTTGTCGAAGCTGGCCTTGAAGATATAAGGGATACCCAGCTTCTGCGTTACCTTCACGTACTCTTCGCAGATCTGCATCGCCAGATCGCGAGACTCAAGCACGTTCATTCCGCCAAACAGCACGAACGGCTTATCGTTAGCCACTTCGATAGTACCGACACGAATCGTTTTCTGAGCCATAGTCATCAAGCCTTATTAGCGTATTTCAGAGCCGCATTCACGAAACCGCTGAAGAGCGGATGACCATCACGCGGGGTAGAGGTGAATTCCGGATGGAACTGGCACGCCACAAACCAGGGATGATCCGGCGCCTCGACGACTTCCACCAATGCACCGTCGCCGGAACGGCCAGTGACCTTCAGGCCCGCCGCCATGATTTCGGGCAGCAGGTTGTTGTTCACTTCGTAACGGTGACGGTGACGCTCAACGATTACGTCTTGCTGGTAGCAATCATGTACCAGAGTACCTGAAGACAATTGGCACTCCTGAGCTCCCAGGCGCATGGTGCCCCCCAGATCCGAAGCTTCTGTACGGATTTCGGTAGCGCCGGACGCATCCTGCCACTCGGTAATCAAACCAACCACCGGGTGCTGACCAGACTTGTCAAATTCGGTGGAGTTGGCATCGCTCCAGCCTAATACGTTACGGGCGAACTCGATTACCGCTACCTGCATGCCCAGGCAGATACCCAGGTACGGAATCTTGTTCTCACGTGCATACTGAACCGTGCGAATCTTGCCTTCTACACCGCGCAGACCAAAACCACCCGGCACAAGGATCGCATCAACGCCCTTGAGCAGATGGGTACCCTGCTGCTCGATATCTTCCGAATCGATATAGCGCAGATTGACCTTTGTACGGCTCTGGATACCGGCATGCGTCATCGCCTCGATAAGCGACTTGTATGCATCCAGAAGCTCCATGTACTTGCCAACCATGGCGATAGTTACTTCACGCTCTGGGTTGAGCTTGGCATCGACCACACGATCCCACTCGCTCAGGTCAGCCTGACCGCATTCGAGGCCAAAGCGCTCTACCACGAAATCGTCCAGACCCTGCGCATGCAGAACGGAAGGAATACGATAAATCGTATCCACGTCTTCCAGAGAGATGACGGCACGCTCTTCCACGTTAGTGAACAGCGCAATCTTGCGGCGGGAAGAACTGTCTACCGGATGATCGGAGCGGCAGATCAAAACATCAGGCTGCAGGCCGATGGAGCGCAATTCCTTTACCGAGTGCTGAGTCGGCTTGGTCTTGGTTTCACCCGCGGTTGCAATATAGGGCACCAACGTCAGATGCATCAACATGGCACGGCGAGCGCCGATTTCCACGCGCAACTGGCGTATGGCTTCCAGGAAGGGTTGGGACTCGATGTCACCTACGGTACCGCCGATTTCGACCAGCGCCACATCCGCATCACCTGCGCCCTTGATAATACGGCGCTTGATTTCATCGGTAATGTGAGGGATTACCTGAACGGTTGCGCCCAGGTAATCGCCGCGACGCTCCTTGCGCAGCACATCCATGTAGATGCGGCCGGTCGTGAAGTTGTTGTCCTGAGTCACTGTAGTGCGAATAAAACGCTCGTAGTGACCCAGGTCGAGATCGGTCTCGGCACCGTCATGGGTGACAAACACTTCGCCGTGCTGGAATGGGCTCATGGTACCTGGATCGACGTTGATATAGGGATCCAGCTTGAGCATGGTGACCTTCAAGCCCCTCGCTTCCAGAATGGCGCCCAAGGAAGCAGAGGCAATGCCTTTCCCCAATGAAGAAACAACACCGCCCGTGACGAAGATGTAGCGCGTCATGAATTTTCCTAGAAATCTGTAGTTAGGCGGAAAGCCGCCGGGAAGCGAGGGAGGCCTAGAGGCCTCGGTTGAGCACGGTAATACTTCATGCCCAACGCACACCGGTTGTTACGTAAACAACAAGTGCGGTACAAGACGGGAGCGTAGTCTACAACAAAGTGCCTTTCAGCTCAAACGCTGGCCGCTCGTCGCAGGAACCCACTCGAACCGCCAGTGCTGATCGGCTGGACCACTGAGTCCAGACAGATTCGCAATGGCTATCAACTGCCCGTTACAAAACAGCAGCGGCAATCTGCCGCGCAAGAACGTCGGCACATGATGCTCATTCAGGAGCCGTTTGAGATCTCTGTGCCCGCGCCCAGGGACAGCCATGATTTCTCCTCCCTGACGATAGCGGACTTCAAGTGATCCCGAGGGCCGCTGACCAACGATATACACTTGTCCATTGCCACCCAACGCTACCTCCGACTCCTTTTCAGGCCACTGACAAGGCACACAGGCGGCGCCCAACCACTGATGCGGTAACCACCAGAGCCGTCCCGCCCCCCGATGTATCTCACCGCTTTCCAGCACCCAGACGGGACTGGCCGAGGGACTGGCATCCCGCAATGCAGCCCAGCCCACCCAATGATCAGTATCTGGCATACGGCTATATCGATCTAACCAGTGGCGAAGTGCGTTGCGCTGACGGTGCTCGCTCAGCTGCCTGATAATCTCAAGTTCGAGACTTGGAAGCGGCAACCAAGGAAATGCAGTAGCTGTCTGTGCGGCAGACAAGTCCATGGCAGCGCACTCTTCAAGAATAGCCAGCGCCTCGGCCATATGCCCTGCACTGCGGGCAACGCTGGCTGAAGCCTGCGGCCATCGTAAGCGCAGTCGAGTGAGAATCTCATGGCGCAGGAAGTTACGATCCTGAACAACCTGTATGTTACTAGGATCTTCCACCCACTCCAGCTTTTCCGCTAAGGCATAACGTGACAGTTCAGCTCGAGGAACAGACAAGAAGGGTCTTACCAGGCGCCCCTCAGCCATTGCACGCGAGGTCGCCATGGCAGACAAACCTTTTACCCCAGCTCCACGCAGCAGTCTTAGCAGCAGAGTCTCCGCCTGATCGTCCTGATGCTGAGCCACTAGCAGAACTTCATGCTCTCTAACGTGCCGCGCAAAGGCGGCATAGCGTGCATCCCGGGCCGCTCGCTCCAGGCTTGAATTCTGATCCACTTGTACATGCTCGACGCTCAAGGGAACCTGGAGCAGGTCACACATCTGCCGACAATGCTCCACCCACTCGTCAGCCTCTTTAAGAAGACCATGGTGCACATGAATCGCATGTAGCGACGGCACCTGCCTGCAGAAGGACAGCCGCGATAAAACATGCAGAAGAACTGAAGAATCCATGCCACCTGAAAATGCGATATGCCATCGCTTGGCATGCAGATAGGGCGTCAAGACCTTCAGGACGTTGTTAGCCAGAGGGGGAAGCGGGACATCAGAAAGGGACATGGCTGCCCATCAATGAATACACATTATTCATGTAAACAGCTTAGGCGTATGTCCGGCATGGACCGGACATACATGGAGACAGATCAGGAAATGCCGTAGCTCATCAGGCGCTCGTAACGACGCGTCAACAACTCTTCGCTGGAGAATTTCTTGAGCATGTCAAGCTGATCTACCAGAGCTTCACGAATGGAAGCAGACATTACAGCGGGATCACGATGGGCACCGCCCAGTGGCTCATCGATAACGGTATCTACAATACCCAGCCCCTTTAAACGCTCCGCAGTAATGCCCATGGCTTCAGCCGCATCAGGCGCCTTCTCGGCAGTTTTCCAGAGAATCGAGGCGCAGCCTTCAGGCGAAATCACAGAGTAAGTCGAATGTTGAAGCATGTTCAGCTGGTCGCACACGCCAATTGCCAGGGCGCCACCAGAACCACCCTCGCCGATCACGGTTGCGATGATAGGCGTTTTCAAACGCGACATGACACGCAGATTCCAGGCAATCGCCTCGCTTTGTCCACGCTCTTCGGCATCGATCCCCGGATAAGCACCGGGAGTATCGATAAACGTCAGAATCGGCATCTTGAAACGCTCGGCCATTTCCATCAGACGGCAGGCTTTACGGTAACCTTCCGGGCGAGGCATACCAAAATTACGACGTACCTTTTCACGTACCTCACGCCCCTTCTGATGACCGATGACCATGACGGGTTGATCATCCAGACGAGCGATACCGCCAACAATGGCTGGATCATCAGCGAAATGACGGTCGCCATGAAGCTCTTCGAAATCAACGAAAAGATGGCTGATATAGTCCAGCGTGTAGGGCCGCAAGGGGTGACGCGCCAGACGAGCCACCTGCCAGCTGCTCAGACTACCGAAAATACTTTTGGTCAGTGCCTGGCTCTTTTCCAGCAGCCGGGCAATCTCGTCACTGATGTTCAGCGAATTGTCATTACCAACCAAGCGAAGCTCTTCAATCTTGGCCTGGAGGTCAGCGATCGGCTGTTCGAAATCGAGATAGTTCGGGTTCATGAGTATCCGTCTTGCAATCTTGAGCCAGCGGCCGGGTCGCCTACCTTAAAAGATCAGGCGGATCAGGTCGAGGCCGGCAGATCAATTATCGAGATCTGCCGCCTCAACCCTTGAGGCCATTGGCATGGTTTGGTCGAATGAGCGGCACTCGCGCCGCTCGGATCAACGGTAGTTCAGGAAGACGTTTTCTCTTCCAAACTGGTCACGTAGTGCCTGTATCAGGCCATCACCAGGATCGATTCTCCACTGCTCGCCAAATTGCAGCAGGGCCCTAGCATCCTGGCTTCGATAATCCAGCGTAACCGGGCAAGCGCCCCGATGCTTGGTACAGAGGTCGGCCAACCACCGAAGACGGTCGCCTTTCAATGCATCGCTTGCAACCGAGATGCGCAGACTTTCAGCCAATGCGGTGCGAGCCTCTTCCAGGCCCAGCACGCGCTTGGCGCGCAGTCTCAAGCCGCCCGAGAAATCATCCTGGCTGACTTCGCCCTCAACAATGACCAAGGCGTCAGTCTGCAACAAGGACTGAGCAGCATGAAATGCTTCGGCAAACAGCGAAGCCTCAATCCGGCCCGAGCGATCATCCAGTGTAACAAACCCCATCTTATCGCCGCGCTTGTTTTTCATCACACGCAGATTAACGATAAGGCCGGCAACCGTCTGGGTTTCACGAGAGGGCTTGAGGTCCACAATGCGCTGGCGAGCCAGTCGCCGTACTTCACCCTCATACTCATCGATCGGATGCCCCGTCAGGTACAGGCCGAGGGTTTCCTTTTCCCCCCGTAGACGCTCCTTGAGCGTCAGCGCTCGTGCCTTGTAATGATTAACGTAGACATCGGCTTCCGGCTCGGCAAACACACCCCCGAATAAATCCATATGCCCGCTGTTATTGCTCCGTGCCGTTTGCTCGGCTGCCGCAATCGCCTCTTCCATTGCGGCCAACAGCACTGAGCGATTCTGATCGATAGTCGCCTGGTAGGCCTTGAGCTCGTCATGATAATGCGGCCCCAGGCGATCCAGCGCTCCCGAGCGAATAAGCGCTTCAAGGGTACGTTTGTTGATGCGCTTGAGATCGACACGGTCGCAGAAATCGAACAGATCCTTGAAAGGCCCCTCCTGGCGCGCTTCTACAATCGCCTCTACCGGACCCTCACCAACCCCCTTGATAGCACCAAGACCGTAAACGATGCGTCCACCTTCATTTACAGTGAACTTGAAGTCAGAGATGTTCACATCCGGCGCATCGATCCGCAGTTTCATATGGCGGCATTCCTCAATGAGGATTACCACCTTATCGGTGTTGTGCATATCCGCTGACAACACCGCAGCCATGAACGGCGCAGGGAAATGCGCCTTCAGCCAGGCAGTTTGATAGGACACCAGACCATAGGCAGCCGAGTGGGACTTGTTGAAGCCATAACCCGCAAATTTTTCTACCAGATCAAAGATGTTACCGGCAAGCTCAGCATCGATGCCATTATTGGCACAACCTTCAATAAAGCCGCCCCGCTGCTTGGCCATTTCCTCCGGCTTTTTCTTACCCATGGCGCGACGCAGCATGTCGGCCTGACCCAGGGTATAGCCCCCCATGACCTGGGCAATCTGCATAACCTGCTCTTGATACAGGATGATGCCATAGGTGGGAGCCAGGACAGGCTTGAGCCCTTCATACTGATAATCGGGGTGGGGATAGGCCAGCTCGGCACGGCCGTGCTTTCGGTTGATGAAGTCATCTACCATGCCTGACTGCAGCGGCCCCGGACGGAACAAGGCCACCAATGCAATCAGGTCTTCCAGGCAGTCGGGCTTGAGCTTTTTGATCAGCTCTTTCATGCCGCGGGATTCCAGCTGGAACACGGCCGTCGTCTCCGCCTTCTGCAAGAGATCGTAGGTTTTCTTGTCATCCAGCGGGATAAAGTCGATGTTAACCGGATCGAGCCCTTTTGCAGCATGCTCTCGATTGATCGTTTCCATTGCCCATTTAATGATGGTCAATGTTCGCAAACCCAGGAAGTCGAACTTCACCAGGCCCGCCTGCTCTACATCGTCCTTATCGAACTGGGTAACCAGTCCGTTACCGTCCTCATCGCAAGAAACGGGAGAGAAGTCTGTCAGTTTGGTAGGTGCGATTACCACACCACCCGCATGCTTACCGGTTCCCCGAGTGATACCCTCCAGTTTGAGCGCCATGTCCCAGATTTCCTGGGCCTCTTCGTCGACCTTGAGGAAGTCACGAAG
Organism: Pseudomonas sp. HPB0071; assembly: GCF_000478505.2. Taxonomy (NCBI): domain Bacteria; kingdom Pseudomonadati; phylum Pseudomonadota; class Gammaproteobacteria; order Pseudomonadales; family Pseudomonadaceae; genus Pseudomonas; species Pseudomonas sp. HPB0071. The sequence continues at coordinate 3,075,661 of NZ_KI517367.1, read as the reverse complement.
CATCTCCTCCTGCTCATAGGCTTTCTGAAGCGTCATGCCTACTTCGAAGGGGATCATCTTGGACAATCTGTCGGCCAGACCGTAAGACTTACCCTGCACACGGGCAACGTCACGAACCACCGCCTTTGCGGCCATGGTGCCAAAGGTGATGATCTGACTGACCGCGTTACGCCCATAGGCGCCTGCAACATAATCAATTACGCGGTCACGACCGTCCATGCAGAAATCGACATCGAAGTCAGGCATGGAAATACGTTCAGGGTTAAGGAAGCGCTCGAACAGCAGATCATAGGCTAGTGGATCCAGATCCGTAATTTTCAGCACATACGCTACCAGCGAGCCAGCACCCGACCCACGACCCGGCCCCACCGGGACGCCATTGTTCTTCGCCCACTGAATGAAGTCCATTACGATGAGGAAGTAGCCAGGAAACCCCATCTGAATGATGATATTCAGCTCGAAGTTCAAGCGATCCACATAGACTTGCCGCTTGGCCTCGTAATCCGGCGTTTCCTTAGGCAGGAGTACCGCTAGGCGCTCTTCCAATCCGTCAAACGATACCTTTCGCAGGTAATCGTCAATGGTCATGCCTTCGGGAATAGGGAAATTAGGCAAGAAATATTTGCCAAGCTGCACTTCAATGTTGCAGCGCTTGGCGATTTCGACCGTATTTTCTAAGGCCTCTGGCAGATCACTAAAAAGCTCCCACATCTCCTCAGGAGACTTGAGGTACTGTTGATCGCTATAGGTACGAGGACGCAACGGATCATCGAGTACCCGCCCCTCGCCAATGCAGACCCTCGTTTCATGGGCCTCGAAATCGTCCTGCTTGATAAAACGAACATCGTTGGTTGCTACAAGCGGTACGTTGCAACGATCCGCCAAGGCAACCGCGGCGTGAAGATGTTCTTCATCATTGACGCGCTGGGTACGCTGCACCTCCAGGTAAAAACGATCACTAAAGACGTCCAGCCATTCACCTAACAACCGCTCGGCGCGTACGTTATCACCGGCCAGCAAGGCCAGCCCCACCTCACCCTCTTTAGAGCCGGAAAGCGCAATCAAGCCGTCGGCAGCCGCCTTGACCCACTCACGTTGGACAATGATCTGGCCTTCGTGCTGTCCTTCCTGATAACCGCGCGAAACCAGCTCAGTCAGGTTTCTATAGCCTTGTTTATTCATGACCAGCAAGGTCAGGCGGGTAAGCGGCCCCTCCTCATCAGGATTGGCCAGCCACAGGTCGGAGCCACAGATGGGCTTGATACCGGCACCCATAGCAGCCTTGTAAAACTTTACCAGCGAGCACAAATTATTCTGGTCTGTCACAGCTACAGCAGGCATGCCTGCCCCCGCTACCGACTTGACCAAGGGCTTTACCCTGACCAGACCATCAACCAGCGAATATTCAGTATGCAAACGCAAGTGAACAAAGGATACGGTCATGGAAACCCCGACAATCATGCAAAAACGAACCGGAATTGTACTAACCGGGAGGACAAGCTAGAAGCTTGATAGGAATGAGCAGATATGCATGCTCAGGCAAATGAATGCGCCAACACTGTTCAGCCTAGAAAATACAGGCGTCGCCGTCCGTCGGTTCGTTTTTTCTTAATCTTCGATTAGAGCGCCATAGCCCCTGAAACTTGCCTCACGCTGACTTCCAACGCAGCAAAAGCATCCCGCACGGGCGCGAATGAGCGTCGATGTATAGGCGTAGGGCCAAGCCGTTTAAGTGCATCAAGATGCTCAGCTGTGGGATACCCCTTGTGACCTGCCAAGCCATATCCTGGATAAAGCAGATCCATTTCTGCCATTTCCCGATCTCGAGAGACCTTAGCCAATATAGACGCTGCTGCGATAGCAGGCACCTGACTGTCACCCTTGATCACCGCAGTACTTGGAACCGACAGTACCGGGCAGCGATTACCATCGATCAAGGCCAGCTTGGGTAAAACAGCCAGTCCTTCAACCGCTCGCTTCATTGCCAGCATGGTTGCATGAAGAATATTGATCTCATCAATTTCATGAACATCGGCGCGAGCGATACAGCATGCCAATGCCTTTTCATGAATTTCTTCAAACAACGCCTCGCGGCGCGCCTTGGTAAGCTTTTTAGAGTCGTTGAGCCCATGGATAGGACGTGCTGGGTCCAGGATCACAGCAGCGGTAACGACAGGCCCACATAAGGGACCTCGTCCTACTTCATCGACACCTGCGACCAATTCCTGCACCAATGTGAAATCCAAACCCAATTGCATCAATCAACCCCAATAAGCGTCAGTACTGCATCTGCGGCTTGTCGTGACGCGTCCTGACGTAATGCGTGATGAATAGCTTCAAATCCTTCTGTTTGCATAGAGGGATCATCCAAAAGAGGCAATATCGCGTTTACCAATCTTTCTGCCGTGGCATCGTCCTGAATCAACTCGGGAACAAGAGGCTTGCCTGCCAGCAAGTTCGGTAAAGAGATATAAGGACTCCTTACCATCCGTTTCAAGATGCAGTACGTCAATGGAGCCACCTTATAGGCGACCACCATTGGACGTTTAAAAAGCATTGCTTCCAATGTGGCCGTTCCTGAAGCAATAAGCACAGCATTACAGCTGGCCAGCACTTCATGTGACTGCCCCTGAGTCAACATCACACGAACAGAGCGGCCTTCAAGTAAAGACTCTATCTGCTTACGCCGATGCTCATTGGCACAAGGCAATACAAATTGAATATCAGGCCTTAACGCACTCAACCGTTCTGCGGCATCGAAAAAAAGAGCACCCAGCCGTGAAACTTCACCACCACGACTTCCTGGGAGCAAAGCAACGACTGGCCCATCTGGCGGCAAGCCCAAAGCTTTGCGGGCAAGCGTGCGATCAGGATCAAGCGGAATGGTATCGGCCAGCGGGTGCCCAACGAAACGCACGGGAACCTGCTTTTCCTCATAGAAGCGGGCTTCAAAAGGAAACAACGTCAACATGAGATCGCAGGCCTCACGAATCTTAAGAACACGCTTTTGCCGCCATGCCCAGACAGAGGGACTGACATAATGAACAGTCGGTATCCCTGCGGCACGAAGCTGCTGCTCCATTTCAAGTACGAAATCTGGCGCATCAATGCCAATAAAGACATCGGGGCGGGCCTGTATGAGTGTCTGGATAAGCTCTTTTCGACGCCGCAAAAGCTCTCGAAGCCGGCCTAGCACCTCTACCAGCCCCATGACGGAGAGTCGCTCCATGGGAAAGGCCGAGCTCATGCCCTCTGCCTCCATGCGCGGACCGCCAACACCGATGAACTCGACAGCCGAATGCCGTGCTTTAAGCGCTCTCATAAGGCCTGAGCCCAAAATATCCCCAGAAGCCTCACCGGCAACGAGAGCGATTCGCAAGGGTCGATTCAAGGCAGACATACCCAGCTCTTTAATAGCGCCAATATAAACTGAAGGCCGCATCTGCGGCCTTGAAAGGATTAACGTGTTATGCCGCGTGTGGAGCTGACTATAGAGTCCCTGAAGACTGCAACTTCGGGAAACTCAAGAGCAACCTGCTCCAATTCCTTCAATGCTTCGTCAACCGTCAAACCTTGGCGGTAGACAACCTTGTAAGCACGACGGAGGGCATGAATCGCTTCACTGGAAAAACCACGGCGGCGCAAGCCTTCAAAATTCATGCTGCGCGCTTCGGCCGGGTTGCCAAAGACCGTTACGTAGGCAGGCACATCCTTACCGATGGCAGTGCCCATACCTGAAAAGCTGTGTGCACCGATACGGCAGAATTGATGTACCAGTGTGTAACCGGACAAAATTGCCCAATCATCCACATGGACATGCCCTGCCAACGCCGTGTTATTGACCAGAATGCAGTTATTGCCTATCACACTGTCATGCCCGATGTGGACATATGCCATCAGCAGGTTATGGTCACCTATAGTGGTTTCGCTACGGTCCTGAACGGTCCCCCGATGGATCGTGACACCCTCGCGAATGACATTATGGTCACCAATAACAAGGCGCGTAGGTTCACCCTTGTACTTGAGGTCTGGGGTGTCCTCTCCAATCGTAGAAAACTGGTAGATGCGGTTGTGCTTACCGATGACCGTTGGTCCATGCAGTATAACGTGCGGGCCTATGACCGTGCCCTCACCCACTTCAACATCGGCGCCTACGATGGACCAAGGCCCAACCTTGACGTCGTCAGCCAGTTTGGCGCCTGGCTCAATGATCGCCCTAGGGTCGATCAAACTCATAGTTTGCGTTCCGCACAGATAATTTCAGCAGAGCATACCGCTTTCTCGTCAACTGTTGCCTGGCATTCGAACTTCCAAATGCCGCGCTTGCAACTAATGAAACGAGCTTCCAGCTGCAACTGATCGCCCGGCAAAACAGGCTGACGAAAGCGCATGTTATCCGAGCCGACAAAGTAATACAGGGTTCCCTCTGCCGGAGAAGAATTCATCATCTTGAAACCAAGAATCCCTGCCGCTTGCGCCATTGCTTCGATAATCAAAACACCCGGCATAATGGGATGCTGAGGGAAATGACCATTAAAAAAGGGTTCGTTGATGCTGACATTTTTGTAGGCACGAATACGCTTGCCTTCAATGTCCAGCTCCACTACCCGGTCCACCAACAGGAACGGGTAGCGGTGAGGCAAGTATTCGCGAATCTCGTTAATGTCCATCATATCTGGAGAGGCCTGTTCAAAAAAAAGGAAACGCCCGATGCGTTACTCTGCATCAGAAGCAGCGTCATCCTGTAAGGTCACGGCAGCTACTGTTTTTTCGAGAAGCTGCAGACGCCGAGCCATATCATCCAGGTGACGGATACGAGCCGCACTTTTTCTCCATTCGGCAGCAGGCTGCATTGCCGTGCCGGAAGAATAAGCGCCTGGCTCGGTAATCGAGCGGGTAACCATGGTCATGCCAGTAACGAAAACGTTATCGCAGACCTCAATATGTCCAACCATGCCGACACCGCCGGCAATCGTGCAATGGCGTCCGATCTTGGTACTGCCCGAGATCCCTACGCAAGCCGCCATCGCTGTGTGCTCACCAATTTGTACGTTGTGAGCAATCATTATCTGGTTGTCGAGCTTAACGCCATTACTGATGATCGTGTCGGCCAGCGCGCCTCGATCGATAGTAGTATTGGCGCCAATCTCGACATCATCGCCAATACTGACACCACCCAGCTGAGCAATTTTTTTCCATTGCCCCTGATGGTTCGCAAAACCAAATCCCTCGCCGCCGATAACGGCGCCAGACTGGATAACCACTCGCTTCCCAACTCGAACGTCGTGATACAGCGTAACTCGCGGTGCAAGCCATCCGTTTTCGCCGATCTGACTACGAGCACCGACGAAGCAATGCGCTCCAATGACAACACCTGCACCTATCGATACACCTGACTCGATAACTGCATACGCACCGACACTTGCCGTAGGGTCTACAAAAGCATCCTCAGCGACCAGGGCGGAAGGATGAATACCAGCTTTCGGCAGAGGTTTTCGATCAAACAGATGGGAAAGCTGCGCATAGGCAAGGTAAGGATTGGCGATTACCAGGCAATTGCCTGAAAATCCTTCCACCTCAGTCGGGTGCAGGATCACAGCACCTGCTTTTGTGTCAGCCAAGTATTTCTTGTACTGGGCATTGGCAAGGAAACTCAATTGCTCGGGCTGGGCATCCTGCAATGTCGCAAGACCAGAAATGAGAAGCTCCGGGTTTCCCCGGAGCTCAGCTCCAAGGCGCTCTGCCAGCTGCCTTAGAGTGTAAGTGGTAGAGGTCATCATTAGCGGTTCTGGTTCATCCGCTCGATAACATCACGTGTAATATCATATTGAGGCTTGGCATCAACCACAGCGCCACGCTCGATGACGATGTCGTAGTTGCCCTTCTTCAATACTTCTTCCACCGCTTTATCCAGCTTCGGTTTGAGCTGCTTCAACATATCGCGATCAGCTGCGGCCTTGGCTTCGTTCAGCTCTTTCGACTGAAACTGGAAGTCGCGTGCTTTTTGTTTGAAATCCGACTCAAGACGGTCACGCTCAGAATCTTTCATTTTATCGCCCCCGGCAGCAAGGCGACTTTGAATATTCTTTGCATCACTTTCCAACGCCTTCAGCTTATTGAGCTGCGGACCGAACTTTTTCTCAGCGTCTACAGCGTATTTTTTTGCCGCATCCGACTCCAGGAGTGCCATTTGATAATTGAGCACCGCAATCTTCATCTCGGCAAAAGCCGGGGTGGCAACAACAGCGGCGGCGATCAAGGCGAAACGGAAGAACTTACGCACAATGCACTCCTGCGTTTAAACGCGATATAGAGTTGGATCAATTAGAACGTCTGGCCCAGCGAGAATTGGAATACCTGCGTATCGGCATTATCAGGCTTCTTGACGGGCATACCCAGACTGAAGCTTAACGGACCCAACGCAGTTACCCAAGTCAAGCCAACACCCACAGAGCTTGCCATATTGGAAAAGCTGACCTTGTTACAGCTGGCACTATCCTTGTCGACCAAGCGGCACTTGGTGTCGAAAACACTACCTACATCCCAGAACAGCACTGTTCGCAACTGACGCTGATCTTTCACGAAAGGCAAGGGGAACAGATATTCGGCCCCGCCTGTGATCAACACATTACCGCCAAATGGTTCAGGATCTTGATCGGTATCTGTTTCTTGACCTTGAGCCTTATATCTTCCAGAAGCAGGAGTACTCCTCGGACCAAGGCTGCTATCTTCAAAACCACGAACTGAATTAAAACCACCAGCATAGTAATTTTCATAAAATGGCAAGCCGCTGGTTGAACCATAACCATCGCCATATCCCAGCTCGGTATGGAAGCGAAGTGCAGTATTCTGCGTTAACCCAGCAAAAGTCTGACCACGATAGTCAACTTTGTAATAGCTCAGATCGCTTCCCGGAATTGTTGTTTCCAGAGAAAGACTTTGCGAGTGCCCTCGAGTAGCCAGCACGCCTTTATTTAGGGTTGACTCTGACCAGCCGATCGAAGCTTTAAAGTTAGTGAAACTATCCCCTTCCTGTTCAATGAATTTATAAACTTCGTCGACAGTATAGTTATTGGGGTCAAGCTCATCACGCTGAACGCCAAGCCCAAAGTTCAGTCGAGACGTTTCACTGATCGGATAGCCAAAATTTACCCCAAAGCCGAGGCTATTGATGGAGTAACTGGAAATATCAACATCCAGATCATCATAATTGGTTGAGCGATAGAAGGCGTTATAGCCAAGGCTCACACCGTCATCGGTCCAGTAAGGATCAGTAAAGCTGAAATTGTAGCGAGTCTGATACTGACTTCTCGTCAAGCCTACGCTTACTCTATTACCAGTACCCAAGAAGTTGCTCTGGCTGATAGATCCACCCAGGATCAAACCCGCACTTTGAGCAAAGCCAACACTTGCGGTAATAGAACCAGACGGTTGTTCTTCCACAGAGTAATTCACGTCGACCTGATCGTCAGTGCCAGGAACCGGCGGCGTCTCGACATTGACTTCCTTGAAATAGCCCAGACGTTCCAAACGGGTTTTGGACTGATCAATCAGGTAAGTAGAGGCCCAGCCACCTTCCATCTGGCGCATTTCGCGGCGGAGGACTTCATCTTCCGTCTTGGTATTGCCACGGAAATTGATACGATTTACATAGGCACGCTTGCCGGGATCGACTACAAAGGTCAACGAAACCGTATGGTCATCATCATGTGGTTCCGGTACACCGTTCACATTAGCGAACGTATAGCCTTCATTCCCGAGGCGGCGGGTGATCAGATCTGAGGTGCCAGTCATCACCTTTCGAGAGAACACCTGTCCGGGCTGTACCAACATCAGCCTGCGAATTTCTTCTTCCGGCACTTTCAGGTCACCTGAAAGTTTTACATCCCGAACGGTGTATTTTTCACCTTCGTTGACGTTGACCGTAATATAGACGTGTTTCTTATCAGGCGTAATCGATACCTGAGTCGAGGTGATATCCATATTGATATAACCACGATCAAGGTAATAGGAGCGCAAGCGCTCAAGATCGCCAGAAAGTTTTTCACGGGAATATTTGTCGTCGTTTTTGAAGAAAGAAAGCAGATGGCTTTTCTTCAATTCGAACAGATCAATTAGATCCTGCTCTGGAAACACATGATTTCCGACAATATTGACCTGAGAGATCGTTGCCACTTCACCTTCGTTGATTTTGATTTTCAACTGAACGCGGTTACGTGGCTGCGGAATGACCTCGGTTTCGATATTGGCAGAATAGCGACCTTGAGCAACATACTGACGAAGCAGCTCATTGCGCACACCTTCCAGCGTTGCCTGCTGGAAAATTTCACCTTCAGCCAAACCCGATTGTTGAAGACCTTTTTTAAGGTCGTCTTCTGAGATCGCCTTGTTGCCCTCAATAGTGATGCTTGAAATCGAGGGGCGCTCAACTACGCTCACAACCAGGACGTTACCGTCACGCCCTAATTGAATATCTTGGAAAAAACCCGTACGGAACAGGGAGCGAGTCGCATCGGAAAGGCGACGATCATCTACAGCATCGCCTACGTTAAGAGGTAATGCACCGAAAACGCTTCCGGCAGAAACCCTCTGCAAACCGTTTACACGAATATCGGAGATGGTGAAGGACTCGGCGTGAACCTCGCCGATCATCAGCGCGGCTATTACCGCAGGTAGCAGCAAGCGTTTCATGAGTCCCTTTTTTATTCCAACTGACAAATAAATAGCCTACCGCTTATACGGCAGACTAAGCGTTCAGCGGCGAGTTACAGACGCCCAAGGTCATTGACCAGAGCCAGTAACATGACACCAACAATTAGGCTTATACCAATCTGCATACCCCACGCCTGAATGCGCTCGGATACAGGTTTCCCTCTTGCCCACTCGACGAAGTAGAACAACAAATGTCCACCGTCCAGTACCGGCACAGGAAGCAGGTTTAAAACCCCAAGGCTTATGCTCAGGTAGGCCAGGAAGTTTAAGAAGTCACTGACACCTGACTGGGCAGAAGCGCCCGCCACTTTAGCAATGGTTATCGGCCCACTCAAGTTTTTTACCGAGAGTTCCCCAAGCAACATTTTCTTAAGCGAGTCGAGCGTCAGCAAACTCATGGTCCAAGTGCGCAAAAGTCCCTGACCTACGGCCTCCAGCGGGCCATAGCTGACTTCCCGAAGCATTTCAGAGGGCCATTCCACGCCCTTGACACCAGCGCCCAAGTAGCCAGAGGCACTTTTTGCATCACCTTTGCTAGAAAGCATAACTGGGACAGAGCGCTCAATTCCGGAACGATTAAGCACTAGGTTTACTGTTTGATTCGGGTGGGCACGAACATAATCGACCACCTCTTGCCAGTCGTTAACCGATGAACCCTCAACCGAAACAATACGATCACCAGACTGAATACCTGCTCTGGAGGCAGGCCCCTCAGGATCTAGTTCAGCCACAACAGGTGGCAGTGCCGGACGCCATGGATGTATGCCGAGAGATCCAATAGGGTCCGGGCTATCAGAGTCCTTGAGCCAACCATCAAGCCGAATGGAATGTACTTCTTGCTGACTGTTACCAGACTCGCGAGTTTCCACGACCAACGTACCCGTTTCACCGAGACGGCGAACCAGCTTGAGGTTGACCTCACCCCATCCGGAAACGGCCTTCCCATCAACCGAGACGATTTCATCGTTTGCCTGCAAGCCTGCTTGCGCAGCAAGACTACCTTCATCGACTTTTCCGACGACAGGCTTGACCTGCTGAGTTCCAAGCATGGCCAGAGCCCAAAAGAACACGATAGCCAATAAGAAATTGGCCACCGGACCCGCCGCTACGATAGCGATACGCTGATATACAGACTTACGATTGAACGTCTGGTCGATCTGGTCAGCAGAAACCTCCCCTTCTCGCTCGTCCAGCATTTTTACATAACCGCCAAGCGGTATTGCTGCTACTACGAACTCAGTTCCCTGCCTGTCATGCCAACGAAATAGCGCCTTACCAAATCCAACAGAGAAACGCAGGACCTTGACACCACATCGACGAGCAACCCAAAAGTGCCCAAACTCATGGAAAGTAACCAACACCCCTAATGCAATCAGGGTTCCAAGAATCATATACAGTGCACTCATGGCGTTCCTCCGCGCTTAGCGCCTGTGGCGCTCAAGCCAGACATTGGCTGAGTCCCTGGCATGGCGATCCGCTTGCATGACACATTCAAGATCGGTTACGGCAGAGATTGTTTCCTGCTGGAGCACAGCCTCGATGATCTGCGGTATCTCATCAAAGCGTGCCCTGCCGTTTAGAAAGGCATCTACTGCCACTTCGTTCGCAGCGTTCAATGTGGCAGGCGCGGTACCACCTGCGCTAATAGCTTCTCTCGCCAATCTGAGGCAAGGAAAGCGCTGCTCATCAGGCTTTTGAAAATCAAGGCGTGCTACTGCAAACAGGTCAAGAGGGCTAACCCCGGATTCTATTCGCTCAGGCCATGCCAATGCATGAGCAATTGGCGTACGCATATCGGGATTGCCCAACTGCGCAAGAACCGAACCGTCAATGTAGTCCACTAACGAATGGATAACACTTTGAGGATGAACAACAACTTCAACCTGATCAGGCCTTGCATTGAACAACCAGCAGGCCTCAATGAACTCCAACCCCTTGTTCATCATGGTGGCAGAGTCTACTGAAATTTTACGTCCCATCGACCAGTTAGGATGCGCGCACGCCTGATCAGGCGTAACGTCACGCAATACCTCCAATGAGGTTTCACGGAAAGGCCCGCCTGAAGCCGTCAGCAAAATTCGCCGCACCCCTTTTGCCACCAGTCCCTCTTCATAGCCTACTGGCAGGCATTGAAAAATGGCATTGTGCTCACTATCAATTGGTAACAGCTTTGCGTTGTACGTTTTGACAGCCTGCATAAACAGGGAGCCGCTCATGACAAGCGCCTCTTTATTGGCAAGGAGAACCTTTTTTCCTGCCTCGACGGCTGCAAGGGTAGGCTTAAGACCTGCCGCGCCAACGATAGCAGCCATAACAGCATCAACATCAGGATGAGCTGATACTTCACTTAGCCCTGCCTCACCGACCAGCACTTGCGTCGAGAGTCCAGCCGCCTTGATTCTATGTTCCAGCGCTTCGGCCTGCGCGCTGCCCGGCACTACAGCAAACCTCGGCTCATGAGTGATACAAAGCGCTCCGAGCTCATCGAGCCTGGTATAGCCAGTTAACGCAAATGCTCTGTAACGATCAGGATGACGTGCAATGACATCTAAAGTACTAAGACCTATCGATCCGGTAGCACCCAGTACAGTAATGTTTTGAGGACTAGTCACATAACACCCCAGCCCGACCACCAGAGAAGTGCTGCGTAAAGAGGTACTGCAGCGGTCAGACTATCAATACGATCCATGATGCCGCCATGCCCAGGTAGAAGCTGGCTACTGTCCTTAAGCCCTACCTGTCGCTTGAACATGCTCTCCGTAAGATCACCTACAACCGAAATAACGACCACCAGCGAAGCACCGATCAGAGCCTTAATCAAAGTATTGGCATCCCATCCGCGATAGAGACCTACACCCAATGTCAGCACAAGACTGGCTATTAGGCCGCCAATCATGCCCTCCCAGCTTTTACCTGGACTTACCTTGGGAGCAAGCTTGCGCTTGCCAAATGCTTTGCCGGAAAAATAAGCACCAATGTCAGCCACCCATACCAGCAGCATGACACCAAGAATAAGCCAATTATTGAGAGGCCACTGCTTCAGCAGGATCAACCCCTGCCAGGCAGGAACCAAGATAGCCACACCAATCAAAAGGCGTCGCCAAGTTGACTTCCAGTAATGAGCGCTTTCTGGATAGGTCATTACGAGCACGGCAGCAAAAATCCACCAAGCCACTGCCATCGGCAGGATAGCCAACGCCAGCTGAGGCATCTGCCAGCAGAGCAGAAGAAGGAAAGCAATTACAGCTGCATAACCTACACGAGCCGCCTGAGAGACGAGCCCGGAAAGCCGAGCCCACTCCCAAGCACCCAGGGAAACCACCGCTCCGATAAAGGCAGCGAATATCCCACCTTCTAGCAAAAAGAAGCCCCCAATCGCTATGGGCAGCAACACCAGAGCGGTAAGGACCCTTTGCTTTAGCATGATGCTCTCACTTCTGCTTCAATCTGTTCACTGGTCTTTCCAAAGCGTCTTTGCCGCGTCGCATAATCCGCCAACGCCTTACGCATAGCCTCATGTTTGAAGTCAGGCCAGAACAAGTCGGAAAAATATAGCTCCGCATAAGCCAATTGCCAGAGCAGGAAATTGCTGATGCGATGCTCTCCACCCGTACGGATACATAGATCAGGTAAAGGCATGCCTGCGGTGGTCAAGCAGTTCTGAAGTAACTCAGGCGTTATCCGCTCAGGCTCAAGCGTACCCTCCTTGACTGCCTGCGCCAGCCGCTGAGCCGCCTGGGCGATGTCCCACTGACCACCATAATTGGCAGCCACCTGGAGTACCAGTCTTGTATGACCAGCAGTCAAGGCTTCTGCCTGCTCCATCTCACGCTGCAGTTCAGGATGAAACCTGGAACGATCTCCAATGATGCGAAGACGTATGCCGTTCTGATCGAGCTTTTTGGCTTCCCGTCGAAGCGCTGATAGAAACAGCTCCATCAATGCACTGACTTCATCAGTCGGGCGCCGCCAGTTTTCACTGGAAAACGCAAACAACGTGAGCACTTCGACACCGGCGTCCGCACAGACTTCTATAGCCGCACGAACAGCGTCGACACCAGCTCTATGTCCTGCCACTCCAGGCAGTAACCGCCGGCGAGCCCAGCGGTTATTACCATCCATGATAATGGCGACATGACGCGGTACTACAGAACTAGGGTCGCTATTGCCCATCTTGCATCCCTGCCGTCAAACGGCCATCAAATCAGTTTCCTTAGCCTCCAAGGCCTTATCGACCTCAGCGACATATTTATCAGTCAATTTCTGGATCTCATCCTGCGCACGACGCTCTTCGTCTTCGCTGATTTCCTTTTCCTTGAGGAGATCCTTCAACTGAGCCAGCGCATCACGGCGAATATTCCGCACGGAAACACGAGCCTGTTCAGCCTCCTGGCGCGCCTGCTTAGTGAAACCCTTTCGAGTTTCCTCAGTTAGAGCCGGCATCGGGACGCGAATGGTAGTCCCGGCTGTCGCTGGGTTCAGTCCCAGATCCGAAGTCATGATGGCTTTTTCAACAGCCTGAATCATGCTTTTATCAAAAACAGTCAGCGCCAACGTGCGGGAATCTTCCACTGTCACGTTGGCCACCTGGCGCAGCGGCGTGTCGCTACCGTAATAGGACACCATAACGCTATCAAGAATGCTTGGATGAGCGCGTCCAGTACGGATCTTGGCGAAAGCGTGACCAAGCGCTTCAATGGTCTTGGTCATTCGGCTTTGAGCGTCTTGCTTTATTTCATTGATCATACTGTGCCCTCTTCGATCAAAGTACCTTCTCCGCCGCCTACAACAATATTCAGCAAGGCGCCGGATTTATTCATATTGAACACCCGAAGCGGCATCTTATGATCACGACACAGACAGATTGCTGTCAGGTCCATCACGCCCAGCTTACGGTCGAGCACTTCGTCATACGTCAAGCGATCGAACCTTTCCGCATTCGGGTCCTTGAAAGGATCTGCAGTGTACACGCCATCGACCTTAGTTGCTTTAAGCACCAGATCAGCCTCAACTTCGATAGCACGCAAGCAGGCAGCCGAATCAGTGGTAAAGAATGGGTTACCCGTACCGGCCGAGAAAATAACCACCTCGCCGTTCTGCAACTGACGCATAGCCTTACGACGATCATACTGATCGGTCACACCCACCATAGAGATGGCTGACATAACAGTTGCCGGGATATTGGAGCGCTCCAGGGAATCACGCATAGCCAGCGCATTCATAACGGTAGCCAGCATACCCATATGGTCACCCGTAACACGGTCCATACCTGCGGCTGACAACGCAGCCCCACGGAACAGGTTACCACCACCAATCACCAGCCCGACCTGAACACCAATACCAACAAGCTGACCGATTTCCAAGGACATACGATCAAGCACTTTTGGGTCAATCCCGAAGTCTTCGGATCCCATTAGGGCTTCGCCGCTGAGTTTAAGCAGAATACGTTTGTAACGGGGTTGGCGACCACTCATCTGCTGAGCCATTCAGTCTCTCCTGCGACGATTTGAAATAATAAAAAACAAATCATTTTCCCATTACCGAGCCGGAACGTCAGCGTTGACGCATCGATAGTGGGATCGTTACCAAATAAAAAAGAAAACCCATACCTTCGCTACTTGAAAAAAGAGGCCGCACGCGGTGGCGGGCAGCCTCTTTTTCAGCATCGATAGCGTCTTACTGCTTGCTGGCTGCGACCTGAGCGGCCACCTCAGCTGCGAAGTCCACTTCGGCTTTCTCGATACCTTCACCTACTTCGTAACGGACGAAGGAAACGATTTCAGCGCCAGCCTTCTTAGCCAGATCGCCAACCTTGACTTCCGGATCCTTTACAAAAGGCTGCTCAACCAGGCTTGCCTCAGCCAAGAATTTGTTGATACGGCCTTTGACCATGTTTTCAACAATATTTTCCGGCTTGCCAGCAATCTTGTCTGCGTTCAGTGCCAGGAAGATTTCTTTTTCCTTGGCAATCGCTTCTTCAGAAACCTGAGAAGGATTCAGGAACTGGGGGTTGCTTGCAGCAATGTGCATCGCGATATCACGAGCCAGCTCAGGCGTACCACCGTTCAGAGCAACAACAACACCGATGCGGTGGCCGTGCAGGTAGGCACCTATCACATCACCTTCCACACGAGTCAGGCGACGAATAGTGACGTTTTCGCCTGTTTTGGAAACCAGCGCCAGACGCGCCTCTTCCTGGGACTCTACCAGCGGAGCAGCATCAGTCAGCTTCTGATCGAACGCCTTATTCAAGCTATCTGCAACGAAAGCCTTGAAGTCATCCTGCAGAGCCAGGAAGTCAGTCTGGGAGTTGACTTCGATGATCAGAGCAGCCTTGTTGTCGTCGGAAACCTTGACAGCAATCGCACCTTCAGCAGCGATGTTACCAGCCTTCTTGGCCGCCTTGATGGCGCCAGCTGCACGCATATCATCGATGGCTTTCTCGATGTCGCCGCCGGCAGCGGTCAACGCCTTCTTGCAATCCATCATGCCAAGGCCGGTACGCTCACGCAGTTCTTTGACCAGGGCCGCAGTAATCTCTGCCATGCTCGAATCCTCTTGAATCAGTGTCTAAACCAATGCCCTAAGGCAGTAATTCTCTGAGTGGCAAAAAGGGGGCCTAGCCCCCTTCCTGCTCACTGAATGTCCAAGTCTTTACGACAGGGTCAATCAGCCTTCAGCAGCTTCGCTCGCTGCTTCTTGAACGAACTCTTCAGGTGTTGCACCTGCGTTCTGCTTACCACGCAGTACGGCATCAGCCGTGGCGCTCAGGTACAGCTGGACAGCGCGGAAGGCGTCATCGTTACCCGGGATGATGTAATCAACGCCTTCAGGGCTGCTGTTGGTATCAACAACACCGATAACCGGGATACCAAGCTTGTTCGCCTCGGTGATCGCGATGCGCTCGTGATCAACGTCGATAACGAACAGAGCGTCCGGCAGACCGCCCATCTCCTTGATACCACCCAAGCTGCGCTCGAGCTTCTCGAGATCGCGAGTGCGCATCAGCGCTTCTTTCTTGGTCAGCTTGCCGAAGGTGCCGTCTTCAGCCTGAACTTCAAGCTCACGCAGACGCTTGATGGACTGACGAATAGTCTTATAGTTCGTCAGCATACCGCCCAACCAGCGGTGATCCACGAAAGGCATGCCACAACGAGCAGCTTCTTCGCGAACGATCTTGCCAGCGGAACGCTTGGTACCAACGAACAGGATTTTGTTCTTGCCAGAAGCCAGGCGCTCAACAAAGCTCAGCGCTTCGTTGAACATCGGCAAAGTCTTTTCGAGGTTGATGATGTGAATCTTGTTACGCGCGCCGAAAATGTACTTACCCATTTTCGGGTTCCAGTAACGGGTCTGGTGGCCGAAGTGCACACCGGCCTTCAGCATGTCGCGCATGTTGACTTGGGACATTGATATTTCCTCAATAAGTCGGGTTGGGCCTCCACGCATCCCAATGGCCAACTCCTTGCAGAGCACCCAGGCCATCGTGCCGATACGTGTGTGGGGTTTAGGGCGTTTTAGGGCTATTGCCCGAAAAGCGCCGCGCTTTATACCACAGAAGTCAGCTGAATTAAACCATGGCAGACTACTGCGATTGGGATGGTGACGAAGGACAGGTTTGTTAGAATCCTGTCCAACCCTCTTATTTTAGTTCATATGCAGGCTGCCTGCGCAGCGCTTAGAGATTCTAATGACCGTTATTATCAAGACCCCTGAAGACATCGAGAAAATGCGTATCGCCGGCCAACTGGCGGCTGATGTACTGGAAATGCTGGATGAGCATGTTAAGCCGGGCGTTACGACCGAGGAGCTGAATAAGCTTTGCCACGACTATATCGTCAATGTGCAACAGGCTATTCCGGCGCCACTCAATTACAAGGGCTACCCCAAGTCCATTTGTACTTCGCTTAATCATGTCGTCTGTCATGGCATCCCCAACGACAAGCCACTCAAGAAAGGCGACATCCTTAACGTGGATATCACGGTTATCAAAGACGGCTACCACGGCGATACCAGCAAGATGTATTGCGTCGGCGAAGTGGCCGAGTGGGCAAAGCGACTCTGCGAGGTAACTCAGGAGTGCCTATATAAAGGTATTTCGGTTGTTCGCCCCGGCGCCCGGCTGGGTGATATTGGCGAAATCATTCAGAAGCACGCTGAAAAACAGGGTTTTTCCGTGGTGCGCGAGTATTGTGGTCATGGTATCGGCAAGGGCTTTCATGAGGAGCCGCAGGTTGTTCATTATGGGCGTGCTGGAACAGGCCTTGAACTCAAGGAAGGCATGATCTTCACCATTGAGCCGATGATTAACCAGGGCCGCGCTGAAACCAAGCTGCTTGGTGACGGTTGGACGGCCATCACCAAGGACCGCAAGCTGTCTGCTCAGTGGGAACACACCGTACTGGTTACCGCCGATGGCTATGAAATTCTGACACTGCGCAAAGACGAAACCATTTCCCGCACCCCCGCATGAGGTAATACGGGTATGCCCCAGGTAGATCCCGAACTGTTCGACCGCGGACAGTTCCAGGCTGAACTCGCATTAAAGACCAGCCCCATCGCCGCGTTCAAAAAGGCGATCCGCAAGGCAAACGAGGTATTGGACGAGCGATTTTCAGCCGGACGCAGTACGCGTCGCCTGGTTGAGGATCGAGCCTGGTTCGTTGACCAGATACTGTGCGAAGCCTGGCAACGACTGAACTGGGGTAATGCACAAATTGCCTTGCTCGCCGTAGGGGGATATGGCCGCGGCGAGCTGCATCCGCAATCGGACATCGATTTGCTCATTTTATTGGGCGCAGAAGATCAGGAAGCGCATCGGGAAGCCATTGAAGGCTTCCTGACGTTGCTATGGGATATCGGCCTTGCTGTCGGACAGAGTGTGCGCTCGGTTCAGGAGTGCGCGGATGAGGCCAGGGCCGACCTGACCGTCATCACCAATCTGATGGAGTGCCGTACCATTGCCGGCCCGGAAGCCCTTCGTCTGAGGATGCTGGATGTAACCAGCCCCAAGCGAATGTGGCCCAGCCGTGATTTCTTTCTGGCAAAGCGGGATGAGCAGAAAGCCCGGCATGCCAAGTACAACGACACGGAATACAACCTTGAGCCCAACGTCAAAGGCTCACCGGGTGGATTACGTGATATCCAGGCACTCTTGTGGGTTGCACGCCGCCATTTCGGGACGCTGAACCTGCATGCGCTGGTTGGTCAGGGTTTTCTGACTGAAAGCGAATGTTCGCTGCTGGCTTCCAGTCAGGAGTTCCTGTGGAAGGTGCGTTATGCCCTGCATATGCTGGCAGGCCGACCTGAGGATCGCCTCCTGTTTGATCATCAGCGCCGCATCGCCGGCCTCCTGGGTTATGAAGACAGCGATGCGAAGCTGGCCGTTGAGCGCTTCATGCAGAAGTATTATCGCGTGGTCATGGACATTGCCCAGCTCAACGATGTTGTCATGCAGCACTTTGAGGAAGCCATCCTGCGGGATGACGAAAGCGAGCCAACGCAGCCTCTTAACAGCCGCTTCCAGTTACGGGACGGCTATATTGAGGTTACGCATCCGGAGGTATTCAAGCGCACCCCCTTTGCACTGCTGGAAATTTTCGTGCTGATGGCTCAGCACCCGGAAATCAAGGGTGTTTCTGCGGGTACGATCCGGTTGCTTCGCGACCACCGTCATCTAATCAATGACGAATTCCGACATGACATCCGCAACACCAGCTTATTTATCGAGCTGTTCAAGAGCCGCGAAGGCATTCATCGCAACCTTCGCCGTATGAACCGCTACGGTATTCTTGGCCTGTACTTGCCGGAGTTCGGCCAAATCATCGGTCAGATGCAGCATGACCTGTTCCATATCTATACGGTCGATGCGCATACACTTAATCTGATCAAGCATCTGCGCAAACTGAACCGACCGGAGATGACGGAAAAGTATCCTCTGGCCACGCGGGTGATGAACAAGCTGCCTAAACCGGAGTTGATCTATATTGCCGGTCTTTACCATGACATTGGCAAGGGCCGAGGCGGTGATCATTCGGAGCTGGGCGCCGTAGATGCCGAAGCGTTCTGCCGCCGCCATCAGCTACCCGAATGGGACAGCAACCTAATCTGTTGGCTGGTACGCAATCACTTGGCGATGTCGACCACAGCGCAGCGCAAGGATTTGTCTGACCCCCTGGTGATTCATGACTTTGCACAGACGGTAGGCGACCAGGTCCATCTGGATTATCTCTATGCGCTCACTGTGGCAGATATCAACGCGACCAACCCCAACCTCTGGAACTCCTGGCGCGCCAGTCTGCTGCGACAGCTGTATACCGAGACCAAGCGTGCCTTGCGCCGCGGACTTGAGAATCCGGTAGAACGTGAAGAGCAAATTCGCCAGACACAGAGTTCAGCCATCGATATTCTGGTGCGTAATGGCATCGATCAGGATGATGCCGAACACCTATGGGGGCAGCTCGGTGACGACTATTTTCTGCGTCACACTGCCAGCGATGTAGCGTGGCACACCGAAGCTATTTTGAGTCATCCCAATGACGGTAATCCGCTGATCCTGATCAAGGAGACTACCCAACGCGAGTTTGAAGGCGGCACCCAGATCTTCATTTATGCGCAGGACCAGCACGACTTCTTTGCCGTGACTGTGGCGGCAATGGACCAGCTGAACCTGAGCATCCAGGACGCGCGCATTATTACGTCCACCAGCCAGTTTACCCTGGATACCTATGTTGTACTCGACGCGGACGGAGGCTCTATCGGCAATAACCCGGCCCGTATCCAGCAGATCAGAAGCGGCTTGATCCAGGCCCTAAAAACACCTGAAGAGTACCCCAACATCATCAACCGACGTGTTCCTCGTCAGCTCAAACATTTTGCGTTCGCGCCACACGTGAATATCTATACGGATGCTCAGCGCGCCGTGAGCCTGATTGAGCTGACCGCCCCTGATCGCCCGGGCCTGTTGGCTCGCGTGGGCGGTATATTCCTGGATTTCGACCTGTCGGTTCAGAATGCCAAAATCGCCACGTTGGGCGAGCGTGTTGAAGACGTCTTTTATGTTACGGATGCTCAAGGGCAGCCCCTGTCGGATCCGAAGCTGTGCGAGCAACTTCAACAAGCGCTGATCAAAAACCTAAGCGGGGCCAATGGCTCAGAAACGCCGTTGCTACGCATCAGTATCTAATGGACAACTCAGCCTAAGGCCAGGCTGCACTTGCGAGACCTGTATATGAACGATGCCTTGAACCTGCTCCAGCCCTACCCTTTCGAAAAACTGCGCACGCTGCTGGCAGGTGTCCAGCCACCGGCAGATAAAAAGGCCATCGCGTTATCAATCGGCGAACCTAAACACCCCTCCCCAGCGTTTGTCGCAAAAGCGCTGACCGAGCACCTTGATCAACTGGCGGTCTATCCAACAACAGCCGGACTGCCTGCTTTGCGCGAAGCGATTGTGACGTGGTGCGAGCAGCGTTTTCGTGTACCGACTGGCTGGATGGATGCGGCTCAGCATGCCTTACCGGTAACCGGCACGCGCGAAGCGCTTTTCTCTTTTACACAGGCGGTGGTGAATCGCCAGGAAGGCGCGCTGGTAGTAAGCCCCAACCCTTTCTATCAGATCTATGAAGGCGCCACGCTGCTTGCTGGTGCGCAGCCGCACTACCTGCCCTGCCTGCCCGAGAAAGGTTTTAATCCTGACTTCGATGCCGTTCCAGCCGAAATATGGGATCGCTGCCAGTTGCTGTTCCTGTGCTCTCCTGGCAATCCAACCGGAGCATTGTTGCCTGTCGAGACCTTGAAGCGTTTGATCGAGCTGGCCGACCAGCATGACTTCGTGATTGCAGCAGATGAGTGCTATAGCGAGCTGTATTTCGATGAAGACAACCCACCTGCAGGTCTTTTGACGGCTTGTGCGGAGCTGGGTCGCAAGGACTTCAGCCGTTGCGTGGTCTTTCACAGCCTGTCCAAGCGCTCGAATCTACCTGGTTTGCGCTCAGGCTTCGTTGCAGGGGACGCCGAGATTCTCAAACGCTTCCTGCTGTATCGGACCTACCACGGCTGCGCCATGCCGATCCAGGTACAGCGCGCCAGCATTGCCGCATGGAGCGATGAGATCCACGTACGCGAGAACCGCGTGCTTTACCGGGAAAAATTCGACGCTGTGCTGGCAATACTAAAAGATGTATTGGATGTCGAGCGTCCGGACGGCGGTTTTTACCTCTGGGCTAAGACACCGTTAGATGACGAGTCCTTCGCCCGTGAGCTATACGCAAAGGAACATGTTACCGTTGTGCCAGGCTCCTACCTTTCCCGGACGGTGGACGGCGTGAATCCTGGTGCCAATCGGGTTCGCATGGCCTTGGTAGCACCTCTGAACGAGTGTATCGAAGCAGCCGAGCGTATTCGCGCATTCTGCAGCCGCTGACGCCTGCTCAGCCTGCCGCTGAAGCTGGCAGGCTGCGCATCAGTGTCGCCTCGCTGAAGTCCAGATCACTCAGGACTTCAGCGACGATTTCATCGTCGATTACGCCAGACAAGCGCATACGATAGAGCTCCCGACGCTGAGCCCGGATAGCCAGCAACCGCAGCTGCGTTTCAATAAACAGACTGGTTCGGGCACGCGCCTGAACCTCCTCCGTGTCTTGGTAGATATCAAGCTGTTCGCGAAACTCGGCCATGAGCTGCGTCTTGATTTCCGCCTTCAATCCCGCACGCGCAGGATCTTCGTCATCAATACTTTCCGCTTCAAGGGCGCGAAGAGCCGCTTCTGCCGTATTACGCCGAATCTCTCGGCGCTCACGGTCGGCAGCCTCATTGGTACCCACACTTAATCCACGCAGCAGCAGGGGCAATCCAATGCTGGCCGCCAGCAGGGACAGCAGGATTACGCCCGCAGCAATAAAGATTAGGACATCGCGCTGGGGGAATGGCTGTCCATTCGCGAGAACAATGGGTAGAGACAGTACACCTGCCAGCGTCACGGCCCCGCGTACACCTGCAATTGACGCAATAATTGCGGTACGTTGGAAATCATTGCCCGGCATAGCCTCATGATGTCGGGAGATGCGCCAATACAGGTTCATGACCAGGTAACGCAGCAGGATCAGCGCCAGGAAGATCAGAGTCACCTCCCCTATCAGCCACCCTAGCGTCTTGTAGACATGCTCGGAAGGCTTGAGCACGGCAGCAATGATGTCGGGCAGCTGCAGGCCCAAGAGCAGGAACACCAGTCCATTGAAGGTGAACTCCAGCATCGACCAGATACTGTGGTTGAGCAATCGAGTACGCGACTGCCTGGGCAGCATGTCGATACGGCTTTGCACAAGCCCGGCGGCAACCGCAGAAAGAATGCCTGAGAAGCCCAGGTGTTCAGCAATGACATAAGCGGCAAATGGCAATAGAAGCAAGAAGACGACATAGGGTGCAGGATCCGTCCACCCATGCTCGACCAGCCAGTTACGGGCCTGCCCTGTCAGCCAACTGAGCGCCACCCCTGTAAAGAGACCGCCAATGGCAACCATGAGAAACGTCAGACTCGCATCTGCCAGCGAAAACACGCCCGTCATGGCAGCCGCTACGGCAAAGCGAAAGGTGACAAGACCGGACGCATCATTGAAAAGTGCTTCACCCTGCAGGATATGCATCAGCCGCTTGGGCAGCTTCCCACGTGCAATTCCGGACACCGCAACGGCATCGGTCGGCGACAGAACCGCGGCCAGTGCAAAGGCTACCGGCCAGGACAAGCCAGGCACCAGCCAGTGAATAAAGGCGCCAGCGGCCAAAACGGTGATGAATACCAGACCAAACGCCAGCGTCAGGATAGGCGCCCGAAGCCGCCAGAGTTCGCGCTTCGGCATGCGCCACCCATCGGAGAACAGAAGTGGCGGAATGAATAAGAGCATGAACAGTTCAGGATCAAGCGCGACATGCAAGCCCAGGGATGGCAACGCCAGTAACGCCCCGACAACGACCTGGATCAGTGGAAGCGGCACGGGAAGAAACTGAGCACTCAAGCGGGTCGCGCCCACCACAAGCAGCATGATCAAGATGGTATAAACGAGTGTCACCGCTTCTCTCCGCTGGCTACCGAGCCGATCCGCCCGATCTGTACGACACGATCCCTATCGACAAGCCCTGCAAAGACACGTTCGGCAATGCCGTGCCCAAACGGTAGGCATGAGGTGTCATGAGGTCATACACCTCACCCAAGGCTCGCCAGTACGTCGTGCTGGCGCCAACTGGACGCCCTCAACCAAGAGGGCGTCACGTTGAAAAACAGTTTCAGGCTGGGCGGGTAACGGTCAGGGTTACAGCCGCGATGCGGTCGGCCTGTGCATAAACACCGGATTCCAGTTCTTCACCGAAGACATCCGGATCCATCTCACGATAACGCCAGACCAAATCTGTTTTGGCTAACCGCTCCTGGACAGCCTCTAGGAACGGATCCTGGCCTCCCACCATGGCCACGCCGGTATACAGCAGCAAGGTTCCCGCTGGTGCCAAGCGCTCCAGCGCGGCGTCCAGAATGGAAAGAGAGAGTCCGGCTCCCAGCGGCCCGCCCCCGTGGCGATAGGCGCGTTCGGTAGGATCGACCAGGTAAGGCGGATTGGAAATAATAAGATCGAACTCGCCTTCAACATCATTCAGCAGGTTGCTATGCCGAGCCACCACATTGGTCGCTTCAGCCATGTCCGCATTGATTTCAGTAAAGCGGAGCGCGCGATCGTTGATATCAACAGCCAAGACCTCGGCGCCTGGCCTCGCCAGCGCGACAAGTATCGCACCCGGACCTGCACCACTGCCGATATCGACTGCCCGCCGGATCTGCCCAGTTTCGAAGCGTAGCTGGGCTTCGATAGCGTTGGCGTAGCGATAGGTATCTGGACCAAAGAACACTGCATCCGCCTCGTCCGTAGGATAAGCGGAGTGGATGAACAGCTGATCGCCCAAAGTCGACACGCGAACCTTGCTGCGCCAACCATCCTGGTAGGATTCCAGGATGTCGGCGGCCTGCATGGCTTCGAAAAGCTCGGGTGAAATGAGCTCCTGCCTGAAGGGCCGACTCCAGCCAAAAATACCTTGCAAGTCCTTTGCCCACTCGTTACCGGGGCGACTATTGACGCGGGCATGTGAGGCCGGCGTTATTGTGATGAATTGGTAATGAGCGTCGCGTAATGCTTCGATCAGGAGGCGAAAAGGTTGGACCGAGTGTTTGGAGATTGCAGGCTGTTCGCGCATCTGTGTATCCGTCACGCAGTTTGATCCTTTAGAAACAGGACAGGGTCCTCGTTGGGCCCTGTCCTTGGATGGTCAGTTGAAAAGCTTGTTGAAGAGGCGTGTGGCCAACAATCCAGAGGCGGTATGGTGATTGGCTGGCGACATCATCTCGATCAGAAGCGCCATACCCGCTTCGCGAGTCGGCTGGCACGCCAAGCGTTGCTCCAGGGCCGCGGCTTCGCTGTCAAAGTCATTTACCTCTGCAATAGAGGCATTTGAGGCCGCATTATCGCCTGCGCTTTGACAAAGCGCTTCCTGCTGGCGCTGCTTAGCGCGAAAGCTCAGCTCCCGCTTAGGCAAGATAGCAACTCGGTCCTGCCCTGCCTGGTCCTTGGCTATTACCTTGGCACCGGTGTGCACCAGATCACCCGCAATCCAGTCATGGATAAGCTGCTGCTCATAGGCAGTAAACACACCAAACATTTCGGCACGCTCACCTTGTATGAGCTTCCAGAAACGGCTGTTTTGTGGGTCTTCATGGCGCTTGATCCAGCCTTGAGCCTCCATGGCTTCAAGAAAGGCCGGTATCTGAGCTGGATCGGCCAGCCACTCACTTACATTGCGCCCACCGATTCGGCAGTAATCAGAATGCACGTATTTGCCGACGGTGCTTTTCTCTGCCAGTAGCGAAATAACTTCCTGTTCAAGATCGAACGAGCCAATGACAGACGTTGTGCCTGCGCCCAGGTTATTGAGCAGATAGCCCTGAGCTACACGTCGATAGAATGCTTCGCGACCTTCTACCGGCATGGCGTCATGAACGGCCTGCAGGGCCTTCTTTGCATGACCGGTACCGGCGTTATCGACCGTCACGTGCAACGTAAAGTAATAGGGATCGATCCCAAGCTCATTCAACTCGTAAGAGGTAATGAGCAGATGAAGCGGCAACTGTTCATAGCCGAGGTTGAATCCAATGATCTCGGGCAGGAAATGCTCGGCGTTATAGGCCAGCGCCAGCTGGATCGCACCCTGAACATAATGATCATCGCTCAGGCCATCCCAGTCTTCACAACCGTTACTGGCCAGCAATTTCTTATACAGGACGACATGATTCTTGTCTGGCAAACCCTCGCCCAACTCTTCCAGATAGATCTGGATAGGTGCAGTGAAGCGGGTGTCATTCCAGCGCTGCAAAATACCGTACAGCCAGGCGCCGTCTACTAGTTTGGTCGGGGCAACCCCTCTCAAAAAGTAGAGCGCATGAGATTTACTCGTGAAATAACGACGAGGGGCGCCTGCCTTCCGGGACTTGAGATAGGCTCGGTACTCCTGACCTACCTGCTCGGTACTTTGTAGCATCCAGCGCTCTAGCCCTTGCGGATCCTCCGGCAAATCGGATGGCATAGGTCCAGTCGCACTCAGCTGCTCGTCAAGATAGTGCCGAGCCCTTTCGAGCGCGTCAGCCGCGGGCTTCTGTTCAAGCAGAGAAAAATAAAGATGACGGGATGGCTCAAGGGCGTACGACGTTAACACAGCCTGCCGGCTCGTCGTGGCTCGTGTAGTGGTCTGCATACGTCAGCACATCTGGCAGTTAATAATTGTACAGGTTGTACAATTTGGCCCCTGCCTGGCGGGTGAGTTCCTTACCTTGTGTCCGCTTGGCAGAAAACGATTGCAGCTCAAGAGGCCAACGTCTTGAGCTGCAAGGCGTTAAGCCATCAAAGCCGTATGTCGGCCAATGTGTGAAGCTCAGCCTCAATCCGTGTCCCTGTCATGGCCTCCTCGTTGGAAAAACCGTCGTAACGGGAGAGTGGGCCAAAATTGATACCTGTCAGCTGTTCGATACGACGAACACTGCGCTGATAGGTTCGGAAGCGTCCGAACGCGGCATCCAGCTGTCCCAGCTCGCTAGATTGATCGATCATGTAGGCGGTTGCAGATGGTTTTCCGTCATCGGATAAAAAGGCGACTACCTTCCAAAAAGCAGACGGGATCAGCACACCTCGATAGCGCCGGTCATCGTCCCGGAAAACCGGCCCGGTAAATACCGTTGCCCGCTCCTTCCAGCGCCGGGTGTTTTCCAGCAGGTAGTTTTCCAGATCCAGCCAGTTCTTCTGATTGAAGCCGGCCATCTGCGGAGAGCAGTTGGTGAAATGAAAGGTGTCACGGTTGGCAACTTCCGCCTCATTCCCCCAGTTAGGGTCCTCACGACGAACAAGGTGTCCGCGATCCAGCAGGTTATTGGCGTACAGGTCTTCGCCAATCTGGGCTTCCAGCGGGATACGTCCGTCATAGGACCAGCGATCTTTGCCCCGCTCGACCGAAACGGACTGAGCACCATTGATATTGACGCCAACGTAGAACGCCAGCCGGCGTGACGCCGACATGGTGATGGAGAAATGCATATAGTCGAGTCGATTTTCGGCGGAACCTGAAACAGGCAGCACGTCCCCGGCACGCTCATCGCTCATGGTAGGCCAGGGTACGCTGAATTCACCAAGAAAGTCGGCGGCATATCCTGGGCGCCCGGACAGCGACTCGGCATCAGTGATACGAGGGCCCTGCTGCCTGGCCTCAAGATCAACCGCAGGCGCTGCCTCTTGCGGTGCGAGTCGGCGCATATCGCTCAGTCTGGGTCTGTGGTTCAGGTCGATCGCCATTTCTTCATATTCCTATCGTATAGAGTGCATAGAGAGCTTAGGCAATGCCTTGGCGCCTTGTTATAGATTGCGTCGATAGGCGCACAGCCCACCTCTACATGGCATACTCTGACATTCCTATTTGGCGATTACTTTACAAGGGTGGGAGGCCAGGAATGCCCGACACGAACGGCACATTGAGTTTGTATGGCATAAAGGCCTGCGACACCATGAAAAAGGCGCGCACATGGCTCGACAAACATGGCGTGACCTATCATTTTCACGACTACAAGGTCAGCGGCATCGACCGGGAAACTCTTTCAACCTGGTGCCGTGAGCTTGGTTGGGAAAAGGTGCTGAACCGCGCTGGCACTACGTTCAGAAAACTGCCTGACGAACAAAAGGCAGATCTTGACGAGGCCCGTGCCATCGAGCTCATGTTGGCGCAGCCCTCCATGATCAAGCGTCCTGTACTGGACCTGGGAGAGCGTCGCGTACTAGGCTTCAAGCCGGAACTCTACTCGGCTGAACTGGACCGCTGACATGTCGATTGCCTGGGCACTATTCATACCTTCCTGTTTCGCATTGAACATGGCGCCTGGGCCGAACAATCTGCTGTCCGTCAATAATGCTGCCCGCTTCGGCTTTGCAGCGGCCTGTATCGGCACCTTGGGCCGACTGATTGCCTTTGCCGGCATGATCGCGCTGGCGGGCTCAGGCCTGGCGCTCGTATTGTTGACGTCGGCCTGGCTCTTTACTGCGATCAAGCTTGTAGGTGCGATGTACCTCATCTGGACTGCCATCCGCTTATGGACTGCCAACACCTCGACGGACGCTCCATCTCCTGACGAAGTCATCAAGGCAGACCTCTGGAAGTTGATGCGTCAGGATTTTCTGATCGCTGCAGGCAACCCCAAAGCTATTTTGCTGTTTACCGCGTTTCTTCCGCAGTTTGTAGTGGTGGGTGAGCCGCTTGGGCAGCAGTTTACTCAATTGGGCGCAGCGTTTCTGATCATGGAATGCTTCGCCATCGCAATTTACGCCTTCGCCGGAGCACGTCTCGGCCGCCTGTTGGCTGGTGAGCGTGCCAAGCGTCTGTTCAACCGTGGTTGTGCCGCCCTTCTGGGTAGTGCCGGTGTGGGATTACTTCTCAGCCGGCGTCCGGCCTGACCTTATTTGTTTAGAAGGAAAGTTTCATGTCTCAGAATGTGTTCAGCCTGGCCTTTGGTGTCGGCACGCAAAATCGCGACGGCGCCTGGCTCGAAGTCTTCTATGCCCAGCCCCTGCTGAACCCCTCGGCAGAACTGATTGCGGCCATCACGCCGGTTCTCAATTATGCAGGCGGGAACCAAACCATCGCCTTTACGCCGTCTCAGGCGCGCTCTCTGGCCGATGCCTTGCGTGGCGTAGAGAACGCTCAGACTCAGATGGCCCTGCTAACCCGTCTGGCTGAAAGCGCCAAGCCGCTGGTTGCCACGATTCTGGCGGAAGACGCTGCGCCCTCCTCAACGCCTGAGGCGTACCTGAAGCTGCATTTGCTGTCGCATCGCCTGGTCAAGCCGCACGGCGTCAACCTGAGCGGCATCTTTGCCCTGCTGCCGAATGTTGCCTGGACCAATCAGGGTGCCATCGACCTGGCAGAACTGCCTTCCGAGCAACTGGAAGCCCGTCTGCGCGGCAAATTGCTGGAAGTGTTCTCCGTCGATAAATTCCCCAAGATGACCGACTATGTCGTTCCCAGTGGCGTGCGCATCGCCGATACCGCCCGTGTTCGTCTGGGCGCTTATATCGGTGAAGGCACAACCGTCATGCATGAGGGCTTCGTAAACTTCAATGCCGGTACGGCGGGCCCGAATATGGTCGAAGGCCGCGTCTCGGCGGGTGTATTCGTCGGCAAGGGTTCGGATCTGGGCGGCGGCTGCTCCACCATGGGTACTTTGTCTGGCGGTGGCAATATTGTGATCAGCGTTGGCGAGGGCTGCCTGATCGGTGCCAACGCGGGCATCGGCATTCCGCTGGGTGATCGCTGCACAGTGGAGTCCGGCCTGTATGTAACAGCGGGCACCAAGGTGATTGTGCTGGATGATCAGAACCAGCAGGTACAGGTGGTCAAGGCGCGCGATCTGGCAGGCCAGAATGATCTTCTGTTCCGCCGCAACTCCCAGACCGGCGCGGTCGAGTGCAAAACCAACAAGAGTGCAATCGAGCTGAACGAAGCCCTGCACGCGCATAACTGAGTCATGGAACCCGGTACCTTGGTACCGGGTCCAGACCTGTAAGTAGGCCGCCCGCCGGCTCACGGCCGGGCGGCTTTTTTTCATCCGTTTCCAAAAGTTGAAGCCATGACATTGCCCTCCCCCTGGCGCACCGACTTTCCGGCCCTTGCTGCCTTTGAAGAAGACGGCATCACCTATCTGGACACTGCGGCCACAGCGCAAAAGCCCAAGGCTGTACTGGATGCGCTCACAGCGTACTATGCCCGCGGCGCCGCCAATATTCATCGCGCTCAGCACCGCCCTGGCGAGCGCGCCACCCAGGCCTATGAGTCCGTACGCGACAAGGTGGCCCGCTGGCTAGGCGCTTCCAATTCTAGGGAAGTCGTGTTTACGCGCGGCACGACGGAAGGGCTCAACCTGATAGCCTACGGGCTTGAGCATCACTTCAAGCCCGGCGATGAAATTGTGGTCAGTGCCCTGGAGCATCATGCCAACCTTCTGCCCTGGCAGCAGTTGGCTCGGCGCCAGGGGGTAGAGTTGATCGTATTGCCGCTTACAGACTCGGGCCATATCGACCTCAATCGAGCCAGTGAACTGATCGGCCCACGCACGCGTCTGGTTGCCATCAGCCAGCTGTCGAACGTATTGGGAACCTGGCAGCCGCTGGCCGAGCTCTCCCGTCTGGCCCACGATCAAGGCGCCTGGTTCGTTGTGGATGGCGCTCAAGGCGTGGCTCATGGCCGCCACAGTCCCAAGGACCTGGGCGCGGATTTCTATGTATTTTCTGGCCATAAGCTCTACGCACCAGAGGCCATAGGGGTACTCTGGGGACATGCCGAGGCCCTGGCAGCTCTTGCGCCTTGGCAGTTTGGTGGCGAGATGGTGCGTAACGCCGATTATCAACACGCTGAGTTTCATTCTGCTCCCATGGGGCTGGAGGCCGGGACACCGCCTGTTGGTGCAGCCATTGGCTTGGGAGCAGCATTGGATTGGCTCAGCGCACAAGACGAGTCATCCATTTTTGGTCATGAGCAGGCGTTGTGCGTGAAACTACAGGCCGGACTGGCGGCTCGCGAGGGCGTTCGTGTATTGGGCGAGCCGCAGATTGCCCTGGCCAGCGTAGTGGTTGATGGCATACATGTGGCTGATCTTTCCCATATGTTGGGCGAGCAAGGCATTGCCGTGCGGGCGGGCAATCATTGCGCCATGCCGCTGTTCAAGCGCCTGGGCGAGGCAGGCTCGCTGCGTATTTCGCTTGGTCTGTATAGTGACTCAACGGATCTGGAGCGCTTCTTCATGGCGCTGGATAATGCCTTGGAGCTACTACGATGACAGGTTTGACGACTGAGGCGCAGGCTGCGCTGGATGCCTTCTCTTCCGCCAACGGGTGGGAAGCTCGTTCACGCCTCTTGCTGCAGTGGGCGACACGCTTGCCCGATGTTGAGACCCGACGAGACGAAGATCGGGTCTATGGCTGTGAAAGTCAGGTCTGGGTCACTCACAAGCAGGATGGAGAGCAGCACTTCTTTCGAGCGGGCAGCGATTCTCGCATTCTCCGTGGCCTGCTGGCTGTACTCTTGGTCCGAGCCAATGGACTGACCCGAGAAGAACTGGCCGTGCTGGATATTCATGACTGGCTGGGCCAACTAGGGCTGGAGCGGCAACTCTCCGCCTCTCGTGGCAATGGCCTACGTGCGGTAGTCGAACGCATGCGAACGCTGGCTGAAGCCTAGCCGAACCCCACTCCCCTCCGCGCAGTCCGAAGAAGAGACGAGTTGAGGAGTTTTCTATGGCTGCGCAGATCCGTATTGGTATTTCCGGCTGGCGCTACGTGCCTTGGCGGGGTGTTTTCTATCCTGAAGGGCTGACTCAAAACAAGGAGCTGCGCTTTGCCTCACGGGCGCTGTCTACAATCGAGATCAATGGCTCCTTCTATTCGCTTCAGCGCCCTCAGAGCTACGCCAGCTGGTATGCAGAAACCGGTGAAAACTTTCTTTTCAGCGTCAAAGGTCCGCGCTACATCACGCATATCCTGCGCCTAAAAGATATCGAAAAAGCGATGGCCAATTTTCTGGCCTCCGGCATCTTTGAGCTCAAGGAGAAACTGGGACCTATCCTCTGGCAGTTTCCAGCTAATTTGAAGTTCGAGCCTGAGCGGTTTGAGGCATTTCTAAAGCTCCTGCCTCAGGACACCCAGACCGCCCAGGCGCTCGCCCTGCATTGTGAGGCGCGCATGGAGGGCCGCTGCAGCCTGAGTATCGATGCCAACCGACCCTTGCGCCATGCCGTCGAGATCCGGCATGAGAGCTTCATCGACCCCGCTTTTGTCGAGCTACTGCGGCGCTATAACGTGGCGCTGGTAATTGCCGACACAGCGGGCAAATGGCTGTACCGGGAGGATGTCACAGCAGACTTTCTTTATATACGCCTGCACGGTCACGAGCAGCTCTATTCAAGCCGCTACTCGGATGAAGCGCTGCACTATTGGACGTCTCGCATTCAGGCTTGGGCGCAAGGTGGAGAGCCGGACGATGCCCAGCTGATTGACCAGGCACATCGATTGCCCACACAGGAGAGCCGAGACATCTACTGCTATTTTGATAATGATGCCAATGTCCACGCGCCGTTCGATGCCGACCGGCTCACAGTGGCGCTAGGCCTGAAGGAAAGCCTGGGCAAATGGGATCTAAGCCTGATTGGCGAGGAGGCCAAGCCGAAGCGAAAGAAAAAGGCCAATGCGCCTTAGGATTTACTCCGACGCGCCCGGAAGAAGTCGGTCAGCAAGGCGCCACACTCTTCAGCCAGAAGGCCGCCCTCAACGATAACGCGATGGTTCAGGAAATCCTGCTTGAAAAACTGCCCACGGCTTTCTACCGCACCGGCACGCGGTTCACGTGCACCATACACCAGACGCTGGATCCGGGCGTGCACCAGAAGCCCTGAACACATGCTGCACGGCTCAAGGGTTACATACAAGGTAGTGTCCGGCAGACGATAGTTTTCCAGCGCCAGGGCCGCTGCACGAATGGCCTGCATTTCTGCATGGGCGCTGGGGTCATGGCCAGTAATGGGCTGATTGAAGCCGCGTCCGATGATCCGTCCGTCATGAACCAGTACCGCACCGACAGGCACCTCACCCAGGGATGCGCCTTCAGCTGCCAGCGCCAGCGCCTCTCGCATGAAAAGCTCATCCTGACTACGGTCGATAATGGGAGGGAAACGGCGCATACGATTCATGACAAGCTCAAACGTCAGCTGACCTCAATGGTCCCCATGAGGCCGGTTTCCATGTGGTCGATCACATGGCAGTGAAGCATCCATTGTCCCGGATTATCGGCCATCAGCGCTACCCGAGCTGTCTCGTTCTTGCCGAGCAGGTAGGTATCGGTATAGTACGGCGTCACGGGATGCCGGTCCGAACTCAAGACCTTGAAGGTCAGCCCATGCAGATGCACAGGATGGAAATACTGGGCCATGTTACGAAACTCAAGGATGTAACTCTGCCCAAGCTTGAGCTTCGCCAACGCTGGATGCGGGTCCCCTTCCTTGTGCTCGCCACCGGCCTGGCCGTTGATCTGCCAGTACATCGCCTTGCCGCAGTACGCCGGGTCGCTGGCCAGAGTCGCTACCCATTCGAAGCGAAAGTTTACGGTTTCCGCGCGTTCAAGGTCCGGCTCGCTGACAGGGTTGGGCGGCAAGGGCCGCGGCCATTCTCCAGACTGGGCGCCCTGATCGGTAGACCCCAGGGTGGCCAATCGCAGCGGGCCGTTACGCAGGGACACCGTTGTCCCGGCTGCCGGTACCCTATATGCCAGATCGATGCGCATACCAGGGCCTAGCAGGTACTCATCGCCAAACGCCCGAGGCTCGATGGGATGGCCGTCCAGTGCATAAATACGCGCCTCGACATCCGTCAGGTTCAATCGGTAGGTTGCCGTGTTATCCACATTCAGAATGCGCAAACGCACCACTGCGCCCGCGGGTAGATCAATAGTGGGAACGTGCTTTCCATTTACCGTGGTCAGCCGACCCAGCGTGCCTACGCGAGCCGCCTCTCGAGGAATGCTGAACGCTGTAAAGGCTCCTTGATCATCCACATGCCAGTTCTTCAGGCACAACGTCATGTCGTGCGCAAAGCCGGTCGGCTCACGCTCTTCGACAATAAGCGGTCCTTCCAGGCCTCGCCCCAGTTGCTCACTGCTGGCGACATGCGGGTGATACCAATAGGTTCCGGCGTCCGGCGTCTTGAACTGGTAAACGAAACTCTCGCCCGGTAGCACCGGTGCCTGCGAGATATACGGTACGCCATCCATCTCGATGGGCAGACGGATGCCATGCCAGTGAATCGTGGTGGGCTGATCAAGATGATTAGTGAAGCGGACACGCAACCACTCGCCTTGCCGCGCCCGGATTTCCTTGCCTGGAAATTGGCCGCCATAGGCCAGCGCAGGCGTGACATGCCCTGGCACCAACTCGACATCCAGCGGCGCCGCGATCAGCTCGTAGTCATATGCTTTGGCCACCTGTGGCCGCCCCAGCCACCAGCGAGCGCCGCCAGCGCCTACCCCTACCACAACCAGACCGGTCAAACCGCCGAGCACCTGGCGCCGCGTGAAAGACATGAAATGCAGTCCCTCGGGAAATTGGAGGAGCGCACAATACACCCGATTTCACTCAAAGATAAGAAGTACTCTCAATTAAGTAAGCGGAGACGCACGCTTTCAGACTGATGGGAGATGAGCGACCTAGGCCCTGGGATCAAGCCGTGTCGTTTCGCGGTGAACGATTTCAAATCCCAGGTCTACATGACGCTCCGGCCTGTCCTGCCCCGCCAGATGAGCGACAAGCAGCTCTGCGGCCTCACAACCGATGCGATAGCGTGGTGTTGCCACAGTCGTGAGCGGCGGAGACGTCCAGGCCGACCCGTTTAGGTCATGGAAGCCCATGATGGCCATGCGGTCGGGAACGGCAATACCCAGGCGGCCGCATTTGAAAACAGCGCCCTGCGCCAAGTCATCATTGCAAAAGAACAGCGCCTCACAATCGGAATGTGCACGGTGCATCCGCTCAAACAGCTCTGCCCCCAGTGCCAGGGAAGAGTTGCTGGTCACAAACAGCTCCCGCTGTGGATCATATAACCCGGCTTCCTCAAGCGCCTGGCGGCACCCATCCCGACGCCGCAGCGTACGTGGATCGCCCTGCGCGCCAATGATGCCGATACGTCGATAGCCGCACTCGATCAGATGACGGGCCGCGGCATACCCAGCGGCAAACTGGGAAAACCCTACGCTCCAACAATCGTCCCGCGTCAGGGTTTCGATGGTATGCACCGTTGGAATCTGCTGTTGTTCCAGCAATGCCCATAGCCCGGGCGTATGGTCGATACCCGTCAGGATCACCCCATCCGGGGAATGCTGCAGATAGGTACGCAGCAGGTGTTCCTCCTGTTCGAGCGAGTAGCCGGTTATGCCGATGAGCAGGTTATAACCATGCCGGTCGAGCCGCTCCTTGATGCCGACCAGGATGTCGACGAACACGCTATTGGTAAGCGAGGGGATCAACACGACAATATTCTGGGAACGTGCCGACGCCAGGGCCATAGCGGCTTGGTTGGGGACGTAGCCCAGCTGGCTGCATGCTTCGAGGATCTTGTCACGCACCGGCACGGCGACCTTTTCCGGCGTCTTGAGCGCTCGGGAAACCGTAATCGAACTCACGCCAACGTGTTCCGCTATGTCCTGCATCGTGACTCGTCTACGAGCCGGTTTCCGGTTTCTCATCATCCATACCGTTATAAGCACAGCTGATTTTAGCGTCAAAAGAGGTCTTTACAAACAAAATGTAGGCGCTAACATCGAAATGTAGGCGCTAACATTCGCTTGATAAAAACAATAGTGGTGAACGCATCATGTCCCTGCCCCTCATACGTCCTTTTCCAGCACAGCGTCTGCTACCTGTCATCGCTCCGGGGCGCTCACTGCGCCCCTTCACCTCTGATCTGAAGAACAACAAAGCATGAGTGAACCCACACAACGCCGACTACGCAGCCAGCAATGGTTTGATGATCCTGCCCATGCCGACATGACCGCGCTTTATGTCGAGCGCTATATGAACTACGGACTGACCCGTGATGAATTGCAATCGGGCCGACCTATTATCGGGATCGCCCAGACAGGTAGCGACTTGGCCCCCTGCAACCGCCACCATTTGGAACTTGCCCAACGCGTCAAGGCCGGCATTCGCGACGCAGGCGGAATTCCCATGGAGTTTCCGGTGCACCCGCTCGCTGAGCAGAGCCGGCGGCCTACCGCTGCGCTGGATCGAAACCTGGCTTATCTGGGGCTTGTGGAGATTCTGCACGGCTATCCGCTCGATGGCGTGGTGTTGACTACAGGCTGCGACAAAACCACCCCGGCCTGTCTGATGGCAGCCGCCACGACAGATCTTCCTGCCATCGTGCTTTCCGGCGGTCCCATGCTGGACGGCTGGCATAACGGCAAGCGTATCGGCTCCGGAACCGTGCTTTGGCATGCACGTAACCTATTTTCTGCCGGGACGATCGACTACGAAGGCTTCATGGAAATGACCACGGCGGCCTCCCCGTCCATCGGCCACTGCAACACCATGGGCACGGCCCTCTCCATGAACTCACTGGCCGAGGCGCTCGGCATGTCGCTGCCTGGGTGCGCCAGTATTCCGGCTGCCTACCGCGAGCGTGGCCAGATGGCCTACGTCACAGGCAAGCGCATTGTCGACCTGGTGAAAGAAGAAATTCGTCCCTCGCAGATCATGACGCGAGAGGCATTCGAAAATGCCATCGTGCTGGCTTCGGCCCTAGGGGCTTCCAGCAACTGCCCTCCACATCTGATCGCGATTGCCCGCCACATGGGTATCGATCTGAGCCTGGAAGATTGGCAACGCCTGGGCGAGGACGTCCCGCTGCTGGTCAATTGCATGCCGGCGGGTGAATACCTGGGTGAAAGCTTCCACCGCGCGGGTGGTGTACCGGCCGTGCTTCACGAACTGGATAAGGCCGGTTTGATCCATCGGCACTGTAGTACCGTCTCCGGCAAAACCATTGGCGAAATCATCACGCAGCATCAGACGCTGGATAACGATGTGATCCGTCCCTGTGAATCGCCCCTCAAACATCGCGCCGGGTTTATTGTCCTGAGCGGCAATTTTTTCGATAGTGCCATCATGAAGGTCTCGGTTATTGGTGAAGCGTTCCGTCAGACCTATCTGGCCGAGCCAGGCAAGGAGAACACCTTCGAGACGCGTGCGATTGTCTTCGAGGGGCCTGAGGATTATCACGCCCGTATCAACGATCCCAGCCTGGAAATCGATGAGCGCTGCATCCTGGTCATTCGCGGTTGCGGCACAGTGGGATACCCCGGCAGCGCCGAGGTGGTCAACATGGCGCCACCTTCAGAACTGATCCGTCGAGGCATCGATTCACTGCCCTGCATGGGTGACGGACGCCAGAGCGGCACCTCAGCCAGCCCGTCTATTCTCAACATGTCACCCGAAGCAGCTATAGGCGGCGGACTTGCCCTGCTCAGGACAGGGGACCGCCTGAGGGTCGACCTTAATGCACGACGGGTCGAACTGCTGATCGATGAGGATGAACTGGAGCGTCGGCGCGGTGAGGCCTTGCCCAGCATTCCGACCTCTCAGACCCCCTGGCAGGAGCTCTACCGCAAACTGGTCGGGCAGTTATCGACTGGCGGCTGCCTGGAGCCAGCCACCCTGTATATGCGAGTGATCACCGAAAACGGTGCCCCTCGCCACTCCCATTGAGCAAGGAGAACCGCATGTCTTCCTACACGCCTTCACATCCCCTGACGGCGGCCTATCAAGCGCCTGACGACATGGCCGCAGGTACCTGGGTCGGCCGTGTCTGGCTACCCGGCTCCACCGCCGGCCCTGCCGTGGTGCTCGTCAAAGAGCAGGCGGTGTATGACATCAGCACCTCGGTTTCGACCGTATCCGCGCTGATGGAACTGGACAACCCTGCTGCCTATCTTCATGAGCTGCCATTGCCAGCTCCCCTGATAGACCTGCCAGGTCTGCTCGCCAATAGCGACAGCCGCGAGCGTGATGAGAGCAAGCCCTGGCTTCTCGCACCGATCGATCTACAGGCTATCAAGGCAGCCGGTGTCACCTTCGCGGCCAGTCTGCTGGAGCGCGTCGTCGAAGAACAGGCCAAGGGCGATCCGGGCAAGGCGGCTGACATCCGCGCCTCATTGACTGAGCGCATCGGCGTTGATCTATCCGACATCGTGCCAGGATCAGATCAGGCAGAAGCGCTACGAAAGGTACTCATCGAGCAGGGCCTATGGTCTCAATATCTGGAAGTAGGTATAGGGCCGGACGCCGAAGTGTTTACCAAGGCCCAGCCTCTTTCAGCGGTAGGTTACGGCTCAGACATTGGTATTCACCCCAAATCCACCTGGAACAACCCAGAGCCTGAGATTGTGCTGTTGGTCTCCAGTACGGGCAAAGTTCAGGGCGCGACCTTGGGTAACGATGTAAACCTCAGGGATTTTGAAGGTCGTAGCGCTCTGCTGCTGTCCAAAGCCAAGGACAATAATGCTTCAACAGCCATCGGCCCTTTCATTCGTCTTTTCGATGAAAGTTACGGCATCGACGATGTGCGCTCGGCAGAGGTTGACTTGCGCATTCACGGCGAAGACGGCTATCTGCTGGAAGGCCACAGCTCCATGCGCCAGATCAGCCGAGACCCACTCGATCTGGTCGCGCAGACGCTTAATGCCAACCACCAGTACCCGGATGGGTTTGTCCTGTTTCTCGGTACCCTATTCGCTCCACGCCAGGATCGCGATCAACCCGGCGGTGGCTTCACTCACAAGCTGGGCGATGTGGTCATGATCAGCACATCGCGTTTGGGCACGCTGAGCAACCGGGTCACCACCAGCGACCAAGCTGCCCCGTGGTCCTTTGGCATTCGCTCACTAATGGACAATCTTCAGCGCCGCGGCCTGCCTTTGAGCGTTGTTCCTCTGCAGTGATCCATCAGCCGCCCTGTATTTACCTGAACTGTTCAGCCTGACTGCTCCAGGCTGAACCTGCCTCATTACTCAGCACAGTTTTCTGATTCGCAAGGAGGCGGATCGTTGTACTCCAGGGAATCGCTAACAAATACAAAAACCGGCTGCCTCCACAGCCTAGGAGACAACATGAACCGTGCCAAATCCTC
Source organism: Pseudomonas sp. HPB0071 (assembly GCF_000478505.2). Classification (NCBI taxonomy): domain Bacteria; kingdom Pseudomonadati; phylum Pseudomonadota; class Gammaproteobacteria; order Pseudomonadales; family Pseudomonadaceae; genus Pseudomonas; species Pseudomonas sp. HPB0071. The sequence goes on along the minus strand of NZ_KI517367.1, from coordinate 3,037,658 downwards.
TGGATTCTTGGTATTCGTCACTATTGCCGCAGCATTCGGCGGCTTGCTGTTCGGCTACGACACTGCCGTGATTTCCGGTGCTGTAGAACCGATACGGATGCACTTTATTGACCCGTTGTTTCAAGACCCGATGCAGGCCAGTCGGGTCGTCATTGAGTTCAAGAACACGCTTTTGCTCAGTACCCTGCTTGTGCTTGCCTTAAGTATCTATTACTTCATGCGGCTTTACGGACGCATGCGTGGCTTAGTATTTGCTGCGATTGTTTCCGCTATTACGGGCTGGCTGTTCTACAGGCAAGTTTTCATTCTTCCTGATGAAATCACGCCTAATCTCGCCAACTCTATTACTGGATTTACCATTGCATCAGCCCTGCTAGGCTGCGTAATCGGGGGCTTTTTTGCGGGCTATATCAGCCAGCGTCTAGGCCGTCGCAACGGGCTGATCCTAGCCGCCTTGCTTTTTATCGTATCGGCTATCGGCTCCGCCTTGCCTGAAGTCGTCAACGTATTTGGTATTGAGCACATCAGCGCCTTTAACCTATATAGGATCATAGGCGGAATAGGGGTTGGTATTGCCTCCATGCTTTCGCCTATGTACATCGCTGAAATTGCTCCCAGCCACATGCGTGGTCGCCTGGTGTCGTGCAACCAGTTCTGCATCATTTTTGGCATGTTATTGGTGTATTTCGTCAATTACTTCATTGCCCGCGGCCAAACTACGGAATGGCTGAGCCAATACGGCTGGCGATGGATGCTGGGCTCAGAGATCGTACCGGCTTTCGCCTTTATGGCGCTTCTTCTCAAGACGCCTGAAACACCCCGTTATCTCGTCATGAAAGGCCAAACGGGCCGTGCCATGGAGGTACTTGAACAAATCAACGGCTCTGCCGCAGCACAAACCATTCTTAATGAGATTCGTCTGTCCTTCCAGCAGAGCCACCGTGAAGCGCCCTGGCTCTCTTATGGCGGCACCCTCATCCTGATTGCCATGCTGCTGTCCATCTTCCAACAGTTTGTGGGCATCAATGTGGTGCTGTACTACGCGCCGGAAATCTTCAAGAACATGGGTAGCCAAGCAGACGTCTCGTTGATCCAGACCATCATTGTTGGTGCAGTCAATCTGATCTTCACGGTTGTTGCCATCGTTTTAGTAGATCGTGTTGGGCGTAAACCCCTGATGATCATCGGCGCGCTTGGAATGGCCGTTAGCATGCTGGGGCTAGGTACAGCGTTCTACCTCCAAAGCCTAGGCATTACTGCCCTGTTGATGATGCTGGTGTACGTAGCCGCCTTTGCAGTTTCCTGGGGGCCTGTGGTGTGGGTTCTGCTTTCAGAGATCTTTCCTAACAGCATTCGAGGCGCCCTTTCCATTGCTGTCGCTACTCAATGGTTAGCCAATCTACTGGTGTCCTGGACGTTCCCCATGATGAACAGCAATGCCTGGTTGAACGACCTTTTCAACCACGGCTTCGCCTATTGGGTATATGGCGCTATGGGCCTGCTGGCCGCTGTATTTGTCTGGCGTTGGGTCCCAGAGACAAAAAACAAAACCCTGGAAGAAATGAATGCTGCCTGGTCACCTCGGACGCCTTCAGCATCCGACTTGGTCGCCGAGCGCGCCTAATTCTTGTCCATACAGAGAAATCTAAATGACTCAAGCAACTGCACAGTACCCTAGCCTCAAGGACCGCACCGTTTTCATTACGGGTGGCGGCAGCGGCATCGGTGGTGCCCTGACTCGCGCCTTTCACACACAAGGCGCACACGTCGCCTTTATCGATATCGACGAGCAGGCCAGTCAGCGCCTGATAACTGAGCTGGAGACCGAAACCGGCCAAGCCCCCTGGTTTCGCCGCTGTGATATCCGAGACATCGATAGTCTTCAGGAAGCCATAAGGGACGCAGGACAAGCGTTGGGGCCTATCCGTGTTTTAATTAACAACGCTGCCAACGATGATCGTCACGATTGGCGCGAAGTGGATATCCAATACTGGGACAACCGCATGGCCATCAACCTGCGCCCCATGTTTTTTGCTATCCAGGCCGCTGCGCCACAGATGATCCAGGCTGGCGGCGGATCGATCATCAACTTTGGCTCTATCAGCGTCCAGCTTGCGCTTGGCGGGCTGGCAGCCTATGTCAGTGCCAAAGCAGCGGTACATGGGCTGACACGAACCTTTGCGCGGGATCTAGGTGTCGATGCTATTCGTGTCAATACGGTTGTGCCAGGCTGCATCATGACCGAGCGTCAACTGGAGAAATGGATCACGCCGGAAGACGAAGCCCGTATTCAAGAACACCAGTGCCTCAAACTGCGCCTGCTTCCTGAGCACGTTGCCCCTAGTGTGTTGTTCCTCGCGGCGGATGACAGTGCCCAACTGACAGGGCACGAGTTTCCTGTCGACGGTGGCTGGGGCTAAAACGGATCGGCTAAAAGCACAAAGGCCACCTTTCTAGGCGGCCTTTGTGCTTAATGCGTCAGATCATTCCCACTCGATCGTTGCCGGCGGCTTGCTCGACACGTCGTAGGTCACGCGGGAAATGCCGTCAATCTCGTTGATGATGCGGTTGGAAACCTTTTCCAAGAGCTCATAAGGCAAGTGAGCCCAACGCGCGGTCATGAAGTCGATCGTTTCCACAGCACGCAGGGCCACGACCCAGGCGTAACGGCGGCCATCGCCAACCACACCAACCGACTTGACCGGCTGGAATACTACGAAAGCCTGGCTGACTTTGTGATACCAATCAGCCTTGCGCAGTTCGGTGATGAAAATGTCATCCGCGCGACGCAGCAGGTCGGCGTATTCCTTTTTCACTTCACCTAGGATACGCACGCCCAGACCCGGGCCCGGGAAAGGATGGCGGTACACCATGTCATAGGGCAGACCCAGCTCCAGACCAATCTTGCGGACCTCATCCTTGAACAGCTCACGCAGCGGCTCGACAAGCTTCAGGTTCATCTCTTCCGGCAGACCACCCACGTTGTGGTGGGACTTGATCACGTGCGCCTTGCCCGTCTTGGCGCCAGCAGACTCGATCACGTCCGGATAGATAGTGCCCTGTGCCAGGAACTTGATGTTTGGCAGCTTGCTAGCTTCTGCATCGAACACGTCGATAAAGGTGCGGCCAATGATCTTGCGCTTCTTCTCTGGGTCGGCTTCGCCTTCCAGATTGGTCAGGAAGCGGTGCTCGGCATCGGCACGAATGACCTTCACGCCCATGTTCTCGGCAAACATGGCCATGACCTGATCGCCCTCATGCAGACGCAGCAGACCGTTATCGACGAAGACACAGGTCAGCTGATCACCGATGGCCTTGTGCAACAGCGCAGCGACCACGGAAGAGTCCACACCACCGGACAGCCCGAGCAGCACGTTGGCGCTACCAACCTGGGCACGAACCTGGGCAATGGCGTCTTCAACGATATTGGAGGGTGTCCACAGTGCTTTGCACTGGCAGATATCCAACAGGAAGCGCGACAGGATACGGCCGCCCTGCTTGGTATGAGTCACTTCCGGATGGAACTGCACGCCATACCAGCCGCGCTTTTCGTCACCCATGGCTGCAATGGCGCAGCTTGGAGTGCTGGCAACGATATGGAAACCTTCCGGCAGGTTGGACACCTTGTCGCCATGGCTCATCCAAACATCCAGACCGAGGACGCCATCGTCGTCGATATGGTCTTCGATACCGTCAAGCAAGCGGCTCTTGCCGACTACATCGACTTTGGCATAACCAAATTCGCGAACGTTGGAGCCTTCGACTCTGCCGCCCAGCTGCTCGGCCATGGTTTGCATGCCATAGCAGATGCCTAGCAGCGGAACGCCCAGCTCGAATACGGCCTTGGGTGCGCGAGGGCTGTTGGCTTCATGTACCGATTCCGGTCCGCCGGCAAGGATGATACCGCGAGGGGCAAAGGCACGGATGTCGGCGTCATCCATATCGAAGGGATGGAGTTCGCAGTAAACACCGAGCTCACGCACACGGCGTGCGATCAACTGGGTGTACTGGGAACCGAAGTCGAGAATCAGAATACGGTGAGCGTGGATGTCTTGGGACATGGCCATTTCTCATGAGCGGTAAGAACAGACGATTCGGGGCCGTCCATGACAGCCCCGAATCTCAACATAAAACACCCAGCGAACCTATCGTCGCGGCAATCAGCCTACGCGGTAGTTGGGCGCTTCTTTCGTAATTTGCACATCGTGTACATGGGATTCCGCCATGCCGGCGCCGGTGATGCGAACGAATTGAGGCTTGGTACGCATCTCCTCGATCGTGGCGCAGCCGGTGTAACCCATGGAGGCACGCAGGCCACCCATCAATTGATGAATAATAGCGGCTAACGGACCTTTGTACGGTACGCGACCTTCAATGCCTTCCGGTACCAGCTTTTCAGCACCGGACGCGGAGTCCTGGAAATAACGGTCGCTGGAGCCCTGGCTCTGCGACATCGCACCCAGCGAGCCCATGCCACGGTAGGACTTGTAGGAGCGACCCTGGAACAGCTCGACCTCGCCCGGTGCTTCTTCGGTACCAGCGAACATGGAGCCCATCATGACACAGTAACCGCCCGCCACGATGGCCTTGGACAGGTCACCGGAGAAACGGATGCCACCGTCAGCGATCAATGGAACACCTGTACCTTCCAGCGCAGCGGCAACGTTGGCAATGGCGGAGATCTGCGGAACCCCCACACCGGCCACGATACGCGTGGTGCAGATGGAGCCCGGGCCGATACCGACCTTGACGGCATCGGCGCCTGCATCAGCCAGTGCCTTGGCCGCTTCGCCGGTCGCGATGTTGCCACCGATGACCTGAACCTGCGGATAGGTTTCCTTGACCCAGCGTACACGCTCGATCACACCCTTGGAGTGACCGTGAGCGGTATCGACCACAATAACGTCAACACCGGCAGCAACCAGTGCAGCCACACGCTCAGGTGTCTCGGCGCCGGTACCGACGGCAGCACCGACACGCAGGCTGCCCGCTTCGTCCTTGCTGGCGTTCGGATAGGCCTTGGCTTTTTCGATGTCCTTGACGGTCATCATGCCTTTCAGGTTGAAGGCCTCATCGACGATCAGGACCTTTTCCAGACGGTGCTTGTGCAAGAGCTCGCGCACTTCCTGCTTATTGGCACCTTCGCGAACGGTAACGAGACGCTCCTTGGGAGTCATCACATCGCGCACCGGAATATCGAGGCGGTTTTCAAATCGCACATCACGGGAGGTGACGATACCGACCAGATCACCGTTGGCCAGGACCGGTACACCCGAGATGTTGTGCTGACGCGTCAGGTCGAACAGGTCGCGGACGGTTGCGCTGGCATCGATCGTGATCGGGTCCTTTACAACGCCAGCCTCGAAGCGCTTGACCTTGCGGACTTCAGCAGCTTGCTGCTCGACCGTCATGTTCTTGTGGATGATTCCGATACCGCCTTCCTGGGCCATGGCAATGGCGAGACGGGACTCGGTTACGGTATCCATCGCAGCGGATACCAGGGGAATGTTCAACTCGATACCGCGCGTGAGGCGGGTCTTCAGGCTGACGTCTTTTGGCAAGACATCGGAATAACCGGGAATCAGGAGAACGTCGTCGAAAGTCAGGGCTTCTTGGCTGATGCGCAGCATGGCAGGGGCTCCCGGGCGGGAAAAATAAGAAGCGCGACATTATACCTGTCCTAGAGGAAAGCCTCAACGTAGGCATGAAAGTTGCCGCTCCGTTTACATGGGAAACAATATCAAATTAGAATAATTATCATTACCGAATCATGAGCACCTATCTTGAAAGCCTCGCCACGCCCCTTCGGCCATGTCCGGCAAATACCTTTTCTTCTTTCCCTGCTTGTAGGTTACATCGCTGCGTACACCCTACCCGCCCAGGCGGAAGACTACGTCGACCTGTCTTCCATGGAAATCCAGGCAGATATGCCTCAGGTAGAAGACGGGTATACAGCCGTACAGGCAGGTACAGCCAGCAAGAGTGACGTGCCGGTCAAGGAGGAAGCACAGTCTATTGAGGTCGTAACGCCTGAAATCATTCAGGACTACGACGTTCAGTCGCTGGATGATGCGATGAAGTTTGTCAGCGGCGTCAGCCAGGGCAATACCTTGGGGAACACCAAGGATTCATTGGTCAAGCGGGGATTTGGTACGAATGCCGACGGTTCGATCTTTCGCGATGGCGTACGCTCAAACCTGTCCCGCAACTTTGGCCCTACCAGTGAGCGGGTCGAAGTTCTCAAGGGCCCGGCTTCTCTTCTTTACGGAGCACTTGAGCCGGGTGGATTGATCAACGTAGTCAGCAAACAGCCTCAGTATGTGCAGAGCACTACCTTTGGCGGCTCGGCCTTCAGCGAAGGGGGCGGTAGTCTGAATATCGACACTACCGGGCCTGTGGGCGATACCGGTTTTGCGTATCGCCTGATCGCCGAGCGGCAAAGCGAGGACTATTGGCGCAACTATGGTGTCAATCAGCACACCCTCATCGCTCCTTCGCTGAGTTGGACCGGTGAACGCGCCAGCGTGACGCTGGCCTATGAATACAACGACTATACGAGCCCGTTTGACCGCGGCACGGTGTTTGTTGATGGCCATCCGGCCAGTATCAGCTACGACAAGCGCCTGGACGAGAAATGGGCCAAGACGACCGGCATCAGCGAGACTGCAACGGCTCGATTCGAGTATCAGCTTAGCGACGAGTGGAAGACGCGTCTGACCTACGGTTGGAATAACGACCGCTATAGCCTCGCCATCGCTCAGCCGGTCTCGGTTACGTCCAGTGGCGAACTTCTGCGAACAGCCAATGGCGGTCATTATGATTACGAGACCACCTACACCAGCTGGGACTTTATTGGGAAACAGGACTTCCTGGGCCAGCGCCATGATTTATTGATCGGTATCGATCATGAAATGAATGATCAGTACAGGGGCAAGACCTACCGCAATAGCACTGACTCCCGCCGTAACATCAATATCTATTTACCCACCTATGGCAAGCTTGCCGAGCCCAGTCAGATCAGCGCTACGCAAAGCAATGCACGCAATGAGCTTGAGTCCACCTCGCTTTATTTCAAAGATAACTGGCATCTGGATGATCGCTGGATTCTGGTCTTGGGAGGTCGCTATCAGCAATTCGAGCAATATGCTGCCCAAGGGTTGGGAGCAAACCGAAAGCCTAGTCTGGATAGAGACGATCAGGTAGTTATCCCGTTTGTTGGTCTAGTTTTTCAGGCAACCGACGCCTTGTCGCTCTACGGAAACTACAGCCGCTCCTTTGCTCCCAACACCACCGTGGACGATCTCAATCAGACATTTGATCCGGAAAAAGGACGCAGCTATGAACTGGGTGTCAAATACACTCTGGCGCCAGGCCTGAATCTGAACGCAGCCGTATTCGATATCGAAAAAGACAATGTAGTGAGCACCCGCACGGTCAACGGAAACTCCATAGGCAGCGCGGGCAAAGTGAGCGCTCGTGGGCTGGAACTGGACATCACCGGGCGGTTGTCCGAGCGTTGGAACGTCATCGGCACCTATGCCTATACCCGCACGCGCATTCTGGAAAATAACAGCAATCCCACCTGGGAAGGCAACCGCCTCAATCAGGCACCTGAACATACGGCCGGCCTGTACCTCACCCATCATTTGCAGGTGCCGTCCAACCTGGGTGACTGGCATACCGGTGCAGGTGCGCGTTATGTAGGGGAACGTGCAGGTGACGACGAGAATAGCTTTTATATGAGCAGCTATACCGTCGCTGACGCCTTCCTGCGCTGGGACTTGCCTGTGCATGGCTATAAAGCCAAGCTGCAACTCAACGTCGACAACCTGTTTGACAAGCATTACTACCCCTCCAGCACCGGTAGCGCATTGCAGGTCAATGTGGGCGAGCCTCGTACGGCGCGCCTGAGTGCCAGCGTGACCTTCTGAGGGCATCAGATTATCCGTCTGGGCACCCTGCCCAGACGGCCCATCCCACCTAGGCGGCTCTCTGTTCTTATGCTCAACTGTCGGCACAAGAACACAACGGAGCGCCGCCATGCACATCGTCATCCCGGACGACTATCAACACGTTGTCGAAACCCTGGACTGCTTTACCCTGCTCGAACGTGCCGGGCATACCGTCACGGTCTATCATGATGCCGAGCGTGACCCAGCCGTTCTGATCGAGCGCTTTCGAGAAGCCGATGCGCTGGTGCTGACCCGTGAGCGAACACATGTCGACGAGGCGCTGCTGTCCCATCTACCCCGCCTCAAGCTGATCAGCCAGACCGGCAAGGCAACCGGTCATCTGGATGTCGCAACCTGTACTCATCGCGGAATTGCGGTGGTGGAAGGCACCGGCTCGCCCATCGCCGCTGCCGAACTGACCTGGGCGCTGATTCTCATGGCGCGGCGCAAGCTCAAACCAGCCATCGATGCCTTTTATGCCGGTGGCTGGCAGGTCAATCTGGGCGAACGCCTGAACGGCCAAATTTTGGGTATCTGGGGCTACGGCAAGATTGGGAAGCTGCTCGCCCGATATGGTCAGGCCTTTGGCATGCCTGTTCTGGTGTGGGGCAGCGAGGCTTCGCGGCGGGCCGCACTGGCGGACGGTCATCGCGCCGCCGACAGCCAGGAAACCTTCTTTGCCGAGTCGGATGTACTGAGCCTGAATCTGCGATTTTCAGACAAGACCCGCCATATCGTCCGTCGTGAGGACTTGGCGTTGATGAAGAAGTCAGCCCTTTTGGTGAATGCTGCCCGTGCAGGTCTGATCGAGCCGGGCGCACTGCTTGAAGCTGTCGAGGCAGGTCGCCCAGGCTATGCCGCGGTAGACGTATATGAAGAGGAGCCCGTACCGGCCGGCCATCCCCTCCTTTCCCACCCCAACATCCTGTGCACGCCTCATCTGGGTTACGTAGAGAAACACAGCTACGAACTCTACTTTGGCGAAGCGTTTGCCAATCTGATCGCCTTCTTTGCGGGCGAGCCGGAAAATGTCGCGAACCCAGACGTGCTGGGTCGCTAGCATCCAACCGACGGCGGGCTTATGATGCCCGCCATGCTTAACGATCCTTTTCAACGTCTCGGCCTCGACCGTGAGGTCCTAACCGTCAGCCAGCTCAACGGCCGCGCCCGTGTTCTGCTGGAAGACGTCTTTTCTCAGGTCTGGGTGGAAGGCGAGATATCCAATCTTGCCCGCCCCGCCTCCGGCCATATCTACTTTACCTTGAAGGATAAGGACGCCCAGGTACGGTGCGCCCTCTTCCGGCAGAACGCCGTGCGTGTCAGGAACCTGCTCAAGGATGGCATGGCGGTGAAGGTTCGCGGCAAGGTCTCCCTGTTCGAAGGCCGTGGTGATTATCAGCTGATTCTGGAAACCCTGGAGCCAGCAGGTGACGGGCTCTTGCGACAGGCATTCGAAGCCCTGAAGCAGAAACTGCTGGGCGAAGGCTTGTTCGCGCAAGAGCGAAAGAAACCGCTGCCGGGCCATCCGTGCCGTATCGGAATCGTGACCTCACCGACTGGAGCGGTCATCCGCGATATCGTCAGCGTTTTCAAGCGCCGTGCGCCACAGGTCGAGCTGGTCCTGATACCTACGGCCGTGCAAGGACGTGAGGCAACGGCCCAGATCGCTCGTGCGTTGCAAACTGCAGACGTGCAGGGTTTCGATGCGATCATTCTGGCCCGGGGCGGTGGCTCCCTTGAGGATCTATGGTGCTTTAACGAAGAGCAGGTTGCCCGCGCTGTTGCAGCCGTTCAAACGCCTATCGTGAGTGCGGTCGGGCATGAGACGGATGTGTCGATTGCCGACTTCGTGGCCGACGTACGCGCCCCGACGCCCTCCGCTGCCGCAGAACTATTGGCCCCTCACAGCGGGGACCTTAAAAACCGCCTGGACGCGCTGTATCGGCGCCTGGTTGTCCGCATGGGTGAGCGGCTCAGCCGTGAGCAGTTGCGCTTGGAAAACATGACGCGTCGGCTTAAGCATCCGGGTGAGCGGCTGCGCCAGCAAGCACAGCGTATCGATGATCTGGACATGCGCCTGCGCCGCGCCTTTGTCATCGACATGAACCGGCGGCGGGACCGCCTTGCCCATGTCGAGACGCGACTGGCCGGCCAGCATCCGGGCCGTCAACTTGCTTTGCTACGTCAGCGGCTGGATCAACTGGCCCAGCAGCTTCCGCGCTGCATGGAGCGTCAGCTCAAGGAGCGTCGTCAGCGCCTGGCCGCCCAGGTTCAAACGCTGCATATCGTCAGCCCGCTTGCCACTCTGGGTCGTGGTTACAGCATTCTGCTCGACGAACGCGGCCACGCCATCCGGTCCGCCGATCAAACGCGTAATGGCCAGCGCCTCAAAGCCCGCCTGGCTGAAGGCGAGCTGGATGTTCGGGTGGAAGACAATCATCGGGAACCAACGACGCTCTCCCTGCTGGACTGACCATTAGCAGGCGCGACTGAAAAACGTTTCTACCTGAACACGTGCGCTCAGCTCGTCAACATAGCGGCGTACCGAGTCAGGCCACTCCAGCCCAGCCGTGACGCTCAGGCCTCGCAGAATTGGAAACAGGTTGAAGTCATCCAGCAGGAGCTGCGGACGTACCGGGTCAAGGCCGTACATCTCAACTAATAGCGTCAAGCGGTGGTTGATGTCTTCAATGGCCTGCTGGCTGTTTGACAGGGCCGCATTGAAATCTCCGATGATCTGGCTTTTCTTCTCGACAAACAGCGCGTGAGCCTCACGCGAGCCCATCTCCTTGAGGCCGATCTGTGCCCAGCGCGGATAGCCCAGCTGCTGAAACGACGGCAGGGCAGATTCAATCCAGGCGGTTACAGCTTGTGAATGGGCCTGTTCGATCATTGGTCTGTCATCGAGATGATCAAGATAGTGAACAATCGCCAGACTTTCCGTCATGGCGGTCCCGTCGTCCTTTACCAGGATCGGGACAGTCTTCTTGCCTACCAAACGCTCAGGGGTGGCTGCATCGTCATACAACAGCACCTGAAGCGTTGCATCGAGTTGCTTGAGGCCCAGCGCCATACGCGCCTTGGTACTGAAGGGACAGTGTTCGTAGTAGTAGAGCTTCATGAGGCTTCTCCTTGATGTCCTCATGCAGTGACCGGTGTGAACTCGCCCGGGTTCAGCCACGAGCGATTTGCCAGAAGCCAAGACATGAACGAGGATGACTGGATCACATTGCCTTGATTGTTTTCCTATGCCTCGCTTTTTTCTGCTACTGATTACCTTGTGTTTTACCTTTTGCGCCCATGCTGAAGGCTTCATCACCCGCCTGCTGGATAAACCTGTTCCAGGGGGTGTAGCGGTTGTTCCATTGGGCAACGGCCCGACGGCTCCCAAAGCGACCTATCAAGGGAAGCCGGTCATGGTGGTCCACGAAGAGGGCCAGCGCTGGATCGCTATCGTCGGTATTCCACTCACGATCAAACCCGGTCAGCAGACATTGACGGTCAATGGTAGCCGCACGGAAACCTTTGCGGTGCGCAGTCGCCACTATAAGGAACAGCACATCACGCTGAAAAATGATCGGCAGGTAAACCCCAATCCGGCGGATCTCAAGCGAATCGAGCGTGAGCTGGCTGAGCAGACCAAGGCCTATCAGATCTTTTCCCCCGGTACGCCCAGTAACCTGCTGCTGGACCGCCCCGTCGATGGACGCCTTTCCAGCCCGTTCGGCTTGCGGCGCTTTTTCAATGGCCAGGAGCGCAACCCACATTCAGGCCTCGATTTTGCCGTTCCAGCCGGTACACCAATCAAGGCACCAGCCGCAGGCAAGGTCATTCTGATTGGCGATTATTTCTTTAATGGCCGTACGGTATTCGTCGACCACGGACAGGGCTTTATCAGCATGTTCTGCCATATGTCCAAAGTGAACGTAAAGCTGGGGCAGGAAGTGCCCAGAGGTGGCGTGGTGGGCTTCGTGGGGTCGACGGGTAGAGCCACCGGGCCGCATATGCACTGGAATGTCAGCCTGAACGATGCACGGGTCGATCCCGCCATCTTCATCAACGCCTATACACCCTGACGGGGTCAATGAAAGCCTGTAAGCCCGCAAGGCTTACGGGTATAACAATCCTACCGCTTGCAAAGCGCCTCGCAGGGCACCCCGTCGTGATTTCCATCAATCTGGGTGTTGCCACATTGCTGCAGTTGAAATTTCGCCTCGGCGCAGCTGGACATGGCATTACAGCGTTTGAGCGTCGAGCAGTTGAACTCGCCGCTTTCCTCGCTTGCCGACTTGACCGGCGGCGTGTAGGTGGCTGATCCCTGCCGCTTATCCTGACGCTTGTCACGATCGGCCTTGCGCCACTCCCACGGTGGCATGCGTTCCGACTCCGGTAGCGCCCAAAGACCGCGCTTGGCAGCCTTGGCTTCGGCCTCAAGATCCAGCAGCGACTTGTCTTTCAAATACTGCCGGTACACCCAGGCCGAGCCGGACTTGACCTGCTCGGCATTCACATCTGTCCTGTCCTGGTAAACGCGCGCCACCTTGCGGCCGTAGCGGTCGGTATCCTGTACCTCAAGCCGCACATCCTTGCCAAAAACCATGCTGGAGAGGGACTGCTGCGCACGAGTCCCATAGGGCTGCTTGGACTCAGGCGTATCGATCTCGGCCAGTCGAATCTTGAGCTGTTTTTTCTGTGGCGTCAGGCAGGTCAGCGTATCGCCATCGTGCACACCTACCACACGGCAGTTGATGGTCTCGGCCTGGGCCAGCAACGGAAACAGGAAAAAAGCGGCAAACGGAATCAGACGCCTCACGCGAAAACTCCTTGGGAGAAAATGGGCAGAGCTGCTGTTCAAAGTACCACTCCTGCGGTGCAGCGATCAGCGGTCCAGGGGAATCAGCTTGTACAGTTCACCAATGGTGCACCGCTCCGCATCACCGGCTGGCGCATTGGAAATGATCAGATCTCCAGGTCGCAAACCGGCCGCTCTTGAGCTGTAGCCGATACGGTTACCTGCCTGCAGGTTGTCGCAAGGCTGCGCAAACTCAACCAGATAGGCCCGTCCCAGGCCAGTTCCCAGCGCAATGTGGCTGCGATCCAGATAACTCCATCCAGACAAGTCGAACCCAAGGATTGTACGGATTGGCTCGCCTTGGCTATAGCCCAGTCGCCTGAGTTTGCCGTCCAGCGTGGTCGGCGGTCCGAACGGTGTCGCACAGGCTGCCAGCAGTGAAAACAGCCCCAGCAGTCCCAGCGTTCTAAACACACGCATTCAAGAATCCTTAACCTGTTGTCTCTATCGTGGCGCTTTGAGTGCATGCGCCTTTGCCATGGCGGCACCCTATCGAATGTACTGTCTCAGAGGGTTAGGAAAGCGTGGCGCCTTATAGTTTCAATCCAGGCCTAATCGCGTCCGTTCAATGTTTCACTGACTTCGATCAAGCGTGAAAGACCTGCCTTCAGAGCCGCCACCGTGTCGGCGTCCAGAGGAAGCGTCTGTTTCATCGTACCGGGAATGCCACGTGCGGCCTCCTGCAGGGCTCGCCCATCCTGGGTCAGCGTTACCGCCACACAACGCTCGTCCTCAACCAGGCGAGACCGTTGGACCAGGCCGGCAGCTTCGAGGCGTTTGACCAGCGGGGTAAGGGTTCCGGTATCCAGATGCAGGCGCCTGCCGATCTCAGTGACCTTGAGCCCGTCCCGCTCCCAGAGCACAAGCATGACCAGGTATTGCGGATACGTAAGGCCCAGCGGCTCAAGCAATGGCCGATAGGCACGAATGGTGGCATTTGCCGCTGCGTAGAGCGGAAAACACAACTGTTCGTCGAGTGAAAGCTCGCACACGGAGCGATTTGGCGTCTCTTTTATCGAATCAGACATGACGACCTCGTCGAGACCAAAGCGAACATCCTGCGACGCCGAGCCTCTTGCTTGTTTACATTTCACGCAATTATATTGAACACAATATATCGGTAAGCCTCTAACTGCCAGATGCTACCTACTCTTGGAGAACATGCCCAATGGCTGATCTGTTTAGCGAACTGAAAATCAAAGACGTCACCCTGCGTAACCGTATTGCCGTCTCTCCCATGTGCCAGTACATGGCAAAAGACGGCATGCCCAACGAATGGCATTTCCAGAATTATGCCTCGCGTGCGGCAGGCGGTGCAGGTCTTATTGTTGTAGAGGCAAGCGCCGTCTCCCCTGAAGGCCGTATCACCCCTGCTGACCTGGGGATCTGGAACGATGAACAGGCCGAAGCCTACAAGCCTATCGTCAACTTCATCAAATCCACCGGTGCCGTAGCCGGTATCCAGATTGCTCACGCCGGCCGCAAAGCCAGCGCCAACCGTCCCTGGGAAGGCGATGATCATCTGCCGGAAGACCATCCGCTGGCCTGGGAAACCATTGGCCCCTCCGATAATGCCTTTGGTGCCCACCTGCCCCGTGCCCCCAAGCAGATGACGGTCGAGGATATCCATCGCGTTACAGCTGATTTCGTAGCCGCTGCCAAGCGCGCCCTGGCTGCTGGCTTTGAACTGCTTGAACTGCACTTCGCCCATGGTTACCTGGCGCAGAGCTTCTTCTCGCCGCTGGCCAACAAGCGTACCGATGAATACGGTGGCGACTTCGAAGGCCGTGCACGCTTCCTGCTGGAAACCTTCCATGCCGTACGCGAGGTATGGCCCCAGAACCTGCCGCTGATCGTACGCCTGGGCGTGACCGACTTCGTTGAAGGCGATCAGGGTATGGAAGAGTCCATCGAGCTGGTTCGCCGCTTCAAGGAAGGCGGTATGGACCTGATCGACGTCAGCATGGGCTTCAACACACCTGATGTGTCCAATGTTCCATGGGGCAAGCCAGGCTTCATGGGCGACAAGGCAAAGCAGATCACCGATGCGGTCGATGTGCTGACCTCCATCAGCTGGTCCATTCGCGAGCCCAAGGATGCCAATGAACTCATCGAAAGCGGCCAGACCGATCTGATCATGCTGGGCAAGGCTGTACTGGGTGATCCCTTCTGGCCTTACCATGCCGCTATCGAATTGGGTCGCGAGAACCCTCAGGATCTGCTGCCACCGCCCTATGCGGCCTGGCTGAAGCGTCGCTGAGTTTTCGCTGTCCAAAAAGGCGCCCGTTACACGGCGCCTTTTTTATTTGGTTCCGCTTATTGCTTGGCGAGACGCACAGTACGCTAGGCTATGTATCTACTCAGCCTATGGAGCGCCCATGATCACGGTTCATCACCTCAACAACTCCCGCTCACAACGTGTCCTCTGGCTGCTTGAGGAGTTGGGGCTCGAGTATCAGATCAAACGTTATGAGCGTGATCCGCAGACGTTGCTGGCGCCAAAGGAGCTGCGTGATGTTCACCCATTGGGCAAGTCGCCGGTTATTACCGATGACTCGATGACCTTGGCGGAGTCAGGCGCCATCATCGATTATCTGGCCCACCGCTACGGGCAGTCACTCGTTCCCTCCGCCGACGCCCCCGAGCGCGCACGCTATACCTACTGGCTGCACTATGCCGAAGGCTCAGCCATGCCACCCCTACTTCTCAAGCTGGTGTTCGACCGTGTCCGCACCGGTCCGATGCCTTTTTTCGCCCGCCCTATCGCGCGCGCTATCAGTGATCAGGTCACCCGAGTCTTCATTCAGCCGCAGCTGAACCTGCACTTCGATTATCTGGAAAGTGAGTTGAGCAAGCACGAATGGTTTGCAGGTGACGCCTTTACAGCAGCCGATATACAGATGAGTTTCCCGCTGGAAGCGGCTGCCTGTCGCGCAGGCTTGACGCAGGGCCGCCCCAAGCTCAAGGCCTTTCTGGAGCGTATCCATGCGCGACCGGCGTATCAACGCGCCCTGGAAAAAGGTGGCCCCTATGACTATGCCGCCCAGGGTTAATGCTGGCGCATGGGCATCTTGTCGATGGTGGCAAAGATCGCAGCAGGATCGATCTGGCCTTGTTGCACGATTTTCTTCCCGCCGTCCTTGCCCACCAGGATGACCGTTGCCTTGCCGCTCGGCTGTTCATCAAGCGCACTGACCAGCGCCTGGGTCTGATGTTCGCTCAGCGGCTCACCGTTACGCTGGCCACGATCACCGACTACGGTATAAAGCACCATATCCCGCTCGATAAAAGCCTCACGGTTGCGTGGCTCTTCAAGGGAGGTGGTCAACTGTTTGAGCACCGGATCATCCGCCGAAGCCGCCAGGACAACAAGGGGACGCGTCTTCCAACGCTCCTGGGTCAAAGGATTGTCCGCGTCAGCGGCCATCACGCCTCCCGCAATCGCCATGAGCCCGCTCAAGGTACCGGCTTTCAGCATGCGTAAAATAGACATCGTTATGACTCCCATCAAGAAAAGGGTCTTTGCATAACGACCACATACGCATCGAAAATTCAGTGGCTACACACCTGTAGCATTACAAAGCGTGTAGCCCTTGGCTTATCGCTCGATAGCCAGCGCGACACCCTGGCCACCACCAATACACAAGGTCGCCAGCCCCTTGTGCGCGTCACGCCGGATCATCTCGTACAGGAGATTGATCACGACCCGTCCGCCCGACGCGCCAATCGGATGACCCAGCGCGATAGCCCCTCCATTCACATTGACCTTGTCCCAGTCCCATCCCAGCTCCTGCCCTACCGACAATGCCTGGGCAGCAAAGGCTTCGTTGGCTTCGATCAGGTCCAGCTCGCCCAGACCCCATCCTGCCTTGTCCAGACAACGGCGCGTCGCTGACACGGGTCCGATTCCCATGATGGAAGGATCAACCCCTGCATTGGCATAGGCCTTGATGCGGGCCAGCACCGGCAGGCCCAGCGCGTCGGCCTTTTCCGCACTCATGAGAATGAGCGCAGCGGCCCCATCATTGATGCTGGAAGCATTACCGGCCGTGACCGTACCGTCGGGCTTGAATGCTGGCTTGAGCTTGGCCAAGGCTTCGGCTGTCGTGCCTGCACGCGGCTGCTCATCGGTATCGAACACCACCGGATCACCCTTGCGCTGAGGGATCACGATAGGGGTAATCTGGTCCTTGAAGCGGCCCGCCTCGATAGCCGCGAGAGCCTTCTGCTGGGAGGCCGCGGCGTACTCGTCCTGCGCCTGGCGGCTGATGCCATATTTCTCGACCAGATTCTCGGCAGTAATCCCCATGTGGTAATCGTTAAACGCGTCCCACAAACCGTCCTGAATCATCGAATCGACCAGCTCGGCATTTCCCATTCGTAGACCGGTACGCGCCTTGGGCAGAACGTAAGGCGCAAGGCTCATGCTTTCCATGCCACCGGCCACGATGATGTCGGCATCACCACAGCGAACGGCCTGGGTGGCCAGATGCAGCGCCTTGAGGCCCGAGCCGCACACCTTGTTAAGCGCCATGGCTGGCACCGTAGGCGGCAATCCCGCCTTGATGGAGGCCTGACGCGCCGTGTTCTGTCCAAGACCTGCCGTCAATACGTGGCCCATGATGACTTCATCGACCTGTTCCGGTGCGATACCGGTTTTTTCGATCACGGCCTTGATGACTGCAGCCCCCAGCTCCACGGCCGACACATTGGCCAGCGCACCTTGAAAGCTGCCAATGGCCGTCCGCGTAGCGGCCACGATAACAACGTCTCGCATTACTGTTCTCCTGAAATAAGATGGCCATGCGCCCGGCATCAGCACAAGGCGGTTCGCCTGCGGCATTCGTCTGGATCCCGTCGCGTACGTCCTGCGCTGATCAACAGGCGCACCATGCCTATGCCATTACTGAACAGCCGGTGGCTTCCTGCAACGCTTCGAAGGTGACGCCTTCAGCCAGCTCGACCAGCTTCAATCCTTCTGGGGTCACATCCAGCACCCCCAGGTCGGTAATGATCCGGTTGACCACCCCTACTCCGGTCAGTGGCAAGTCACAGACCGGCAGGATCTTGTGAGCGCCTTTGGCGGTGTGCTCCATCAGCACTACCACGCGTTTTACACCGGCAACAAGGTCCATTGCCCCGCCCATGCCCTTTACCATCTTGCCGGGAATCATCCAGTTGGCGAGATCTCCCTTTTCCGACACCTGCATAGCGCCCAGAATGGCGATGTTGATATGACCGCCCCGGATCATGGCAAAACTCAAGGCACTGTCGAAGTAACTGCTGCCCGGCAGGGCAGTAACAGTTTGCTTGCCGGCGTTGATCAGGTCCGGGTCAATGGTCTCTTCTGTCGGAAACGGGCCGATACCCAGGAGTCCGTTTTCAGATTGCAGCCACACATCCATTCCTTCAGGGATATAGTTGGCGACCAGAGTGGGCAGGCCAATGCCCAGGTTGACATAGAAGCCGTCCTGCAATTCCTTGGCGGCGCGCTGCGCCATTTGTTCACGAGTCCAGGCCATATTAGTTGCCCTCCGACAGGGTGCGTTTCTCGATGCGCTTCTCGGGGTTGGCATTCACAACGATGCGCTGCACAAAGATGCCCGGCAGATGGACCTCATCAGGGTCTAGCTCACCCGTTTCCACCAGCTGTTCCACCTCGGCAATACATAGCTTGCCCGCCATTGCTGCCAGAGGGTTGAAGTTACGCGCAGTCTTGTTGAAGACCAGATTGCCTGCCTTGTCAGCCTTGATCGCTTTGACCAGTGCCACATCCGCCACCAGCGACCGCTCCATCACATACTGCTCACCATCGAACTCACGGGTTTCCTTGCCTTCGGCCACCAGCGTGCCATAGCCGGTACGCGTAAAGAACGCCGGGATGCCTGAACCACCGGCACGCAATTTTTCCGCAAGCGTGCCTTGGGGGGTGAATTCCAATTCCAGCTCACCGGAAAGGTACTGCCGCTCGAACTCCTTGTTCTCGCCTACGTAGGAGGAAATCATTTTCTTGATTTGCCGGGACTCGAGCAGTACGCCCAGGCCAAACCCGTCTACTCCGGCGTTATTACTGATCACGGTCAGCTCGCGCTTGCCGGTCTCGCGCAGCGCCAGAATCAGCGCTTCGGGAATCCCGCACAGACCGAAACCGCCGACCGCCAGCGTCATGCCGTCTTCCACGACCCCTTCCAGGGCATGGGCGGCACTGGGATAAAGCTTGTTCATGGTTTACCTCGTGTCGTTATTGTTGTTAACGGGCCAACCAGGCCCCATCGACATTCCACGCGGCGCCCCGTACCTGGGCGGCCGCATCGCTGCAAAGAAACAGTGTTAGCTCGCCCAGTTGGGCAGGCGTGACGAATTCAAGTGACGGCTGCTTCTCCTCCAGAAGCTCCCGCCGTGCGCGCTCTGCATCGCCATCTGCAGCGGCGCGTGCATCGATCTGCTGCTGCACCAGAGGTGTCAGCACCCAGCCCGGGCAGAGCGCATTACAGGTCACATTACAATCGGCCGTTTCCAGTGCAACCACCTTGGTCAGTCCGACCACGCCATGCTTGGCAGCCACATAAGCGGATTTCTGTGCCGACCCTACCAATCCATGCACGGACGCGATGTTCACAATCCTTCCCCAGCCGCGCTGCCTCATACCCGGCAATGCCAGACGAGTCGCGTGAAATACCGAGGACAGATTGATTGCAATGATCGCGTCCCACTTCTCGACCGGAAACGTCTCGACCGATGCCACATGCTGGATGCCGGCATTGTTGACCAAAATATCCACACCACCGAACTCATGTTCAGCATAGGCGAAAAGCTCAGTAATCTGCTCAGGCCGGGACAAGTCCGCCCCGTGATAGCCCACCCGCCCACCCAAACGGCTTAGGTCGGCTTTAGCCGTCTCGCTGTCACCAAAGCCATTGAGGATCACATCGGCACCCGCTTCGGCCAGTCGCGTGGCGATACCCAGACCGATTCCACTGGTCGAACCGGTTACCAAGGCGGTTTTGCCTTTCAAGTCCATAACGTTCTCCTCTACACGATGCCAGTGGCATAGAACACGCCGATGACCACGAACACTGCCAACGTCTTGATCAGCGTGATACCAAATACGTCTTTGTAAGCTTCCCGGTGCGTCAGTCCAGTTACTGCCAGCAAGGTGATGACGGCGCCATTGTGCGGCAGGGTATCCATGCCACCGCTGGCCATAGCCGCCACCCGGTGCAGCACCTCAAGGGGGATCTGTGCGGCATTGGCTGCGGCGATAAAGCTGTCCGACATGGCCGCCAGCGCAATACTCATGCCGCCTGAAGCCGAGCCAGTGATGCCAGCCAGAAGCGTTACGGTAATGGCTTCATTGATGAGTGGGTTGGGAATGGTCTTGAGCGCGTCTGCCAAGACTAGAAAACCCGGCAGCGAAGCGATTACTGCACCAAACCCATATTCAGACGCAGTATTCATGGCGGCCAGCAAAGCCCCGCCTACTGCGGTTTTAGTGCCCTCGGCCAAGCGGGTACGGATGGTTTTAAACGCAGCCACAAGCACCAGCAAAATGCCGATTAACAAGGCAGCCTCGACGGCCCAGATTGCCGTCAGCTTACTGACTTCGCTGGTAACAGGCGTTGCCAGCCCCGGTAGCGCTAGCGTGTGCGTCTTGCCGTACCACTGAGGAATCCAGTGGGTAAATAGCAGATTCATGACGCCGACCAGGATAAGTGGCGACAGCGCCAGAAGCGGGTTCGGCAAGTTGATGTTGTCCGGTGTTTCCGGCTCGTTGCGCAACTCGGTGCCGTACCCTTCTCCACGCGCCATCGCTTTACGACGCTGTCGCCCCAGATAGGTCAACCCGACCGCGATGACAAACAACGAGCCGATCAACCCCAGCCACGGGGCGGCCCAGGCCGTCGTGTTGAAGAATGTCGTAGGAATGATGTTCTGTATTTGAGGCGTACCCGGCAGGGCATCCATGGTGAATGAAAACGCACCCAGTGCAATGGTGGCTGGAATCAAACGTTTGGGAATGTTGCTCTGACGAAACATCTCGGCTGCGAATGGGTACACCGCAAACACGACAACGAACAGCGAGACGCCACCATAGGTCAGCAAGGCGCAAACCAGCACGATGACCAGCATGGCCTGCCGTGTGCCCAGCAGACGAATCGCAGCAGCCACAATGGAACGGGAAAAACCGGAAAGCTCGATCAGCTTGCCGAAGACTGCACCCAGCAGAAAGACAGGAAAGTACAGCTTGATGAAGCCGACCATCTTGTCCATGAACACACCGGTAAATGCCGGAGCCACAGCGGAAGGATCGGTCAGCAGCACCGCCGCAAGGGCTGCAATCGGTGCAAACAGGATAACGCTATAACCACGGTACGCCGCCAGCATCAGCAGACCCAGCGCCGCCAGAGCAATCAATACGCTCATGTTTTCTCCTCGCTGGCCGGTCAGCACCGAACGCAGCGGCTAGTTATTGTTGTAGCTGTGGAGAC
The DNA here is from genome assembly GCF_000478505.2 of Pseudomonas sp. HPB0071. Taxonomy (NCBI): domain Bacteria; kingdom Pseudomonadati; phylum Pseudomonadota; class Gammaproteobacteria; order Pseudomonadales; family Pseudomonadaceae; genus Pseudomonas; species Pseudomonas sp. HPB0071. The sequence goes on along the minus strand of NZ_KI517367.1, from coordinate 3,016,365 downwards.
AGCAAGGCTTTGTAAGCGAGATCCATGCCAGACACTAACACCTTGAATTACTTAACTAATTGCTCCTTCAATTCATTGATTTCTCCAATTGGAGACAAGTTCGAATCAATTTTGTCTCCAACTTGAGAATAGTCTCTATTTCAAGACAAGAGCCCTAGGGCAGCCATTTTCTTATAAAGGGTGGAGCGTCCGAGGCCCAAGCGTTTGGCAGCCTCCTCGACCCTGCCTGAGCACGATGACAAGACCTGGGTAATGAGCTCATGCTCGAATTGGCGCTTCGCCTCTTCATACGTCATGTTGTTACTAGGCGTACTGGTAGTGCTAATGGACACCTGCTCAATCGCTTTGGGTGGCAAGGGTTTTCCTAATGCCGAGCCAATGCTGAGCGCGCCAATAACGGCCTCATCACTCAACAGCGATGCGCGCTCTAGAACATTGCGCAGCTCACGTACGTTGCCAGGCCAATCGTAGCAGGCGAGCAAAGCCAGTGCTTCCTCATCCAGCTCCCGAGGCGCATGTCCTTCCGCCAGCAAACTGTCCAGGATGGCTTCGCATAACGCCGGCAGGTCTTCTCGCCGTTCACGCAGCGGCGGAACCACAATGGGCAGTACGTTCAAGCGGTAGTACAGATCCGCCCGAAATAAGCCTTCAGCTACCAGCGCATCCAGATTGCGTGAGGTTGCCGCAATCAGCCGAACGTCGCAGCGCAGCACCTCGTTGGACCCCAGCGGCTCGAATTCCTTTTCCTGAAGTACCCTCAAAAGTTTTGCCTGTAAGCTCAGGGGCATATCGCCGATTTCGTCCAGAAATAGCGTTCCGCCCTGCGCAATCTGCAGTTTTCCTGCCCGCGCCTTGCGGTCCGCGCCTGTAAAGGCACCAGGCGCCGTGCCGAAGAACTCAGCTTCCAACAGATTTTCAGGGATGGCAGCCGCATTCACACTGACAAACGACTTATTGGCCCGAGGGGATGCCGCATGAATGGCATGGGCCAACAACTCCTTTCCTGTGCCGGTCTCGCCCAACAGCAAGACAGAGGTCTCTACCGTAGCCGCACGTCTCGCTCGTCGCTTGACCTCCTGACTGGCCGGGCCGCTGCCTACGAAGTGGGCAAAACTGTATTTGGCCTGCCGGGCGTTCTGCAGCGACCGCCGCGTCGAAGCCAATTCCTCCTGAATCCGTAAGAACCGCGTCACCAAGGGGGCCAACGTCCGTAACTCATCGAACAAGGCAAAGCCAATGGCACCGATGACCTGACCGGTATCGTCATGGATGGGCAAACGCATCACCACCATTGGTCCTTTGGGTGTATCAAGCAGATCCAGCAGGATGGGCTGGCCCGTGTTGACTACTTCCCGCAACAAGCTTCCCGGAATCACCTGCTCACACACCTGCCCGATCGCCGACTTTGCGCTGGGCAAGCCAAAGCGCCGGGCATAACGCTCATTCATCCAAACGATACGGAGGTCACGGTCCACAATCACGGTACCTTCGCTGCTCTGCTCGATGCTTTCAAATAGCGAGCGAATTGCCCGCAGACTGATCTGCTGATAGTCGCTCAGGTCATTGGCGGTCGCCATATCGATACCTGTATAGCGATTCATGGCCGCAAGGCATGCTGTAGCTGATGGGCACGCCGTTCGGCTATCCGCGCCTTGCGCTCCTCGCTCCACTCATAAAACCCATTGCCGCTGCGTAGGCCTGTTCTTCCCTGCCCGACGCGTTCACGCAAAACCTCTAGCACCTCTTCATCCTTGGCTAAGGTCGGCATCAGGTGGCTAGCGATGTCCAGAAAGGTATCGAGACCACCCATGTCTGCCGCTTCCAGCGGTCCCACCATGCCGTAGCGCCTACCCAGAGAGGCCCGCATGACCCGGTCCACATCTTCAGGCGACGCTGCACCGCTTTGTACGATATGCAGGGCCTCACGCAGCACGGCAAACTGCAGGCGGTTGCCAATGAAGCCCGGAATCGCCCGCATGAGCAAAACAACTTCCAGGTCCATGACTTGCAATACATCCCGCACCCTCTCCAAACAGGCTGGGTTGGTCTTTTCTCCCGGCACCAGTTCGACCAGTGGAATCAGATGAGGCGGGTTCCAGAAATGAGCAATGAGCAACCGTTCGGGATATGCCATTCCCTGAGCCAGTTGCTCGGGAGGAAAGCCGCTTGTGTTACTGGCAATAATGGCCTCTGGCGAAACGACTGACTCAAGCTCCGCATACAACGCATGCTTGAGCGCCAGCCGCTCAGGTACAGCCTCGATCAATAGCGTGGCATCAGCCAAATCGGCCAGCGCATCGGTTGTCGTGATCCTGGTCAGCACTGCATGGGTCTGACTGGATTCAAACAGCGCAGCCGCTGATAGCTCTTCCAGAACACTTCTGGCAATGGCGGGCACATCGCTCAAACGCTCGGCGGAAACGTCTCGCAGCAGAACCGAATGTCCGTGGCGAGCAAAATGAGTGGCAATCCCGACACCCATGAGGCCGGCGCCAATAATTGCGATTCGAGGCGTTTGCATTGTTGTTGTCCTGAATAGCCTGTCGAAGGGCCAGTCTGCAATCGTCCCAAGGCAAAGGGCAAGCGCCGGAAACAACAACGCCCCATCGCCAGCATGGCAGACGGGGCGCTAGGGAAGAGTAGCGAGCGATCAGAGCAGTTCGAAGTCGTCCACATCCCGATACGCCGGGAACGCATCGCGGTAGCGCGACAGCGTGTCGGCAGACAGCGACACCGTAAACACTCCTGCGCTGTCCTTGGCGTCCAGGAGCGGCTCGCCCTGGCAGTCCAATACCTGGCTGTCGCCGCTATAGGCGATTCCTTTTCCGTCTTCGCCAATACGATTCACGGCCGCGACATAACAGAGGTTTTCAATGGCCCGAGCGGGAAGCAGCCGATTCCAGTGGTTACGCCGTGCGGCTGGCCAGTTGGCGGTATAGAGCAACAGATCAGTCTTGACTGGATCACGGCTCCACACCGGAAACCGCAAGTCGTAACAGATCAAGGGACGAATGCGCCAGCCGTTGAGCTCGAATACCGCTTGCGCTTCACCTGCGGTGTAATGTTCGTGCTCTCCGGCCATGCGAAACAGGTGACGTTTGTCATAATGGGACATCGTGCCGTCAGGCCGCGCCCACAGGAGTCGATTACGGTACTGCCCTTGGGCATCACGAACGATCAGGCTGCCCGTTATCACAGCATTGAGCGATGCCGCTTGCTCGCGTATCCACGCATGGGTACGTCCGCCTTCATCCTCAGCCAGCAGGGCTGACTCCATCGAAAAGCCGGTAGTGAACATCTCAGGCAGTACAACCAGATCCGCGCCTTTCGCCTGTTGCAGCAAGGCAGTAAACCGGTCGCGGTTGGCCGAAGCATCATGCCAGAACAGTTCAGTCTGGATGAGTGCCAGTTTCAAATCAGGTCTCAGGCTTAGATCGCGCACAGTTTTTCCGCTGCTAGCCGCAGCGTCTCCTCTCGTTTAGCGAAGCAGAAACGTACCAGACGCAAGTCCTTTGGAGCTTCCTGATAAAACACGGAGATCGGAATGGCAGCCACACCGTGCTCACGCGTCAACCACTCGGCCATTTCGACATCGCTTACGTCATCCCGAATAGCGGAATAGTCCGCCAGCTGGAAATAGGTCCCTGCTGCACGTGTAAACGCCAATTTAGACGAACCCAACAAATCACAGAACAGATCTCGTTTGGCCTGATAAAACGCTGGGAGTTCGGTTACATGCTCGGGATGCGCTTCCATGAAATCTGCCAATGCCCATTGCAGAGGCGTCACCCCGCAAAAGCTTACATACTGGTGAATCTTGCGCAGTTCGCTTGAAAGCTCGCGCGGGGCGATCACATACCCGGTCTTCCAACCTGTCACATGATATGTTTTGCCAAAGGAGCTGATAACAAACGCACGGGCGTAGAGTTCATCATGGGTGAGTACACTGGCATGCTCTGCTCCGTCGAAAACCAAGTGCTCATATACCTCATCACTGATCAGGTAGATATCCCGATCGCGAATCAATGCGGCGAGACGGTCCAGCGCGTCGCGACCAACCAGCGAGCCGCTCGGGTTATGGGGCGTGTTCAGTACGATAGCCCGTGTGCGCGACGTCAGGGCTGCCTGCAAACGATCCCAGTCGATCCCAAAATCCGGCAGTGCCAAGGGTAGGTGGATGCAGCGCCCACCGGCCAGTTCAACCGAGGGTGCGTAAGAGTCATAGCAAGGATCGAATACAATCACTTCATCACCGCTGCGAACTACAGACTGAATGGCGCAAAAGATGGCCTGCGTCGCACCGGGTGTAATGGTGACTTCCTGTTCGGCATCAACCGTGCGCCCATAGAGCGTAGCCACTTTGCGGGCCACTTGCTCACGCAAGGCGGGCAATCCTGTCATGGGCGCATACTGGTTATGACCGGCCATGACGTGCCGACTTACCGCCTCGCGCAAGGCATCCGGGCCGTCGAAATCCGGGAAACCCTGAGACAGGTTGATTGCGCCCGTTTCCATGGCCAGTTGGGACATGCGGGTAAAGATAGTCACACCGAGGGAAGGCAACTTGCTCTGGATCATCGAACGCTCCGACAACAAGGCGGTCGGCTTCGATGCCGTCGACGGCTCAGCGAAGCACTATGCACCGCTATCATGACTTAAGACTGGCCACTCGGAAGATGCCCGAGCAGCCTGGTATTCGAACGGGCCAGACAGCGCTGGCCCGTTACAACAGGGAAGCGACTAGCGACGCTTATCCTTGCGCTTCTTCTCCGCTTTCTTGTGATGGCTCATCAAACGGCGCTTTTTGTTCACCTGCCGCTCGGTCAGCGTGTTCTTCTTGTCCGCAAACGGGTTTTCACCCGACTTGAATTCAATGCGAATAGGCGTACCTATCAGCTTCAATACCCGGCGATAGGTGTTTTCCAGGTAGCGGACATAGGCGCGCGGGACCGCATCCACTTGGTTACCATGGATAACCAACAGCGGGGGGTTGGCTCCGCCCATGTGCGCATAACGCAGCTTGATTCGACGACCATTGACCAGCGGCGGCTGGTGCTCCTGAACCGCATCCTCAAGGATCTTGGTCAGACGACTGGTAGGCCAGCGGGTAACGGCCGAAGCGAATGCCTGCTGCACCGACTTGTACAGATGTCCCACACCGGTGCCATGCAATGCGGAAATGAAATGAATATCTGCGAAATTGGCAAACATCAGGCGGCGTTCGAGTTCGGTCTTCACGTAATCGCGCTCACTGGACTCCATGCCGTCCCACTTGTTGAGCGCAATCACCAGGGCGCGACCGGTTTCCAGGACAAAGCCCAACAGGTTCAGATCATGCTCGACTACCCCTTCACGGGCGTCCATCACAAAGATAACGACGTTGGCGTCCTGAATGGCCTGAAGCGTCTTCACAACAGAAAACTTTTCTACCGCTTCGAAGATCTTGCCGCGGCGACGCACACCGGCGGTGTCGATCAGCGTGTATTTCTCTTCGTTGCGCTCGAAGGGAATGTAGATACTGTCGCGAGTGGTGCCAGCCTGGTCATATACGATGACCCGCTCTTCGCCAAGCATACGGTTGACCAGCGTGGACTTGCCCACGTTGGGACGGCCAATGATGGCGATCTTGATCCCGGCCTTTTCATCCGGTCCCGGAATACGCTTCTCGATGACACTCTCATCCGAAGCCTGATCGCCCTCTTCGTCTTCCGCATCAACAATGAACTCTTCTTCCTCATCCTTAGGGAAGGAGCCCAGCACCTGCTCAAGCATGCCGTTGATACCGCGGCCATGCGCAGCCGCAATGGTCAGCGCATCACCCAGGCCCATTGGGCTGAATTCAGCCCGGGCAATGTCTGGATCAACTGCGTCGACCTTATTAGCAATCAAAAAGCAGCGCTTGTTACGCGTACGCAGATGCTCGGCGATCATCTGATCGCCTGCCGTCATCCCGGCACGGGAATCCACCATGAACAGAACGGCGTCGGCTTCTTCAATAGCCTGAAGCGACTGCTCGGCCATTTTCATATCGATGCCTTCTTCGTCGCCGGAGATACCTCCGGTGTCGACAACGATATACGTCCGCCCCTGCCAACGCGCCTCGCCATACTTGCGGTCGCGGGTCAGGCCCGCGATATCGGCCACGATGGCATCACGGGTTTTGGTAAGTCGATTAAACAAGGTGGACTTGCCTACATTAGGGCGTCCTACCAGAGCAATAACGGGAACCATACGGCTCTCCACAGGAATACAGAAAACACAAAGGCCGCTACCGTGAGGGCGATAGCGGCCATACACATACAGGACAGCTTAGCGAATGGTGTAGGCAGCCAGCTTACCGCCGTTGCCATACACATACATCCAGTCGCCATCCACTAACGGGCGAACCCGAACGCCGCCGTTACCCAGCTTCTGACGACCGGCCATATGACCATCCGTCTGGCTTAGCAGGTGAATATAGCCTTCATAATCACCTACAGCGACGTAGTTCGACAGCACAGCCGGGGCGGACAACATACGACGCGCCAGGGAATCATTACTCCACAGCGCTGAAGCCGAATTTTGATCTACTGCTTCAACGGTGCCATTTTCCAGGCTTACATATACGTTACCGAAACCTTCAGCGACACCGGTATAGCTGGATGCATCACGTTGCCAGAGCACACGACCGCTCTCCAGATCCAGTCCGGCAACCCGGCCGTGGTACGTGGCCACATACAGCGTAGTACCTGAAAGCAGCAGTCCGCCGTTGATATCAACCATACGATCCAGCTCAGAGCGCCCCTGCGGGATGGCAACCTGCTGCTCCCAGATCGGCAAGCCACGCTGTTCATCCAGCGCAATCACCTTGCCGCTGGCCAGACCAGCGACAACATAGCGATTGGTTACGACCGGAGCACCTGTGCCACGCAGGGTCAAAACAGGCATGCTCTCCTCATACAGCCAGCGACGATCACCCGTCTCGGCATCAAGGGCATAAAGCTTGTCGTCCTGAGTCTGGACAGCCACGATGTCACCGTTGCTGACCGGCGGAGCCAGTACTTCACTGGAAACCCTGGCGCGCCATTTTTCATCGCCCGAGGTTGCGTCAAGGGCAACGACATCCCCTCTCAACGTACCAACCAGAACCAGCCCGTAGGCAGCGCCGACGCCACCTGAAACAGGCAGGTCCAGCTTTTTCTTCCAAATGATGTCACCGTTTTCACGGTTCAACGCCATGACCAGGCCTTCGTTATCAGTCACGTACAGGGACTGACCGTCAATGGCAGGCGTCAACAGGTTGTAGGTATCACCCTGCCCTTCCCCTACCGAGCGGCTCCATTGCTCCTGCAACTGAACATCGGCCTTGAAGTCCTGCAATTCAGCAGGCGGCAGCTCTTTTTTGCTGTTACTGCTGCACCCGACAGCAGTCAGGGCCAAGGCCAGTAGCGCAACATGTTTCCAACGCAGCATCAGGCATCTCCTTTTGCCAGGTCATCCAGCTTCATCTGCAGCGTGCCTTCGGCGGCATCGGCAGGCAATTCGGACTTGGCTTTTTCATAAGCGGCACGGGCATCGTCGACACGGCCCAGACTGACCAACAGATCACCACGTAACTCTTCGCGGTTGGCGACATAAGGCTCTGCAACCTTGCCTTCCAGTAGTTTCAGGCCATCTTCAGCCTTGCCCTGCGCAGCCAGCACACGCGCCAGACGCTGGCGTGCCAGTTCGCCCACAGTATCATCCGCCGGCTTATTGACAATCGCCTTCAGCTCGTTGGCTGCGTCATCCAGCTTGCCACTCTCAACAGCAACCTTGGCCACGAAAAGACTACCGTATTGGGAATAGGTAGTACCTGAATACTCCTGCTTGAGCTGGTTGGACAGGTCCGTTACCCGAGCGGTATCCGGTTTGCCGCTGGGATCCAGCGCTGCCTGAACCAGCTCCTGATATACGATGGACGCAGCCTGAGACTGATTGGTCTGATTACGCTCCCACCATTGCCAGCCCAGCACGGCCACCAGGGCCACAACGCCACCGGTGAGCAGCGGCTTGCCGTTACGCTGCCACCAATCCTGAAGGTGGGCGACATTTGGATCTTCATTCTGCGAACTCACCGGTCACTCCTATTCGCTTTCGCTGTGTGCGGACGTCTGCTGCTGCAAGCTATCGTGCAGGCGTGCGGACAACTGATCCCAGTCGACCATCTCCTGGGCACTATCATTACGTAAGGGCTTGAGGCCAACCTGGCGCTGCGCCAGCTCATCCTCACCCAGAATCAGAGCAAACCATGCACCGCTCTTGTCTGCCTTCTTGAACTGACTCTTGAAACTTCCGCTGCCAGCATTAACCGCCAGACGCAAGGACGGCAAGGCCGTACGCAGCTGCTCGGCCAAGGCCAGACCGGCTAGTTCTGCCGCTTCACCAAAGGTGCATAGGTAGATGTCCATCGGACGGCTAAGCTCGGCGGGAATCTTGTTCAGCGTCTCAAGCATTAGCACCAGACGCTCAACACCCATGGCAAAACCAACGCCTGGCGTAGGCTTTCCACCAAACTGAGTGATCAGACCATCGTAGCGTCCACCAGCGCACACCGTACCTTGTGCGCCCAGCTTATCGGTTACCCACTCGAATACGGTACGACCGTAGTAGTCCAGACCCCGCACAAGCTTCGGATTGATCGTGTACTCGATGCCTGCTGCTTCAAGGCGTGCCTTCAAGCCTTCAAAATGAGCACGAGACTCTTCGTCTAGATAATCCGACAACGTGGGAGCATCGGTCAGCAAGGCCTGTGTCTGGGCATTCTTGCTGTCCAGAATACGCAGGGGATTAGTCGTCAAACGACGCTGACTGTCTTCATCCAGCTGATCGAAATGCTGCTTGAGGTAATCAACCAAGGCATCCCGATAGGCTGCACGCGCTTCGCTTGAACCCAAGCTGTTCAGCTGCAGTGTAACGGCATCATCAATACCCAGCTGCCTCCACAGGCGCGCCGTCATGATGATCAGCTCAGCATCGATATCCGGCCCAGGCAAGTTAAAGACCTCTACGCCAATCTGATGGAACTGGCGATAGCGTCCTTTTTGCGGCTTCTCGTAGCGGAACATGGGTCCCGTATACCAGAGTTTCTGAACCTGGCCACCGCCTGTAAGGCCGTGCTCCAGCACGGCGCGGACACACCCTGCTGTGCCTTCCGGACGAAGCGTCAGCGACTCACCGTTACGGTCGAGAAAAGTATACATTTCCTTGTCGACCACATCGGTGCCCTCGCCGATACCCCGAGCGAACAGCTCGGTGAATTCGAGGATAGGCAGTCGGATTTCCTTGTAGCCGTACCCATCCAGCAAGGTAGCGAAAGTTGTTTCCAGATAGCGCCAGGCTGGCGTCTGCTCTGGCAGTATGTCGTTCATGCCACGAATGGCTTGCAAAGACTTGCTCACGAGGAGTCCTTAATTCAATTCTCTAACGGCATTCAGCTACGGGCAATAACAGCCGCATCCGCTTCCATTTTTTCAGCCGCTTTGCGGCGAATCAGCTGCTCCAGCTCATCCACCAGATTCTCATTGGTCAGCTTTTGTGCAGGCTTGCCATCGATATACACTAGGTTATTAGGCGTGCCGCCAGTCAACCCTACGTGAGCCTCTTTGGCCTCTCCCGGCCCATTGACCACACAGCCGATAACGGCCACATCTAAGGGAACCAGAAGATCTTCCAGGCGCCCTTCCAGATCATTCATGGTCTTGACCACATCAAAGTTCTGGCGAGAGCAGCTTGGACAGGCGATGAAGTTGATGCCGCGTGACCGTAAGCGCAACGACTTCAGGATATCGAAACCCACCTTGATCTCTTCGACCGGATCCGCCGCCAGGGAGATACGAATGGTATCGCCAATGCCTTCGGCCAGCAGCATGCCCAGGCCAACCGCAGATTTTACGGTGCCGGAACGCAAACCACCTGCCTCGGTGATGCCCAGGTGTAGCGGCTGCTCGATCTGCTTCGCCAGCAAGCGATAAGCCGATACGGCCATGAAGACGTCACTCGCCTTCACACTGACCTTGAAGTTCTGGAAATCCAGTTTGTCGAGGTAATCGACATGACGCATGGCTGATTCCAGTAGCGCTTCAGGGGTAGGCTCACCATATTTTTTCTGCAGATCCTTTTCCAGAGAGCCCGCATTCACGCCGATACGAATCGGAATGTTCTTGTCACGCGCCGCATCGACTACCGCCCTGACCCGGTCTTCACGCCCGATGTTGCCAGGGTTGATACGCAGACAATCCACACCGAGTTCAGCTACCCGAAGGGCAATTCTGTAATCAAAATGAATGTCTGCAACCAGAGGAACATTCACCTGCTGCTTGATTTGACCGAATGCTTCTGCAGCATCCATGTCGGGAACTGAAACCCGAACGATATCAGCGCCTGCATCTTCCAGACGACGGATTTGCGCAACTGTTGCGGCAACATCACAGGTTTCGGTGTTCGTCATGCTCTGTACCGCGATAGGAGCATCGCCTCCTACCGGCACGGAGCCTACCCAGATCTTTCGAGAAGGGCGACGTTTGATCGGCGATTCGCTATGCATGACAGGACTCTTCTTCCTGATAAATACCAGATCCTTACGGAGACTGGTTAAAACCAGAGAACTATAAAATATGATCCGATAATAAAATCAAAGCGGCAGAATGATGCCGCTTTGATCGTACTGCAATTCTGGTTACTGAGACGCCTGCCCTACTTTGAAGCGAGCAGTTTCCCCACGTACATAGGGCTTGATGTCTACCGGCTGGCCGTTATAGGTAATTTGCGCACCTCGTGCGTAGCCTAAACGAATCTCCACAGGAGCTTTTACCGTTTCAAACTGCAGGGTATCACCCTTTCGTTTGAGGCCACTGTAAATAACTTTCCCCGACGCATCTGTGATCTGCATCCAGCAGTCCGCTACCAGCTGAATGCTCAAGCCTCCCTGCCCTGCCGCTGGCGCAGTCTCGCCGGCTGGCGGCGTGGTAGGCGCAAGCGCAGCATCGGTCGATACAACCGGAGTAGTCGGTGTAGCGGCCGCAGCAGGAGCAGCATTCGCAGCGCCATTGGCTGCCGCACCGGAAGCGGTATTCGCTACAGGCACAGGCGTTTGCGCAACAGCATTGGCAGCGGGAGCAGTCGGTGTAGCGGGCACACCTGGCTCTGATGCAGCGGGCACCTCAGCCTTTTGAGCTTCCGCCACCGCCTGATCTTCAGGCTCATCAAGCGTATGAATTTCAGTAGTGCCGTCTGCGCTTTCTACTTCGACATGCTCAAGGCTAAGGCCATTACCGCCCATACCAAGCCCGGAGCGCTCCTGCCACCAGAACAGGCCAAGCCCAATGATAACAACGACCAGAATAAAGCTGACGATACGCAGGACATTACGCGACAAGCGCACCGGTTCTTCAACACGGTTTATGGTGTGAACCGTACTGCCTTTGGCATCGGTCCCTGTGTACTGATCGAAGACCTTTACAAGCTCAGCCTGATCAAGCCCCAGCAGCTTCCCATAGGAGCGGACATAACCGCGGGCAAACGTATGCCCTGGCAGCTTTTGATAGTCCCCAGCTTCCAGCAACTCGATGACATGCCCACTCAGATTCATCTGAGCAGCCACTTGAGCGATGCTCCACCCATTGGAAATGCGAGCCTGGCGCAGTATGTCGCCTGGATTACCACGAGCTGACATTACAGCCTCAGGTTGCACATTACTCATCGTTGCTCCGACTGAAGTTGTTTATATTCTTCAGAAGCGGGATAAAGCCGCTTCAATTGCAAGGTATAACTGGCAGCCGTATCGCGATCGTTGAATACTTCGGCCAGACGGATGCCCAGTAAAAGGCTACGCGCATCCTGGGGCGAAATACGGCTAAATGCTTCGTAGTACCCACGTGCAGGTACATACTCACGAGCCGCATAAGAGAGCTGCGCCATTTCCAGCAAAGCCTTGGGTTGGTTGCTGTTCAGTCTCAGCGACTTCTCCAAATACTGGCGTGCCAATTCGGGCTTATTCAACCTTAACGCAGTTAAACCGAGGTTTTCAAAGACTCGCGAGCGTTCAGGGTACAAAGGATCCTGCGAGGCCTCTATGAAACGATCGTAGGCTTCGCTGTATCGCTTCTGCTCAAAAAGAAAGCTTCCGTAATTATTGAGAATACGGGAATCGTTACGGCGTGCTGACATGGCCTTGCGGTATTCTTCGTCAGCCAGTTTGGGCTCCATCTCGGTCTGGAACACCAATGCCAGCGCGGCATGGGCATCGGCGCTCGAGGAGTCAAGCTGCAGGGCCTGTTTCAGCGGGATCTTGGCCTGCTCGGTGTTTCCTTCCTGCAGATAGCCCAGACCCAACTGAATGTAGGCGTCCCGGGCATGATCACGACCTTTTTCCGTACTCAGAGGGTCAGTAGAGCCAGTAGTGACGCAGCCGGTTAAAAGTCCTGCAACTGCCAAAGCCAATACTGCACGCAACATCACTAACCCTCTCCTTTTAATTAATTCTGGCGAACACCCAAAGCCGCATCGTTCTCATTATTCAACTGGCGTACAGCAATGTACCGCTCGCTTCGTCGAGTACGGTCCATAACCTTTCCTACCAGCTGCCCACAGGCTGCATCGATATCATCGCCACGCGTAGTACGCACGGTGACATTGAAACCGGCCTGCTGCAGGAGTTCCTGGAAGCGACGCACCGCATTCTTGCTGGGGCGCTCGTAACCGGAATGAGGGAAAGGATTAAAAGGAATCAGATTGATCTTGCAGGGCACGTTGCGCAGCAATTCAATCATCTGCACAGCATGCTCGGGCTGGTCGTTGACGTCCTTGAGTAGAGTGTACTCAATGGTCAGAACACGTTTTTCACCCAGCTGACTAATGTACCGCTGACAGGCATCCAGCAGCATGGCCAGAGGATACTTGCGATTGATCGGTACCAGCTCGTTGCGCAAGGCGTCGTTGGGCGCATGCAGCGACAGCGCCAGAGACACATCGACGTGCTTGGCCAACTCCTCAATCATGGGCACTACCCCTGACGTGGATAGCGTTACCTTGCGCTTGGATATTCCATAACCCAAGTCATCCATCATGATTTGCATGGCAGCTACGACATTGTCGAAATTGAGCAGCGGCTCACCCATGCCCATCATCACGACGTTCGTAATGGCACGGTCGATCTTGGCCGGCACAGTACCAAATGACTTGTTGGCAACCCACACTTGGCCAATGACTTCGGCAGCCGTGAGATTGCTATTGAAACCTTGCTTTCCGGTCGAACAGAAACTGCAGTCAAGTGCACAGCCTGCCTGTGACGAAACACACAGCGTGCCACGCTTGTCCTGAGGAATGTAAACCGTCTCAACGCAGCTACCGGAAGCCACACGAATGACCCACTTGCGGGTGCCATCCGCCGAAATATCTTCACTTACTACTTCGGGGCCACGAACCTCGGCGCAGGCCTTGAGCTTTTCGCGCAAGGCCTTGCCGAGATTACTCATGGCGTCAAAATCATCAACGCCAAAGTGGTGAATCCATTTCATCACTTGGCCGGCACGAAAGCGCTTCTCTCCGATGGACTCGAAGAACTGCTCCATTTGTGGCTGGGTAAGCCCCAGCAGGTTAGTCTTGCCGACTGTATTGCTCATGGATTCACCTGTGGATCAGCGAGTGCGCTCGCAAACTTCAGTTGCAGCGAAGAAGTAAGCGATTTCACGGGCAGCCGATGCTTCGGAATCAGAACCGTGAACAGCGTTTTCATCGATGGAAACAGCGAAATCAGCGCGGATGGTACCGGCGTCTGCTTTCTTGGGATCGGTAGCGCCCATCAGCTCACGGTTCTTGGCAATGGCGTTTTCGCCTTCCAGAACCTGAACAACGACCGGACCGGAAGTCATGAAGGACACCAGATCCTTGAAGAAAGGACGCTCTTTGTGCTCAGCATAGAAGCCACCGGCTTCGCGCTCGGAGAGCTGAACCATCTTCGCGGCCACAACGCGCAGGCCAGCCTTTTCGAAGCGAGTGATGATTTCACCAACGACGTTCTTGGCTACAGCGTCCGGCTTGATGATAGAAAGGGTGCGTTGAACAGACATGACAACTCCAAAGTTGGGCATTTAGCAAAAACGAAACCCGCGGATTATACGCGGGCTTCGGTCAAAAGCGTAGGCTAACGAAGAATAGGTTAGTCCGCTTCTTCAATCCACGCAGCTTGGATGGCTTCGAGTACCTTCTCGCCACCCCGCTGGGGGTCATCGTCAAACCCGGGCAGTGCGGTGACCCAGTTACGCAAATTCACGAAATTTACATAGCGGGGATCCACATCCGGGTGAGCTTCGGAAAGAGCGATTGCGATATCCAGCACATCGACCCATTTCATCGCCATGATGATCTTCCTTAGTGACGTTCCGATACCTGATTGATGGTGTAGCGGGGAATTTCAACGACCAAGTCGGCAGTGCCAACCTTTGCCTGACAGGACAGCCGGGACTCCGGCTCCAGCCCCCATGCCTTATCCAGCATGTCATCTTCAAGCTCGTCAGACGGCTCCATGGAGCCGAAGCCTTCACGAACGACGACATGGCAGGTCGTACAGGCACAAGACATCTCACAGGCATGCTCGACTTCAATACCGTTGCGCAACGCTGCATCGATAATGGTTTCACCTTCTTCGGCCTGGATCACCGCGCCCTCGGGGCAATGCTCTGGGTGGGGCAGAAAAACGATCTGCGGCATGGTGAACTTACTCCTGGATTTCGTTAAGACGACGACCCGCCAGGGCCGCCTTGATCGATGCATCCATCCGGCGAGCCGCGAATGCATCGGTCACTTGGGAAAGACGCTTGGTTTGTACTTCAATAGCAGAGGCATCTGAATGGTCGACAAGACTCTTTAGCTTGTCGATCTCGGCCTCTATAACTTCACGCTCTTCAGCGTTCAGCAAACGATCGCCGTCCTCAGCGACAGCCGCCTGGACCGCCTCTAGAAGACGTTGCGCCTCGACTTGCTGCTCACGTAGCACGCGAGCGTTCATGTCATCGCCGGCATTCTGAAAAGAATCCTGCAGCATACGCGCGATTTCACCATCCGTCAGACCATAGGATGGCTTGACCTGGATACTGGCTTCCACACCACTGGAGAGCTCTCGCGCCGAGACGCTCAGCAAGCCGTCCGCATCTACCTGAAAAGTCACACGGATCTTGGCAGCGCCAGCCACCATAGGCGGAATGCCGCGCAGCTCGAAACGAGCCAGCGAACGAGCATCTTTCACCAGCTCTCGCTCACCCTGCAGCACATGAATCATCATGGCTGACTGGCCATCTTTATACGTTGTGAAATCCTGGGCACGTGCCACAGGTATGGTCGTGTTACGCGGGATAATCTTTTCCATCAAACCGCCCATGGTTTCAAGCCCAAGGGAGAGCGGAATGACATCCAGCAGCAAGAGCTCTTCGCCACCACGGTTACCCGCCAGGGTATCAGCCTGAATGGCCGCACCGATGGCAACAACCTTATCCGGATCAATGTCCGTCAGTGGCTCGCGACCGAACAGTCTGGCCACTGCGGATCGGACTTGCGGCACGCGAGTGGAGCCACCCACCATGACTACCGCCTTGACTTCCTCAAGCTCGCAACCAGAGTCACGCACTGCGCGACGGCAAGCTTTCAGGCTTCGCGCGATCAACGGCTCGATCAGTGCTTCAAAGTGCTCGCGAGTAAGCTCGCCCTGCCAGGTACCGTAACTGAGCGTAACAGTAGGTTGCGCCGACAATTGCTCTTTGGCCATGCAGCCTAATTGCAGTAACTGACGTTGCTCCGAGGGCGACAGATTAGTAGACAGCCCCGCCTGATCGATTACCCAGGTCGCAATGGCATGGTCAAAATCATCACCACCCAAGGCACTATCACCTCCGGTAGCCAGGACTTCGAAAACCCCTTTGCTCAAACGCAAGATGGAAATATCAAATGTGCCGCCACCCAGGTCATAGATCGCAATGAGGCCCTCCGCACCACGATCCAACCCATAGGCCACTGCCGCTGCGGTGGGCTCGTTAAGCAGCCGCAACACATTCAAACCGGCCAGCTTGGCAGCATCCTTGGTCGCTTGGCGCTGCGCGTCATCAAAGTAAGCCGGAACGGTTATTACCGCGCCAACCAATTCACCACCCAGGGTCTTTTCTGCACGCGAACGCAATACACGAAGGATTTCGGCTGAGACCTCAACAGGACTCTTGAGTCCCTGTATCGTCTCAATGAAAGGCATGTGGGACTCGCCTTCAGCGAATCGATAGGGTAACTGCTCGCCCAATTGCTTGATATCAGCCAGACCGCGACCCATGAAGCGCTTTACGGAAAGAATCGTATTGAAAGGGTCTTGTGCAGCACTTTGCTTGGCTACATCCCCTACTTCAATATCCTTTTCCAAATAGCGAACGGCTGAGGGAAGAATGACACCGCCCTGCTCATCAGGAAGCGGCTCAGAGACGCCGCTGCGCACGGCAGCGACAAGAGAATTCGTAGTGCCCAGATCAATCCCTACCGCCAACTTGCGTTGATGCGGCTTGGGAGCCATTCCAGGTTCGGCAATTTGCAATAAAGCCATTGCTATTCAGCTTGTGCTAGGGGCGCCTTTAAGCAGGCGCCAGATTAATCGTCGAGGCGCTCTTCCAACTGACGCACTTCGCTGCTCAGCTTGTCGAGAAACTGCATGCGGCGAACAAGCCGTTCTGCAGTTTCCTGTTTCGAAGC
The DNA here is from genome assembly GCF_000478505.2 of Pseudomonas sp. HPB0071. Lineage (NCBI taxonomy): Bacteria > Pseudomonadati > Pseudomonadota > Gammaproteobacteria > Pseudomonadales > Pseudomonadaceae > Pseudomonas > Pseudomonas sp. HPB0071. The sequence goes on along the minus strand of NZ_KI517367.1, from coordinate 2,999,625 downwards.
GTTCTCCCAACACGAATCGAACTTATGCTCGAGTTCAGCCTGGGAGTTCTTCAAACGCTGCTTGAAGGGCGCGATACCATCAACGTCCCCCTCATCCTGCAATTCTTCCAACTCTTCACGCCACTGCATCTGCTGAAGGAGAAAGTCGGGATCCTGGATAGTCGCCTCAACAGGCATTTCATGCCCTTGAAGTGACAGCAGGTAACGGGCTCGCCGCGAGGGAGTCTTGAGAACGTGATACGCCTCGTTCAACTGCGCCGCACGCTCCAGTGCCTGTCGCCGCTCCCGCTCGGGGGCATCGGCAAAGCGATCAGGATGCACTGTACGCGCAAGCTCACGATAGCGACTCGAAAGCTGCTCAAGATCAAGCGCAAAAGACGGCTTGAGATCGAACAAGGCAAAGTGACAAGGCGTTCCCACGGGCGACCTCAAACGTTGAAGCTTTCGCCGCAGCCACACTCACCGCGCACGTTAGGGTTATTGAATTTGAATCCCTCGTTGAGTCCTTCCTTGACGAAGTCCAGTTCGGTACCGTCAAGGTAGACAAGGCTCTTCGGATCAATGATGACCTTGACGCCATGGCTTTCGAACACCTGATCTTCTTCAGCCAGCATATCAACGAATTCCAGCACATAGGCCAAGCCCGAACATCCGGTGGTACGTACGCCCAGACGGATACCTTCGCCTTTGCCGCGTCCTTCCAGAGAACGCTGCACGTGACGTGCAGCAGATTCAGTCATGCTAATGGCCATCAGTGCCTCCTCAAGCCAAACCTTTCTTCTGCTTATAGTCCTGCACCGCCGCCTTGATGGCGTCTTCGGCCAGAACCGAGCAGTGAATCTTGACCGGAGGCAAAGCTAGCTCTTCAGCAATCATGGAGTTCTTGATCGCCTCTGCCTCATCGATGGTCTTGCCCTTCATCCACTCGGTAGCGAGCGAGCTGGAAGCGATGGCAGAGCCACAGCCATAGGTCTTGAAGCGTGCATCTTCGATGACGCCCTGATCGTTGACCTTGATCTGCAGACGCATGACATCACCACACGCCGGCGCACCAACCATGCCTGTTCCGACGTCAGGATCTTCGGCATCGAATTTGCCAACGTTACGCGGGTTTTCGTAGTGATCGATTACTTTATCGCTGTAAGCCATTTCTCAATCCTCACTCATCAGGAGCGGTTTAGTGTGCCTGCCATTCAACTGTGGTCAGGTCAACGCCCTCTTTGTACATATCCCACAACGGAGAAAGTTCACGCAGCTTGGTTACTGCATCACGCACTTTCTCGGCGGCGTAATCAACTTCTTCTTCGGTCGTGAAACGGCCAAAGGTGAAACGAATGGAGCTATGAGCCAGTTCATCGTTACGGCCTAACGCGCGCAGCACATAGGAAGGCTCAAGCGAGGCCGAAGTACAGGCCGAACCCGACGATACCGCCAGATCCTTGAGCGCCATGATCAGGGATTCACCCTCTACATAGTTGAAGCTCAAGTTCAAGTTATGCGGTACGCGTGAAACCAGACTGCCGTTTACATACAGCTCTTCCATATCCTGAAGCTTGCTGTAGAAACGATCACTCAGCGCCTTGATACGAACGTTTTCCTGCGCCATCTCTTCCTTAGCAATTCGGAAGGCCTCGCCCATCCCGACGATCTGGTGAGTCGCCAGCGTACCGGAACGCATACCACGCTCGTGACCGCCGCCATGGGTCTGCGCCTCAAGACGAACGCGCGGCTTACGACGAACATAAAGCGCACCAATACCTTTCGGACCATAGGTCTTGTGTGCCGAGAAGGACATGAGGTCAACTTTCAGCGTCTCAAGGTCGATCTCAACCTTACCAGTTGACTGAGCAGCATCCACATGGAACAGGATGCCACGGGCACGCGTAAGCTCACCCAGCGCAGCGATGTCATTGATAGTGCCGATCTCGTTGTTGACGTGCATCAGGGAAACCAGAATGGTGTCCTCACGCAATACTGCTTCAACCATATCCGGCGTGATCAGGCCATCTTCGCCTGGCTCTAGGTAAGTCACCTCAAAACCTTCGCGCTCGAGCTGGCGAGTCGTATCCAATACGGCCTTGTGCTCGATCTTCGACGTAATGATGTGCTTGCCCTTGCTCTGATAGAAGTGAGCCACACCTTTGATCGCCAGGTTATCCGATTCGGTCGCACCGGATGTCCAAACGATTTCACGTGGATCGGCATTCACTAACTCGGCAACCTGACGGCGAGCATTCTCGACCGCTTCTTCAGCCTTCCAGCCAAACATGTGCGAGCGCGAGGCTGGATTACCAAAGTTACCATCTACCAAGAGACACTCGCTCATTTTCTGAGCGACACGTGGATCGACTGGAGTAGTTGCAGAGTAATCAAGATAAATCGGTAATTTCATCGGTAACTCCTATATCAGGCTGGCGGCCGGCTCACTCAATAGCGGACGCTTCAATCTTTTCAATGTCCGAGGCACGAGTTCGGCTATTGCACACTCGCTTGTCCTGACGGTTCGCTACAGCTTGTATCTCATTACGCGCGACTAGATCCGCTAGCGTGATACCGCTGAGAAACGTATGAATCTGCTCGCTCAGATCGCACCACAAGTGATGCGTCAGGCATATGTCACCGGAATGGCAATCGCCCTGCCCCTGACAGCGGGTAGCATCGACAGACTCGTTTACGGCATCGATGACCTGAGCGACATGAATGTCCTGCATATCGCGCGACAGTTGGTAACCACCGCCCGGTCCACGCACACTGGTTACCAAAGTGCCACGGCGCAACTTGGCAAACAGCTGCTCAAGATAGGAAAGCGATATACCTTGGCGCTCAGAGATGTCAGCCAGGGAGACCGGTCCACGCTGCGCATGCAGCGCCAGATCAAGCATGGCGGTGACGGCGTATCGTCCTTTGGTTGTCAGTCTCATGGCAAAACCAGGATGTACTTTAGATAGGTCAAGTATGCAATTCCTGACTATTTAAGTCAACTATAAGCCCTATCGATTCAGTCAACCATTAAAGCCGACCAGAGGCGTTGGCGCACTCGGCTAAAACTGGCCTTCAGACATCATCAGTTTTGCATTTTTCGCCACGAACAACCTTTTGCGTCTCGGTCAGAACACCACGAAGGATATTCATCTCCAGCTTGGTGATTGCACTGCGCCCATAAAGCCTGCGTAGGCGAGACATGAGATGGCGAGGCTTCTCGGGATCGAGAAAACGAATATCGATAAGCGTTTCCTCGAGATGGCGATAGAACAGCTCCAACTCCTCAACAGTGACCAGCTGGGTATTGAGCATGGCCGTACTTTCGACCTTGCTCATCTTGGTGGGCTGCCCTTGAAGGGCCAACCATGCCATGCGTACCTCGTAGACGAGCACCTGTACCGCAGCCGCAAGATTCAGAGAGCCAAATTCCGGGTCAGAAGGAATATGAACATGAAAATTGCAGCGCTGAAGCTCTTCATTCGTCAGACCTGCATATTCGCGACCAAATACCAGCGCCACCTCCCCACCCACCTCGGCATGCTGCAGCGACGTTTGTGCGCACTCACGGGGATCGAGCAGCGGCCAGGGGATACGGCGATCCCTTGCGCTGGTTCCCAGAACAACGCTGCACCCTGTCAGCGCATCTTCCAGCGTTTCAACAACACAAGCATTATCCAGCACATCCGTGGCACCGGATGCACGCGCTATGGCATCGCCATGGGGGAACTGCTCAGGCTGCACCAGATACAGCCGCTTCAATCCCATGTTCTTTATGGCGCGAGCCGCACCGCCAATATTGCCAGGATGGCTTGTGTTAACTAGGACAACGCGTATGTTCTCGAGCAAGTAGCACCCCCTCTTTAAAGGTGCGAATCTTACCGGACCCCTGTGCGCAAAACCATTCATGCCGACAAGGCAACCGCTCTCTGCATTCTTTTCTGCTAGAATAACCGGCTTTCTTTTACAACCAGGTGGTTTCTCATGCAGCCCATGCTGAACATTGCGCTGCGCGCAGCTCGTAGTGCCGGTGAATTGATCTTTCGCTCAATCGAGCGGCTGGACCTCATCGCTATCGACGAAAAAGGCGCCAACGATTTCGTGACCGAGGTCGACCGGGCCGCCGAACAAGCTATTTTCAACGTTTTACGCAAGGCTTACCCCAACCACGGCTTTCTAGGCGAGGAGTCCGGACTCATCGAAGGTCAGGGTGATGGCGCTGATTATCTGTGGGTCGTCGATCCGCTGGATGGAACCACCAACTTCATTCATGGCGTCCCGCACTTCTCTGTCAGCATCGCGTGCAAGTATCGCGGCCGCATCGAGCATGCCGTTGTATTGGACCCGGTTCGTCAGGAAGAATTTACCGCCAGTCGCGGACGTGGCGCCGCCCTCAATGGCCGACGCTTGCGTGTCAGCACTCGTAAAAGCCTTGAGGGTGCCTTGATCGGCACTGGCTTCCCGTATCGCTCCAGCAATATGGACTACCTGGATAATTATCTAGGCATGTTCCGCACCCTGAGCACCCAAACCGCAGGTATTCGCCGCGCGGGATCTGCTGCATTGGATCTAGCTTATGTGGCCGCTGGTCGATTCGATGCCTTCTGGGAAATGGGGCTATCCGAGTGGGATATGGCAGCAGGTGCGCTACTGATTCAGGAAGCTGGCGGTCTGGTCAGCGACTTCAATGGCGGCCATGACTACCTTGAAAAAGGCCATGTAGTAGCAGGCAACACCAAGTGCTTCAAGGCACTCTTGACTACGCTGCAACCTCACCTACCCGCCTCACTGAAGCGCTGAATGAAAACCGCCCACTGATGTGGGCGGTTTCGTTTTACTTGACTACTTTCAGGCTAGGCCGCCCTTGCGGCTTGCTTGGCGCCGACTTAGGCGCAGAACCTTCCGACTTACCCTTGGGATCATCATCTGGAGAAGAAGGCTCCAGATCAAACACCATCCCCTGCCCATTTTCGCGCGCATAGATAGCCAGAACAGCTTGGGTGGGCACATAGAGACTATGGGCTACACCACCAAACCGCCCATCGAAACTCACGGCTTCGTTATCCATGTGCAATTGGCGAATAGCTCCTGGCGCAACGTTGAGAACAATCTGACCGTCACTGGCATAGCCCGGCGGAACCAGCACATTCGGATAGTCCGCATTGACCAGGATATGCGGTGTGCAATCGTTATCCACGATCCACTCATACAGCGCCCGAATCAAATAGGGACGGCTTGAATTCATTATGTTCCTCCTATCAGCGCATCTCGCGCTCAACTGGCGACAAGCTCGCCTGAAAGGTATCGCGGACGAAATGGCGATCCATATAATCAAAAATCGGCTTGGCTTGTCGCGGCAACTCAACACCCAGGCCAGGTAAACGCCAGAGCAAAGGCAATAAATAGCAGTCAACCAGACTCATTTCTTCATTTAAGAAGAATTTTTTGTCTGCAAAAAGAGGAGCAACCGAAGTAAGACTGCTGGCGAGCTGCCGGCGAACCTGCTGAACATCACCACCTCCTTTTTGCTGACTCATGATGACATCAGCGCTGTCGCACCAATCCTTCTGGATGCGATGCATGAGCAATCGCATCTGTGCTCGAGCAACAGGGTAAGCCGGCAATAGCGGAGGATGGGGATAGCGCTCCTCCAAATACTCCAGCACGATGGTCGAGTCATATAACACAAGATCACGATCCTGCAGAACAGGTAGTGTCCTATAGGGATTCGCATCAGCCAGTGCTGCCGGATACCTGGCAGGATCGATATCTTTAACCTCCACATCGACCTGCTTCTCGGCAAGCACAAGGCGAACACGATGCGAGTACGGATCCCTAGAGTCAGAAAAACAGGTGAGACGCGTTACATTAGCCATACACTTCTTCGCTGTGCAGCCCCAAACAGGGCAAACGATCGCACCTCACGGCACAGATCCCACTAAAAACAGACATCATTGGACGTCTTTCCAATATTCTCGCTTGAGCAGGTAGGCAAATACAAAAAGAATTGCCAGATACGCCAGAACATAAACGCCAATCCGCTCAGCCTTTTCTTTATTCGGGTCCGCTGAATACGCTAGAAAAGCCACAAGATGGCGAACCGTTTGGTCAAACTGCTCAGCGGTTTGCGATCCTGTCCCTGAAATGACAACAAGCTCCCTGCAACTGCCTGCGCTATTCTCTTCTACAGGCAGACAGGCCTGACGGCCCTGCAAAGCGCCCAGGACATTTGGCATGGCTACATTGGGGTATACGAGGTTGTTCACGCCCCAGGGCCTGGAGGGATCTTCATAAAATCCTTTGAGATAGTGATACAGCCAGTCTTCCCCTCGAACGCGAGCCACCAGCGTCAAATCAGGAGGTACGGCGCCAAACCAGCCCATTGCATCCTCAGCACGCATACTTGAAGTCATGTGATCGCCTGGCTTGGCCTCAGTAAAAATCAGTGTTTTTTGTAGAACATCCTCAGGAATGGAAAGGTCCCTAGCTACATGCTCATAACGCTGATACTGGGTGCCATGACACCCCATACAAAAATTAACAAAGGTGCGCGCCCCTTCCTGAAGGGCGGCCTTGTCAGAAAGGTCAACGCGAACCTTCTCAAACGGAACATTTTCCGCCCCCTTCAGGGCTAATGGCATACACGTGAGCACCAGCAATGCCATTAGCCTGAACAGCATCACCTTACTACCCTCTCAGGTACCAGACCTACCCGCTCGACACGGGTGTAAAACGGCATGAAGACGAAATAGCCAAAGTACAGCACAGTAGCCAAGCGAGATAGAAAAATCCGTTCAGACGTAGGGGGAAGAACCCCTAGTACGCCAAGCGCTACAAAGGCCATACAAAAGAGCAACAGCGCCAATCGGCTCATCCATCCTTTGAAGCGCATCGACTTTACAGGACTGCGATCTAGCCAGGGCACTACGAATAGGACGGCAACAGCTGCTCCCATAATCATGATGCCGGCCAGCTTGTCAGGCACAGCTCGAAGCATCGCGTAAAAAGGCGTGAAATACCAAACTGGAGCGATATGCTCAGGCGTCTTCAGCGGATCGGCAATTTCAAAATTCGATCTCTCCAGAAAATAACCACCACCTTCAGGAAAGAAGAAAACCACGCTACAGAAGATAAAGAGAAAGACCGCCACACCCATTAGGTCTTTGACGGTGTAATACGGATGAAAGGGAATACCATCAAGCGGCCTACCCGTTTCATCAAGGCTTTTTCTGATATCCACCCCCAGCGGATTATTGGAACCCACTTCGTGCAGGGCAAGAATATGCAGCACCACCAATCCGACCAGCAGTAGTGGCAGCGCGATAACATGCAGCGCAAAGAAGCGATTGAGCGTAATACCTGAAATTAGGTAATCGCCGCGTATCCATTGCGCCAGGTCTTCGCCCACCACAGGAATGGCGCCAAACAGAGCGATGATTACCTGAGCCCCCCAATAAGACATCTGCCCCCAAGGCAGCAGGTATCCCATGAACGCCTCGGCCATGAGTAGAAGATACAGCAACATGCCAAAGACCCAGACTAACTCGCGCGGCTTTTGGTAAGACCCATAGAGCAGGCTTCGAAACATATGCAGGTAGACAACAATAAAAACAGCTGAGGCGCCTGTTGAATGCAGATAACGAATGAGCCAGCCGTAATCGACATCGCGCATGATGTATTCAATTGAAGCAAAGGCACCTGCTGCCGTGGGGGTATAGCTCATCGCCAACCAAATGCCTGTTACCAATTGGTTGAACAGGACAAGCAAGGCCAGGGATCCAAAAAAATAAAGGACATTAAAGTTCTTGGGTGCGTAATAGTGGCTTAGGTGCTCGCTCCATAGACGCGAAGCAGGAAAACGAGCATTTAGCCAAGCCTTCAACCTGCTCATCCCGCCTCCTTTTGACTCATGCCTATCACAATAATATGTTCAGACTCGTAAGCGTAAGGCGGAACCACTAGGTTGAGCGGCGCAGGCTGCGCCTTGTACACCCTTCCAGCCAGATCATAGCGTGAGCCATGACATGGGCAGAAATATCCTCCCAACCACTCCGTTCCTAGGTCAGCAGGAGCAACTTCCGGCCTAAAGATCGGGGAGCAGCCTAAATGAGTGCAAACACCTACCACGACCAGCACATCCGGCCTGATTGAACGCAAGCGACTGTTTACATAATCGGGCTGTATTGAGTCATGAGAATCAGGGTCAGCCAGCTGATTTTCCAACCTCGACAGGCGCTCCAATGCATCTGCGCCACGCCTGAGTACAAAAACAGGCTGACCACGCCATTCAATAACAATTTGCCGCCCCGGCTCCAACTTGGAAATATTGACCCTTATCGGAGCGCCAGCGGCTTTCGCCTTGGCACTTGGAGACCATGATTTAATAAACGGGATAGCGGCGCCAGCGACCCCCACTGCGCCTATTACCGAGGTTGCCGCCACCAATAGTCGGCGACGCCCCTGATTGACACCCCCATCACTCATTCAAAGCCCCTTCGGCCACCACCACCCAAGCCATGTCACGCGAAGGCAGAGGATACTTAAATTCAACGAGAGAACCTATTCATCTGCTTTAGCCAAACCTGCCCAAACATAGCTAGGCAACAGACGCAGGGCAAAAAAAAACCCAGTCTCGAAAGAGACTGGGTTTTGCAAGCGAAGCTGCTGGAGCTTAACGCTTGGAGTACTGCGGACGCTTACGCGCTTTACGCAGACCGACTTTCTTACGCTCAACTTCACGCGCGTCACGGGTAACATAACCCGCTTTGCGCAGAGAGCTGCGGTAGGTTTCGTCGTATTCGATCAGAGCACGAGTGATACCGTGACGAATAGCACCGGCCTGGCCGCTAACACCGCCACCCGCAACAGTTACGTACACGTCGAATTTTTCGAGGGTTTCAGTCAGCTCAAGCGGCTGACGAACAACCATGCGAGCTGTTTCACGACCGAAAAATACGTCGATGTTACGATTATTGATGGAAATCTGGCCAGTGCCCGGACGCAGGAAAACGCGAGCGGTAGCTGTCTTACGACGGCCAGTACCGTAATTTTGAGTCGCCGACATTATGTACTATCCCGTTTAAATCTTCAGTTCTTGAGGCTGCTGAGCGGTATGCGGATGAACGCTACCTTTGTAAACCTTCAGCTTACGATACATGTCGCGACCCAGTGGGTTCTTCGGCAGCATACCTTTGACTGCGGTTTCGATAACGCGCTCAGGAGCACGAGCGATCAGCTTTTCGAAGTTGATCGACTTGATACCACCCGGGAAGCCGGAATGGTGGTAGTACATCTTGTCGGTAGTTTTGGCGCCAGTTACACGAACCTGCTCGGCATTGATAACAACGATATAGTCGCCAGTATCAACATGAGGAGTGTATTCCGGCTTATGCTTGCCACGCAGACGGCTAGCAATTTCAGTAGCCAGACGACCCAGGGTCTGGCCGGCAGCGTCGACGACATACCAGTCGCGCTTAACAGTTTCCGGTTTTGCTGTGAAGGTTTTCATTCGTTATGGCCTCAGGGCCGCCTGAAAAAAGACGGCAAATCTTACAGAACAGTACGATCCTTGACAAGTCAAGGGCAGCCGGAAACAGACGCTAATCGGGGGCTCGGGTCAGCGCGTCCGCTACGGCGAAAATCGACAGGCTAGGCATCCCCTGTCAATAAAGCTGCGGAATTATGACGATTACTGTGAAAATATCAACTGTTATCACATCAAGAAAGGAAATTAAATGAAGTATCGTAGCCTTGGACGAACCACCATCAGCGTCAGCGAACTCTGCCTGGGCACCATGACCTGGGGAGAGCAGAACACCCAGGATGAAGCTTTCGCTCAAATAGACCGGGCAGCAGAACATGGCATCAATTTCATGGATGCCGCCGAGATGTACCCTGTCCCTCCGCGACCAGAGACCTATGGCCAGACAGAACGCATTATCGGAAATTACTTCAAGAAACGAGGCAACCGTGACCAATGGATCCTGACCAGCAAGGTTGCCGGGCCGGGCAATAACATTTCCCACATCCGTGACGGCAACCTAAAGCACAACCGGCAGCACATTGTCGCGGCACTGGAAGGTAGCCTTGAACGTCTGCAAACGGATTACATCGACCTTTATCAATTGCATTGGCCGGATCGAGAAACCAATTTTTTCGGCAAGCTGGGCTATGTCCATAATGACAAGACGTTTACGCCGCTTGAGGAAACGCTTGAAGTCTTGAATGAGCAGGTCCAGGCGGGAAAGATTCGCCATATCGGACTTTCCAATGAGACACCATGGGGCACGATGCGCTTTCTTCAACTGGCGGAAGAGCGCGGCTGGCCACGTGCAGTCACCATTCAGAACCCCTACAACCTCCTGAACCGATCCTTTGAAGTAGGTCTGGCGGAAATCGCTATCCGCGAGCAATGCGGGCTCCTGGCCTATTCGCCACTGGCGTTTGGCATGCTAACCGGAAAGTATGCCAACGGTGCAAGGCCGGAACACGCACGCCTGACACTGTTCAGCCGCTTCACTCGCTACAACAATCCTGAAACGATGCGAGCTACCGAACAATACGTTCAGCTAGCCAAGCAGCACGGCCTTGATCCTGCACAAATGGCACTGGCTTACGTTACCAGCCGTCCATTTGTTACCAGCAATATCATTGGAGCGACCTCTCTGGAGCAGCTTCAAAGCAATCTCGACAGCACAAACCTGACGCTATCAGAGGAAGTGGTCGCAGGCATTGAGGCCATTCATAAAGTCCAACCCAATCCAGCGCCCTAACGGAAAAGCGCTTTCTCTCAAGAAAGCGCTTACGCTACGAGAATAAATCACCCTGATCCTCAAGCTGACCTGATGTCTGAGAAGACTTGTCTCGCCGAGAAGCCAGTCGATCAGCCAATCGGGTCGGCTCGGGCAGGCGGTGTTTATGCACGCACGCCAGAACCAGTTCCGGTGCTGTTTTCAAACTGACCCGATTACCGGGCGACACGATCAGAGGCTTTACCTTGTCCTTGCTGCGTAAAACAGTGCCAATCAACTCTCCCTTGGCAAGCAGGTCCACTTGAGAGCCCCGTGTTTCTGCCAAAGGTTCATGGCTTCCCGTCAGGATTTTTTTCGCAACCCCTATCGTTGGCAGTCCTGTAACGACCCCCAAGTGGGCAGCAATACCCAAGCGCCTTGGGTGAGCAATCCCGTGACCATCGCAAAAGATCAGGTCCGGGGTTTCAGGCAGCTCCGATAAGGCCTGCAGAACCGCAGGCAGCTCTCGAAAGGAAAGCAACCCAGGAATGTAGGGCATATTGGTGGGGATACGAGTTACCGCCTGAGCAATGGGATCCAATGTTTCAGCATTGAGCAGGATGGCCGCAGCACGGGTCACGGTGCCCTCCTCCTCAAAGCCTACATCCACGCCAGCAATCAGACGCAGCGAAGGAAAGTCATCCTCCAGCCTGACCTGCTTGGCCAGCTCAATCTGCTGTTTGCGCGCAGCGGCGGGCGTGCCGTCCCACTCATTGAAAGGTGAAGTAGCCACATTGACTCCTGTCGTTACCATTACGGTATTCGAACCGGATTGGATGCAGCCAGTTCCAGATAGCAGCAGGGCCGCTCTTGCGACCCCTGAATTTTATGGCTTATGCGCTCTCGACAGATATTCGTGGGATTGCATTTCCAGCAAACGGCTCAGCGTACGCTGAAATTCAAACTCGAGCCGTCCACCTGCATACAGATCCTTAAGCTCAACTTCTGCCGACAGGATCAATTTAACGTTACGGTCGTAGAACTCATCGACCAGGTTGATGAAGCGACGCGCCATATCGTCTTTCGTTGCATTCATCTGCTCGACGTTGGAAACCAGTACCGCCTGAAAGATCTTACCCAGCTCAATGTAGTCGTTCTGGCTACGAGGACCGTCACAGAGCTCTCGAAACTCGAACCAGGCTACATCGTCGCACGTCTTGCGTGGTTTGATCTCCCGGTTCTCGATAACCAACGGCTCACCAGTTGATGCACTACCGCACTCCACCGTAAGCGCCTTGAAGCTTTTGGCCATTTCCGTCTCGGCCTGCTCCGTTAACGGCCAGTGATAAAGCTCAGCCTGCTCCAGCGCACGCAAACGATAATCCACACCGCTGTCGACATTGACGATTTCGGTGTGCTGCTTCAGCAACTCAATCGCAGGCAGGAAGCGGGCGCGCTGCAATCCATCCTTGTAAAGCCCATCAGGGACGATATTGGAAGTTGCCACTAGCGATACGCCGTTTTTGAACAGCTCATCCAGCAGCGTTGCCAGAATCATGGCGTCGGTAATGTCCGATACGAAAAACTCGTCAAAGCAGATGACACGAGCTTCGTCCGCAAAGCGCCGACCAATGATGGTCAATGGGTTCTTCTCACCTTTTAGCGTCTTTAACTCCTCATGCACTCTCTTCATGAACCGATGAAAGTGGGTACGCATCTTCTTGTCGAAGGGAAGTGAGTCATAAAAGGTGTCAACCAGATAGGTCTTGCCGCGCCCTACCCCGCCCCAGAAATAAAGCCCCTTTACAGGGCCAGCGGGCTTTTTTCCCAAAAGACGGCCTAGCAACCCAGGCTTGCTGTCTGCCTGGCTAACCAGGTCATCATAAAGCCGCTGAAGATGCTTTACCGCCTGCTCCTGAGCAGGGTCATGAAAAAAGTCGGGACGTTCCAGATCGGCCTTGTAGCGCTCTAAGGGTGTCATGACAGGCTGCATAGATTCGAAGGGGAGCTCACTTTAGCGGCGAGCTTCCAAGTTGACAATTAACGAGGCAAGCGGCTTAAGCCGCCCGCCTCGGCGATAGGCGCCATTACTCGGCAGTCATTTCCACCAATGCTTCACGCAAGGCATCAACAGCGTGTTGACGCTCATCGGCATTAGCGAAGTCCGGGCTTTCTGCCACAGGCTCGCCAGCCAGCCATACCGTGAAGCGTAGCTCTTCTGCCTTGATTTCCAGCTGCCCAGCCTCGCTCTGGAGGCGCTGCGTCATCTGCCCAGCGGTTTTTGGATCCGCAAAGGCGCGAGAAAGCAGCAGTTGAGAGCCATCGGCGGCTAGCAGTCTGAAGCGGAAAGTACCATCATGCTCACGGAAGCTAACGAAACGCGCCCGCTTCGCGGCCTTTTTCTTGGTCTTTTCAGTCTTGACCTGGGCATTCAGGGAGCGAAGCCCCACAGCCTCGCGCAACTCACCCAGGAACGGTGTAGCTATCTTACGCGCCTTGGTAGCACCGGCCAGAAGAACGTCTTCAATGTCGTCTGGCTTGGCAATCAATGCATTATAATGCTCTCTTGCCTCGCCCAGCTCTGCCTCCAAAAGCTGGAACAGACGCTGCTTGGCCTCCCCCCAAGCCAGACCACCCTGCAGATCATGACGGAACTCGGCCGTCTGCTCGGCTGTAGCAAATGCCTGATAAAGCGTAAACAAATGAGCGCTGTCCGGATCTTTGGGTTCGCCCGGCTCTCGCGAATCAGTGACGATACGGGCAATCGCCTCCTTGAGCTGCTTGGCGGTCCCAAAAAGTGGGATCGTGTTATCGTAGCTTTTGGACATCTTGCGACCATCCAGCCCCGGCAGAGTGGCAACCGTCTCCTCGATAAGCGCTTCAGGCAGCTCAAAGAAATCCTTGCCGGCACCAAACAGATGATTGAAGCGTTGAGCGATGTCACGTGCCATTTCAACGTGCTGGATTTGGTCCCGACCTACCGGTACTTGATGAGCGTTAAACATCAGGATGTCTGCTGCCATCAGGACCGGATAGCTGTATAGCCCCATCGTGACGCCAGCATCCGGGTCTTCGCCAGCAGCGACGTTCTTGTCAACGGAGGCCTTGTAAGCATGAGCGCGGTTGAGCAAGCCTTTGGCGGTGACGCAGGTTAACAGCCATGTCAACTCCGGTATTTCCGGAATATCGGATTGGCGATAGAACGTGACCCTTTCAGGGTCAAGACCACACGCCAGCCATGTAGCAGCAATTTCAAGGCGAGAGCGTTGAATACGCAACGGATCATCGCACTTGATCAAGGCGTGATAATCCGCCAGGAAATAAAACGAGTCGGTATCGGCCGAGCGACTGGCTACAATGGCAGGACGGATAGCGCCTGCATAATTACCAAGGTGAGGAGTACCGGTTGTGGTAATACCGGTCAGAATACGTGTGGTCATGGCGTATGGTGCATTCTCATCTAGGGCGGCCAGTATCAGGCATGGCCGCCAATTACGGCGTCTTCGGACGCAACGGCTTAATCAGTCCAGTCGAGGCTGGACCAGCGCTTTGAGGTCGGTCAGTTTGCCATGAAAGAAATGGCTGCACTCAGGGACTTTGATCAACTCATGGCGCTGCTGCAACGCTTCAGACCAGGCATAGACCTTTTCCGGCGTGACGACTTCATCGGCCTCGGGCTGAATGACCGTCAAAGGACAGCGCAGCGGTAGCTTACCTTCAATATCGAAGCGTTCGACAGAAGGAGCCAGCATGAACAGACGAGTCAATGCCTGCCCGTCTCCTTCCAGACGCCCTGCCAGGCATCCCGCCACACAGGCACCGAATGAAAACCCCATGACGGTTAAAGGTACCCCTGGGTGCTGCCTTATCAACCACTGTGCAGCCGCATAGGCATCATCAATCTCACCTGCTCCCTCACCGTAGCTTCCAGCGCTTTGTCCTACGCCTCGAAAGTTGAAACGTAGCGTGGAAAAGCCTGCATCCCTTACAGTACGTTGCAGCGTAGAAATGACCTTATTGTGCATAGTCCCGTCAAACAGGGGATGCGGATGGCAGATGATCGCTACGCCATGGGCGTCAGGCTGATCAAGATGCAAGGCTTCGAGTGGCCCTGAAGGCCCTTCGATCAAAACTGGATTTTCTCGTGTAGACACACCTGAACTCCGTGACCCTCTATCGGGTCGACTCGTCTAGCTCGTTGACTGCGCTCACTATTTAACATGGGACAGTGTACAAGCGCAGCAAGAAGCCGTTACCGTAATGCAAAAGACGTTCAGAGAGGAAGATTCGTGGACCAGTCCCTGACTATTTGGCTAATGCCTGTTATTGCCCTGCTCGTTGGTATAGGCATCGGCTTTCTGATTGCGCGCCTGATGCCTGGCACCGCGCCCAACCGAGTACAACGCCAGCTTGACGAGCTTCAGCAGCGCTTTGACAGTTATCAACATGAGGTCACTAGCCACTTCAGCACAACGGCAGGACTTGTGAAAAAACTCACCCAGAATTACCAGGATGTGCAGCGTCACCTTTCCGAAGGTGCGGATCGCCTGGCTCTGGACGAGTTGACACGCCAGCGCCTACAAGCGGCCCTGCATAGCAATGACAACTACCCATCACCACGCGACCGCCTGGACGGTCCTGCAGAGGCGCCCAAGGACTACGCGCCAAAGGGCGATACTGACAGCGGGCTGGATGAGGCCTACGGCCTTAAGAATCATCGCTGAAAAGATAAATAAAAAGCCCGGCAATAGCCGGGCTTTTTATTAACACCTAGATATGACCTCTGGCCCGCAGCAAGGCAATTACCTGCCTAGCTCCTTCCTCGATGGAAAGGCTTTGCGTATCGATTACCAGATCGGCGTTTAGCGGCACATCGTAGGGGAAGGACTCACCCGGGATGTTGTCACCCTCAGCCGCATACAGCCCCTGAGGATCGCGTTCACGACATGCCTGTGGAGAGGCCTGAACGTATACTGTAATGACCCGCTCAGGACCAATCAGAGTCTTGGCCTGCTCACGCCCTTCGGCGTCCGGTGCTACGAATGCGGCAAGGGTCAATAGGCCGGCCTCATTGAACTGACGGGCCACATGGGCCGCCCGAAGCCAATTCTCACGACGCCCTGCACGATCCTGCGGAAGCCCCTTGTTAAGGTCATGACGCAGGTTCTGCCCATCCAGTACATACACCGCACGTCCGGCATCGAACAGCTTGCGCTCGACTGCGTACGCCAGCGTGCTCTTGCCTGCGCCGGAAAGACCTGTAAAGAGCACCGTAGCAGGCTGCTGGCCAAACCGAGCCGCGCGCTCCTCAGTGGAGACATGTAGCTGATGGCCATGCTGATCGGTAGTACCGCCCACCTTGGGATCCGCGATGATCATGCCTGCGCCGACCGTACCATTGGTAAGCCGATCGATAACGATGAAGGCACCCGTGGTACGGTTGCGCTCGTAACTGTCTAGAGCGATAGGGGCATCCAGGCTGACCTTGACCCGCGCAATCTCGTTCAGCTTGAGCTGGCTGGCCTGACCTTTTTCCAGCGTGTTTACATCAACTGTATGCACGATGCTGGGCAGAGAGCCAGGGACATAGCTGGTTGCACGCTTGATATCGTATTTCTTGCCAGGCAGCATGGGCTCTTCAGCCATCCAAACCAGCATGGCTTCGAAGCTGTCCGCCACTTGGGGGCGATTATCTGGATGAACCAGCAGATCTCCACGGGAGATATCGATTTCATCTTCAAGCGTCAGCGTAACGGCCTGACCAGGAATAGCCTGCTCCAGCTCGCCCTCGAACGTGACGATGGATTTCACGCGGCTACCCTTGCCTGATGGCAGCACAACAACCTCATCACCCTTATGCACCACGCCAGAGGCCAGAGTACCGGCAAATCCGCGGAAGTTCAGGTTTGGACGGTTTACGTACTGGACCGGAAAGCGCATGTCGGTGACATTGCGATCGGCTGAGATCTCGACGGTTTCCAGAATTTCCATCAGCGGCTTGCCGGTATACCAGGGCGTTTGCTCGCTGCGATTGACCACGTTATCGCCCTTGAGCGCTGACATCGGGACAAAGTGAATGTCCTTGGCGCCCAGATTGATGCGCTCGGCAAAGCTCAGGTAATCCTCGCGGATCCGGTTGAAAACCGCTTCGTCAAAGCCCAGCAGATCCATCTTGTTCACCGCAACCACAACGTGCTTGATGCCGAGCAGCGATGCAATAAAACTGTGACGACGTGTTTGGGTCTGCACACCGTAACGTGCGTCGATCAGGATAATCGCAAGGTCACAAGTGGACGCACCGGTTGCCATATTGCGAGTGTACTGCTCATGACCAGGAGTATCGGCAATGATGAACTTGCGCTTGGCCGTAGAAAAATAACGATACGCCACATCAATGGTGATGCCCTGCTCACGCTCGGCCTGCAAGCCATCCACCAGCAGCGCCAGATCCACTTCCTCGCCTGTGGTACCGACTTTCTTGGAGTCGCGAGTAATTGCCTCAAGATGATCTTCATAGATCATCTTGGAATCATGCAGCAGGCGACCAATAAGGGTGCTCTTGCCATCATCTACGTTGCCGCACGTCAGGAAGCGAAGTAGCTCCTTGCGCTCGTGCTGGGCCAGGTATGCCAGGATGTCCTGACTAATCAGTTCGGATTGATGCGACATATTAGAAATACCCCTGACGTTTCTTCTCTTCCATTGACCCCGCCGCATCATGGTCAATGACTCGACCCTGACGCTCGGAGGTCCGAGTCAGCAGCATTTCCTGAATGATATCGGGTAGCGTAGCCGCAGAAGACTCGACCGCCCCGGTAAGTGGATAGCAACCCAGGGTACGGAAGCGGACCTGCTGCTTCTGAATACGTGCTTTTTCCTCGTCGGAAAGGTGATCGAGAATACGCTCGTCGTCGATCATGATGAGCGTGCCATTCTTCTCGATGACGTCCCGCTCTGCCGCAAAGTACAGCGGAACGATCGGGATACTCTCCAGATAGATGTATTGCCAGATATCCAGCTCGGTCCAGTTCGAAAGCGGGAAGACCCGAATCGACTCGCCCTTATTGATGTTGCCGTTGTAGATATTCCACAACTCCGGGCGCTGGTTCTTTGGATCCCAGCGGTGTTTAGTGTCACGGAACGAATAGACGCGCTCCTTGGCACGAGACTTTTCTTCATCGCGACGTGCGCCGCCAAAGGCAGCGTCGAAGCCGTATTTATCCAGTGCCTGTTTGAGGCCTTGAGTCTTCATCACATCGGTATGCTTGGCGCTACCATGTGTAAAGGGATTGATTCCCTGAGCGACGCCTTCTGGGTTTTGGTGAATCAGAAGATCCAGTCCCATTTCCTTGACCATGCGATCACGAAACTCGTACATGGCTTTGAATTTCCAGCCTGTATCGACGTGCAGAACAGGAAACGGCAACTTGCCGGGAAAAAAGGCTTTACGCGCCAGATGCAGCATTACCGCGGAATCTTTACCGATGGAATACAACATCACAGGGTTGTCGAATTCGGCGGCCACCTCACGAATGATGTGGATGCTTTCCGCTTCGAGCTGTTTCAAATGAGTCAGTTTATCGAGCATGGCTACTCACGGAATTGCGGAGGGACGGCCAGCGGGCCGTGGACGAACATTCACGATACCACAGCATAACTCTTCTATTCAGGAGCCTGCTTAGAACCAAGTGTTCTATATATATATTCAAGCCGGATTTGAACTGTCGATGAAGACATGCTCTATGCCAAAACGTCCTGCAAGATACTCTCCCAAAGCCTGAACGCCGTAACGCTCGGTCGCATGATGGCCAGCCGCAAAAAAACTGATGCCATTTTCACGCGCACTGTGAACGGTCTGCTCCGATACTTCACCTGTAAGATAGGCATCAACACCAGCGGTGATAGCCTGATCGATATAACCCTGGGCTCCCCCTGTACACCAGGCGATCCGCTTGATGGGGCGATCACCCTCGATTACGAGAGGTTCGCGCCCTAGAACATGCTTGATATGAGCTGCAAACTCGGCAGCGGTACGCGGTTCACTTAGTGTCCCTTGCAAAACGATAGAGCGTGGATTACCTGGCTCGATCCCTCCCTCAACCGTGATACCCAAGCGCTCGGCCAGCTGAACGTTATTACCCACCACAGGATGCAAATCGAGCGGCAGGTGATAAGCCACCAGGCTCACGTCATTAATGATCAAGGTCTTGAGTCGACGCTGCTTCATTCCAATGACACGCGGATCCTCGCTTTTCCAGAAGTAGCCGTGGTGCACAAGCACCATGTCGGCCCCCGCCTCTATCGCGGCATCCAACAACGCCTGGCTTGCGGTCACACCGCTAACGATACGAGCCACCGTAGCGCGACCTTCCACTTGCAGGCCATTGGGGCAGTAATCCTTGATTGCAGCAGCATCAAGATAGCGGTTCGCCTCATCCAGCAGTGTCGTCAAGGCTATGGTCATGGTTATATTCTCCATTAAACAGGCTCTACCAATCGGTTCGCATGTCTTTATAGACAAAGGCAGCTCCGTATAATGGCCGCACCTTATCGGCCGTACACAGGCCTCGCAACAAGGATTGGTAATAATGTTAAAGGCCTTGCGCTCCTACGGCTGGCCCATCGTGGTAGGCATCCTGCTGGCAGCGGTGGTAGTCATTCGATTTCCTGAATGGGTAGGCTTGCCCAAGCAGCAGGTACACTTCGAGCAGACGACTGAGACCTCTCCTCGCACTCAAGGCCCGGTCTCTTATGCTGATGCCGCCAGTAAGGCAGCTCCGGCCGTAGTTTCACTACGTTCGACCAAGCATCCCAAGAAGCCCAGCGCGCCAATTCAGGATGACCCCTTATTCAAACCCTACTTTGATAAGAATCCACCAAAGAGTAACGAAGAGCTGAGCCTGGGTTCGGCAGTGATCATGAGCCATGAAGGCTATCTGCTGACCAACAACCATGTCACCTCTGACGCCGATACCATTGTCGTGGCGTTACAGGATGGCCGGCAGACGGTGGCGCATCTGATAGGAAGCGATCCCGATACAGATCTGGCTGTTCTCAAGATTGATCTGAATAGTCTTCCGGCCATCTCCATCGGCCATTCGGAAGCCATTCGCATCGGGGATGTGGCACTGGCTATTGGCAACCCGTTCGGCGTAGGTCAGACGGTGACCATGGGCATTATCAGTGCCACAGGCCGTAACCAGCTGGGGCTAAATACCTATGAGGATTTCATCCAGACAGATGCAGCCATCAACCTGGGTAACTCTGGTGGGGCACTGGTAGATGCCAACGGCAATCTGATTGGGATCAACACAGCGATTTTATCCGGTGGCTCGCAGGGTATCGGCTTCGCCATACCCATCAAACTGGCCATGGACGTCATGCAATCAATCATTGCCCACGGCCAGGTAATTCGCGGCTGGCTAGGTGTTGAGGTAGAACGTATTTCCCCAGAGCTTGCCGCCTCGTTCAACCTGCCTAATCAGGACGGCATTGTCGTTTCTGGGGTTTACCCCAACGGTCCGGCACAACGTGCCGGCCTGCAGCCAGGCGACATTCTGCTTAAGCTAGACAACGAACCTGCGATCGATGGTCGCCAGTCCATGAATCAGGTCGCACGCAGCAGACCTGGAGACAAAATCTCGATAGAAGTGCTTCGCAATGGCAAGCCGCTCAAACTGACCGGAATCATAGGTTTAAGGCCACCCATTGATACCAGCACGTCATCCGGGCCCTCCCCTGATGAGTCAGCACAAAAAAACGGCGCCCCATAGCGCCGTTTCTTCTTCCATCAGGCGAGTCCGTAGTCCTTCAACGCCTCGATCAAAACAGCATTTTGTTCTGGCGTACCAATAGTGATACGCAAGAACTTATCGATTCGAGGCTTATTGAAGTGACGCACAATGACGCGTCTTTCACGCAATGCAGCCGCCAATTCAGCCCCCTCATACGAAGGATGCTGAGCGAACACGAAATTTGCAGCAGAGGGCAGCACATGGAAACCCAGTGCTTCCAATTCGGCTACCAGCACCGTTCGGCTTTCAATCACTGCTCCGCACGTTTGACTGAAATAATCCCTGTCTTCAAACGCTGCGACGGCGCCTGCCAGCGCCAACCGATCAAGCGGGTATGAATTGAAACTGTTCTTGATACGCTCCAATGCCTCGATGAGATCGGGATGACCTACTGCCAGCCCAACCCTCAAGCCTGCCAGAGAGCGAGACTTGGAGAGCGTTTGAGTCACTAGCAGATTTGGATAACGACCCACCAGTGAAATAGCAGTCTCGCCACCAAAATCCACATAGGCTTCATCAACCACAACAACCGAGTCCGTGTTCTTTTGCAGAAGCGACTCGATGTGCTCCAACCCTACCGGACACCCTGTAGGCGCGTTGGGATTGGGAAAAATAATACCGGCGTTAGGCCGGATATAGTCGCCCAGATTGATCTGATAGTGCTCATCCAATGGCAACGCTTCGAATGGAATCTCATACAATCCACAGTACACTGGATAGAAGCTGTAAGAAATGTCCGGGAACAGCAAGGGCGCCTTGTGCTGAAACAAGCCGTGAAAGATATGGGCAAGCACTTCATCCGAACCATTGCCTACAAACACTTGCTCGACATTGATTGAATAATACTCTGCTACCGCCTGCTTCAACCGATCCCCATTGGGATCAGGATACAGCCGCAAGCCCTCGCCCAGCTCAGCCCGTATAGCATCAATAACCTTGGGCGAAGGGCCGTAGGGGTTTTCGTTGGTGTTGAGTTTTACCAGATTGGCAATCTTGGGCTGCTCGCCAGGTACATACGGCACCAGCTTCTCGACAAAGGGGCTCCAGAATCGACTCATGACATCACTCCTTGATCCGGTATTCAGCGCTGCGCGCATGAGCTGTCAGGGACTCCCCACGCGCAAGCACCGAGGCGGTACGCCCCAGCACTGAAGCGCCATCCGCGGAACAAAAGATCAAGGACGAGCGCTTCTGGAAGTCATACACGCCCAAAGGAGAAGAGAAACGTGCAGTGCCGGACGTGGGTAGAACATGGTTGGGCCCTGCACAATAATCCCCCAGTGCCTCAGCGGTATAACGCCCCATGAAGATCGCGCCCGCGTGGCGAATGCCCGGCAACCAGGCTTCAGGATCAGCTACAGAGAGCTCCAAATGCTCAGGCGCAATGCGATTGACGACCTCGCAGGCCCGAGCCTGATCGGCAACATGAATCAGAGCACCTCGTCCTTCCAAGGACGTTCGGATGATTTCAGCACGCTCCATTGTAGGCAGAAGACGAGCGATACTTTCAGCAACCCTGTCCAGAAACTCGGCATCAGGGCTGACAAGTATCGACTGGGCATCTTCATCATGCTCAGCCTGAGAAAACAGATCCATGGCGATCCAGTCAGGATCAGTCTGGCCATCACAGACCACTAGAATCTCGGAGGGCCCGGCAATCATGTCGATACCCACCTGTCCGAAGACATGACGCTTGGCCGTTGCAACATAGATATTGCCTGGCCCTACAATCTTGTCCACACGAGGGACGCTTTGCGTACCGTAAGCCAGTGCCGCTACTGCTTGCGCACCACCCACAGTAAAAACGCGGTCCACGCCTGCAATGCACGCGGCAGCGAGCACCAGCTCGTTGATTTCACCACGAGGCGTTGGCACGACCATTACAACTTCAGCAACACCGGCAACCTTGGCAGGAATGGCGTTCATCAACACCGAAGAGGGATAGGAAGCCTTACCGCCAGGTACATATAACCCAGCCCGATCAAGCGGCGTCACTTGCTGCCCAAGAACGGTGCCATCCGCTTCCGTATAACGCCAGGAGTCCTGCTTTTGCTTTTCGTGATAGCTGCGAACACGATCTGCTGCATGCTCAAGAGCATTTCGCTGCTCATCGGTAATGCGCGTAAGAGCCAACTCAAGTCTTTCGCGAGGCAGAATCAGATCAGCCATTGAGCTAGCCTGGACGCCATCAAAGCGCTGTGTGAACTCCACCAGAGCTTCATCCCCTCGGGTGCGAACAGCCTCGATAATCTCCAGGACTCGCTGATTGACGCCAGCGTCAGAAACACTTTCCCAGCTCAGCAGATGATCCAGATGACGCGCGAAATCAGGATCGGCAGCGTCGAGTCGGCGAAGCGTAATCGGTGCGGTCATAGCGAAGCCTCTTATCAATGGCTAGTCTCAGGCACCGCTAGAGTATCAGCCCTGCCGTGCGGGTACCTGAGAAAATTGGCTATGACACGGATAGGCAGGCACGGCATCAGCCGTGCGAAAGGTCAGGCCTGGTGTCGCTCTTCGACCGTAGCACGCAGCACATCGATCAGCGCCTGGATACGCGCGTGCTGCATCTTCATCGAAGCCTTGTTGACGATCAATCGAGAGCTAACATGGGCAATCAGCTCCTGTGGCTCAAGCCCATTGGCGCGCAAGGTATTACCTGTATCGACCACGTCAATGATCTTGTCAGCCAGCCCCACTAGCGGTGCAAGCTCCATGGAGCCATAGAGCTTGATGATATCGACCTGACGTCCCTGCTCGGCATAGTAACGTTTGGCGATATTGACAAACTTGGTCGCTACCTTGAGGCGGCCACGTGGCTCTGGAGCATCTACTGCACCCGCTGTCATCAGCCGGCATTTGGCGATCTGCAGATCCAGCGGCTCGTAGAGTCCTTGGCCAGAGTGCTCCATAAGCACATCCTTTCCCGCAACACCCAAGTCAGCTGCGCCTTGCTCAACGTAGGTCGGCACGTCAGTCGCACGTACGATCAACAAGCGCACATCATCCAGACTTGTGGGGATGATCAGCTTGCGGCTTTTATCGGGGTCTTCAGTTGGGACGATACCCGCCGCCGCAAGAAGCGGCAGCGTATCGTTCAGGATTCGGCCTTTTGAAAGCGCGATAGTCAGCATGAGCCCTTAACCCGGAACACGGCGAATTTTAGCACCCAGAAGTTGTAGCTTTTCCTCGATGCACTCATAACCCCGATCGATATGGTAGATGCGGTCGATCAGGGTATCGCCTTCCGCTACTAGCGCAGCGATTACCAGGCTGGCCGATGCACGCAAGTCAGTAGCCATTACGGGGGCAGCCTTCAGGTGAGGAATGCCGGTTACGATGGCAGCATTACCTTCCACAGCGATCTGAGCGCCCATGCGAGTCATTTCATAGACGTGCATGAAGCGGTTTTCAAAGATCGTTTCAACGACCGTTCCTGTGCCTTCTGCCACAGCGTTCATGGAGATGAACTGCGCCTGCATATCTGTTGGGAATGCAGGGTACGGTGCAGTACGCACATTGACTGCCTTAGGTCGATTCCCTTTCATGTCCAGCTCGATCCAATTGGATCCAGTAGAAACGTGGGCACCTGCCTCTTCCAGCTTGAGCAGAACGGCTTCGAGAATAGAAGGATCAGTATCCTTGAGCTTGACGCGACCACGGGTAGCCGCCGCCGCAACCAGATAACTACCCGTCTCGATACGGTCGGGCAGTACGGAATAACGGGCACCACCCAGACGCTCGACACCTTCTACCGTAATGGTATCGGTACCGGCACCTTCAATATGGGCTCCCATGGCGATCAGGCAATTGGCTAGATCCACGACTTCCGGCTCACGTGCAGCATTCTGGATGACGCTACGTCCTTTGGCCAGCGTTGCCGCCATCAGAACGTTTTCAGTACCGGTTACACTGACGGTATCAAAGAAGTAATGTGCGCCACGCAGGCCGCCCGCTGGAGCCTTGGCTTTGATATAGCCTGCCTCGACTTCAATCTGGGCACCCATCGCCTCAAGGCCGCGCAGGTGCAAATCGACCGGACGCGAGCCAATGGCACATCCGCCGGGCAGTGCGACTTCGGCTTCACCGAAACGAGCCAGCATCGGACCCAGCACCAGAATAGAGGCGCGCATAGTCTTGACCAGCTCATAGGGCGCTACAAGCGTCTTGATAGTCGAAGCATTTACTTCAACGTTGAGCTTTTCGTCGATAACCGGCTGCACCCCCATACGACCGAACAATTCGATCATGGTAGTGATGTCATGCAGATGCGGCAGATTGCAAACAGTTACAGGCGTATCCGCAAGCAAGGTGGCAGCCAGGATCGGCAAGGCAGAGTTTTTTGCGCCTGAAATACGGATCTCTCCGTTTAGGCTGGCGCCACCGGTAATAATCAATTTATCCATAGGTATCTCGGCGGCGCCGAACTCAAGCCCGTTCAGCCCAAGCGGCGCGCGTATAGAATTTCATAGTGACTGCATGGATGCTGCCATCAGCGATCAATGCATTGAGATGGGAATAGACTTGCTGCTGGCGCTTTACTGGGCTCATAGCAGCCAATTCATCGCCAATCAGGTTCAATTGGAAGTTGCAGCCCTCGCCTTCTACCTCAACCTGAGTTTCCGGCAGTTGTGCTTCCAATAAGCGTTTAACTTCTTCAGCCTGCATGTTCAACCTCCTGGCAGCCTATTCCGCAGCCAGACATAATACAAAAAAGCCCTCCAACTGCGAACCCCAAGGTTGCAGATAGAGGGCGATGGGATATTCAATGAGAGAGAGGAAGAATGTCCAGCAAACCGGACACACTTGCGATCTGCTTCATATCTGCAGGCAAATTCCAAACCTCAAGTTTTTTGCCAGCCTGCAACACATCACGTTGAAAGGACAGCAACAAGGAAAGCCCTGCACTGTTGGAGCGCTCGACACCAGCACAGTCGATCACGATCACATCGGTACTACTCTGCTGTATATAGCGCTGCCCTTCCTGACGCAGCGATACCGTCGTCTGATGATCGAGAAGACCAGACAGCGTCATGACGCCCGGCACCTTCTCTCCTAGATGCGCCTGCGTACTCATGAGCCAGCCTGGGCCTTTTGAGCTTCAGGAGAGTTTTTGGCACGCGCCACGGTATTGGCCCAGCTATCGATAACCTTGTCCAAGTTGTTGCCGTTGGCCTGCATGGACTGGGCAAACTGATCACGGAACAGCTTACCGATATTAATGCCGTTGATGATTACGTTACGCACTCTCCAACTACCATTGATATTTACCATGGTATAAGAGACCGGATAGACAGTTCCGCGGCTATCACGTACTTCCATGCCTACGCTAGTACGCTCGGGATCATTGTCAGTTGCCGGCAGAACCTTGATACCCTGATTGTTGTACTCCAACAGTGCGTTGCCATAGAACTGCATCAGGCTTCGCTTAAAGTTCTCCTGGAAGCGAGCCATTTGCTCAGGCGATGCCTGACGACTGTACCTTACGGTCATGATGCTGCGGGAGATACCTTCGGCATCAACGACCGGACCAAGGATCTCGTTCAAAGAGTTATAGAAAGCATCTGGATTGCTCCGGTATGTTTCCTTGTTAGTTTGCAGATCAGACAGCAACTTATCTGTAGTCTGTTGAATGACATCATGAGCCGAAGGCGCTGCAAAGGCCAGCAATGGCACTACGGCCAGCAAGGCCAGAACGCTGTTTCGCAATAATTTAAGCATGTCGTGTCCTTCTTACTTATCGCCAGACGAATCTTTGTTGACGGTGTTGAGCAGGAATTTGCCGATCAGATCTTCCAATACCAGCGACGACTGGGTATCACGAATAGTTCCGCCATCTTTGATAACCTCCTCATCCCCTCCCACGCTAATACCAATATATTTTTCACCCAACAGACCTGCTGTCAGGATGGAGGCGGTGGAATCGACCGGAATGTTATCGACCTGTTGGTCGATCTGCATGGTCACTCGACCACGGTAGCTATCACGATCCAGATCGATTGCGGTGACTCGACCAATCGTGACGCCTGACATCGTGACTTTTGCACGTACGGTCAGACCGGCGATATTGTCGAAATAGGCATACGCTTTATAGGTGTCATTGTGCTCGCCAACGCTCAAGCCACTCACTCGCAAAGCCAACAGTAAGAGAGCCAGCAAGCCAGCGAGCAGAAACAGGCCGACACCAATTTCCTGGGTGCGGGTTTGCATCAGATATCTCCAAACATCAAAGCAGTCAAAAGAAAATCGAGACCCAGCACTGCCAGAGAGGCATAGACAACTGTTCGGGTCGTCGCGCGGCTGATCCCTTCGGAAGTGGCGTCGCAGTCGTATCCCTGGAACACGGCGATCCAGGTCACCACAAAGGCAAAGACAAGGCTTTTAATCATGCCGTTGATGACATCCGCCATCTGGACGCTGTTCTGCATGTTGCTCCAGAACGAGCCGTCGTAGACGCCGAGCCAGTCAACCGCAACCATTGCACCGCCCCAGATACCCACAACGCTGAAAATGGCTGAGAGCAGAGGCAAGGAAATAAAGCCCGCCCACAGGCGCGGAGCCACTATATATTTGAGCGGATCAACACCGATCATTTCGAGGCTGGACAACTGCTCTGTCGACTTCATATTGCCAATTTCAGCCGTTAATGCAGAACCTGCACGACCTGCGAACAGAAGCGCACTAACTACAGGGCCCAACTCTCTCAACAGGGTAAGAGCCACCATCTGCCCAACCGCCTGTTCCGAACCATAGGTAACCAGAATGTTATAGCCCTGAAGTGCTATAACCATACCGATGAAAAGACCGGAAACCAGGATGATGGGTAGCGATAAAACCCCCACCGAATAGAGCTGTTTGATCAGCAACTGTCCACCCTTGCCTGCGCCGGAGCGGCCAAACAAGGATTGCAATAGCAACAGAACAGAACGACCAGCTGCAGCCAATACATCCAGGCCTGTGCGCCCCAATAAGCGGATGCGCTCAAGCAGTGAAATGTGACGCATTAGCGCCTCCCCAAAAGATCTTCGCTATAGTCAGGCGCTGCGAAATGGAACGGTACCGGGCCATCCGGAGTACCTTTTATGAACTGAAGCACTCGTGGATCAGACGACTCCTTGAGCTCTGCGGGGGTTCCTTGGCCCAGCACCTGTGTATCCCCGACAATGTAAAGATAGTCAGCGATACTTGCCGTCTCGGCCAGATCATGTGACACAACGATACTGGTCAATCCCAGTGCATCATTGAGCAGACGAATCAGGCGCACCAGTACGCCCATGGCAATGGGGTCCTGTCCCACGAAAGGCTCGTCATACATCAGGATCTGAGGATCCAATGCAATCGCCCGAGCCAGAGCCACCCGACGTTTCATGCCTCCGGACAGCTCATCGGGCATCAACTCGATAGCGCCCCGCAGACCGACCGCCTGAAGTTTCATCAGGACGATATCCCGGATCATCTCCTCAGGCAGCTTGGTATGAACCCGGAGAGGAAAGGCCACGTTTTCGAAAACATCAAGGTCTGTAAACAGTGCACCGCTCTGAAACAGAACGCCCATCTGCTTACGCACATTGAACAGGTCACTTCGAGACAGTATGGGAAGATTGAGATTGTTAACCCATACCTCACCCTTTTCAGGGCGCAACTGGGCTGCAATCAAGCGTAACAGCGTTGTCTTGCCGCTCCCTGAAGGCCCCATAATACCGGTCACCTTGCCACGCGGGATGCGGATATCAACATTCTCGTAGATGGTACGCTCGCCTCGCTTGAAGGTAACGCCTTTAAGCTCGACCGCATACTCGCTATCGGTGTTCATCTAAACTCCTAGCTTACAGCCCTCCTGGCAGACGCATCGAATGGCATCCAAGGCACTTTTAAGGGCCTATTCGACAAGGACATAGCATAACATTTCAGCGCTACCTCCCCAACATGAACATAATTCAATCGTTTTCATAGGAGGGGGGATTGATTGTCGTTATAATTCTGCGTTTTCAATCAATCTGCTGCCCAGCAAACTGGTAGACAAATGACCCACGCTGCAAATTTCATCGAATCCGCAAATCGTACCATCAGCTATGAAGTGGAAGCCGTGAACGCATTGCGTGGGCGTATAGATGATCGCTTTGTCAAAGCCTGTGAACTGATGCTGGACTGCAAGGGCCGCATCGTTGTACTGGGCATGGGAAAGTCCGGACATATCGGCAATAAGATTGCGGCCACGCTGGCAAGCACAGGCACACCCGCGTTTTTCGTCCATCCCGCCGAAGCAAGCCACGGCGACATGGGGATGATTACCCAGGCGGACATTGTGCTGGCCCTGTCCAACTCCGGCTCTACCCCTGAAATAGTGACGCTCCTGCCACTTATCAAGCGACTGGGAATCACGTTGATCAGTATGACAGGCAATCCCCAGTCACCTCTGGCCCAGGCAGCTACTGTCAACCTGGACGCAGGCGTTGCCAAGGAAGCCTGCCCGCTGAATCTTGCACCGACCTCCTCCACCACTGCCAGTCTGGTTCTGGGGGATGCGCTTGCCATTGCCTTGCTCGATGCACGAGGCTTCACGGCTGAAGATTTTGCCTTTTCTCACCCCGGCGGCGCTCTGGGCCGACGCCTACTTCTCAAGGTCGAGCATGTCATGCATAGCGGGAAGGAATTACCTCAAGTGCCGCGAGGCACTTCGCTTAGCGGTGCATTACTTGAGATGTCCCAAAAAGGGCTTGGCATGACCGTCGTCACGGAGCCTGATGGCCGACTGGCAGGTATTTTTACTGATGGGGACCTTCGGCGTGCGCTTGATCGCGGAATTGACGTACGCTCAACGACCATAGACCACGTCATGACGGAGCATGGTCGTACGGCACGCCCACAGATGCTGGCAGCAGAGGCATTGAAAGTCATGGAAGATCACAAGATTAGCGCCTTGGTTGTGGTCGACGAGAAAGATTACCCTCTGGGGGCACTGAACATGCACGACCTGCTTCGCGCAGGCGTCATGTGAATGCAGCTCATATCGAGAGACAGCCCATCATTGCTGCTGTATGGCAGTGATGGCACTCATAAATGCTTTACGCCTCAAATGGTACAAAGCCTTTGCCGTGCTTTATGCCGCCGTTTGACTACAATGCTTTTGCAGGCCTTTTGTCATGTTCCGTACACTGCGTAAACCTGTACTTTATGTCCTGATTGCCCTGGCGCTGGTCGCTATCGGTTACTGGAACCTCTTGCCGCAACGGTTTATCGATGACCCGGCAGGCAATGCCCAGACCGATAATGCCATTGATGCCTATGCAACAAATGTCAAAACGATCCAGTACCGTGCCGATGGAAAGGTACAATACGAGATGACAGCCGAACGGCTTGATCACGTTCAGGCCACCGATGTCACACTGGTTTCGAAACCCGATATGCTGGCATACCGCGGTACTGACCTGCCCTGGCATGTTCGCAGCGCAAGGGCCGAGGTGGCGCCAAAAGGTACACAGGCTGAGTTGATCGATGATGTAAGGGTCGAGCGTACAGACGAAAAGGGCCGCCCTATCGTGATGACGACGACGCGAATGACTGTTTTTCCTGACAAAAATTATGCGCAGACTGAGCAAGCCGTTAAGATTGAGGCCGCTAATAGCGTGACCACAGCGAAAGGCATGAAAGCGTACCTGAATGACGGCAGAATGCTCCTGCTGTCCAATGTAAGAGGCCAGCATGAGGTTCGTTAAATCTCTACCCCTTCTTTTAACCCTGGGCGCTACGTTCGGAAGCGTTAACGCCTGGGCTCTGCCTTCTGACCGCAACCAGCCTATCCGGGTACAGGCCGACAGCGCCGAACTCGATGACAAGCAGAACGTAGCGGTTTATCGAGGCGACGTCATCATTACCCAAGGCACGATGAAGATCACGGGTAACACCGTGACCATCACCCAGGACAACAACGGCAACATCAAGGTTGCAACTGCCGTTGGCAAGCCGGCTCACTATGAGCAGAAGCCATCTGCGGACAAAGATACGGTGAAGGCTTACGGCCTGACTATCCAGTACTATGCGGATGAAAACCGAATCGTACTGATCGACCAGGCACGCGTTGAACAGCAAGGCAATACGTTCGAAGGCGAAAAGATCGTTTACGACACCCAGCGCCAGATCGTGAATGCTGGCCGTGCAAACGGTAACAAGATCACCACACCAAGACCGCGTATCGACATGGTCATCCAGCCCAAGAACAAAGACCAGCAGCCGGGGCAAGCTCAATGACAGTACTGCTCAAAGCCCAGCATCTGGCCAAGAGCTATAAGGGTCGCCAAGTGGTCCGGGATGTCAGCCTGACCATCGAAAGCGGCCAGATCGTGGGACTGCTCGGACCTAACGGTGCGGGCAAGACGACATGCTTTTATATGATCGTAGGGTTGGTCAACGCCGATCATGGCCGTGTACTGATCGATAACCAGGATGTCACCAACCTGCCTATGCACGGCAGAGCGCAGGCAGGTATCGGTTATCTCCCCCAGGAAGCATCGATATTCCGCAAGCTGACCGTGGCCAACAACATCATGGCCATCCTTGAAACACGCAAGGACCTGGACCGAAACGGACGCACCCAGGCGCTCGAGTCGCTGCTTCAAGAATTTCACATCACCCATATTCGTGACAACCTAGGCATGAGCCTGTCGGGTGGGGAACGTCGTCGCGTCGAGATTGCTCGCGCCCTAGCCACGGCGCCCAAGTTCATTCTGCTGGATGAGCCCTTTGCCGGTGTCGACCCTATTTCAGTGGGTGATATCAAGCAAATCATTCGCCACTTGAAAGCCAAAGGCATTGGCGTTTTGATCACGGATCACAATGTTCGGGAAACCCTCACAATCTGTGAGATGGCTTATATTGTGAATGACGGACAGCTGATTGCTGAAGGCGATGCCGAAAGCGTGCTGGCCAACGACCTGGTTAAGGAAGTTTATCTGGGGCACGAATTCCGCCTCTAGGCAAAAGGGTAAAAACCAGGCATATAATTTGCTCATCCCTACCAAATTATCTGGTGGGCTCCGTGGCGCAGTTCGCGTCTGTAGATTAAGGTGCTAAGCCCGCAGCCATGAAACCATCGTTAGTTTTAAAGATGGGCCAGCAGCTGACCATGACTCCTCAGCTGCAACAGGCCATTCGATTGCTTCAACTTTCGACGCTTGATCTCCAGCAGGAAATTCAGGAAGCCCTGGAATCCAACCCCATGCTCGAGCGGCAAGAAGAAGGCGATGATTTTGATCACAGCGACCCGCTTGCCGATGGCGAGGAGCTATCGAATCCTGGTAGCCAGGAGGTTACGTTCAAGGATACGGCTCCCTCGATAGAGACCGCTGAGTCGGACGAGTCCGAATGGAGTGACCGTATCCCCAATGAGCTTCCCGTCGATACCGCCTGGGAAGATATCTATCAGACAAGCGCGAGCAGCCTTCCGAGCTCTGACGACGATGAATGGGATTTCACATCCAGAACATCGACAGGTGAAAGTCTGCAGAGCCATCTTCTCTGGCAACTGAATCTGGCCCCGATGTCGGACGTGGATCGCATGGTCGCCATGTCGATCATCGACGGCATCAATAATGATGGCTACCTCGAAGAATCACTCGAAGACATACACGCCTCGCTAGATCCTGAGCTTGAGGTAGAGATTGATGAAGTCGAAGTAGTTTTACGCCGTGTTCAACAGTTCGAACCGGCAGGCGTAGGCGCACGTAATCTCAAGGAATGCCTGCTGCTGCAACTCAATCAGCTTCCAGGCAAAACACCACGGCTGGCGGAAGCCAAGCGCTTGGTCACAGATTATCTGGACGTCCTAGGCAGCCGTGATTACAGCCAGCTCATGCGCCGCATGAAGATCAAGGAAGATGAGTTACGCAACGTAATCGAGCTGATTCAAAGCCTGCACCCCCGACCAGGCTCCCAGATCGAATCAGGTGAAGCCGAGTACGTGGTTCCTGATGTCATCGTGCGCAAACACAATGACCGTTGGCTGGTTGAGCTGAACCAGGAGGCGGTGCCGCGGCTACGCGTAAACTCACAATATGCCGGTTTCGTGAAACGTGCCGACAGCAGTGCAGATAACACTTTCATGCGTAACCAGTTGCAGGAAGCTCGCTGGTTCATCAAGAGTCTGCAGAGCCGTAACGAGACCCTGATGAAGGTTGCGACGCAAATCGTCGAGCATCAGCGTGGCTTTCTAGAGTATGGCGAAGAAGCCATGAAACCACTCGTACTTCACGATATTGCCGAGGCGGTTGGCATGCACGAGTCCACAATTTCTCGTGTGACCACCCAAAAGTATATGCACACGCCTCGTGGCATATACGAATTGAAATACTTCTTCTCCAGTCACGTAAGCACGGCTGAGGGCGGTGAATGCTCGTCGACCGCCATTCGCGCCATCATCAAAAAACTTGTTGCCGCCGAAAATGCAAAAAAGCCATTGAGCGACAGCAAGATCGCTGGTTTACTGGAGTCACAAGGCATACAGGTCGCGCGTCGGACTGTAGCCAAATACCGTGAGTCGCTGGGCATTGCTCCATCGAGTGAACGGAAAAGGCTGGTCTAGACTTAGGCGGCTCGCCACGAGCGGACTGCGAGCGCGGGGAAAAGAGGCGCTTATCGCTCAACAGTGTTTCTTCGGCAGGCCTAATGCCTGCCTGTTACACCACGGCAATAAGGAGAACGCGGTATGCAAGTCAACATCAGTGGGCATCAACTGGATGTTACCGACTCCCTTCGCAGCTACGTTGGAGAAAAGCTCGCCCGACTTGAACGCCACTTCGATCGCATTACCAGTGCTCAGGTAATCATGCAGGTCGATAAACTGAAACAGAAAGTTGAAGCCACCTTGCATGTTGCAGGTGCGTCTGTCGTTGCAAATGCCGAACATGAAGACATGTACGCTGCCATCGACCTTCTCACCGATAAACTCGACCGCCAGTTGATCAAACACAAAGAGAAACAGCTCGAGAGGCAGCAAGGGTTGGGCGTCCGTTGAGACTTAACATCACCCTATGATTCGATTAGAAACCATTCTGACCCCTGGCCGCTCACACGTGAGCGTGCCAGGGGTCAGTAAAGAAAGCGTGCTTCAGCAGATCTCTGAAATTGCTGCGACTGACTTGCCAGGGCAAGACGCTCACTCAATTTTCGAAAGCCTCATGGCCCGAGAAAAGTTAGGGTCGACCGGTTTCGGCAATGGAATAGCTATTCCTCACTGCCGCCTGAGTGGCTCCAAGGAGCCTATTAGTGTGCTGTGCCACCTGCAAACACCGGTAGACTTCGACTCACTCGACGGAGCGCCAGTAGACCTTATTTTCGTCCTGCTCGTACCCGAAGCCGCTACCGAGCAGCATCTGGAGTTGTTGCGCCAGATTGCAGCCATGCTGGATAAGGCTGAAATCCGCGACCGACTGCGCCATGCAACTACTAGCAATGGGCTCTATCAAATAGTTATCGACGCCCAAAGCGGTCATTAACATGCATCTGATTATCGTCAGTGGACGCTCCGGATCTGGCAAAAGCACAGCACTAGATGTGCTGGAAGACAACGGCTTTTATTGCATCGATAATCTACCTGCCG
Source organism: Pseudomonas sp. HPB0071 (assembly GCF_000478505.2). NCBI lineage: Bacteria > Pseudomonadati > Pseudomonadota > Gammaproteobacteria > Pseudomonadales > Pseudomonadaceae > Pseudomonas > Pseudomonas sp. HPB0071. The sequence continues at coordinate 2,965,531 of NZ_KI517367.1, read as the reverse complement.
GTCTTTTACCGGACCTGTCCGAGCGCGCCCTGACTGAATCCGAAGGGGCTCAGTCTCAGATAGCCCTGTCTATCGACGCCCGCAACCTGCCTAGCCAGCTACAACGCTTTCCCGAGCTGCTTGAGCAAGTCAGATCACGCCATATCCGTTGCGATGTGCTGTATCTGGATGCAGATGATCAGACACTGCTCAAACGGTTCTCGGAAACCCGCCGTCGTCATCCGCTTACGAGCGAGTATCGTTCGCTGGCTGAAGCCATCGAGGATGAGCGTCAGCTGCTGATGCCTATTGCCGATCTGGCTGACCTGAAGATCGACACCACTCATCTGAATCTCTATCAGCTCAAGGACATGATCAAGCTACGCTTGCTCAATGCACCCGAGCCTGGCACTGCGTTTCTAATCGAGTCGTTCGGTTTCAAACGGGGCCTCCCGGTTGACGCAGATATGGTTTTCGATATCCGCTTCCTGCCCAATCCCTATTGGAAAGCAGAGCTCAGGGAGCTTTCAGGTCTAGATCAACCCGTGATCGAGTATCTGGAGGAGCAAACCGAGGTCGAAGAGCTCTACCAAGACATCTATAATTACCTGTCTAAATGGCTGCCCAATTTCGCCGCTAACAATCGCTCTTATGTAACGATTGCGATTGGCTGTACGGGAGGCCACCACCGCTCGGTTTACATTGCCCAGCGACTGGGAACAGCTCTCAAATCAAAACTGAAAAAAGTCCAGATTCGCCACCGCGACCTACCTGGACAATAGCGATTAAGGACACTCAACGTAATGCCCGCCCAAGAAATCACCATCATCAATAAGCTAGGGCTGCATGCACGCGCAGCGGCCAAGTTCGTCGGTGTGGCTGGGCGCTTTCCTTGCGAAGTCAGAGTCGGTAGAAGCCCTGAAAGCACAATCGATGGGAAAAGCATCATGTCTGTCATGATGCTGGCTGCCGGCAAAGGCACGATGCTTCACTTGGCAACGGAAGGCGAACAGAGCGAAGAAGCCTTGCAGGCATTGATTGAATTGATCAACAACCGGTTCGACGAAGGCGAATGATCGCCCACGCTCCCCTACCCTAACGCGGTATCCATTACCATCATCAGACAAAAACCAATGCCGAGCCCGACGGTGGCAGCACTGCGGTGACCCTTTTTAAGGTGCGCCTCAGGAATGACTTCGTGGGTTACGGCAAACAGCATGGCACCTGCTGCCAGCGACAGCCCCCAGGGCAGCATCATCTGACTGAAATTGACCAGCCAGGCGCTAATGACTGCGAAAAGCGGCTCAACCAGCCCTGAGGCTGCGCCAATGCCCACCGCTTTATATCGGTTTACGCCCGCTCCAGCCAACACCAGCGCAATCACCATCCCTTCCGGAAAGTCCTGCAGGGCGATCCCAAGCGCCAGGCTCTCTGCCCCGTCAACAGCACCACCTGCGGCTACACCGACAGCCATCCCTTCGGGAATGTTATGAAGAATAATGGCTGCAACGAACAGTAGGATTCGCGGCTCTACGGCGGAAATAGAATCACGCTGCTCTAACTCCTGCTCCGGCATGACACGTTCCAACCCTAGCATGCCAAGAACGCCTAGCATGATTCCACAGCTGACTACCGCTCCACTGCCCCACTTGGAATACCCTAGCGAGCCCCCTGCATCCAATGCAGGCAATAAAAGAGAAAAGGCAGTAGCCGCAAGCATGACGCCTGCACCAAAGCCCAACATGATATTGGACAGACGCTCAGAAATACGAGAAACGGCAAGTACGGGGAGCGCACCGAGCGCAGTGCCTAGCGCACAGAGCATGCCGTCTTTCACTGCGCTTTGCATGGAAGGTCTTTGAAATAGCGCCTGTAAGGCTTCGAACTGAAGAAGAGTGCCCCCAATAAACAGCAAGACGATACACAACGCCAATCCGAGATAACTTGATAAAAACGTCTGTATCGAACGCATAGGCCTACTGAGGCGAAAAAAAGATCAGAGGACGCGGTGCAAGAACCTCTTACACCGCGAAGATCACGACGCTTGTACCCCGTTAGGCCATTGCTGCCTGATAGCGACGAGCAACTTCAGACCAATTGACTACATTGTAAAAGGCACCAATGTATTCCGGACGACGGTTCTGATAACGCAGGTAGTATGCGTGCTCCCATACGTCCAGGCCCAGAATAGGCGTATTGCCATTCATGATGGGGCTGTCCTGGTTAAGTGTACTTTCAACAACCAGTTTCTTTTCAGGCGTCACGCTCAACCATGCCCAGCCACTGCCAAAGCGAGACACCGCAGCCTTGGTAAAGGCTTCTTTGAATGCGTCCATACCGCCCAGCTGGGAATCGATAGCCTGAGCCAATTCACCTTCCGGGTTACCACCGCCTTGCGGAGTCATAACGGTCCAGAACAGAGAGTGGTTGGCATGTCCGCCGCCGTTGTTTACTACCACACCACGCTTATCTTGAGGCAGCTTGTCCAGTTGAGTCAGCAGTTCTTCTACCGGCAAGGACTCAAGGCCAGTCCCCTCGAGCGCAGCATTCAGATTATTGATGTAGGTCTGATGATGCTTGGTATGGTGAATTTCCATTGTCTGCGCATCGATGTGAGGCTCCAGTGCATCGTAGGCATAGGGTAAAGCTGGAAGCGTATGAGGCATGATGTCGTCTCCTGATGTGAGGATAACTATCGTCTGCCTAAGGGCAGACCCGTGTTGCTCGAACGTTCACGTGTTTACTGCTGAGTGAAGCGCGCCAAGGAGGCTTGACGCTGGAAGTTATTAGCTATGGGTTAACTGGACAGAATTAAAGACCTGTCACCCCATAAAACCAGACCTCATAAGAAATGAGATTATTTATCAATAACATATCTAACAGATTCGACAAACGAAAGCGACGTTTTACGCCTGCCTACAGTAGTTTGATTGGCAGGCGCAAAAGTTTGAATCAACGTCCGGCCAGAGTCATGGACTCAATCAGCACCGATCCGGTTCGAATACCACCGCGACGATCTACATCCGAACCGATCGCAACGATGTTGCGAAACATATCCTGAAGACGCCCTGCAATAGTGACTTCCTGCACCGGAAACTGTATTTCGCCGTTTTCGACCCAATAACCGGCAGCGCCCCGTGAGTAGTCGCCTGTTACCAGATTGACCCCCTGCCCCATGAGTTCGGTTACGAGAAGTCCTTTGCCCATGCGACGGATCAAGGCCGCCTGGTCATCACTGCCGTGACTGACAAACAGGTTATGCACGCCTCCGGCATTGGCTGTACTTTGCATCCCCAGTTTGCGGGCGGAATAGGTGCCCAGCAAATAGGAAACCAACTCACCCTTATCGATAAAGGGCTTGGCATAGGTCGCCAGTCCTTCATTGTCGAACGATGCACTACCCAATGCCCTAGGAATTAGTGGACGCTCATCGACAGATAACCACTCGGGGAAGAGTTGCTGCCCCATTGCGCCTTCCAGGAAGGTCGTCTTCCGATAGAGGTTGCTGCCAGAAATGGCGGCCAGAAAATTACTGAACAATCCCGAGGCCAGTTCAGGCGCAAACAGCACAGGAACCTGGGCTGTTGGAACCGGACGAGCTCCCAAGCGACTCACCGCCCGTTCTGCTGCGCGCTGACCAATATAGACAGGGTCCATCAGCTCTTCAGCCACACGATTGACGTCGTAAAAGTAATCGCGCTGCATATGGCCATTACTTTCCGCAATCATGACGCAGCTCAGGCTGTGTCGACTGCTGGCATACCCACCGATAAAGCCATGGCTGTTGCCATAGATACGGCAACCCTGATGAGTGTTGAGGCTTGTTCCATCAGCATTGGTGATTTTGGGATTGGCTGCAAAGGCTGCTGACTCGCAAATAAGCGCTTTCTCGATCGCCTCGTCAGGCGTAATGCTCCAGGGATGGAACAGGTCCAGGTCAGGTAGGCTCTTGGCCATTTTTTCCGGATCGGCCAAGCCTGAATATTCGTCTTCGGAAGCGTGCTGGGCAATGGCAAGAGCCGCGGCTACGGTCTCACGGATAGCATTTTCGCCCGTTGCGGACGTACTGGCCGAGCCCTTGCGGTGCCCTACGTACAAGGTAATACCGAAGCCCTCATCACGATTGAACTCAACCGTTTCAACCTCGCCCTTGCGAACGGTTGTAGATAACCCCTGCTCAACAGATACCGAGACCTCACAAGCAGTGGCACCCTGCTGACGCGCCTCCGCCAAAATGCGCTCGACCTGTTCACGCAAGGCAGGTAAGGCAGCCGGGCCGACAACTTCCACGGATTGATTCATGCTTCTCTCCTATACAGCGTTGGCAGCCCGGCGGACCGGACAACCGACCTTCAACTCGTTATGATGGCGACCTTTAGTTATGGACCACCCTCATGTCTGATTTTCTTGACGACGACTCCTTCTCCGGAGAGAAGAGCAAATCGCAGATCAAGCGCGAATTGCATGCCCTGCAGGACCTTGGCGCGCGCCTCGCCGGGATGAGCCCTGACCTGCTTGACCGCCTCCCCTTGACCGAGCCTTTGCGCCGCGCTTTGGCCGAGGCTCCCAAGCACAAAGCCAACGTCGCCCGGAAGCGACATACCCAGTACCTGGGCAAACTGATGCGCGATCAGGATCTTGATGCGATCATGGCCATGATCGAACAAGTCGATTCCTCGACCCGCCAGTACAACGAGCGCTTTCACGCCCTTGAACGCTGGCGGGATCGCCTGCTGGGTGGTAGCGACGAGGTCCTGCAGGCTTTTGTCGAAGACTACCCGGACGCTGACCGCCAGCACCTGCGCCAGTTGATCCGTCACGCCCAACACGAGCAGGCGCATAACAAGCCGCCGTCAGCGGCACGTAAACTGTTCAAGTACATCCGTGAACTGGATGATACCAAGCGGGGCCTGCGTTAATACGCGGCCCTTGCCTGCCTGTCAGGCACCCGTTCCTCCTACCGTGATGGCATCAATTTTCAGAGTTGGCTGGCCTACGCCAACCGGAACTGACTGGCCTTCCTTCCCGCACGTGCCAACACCGTTGTCCAGCGACAGGTCATTGCCGACCATCGATACCTGTGTCATGACTTCCGGACCGTTTCCTATCAGCGTGGCGCCCTTCACCGGCCGGGTCACCTTGCCGTTCTCGATCAGGTAAGCCTCATTGGTCGTAAAGACGAATTTACCGCTGGTGATATCGACCTGACCGCCCCCCAGGCTGGCGCAATACAGGCCATGCTCGACCGAGGCGATGATTTCTGCCGGGTCGCTTTCACCTGCCAACATATAGGTGTTGGTCATGCGAGGCATGGGCAGGTGCGCATAGGATTCACGGCGTCCGTTACCGGTACGTGCCACTCCCATAAGCCGGGCATTGAGTTTGTCCTGCATGTACCCTTTAAGAATGCCATTCTCGATAAGCACGTTGTAGGCGCCTGGCGTGCCTTCGTCATCGACCGATACCGAACCACGGCGATCAGGGAGAGTGCCATCATCGACAATGGTGCATAGCGATGAAGCTACACGCTCGTTCATACGTCCGCTATAAGCCGAACTGCCCTTGCGGTTGAAATCACCTTCCAGGCCATGACCTACAGCTTCGTGCAACAGGACGCCAGACCATCCCGAGCCCAACACAACCGGTAGCGTGCCCGCTGGAGCGGCAACAGCCTCCAGATTTACCAAGGCCTGCCGCACCGCTTCGCGCGCGTAGCTCATGGCACGGTCTTCACGCAGAAAGTAACGATAATCCGTGCGTCCGCCACCGCCGTTGTTGCCACGTTCCCGGCGACCATTCTGCTCGACGACCACGTTGACATTGAAGCGCACCAGAGGGCGTACATCCGCCGCCAGCGTTCCATCGTTGGCGGCGACAAGCACCTGCTCCCAGACACCGGAAAGGCTGACCGTAACCTGTTGGATACGGGGATCCAGAGCCCGCGTGGCTACGTCAATATTTTTGAGCAGCTCGACTTTCTCTGCACGGCTCAAGACATCCAGTGGGTTTTCTTCGGGGTAAAGCCGTACCGGCTCGATGTGGCTGAATACCTGAACCTTGCCGTTATCCCCACTGCGTGAGATGGAACGTGCAGCCTGGGCAGCCTGGCTCAAGGCATCCAGTGTGATGGCGTTACTATAGGCAAACCCGGTCTTTTCACCTGATTGAGCACGGACACCAACGCCTTGGTCCATATGAAAGCCGCCTTCCTTGACGATGCCGTCCTCAAGCAGCCAAGACTCGGAAATCATGCTTTGGAAATACAGATCGGCGGCGTCGATTCCTGGTCCCGCCAGTTGATGAAGAACCACTGGCAGGCTGTCGATTTCAAGCCCACCTGGATTGAGAAGATGTTGACTGACAGAAGTCAGGTATTGGCTCATGCTTACTCCAATAGCCGAAAGGTCTTATGCAAGGCGTGCACAACACGTTGAAACACACAGATCTTCTTTATTGACCTTAGCGCGTCTTGCGCGTTGTGCTTAATGGAAATGCCCAATCAAGTCGATTGTGGTCATTCGTGGCTTGGCAAGGGCGATGTTGCAAAACCAAAGCGACGATGCTGAGCAATCGGCATCTGTTCGCGTAATGCTTGTTGCTGGACAATATTACGCCGTCCAATCATGACAGCTTCCCCTGTAGGCGACTCTTCAAGGACGCGCCCCCAAGGATCGATAATAGCGGAGTGGCCCCAGGTTTCCCGACCTCGTGGATGCAGACCTCCCTGCGCAGCGGCCAGAATATAACATTGCGTTTCGATAGCTCGGGCACGTATCAAGATATCCCAATGAGCCTTTCCCGTAACAGCCGTGAATGCCGAAGGCGCAGCAATCAACTCGGCACCGGCCTCACGTAGAGAGGTGTACAACTCAGGGAAACGCAAGTCATAGCAAACCGTCAAGCCAAGCCGCCCTACAGGGGTATCCGCCACGACGATATCCTGGCCTTCCGCATAGTGATCACCCTCTCTATAGCTACCCTGCCGATCATCTACACGGGCATTGAAGAGATGCAGCTTGTCATAACGAGCTACTCGCTCCCCTTGATCATTGATCAACAGGCAGCACGCCCTTGGCTTGGCATATGGCTGATCATCTGGAGGAAACGGTAATGTCCCGGCGACAATCCAGAGCCCCAATGCACGAGCAGAACAGCTTAACCAAGGCAGGATGGGCCCTGCTCCTAGCGCCTCCGCCTGGCCGATCATGGCAGGATTGGAGTGACCGATCGCAACGAAATTCTCGGGCAGGACTGCCAGCTGTGCTCCAGCCTTGGCCGCCTGCTCAAGCAGACGGTATGCCGTAGCAAGATTGGCCTCTATGTCGTCTTGGCTTACCATCTGGATTACCGCAAACGTCATAGCCCACCTCGTATTGACTTGTCTATGCTACGCAGAGGATCCGCTTACGCTCAACCGACTTCTTCTGTCATGGCAGAACAGTCGCATTTCTTTGCGCAGGGTTCACTTCTTGCCCAGTGTCATCTGTGGATTTTGCCAGGGCCCGTGGATGTGATAGTTCACACTGGCCATGCGGGTTACCCTGTCACCAATCAAGCGATCCACAATGAACAGGGCTCCACCTATGGCAGGTGCTCCGGCAATCAACGCTGCGATAGGCAATGAGTTGGTCAAGGGCAATCCAACCTGCAAATGGGCGTCAACCTGATCATGGGCCAGGTCCAGCGTACCCTGCATCTGCATATCGGTAGAAGGACCATCCAGAATGATGGGTTTCCGGGTTAGAAAAACACCGTTTTGCGCCTCCAGTAACCCGCTGATCGTGTCGTAACTCAGGCCGCGGCCAAAAATATCGGAAAAGTCCAACCGCAGCCGCCGCCGTATGGCCTCGAAATTGAGCAGGCCAAACACCCGGAGCGCTGATGCAGAGCCTTCAACCTGACGCAACTGTCCGTTACGCAGGCTGGCATCCAGTGTGCCGGACAGACGATTCAGCCCCGCCCAGGCTGGCGATCCAGGCCAGCTGACGTTGGCATCAAGACGAAACTCGCGACTGGTCACACTGGATGCAAACTTCCAGGCCAGCAATACATCGGCAACGTTGTCACCCGAGAGACGACCGCTATACCGTGTACGCGTAGTGCCCGGCAACCCCTCCCAATCCATCGTACCTTCGACCTTCAGCCCCTTCAGATAGAGGTTCAGGTCTGAAAAGCGCACTCCTGCCGTCGTTGGCCGGATCCTGAGTCGCTGTGCGCCAACAGGCTCACCGCCCAGCGAAAGGGTATCAATCGATACGTCCATTGCCGGCAGGCCATGCGGGTCGATATTCGCCAGGGGATCAGGACTTTCGACGGGCTTGGCGCCCCCTGCCGGAGCAGCATGACTGGGAAAGTCCAAATGTTTGAGCGCAAGCGTAATGGGTACCTTGCGGTCTTCCGGCAACCGTACCTGGCCGGCAATGACCGAGCTATCGAGCGTAAGCACCCAGACATTACTTTGTGGTTCCAGCTGAACAGCGAGGTTTTCGACGGTCTGACCGAAACCTTCAAAATGCACTACCTTGAGCTGCCCGCCCGCAAGTATTGAGAGCATGGAGTCGGGCGAGGCAGGCCCACCACCAGAGCGCGTAGCCGGTTCCTTACCAGGCGTAACGTACTTTTCGATAGCGACCTGCCATTCACTCAGCACGAGACGATCCAGGACGCCACGAACACGGATTCCCTGACCGCTCGGGAGATTGGCTGTGCCATTTCCCAGAACAACCTCGCCACGGGCCTCGGTCAAGCGATCCGGCGGTGCGACGATAACGGCATCCGCCAAGCCTTGATATGTCGCCTCATAACGACGCTCGGGCCCATTGAGTGTCATACTGAAAAAACCGTCATGGGCGGTCTGCGGATCCTTGCCAAACGGTGCTGGCAGATCAATAGCTACCCCTTGAAGATTCGAGGCTACTACGATTTCGCTGGCCTCGTTTGCCAGGGTCAGGCTCATGCGATACGGAATATCGCCTGACACTGGCAATGGCCGGCCTCCAACACCCAGCCATTGGGTAAGCTGACTGAGCGCTACCTTGCCCTCAGCCACGAGGCGGGTCTTGGGATCGGTCTGGTTCCCTTCGGCGAACGCCTTGCCGTGGGCCTGACTGCCCAATACCTGCGCCTTGATATCCGGTGCGCTCAAGCCTCGTGTCGTGTCATAGCGAAACGCACCGCGGATATTGGTGACATCGAGCATGGGATTTGCCAGCTGTAACCGGGCCCCATTAGCCACGAAATCCACAATCACCTTGGGCGGTAGCCCATGATCAAAAGGCAAATCCAGGTCAAGCTTACCCTTTAGAGCCCCCTCCCCCCGCCATCCCTTGAATGTCTCGGCTGTCGGTAACGGCGTCTCCTGCAAGATCGTGAGCCCGTCCTTTACACTACTGTCCAAGTCACTTTTCAGATACAGATGGACCGTACTGCCATCATGTCGCAGCGGGATGGTGACATTTGCCTTGCTGACCTGGGTATCCAGGATTCGCCCCTCCGGTACCTGAATGCGAACGGCATCATCTTCAATGACTATATCGCCGCTGGCCTCACGCAACTCTGGCCAACCCGGCTGGTAGGCAAGCAATGCGTCGTGGACGCGAAAGAAAAGACTCATGGTACGTGCACCCGGCGGTGCATCGTGCATCAGGGAACCCTGATACTGGTAAATACCTTCATCGATATGGCCACCCTTGATCGCAGTCTTGAGCCAGTCAGCCAGAGGGCCACTCATCGCAGGTGTCCGGGTAGGCAGATACTTGGCGGTATAGCGCGCATCACCATTGCGCAGCCCAACACGCAGGTCCATGTAGCTTTCAATGCCTGGCTTGCGCGCCAGCCGGATGAACATGTCACCGGCGGCATCACCCTCTTCACCCGAGACGCGCATCAACGGACTCGACAAGGTAAAGCTGTCATCGCTTAAAGACCAATTCAAGCGCGCTTTGGCTGTACGGTACTGCCACGGTTCAGGAAACAGGGTGGCCAGATGCAGCGAGAAGTTGGTGGTATCCAGCCGCAATTCGCCATGCTGCAGTCCGCCAGTTGCACTACCACTGGCATTCTCGACAGCCGGCGCACCGTGATAGGCCGAGAACCCTACCTTTTCCAGGTTGGCTGCAAACGCGAGGCGATCAGCAAGACTTTTCTGGGGTTGGTAGTCCAGCGAGATGTTACGTAGCGCACCATGCGGACTAAGTGCCGATAACGCTGACGCCACATTTTCAGGTAAAGGCGCAAGTGCCTGGACGGCGGCCGCCAATGGTGCCAGATCGAGCCGGTCGGCACGTACCTGCCAGCGATCCGCTGCATCATTGCGCTGAACCGCTAATGTCACACCACTCCAGCGTTTCTCCCCAAGGCTTACCGCAAGATCGGAACCGATGGCTCGCCAGCCGTTTTTCTCGCGGGTAAATGAAAGGTTCAAGGCGAGGTCATCAAGACCAGCGGGCGCACGGGTACCATACGAAGCCACCAGCCGAGCCGCATTGAGCCGCAAGGCTGCGTCTTGAGGCACTCCATGAGCCCAGTCAAGCCAGACCTCTCCTCCTGCATGTAACTCATGCGGCCGCCACTGCCGCGTCAGAGTACGTGGCACCCACTGTGCCCAGTCCGTCTGGGGCAGGCTCAAATAGCTCTTGAATCGGCTGTCCTGCCAATGCGCCGAATCGACCTGCCCCTGGACGTCTAAGGCCAAGGGCTGCCCGTCAGGTAGATTCAAACGCGCATCGAGACGGACATCGCCGTTACGTCTCGTAGACAGCGTTGCCTCGACATAGCGCAGCGTAAACACTTTTCCTTCATGGGATAAAACGCTGAGCTGCCCATTGAGTACTGATAGTCGCCCAAGCGAGGGCAGCCACTTGAGAAGCGGTGCGGGATCAAAAGGCTCTTGCTCATCATCACGCTGGGGCAGTCCTGCGATACGCCAGCGCCCATCCGCTTCTTCCAGCAACTCGAGTCGTACACCGTCGAGGCTGGCATAACTCAGTATGGGCTGCCAGTGCAGGAGGCTCTGGAACATATTCGGCACAACCCTGATTCGCTCCAGATGCAGAGGCTGGCTGCCCTCACCCAGTTCCAGGTCCTGCAGGTCAATGACAGGATTGAGTCCTTGCCAGCTTCCCTTCAAGGCGCCCAGGCGTACAGGCTGCTTCAAGGCACTGCTCAAGCGCACCTCAACGTCGGCTCTATACTCGGCAACGCCCGGCATGAGTTGGCGCCCTACGCTGACATAAAGCGCCAGCAAGATCAGGATCAGAGCACACAGACCGAAACCAAGGCGCAGGAGTGTTCCGATGAAGCGGCCCAACCCTGCCATCAGCCTAAGCTCAGCGGCTTACAGCAGTACAACATCATATTGCTCCTGGGAGTACATAGGTTCGACCTGAAACTTGATCGTTCGACCGATAAAAGCTTCCAGGTCCGCTACATTGCCTGACTCCTCATCAAGAAGACGGTCTACCACCTTCTGATTGGCCAACACGAGATAGGAGTTTGCCTGGTAAGCGCGTGCTTCGCGCAGAATTTCACGGAAGATTTCGTAGCAGATAGTTTCAGCCGTCCGCAGCATGCTACGTCCCTGGCACGCCGGACAAGGCTCACACAGGACCTGCGACAGGCTTTCACGTGTGCGCTTGCGCGTCATCTGGACGAGACCAAGCTCAGTAATGCCAATGATGTTGGTTTTGGCGTGATCGCGCTCCAGCTGCTTCTCCAGATTGCGAAGCACTTGGCGCTGATGTTCTTCATCTTCCATGTCGATGAAATCGATAATGATGATGCCGCCCAGGTTTCGCAGCCGTAACTGCCGGGCAATTGCCGTAGCTGCCTCAAGATTGGTCTTGAAGATTGTCTCTTCCAGGTTACGGTGCCCTACGAATGCACCTGTATTCACGTCTATCGTAGTCATGGCCTCGGTCTGATCGATGATCAGATACCCGCCCGATTTGAGCATGACCTTTCGCTCAAGCGCCTTCTGGATTTCATCCTCGACGCCATACAAGTCGAAAATCGGACGCTCGCCAGGATAATGCTCTAGGCGATCAGATACTTCAGGCATCAGCTCGGACACGAACTGGCCAATTCGCTGGAAGTTTTCCCGAGAGTCCACACGAATCTTTTCACTGCGCGGACTGACCAGATCCCGCAAGGTACGCAATGGAAGGTCAAGGTCTTCATAGATGGTCGTAGGCGCAGGAACCTTATTCATCTGAGAATGAATCTGAGCCCACAGCCGCCGCAAGTAGCGGATATCCGCCTTGATTTCATCTTCACGCGCGCCCTCCGCCGCCGTACGAAGAATAAAGCCACCGGCTTCCTCGATACACTCGTTGGCGATGCACTTTTCAACGATGTTCTTGAGCCGTTCACGCTCGGCTTCATCCTCGATTTTCAGCGAGATGCCCACATGATTGGTCTTGGGCATGTACACCAGATAGCGTGAGGGAATTGAAAGGTGCGTTGTCAGGCGCGCCCCCTTGGTTCCGATCGGATCCTTCGTGACCTGAACGACCAGACTTTGCCCCTCATGAACCAGGGCACTGATGCTTTCGACAGCACTGCCCTCGCGGGTAGAAATCTCGGCAGCATGAATAAAGGCGGCCCTGGCCAGCCCAATATCCACAAAGGCCGCCTGCATCCCAGGCAGGACTCTGACAACCTTGCCTTGATACAGATTGCCTACAATGCCCCGGCGCATCGTGCGTTCGATATGAACCTCTTGCAGAACGCCGTTTTCAACAACCGCCACCCGAGACTCCATCGGGGTGATGTTGATCAAGATTTCTTCGCTCATAGACTTATCCATTATTCGAGGTGTCTTGCAGCTTATCGGTATCGGCGCTATCTAGGGTATTAACCTTTTCAACGAGGTACATTGGGCTGCCAGCATGGTATGCCAAACGTTGATAAAAGCTCCGCTGTTTCACAAAGGGGGAGTCCGACGATGCTGCTATAGCTTCCCGCTATATGTTGAACAAAGACAGCGCCCAGCCCCTGGATTCCGTAGCCGCCTGCCTTGTCGGCCGGCTCACTGCTTGCCCAATAGGCTTGACGCTCGGCTTCACTGATAGGCCTGAACGTTACTTCGCTCGACACGACACGCGCCAGGCACAGGTCTTTACTGGCTACGGCAACTGCGGTTAGAACGGTATGCGTTTTGCCGCTCAGACGAACCAACATAGCCATGCCATGCTCGCGGCTTTCCGGCTTGCCCAGAATGTGCCCATCCAACACGACGCTAGTGTCGGCTCCCAGGACGCAATCAACCGTGTCACCAGACAAAAGTGCCAGACCTGCCTGTGCCTTGCTTCTGGCAAGACGTTCGACATAGGCATCTGCTGTCTCGCCAGGCAGCACGGCCTCATTAATTTCGGCCGAAAGACGTTCGAACGGCACACCGATTTGCTCAAGCAACTCACGACGGCGTGGAGATCCGGAAGCAAGATACAGACGTGGCATAGAAGGCTCCTTGAAACGCTCACGTCAGCAGATCAGCCGCCGACGCCACGTCAACTTACATTGAAACGCGTTCGCAAATCACGTAGCACCAGATATACCCAAGGCCAGAGCAAGGCGCTGACCAGGGAGGGTGCAAGAAATACCAGGGTGGGTGGACGATTACCCGTCAACGTATTCAGCCAGAGCTGAACCAGCTGCGAGATGCCATAGACGACCAGCAGCACAAAGCCCTGCTGCCAAATGGGAAAGACGCGAAGCCGCTGTTGTAATGATTGCACCAGAAAAACTACCAGGCTCAGAATCAGGGCATTCTGGCCAAGCAGATTTCCGTACAGCACATCCTCTGCCAATCCGAAAACCCAGGCCGTACTCAGGCCTACCCGGTGAGGCAGCGCCAACGTCCAGAACGTCAAGAACATGGACAGCCATAAGGGCCGCCCGATTTCCATGAAGTCCGGCATTGGCGCAACCGAAAGCAACAGCCCCACCAACAATGTCAGCCAGATAACCCAGCCGTTATGGCCGATCCGAAAGGCCATTAACGGGCCTCCTGGGCGCGTTGTGTCGAGGCGGCCGGGGCTTGGCTGGACTGCGGCTTGGCGGCAGGCTTCGCGGGTTGAGTCTGGGGCTTGGCCGACTGAGCAGCCGGAGCCGCCGCGTTGGTCGCCGGTGTCTTGTTATTACCACTGGCTGGCTGAGCGGGATTATTAACCTGGGCGGGCGAGGTTGCCGCTGGCGTTGTTCCCTGCTGCTCCTGGGACACTTTGCGATCCGCTTCTTCCTGGGCCCGGGCAGCATCGTAGGCCCGTTCCTCAGGTGTACGTGGATCACTGAAGACCAATAGCACATAGCGACTGCGGTTCAGCTTGGCAGTGGGTACAGCTCGCACAATGGCAAACGGTTGCCCTGAGTCATGCACTACTTCGGTCACGGTTGCGACCGGGTACCCCGCAGGAAACCGCTGCCCCAAACCAGAGCTGACCAGTAGATCGCCTTCCTTGATATCGGCGGTATCGGCCACATGGCGCAGTTCAAGACGCTCAGGGTTACCAGTTCCCATGGCGATAGCACGCAAACCATTGCGGTTGACCTGAACAGGAATGCTATGGGTGACGTCCGTCAACAGCAGGACACGGGCGGCATAGGGCATGACTTCGACCACTTGCCCCATCAACCCACTGGCGTCTAACACCGGCTGGCCGATAAAGACCCCATCCTTCGCGCCTTTGTCGATCAGGATACGGTGAGTAAATGGATTCGGATCGACGCCAATCAGCTCGCTGACCAGCACTTTGTCGTCTACCAGGGCGGCAGAGTTGAGCAATTCTCTAAGTCGTACGTTTTGCTCGGTCAAAGCCGCCAGCTTTTGCAGGCGACGCTGCATAAGCAGTGCCTCAGCCTTGAGGCGCTCGTTTTCAGCCATGATTTCAGTACGGCTGGAAAACTGATCGCGCACGGCTTGCCAGGCACGAACCGGGAGATCGGCTGCCCAATAGAAGGGTGTAAGCACCAGGCCCATTTCGCTGCGCACCGGCTTCAGATAATCGAAGCGGGCATCTACCACCATCAGGCTGACAGACAGAACAGCCAGAGCCAGCAGACGGACGCCAAGCGAAGGACCCTTGGAAAATATACGCTTGATGGTCTCGTCCTCGAAGCGTCAATCATGACAACATCAAGGCCCGCCATGCAGGCCCTGATATTCATGCATGCGACTTATTCGGTGGAAAGAAGATCCATAGCGTGACGGTCCATCATCTCCAACGCCTTGCCGCCACCGCGGGCAACACACGTCAGAGGATCTTCCGCCACGATCACCGGCAGGCCGGTTTCCTGCGCCAGGAGCTTGTCTAGATCACGTAGCAGAGCACCACCACCGGTCAGGACCAGACCGCGCTCGGCAATATCCGAAGCCAACTCCGGCGGGGACTGCTCCAGACAGCTCTTGACCGCCTGGACGATGGTTGCCAGCGATTCCTGCAGGGCTTCCAGCACTTCGTTGGAGTTCAACGTAAAGCTGCGCGGTACGCCTTCAGCCAGATTGCGGCCGCGGACGTCGATTTCACGCAGGTCACCGCCCGGGTAGGCCGTACCGATTTCCTGCTTGATGCGCTCGGCAGTAGATTCACCGATCAGGCTGCCGTAGTTGCGGCGGACATAGGTCACGATCGCTTCATCGAAGCGGTCACCGCCTACGCGTACGGACTCGGCATAGACAACACCGTTCAGGGAGATCAAGGCGATCTCGCTGGTGCCGCCACCGATGTCCACTACCATCGAACCACGCGCTTCCTCAACCGGAAGACCTGCGCCAATGGCAGCTGCCATCGGCTCTTCGATCAGGAAGACTTCACGGGCGCCAGCGCCCAGAGCCGATTCACGAATGGCACGGCGCTCGACCTGGGTGGACTTGCACGGTACGCAGATAAGTACACGGGGACTTGGCTGGAGAAAGCTGTTCTCGTGAACTTTGTTGATGAAGTACTGCAACATTTTTTCACAAACGCTGAAGTCTGCAATCACACCATCCTTCATCGGTCGGATCGCAGAAATATTGCCAGGCGTACGACCCAGCATGCGTTTGGCGTCGGTACCGACGGCAACTACACTCTTCTGATTGCCATGCGTACGAATGGCAACAACGGATGGCTCGTCAAGGACAATACCGCGATCCCGGACATAAATGAGGGTATTGGCTGTACCCAGGTCGATCGACAGATCGCTGGAAAACATGCCACGCAACTTTTTGAACATGAAGTGACCCTAGGCGGTGGCGTCAGGCACGCAGATGAAACGCGTGGGAAAAATTGCGGCAGACTCTAACAACGGCAGGGATTTTGAGCAAGGCGGTGATGTGCTAGATTGCTCGTTTCTGCGGCCCTCTTAGGCCTTTCTTAACGCGGTGCTTGACCGCCTACCGTGCAAATCTCTCGATTTATGACTTTCGCCATGGTCAAGCCCCGATATTGCTGGAGAATCCGATGGCGCTCGAACGCTCCGACGTCGAAAAGATCGCTCACCTGGCCAGACTAGGCCTTAACGATGCCGATATTGAACGGACCACCGGGACGTTGAATGACATCCTCGGCCTGATTGATCGCATGCAGGCCGTCAATACCGATAACGTCGAACCTCTGGCGCACCCGCTGGAGGCCGTACAGCGCCTGCGACCCGACGAAGTCACCGAAACCAATCAGCGTGACGCCTACCAGACTATCGCCCCAGCGGTCGAAAACGGCCTGTTCCTGGTACCCAAGGTGATTGAGTAATGAAGGACACCCCTATGCATACGTTGACCCTGGCCGAGATCAGCCGTGCGCTATCGGCAAAGGAATTTTCTGCCGAGGAATTGACTCGCGCCCTGCTGGACCGCATCGCCCGGGTTGATCCACAGCTCAACAGCTTTATCACCGTGACGGAAACACAGGCCATTGAGCAGGCCAAAATCGCCGATCAGCGCCGATCAGCGGGCGAAACCGGCGCGCTCCTAGGGGCACCGATCGCACACAAAGACCTCTTCTGCACTCAGGGCATTCGCACCAGCTGCGGCTCGAAAATGCTTGATAACTTCATCGCGCCCTACAACGCCACTGTGGTTCAGAAGCTGGCAGATGCAGGCGTTGTAAGCTTGGGCAAATTGAATATGGACGAGTTCGCGATGGGCTCGGCCAACGAATCCAGCCACTACGGCCCCGTCAAGAACCCCTGGGACACCTCTCGTATTCCAGGCGGCTCTTCAGGTGGCTCATCGGCGGCAGTAGCGGCTCGCCTCGTCCCGGCTGCAACCGGTACCGATACCGGCGGCTCGATCCGCCAGCCTGCGGCGCTGACCAACCTGACTGGCCTCAAGCCCACCTATGGGCGCGTCTCCCGCTGGGGCATGATTGCATATGCCTCCAGCCTCGATCAGGGCGGCATGCTGGCCCGCAACGCCGAAGACTGCGCCCTACTCTTGCAGGCAATGGCAGGCTTCGACCCCAAGGACTCCACCAGCGTAGACCAACCGGTCGATGACTATCTGGCCTGCCTGGGCAAGCCGCTCGCCGGCCTGCGCATTGGCCTGCCGAAAGAGTATTTCGGTGAGGGCTTGGACAGCCGTATCGCAGATCTTACGCTCAAGGCTGTAGAAGCGTTGAAGGCGCTGGGCGCAACCGTCAAGGACATCAGTCTGCCAAACATGCAGCACGCGATACCTGCCTATTACGTGATCGCACCGGCGGAAGCGTCTTCCAACCTGTCGCGCTATGACGGTGTACGTTTCGGTTATCGCTGTGAAGACCCGGCAGACCTGACCGATCTGTACAAACGCTCCCGCGCAGAAGGCTTTGGTGATGAGGTTCGCCGTCGGATCATGGTGGGCACCTATGCACTTTCTGCCGGTTACTATGATGCCTACTACCTGAAGGCACAACGTATCCGCCGCCTGATTAAGAACGACTTCATGACCGCCTTCAATGATGTGGACGTCATTCTTGGCCCGACGACGCCCAGCGTGGCGTGGAAACTCGGCGAGAAGAACAACGATCCCGTGGCTGAATACCTGATGGATATCTATACCATCACTGCCAACCTTGCCGGCGTTCCTGGTCTTTCGATGCCGGCCGGCTTTGTCGACGGCCTGCCCGTTGGCGTACAGCTGCTGGCCCCCTACTTCCAGGAAGGCCGCCTGCTCAACATCGCCCATCAGTACCAGAAGGCAACCGATTGGCATACGAAAGCCCCGACTGGGTTCCTGGAATAGAAGGCAGAGGACGACTCACATGCAATGGGAAACCGTGATCGGGCTGGAAATTCACGCACAGCTCTCCACGAAATCGAAGATATTTTCTGGCAGCTCCACCACCTTTGGTGCCGAGCCTAATACCCAGGCCAGCCTGATCGACCTGGGCATGCCCGGCGTACTGCCAGTAGTCAACCAGGAAGCAGTGCGCATGGCCGTCAAGTTTGGCCTGGCCATCGACGCACACATTGGCCAGCGTAACGTTTTTGCGCGCAAGAACTACTTCTACCCTGACCTGCCCAAGGGCTATCAGATCAGCCAGATGGAATTGCCTATCGTAGGCAAGGGCCACCTGGACATTACATTAGACGACGGTACCGTCAAGCGCATCGGTATCACCCGTGCGCATCTGGAAGAAGATGCGGGCAAGAGCCTGCACGAGGACTTCCAGGGCATGACGGGCATCGACCTGAACCGCGCCGGCACGCCACTCCTGGAGATCGTCTCTGAGCCGGACATCCGCAGCGCCAAGGAAGCCGTTGCCTACGTAAAGGCCATTCATGCACTCGTGCGTTACCTGGGCATCTGTGATGGCAACATGAACGAGGGCTCGCTGCGTTGCGACTGCAACGTCTCGGTTCGTCCGAAAGGTCAGGCCGAGTTTGGTACTCGCGCCGAGATCAAGAACGTTAACTCGTTCCGCTTCATCGAGAAGGCGATCAATCGTGAGGTTCAACGCCAGATTGACCTCATTGAGGATGGTGGCAAAGTCATTCAGGAAACGCGTCTATACGACCCTAACCTCGATGACACAAGGGCTATGCGCAGCAAGGAAGAAGCAAACGACTATCGCTACTTTCCTGACCCTGACCTTCTGCCCGTGGTGATCGAAGACAGTTTTCTCGAAGAGACACGGAGTCTGCTGCCAGAGCTGCCGCAGCAGAAGCGTGAGCGCTTCGAGCGTGACTTTGGCCTATCTACGTATGACGCGACGGTCCTCTCCTCCAGCCGTGAAATGGCCGATTATTTCGAGCAGGTCCAACAGGTCAGCGGCGATGCCAAATTGGCCGCCAACTGGGTCATGGGCGAGCTTTCCAGCCTGCTCAACAAGCAGGATCTGGATATCGCCGACTCGCCAGTTTCCGCTGAGCATTTGGGCGGCATGATCCTGCGTATCAAGGACAACACCATTTCCGGCAAGATCGCCAAGATGGTGTTCGAAGCCATGGCCGCTGGCGAAGGTTCTGCCGATGAGATCATCGAAAAGAAGGGGCTCAAGCAGGTAACCGACACCGGCGCTATTGAGTCCATGCTGGATGAAGTCCTGGCAGCCAACGCCGCCCAGGTCGAGCAGTACCGTGCCAGTGATGAGGCCAAGCGCGGAAAGATGTTTGGCTTCTTCGTAGGCCAGGCGATGAAGGCCTCCAAAGGCAAGGCCAATCCTCAGCAAGTCAACGAATTGCTGAAGAAAAAGCTGGCAGGTTAACCTCCTCCGATAGCCATGACGCAACCTTGCGTCATGGCTATGCCACTCACGAATCTACTTCTTCTTTCTTCATTTTTCTTTTTCAGCCGATGCGAAGCAGTCGAGCTTTCTGAGCGATGGACTTGGCCTGCGCCTATAGATTACGCACGCTTATACAATCTTCAGGGCTGAATGTCGGACTAGTCCTGGAATGTGTTTCAGCACGTAATTACAGCGAAACGGCTTGAACTCAAGAGAGTCATATAGCCAATCTGATATCAAATCGCCAGGAAGCTTTCGATATGTCATGGAGCCTACGCATTGCTCTTCTATCGCTCACCATACTGTTTGCCGGGTGTGCCAACCGAGAGCCTTATTCTTCACCCATGTCACCTGCTGCTGTTCATGGTTACCAGGACTCCGGCCTCGCTTCTTACTACGCCAAACGCCATGCCGGACGCCGCACTGCCAGCGGAGAACGCTACAATCCTTCGGAGATGACAGCCGCTCATCGTACGCTGCCCTTTGGCACGCGAGTCGAGGTGACCAACCTGAGCAACGGAAAGCGTGCAGTCGTACGCATCAATGACCGTGGTCCTCACGTACGTGGACGGATTATTGATCTGTCACGCAATGCGGCCAGTTCAATCGGCTTGATTTCTGATGGCGTTGCGAAAGTCCAGATCAGGGCCTTGGACTGATTTGACTAGACGGGGCTAATAATGCGTTGGAGCAGAGAGGTCAGCTTGCCTTATACCTAGCTAGCGTCCTGGCATGAGGGACGCCCTTTCAATTCGCTGTCCCGAACCAGGCGCTTATCCTGATAGGCAAAAAACAGCGGAGCACCAAGCTCCGCTGTTTTGTACTTCACTTAGCCATCAGGTCACTGGAGCCGGATTAAACAGTGTCAGATCGTTATGCAGCTTGTGGTGTTCAGCCCATGTCTTTTTGCGGCCACTGGCAACATCCAGGTAGAGATGGAAAATCTCCCAACCCAACTCTTCCAGTGTCATTCGGCCCGATGTCACCCGACCGGCGTCTACGTCGATCAGATCCGGCCAGCGCTCGGCCAGCTGGGTGCGTGTTGCTACCTTGATGACAGGCACCATGGCCAGACCATAAGGCGTTCCGCGACCTGTAGTAAAAATGTGCAGGTTCATACCGGCAGCCAGTTGAAGCGTACCGCAGATAAAGTCACTGGCAGGTGTTGCGCAGTAATACAGGCCTTTACCCTTGACACGCTCGCCTGGCGATACCACCCCTGCAATAGGACTGGAACCCGACTTGGCAATCGAGCCCATGGCCTTTTCCACGATGTTGTTCAGGCCACCCTTCTTGTTACCGGGCGTCGTATTTGCACTGCGATCCGCCATGCCGCGATCCAGATAGCGGTCGTACCAATCCATTTCACGAACCAAGGCCTTGGCGACTTCAGGTGTAGCCGCCCGCGAGGTCAGCAGATGGATACCGTCGCGCACCTCGGTGTTTTCCGAGAACATCACGGTAGCCCCTGCGCGCACTAACAGGTCAGCCGCAACACCTAATGCCGGATTGGCTGTTACCCCGGAAAAGGCGTCACTGCCGCCGCACTGCATACCGACCACCAGATCGGAAGCCGGACATGGCTCACGACGGCGCTCGTTCAGCACCTTCAGGCGATCCTCGATCATGCCAAGAATCTGCTCGACCATACCGCTGAAACCGGTATTGGAATCCTGGAGGCGGAACAGCCATTCCTCTTCATCGATACCAGAAGGCAATTCATCGTCCGGCATGATCTGGCTGGCCTGAAGCTTTTCACATCCCAGGCTGATGACAAGTGCCTGGCCACCGAGGTTGGGATTACGACTGATGTTACGCAGCGTACGAATGGGTACGACAGCATCGGGGGCGTTGATCGCTACACCGCAACCATAGCTGTGAGTCAATGCGATGACGTCATCCACATACGGATATTTAGGCAGCAGTTCCTTACGGGCACGCTCGATGCAATGATCAAGCACACCGGTCACACATTGAACCGTGGTGGTCACACCCAGGATATTGCGCGTCCCGACGCTACCGTCCGGGTTTCTGAAACCCTCAAAGGTAAAACCTTCCAGCGGAGGCTGGGTAGGCGGTACATCAGTTGCCAGCGGCAGGTTGTCCAGCGGGGGCGGCGAAGGCAGGCTAAGCAACTCCTCTTTCACCCAGGAGCCCCGTAGAATGGGTTTCAGGGCATATCCGATCACTGTGCCATAGCGCAGAACAGCGCCGCCTTCGGGGATATCAACCAGCGTTACCTTGTGACTTTGCGGAACGGCCTCGATGGTCACGAGACCGTCTGGAAACTGGCCACCGGCTGCAACACCTTGCTCGTTTACAACGATTGCGACGTTATCGTCAGCATGAAGTCGGATGTAACGAGGCGAGTCCTGGTGTTCAATCAACTGCATGACTCACTCCTTCTTATACTCACTCAGGCTAAGGCATGCGAACAGAGCGATGCTCTGCCCGCGTTCTGTTATTCAACGTAAACCGACGGTCAACTCATCCATCCCCATACCTCCGCTGTGAGTCACCGATACACACGCGGACGCTTCTCCACGCTTCGCCACTGGTTGCAATAAAGAGCACCTGATCGACCCGCCACTGGACAAATGACAGGTTCTGGCAACCCTTAGCGTTCCGATAAGGGAGCCGACCATGGCAAGCGGGATGACTAAAGATAAGCGTTCAGAAAAGCTGATCGCGCGCAGAATGCGGGGTCTGCGAATGCCAAGAGCACCGAGCAATGAAGTGCCTGACAAGGCAAGCGATGTCACACTGACTCGGTTGATATTCACTCTGCCCCCACTCGTTATTCTTGTCGCGGGTAGTCTTTTATAGCCAGGCGAGAACATCGCCTTTGCTTACACAACCAAATGATAGCGCAATCATTTCAGAACACAATAAAACAAAAATGGCTGACTGGTCTACTAAAACCAGTCAGCCATTTACACACTTACTGCGGACCGAGTTTGTCCATCAGCGCAGCCAGACGCTCGTACTCGTCAGGCTTGAGATCAGTCAGCGGTGCACGTACCGGACCGGCGTCGTAACCTGCGATCTTCGCACCGGCCTTGACGATGCTTACCGCATAACCTGCGCAGCGGTTACGGATGTCCAGGTACGGCAGGAAGAAGTCATCGATCAGCTTGCCCACGGTCTCGTGGTCATCCGCAGCGATGGCCTTGTAGAAGTCCATGGCCGTCTTGGGAACAAAGTTGAACACCGCCGAGGAGTACACCGGTACACCCAGCGCCTTGTAGGCCGCGGCATAGACTTCAGCGGTCGGCAGACCGCCCAGGTAGGTGAAGCGATCACCCAGGCGACGGCGGATGGAGACCATCAGCTCGATGTCACCCATGCCATCCTTGAAGCCGATCAGATTCGGGCAACGCTCGGCCAGCATTTCCAGCTGGTCAGGCTTCAGGCGACAGACGTTGCGGTTGTACACCACCACGCCAAACTTGACGGACTTGCACACCGCCTCGACATGCGCGGCCACGCCTTCAGGGCTGGCTTCGGTCAGGTAGTGCGGTAGCAACAGGATGCCCTGGGCACCCAGGCGCTCGGCTTCCTGAGCCTGCTGGATCGCCACGCGGGTTGGGCCACCGGCACCGGCCAGAATCGGGACCATGCCCTTGCAGGTGTCCACGGCCGTTTTGATGATGTCGGAGTATTCCTTCTGGTCCAGCGAGAAGAACTCACCGGTGCCGCCCGCCGCAAACAGGGCGCTGGCACCGTAGGGCGCCAGCCATTCCAGACGCTTGATGTAGGTATCGCGGCGGAAGTCGCCCTGCGCATCGAAATCGGTTACCGGAAAGGACAGCAATCCGGATGAAAGGGTGTGCTTGAGTTCTTGTGGAGTCATTTTTGTTGCACCCTGGCCTGACGGCATACAGAAGTTAATGAGACAGGCTATCGCCCGTTATCAGTCATCGTACAACTATAGATTCCAGGGTACAACTCCCCTTACGCAGATTTTTTAATCAGCGTGAATTCTGGCCTGTTCCTACCTCTTCATTGGCTCGACGTAGTCGCTCGCGACTGTTGGTTAGATGCAGGCGCATCGCTGCACGTGCCGCATCAGTGTCCTGCCGAGCGATAGCGTTGTAGATGTCTTCATGCTCGCCATCCAGGCGCAGCTGATAGCGCTGCTGATCATCGTGAGCCAGGTAAGCTGAGTTGAGACGGGTGCGGGGGATCAGAACGCTACTGAGGTAGGTCATGATGTCGCTGAAATAACGATTGCCCGTAGACATGGCAATTTGCAAATGAAACTGCAGATCGAAACTGACAGCCTCGGCAGGCTGCTCGGTGCGAGCTTTCATTTGATCCAGCAGACGACGCATCTCCTGAAGCTGCTCGTCATTTCGGCGCTGCGCCGCCAGACCGGCAGCTTCAACCTCCAGACTGATTCGCAACTCAAGCATTGCCAACACATCACGCAAGGTTGTGATGGTAGCCGGATCGATGAACAGTGGCCCCTCGGCAGGCCGCTCCAGCACAAACGTACCGATCCCGTGGCGCGTTTCGACATGCCCTGCAGCCTGCAGGCGCGAGATCGCCTCACGGACCACCGTTCGGCTGACGCCCTGCTCCTGCATGATGGCCGACTCGGTCGGCAGCTTGTCGCCGGGTTTCAGGTCGCCGTCACGAATACGAGCCTTCATGACCTCGACAACGTTTTCGGCCAGACTGCGAGACTTTTTACGTGGGCGAGGAGTCACGTTACTGTTTTGCATAAGGGTTCATTCAGGGCGTCTTGGAAATATGAACCATAATAGCGTAACCGCGTTGTAGGATGACCCTATTAATCTAAAGTTGGGCACTTTCATAGACAGTAACGTCCTTGAGGATGCCCTCCTCCAGGCGCAAGATCCGCTGATGGAAGCGTTGCAGACTGCTTCGATGCCCTACACTCACCAGTGTCGTATCGGGTAAGTGCTCTCGTAACAAGGTGTACATGGCGGTTTGATCACGCTCATCCAGGGCAGAAGTCGCTTCATCCAGAAACAGCCAGTGCGGTTGGTACAGGATAGCCCGAGCAATGGCCAGGCGCTGTTGCTCTCCAGGAGAGAGGCGCCGTTCCCAATGGTTAGCCTCGTCCATGACAGAAACCAGATGCGCCAGACGGCATTGCCTTAGCACGCTCTCGAGGCACTCTGGCGCATGCTGAACTTCCCCAGGATAATTCAACGCAGCCCTTAATGTTCCAATAGGCAGGTAAGGTCGTTGCGGCAGAAATAGGCATCGACCAATCGGGAGACTTACTGTCCCGCTACCATAGGGCCACAGCCCTGCGATAACCCGTAGCAGGGTGCTTTTGCCACCCCCTGAGGGACCGCTGATAAGCACATGCTCGCCTGACTCAATGCGGCCGCTGATAGGGTCGATCAGTGAGTGCGTCTGGTTGGCCAGCGAAACCTGGAGCCTGTCGAATACCAATGCATCCTCGCCGCGCTCCAGCGTAATGGCGGAAGCCTGAGCCTCATGCCTGTGCATGGTGTCGCGAAAACTCAGGATACGATCAGTTACAGCACGCCAGTTCGCCAGTTGCAGGTATGCGTCAATGAACCAGCTCAAGCTGCCTTGAACGTTACTGAACGAGTCGCTGATCTGCATCATGTCACCAAGCTGGATCCTGCCACTGAAATAGCGCGGTGCCGAAAGCACGGCGCCAATGATGACGGCAATCTGGGAGTAGCCAGAGGTAAAGAAGGTCAGACGCTTCTGATAGCGCATCAGCATCCAAAAGTTGCCCCAGACGTGCCCGAATCGTTCCTGGAGCCGTTGCTGCTCGTTCTGCTCCCCGTTATAGAGTGCAATGCTCTCGGCATTCTCCCGGACACGGATCAACCCAAAACGCAGATCCGCTTCATAGCGCTGCTGCTGATTGCTAAGGCCAATCAACCGTCGACCAATGTAATGCGTCAGAACGGTGCCGATGGCGGCATACAGTACTGCAGCCCAGAACATGTAATGAGGAACGGTGATGCCAAACAGCTCGATACTGCCTGACATAGTGATCAGGATGACAGAAAAGGAAATCAGGCTGACGATGGTGCGGATGAATCCCAACCCCAGAGAGAGCGTCATGTCCGTAAAGCTGTTCAGATCTTCGGCAATACGCTGGTCCGGGTTGTCTGCGCCCCCCCTTCTGCTCCAAGTGGTAATAGTTGCGGTGCCTAAGCCATAGCGAGAAATGCTGCTCGGTCAGCCAGCGTCGCCACCGGATGGTAAGCATCTGGGTCAGGTAAAGCCGGTATACGGCCAGCAGAATGAACAGGGCCGCCAAGCCGCAAAAATACAAAATAAGACGCGTAAAGGACTTCAGATCATGATTTTGCAGGGCATCGTAGAAATACCGGTTCCAGGTATTGAATACCACTGACAAGCCGACACCCGCCAGCGAAAGAGCTATCACAGCAACCAGCAACAGCCAGGCTTTCTTTCTTCACTGCGCCAATAGGGTATCGTCAATGCCCAAACGCGGGACAGGAAATGGCCCTTGGTCGAACCATACACAGGCGGTACGGGAGTCTCTTTTTCTCTCATCGCTCCAGCTCGGTAAGCACGTAATAACGTAACCAAAGGCCATCATAGGGCAGCCAAGCTGAATGGTTTCTGTCACACCAAACGTAACAAAAGATTTCTGTCCATTTTTATCAATCCCCTTCCAGCCGGAAGGGGATCAGCTGATCAGCGACGAACCGGACGCTTCTGCAACTTGCGCTGCAAAGTACGACGGTGCATTCCGAGTGCACGTGCCGTTGCCGAAATATTGCCGTCGTGCTCGTTCAATACCCGCTGGATATGCTCCCACTGCAACCGATCGACCGACATCGGGTTTTCCGGCACCAGACTGTCCACATCGGCATGCTGGGAAAGTAGCGCGGTCAACACATCATCTGCGTCGGCAGGCTTGCACAGATAATTCGTAGCACCACGCTTGATCGCTTCGACCGCCGTGGCAATACTGGAATAACCGGTAAGAATCACGACGCGCATGTCGGGATGCAGCTCAAGCAGCTTGGGCAACAGGACAAGGCCGGAATCGCCTTCCATTTTCAGGTCCAGCACGGCGTAATCGGGCAGATCCTGCTTGGCCAGCTCGTAGCCCTCCTCTGCCGAGCCCGCGACCGATACGCGCAGCCCGCGACGATCCATGGCCCGTGCCAGGACGCGGGTAAAGGTGGCATCGTCGTCGACCAGCAGCAGATGGGGCTGCTCATCGTCATGTTGAATGTTTTCGCTCATTGTAATCCTCGCGACAGCAGTTCAGACCAATGGATACTGACGTGGCAGACGCAGCTCGGTCAGCGTGCCGCCTTCTTCATGGTTATACAGCTTCACTGTACCACCGACACGGGTCACACTCGCCTGACTCAAGAATAACCCTAGACCAAAGCCTTTACCCTTGGTCGTAAAGAACGGTTTACCGATCTGCTCGGCAATGGCCAGCGGTACACCCGGGCCACGATCTCTGATGGACAGGCATATTTCCGCGGCACTCCACGACAGGGTTACCAGCAGATTATCCGGACAGGCATCAGCAGCATTGTTCAGCAGGTTAAGAAGCGCCTGAGTCAGATCCGTGGGTGGAATCAAACGAGGCGCTGCGCCTACGCTTGGACATTCAAAGCGGTAACTGACCTCGGGCCGCATCAGATGCCAGCGACTCAGTACGGCTTCCAGCCACTCCAGTGCCGTTTGCTCATGAATAGTCTGACGGCGATCCGCTTCAGCGGCGCGCACCAGCTGCTGCAGGGTTTCCTTACAGAGCTGAACCTGATCTTGCAGAAGCGACAGGTCTTCCTGTAGCTCAGCCTTATCGGTGTACTCCTGGCGCAGCTCCTTGAGCAGTACGCTCATGGTCGACAATGGCGTACCCAGCTCATGGGCAGCGCCAGCGGCCTGCGTGGCCACGGCCAGTAGTTGCTGATCGCGCATCCCCTGCTCACGGCGCTGGGCCTGCAGCAGCTCTTGGTGGCGGAGCGCTTCAGCCATTTTGGCGACAAAAAAGGTGATCAGTGCCGCCGATAGCGCAAAGCTCAGCCACATGCCATAACTCAGAATTTCGCCACCTGGGTTGATCAGAAGTTGCAGTGGCCGGAACCAGATCAGCATGAACGTGAAGCTGACCAAGGCAAGGCCCGCCAGCAGCAACGTGTAGAGCCAAGGCAGGGTAGCCGCCGCAATGGTCAGCGGCACCAGGTAGTAGGACACGAAGGGATTGGTTGCCCCTCCGGCATAGTAGAGCAGCACGCTGTGGATAAGCAGGTCGAAGGCAAGATGCGCCGCATACTCCTGCTCGGTTACAGGCCAGTCTCGACTCAGGCGCAGCGCAGTGATGCCACAGAGTAGCGCGGACAGACCTAATGTGGCGCTGATAGCCAGCCATGGTAGCTCGACGATATCGGAGAGCCAGGCAGCCCCTACCGAACCGGCTTGGGCAGCCAGCACCAGTACGCGAATGAGAACAAGACGACCCAGGTTTTGACGACTAGCGGATAACCACTGCACAGGAGATTCAAACATGTATTTATCCAGGGGCGGCGAGTATAACGGTGGCTCTGGCCCATTTCTGTCCGCAAGGCGCGACATAGCGCCGCACAAACCCATAGGATAGAACGGAAGTCACTGTTAATGAACGAAAGGAGTCCATGATGCCTGTCTTTTCCCGTCTCGCCACCTCACCTGCCTTGACTAAACATTTGTCCAGAGGGATGGCGTCGATCATGGCAGCGGGTGCACTGATCAGTGTTTCCCATGCAGCGCAGGCCGAGGAGCCTCGTTACAACCAGATCAGCCTGCGCGCCGAAGTCAGCCAGGATGTTCCGCGAGACCGCATGCAGGTAACGCTTTATACCGAACAGCAAGGTAATGACCCTGCCAAACTGGCGGCGGACATCACCAAGGCGCTCAACGAAGGGGTCGAGGCTGCGCGCAAGGTCAATGGCGTCGAGATCAGTCAGGGAGGGCGCAACAGTTTTCCGCTGTATGACGATAAACGCCAGACCATTACCGCCTGGCGCGAGCGTGGTGAGCTTCACTTGCAGAGCAGTGACTTTGCCAGCCTTTCCCGCCTGACAGCCGACCTGTTGGGTACCCTCAAAATGGGCGGCATGACCTTTACTGTTGCTGACGAGACGCGCAAGAAAAGTGAAGATGCCCTGCTCAAGGAGGCCGTCAACGCCTTCAAGGCACGTGCTCAACTAGCAACCGATGCCCTGGGCGGTTCCGGTTACAAGCTTGTGAATCTCAACCTGATAACCAACAACGCTACCGGCCCTATGCCCATGATGAGAATGAAGATCATGGCTTACGCTGAAAGCGCACCCAGCCAGGATATCGAAGCAGGTACTAGCGCAGTGTCTATCACGGCCGATGGTGTCATTGAAGTGCAGACGCCCTAAATTAAAGCAAAGACCCCGCTTGCATCGCTCTAATTTGGTGCAAAACACACCTGCGGTAACACAATTTGGTGCTGTTACCGTAGGAACAGTTTCATTTTTCCGCTCTAGCTCGCCTGTTTTTATATTTTTGCGACACAAACATTCAGTGTTACTCCACAACCTGCCACTGACTCGTCAGTCATCCTATTACAGGCATATCTCCTGCATAGCGTCCGCCCAATGACCCAAAAAGTCTCAACTGTTTCTGTATGACCCAGACGTATCCATCGCCTGAGTCGACATCAGCCAACCGAGGTCTGCATGCATAAGAAGTTACTTTCATCTCTCATTGCGGCTGGTTTATTGGCCGGAACCCCATTTGCTCAAGCAGCCAGTAACCTGGTTTTTTGCTCTGAGGGCAGCCCGGCAGGCTTCGATCCTGCACAGTACACCACCGGAACGGACTTCGATGCCTCTGCTGAAACCATGTTCAATGGCCTGAGCGAGTTCGAACGCGGCGGCACCAAAGTGCAGCCCGGGCTTGCAAGCAGCTGGGATGTTAGCGAAGACGGCAGGACCTACACCTTTCATTTGCGCAAGGGCGTGAAATTCCATACTACGGAATACTTCAAGCCGACCCGCGAATTCAACGCAGACGATGTGGTATTCACTTTCGAGCGCATGCTAGACAAGAACAGTGCGTTCCGTAAGGCCTACCCCACCGAGTTTCCCTATTTCACTGACATGGGCCTCGATGAAAACATCACCAAACTTGAAAAGGTGGACGACTACACGGTACGCATGACCCTGAAAGAGGTCGACGCGGCGTTTATTCAGAACCTGGCCATGCCATTCGCTGTGATCCAGTCTTCGGAGTACGCCAACCAGCTCCTCAAGTCCGGTCGGCCCAGTGACATCAACCAGAAACCTGTCGGAACAGGCCCATTCGTCTTCAGCCGCTACCAGAAAGATGCGGTCATTCGTTTCAAGGCCAACAAGGATTATTGGGATCCGGAAGAAGGTGCCAAGGTGGACAACCTGATCTTCTCGATCAGTTCCGACGCCTCGGTCCGCATGCAAAAGCTCAAGGCCGGCGAATGCCAGATTACCGTTTACCCACGCCCGGCCGACCTGGAAGGGCTCAAGAACGATCCCAACCTGAAGGTGCCTTCACAGCCCGGCTTCAACGATGGTTATCTGGCGTACAACGTTCAGCATCCGCCACTGGACAAGCTCGAAGTCCGCCAGGCGCTGGACATGGCTATCAACAAGAAGGCCATCATCGACGCGATCTACCAGGGCGCTGGCCAGATGGCGGTCAACGGTATGCCGCCGACCCAGTGGTCCTATGACAACAGCCTCAAGGATGCACCCTTCGACCCGGAAAAAGCCAAGGCGCTCCTCAAGCAGGCTGGTGTGAAGGAAGGAACGGAAATCACCCTCTGGGCCATGCCTGTTCAGCGTCCCTATAACCCGAATGCACGTCAGATGGCCGAGATGATCCAGCAGGATTGGGCCAAGGTGGGCATCAAGGCCAAGATCGTCAGCTATGAATGGGGCGAGTACAACAAGCGCGCCAAGGCCGGTGAACATGACACCCTGCTGATCGGCTGGTCCGGCGACAATGGTGACCCGGACAACTGGCTGGGCACCCTGTACGGTTGCGATGCCATCGGCGGTAACAACTACTCTCGCTGGTGCCAGCCGGAATACGACAAGCTGATCAAGGCCGCCAAGCGCACCACCGATATGGACGAGCGGACCAAGCTGTATATGCAGGCTCAGCAGATCCTGAAACAACAGGTTCCGATTACGCCGATCGCGCACTCGACGGTGTTCCAGCCGATGCGCAAGGAAGTCCAGGACTTCAAGATCAGTCCCTTTGGATTGAACGAGTTCTATGGCGTAAGCGTCAGCAAGTGATTGGCGGCGGAGCGTTCGTAGGGTAAAACCCCGAACGCTCCGCTTTACTTGACTGACGGGAATTCATCCATGCGTACGTCCTTCGCCCTCTCCTTTCTTACTGCAAGCCTGCTTGCAGCCGCTCCGCTCGCCCAGGCGGCGAGCAATCTCGTGTATTGCTCCGAAGCCAGCCCGGCCGGTTTCGACCCTGCTCAGTACACCTCCGGAACCGAGTTCGATGCGTCTGCCGAGACGGTATTCAATCGCCTGGTTCAATTCGAGCGTGGCGGCACTACCCTGACACCGGGGCTGGCCGAAAAGTGGGAGATTTCTCCAGACGGCAAGGTTTATACCTTTCATCTGCGCAAGGGCGTGAAGTTTCATACGACCGACTACTTCAAGCCGACACGTGAATTCAATGCCGACGATGTCGTGTTCACGTTTCAGCGTATGCTCGATAAGGAGCACCCGTTCCGTAAGGCCTACCCGAGTGAATTCCCCTACTTCAGCGACATGGGCCTGGACAAGAACATCGCCAAGATCGAAAAGCGAGACGATTACACCGTTGTCTTTACGCTGAATCAGACCGATGCCGCCTTTGCCTCGGACCTGGCCATGAGCTTTGCCTCCATCCAGTCAGCCGAATATGCCGATCATTTGCTCAAGCAGGGCAAAGCAGCCGATATCAACCAGTACCCGATCGGTACCGGACCTTTTGTATTCAGTCGCTACCAGAAGGATGCGGTCATTCGTTACAAGGGCAACAAGGATTACTGGAAGCCCGAGGACGTCAAACTCGACAACCTGATCTTTGCCATTACGACGGACGCCGCTACTCGCCTGCAAAAGCTCAAGGCGGGTGAGTGCCAGATCAGTGGTTATCCACGTCCGGCAGATATTGCCGAGGTCAGGAAAGACTCCAGCCTGAAGGTGCTCCAACAACCCGGTTTCAACCTGGGCTATTTCGCCTACAACGTTCAGCATCCGCCGCTGGACAAGCTCGAAGTCCGTCAGGCATTGGACATGGCCATCAACAAGAAGGCCATCATCGATGCCGTCTACCAGGGTAATGGAAAGCTCGCCACCAACTCCATGCCACCGGCGCAGTGGTCCTATGACGACACGATCAAGGATGCCCCCTACGATCCGGAAAAGGCCAAGGCGCTCCTCAAGAAGGCCGGTATCAAGCAAGGCACACAGCTCAACCTATGGGCCATGCCGGTCGTTCGCGCATCCAACCCCAACGCCCGCCTGTCTGCGCAGATGGTACAGGCGGACTGGGCCAGGATCGGCATCAAGGCCAACATCGTCACGTATGAGTGGGGCGAGTACATCAAGCGTGCCCGTCAGGGCGAACACGATGTAATGATCTACGGCTGGACCGGAGACAATGGTGATCCAGACAACTGGCTGGGCGTTTTATACAGCTGCGATGCCGTCAATGGCAGCAACTACTCCAAATGGTGCGATCCGGCCTATGACAAGCTGATCAAACAGGCCAAGATCAGCAATGATCGTGAGGAACGTATTCGCTTGTACAAGCAGGCGCAGCATGTGCTGAAGGACGCCGTGCCGATCACACCGATCGCCCATTCCATCGTTTATCAACCCATGCGCAAGGAAGTCCAGGACTTCAAGATCAGCCCCTTCGGGCTTAGCGCATTCTATGGCGTCAGCCTTGCCCGATGAGAGGCAGGCTGTCCTGTATTGCCGCCGGCGACGTGCTCGATCAGCACGCAGGCAGCCGGTTTGCCGGATTTCCTCTGGTGCGACGCTTTACCCGAGCGATGCCAGCGGACCCCGGCAGGGACACCTTCCGCCGATACCCATCGACGGGATTGCAAGCGGTTACAGTCGCAACCCGACTGTTACCGCCTCACCATGGAGCCTAACGAAAGATGAAAGCTGCATTCAGGCTGAATACCTGTCTGTTGGCGGTTGCGTTGGCAACGGCTGTACAGGCACAAGCCAAAACGTTGGTGGCATGTACCGAGGCCAGTCCGGAGACATTCGATCCGGCGGTTCACTCCTCGCGTTATACAGCCGATGCGGCAGATGAGCCTCTTTATAACCGGCTGGTGGAGTTCAAACCCGGCACGACGGAGCTTCAGCCGTCACTGGCCGAGCGGTGGGACATCAGCCCGGATGGTCTCCAGTACACGTTTTACCTGCGCAAGGGTGTTAAATTTCATAGTACCAGCTACTTCAAGCCTACCCGTGAGCTGACGGCCGATGATGTAATCTGGAGCTTCGAGCGTCAGATCGATCCCAAGCACCCCTGGCACGAATTAGCCAGCAAAGGCTTCCCCTTCTCCGACTCGATGGAGATGAGCAAGATCATCGACCATATTGAAAAGGTCGACGACCATACGGTGCGCTTTGTTCTTCAACATGAAGAATCGCCCTTCCTGGCTGATCTGGCCATGGGTTTTACCTCAATTCTCTCAGCTGAATATGCTGATCAGCTGCTCAAGAGCGGAAAAACTGATGATCTGGGGTTCAAACCGGTAGGTACGGGACCTTTTGTTTTCGAGCGCTACAGCCGCGACTCGCAGGTGCGCTACAAGGCCAACTCCAACTATTGGGACGGTGCGCCAGCAGTCGATCTGGTACAAGCCATTACACTGGACTCCAGCGTGCGCCTGCAACGTCTGAAGCGAGGCGAATGCCAGATTTCACTGACCCCCAAGCCGTCAGACGTTCCGGCGTTAAAAAAAGACCCCAATCTGAAAGTACTGAGCGTCGAGGAGCTGACCATAGGCTTCAATGCTCTGAACGTAACGCACAAGCCACTCAGCGATGTACGCGTCCGTCAGGCCATTGCCATGGCAACCGATCAGGAGGGTACGATCAAGGCCCTGTACGGTGAAGGCGCAGCCAAGCCGGTCTGGGGTCCCTATCCCCCTGCCATGCTGGGCTATAACACCGATATCAAACCCTGGCCGTATGACTTGGAAAAGGCCAGGCAGCTCTTGGCCGAAGCGGGCTACCCCAACGGGCTGGAATTGACCTATATGAGCTCTACCGGGTCAGGCCCCTCGGGAAATACCTTGCGAGTCGCCCAGCTGTTTCAGGGAGACATGGCCAAGATCGGTATCAAGGTCAATATTCGTCAGTACGAATGGGGCGAATTTGTTCGTCGTGGCAAGCAGGGTGAACACGATATCCTCAGCATGAGCTGGGTCAGTGACAATGCCGATCCGGACAATTTCCTGTCACCCAACCTCACCTGCTCGGCAGCCAAAAACGGCGAGAACCGTGCACGCTGGTGCAATGCCGAGTTCGACTCGCTGGTAGAGCAGGCTCGCCGTACCAGTAATCTGGACAAGCGCGCTGAGCTCTACCGCAAGGCCCAGGAGATCTTTCACAACGAAATCCCCTGGATTCCCACCTCACAGCCTGTGAGGAACGTTGTGACACGTAGCAACGTCAGCGGCTTTGTCATGAGCCCTCTGGGTAAAAACGATTTTTCAACTGTGCGCCTGGATTAAGCGCTTTTCCCAAAAAGAAGACGAGCCCGATCAGGCTGATCGAGGCTCGCTCTATGCCGTAGACCGGTTACAGACCTAGGAGCATCCCTATGCATGCATTAACACGAATCGCGCTTGCCGTGAGTCTGCTTGGCGCCGCCACCCTGGCTCAAGCCAAACCTCTGGTGGTATGTACGGAAGCCAGTCCTGAAGGCTTCGACATCGCTCAGTACACCGCAGCCACGACGGCTGACGCCTCAGCTGAGACGCTATTCGACCGCCTCGTAGACTTCAAGCCCGGCACTACCGACATCGAGCCTGGTTTGGCAGAGCGTTGGGACGTCAGCGAAGACGGCATGACCTACACCTTCCACCTGCGTAAAGGGGTGAAGTTTCAGACAACCGATTACTTCAAGCCCACACGTGAATTCAATGCCGACGACGTGATGTGGAGCTTCATGCGCCAATACGATGCCAAGCACACCTGGCACGACAAGGCGCAGCATGGCTTCCCCTATTTTGAGGCCATGGGACTGCAAAATCTGATCAAGTCGATCGATAAGGTCGACGACTACACGATCCGCTTCGTGCTCAATCGTCCGGAAGCACCTTTCCTGCGGGACATGGCGATGGGCTTTGCATCGATCTATTCGGCTGAATATGCCGCTCAACTGGAAAAAGCCGGACAGTTTGATCAGCTCAACTTCAAGCCGGTCGGTACCGGTCCGTTCATTTTCTCGCGCTATACCAAGGATGCTCAGGTACGTTTCAAGGCTAACCCCGAGTATTTCGAAGGCAAACCTCCAGCTGATGGCTTGGTCCTTGCCATCACCCTCGACAGCAATGTACGCCTGCAGCGCGTGAGAGCTGGTGAATGTCAGGTAGGCGTTTATCCTAAACCGGACGATATTCCAGCCATCCGCAAGGACCCGAACCTTAAGCTTGCTGAAGGCGAAGCACTGCTAATTGCCTATGTTGCCATGAACACCGAGCATAAACCGCTGAACGATGTGCGTATCCGTCAGGCCCTGAATCTGGCCTTTGACAAGAACGCCTACATCAAGGCCTTGTTTGGTGAAGGCAACGCTGTGCCTGCCGTCAATCCGTATCCCTCTACCCTTCTGGGGTATAACCGTGATATTCAGGACTGGCCCTACGACCCTGAAAAGGCGCGGGCACTGCTGAAAGAGGCCGGCATGGAGAAAGGCCTCAAGCTGACCGTGTTTACACGTTCAGGCGGCGGCCCGACCAACCCCAACCCTGCGCTGGGTGCTCAAATGCTTCAGGCCGACCTGGCCAAGGTCGGCGTACAACTGGACATCCGCAATCTGGAGTGGGGTGAGCTGATTCGCCGAGCCAAGCAAGGCGAGCACGATCTGCTCTTCTTTGGCTGGGCAGGTGACAACGGCGATCCGGATAACTTCCTGACGCCTAACTTGTCATGTGATGCCGCAAAGTCAGGCGAAAACAGTGCACGCTGGTGCAACAAGGAGTTTAACGCCCTGTTGGACAAGGCTCGTACCAGCCAGGATGAAAATGAGCGAGCCGAGCTCTACAAGCAGGCTCAAGTGATCTTCCACAACGATGCGCCCTGGATCCCCCTGGCCTATCCCAAGCTGTTCAACGTCATGCGCAGCAACGTCGAGGGCTATCACCTGAGTCCCTTGGCCAACAACAATTTCGCTACAACGTACGCAAAATAAAAAGACGGAAACAGGCAGGGCACGCTTCCCTGCCTCCGATGAGGAGTATTCAACCCCATGTTCAGTTTTATTGCCCGCCGCCTGGGCTTGCTGATACCGACGTTTTTCGGTGTCACGCTACTGACTTTTTCCCTGATTCGCCTGATTCCTGGCGATCCGGTAGAGGTCATGATGGGCGAGCGCCGCGTCGATCCGCAGATGCATGCCGAAGCACTGCATCGCCTCGGGCTCGACAAGCCGCTCTACCAGCAATATTTCGACTATCTCAGCAACCTTGCCCACGGCAACCTGGGAGAGTCGCTGATTACCCGTGACAATGTGTGGCACGAGTTCACCACCCTCTTTCCGGCCACCCTGGAACTGGCTCTCTGCGCTATGATCTTTGCTACCGTGCTGGGCCTTCTGGCCGGAGTGATCGCAGCGCTTCGCCGCGGTTCATTGTTTGACCACGGTGTGATGGGCATTTCCCTGACGGGCTTTTCCATGCCGATCTTCTGGTGGGGCCTCATCCTTATCATGTTCTTTTCGGTACAGCTCGGCTGGACCCCGGTGTCTGGCCGGATCGATCTGCTTTACGACATCGAGCCCAAAACCGGCTTTATGCTGATCGACAGCCTGTTGTCCGATGAAGAAGGCGCGTTCATGGACGCCCTCCACCACCTGATTCTGCCCTCTATTGTGCTAGGCACGATTCCCCTGGCAGTTATCGCACGGATGACGCGCTCCGCCATGCTGGAAGTGCTGCGAGAAGATTACGTACGTACGGCTCGTGCCAAAGGCCTGTCGCCAGCCCGTGTCGTATTCATCCACGCACTGCGTAACGCGTTGATCCCGGTTCTCACCGTACTGGGCCTGCAGGTGGGCAGCCTGCTCGCTGGCGCCGTGCTGACCGAAACGATCTTTTCCTGGCCTGGTGTAGGCAAATGGTTGATCGATGCGATTTCCCGTCGCGACTATCCCGTCGTGCAGAACGGCATCCTGCTGATCGCCACCCTTGTCATCCTGGTGAACTTTGTCGTGGACATTCTCTACGGCTTTGCCAACCCCCGTATCCGCCATCAGCGCTAAGGAGGCCCTATGGAACGTACTTTGCCACAAGGCGCTCAGGTCGAAGATCAGGTTGTCCTGTATCCGTCTCCGTACAAGGAGTTCTGGAAAGCGTTTTCCCACAACAAAGGCGCCCTGGGCGGCCTGTTGTTCATGACTATCATCGTGATCTGCGCCCTGTTCGCCCCTTGGGTTGCACCCCACGATCCCAGCGAGCAGTTCCGTGAATTCCTGCTGACGCCTCCCTCCTGGTTGGAAGGCGGCACGACGCAGTTCCTGCTGGGCACCGATGAACTGGGACGCGACCTGTTGTCCCGCCTGATTCACGGCGCACGGCTGTCACTGATGATCGGTTTGGCCTCGGTGATCTGTTCACTCATTCCCGGCATCCTGCTCGGGCTGATTGCAGGCTTTTCGCCCACGCGAGCCGGCCCTTTCATCATGCGCCTGATGGATATCATGCTGGCCCTGCCATCGTTGCTGCTGGCGGTAGCTATCGTGGCAATTCTCGGCCCAGGCCTGTCCAATACCGTCATTGCCATTGCCATTGTCTCGCTGCCCTCCTACGTGCGCCTGACCCGAGCCGCTGTCATGGGTGAGGTGAATCGCGACTATGTAACGGCTGCTCGACTGGCAGGTGCCGGACGCCTGCGCCTGATGTTCGTCACCGTACTGCCTAACTGCATGGCACCTCTGATCGTTCAGGCTACCTTGAGCTTTTCCTCGGCCATTCTGGATGCGGCGGCCCTGGGCTTCCTTGGCCTCGGCGTACAGCCGCCCACCCCTGAGTGGGGCACCATGCTGGCATCGGCCCGTGATTACATTGAGCGCGCCTGGTGGGTGGTTACCCTGCCCGGCCTGACCATTCTTTTGAGCGTACTGGCTATTAACCTGATGGGTGATGGCCTGCGTGACGCCCTCGACCCTCGCCTGAAGGTGCAGTCATGACCGGCTTGCCAATCATTCTTTCGTTGTCTCGATGCGGCAGCCCGTTGCCGATCGATTCCTGCTTATTGATCAAGGAGCAGCCATGAGCCTCCTGGAAATCCAGAATCTGAATGTCCGCTTTGGCGGTGAAGATGCCATCCCGGTCGTCGAAGGTCTCGACCTGACCATCGACCAGGGCGAAGTGTTGGCCATTGTAGGTGAATCCGGCTCCGGCAAGTCCGTGACCATGATGTCTGTAATGGGCCTGATCGATGCGCCCGGTAAGGTCACGGCCAATCGGCTGAGCTTTGCAGACCAGGATCTGCTCAAGCTCAAGGGTCGTGCCCGGCGTCAGCTGATCGGCAAGGACCTGTCCATGGTCTTTCAGGACCCGATGACCGCCCTGAACCCCAGTTACACGGTGGGTTATCAGATCGAAGAGGTGATTCGCCAGCACCTGGGTCTGCGAGGCCGAGAAGCCCGCCAGTGGGCGCTTCAACTGCTTGAGCGGGTGGAGATTCCAGCCGCAGCGAGCCGCCTTTCCGCCTACCCACATCAACTGTCCGGCGGCATGAGCCAGCGCGTGGCAATCGCCATGGCGATTGCGGCAGAACCCAAGCTGCTGATTGCCGACGAACCAACCACAGCGCTGGACGTTACCATTCAGGCGCAGATCATGGACCTGCTGCTCAACCTTCAGCGTGATGAAGGCATGGCCCTGATCCTGATCACTCATGACCTTGCCGTAGTGGCTGAGACGGCTCAGCGGGTCTGCGTGATGTACGCCGGCCAGTCCGTGGAAACCGGCGTTGTGCCGGATATCTTTCAGGCACCCAAACATCCCTACACGGAAGCGCTGCTGGCCGCCATCCCCGAGCATAGCCTTGGCGAACGGCTCTCTACGCTGCCTGGTATTGTTCCCGGCCGTTACGATCGACCCAAGGGCTGTCTGCTGTCGCCGCGCTGCCCTTACGCACAGCCACGCTGTCTGGAACGCCCTGCCCTCGAGCCCTATACCCACGATGGTATCAGCGGCTCAGTCCGCTGCTTCTTCCCGCGCAACCTGAACCCTGCGCAGTGGCCGGAAGTCTTGCCGGAGTTCCAGCGTCCTAGTCATCTACCTGGAGAAACCCATGGCCGCGCCTGATTTGAATACCAACGCTGCCAAACCAGCGGATAGCGTACTCACCGCCCGAGCGTTGACACGTCATTACCATGTCTCCCGAGGTCTGTTCAAAGGTCAAGCTACCGTACGCGCCCTGAACGGTGTCTCGTTTGACCTGGTACCCGGCAAGACACTGGCGGTCGTCGGTGAGTCGGGCTGTGGCAAATCCACCCTCGCCCGTGCCTTGACGCTGATCGAGGAGCCGTCCTCCGGCTCGCTCAACATTGGCGGTCATGAGGTCAGTGGTGCCAGTGCAGAAGTCCGCAAGCAGTTGCGCCGCGATGTGCAGATGGTGTTCCAGAACCCTTACGCTTCGCTCAATCCACGGCAGAAGATCGGGGACCAACTGGCGGAGCCGCTGGTTATCAATACAAACCTGTCCCGTAGCGAGCGTCGTGACAAGGTACAGGCCATGATGCAGCAGGTAGGCCTGCGTCCCGAGCATTATCAGCGCTATCCTCACATGTTCTCTGGCGGCCAGCGCCAGCGGATTGCCGTGGCCCGCGCGATGATGCTCAACCCCAAGGTGCTGGTAGCGGACGAGCCGACGTCGGCACTGGACGTTTCCATCCAGGCGCAAGTGCTTAACCTGTTCATGGATCTGCAGCAGGAGTTTCATACTGCATACGTCTTCATCTCACACAACCTGTCGGTGGTGCGTCATATCGCCGATGACGTGATGGTGATGTATCTGGGCTGTACGGCAGAAAAGGGGCCTCGCGATGCACTCTTTGAAAAGCCCTTGCATCCCTATACTCAGATGCTGCTTTCAGCCACGCCAAGCCTGCAACCGGACGCCAGCAAGCCACGCATCAAGATCCAGGGCGAGCTGCCGAACCCACTGGATCCGCCACCTGGCTGCGTGTTCCACCGCCGTTGCCCCTACGCAACTGAGCGCTGCAAGACAGAAGTTCCTGCCCTTCGTGATGTAGACAACCGTCAGGTTGCCTGCCATTACGCCGAAAACTTTCTTTGATCCAGGACAGCGCCAGACTTTTCAGTCTGGCGTCTACTCTCTCCTACGCTAATGGCCACCGGAATTTTTGTCGGTTGGCCTGCGTTTGCCTCAATTTCACCGAACTGCTAATCAATAAAAACAATCAAGTCAATTAGCGCTTAGTTTAATTAAACGATTGAGCCGTCTCATTCAGGCGCTAAGATCGCAAACTCTTTAAAGCATGGGAGTTAAAATGAAATCGCTGGCCAAGTTGATGGCGCCATTGATCGTGGCGATCGTCATTGCAGCCTTGCCGGTTCCCGAGGGGCTGGCACCGCACGCATGGCATTTCTTTGCTATATTTCTGGGCTGTGTGATCGGTCTGATCTTTGAACCCTTACCAGGTGCCGTCATCGGCCTGATTGGCGTGGTGGTTGCTGCGGTCCTGGCGCCCTGGGCTCTCTTCTCGCCCGAGCAACTGGCACAGCCGGGCTTCAAGGTGGCCGACAAGGCCTTTACCTGGGCCGTTTCCGGCTTCACCAACTCTACAGTCTGGCTGATCTTTGGCGCGTTCATGTTTGCCCTGGGTTACGAGAAGACCGGCCTGGGTCGCCGTATTGCCTTATGGCTGGTTAAAACCATGGGCAAGCGTACCCTGACGCTGGGCTACGCCATCATGCTGGCGGATACCGTTCTGGCCCCCTTTACGCCCTCTAATACCGCACGCAGCGCCGGTACGCTCTACCCTATTCTGCGTAACCTGCCACCGCTGTATGACTCGCACCCCAACGATCCCAGCATGCGTCGCATCGGCACCTACCTCATGTGGGTGGCGATTGCCTCAGCCTGTGTAACCAGCACACTGTTTCTGACAGGTATCGCCCCCAACCTGCTCGCCGTTGCCCTGGTGGAAAGCTCCACCGGCATTCGCATTACTTGGGGTGAATGGTTCATGGCCACCGCGCCGGTCGGCATCCTGCTGCTCGCCCTGTTGCCACTGTTGAGCTACTGGCTGTGCCCGCCCGAGTTGAAGTCCGGTGAGGTAGTGCCCAAATGGGCTGCCGAGGAGCTGGCCAAGATGGGCAGCCTGACGCGCAACGAAGTCATTCTGCTGATTCTGGTCGTCCTGGCGCTGGCCATGTGGATCTTTGGTACTGCCGTTATTTCACCCGCGCTGGTTGGTATGCTCGTGATCAGTCTCATGTTGATTATCGGCATCGTGACCTGGAACGATATCCTTAGTAATAAAGCCGCCTGGAACACCTTTGCCTGGTTCGCCACCTTGGTAGCTCTCGCAGACGGCCTGAACATGGTCGGCTTTGTGAAATGGTTCGGTATGCTGATGGCCAACTACCTGGGCCACTTCGATCCTACTGTGGCGATGGTCCTGCTCACGATTGCCTTCTACCTGCTGCACTACTTCTTCGCCAGTGCCACCGCGCATACCACGGCTCTGCTACCGGTTATGGTGGCCGCCGCCGCCAGTATTCCTGGCATCGACATGCATACCTTCGTATTGCTGCTTCTGCCCACCATCGGCATCATGGGCATCATTACGCCCTACGGTACCGGCCCTAGCCCGGTTTACTACGGCAGCGGTTATCTGCCTGGACCGATGTGGTGGCGCCTGGGTGCCATCTTTGGCTTCCTGTTCCTGGCTGCATGGCTGGGAATCGGCACGCCCTGGCTGCTGATGACGCGCTAAGCCGCTACGCTTTCGCGTCAGTCCATGAAAAAATGCGGCGCTTAACAAGCGCCGCATAGCTATCCACCAGCCATGCGGCCATCAGGAGCCCTGCATGGACCTTTCCGAACTTACTGCCCGCCTGCACGCCATTCGCGATGCCAATGAGTGGCGGCGTTATCACAGCCCGAAAAACCTGGTTATGGCTGCCGGCGTTGAGATGGCCGAGTTGGCTGAAATCTTCCAGTGGAAGACCGAAGAGGAATCCCGCCATTTAACGGCTGATCACCTTGAGCATGCCGGCCAGGAGATTGCAGACGTCGTGCTCTATCTGCTGCAACTCTGCGCAGAGCTCGGACTCGACATGGAGACAATCACTCGCGCCAAGCTGGCCGATAATGAGCGGCGCTTCCTGCCATGACCGATACCTTTTTCGATGACCGCGCCATCCGTTTCGCCGAAAAGATCTATGGCAATGCCAAAGGCGCCATCCGGCTGGCGGTACTCCAGGCCGACCTGAAGGAAGCCCTGCCTGAACGCTCGCTGCGGGTTCTGGATATTGGAGCAGGACTGGGCCATATGGCGCTCTGGCTGGCTGAACAGGGTCACTCCGTCACACTGGCAGAACCTTCAGCCCCGATGCTGGAGGGTGCTCGCCAACGCTTCGCCGAGGCTGGCCTTGAGGCAACGTTTATCGAGGCGCCCTGGCAGGAACTGAGTGAGCAGCTCACGACTCGCTTTGACTTGGTCATCTGCCACGCCGTACTGGAATGGCTGGCCGAGCCACATACGATTCTGCCAGTCCTCTCGCGCCTCACGGCTCCGGATGGTCTGCTTTCACTGGCATTCTACAACCGGGACGCGCTGATCTACCGGAACCTGCTCAAAGGCCATTTCAAAAAGCTCAAGCGCCAGGAATATGCGGGCGAAGGCAAGGGCCTGACACCTCAACAGCCACTTGATCCGCGGGAGCTGGAACGCGCCATGAGCAGTCGCTGGCAGATCGTGACCCGTAGTGGCGTTCGTGTTTTTCATGACTATATGCCAGTCGAATTTCAAGGTAAGGTCAACGAAGCCGATCTGATCGAAATGGAATTGGCCCATCGACGGCACCCTACATTTGCCGGGCTTGGTCGTTATCTGCACTGGATCTGCCAACCCGGCGCGTTAGAGGAGTGATCTATGCGTCGCCTGTTTGCCTGCGTGGTTATCAGCCTGGGGCTGACCGCCTGTCAGAGCCAGAATCCCTATATAGCCAGCGCCCTGCCTGAGCTTGCTGCGCCAGCACCTGCTGTTCCGGCACGTATCGACCCGAGCAGCTATCCAGCAGCCCCAGTCGACTATGGCCGCTACCGGAGCTGGGCCTGGTCACCCGAGGGCATTCGTGCCAGCGGTGATTCCTCTCAATCAATGGATACCAGCACTCTTCAGGAGGCCATCAGCGCCCAGCTCGATCAGCGCGGGCTCCGACCTGCGCCAACCGGTACGCGGCCTGATCTCTACGTGAGCGCAACGGTCAGACAGGAGCAACGTGTCGTATACGATACCGATTACTACGGAGGTGGTGTCGGCTATGGCGGCGGCTATCCGTATGGCTACGATCGTTGGGGCACGTATGGCGGAACAGGCTACAGCCAGACTCGCCCTCGGTATTATCAGGTTCAGGTGCTGAGCATCGAGCTGATCGATTCGCAGAGCCGCAAGAGAATATGGAGTGGCAGTGTCGAGGAACGGGGCGGCAATGATCAGAGCGCCCGGGTCCAGGCGATCCGCGAAGCCGCTCGTCGCGCGCTGGAGCAGTATCCACCGCATTGAAGATAAAGCGCATACGGCCTGGTCCCATGAGTAGTTATTGTTTCTTTTAAGCGCCCCTGGTCGGAGAATGATCATGATCCGTCGTTTGCTTGTTATCGCGTTTACGCTTGCCCTTGCCGCGTGTGAAACCAATACCGTCAACCGGGACTATGATCCCTCCCGTGACTATGCGGCCTACCGAAACTGGACCTGGGCCCAGCCTGCCGTCTCGTACAAGCCTGAAGACCCGCGGCTGAAAAGTGACTTGACCGAGCAGCGCATCAAGGATGCCGTAAGCAGCCAGCTTGATCAGCGCGGCTTACGCCCTGCCGCAGCGAACGGACAGGCAGACCTGAGGGTTCGGGCCTATCTGTTCACGGACGAGCGCCAAGGGCAAACCATGCGCACCGATCCTTACTGGGGTGGTCCCTGGGGATACTGGGGCCCTTGGGGTGGCGGTTATACCCAGACCCAGACCTTTACCTATCAGGTAACTACGCTGCAGATCGACCTGCTCGATGGCCGGGACGGAAAACTGGTATGGCGTGGCAGCACCGAGGTGTCATCTGACCAGACAGCTGATACCCCTGCGCAGCGTACTGCAACCATCCAGACAGCCGTTGGCAAGATCCTGCCGCAGTACCCACCTCACTGATGAATACCAAACTGACACATCGCGCGGCCACCCTTGATGATTTGCAGGCCGTGTGTCACTTTCCGCAAAGTCGTGAAGAGCTGTTTTACAGCTATCCCACAGCTCAGTGGCCACTAACAAGAGACCAACTGGCAGAGGCATATGCCAACCGCCAGGGCAGCACGGTTGTATTGCTGAACAATCGTCTGGCTGCATTCGCAAACTTCTTTCGCTGTCAACCAGGCGAACGGTGCGACTTGGGCAATTTAATGGTGGCACCCTGGGCACGACGCATGGGCATAGCGCAACACCTGATCGGAGTGATGGAGCAGCAAGCCTGCCAGCAGCATGGCGTGCGTTTTCTGCATGCTGCCTGTTTCAGCAACAATACGCCGGGCCTGTTGCTCTATACACATTTGGGCTATTTGCCGGTATCCATTGATGAGCGACGCGATTCCTCCGGACAACGAACAGCCCTGATACACCTGCGAAAACGTCTTTGAATGCGTTACCCGCTACATGCGGGCCAGCATGGCAAAGTCGCCGCCTACCTGCATAGGCGCTGCGCAACCGTAGGGCTCATATCCATACATACAGTCTGTCGAAGCGGCTGTAGAGGCTTCAGTCGATGGAGTCGAAGCTGGGTCAAGGCCAAGCCCACCCAGCAACACCGCTAACAAGGTCAGAAAA
This sequence comes from Pseudomonas sp. HPB0071, assembly GCF_000478505.2. NCBI lineage: Bacteria > Pseudomonadati > Pseudomonadota > Gammaproteobacteria > Pseudomonadales > Pseudomonadaceae > Pseudomonas > Pseudomonas sp. HPB0071. The sequence goes on along the minus strand of NZ_KI517367.1, from coordinate 2,920,534 downwards.
AGAAAGGCCGCGCCGGCTCTCGTCTTCATACGTCACCTCCACTGCATAGGCTGACAGCCTGGCGCCAGCAGAACAGGAGGCGTCACGCGCTGCCTTGTCCTATCCAGTATAGGTAAGATTCAGAAAAGCAAAGTCAGGCCAGGACATTCGGTCTAAAAGAAATGGCGGAAGGCAGTGAGAGTCGAACTCACCCGGGAACGGCTGCCGTCCCCAACCGGGTTTGAAGCCCGGCCGCGCCACCGGGCACGATTGCCTTCCATCAATCAACTCGCTTGTTCGACCTGAGCAGCCAGTGCGCTGTCTGGGCGGATCTTGCGCTCATCACCCATACGGCGAGTCAGACCGATCCGGTCGAAGAATTCGAGTATCTGGATTGTGCGCTTACGTCCGATCCCCAGACCATCCCTAAACGCGGCTGCACGAATGATCCCCTCTTCGCGCTCAAGACGCAACGTCAATCGTACCAAATGGTTTATCGTATTTTCAGGATAGAAGAGATCCTTGACGATCTGCTGCAGCTGTCCCAGGCGTGCCAGCTTGCGTAGCAGATGACGAACCCCTGCTTCGTCCTCACCAATTTCCCGGGCCAGATCACGTACCCAGGGGGGATCAAAGCGGCCTGCTTCGAGAAGAGGCCAGAGCTTTTCTTTCAGCGCCTCTTCGGCCTCGGTCAGACGAACCCGATGGCCCGGCAGGTGCAGCCACGGCCCGCTCGCCTCGATCTGGCTGGACGCCATCAGGCTTTCCAACAACGCAATGAACACAGGCCGGTCCAGTTGCGGCAAGGCAAAACGACGTAATCGATCACGATCAGGCCCTAGCTCATCGGGCTGTTCGACATGAAAGGTTCCGAGCCGCTCTAACAGCGTAGACTGCAAGTGCTGCCAGCGGGTCGCATCGAACAGACGGATACCCTGTCGGGTAGCAACTTCCATGACATGTTCAGGCAGTTGCCAGCGCGCCCTCGGTCGATTGAACTGGCGCTCCAGCACGGCAGGCGCTACGCCATTGTCCGCCTGTTTGAGCAACTCCGGCAGTGCGTCTTCAAAGGAGCCCTGACGCAATGCCTCAAGCTGTGCCAGACGTGTGGGAGTACGCCGATTGCGGGCAGGCCCGAAAGGATCCAGCACACGTCCACCGCCAATGGTTCGCTGCGCGGATTGATCCCGCAGCACCAGATGGTCACCATGAGCAGCCTGTTGTAGCGGCGAGTTGAGCACCAGCTGCGCCAGTGTGCGCCCACCAGGCGTCAATACACCCTCATCCTCCAACAGCGCCACCCGACCGGTCAGATTCTGGGCGCCCAGATGCACATGGACAGGGGTCCAGTGGGCCAGCGCTTTACCTTCGCTGCCAAGCAGGTGCAAATCAATATCGACACGGGTAGACGGCGCGTGGAGGGCTTCATCGAGCAGCCAATCGCCTCGCCGGATCTGTTCGACATTGAGCCGTTCACCCGCCAGGTTTACTGCCACCCGCTGCCCTGCGTGGGCAATCTGGGCCTCTCGATTTTGCGCATGCAGGCCACGCACACGCACGCGACGCCCCAGCGTGCCCAATAACAACTCATCGCCGACGGCAACACGACCGTCGAAAGCCGTTCCCGTGACCACCACCCCGGCACCCGAGACGCTGAAGACACGGTCGACTGCAAGCCTGAAATACCCTTGGTCGCTGCGGGCCAGTGCCTGTTCAGCCTGATCCAGAAGCGCTGCACGCAGTGCCTCGATACCCACTCCCGTCTGGCTGGAGACCGGAAATACCGGAGCCCCGGCAAGCGGGCCGTCTGCTAACAGTGCATCAATTTCTTCCCGTACCGCGTTAACACGCGCAGCCTCAACCCGATCCGTTTTGGTCATGGCGACCATCGCACGGCGTATGCCCAGCAATTCAACAATGGCCAGATGTTCGCGTGTTTGTGGCATCACACCGTCATCGGCAGCCACGACCAGTAACACCAGATCAATTCCACTGGCCCCGGCCAGCATGTTATGAACAAACCGCTCGTGGCCAGGAACATCGATAAACCCGGTCAGCTCTCCATTCCCCAGATCCGAGTAAACGTACCCCAGGTCAATGGTGATGCCTCGCTCCTTTTCCTCACGGCGACGATCGCCCTCCACACCCGTCAGGGCTCGGATGAGGGACGTCTTGCCGTGGTCGATATGGCCCGCTGTTCCAACGATCATGCGTCCCACTCCCCAACCGATAGCGCTCCCAGCTGCCCCAGAAAGCCGGCCTCGTCATCGAGCTGACGCAGATCAAGCCAAAGCGCATCGTCATCGATACGTCCGATCACGGGGATAGGCAGCTGTCGCAAGGCCTCTTCCAGCAGACGCAGCGCACGGCCTCGCAGGCGCTTGGAGCTATTCGGCCGCATGCACAACGCTGCGCTGGGCAGACGAGCCACCGGCTGGGTACCACTGCCGATCATGCCGAGCGTGAGCTCACTCGTTACCTGCCAACGCTCGCCCAGTGCCTGAGATAAAGGACGCATTACCCGCTGAACCTGACTATCAATATCCCCCTGGCCACGGGAGAGTAATCTGAGGCTGGTCAGCTTTTCACCCAAACGATCCGGGTCTCGATAAAGCGCCAACACCGCCTCAAGTGCAGCCAAGGTGATCTTGTCGACTCGCAAAGCACGTTTGAGGGGGTTTTTCTTGATGCGGGCGATCAGGTCCTTATGCCCGACGATAATTCCACACTGCGGACCACCGAGCAGCTTATCGCCGCTAAAGGTCACGATATCAGCGCCATCGCGTAGCGCTTCCTGGACGGTTGGCTCCTTGGGCAATCCCCAACGGGTGAGGTCTACCAGAGAGCCGCTCCCCAAGTCCTCCAGCAAGGGGACTTCATGGGCGCGAGCAATAGAGGACAGTTCGGGAGTTGCCACACTGCTGGTAAACCCTTGAACCGTATAATTGCTGGTATGTACACGCATGAGCAGCCCGGTACGCTCGGTAATGGCGCTCTCGTAATCCTTGGCGTGGGTACGGTTGGTCGTACCGACCTCGATCAGCCTTACATTGGCGCGCGCCATGATGTCCGGAATACGAAAAGCGCCACCGATCTCGATCAACTCGCCACGCGAAATGATGCCTTCCTTGCGAGCGCCAAGACTGTTAAGGGCAAGCAATACGGCGGCGGCATTGTTGTTGACCACCGTCACCGCTTCGGCGCCGGTCAGCTCACGGATCAATCCCGCAATCAGGTCGTCGCGGTCACCGCGCTTGCCGGTATTGAGGTCAAACTCAAGATTGAGCGGGTAGCGAGCAGCTAGGGTCATCGCATCGATGGCCTCTTCAGGCAGCAGCGCACGCCCAAGATTGGTATGGAGAACAGTTCCAGTCAGGTTGAATACGCGTCGGACCTGACGCTGGTTTCGGGCAGCCAATCGCTCCCCGGCCCGGCCTGTCAGAACGGCTTCATCAACATCCGCCTCGCTGATCTGTCCCTGTCGAAAAGGCTCACGCAGCTCATCGAGCAGCTCGCGAAAGGTCTTGAGCAATGCTTCACGACCATAGCGGTCCAGGAGCGATGTCGCAGCGGGATGACGTAACAGACGATCAACAGAAGGCAAACGGACGGCTGTCATGCAGGCCTCATAACAAGAACATGAGCCTGGAGTTTACAACCGGATGCAGCATCGCGCATGCGCACGTAGCAAGACCAACACTTCAGCCCTGTAAAAGAAAGGCTGGCAGAGCCCGCCGCTATGAGCGAAGCGGACTCTGTTTATCAGGAATCAGCCGCCGGGAGCCAGCAGCAGATTAGGGGCCTGACGGTGATAACCTTCCTCATCGAGCCGCATGTCTAGCGCCAAGCTGGCCAGATCGGCTGACACGGCCTCCGCCTCGGTATCATGCTCCAGATACAGCAGCTTGAGGTAGGTTTCGCAGCTGGGACAAGCTTCCGCTCGCAGCGGTGCCTTTTCGGCCAGAACCGCATCGTTTTCCAGCGAAAAGTAACCCAACTCCTTGCTGTTTTCGCACTGGGTGCACTTTACCCGCACGTAATGCCATTCACACGAGCACAGTGAGCAACTCAGGTAGCGAAGACCATTGAGCTTGCCGCGGTGGCGAATCACACCGGCTACCGGAAGCGAGCCACAGGCTGGGCAATGGGTCTGGCTTTTGGATTCACGAAACTTGTCCGTCTCGATCTGAAACAGCCAATTTGTCCAGGCAACCTGTAGCGCTGCGCCCAGGAAAGGCACCAGTGCCGCTGGAACCTGGTCGTACTGCCCGCTGACCAAGGCAATTGCCCACACTTTGCGCTGCCCGGCGTCCGCTGTACGAATCTGCTCAAGCGCTTCCTGTACGGCCGTATTGCCTTCGGGGGCCTGATACACCTTCAGTACGGCGTCTAGAACACCTAGCCACGCCTCTTCGCGGACCAGCGTATCGCAGCTCAGCGGGGGCAGGCCGTGATGCTGGCTCTGCTCAATCCGCTTAGCCTCCAGCGGAAGGTTTTCCAGGTTGTCGAAAACCTGCTGCTGAGCACGGCAGATGCCACTGACAAGCAGCAAGTAATCACGGAGCGGGTTACCGTCCGCCAACTTTTCCAAACGCTCGGCACGGTAGCTGAACGCATTTTTCGGCGGCAGGTTGATGAAGGGAGGCGTTACGGCTGAGGCTTCGATCTGCCCCGGTTCGAGAATCTGACCTGACACGCAGGAAACCTCTTCGGTGATGGGAGCCGCCACAGACCTCCTGGTCCGTGACGGCGACAACCATGCCAGGCATGGCTACACGTTTGACGCCTGTTCATGGCCTGCCAAAACAGGCCATGAAGGGACTTTTACTTCTTGTCTCGCGTGATGTCCTTGTACCAGAGCGAGTGATGCTTCTTGGCCCAGAGGAGGCTGACCTTACCGTGCAGCATGGCACCAATCGAACCCTTGATCCAGATACCGGCATAGATATGCACGATGATCGACAGGATCAACAGGAAAGCTGCAGCCGCATGGGCCAGTGCCGCCAGACGGATACCACCAATCGGGAAGAAATGGCTGAAGTACTCACGCCAGATCACGATCCCGCTGAGCATCAGTACCAGCATGGAAGCCAGCAGTACCCAGAACAACACTTTCTGTCCCGGATTGTACTTGCCGATTTCGGGCAACTTATCTTCCCGGTTGTTCAGCACGTCACCGATCTGCTTGACCCACTGCATATCCCGCTTTTCCAGGATATTGTGATGCCAGAAGCGGATCACGAGTCCCATGAAGAACAGGAACATCGCCACACCCATGAAGGGGTGAAGAATCCGTGTCCACGGTCCGCCGCCGAACAGGTTGGTCAGCCAGAACAGCGCTGGATGGAACAGCGCCAGCCCCGACAGGCCTGCCATGAAGAACAGTATAGCCACCGCCCAGTGATTGGTGCGCTCACTGGCACCGTAACGAACGATCTCTTTTTTCATTTGAAGGCTCCTGGAGCGTCTCCCCCGCCTGCGAGGGAGACGTTATCTCAGCGTTTGGTCGGATCGAACGTCTTCACCGACGTGTCCTGGGACTTTTTCTCCACCTGCTCGGCGGCGGCATCGTGATGCGCCTCATCCTCTTCGTCCGCACGGTTCGGTCCGATACGTACGTAGTGGAAGAAGCCCGCCAGCACCGCAGCGCCCATGGCAAGCAGCGATAACGGCTTGGTGATGCCTTTCCACAGGCTTACCATCGGGCTGATGGCCGGATCGTTCGGCAGGTTGTTGTACAACGCAGGCTGGTCGGCGTGGTGCAACACGTACATGACGTGCGTACCGCCTACACCCGCCGGGTCGTACAGACCGGCGTTCTCGTAACCACGGCTCTTCAGATCGACAATGCGCTCCTCAGCATGGTGCTTCATGTCTTCCTTGGTACCAAATGTAATGGCACCCGTCGGACAGGTCTTCACGCACGCAGGCTCAAGCCCTACGGACACACGGTCGGAACACAGGGTGCACTTGTACGCCTTGTGATCCTTCTGCGAGATCCGCGGAATGTTGAACGGACAACCCGTAATGCAGTAGCCGCAGCCAATGCAATGGTCCTGGTTGAAGTCAACGATACCGTTGGCATGCTGGATGATCGCTCCCGGGCTCGGGCACGCCTTGAGGCAGCCCGGCTCGGCGCAATGCATACAGCCGTCCTTACGGATCAGCCACTCCAGATCGCCGGCCTGGTTCTCATGCTCGGTAAAGCGCATGAGCGTCCAGGTATCAGAGGTCAGGTCGGCCGGGTTGTCGTACGTACCATGGTTGTGCCCCACCTCATCACGCAGCTCGTTCCACTCTGAACACGCCACCTGGCAGGCCTTGCAGCCAATGCACTTAGAGACGTCGATCAGCTTGGCGACCTCCTCCACCTGACGGATGGAGGAAGGCGTGGTCGTCGTCGCGGATTGGGCAACGATTTCTTGAAGTGCCATTTATGCCTTCTCCACGTTGACGAGGAACGATTTCGATTCGGGCGTTTGCGAGTTGCCATCGCCGACGAATGGAACCAGTGTGTTGGTCAGGTAACCGTGACGCGTCAGACCTGAGAAGCCCCAGTGCAACGGAATACCAATCTGGTGCACGGTTTGGCCGTTCACTTCCAATGGCTTGATCCGCTTGGTCACCACCGCGACGGCCACAATGTAACCACGCTTGGAACTCACCCGAACCTTGTCGCCTGCCGCTATGCCCTTCTCCTTCGCCAGCGCTTCGCCGATCTCGACGAACTGCTCGGGCTGGACAATCGCATTCAAACGGCAATGCTTTGTCCAGAAGTGGAAGTGCTCGGTCAGACGGTACGTGGTCGCCGCATACGGGAACTTGTCGGCCTTGCCGAACGACTCCCATACGGAGGGCAGAACACGAGCGGCCGGGTTGCTGATCACTTTGTTGTTCTTCGGATGCATCGGGTTAACCCCGATCGGCGTCTCGAAGGGCTCGTAGTGCTCAGGGAACGGACCTTCGGCCATCTTGTCGACGGCGAAGAAACGCGCCACACCTTCCGGGTTCATGATGAACGGATTCATACCGGCTTCCGGTGCGCTGTCCGGCTTGAAGTCTGGAACGTCAGCGCCGCCCCAGTTCTTGCCGTTCCACCAGACCAGCTTCTTGTCCGGTCCCCATGGCTTACCGCTTGGGTCGGCCGAGGCACGGTTGTACAGAATCCGGCGGTTCATCGGCCACGCCCATGCCCAGCCCAGACTCTGACCGACACCATAGGGATCGCTATTGTCACGGCGCGCCATTTGGTTGCCTTGCTCGGTCCAGCTGCCACAGAAGATCCAGCAGCCCGAAGCCGTTGTACCGTCGTCCTTGAGCTGAGCGAAGCCCGACAGCTGTTGGCCAGCCTTGGCCACTACCGCGCCAGTGGCATCGGTAACGTCCTTGACGGCATAACCGTTGAACTCCTTGGCCAACTCCTCGGGAGACGGCTCGTGCGGAATCTTGTACGGCCAGTACAGGTTCAGGATCGGATCCGGATAGGCACCGCCCTCCGTGCGATACATCTCGCGCAGCTTGAGGAACATTTCCGACATGATGGTCACATCGGTACGCGCCTCACCGGGTGCTTCAGCGCCCTTCCAGTGCCACTGCAGCCAACGGCTACTGTTGACCAGAGAGCCATCTTCTTCAGCGAAGCAGGTCGTGGGCAAACGGAACACTGCGGTCTTGATGCTGGCGGTATCAACGTTGTTGTACTCGCCGGCATTACGCCAGAACTCGGAGGTTTCGGTTGCCAGCGGGTCCATGATGACCAGCCACTTCAACTTGGCAAGCGCAGCCACTACGCGATTCTTGTCCGGCAACGATGCGATCGGGTTGAAGCCTTGGCAGAAATAGCCACGGACTTCGCCACGAGACATCATGTCGAACATCTTCATCACGTCATAACCGGCACCCGGTACGTCCAGCTTGGGCAGATAGTCGTAGCACCAGTTGTTTTCAGCGGTCGCCGCATCGCCATACCAGGCCTTCATCAGGCTGACATGGAATTTGCCGTAATTCTGCCAATAGGACATCTGGCCAGGACGAAGCGGTTTGAGCGCACGCTTGGTGATGTAAGCGTTAAAGTCCTGCTCACCATCATTGCCCAGCGTCATGTAGCCCGGCAGAAGGTTCGACAGCAGACCCAGGTCGGTCAGACCCTGGATGTTGGAATGACCGCGCAGTGCGTTCACACCGCCACCCGGCAGACCCACGTTACCCAGCAGCAGCTGAACCATTGCCGCTGTACGGATGATCTGGGCGCCCACAGAGTGCTGCGTCCAACCCAGGGCGTACAGAATGGTCATGGTCTTGCCAGGCTGCGAGGTCTCGGCGATTTCCGCCCAGATCTTCATCATGCGATCCTGCGGCATACCGCAGATATTGCTGGCAACTTCCGGTGTGTAACGGCTGTAGTGCTTCTTCATCAGCTGGAAGACGCAACGCGGGTGTTCCAGGGTCGGATCGACCTTGGCAAAACCATCCGCGCCCTTCTCATAGCTCCAGGTGGACTTGTCGCTATAGGTGCGCTTCTCGGCGTTGTAACCGCTGAACAGACCGTCCTCGAACGTGAAACCTTCGTTCACGATGAAGGAGACGTCAGTGTAGTTACGAACGTATTCGTGCTGAATCTTATCGTTTGTGATCAGGTAATTGATCAGGCCGCCCAGGAACGCAATGTCCGAGCCGGTACGAATCGGCGCGTAATAATCCGATACGGAAGCCGTACGGGTATAACGCGGATCGACCACGATCAGGCGTGCCTTGTTATGGGCCTTCGCTTCAGTCACCCACTTGAAGCCGCACGGATGCGCTTCAGCGGCGTTTCCGCCCATCACCAGAATCAGGTTGGCATTACGAATATCCGTCCAGGTATTCGTCATGGCGCCACGGCCATATGTCGGGGCAAGACTTGCCACCGTCGGGCCGTGTCAAACGCGAGCTTGGTTATCGAAACCGACTAGACCAAGGTTACGAACGACTTTCTGAGTCAGATAACCGGCTTCGTTGGAAGCAGCGGACGCAGCCAGGAAGCCTACGGACGTCCAACGGTTAACCGTCTGGCCCTGAGCATTCTTGGTGATGAAATTGGCGTCACGCTCTTCCTTGACCAGTTTGACGATGCGATCCATCGCCTCTTCCCAGGAGATGCGCTTCCACTCGTTGGAGCCTGCTTCGCGGACCTCGGGGTACTTCAGTCGATTCGGGCTGTGGATGAAGTCCAGCAGACCGGCACCTTTCGGGCACAGCGTACCGCGGTTCACCGGGTGATCCGCATCGCCTTCGATGTGAATGATGTTTTGCGCAACGTTCTTGGCCTTATCGCCATGGCTGTACATAACCAAGCCACAACCCACAGAGCAGTAAGGGCAGGTGTTACGCGTTTCGATGGTGCGCGCCAGTTTGAAATGGCGCACCTGTTCGGCAAAAGCTGGCGTCGGTGCCATGCCTAGTGCCGCCAGGCTAGATCCTGCAAGGCCGATACCCGCGACCTTGAAGAATTGCCGACGGTTCATATCCACGTCTTGACTCCTCATCAGAAGTGAAGTGCGATTCTTCGCCGCACCCCTGAGCAAAATATAACCAATCGAAGCGGTGGCAACTAGCCAGTTATCCGATTATTTTGCTCTTTTGGGAACTTTCGCAGAGCACTTCTGTCAGAGGCGCGCTCCGAAACTTCTGATTTTGTTATCGGCCTAATACAGCAAGTCTTTAATGCTGTCTGCACCTTTTTACATTTTGTGTTAAGGTCGCTCCCTCGTTTATTTCGAAGGCTGAAGACAGGTCTGATGACACTGCTTAACCCTCTTTGCTGGCTGCCTACGCCGCCATAGCGCTTTCCCCTCCTCGCCTGTACCGCTGACGCTGGAAGCACCCGTCAGTGCGGTATTTGCTGCGCGCCTTTCAGGCCCAGCACTTGTCTTTTTTCAACGTGTCATAACCCATGGGCTTCGCATGCCGTCCGCTCGGCGTGCGGGTTTTGGCTTTTGCTTTGGTACCTGCAATGCTGCATACCCTCAAGAATCACTGGCTCTACAATCTGCGCGGCGACATTCTTGCCGGCCTGGTCGTTGCTCTTGCGCTCATCCCAGAGGCCATCGCCTTTTCCATCATTGCTGGCGTCGATCCGAAAGTCGGCCTGTATGCGTCCTTCTGTATCGCGGTGACCATCGCCTTCGCAGGGGGGCGTCCCGGCATGATCTCGGCAGCGACAGGCGCGACTGCCCTGCTCATGACCACCCTCGTGCGCGATCATGGCCTCCAATACCTGCTTGCCGCTACGCTGCTGACTGGCGTTATCCAGATCATCATCGGCTTTCTGAGGTTGGGCTCGCTGATGCGCTTTGTCTCGCGCTCCGTAGTGACCGGCTTCGTTAATGCATTGGCTATCCTGATTTTCATGGCGCAACTGCCTGAACTGACCCATGTCACCTGGCATGTCTATGCCCTGACAGCGGCTGGCTTGGGCATCATTTATCTGTTTCCCTACGTACCCACGCTAGGCAAGTTCATTCCCTCACCACTGGTCTGCATCCTGCTGCTGACGGCCCTCTCGATGTATCTGGGTCTTGATGTACGCACCGTAGGGGACATGGGTGAACTGCCTGACAGCCTGCCGGTATTTCTCCTGCCTGACGTGCCGCTCAACCTGGATACCCTGCTGATCATCCTCCCCTACTCGGCTGCCATTGCCGTGGTAGGCCTGCTGGAGTCCATGATGACTGCCACTATCGTGGATGACCTGACCGATACGTCCAGCGACAAGAACCGTGAATGCAAGGGCCAAGGGCTGGCCAATATTGTTTCGGGCCTTCTGGGCGGAATGGCAGGCTGCGCGATGATCGGCCAGTCAGTTATTAACGTGAAGTCTGGCGGCCGCTCCCGTCTATCCACTCTCGTGGCCGGAGTATTCCTACTGATTCTGGTGGTTTTCATTGGGGATTGGGTCTCGCGCATTCCCATGGCTGCACTGGTTGCCGTCATGATCATGGTCTCTATCGGCACCTTTAGCTGGGACTCCATCCGTAACCTGAAAAAATACCCCCTATCCACCAATATAGTGATGCTGGTCACCGTGGCTGTGGTGGTTTTCACGCATAACCTCGCCTTTGGTGTGCTCACCGGTGTACTGCTGGCTTCGCTGTTTTTTGCCAACAAGGTGGCGTTCTACCTGACGGTAGAGAGCCGACTGGAAAATGGGCAAAAACGGATCTACGACGTAAAAGGGCAGGTTTTCTTCGCATCGACTACTCGTTTCAACGCAGCATTCGACCTGAAGGAAGCGGTTTCCCATGTAGTGATCGACCTGACCCATGCCCACTTCTGGGACATTACAGCGGTTTCGGCACTGGATAACGTCGTTCTCAAGTTCCGTCGGGAAGGTGCGCACGTGGAGGTCATTGGCCTGAACCAGGCTAGTGCTACGCTGGTCGACCGCTTTGGCATCCATGACAAACCGGACGCGGCCAACAAAGTGATGGGCCACTAGATATCGTGTTTTGAATGCTACTGATCGAGGAACAGTAATGAACAGGATCATCGCCTGTATCGATGGCTCCCCTGCAACACGAGGTGTTTGCGATTATGCTGCCTGGGCCAGCCTGAAGCTGGGCACCCCCATACATCTGCTGCATGTGCTTGACCGCAAACATTATCCTGCCGATTCTGACCTGAGTGGCACTATCGGGCTGGGCAGCCGGGAGCACCTGTTGGACGAGTTGGCCAGACTGGATGAGAAACGCAGGGGGCTAGGTCTCAAGCAAGGGCAGCTTCTACTGGAAGCGGCTCAGGAGCATGTTACCAAGCTGGGCGCTCAGGAAACCGATACGCTGCAGCGGCACGGAGACTTTCTCGATACGCTGCGGGATATGCAGGCGCAAAGCGCTCTTTTCGTCATGGGTCGACTGGGCGAGGAAACCCCGCCGGCGCGGCTGATCGGTAGCCATTTAGAAAGCGCAATCCGCACCCTGACCCGTCCGATTCTTGTGACACCGGTAGCGTTTGAGATCCCTCAGCGCGTTATGCTGGGCTTCGATAACAGCAACAGTGCGCGAAAGGCACTCGAGCTTATGGCCGAAAGCCCGCTATTTCGGGGTTTGGAGTGCCATATCGTGACCGTCGGAAAGGATAACGCCGAAAATCGTCAGCCTCTTGAAGATGCAGCCACTATCCTACGCTCTGTGGGTTTGAGCGCTGTGACCGCCATCGTCGAAGGCGATGTAGAGCTTGCGCTTGAGAAGTACCGCAAACAGCAGGAAATTGGCCTGACGGTCATGGGCGCCTACGGACATTCCCGATTACGACACTTCTTCATGGGTAGCAATACCGGCAATATGCTGCGTATGGCCGGCGGCGCCTTACTGGTGGTGCGCTAACGGCAGCCCTTCGGCATGAACAAAGCATAACTTGTTGCCCTCAGGGTCGCGGCAGTACGCGCCATAGTAATCTGGCGCGTACTGTGGTCTTAGCCCCGGAGCGCCTTCATCGGAGCCGCCATGCAACAGCGCCTGACGCCATGCGGCATCCACTTTGGTCTGTGAGGGAGCCGCAAAACTTACCTGCGTTCCGTTACCCACCGAAGCGGGTTTTCCATCAAAGGGAAACTGGATAAAGAACTGCGGCCATCGCTGCCCGGGATACTGCCAGCCAGCACCCTCGGGACCACCGTCTTGCTCGTTGGGCATACGAATCATGCCAAGCTCGCTCAACACAGCGTTGTAAAAGGCCGTCATGCCTGACAGATCGTGAATGCCAAGCTGGATGTGACTGAACATGGGCGCCTCCGTAATCAGGACTTCTTTCAGCCTAGCAGCAGGTTGACCTCAGCGGTTTACCACCTTGGCCGGCAGGGCCAGTACAAGCAGACAGCTGAGCAGCAGCGAACCAGCAAAGCACCAGAGCGCTACGGCGCTGCTATGGGTCAGATCCAGCACAAACCCCATCAGCGAGTTGCTGACCAGACCGGCAATGTTGGCTAGCGAACAGGCCAGGGCAAAGCCGGTCGCAGCCGCCGTCCCCTTGAGAAAGGTGGCCGGCAGGCTGAAAAAGACCGGGACGGCGCCAATGATCGCAGCCGAGGCGATTCCGAACAGCAGCACCAGCATCATGACGTCCTGGGAGAAGAAGGTGCTCATGGACAGCGCCGCAGCCCCTACGATGAACGGCACGATGATGTGCCAGCGGCGCTCCCGAAAACGGTCCGAGCTTGCGCCAATGGCCAGCATACCGATCAGCCCCATGAGGCTTGGAATGGCGGTGAGCCATCCAATATGCACGGTATCGGTTACCCCAGCGCCCTTGATGAAGGTTGGCAGCCAGAATCCCATGGCATAAGCACAAAGCAGGATTGAAAAGTCGATTCCTCCCAGCATCCAGACCTTGATGTCCCAGAATCCGTCGCGAAAACGATAGGGCGTATTGGGTCGATCGGATTCATCTTCCTCAAGCTTCTGCAACAGCACCTGTTTCTGTTCTGCGCTCAGCCAGGCGGCTTCGCTGATGGTGTTGGGCAGCACCCAGAAAGTCAAAATACCCAGAACCACTGTAGGCACGGCTTCCAGCAGAAAGAGCCATTGCCAGCCCTGCAAGCCGTTGACCTGATGGAAATGGCTCATGATCCAACCCGAAATCGGCCCGCCAATCAGGCTCGACAGCGGCAGACCAATCATGAACAGTGCAATGACGCGGCTTCGGCGATAAGTAGGGAACCACTGGGTCAGGTAAAACAGAACACCAGGCAAAAAGCCCGCTTCGGCGGCCCCTAGAAGAAAACGCAGGAGGTAGAACTGCCACGCCTCGGTCACAAACATCGTGGCGCCCGACAATAACCCCCAGGTGATCATGATTCGGGCAATCCAGATACGGGCGCCGACACGCTCCAGCACCAGGTTACTGGGCACCTCGAACAGGATATAGCCGACGAAGAAGAGCCCTGCCCCCAACCCGTAAGCCGTCTCGGAAAGATGCAACTGATCAAGCATTTGCAACTTTGCGAATCCGATGTTGATACGGTCCAGGTAGGCAGCCAGGTAACAGAAACAGAGAAACGGAATGAGTCGCCAGATAACAAGACGGTAAGTCCCTGCCTCGTCAGCAGTGCAATGTTGGGTAGAACCGTGACGTACTTCCGACATACACATCCCTTCTAAGCGAATGCCAGGATCCGAACCATGGCAGACAGAGTGGAAAGCTGCTTCTCAAGGGGCATCACCGCCGCTATGCATGTGCTTTCCCGAGTGGCCGGAGAGCTTATCGATTTACAGGCAAAGCGCAACTGGCCATCTCCCTCCTGCAAATGGGAATGGCCAGAGGCTATCCGTCAATAAACGTCCCGCTTGTAGCGCCCCTCCTCCTGCAACCGCTCCAGGCCCGATTCGCCCAGGATCTCAACCAGGGCGGCATGTACACCTCGCGCCATGCCCTGCAAGCTGCCACAGACGTAAATGACCGCGCCTTGCTCGACCCAGGCTCGGACGTCTTCTGTGGATTCCAGCAAGCGATCCTGAACATATACCTTGTCTTCCTGATCACGGGAAAAAGCCAGATCAAGCCGGGCAAGCTGCCGATGCGCCAGCCAGCGCTCCAATTCTTCCTGGTAGAAGAAATCATGCCCACGATTCCGCTCACCGAAGAGCAGCCAGTTCCGGCTGTGTCCTGCGTCAATGCGCGCCTTGAGCAGTGCCCGTAAGCCGGCTATCCCCGTGCCGTTGCCAATAAAGAGCGCAGGCCGATCGTCATGAGGCATATGGAACGCGGGATTAGGTCTTAGGCGTGCCATCAGGTGCCCACCCTCTGGAGCATGGGTGGTCAGCCAGCCAGACGCGATACCCAACTGCCCACTTCGTTTGCGCTCCTGGCGAATGATCAGTGACATAGTCCCCTCAACGGGCAGGGATGCAATTGAATACTGCCTGACCGCCAAAGGCAGCAGCGCCTCAACCAATCCCTGTGCGTGCATGCCTACCATCTGGTGCACGTCCTCAGGCAGAAAACGTGTTGCCAATGCCTGATCCAACGGCAACTCGATCCCGTCCAGCCATACAAGGGAATCTGGAGAAAGTCCCAATGGACTTAGCCATTCCTGTACGAATGACACAGGATAACGCGGCAGTATTTCGATAAGGTCGCCGGCTGCCCACGAGCAATTTGCCGGCATTTGGAGATCGACCCTGAAGACGGGCCATCCCTGCCCTCTGGGGTTCAAGCACTGACGGGCCGACAGGTGATAATCCTGGAACGGAGCAGTAGCTGGTTGGATATGCGCCACGGCACCCAACTCGCCCAGGCGAGACTGCCATAGACCCAAGGCAACCTCATCGTCCCGGTTTACCTCAACCGTATCGAACAGGCTATGAGCGCCCTGCCCGCTCAGCCAACGCTGCAGACGTCGTCCGAACGCACAGAAATCCGGATATTGCCGATCCCCTAGCGCCAGCACACCGTAGGAGAGCTGCTTCAGGGACACCGCCTGCCGTAATACGGCGCGCTCGAATTTGCGGGCATTATCTGGAGCCTCGCCATCACCAAAGGTGCTGACGATAAATAATGCCTTGCGAGCCGCCGTCAAGGCATCAGAATTGAGCTGAGCCAGCGGCTTTACCGTTGCTGGCTGGCCTGCAGCCTGTAGCTGGCCGGCGGTTTGCCAGGCCAGTTGCTCCGCCAAACCGCTCTGACTGGCAAAGCCGATCAACCAGGGCTCATCCTCTGTTGCCGTAGGTATGACTTCGCGACGAGCCTGGCGAATCCCCTTTTTCTTTCGGCGGCGATCCAGATAGAGCAACCAGCCCGTGATAAAGAACAAGGGCATGGCGAGGCTGGCTAGAAACATTAGCAGCCGCCCCGGCAACCCGAAGTATTCTCCCGTGTGCAGCGCATAGATGCTGCCCAGCAGCTGCCCGCCGATGCTCTTGTCAGCGTAGCGCTCATGGCTGCGGACCGCGCCGGTTTGCGGGTCCAGGTCCAGCTTGTTGAGTGCTCGTAGATGATCGGCATTCTGAAGGCGATAAAAGACTATTGCCGGCTGACCGGCTGCCGAGGGCAGGCGTAAGGTATAACCTTCCAGCGTCGGACCGGCCGCTTGCTGCACGCTTGCCCAAAGGGCCTCATGATTGATGATGGGTGGCACCCCGTTTGGCTGAGGACGTTCCGGCCTGCCGCCTTTGCGCTCGCCTCGCTGCTCGGCAGGCGCATCATCCAACAACCGGATCAGGCCGTTGCGGTACCACTCGTAGGACCAGAAGAGCCCCGTGAGCGCCGCCAGCAGATAGAGCATAAGGCACCAGGTGCCTGCGACAGCATGCAGGTCCCAATTGAAGCTGCGCCCTTTACGGGCCCAATCCAAGGTCAACCAGGCGCGCCAGCTGGCAACCTGTTTAGGCCAGCGAAGATAGAGACCAGACAAACAGAAGAATACGAGCATCAGGGTACAGGCACCCACAATCGCCTTGCCGGTTTCTCCCACAGCAAGAAAACGATGCAATCGCAGCATGAGCCCAAAGAATTCGGCGCCAATCGGTTCACTCAATACCTCACCGGTATAGGCATCGACAAAGCGCATAGGCCCGCGCCGCTCTCCCGGCGGGGGCTCGAGAAATACGCGGACATTACTGTTGAGCACCAGATCGGCCCATAGCCCGGTTACCTTTTTACCCTCGTACGCCTCGACGCGCTTGATAAGCTCATAAGGTGCCAGCGCATTTCCAGCCATTCGCTGCTCTACCGCTGCAGAACGATTGATCAGGTTCGATATCTCCGGCTCGAACGAATACGCAGCGCCGGTCACGCCTATGATGACCAGCACCAGTCCTGCCGTGATGCCCATAAACCAATGCAGCTGGAAGAGAAGCTTTTTCATTTAAATCACTCGATCCACGAGCCATTCAAAACCAGAGCGCGTGTGCCATATGCGCCTGACAAGTAAGAGATATCCATACAAAAAGCCCGGCTCACAGGAGCCGGGCCATGCACTTTTCCATCAGAAATGGAAGTTGGCACTCAGGAGCGCTGTACGTCCGGGCGCTACGTGCGCCATATGGGTTGAGTACACTTGGTCGAAATAACGTTTGTCCGTCAGGTTCTGCACATTCAACTGCAGATCCAGATTCTTCGTCACGCGGTAAGCCGCCATCGCGTCATAGCGCGTGTAGGAGGGAATGTAGGTCGAGTTGGCCGTATTACCGAACTGACGATCCACATACGTAGCGCCACCCCCCACTGTGAAATCCTGAGTGACATCATAAGTTGTCCACAGAGTAAAGTTATTTTCCGGTGTCTGAGGCATCTTATTGCCTTCATCGGAAGTGGTGGTCGACTTGCGGATCTCGCTATCCAAGTAGGTGTAACCGCCGAATACTTTCCAGTGAGGCGTCAGCTTGCCACTGAAGCCCAGCTCCACGCCCTGGACACGCTGCTCGCCGTCCAGTACTTGCGATATGTTGGCGTCTGCGCTGGCAACGCGAGCATTGGTCTTGTCTGTACGGAACAAGGCCGCATTAAGCGAAAGCGCTTCGTTGAAGAAGTCCCACTTCGTCCCCACTTCATAATTGCGATTACGCTCTGGATCCAGTCCGTTATTGGCAGCCGCCAGATCGGACAAACCTTCTCCTCCCGTCTCGCCCGATGGGTTACTCGATGTCGACCACGCTACATAGATACTGCCGTTGGATGCGGGCTTATAAACGACACCAACCTGATAGTTCCAGAAGTGCGAATTGTTTTCATTGGAGAAATTGGTGTTGGCTGCACCACGAACACCATTATTGCCGAAGCCGCTGCTCTTGACCTGGTAATCGTCGTAGCGCAGACCAAGGTTTACAGACCACTGATCGTTAAGCTTCAGTGTATCGAATACATAGGCGGCACTGGTCTTGGTGTCGGTATCCGTATAAGACGCACCCTCGGTAATCGTGCCTGCCCATCCATCCTTGTAGGTGGGGTTATACAGGCTGGTGCAATCACCACTGGCCAGCAAGGACGCATTGCATGTTGTACCGGACGCCGTCGATGTAAAGGTATAGGGGCGACTATGCACATCTTCGTAACTAAATTCCAAGCCCGTTACCAGAGTATGTTCAATCGTCCCCGTATTAAACAGCGCCTTCAAGTCGGTCTGGTTGACCCAGCCTTCTGATGTTGAATTGCGGCTCTTAGGTGAGCGATAGACGTAACCGTTTGCAACGTTGCCTTTGCTGTCGTCCGGGTTGGTAGCCACGTAGTCCAGTGTGGTCCGCACCATGCGAAAACTGTTAGACAGCGTGAGGCTGTCATTCAAATCGTGCTCGATTCGAAGCGTACCGCTGTCGGTCGTGCTTTCACGGTAATCACGGCTAGACCCGTACCAGTTGTCCTTATCTACATGAGCCGGCCCGCTCGGGTTGGCCTTGCTGCGGTTCACATTGGTCAGCGGAATACCATAGTCCGGCGTGTCATCTGTTTCCAAGTGGTAGTAGGAAAACGTGGCACGTGTGGGTGTACCCAGACCGAAACTAATCGAAGGTGCTACACCCCAGCGGCTGACATCTGGACCATCACGACCAGCCACATTGGCATCGTGCTTCATCAGATTCAGGCGGAAGGCAGCCGAGTCGGTCAATACATGGTTGACATCCAGGGTTGTACGGCGAGTCTGATCAGAGCCATAGGTAAAGCCGCCATTGACGAAATCATGCATCTTGGGCGTTTTGGAAATCAGGTTGAGGCTACCCCCAGTCGAACCTGCGCCTGTATAAGCCGAGCCTGGCCCCTTGCTGACTTCAACGCTTTCGAGATTGAATACTTCACGTGTCTGCGAAGCGATATCTCTCAAACCGTCAACAAAAGTGTCACTTTCAGCACTGAAACCGCGGATGAAGGGGCGATCGCCTTGGGGGTTTCCTCCCTCTCCTGCTCCAAACGTGATGCCTGGAACAGTCCGTAGCGCGTCAGTTAATGAAAGCGCACCGGTGTCTTGGATTACCTGAGCCGGTATTACCGTCACTGACTTGGGTGTGTCACGCAGCGGAGCCGTGTACTTGGACGATGCTGATTCCTGAGCGTTATAACTGCCCTCTTCATCCCCCAGGACGGTGGTGCTGTTCAGATCCAATACGCTCGAGCCTTGGTTAGCACTTTGCTTAGTAGGCGCTTGTTGAGCAAGCGTAGTACCGGAAAAAGCCGTTATGGCTACCCCTACCGCTGAAACTAACAGCCTAGGCGTAACACCCAACTCGGTTTGACGTGTCATTTCTAATTATTCCCCACGAACGAAGCCGCGGAAAATATACGCAAATACGAATTAGTATCAATAGTAATTTAAAGTATTCTGAATTATCAAAGACAGCTTGCAGTTCTACGCTGTACTTTTTGCAAAAATTCTGAGAATGACTATCATTAATAGCTTTTTTTATGCTCGTCGGAGCGCGTCATGCTGCTAGCCATACCCCAGGTCTTTACTGCTGAAGAAACGGCTCGTATCCGAGAGGCGCTTGAACAGACCCAGTGGAGTGATGGAAAAATCACTGCCGGACATCAATCCTCCAAGGCCAAGCATAATCTTCAACTTCCCGAAGACCATCCGTTAAGGCGTGAAATCGGCGAAGCGATTGTCCATCGGCTCTGGCAGCATCCCCTGTTCATGTCTGCGGCACTGCCTCACAAGATCTTCCCGCCCTTGATCAACTGCTACACCGCCGGCGGCTCATTCGACTTCCATATAGACAACGCCGTACGCAACGTGAAAAACAGCGTCGAGCGTGTCAGAACCGATATCTCGACCACAGTGTTTTTCAGTGATCCCGACAGCTATGACGGTGGAGAACTGGTGATTCAGGACACCTATGGCACACAGCGCGTAAAGCTAAAGGCAGGCGACGCCGTGCTCTATCCGGCCACCAGCCTGCACAAGGTGGAGCCGGTGACTCGAGGCACTCGATATGCCTCGTTTTTCTGGACTCAGAGTCTTGTTCGCGAAGATAGCCAGCGGGCCCTGCTGTTCGAAATGGACACAGCCATTCAAAACCTGACCCGCGACGTCCCTGATCATCCTTCACTGGTTCAGTTGACCGGGACCTATCACAACCTGCTACGCCGCTGGGTAGACGTATAACCATGGCCTACGTCTTGAGGCGACAGGAAGTTCTCGAAAACCAGGCGCTGGAACAGGCACTGGCATCGGATAATCCCAGGGAGGCGGCCCGTGTCATCCTGACGGCTGCCAAGGCCGGCTCGCCAGATGCCCAGGCCATGCTAGGCCAGATCCTGCTGGAGGGCCGCGGCATTGCACAGGACGCCAGCCTCGCATTGATCTGGTTCACTATCGCTGCCGATCAAGGCCACACGATGGCGCTCAACATGGTAGGACGTTGCCGCGAACATGGCTGGGGCTGCGAGCAGGATGCCCACGCAGCAGCCGAGGCCTATCGTCAGGCCGCTGAACAGGGCCTGGACTGGGGCATGTACAACTATGCCAATCTGCTGGCGACAGGACGCGGTGTCTCCCGTAACGAGCACAGCGCCTTTTTATTCTACCGACGCGCCGCTGAGCTGGGCCATGCCAAGTCCATGAATCTCGTTGGACGCTTCTACGAAGAGGGTCTTGTCGTTACACGGGATACAAAGGTTGCACATGACTGGTACAAGCGGTCGGCAGAGGCAGGCGATTTTCGCGGTCAATATAGCTATGCAGCGGTGCTGGCAACAACGGGTCGCCTTGAGGAAGCCCAGCACTGGTTGAAGGAAGCCTTGAAGGCCGGCAACCTCAATTTTTT
Source organism: Pseudomonas sp. HPB0071 (assembly GCF_000478505.2). Classification (NCBI taxonomy): domain Bacteria; kingdom Pseudomonadati; phylum Pseudomonadota; class Gammaproteobacteria; order Pseudomonadales; family Pseudomonadaceae; genus Pseudomonas; species Pseudomonas sp. HPB0071. Next base: position 2,899,826 of record NZ_KI517367.1, on the reverse strand, counting down.
CAGGGCCAGCCGGCAAGGACTGTTGGACTCCGACCATGAAGCGCTGCGCCTGATCGGGCTGAGCTATTTCGAGCGCGCCGCCGAATTGGGCGACGAGACGGATCAAGCGGCCCTTACCAGAGCCCAGAGCAAGCGCTACGATTCGCCCCTTGCCGTCTGAATGATAAAAAACCCGCCGAAGCGGGTTTTTATGAGCGCTATTTAGAGGTAATAGGCCTTGAGTGGAGGGAAGCCATTGAACTCCACAGCACTGTAGCTGGTGGTGTACGCCCCGGTAGACAACCAATACAGACGGTCACCGCTGGCAAGGTTCAGTGGCAAACCATACTTGTAGTGTTCATACATGATGTCGGCACTGTCACAGGTAGGGCCGGCAATCACGACCTCTTCCATCTCACCTTTCTTCTCGACCCAGATCGGAAACTTGATGGACTCGTCCATGGTTTCGATCAGACCGGAAAATTTGCCTACGTCGGTGTATACCCAGCGCTCAACGGCGGTGCGCGATTTGCGCGACACCAGTACCACTTCGCTCACCAGAATACCGGCGTTGGCAATCAACGAACGACCGGGCTCCAGAATGATTTCCGGAAGTTCGTCGCCAAAGTCTTCTTTCAGGAAACGGATGATCTCTTCAGCATAGGTTTCGAGGTTGTTGGTCTTGGCAATATAGTTTGCCGGGAACCCGCCACCCATATTGATCATCTTCAGAACGATGCCGTCTTCTTCACGCAGGCGCTCGAATATCACCTTGACCTTGGCGATGGCCGCATCCCAAACGTCGATATCACGCTGTTGCGAGCCGACATGGAAGGAGACGCCGTAAGGCACAAGGCCTAGCTGGCGGGCCAGGATCAAGAGGTCCAGTGCCAGATCGGTCTGGCAGCCAAACTTGCGTGAAAGCGGCCAGTCAGCAGTATTAGAGCCTTCGGTCAGAATCCGCACATAGATCTTCGATCCCGGCGCAGCTTTGGCAATATTACGCAGGTCAGCCTCGGAGTCGGTGGCGAACATCCGCACACCCTTCTCGTAGAAATAGCGAATGTCCTTAGCTTTCTTGATCGTATTGCCGTAGCTGATGCGATCAGGACTGACGCCCGTGCTCAGTACCTTGTCCAGCTCATAGATGGACGCGATGTCGAAATTCGAGCCCTTGTCGCGTAGGAGCTCAGTAATCTCGATAGCTGGGTTTGCCTTAACGGCGTAATAAATTTTGGCAAACGGGAAATTGTTCACCAGATCATCGTAGGCTCTGGAAATGGTGGCTTTATCGATTACGACAAAAGGCGTTTCATGCTGGTCAGCGAAGGACTTCATTCGCTGGAAGGTCTCGCGCGAGTAATAATCTTCGACCTGGATGGACATGCGTCGGACTCCCAATGGCAGAACAAATGGATTCGTAGGGGTATTGCTGAACGCCTAATCCGTTTCCCCACTTTGGTTCGCCTACTTCCCAAGGCACGTCGCCGAAAGCAAAAAGGTCAACATGTCCAGAGCGTTGACCTTGCTGTCTCGTCGTCAGTACTTGAGCCGGATGGATCGTTTCCAGCATGGACGTTCGGGCGCGAACTTTAGGACTACACGCCCGCAAGATCAATCAAAAATCCCATACGACTGTCTGATTTACCTCGATCCGGTACGAACCCTCCTCGTAAAACCGACCGGCCAGGCGAACCGATGTTCCAAAATCCGTCAGGATTCCTCTGCAATTGAGAGAACCCGTTCAAGCCAGATAGGCATTTTCAACAAAGATTGATTTTTGCGAGAGAGTGCTAACCAGATTTGGATACTGCCGCTCACCAAAAAGATGAAAGAAATATGGCAAGGCGTAAACTTTATTAAGACGCACAGGTCTTCGTGTGTCGCCATGCAGTGCCTTACATCACGGAAGGATATGGCCAAACTCCAACAATATGTTTTGCTTCATTTCATAGGGAAATCAAAATGTTTGGCATCGAAGTCGACGGCTCGGTAGAGCCTCCATCATTCATCAACTCGTTACAGGTTGCCTTGAAGGAAACCTGGGCGGTGATCTACGCCCATGGCGGAGTCATTGCCGAGTTCGATAACGAGCAGGATGCACGTGAGGAGGCTGAGCGCTGGACAGGAGTCTGCTTCCGTCTGGATGCCTGCTAAGCGCCAGGCTTGAAAGCCTGTGTCCTGAGTCCGGCTCAGGCTTTCAGCTTAATGGCTTTTTAACGCTTATCGAGTTTACTTCCCGCTCCTATCGCTGTACGTATTTTCAATAAAGCCATAGGCAATCACATTTTTACGTCAAACCCCGCCGGCCCCCCTTGTCAATCGACCTGCTCAAAGAGCACGTTTGACGGGTTTTGCTATCAGGCTATCCATGTTAACCCTGCAGGTACAGTTCTGGCCTGCCCATTACGCTTATGGCACTTATTTCGATGAATAGAACCGGGCGAATCAAACGCAACCTCAAGCGATATGCCTTTCTAGCATTCGCTCCCCTGCTCATGAGCCATACCGCCTCGGCGGCCGATTACCCAGCCGAGATGATCGGCCTGAATTTCTCGGGTGCCGGCTTTGCGGCGCAGGTGCTTCCGGGTGTGAACGGTACCAACTACTTCTTTCCTGACGACTCCTACTTCAGGCGCTGGGGCTATCGCGGGATTCGCGTCGTACGTTTCCCGATCACCTGGGAGCGCCTGCAACCCAAGCTCAACGGTGAGCTGGACACTCAGTACGCTGACCTGATCAGCCAGACGCTGGACTCGGCCAAGCGCTACAAGATGCAGGTCATTCTGGACCTGCACAACTACGGGCGTTACCGCGACCAGATCATTGGTTCGGAGAGCGTACCCTACGAGGCTTACCAGGACGTCATGGAGCGGATCGCCAAAACCTGGAGCAAGCACCCTGCCCTGCTGGGCTATGACATCATGAACGAGCCGCATGATGTGGAAGACCACTGGGACACCGCGGCCCAGTACGGCATCGATGGCATCCGCTCCGTCGATAAGAGCCGTCCGATCGTGATCGAGGGCAACTTCTGGTCAAGCAGCGCGCGCTGGCCTGATGTAAACAAAGGCCTGCTAAACCTCAAGGATCCGGCGGACAATCTGATTTTCTCGGCTCATGTGTATTTCGACGCTGATGCCGGTGGTCGTTACGAATCCAAGGACACCAGTCAGCTTGATCCCATGATTGGCGTTAAACGTGTTCAACCTTTTATTGACTGGCTCAAGGCCAATAACAAGAAAGGCCACATTGGTGAGTTTGGTGCACCAGGGGATGATCCCCGCTGGATGAAGGTCATGGATAACATGCTCTCGCATCTTCAGAAGGAATGTATCCCAGCTACATACTGGGCAGCAGGTCCGGGCTGGGGCGACTATTCCCTTTCCATCGAACCCCGGGATAACAAGGAGCGTCCGCAGTGGGCCATTCTCAAGAAGTATGTGAAACACTCGGGCTGCTCGGAAATAGGGCCTAAATAAGCCGCTGGCAGAGTGGCCCAGTGCATCAGGGCCACCCTGCTGAACAAGACTCGTCTGAAAAGCCAAAAGGCCTGAACCTACAGGCCTTTTGGCTTGCTATAATCGCCGGTTTAAGTATCCACCGGACATCAGCCTCCATGACCAAGCAGGCCGCCGAAGTCGCCAAGCGGCGCACTTTCGCCATCATTTCCCACCCGGACGCCGGTAAGACCACCATCACCGAGAAGCTCCTCCTGATGGGGCAAGCCATTGCCGTGGCCGGGACCGTTAAATCACGTAAATCCGACCGCCATGCCACCTCCGACTGGATGGAGATGGAAAAGCAGCGTGGTATCTCCATTACCACGTCGGTCATGCAGTTCCCCTATCGCGAGCACATGATCAATCTGCTCGACACGCCCGGTCACGAAGACTTCTCGGAAGACACCTACCGCACCCTGACGGCGGTTGACTCTGCCCTGATGGTGCTCGATGGCGGTAAAGGCGTTGAGCCTCGTACGATTGCCCTGATGGAGGTCTGCCGTCTGCGCGATACGCCCATCGTCAGCTTTGTGAACAAGCTGGACCGTGATATTCGCGATCCGATCGAGCTGCTCGACGAGATCGAAGCTGTCCTGAAAATCAAGGCGGCCCCGATTACCTGGCCGATTGGCTCCTACCGTGACTTCAAAGGGGTGTATCACCTCTCCGAAGACAAGATCTTTGTCTATACCCCTGGCCACGGCCATGAGCGTATCGCAACCCGCGTCATTGAAAAACTGGACTCGGACGAAGCCCGTACTCACCTGGGTGACCTGTACGATGATTTCGTCGAGCAGCTCGAACTGGTTCAGGGCGCGTGCCATGAGTTCAATACGGATGAATTTTTAAAGGGCCAGATGACACCGGTCTTCTTTGGTACAGCCCTGGGCAACTTCGGTGTCGATCACGTCCTGGACGCGGTCGTGGACTGGGCGCCACAGCCGCTCTCGCGTGCGACCAACGAGCGTGACGTACAGCCGGTCGAAGAGAAATTCAGCGGTTTCGTATTCAAGATCCAGGCAAACATGGATCCCAAGCACCGTGACCGGATTGCCTTTATGCGGATCTGCTCCGGCAAGTATGAAAAAGGCATGAAACTGCGCCATGTGCGGATCGGCAAGGACATCAAGATTGCTGACGCCCTGACGTTCTTCTCTTCCGAGCGTGAACAACTGGAAGAAGCCTTTGCAGGCGACATCATCGGCTTGCACAACCACGGCACCATCCAGATCGGCGATACCTTTACCGAAGGTGAGAGCCTCGGCTTTACCGGTATTCCGCACTTTGCGCCTGAACTGTTCCGCCGTGTACGCCTGAAGGACCCACTCAAGTCCAAGCAGCTCCGCCAGGGCCTGCAGGAGCTGGCAGAGGAAGGCGCGACCCAGGTGTTCTTCCCTGAGCGTAACAACGACATCATTCTCGGCGCTGTTGGTGTGCTGCAGTTCGACGTCGTTGCCAGCCGCCTGAAGGAAGAATACAAGGTGGAATGCGTCTACGAGCCGATCAATGTCTGGTCTGCCCGCTGGATCGAGTGCGGTGACAAGAAGAAACTTGAGGAATTCAAGAACAAAGCCATGGAGAACCTGTCCGTGGATGGCGGTGGCCACTTGACCTATCTTGCTCCGACTCGCGTCAATCTGAGTCTCATGGAAGAGCGCTGGCCTGACATAAAATTCCGCGCGACGCGGGAACATCACTAAGCATAAGAGAAAGGGCTGATCATTCAGCCCTTTGTTTCTACCGCCTGATTAAACAGCCTGAAGCGTCTTTTCGAATACCGCCTTTCCATCCAGATCTCGCAGGGTCACAGTCAGATCACCGCTGTGCCCTTCGATATTGACCTCGCCAAAGAATTGGAAGCCCGACAGCGGCGAGCTGTTGGCTACCGGTGGCGCCTTCACAAACACGGCCTCCGGCCCGAAAGTGTTGTCCAGCTTGTTGGGCCCGAATGCACCGGCATTGAGGGGGCCTGCCACGAACTCCCAAAAGGGCTCGAAATCCTGGAAGGCTGCCCGGTTGGGGTGGTAGTGGTGAGCCGCGCAGTAGTGCACATCTGCAGTCAGCCAGACCGTATTGTTGATATTCCACCGGCGGATGTAACGCAAGAGCTCTGCAATTTCCAGTTCGCGACCCAAGGGTGCACCGCCGTCACCATTGGCAATGGCTTCCCAACGAGGCATTCCTGCTGCATCTACCCCATCAGGGACTTCCAGACCAATGGGCATGTCTGCCGCAATAACCTTCCAGGTAGCCGTAGACTCCGCGAGCCCCTGCTTGAGCCACTCGAGTTGCGTGCGCCCCATGAAAGCAGTGTCTGGTCCCTCATTGGGTTGCAGGTTGGTGCTGTTCCCGCCCCGGTAGGTCCGCATGTCCAGCACGAAAATATCCAGCCGAGGACCGTAGCTGATCTTGCGATAGATGCGTCCGGCATCATCACGCTGTTGCAGCCGCATGGGGGCATACTCCAGGTACGCCTGACGTGACCGCTTGGCCAGTACGTTGATGTCCTTTACGGTGTAACGGTCATCCAGCACTTTGGTAGAAGACCAGTTATTGGTGGTCTCGTGGTCATCCCACTGCCAGATCTGCGGGACTTCAGCATTGAACCGACGGACATTTTCGTCCATCAGGTTGTAGCGATAATTGCCACGATATTCATCGACCGTCTCGGCAACCTTGCTCTTGGCCTCTGTAGTGATGTTGCGCCAGACCTTGCCTTCCACCGTCGTGGTCTTGGCTTCTAGCGGGCCGTCTGCATAGATGGTATCGCCACTGTGCAGGAAGAAGTCCGGCTGTCGGCGACGCATGGCCTCATAGATGCGCATGCCACCGATATCAGGGTTGATACCAAATCCCTGCCCGACCGTGTCACCGCTCCAGACGAAGCGGATATCGGTACGATGCGTCGGTGCGCTACGCAAATGTCCAAAGACAGGCTCGCTCTGCGCACCGCTGTAAATATCTTCGAAACGAACCCGATAGAAAATGGATTGATCAGCGGGAAGTCCGCGCAAGTCCATGCGCGCAGTGTAATCCGTGTCGGCTGTCACCACAGGCGAAACCATTCGGCGCAGATGGCGAAAGCTCTCCTTAGTGTCCCACTCGACGACCATTCGCGCCGGACGATCACAGCGGCTCCAGACGATGGCCCGATTGCCCTGAACATCACCTGACTGAACTCCCTCAAGCATCAGCGGACGTTGCTTGGCGCCAGCGATCACGGCAGGTGCTACTCCCGGCAGCAGCAATCCAACGCCCAGCCCCTGGATCAGGCGCCGTCTTCCATTATCGAACGTGCTCATCATGCGCTCCCACGATTATTGGAGCGAATGGGTTTAGCGAAAACGCCTGACAACCCTGTGACAGTCTGAAGAACAGCTGTTACGGCGTGATCTCAATCACACTTGGTAGGCTTCGACGCTTCAGGCTCCACCGCATGCAGGATCTGTTGAGCCAACGCATGATAAAGCGAGGTGGGCGAAAGCCAGCCGGACACACCATTCGCCAGCAGGCACGTTGCCAATACGGGGATCGCCATGTCGGGGCTGTGGGCCAGCTCCAGGGTAATGACAGTCGAGGTGAGCGGTGTCCGGGTAACGCCCGCGAGGTAGGCCGCCATGCCCAGAAGCGCACCGGTCTGCAGAGTGACATCAGGGAGCCAATCGACCAGCCAGGGCGCAAAGCTGGCGCCTACTGTGAGCGAAGGCGAAAAGAGCCCGCCGGGAATGCCCGCCAGATACGAAACCACGTTGGCCAGAAACTTCCAGATGAGAAAGCCCTGATCGGTTATGGGCTGTCCCTCCAGAATGGCACGTGTTTCCTCGTAGCCGGTACCAAAGACATGTTGTCCGGACAGTGTCCCTAGACAGGCAACCAGTAATCCACAAACGGCAGCAAACCGAACCGGGAAGCGTGAGCGGATAGCGCCCAGCCTTCCAAGCCAGCCGTGGGATGTTGGAATGACCAGCCGCGCATAGCCGCCGCCCAACAGGCCGCCTGCCAGCCCGCATATGACCACCGCTACCCAGGCATCGCCCCAGGGCAAACTGGCACTGATAACGCCAAAATAGGTATACGGTCCGACCAGGCCCAGCGTGACCATACCGCCAATCACCACAGCCGTCAGTACCAGACCGCTGAAGCGCTGTTCAAAGGTATGACTCAACTCTTCAATGGCAAATACTACGCCCGCCAGCGGCGTGTTGAACGCCGCAGCAATACCCGCGGCACCGCCAGCGAGAATCAGTCCCGAAACCGTCTTTCGCTCATACAGGCCCAGCCGCCGACCAAAGCCATACAGTACCGAGGCGCCCAAATGTACGGTCGGCCCCTCGCGGCCAACCGAGGCCCCCACTAGCAGGGCAAGCAATGTCAGTATCATCTTTGCGAGCGCGATCGGCCAGGCCAACACCGCTGCCCTGAACTGACCAGAGGGCTTTTCCAGCGCTGCAATCACTTGTGGAATGCCGCTTCCCCTGGCATTACGCAGCCACCCCTGAGTCAGCCAGACTAGAAGGGCAAATCCTGCGGGTGTCACCAACCACGGCCATAAGTGGCTGTGATTCAACAGACGCTGAAAGAGCTGAAAGGCATGATCAGCCAGCCACGCAAAAGCCAGCGCCAGTAAACCCACCAGCAGCGCGCCGACCCAGAACGCCAGGCGTTGCCGAATGGAGCGAAACCGTTGATGGCGCTGTTGGGGTGCTTGAGATGCCGCAGCGCGGTGTGTAGATGTTTCCCTGTGGTCAGGGGCAGCAGGATCGCTCGAGTCGCTCATAAGCAAATAAAATAGGTTGGCTCAGCAATTGTAACAAAGTATTGAAATATCAAATGGTGTTATGACCTTACGAATACCGGTTGGTTTGAGCAATTCCTAACCTCGGCTGTCCTTCTTACTGTTTACGTGCTTCCGCTGTTGCCTGCGCTCGCCCTCCTTATGGTCGGCATACCGCTGCCCGAGCGGCTTAACTTCGCCAGTCGTTTGTTTGCAATTGTCGTGTGAGTGGATACCTATTGTTTGTCTAGTAGGCAATCCAGAGAAGCCATACAAACCTGATCATGCTCCCTGCGCCACTGCTTTTTCCTGCTCCTTCCGCTGCTCTTTACTCATATTCCTTTCCTGTAAGGGTTTTACGAGCCATCACTAACCCCCATAAAGGAGAAAATATACCCCCTTGAAAGGAGACTCTCATGCTGGATGTACACGCCTGGACCTGGCGCCACGGTAACGAGCCTACGGATCTGGTACTGGAAACCCATGCCATTAGCGAGGAGCTAGCGCCTAATGAAATCCTGATCGCCAACAAGGTCATCGGCATCAACCCAGTCGACTGGAAATTCATTGCGCAGGCCGAAAAGGTCTGGAAGCCGGGCCATATTCCAGGCGTGGACGGCATGGGCGTCGTAATCGCAGCCGGTCGCGACGTGCACCTGCGTATCGGAACGCGGGTCGCCTATCACCAGAACCTCTACCACGCCGGCAGCTATGCCACGCATATCAAGATCGCCGCCCACATGGTGATGCCGGTGCCGGACGGCCTTAGTGACACTGCTGCCGCCGCCTTCCCCTGCCCTACCCTGACCGCCTGGCAGTCGGTCATGAAGGTACCGGATGCAACCAACAAGGATGTACTCGTGACCGGCGCCGGGGGCTCGGTCGGATCGTTGGTGGCACAACTGGCGCTGCAAAAAGGCTGGCGCGTCTGGGTAACCGCAGGGGAGCAGCACCGTGAAAAGCTGCTGTCACGTGGCGTGACCGAGGTTGTGGATTACCACCAGGAAAACTGGCGGGATCTGTTACTCAAAAAGCTGCAAGGCCGTAAATTCTATGCTGCCTTTGACACAATTTCCGGCCAGCATGCCGCCTCGCTGGCCGGTCTTCTGGGCCTTAATGGCCATCTGGTCTGCATCCAGGACCGGATCGAGCAGCCGCCCTTGCCTGCCTTCACAACGGCGATCTCTTACCATGAGGAAGCCCTCGCCTCAATCCACCAGCATGGCACCGTCCTGGACTGGATGGAGCTGACCATCGCAGGAGCCGATCTGATGGATCAGATCAAGAACAATCGATTGGCCATACCTACTCTTGAGGTTGTTCCCTTCAAACAGCTGCCCAACGCGTTAAAGGATCTGAAAGCTGCCTTGCGGACACGCAAATATGTCGTTCAGTTGGCCTGATCCGGCAGTATCAGACAAGTCGCCAACGCATTAAAAAGGGCTCCTGAGAGCCCTTTTTAATCATGCCGCAGGTACCAGCTCTTCCTGTACTTCCCCCCGCTTGATCACAGCGTACACCACACCGGTCAAGATACTGCCCGCCGCAATGGCGGCCAGGTATAGCCAGGCGTGATTGATGGCGTTGGGAATCAGGAGTACGAAAAGACCGCCGTGGGGTGCCATCAGCTTGCAGTTGAACAGCATGACGAGCGCACCGGTCAATGCGCCGCCCGCGATGCTCGCGGGGATCACACGCAGCGGGTCTTTCGCTGCAAAGGGAATTGCCCCTTCGGAAATGAAGCACAACCCCAGGACAAAGGCCGCCTTGCCCGCTTCACGCTCGCTCTGGGCAAACTTGCGGCGCGCCAGAACGGTAGCAAGCCCCATACCGATCGCAGGCACCATACCGGCCGCCATCGTAGCCGCCATCGGACCATAGGTCTTGGATGCCAATAACCCTACGGTAAAGGCATACGCCGCCTTGTTGATCGGCCCACCCAGATCCACACACATCATGGCACCCAGAATGACACCCAGCAGAACGGCATTAGACGTCCCCATGTTTTCCAGAAAGCCCGTCAGCGCGGTCAATGCCTGGGCAACCGGCGTTCCCACAACATAGATCATCACAAGGCCGGTAATCAGGCTCGCCAACAGCGGAATGATCAGAATAGGCTTGAGGGCTTCTACACTGGCCGGCAGCTTCACCCAGCGAGCAATCGCCTTCGCCACATAACCGGCCAGAAAGCCTGCCACGATACCGCCGATAAAGCCCGCGCCCAGATTACTGGCCAGCAACCCGCCAATCATTCCCGGCGCAAGGCCCGGCCGGTCGGCAATGGAGTATGCAATGTAACCGGCCAGCACCGGCACCATGAGCTTGAACGCCGCTTCGCCACCGATCTGCATCAATGCAGCCGCCAGCGTGCCCTGCTCCTTGAACGCCTCGATCCCAAAGACAAACGACAGGGCAATCAACAGGCCTCCGGCGACTACCATAGGCAGCATGTAGGACACGCCCGTCAGCAGGTGCTTGTAGACTCCGGTCTTTTCTTTTTTCGCACCGGCCTTTGCTTGTCCGGAAGACGAAGCCGCCGCCGCGCCCCCCAGAATTTCACCCTCAGCCAATGCACGCTTGAGCGTAGCTTCAGGCTGCTTGAGGGCGACACCAGTGCCGCAGCGAAACACCTTCTTGCCCGCGAAGCGATCCGTATTGACCTCAATGTCAGTTGCCAGCAGAACCGCATCGGCCTCCGCGATCGCCTCGGCACTGAGAGGGTTGCGTGCGCCTACTGACCCCTGGGTTTCCAGATCCAGCTTATAGCCCAGCTTCTTGGCGGTCTGAATCAATGCCTCAGCTGCCATAAACGTATGTGCAACGCCGGTTGGGCAGGCCGTGATCGCCACCAGACGGGGCTGCTTGGTAGGTGCAGCGGCTGCGCTGACAGCTTCAGGCTCGGCGCTGGCTTCGTACACCTTGGCCTCACGCTCGGCACGCTGCAAAAAGGCATCGACGTCCCGCAGGGCTTCCGCCGGTGTTGCACGGTAAACGCGCTTGCCCGCGAAGCGGCGAAGGTCTACCGCACCGGTATGCACAACGACAATCAATTCAGACCGAGCGATCTGATCATCCGTCAGCAGCGTAGCTTCGGGGCCGTCGTGGATTTCAACACTGGTCTGCCAGCCACGGCGCTGTGCGGCAGCATCCAGCAATCGTGCACTGAGCACACTGGTAACCATGCCCGTCGGGCAGGTCGTAACGATTGCGATATTCATGAGTTATCCCTGCTTATTGTTCTGTCATGACGTGAACACTGACGCCGTTCGCCAACTCTGCCAAACGGGCAGGATCATCAATGCCAAAGCCGATTTGAGTGACGGCCATGGCAGCAATGGCTGTGGCGTTGCGTAGCGCGTCCTGCGGCTCAAGTCCGGTGAGCAAACCGTGCGCCATACCGGCCAGAAGCGAGTCGCCGGCCCCTACGGTGCTGGCCACCTGCACCCTGGGCGGAACGGCCTGCAGTACGCGACCTGGCGCAAACCACCGAACACCCTCGCTGCCCTGAGAGATCACTATGTGCTCAACACCCTGAGCGGCCAGCTGAGCGGCCAGCGTAGCCTGCTGCTCGGCAGTATCGGCAGGTGCCGAACAGGCGTCGGACAGCTCCTCGGTATTAGGCTTGACCAGCCACGGCCCAGCCTTGAGCCCGGCACGCAGCGCGGCGCCACTGGTATCCAGTGCCACCCGCAAGCCTAGGGCTTTCAGCCGTTGAACCAGCTCGGCAAGCCAGTCGGCACCGATGCCGCGTGGCAGACTGCCGGCCACAACGGCCAGATCGTGTCCCGGTGCTACGTCGTCCAGGGTGCGCAGCAACTGAGCCTGGGCAGTCTCGGTAACGTGCGGTCCCGGCCCGTTGATGTCCGTAATGCGGCCTGAGGTTTCGGCCAGCTTGATGTTACTGCGGGTCTCGCCCTCTACCCGCACAAAGGCATCCTTGAAGCCACGCTCGGCAAACAAGGCTTCGAACGGCTTGGCGTTATCAGCGCCCAGAAAGCCGGTTACGGTCAGCGAATGCCCCAGGTCTGCCAGGACCTGAGCCACATTCAGTCCCTTGCCTGCCGCGTGCATGACAACCGCTTCACTACGGTTTACTTCTCCCGGATGCAGTTCGGGCAGTCGCACCGTCAGATCCAGCGCGGGATTCAAGGTAACGGTCAAAACACGGCTCATTGCATGGCCTCCACACTGGCGCGCACTTCATCTGCTGTCGCCAGCGCCAGTGCTCGCTGGGCACAGGCTTGTGCAGCCACGAAATCCAGTTCACGCACCCGCGCCTTGACCAGCGGAATGCTGCGCGCTGAAACGCTGAGTTCATCCACACCCAGCCCCATCAAAAGCGGAACCGCCAGCGGATCGGCGGCCAACTCTCCGCATACGCCTACCCACTTGCCATGTGCATGGGCGGCCTGGACCGTCATATCGATCAGGCGCAGCACGCTGGGATGCAAACCATCAGCCTCGCCGGACAGCAAGGGATGACCACGGTCGATCGCCAAGGCGTATTGGGTCAGGTCATTCGTTCCGACGCTGAAGAAATCTACTTCCTGCGCCAGCACCGGTGCCAACAGGGCTGCCGAAGGTACTTCGATCATGATGCCTACCTGCAGATTGACCGCCGGAATCTCCTGCCGCAGGCGATTGAGGATGTCTCGCGCCTGACGCCACTCCTCAACCCGTCCCACCATCGGAAACATGATTCTAAGCGGACGCCCCTCGGCCGCACGAAGCAAGGCGCGCAGCTGGGTTTCCAGCACCTCCGGGCAACGTAGGGTCAGGCGTATACCGCGAATACCCAGGAACGGGTTCTCTTCGGCTGGAATCGGCATATAAGGCAACGGCTTGTCGCCTCCCACATCCAGCGTACGTACCACCAGCGGTCGTCCATCCAGCGCATCCAGTACGCGTCGGTAATCCTTTTCCTGCGCCTGCTCATCAGGTGCCGAATCATGGCTCATGAATACCAGCTCGGTACGCAGCAGGCCAACTGCCTCTGCGCCCTGTTCGACTACCGCCGGGGCATCCGCCGTGTTGCCCAGGTTCGCAGCCACCTCAATGCGGTGCCCGTCGCGGGTGACCGCAGGCTCAAACCGCTTGGCTTCGGCCTCCTGTCGACGATGCTCCCGCACCTCGCGCTCTACACGAACCTGCTCGATGCGTGCGGCATCCGGCCCGACCTCGACAAAGCCATGATCGCCATCCAGCAGAAGAATGGTCTGAGGTGCAAGGTTCAGTACGCGCGGGCCAGCGCCTACAATCGCAGGAATACCCAAGGCGCGGGAAACAATGGCGCTGTGAGAGCTGGCCCCCCCACGTGCCGTCAGGATACCGGCGACCCTGTCACGGTCCAGACGCGCCACATCACCAGGCCCGACCTCATCCATGACCAGCACATAGGGCTCGCTTGGTTCACTGGCGGAGCCAACCCCACACAGATGCCCCAGAACACGGCGGCCTACATCACGCAGATCAGCCGCACGTTCGGCCAGGAGCGCATCCTTCAATGACTCCTGCTGAGCGGCCGCCTCCTCGATCTGTGCATTCCAGGCCGCTGCGGCGCTGGCATTGCGCTTGAGGCGCGTCTGTACGCCTTCACGCAGATCCGGATCATCAAGCATCTCCAGATGGGTCAGGAAGATGTCGCGAATAGCGCCCGCCTCGCTACGGCTGATCAGGGCATCGATTTCCGTTCTGACTGCCGCCAGTGCCGCTTCGAGGCGCTCGGTTTCAGCGGCAGCCCCCTCACCCTCGGCAGGAAAGTCGAAATGCTGCTGAGCCACGACATAGGCTGGCCCAACGGCTAGCCCCGGTGCCGCAGCAATGGCCTTGAAGGTATCGCCTGAGGCTAGCGGCGCCGTGTCCTCTGCTCGCGCCAGAATATTGGTTTCAACCGGCACGGCCGCGTGCGTCGGTTGAGTATTGGCGCTAATGGGCTCAACCTCTTCACCCAACCCGGCCTCGACCGCCGCGACAAGATCCCCCAGCAGCGCTTCGGCATCGGTTCCCGGCTCAGCCAGAAACTCCAGCACCTGACCACGGCGCGCACCCAATGCCAGCAGGCGAGACAAGCTCTTGGCCGAAACGGCCGTTCCGCCATCCACCCTGACCCGAACCTCACCGGTTGAAGCCTTCGCCACACGCGCCAGCTCCTTGGCCGGACGCGCATGCAAGCCATGGGCATTAGCCAGCACCACACTCGCACTGGGCCAGTCCGGTGCTACCTCACCGCCCAGCGCTTCGAGCACCGCCCGGCTGGAGGTTGCCTGGCTAAGCTCCTGGGCACGGCCAGCGATCAGCAAGTCACACAGGCGCTCCAGCAAATCACGGTGAGCCTCACCAAGGCTGGCCAGACAGAACAAGCCCTTGACTGGCTGCCCCTCCAGCGTCAACGGCGTTGCAGGCGTTACAAACGCAAGACCGGGGCGGCTTACGGCATGGTCGCTGTGCAGCCACCAAAGCCCTTCTCCTAGTGGCAGAGGGACGCCCGTTTGTAGCGCACCGGCAAATCCCGCCTCAACGCATTGTGTCTTCTTCAGAAGACGTGCCCCTTCCCACGCTAAGTCTTCAAGATCATCAGCCTCCACGTGCAGACGCACCAGCTGGTCATCCAGCTCAAGCTCTTGCGGGGCGCCATGCAGCAATTGAACAATCGCCTCGGCGCTTTCGGCACGGCGAATCGCCTCGTCCAGCGACTTTTCACCCAGTGCACGCGTCAATAACTGGAGAATTCGAAGGTGTTCATCAGATTTGGCGGCAATTGCAATGGCCAGATAAGCGGTCTGCCCTTCCCCCCAACTTACACCATCGGGGAATTGCATGATTCGTACGCCCGTTGTAAACACATGGTCACGGGTCTGAGGAGTACCATGGGGAATGGCAATACCCTGTCCAAGGTAGGTAGAACCCTGGGCTTCGCGAGCACGCAAACCATCGATATAGCCGGGAGCCACAAGCCCATCCGCAACAAGGGCCTCACCCAGTAGGGCAAGCGCGCTATCCTTGTCAGCGGCCTGTTGTCCCATGCGAATATGCTGCGCATCGAGTTCGAACATTCAAATCCTCCATGGCACTACGAGCGACCGAAGAGCACCGTGCCTTTCTTGTAATGATTGTTTTAGCCTAATCGCATGTTGAATCATCGACATCGGGCGATACAGACATAACAGCGATAAGACACTATTGTGCTGAAACGTTTCACCAAAACAGAGTGGCACGTTACTCGATAATCGTTGATCCTTGAAGCACTACACACAATAAAGGCCAGCCCATTGCGTTAGGGAAGGTCTGAAAAAGACTTCCCGAATCTGGTGAAATACGCCGATCCCGCCAGCCGAGTTTTTCCATGAAGCAGATGACCTTCGCCGAC